>PERI01000001.1 GCA_002928515.1 Hyphomicrobium sp.
CTCGCCTTCGGTGCTGCCGCTGCCATGACGCTATGTTACGGCGGTTTCGTTCATGTATTGCAAAAAGGCGTTGCGCCGCTTCCGCCGGAAGAGCGCGTCAAGGCACGGCCGGTTCTGATCGGTGGCACGTTGCTCATTATGCTTGGGTCTGCATATCCCAACGTCATCGTTGCGGGCGGCGGCCTTGCAGCTAACATCGAAGATCGCAGCTACATCGCCTCGGTTGCAGCCGTTGGCGATAGCTTGAAAGCCGCTGCTCAATCGGGCGAGCAGATCGAAACCGTTGTGGCCGCTGGCGCAGCCAAAATCGTAGGACTTTCAGAACTAGAAGCGACGGGAGGTTTAAGTGGGTCACCATCGTCCGGTGCGCTGGCTGATCTGATAGCCGCCAAAGCCCGCGCCTTGACCGATTTACAAACCGAGCTTTCGGGGCCGCGCGAGCGCGTCAACGATGAGATTTCTCGCATCGATCAATCGACCGACAAAATGCGTTCATCGCTGATCGCAAAAGATTTAAAGCCGGATGAACGGCGCGCGCTCATGCAGCGTCACGGCGATGAGGCACGATCTGCGGCAATCGCTATCCGGTCGCTGACACCGGTGGCCGCACTGCAGTCCCTGGCCGACGATTTGATGGGCCCACAAACAGAGCCGAAATGGTCGAAGAAGCCAGAGACGCGTAGCAACCAGGAAGACGGTTTCCGAAAGTACAAGGATGAGCTGAAGCGTCTTGGCAAATCCATTGCCCGGCATACCGATGAGCTTCAGGAATCCCTGAAGGTGAAAGTGCCAATCTATGATCCGCCACCAACATCGGTGCTGGTCGTCAAGCATTGGTCGGCCCTCACCAATACTTATGCACTGGCCGTCGCGCTCGATGGTTTGCCACTCGTTTTGTATTTTATCGCGTGTGTTCTGCACGACGCCGCGCGCCGGGTGACGCGTGAAACGCTCGCCAAGGACATGCCATCGCCATCGCAGACGACGGATGTCGAGCTAGGCCCGCATCCTCATGCGACGGCCGCCCGCGCGCGGTCGACATCGACCGTTCGCCGCAATGGTCGCGTCGATGCCGACGAAACGCAGTGAGGGTGCCATGTGGGATAGTTTTACAGAAGTCATTCCGGCATCAGTCGTGATCGGCGTCGGCTTGGTGGTTGGCACGGCGTATCTGATGGCCCCGGAAGTGGGCCGTCGGATCGCAGATCGTACGGCGATGGCACAGTGCCAAGCGAATGCCGAGGCACTGACGTCAGGCAATCCAGATACACAGATTAACCGCCAGTTGGGCATGGCGGTACTCGAAGCCATTGCCGGCCATTTTCCAGGCACGCTTATCGGCGAGGCAGGGTTGCACTTAAAGGGTCAGATGCAATCGGCCGCCAATCAGTCGATATCAAATGTCGTCGATACTTGCCGGTGCCTGATCGAACAGGTTGTTCACGACCCAGCCACGCGCACGGAGCTGACGATCTGGCTCTTGTCGCTTCGCATCGTGGAACAGCGGCGCGTTGCCAACCTCGGCAGCGAAATGGCGATAAAAGCCAGGCTCGGACATTGCCGGGGAGGGGTGATGCCATGACCCAGCATGATGTCCAGTGCGAAGCGGGTGGCTGCACGTTATCTGGCGGCATTCTATCGACGCCCAAGCAGGTATTCATTCTTCGCGATGTGGATCACGTCGAATGCCGCCGACCGCTGATGGCACTGCTTGCGCCGGTCGCCGCAGGCTTCAGCGCCATTAGTATTCGCTTCTCCGACATTCTAGATGTCAACGAGATGGTTTGTATGATCGGACTTCCTTTGGGCGGGCTGATCATCGCCCGCGAGATCGGCACCCTGAAAATCCATTCGCTCTCACTGAGAGGTGAGAGAATTTGGGGGTCATACCATCAACTAAAAAGAATTCACGACGCGATGGCGGTTGCCATGCAAGTCACAAAACAACCACTGCATCGAAATCATCCGACGACCGAAGTAGATTCATAATGTACATTCAGAGGGTGTCATGACTGAGTATTTAACCACAAAAGAAGCCGCCAGAATTGTGCGTTTATCGCCACGAACACTTGAGCGTCTTCGACTGACAGGAGATGGCCCTAAGTTTTTGAAGGCAGGAATTGGCCTTCGTGCAAAAGTTTTGTATCGCATTACAGACTTGCAAGCATGGATTGAGCGCAGTGATTATCAATCTACAGCTGAGTATCAAATGTAGTTCAGGTCATTCATTACTATAGGTAGTTGCCGTGCTCTTGAAGCTTATGTGCAGTTGGCTCGCTTATGCCTGCTGTACTTAAAAATATTCATCCGGCTTAGTAGCTAAGCCCTCAAGCTTGAGAGCAGCGTCTGCTGCAACTTTTCGATTTTCCAAAGCTCAGTTTCAACAAGCCGCATCGGCCATCGCTGTTTGATGGTCGCAATATGTGTGGCTGTCAGGAAGCATGCATTCCAAATACGCCAGTCACGCAATAAACGCTGCGCAAAATGAAGCGACTGCTTCCCCGCTGCTTCCCCGGACTAAAAAGATTACGCGCTCCAAAAATACCGCTAATTAAGTTTTTGAATGTTATTATTAAAATGGCGCACCCGGTAGGATTCGAACCTACGACCTCTGCCTTCGGAGGGCAGCACTCTATCCAGCTGAGCTACGGGTGCATCGCGATTGCGTGATACCGCATTCGCTGCTCAGTCGCAAATCATCGTCCGAGCAGAAGAAGGACCGCCTGGGCGCACTCTGGCCCAGGCGTAAACGGAGTTAGATTTGACGTGCACGCTTGAGATGCCAAACCGTCAAATGGCTCGTTCAGATCAAGCGCGGCAGGGTCTAGCAACGACCACGCACTTCGCCAGCAGGATCGCGCCTTTTTTGCAGTCCCAGCGAACAAGGCGTGCCTTGTTCAAATTGGCATAGCGTCGGCCATAGACGTTCTCGGCGCGGTTTTCCCAGTCGGCGCGGGCGGCGGAACGGGCGATGGCGGTGCCCTGTCCAAGAATGCCAGTGCTAGAAGCCGATCCTTGGATCGCGCCGAGGCAGACCGGCGGGCGGCGTTTGGCTTCAGCTTCACCTGCTATGCTGAATAATGGCGCTGCCAATACTGCTAGCAGCAGTGTCTTTTTGAATATCGCGGACATGAAAATTCCCCTCGACTGACGTTTGTTGTCATGGGCTTTTGGCTCATTGGCCTCAAAGCCGCGCCAAGAAGCCATGTGACCTTAGGCGTGTCAACGCACGAACCCGCGCTTGCTGACAGGCCGACAGCGTCCGGTTGAAAGTGTTGCGCTGCCGCCTTCCCTTGATGGGCGATCTGCCTATAGTGCGCCGCATGAGTGAGATCAGCCCGAAAAAAATGACCAAAAAGCCTTCAACCTCGACGGTACCGGCCGGGGAAGAGGTGCCGATCATCAAAGGCAGCCACGTCTATTTGATTGATGGGTCTGGCTACATTTTCCGCGCGTTTCATGCTTTGCCACCACTCACGCGACCTTCAGATGGATTGCCGGTCGGGGCCGTCCACGGTTTTTGCCAGATGCTGTGGAAGTTATTGCGCGAAACGAAATCGTCAGAAGCGCCAACACACCTTGCTGTGATTTTTGATGCAGGGCGTGAGACGTTTCGTAACGAGATTTATCCGGCCTACAAGGCGCAGCGCCCGCCTCCGCCTGATGAGCTTATTCCGCAGTTCGCGCTGATCCGAGATGCCGTCAAATCGTTTCAGGTCGCATGCGTCGAGCATGATGGATTCGAGGCCGACGACATTATTGCGACCTATGCACGACATGTTGTTGATGGCGGTGGCGACGTTACCATCGTTTCGTCGGACAAGGATTTGATGCAACTCGTGCGTCCTGGCGTTACGATGTTCGACGGCATGAAAGCCAAGCGCATTGGCCGCGACGAAGTGATCGAAAAGTTCGGTGTCGCGCCGAACAAGGTCGTCGATGTGCAGGCGCTGGCTGGCGACAGCATCGACAACGTGCCAGGCGTGCCCGGTATCGGTATCAAGACCGCTGCCGAATTGATCGGCGAATATGGGGATCTCGATACTCTGCTGGAACGTGCGGGCGAGATCAAGCAGCCGAAACGGCGCGAAAAACTGATCGAGTTTGCCGAACAGGCGCGCATCTCGCGCGAACTCGTGCGCTTGAAAGACGATGTGCCGGTTGAAATTCCGGTTGCACAATTGGGTGTGCATGATCCCGATCCCAAGACGCTGCTGACGTTTTTGCGCGCGATGGAATTCAATACTCTGACGAAACGGATCGCAGAAGGTTTAGGGGTAGAGGCTCCACCGCCACTCGATACTTCAGTCGGTGCGTCGGTCGCGAAGGAATCGTCGCGTGATGCAACTGAAGCAGATGCTTCCTTAGCGCCTGCGAGAACACGTTCGCACTCCGACACGGGTGCGGCCACCCCGCATGCCGCAGTGGCGTTTCAATCGCGAGCGTTGGCGGCCGTTCCGTTCGATCGCAGTGCTTATGAAACTGTAACGACGACCAAGGCATTGCAGGCATGGGTCGATGCCGCATTTGAAGCCGGTCGTGTGGCGTTCGATACCGAGACAACAGGTTTGGATAGTCATCGTGCGGAGTTGGTCGGCGTTTCGCTGGCTGTTACGCCGGGCCATGCTTGCTATATGCCGCTCGCGCATCGTGAGGGGGCCAGTGATCTGTTCGGTGGTGGCGGCTTAGCACCTGGGCAGATGCCGGTGCGCGATGCACTCGCGATCCTGAAGCCGATGCTTGAAGACCCGAGCGTTTTGAAAATCGGCCAGAACTTAAAATTCGACATGCTGGTTATGGCGCGCCACGGCATCGCGATCGCTCCGCTCGATGACACTATGCTGTTGTCGTATGCGCTCGATGGCGGGCGCGGGGGACACGGCATGGATGACTTATCCGAACGCCATCTTGCTCACACATGCATTCCATTCAGCAGCGTCATTGAGCATGCGCCTGGAGTCAAAAAGTCCGACAAAAATTTTGCTGGCGTTCCAATTGCAAAGGCGACGGAATATGCGGCTGAGGATGCCGATGTGACGTTGCGCCTTTGGCTGAAATTGAAGCCGCGCCTTCCCGCTGAGCGCATGACGACGGTTTATGAAACGCTGGAACGCCCCCTTGTTCCTGTTATCGCGGATATGGAAAAAGCAGGGATTAAAGTCGATCGCGCTATTCTATCTCGCTTATCGAGCACATTTGCGCAGCGGGCCGCACGACTCGAAGAAGAAGTTTATGAGTTGGCTGGCCACAAATTCAATTTAGCGTCACCTAAGCAACTCGGTGAATTTCTGTTCGATAATTTGAAATTGCCTGGCGGCAAAAAAACAAAATCCGGTCAATGGGAGACGCGTGCAGGCTTGCTCGACGATCTGGCCGCCAACGAAGAATTACCAACGGATGCACGTCGCCTCATCAATACGATGCTGGAATGGCGTCAGCTCACCAAGCTGAAATCGACATATACGGATGCGCTCCCTGAGTTTGTCGATCCGGATAGCGGGCGCATTCATACAAGTTACGCGCTCGCATCAACGACCACGGGACGGTTGTCGTCGTCCGATCCTAACCTTCAGAACATTCCAATCCGCACGAAGGAGGGGCGCGAAATTCGCACAGCTTTCATTGCCGATAAGGGCATGAAGTTGGTTTCGGCTGACTACTCGCAGATTGAGCTGCGGGTTCTGGCGCACGTTGCCGATATTCCGCAGCTGAAGAAGGCATTTGCGAACGGACTTGATATTCATGCCATGACGGCGTCAGAAATGTTCGGTGTGCCGGTGAAGGATATGCCGTCCGACGTGCGGCGTCGCGCCAAAGCGATCAACTTCGGCATCATCTATGGCATCTCGGCGTTTGGGCTGGCCAATCAGCTTGGTATTTCGCGCGAGGAAGCTGGCGACTATATCAAAACGTATTTTCAGCGGTTCCCTGGCATCCGCGATTACATGGATGCAACCAAGAAAGCGGCGCACGCGCAAGGGTATGTGGAAACTATTTTTGGTCGGAGAATTCATTATCCCGAGATCAACACGAAAAATCCGTCGATGCGCGGGTTTTTGGAGCGTGCTGCCATCAACGCGCCGATACAAGGTTCCGCCGCTGATATCATTCGTCGGGCGATGATCCGCATGCCAGCGGCTCTTGATCGAGCGGAACTTGGCGGCGCGCGGATGCTCTTGCAAGTTCATGACGAACTGGTCTTCGAAGCGAAGGCCGTTGATGTCGAGAAGCTTATGGCTACTGCGCGGCATGTTATGGAGACGGCAGCAGAACCGGCAGTGAAACTCTCAGTTCCCATTCATGTTGATGCGAAAGCTGCGGATAATTGGGACGAGGCGCATTGATTGCTGGCCTTCGTCGGACGCCGTTGTTGTGTCAGGAACTCGGAGGCGCTTCATTGGGTGGCTTTGGATTTTCATCGACCTTTGGCCACATACTCTTCATCATGGAATCTGCGAACAGTACAAGAAGTGCCAGCACCGTTACAAATCCTGCCAATTCAACGTCACCGGTACCCGCCAACAATCCGATAGCTGCGGTCAGCCAAATTGATGCGGCCGTCGTCAGTCCTTTGATCGTCTTCATGCTGTCGGATTGAAGAATAACGCCGCCACCCAGGAAGCCGATGCCGGTCACGACACCTTGAGCCACGCGGCTAAAGCCATCGGAGTCGCCAGCTTTTAATGCAGCAATCACGGCTGCGCATGCACCGAGACAGACAAGTGCTAGCGTCCGCGATCCTGTCGGCATGCCACGTCGGTCTCGTTCGAAACCAATTGCTGCACCGCAGATCATAGCTATTGTCAAGCGCACCATGCACTCGAAGTCAGTTGGTGGAATGATCGTCATAGCGCTCTGGCTTTATTCGCCGGCTGTTGGCGGATGTTTGCCGTTTGCGCCATTTAAGGCGCCATTGGCTTTGGATGCTGGCTTTGATGCGGCCTTCGATTGATCCCAATGTGGCGCAGTATCGGGGGTATCTTTAATGACGCGATAAGGTTGCGGCATCCGCGTGTCTTCGCCGCCGGTTAATCTCTTGTATTGAATGGTACGAATGAATTCACGGATGCGCGGCTGAATTTCTGTGCGCCAGCGCGTGCCGTTGAATACGCCGTAGTGGCCGACGCCTTGCTGCACGTAGTGCACCTTCTCGTCGTGTGAAATTGACGTGCACAGATCGTGCGCAGCTTCGGTTTGACCAAGTCCGCAAATATCGTCGCGCTCGCCTTCAACCGTCATAAGCGCGGTTTTTTTGATCGCTGAGCAATCGACAAGTTCATTGCGGTGCACGAGTTTTTTGTCGGGCAGCAAATGGTCTTGGAAAACTGTTTGGACCGTCTGCAAATAGAATTCTGCTGTGAGGTCCATGACAGCGAGATATTCTTCGTAGAAATCTTGATGCTGTTTGACGCTGTCGCAATCGCCCTGCACGAGATTGTTAAACAGGCCAACGTGCGCATCCATGTGGCGTTCGAGATTCATCGTCATGAAGCCTGTGAGCTGCATGAAGCCTGGGTAAACGGGCCGCATGAAGCCTGCATGCGGAAACGGCACTGCGGAGATAACGTTTTGTTCGAACCAGTTGATCGAGCGTTGTCCGGCGAGGTCGTTGACTTTGGTCGGATTGCGGCGCGTGTCGATGGGACCGCCCATCAAAACCAGTGAGGTGGGTTGGCAATCATCATTACGCGCAGCCATCAGCGCAGTCGCAACGAGAGCCGGTACGGCTGGTTGGCAAACAGCAATGACGTGCGTGTTGGTACCAATAAAACGAACGAAGTCGATGCAGTAATCGACGAAATCGTCGAAATCGAAACGGCCCATCGCTACGGGAACGTTTCGTGCATCCGTCCAGTCGGTGACATAGACATCATGTTCAGGCAGCATGGCCTGAACTGTTCCGCGCAGCAGTGTCGCGTAGTGACCAGACATCGGTGCGATGATCAAAACTTTTGGATCGTAACGCTTGCCAACAACGGCTTCATCACGTTCGAAGTGGATCAAATTGCAGAACGGTTTTGAGAGCACCACCTCTTCTTTGATTGGAACGGTGAGGCCGGAAATTTGAACGCTTTTAATTCCGAATTCTGGCTTGCCGTAGCGGCGCGTAATGTTTTCAAAAACCTCGCAGGCGGCGCGCATGTTTTTGCCGACCGTTGTGTTCTTCATCGGGTTCATCGGCCAGTCGAGCGTTTGACGCAGCGCCTGCATACCGAATCTCATAGGGGACATGAACGCGTGGGCCATTTCATAGGCGTAATAGTTCATCGTCCGCTCTTCCTTTTTCTTTTGTCAGGTGCGTTTCGCACCTGCGGTAGGAATGCTTATGGGCAGTCAAACTATAACGCAGACAGACTGCATTTGTTCTCAGCGCAGTGCACAACTGGCGCAGTTGCGCTTAGATGGTGCATCGCAAGAGTATAATCCGATCCGTGGCAGCAACAATCGATAAATCGTGAGCTTGCCTAATGATAGGGCTGGAACGTGCAGGAAAGGTACAGTGCTTTTGATAGTAAGCCACACTCATTTGCCTGCGTTGATCTTGTGCAACGCCGCGCTTCTTGTCGTGCAGGTATGCGATTCTCTGAATTACAGCCGGAGCCGCACTAATTCATCGCAAAATATGCCGACAAGTCAGCGGAGCTCTATCGAGTAGCGATGGTCTCGAAATAAAGCTGCAAGTGTTTATGACGCGCAGAAAATTATTGCAGACGTTTGCTGCGAGCAGCCTTTGGAGCCCCTGCGACACCACTTTTGCGGTGTCGCTTATGCTGCGCTAACTTTTTGTTTTGCTCACCAACTGCGGTCCAGTAGATGCAGAGCTACGGCAACGCTGAGCTCAGGACGGGAGTCCGTGAGAGTTCTCAGCACGGCCGCAGAGCATGATGCAGCGATTATCGTCCACCGGGGCGGCGTGGGGGACCACCTGGACGCGAGCCGCCGCCACCGCCTGGGCCGCTGGCACCTTCGCTCTGACCGGGACGCACGTCCTTGTGTCGGAAGTTGATACGCCCTTTGGTGAGATCGTAGGGGGTCATTTCGACCGTTACGCGATCGCCAGCCAGGATTCGGATGCGGTTCTTTTTCATGCGCCCCGACGTATAGGCAATCACCTCGTGGCCGTTGTCGAGCTTCACGCGGCAGCGGGCATCGGGAAGTACTTCATCCACGATGCCTTCGAATTCTAGCATTTCTTCTTTGGCCATTCGGTCCTCTAAGGGTGCTTCACGTGTCGGCGCTTGTTGAGCGTACACGACACGTGAAGTGTTACTTCGCATGAAAAGCGGGGAGCAGACGCATCTGCTCCCCGCACAAGTGGAGTGGCTTCGATAACCTTTAGAGCGGACGCAAGTTCACGGCTGCGATTTTGCCGTTACGTCCGCGCTCAGTTTCGAAATAAACTTTTTGGCCTTCGCGCAGTGACTGTAAACCTGCACGTTCAACTGCCGAAATGTGGACGAACACGTCATTGCCGCCTTCTTCCGGTTGTATAAAGCCATAGCCTTTCTGACCATTGAACCACTTCACAGTGCCGTTCGACATTCCATGCCTCCAAAGCATTTAGGCGTTCTTCGGTTGAATTACCAAAGACCATCAAATCGCGCGATGGAGACGTCTTAGGGCAGGCGGTAGCGCTGTCGAAGAGTGAGCCAAGGCGTGTTCGATCAGATATTTATGACCGGGTTGGGGTTGAAAGGCAAGAACGTCGCAGGCAGTTCAAACCCCTAAAGCTTTACCTCAGAGCCTTGATTTCAGTTCAATTTCCGCAATCTTTGCCGCTTGACCCCTAAATGCGGAAGTGGGCTATTCGGCACATGAAAGAAAGCGAATTAACCCGAATTGTACGCATACGGACGTTTCGCGTGAGCACCGCTTAAGTTGGCTATGGTTACTGAATAGTATTTGGAAAGAGGACGATAAATTTGAAGCAAACCGCCCTCCTACGCTGTCGATACTGAAACTAGGTTCGGCCGCTCGGACGGTTTAAGGCGACAAAGCGGGAGCCTACATCGACGTGGATATGATCCATATCACGGTATGTCATGGTGCCGCCTGAGCGGTGATTAGCCGTGAGCCAGCGCACAACCTCAGCCTTGCGACCGGGAACGCGGAAGTCGATGGCTTGCCCTGATGCATGCTTCGATGGGCGGCCTGAACCCGCAATGCGAGCGCCAGGGCGACATGTCGAAATGATTTGGACATTGCCAAATTGAGATCGGATGCGGCTGAGAAGGTTTTGTGCCGATGATGTCAAGCAGCTTGTCGATGTACCAGATCCACCTTTGTAGTTCCGGTTGGTAAAGCCGCGGTTCTTAACTCTTCGTCCCGTGCGGTATTTCGATTTTCTGCCTGACCTATTGGCATGTTTTTTCCCCGAGTACTTACTGGAGTAGCTGTAAGATGATTTTTCACCTTGATAGGATTTTGCATTCGCTGCCACCGGTGCCAGAAGCGCCAGACATCCGGCAAGTGCAGTCAACGTGAGAATACGCATGAGTACCCCTTGTTTGATTTGATACTTTGGAAATTGAGAAGCCCGACGAGCTCGCACCCCGCGTCATGCGAGCCATCGTGACGTGTGACCGAGAAGGCGATGGTCACGAGATGTTGGGGGACCGCAAGCGCCAGCCACTCCCTGTGCCGCACGGCCAAACCTACGAAAGGAGGTGGCGAGGGGAGACGTTCGAGCACAAAGCTCAACCCCCATATTGCAGCGCGGCGAATACCGCGAAGTCGTGTGGCTGAAATGTGGCCGTCACCTAGCGTAGTTAATTGATGCGACGACCGGGCACAGACGACACGCTTTTGAGCAATTGCTGCTTCAAAGCCTATAAATCATGGCTGGAACGTGAAATAGTCCCGGCCGCTAACGGGGAAAGTCAACCATAACGACGAAACGCCACAGGCGCGTCGCGGGACTGGCACTAGGGAGAAGGGAGTCGATCATGAATTTTATCAAAGCGATCGTGCTGGGTTTTATTGCCGGTGCGATAGCAACGGTGACCATCCACGAAGTCATTAGCTGGCTGTTCTTGAATTATTGGACAGGCTGGGATCGACCGTCGTGGAATATGGAACCGGTCAGCAATTCTCTCTACCCAGATCTCGTAATGCCTCAGATTGCAAGTGACGCGTTTTGGGGAGGTCTGTGGGGTTCGCTATTCGGGTTGATTTTGGGTGCGCGGCCTGAAGGTATGATGACCATTCGAGGCGCGATACTTGGCATCTTTTTACCGGCGTTGATCGGTGTCTTCATAGCTATTCCATTTTTGACGGGTCGCTTCCCACCGTTCTTTGGTGGCGACGTCAGCAAACTCATTCCAGTTCTTGTGATCCTCGCCGGTTGGGGTGCCATGACGGCGTGGCTTTACGGGTTGTTCCGCTATTGTCGGCTTCCCTAATTTTGCTTCCGTAAAAACTGTCAAATTTCAAAGGCGGCGCGATTGTGCCGCCTTTTTTGTTTGCCTAGTCGGGAAAGCGTTAGGACCTTGCTGCTCCGCTCACTGACATGTGAGTTCATTTAGTGGAACAGAACTTGAGCTTGGGCGTTTTGAGACCATGATTTCGTTTAAAATGGAAAATTATCCCATGATCAAAAATTCAAAATTTATCTTAGCATGTGCCGTGATAGTAGGATTTGCGTCGTCAGCGACAGCAAGTGAACGTGCTCCGACAGCGAGTGAATCAGCCGCAATCAGTTCAGCTTTGAACACATTAGGTTATTCATCGTGGGGCAGTATCGAACTCGATGACGGCAAGTGGGAAGTCGATAATGCCGTTCACAGCGATGGCAAAGTTTATGATGTCGATCTGAGACTCTCAGATCTTTCGGTCATTAAAAAAGATCTTGAAGATTAAGCCAAGCTGAAAGCTCAGATGTTCGGTGAACTTTTCCCCCAAGATTTTCTCAGAAGGAAAACATGATGTCATTCGAGATCAAGGTTGCAGCGGTTGCTATTGCGCTGGGATTGTTTTCTTCAAGTGCGATCTCCGCTGACTATTCTCATATGACTCACGATGGTACTGAACACCGATTGGTCAATGATCGTGATGACGATGAGCGTTATGAGTGGGGCAATTTTGGCGAAGCAGACGATGGCTTTGCTTTAAGCAACGCTTCAGAGCCCGTTTACAAAGACGATGACGACGACGATGATCATAACGATGATGATCGCGACGATGTTAGCGATGATCGTGACGACGATGATGACGATGACAAGGATGATGACGGCCGCGACGGCTAATGTATTTACGACAATAAAAAGGCGGCCTGAAAGCCGCCTTTTTATTTATAAAAAATCTGATTGTTATTAGTTCTCATCCATTTTTAAAGCGGCAATGAAGGCCTGCTGCGGGATTTCGACCTTGCCGAATTCGCGCATTTTCTTCTTGCCGGCTTTTTGTTTGTCGAGAAGTTTTCTTTTACGCGAGATGTCTCCACCGTAGCACTTGGCGATCACGTCCTTGCGCATGGCACGAATGGTTTCGCGCGCAATAACTTTTGCGCCGATAGCTGCTTGTATGGGAATTTGAAACAGATGCGGCTTGATGAGCTCTTTCAGTTTTTCGCACATGGAACGGCCACGGCTTTCTGCGCGTGACCGGTGCACGACGATCGACAAAGCATCAACAGGTTCGGCATTGACAAGAATTGATAGCTTAACGAGGTCGCCTTCCTCATAGCCCTTAATGTGATAGTCGAAGGATGCATATCCGCGCGATACGCTTTTCAGCCTATCGTAGAAATCGAACACGACTTCGTTGAGTGGCAATTCGTAAATTGCCATTGCTCGCGAGCCAACATACGTCAGTTGCTTTTGGCGTCCGCGCCGATCCTGGCACAATTTCAATACCGAACCCAGGTGTTCGTCAGGAACGAGGATCGTGGCTTCGATCCAAGGTTCTTTAATGTGATCGATGCGCACAACTTCAGGCATGTCTGCTGGGTTGTGCATTTCGATCATCGTGCCGTCGGTCATTTGCAACTGATAGATGACGCTTGGCGCTGTGGTGATGAGGTCGAGATTGAATTCGCGCTCTAGGCGCTCGGTGATGATTTCCAGGTGAAGAAGCCCTAGGAAGCCACAGCGGAAACCAAAACCGAGGGCTGCTGAGCTTTCTGCTTCGAATGAAAAGCTCGCATCGTTCAAGCGCAACTTGCCCATCGCTTCGCGCAAGTCTTCGAAGTCTGCGGCGTCGACGGGAAACAATCCGCAGAACACCACAGGTTGCGCCTGTTTGAAGCCTGGCAACGGTTCGGCCGTTGGATTGCGCTCGTCGGTGATGGTATCGCCGACGCGGGTATCGGCGACTTCCTTAATGGCGGCAGTAAAGAAGCCCACTTCGCCAGGCGTCAATTCGTTGAGCATTTCCTGCTTGGGGCGGAAAATGCCGACGCGTTCAATTTGATAGTGTCCGCCGGACGCCATCATTTGAACCTTCTGGCCTTTTTTCAGAGTGCCATCGACGATGCGCACGAGCACGACAACGCCGAGGTAAGCGTCATACCAGCTATCGATGAGCATGGCCTTGAGTGGCTTGTTGAGGTCGCCGGTCGGGGCAGGCAAACGCTCGACGATGGCTTCCAGTACAGCTTCGACGTTAAGGCCCGTTTTGGCCGATACGCCGATCGCATTCGAGGCATCGATACCGATCACATCTTCGATTTGTTCTTTGACGCGGTCTGCGTCAGCCGCAGGCAAATCGATTTTGTTCAGGACGGGCAAAATTTCGAGATTGTTGTCGAGCGCCTGATAAACGTTGGCAAGCGTTTGAGCTTCAACGCCTTGACTGGCATCGACAACGAGAATGGCGCCTTCGCAGGCTGCAAGAGACCGTGACACTTCGTAGGCAAAGTCCACGTGACCTGGTGTGTCCATCAGGTTGAGCTGATAGGTTTTGCCATCTTTGGCGAGATAATCGAGGCGCACCGTTTGTGCTTTGATCGTGATGCCGCGCTCGCGCTCGATATCCATCGAGTCGAGGATTTGCGCTTTCATTTCGCGGTTCGTCACATTGCCACATAACTGTATCAATCTGTCGGACAGAGTCGACTTGCCGTGATCGATGTGCGCGATAATGGAGAAGTTGCGAATAAGGGAGGTGTTGGTCATGGGGCGCTCATAGCACCCGGAACTTTCCGGCAAAAGGGGCGTTGGAAAGCACGGGCAAGGGGTCGCAATCGCGATTGAACGATGTACGGCCGGATTTACTGGCTAGTTCTGCCGGTGTGTGCGAGAAAAACATCATAACTTTCGGAACTGGCGACAGGAGACCACGCCATGGCGAATTCACCATTTCAATCTAACCCAGCTTTTGCAAAATTGAGCGACGATGCGCGTAAAGCCGTCTCGCAGGCCTTCGATGCCATGTCCGATTGGCGGTCACAGATGGCCGAACTCGGCGATAAGAATAGCGATGCCGTTTTCGACAAGATGTCTGAAGCCGCAAAGGCGTTGGGCTGGCCCACAGATTTTGTCGAGATGAGCCGTAAGCAGGTTCAAAGCGCGACCAAGATGCAAGTCCAAATGGTCGAGCAAGTTATGGATACATGGGAAAAGCAGGTCGAGGCCGCCAGCAATGGCAAGATGCCTGATATGCCAACTTTTCCGGGGATGCCGACATTCCCCGGTATGCCATCATTTCCGGGCTTCACGACCGGCGGTCAATCCAATATGGCTATGCCCGATTTCGGCGCAGCTAACCCTATGCAATTTTGGATGCAAGCTGCCGAGATGTGGCAGAAGAATTGGCAGCAGGCTATGTCGACCTGGATGGATGCGCAGGGAAGTTCAACAGGCAAAGGCAATTCGGGGTCGGGTAAGTCTGGATCAAACCGATAACTTTGCCCAAGCAGCGCTTCGCTAACGATGTATTTCTCAAGGACCAGCCTCCCGGCTGGTCTTTTTGTATGTGCCGATGCAACCCCAGTTCGATCTTCCCATTGAGGTAGCGTATTGCCGGAGAGGGGTTGAAGCGTCTATCGTCCGCGCCGCAATGGGGTTCAAGCGGCCAGCACCGCAGATAACAATATACAAAGGGGGCGGTTTGCTTCGGGTTCATCCGACGAGCAAATTGCGAAACAACATGGCTGCGACGAGCGACGTGACGGCGCCTGTTTCTGCAACGATAGGTCGCGATTTGCTCGCGTCCCTGGTGGTTTTTCTCGTCGCTCTGCCGCTGTGCATGGGCATTTCAATTGCGTCCGGCCTGCCGCCGACAGCCGGCATCATTACAGGCATCGTCGGCGGAATAATTGTTGGCTATTTAGCGGGTTCGCCGCTGCAAGTTAGTGGCCCTGCTGCTGGCCTCACCGTGTTGGTCTGGATGTTCGTTGAGCAGAATGGCGTCGGGATGCTCGGTGTTGCTGTGCTGTTTGCAGGCTTGCTGCAACTACTGGCCGGTGTCTGCAAGCTAGGCCAATGGTTTCGAGCCGTTTCACCGGCCGTCATTCACGGCATGCTCGCTGGTATTGGCGTGCTCATTCTCGTCTCGCAGTTTCATGTGATGCTCGATGGCAAACCGATTGGCACCGGCATCGACAATTTATTGGGTATTCCTGGAGCTTTGTTTGCAGCGTTCGAAGCTGGAGATAGCCGTCTCACGGCGGGCGAAATCGGCTTACTGACGATTGCAACGATTTTCGGTTGGAGCGCTTTTGCGCCAAAATCTTTGAAAGTTATACCAGCGCCACTCGTTGGCGTTGTCGTCGCGATCGTGGCGGCACTTATTTTTCAGCTCGATGCCATCAAATACGTGGATGTGCCTGACAATATTTGGGCTTGGTCGATGGAACATTATCCGACCGCTGAAAAGCTCATGCGTATCGTTGAGCCATCGATTTTGATCGGCGCCATTTCGATTGCGTTTATTGCAAGCGCTGAGACTTTGTTGTGCGCGACGGCCGTCGATCAAATGCATTCTGGTCCACGCACGAAATACGACAAGGAGCTTTCGGCTCAAGGTGTTGGCAATACGATCTGCGGTTTGATGGGCGTGTTGCCCATGACTGGGGTTATTGTGCGCTCTGGTGCGAACGTCGAAGCAGGCGCACAAACGCGAATGTCGGCCATTCTGCATGGCATCTGGTTGTTGCTGTTCGTTACCGCACTGCCATTCACCCTGAAGTTCATTCCACTTTCAGCCTTAGCTGCGGTGCTCGTATTCACAGGCTACAAGCTGGCATATCCGAAGATCGTGCCGACGCTGATGAAATTCGGGCGTGGCGAAGTCTTCATCTACTTTGCCACGGTCGTAACCATTGTCATGACGGACCTGTTGAAAGGCGTTGTGCTTGGCTTGGTTCTGTCGCTGCTGAAATTGCTGTACGCATTTTCGCATTTGGAAATCGTCAAGAACGAGAAGCCGGACGAAAATCGTGTTGATCTACATCTCAAAGGTTCAGCAACGCTGATCCGATTGCCGCTACTGGCTTCGACGCTTGAAGACTTGAAGCCAGATTCTAAAGTGCGCGTGTTTATCGATGACCTCGATTACATTGACCATGCTTGCATCGACTTATTGACGAACTGGGATCGTCAGCATCGCATTTCTGGCGGTGAATTGGAGATTGAGTGGGCTGGTCTGACGAACCGTTATCAAAAACGAAGCGGAACGGCCGCTGAACGTGCTGCGGCGGACGGAATGACAACTTAAGTTCTGGCTATCGCTTGGCTACGCCGTGATGGAGTGCGTTGACGCTTGATGAGCAGCAGGTTGTGTCTCTTGTTCATCGGTTGCGCGCGAGAAGCGTTTGCGCAAAAGAGATCCTGCGGCTGTGAATGGGCGCAGGAATATAACTTGAAGCGACCGGAAGTCTTGCGTTTCCTCGCCGATTCCAAAGCCCTCGATTTCACGTCCTCGGGGAATGTGCAGTGTGCCCGCCATTCGATCCCACACGGACAATGCGCCACCGAGGTTTTTGTCGAAGTGCTCGGGTTTGTTGGAGTGATGAATCTGATGCATGGCCGGGGAGATGATCCATTTTTCTATGCGCGGACCAAATGAGACCCAAAACGGCGAGTGTCGTAGTACGCCGCCGCACACATTGAAAGCGAACAGAAAGACATTGGCTCCAGCGACGGTGGTCACGGTCAGTTTTTCACCAAACAAGCCAATGAATATGCCGTTGACAGCGCCGTAGCCTAGAAACAGCAAGCTGCTCGTCATGATTGTTTCAACGGGATGGTGACGTTCGGCTGTCGCGAAATTCAAGACTTCGGCGGAGTGATGGACTTTGTGGAATTCCCACAGTTCGGGAATGCGATGAAAGGTGTAGTGCGCGTACCAACGTAAGAAATCATCGACCAGAAATAGCGTGACGGTGAGCGCTACTCCCAGAGCCATGACGTTGGCATCATGGGTTAGGCCGCTGACGCCTGCGCTTTCCAGAACGGTGACGATCGTTGCCGATACGGCCTTCCAATTCAGTGCTAGCCCAGAAAGAACTGTCAGTCGCAGGACTGGCGTTACGACAACGATGATGTAGTCGTTGATCGCGCTTTTCGAAAGCCAAACCTGCTTATCGAGCAAGGTCGTTTCAAACGACATCGCGGTGCTATGTTTTCGGTACGCGTACGCTGCGATGATCAATCCTGATAGCACGTAAATCCAGTGATACCTGGATGAACCATCGACGAGAAAATCGTAAATCGGCATCAACGCGCCAATGACGGCATGCGTTACTGTCGAGGTTAGTGTTTGGTGCAGCCAATCGAGCATGCGCAAGGCTCCGCAGAGCAGAGAATGAAAATCTATGCTGGACTTTAGCCGACTGGCGATGAAGAAGCTGTTAACCGATACCCAGAGTGCATTGAGATGCGCATAGGTTTGAACTGAAAACCCGCGGTTGTTCGAGTTGGGCAAAGCCTGAGAAGTCCTTAGAAAAGCGTCGCAATCTGCGCAAATTGGCCTCACTGGAGCCATACTCTCTTGACGCCATCCGGCTGATGGGCAGAGTGCCGATCTGGGCACCAACGACGAGGGTTTTCAATTGATGCGGGTTCTGGTTCTTGCCGCTGTAGGATTTCTATTGAGTGTTCCAGTGAGCGTGCGTCACGCTCAGGCAGAGGTTGCGCCTCCACCGCCTGCGAACAAACGCAATTGTAAGAACGATGTGCCGTTTCCCGCTTGGTTTGCGGATTTCAAAAAAGAAGCGATGGCCGAGGGTATCAAGGCTGGCACGATCCAGGCTGAGCTGGGTGGCATGACGCCTGACATGAGCGTTGTATCGCGTGATCGCAAGCAAGGGTTTTTCAATCAGACATTTTTGCAATTCTACGGCAAGCTGGCTACGAATAATCGATATCAGAACGGGCGCACTCATCTGCAAAAATACGGTTCGATCTTTGATCGTGCAGAACAAGAATTTGGTGTGCCGGGCGCTGTGATTACCGGCTTTTGGGCATTGGAGAGCGATTTTGGTGTGGGCATGGGTGAGCTGCCGGTTATGCGCTCGCTATTAACGCTGGCTTGGGACTGCCGTCGCGGCGATCTATTCAGAGAAGAATTGAAAGCGGCACTCAAAATTATCGAGCTTGGATATTTGCGCGCCGATGAAATGATCGGCTCTTGGGCGGGCGAGTTAGGGCAGACGCAATTTCTTCCACGCCACTATCTGAATTACGCTCTTGATTACGATAATGACGGCCGTCGCGATTTGATGCGTGATATCCCTGACATCATCGGATCGACGGCCAATTTCATCGGAAAGTTGGGTTGGCGTCGCGGTGAGCCTTGGCTGGAACAAGTCAAGCTCACTCAAGACCTCGAATGGGATCAGGCAGATCTCGCCATCGAGCATCCGCGTTCACAATGGGCGGCTTGGGGGGTCACCGGTTTATCGGGCAAATTGCCTGCGGACACTCTGCCTGCATCGTTGCTTTTACCGATGGGTCGCACTGGCCCTGCATTCCTCGCTTATCCGAATTTCCGCGTATATCTGCAATGGAACCAGTCTCTCACTTACGCGACCACGGCTGCACACTTGGCGTCACGCATCGCGGGGGCGCCGCAAATGGCGCGCGGCAATAGTGCTGAGATCGAAACACTCAGCTACGAGCAACTCAAAGAGTTGCAGATTCTTCTGACGCGGCTCGGCTATGATGTCGGGGAAGCTGACGGTAAGCTTGGTGCTGGAACGCGCAAGGCTGTTAAAGCCATGCAACAAAAGTTCGGGTTGCCTGCCGACAGCTATCCGACAACTGAGCTTCTGAATGCGGTGCGCGGGCGTAGCTAAGAGAGTGCATGAAAATTTTATGGCGGTCGCGCTTTGGTGGGCGGCCGCTAATTTTTTCTGACTAGGCCATCAATGCAATTTGACTTGTGGCTCGGTGCGCCGCGTCAATAGTCGCGACAGAGTGTCGAGCGTGACTTTGATCGGGCCGTGCAGCGCCATCTCGTGCATCTTGTAGAGCGAGCGGTACATCATTTTGGCTATGAAGCCCTCGATGCGCATGGACTTGCCTTGGACGAAGCCCATCAAATTTCCGAAAGTCGAGTAGTGTCCCAATGACACCAGCGAGCCGAAATCCTGATATTTGAAGGGTGCAAGGTTGGTTTCGCCTGCAATGCGGCGCGGCAGTTGCTTGACGAGATGCGAAGATTCCTGATGTGCCGTCTGTGCGCGCGGCGGCAACGGTGCCTCTTCGCCCGGCGGCACAAGATAAGCGCAATCGCCGATGGCGAACACGTTGTCGTCGAGCGTGGTCTGCAACGTCGGTTTGACGATCAGCATATTGTTGCGGCTGACTTCCAAACCGTCGAGCTTTGCCAGAACATCTGGCCCTTTGACGCCTGCGGCCCAAACGACAAGTTCAGAAGGCACAAATTCTCCGCTCGCCAGCTTGACGCCGTCTGCTGTGACTTCTGTGACCATAGCGTTGGTGCGAATATCTACGCCGAGGCCACTCAGGACGTTTGTGACGGCGTCTGCCATGCGCTCGGGCAATGCAGTCAGGATGCGCGGGGCAGCCTCGATCAATGTGATCTTAATGTCTTTCTCAGGATTGATCTTGTCGAGGCCGAAGGCGACGAGGCCGCGCAAACTCGAATGGAGTTCTGCCGATAATTCCGTGCCGGTCGCGCCAGCACCGACGATGGCGACGTGTAACTGTCCCGGCCGGACCGGACCTGGTTGAGAGTTAGCGCGCACGCATGCGTTGAGAAGTCGGCGATTGAAGCGTTCGGCCTGTTCAGGCGTGTCAAGCATGACTGCGTTCTGATAGACACCTGGTGTGCCGAATGCGTTCGATACGCTGCCGACGGCGACCACCAATGTGTCGTAAGGTATCCAGCGATCCGGCGTTATTTGGCGTCCGTCTTCGTCGGCGGTGGCTGCCAGATGCACCCGCTTGGCTGTGCGGTCGATGCCGATCATTTCGCCATAGCGATATTTGAAACCGTGCCAGTGGCCTTGCGCTTGATATTCGAGTTCGTGGCGGCCGGTATCCATGCTGCCAGCAGCAATCTCGTGCAGCAGCGGCTTCCAGATGTGAGTACGCGCTTTATCGACGAGCGTGATGTGGGCCTTCTTCTTGCGACCCATCTTTCGACCGAGCTGGGTTGCAAGTTCGAGCCCGCCTGCGCCTCCGCCGACAATGACGATGTGATGCAAGTCACCTTGGCGCGCAACGATCAATGGCGGGACTTCTGAAGCGGAGGGGCTGGGTAAATGATCGGTCATGGCATATGTCCATCCGCGCATATCGGTGCGCATTGATCGGCCGCAAAGCGTAACGCGAGTTTATCCGCGAATCTCGCCGCCGGTTGCCTTTTTTACCTCTGCAATGACTTTATCCGCGATCCCTTCAATCGCCGCATCCGTGAGGGTTTCCGTCGCAGGCTGGAGCGTTATCGCGATGGCGACTGATTTTTTGCCTTCAAGCGCTAAGCTGCCACCTTCAAAAATGTCGAACACACTGACGGACTGGATGAGAGCTTTGTCGGCTGCCATCGCAGCCTTGATGACATCGGCTGCTGCTACATCTTTTTTGACCACAAAAGCGAAATCGCGCGTGACAGGCAGCAGATCGGACGCCGCAAGCGCTGGTTTAGCGCGTGTTTTCTTTTTCTCGGGCGGAAGCGCGTCGAGGAAGATTTCGAATGCTGCGACTGGGGCCTCGACGTCGAGCGTTGCCAAGGTCGCTGGATGGACTTCTCCGAAATGAGCCAGCACGGTTTTGGGACCAAGCCGAAGGGTGCCAGAGCGGCCAGGGTGATACCACGAGGGCGCATCGCGCGTGATTTGAGCTTTAGCGGGATCCATACCAAGTGCAGTCAACGCTGCATAAACGTCGGCTTTGACATCGTAAACGTTCACAGAGTCGGCTGGTCCATCCCAGTGACGGCCGGAGCCTTTCAGTTGTGCGGTTCCCGCGCGAACGCCTGCGGCGCTCATGTATTGGTCATCGGGCTTTTCGCCACGATAGGCTTGCCCGAGCTCAAAGAGTGCGACGTCAGCGGCTGCGCGATTACGGTTACGGGTGACTGCTGTCAGCAGTCCTGGCAGCAAGCCGGGGCGCATTGAGGATAATTCGCTGGAAATCGGGTTGGCGAGTTCGAGGGCGTCGGAGCCGCCGCCGAAGTGGCGGGCAGCATCTCGCGTGATGAATGACCACGTCACCGCTTCAACGAAGCCGCGGGCGGCAAGCAAGCGGCGCGTTCGGCGTGCACGCTTTTGTTTATCGGTCAGCACGGCGCGTGTTACGCCGTGTTGACGTGGAAGCGGTGTTGCTGGCACGCGATCCATACCGGCAATGCGGACGACTTCTTCGACGAGATCGGCTGAGCCGTGCACGTCAGGTCGCCAGGTCGGCACTGTGATTTTTGCTGCATTGGCTGGGCCGTCGATTTTGAAGCCGAGCTTTTCAAGTGTCGTTTTGATTTCAGCTTGCGACAGCTTGAGACCGGTGAGCTTTTCAACGCGGGCGAAATCGAAGGCGATGACGCGCGCGTCGATGGGTTCTTTGCCAGCGATCTTAGCTTTGGTTGGCGTGCCGCCGCATAATTTCAAAATCATGTCGGTGGCAAGGTCGAGGCCCGGCATGACGGAGGCTGGATCGACGCCGCGTTCGAAGCGATAGCGTGCGTCCGTCATCAATCCTGTTTTGCGACCCGTCGCGGCCGTGCGCAGCGGATCGAAATAGGCGCTTTCGATGAGAACGTTTGTCGTGGCTTCGGTGGAGCCCGATGGTTCTCCGCCCATGATACCGCCAAAGCCTAAAGGTCCGCTGTCATCGGCGATTACGCACATGGTGGTATCGACTGCGTGGTCTTTGCCATCGAGACCGAGAAATTGCTCGCCCGTTTTGCCGAGGCGTGCGCGCACTGCACCTTGCAGTTTGTCGGCGTCATAGACGTGCAGTGGACGACCGCGATCGAGAGAGATGTAATTGGTGACATCGACGAGCGCGTTGATCGGGCGCTGGCCGACCGCCTTCAAGCGTGCCTGCATCCAAGCGGGGGATGGCCCGTTCTTGACGCCGCGCACCACGCGCCCCGCAAATACGGGGCAAGCGGTTGCCGTGTCAGCGGAGAAGTCGAGTTTGATGTCGATGGGGCAAGCGTCTTTGCCTTCAACGGTGCCGAGCTTGGGTTCGGCTTTGAGTGTGCCAAGTCCTGCTGCTGCAAGATCGCGTGCAATACCGCGAACGCCGGTGCAGTCGGGGCGATTTGGTGTCAGTTTAACTTCGAACACCGGATCGTTGAGGCCAGCGGCATCGACGTAGCTCTGGCCAATTTGATTGGCGAATGACTCTGGTAGATCGATAATGCCGTCGCTGTCATCGGCCAGTTCGAGTTCGGCCGATGAACACATCATGCCATTCGAGACGACGCCGCGGACGGGCTTTTTCTCCAGCGTGATTTTGGAGCCGGGAATGTAGGTGCCGAGTGGGGCAAATACCGCCAGCATACCGGCACGCGCGTTGGGCGCGCCGCACACGACTTCCATCAGCGGTTGGCCTTTGGCCACTTCGACTTGCACGATTTGCAGCTTATCGGCGTTGGGATGCTTTTTGGCTTCGACAATGCGTGCAACCGTGAATGCGCCGAGCTTTGCGCCGGCATCTTCGACGCCTTCGACTTCCAGGCCGATGGCCGACAGCTTGGTCGATAGCTCATCGACGGACGACGTCGTGTCGAGATGATCCTTGAGCCAGGAGAGTGTGAACTTCATTTATGTTTCCTCAGCTCGATAGGCCGCCGCCGAGGGTCGGCACGTCAAGCACGCCGAAGCCGTAGTGGCGCAGCCATTTCAAGTCGCCAGAGAAGAACGCGCGCAAATCCGGGATGCCGTATTTCAACATCGTCAATCGGTCGAGGCCCATGCCGAATGCGAAACCTTGATACTTGTCAGGATCAAGCCCGCAATTGCGCAGCACGTTGGGATGCACCATTCCGCAGCCGAGAATCTCCAGCCATTGGCCCGGTTTGCCGATGGCTTCTGCGCCGATATCTACTTCCATGGACGGTTCGGTGAATGGGAAGTGGGATGCGCGAAACCGCATTTTCACTTCATCGACTTCGAAGAAAGCTTTGCAGAATTCCTCCAAAACCCATTTCAAATGTCCCATATGGGTCGTCTCGTCGATGACGAGGCCTTCGATCTGGTGGAACATGGGTGTGTGCGTTTGATCTGAATCACAGCGATAGACGCGACCCGGCGCGATAATGCGGATCGGTGGCTTTTGCGTGGACATCGTTCGGATTTGAACGGGACTCGTATGTGTGCGCAGCAACAATCTCGTTCCGTCGCTGCCCGGCGAGAAATAGAACGTGTCGTGGTCCTGGCGCGCTGGATGTTCGGCGGGAATGTTCAGCTTGTCGAAGTTCATGGCGTCGGTTTCGATATCCGGGCCTTCTGCGACAGCGAACCCCATATCTGCGAAAATTTCGATCACCTCATCCAGCACTTGGCTGACGGGATGGATGCGCCCTTCCGCGACCGGGCCAAGGCGGACCGGCAATGTCACGTCGGCGCGTTCTGTGTTCAGACGTTCGTTGAGGGCTGAGGCTTCCAGCACACTTTTGCGCGCGTCGAGAGCGGCACTTACGGCACTCTTTAAAATATTCACTGCTGCGCCGAAGGTTTTCTTTTCTTCGACGGGGAGTGCGCCCAAGCGGCTCATCAATTCGGAGACGCGGCCCTTTTTGCCAAGCGCCGATACGCGAACAGCTTCGAGGGCTGGCAAATCGCCCGCGCTCGAAATTTCATGGAGCAATTCATTTTCAAGCGTTGTCAGATCAACGGAAGCTGGAACGCTCATGGGCTATCTCACTTTCATCACCTGCTGCCACGCAAAGCCATGTGCATCGCAGGCGGCGCGAAGATTGCAGCGGAACTGGCCCTCGGGACAAGCCCGAGGGTGACATTTGTGGAGATCCGTCAACTGTGATCGAACGAACGATGTTGATCAAGGAGAGATGGCTTAAGCCGCTTTCTTGACTTGATCGGCTTTGGCAACTGGTGAGCTGGCTGCCTTCGATGCTTGATCGACCAGGGCTTTGAAGCCCGTTGGATCGTTGATCGCGATATCCGACAAAATTTTGCGATCGACTTCGAGGCCGAGATTCGAGAGGCCGTTGATAAATCGGCCGTAGGTCATGCCGTGCTCGCGAACAGCCGCGTTGATACGCTGAATCCATAGCGCTCGGAAATTGCGCTTGCGACGCTTGCGGTCGCGATAAGCATACTGCTGCGATTTCTCGACGGCCTGTTTGGCAACGCGAATGGTATTCTTGCGACGGCCGTAAAAGCCTTTCGCGGCTTTGAGAACTTTTTTGTGCTTGGCGTGGGCGGTAACGCCCCGTTTGACGCGGGCCATGGGAGGTTGCTCCTCAGAGTTAGAACTTCAAAATGATGGAAGCGATGAGATTTAAGTTTCCGCGTGCTTTCGCCAGGAGGCGTCAGCGCACGAGGCTTTAAAAACTCAGCGCGCGTAGGGCATGTATTTTTTGACGATCTTGGCGTCAGAGTCGTTCAGCACTCCGGTGCCGCGCGCCTTCTGCACAAACTTCGCCGTGCGTTTGATCATGCCGTGACGTTTGCCAGCCTGACCGGCTTTGACTTTGCCAGTGGCGGTCATCTTGAAGCGCTTCTTCGCGCCGCTCTTGGTTTTCATTTTAGGCATTTTGCTCGTGTCCTTTATTCGCTCACGGGCCGCACCGATCCAACGCTACCGCGTTTGATCTGTCCCTTTGCGGAGGCCGCGCTGTTGCGAATTGAAACTGCCTCGCGGCTCCAGGCATTTGCCGGAGTGCGCTATGGCGAGCTTCAAGGCGCTGCGTGCCCAGGTTCGTTGCCAAACCTAAGTGCGGGCTGATTGAGGCGGCCCGCACTCTCGGTCGTCCGAAGACGGCCGGTCCTGCGAAGGGATGCTTTTTGCGGTTTCCGCTGATTTATCAAAAGCATAAGAGCCGCCACGGCATGCCTCGCCGGGCGGCTCTGGACGGGGTTATAGGGGTAAGCGGCCAGAAAGGGAAGGGGGATGTGTTGGCTCACAGATGCGGCAGACGCCGCAGTCATAGTCCACTCTGGCGGCACTTGAGGGCTGGTCCCCTTGCCTATGCTTATCTTTACACAAGTTTACGGCGCAACACGTAAAGGCTCTAACGACGGGAGGTCGTTATGCAGAATAAGCTGAGTGTCCTTCTTGCAGGTCTTTTTTTGAATTTTAACTTTTAACTTCGGCTGCACTGCCTCTGCATAATTAGTCACGGCTCAAAAGTGCCGCCATCAACGTCGTAGATTTCTCAGTCCCATCAATCGTTTTCGTGGCAGCCTTCTTGCGGGTTCCAGCCCATGCCGGGTTTGCAGCCTTTCTTGATGGCTTCGATCTGCCATGATGGGCGCTGCGCTTGTTGCTTGGGCGCTTGATAGCCCTGCACGCATGTATTGCCCTTCAAGCGATAGCCAGGTCCGCAATGGGTCGCGGCATCGCGTTTTTTGACGCATCGGCCGTCGATGCGAATGCTGCTGCGACCGCATCCTTTCTGTTCTTGTTTCGCTTCGCGTTGTGTCGCGCGTTTGCTTTCGACTTTGCGCTGGGGTTGGGCACGTTGGGGTTGGGCTGGGCAGGTTTGGAAGATATCCGGGCGTTCCGGTCCGGTTGCGCACAGAATGCCGCCCCACTTGTAGCCAGTTTGTCCATCGCGGAAGGCGATTTTGAACCAAGGATAGCCGTTTTCCATCACGTCTGAGCGACCCATGAGCGTGATGCGCTCGCCTTCCTTCAAGCTCTCGACTTGGCGATAATCTCTGCCAGGGCCTGAGCGAACTATGCCGCCCCATGAGCCCGCTTCCGTTGGATAGTCATCGGCAGGCGGAGACGGTGGAGGTGCTGTCGCTGTTGGAGCGGCAGGAGCTGAGGCAGGTGTGTCGGCAGCCAGCTTTTTGACGTAGGCGCGCGCCAAGTCTGCGCGAAAGCCGGTCGAATAATTCGATAGAAATGCGTCCCAAGCTTCGACGGTGCCCAATTCTTTAGCGGCCTCGAAGGCTTCCTTCTCGGTCGCGTCATTGGATTGTGCGTGTGCACCATCGTGTTGCCAACTGATGGATGAGCCGATGTCGATGCTCGGCGCAATGAGGGCTGCTGCGCACAATGCGATACGCTGTGCACAGGTCCAATACTTCACCGGCATGCTTTCATTCCTTGCTTGTAATTCGCGATTTTGCGCCGACCGTACCTGTTGTTATAGGCGCGGCAAGCATAATACTGATGTGTCAGCTGCATTTTCTGGCTGCCGTGGCTGTAATACCTAAGCCGCTATAAAAGTGTGCGTGCTTGATCCTTGGCTCGCGACGGTTCGAGAGGCTTCACAGCAAATAGCATCAAGCCTGCAACGAGAATGAAGAGGCTCGCGACCTGAAACGTAGTGCCGAATGGGATTTGCTGTTCTTTCAGCATGCCACCGACATAGGTCATCACGCCGCCTGCTGTGGTGCCGACAAAGTTTAACAATCCATAGGCGGTCGCGCGATGGCGGTAGTCGCTCACGGTGCAGACGGCTGGCATCAGGTTCGCATCTAGAAATCCTTGCGACATGCCGGCCATGAGAACGCATGCTAGGATCACAGGTACGTAATCGACGGCGCCGATTGCAAACAAGCAAGGTGCGGCGATGCAGAAACCAACCGCTGGCACGAGCGCGCGGGCGCGTTCATTCCAGCGCGACCACCAGTCGGAGATGTGGCTGGCGATCAGCATACCAATAAAGGCCGCGCCGTTGAACGCCATCGGTCCGTAAATGCCGGCACGTGTGGGGCTGACGCCAAGCTCCGATCGGAAAAACTCTGGCAGCCAATTGCGCAGTGGCCAGTAGGCGGCTCCGTTCAGCAAATTCATGCCGAGTAGGAATAAGAAGCTGCGCGTGGTCAATAAGGTTTTGAATGCGCCAAGGCGTGGCAATTCCAATGCGGCTTGCGAGGCGGTGTTGGGTGCAACGTGATCCGTTTCCGTTGACGGTCGAGGAAATATTATCATCAACATGAGCGCGTACGCGACGCCGATGGCGCCGAACACCAGGAAGCCCGCGCGCCAGCCATAGAGTTCCGCAAAGCCTCCGCCAAGACCACCAAGTACGGAGCCTGCATAAACACCACTCAAATGCAGCCCGGTGGCGCGGCTGCGGGTTGGGCCTTGATGATACTCGACGATTAAAGCGACGGCGGCAGGCATATAAAATGCTTCGCTGATGCCGAGTGCTGCGCGAGCGAATAACATTTGTTCGAATGTTTGCGCAAAGCCGGTAAAGAGCGTTGCCGCTGACCAGATCAGCAGGCTTGCGATGATCACGGGTCGCTTGCCAACGCGATCGGCGACATATCCGGCTATTGGCGACGTGAAGCCATAGACCCACAAAAAAACCGAGGAGAGCAGTCCAAAGCGTTCGTCACCAATGCCAATATCTGCCTTGATGGGGCCGGGCATCGTTACGACGAGTTGGCGGTCGAGATAGTTGAGGAGCGCGACGAGCCAAAGCATTCCTACAATGGCCCATGCCGCTCGGCTAAACCCAACAGGCCGGTCCATTCCAAATCCCCTATGACGAACACACGCTCAGGCGCTGTCCACTATTACGAGGCGCGCTGCACAAACACTAGGCGGTTTGATATTTTGGCCGCGCAATTCAATTCAATTCGCCTATTGGGCCAAAGCTATTGCAATTGAAAATTGCTGGGTAGCACAGTCGGTCATTGGTAACCGTTGGAGGGTGCGATGATCCTAGGCATGTCGATTGAAACACTGACTTCGGTGCATACCATCATCAGCCTCATCGCAATTGGCACGGGTATGTTGGTTTTGTTGAGTATGGTTGCTGGTTATCACGTGCCGGGAATGACGGCTGTTTTCTTGCTGACGACTATCTTGACGAGTGCCACTGGGTTCTTGTTTCCGTTTCAAGACGTGACGCCGGGAATTATCATCGGTGCGATTTCACTTTTCGTTTTGGCGGTCGCACTTCTCGCGCTTTACGTCTTTAAGCTATCCGGTGTTTGGAAGCACATCTACGTCGTGACAGCGACGGTAGCACTCTATCTCAACGTGCTCGTTGCCGTCGTGCAGGCGTTTCAGAAGCTGTCGTCGCTGCAGCCCTTAGCGCCGACGCAATCCGAGCCGCCGTTTATTGCGGCGCAAGTGGGGGTTTTGATTTTGTTTCTCATTCTCGGTGCGTTGGCCGTTCGACGATTTCTTCGGTTCGGTTGACGGGGTGAACAGCACAACATGGCTGCCTAACGGTTGAGCAAAATTATTGATTGAGCCTATCGCTTCAGCATTTGAATGATGCTGACCAAGTGTACCCGACTGAATAACGCAATTTCTGTTAAGCGCTTCAATCAGTTCTGGACAGGGCTGCTTCTGGCACGCAACTTGATCACATATTGCGTATCAGGCACCTCAATCATTTTATGGTGCTGTTCAGTTAGCAGAATGGGTCGGCTGTGAGCCAAGACGACATCAATGGCTATACGGTCGCTTATGACCAGGATGAATTGCAATTTCCTGTTTATGTCGTGCTGGTCATTGGTATCGCGCTGTGCATTGCTGCGATGATCCATTCCAACATCATACTGCTCGTGCTTGGCTTTGCTGCGATCTGTTACGGCTACTATAATGTTCCATTGCTTGAAACAGGACGGCCGCGTATCGGTGCCGGGCAATACGGAATTTTTATTGAAGGCCTGGGTATTATTTCGTGGCGCGCGACACAGGACATCGATCTTGTCGCCGTTGAGATGCGCGGTATTCCGCAAAATGAATTGCAGATAACTTTAGCTCAACCTTTACAGCGTGCGTTGATTGCGGATTGGCGTCAGCGACCGATGCATCGATTACTCATGCGCTTGCCGTGGTCGCTGACCGCGAAGGGTGTCATTCGCATTCCACTCGATGTGTTCGATCATGACGCTGGTGATATTCACAAAACCTTTGTCCGCATGCTGCGTTTTTATCGCTCGTAAGCTGCACAAGGTCGGTTTCCTGACGCATTCATTAGCTCAACAATAGATGCCTTTTTTCATTCATGGTCCATTCAGGCTGTGTGGACAAAAGTTCATGCAACACGCTCCCCTCGGCGTGTCCATTCAGTCTGAAACAAGGAGACGCAACATGCGTGTCGCAACATTTCTTGCAGGAACTTTTATTGCGCTGGGTATGGCCGCAGCCGCCACACCGGCCAGCGCTGCTCCACTCGCACCTTTGGCGGTTGATAGTCAGTCGATGATCCAACAGGTCGCCGATTGGGATGGCGATGGTCGTTGGGACCGTCGTCGTCGATGGGGCCGCGGCGATGGCTGGCGCCATCATCGTTATAACCGTTGCCATTCTTGGCGTCGAGAATGTGCTGATCGTTGGGGCTGGGGCGGTCACCGCTTCCGTCGTTGCTTGGCTCGTCACGGTTGCTAATTCATTTCGTAAATAACAAAAGGCCCCGGATTATCTATCCGGGGCCTCACTATTTCTTTCATAGAGTGATTTTATCAACTCGCTTTTTCGAGATGCGCGTGAGCCTCTTCTGCACGCTCGAAAATGTGTGGTTTCAATCCGCGCTTATTGAGCGCTTCTTGCATTTTCAAACGCATGAATGCGCTGGTCGTGTAGCGTGATGTGGTCGCGTAATGGTGCTCGACCATATACTCGATCATTTCAGCGTAATCGTCGTAGAGATCGTCGGCGATGCGGCAGCCATCATGGTTGACGACAGAGTTAACGCGCTTGCCTGCTTTCGTTGCGGCATTGACGAGCACTTTCTTGAGATCTTCGACATCGGCTTTTTTGCGGACGCTCCATCCTTCAAGGTTCAGGAATAGAATATTGCGTTCAGTATCGTAACTGACGCGCTCAGATAGCTTCACATTCAGGAGATCTTCTAATAGGCCCATAGGTTCGTCGATGAAAAGACGGGCGTTCATCGGTACCGGCTTTGTAATGATAGGTTTGAAATCCATGTGTGCCAGGATATCGCGCTCGATATCGATGCCGGGTGCGACTTCGATCAACTCTAGTCCGTCTGGCGTTAATTGGAACACGCAACGTTCGGTCACGTATATCACCGGCTGCGTGCGGCTTTGGGCAAACGAACCGCTGAAGGTGATTTGCTCAACATTCTTGACGAATTTGCGCGCGCGACCCTCTTTGACGATTTTGAGTTTTCCGTCTTCGATTGCAATGTCGAGTCCCCCCGCTGTGAACGTCCCGGCAAATACGACCGCACGCGCATTCTGAGAAATGTTGATAAACCCACCGCAACCGTTCAGTCGTCCGCCGAAGCGGCTGGTGTTGACGTTGCCGTGCTCATCGCATTCGGCCATACCCAAGCACGTCATATCGAGCCCACCACCATCATAGAAATCGAACATTTGGTTTTGGTCGATAACGGAATGTGCGTTTGCGGCCGAGCCGAAACTCGATCCACCAGCGAGTACGCCGCCGATGGCCCCTGCTTCTGTGGTCATCGTGATGTAGGGGGTGACTTTTTCTTCGTTAGCAACCGATGCAACGCCATCGGGTGCGCCAACGCCCAGATTGATCACGCCGTTTGGCGGGAGTTCAAACGCTGCTCTGCGCGCGATAATTTTGCGTTCGTCGAGCGGCATCTTGGCCATGTTTTCCATGGGCACACGTATTTCGCCAGCAAACGCTGGATTATAAACAACGCCGTAATTCATGCGGTGCATTTCGATGGGGTCGGCCACCACAACGCAATCGACGAGTATGCCTGGAACTTTCACGTCTTTTGGACGGATCGATCCGTGTTCAACGATACGCTCTACCTGTGCAATGACGATGCCGCCGTTGTTTCGCGCAGCCATGGCTTGCGCCAGGTTGTCGAGCAGCAGGCATTCGCGTTCCATTGAAATGTTGCCGGATGGATCGGAGCTAGTGCCGCGAATGAATGCAACATTGATTGGGGTCGATTTATAGAACAGCCATTCTTCGCCCTCGACTTCGACAAGCTTCACAATGTCATCGGTTGTGACCTCGTTGACCTTGCCACCCCCAAGTCGTGGATCGATGTACGTCTGCAAACCGACTTTAGAAAATAGACCTGGCTGACCTGCCGCGCATGCACGATAAAGTTGCGAGATGACGCCTTGGGGCAGATTGTAGCCGAGGATTTTGTTTTCTTGTGCGGCCTGGGCAACCTTTGGCATTCGTCCAAAGTTTGCAGCAATCACGCGACGCAATAGGCCGTCGTGATGCAATCGTCCGGTTCCTAATCCTTTGCTGTCGCCTGCCCCTGCCGTCATTATCAGCGTGATATCGCGTGGCGCTCCCGTTTCGACGAAGCGTTTTTCCAGCGCTGCATGCAATGCTTCTGGGATGCAGCTTTGGACAAATCCTGTGGTTGTCACGACATCATTGTCGCTTATCAGCGCAATCGCATCGTCGGCCGAAATGACCTTATTTTTCATTGGCTGCGTTTCCCCGGTCTCTATCCGCTCTCAGATCGTGCTCGCCGCGTTTCAATGGAGAGTTTCGTCCGGGCAGATTTTTTGATTTCAGGCGCTGAACTTTTTTCGGCCTGCGCACTATCAATATAGATGACAACGGGGTGTGGCCCCACTCAATAGGGTAATTGGCACCTATCCGTTGAGGGTAAACTAGGACCGGAAGTCAGGTGCAGTGCACAATAACTTTATAAATAATTGGCTTCATACTTTTTGCTTCTAGCTTTTGATGATGGCAATTCCAGAGACTTAGATTTGTTGGTTCATGCGGCGAATGCGGGTCGTTAACAGACGCATGATGTAAAGCGCAAATTCTGGGTCTGAGCGGATAATTGCGAGGAAGGTCGGCTTATCGATTACGACAACGTCCGTTGGTTCGGCAGCGATTGCTGCTGCGCTGCGAGGGCCATCGTCAATCAATGACATTTCGCCAAACACGCCGCCAGTGCGGATGTTTTCGAGCACAGTTCCATAGGTAATCACATCGACTCGGCCAGTGCGGACCATGAACATGGCCGCTCCGGTTTGGTTTTCGAGGAAAATGCGCTCGCCTGCATCAAAACTATGTGTCGGCGCGCTAAGCTGATCGAGTTTTGCAAAATCGAAGACGTTATCATCCGGCATTATAGCTCAAGCTCCTTGCCGACCTTTTGCCCGTGATATTGCCCTTACTATCATCCCAAGTTTTGTGTTTAGTGAAGTTAAAACGAGACGAGTGTAAATAAAATCGCCGCGCAGGTCTTAACCAAGCGCGGCGTTTGAATTTTAGTTGAATTAGTCCAGTGCAGTCAAAATAGCTACTTTGGGGCCAATACCATAACCATTTGTTTGCCCTCGAAACGTGGTTCGCTTTCGACTTTCGCGATTGGCTCGGTATCTGCCTTGACGCGCTGAAGCACAGCCATGCCTAGCTGTGAATGCGCCATTTCTCGGCCGCGGAACCGCAACGTCACTTTGACCTTATCGCCCTCTTCAAAGAAACGGCGAATGGCGCGCATCTTTACGTCGTAGTCATGATCGTCGATGCCAGGGCGCATCTTGATTTCTTTGAGTTCGACGATTTTTTGATTTTTTCGAGCCTCTGCAGCCTTCTTCTGCTCCTGGAACTTAAACTTTCCAAAATCAAGAATTTTGCAGACCGGCGGCTCAGCGTCCGGTGAGATCTCGACGAGGTCGAGGCCTGCCTCTTCAGCGCGAGCAATGGCATCAAACTTTGCAACGACACCGACGTTCTGTCCCGTCTCGTCGATTAAGCGGACTTCTCGGGCCCGAATTTGATCGTTAATGCGGGGCCCGGATTGTTCCCGGCTCTGTGGCTCGGGGCGCATAGGTTTGCGGATGGTAAAGTCTCCTTATGTCGTTTCAAAAATGGGTTCGGGAAAACTCGCACGTCATCCGAAGCCGGTGGGAAGATGCGGAGGAAAGAACGATGAAGTCAAGCGTCGGCTTACGCGATATGGCACCTAATCCGAGGCTTTTTTGATGGGCGAGGTGAATAGAACACAAATTTTATGACTTTTCCCAGCCTGGCGGTGCAAAGATCACTAGCGCCAATGTTCGGCAATCCAAGGCGTTGGGCGAACATGTTTATACAATTTCTTCCAGGCGGCGTTGACCGGCCAGATACCGTCACGCGCTTCATGAGGGTTGGGATTACCGGTGAAAGCAACGACCTTTGTTTGATGCGGCAGTGGGGGCACAACTAGAAAATTCAATGGCCAAGTTGGCATCAGCGTGTGTTTAAAGCTGACACACCACTCCGGAGGAAAGAAAGTCATTTCCTTGGCCGTGGTCGAAATGAATGTTTGTGAATTTGGAAAAGTGTCGACGATGGTTTGGCCGTTACGGGCGAATTCATCGAAGATATAAGTCATCTTTCCAACTGGGAACCGATAGACTGAAGTATTGCCGATATTCCCATCGGGCTGAGTCCAGTTTTTAGCGATACAAAACCTTCCGGGTTCATAATCGAATAATTCGTCAATCGATCCGGTTATAACGATATCGAGATCCAGGAACAGAACGTCACCAGTTAAATCATGCAGTGGGAATTGCCACAGTGAAACTTTGCGCCAAGGAGAGACTTTTCTTAATTGTGGCAGGTTGATCGGCGGGAGAGGCGCGATCTCGATAGATGGATCAGCGCCTTTGCCATCGTCTGTGAAACATACCAAACGCGTCGGGCGCTTTGTATTCCGTTGCACCATAGATGCAAGTCGATTCAAGTAGTCTATTCCGTACAGAGTTCCCCATTTGATGCAGATAACTGTTTGCGTCATTCTAATAATCTCGGTTGTGATGATGTCGAATGCGAGCGAAGTGCACTATGATTTTGCTCACTTGAATACAAAAAGGCGGGATGCTCTGTTCAGCGCGCGAGCAGTCATCGATGTGTTCTCTTGGAACGTCTTCACTGCGCTTTTATGTGTGATGATTGCGTTTGTGGCCTTCTTGGTTCCAACTTCACGACCCGAGTATGTTATTGATAGAGGTGAAAACGATACCCCGATGGCACGGGAAAAGGCTAATACTAGATTGCGTTCCGCACCATACATCCAAGGTCTTTCGTCACACGCCTCGCGCCATTTAATCATGAAATCTCTTGCGCCATGCGTTGGTCTTATCAGCATGACTCGCGAGCTCAGAGAAAAATTTTGGCGATGTCTCCGAAGTTGCTTCATTGTCAATGTGGTGTAGCAAGACACATCCGCATTAGGTTGAAATTGTGCGAGTTCGTGGAGCGATCCATTTACGATGCAATCGACGTCCATTAGAATGAGTGATTTATTAGGATAGTGATCCATAGCGTTGAGGATCACTGTCGGTTTCAGCATTGTCACGTTTGACCATGTGCCCGAATTTTCAACGGCGAATAAATGGTGCGGGTGGTTTTGACTGCTCAGTGACTTTGCAAAAGCTTCAGCCATTGGACGATAGTTAGGAGTAAAGAATCCAATCACGATCCAATCGGATAAATCACGCAACTCAATTATGTCGGCTCTATCGCTCATGAGTGGATATACCTGGAAAATTGGCAGCCGTATTCCTGTCGATTGACTGAAGCTTACGGCCTTGATCTAGCATATATACCTGATTTTGCTCGACTTCTAGCCGCAGTTTAGTGATGCTCTAACATGTAAATTTAGTTGGGAATCTGCCCTAATAAGTATTTTGCTCAATAGCTTCACAGCAAAAGTGAAAAATGCAATTTTCGATCAATGCTTAATGCGTATGCTTGGCTCAAGCACACGCTTGTAAACTTCGAGTGTTTTGCTTGTTAGCTGGTCTAGGGTAAAGCGGGCGCGAACGTGCGAAGACCCGCGTGCGCCACATGCTTTTCGTTCCGCTGGCGTCCAAGACAGCATCGTTTCGATGGCATCAGCGACCGCTTGAGGGTTGGCAAAAGGAACGCGAAGTCCTGATGCATTTTCTGGTGCTACATCCGGAGCGGTCAATGCCACCTCGCGACCTGGCCCGGTGTCTGAAACGATCATGGGGACGCCCATGGCTTGCGCCTCGATCGCGACGCGCGGCAATCCTTCCTGCTCAGATATATTGAGCGAAATGTCTGTGATGGCGTAAGCGGCCGCCATATCTTTGACGTGCCCGGGGAAACGCAACCAGTTCGCAACACCTAATTTTGCGGCCTGCGATTCAAGCTCTTTTTTGAAATCTGGCTTTTCGATTTCACCGGCCAATACACAAATGAATTCTTTAAATCCGCGTTGCTTCAAAATACCGAGCGCTTCGACGAGATGGTGCTGGGCTTTGCGCGGCGTGATGCGTCCAGCGAGCAGTAGCACTGGCTTTGTACCGTCAGCACCGAGTTGTTGGCGAACGGCGTCGATGCGATCTATCGTGAGCGTAACGGGATTAAAAATTTCTCCGTCAAATGCGCGATGAATGATGGCAATGCGATCTTCTGGTGTCTGATACCGCGTGCGGATCAAATGTGCCATATAATCTGAAACCGCTATCACCGTGTCGCTGCGGGCCATGACACTGTTATAGAAGTTCTTGATGCGACCGCGTTCGGAATATTCAGAATGGTAGGTTGTGACGAACGGAATTTTTGTGCTTCGTGCAGCCGACAACGCACTCCAAGCGGGCGCGCGGCTACGTGCGTGAATGATTGATACCTTCTCTCGGCGTATGATATCGGCGAGGCTGCGCGCATTTCTAAGGAGCGCAATCGGGCCTTTAGCTGCAACCGGTAACACGATGTGTTCGGCGCCTGCTTGAGCGAGTTGGGATACCAATTGACCGCCTTCTGAGACTACGATCGCTCTATGTCCTGCCTTGGTCAGAGCGGTGGCGATCTGTAAACATCCGAGTTCGGCTCCACCTGCGCGCATGCGCGGAATGACTTGCAGCACGGTCATGCGGTGGGGCACAGTCAATGCAATCTCTCAAAGCGATCTATTGGGCGCTACTGCCTATTAGCGAAGGTCTATAAAGTGGCAATGCAAGAACCGCAATTCCTGAGCGTGGGACTGGGCGTAGACGCGCGCGACATTGCCTACAACCATGATGCCGCATCTACAGCTAATCGCGTTGGCATATTTTGGTTGTCCGGGTTTATGTCTGACATGGCGTCAACCAAAGCTGCTGCTTTGGCGGATTATGCACAACGGCATGATCTGGAATGCACGCGATTTGATTACTCAGGTCATGGTTCATCTGACGGCATATTGACCGACGGCACGATAGGGCGATGGCTCGAAGAGGCGCGCACGGTATTTACGCAAATCACGAGCGGGCCTCAGGTCATCATCGGCTCCAGTATGGGTGGGCACATTGCGCTTCTTCTGCTCAAGAGTTTACATCGCGAAGCGTCAGAGCAAGCGAAACGTATCAAAGGATTAATATTGATTGCGCCGGCTTGGGACATGACCGAAGAACTCATGTGGAAGAAATTTCCCGAGGCAGCGCGACGCGATATTCTCGAACTCGGATTTCACAAACGGCCATCGGCCTATTCTGAACCTTACACCATCACGCGGAACTTGATCGAGGATGGGCGTCGGCATTTGCTCGCGCGCAAGCCGTTCGATCCAGGCTGTCCGGTTATCATTCTACAAGGTTTGCTAGATCCAGATGTGCCAGCGACACATACGCGTGAGCTTGTCCAATTTCTTCAGGGTTCAAGTATAGAATTGATTGAGATCGCGGACGGGCAACATCGGCTTTCTCGCCCGGAAGATCTGGAAAAGCTCTATGCGGCAGTCGCTAAAATTGTAGCGCTATAATTTTATGCACTTACTTATCTTCAGCGCGTGAGACGTTCATGTGTGGCAGACCTTCGACAATCGCTGTTTCGAGGGCTGCTGCGCCTGCAGATTTCGCTGTATCTTCGGGTACAATCCACACTCGGAACGTAGAGGTCGATAACGGGTTTTCGCAGCTCAATATCTTATTGTTCGCTTTGCAACTGCGATCAACTTCAGCGCTATAGCCGTTGTGGCTTTCAAATTTATTAGGGCTGCCAAGATCTATTACTTCGACGATGGCATCTTCGGGAATAGGCACGTCCCGGAATACGCATGCTGAATGGCCCATGCAAGAATTTGCTGAGGCTGCGCGCGAATTCGTTAGCGCCTTGGTATCTTTGCGTTCGATATTGACGGCGGCGCGCTCAAATCCTGAAGACACATGACATGTGTCGCCTAAGCAAAGGATAGGATCGGGTGTCGATTTGGTCGTGTCGAAGTTTTCGTCCATTACTAAAAGCAACGTTGCCCGTGTCGCATTTGCCTGGACTTTAGGAACGGTGGATTTGTCTGGCGAGACTTTTTCTGCAGAATTAGGAAGCGCCGTTGGTGTTGGTGACGGCGCGTTAGATTTTGCCGGTTCAGCTGGGAGCTCATTGGCAGCATGTATGGATTTTTGATCCATATGCATCACTTGCGGCGTTCGGTTCGTCAGCGAAAACGTTTTGGTGGGTTCACCAACGCTCCTTTTTGCATCGGCGATGGGATTTACCGGCATGGGATTGGTGATCGTTTTGCGCTCTTCGGCTTCGACGCGCGCGCGACGCAGCATTTCCATTTCATAATCTAAACTTGGACGCTCAATTTTCGTTTTCGGCTGAGATGGTGCTGTCGCCTGTGCTGTCCGCGAAGGCTCTGCAAATTTCTGTGCCATAGTATGGGCGGGATCAGGCTGAGAGTTTACAGTGTCAGCGGCTTGTGCATGAGCGACTAAGACCATTGATAGAGCCATTGTGAAACAGGTGCGGCGCAGCCTCGATGGTGTTGACATGATGTGACCTGTGCAACTCTAAGGTTTGCTGCGCCATATTCGATTTGACGTGTTGGAACAGACTTTCAGTCGTCATTCTGGCGGAATCGCGGATGTCTGATGACTGCTTCGTGAATAACCGTCTATCTGCATTAGTTTTGGCGCCCTGCGATGTCTTTTAGACCTTCCCGATAAGAGGGAAATTGCAATTGTACACCAAGCTCCGCTTTCATGCGTGCGTTCGCAATGCGCTTGTTCTCCGAATAAAAGCTTTGACCCATAGGGGATAATTTCGCAGTTGCGAAATCCAATTCAGGTGGCGGTGGAACACCGAGAAGTGACGCAGCATATGCGACGACATCTTGTGGTGGGCTTGGTTCATCATCGGTGATGTTAAAGGCCCGACCGGGCGAAGGATGGTCAACTGCAGCTTCCACCGCGCTGGCGATGTCCTGGACATGAATTCGATTGAAAACTTGACCGGGTTTAACGATGCGTCGCGCTGTGCCATTGCGTAAGTCATCGAGTGTGCTGCGCCCAGGGCCGTAAATGCCCGGCAGGCGAAAAATCATCACGCACTTATTGGTATTGCACCCGAGTTCCAGCCATTCGTTTTCGGCTTTTAGGCGCCGTTGTCCACGCTCGGAACCCGGACGTGGCATTGTCGTCTCATCAATCCAGCCGCCAGCGGAATCGCCATAGACGCCCACGGTCGAAAAGTAGCCAATCCATTGGATTGAAGAGCTGCTTGCAATGTCCGAGCCGTGTACGCGCACTGCCGGGTCACCATATTCTTCAGGCGGGATTGAAAGCAGTATGTGAGTCGCCTGTGTCAGCGCGCCTGCGACATCGGGGTTTGGTCGCTTGCCGTCGAAGAGGTAGCCTCGATAGCCACGCCCATTGATTTCGGCGACTCCGGCATCCCGCGTTGCGGTGCCGGAGATCGTCCAGCCGCGCATCGCCAATCGTTGAGCGACATAGCTGGCGCAATAGCCAAAGCCAAAACAAAATAGGTGGCTCATGCGATGTGTTCCTCGTAACCGACACGCCATTCGCTGGCGACGTCCTTGTCATGTTCGCGATGTTCGTGATGCTCGCGCATCATCGCGAATTCATCGCTCTCGGTCAGTTGCATTGTTGCCCATATGGCGGCTGCGCGGACCAGGGATGAGTCGTCGCTCAGCAGTCGCGTGATATCTGACAATAGAGTTTGGTCTTGTGAATTGCCTGCAGCGATGAGCGTGTTGCGCACTATGCGATTGCGTCCTGTGCGTTTGACAGGTGTGCCGGCAAAGCGTGCGCGAAATGCTTGATCGTCGAGTTCGAGAAGTTCTTTGAGGGGTGGGTTATCCGTCGCGTCGCGCGCGGCAAATTGGGCTTCGCGTGAGGCGCTGGCAAATTTGTTCCACGGGCACACGGCCAAGCAGTCATCGCAGCCAAATACGCGGTTGCCGAGGGGTTTGCGAAACTGCCTGGGAACATGGCCCTTATGTTCGATGGTCAGATAGGCGAGACAGCGGCGTGCATCAAGTTGATAAGGCGCTGGAAACGCATCGGTTGGGCACACGTCGAGACAGCGGCGGCATGAGCCGCAGTGATCAAATTCGCCGACATCGGGTTGCAAGTCAGCCGTTGTCAGAATTGCGCCGAGGAATAGCCATGAGCCATGATCACGCGAAACGAGATTGGTGTGTTTGCCTTGCCACCCTAGGCCAGCAGTAGCCGCCAGAGGCTTTTCCATGAGCGGGGCAGTGTCCACGAAAACTTTGACTTCGGCACCGGATGCTTGTGCGAAATTCAAAGCGAGTTGTTTGATCTTGCTTTTCAGGACATCGTGATAGTCGCGACCTTTTGCGTATGCTGAAATGTTAGCGCGGTGTTTGTATTCGAGTGCCGCCATCGGATCGGAGGCCGGGGCGTAAGACAAACCAACCAATATCGCGCTGCGCGCTTGCGGCCAGAGTATCAGTGGATCGGCGCGGCGATCTGCTGAGGATGCCATCCAATCCATGTCGCCGTGATGTCCAGCGTTGAGAAACTCGAAAAGGCGTGCGCCCGTTTGGCTTGAATTGCCAAGCCTTGTGACGCCAATAGCATCAAGACCGAGCTCCAGTGCATGGCTACTTAATAAAGCCTTCAACGATTGGGAACCTGCAGGTGATTTTGCCATCTAGCCATTCATACTTCGATCTCAGAAATCTAGATCTGCATAACAGGTTGGTGGTGTCATGCCCGGCACTTTGTCAGTCAACAGTGAGCGGAAGGACGGACGTGATTTTACGCGCTGATACCATGCCTGAACACTTGGGTTATCGCGCCACGGCAATTCATCTAAATAGTCGACGGTTGAAAGTTGTGCCGCAGCGGCGAGATCGGCGAAACTTAATTCATCGCCTGCTAGCCAGCGACGCGATTCCGAGAGATATGCGATATAGGAAAGATGGTAGCGCAAATTTGCGCGTACGGAGCGCAATACGTCGGCATCTGGTGGGGAATTTCCGGTCGGTCTCATGCGTTGGTAAACTTTTTCAAACAATAATTCGCGCGTCACTTCACGGTCGAACTTGCCATGGAACCAGTCAACAAGGCGTCGGACCTCAGCGCGATCCTCGCGATCTCCCGGAAATAACTCGGGCGCGCGTGACTGACCTAATGTCGCAGCAGGCGCTGGTCTTTCGGCGAGATATTCCGATATCGCGTACGCTCCAGCGAGACTTAATCCGTCCTCGAATTCAATAACCGGAAACTCACCGGCTGGGTTTTTCGCTAAAAAGCCTTGACGCCAATCCCATGGATTTTCATCGGATAATATGACCTCGTGCCCAAGCTCTGCGAGCGCGAGGCGCACGGATCGCGAGCGTGGGCACAGTCGAAATTGTATGAGCCGCACAGCCATGATTTTCACTCCGTGTTCATAGCGTTGCAATATACGGTTCGTGGCGGCAATTCGAGGGCTGTGTGGGCTAAATGCCCTAGAACCGCACGACTATGGCATCGCTGCGAATTCTGTTAACGCATCGATACATCTTGCGTCACTTTCAGCGACGTCTCAACGGGGATGGAATTTCATGGAAACCTGGCATGCGATTTTGCTCGGTTTGGTCGAAGGGCTGACCGAGTATTTGCCGGTCTCCTCAACGGCACATCTATTGTTGGCTGAGCGTGCTCTTGGTGTTTCCTCTCCGGGTCGTACGTTCGAAGTCCTCATCCAGCTCGGAGCGATCCTGGCTTTATTGAGCGTTTATGCTGCCAAGCTGTGGAAGATGGTCGTCGATCTACCGAGCGATCGGCGCACGCAAATGTTTGTCTTGGCCGTCTTGGTGGCTTTCATTCCATCGGCACTGCTTGGCGCACTTGGGCACAAGATGATCAAGGAAATTCTTTTTGAATCTCCGACCATCATTTGTTTGTCGTTGATTATTGGTGGCATCATCTTGATCATCGTCGATCGGATGCAGTTCGAGCAGCGCTACCACGATGTTATGGATATTCCGCCAAGCACGGCCTTTAAAATTGGTTTGTGCCAATGCCTCGCGCTTATTCCTGGGGTGTCGCGTTCAGGCTCAACAATTGTGGGCGCTCTATTTCTAGGTGCCGACAAACGCATTGCAGCGGAGTTTTCTTTTTTCCTGGCGATCCCGACAATGGCAGGGGCATTCGCTTATGATTTATATAAGAACCATGCCATTCTAACGCCTGCGGATATGCAGAACATTGTGGTCGGGTTCATTGCGGCATTTATAGCAGGCGTCCTCGTGGTGCGTTTCGTGCTTGATTTTATTTCTGCACGAGGACTTTCGTTCTTTGGCTGGTGGCGCATTGTCGTCGGAGCCATTGGCCTGCTTGCATTTACAGGGGCCGTTTGATTGCGGCCCCTGCACTATTGGAAAAGCTTGCTTTTAAGCGGCGTGCGACGTGACAGGCGCTGTCAATACGGTGCGCAGGCTGTCTGCGTCTTTGGCTGATCGCAGTCGTTCAAGTGTGGCTGGGTCACGCACTAATCGCGAAATGCGCGCCAAAGCTTTGAGATGGTCGCCCCCAGCATCTTCTGGTGCGAGTAGAAAAAACAATACGTCGACGGGTTCGCCATCGTGGCTATCGAATGGGATGGCACGATCGAGCTTGGCAAAGATGCAGGTGATAGCATTGACACCCTTGAGCTTCACGTGCGGGATCGCAATTCCACGACCAAGGCTCGTTGAACTCAAGCGTTCCCGTTGTAGCAGTGCATTGAACACATCGTGTGCGCTGACCCCGGTTGCTTCGCTTGCTCGATTGGCGAGTTCTTGAAGCGCCTGCTTTTTATCGCCGGCCTTGAGGTCTGCAATAACGCCGTTCTTGGCGAGGAGATCCCCGAGATTCATGATCGTCTCATCCAGTTCATAAGTTCTTCGATGATGTATAAAAATGCTGAGATGGCATGCCGAGCAAGTTGTTGAAGCTGATGTTCGTCAGCCGCTCCTTAACTCATACTCGCAGCGGAAGCGCCATTTAATTTTCCTGTTCCCGATTGATCGGCGTCAACCCAGCCGATATGTCCATCTTGACGCCGGTACACCACATTGAGGCTGCCATGTGCTGCATTCTTGAAAATGAGAAATGGGGCTTCAGAAAGGTCAAGCTGCATAACGGCTTCGCTGACTGTTAGTTCCCCAATATTGCGCGCTGTTTCTGCAATGATGAGGGGGTGGGCATCGACGTGGTCTGAATGGTCGGTTTCCGCTACGCTGACGACAAAATCGCGTGCATCGAAACTGCCTTTGCGGCGTGCAGATGTCGAGCCATTAGTATGGCTTTTCAGACGGCCCTTATAGCGTCGCACGCGTGTTTCTAGACGATGGACGGCTTCGTCGGCACTGGCGTATGCGTCTCCGCCTTCGCCATGGGCTTCGAGCAACAGGCCGCTTGCGAGTTTTACAGAGCAGGATGTTTTAAATAGTCCGCGTTCTTTTTCTAAGCGAACGTGGCTGTCGACGTCATGGCCTATATATTTTTGAATCACAGCGCGGATTTTGTCGCTTGCATAGGCTTGATAGGCATCGCCAGCATCAACGTTTTTTCCAGTGACTTGAATGGTCATGTGATTGCCTAATTGAGAGAAAGCGGTGAAAGCACCCTTTGAGGGATTACCAATCAAACATTATGATCGGTTTGTCACGGCGGTGTCGATGTTGGATATGATGGGCTCGCTTGCGATGACCAATCGATGCCATAGAGCGTCGTGTCATCTCGACCTTGGATCATATCATCGACCCTCATTCTGCCACGTACCATGTCACTAGCGTTAGGGAATATGGTGAGCGCTGTCAAATCACGGATAGCTTATGGTAGTGTAATAAAAACTATTTTTATCATAAGGTTACGAGCGAGACGGTTGTTACAGAGTGCCGCCAAGTCGTTCCACAAGTCGCTTGTCTCGGCGACGCTGGACAGACGATGGAATACGCATGGCTTCACGATATTTTGCAACGGTTCGGCGCGCGATATCCACGCCTTCGGTTTTCAGCCGGTCAACAAGTTGGTCGTCAGACAATACGTCGGTGGCCTGTTCGGCATCAATTAGTTGCTTGATGCGGAAGCGCACCGATTCAGATGAATGTGCTTCGCCGTCATCAGCAGACTGAATGGCGGAGGTGAAAAAGTATTTCAGTTCGAAAATTCCGCGTGGCGTCGCGATGTACTTATTCGATGTCACACGAGAGACGGTCGATTCATGCATCGAGATCGCATCGGCAATGGTGCGCAAGTTCAGTGGCCGCAGATGCTGAACGCCATACATGAAGAAGCTGTCTTGTTGGCGCACGATTTGCTCGGCGACTTTCAAAATCGTGCGCGCGCGCTGGTCTAAACTTTTTACGAGCCAATTTGCAGTTTGCAAACATTCAAACAAATAGCCCTTGTCTTTATCGCTGACAGAGGATTTTGAAATTCGCGTGTAATAGCTGCGATTGACAAGCACGCGGGGAAGCGTGTCGCTGTTGAGTTCGACATGCCAGCCGCCGTCGGAAGCCGCGCGTACGATGACGTCAGGCACAACCGGCTGCATTTGCACGGCGCCAAATTTTAGGCCTGGTTTCGGATTGAGCCGTTTGATTTCTTGAATCATATCGACCAACTCATCCATGTCGCAACCCACGACCTTCTTCAGACCCGCTAGATTGCGGTTGGCGAGAAGATCAAGGTTGGCAAGCAGGCCCGCCATCAATGGGTCGTAGCGATTTTGCTCTTTGAGCTGAAGCGCTAAGCACTCCGACAACGATCGGGCAAAAATTCCAGGCGGGTCGAAGGTTTGTAATTTTGTCAGTACGCTCTCTACCAGTTCCAATGGCGCACCCAGACGATTGGCGAGCGTCTCCAGGTTTGCCGGGATGTAGCCAGCTTCGTCCACAAGATCGACGAGGTATCTGCCGATCATGCGCTCGATGTTGCCGGCGATTGCCAGCGGCAACTGTGCGCTGAGGTGATCGCGCAGCGATAGTTCACTGGCAACATAGGACTCGAGATTTTGATCATCTTCATAGCCCGAGTGCATGCGTTGGGTGACGCCTGCCCAACTCATTCCCGTCATCGCGCCGCCGAGCGGTTCGCCGGTTCCTGGTTCTTGAAAGACGTTGCCGAAATCTGCATCCAATGCGCCTGCGTGGTCTTCGACCGGCTTGCGCAAATCAAGCCATGAATCGTCGGCACCTTCACTGCGTTCGATGCCAGGACTTTCTGCCATGACTTCGTCAGCTATTTTGGGGGCGCTGCTGTTTTCTTCGCGTTCGAGCAGCGGGTTGCGTTCGAGTTCGGCGTCCACGAACTCGGTCAATTCCATGTTTGAGAGTTGCAAAAGACGAATGGCCTGTTGCAGCTGTGGTGTCATCACCAGCTGCTGGCCTTGTCTCATTTCTAATTTGGCTGAGAGCGCCATGCGCTAACCTACTGCTCCGTCGTAACGTCTCAGTCGGCAGATGTAATCAACGCGTATTAACGAACATGTCACCCAAATAGACCCGACGCACATCTTCATTGGCTATGATTTCCGAAGGCTTACCCTGTGTCAGAACTTGACCATCATAGATGATATAGGCGCGGTCGATGAGGCTTAATGTTTCGCGAACGTTATGATCGGTAATCAGCACTCCAATCCCGCGCTCGGTCAAGTGGCGGACAAGCTGCTGAATGTCGCCGACGGCAATCGGGTCGATGCCGGCAAATGGTTCGTCCAGCAACATAAATGAGGGTCTGGAGGCCAAAGCACGGGCAATTTCGCAGCGTCGCCGCTCGCCTCCGGATAAAGCCATGGCCGGGGATTTGCGCAGGCGCGTAATAGAAAATTCTTCCAAAAGGCTTTCGAGTTGCTCTTTGCGCTCCTTTTTATTGGGTTCGACCAATTCCAGGATCGACATGATATTCTGCTCGACCGTCATGCCTCGGAAAATAGAAGCTTCCTGCGGTAGATAGCCAATGCCGAGGCGTGCGCGCTGATACATCGGCAGAGTTGTCACATTCTCACCGTCCATGGTGATGCGCCCGGCATCGGAGGGGACCAGTCCGGTAATCATATAAAAGACAGTTGTCTTGCCGGCGCCGTTGGGTCCGAGAAGCCCGACGGATTCTCCCCGTCCCACGGCAAGGCTCACACCTTTGACAACCATGCGTTTGCGATAGGATTTCTTGATGTCGTAGGCGGTCAGCCAGCCTTCGGCGCCAACAGCGTGGGGGTCGTCGATGGTTGTCGCATCACGGCTGCGACCGTTGGCTCTTGTTGGAGCGGCGATGTGTGGCGCGCCTGCGCTGCGGCCATTTAATTTTATACCGAAGGGAAGAGCCTTAAACACGCAATGTCCTCGTCGACGGAAGGTACAGAACTAGACGTCGTATCTTTCTCGGTGATGATCTTCGATCGTTTTGTGCGACGTTCACTCAGTATTACGCTGTTGCCAGCCATCGGCGGCAGATTTCTTTTCTGACTTTGCACCGGATTTGGCTTTCAGGTCACCGGGAAAAAAGACAGCACTTGGTCGCCCCGATGTCACGGCACCTGCGCCGTCGGGTCCACCGCTCGATATTGCGGTGCCGCCTGCCGCGCCGGTCCCAGCTTCCGTTTTGATCACGCTTTCGCCGGTCGTCATATCAATCACGAGTTTCGTGCCGCGGACAATGTTTTTGCCTTGGGTCAAAACAACATTGCCACCGAGCGTCGCGGTGTTGGCTTTCACGTCGAAGTCGGCCCAATCGCCGGTGGCTGTTTGACCATCGTTAGACGTGATCTGCACTTTGTCGCGGGCTTTCATGCGACTGATTTGGGCAGCACCTTGTTTGCTAGGCTCTGGAGCCGCCGTGCCACTGAGACCAGCAGATCCAGCGTATGCCGCCGACAGCGTTCCCGAACGAATGATGAAATCACCTTGCACGGCGCGCACGTCACCCGTGAATACAGCTTGTTTCGCTGTATCATCGACATCGAGCTTGGCGGCTTCGACGCTGACGGGCGCACCGGGGTTCGTCTTGAATGTGGCACCGAACGCAATGCCTTGGCGTTTGATATCCTCGGCAGGCGCTGTAGATGTGTCGGCAGATTTACCGGCAGGTTGTTTGAAGCGCGCGAATATCCTTCCCGTGCCACCGGTCGCGCTAGGAGCTGTGAGCTGCATTTTGCCGGTCGCACGGTAGAACAGCAGGCGACTGCCGCGCAGTTCGTTTTCGCCTTGCGTGAGATTGACGGTGCCGGTCAGCAGAATGCTGTCGGCGGTTTGATCGAATTCGGCACGGTCGCCGACCGCACGTCGGTCAGGTGCTTGTGTCATGACGACGTCACCATCAATGACCGCCTTCTGCGTGACGGCGTCGAAATCGGCCGTTTGACCTGTCACAACGTCGTTTTCGCCTTGGCGCAACTCCACCGGACTTTGTGCGACGAGGCGCTTGAGTTTGCCGTTGTTGTCGGATGCCTCTGCTTTGCCGGATGTCGTGGCGCTGCCTTCATAGGTCACTTCAAGCTCTGGCGCGGTCAGCGAGGCGGGGCCTTGAACGGCTGTGACGCTGCCTGAGAACGTGGCGACTTTGGTGGCGTCGTTAATATCGAGACGATTGGCCGTGATGTTCACCGGCTCATTCGAGCTGCCGAATAGTTTCGGCGCTGATTTTGTGGCGTCAGGATTTTGGTTCGGAGACGCGTTAGACGCGCGCGATTTGATCTCAGTCTGCACGTTATCGATAAACGTGTATTCCTTGACCTTTTGACGAATGGTCATTTGGTTGGCGCTAATTTTACCCGCAGCCATCGACACGTTCACCGGTTGGTCCGAGGTGATGATGCCGTCTTTGGTATTCACCGAAGCGCGGGTCAGTTGCGCTTTGAGTTCATTGTCGCCGCTGATGTCGATGTTGTCGAATAGCTCAAGCTTGTTGGATTTGTTATCGAAGGCACCGCGTGCGGCTGCGATCACGGTTTTCAATTTCTGAGCATCGGTCAACTCGCCAGTTATCCCTTCCAGCGTGATGACGTTCATCGCTTTGAGATCTTGTTTGGCGCGCGCGGCGCGAACCCAATAGCGACCACCGTCGGCATTGAAGCCTTCGTAATGCGGGTTCTCCATCGCGAGATTTTCGGGCAGGATTTGTGGCATGGCGAGTTCGGGCATGCTGGTGCCCCACCCGGCCGTTTGCATGATGGAGAGGCCGTAAACCGACACTGCTGCTATTGCTGTTATCGGCAACGCGAATTTGAGGATGCGCACGCCCTTGGAATGTCGTCGGGCAACGTGTCGGCTCGCGGTTCTGTCGCCCGCCAAAACGATACCTTTGCCAGCCGTGCGGTCCCTGCCGGACGTGACGGAAGTGTCACTCGCGCTCGCCATGCCCGCCTATCACAATCAAATCCCCTGAATGTCCAAGCTCGACCATTGACACGAAATGGGGAAACTTTGGGACCAAATGCGGCCGGTCTTGCATTTGTTGCTTTTTCTGGCGCCGTTTTCGACCATCAACATAAAATATCGGCTGTTTTCTGCGTCGCGCCATCAATGCGAGAAGATATCCTGCTCGGCAAAGCCCGCTAGGTCCAACTTCGCGCGAGTGGCTAAAAATGCGAACGCGGCCTGAGCGTACTCGGTACGGCCCTCGCGATCCAGCATCTCATCCAGCTTTGCTTTGAGCTTGTGGAGATGCAACACATCCGATGCAGCGTAGGCGAGTTGGCTTTGCGACAGCTCTTTAGCGCCCCAATCGGATGATTGCTGCTGTTTCGACAGCTCAATGCCGAGCAGCTCTGCGCACAGGTCTTTCAATCCGTGGCGGTCGGTGTAGGTGCGCACAAGTTTTGAAGCAATTTTTGTGCAGTAGATCGGCGCCGTTTCAACGTCGAGATATTTTTCCAGCACGGCTATGTCGAAGCGGGCGAAGTGAAAGATCTTTTCAGTTTTTGGATCTTTCAAAAGGGCTTTCAATCTTGGGGCGTTGTAAGTGTCGCCGTCGAATTTGACGAGATGGACGAAATTGTCGCCGCCTGACAATTGCGCCAAGCACAACCGGTCGCGGTGCGGATTAAGGCCCAGCGTTTCTGTGTCGATGGCCACGCCACGGGGAAATTTCAAGCCGGCGGGAAGATCGCCATGATGCAACTTAATGACCGGGCTTGTCTGCGCTGCGGAGGCCATTCGCATCCTGAAAGTAAAGGGCAAGACGCCCGTGACTGTGGAAAATCTTAGTGGTGCCCAGAAGAGGACTCGAACCTCCACGCCCTTGCGAGCGCTGCTACCTGAAAGCAGTGCGTCTACCAATTCCGCCATCTGGGCTTGTCAGGAACGTGTTCAGGTAAAGTGGGGCTGCGCCGAAGTCAATTGCGCCGAGACGCCCAATCGGCATGATCTCATATCGGCGCCGATCAGCCACGCTTCACAGCTGCCATCCGGCTCGGTACATCACTCGTAGGCTATTCGAAAGCAGCCGATATCTTTGACGGACAAGCAACTGAGGGCGGGACAGCACGATGGCGGGCAATGGCAAGCTAGTGACGGTGTTTGGCGGCTCGGGGTTTGTTGGTCGGCATATCGTCAGCGCTTTGGCAAAGGACGGCTATCGCGTGCGCGCGGCGGTGCGGCGGCCCGATCTTGCGGGTTATCTGCAACCCATGGGCGCGGTCGGGCAAATTCATGCCGTTCAGGCGAATTTGAGATTTCCAGACTCGGTTGCCAAGGCGACGGAGGGGGCATTCGCGGTCGTCAATGCGGTCGGCATTCTGGCTCCTGTCGGTGCGCAATCGTTTGAGGCGGTCCATGCATCTGGCGCGCGCGCGGTCGCTAAAGCAGCGCGGGTCTCGGATGCTCAGCATCTCATCCATATTTCCGCTATCGGGGCAGATTTAGAATCGCCGTCCACGTATGCGCGAACGAAAGCTGAAGGCGAGCTGTCGATCATGAAAGAGTTTCTCGGTGCGATCACCTTGAGACCTTCCATCGTGTTTGGACCCGAGGACGAGTTTTTCAATCGCTTTGCAGCACTGGCGCGTGTCAGTCCGGCGCTGCCGTTGATTGGCGGCGGGAGAACCAAATTTCAGCCGGTTTATGTTGGCGACCTCGCGCAGGCCGTGGTTCATTCCATCAACGGCGCTGGCAAGCGCGGCTCCATCTATGAGATCGGCGGTCCGCAAGTGCTGACCTTCCGCGAATTATTGGATTTGACGCTAGAATATACTGATCGCCGCCGGGCGTATTTGCCGATGCCGTTTTGGTTGGCGAAGTTGCAAGCGCTGGCAACGTGGCCGCTTCCCAATGCCTTACGACCGATTACCGTCGATCAAGTGCGTCTGTTGAAGCGCGATAACATCGTGTCGGACAAAGCCAAAGCGGAAGGGCGTACGCTAGAAGCGCTCGGGGTTTCCGAGCCGGTTGCCATTTCGGCTGTCGTGCCGGGCTATCTGGAGCGGTTTAAGCCACGCGGCCAGTACGCCCATTACCGAACATAAAAGCTTGGACATCGAAACGGAGCCACCCGAGGGTAGCTCCGTTGTGTTTGGTCAGTAGCTGGATTGATCAGTTCAAGGCTGCGATTTCAAGTTCGCCTTCTTCGGCATGACCAATGGCAGCCTGCAACGTGTCGGTCAACGCGATGGGCGTGCCGTCTGCGGCATGCAGCGAGAATAGCGGAATGCCGGTCGGCAAACCTTCGACCATCGGGAACATTTGCGTCGCTTGGTCGGACGACAGCGTTTTGATGTAGGCAACTTCGCCGCCACCCAAACGCGCAAGTTCTAGTTCACTCATAACCGACGCCATATTCGGCGACGGCGTGTTGTGCCGGACTGATGATTTAGAGGTCATGTACGCTCTTCCTCCTTGCGCGATGAGGTCGGGCTAAAGCAGGTAGGTGATGCAACGCGCGATTTCGAGATGCGCTGCCAAAATAATTCCTGCCTAGCCAGTCTCGGACGATTCGAAACAAAATGCTGTGATGCAAAAACCGCTCTAGCTCCGGTTTTTAAATGGCTGGGGTTCGCCAGGTGACTTCGTGCTGCCATTGATATCGATACGTCGCACGAGCCGTTCCGGTTCGAGACGGATGAGATCAATTGACAACAAACCGTTGGATAGATCAGCGTTTCGCACTTCGATGCCATCAGCCAGCACAAACGTGCGCGTGAATTGCCGCGCCGCTATGCCTCGATAAAGGTACTCGCGTGCCTTATCGTCCTGCTGCTTTCCGCGAATGGTGAGCTGCTTGTCTTCCAACGTAATGTCGAGCTGATCGCGCGTGAAGCCAGCTACGGCCAGTGTGATGCGCAACACATCGGTGCGATCGCTATCTGACTCTGACGCGCCGTTCATGGCGGGTTTGGCTAAACGCTCGATATTGTAAGGGGGATAGCCGTCGGACGAACCTTTTCCGGCTCGGTCGATTAGGCGCTCAATCTCCTCAAAACCCAAAAGGAGCGGGTTGGAGAGCATGGTCATGCGTGTCATCGGAAAGTCCTTTAAAAGCGACCTTCTAGTTTATGAGCGCCCGAAGGCCGCCCAGCGTCTCGTATGTCCTCAAGAGAGGCCCATGCGATTGAACAGGATATGGGGGCTTTTGGGACGTGTTCAAGCGCCTTTCAAACCGATGTGTCTGGAGAAGGGCCTTAAAAAACCCACGTTCCAACGAGCCTGAGATTAAAATATCGAACTGTGGCCTTAGTCCTGCTTTGGTTCTCAAGCACGCCGTGGTTTTGGGCAGCATGGCTGGCAGGGCACCCAGCCGATACCATTAGTTATTCAGAGGGATCATCTATGTCGACTTTCAAATCGTGTGCAGTTCTACTCGTGATCGCTGCGTTTGCCGCAGGTCCCGCTACGGCACAAGACAAGCCTGCCGCAGATACCAAGCCAGATGTCAGTTTGAGTGATAATCGTCCGGACGCGCAGCTCACTCCCGAAGAAAAAGCCGAACGCGACGGGCGCAAAGCTTGCAAGGTCGAGATTTGTTCGGCGTTTCGTTCAAAGCAGGCCACGGGTCGCGATATCTCATGTGACATCGTCAAAAGCTGGCGCAAAGAGCAGCTCAATAAGTTGGTCGGGAAGTTGAAAGTGACGTGGCCTTACGAAGGCGTGCGTTGCTCGTCGAAGGTCAATCTTAAACGCGCCGACCTCATGAAGGCGATGAGCGATCCGAAACTGGAATTGCAGCTCGATCCACATTCCGTGTCGTGCGTCGTCAATCGCGACAAAGAGCCTGCAACCGAAATCAAACTCGATTTTTCGCCCAAGGTCATGTTCGAGAACGGCAAAGCGAAGAGCGCAGAAATCAACTGGGGCAAGATCGAAGCGCCGACACTTATCAAGAGCGCTTTGTGGACCGCGACGGCTGCCGACAACACAGCGAATATTCTGTCCGGCACGCTGGTTGAAGATATCAACGATTTCATCGGCAAGAAGTGCGATGAGGTGAAAGATCAGTGGGCGACGAAGCAGTGATGGCCATGGGCCGAGGTTGCGATGACTAAAGCGGCGGGCGGGGACTAAATGTTATAATGTTATTAGGGTTGCTTATGGATCATATTCGTAAAATCGATTGGTACTTATGCAACTGACACCCTATTTAACCGTTGTGGTGAAGTTCAACAACTCACCTTCTATGGAGGAAATTATGAAGATTTGGTCGAAGCCTGAAGTTCGCGAGCAGGAAGTTGGTCTCGAAGTCACCAGCTACCTCCCAGCTGAAATCGACGTCATCTAATTGGTGTCGGCTCATCGGTTGAGCTTCAAACGGCGATCAGGGTGACCTGGTCGTCGTTTTTGTTTTTTCATCACGCATCGACGCCGCTGCGGAGTTCTTCGAGTTCCAACCAGCGCAATTCTGCTGCTTCGAGTTTTTCTTGCGCAGCATTCAATTTCGCCGTCGTCGCGTCGAAGGTCTTGCGATCGCGTGCGAAGAGTTCCGTATCTGCCAAAATGGAACCCAGCCGTTCGATTTCCGTCTCAAGTTTCTTGATTTCACCCGGCAATGTTTCAAGCGCGTGCTTGTCTTTGAAAGATAGTTTGCGCGTTGTTGGCGTTGATGCCGAAGCGGTTGGAACGGTATCGGTCACATCACGATTGTCGTCTTCGCTATCGCGATCAGCCGATGCCTTTTTCATGGCGTCGCCTTTGCGCTGGGTCAGCATATCGGAATAGCCGCCAGCGTATTCTGTCCATTTCCCGTTCGCGTCAGGCGCTAGAACACTTGTCACGACACGATCTAGGAAATCGCGGTCGTGGCTGACGAGCAAAACCGTGCCTGGATAATCGGCCAACAGCTCTTGCATCAAGTCCAGCGTTTCGAGGTCGAGATCGTTGGTCGGCTCATCGAGCACGAGCAAGTTCGATGGCTTGGCGAGCGCGCGTGCCAGCATCAAGCGTGCGCGTTCGCCGCCTGACAAAACGCGTAACGGTGTCAGGCGTTGCTCAGGTTGGAATAAAAAGTCTTTCATGTAGCTGGCGACGTGGCGCGCCTTGCCATTGATGACGACTTGATCGCCACGACCGCCGGTCAATGCCTGCGCGACTGTCCAATTCGGATCGAGTTCGTCGCGACGTTGATCAAGTGCCACGAGTTCGAGGTTCGTGCCAAGGCGAATGGTGCCGGCGTCAGGCTCTAATGCGCCCGTCAGTAATTTCAAAATAGTCGTTTTGCCAGCACCATTGGGTCCAACGAGCCCAAGTCGATCGCCGCGCATGACGCGCAATGAGAGATCTTTAACGATGGGTGTTTCGCCGTAACTTTTCGATACGGCTTTGGTTTCGACAACGAGACGGCCAGACAGCCCGCCTTCGGCGGCATCGAAGCGGACGTTGCCTTGGACGTGGCGTTGTTCGCGCACGCTTTTGCGCATCGCCTTTAACTCGCGCACGCGACGTACGTTGCGTTTTCGTCGCCCCGTCACGCCGCCGTGCATCCACTGATCTTCGCGCACGATTTTGCGATCGAGTTTGTGGCGTTCGTTTTCTTCTTCTTCGAGAACCTTGTCGCGCCAATCTTCGAAGGCACCGAAGCCTTCTTCTAAACGGCGGGCTTTGCCTCGGTCGATCCATACGGTCGAACGCGAAAGCGTTTCGAGAAAACGGCGGTCGTGGCTGATGACGATGATGGCCGAGCGCAGGCCTTTGAGTTCGCTTTCCAGCCATTCTATGGCGGGAAGATCGAGATGGTTTGTCGGCTCGTCCAGCATCAACACGTCAGGTTTTGCAACGAGAACGCGTGCTAAGGCTGCGCGGCGCGCTTCGCCGCCCGAAAGAGTGTCCGGCTTTTCGTCGCCGGTCAGGCTAAGTTCTTGAAGGAGATATTGCGCGAGGTAATCGTCGTCTGTGGGCCCTAGTCCCGCTTCGACGTAGGCGCGCGTCGTCTCATAGCCGGTAAAATCGGCTTCCTGTGGTAGATAGCGAACGGACGCATTGGGATGCGCAAAGCGCGTGCCTTTATCGGGTTCGACCAATCCAGCGGCAATTTTGAGCAACGTAGATTTGCCTGAGCCGTTCCGGCCGACGAGGCAAATGCGATCACCGGGCGCAACCGTCAGTTCGGCACCTTCCAATAACGGCGTGCCGCCGAATGTCAGGTGGATGTCTTTCAGGGTCAGTAAAGGAGGAGCCATCCGCACGTCCTACCTGCACGCAAGCACCTGTTCAATGGCCGCATCGCCGCGCGTGGTGCGTTCATGACAGTGGATTAGCGTTTACCTCGTAAATGCGTTGACCCGATCGATCGCATTTTTGCGAATATTGGCGTAAAACAGGCTATAATCCTGATTATGATAGCTGCCAAAACCCGTCAGTGGATCTTTGAAGTTTTTTCGCTTCAGCCAAGGAATTGAAATCGCGAGGCGGCCGCGCGTACATCTGGCTCCTGTGACAGCTTTCATGACGCTTGGCAGTGGTTTGCCCAATCCGGCCAAAGGTAGAGCACCTTGGTTGGCTGATGCGGCTGCTGCTCCATTGCGCTGCCAGTTCAACGGATTGACGCACATCCATGTGTTGTTGCCGACGTTGGTATATTTCCCGTCAGTGAACATCGCCATGTTTCTGCGACCGAGGGCAAGAATGGTTCGCGCGGATGTCGTGTTCCAATCGACCATACATCCCGTTTGGGTTGCAGAATCGCAAACAGGAAGTCCGCTATAGTCTTTTGTGTCAGGAATTGCTGCGCCGACAACATAAGCAACGACTAATCTCTTGCTGAGTTCTGGATCGGTCGATATCCGCTGTTGCAACAGGCGTGAGGCATGTAGCGAGCCTTGGCTGTGGCTTGCGAGTACAAACGGACGACCGTTGTTTTCATTTGCGATGTAATGATCGAAGGCGCGGAGAACGTCCGAGTATGCGAGATCGAAAGCTTTGTAAGCGTTATCGCCGAGGCTTAAAAATGCACTGAGCGTCGATTGGCGATAGCGTGGCGCATATATGCGGCAGCAGCCGTTAAAAACGCTGACTTGGTAGCGCAGTACGCCATCTTCGAGTTGCTGGCCGGTGAAGTCGCCTTCGTCGAACTTGGCGTTCCATGTCGTGTTCGTCAGATACGTCGTTGGATGAATAAAAAACACATCGGCTTTTGGATTGCGCGCCAATTCACCATTGATGCCACCAGGAATGACATCGGCTTTGCTCGGGCGTCCGGGCCATACGACCCAGGATTTTTTATCGTTATAATCTGGCGAAGGTGGCGGTGTGTAAGCGTCAAACGGTTTTTCAGGCGGTCGAATTTTCAGTTCTGCGGCAATCGTAGGTGTCGCTGTTGAAAAGATGAGTGCGGTCGCGAGTATTTGGCAAACTCTCATACGCATTCTCCTTAAATACAAACGCTCAACAGCAACGGCTAATTTTGCCGCCATTTACGCCATAGCGACTTGCTTGGCGTTCGCGAAAGAATTCTTCATACGACATGATGGTTTCGTTTGGGTGACGCGCTTTGCGATGGGCGACGTAAGCCTCATAGTCGGGAACGCCAACCATCAGTCTGGCGGTGCGTACCAGTCCGCGACCGAAGTTGGATGCATAAAGTGAAATTTGGTTGCTCATGTTGATTACTCCGCAGCGACGATGGCGGTTTCCCGCGCGGTGATGTTTGGATTTGCCAAGGCCCGCCAGATTGCTGCGAGAGCAAAACCGGCCATGGTGAGCACCAAGGTGATGAGCAGTGCGGCCATGGTCGCGTTGACGTAATCGTTGAAGACGATTCGCTGCATATCTTCGATGGTTTTTGCTGGGGCTAATATTTCGCCCGCAGCCAGCGATGCACCGAATTTTTCTGCGTGCGAGAGGAAGCCAATCGCTGGATTGGTGTGAAAGATTTTTTGCCATCCAGCCGTCAATGTACACGTTGCGACCCACAGGGCTGGCACAATCGTCACCCATGCATATTTCTCGCGCTTCATTTTAAAGAGTACGACAGTGCACAGCGTGAGCGCGATGCAGGCGAGCATTTGATTGGCGATACCAAACAGTGGCCATAGCGTGTTGATGCCGCCGAGCGGATCGACGACGCCTTGATAGAGAAAATATCCCCAGCCGCTGACGGCTATCGTCGTGGCGATAATGTTCGCGCTCCACGACTTCGTGTCTTTGAAGGATGGGCGATATGTGCCGATTAAATCCTGGATCATGAAGCGCGCAACACGCGTGCCCGCATCAATCGTCGTCAAAATAAACAGCGCTTCAAACAGAATGGCGAAATGATACCAGAACGCCATCAGCGCTTTGCCGCCAATCGCGCTCGATAAAATTTCGGCCATGCCGACGGCGAGGGTCGGTGCGCCGCCGGTGCGCGAGAGGATTGTCGATTCTCCGACATCTTTTGCGGCCTGTGTCAGCATTTCGGGCGTGACCACAAAGCCCCAATTCGAAATCACTTGGGCGGCCTGCTCGGGCGTGGTGCCGATGATGGCGACGGGGCTGTTCATCGCGAAGTAGATGCCGGGTTCCAGCGTGCAGGCTGCGATCAACGCCATGATCGCGACGAAGCTTTCCATCAGCATAGCGCCGTAGCCGATGAAGCGCGCGTTGATCTCGTTATCGAGCATTTTCGGCGTCGTACCGGATGAGACAAGTGAGTGGAAACCTGAGATGGCTCCGCATGCGATCGTGATAAACAAGAATGGGAACAGCGTGCCGGAGAAAACCGGCCCGGTGCCGTCGATGAAGCGCGTCACGGCTGGCATTTTCAGATCGGGGCTGACGAACAAAATGCCGATGGCGAGTCCGAGGATCGTGCCGATTTTCAAGAAGGTTGAAAGATAATCGCGCGGGGCTAGCAGTATCCAAACAGGTAGGACCGAGGCGATGAAGCCATAAGCGATCAGCATCATCGATAATTGCTCACCCGTGAACGTGAACATCGGTCCGAGCACGGGGTCGGCTGCGACGTGTTCGCCGTAAACAATCGACAGCATCAATAGCGCAAAGCCAATCAACGACATTTCGCCGATACGGCCAGGGCGCAGATAACGCCCGTAAACGCCCATGAAGACCGCAATAGGAATGGTGGCTGCGACCGTGAACGTGCCCCAAGGGCTTTGCTTCAAGGCTTTGACGACGACGAGTGCGAGCACTGCCAGCAAGATCACCATGATAAGCAACACGCCGATCATGGCGATGGTGCCTGCGACTTGGCCGAGTTCGGCGCGGATCATGTCGCCCAAAGAGCGGCCGTCGCGACGTGTGGAGGCCCACAGCACAATGAGGTCTTGCACGGCTCCGGCAAACACAACGCCGACGAGCAGCCAGAGTGTGCCGGGCAGATATCCCATTTGTGCGGCCAACACCGGACCGACCAGCGGGCCTGCGCCAGCAATCGCCGCGAAGTGATGACCGAAGAGGACGTTCTTGTTGGTGGGGCAATAGTCGAGACCGTCATTCAAGCGAACGGCCGGGGTTCGGCGATTTGGGTCGAGCCGCAGGACGCGCTCGGCAATGAACAGGCTATAGAAGCGATAGGCCAGCAGATAGACGCAGACGGCTGCCGAGACGAGCCAGAAGGCGTTGATGGTTTCGCCGCGCGCCAAAGCGATGACGCCGAAAGAAAATGCTCCAAGGCACGCGACGGCGACCCAAGTCAAATTGGCGCGAAGGTCGGTCATGCGGCGTTCCCCTGGTGGCGTTTTATCAAGGCGCTGGTTTTAATTGCTTACGGCGGCGAACCCTACACCAGTTTTCGCAACGCGGTCAGCAACGAAGTCCGTTCGACATGCGAAATGTAAACTGGGGGCACATCAGTGCGTCAACGCGCTTGAGGCGTGCGCACGGCAGGTCATACAAGTTTGAGGTTTACTATTGTCGGGGTTGCCCGATTACCAGTTTCTGGCCCACAACAGACGTTCGGTTCAGAATACTGTGCTTCTGTTTGGTAGCTGACCAGCAGGCGCTTCTTACGTGAAGAATACTGGGGCGAATCTATGTTTGGCGAGAGATAAGCCTCAGCAAATGTTGAACTATGGTTATGGGGCGCCTTCCCCATTCGCGCGCCGTCAGTGGAGTCATCTCCGAGAATGCGTCTAACGAACGGCCACTCATATTGGGCACGAAGGCTTTGCCCGACACGATCTCAATTGCGTGATCAAGAGCCTTCTTTGATGTGCGCTCCGCGAAAGGCACGACAAATTCGGAAATGTATCTTTCGAAGAAATCTTTGTGGACTACGTCGATAGCGAAGAATTGACTTCTATCAGTCCAATTGCTTGCCTCTACCGCTTCACTGCGGACTAATCGGAGCCAAGGGTCATAAATCAAGTTCTGCGTCGTGTCCGTCACCTCGACTGCAATCATCGGTGCGTCAATCACCGCGACGGCTAGAACCAAATGCATGTCATGGTAGTAAGCTGTCGAAGGAGGTGCTTCTTGGTTCTGGAAGTGCTTCATGGCCTTCACCAGAGGAAGCACCAACCCATTAAATATTTCGGCCCCTGAAACTTCAAGCTCCTTTCCTTTTCGCATGCATTTTGACAGTGACATGCAGTGCTTCGGACCACCCTTAACAAACGGATCCTGAGGTATCCCTAGAGCCTCTTGGACGCTGCATGTCCAGGTCGAAGGATTGTCGTTGGTCATCGCCGTAATCGTGTCCCCAAACAAACCTGCTAGGGTAGGAAATTTGGGCATCCAAATTTGATCGGAAGCTAAAAAAAAGACGTAGTGCAGGTCTGACTGCTTACATTCGATTAGCAAATCGAGTGTGGGGCGAATTCGCGAAGATAAGGTGGGATCGTAGAAACGTCGCTCCGCTTGGATATCGAGTGTACGGAGTTCTTTGGTGTCCGCATCGATAAAACTCCATTCCTCGCGGACGTGGAAAGTACGCTTTAATGTTTGTGCAATCAGTGTTTGAAGCGGAAAGCCTGATCGACGCACCGCATCCTCAACCAGCGCATCGGTAAGTCCCGCTCCGATGGCGTTGCCAGGAGGATTTCTATCAGCAGTTCGCATACGTGCTCGAGCTCTTTCAACTCTCCCGGTTGAGCACAGCCAATTGTCGCGAGCCAGGATCGCGAAAATTCTATGCACTCCCTACCAGCATCCTAGACGTCAACTTTCGGCTGATCGCTATAATTCCGCTTGCGCAGCTAAATGTATGCTCATTGGCAAGCCCGTGTACCGCTAAAAAAATCTCTCAGCTTCCGCCCAATAGACGGAACCTGTTGTTTCATTTCGATAGGGAAGTTTTTTTGATAGTCTTGGTGGAGCTAACCGGGATCGAACCGGTGACCTCTTGCATGCCATGCAAGCGCTCTCCCAGCTGAGCTATAGCCCCTAACCAATGTAGCGCGCCAAGCCTGGGTGGTCGGTCGCGTGTGTGGCGTGATTAAGTCGTTCACGCCGAAACATCAAGGTCGTTTTGGCGGCGAAGTTCGCCGCCAGTCCTAACGGATCGTCAAATCCTATGGTTCTTCGTCGCCTTCGGTCACGCCGCCGATGATCGTCGAGACGCTGCCCTCTTCCTCTTCTTCCTCAAGGAAGGTTTCGTCGTCATCGCCGCCAGCTTCTGCGGTTTCGACATCGGCGAGCGCTTCTTCGCCCTCGACCGCTGGCAATTCGCCTTCGGCGTCGTCAGCCACAACAATTTTCTTCGGCTTTCTCAGCGCTGCTTTTTCTTCTGCTTGCAGAGCTGCCAGTGCTGCTGGAGACGACGCGATGACATATTTCGCGCCGCAATGCGGGCAAAGGATAGGTGTGCGTTCCAGATCGTAGAAGCGCTCGTCGCAGCTTTGACAGGAGCGCTTCATGCCGCGCGCTTGCTTGGTCGCCATGGGTGGCCTCGATAGGGTTTAAATAGAAGATCGTCCCTCTGCCATAGGCGAGGTATCGTGTCAAAACTAATCGGCCCACATTCGATGGCCTGCGGCAAGGGTGACCGGGATCACCCCGTTTGGCGGCGTTGACAGGTCGGTTCAAGTGCGGGCCTGTGGTGGTTTGGTGTGTCGCGGGCTAGAGCAGTCGCCACCTGCTGGCCTGTTTGCTAAGTGATTTGCGTTCTCGTTTCCTGCAGTCGCTTGTTTGCGGCCACAATTGGGACCTTCACCTTGCACGCTGCTGCCCCTTCGCCACTCTCTGTTCGCCGCGCCACACCGTTGTCAGGGCGTGTGCGTGTGCCCGGTGACAAATCCATTTCTCATCGTGCTCTCATTTTTGGGGCATTGGCGACGGGCGTGACGCGGATTCGCGGGCTGCTTGAAGCCGAGGACGTGATCAACACGGCTAAGGCTGTGACGTCACTGGGTGCTCCTGCTGAAAAAATAGGGGATGTCTGGCAGGTGATGGGACGTGGGCCTGGCGGATTGCGCCAGCCGGTTGCGCCCATCGATTTTGGAAATTCGGGTACCGGCACTCGGCTGATGATGGGTGTTGTGGCCGGTCACGCGATGACCGTGACGATGTCGGGGGATGCGTCGCTCTCGAAGCGGCCCATGCGTCGCGTGCTGGCACCTTTGAAGCAGATGGGTTTGCAAATTGTCGAAGATGGTCGCGAGACGCTGCCGATGACGCTGCGCGGCTCAGAGGATCTCGTGCCGATTGGTTACAAACTTCCGGTTCCGTCGGCGCAGGTGAAAAGCGCGATCTTGATTGCGGGACTTCATGCGGCAGGTGCCACTACCGTGATCGAGACGGAAGCGACGCGCGATCATACCGAGCGCATGCTGCGTTATTTCGGAGCCCACGTTGAGAGTGTCGAGACAGATGGGCTGACGCATATCACGGTGCGTGGCGATGCAGAGTTGTCCGGTCGTGACGTTCTGGTGCCGGGCGATCCTTCATCAGCGGCGTTTTTGTGTTGCGCGGCTTTGATCGTTCCCGGGTCGGATATCACCATCGAAGGTGTGCTTGTGAACGAGACTCGCACGGGGCTTTATACGACGCTGCAAGAGATGGGCGGTGACATCGCATTTTTGAATCCGCGCGAGGAAGGTGGCGAGCCGATTGCAGATATTCGCGTGCGTGCCTCGCAACTCAAAGGTGTGCATGTCCCGGCGGATCGCGCGCCGAGTATGATCGACGAATACCCAGTGTTGGCAGCGATCGCAGGTTTTGCGCGCGGACAGACGCGCATGGATGGCTTGGCCGAACTCAAAGTTAAAGAAAGCGACCGGCTTGCCGCAACCGCTGCTGGGCTGGTTGCCAACGGCGTCGCCGCGCGCATCGACGGTGATACGCTGATCGTCGATGGCAGCGGCACAGTTGCGGGTGGCGGGACCGTTGCGACACATCTCGATCATCGCATTGCGATGGCATTCCTGACCATGGGTCTTGCCAGCACCGAGGCTGTGACGGTCGATGACACAACGATGATCGCAACGAGCTTTCCAGAGTTTCGCGGTTTGATGGAGCAACTTGGCGCTCGTTACGCACATATGGATTGAGACTAGAGACCATGGGGAATTTCGTGACCTTCGCAGAATGCGTGAATAGTCCGAGTTCAGCGTGCCTGACGTCGCCTGGGTTTTTGTTTCCGTTCGTCATGTTTGCGATGTTGGTTGCGGTTGGTGCATTTTCGGTGCGCCAAGATCGGACGCGATATCGACGCTTGGTGAAGACGGGTTTGTGGGCTGCATTCGGCGTTTTGTTCGCGAGCCTTTTGGCGATTGGGTACTTCTTTGTTTTTGATCCGGATGCTGCGCTGGGCGTTGACGGATCCGCGCTGTCGCAAACCCTATGGCTTGTCGCCATTTCAGCGTTCGGCGGTGCGGTCGCGCTATTAATTGGTATATTGGGCTTTGCCCTCGGTGGCCGTGTATCTCAAATTTTCATGTCACAAGATGCTGCTTTGGTCATCGCGATCGACGGACCGGCAGCGTCGGGCAAAGGTACGCTTGCCAAGCGCATTGCGGCTCACTTCGATTTGCCGTGTCTCGATACCGGGTTGTTGTATCGCGCCGTTGCGCGCGATGTCATGGCACTGGGTGGCAATCTCGAAGATGCCAAGACGGCCTGTGATGCTGCGCGACTATTGGATGCGACGACGCTAGATGATCCGAGTTTGCGTGGTCCGGCTGCCGGTGATGCTGCATCAATTGTAGCCCGCATCCCTGCGGTTCGCGCTGCCCTGCTGGATTATCAACGCGCCTTCGCTCAACAGCCACGCGGGGCCGTGCTGGATGGCCGCGACATTGGCACGGTCGTTTGCCCCGATGCTCGCGTGAAAATTTTTGTTACGGCAACAGCAGAAGAGCGCGCGCGACGGCGACATCTGGAGCATGTGGGTCGGGGCGAGACGATCAGTTATGACGAGGTTCTGGCTGATATTCGCCGCCGCGATGCACGCGATAGCGGTCGAGATATTGCGCCGATGGGAGCCGCTGCCGACGCCATCGTGCTGGATACAACCCATTTAAATGCAGAACAGGCCTTCGAGGCTGCTTTAGCGATGGTGTTGCAGCGAACGGCCAAATCGTAAAGCCTGTCGCGAGATATTCTGTTTCTGCCGCTACGCTTTGATTTCTACGTGAGTGGCCAATCATCCGCGAAATGTGTTGGTCGCACTTTGATCCAGATTTGCGACCGGGATATCTATTGTCACCGTCAAGCCTTCGCGTTCCCAGTGGCGTTCGAGTTTCGCGCCGAGTTGGGTAACTGCGGCTGTTACAACCAGCTCGGAGCCAAACCCCGATCGTGTCGGAGCCTCTTCGACGATGGGACCACCGCGTTCACGCCACCTAATCGTGAGGGTTTCGCTCGCTGCATTGCACGAGATCGCAAGTTCACCTGCTTCTGCGGACAAGGCTCCGTACTTCACAGAGTTGGTTGCCAATTCGTGTAACGCGAGTGCCAGCGCTGTAGCCGTGCGCATGTCTATTGGTGCGTCACAGCCATCGACAATGATGCGTTCGGGATTTTCGGGCTCACGATAGGGCGCGAGCACAGTTGCGATAAGGCCATGCACGGTATGGTCATGATCAAAGGTCGCGTGCACACTATTGGCTCCGTCGGATTTGACGTACTTGTGTGCCTTAGCGAGAGCGAGGATTCGTCCTCCGACCGTATCTGCAAATTCACGCGCTGCCGGTACGCCTCGGGCGGACATGTTGACCAAGCTACTGACCACAGCGAAAATATTCTGAATGCGGTGGGCTAGTTCGCGAGCGATTAAATCGCGCTGCGTTTCTGCACTTTTGAGATCGTGGATGTCGGTACAGGTTCCAAACCAGCGCTCGATCACACCAGTGCTGTCTCTGATCGGCAAAGCGCGACCGAGCGTCCAGCGATACTGACCGGACTTGTGACGCAGGCGATACTCAATTTCGTAGGGCTCGCCTGTCGCCAGCGAATGGCGCCACTGTGTCCACGCTTTTTGCTGATCTTCGGCATGGAACATGTCATTCCATCCTTCGCCGTCGGTTGAGCCATATGGCACACCCGTGAACTCGTACCAGCGGTCGTTGTAATAATCGTGGAAGCCGTCGGGACGGGTTGACCAGACCATCTGCGGCATGGTGCTGAGAATTTCGCGCCAACGTTTCTCTGTAAAAGTCAGACCGATTTGATCTTCAACGATGGCTGCGAGATCGTAGAGCGTGCGTTCGTCATGATCGCTCCAATCGCGCGGCTTTGCATCGATGGCGCAGAGTGAGCCTAGTACGTGGCCGGTTGGTCCATGCAGCGGGACACCGAGATAGGCAACAACGCTGAGATCTTTGATCGCCATGTTTTGTGCGACGAGAGGATGACTGCGTGCGTCGGTCACCCTAAGTGTTCGGCTTTCTGCAACCACATGTTTGCAGAAGGAATGCGAGAGCGGGGTTTGACGGCTGGAATCCCAAGGCTCAGGCAATCCAACGGTACTTTTGAAGAACTGCCGGTCTTCATCGACAAGAGTGACGAGTGCTACGGGAACGTTCAGCGCGTGGGCAACCAATCGCGTGACACGATCGAAGCGTTCCTCTCGTTGGGTGTCCAATAAAGATGAGCGTGCCAGCGCATCGATGCGCTGGCTGTCAATTATGTTTTCTAAAATCAATGTCATTCAACTCACGAAATATCGCTTTTGGTGTCTAGCGGCGGGACCATGGCATAGGTCGGTTGCCTCATCTATGTCATTTGACAAGTCGGACGATGCTTTATGGTCCTTACTGTTATGCACTAATGCATTGGTTTATAATTATTATTTTATTTGGTCGACTATTGCGGTTAACGGACCGCACGCTGGTCAAGCACTTTTGCTAATTTCTTCAGCGCTGCTTATTCCTCTCGCGACATCGGTTTTGCTTGCTGGAGCGGTTCGGCTCGGCTATAGCCCACCCATTCGACGTCGCTGTTGGATTGATCAAGAGGAAGATCAGCCGGTTGGGAGCTGCGAAGCGCAGCCTCGAATTTAGTACCGGTAGGGTTTATGGCCCATCATGGCGACATCTGATCCGAAATACGACCTGACGCGGCTGGCTCCTCCATGAGAGGTTCCATCTCTCATAGGTCGCAACATTACAAAACAATTTGCACTTCAACACGTCCGCGCTGGCGCATCGCCATCGGGACCTCAACCCGTTTTAGAAGGACACTGCATGTCGGCTGAACTCAATAGAGAGATGAACCCAAGCCAGGAAGATTTTGCGGCGCTGCTCGCCGAGAGCCTTGCGAAAGACGACCTTTACGAAGGCACCGTCGTCAAGGGCAAGATCGTAGGTATTGAAAAAGATATGGCGATTATCGACGTCGGCCTAAAGATGGAAGGCCGCATCGCGATGAAGGAATTCGGGGTCAACGGGAAACCGTCCGATCTCAAAGTCGGTGACACGGTCGAAGTCTACCTTGAGCGCGTTGAGAATGCGCTCGGTGAAGCCGTTCTGTCGCGCGACAAGGCACGCCGCGAAGAGAGCTGGACGCGTCTCGAGCGGTTGCATGAGAAGGGCGAGAAGGTCACGGGCGTGATTTTCAACAAAGTCAAAGGCGGCTTCACTGTCGATCTCGATGGTGCCGTTGCGTTTCTTCCAGGCAGCCAAGTCGATATTCGCCCGGTTCGCGACATCGGACCTTTGATGCATCAGCCTCAGCCATTCCAGATTTTGAAAATGGATCGTCGTCGCGGCAATATCGTCGTGTCGCGTCGATCGGTGCTCGAAGAAAGCCGCGCGGAGCAACGCACAGAAATCGTCGGGCGTTTGGCTGAAGGTCAGGTGATCGACGGTCTCGTCAAGAACATCACCGATTACGGTGCGTTTATCGATTTGGGCGGCATCGACGGTTTGCTGCACGTTACCGACATGGCATGGCGCCGCGTTAATCATCCATCGGAAATCTTGAACGTCGGCGATACGGTGAAGGTGCAGATCATCCGCATCAATCCGGACACGCAGCGCATTTCGCTGGGTATGAAGCAGTTGCAGTCCGACCCGTGGTCTGCGATCGAAGCCAAGTATCCCGTTGGCGCCAAGATCAGCGGCAGCGTGACCAACATTGCCGATTACGGCGCGTTCGTCGAACTGGAGCCGGGCGTCGAAGGCTTGATCCACGTTTCGGAAATGAGCTGGACCAAGAAGAACACGCATCCCGGTAAGATCGTTTCGACGAGCCAACAGGTCGATGTGCAGGTTCTCGAAGTCGATCCTCAGAAGCGCCGCATCTCGCTCGGCTTGAAGCAGACGCAAGACAATCCATGGGATTCATTCCTAACGGTGCATCCGAAGGGTTCGATCGTCGAAGGTCCAATCCGCAATATCACTGAATTCGGTTTGTTCATCGGTCTCGACAACGGCGTCGATGGCATGGTGCACTTGTCGGATCTCGATTGGCAGAAAGCTGGCGACGAAGTCATCAAGGACTACAAAAAGGGCGATACCGTTAAGGCGGTCGTGCTCGACGTCGATGGTTCCAAGGAACGCATCTCTCTTGGCATCAAGCAGTTGTCGGGCGACCCCGTTGACGCGATGGGCAAGTTCAAGAAGGGCGATGCTGTCACGTGTTCGGTTACAGCCGTGCAGGAAGCAGGTATCGAAGTGAAGGTGGCCGACACAGACTTGATGGCGTTCATCAAGCGTGCCGACCTGTCTCGCGATCGCTCCGAGCAGCGCCCAGAGCGCTTCAACGTCGGCGATAAGATCGACGCCGCCGTATTGACTGTCGATAAGGCAGCACGCCGTTTGACGCTTTCGATCAAGGCACTCGAACTTGCCGAAGAAAAGCAGGCTGTGGCGCAGTACGGGTCATCGGACTCGGGAGCATCCTTGGGCGATATCTTCAAGGCTGCCATTAAGAAGCGTGAAAATACCGACGAAGACGCCGAGTAAGCGGCTTAAACTGGCCGTTATTATCGATCTACCTACAACGCGCGGCAGGCAACTGTCGCGCGTTATGCATTTCTTAGGCGCAACTGGTAGCTTGTGTTGCTCATGGCCTGAACCTTGCCTAACGTATCGTAAGGATTAATTTTTTGCGTCTCGATCGGTTTTGGTCGACCCTTTTTCGGAGTGCGTTGCCGCCATGTTGGAAACTGAAACCGTGCTTGATCGCCGTCGCCTTCGCCGCTCGGTGTCGCTGTGGCGCGCGGCTGGCATCGCTGGCTTAGCGTTGGCGATTGGCGTCTATGCAATTGGCGGCGATAAGCTTGCCAAATTATCGGGTGAAAAGCAGATCGCACGTGTCGCCATAGAAGGCACCATTACCGAAAATCGCGATCAGCTGAAAATGCTGAAAGACATCGCCGAGGCCGAACATGTCTCTGGCGTTTTGCTGTATGTGAACAGCCCGGGCGGTACCACGACAGGCGGCGAAGCGATTTATGAAGCGCTGCGAGAAATTGTGAAGAAGAAGCCTGTGGTGGCGCAGTTCGGCACTGTTGCGGCATCCGCTGGATATATCGTCGGTCTGGCGACCGATCACATTGTTGCTCGCGGCAATACGATCACAGGCTCGGTCGGCGTGATCGTGCAGTGGCCGGAGTTCGTCGATCTCATGGACAAGATTGGCGTCAAGGTGAACGAAGTTAAGAGCGGTCCTCTCAAAGCATCGCCGTCGCCTTTCGAGCGCCTCGATGAGGGTGGCCGTAAGGTCGCCGAAGGCATGGTGAACGACGGATTCAAATGGTTCACAGCCTTGGTCGAGGCCCGGCGCGGGATTAAGGCGACTGACGTTCCGGGTCTTCTCGACGGCCGGATTTTCTCAGGGCGCGAGGCACTTGAGGCCAAACTTGTCGATCAGATCGGCGGCGAAGATGAAGCTGTCGCTTGGCTCAAAGATATCAAGAATGTCGATAAGGCGGCCAAGATCGTCGATTGGAAACCACAAGCGAGCAGCAGCTATGGCTTTGGCGGATTGGCCAGTCACTTGGTCGGCATGGTCTTTGGGAGCGGAGCATCTGACTTCGCCAATTTGGTCATGCGTGACCGTTCTCTTTCAACGCTCAGTCTTGACGGACTCGTTTCAGTTTGGCATCCTTCTGAAAAATAAAGATAAATGATCGCTATGCTGGGGAGCGAACCGTGATCAAATCAGAACTGGTGCAAAAGATAGCTACGACCAATCCGCACCTTTACCATCGCGATGTCGAGCGCATTGTGAATGTCATCTTCGATGAAATCGTCGATGCGCTTGCGCGTGGTGATCGGGTGGAGCTGCGCGGCTTTGGCGCTTTCACCGTCAAGCATCGTGCGTCACGGCAAGGGCGCAATCCGCGAACAGGGACCACGGTGTCTGTCGCTGAGAAATTTGTGCCCTTCTTCAAAACCGGCAAAGAGTTGCGCGACCGGTTGAACAAGGGCAAGAGCCAGCATTGATCTGTCTGGCATGCTCACTCAGCTATTGTGATGATACGCTGGGTGTGAACGCGCGGTTCATGCGGTAAAAAAGGTGATGACATGTTGAGGCGTATTGTAACGCTGTTAGTCGCGTTTCCGCTTGGCGTGATCTTGGTTGCGATTGCGGTTTCCAATCGTCAGACCGTGCAGCTTGTGCTCGATCCTTTTCGACCCGAAGCACCAGCGTTGGCGATCAATCTTCCGCTCTATCTGTTTCTCCTCGCCGCGCTGATCCTCGGTGTGATGCTTGGCGGATTTGCGACGTGGTTCGGGCAAAGCCGTTGGCGTCGTACCGCACGCACACAAGGTCAGCGGGCTGCACGTTGGCAGGCTGAGGCCGATCGGCTTGTGCGTGAGCGCGATGTGCATGCTAAGAGCAGCAGTGGTATTCTCGCGATCGCAGATCGCTAAGAGGGTAATGTCTTGGCAATGTCCTTGGATGCTTTGACGCTATTTGGGCTAGCGTCGGTTACGCTGATGCTCGTGTTTTATGCCTATGAAGATTTAAGCCATTGGTGCGTGTTTGGGTTCGCCATCGCCTGCGCGCTCGCTTCGATCTACGGTTTTTTGCAGGGCGCTTGGCCGTTTGGTGTGGTTGAAGCCATATGGGCCTTCATCGCGATGAAACGCTGGCAAAAGCGCCGTCTTGCTGGCAAGCCTTTGCGCTAGCAGCGCCTTGCACACATGCGCTGACGATAGACCGGAGTTCGAGATTTCCTCATGTCGCCGCACTCTAAAATTTGCGGTATCAGCACGCACGACGCGCTGTCGGCTGCCATCTCTGGTGGTGCCGAATACATTGGTCTTGTGTTCTTTGCTAAAAGTCCGCGAAACGTCTCACTTGAGATGGCGGCGTCACTTGCACAAGCAGCGCGTGGTCACACGAAAGTCGTTGCTTTGACAGTCGATGCCGATGATGCCCTGTTGGCTTCGATCCAAAAGAGCGTCAAGCCTGACTACTTTCAACTTCATGGGGATGAAAGTCCAAAGCGCGTCTCAGATATCAAAGCGCGATTTGGACTGCCCGTCATCAAAGCGCTGCCGATAGAAACGGCAACGGATGTGGCAAAGTCCACATCTTTTGCTGGTATTGCCGATATCATTTTATTCGATGCCAAAGCGCCGCCAGGGGCTGATTTGCCAGGTGGCAACGGTCGGGCTTTCGATTGGTCATTGCTTCATGGCGTGAGCGAAAAGCTCGATTTTATGTTGTCGGGTGGTCTCAGCCACGACAATGTCCAAGATGCCATCGCCCAATCAGGTGCGGTGGCCGTGGATGTCTCGTCTGGGGTTGAAACGGCACCCGGCCAAAAGGACACGGAGCTGATCCGCCGCTTCCTTCGTGCTGTAAAGACCGGTAAGCAAGCATAAAATTCACCCCGTCTTGATGACGAGATGTGACCCAGTAAGGACGGCCCATGGCGACAGCGACTGACAAATCTGGCGAAGCCAAGCTCAACAGTTATATGACCGGCCCTGACGACAAGGGATTTTTTGGTCTGTTCGGTGGCCGGTTCGTTGCTGAAACTTTGATGCCGCTGATCCTTGAGTTGGAGCGCGCGTATTCTGCTGCTAAAGCCGATCCGACATTCCAGGCCGAGATCGATCATCTCAATGTGCATTACGCGGGGCGACCAAGCCCGCTGTACTACGCTGATCGCATGACCAAAGAACTCGGTGGCGCGAAGATATATTTCAAGCGTGACGAACTCAATCACACCGGATCGCACAAGATTAACAATTGCCTCGGGCAAATTCTTCTCGCACGACGCATGGGCAAGACGCGCATCATTGCGGAAACGGGTGCTGGTCAGCACGGTGTAGCGGTGGCGACGGTGTGCGCGAAGTACGGTATGCCGTGCGAGATTTACATGGGCGCAACAGACGTCGAGCGTCAATCACCGAACGTTGCGCGTATGAAGTTACTCGGCGCGAAACTGAACCCAGTAACGAGCGGTGCTGGCACGCTCAAAGACGCCATGAATGAAGCGCTGCGCGATTGGGTGACGAACGTGCACGACACGTATTATCTGATTGGTACTGCGGCTGGACCGCATCCGTATCCGGCGATGGTGCGCGATTTCCAATCGATCATCGGTAAAGAGACGCGCGAACAAATGCTGGCGGTTGAAGGTCGTTTGCCCGATACGCTCGTTGCGTGCATCGGCGGCGGATCGAATGCCATTGGATTATTTCATCCGTTTTTGGATGACAAAGAGGTCGCGATTTATGGCGTAGAAGCTGGAGGTCATGGGCTCGATGTCGAGAACGGACATGCCGCATCCATGACAGGTGGAACACCAGGAGTTCTTCACGGCAATCGCACATATTTGCTGCAAGACGGCGACGGTCAAATTCTCGAGGGCCATTCGATTTCGGCTGGCCTGGATTATCCAGGGGTTGGGCCAGAGCACGCTTGGCTGAAAAACAATGGTCGCGTAACGTATGTGGCCATTACAGATCAGGAAGCGTTGTCAGCGCTCCAGACCTGCACGCGGCTCGAAGGCATCATTCCTGCGTTGGAGCCAAGCCATGCACTCGCGCATGTGATCAAGCTGGCGCCGACACTTGGCAAAGACAACTTGCTCGTTATGAATCTGTGCGGTCGCGGTGACAAAGATTTGTTCACCGTTGCAAAGCACCTTGGCATGAAGATTTAAGAATGACCGCGACGTCTCGCATCGAAGCCCGCTTTGCGCAGCTCAAGAAGCAAAACCGCAAAGCGCTCGTGACATTTATTTCCGCGGGCGATCCCGATCTCGAAACGAGTGCTGCCATTCTTGCGGGCCTGCCACAGGCTGGTGCCGACATCATCGAAGTCGGCATGCCGTTTTCAGATCCGATGGCGGATGGTCCCGCCATTCAGGCCGCATCGTTGCGCGCTTTGCAGGGCGGTCAGACGATGGTCAAGACGCTTGCCATGGTGCGCGAATTTCGGGCTGGCGATTCGGAGACACCGATCGTTTTAATGGGCTACTACAATCCGATTTACGTTTACGGACATGAGCGGTTTATTGTTGATGCGAAGGCGGCAGGCGTCGATGGCTTGATTGTCGTCGATGTGCCGCCGGAAGCTGACGACGAACTGTGCATTCCAGCAGTTGCCGCCGGGCTCAATTTCATCCGCCTTGCGACACCGACTACAGATGCTAATCGCCTGCCGACCGTACTTAAGAACACATCCGGTTTCGTCTATTATGTTTCGATAACGGGCATTACCGGGGCTGCGGCGCCAGTGGTCAATGATGTGCACCAGCAGGTGACGCGCATTAAGGGTCAGACAGAACTGCCGGTCGTGGTCGGTTTTGGCGTGAAAACGGGGGCTCAAGCCCGCGCCATCGCCGAGGGCGCTGACGGGGTGGTGGTTGGTTCGGCACTGGTTGGCGAAATCGAGAAATCCCTGAAGCAGGATGGCAAGGCAGGGCCGGACACCGTATCCCGGGTGCTTGCCACGGTGAAAGAACTTGCGACAGCGTTAAAGTCATAAATTCAAGTCGTATCGCTTTGATTATCCACTAAAAGGGGGTGTTAGAGACCCCCGGTCGCACCCATATCATGCGAGGTGGCCTAGCATCGGTCGTGCACTGGCGCTAGATTGCGCAGCTTGGAAGTCTAGGCCCGTTACGAGCGCGCGCCGTCGGGCCTCGCTGAGACGCCATAAACAGCATTCCGGCATCGACATTCAAGGAGCCCATCGCCGTGAACTGGATTAACAACGTTGTCCGCCCAAAGATCAGCGGGCTGTTGTCGACGGCTAAACGGGAAGTGCCCGATAATCTCTGGGTCAAGTGCCCCGAGTCGGGCCAGATGGTTTTCTACAAGGACTTAGAAGCCAACGAATTCGTCGTACCCGGTTCCAATTTCCATATGCGTATGGGGGCGGATCAGCGACTGCGCCATTTATTCGATGGCGGTGAGTACAAAATTATTCCGGTGCCGTCGGTTCAGCAGGACCCTCTCAAGTTTCGTGACGGGCGCAAATACACCGACCGTTTGAAGGACGCGAAGGCCGATACCAAACTCGACGATGCGGTTTTGGTTGGCGAAGGCCTTTTGCAAGGCGACAAGGTGGTCGCGGCCGTACAAGATTTCCGCTTCATGGCTGGCTCGCTCGGAATGGCTGCTGGTGAAGCGCTGATCGCTGGCATGTTGAAAGCGGTCGAACTCAAGACACCATTTATTTTGTTTGCTGCATCGGGTGGCGCACGCATGCAGGAAGGCATTTTGTCTTTAATGCAGATGCCGCGCACGACAATTGCTGTGCAACGTCTTCGCGATGCGCGATTGCCGTACATCGTCGTTCTCACAGATCCGACTACGGGTGGCGTTACGGCTTCATATGCCATGTTGGGCGACGTGCACATTGCAGAGCCCGGCGCATTGATCTGTTTTGCTGGTCCGCGTGTTATTCAGCAAACTATTCGCGAACAATTGCCCGATGGGTTCCAGCGTGCCGAATATTTGTTGGCGCATGGCATGGTCGATATGGTCGTGCATCGCCATCAGATGCGTGAGACACTCGCACGCTTGTGCAGCTTGTTCATGTCAGGTGTGAATGCCAGCAAAGGCAAAGACTCCCGCCGCCTGAATGGCAAGGCTTACGTCAACGGTGTGTCCGTCGATAGCAAAGTGATTGAGACGGCTGCGCGAGAAAGCGGAAGCGTGATTGAGCCGGAAGTCGTGCCGCCGAGCCAACGCTTCGATGCCAATCGCTCTGGAGATAAGACCAAGCGTGATGGCAATGACGTGATTTCTGGCGGCACGCCAGGTAAGGATGCTCCGCGCAACGCGTAGCCGCGCGATGGTTGCGTAGATGATCCTTTAACTCGGCATTTTGGCATGACAGTCTCAAAGACACGTCCGACAAGCGATGCTTTGCTGGCAGAGATGATGCTGCTGCATCCCAAGCTCATCGATTTGTCGCTCGGGCGCGTTGAGCGCCTGCTTGCCAAACTCGGGCATCCAGAACTGCGGTTACCGCCTGTTATTCATATTGCGGGTACCAACGGCAAAGGCTCGGTGACAGCTTACTTGCGCGCGATGATCGAGGCGGCAGGCAAGCGCGTGCATGTTTATACGTCTCCACATCTTGTGCGCTTTCATGAGCGCATTGCGCTTGCGGGGGCCGGCGGCAAAGCAGAGCCCATTGGCGAGGACGCGCTCGTCGATATGCTGATGCGCGTACGCGCGGTCAACGATGGGGATGACATTACGCAATTTGAAATTACGACGGCTGCTGCACTGCTGGCGTTCGCGGAAACGCCCGCCGATGTGCTGCTGCTCGAAGTGGGTCTAGGCGGGCGGTTGGATGCCACGAACGTTATCAAGCATCCCGTGCTGACCGTGCTGACACCGATATCGATGGACCACGCGGAAAAGCTAGGGCCGACGCTTGCTAAAATTGCTGGCGAGAAGGCCGGGATTTTGAAGCGTGGGACGCTTGGCGTTATCTCTGCGCAGCCTGACGAAGTCCTGAACGTGATTGAAACTAAGGCGCGGGCAGTCGGTGCGCCGCTGATTGTTTCCGGGCGCGATTTCGACGCTTACGAGCAAAGCGGTCGGCTCGTTGTTCAACGTGAGGATTTGCTGCTCGACTTGCCGCTTCCCGCGCTGATCGGCCGACATCAAATTTCCAATGCCGGAACGGCTGTGGTTGCAGCTTTGGCTCTGGGTGAGCGGTTGCCAAATCTAGGCATCGATGAGCGGGCGATAGAATTGGGTTTGCGGAACGTGAGCTGGCCTGCGCGCATGCAGCGTCTCACTGGGGGACCGTTGCCTGCTATTCTTGGAGAAAATTGTGAGCTTTGGCTCGATGGCGGGCATAATCCGGCCGCGGGCGATATGTTGGCCGACACGTTAGCTGGTTTTGACGAGAAAGTGCCAAAGCCAGTTTATTTGGTGGTTGGCATGATGGGTCAGAAAGATGCGCTGGGTTTCTTGGCGCCATTTCGTGGATTGGTGCGAGCGATTTACACAGTGCCAATTCCAGGCGCCCATGAAGCGCCGCATTCTGAGGAAAAACTTGCGGAAGTGGCCCGTAGTGCTGGATTGCAAGCTTTCGAGCGCACCAGTGTCGTGGATGCTTTAGGGGCTATTGCAGGCCTGCCTAAAGGCGACAAGCGTGTCTTAATTTGCGGCTCGCTTTATCTGGCGGGCCACGTTCTGACACTCCAAGAGGATGGTCAGTCTGCGACTGGAGCCCACTGAGTTGACGATTTGCAGATCTATTCGTTTTCGCCGTCATCTTGATGTCTGAAACTGAGATTAACGGATTAGGCGATAATCGTTAGCAATCATGAACTTGATCAGATTTTCAAGGAAGTCTGAAAGGTTTGGCCTCAAGCGCCATGTGGTGTCCATTGCTCAAGACGACATTGGACCAAAGTTCAAGGCGAGATTCCTCGCCATATCCGTCGTAAATAGACTAAAACCACGGCCAAGTTTATAAAACCGGACTGGCATCCGGAAGGCACAAAAAACAGAAACAGTGAACTGGGAGAGAAACGCCATGCAACACGTCGCAATGGACAAGTTGAACGGCCGACAAATTATTAAATCGCGCTACGACAATTTTATCGGCGGCAAGTGGGTCGCGCCGGTTCGTGGCCAATACTTCAAAAACATCACGCCGATCACCGGTCAAGAAGTCTGCGAAATCGCTCGCTCGACAGCCGAAGATATCGAACTCGCGCTTGATGCTGCGCATGCTGCTCGTGTTTCCTGGGGCCGTACATCACCCGCGGACCGCGCACGCGTTCTGAACAAAATCGCCGACCGCATGGAAGAAAATCTCGACATCATCGCGCTCGTCGAGACGATCGATAACGGCAAGCCGATCCGCGAGACGACACATGCCGATACGCCGCTTGCCATCGACCACTGGCGCTACTTTGCAGGCTGCCTGCGCGCACAAGAAGGCACCATTGCAGAGATCGATCACGATACGGTCGCCTACCATTTCCATGAACCGCTCGGCGTCGTCGGTCAGATCATTCCGTGGAACTTCCCGATTTTGATGGCGGTTTGGAAACTGGCTCCGGCGATTGCCGCTGGTAACTGCGTCGTGCTGAAGCCAGCCGAACAGACACCGATGTCGATCATGGTCCTTATGGAAATGATCGCCGATATCGTGCCGCCTGGAGTCATCAACGTCGTCAACGGTTTCGGTGTTGAAGCCGGAAAGCCGCTCGCTCAGAACAAGCGCATCGCTAAGATCGCGTTCACGGGCGAGACGACAACCGGTCGTTTGATCATGCAGTATGCATCGGAAAACATCATTCCTTGCACACTCGAACTTGGTGGCAAATCGCCAAACATCTTCTTCGCCGACGTTATGGACGCCGACGATGAATATTTCGACAAGTGCCTCGAAGGCTTCACGATGTTTGCGCTCAACCAGGGCGAAGTTTGCACGTGCCCAAGCCGCGCACTCGTTCAGCGGTCGATCTATGAGAAGTTTATGCAGCGCGCTCTAGAGCGTGTTTCCAAGGTCAAGCAGGGTCATCCGATGGATGCCTCGACGATGATCGGTGCGCAGGCATCGAACGATCAGATGGAGAAGATCTTGAGCTACATCGAGATCGGCAAAGGCGAAGGCGCTCGCGTTCTCGCTGGTGGTAAGCGTGGCAGTCTCCCTGGCGAATTGGCCAGCGGCTTCTACGTCGAGCCGACTGTTCTCGAAGGCCACAACAAGATGCGCGTGTTCCAGGAAGAAATCTTTGGACCCGTGCTGGCTGTGACGACGTTCGAAGACGAAGCTGAAGCTTTGGCGATTGCGAATGATACTCTGTACGGTCTTGGCTCTGGTGTTTGGACGCGCAACGGAACGCGCGCCTATCGCTTCGGTCGCGAAATCCAAGCTGGTCGCGTGTGGACCAACTGCTACCATGCATATCCTGCGCACGCAGCCTTCGGCGGCTACAAGCAGTCTGGTATCGGCCGCGAAACGCACAAGATGATGCTCGACCACTATCAGCAGACCAAGAACATGCTGGTGAGCTACAGCCCGAAGGCGCTTGGCTTCTTCTAATGGCTGTGTAGGTCTGATAAATCGGGGCACGTGTTCTTTGTCGAATGCGTGCCCTTTCTCTTTTGCAAGTAATCAAGAGGCTCCACATGGTCGATCGCGTTACGGCTACGCCCGATACCATTACCCTCATCAAGAAGCTCGAAAGTCTGCACGGCCCGCTTATGTTTCATCAATCGGGTGGATGCTGCGACGGCAGTGCGCCAATGTGCTACCCACGCACTGACTTCAAGCTCGGTGCGCAGGATATTTTTCTTGGCGTGATCGGCGGTCAGCCTTTTTACATCGGTAAAGATCAATTCGAATATTGGCAGCATACGCATCTTGTCATTGATGTTGTGCCGGGTCGTGGATCTGGTTTTTCGGTCGAAGCTCCCGAAGGTGTTCGTTTTCTCACGCGTTCCCGGATTTATACGGACGAAGAAAACGATGCGCTCGATGCGGCCGGTCCGCCGCCCAATGCGCTTGAGCGTCCACCGGTCTAGGTCGTCATCCAGGTCACCGCTATTTTTCTGAGGAAATATTTATGGCTGCGTCTAAAACACTGCGCGAACTCACTGGCATGGGGCATACGCCGACGACAATCGGACAGTCTGCCCTTGTCCTCATCGACTGCCAGAATACTTATCGCGAAGGCGTGATGCAGTTGGAAGGTGTCGAGCCTGCCCTCGCGCAATGCCAGACATTATTGAAGCGGTTTCGCGATGCCGGTCGTCCGGTGATCCATATTCAGCATGATGCTGGGGTCGGTTCGCCGTATGATGTCACTGCGCCGATTGGTGCGATTGCCGATGTAGTTGCGCCGCGCGATGGCGAGCCTGTCGTGGTCAAAGCGTATCCAAGTTCATTCGAGAAAACGAACTTGCACGATTTGCTGCAAGGTTATGGTGTGACCGATTTGACGATTGCCGGTTTCATGACGCATGTGTGTGTGAATTCGACGGCGCGGGCGGCATTCAATCACGGATATAAACCAACCGTTGTTGCCGCTGCGACGGCCACACGTTCGCTCGCCAATCCGACCGTTGCGGGTGGGGATGTCTCTGCAAAAACATTGCACGATTCTAGTTTGACAGCATTAAATGACATTTTCGCTGTCGTGGTACCGAATGCCGATGACGTGAAGGCGTAAATTTTTCCTTGAAGGATTAGTGCAAAAAAGGCCTCGCAGACATCTGCGAGGCCTTTACAATTTTCATAGCTCCGTCAGATGACTTAAGCTGTCACGCTGGCGTTGATCCATTCTTCGAGTTTTTTCTTCTGCACAATCGCGCCCGTGTGCTGGGCTGCAACTTGGCCGCCCTTGAACAATATCAAAGTCGGCATCGCGCGGATGCCATAGGTGCCGGTGACCTTTGGATTTTCATCGACATCGACCTTCACGATCTTGACCTTACCGGCCAATTCAGCCGCAACTTGATCGAGCGCAGGTGCCATTGCCTTGCATGGGCCGCACCACTGGGCATGAAAATCGACCAGAACAGGTTCGGTCGCTTTCAAAACTTCCTGCTCGAAGCTTGTGTCTGTGACTGCATTCGCCATTGAAATTTCTCCTGAAAAAGACGCAGAGGGGGACCGCGTCTCGTGGCACAATGTGGCTTTGGAACTGCCATTGTTGCCGGACCCGGAACGTAGGTAGTGCGCTATCCAGCGTCAAGGCTTGCAAGGTCCAAATCCCAGAGGCGTTTGATCGCGTCGTCGATCACACTTTTGGGAATTTCCATGAGTCGTGGGCCATCGGTCCACAACAACGCGGCCCGCACGGGCTTTTCAGGGTAAATCTCGCCAAGTGCCAAAACGTAGGCGGCGAGCTGATAGAGGTATGCGTCAGCAACTTTAGACACATCCTGCGGTGGCGGTCGGTTGGTTTTGTAGTCAACAATCAGTACACTTTGATCTGTTACGCAAAGACGGTCGATCTGGCCCGATAAGCGCAAGGCTGGACCTGAGCCTCGCGGTCTTGGAATGATAGCAGATATTGCCACTTCGGCGCGGCTGTCGGGTCCAAAGAGCGGGGTGAAATCCTTTGCCGACAAAACGGCCAAAGTTTCTTTGACGATGCTGCTGCGCGTTTGGGCTTTCAGTTGTGCGCCGCGCTTATCGACAAATGCTTGTGCTGCGACCGCTCGGCTTTCTTCTGGTAGGGATGGCAAATGTTGAAGCAGAGCGTGCGTAAGCGTGCCGCGCATAAAGCGATGGGTGTCTGACGATGTGAGTGGCGAAACATGATCCGAAGTACCTGCGGGATCGGATTTTGGCGCGGGGAGCGGCTCGCCCTCCGCGTCTGGCGCATACGGTTCTAGCCGCGATGGTGCAAGGGGCACGGTCAACTGCGGCTCATACGGTGCGCGGCGACGGGCAAAATCTGGCAGTTCGGCTGCGACTTCGGCTCTAGCGTGATCAACTTTTGGTTTTTCTATTTCAGATGTTTGTTCGCTGACGATGCGCCAGCCCATGCGCTGATTGCCGAGATCTACGCGGCATGAATCAGAGGCGAGGGCGTCAGTTATCAGATTATACCAGCAATCAGTCGCGCGCCCGCGCTGTCCTTCAAAGCCTGAGATGTAAAGACGGTCGCGTGCGCGAGTCATGGCGACATAAAGCAGTCGATTGAGCTCATCGTGCTCGCGCGCCTGCTTGATTGAGTTTGCATTGCTGATGACCGGCAGCGCTGCCGATCCTTTGATTTGCCAGACGATGGGGGCCGGAGCATCTTGCATACGCGCGACTTGGGGCAGCGGTAGAAGGCGCGCCCCGCTTCCAGCGGATGCTGTCGTGCAGGTATCAGGCAAAAAGACGATGGGGGCTTCTAGGCCTTTGGCGCCGTGCACGGTCATGATGCGAACCTCGTCGCGATCTAAGTCCATATCGCGCTTCACATTGACGTTCGCTGCGCGAATGTCGGTCAAGAAACCGGTGAGAGACGGTGGAGAGCCATCGTCATAGGCGAGAGCGAAATCGAGGAATTCGTCGATGGCGTCGGCGGCATCCGGTCCCAAACGATGCAGCATTTTCGTGCGTCCACCATCGCGGTCGAGCACTGTCGAGAAGAATTCAAATGGCGGCATGAAGTCCGCTTTTGAACGCCAGCGTTTCAGGGTTTCGGTAGCGGGTTTGAAGCGTGGATCGACATCGGCATGGGAAAGCAGCGCTTTCCATAAGGTTGCTTTGCGACCGTGAGCTATGGCCAAGAGGTCATCGTCATCCAATTCAAATAGCGGGCTTTTGAGTACGGTTGCCAGGGCTAGGTCGTCTTCGGGTAACGTTAGAAAATCGCCAAGCACCAGTAAATCTTGCACCGCGATCTGTTCGATGAGCGCCATGCGGTCTGAGCCCGCGACTGGAATTTCGCGTGCTTTAAGTGCTTTTATCATTGGGACAGCGAACGGGTGGCGTTTGCGCACAAGGATGATGATGTCGCCTGCGCGGATCGGCCGATCTTCGGATTGCAGTTTTTCTTTAGATCGTAACCAGCCTTGAATTTTGTCGGCGATGCGTTCGGCTAGTTGTGTCGCTGGTGCAGTTTCTTTGCCATCGGCCAGAGGGTGCCAAGGGTCAGTAGCGGGGATATACTCGGGCTTTTCCGTTGGCCAGATTTCGATAAGCCCGGCCTGACCGAACCGTTTTGCGATATGTGGGATGATGGCGATGTTGGCTGTTAATCCTGGCGTTCGTGTAGGATCTCTGAAAACGCTATCCACGGCGTCTAGGATCGGCTTCACGGTCCGGAACGATAGGTTGAGAGGCACCGTTCGCCACGGCATGTCTGCATGCTTTGACATGTGCGCGAAGGTCTTGCCCATCTCGGCAAACATCTCGGGTTCGGCACCCTGAAAAGAATAGATCGATTGCTTTTCATCGCCGACTGCAAACACTGTGCGGCGTTGTTCTTGTGCGCCACGGCCAGAGAAAAACTCGTTGGCGAGAGATTTGATGATGGTCCATTGCTGCGGACTGGTGTCTTGCGCTTCATCGACAAGAATATGGTCGAGACCGCCATCGAGTTTGAAGAGTACCCAGTCAGTGGCGCTTTGATCCGAAAGCAGGCCAGTGGTTTTTTCGATCAGGTCATCGAAATCGAGTGCGCCAGAGCTGCGTTTGGCGTCAATGTATCTTTGCAGCACTGCGGCTGCGAGCCGGTAGAGAGCGACAGTGGCTTCGAGGAGCGTAAGCGACTGCAATTCTGTTGTCAGAATTACAAAACGCGATTGCGCGTTTTGAGCGATGTTATGTAAGTCGGGACGACCATCGGACAAGGCTTTTGACATCAACTTAGCGCGTGGTTCGCCTTTTTCTGTCAGAAAGTATTCACTGAGGATTTCTGCAATGTGCTCCGGATCAAATAAGCCTACAATATTTCTCAATAGCTCGGCATGTTTGACATCGGTTTTACCACCCTTTTCAAGGTGGCTTATGAGGTCTGTGATATCGGATTTGGATAAAAGTTTTGCGCGTTCGTTCTCGATGGCAGTGATCGAACTGCTCGGCCTGATGCTGAAAATATCACGCAGATATTTTTCGACAGCCGCGAAGTTATCTTGTTCTTCCCTAAGATCTATGCGGCTGGCAAATTCCAACCATGCACGCTCGGCAATAGATTTTGACAATAGCTCGTCAAAATTGGAATCGGCCGCATAGCGAATGACGGTTTCTAAAGCAGTGCCGAGTGGGCTTGATTTGCCTGCCGTTGCTTCAATCAGTGTGGCTTCGATGGCGCTGGCTTTCAATTCTCGGCCTTTTTCATCATCGAGAATTTTGAAGCCGGGTGGCACGTTGGCTTCCAGCGGAAAGCGTTGCAGCAAGCGTTCGCAAAATGCGTGAATAGTCTGCACCTTTAAGCCACCTGGCGTTTCAATCGCGATTGTAAACAGGGTGCGGGCGCGTGCGAGCTCATCGTCGCTGGGTATGCGGCCGAGAATTTGAGCTAGCTTGTCTCTCAGATGCTCATGATCTGCGGTCACCCATGTCGCCAGCGTGTCGAACACGCGTTTGGACATTTCGGCGGCACCGGCCTTGGTATAGGTCAAACACAAAATGCGTTCGGGCGGCGTGCCATCGAGCAGCAATCGCAAAACACGCAAGGTCAGAACGTGCGTTTTGCCGGTGCCAGCATTGGCGTTGACCCACGCTGATGCGCCGGGATCGCTCGCGTCAGATTGAGCGCGTTTGGTATAGTCTAGCGCTTGTGAGATGTCGTTCATGATCCAACCTCACCATTGTCATGGGTGGACCATTCGGCCACGCGTGCGAGGTGCGCATAATCGTCATAGTCGTAATGGTATGTCGGTCTTCGTATGGCGCGGTAAGGCGTATTAGGATTATCGAATAAGGCGACGAGGTTGGTCAGTCCGGTCAGTGCTTGTGCAGCTAGTGCAGTCATATCATTGGATTTGATGTCGTGCGCTTCGCCTGGCGGTTCTCCGCCCGATGCACGGATGTAACGAAGCGCTTCGACGCTGCGCTTATTTAAATTCGGGAAGCCAGAGTTTCCGAGCGCGATCGCGGCTTCAAGCGGCAATTGTGGAGCACGACCGCTGAGAACATGCGTATCGGAAGGCAGTCCGCCCGTTTTGTAGTCTGTGATGATGAGTGCCGATCCTTTGTCATCGATGCGATCGGCGCGTGCGGTCAGCGTGAAAGGTCCTCCAGGAGCATCTAAGACCAATACGCCTGATGTTTCGGGAATGACTTTAGAAACGCCTTCACGTCGCTTGGCTTCGGTCTGGGCAAACCATTGCAGAAATCGACCCAGTCGCGGTAGCCAAAATGCTGCAACGCGTGGATGGCCTGTATAGGATTGCAGCACTTCGGCGGCGATTTGATCGAGCGACGATTTGAGATCACGCGGGAGCGATTTTGGATATGCGAGTGCGAACTTGGATAGGACTTCATGCACGAGTGCACCACGCAGGCTTTGGTCGGGCGAGGTTCCAAGGGCAGGGAGTGGTTCGAGATTGAGAATGTGGCGAGCGTATATTGCGTAAGGATTGCTGATCCAAGCTTCGATGCGCGTCACACTCAATCGACGCGGGCGCAAATCTGTTGCGGGGCGCGGTTCTGGCGCTGCAATGCGGATGCGTTTGTTTGTGTCGATCACATCACGTGCGCGCGCCCAAGCCAGCCAAGGGCGATCTGGTTTTAAGGCATCGGTGAGTTGCATGCCGGCGAGCAAGGCTTTAATGCGCATCAGCCATCGCGATGGCACAGTTGGCACGCCTTTGATTTTGGTCGCGCGGGTCATGAATACCTGATCAGCACCCAGCAGTGAAACAAAGTCGAGTGCGGAGCGACCGACTTCGACCTCTGGTGCGGGCAGTCCGAGTGCATTTCTCATTGGCCTGTTCAACCATGCGCCAGGCTCAGCAGCTTCTGGCCAAGTGCCTTCGTTCAAGGCGCCGAGCACGATGACATCGGGCTGTTGCAAGCGCGCTTCAAGCGGACCCCAAATAGCCACGCGGGGATGAACCGGTGTGCGTTCGCGCACGTTTTCCCGAGCGATGAGGCTTGCGTAGAGATCGGCATACTCACTGGCAAATATGGCTATGTCTTCAGAGCCGGATTGTAAAAGTTCAGTGAAAAAGTTTCGCGCCGTATCACCAGCTACGCCCTGCCAAAGCGATTGAGGCGTGGACTTTTGGTCAACTGCAGCGTCACCCATAGACACCTGTGCAAGGGCTTCGGCCGCTGCGAGATGAGCCTTAGCAAATGATGCAAGGGTATGTTGTGTGTGCTTGGCCGACAATGCAATGAAAGGTGCAAATGCGTCTTCAAGTTTGGAGACGAGGTCGCGTGCGCCTTGTCGGTCTTCATCCCACAAGCGTTTCGCAGTGGCGTTCATGCGGACGTTTTGGAGCCGGTCCGCCTCGGACTTTTCGAGTGCGGCGCGAATGCCATCCAGGCCGCGTCCCAAGTATGGCGCACGGAATGCCAGGATTTCCAAGGCACGGCCGTAGCGTCGGATGTCGAAGGGGCTCAAACTCAAACGACACAGTGGGTGTTTGAGCAACGCCATCGTTTCTGCTGGCGCGAATGAGCTGCGTGCTGCTTCAACAACGAGGTTGAGAAATGTACCGGGCACTGTTTTTGCGAACGGTCGTCCTGCGCTGTCGTCAACGCGGATACCCCAAGCTTCCAAGCGGATCGCGACGCGGCGTGCCAGCAGACGATCTGGTGAAACGAGTGCTGCCGTTCGCCCAGGCGTATCGACGGCATCGCGTAAAATGAGTGCGACGACGTCGGCTTCGTCTTGGGCCGATGGCGCTTCTATGAGAGATAAGCCTTCCAGAGATTTTTTTACTTCTTCTGGATTGGCAGAGGCCGTGAATTCGTGCCATTGCTCGGTCGTCGATGACGGGCGCATGGCTTCGCTGATGAAATAGGAACGACGGTCGCGCGCAGGATTGAGCTTGCAACCGGGCAAAGGTTGGACGTCGCCGCGCGTTACGTTCAATGCGTCGAGTAGTTTCTTCAATCCATATTGGGGATGTTCGGGGTGGTTGGGAACGATACTTTGCCAGCTTGCATCGTCTAAGTGACGATCGAGTGCGGGCAAGACGATTGCGCCAGTTTGACGTTCAGCGACAGCTCTCATGAGCGTAACGGTCGCCGGAATGGAGCCGGTGACGCCGGCAACGATCACTTGTGCATCTTGGGGTAGCGATCGGATGCGTTCTGCTTCTTGCAGAATGAGTGCGTTGATACGAGCCGCAGGCGAGGCGAGGTCTTCAGCAGCCATATACGCTGGCCAATACTCGGTAATGATTTTCAGGAAATCGACGGTTTGTTTCCAATGTTCTGCGTAATGTTCTGGAACAAGGCTTTGCAAATTTGTGAGCGCGATGTTTTCACGCTCAATATCATCCATCAGCTTGGCAAGTTCTGCTGCGAGGTTCGCCGCTTGGGCCGGCGTGTTGCTGCCTGAAGCTTGTCTCTCCGGTTCGGCACGAGCAAGGGTGCTGCGCCACCGTTGCACCAGCCTCATCAATACCAGTGTGCGTGTTAACGACGGAATGGAAGGCGGCAAGTCGAGACCGTTGAAACCTTCGTCTTGGATGCTCGCACCACTCAGGCCAGCAAAGCGCGTCAGAAATGACATGTCTTCATCGCCCTGTGAAATTGGGCGGATGGCTGGCATGAGGAGTGCACGTTTTCCGGATGTTTCTAGAAATGCTTCTTGTGCCGCGCGCGCAGCTCGGCGCGTCGGTAGCAGCAAGGTCGTGTCCGGTAGGGATAGTGGGTCGAGCGGTTGACCTATATGTGCCGAAAGATCGCCATTGAGTATGGCGCGTGCGAGAGCTGGCAAAAAGGGGACGCCGATGGGGACATGAAAAATCCGCGATGTCATGCACGTTCGCCCGATTTTGCGCTGGCGTTTGCAGCAATCGCTTGTTCGGCGTCTGCTAATGCTTCTGGTGTGCCGACGTGCATCCAGAGACCATCGAGGATCACGCCATAGAGCCGACCTTGCGATATGGAATTGTCCCACAGCGCATTGAGTGAAAAGCGACCGTCTGGCGCGTTGTCAAAAATCTGAGTGTTAGCAATCGAGACACCGGCAAAGACATATGGCGCGTGCGTACCTTTTTGTGGGCGAGATAAGCGGCCCAATTCATCCAACATAAAATCTCCCCGTCCATCGTAGCCAAGGCTTGTTACGCTTGGTGCGATGAGCATGAGGCTGTCCATGACGTGTGGGTTCCAAGCCGATTGGATCGTTTCCAAAACGGGATGGCTATGTTCGATCCACACAGAATCTGAATTGTGAATGAGAAACGGGGTATCGCCGAGTTGCGAGAGGGCGTGCTTCACCCCACCGCCCGTGTCTAGCAACACATCACGCTCGTCTGAAATTATGATGTGGGGTTTTGCGCGTTGCGCAACATGCGCTTCAATCTGATCGGCGAGATAGTGGACGTTGACGATAGCGCGTGAGAAGCCTGCATCGTTCAAGCGATCGAGAACGTGATCGATCAATGCCCGTCCTGCAAGCGTCACGAGAGGCTTTGGTCGCGTGTCCGTTAGCGGTCGCATGCGCGAGCCCATGCCTGCTGCCAGCACGAACGCGGTGTCAATTTTTTGTGCTGGTGGCATCACGCACGAATCCTTACAGCGTCAAAGGGCAATCCCACGACGTCGGATGTCTGCGGGGAGGTGGGCATCATACCATGCTGCAAGCTCAGTGAGGCCAGGGTGGGCGAGGTTCCGCGCGAGATACCCCCAGATGCGTGGCAGGTGCGTCAGATATTGACGCTTTCCATCACGCTTTGCCAAGCGTGCGAAAATTCCCAATATTTTGGTATTGCGCTGTGCACCGAGTGCTGCATAGACGAAACGGAATTGATCGGCGTCGAAGTGTGCTTCTGTCGTCGAGACTTGTTCGAGATAGCGTTCGATCAGATTTGTTTCCAAGTCTGCTGATACATCAACGCGGGCATCTTGTAGCAATGACACCAGATCGTAGGCGTGTGGGCCGATCATGGCATCTTGAAAGTCGATGATGCCGACATCGCGAGGTGGTTTGCGGTTGTCGAGCGCTATCAGGTTGGGCGAATGAAAGTCACGCAATAACCAGCCGAATGGCGCGGCTAGGACGGCGTCGAACAGGGGAGACCAGGCACGCGTGAATTGGAGTTCAATGTCAGAGTGCGCGGGTTTTCCAAAAACTGAAGGCCAGTACCAATCCAATAGCAGTTGGGTTTCGATATTGAGGACATGACGATCTATTTTTGGCAGCTGGTAATCTGTTCCATCAGGTAATGGCATCTGGATAGGTGGCGACGCGCGTAACGCAATCAACGTATCTGTCGCGCGCTGCCAAAGGTTGGCTTGATCGCGACCGCGTTTAACTTCGGACCCGAAGACAGCATCGCCGAAATCTTCAATCAAGAGCAGTCCGTCGTTCAAATCATGAGCGAAAATTTCCGGTGCGGAAAATCCACGTTCATTGAGCGCGGTACTGATGGCGGCGAACGGGCGGACGTCTTCGGCAAGGTGGGCGATTTGGCTGTATGGTAGTCCATTTTGAATGGGAGGCCCGTCGCCTTGCTTCGGCGAATCCATGAGGATCGAGCGTTTGCCATTGCCATCAATCAGCCGTGCGTAGCGTCGCGGTGAGGCGTCTCCTTGCAGATAGCTGAGATGATAATCTGTGCCGGCCGAGGCTGAGACAGAGAGAAAATCTCGAATTTCTGTAAATCGTGCCAAACGAGGGGCGGAAGCTGTGTTGGATGACATCGTGACGGAGCGGGTGTCGTTATCGCCATCGCCATCGTCGGTAAAACTGAGTATAAAATCTGCCGTTGGCATGCGATCTTCCCCGCGCTCTGGCCACTCGATCACTGCGATACCGCGCAGCAAGGCCGCTTCGATACCGAGCTCTTCGACTTCATTCGGGGTCTCTATCCGATAAAGGTCGAGATGGGCGATTTCGAAACGTGGGGTTTCGTAGAGTTGGGTCAACGTGAATGTCGGGCTTGGAACTTCCAGTTCTCGTTCGCCTGATGCGGCGCGGATTAACGCGCGCGCAAACGTCGTCTTTCCTGCACCCAACTCTCCAGTGAGTGCGATGCAATCACCAGGTGACAGCATAAACGCAACCTCCTCAGCGAGGCGCGTCATGTCGGGTAGATTAAGCTTTTTGAGGACTAGCGGCGTGCTCATGTGAACCAAAGTTTACGCGGCTCTGTCGTTGGGAGCCATATCCAAAAATGCGTCTGAAGCCCGTTCTCGTTGGTGCTCTTGAATTGCAACCATAGGCCGCTCTGGTATCCGGACTATCACGCGCGTGCCATGATTTTCTTGCGATTCAATGGCGATTGTTCCGTTATGCAATTCTACCAGGCTTTTGACGATGGAGAGCCCAAGGCCTGCCCCACGGTGCTTCGAACCTTGGCTGCGGCTTTCGAACCTTTGGAATACACGTCCTAATTGATCTTTCGGTATGCCGACGCCTTGATCGCGAACTTCAAAGACGATGTGCACGTCGTCGCGCCAGCAGGTCAGATAAATCGTATCATTAGGTTTTGAGAACCCAGCCGCATTCGACAGGAGATTATAAAGGATCTGGCGCATACGCGCTTCGTCCGCCAGAAATACGGTGACGCTGTCGTCAATAGCTATGTCGATGGTCAGGCGTGTGCGGATCGCGCGTTCTCGGATGCCTAGAATTGCCGCATCAATAATGGCACGCACGCTTGTCGGTGCCAGCTTCAGATCGACGCTACCAGCGTCTATCGTGGCTAGGTCGAGAATATCATCAATGATGGCGAGTAACGTTTTTGAGGACGACATAATGTCGGCGACGTACTCGCGTTGTTTGTCGTTGAGTTCGCCCATGTACGGGCTTGCCAACAATTCGGTGAAGCCAATGATATTGGTGAGCGGCGTTCTCAATTCGTAGGAGATATGTCCTACGAATTGGGTTTTGAGACGGTCAGCAGCGACGAGCGCTTCGTTGCGTTCCAAGAGCGCGCGTTCGGCGCGTTTTGCATCGGTTACGTCGGCAAAGGTCAAGAGCGATGCCCCGTCAGGCAACGGCATCAATGCGTAGTCGATCACGCTATTGTCGGCACGCATCATGCGGCCTTCGAATGGTTCGCGTTCATCGAGGAATGCCGTTGTCGCCTGACTGATGCGCGACCACATATCGGCATCGTTGTGGACCAGTGAGGCGATGGCAATCACATCGTCGATGTGCGGGAACTCACCGAGCTGGCGCGATGGAATGCGCCAGATTTGAGAGAATGCGACGTTGAACAATTTCAGGCGTCCGTCGGTGCCAAACACAGCGACACCTTCTTTGAGGCTGTCGAGGGTTTCGCGCTGCACGTCGATTAGGGCATTGTAGCGGCTTTCGAGCGCAAGGCGTTCGGTTTGATCGGCAAACAAGTATGTCACGCCGCCATCGGGGCGCTGTTCAGCCATCACGTGGATGATGCGGCCATCGGTCAGATGCCAGACATCTTCGAGTTCGGCGCCAGTTTGATAGCATGCGAGAACTTTGGCTTTCCAATCGCGATAATTGACGACAGGGGGGAGTTTGCCTTGTTCTCGTAGCCGATCAAGGATTGCACTGTCGGTTGGGCGGCCTTTCAACCACTCATTGTCTAGCAACCAAAGACGAGCGTAGGCGTCGTTGAAGAAAACAAGAATTTGTTCGCGATTGAAAATCGCAACGGCTGTTTCGACACGGTCCAGAGTGCGATCGTAGGCGGCGATCTGGCGTTCCAATTCGCCTTGGACAGTTTCAAGCGCCGTGACGTCGATGGCAGCACCTGCCGAAACATCGTCAATGGGGAGCACGACGACATCGTGTGGTTTGCGCTCGCCGGCAACAACAAGATGTACGCGACGCTTATAGCTGTCGCCTTGGGCAATTGATTTCGACACCGATTTGCGCTGGCGGCTTTCGAGTAATTCGATTTGGCGTTCGAGAACTTCCAATTCGCTTTTGGCTTCTACAGCTGCGACGTAGGCCGTATTGACCCAAATGATGCGTCCATCGGGACCGCGCAACCAAACGGGCATCGGTAAGGTGTTGAGCAACGCTCGGCTGGATCGGATATCGCGCGCGAGTGCGCCATGCTGTTCGTGGATGGCAGAGAGTTCGATCTTGTAGCCGGAAATATCTTTGAAGCGTAGGACTGCGCGTCCGCCTGCGGCTCTGCCCTCGGCTTCGAGGGTTCCGCCGGCCAAAGTTTTGACGATGACATTGAACGATCGTCCGTGCGCGAACAGGAGGTCGATCACGCTTTTCAATGCCTGCGCAGACTGTGAATCCAGCCAATGACTGAAGCGAAGAATTTCTGCGTGGTGATCGGGGAGGCCCGGAATGCCCGTGAGCGTATGGGCCACGATGCGGACGGCTTGGCCAGGTTCCCAGAAAATTAGAATTTGAGGTTCTGCGCGAATGATGGCGTCGGCAGCAGCTAGATTGCGGCGCAACTGGCGGCTCTCGGCTTTAGCGTTGCGCGCGTCCCGTCGTGCAGCGCTGACCATGTGCAACACCATCATGCCAGCAAGGAATGTCGCGCCTGCAACCGCTGCAATGAGTGCTAAGTGCCGAATGTCGAGCTGATCAGGTGTGGTGCTGTGGCCCGCCATGAAAATCACGAGCAGGATCGCGACGCAGGCCATCGATGCCAGCAGCAGCATGGCGAGCTGGCGGCGGGTCGTGGAGGTCTCAGTTTTAGTCGCGATGGCGCGCATTAAATCTCGGGCGTAGTTCAGGTGTCGTCGGGATGGCAACGCAGTGAACGCGGCGGCCGGAGGACCGATTCGCAGATGAAGCCGAATCATTCGGGAAGTATGGGGTAGTTCAGCCCTGTGTTGCCACTGTTGGCTGCGTCTTGAAATGCGAACGGCGCCAAGGTGTTTCCCTGGCGCCGCGTCATTTAGTTGAGTTTGCCTCTATGGGCACCATCAGTAGCGATAGTGGTCGGGTTTGTAAGGGCCTTCCAACGGAATTCCGATGTAGGCCGATTGGTCTGGGCGGAGCTTCGTCAGCTTGACACCAATTTTGGCCAGATGCAGGAGCGCAACCTTTTCATCGAGGTGCTTGGGCAGCGTGTAGACCTTCTTCTCGTATTTGCCCGGATTGGTCCAAAGCTCGATTTGAGCCAGCGTCTGGTTGGTGAATGACGCTGACATGACGAACGAGGGGTGGCCCATGGCATTGCCCAAGTTCACGAGACGACCTTCCGACAGCAGAATGATGCGCTTTTTGTCTGGAAACTCGATTTCATCGACCTGTGGCTTCACGTTGTGCCACTTATAATTCTTCAGTGCTGCGACCTGTATTTCGTTGTCGAAGTGACCAATATTGCAGACGATCGCGCGATCCTTCATGGCGCGCATGTGATCGGCGGTGATGACGTCTTTGTTGCCGGTTGCAGTCACGAAGATATCGGCGCGGGGTGCGGCGTCTTCCATGGTCGTGACTTCGTAGCCTTCCATTGCGGCTTGAAGTGCGCAGATCGGGTCGATTTCAGAGACCATCACGCGGCAGCCAGCTTGGCGTAACGATGCGGCCGAGCCCTTGCCGACGTCGCCGAAGCCAGCAACGAAGGCGACTTTACCAGCCATCATGACGTCGGTGCCACGGCGGATGCCATCGACGAGGCTTTCGCGGCAGCCGTAAAGATTATCGAATTTCGACTTCGTTACGGCGTCGTTGACATTGATGGCAGGGAACAACAGCTTGCCGGCCTTCTGCATTTCGTAGAGGCGATGTACGCCGGTCGTCGTTTCCTCGGAAACGCCTTTAATGTTTTTGGCCAACTCAGCGAACCAACCTTTAGGCTTTTCTTTGAGGGTCTTTTTCAGAAGTGCGAAGAAGACTTCTTCTTCTTCCGAACCCGGCTTGTCCAGAAATGCGGTGTCGCCATTTTCAGCGCGCAGACCCAGGTGGACGAACATGGTGGCGTCGCCGCCGTCGTCGAGGATCATGTTCGGCATGCCGCCGTCGCCCCACTCGAACAGCTTGCGGGTGTAGTCCCAATAATCGACGAGGCTCTCACCCTTCCAAGCAAATACGGGAATACCGCGCGCGGCGATTGCGGCTGCTGCATGATCCTGCGTCGAATAGATGTTGCACGAGACCCAGCGGATATCTGCGCCGAGGGCGGCGAGTGTTTCGATCAGCACCGCCGTTTGGATCGTCATATGCAACGATCCCGCGATGCGTGCGCCTTTCAAAGGCTGTGCGGGACCGTATTCGGCACGGGTGGCCATCAAGCCTGGCATTTCCGTTTCGGCGATGGCGATTTCTTTGCGGCCCCATTCGGCGAGGCTGAGGTCCTTGACGATGTAATCGGTGCTCGCGCTCATAGTGTCTCCTGTTGGACGTCAATGCGTTGTGTGGGTGATTTGCTAGCCAAGCGGCTGTCTGTGCTGGCGGCTACCGACCAAAAGCTGTGTGCGTCATAGCGACAATTTCGAAAATTTATGACGCGGTGAACGGGTCTATAGCGAACCGGCGCTGCGAGCGCAATAAGATATAAGCAAGTCTTTATGTCTCAACTTATTGCTGTAGATCGATCTTGGAGCCTAAGTTCTTGGCTCAACAACACATTCAAGTCATTCTCGCAAAAATCGTAGTTAAACAACGTTTAAGCCAAATTATAAATTTTGAATTACAATATAGATAAAATAAATATGTGGTTTATCCCATCATTAAAAACTCATTTGAAGTATTAAGCGAGCATAAATTCCTGTGCAGTAGAGATGATGCGTTGAAAAGGACGCTGGAGGCGCGGGATGTCACGTATCGTAGCAATGCTTGGACCGATCAGATCGCATTCGGGTCGTTGGGCTATGACGATTTCTGGTGCGTCTCAGAAAGGGCGCCAAACGGTTGTGCGCTTTGCTGAGGATGCGGCAGGCGGCGTGCTCTTGATGTTCGGATTGATGGCCTTGGTCATCTTCATGTTTATCGGGGCGGCTGTCGATCTCAGTCGTTGGTCGAATGCGCGCGATCAGACCATTTCAGCCATCGATGCCGCAGTGTTGGCGGCAGGGCGGGCCTTGCAGACAAATGGTGGCAACCATTCTGCTGCCATTGCCGTGGCGCAAAGATACTATCAGGCGGCCGTGCAAAATCGCTTGCAGCTGATCTCGGATACTATCGCATTCAGTGTGGTTGAGGACGGAACAGCGGTTACGGCGAGCGGCAATGCGATCATCCGCACACCCTTCATGGGCATTGGTGGGGTCGAGTCGTTGCCGCTGATCAAAAACAGCACGAGCGAATATTCGAAGGCGCAACTCGCGGTCGGCGGCAACGCTGAACTCAATATCGAAATGGCCATGATGCTCGACATCTCGGGTTCGATGGCCGGGACGAAGCTGGCGGACTTGAAGACGGCCGCTAAGGATTTGGTCAACATCATCGTCTGGGAAAATCAGGGTACGTACACGTCGAAGGTTGCAGTTGTGCCGTTCTCGGCCGACGTGCGGCCTCCGACATCGCTGCCGTCATCGATTTACACATCGACCGGTTCAACATTCTCGCGTTCGACGGGTAGCGGTAAAAATAGGAAGACGTATTATTTTGCCCCGACGCCGTGTGTAGGCGAGCGCAGTGGAAATGACAAATATACCGATGCTGCTCCCGGATCAAACAAGCTCATCACTCGCATTTTCACGCAGGTGAGCAACAGCTCAACTTCGACTGGAACGTGTGCGGCAGCCAGCACAGGTGCCGTGCTTCCATTGACGAACGTTAAATCGACGATCAATGCAAAGATCGATTCTTTGACGGCGAGTGGTGGCACCGCAGGTCATGTTGGGACAGCATGGTCATACTATATGCTGTCGCCGAAGTGGGGTTCGTTGCTGACAGGTGTCAGCAAACCCGCCGCTTACGGTCTCGACAATCATAAGAAAATTGCAGTTCTGATGTCGGACGGCGAGTACAACTATACCTACGATCCGGACAAGGCCGGTACAACGGCAACGGCTGGATCTAACGACTTTGCGGATTCACTCAACCAGAAAACGGCTTCCTTCCAGGCTGTACAGATCTGCTCTCAAATGAAAGCCTCTGGTATCGAGGTTTACACAGTCGGATTTCAACTCGGTGGAAACCAGACGGCGATCAACACTTTGAATAGCTGTGCGACTGATGCGGGTCACGCTTACACGGCCGATGACGGCGAAGAACTCAAGCGCGCGTTCCGCGATATCGCGCTCAAAGTTTCGACGTTGTACCTGTCGCAGTAAGTCGTATTATCGAACAGAAGATTTGCAATGGGGGTGCCTTAGTCGGGCACCCCCAAAGTTGTTTTGGAATGTCCAAACCAAGCTTTGCAACGATAGTCAGTTGTCGCCGACGCATTCTTCGTCGAAGCCTGCTTCCACCAGAGCTACCAAAGCTTGCAATGCTTCAGGGCCTTGCGGTCCAATCGCTTCGATATGAAGTTCTGATCCTGGGCCAGCGGCAAGCATCATCAGACCCATAATGGATGTGCCGCCGACCGATTGACCGTCGCGGGTCACCGTCACGGCTGCATCATAGCTTTCAGCGCATTTGACGAACTTTGCCGACGCGCGCGCATGAAGGCCTTTGATATTGCGGATGATCACGCGCGCTTCGGGTTTGAGACTGTTGACGAGTTCAGGCATTGGGACCTCTTACTCGCCTGACAACTCTTGACTGGCAACTTTGATGTACTTTCGTCCAGCGTCGCGCGCCAAGGCGACGGCTTGCGCCAATGGCATTTCACCGCGAATGCTCGCCAACTTGACGAGTATGGGCAAATTTATGCCGGCGATCACTTCGGCCTTCGCTTCGTCCATCACTGATATGGCTAAATTCGAGGGCGTGCCGCCAAACATATCCGTCAGAATTATTACGCCCTGGCCAGCCTCGACGTGGCGAACCGCTTCTAGGATTTCGAGGCGGCGTTTTTCCATATCGTCATCAGGACCGATGGCGATGGTTTGTAGTCCCGACTGACGGCCAACCACATGCTCGAGTGCGCTGCGAAATTCCGTCGCAAGGCCGCCATGGGTGACGATAACGAGACCGATCATGCGCGACGGAGCCAATCAAGAGCCTTGAAAAATCGCTGCTGTAAGACCGCAGCTTGGGGCGGAAAGTGGCAAGGGTTGGCTTCGAACGCAAGTGGTTTTGTGGACACGTTCAATCGCAAACCTGAGGTTGCGGGAGAAGCGAGAGTGATAATGCCAGAAGAATTTTGATCGGCGTCGCATGGGCCCCAGCGTCAACCTGCAAAATCGGTATGGAAATTCCCAAAATTGATGTCATGGGCCAGGGATCGGGCATGCGTTCCATGCGGTGAGCCGAGGCGAGTTCGACACACATCACGATCGTTGCTGATTGTTGGGACGCCACAGGAACGATACCGATGCCGCGGACTTCCAATTTTCCGGCTATTGCGGCAGGTGCGCTGGCTATGAGCGATGCGCCGCGGCGTGTGACGATGACTTGATCATCGGATATCAGTCGGGACGGCTCTCTGACTAAGGAGGTCGGCGCGCATGCGAGGCAACGGAGCGCGATGTCTGACTTGCCACTACCCGATGGACCACGGATCAATGCGGCGCGATCACCCAGCGAAATCGCCGTCGCGTGAAGGGTTTCACGCGCGCCGTCCACTGGCTGCTCCTTGCGCGTTGAGTGTCGGTAGTCGAACGATGAACCGCGCACCAATAGCGTGGCCGGTCCCATTAGAACTTTCACGGTTCTCTGCTCGTATTTCGCCGCGGTGACTGACGACGATTTCGCGCGAAATAGAGAGGCCGAGGCCGGAGTTTTTTCCGCGCTTTGCGTCAGTTGCTGGGCGGTCGCTGTAAAAGCGCTCGAAAATTGCACCTAATTTATCGGTTGGAATTCCCGGACCCTGATCCTCGACGCTGATTTCGACGTGACCGTCAGAAGTTGGTTTTGCTCGCACGGTGACTGTGCCGCCCGTTGGCGAAAACGAGAGTGCGTTGTCGATGAGATTTGTAAAGACTTGTCCGAGACGACCGTCATTGCCAACGACTATATATTTTGCATTGGCCGCAGGCTCGATCAAAACACGGACTGCGCGGCCATCGTCGGCCAGCATATCTGAGAAAATTCCAGATACGCTGCTCAATACGCGGCGCACATCGACGGCTTCCATTTCTTGTCGCGCCAATTCTGCGTCGAGGCGAGAGGCGTTAGACACGTCGTTGATCAAACGATTGAGACGCTTCAATTCACTTTGAATTTCTTCAACGAGTTGCAGGCGTTGTTCATCAGTTTTGGCGTAGGCCATAGATTCTGCCGTTGAACGCGCGGCAGCGAGCGGGTTTTTTAATTCGTGCGCGACGTCGGCGGCGAATTTCTCGCTGCCTTCGATGCGGCGGTAAAGGGCGCTGGTCATGGCGACGAATGCACGCCCCATTTGACCGACTTCATCGCGTCGTTCGGAAAAATCAGGGAGTTCCTGGCGCGCGGTGATGTTTTGGCTGACGTGATTGGCTGATTCCGACAAGCGCCGCATGGGACCAGCGACAGTGCGCGCCAATAGCAACGAACTGGCAATGGCGAGTATTAACGCAATTCCAGCGATTTGCAGGATCAGCCAGCGCTCGTCCCATAGTACGTTGTCGATATCGCCGGGTTGGGTGGACAGGAGAAGAACGCCCATCACTTTGCTGCCGCGTTTGATGGGCTCTGCCAGCGTCACGATCTGCTCGCCTTTGGCGTTTAGAAGCAGGATGGGTGTTTCGATGCCTTGTTCAGCGGCCTTGCGAACTTCCGGATACATAAAGCCGTTGGCTGTGCCGAGTTCGCGATAGACCTTCAGTTCTTTGTTGATCAGCCAATAATGGATGCGGGTCCACATGTTGCGAAGCCGCGGTGCCTCTTCAATCGCGGCGGGTGGTTCGGGCGATGCTAGTCCCGAGCTCGAAAACAAAGTATCGCTGTCGAGAATCAAAGTCCCTTTTTGCGAATACACGCGGGCTTTGAGATTGGCAGGTCCGACAACTTTTTTCAGGACGAGAGCTGCCTGCTGTGGATCGATGGGCAGTTCTAGGGCTGCAAACGCATCGTCACGAAAGGCGCGTGGGGTGGTTTTTTCTGGAAGTTGGTCGGTGTCGAACACTGCGCGTTCATTGACGGCGCGATAGGCGATGGCTTCTGCGGTGATACGCGAAACGGTGCGAACGACGTCCACTTTGGCATCGACAAGCCATCCATGATGTAGGCTGAGATACAGCATGGCGATCAGCAAGCCTGCGAGGCCGACGACATTGGCAAACAAGATGCGTCGGCGCAGGCTTCCTGCTAACCAGCGCGGGATCGGTTGACGGCTCCACCAACGCGCCACGGAGTTCCACGCATCAGCGCGGTTCACTTGCGCGATTTTGGTCTCAGCGAGCGCCGCCTTCCAATCGGTCAGCAACTTACCCGTGGGATTAGGTATTTGGTGCGCTGATGTCGGCGCAGAATTGGCATGCGCTTCGCTCGCCGTCGGATTGTGGCTGTCTAATGCCATCCCGTCTCCCATCGGTGGCGACGATGTTGCCTCATTCCTTGAAGCGATAGCCGACACCGTACAGCGTCTCGATGACGTCGAAGTCATCATCGACTTGCTTGAACTTCTTGCGCAGCCGCTTGATATGGCTGTCGATCGTGCGGTCATCGACATAGACTTGATCGTCGTAGGCCGCATCCATGAGCGCATCGCGAGTTTTGACCACACCTGGTCGGGTCGCAAGTGCTTGAAGTATCAAAAACTCTGTCACCGTTAATGTGACGCCTTTGTTGTCCCAATGGCAGGTATGGCGCTCGGGATCAAGCTTGAGTTTGCCGCGTTCTAGAACGCGCTTGCTTTCTTCCTCAATTGTGATGCCGTCTTTGGGCGCAACGCGACGCAAGATCGCCTTTACGCGTTCGACGATCAGACGTTGTGAGAATGGTTTGGCGATGTAGTCGTCGGCCCCCATTTTGAGGCCAAACAATTCATCGATTTCTTCATCTTTCGAGGTCAGAAAAATGACCGGCATGGCCGACTGCTGGCGGACGCGACGCAACAGCTCCATGCCATCCATGCGCGGCATCTTGATATCGAATATGCCAAGGTCGGCTGGTTCTTCGGTCAAAGCTTCGAGGGCCGATACGCCGTCGCCATAGGTTCGGACTTTATAGCCCTCAGCCTCTAACGCCATGCGCAAAGACGTGAGAATGTTGCGCTCGTCATCAACCAACGCGATCGTGCTCTTCTCTTTCATCGGTTCCTCTCCAGCCCCTATGGGGCGCGCCGTGCCCGTCAGCACCCCAAGCGCTCTATGGCTGGAAGGTGCGCCAATTGTGGCACTTGCTTCATGATCCGCGAAGCCTGAATGGGAACTGAATAGGGGACCGAGCGCCTTACGGCAAGCTAAGCGTGGGCTTGATGTCGAGCTATGCCCAGCTTGAGATGTTCTAAAGTGGATATTTTGGTGCCGCGCTTAAACTACAAATGCATCATGATTGTGCAACGAAATCGGATACTTGCATCCAGAATAACGGTGTACTTTGGTTGTCCGACCATCGAACAGCTTGAGCGTGTCGGTCGTGCGCCATAAGGATTTTCACCTCACGAACATAGGTAATTGTGCATGCGCGATAAATCCACAGCGACGCGCACGGCATTTTGCGATAGCTGCGAAATTAGCGGCGCGCGAATGCCGCTATTAGGGACACTTCATGACGATCCAGCTTTTTCCGCTCGAGTCCGTTTCTAAGCTCAGGCGCAATACATGTGTTTCCGAACTCGTGGAAATCGCAGTGCGACGCGGTGAAGGGCGCTTGGCTGCGACCGGAGCATTTGCGGTGGAAACCGGTCAACACACCGGCCGTTCGGCTGAGGATAAGTACATTGTGCGCGATCACAACAGCGAGACCGCGATCTGGTGGGATAACGCTAAGGAGATGAGTGAAGAGCAGTTCGAACGATTGCTCACTGATTTCATCACTTTCGCAAAACACAAAGAGCTTTTCGTTCAAGATTTGTTTGCGGGTGCTGACCCTGAGCATCGGCTGAATACGCGTGTTGTGACCGAGTATGCTTGGCACGCTTTGTTCATTCGACATTTGCTGCGTCGGCCTGACGCGTCAGAGCTTGCTGGTTTTGTGCCGGACTTCACTGTCGTCAATCTGCCAAGCTTTCGCGCCGCTCCGCTCTATCATGGTACGCGATCTGAGACGGTCATCGCCTGCGACTTTACCCGGCGGATCGTTTTGATCGGTGGGACGAGTTATGCGGGCGAAACGAAGAAAGCTGTGTTTTCTTTCTTGAACTATATTTTGCCTGCGAAGGGCGTGATGCCCATGCACTGCTCGGCGAACGTCGGTACCGATGCTGCATCGGCGGTTTTCTTTGGCTTGTCAGGCACGGGTAAGACGACATTATCTGCTGACCCGTCGCGAACACTACTTGGTGACGACGAGCATGGTTGGAGTGCGCAAGGAATTTTTAATTTCGAGGGCGGCTGCTATGCGAAAACCATTAGGCTCTCCAAATCGGCTGAGCCAGAAATTTGGGACGCATCGAACAGGTTTGCGACCGTGCTTGAAAATGTGGTTCTCAAGGCACCTGCCAACACACCTGACTTCGACGACAATCGTTTGGCAGAAAACGCACGATCGGCTTACCCGCTGGACGCCATTGCAAACGCGAGCGCGTCAGGTACTGCAGGGCACCCACGCAACATCGTCATGTTGACGGCTGATGCCTTCGGCGTGCTGCCTCCGATTGCAAAACTAACACCTAGCCAAGCGATGTATCACTTTCTTTCCGGTTTTACGGCTAAGGTTGCGGGCACGGAAAAAGGCATGGGCAGCGAGCCCAAACCAACATTCTCGACATGTTTTGGTGCCCCGTTCATGCCGCGCCATCCGAGCGTCTATGGCAATTTGTTGCGCCAACTCATTGCCGAGCACGATGTCGATTGCTGGCTGGTCAATACCGGTTGGACGGGTGGCCAATTCGGTCAAGGCACCCGAATGCCGATTAAGGTGACGCGTGCGCTTCTTGATGCGGCGCTGACGGGCGATCTGAAAAATCAGACCATGCGCATCGATCCGATATTTGGCTTCAAGGTGCCGGTGATGCTTCCGGGCATCGATGGGCGCTTAATGACGCCGCGCGATACGTGGGCCGATCCCAAAGCCTACGATCGTGCCGCATCAAAACTAGCGACGATGTTTGCAAAAAACTTTGAAAAGTTTGAAGCGTACGTCGATGCCGATGTGCGCCGCGCAGGACCAGTGGCGGATCGTCAAGCGGCTGCAGAGTAAAAATTAAGAAAGCAATTCGTCGCTTCTACCGGCCAGCGACCCAACGCTTTATCGCGCTGATGGCTGTCATGACGCCAACGACCGGTACAAAAACGGCTAGCACAACTGCGTCGCTCGCTAACGCCAAAGATCGTCTTGCAATATGCCCGGCGGTCGAAATTGCCGATCTGCGTGGTGCTGGATGCAAAGGCTTGAGCGTCGACAACGGAATTGTCGATGTCGGGGCTCTCGCGGGGACTGACATTTCTGTCATCATCGGTTTCGATGCAATCGTTTTCTGAAGAAGCGGTTTTGACGAATTTGCGCGCTCAAAATCTTGCGCACTAGGTTGCTTGCGCGTCGAGGGATGGCTTTTTGCGATGGATTTTGGATTCGGTTGTTGCGCCTGTGGCGTCGATGATGTCTGAGGTTCTTCGCCCAACACGTCGCTCTCCTGGCGAAACACGATAACTGAGTTACGTGGTCATAACGCACAAGTGCTGCAAAAGTTCGGCAGATCGACGACTTGTGAAAAGTTATCAAGCGTCAATTGTCGCATGCTGGACGACGTTTGTTGTTCAGTTTTTAAAGTCAGCGCGGGTGAGTAGGGCATAAAACGGGTACTCAGCGGCAGCAAAAGCTTCTTCTGCACCGTCGAGCCGATCCACAATTGTGATCACTTGCACGACAATACCTCCAGCTTGTCGCACGGCATCTGCGGCTTTGATGGACGAGCCGCCGGTTGTCGTGACGTCCTCGACGATGACGACGCGTTTGCCAGTGATTGTCTCATCGTGGCCTAGCCCCTCGATCAGGCTTTTGGTGCCGTGTTCTTTGGCTTGTTTGCGGACAAAGAAAGCTGGGAGCTTGCGGCCGCGCGTATGCGCCAGCGTCGTTACGCTGGATGCGATGGGTACAGCGCCCATTTCCAAACCGCCGATAAGATCTGCTTGTACTCCTTCCAAATGATCTAGAATCAACGATGCGATGAGATAGGCACCTTCGCTATCGAGCATCGTCGGCTTCATATTGAAGTAGATTGTTGATGTTTTGCCAGATGCCAAGCGCATTTCCGGCCCTTCCTGAAAAGATCGTGCTTTGACGATCTCGACTAGGCGCGCGCGTGCCGATGCGGTGTCCAAAGAAATGCCGGTCATACGCTCTGCCTCTTGCCTTTTTGCTCTGAGAATGCGCAATCACCCGAGTTCCGATGGGGTGTCAAGACGTGACGGATGCAACGCATATTGAGCCTGTGCATGGCCTGCCTGAATGGCTTGAGCGATTAGCCGGGCGGCCAATGATGGCTGGGTTGGCTTTGCTGGCACTTTGTCTGGCGGTCTATTTGCCAGGCGTTCTGCGATTGCCTGCTGTGGATCGCACGGAAGTCGTTTATGCCGAGACGACGCGCGATATGGTTGCACGCCAAGCGTGGCTCGATCCGCGTTTTGGCGATGTGGTGCATCAATTCCGGCCGATTGGTACGTATTGGGCTCAAGGCGTGGTAGTCGTTGCGGCGGGACCGGAGCTTTCGCGCTCAATTCCCGTTTATCGCGTGCCAGGGATGATAGCGGTCACACTTGCTGTGCTTGCGCTTTACTGGCTTGCGGCTCCGCTCGTCGGCGGCGGCACCGCGTTGCTTGCGGCTGGGCTTTTTGCTGTGACGCCGCTGACTGTCCTCGTGTCGCAACTCGCCATTACCGAAGGCTTGTCGCTTTTGCCGTCCGTGGTCGCAATGCTGGCTCTACTTCGGATCTATGTGGCGCGAGACGAGAACGACGGGCGTGTTCTTGCGCTGCTATTTTGGGCGGCGGTTGGCTTCGGCATCGTTCTCAATGCGCTTCTTGTACCGATTCTTGTCGTAGCGACGCTCGTTGCGCTGTTCGTTATGGATCGCGACATCGCTTGGCTGAAGCGGTTGCGGCCGCTTATCGGTGTGCCGATTGCGCTCGCGATTGCTAGTCCGTGGTTGTTTGTGCGCGCGCATCAAGATGGCGTTCCGTTTTCTGGGATGGATTGGACGGATTTTATCGAGGCGCTGGGCGGCTCGCAGGACATGAAGCTGCGCGCCATGCCAGGAACATTTGTTTTCGCCATGCTGCTTGGGTTCTTGCCCGGCACCGCTCTGCTCGCGCCTGCGATGTTGAAACTTTGGAATGCTCGCGAGCAAAGAATCGCGAAATTTCTGCTCGCGTGGGTGATTGGCTATTTGGCTTATCTTGAATTGTTGTCTTCAAAGCCTGGCACATACACCGTGCAGGTGATGTTCCCAGCCCTAGCGCTCGGCGTTGCCATGCTTGTTGCAACATATGCGGATCGTCAGTCCCTCCCTCGATGGCATGCGATCCCATGGCCGCCGCTTGCGGCGTTGTTTGTGCTGCTTCTATTCGCAGGTGTGTATGGATTTGTGGGTGCTTGGCCGGGCGTCCTTGCGGCCTTGATGATTATTGCGACGGCTGGATTGTTTTTTGCGAGCGCTCAGGCCGGCCGCGCTGGACACCTCAACGATTGGGCTTTGAGCGGTATTGCAGCACTTGGCTTTTTTGCTGTGACATTGCTTGGTATTGTCTTCCCGTCGCTGGACAGATTATGGCCTGCAGAACAGATTCGACGCACAGTGTCTGCCGCGTGCCCTGCTTACAATACGACCGCCGATCAAATGGGATTGTTGGGTTTGCGCGAGCCTTCAGGCCACTTTGTTTTGGGCGCGTCGCGCAGTCTGCAAACGCCTGAAGCGATTGCAACGGCTCAGCCGAAATTGAGGATCGTTGAAGCCCGCTGGATGGAACGTTATGCAAAAGCTATGGCCGCTGCGGGGGAGCAGCCTGGAACTCAACTCACATGTTTATCGACCTACAATGTGATGCGCGGCTGTCCGCTCAACTTCTTTGTTTTGGGTCGCGACGTTGCAGGTCTGTGCGCACCGCTGAACTCTGACGCATGCGCGCAATCTGTGTCTTCGAGCGATCTATCCAAAGGCTGCGATTAGGTTTTACACCCACTGTGCGACTGCTCGGCACGGGCATCGTTGTCGTGCCATGATATAAACTGCGCCGAACCGCTGAAGGAAAATCTCGATGTTCAATCCCGAACGCCCGCCGGAAATCACTGCCAGCCGATGGCTGAATTCAGATGGCAAACGAACATTGAAGGCCGAACGGGGTAAAGTCGTTTTCGTTGCGGTTGCGCAATCGACGTGTCCTGGCTCGCTGAAATTCGGACTGCCTCAAGCCATGCGACTGACACGGGCGTTTTCCGACAAGGAAGTGGCTGTGTTTGGACTGCATATGGCGTTTGAGAATTTGGACGCGCAGACGCCCGAGAAGGTTCAGGCATTTCTTGAGGAGCATGGGTTCACTTTGCCTGTTGCGCTCGACAAGCCCAACGGTGAAGGCTTGCCCCAGACGATGACGGATTACGAATTGCAAGGCACGCCGGCGATCTTGCTGTTCGATCGCCAGGGGCGATTGCGTCGCCATTATCTTGGAGCAGTCGATGACTTGCGTGTCGGTGCCGAAATCATGGCGCTTTTGATCGAAGACAAGGACAGTCCGCGCGAGATGTCGATTGCGCTTGAGCGCAAACTGGCTGCGGCGTTGATTAATCCGGATGAGCACCAGCACGGCGACGGTTGTGGGTGTGGGCACGAACATGGCCATGACCATGGACACGATCATCAGCACGACCACGCAGCGGCTCATGGCGAGCCGGGTCATGTGCATGGGCCGGATTGCAAGCACTAACTATTTCGCCATCAGGACATGAATGGCCTCGTTCACGTTGACGGGGACTTTTCCATCTCGTGCCTTCATCCTGCCCCCCGAATCGCGCTTTTGTCGCCGCTACAAGTCGAGGTGCGATGCGAGGGCGGCACGATGGTAGAGCGGGTGATAAGCCGAGTGCGTGGACGCGGTAGCAAGAACACTGCGGATGATCGCGCGGATGTCGCTGCCGTAGTCACGACGCGTGGCGTGTCGAAGGCGAAAATCAAATCACCGCCTTCGGTGAAAACAAAAAGAATGGCGTCGAAGTCAGTCGCTGCGACGCCTGCGTTCGATAAGAAAACGATCGCTCTCGTTTATGATTTCGATGGCACGTTGTCGCCCAAGCCGATGCAGGAATATGCGTTTCTGCCCAAGCTCGGAATCAAGGCGGCAGACTTCTGGGCTGAGTGCACGCGCGTTGCGCGCGCAGAGCGTGCTGATCCGCTCATCACCTACATGCATCTGATGTATAAAAAAGCCAAAGAGAAGGGCGTGCGCATCGATCGCGCGGACCTCGTGGCTCAAGGTCGGGATGTGGAGCTCTATGCCGGTGTCGCGCAGTGGTTTGGAGAAATCGAACGGTACGTTGCAGCACATGCGCAAAGCGATGGGATCGCGATCAAACATTATCTCGTGTCGTCGGGCCTGACCGAGATTGTCGAAGGCACATCAATCTACAAATATTTCGCCAATGTTTTTGCCTCGGAATATTGGTTCGACGCGTACGACTTGCCGTTTCCTAAACGCGTCATTACCGACACCGGCAAGACCCAATACCTGTTTCGGATCAACAAAGGGCTTGAGGATTACAACGAGAGCATCAACTCGCACATGCCGGAAGATGCGCGTCCCATTCCATTTTCCAACATGATTTATTTTGGTGACGGCGAGACCGATGTGCCGAGTATGGCGCTTTTGAAAAAGAACGGTGGTGCGGCGATTGCCGTGCATGCGCCGGGCGGTAGCGCTGAGAAATGTATTGAGCTGTTCGCCGCTGGTCGCTGCGATTTTTATGCAGGTGCCGACTATCGGCCGGGTTCGGATTTATTTCGGCGTACCACATTGCTGCTGGATCGCATGATTGCTGATATTCGCGTGAAGGAAGAGGTTTGGTCGGTGGGCCATGAAAAAACCGGCGCGCCTCAAAAGGCTGCCGGTTGATTTCGAAACGTGAGCCTTCAGCGCGTGGCTGCGTTCACTTGCTTTCGATCTTAATGCCAGGAAGATCGACTTTTACCGAAGACTGCTGCTCTTCGTAATAGAGATATCCCAGAACTGCGACACCGATCAGAAGTACGCCGATGATGAGTGATTTGGTGTCCATTGCTGTTCGCTCCGTTGAGACTTTTGCCTTGCTGCGACACGGCATGGGAATCGCTTGGCTGTCAAGGTCGTCTGGAAGGTTTGCTGAAATCGCCGCTCAAGAGCGAGTTGGAACGAACGGCGTGGCGGGTCGTTAAGGTTATATTCCCAGTGGCGTTGGTTGACAGTAGCCACGCTCACGTCAGCAACAAATTATGATGAGGTTTCTCATGTCGCGTACCAAGATCCAGGACTTACCTATCGAGACAGAAAAATCTCAAAAGGATCAATCTGACTCCGGGCAGGCTCAAGCCGAGCGCGCGCCGACTCGGAAAGAGCAAAAGCTGATCGATGCAGAAGAGCATACGTCCGCGCGAGAAAAGCTCAGCGATCAGCTCAACGACTGACCTGCACGAAAGGTTTTTAACAAATTACTTCGAACGTTCCATCTGATCGTTCCAGAAGTCGACCGTGTGGCGACGGATTGTGTCGCGGCAATCGTGCTCGCACCAAATCCAATTGCCGCCTTTGCTGCGGTATTGCAGTCCAAGTTGGGTTTGGCGAATTTTCGCTGTGACGCAGCCATGGTTGCCGTATTTGCTGCAAGCCGTCACCGAGCCTACTGATTTTCCTTCATACCTGCGCGATTGTGCGTCGGACAATGTTCCGAAGATCGTGAAACTTGCAGTTAGCGCTGCAATGGCGATCACATATTTCGACATCGTGCCCTCAACAATCCATTCAATTATATGTCATGCCTATATTTGAGTGTCACAAACAAGAGAGTGACATCCATGACATTAGTTACGTGGCGTCTGTTGCTACAGTTTCAATGTGTGAAAATATAAGACCTCTAAAATTTGTCACTTTGCCCGCTCCAGAACTCAACGGAGTTTTTACGCAGTGTTGCTAAGCAATCATTCTTGCACCACGCTACTTTGCTACTCGGATTTTGCATCTGAAGTTCGATTTTTACCGGTCGAACTTTAGCACTGATGCAACCGCGGTGATTATTGTTGGTGCATGCTGTCGCTGATCCAACCGTGCTTATGTCATCGCGCGCCTGAGCCGTGACGCTCAAAGCTGAGACGTTGAGGGCGCATGACAATGCCAACATGACTAACCGTTCAGCGAACATCTTATACCTCCACTATTCGGAGATATAATAAGCGCGTGAGGCGCGACAATGTCAGTTGTTGGAAATATTTAGGCGACATTGCGTTCGCAGTTTCATCATTGTCCGATCATGCGGCGTAGAAAGCCACCGACACCGCCACGCGCTGCCGCGCCCGTGCGATCGACTGCGATGACCAACGATGCCACGATACGCTCCTGCTCTTCTGCAATCGCAAGTACAATGCCGCCGCCTTCCTTTTCTCCTTCGCGGAAAAGGAAATCGGTGGCGTTCGTCGTGTCTGCGTGCGAGCGGATGTTGTAGGGTGCCCGCGTCGTGTAAATGCGCTCGGATAAGGCGTCAGGAAAATAGATTTGACCGGTGACGAGTGTCTTTTGATCGAGGAAGACTTTGACGTGAATGTGCGGAGTGCGGCCTGGATACCAGCCAGGATAAACCGTAGTAAATGTCACGCGACCGTCTGCATTTGCGATTTGTGTGCCGCGAAGAAAGGTGTCTCCTTCGGTTGAGAGATCGCCACGATCGCCTTGGCCGTCGTATCCGGAATAGGCGCCACTGGCATCGGCATGCCAAATATCGACGCGAACATTTGCAATCGGTGTGCACGGCCCGCTTTCTATGATGCGCAATTCCAGTTGCACCGGTGCGCCAGGACGATCTTCAGCGATGTCCGCGCGGACCAGTTTTGGATCGAAGTAAAACGGTCCTTCGACAGCCTGCGGCAACAATGTGCACGCGCCAGTCGGTTGTGTTGCCGGTGCTGGAGATTGTGTCGGTGCTGTTTCTTGGGCGCTAGCTGGTTGCGTTAGGCCTGAGGCAGCCGTCCCCAAAACAATCGCCGACAATGCTGAGCGTCGTGACAGAATTGGGTCCATTCGTGGGCTCCAAGAGATGTGGGCGGCGCTACGACATCATAACTTGTCGTTGCGTCGCATTCGCAGACGATGAAAGTATGGCATGATCTTCGTGGCAGTCGTATTCGGATACCTCAGGCCATGACGCAAGATGTTGACGCCAAAACACCTGGTGTCTCCTCAGGTTTGCATCCCACGCAAGAACCGCAGCAGGCATGCCTGACGGTTTATCACGATGGGTCTTGTCCACTGTGTCAGCGCGAAATTGCGCTGGTGAAATCGCTCGCACATGAGGGTGCTATAGCCTTTCAAGACGTCAGTATGCGCGAGGCGAGCGAGAAGGTGGCAGCCGATCTCACGGCTGCGGATGCGATGGGTCGATTTCACGTCCGACGCGCAGATGGTACGCTGTTGAGTGGAGCTGCGGCTTTTATCGCGATGTGGAGTGCTTCACCCCGGCTGCGATTTTTGTCAGTTGTCGGTCGTAGCCGCACTGCGGTCGCGATACTTGACGGCCTATATTTCGTGTTCTTGAAACTGCGTCCGCAGCTATCGCAGGCGTTGCGTCGTTACGATCAATGGCGAGCGGGCGCATCCTCCTGAGGGATATAGTGTTCAGATGCAGATTGCAGGCTTTGGCGCGAGCATATAGCACAGCGTCAATGTTAACCCCTGAACGATGATAGCGAGACAGTGTTATGCCCCTTCTTCGATTTGATCTTATTCAAGGACGTAGCGATGAAGATTTGAGGGCTCTGTTGGATGCGGCGCATCGGGCGATGCTGGCTGCTTTCAACGTGCCGCCAGGCGACCGCTACCAGATCGTCAACGAACATGCTGCGTCGCGAATGTTGATTGAAGATACGGGACTAGGAATTCGACGTACGGACAAGGTTGTTTTCTTGCAGGTCACCACACGGCCGCGACCGCGTGCTATGAAGGAGGAGTTCTATCGATTGTTGGTCGAGGAACTTGACAAGAGTTGTGGCATTGCGCCGTCAGACGTTGTCGTCTCGATGATTTCCAATACAGATGAAGACTGGTCGTTTGGACATGGCCGCGCTCAATTTCTCACAGGTGAGCTTTAGGGTGAAGCATTGTGGTCGCGTTAATTGGTCGTGCCCGCTGTGAGGGCTTTATCGATGCGGGCTACACTTTCCTTGCGTGCCGTTTCGTCAAATAGTCCGTTAGCGTCTGCTTTTAGCAGCGCGCTCATGACTGTGTTGTAGTGTTTTTCATTGAACGAAACGAGGAGTAGGTCAACACCTGCTCGCAAAGCTTTGACAGCAGCGCCACCCACGCCATCGCTGCTGCGCGTGACAGCGCCCATGCTGAAATCATCGGTGATCAGCAAGCCTTTGTGTTGCCAGCGGTCGCGTATTAATTTGGTAATGACGGTCTCAGAAAAAGAAGCTGGAGATTTTGTATCGAGAGTTGTGACGCGCACATGTCCGAGCATGGTTGCAATGTAGGGTTTGTGCATGAGATCGCGGAATGGCACCCAATCGGATTTTTCAAGTTCACTTTCCGCGTTGTCGATGTGGCCGGTCATTACGTGCGTGTCGCGCGTTACGCGGCCGAGTCCAGGAAAGTGCTTCAATGTACACATGATGCCGTGTCGGCTGAGTGTTTCGCAGTACCATTGCGCGACTTTTGAAACGAGCTCAGGATTTGCGGATATGGCCCGCAACCTGAGACGTGTCTCGCCGTCCTTGCGGTTTTTGGGATTGAGTTTGAGATCGACCACGGGGCCAAAGTTGATGGTCACCCCGATGCGTTGGAGTTCGCGCGCTTGCGTCTGTGCGTAGGCTTCGACGGCTTTGCGACGCGCATCATCGTCAGGAAGATTTGTAAGGATGCGGGCGAGTGACGGTTGACGTTTCAACGGTGGGGATAATCGTGAAACTGCGCCGCCCTCTTGATCGGCGGCAACGACAAGCGGTGGCAAATCTTGTGCACGGCGGATGGTTTGTAGAGCATCGATTTCGGCCTTGATTGCCTGAGCCGAGCGGCGGCGCGCGTTATGGTCCGTGATGAAAATTCCGGCGATCGCTTTCTTTTCCACCAAGGCTTTGACATCTGCGAAGACATGATAACCGATAATAATATGGCGACCGACGCGGGCGAGACGCTCAGGATCGGATTTCAAAATTTCTTCGCGCGATAATATTTTTGTGGCTTGCAGCAAGTTTGGAATCTTGACGGTCTCAGACTTTTCAATGGGTGCGGCAGACGCCACCACCATGAAGTTGAACCCTGCCAACAGTGTCATGATCGCACTGGCCCAGTACGGGCCACATCGTTTTGACAGGGTTCGTTTGATCGCCATGTCCATTCATTCCGTTATGTGATGAAGAAAAATAGAGGCAGCAAACCCTTTGCGCCATGGCTATGCATAGGTTCAGTAAATGCGGACTGAAAAATAGCGCTGGACCAGTTCTTCAAATCGCCCGGATGCGCGCACGCGCTTTAGAGCTTCATTTAAAAGTGTGCGAATTTCAGGGTCGTTTTTGGTGACAGCGATTGCGATGCCGTCACCAAAGTATTTGGGTTCCAGGAACGGGCCGCCCTTCATTTCGCAGCATTGGCGGGACAATGTTCCATTGAGCCAGAAAGCTAACGAGATGCCATCGTCGAAAATGTAATCGACTTTGCCGGCTGAGAGGGCCTCGCGCGCTAATTCGGCGTTCGCGAAAACCGTCACTGGGCTGTCACGAAAAAAAGTTTTCAGGTAGGCTTCATGGGCAGTGCCTTTAGCGACCGCGATGCGTTTGCCGTCCAAGCCGGAGGGTGTGATTTCGGTATCGGGTGCATCTTTGCGCGCTGCAAATCTGCCCGGGGTATGAAAATAGCGATCGGTGAACGCCACGTCGGCCATCGCGGTGGCTGTAACTTTATGGGCTGCTATGACAGCATCAGCCTCGCCCGCTTTCAGCCCTGAGAATAATTCCTCCCATGGTCTAGCTTTTATATCGCAGGACGTTGACAATTCTAAACATATGGCGCGCGCAAGATCGACGTTAAAGCCGACAAGTATGCTGTCTTCATCGTAGAAGTTAAATGGTGGAAAATCGCTATCGGTGAGAAAGCGAACCACGACGCGGCGGCTCGGTTCTGGGGCAGGAACCGCTTCCGTGGCTGTGGTGGCTGCGAGATTTCGGGAGCGTCGATCTTGCGCGTGGCCATGTTCGACAGCGAAGAATGAAAACAAGCAAACAAGCACGACAGCAAGGTACGCTGTGCGCCAAAGTATTGCAGCCACCTGACTATTCCATTTGCGCTGTTTCACGACTGCTGCTCGATCATATTTGGTTCAGTTCGCCCTATCACCCGAATGCGCAGAAACATGGCATTTCGTAAACTGATTGCTCGAAGTTGGCCAACAGTTATAGTCCAAAGAATATTAGTTAAATGATGTTGCGTGCGATATTGGGGGCGTTATGGCGGGGGAAGATGGCTGCGCTGCGGCATCGGTCGCGAGCAGTACGTTATCGGGCAATCTCCATTTTATCGATGAAGCCTTAGCACAAAGGGGACGGTGTCGCTCAGAGGCTGCCCATTTCGAAGATTTTCGTGGCGAAGTTGAAGAATTGCTGGACTTTGCCACACACGATCTCAGACGCAATTTTCCGGAATATTCCGCAGCAAGCCCCTTGGTCTCATGGCAGCGGCGATTGCCGTTTGTGATTGCGCTGGCGACGGCGGGATTTGTCAGCTTTGCACCAGAACTCGGGCAGCATGTTGCGGCGATTTTATTGGCATTGCCTTTTTTCATGATTGTTCTGATCCGTGTCGCGGCTCTTTGGCATCTGACGACTTTGGCTGCACCGCATTCTTCGAGATCACTCATCACGCAACAGATCGCAACCGATGACGCGTTGCCATTTTATAGCATCCTCGTTCCTTTGTATCGGGAAGTGGCGGTGGTGCCAAACTTGATCGATGGGTTATCGCGGCTCGACTATCCAGCTGACCGACTTGAAATCATTCTGCTGACTGAGCAGGACGATCTGCCGACGCGGACCGCGCTGGAGCGGTCAGGATTGCAAGTGCACATGCGCGTTGTGACGGTTCCAGTTGGCCAGCCGAAAACCAAACCGCGCGCTTTGAATTATGGACTGCAGTTGGCGCGCGGCGATTTGATTGCAATTTTCGATGCCGAGGACATTCCTGAGCCACAGCAATTGCGATGCGCGGCATCGGCATTTGCTATGGCTGACGATCAGCTTGCTTGCGTGCAGGCACGTCTCAATATCTATAACCCGGGCCAAAGCGCGTTGACGCGTCAGTTCGCTATTGAATATGCCGCGCTGTTTGAAGCCATTCTTCCAGCGCTTGATCGTCTTGATTTGCCTTTGCCACTCGGCGGGACTTCCAATCATTTCCGGCGTTCGCACCTCATAGCTGTCGGTGCGTGGGACCCTTTCAACGTCACGGAAGATGCCGATCTCGGATTTCGCTTGGCACGTCACGGCTATAAAATCGCTATGGTCGATACAACGACTTGGGAAGAAGCGCCCGTCACTGCGCGTGCCTGGCTCGGTCAGAGAACTCGATGGTTGAAAGGTTGGATGCAGACCTATCTCGTTCACATGCGCGATCCGTCGCGATTATGGTCGGATCTGGGAGCGTGGCGGTTCTGGGGATTGCAAATGACATTGGGCGGCATGGTGCTTTCAGCACTCGTGCATCCATGGGTATATGTGATCCTTTTGATCAATCTTGCGTCAGGTGGGCCAACTTTGCCCGAGACGTCTCACCTTTGGTGGTTGTGCGTATTCAATCTATTTGCAGGTTATGGTGCTGGACTGGGTCTGGCGGCGCTTGCCGTCAAACGGAGGGGGGGACGATTGCTGATGCGTTCGGTGGCATGGCTGCCTGTTTATTGGATCGCTATCTCATTTGCGGCTTACCGCGCGGTCTTCGATTTTATCCGCAGGCCCTACTATTGGGAAAAAACGCCTCATGGACTGAGCGGCGTAACGACAAGCTGTCGTGCAGCGTAAGTCACAGAGTTCAAACGCGGATAGCTCTTTGTTAGCTTATCCGTCGCGGCTACAATATCGCATCTGCTCTTGCGATGCCGACCCTTGAGGATAATCATGGGTCGTCTTGCACCCGGGTTTTTCGCGCTGGTTCCTAAGATTTGAGGAAGTTGCCATGTACCATACGACGACACACGACGTTTATCGTGAGGCCGCGCTCAATCCCGACAAGGGATTATGCTGCACTACGACCCCGGTCTGGCAATTGCCGGAGCTGAAAATACCGCAGTTGATGCTCGACATGAACTATGGCTGCGGATCGACGGTCAATCCGCGCGATCTCGTTGGTAATCCAACCGTGCTCTATGTTGGCGTCGGTGGCGGCATGGAAGTGCTGCAATTTGCATATTTCAGCCGTCGGGCTGGATCGGTGATCGGCCTCGATGTGGTTGACGAGATGATGACAGCGTGTCGTCGCAATCTCGATGAAGCCGAAGCAATGAACCCGTGGTTCAAATCCGAATTCGTAGATTTGCGACGCGGCGATGCGTTATCGTTGCCGATCGAGAGCGGCAGCATCGACGTTGCTGCACAAAATTGCTTGTTCAACATTTTCCATGATGCCGACCTGAAGCAGGCATTGGCGGAAATGTATCGCGTCTTGAAACCGCGTGGGCGGCTCATCTTGTCCGATCCGGTTTGCGATGTGGAGATGCCGGAGAATTTGAAAAACGATGAACGTTTGCGGGCGATGTGTCTGACCGGTGCGATCCCACTGGCGGACTATATCAAGCGACTGACCGACATCGGTTTTGGCACCATTGAAGTGCGGGCAAAGCGGCCCTACCGCGTTCTGGCGCCAGGACACTTTGCGACCGATAGCTTGATCCCCATCGAAAGCGTCGAGATTTGCGCGATCAAAGATCCGATGCCGGCAGATGGCCCATGTGTGTTCACAGGGCGCACGGCAATTTTCTATGGCCAAGATTCGTTCTTCAACGATGGCAAAGGCCATACGCTGGGGCAAAACCAGCCACTCGCCGTTTGCGATAAGACGGCTGGAGCACTTGGGTCGCTGGGTCGTAAAGATATTTGGATTTCGCCATCCACGTATTTTTACGATGGCGGCGGGTGCTGCTGAGAATTTTGTCAGTGGTATCGGTAGACGTCTTGGTCTGTGGAGCGGGCGAAGGGAATCGAACCCTCGTATGCAGCTTGGGAAGCTGCCGTTCTACCATTGAACTACGCCCGCATAAGTTGGCTTTTGCGTCGTCTATCACAGGTCTGCATAACCGCATAGCGTTGCGGGCAAGGTCAGGGAGGCAGTCTTGAGCGTTGCGACTAAAGCTGTCTCCACCGAGCGGGTGAGGCAAAAATTTGAAGATCCAGATTGGACGGCGAAGGGAGAGCCACGTGCGTCGGTCCATCTTGATCGGCTGACGACGGTTTGGATCAATACCGGTACGTTGTGCAACATTACGTGCCGAAATTGCTATATCGAATCCAGCCCGACCAACGATCGTCTCGTGTACATTTCGCATGTTGAGGCGGTGGCTTTTCTCAATGAGGCAAAGTCACTCGGCGTTCGTGAGATTGGCTATACGGGCGGTGAGCCGTTTCTCAATCCAGATTTTCCCAGCATGTTGCGCGCGGCGCTAGAGCTTGGCTTCGACGTTTTGGTTTTGACCAACGCGATGCTGCCGTTGCAGCGGCCGCACATTAAGAAGCAGTTGCTCGCATTGAACGAACGGTATGGCGCGCAACTAACTTTGCGCGTCAGTCTCGATCATTATTCGCAAGCGCTGCACGAGGTCGAACGAGGACCAGGAACATTTATCAAAGCGCTGGATGGTCTCGACTGGTTGTCGGGCAACGGTTTCAATATCGCGATTGCCGGTCGGACATGCTGGAATGAAACGCCAGACGCTTCACGCGCGGGTTACGCTCAGCTTATTTCCGAAAGGCATTGGCCAATCGATGCAACCGATCATAAGCAACTCATGTTGCTGCCAGAGATGGACGAAGGCTACGATGGTCCAGAAATCACCACGCAGTGCTGGACACTTTTGAAGCTCGATCCCAGCGAGATGATGTGTGCGTCGTCTCGTATGGTTGTGAAGCGTCGCGGAGACGATGCTCCCGTCGTGCTGCCGTGCACTTTGTTGCCTTACGATCATGCCTTCGAGATGGGCCGCACATTGTCAGACGCGAGCGTCGCAGATGGTGCGATGTTCGATCATGGCGCGGTCAAGCTTTGCCACAAAAATTGTGCGAAGTTTTGTGTGCTCGGCGGCGGTAGCTGTTCATAGTCATGACTAGAAAAAAGCCGGGCAAATGATGCCCGGCTTTTTCGCAATCGTTAGGCTCAAGCTTTCTTTGCGAGCAGGTCGCGAATTTCTTTGAGATAGACTTCTGCTGCCGTTGGCGGCGGCGCAGCAGCGGCCGGCGCTGGCTTTTTCATTGTGTTGATAGCCTTGACGAGCAAGAAAATAGCGAATGCCGTGATCGCGAACTTGACGACGGCGTTCAGGAAAAGGCCATACTTGATCTGTACCGGATCGGTCGGGGTCGGGATGTCAACGGACAGTGCCGAGAAGTCGATACCAGCCAGCAAGTAGCCGATGGGCGGCATGACGATATTGTCAACGAGAGTGGAGACAATGGGCGCGAAGGCTGCGCCAATGATGACACCGACCGCGAGATCGAGGACACTACCGCGCATTGCGAAATCTTTGAATTCCTGGATCACGCTCATCGTGCTTCATCCTTCCAAGGTTGTGTCAGTTGGTGGGGGCCTTCGTGCACCGTTCACATATCGAATCAACAGACAAATTCTAGGGGTATGATTTGGCGCCGACAATGTTAGGTAAAACACGTTGCAAACGTGCCGATTGGACAAAAGTCCAGAGTTGCGCGCATAAGTCGATCTCAAGACAACCGTTTGTGCATGCTCTCAGGTCAGTATGTTGCGTCGAGCCGTCAATCTAGAGTTTTATCAGTGGAAATTGTTTGAGGGCAGGCCACTATGATCGAGCGGAAAGAAAGAAAGCCCTATTGGCGTCACACCAAGTGGCAAATGCTGGCTAGCCTGTTGCCCTTTCTGGCGGTCGTGATCGTGTTGCCGCTTTATGCTGAGCAATTGAACAACAACCGGTTTCTTGGATTTCCGTTGGGCTATTTTCTAGCGGCTCATGGCTTCTTCTTGATCGCAATCATCACCGTTGCGAGCTACGTCAATCGCCAGAACGCGATTGATCATTGGCACGGCGCACACGAAGATCATTGAGGATCTATCGGCATGTCCATGGGCGCACGCGTGCGTATCGTCAATCCGCGGCTTGGCACGTACTTCAGCATTTTTGCAGCCCTCATGGCGGCATTGTTTCTGCTTGGGTTGATTTTTGAGCAATTGCGCATCGACGATGGTTGGCTGCGCTTGCTGCTGCTTGTCGGCCCCATCGTACTCTACTGCGTCATCGGCCTCTCGGTTTCGACACAAGACACACTTGGCTTTTTTGCAGCGGGTCGGCGTGTTCCGGCTGGATACTCTGGTCTTGTGCTGGCCATGTCGGCCCTGGGCGGCACATTCATTGTTGCAGGGTGTGGGGCTTTTTTCTTTGCTGGCTTCGATGCGCTAGTCTTGATGATTGGGGCATTGTCCGGCTTTGTCGTCATGGCCATGGTTCTCGCGCCATTCTACCGAAAATTCGGCGCGTACACGGTGCCGAGCTATCTTGGGCGTCGGTTCGAGAGCAAAACCTTGCGGCTTGTGTCAGCGATTGTCGCTGCCGTGCCGATGTTGCTTGTGCTGGCGGCTGAGTTGCGGCTGGGATCGACGGTTGCGAGCCGTCTGAGCGGTGTTGAACCTGCCATATTCGTCGCCATACTTGCTGGCGTCATCACATTGACAGTGGCGCCGGGTGGCAAGCGATCCTTCACATGGGTTGCGGTTGCGCAATCGATTGCCGTGCTGTTTGCGGTGATGACGATTGCGACGGTGGTGTCGTGGGTAGTGACGAGCCTGCCCATTCCTCAACTGGCCAATGGTCCGCTGGTGCGTGGATTGGTGCGGCAGGAAATCAATCAAGGTCTGCCGTTTGTCAGTGTTTGGCCGCTGGCTTTCGATCTTCCGGGAGAAGGTTTTGCGACCTTGTCAAAGCCGTACACGCAACCGTTCGGTGCCGTTGGGCCGCTTGCCTTTGTGATTGGCACGCTAACGATTGCATTGGGTATTGCCAGTGCGCCTTGGTTGTTGCCGCGGGTCGCTGCCGCACCGAGCGTTTATGAAGCCCGCAAGGCTTTAGGATGGGCGACGGTGTTTGCCGGGTTTGTTCTGCTGACACTGTCATCGGTCGCCGTGTTCATGCGTGATTTTGCGCTCGACGTTGTGATGAGCGACCGCGTTGGGCCGATACCAGCGTGGTTGGGTCAAGCTCAAATGTTGGGATATGTTGCGTTCGATCAGGCGGCTGCGCGATTAGATTTTTCAAGCCTGCAATTCGATCGTGATGCGGTTCTGTTTGGGTTGCCGGTTGCGGCAGGATTGCCATTGATCTTCAGTTATCTGGTACTGGCTGGCGGTTTGGCGGCCGCGCTGATTGCGGCCAGTGCAACGGCTGTGTCTTTGGCCGCGGTGCTGGGCGAGGATGTCGTGCAGGGATTGTCTTGGGACCCAGCATCGAAAGAAAATCGCGTTTGGATTACGCGTGGGTTTGTCGGCATCGCCGCCATGTGCGGGGCGGCATTGACCGCTATGGCTCCGACCGATCCGTTGCAGCTCGTGCTTTGGGCGCTGGGGTTGACCGGCGCCAGTTTATTTCCAGTTTTGACATTATCGATCTGGTGGAAGCGACTGACATCGATTGGCGCCATTTTTGGTATCGTCACGGGCTTTACAGTTGCAGCACTGGCGATTTTCATGGGCGAAGCTGGCATGATTGCCCTGCCGAGCGCGATTGCCGGATGCCTCGGGGTTCCGGCATCGTTTGCGGCCGCGATGGTAGCAAGCGCATTGCGGCCTGAAGCCAAACGCCATGACCTCGAAGCTATCCGTGATATGCGCGTACCCGGTGGACAAATTATCTACGACCGAGAAATGGCACGTCTGCAATTGAAGAAGCATGCACGCGTGTGATGTCGAAGAGGTGATGTCTCGATCATGTCTGTGCGCGACCGCTTAGGACTTTATGCGCCGCTACAGCCTTATCGGGAGCATCGCCTCGATGTTGGCGATGGTCACGTTGTGCACGTTGAAGAATGTGGCCATCCCAATGGGCAACCCGTGCTTATCGTGCATGGCGGTCCGGGTGGCGGCTGCAATCCCTCGATGCGCCGGTTTCACGATCCTCAGCGCACACGGATTATTTTATTCGACCAGCGCGGATGTGGCCAATCTACGCCTCATGCCAGCCTCGATCATAACACGACGCAAGATTTGATCGCTGACATGGAACGCATTCGTGTTCTGCTCGGTATCACGCGCTGGCAATTGTTCGGTGGTTCCTGGGGCTCGACGCTGGCGTTAGCGTATGCCCAAACACATCCCGACCGTGTCTCGGCACTCATTCTTCGCGGGATATTTTTGGTGTCGCGCGCTGAACTCGATTGGTTCTACCAAGATGGGTGCAGTCGTTTGTTTCCAGAAGCGTTTGCGGATTTTCAGCGGCCGATACCGGTAGCTGAGCGTGGCGATATGATCGCTGCGTATCACCGCCGGTTGACTGGAAACGATTACGGTGCGCGCCTCGAAGCGGCCCGCGCATGGAGTATCTGGGAAGGTACGACGTTGTCGCTTATTCCAGAGCCGGACCGGGTCGCGCGTTTTGGGGTGGACCGTTATGCCTTGGCTTTTGCCAGGATCGAGGCGCACTATTTCGTCAATCGCGGGTTTTTTGAGTGCGATGACGCGTTGCTTTTGAACGCTCATCGGTTGGCCGGCATTCCAGGACTTATCGTGCATGGGCGTTACGATGTGGTTACGCCGGTGAAAACGGCGGTCGCTCTTCATCATGCATGGCCTGGGTCGCAATTGCACATCGTGCCGGACGCCGGGCACGCGATGACCGAGCCCGGCATTGTGCATGAGCTTGTTCGTGCGACGCGTCAGTTCGCGACAGTTACCTAGTTCAGATTGCCGACCGATTTTTATTACTGCGTTACAGCGCTTTCTCTGGCTTATCCTCGGTGTCCGCCGGTGGGATCGGGGACTCGTATTTCTGCACGCGATCTTTGAATTTCTTGAAGATGCGTTCGACGTAATCGAGCGCTTGATCGACTTCTTCTTCGGTGGGGAGTTGAATTTTGTTTTCAGGCGTTTCAAGTGGTGGGACGCTATCTATTCCACCCGAGCCACTCTGCTTATTTTCCAGTGCGCGAATGCGTTCGCGAAGCTCTTTGTTTTCACGTTCGACTTTCGCGATGTCTGTCGTGTCTTTGGTGCGGTCTTGGACTGCGTCGCAGACCCATTCCGTACCTTTGCGGGCACACATGGCAACGTCGCCGGATTCCTTATCGAGGCGCAGGAAGCCGCCATCTGCCGGTGTCATGGCGTATCGGCCTTTGCCGTCATCGGGTGTCTGTGCAGATACCGGACTGGCGATTGCGACTGAGCACGCCAATACGACGAGCGATGTTTTGATACGGTTCATTTCAGTCTCCGGTCGGGCAAGATTTCGATGACTTTGAGGTTCCTGGACAATGGCTGGCTTACATCGGCAGTATGGCAAGAGATGGCATCGCTACGACGTGCGTGCCGAATCAGTGATCTTTTTCAGTGACGTAGACTTGCGCATTGCCCGCGAGACGATTTTTAAATCATTGAAATTAAACAATATAATTTGAATCTGAACAGCTTTAACCATCCGTTTACTGCGCCCTGAGAGTGTTTTGCTCTGAGCTTGAAATGTCCTGCGTCCAGCTTCGAAACGCTTTTGCTTCGTGCGGCTCGGATATCAATTTCTGTCACCCACGCCGCTGAAGCGCCAAGCGAAACATTTGGCCGTCGTTTGCGACGCGCCGTGAGGGGACGACATGGCGAATACGGATTGGAACAGGGATAGTCGCCAGGGGTTTGGGGCGCACCAGTCCGTTGCTGAAGAGCCAGGTCCGGGTAGCGATCTGAAGGATCTGCTGCATTCGATCGTCGATCAACTCTCTGATGCCGATCAGCGCCACAGCGATACGCTTCAAGATATGCGTGAGCGGTTGGCAAATATGGCGCGCGAGGCTCGTGTGCTGCGTGGCAACGTGCCCGATCATCTCATGGATGCCTTCGACCGGATCGAAGTTGGGATGGCGGAACTTTCGCACCGGATTGGTGAAACGCCGGATCTGTCGCAGAACGGCGATCGTGAATTCTCAAATTCATCTCAAACGCCTGTTACGAAAAATCCGAGCCCGGCAAATTTATTTGGCCTTGAGCCGCCGATGGCGTTGCGCTCTGCTCACGAGTCGTTTGTCCCGCCATCGCGTTCCTTCAATGCGGAACAGACATTCGATATCATCGAAACCAGCGCGCCTGCTTCAGGCGGTGATGTGTGGCCATTCGCATCAAGCCACACGCGTCTTGGAGAGTTTGCTTCTCATTCTCAACCATTCGAGCGCGAGCACTCACCATCGGCAAGTTTCAAAGCCGATGGCACCATCGATCAACCTTGGCTCGAAGCGCGCTTTGCAGAGATCGCCAAGCGGATTGAAGAGTCGATTGCCGATATTCGCCCCGACGATGGGTTTTTTGCGCTCGGCCAGCGTCTTGAAACTGTCGAACAGCATGTGGTTCGGGTCGCCGATACGGTTGCGACGCGTGCCGATGTAGAAGGCTTGCGATTGATCGAAGCGCATATCAGCGAAGTGACAGCGCACCTTGAGCACACCCATAATCAGTTGACGCGCCTGGACAGCATCGAAGCGGCCCTTGCAGAAATTTCGCAACGCTTATTGGATGTTCAACATCCTTCGGCTTCGTCGGGCTATGCTGCTGCAATGCCGAGCGTTGGACAGAACAGCGATGAGATGCGTGGGCTCATCGAGCGATTTATGTCGCAAAGCCGTCAGGGCGAAGAAAGTACACATGCGCTGCTCGACACTTTGCAACAGGCGATGATCCGCTTGTTGGATCGGGTCGATGCCATGGAAGTTGCACAGCATCAGAGTTTTGAAATTCATGCAGCACCACCGAAGTATGCGCCGGAACCTGCTGCCTTCAATGCGTCGCCAGTTGCCGCAAAAGGTTATACGCCGCCGGATGCGCAAGGCGCACTCGATGCCGCCGTTGCAGCTGTCGCAAGTGCAAATGCATTGTCTTCGCCTTTAACGTCACCTGCAGTTCAACCGCAGGCGATCACTTATGATACCGGTGTCGCGCGTACAGCCGCAGATATCGGACGCGGATCGCGTTCGCCGGATGCCATGCGTCAAGACTATATCGCAAATGCACGACGCGCGCGCATGCGTTTGAGTGGTGATGACGAGTTGCCGACTGCCCAAGCTGTCGAAGTGAAAGAAGCGCCTTACGCGGGGCCTGCTCCCGTTTCTGCGACTGCTAAAAAAGATGCGATCGCATCGAAGCCTGCGCCGCGCACGGCGACATCAGCACCGAAAAAATCTGCTCAACCGACGTCCGCTTTGCGTTTGTTTATGATGGCGCTTTGCGCCGTCAGTATGCTGGCTGGGGTGTGGTTCATTCTTGATGGTGGCAAGGAACGTCGCGCGATTTCAAAATCACCTGATGCAACGCCATCAGGTACAACTGCTAAGCAATCGCAAGAGACAACGCAGCCCAAGTCTAGCATGGAGCTTGCGCCATCCATCAATGGATCAGCAGGAGAAGGGCTCGCCCCGCCAGCAACTGATGGCTTGTCCGAACCCATCGAAGGCGGTGCACAGCCAAACGGTACGGATGCGCCCAGTGAAACGCGTGGCGAGATTATTCCCGGAGAACTGACGATCGGACAAACGACCGTCCCGCTCCTTGGTATTGCGGTCGATACCGAGCAACCCGTTTCGGCTGCTGAGGTTGAACGCGTCAATCGTCGACAGACGATGGCGAAGATGTCGAGCAGAATTGGCCAAGCGGCTGCCAACATGACGGATGCTTCGGTAACGCCCGCAGCGCTCATACCCGCTGAAGGCTCGCCTGCGCCGAACTTTGCACCTGAAGCTGTTTCGCCAACCAACGGGCTGATGCAAAATGCTGCGCTCGATATGCCGCCCGTCACCGTTGGACCACTTTCGCTGAGACTTGCTGCTGCTAAAGGCGATCCTTCGGCACAATTCGATGTCGGCGCTAAACTGGCAGAAGGTCAGCGCGCTACGGCAAATTACAAAGAAGCTGCCAAATGGTATCAGCGTTCTGCCGATCAAGGCTTCGTGCAAGCGCAGTATCGCCTTGGTACGCTCTATGAGCGTGGCCTTGGGCTCAAAGCCGACCAAGCGCGTGCGAAATCTTGGTATCAGCGCGCCGCTGACCGCGGCAACGTCAAAGCCATGCACAACTTGGCTGTCATGAGTGCCAACCAAAGCAAAGGCACGCCTGACTATACGACCGCTGCACGCTGGTTTACGGCTGCTGCTGAGCGTGGCCTTGCTGATAGCCAATTTAACCTCGCCGTGCTGCACGAGAACGGTTTGGGCGTCGAGCAGGATTTGAAGCAAACCTACAAGTGGCTGGCGATCGCTGCGCGTAGCGGCGATACAGAAGCGATCAAGCGCCGCGACCTCGTCAAGGGTAAGCTGTCGATTGACGATTTGGCCGCAGCTGAAGGCTTAATCCGCACATGGAAAATGACATCGCCGGACCAACTCAGCAACGATGCGCGGGCAGCCAGCGAAGCATGGAAGAAAAATCCGCAGAACGGCGTTAACGGGTAATTTTCCCAACCTGGTTTTGGGTCGCAGATGGACGGGTCGCAACGAGGCGGCCCGTTTTTTCATTTTTGCAACGCTTGCTGCTGATTGTCAGCTTGTGGTCACGCGCGACTTGGTGTCGGATAGAGATCACGGTTCTTAGGATGATTTGCCTGTCATCCGCGCCAGGAAAGCAGACCCGCGCGATGTACGTCTATTTGCCGATCGCTGAAATGGCGGTCCACATTCCATTATTCCTCGCACTGGGCGGTACGGTGGGGTTTTTGTCCGGCCTGTTTGGGGTGGGCGGCGGATTTTTGTTGACGCCGTTGATGATTTTTTTGGGCATCCCGCCAGCCGTAGCCGTGGGTACGAGTGCTGCCCATATCGTGGCGACGTCGGTCTCAGGTGCGGTTACTCAATACCGGCGCAACAACGTCGATTTGACGATGGGCCTCGTGATGTTGGCCGGCGGTGTGACGGGAACTGTCATCGGTGTCGAAGCGGTGCGCATGTTGCGCAAGGCCGGGTTATTCGATGTGGCGGTGTCTCTCAGCTACGTGACGTTTCTGGGTGCGGTTGGAATTTTGATGCTGATCGAGAGCATCAATACGCTGCGCCACGTTCATGCGACGGGCCAATCTGCGCGTCGTGGGTCAGGCCAGCACAGTTTCGTAGATGGCTTGCCTCTGAAAATGCGCTTCAAGCGATCGAAGCTCTATATCAGCGCTATTCCACCAGCGATTATCGGCATGTTTGTCGGGTTCATGGCTGCCATCATGGGTGTTGGCGGTGGGTTCGTCATCATACCGGCGATGATATATATCTTGCGGATGCCAACTTCGGTGGTTGTTGGAACATCACTGTTTCAGGTGGTGTTCGTTGCGGCGCTGGCGACGGTCCTGCATGCGATCCAGAATAAGAGCGTCGATGTGGTGCTGGCAGCGCTGTTGATTGCTGGCGGTGTTATTGGTGCGCAGATCGGGAGTATTGCTGGACGTAAACTAAAAGGTGAGCAGTTGCGCTTCTTACTGGCAGCACTGGTTCTCTTGGTTGCTGTGCGTATGGCCTATGACTTGGTGATTACGCCGAGCGAATTGTTCAATCTTGCGCCGCCGGTGGCTGCACGATGATGGCGAAAGCGCGCAGATATGTGCTCGCCGTGATCGCAGCTGTCGCTGGTCTGCTCGGCATTTTGGCGTCACATGCTCTTGCGCAAGATGCCGTGCAAGGTAGCGAGAGCGTGGAGGCTGATGTATCCGCGCGGAGCGTTTCCATTGAGGCCGATTTTACCGGAACTGAAATCGTCGTTTTTGGAACGGTCGAAAACAGCAAGCAACCCAGTGCAGAGGCTGGCACGTACGATGTCATTGTGGTGGTCGAAGGCACGCCAGCGCCGCTCGTCGTGCGCAAGCGCTCGAATTTGGCCGGGCTTTGGATCAATACTCAATCGATCCGCCTTGCCTCTTTGCCGAGTTATTATGCGATTTCGTCAACGCGGCCGATCAATGAAATTGCTGAGACACCGGTACTGGATGAGCATGGCATCGGCTTTGCTCATGTGCGGATGGTTGAGTCCGGCAGTAGCCGCACCGCATCAACCGATCCGAAAGATATGGAGCAGTTCCGTGAGGCGGTTGTGCGTTTGAAGCAGCGTGACGGACTTTATGTTCGTGCTGACTATGGGGTTGGGTTTGTAGGACGTAGCTTGTTCCGGAGCACCATCAAGGTGCCGCCGAATGTACCGATCGGACGATTGACGGCGCGGGTGTACTTGTTCCGAGAAGGCACGCTGTTGGGACAATACAAAAGTGAAGTTTCTCTCGCGCGCGCAGGCATCGAGCGCTTTTTGCACGATGCAGCGATTGGCTATTCATTGTTGTACGGCCTTGGCGTGGTGTTGTTTGCGGTCGGGGCTGGATTGGTATCCGCTTATGCATTTCGCCGTGAAGCCTAGTGCGTTTCAATCGCACTGAAGTAGGCGCGGGGCAATCGGATAGACGCCTTCTTGACCGAGCATGAAGACGGCCATGCCGTCGTTGCCAAACACAGGCTCGAAGGCGCTATCGAGAATGTTCAGTCCGCCTGTGAAGGCACCGAACGCTGGCATAACCAGGCGCAAACCATTGGAGACAAAGCACGGGCGGCGTAAAGCGGTTGCGTGCAGCACAATCTTTGCGGCGGGATGGAGATGACCGGCAATCTCGTGACTGACGGCACCGTTCGCTGGCTCATGGCGCAGGGTTATGCCTTCGACGGTGAGTTGGGATAGGACGTGGCCGCCGAGTGTTTTGTCGATCTCAGGGTCGTGATTGCCGGTGATCCATATCCATTCGCGGTCGTCCTGCATAAAGCGGAGCGCGTCGCGATCATCGGAGTTCATACGGGATACGGCGGCAGCATCATGGAGGCTATCGCCAAGCGCAATGATGGTGGCCGCTTGATAATAATCAATGACGGTTGCGAGTTTATGCAGTGTGTCGCGCGTATCGTAGGGCGGCAACATTTGTCCGCGTGCGGCAAACGACGAGCCTTTTTCAAAATGTAAATCTGAGACTATAAGTGCATTTTCTGCGGGCCAATACAGGGCACCGGACTTGTGCGCGAGCAAGGACTTTCCGCACAGCGACAGCGGCTGATCTGCGCAGTCGTCGAGGCCCAGGCGATCTGGTTTCAGTGCCACCATGTTTCAGCCGTCCTCCATGGCTTCGCGTATCAAAATTTCTGAGGCTTCACGCAACATATCGTCCTGCGCTTCGCCATTGACCCGCTCGCGACCGATTTCAAGCAGGATCGGAACGGCGAGCGGTGAAACGCGGTCTAGAGGTTGATGCCTGATTCGTCCCTTGATGCGGGCGAGAAATTCGCCTAGTCGGGCGATATCCAACAAACCCGTGGCGGCATCTGCCCATGCGGCTTCAAGTAAGATGTGGTTGGGGTCATGGCGGCGCAGCACGTCATACACGAGGTCGGTTGACATCGTGACTTGTCGGCCTGATTTGACCTTGCCGGGATGTCGGCGCTCGATAAGCCCTGCTACGACCGCCGCAAAACGAAACGTGCGTTTCATCAAGCTGGTTTCAGCGAGCCATGCGTCCAGGTCGTCGCCGAGCATGTCTTCTTCAAACAATTGCGATAGGGAAAGTTTGCCGTCGGCGATCAGCGCTGAGATATCGCCGCGACCCCAGATGGAGATGGCGTAGTCGTTGGCGACAAAGCCGAGCGGTTTGGCACCTGCTCGGTCGAGGCGCCGAGTGAGCAACATTGCAAGCGTTTGGTGCGCGTGACGTCCTTCGAAGGCATAGATGACGATGTGATGCCGCCCTGCGCGTGGGAAGGTTTCGATCAAGACGTCATTGGGACCTGGAATGAGCGAGCGTGATTGTTGAAGGCGCAGCCAATCGGCAACGGGTGTCGGCAAAGCTGCCCACGACCTATCATCCGACAACATGCGTCTGACGCGTTGTGCGACGTGCGTTGACATCGGGAATCTACCGCCGCCGTAGCTTGGAATCATGGGATCGGCAGACTTCGCGCGCGAGACGAATACCTCGGTGCCTTGCAGACTTTCAAAGCGCAGGACTTCTCCAGCGAATACGAACGTTGCGCGTGCGGGGAGCTGTTCGACGAATGCTTCATCGACTTCGCCAAGAACGCGACCACCTTGGTGTGCGGTTCGTGTCTGTTTTCCGGCGATGTGCTTTCCTGAGACGAGGCGCACTTTCAGCATCGGGCTTTCGACGATGGTGCCGACATTGAGCCGATACTGTTGGGCAAAACTGGGATGGGCTATGCGTAGTTTGCCGTCGGGCTCGGGTTTGAGTTTTGCAAAGCGGTCGTAGGCGCGCAGTGCGTAGCCACCTGTCGCGACAAAATCTATGGCGCGGTCAAATTGCTGTCGGCTGAGGTATGCATAGGGAAGCGCGGACCGCACTTCATCAAACAGCGCGCTTGGCTGGAAAGGCGCGGAGCATGCTGTGCCCAGGATGTGTTGAGCTAAAACATCTAGCCCGCCGTTTCGCGAAAGAGCCGCATCTTGTGCGCCTGCTTCGGCGGCTTCCAATGCGGCTCGACATTCCAAGACTTCAAAGCGGTTACTTGGGACGAGGATCGCTTTTGAGGATTCATCGAGGCGATGATTGGCGCGGCCGATGCGTTGCAGAAGTCGGCTAGATCCCTTGGGTGCGCCGACATTGATCACAAGGTCGATGTCACCCCAGTCGATCCCGAGATCGAGCGTCGATGTGGCGACGACGGCGCGTAGTTTTCCCGCCGCCATTGCGGCTTCGACTTTTTTACGCTGGGCTGCATCGAGCGAGCCGTGATGCAAGCCGATGGGTAGGTTGTCGTCGTTGACGCGCCAGAGTTCTTGAAACACAAGCTCGGCTTGCATGCGTGTGTTGACGAAAACGAGCGACAGTTTGTGGGCACGTAGTTCATCGTAGATTTCGCGCATCGCGTATTTCGATGTGTGACCTGACCAAGGCACGCCGACCTCGGCTTCCAGAATGCGGATATCTGGCTTTGCGCCGCCTGTGACGGTGACGATGTCTGACAGACGTGTTTCGGTTTCAGGTTTCGTTTGTGCGACGAGATAGGCGCGCAGTTCACTTGGTCGCGCGACCGTTGCCGACAGACCGATGGTCATGACGTGAGGCGCGTGGGACCGCAGGCGGGCGAGGTCGAGTGCCAGCAAGTCGCCGCGTTTCGTCGGAGCCAATGCGTGCAGTTCATCGAGGATGATGGTGTCGAGATCGGCGAACAGATGACCAGCGTCTGGATGACTGAGGAGAAGTGCAATTTGCTCGGGCGTGGTGAGCAAGATGTGCGGAGGGTTGGTGCGCTGTCTCTGGCGACGTGCGGCGCTGGTATCTCCGGTGCGAATTTCGGTCCGGATTTTGAGGCCCATGTCGGTGATTGGCGCAGTGAGATTTCGGGCGACGTCGGCTGCCAGCGCTTTAAGCGGTGAGACGTAGAGTACGCGCAATCCAGCGCCCTGCTTTTTCTGTTTGTCTTCGGCAAAGGCCGCCATCGTTGGTAGAAATCCGGCGAGCGTTTTTCCAGCGCCTGTTGGCGCGATCAGGAGCGTCGATTGACGCAACTTGGCATTGGCGAGTAAGGCGAGCTGATGGGGGCGGGGCTGCCAACTTTTAGAGCGAAACCATTGGGCAATGATCGACGGAAGCGTTGCCGGGGTTTGGGCAAGGTTGTGTATTTGCCCGGCATCACGATGCGCTGGCTGTGCGCGCAAGGGTTGAGATTTTCTTTGTTGTCGCAGTGCCATCGCCTTATGTACGCATGGATTGGCAGATTGGCTCGCACTTGCGATAGAGCGGTGCTAATTGCTTTGGCATGATGTCTGTGCGCTCACGGCATTTTTAAGTTCACCGGAAAATTGGAGATGAGAAGCATGAATTTTCGCGACTTTCTTGGCGGGCATCCTATCACCGTCATTTTGAGGCTCGCGATCATTTCGCTGCTGGTCGGCATCGTCCTTTCGATATTCGGCATCACGCCCGGCAATTTCTTTTACGTGATCGATAATTTCATACGCCTGATGTACGACCTGGGCTTTGGCACAATCGAGTGGATTTTGCAGTATTTGGCTGTTGGCGCGATGCTTGTCGTGCCGATCTGGTTATTGATGCGGTTGTTGAGATCGCGACCCGCGCGTCAAGAAGGGCAACGCGACGAGTAGCCTCGCTTTATTCCAGCGGTCGGCGGGCCCACGCGTCGGCATCGCGACCGATGATGGACGATAGTTGCCTGGATGGCGTCAGGCGCACTTCGCGTGTGATGTGTGACTTGATACGACCGATCAAGCCGGGACCTTGATAAATCAGGCCTGTATAGATTTGTAACAACGAAGCGCCGGCTTCGATTTTCGCCAAGGCGGTCTCTGGGCTGTCGATGCCGCCGATGCCGATGAGCGGAATTTTTCCATTCGTTTCTAAAAAGACGCGGGCCAACATCGCCGTTGCGCGCGTGAATAGCGGGCGACCAGATAGGCCGCCCGCTTCGTTGGCTTCGCCACTGCTGAGACGGGGTCGGGCGAGCGTCGTGTTCGATACCGCGATGGCGTCAATGCGGTGTTGCATGAGGCGATCGCAGATTTCTGCAATGTCTGCTTCGGCGATGTCGGGTGCTATTTTGACGACGATCGGGCGTCGCGGTTTTCCAGTTTCAACCAAGCGTGCGCGAGTCGACATGACGCGTATCAGGAGTTCATCCAGCGCAGCGGGCGCTTGCAGGTCACGCAGGCCTGGTGTGTTGGGCGAAGAAATATTGACGGTGAAATAACTGGCGACGGCGTTGAAAGTTTCAATGCCTTGCACATAGTCGGCGCTGCGGTCGCTTGCGTCTTTATTGGCACCGATATTGACGCCGACAATGCCACCATTTTTGCTGCGCGCTTGTAATCGGGCCAGTGCTGCGGCGTGCCCGCCATTGTTGAAGCCGAGGCGGTTGATCAATCCGTTGTCGGCAACGAGACGAAAAACACGTGGTTTTGGATTTCCGCTTTGGGGCTTGGGTGTGACGGTACCAATTTCTGCAAAGCCGCAGCCGAGCCCGAGTACGGCGTCAGGAACGCGGGCATCTTTGTCGTAGCCTGCTGCAATGCCAACTGGATTTGGAAAAGACAGGCCCATGATGTTTTGAGACAGACACGCATCGTCGCGGCCGAGTGCGCGGGGGTAGAGCCCGGCTTCGAGAGCTTTCAATGTCGCTTCGTGCGCATCCTCCGGTTGGAGTGCGAATAACGCGGGGCGTGCGAGATGGTAGAGCCCGGTCAGCATGTGAGCCACGTGGGGTCACATTTGGGAATTCCGTTCGTATCGAGATCAATTGTGCGCGACCAAATTGCCAATGCTGTTGGCAGGCTCGCGTAGAGGTGAGGAAAAAGTTCGCCGCCGCGCGATGGCTCCCAGACAAGATCTTTTCCGAGTGCCGCTGACTTTACAGCGATCAATACGAGATCGTTTTGTCCTTGAAAGTGCCGGGCCAGTGTTGTGGCTACTTGATGTGCTTGGGAAAAATGAATGAAGCCATCACGTATGTCGTCGGACGAGCCGACGAAGTGCGATTTTGTGAGGGCCTCGTTCCACATTGTGCGCGGCATAATTTTATAGACGACCTCGGCTTGCGCGTTCGACGGTCGTACAACCGCAGCATTATCATTCATGGGTCGTTGACTTCAAAACTGAGTTGGGCTCACGCGAGCGTACTGATGTCGCCGATTTTGGTTGCGATGCACGCGCATCACGATTGTAGAATTTTTTTTTCGGCTATTTTTGACTATGCTCTGGATAGCTTGTGTGTGCTATTCTGACAAGCTCAGCTTGAGCCTAACCAGTATTTTGGTTGCGCCGTTTTGGAGTTTTTTATTTCGTGTTGCCGACAGCGTCATTGACGATATCAGAGCTATTTTCCAATCCCTTTTTACTCGATGTTCCGGTTTATCAGCGACCGTATTCGTGGGGCGAAGAGCAGGCCGAACAGTTGTTCGATGATCTGCTGGAAGCATCTAGTCTCGGGATCGATGAGGTATCTGATCCTGGATATTTTCTTGGCACCATCTTGCTGATGGATGCTTCGGGTAGTGACGCAACGCGATTGACTGCCAAGACACCTGCGCGAACGTTCGATGTGGTTGACGGTCAGCAGCGGCTGGTGACGCTGATGACCTTGTTCGCTGTGTTGCGTGACTTGGAAACAAGCCTGAAACGGCCGATATCGCGGCGGGTGCAGGGCATGTTCGTTGCGCAGCAGGGCGCCAGATTTTTCCGCACGGAGCGGTTCCGTTTGCATTTAGCGGCGCGCGATAAATCATGGTTTGAAGAATTTGTGTTACAAGCCGATAGCACGCAACTTGTGCCGACTTTCGGTGATATGAGCGCATCTGATGAAGCGCTCTATAAGGTTCGCGAGCGCTTGAAACGGCTGGCCAAAGAGATTTCGGAAGCCGATCGCGAGCGCTTGTTTTCCTATATCAGCGCGAAGTGTCATGTGGTCGTGATCGTTAGCAACGATATCGATCGGGCGCACCAGTTGTTCATAGTTTTGAACGAGCGCGGAAAGCACCTGCAACGCAACGACATCATCAAGGTCGATCTGCTATCGGGTATGTCGAAGGCTGACTTGGCTTGGGCCGACGAAAAGTGGAATGAAACGAGCGCCATGCTCGGCGACGATTTCGAGCAGTTCTTTGCGCACATCCGAACGATTTATGGACACGCACGCCCGAAAATTGTTTCGGGGGTTCGCTCTGTGATTCAAGAAGCGGGTGGCGCCGATGCTTTCTTCAAGACTGTTCTGTTGCCACTCGCAGAAGCTTACGCGCTCATTCGAAGTTGTGGTGAAGGCGTATTGCCGCCCGAGATGTCGCGGCATTTGTTTTATCTCAACCGACTTGCAGACGGTGATTGGGCGCCTGCTGCCATGTGGGCTTTAAAAGATTGGAAGCGCGATCCTGAGCGTGCGGCGCAACTATTGGCTGAGATCGATCGGTTTGCGCATCTGATGCGCTTGTTATGTGCTGGGTCTGGAAAGAGGCTGCGCAAGTTCGCTGGTGTGATTGCCGCCCTGCGTTCAGACGAGCTGGCGCGCGCTGGTCATCCCATGTTTCAAATTTCGCGAGAAGAGCTGCGCAATATTTCTTTCCATATGCGGGATTTGCACAAACGAAATCCCAAGGCGTGCAAATTGCTGTTGTTGCGATTGAGTGACGAGATCAGCGGCACCATCGCCGATGTTAACCCGGATCATTACACTATCGAGCACGTCCTGCCGCAGCGGCCGTCGGCGACGAGTGAGTGGCGCAAGTGGTTCCCGACGCCGGAGGAGCGATCACAATCGGTAGAATGTCTGGGCAATCTCGCGCTGATTACCCAACAGCAAAACGATCGTGCCCGCAATGCGTCGTGGTCGGCCAAGAAAGACATCTATTCCGCTGCAAATGTGAAAACCCCATTGTTGGCGATCACGCGCGATGTGTTGGATGCACATGAGTGGCGCAGCTCTGATATCGAGGCACGCGAGAAGCGCTTGCTGGGTATCATCGAGAAAATATGGCGCGTCGATCTCAGCGGGACGCGATCATCTACGCGCGCTGATGCTTCGAAATCAGATATTACGCTTGGACCGACGTCAGCTGTGTAGATTAGGACACCGCAGCTAAAGTTGCTAACGAGCCTGTCAGCGCTTTGCCGATCAACGCGCGCATTTCTGAGATTCCGTAGAGCGCTATAAACGTGCCCAAACGGGGGCCGCGCTCTTGTCCCAACAGCGTTTCGTAGATCGCTTGGAACCATTCGAGTTTGACGCCCGGTCCGCCTGATGGGCTTTTCTTGGTGTGGTCTTGATAGCGGGGGATGGCGCGCGCCACGTCGAGCAAAGCATTTTGAATGGCGTCCGCGTCGGCACATGAGGGGAGCGCTGCAAGCGCTGAGTCAAGTGCCGCCAAAGCGTCGCGCTCGACATCATCGGGAGCCCGGAATTTTTTCGATGGCTTCACGAAATCGTTGAAGTAGCGGATCGCATAGTTGGATAGGCGGTCGAGGATAGGATTTGCTTCGGGTGTTGCACCCGGCGAATAACGACGCAGGAAACCCCAAAGGACGTCCTTGTTCTCAGCATTGGATACCGAGACGAGGTTGAGAAGCAGACCGAACGTGATTGGCAGTTCTGGCGCCGGTGGGGCGCCTGAGTGAATGTGCCAGACCGGATTATCAAGCTGCTGCTTGCCGTCTTGCTTCGGGTATCCATTCAGGAATTGGAGATATTCATCGACTGCGCGCGGGATCACATCGAAGTGCAATTTCTTTGCACTCTTGGGCTTTTGGAACATGTACAACGCAAGACTTTCCGGTGACGCGTAGGTGAGCCACTCGTCGATGGTGATGCCATTGCCTTTCGACTTGGAAATTTTCTCGCCGTTTTCGTCGAGAAAAAGTTCATAGACGAAATGTTCAGGTGGCTTGCCGCCTAATGCTTTGCAGATGCCGTCATAGACCACTGTGTTAGACATGTGATCTTTGCCATACATTTCGAAGTCAACGCCAAGGGCTGCCCAGCGAGCGCCGAAGTCCGGCTTCCATTGGAGTTTAACGTTGCCGCCCGTGACGGGCAGCGTGACGTCGCTTCCATCGTCATCGGCGAATGTGATTTCTCCGCGCTGTGCATCGACGTTTTTCATCGGCACGTAAAGAACGCGGCCGGTTGATGGCGAGATTGGCAGGAAGCAACTGTACGTCGCCTGTCGTTCCTCGCCCAGCGTCGGCAGCATGATATCCATGATGGCTTGATAGCGTTGCGCGGCGCGCAGCAAAATTTCATCGAAGCGACCCGATGTATAATAATCGGTGGCGCTGGCGAATTCGTACTCGAACCCGAATGTGTCGAGGAAGCGACGCAGCATGGCGTTGTTGTGGTGGCCAAAACTTTCGTATTCGCCAAAGGGGTCTGGTACGCGCGTCAAAGGTTTGTGCAGGTGTTCGCGCAGCATGTCCTGCTGGGGGACGTTGTCTGGCACTTTGCGCATGCCATCCATGTCGTCGGAAAAACAGAGCAGGCGCGTTTTCACTTTGCCTTCGGTGAGCACTTCGAATGCACGGCGCACCATTGTCGTGCGCGCGACTTCACCGAAGGTACCGATGTGGGGCAGGCCCGATGGCCCATAGCCAGTTTCGAACAGCACGGTTTTGTCTTTACCGCCGGGCATTTTGTCGAGGCGTTGGATCAGGCGGCGTGCTTCTTCGAAGGGCCACGCACGAGCCTCAGGGAGTGCTGTCGTTTGGGCAGGCGTCATCGGGATTGCGGTCATCGGGCGATAATTTCTATGGTGAAGGTTTAGACGTGCAGATCGTGCCGTTTTGGCCAAAGCCGGCGCACCGTAGGTGTCTCAGTTGCAGGCGTCAACGCGGCCTCTATAGCGCATGTGCAAAGCTGGCGATCGCGTCGGCGGCGGCTGCTAAATTGTCTTTGCGAACATGGCCGGAATGACCCCGCGGGCCTAGATCGTGATCGCCGTCGGGGGACCAATGAACCTTGATTTTGGGTGAGAGTGTGTAGCTTTCGACGTCATGGCGGTTGCCAAACGGATCGCGCTCACCTTGGACGATGAGTGTTGGGCAGGTCAAAGTTTCGAGGTGGGCTGTGCGAAGTAGGTCGGGCTTGCCGGGTGGATGGAACGGATAGCCCAGGCAGAACAAGCCAGCGATGGCGCTATCGTCAAAGGCGTCTTGGGCGATAAGGCTGGCAATGCGGCCGCCCATGGATTTACCACCGATCAGCAAACGCTGATGCGCCGGTTTGGTCGCCGAAACGCTTTTGAGCATACTGACGTATTCTTGTGTGAGTTGCTCGAAACTCGGCGGCGGACGACGGGGTCCGCCTGTGCGTCGGGCGGCCATGTAACCAAATTCAAAGCGGGTGACTGCGAAGCCGCGTTCGACCATTAACGACGTGATGGTTTCCAGGAATAAAAAAGTTATCCCCGCTCCTGCGCCGTGGGCGATAATCAGCTTGAAGGCCGCATTCTGCGGTCCGCTGTCGATGACGAAGGTGTTTGAGCTGGTACTTTTGGGTGTTGTGGACATGGTGAATACGAATTGGGTGATGAGACAATGGTGAACGCAGATGGAGCCTTGCGCGGCGGCTTAGACGCGTAGTTTCCTGGGTTCGGTGCTGTGGTGCAAAGGCGGAAGCGATGAACGAAATTTGGTCTAGCTTGGGTGAAGGCGGTGTAAGGCTCGCTGTTTTTGTCAGCGTGTTTGTACTGTTGGCCTTCCTTGAGTTGGCGCGTCCTCGAAGGGTTTTGTCGGCATCTAAACGTCAGCGTTGGGTGACCAACTGGGCGATCGTTATCATCGATAGCGCGCTGGTGCGAGCGATGGCTCATCTGGTTGTACCCATTGCCGCTGTTGCTGCTGCGGTGGCGGCTCAGCAAAGCGGTTTCGGCCTACTGAATTTGGTTGCGTTGCCGGTCGGTTTAGAAATTCTGTTGGCCGTCGTGGTGCTGGATTTGGCGATCTGGGCGCAGCACGTTGCTTCTCACAAGGTGCCGGTACTGTGGCGCTTGCACCAAATGCATCACGCGGATCGCGATATCGATCTCTCGACGGCGATCCGCTTTCACCCCGTCGAAATTGCGTTGTCGATGGTATGGAAAATTTTATGTGTTGTGGCGCTCGGTGCATCGCCTTTTGCGGTGGTTCTGTTTGAGATCATTTTGAATGCTGGCGCGATGTTTTCTCATGCCAACATTCGCTTGCCGTTGTGGTTGGATCGCGCCCTGCGCGCGGTGATCGTCACGCCGGATATGCATCGCGTGCATCACTCCATCGAGCGCCACGAACACGATAGCAACTATGGATTCAATCTTTCAGTCTGGGACCGATTGTTCGGCACATACACGGATCAGCCCGCAAAAGGTCACGATGCGATGACCATTGGTCTCAAGGCTTATCAAAGCGATGGGCCATCGCAGTTGGGATGGAGTCTCGCATTGCCTTGGCGTGGGAAAGGTCATGATAGCGGAGCGCAAAAGCCATGAGAGACACACGTGTGTCTGTGCGGTCACGCTGGTTAATCAAAGCCTGATTTTTGCCGAAGAATAAGGTATGATGCGCATCATCATTTTTATGCAGGACTGTGAATGAAGGCAGGACGGCTATTTTTATTGCTATCGTTTTTGACCGCTGCGGGTATTGGCGTGGCGCGTCCGGACGTGGCTTGGAAATTCGTCGGTCAGTTCGCCGGGCCTTTGCTGGCGCAGACGGTTCCTGCTGGTACGACGGCGACGGCTGCCGTGACACCCGCGACATCTGAGGTCGATCGTGGTGAGGCTGAGACTGTTGCGCCAATCTCTCAGTCAGAAGCACCGAGCGATACAGAAGCGTTACCTAATTTTGTGGCTGCCGATGGGTTGACGTTCGGCGCAGAGCTGAATGCGCCTGAGGCCGCTTCAGATGCCATGGTTGCGCCTGTGCCGCCGACAAACCCATTGGCAGATGCACCCGCATCTCACAGTGGTCCGACTGAAAGTGCTGCGAAGGGCGATCCTTCGGCAAATGCTCCAACTGGTGTGACAGCGGCCGTCGAGACCAAATCGAAAAGTATCAAGCTGAGTGTCGAGCCGGTACAGGCGCGTGTTTCGCTCAGTGTGCCCAAGCCGCCGGTTGTGCCTGCCAAGGCGCTGTTTGGTTCGGCGACTACGGGTGCGCCGTTGAAAGCCCGTGCGATTGGCTCTTATGCGCGAGGTTGCTTGTCGGGTGGTGTTGCGTTGCCCGTCGATGGGCCCGCTTGGCAAGCGATGCGACTGTCGCGCAATCGCAATTGGGGACATCCAAAACTTATCAAGTTGGTTGAGCGGTTGGCCGTCGATGCGCAAAAGCATGATGACTGGTCAGGACTTCTGGTCGGAGATATTTCGCAGCCGCGCGGTGGACCGATGTTGACGGGTCATGCCAGCCATCAAGTTGGTCTCGATGCTGACGTCTGGTTTACGCCGATGCCCGCGCGTCGCCTGTCGCGCCAAGAACGTGAGGAAGTGTCCGCGACCTCGATGCTCGATAAGACTAACCTTGCCGTCAATACTAAGGTTTTCACGCCGAACCACGTCAAGCTGATCAAGCGCGCGGCTTCGTATCCTGAAGTGGAACGTGTGCTGGTGCATCCGGCTATCAAGAAGGCGTTGTGTGAAGCGGCGGGTGCCGATCGCGGATGGCTTGGCAAAGTGCGGCCGATCGGTGGTCACTATTATCATTTCCATATTCGGATGGGCTGCCCGCCCGGGGAGACGATTTGTAAACCGCAGACGCCAACGACGGGCGATGATGGTTGTGCAAAGGAAGTCGATGAGTGGTTGGCTCGGTTGGCGCCGAGAAAAGGTCCACCAGTTCCGCGGCCTCCGGGCTATAAGCCGCCACCACCCAAGCCGCCTATCACGATGGCGGAGTTGCCACAGGAATGTCGCGTCGTGCTGGAGAGTGGGCATGATGGTGTGAAGAACGAACAGGCTATTTTGCGCGCCGATACATCTCGGCCGATGGAAGCTGGCACGCCGTTGGAGACAACATCGCAAACGGCTGAGGCGCGCGCGTTCTCGTTCTCAGCAGGCGCGGCGCTGCGACCGCATTTGTTGCGAGAGCGCGCTGCGGAGCAGTCCGAATAATTGGCCTGCTCCGTGCTGGCGACGATGGCGCTTCAGTCAAATTATCCTGCGAGACGTTCAGAAGCCGCAGGACCGCTGCCTGGCATGGGGCAAGCTACGCCGGTTCCGGCGAGCCCGCAGTAGCCGTGCGGGACTTTTGCCAGATATTGCTGATGATAGGCTTCCGCAAAATAGAACTCGGGCGCGGCACCGACTTCGGTCGTAATCGGTGCGAAACCGCGTGCGGTCAACGCGCGATCGTAGGCTTCGCGTGAGGCTTTTGCGGCGGCCAACTGTGCTGCGGTCGAGGTGTAAATTGCCGAGCGATATTGCGTGCCGACATCGTTGCCTTGGCGATAGCCTTGTGTCGGGTCGTGCGCTTCCCAAAACGTTTTGAGCAGCTTTTCAAACGCTATGACGTTCGGGTCGAATGCCACACGCACGACTTCGGTATGGCCGGTGCCGCCGGTGCATACCTCCTCGTAAGTCGGATTTTGTGTGAAGCCACCTTGATAGCCGACCGCCGTGATCCAAATGCCGTTGCCGAGCTGCCAGAACAAGCGCTCTGCGCCCCAGAAACAACCGAGGCCAAAATCGACGTGTTCGATGCCAGCAGGATAAGGTGGCTGCAATGGGCGTGACAGCACGAAATGCTCGGCCGATGTGGCAAGGATGGGCGTGTTGCGGCCTTTCGGCGCTGTATCAGCAGTTGCCATGGTGCTGCGGCGGCGGGAGAAAATCATGGAAGATCCTTTCTCCGGACGGGTACCGGTGAATGATGTAATTTTCATACGCTATTTTGTGGTCAATAGTTTCTAGAAATGCACCGCGATCACTGAAGCGTGACATTGCATTTGCGCATGTCACTTAGAGTTTTAGTTGATGAAAATACGTACCTGATGGCGGGGACGGCCAGCGTATCCAGACAGGATAGCCAAGATGGCAAATAACAGCCAAGCAGGAAGGTTTAGAACCGATGTGAGTAGAGGGTCCCACAGAACTGAGCTGAAGGCGCTGATGGATGCTTGGGTTGAGGCGATCAATGATGGCGTGAACGTCGTCAGATGATCGAGAAGGGAAGCCCATCCGATATTGCCATCATCGGATCGCGCAATCGTCCAGTCAGAGGCGAATGCGATCACGGCGAGCAATGCGAATAGCGCTGCGAGAAAACGCAACATCAGGCGCGGGCGCGTGTGTTTGCTGACGAGGGCGATCACGAGTGCTGCTATGCCCGACGTGATGGCGATCAATTGCATCCAGAATGGTGGTGGCTCATCGGTGCTGCGCCAAGTGACGAGAGCCGCCAAGGTGGCGACCACGGCAACGATGGCGCAAATTTTGAGAATACGTTGGCTGTTCATGGGGCTCGATGATGGATGATAAACGCACTTGTTGTGTGGCGCGGACGTGTCCGGGTCAAGAGTTTCGTCAGCGGTTGATGGGGTGTGTGTTTGCTTTCGTTAGCCGTCAATGAAGTGAAAAAAAGAGCCGGTTGCGTGTGCGCGGCGGCTGCCGCCCGAGGGAAGGATATCACCATCGGCATTTTGTAGGCGAAACAGCGGTTCGTCGGGTTGTGCGAGAATGGTTGCGTAATGGAATTCGTGTCCTGTGACGGTGGCGCCGGTCCTGCCGACGATGCAATCTGAGATAAGCTCGGCTTTACGGTAGCCAAGTTGCATTTTTCGACTGGCAAAAGATGTTTCGAGACCGAGCAGGCCCAACATTTCGTGGCGCTCGCCTGCGGCATCGACGAGGCCAGAGCCGAGCACCATGTAGCCACCGCACTCGCCGTGGACGGGTCGGCTTTGCGCGAACGTGCGAACGCCGGATTTGAAGTTTTCGGCGGTGGCGAGTTGCGCGGCAAACAGTTCGGGGTAGCCGCCTGGAAGCCATACCACGTCGGCGGAAGGGTCGGGGGCTTCATCGGCCAATGGCGAGAATGACATGATTTCGGCACCGGCAGAGCGCCAACCGGCTAACACATGCGGATAAACAAATGAGAAGGCCGCATCGCGTGCAAGCGCGATACGCTGTCCGGGAGGCGTTATGTTTGGTGGTTCGGCACTGGCGATCTTGCCGCTTTTGGCTTTAGCGATGAGGGCATCGATGTCGATGTGCGCTTCGATGACATCGGCAAGGCGATTGAGACGTTCGTCGAGGTCGGATGTTTCTTCAGCTTGGACGAGGCCGAGATGGCGTTCGGGTAGGCCGATATCGTTTTGGCGCGGGAGCGATCCAAGAACCGCTAAACCTGCTTGTTCGAGTGCCGATGTTGCGAGGCGAATATGGCGCGAGCTGCCGACGCGGTTGAGGATGACGCCTGCGATTTCGACGCCAGGGCGATAGTTGATAAATCCGCGTGCGGTGGCCGCTGCGGTTTGCGATTGACCTGAGACGTCGAGCACGAGGATGACGGGCCATCCAGTGGCGGCAGCCAGATCGGCGCTGGCACCCGTGCCCCATGTGCCATCGGTCGCAACGCCGTCGAACAAACCCATCAGAGATTCGACGATGACAAGATCGGCGTTTCGGCTGTTGTGGGCGAGAATGTCGCTGGCAATTGGCCAGCGCATGGCCCAGCTATCGACGTTGAACGATGGACGATGTGACGCTGCGTGGTGGAATGCGGGGTCGATGTAGTCGGGGCCTGCTTTGAACGCCTGGACTTGGACGTTGCGGCGAACCAATGCGCGTAGAAGGCCCAGGGTGACGGTCGTTTTGCCAGCCCCTGAGCGAGGGGCGGCAATCATCAGTCCAGGTGGTAAAGAGTGTGTCGCTATCATGGGAGCTTTATGTGCGGAGAAAGTTGGCAACCTCGCCTAAGGCTGGCGACAAGTCACGTGCAGGCCTTATAACGAATTCTAGAGCTCCGATCCGAAGGAATTCGATCGGAGCTCTAAGTTTTTTCGTTTGTCGCATTTTCTGCGACGAACCGGTGCCCACTTCGTCGGAAAATGCTTTGTATGCAAAACACATCCGACATCGATGCCGAGCCATCACGTCCGCTGCGCTACGGCTGGACGACAGGGACGTGTGCAACGGCGGCTGCGCGGGCGGCGGTGGAAGCGCTATGGACCGGGGCTTTTCCCGATCCAGTTGCGGTGACGCTGCCGAAAGGTGAAGCGGTTTCGTTTGTACTGGCCTTGCATGACAGCGGACCGGGATGGAGCAAGGCTGCCATCATTAAGGATGCGGGTGACGATCCCGACGTGACGCACGGTGCACTCGTCGTCGCAAGGGTGAGCGCGGGTGTTGATGGAAGTGGCGTGACGTTTCGCGCTGGGCCAGGTGTGGGGACCGTGACGCGACCGGGGCTAGCGATTGCACCAGGTGAGCCGGCGATCAATCCGGTGCCGCGGGCGATGATCCAAGCGGCGATAAATGAAGCGGCGCGTTTGCATGGGAAGCCAGCGGATATTGTCGTCGAGATTTCCATTCCCGATGGCGAGAAGATTGCCGAGAAAACTTTGAATCCACGATTGGGAATTGTTGGCGGCTTGTCCATTTTGGGGACGACGGGGATCGTCGTGCCGTTTTCGTGTTCGGCGTGGATCCATTCGATCCATCGCGGCATCGACGTCGCGATTGCTTCGGGCATCACGCATATTGCCGGCGCGACGGGGGCAACGTCGGAGGTGGCTGTGGCGAAGCACTACGGTCTATCGGACGTCGCGCTGATCGACATGGGTGATTTTGCGGGCGGAATGTTGAAGTATCTCAAATCGCACCCCGTACCGCGTGTGACGGTGGCGGGCGGGTTTGCCAAGATGTCGAAGCTCGCGCAGGGGCGGATGGATTTACACTCGCGACGCGGGCTGGTTGATTTGGAACAGATAGCTGCATGGTTGGCTGAGGAAGGTGCGCCGGAAGATTTGGTGCAAGCGGCGCGCGGGGCGAATACGGCACAGCAGATTTTGGGCATAGCACAGAGTTCCGCGATCAATCTGGCGGATCGCATTGCGGAGCGAGCGGCGGCAGCGGCGCGGCATACGCTATCGGGTAGTGGTGTGCAGCTCGACGTCATGGTGTTCGATCGCGACGGTGCTTTGGTTGGGCAAAGCGCGATTGTCAAAGCTTAACCGCCGCGGAAACGGCGCCGGTAGTCCGGATCGTAGAGCGCGCTTTCACGGAAATCAACATGGCCGAGTGCAGGACCGACAAGGATGAGAGCCGTGCGTTCGAGTTTTGCGGAGGCCGAGGCGTTGACGATGGTTGAAAGCGTGGCGCGGATGATCGTCTCGTCGGGCCATGAAGCGCGATAGACGACGGCGACAGGACACTCTGGGCCATAGAACGGCTGCAAGCGCGTGACGACATCTTCAAGCACGTGGATTGAAAGGTGTACGGCTAGCGTGGCACGGGTTGCGGCGAAAGCTTCGAGCGTTTCGCGTTTGGGCATGGATGACGCGCGCCCGGTTGTGCGGGTGAGCACGACGGATTGGGCGACTTCGGGCAGTGTCAGTTCGCGAGCGAGTGCGGCTGAGGCTGCAGCGAATGCCGGGACGCCGGGTGTGACTGTGTAGGGAATGTTCAGACGATCGAGACGGCGGAGCTGCTCGCCGAGCGCGCTCCAAATCGACAGGTCGCCGGAATGCAGACGCGCGATGTCATGACCGTTCGCGTGCGCGGCTTCGATTTCGCGCATGATGTCGTCGAGCGTGAGTGATGCTGAGTCAATGATGCGTGCGTTTGGTGGACAATGCTTTAGCAATGCCGTCGGGATCAGCGACCCTGCATACAGGCACACGGGGCAGCGGGCGATCAGATCGCGGCCTCTGATGGTGATGAGGTCGGGGTCGCCAGGACCTGCGCCGATAAAATGAACCGTCATAGTGGGCTTTCTGTGTGGTCGGCTGATATGGCTGCGGCGGCTGTGACAGGCCCGCAGACGATGCGGGGTAGGATGAGCCGCGAATTTTGTCCGGCTGCGACGAGGGCTGAGGCCTCAGCGATGGAGGCGACGCCGAAGCGGGCCAGCGTGCGTTCGGATGCGGTTTGGCAATCGGCGTTGCGCGTGGCCAGTGTTTCCGACGTGAAGGTGGTCAAACGAGTGTTGATGTTTTGCGCGGCCTGTTCAGCGGCAAACGCGAATGGCGCGTTGGTCAGTGTGGCGATGAGCGTCGCGTGGTTCGACATTGCCCTATGTGCCGACGAGATGGCCACCGCGATGTCGGCTGATGTGGCGCTGCTGTTGGCACCAATACCAATGGCGATCATGATGTGCGCTCCGGCTTATGGGCGCACCATTGCAAGACGGGCATAGCTGGACGCCATCCGAAGCGTGTGCCGACAGGATCGGCGCGGTCGATACTGATGCGGGTGAGGCTGCCGCCGTATTGCGCGTGTGCTGCAAGAAGCGCGGCTTCAGTTTCCAGTGTGACGGCATTGATGACGATCCGTCCGCCGGGTTTGAGCGCGGTCCAGCAATGTGGAATTGTTTCGGGTGAAAGCGCGCCACCGCCGATGAAGATGGCGTCGGGTGCGGGAAGATCGGCAAGGGCTCCCGGTGCTTGGCCACATCTGACATCGAGGTGTGGAACGCCGAGTGCGATGGCGTTGCGAGCGGCGCGAGCGGCGCGTGCGGCATCGCGTTCGATACCTATGGCGCGATTTTGTGGGTGCGCAAGCAACCATTCGATGGCAACCGAGCCGCTGCCAAGGCCGATGTCCCAAAGTAAATCGTCGGGGGCAGGTGCGAGAGACGAGAGCGTGATGGCGCGAATTTCGCGTTTGGTGATTTGGCCGTCGTGCTCGAACGCATCGTCCGGCAAGCCTGAGGTGCAAGGGATCGGTCGTGCGTTCGCTCCGGCGACGATGTCGAGGGCGATGATGTTGAGAGGATCGATATCGGTCAACGCGAATGATGTGGCGCTCGTCGCACGGATGCGCTCACGAGGGCCGCCGAGCGCTTCGAGAACGGTGATGTGAGATGGACCATAGCCGTGTTGCGTTAGTAGATGAGCGACTTCGCGCGGGGTATCGCTGTTCAGCGATAAGGCGAGGATGCGCTGGCCGTGATGAAGATGCGGGCGTAAGAGCGGTGTCAGCCCGCGCATATTGAGGCCGAGTGTGGTGGTCGTTTGTAGCGCCCATGCCATGCGTGCTGCGGCAAGCGATAGGCTCGATGGGGCAGGAATCACGAGCATTTCGTCGGCAGGAATGGAGCGTGCAAGCGTGACGCCGACCCCGTACCAGAACGGATCGCCAGATGCGAGGACTGCGACGGGGCGTCCGCGGCGGGCGATGATATCGGGAATGGTCGCGTCGAGAGGTGTAGACCATATGCGCTGTTCGCCAGGCGTTGCGCCAATGAGGTCGAGATGACGACGGCCGCCGATGACGAGTTCAGCCGCGTCGAGCAAAGCGATAGCCGAGGCTGAAAGCCCGGCGCGGCCATCTTCTCCCAGACCAATGATGGACAACCAGCGCCCGCTCATGTCATTGCCTCACGCTATGATGACGAGCGCGACAGATAAAATGCGAGTGTTGGTGCTCGGTGGGACGAGCGAAGCCAGCGCGTTGGCCGAGATGTTGGCGGCTGATCACCGTTTCGATGCTGTGTTGTCGTTGGCTGGTCGGACTGCCAATCCCAAGTTGCCATCTATTGCCGTGCGCATTGGCGGGTTTGGCGGTGTCGATGGGCTCGTGGATTATGTGGAGCGCGAGCAAGTGGATGTCGTCGTCGATGCGACGCATCCGTTTGCTGCCCAAATGAGCGCGCATGCGATTGCGGCTTGTCAGCGAGCGGACGTGCGCTTGATTGCTTTGGAGCGCGCGCCGTGGGCGGCCATTGAGGGTGATGATTGGCGACATTTTTCGAGCGTTGAAGATGCCATCGCGGCTTTGCCAGATCGTCCGGTGCGCGTGTTCTCCGGTCTTGGGCGATTGTCGCTCGATGCTTTGGAAGCTGCGCCCCAGCATCATTATGTGATCCGCGTCATAGATCCGATCTTGCGGCCCTTGGCTTTGGCGAATTTTTGTATCGTGACGGCGCGCGGGCCATTTTCGACGGACGACGATATCCAATTGTTCAAAGAGTATCAGATCGACGTTGTGTTGGCGAAGAACGCAGGCGGCGCTGCTGCCGTTGCCAAGATCGCGGCGGCGCGGGCATTGGGTCTGCCGGTCATGATGATTGATCGGCCATACATTCCAGAGCGACCTGTTGTTTCGAGTGTTGAGGCTGTGATTGACAAGCTTGCGGAGCATCATGCGTCTCCTGCAAAGCGCGGCGTGTAAACCCACGGTTTTTGACCGACGCGTTCGATGCGTCGCGTCGCGGTCGATCCGACGATGACCAGCGTGCGCATATCGACGGATGATGGATCGACTTTTGCGAGTGTTGTGATGTCGATGTCTTCGTCCGGGCGTCCGACGGCGCGGGCGAGTACGATGGTTGTGTCAGGCGCACGGCACGATTTCAGGACGTCGAAGGCTTGGATGATCTGTGCGGGTCTCGCTTTTGAAGCTGGGTTGTAAAGAGCGATGACCAAGTCGGCTTCGCAGGCGAGGCGCAGGCGGCGCTCGATTAGCGCCCATGGTTTGAGATTGTCGGACAGTGAGATGGCGCAGAAATCGTGGCCGAGTGGGGCGCCGATGCGAGCGCTTGCTGCGAGCATTGCGGTGACGCCGGGTTCAACGTGGATATTGAGTGCGCGCCATGATTGTGGTCCGCGTTCGACAGCCTCAAAAACGGCAGCGGCCATGGCGAATACGCCAGGATCTCCTCCCGAGACGACGGCGACGTTGTGACCTTCGGCTGCAAGCGTCAGAGCGCGTTGGGCGCGGCTCAATTCCTCACGGTTGTCGGAGGCTTCGATACGTTGATGCGCTTGTGGCACGATGCGATTGGTATAGGCGGTGTAGCCGAGAATGATATCGGCCTCCACGATCGCATCGCGCGCGGCGGGTGTGACCCAGCCATCCGGTCCAGGGCCGAGCCCAATCACGGTCAGACGTCCGCTCATGTGATCCTCCGTCCGCGTCCGCCGGGGAGAAGGATGATGGAAAAATATGGAACGGGTTGTGCGTCGAGAGAAGAAAGTGGGAGAACGCGTTCGCCGTGCATCGTGCCGCGCTCGACGTAGATGGCATCGTTCAAGCGGCCGGCATCGCGCAGCGCCCTGCGAATTTTTTCGAGATTGCGACCAACCTTCATTATGACGGCAGCGTCGGTGTCTTTCAGGCGTGCGGTGAGTGATGCCGCATCAAGCGTGCCGGGTAGGACGGTCAGTACGTCGTCGCCATAGGTGATCGGTGTATCGGCGGCGGTCCAGCAGCCGGACATGCCGGTAATGCCGGGGATGACGGCAACTGGATGCGTGGCTTTAATGCGGTCGTACATGTGCAGGAACGAGCCATAGAAAAATGGATCGCCTTCGCATAGCAGGGCGACGTTATGGCCATCGTCGAGATGACGTTTCAGGCGGTCTGCGCTGGTGCTGTAAAAATCTCGGATGGCGTCGATGTAGCCTGCATCATGAAAGTTGATTTCGGTCGTGACCGGATATTCGAGGCAGGCTTCGATGGCTGATTTCGGAATGATGTCTGCTGCGATCGTGCGCGCATGACCGGGACGACCCGCTTTGCGAAAGTGGGCAATGACGGATGCGCTGGCGATGATGCGTGCCGCTTTTAAAGTCATCAGTTCTGGATCGCCGGGGCCGAGGCCGACGCCGTACAACGTGCCAGGCGCGACCGCGTTCATTCGACCTCGCTCGCGAGTGCGTTCACGGCTGCTGCTGCCATGGCGCTACCGCCTTTGCGACCTTTGACGATGGCGAATGGGACTCTGGCATCGGCCGCAAGCGCGTCTTTGGATTCGGCAGCGCCGACGAAGCCGACCGGCATACCGATGATGCAGGCGGGAAGAGGCGCACCAGCGTCGAACATTTCGAGCAAGCGGAAAAGTGCTGTCGGAGCGTTGCCGATGACGACAACGGCACCTGCAAGGTGAGGGCGCCAAAGATCCATGGCGGCGGCTGTGCGTGTGTTGCCGATATCTTTTGCGAGCTGAGCAACTTGTGGATCGTCGAGGGTGCAGATGACTTGGTTATTGGCTGGCAGGCGCGCGCGCGTGATGCCGTTCGCGACCATTTTAGCATCGCACAGGATTGGCGCGCCTGATTTGAGAGCTTCGATTCCGGTCTCGGCGAACGTCGGTGACATGACGATGTCGCGTGCGATTTCGACCATGCCGCAGGCGTGAATGATCCGCACGGCGACGCGCTCTTCGGATTTTGTGAAACGTTCCAAATCGGCTTCCGCGCGGATGATCGCGAACGAGCGGGCGTAGATGGCAGCGCCGTCGCGGATGTAGTCATGGGCGCTCATGAGCGACGGTCCGTGATTGCTTGGAAGGTGGACGAGAGTGAGGTCGGTGAAATCGATGCGATGTGAGGAGCGGATTGCGTTGTGCCGTTGACGATCAGATCGTAAGCGCCATTGCGGGCGACGAATGTGTAAGCTGTGGCGTTGCGATGTGCGCAGCCTTTTTCGCAGCCCGAGATGTGGATCGATGGCATGCCCTCGACGTAATTTCTCAAAGCCTGTGCGAGGCGTTCGGCGTCGATGCGCGTCGAGGTCGTGGCGTTTGCACATGACGGTGCGCCGGGACATACGTGCATCATCAAACGGGGATCTTCGGCTTGTGTGATGAGATTGAGATAGGAAGCGGCGGATAAAAGTGCGTCTGCGTCTGCTCGGGTTGTCAGTGGAAATACGAGCGTGCGTTGTTGTGACAGGCGGCAGTCTCGGCAACCAAGTTCGCGAGCTTGGCTAGCGAGGTTTTTGAACGCTGTGTCTGTGATGCGTCCAAACGGCAGGCCGATGGCGACGGCATAGGGTGTCGCTGCGTGGGAGAGGATGCCGACACTTGGTGCAGATGTTTCAAAATTTGATGTCGCGTAGGCGAGTGTTGATGCCAGGTTCGCTTTTGTGAAGATATGCGTTGCGCCGAACGCGGCGACGGCGTCTCGCATGCGGCGGAGTTCGGGGTTTTCTGCGGTGAGGGCCAGGAACACTTCTGCAAGGCGTGCCACAGCGGAAACTACGGCAGGTGGTTTTAGTTCGATATGCGTTTCGGCATTGCCATCGAGTTTGATGGAATACGTCTCTTGATTTTGAGCTGCGATCGAGATGTCAGCATATGGTGCTGTGCGGATGCCACGTGCAGAACCGCTAACGCTGAAGCCGAATTTATTGGGCAATGCGTGAAGGTCGCTGCGCGCGATGAGCATGGCTTCGAGTGCCGATGCCAGATTGCGGACATCGATGTGACTGGGATCAAGCCCTGTGAGTGGATCGACAACCACGTTGCGTGCTGCTTCGGCATCCGCGTCGGCTTCGACGATGCCGGATGCTATGAGGGCTGCGATGGCTTCTGGATAGGTTTCGGCTGACAAGCCGCGCACTTGCAGGTTGGCGCGGTTCGTGAGGTCAATTTCGCCGGAGCCGTGGCGCTCAGCGATGTCAGCAATAGAAATGAGTTGATCGAGCGACAACGATCCGGCTCTCGGGCGCACGCGCAGCAGTAAGCCGTCACCCGTTTGCATGGGGCGATGGGCGCTTGGGCACCATCCCTTTCTTAAAGTTAGGTCTTTTTGCATGACTTCGCGGGCGGCCATCATTCGGCGGCCTCGCGACTTTCTGGTGTGTTTGTTTTTGCAAATACGTCGTTGCGACGCGGTTGCCAAAGTCCGCGTTCGATCGCTTCATCGAAGCGGCGGCGCATGGCTTCTAGTGCGGCAGGGTTTTCACGTTCGACGAATGCTGCGACAGCGGGATCGCCGAGATAGGCTGCGTACAATCGTTCGAAGCCACCGGAATCGACGGCGCGCGCGGTTGCTGCGAAGGCAAACGCCGCATCGACTGTGGAGGCCATTTCGGCAGCACCGCGGAAGCCGTGGCGCAATTGGCCGTCGATCCAGCGCGGGCTTGCGGCGCGACCATGGACGATGCGGGCACATTCCTCATTGAGTGTGCGGATTCGTGGCGTTTCTGGTGTGCCGGTATCGCCGTGATAGAGCGCTGCATGTGCGTTGCCGAGCGTGTCGGCAGCGGCCGCGAAGCCACCTTCATGGGCCGCGAAATCGCCGCCAGTCATAAGATCAATTTCGCGATGGTCTTGAATGTGCACAAAGGCGTTGGCGGTGCGGACACGGGTTTCGAATGCTTGAGGTGCACTGTGCGATGAGCCGTTGCCGCGAAAGGCATGGTTGGAGGCTTCGAGATAACTTTTGCCGAGGTCTGCGCGCGTGGACCAGTCGCTGCGGTCGATGTGGGACATGATGCCGGCACCGAATGTGCCGTCGGCTGGTCCGAAGATGCGGTCGAGGGTGTCAGATTGAGATGTTGCGCCGATCAGGGGATTGTCGCTTGTATCTTCGTCGAGCGAGGCGACGAGTTTGACTGCGGATTCGAATAACGTGAGTTGGGCTGCAAACATATCGCGGAACAAGCCCGAGATGCGCAAGGTCACATCCACGCGTGGGCGGCCGAGTGCTGCGATGGGATCGGTTTCGACACCTACGACGCGGAATGAGCGCGTGTCCCAGGTCGGGCGCACGCCAAGGAGCGCGAGCGCAGTTGCCAATTCCTCACCGCCGGTACGCAGCGTGGCACTGCCCCACAGGTCGAGAACGATGGCGCGTGGCCAGTCGCCGTGATCGGACAGGTAACGATCGAGGATGGCACGCGCGGCGCGTTGGCCGTTAGCCCAGGCCGTTGATGTTGGAATGGCGCGCGGATCGACGCTGAATAAATTACGTCCAGTTGGAAGAACGTCGGCGCGGCCGCGGCTCGGTGCGCCTGCAGGGCCGGGTTCGACGAAACGACCGTCGAGTGTGTGCGCAAGTGCGTCGAGTTCTGTGGCGTCGAGAACGTGCAGGCCATCGCGAATGGAGAGTTCTTTGATGTCGCACAAGAACGCGTCGATGCGTGCGAGGGCGTCAGCGTCGGACATATCTGACGATAGGCCACACGATTGCGCGATGCCCGCGCGTTCGGCGGCATCACGAATTTTGACGATCAAGGATGTTCGACGGCGTGGGTCGAGGCCTTCGGCTGAGGAAAATTCATCGACCAAGCGTTCGACGTCGAGGAGCGCGTCGCCGAATTCGTTTTCGACTAAGGGAGGAGGGCGATGGCCGAGCGTGATGGCGGCGATGCGGCGTTTGGCTTGGGCTGCTTCGCCAGGGTCATTGACGATGAAGGGATAGATGAGTGGTGTTGGCCCGAGCAGGCATCGTGGTGCGCAGGATGGGCTGAGTGCGACGGCTTTGCCGGGAAGCCATTCTAGCGTGCCATGGGCGCCCAAATGAATGAGTGCATCGACGCGCGCGACATGGCGCAGCCAAAGGTAGAAGGCAACATAGCTGTGGCGCGGCGGTGTCGATGGATCGTGATATTGCGCTTTGCGGTCGGCGGCGGTTCCGCGTTCGGGCTGAAGCGCGAGCGTTAGATTTCCGAACTGCGCGACTAGGAATGTGAATGATCCGTTGGCTATGGATGCATCTTGTGCCGGTGGCCCCCAAGCCGAAGTGATGCTGGTCTTGAAGTCTTCGGGTAGCTTTGCGAAAGCTGCTTCGTAGTCTGCGAGTGACCAGCTGATAGCGTGTGTGAGATCGAGTTTGGCTGTGAGCGCGCGGCGGTCTGATGGAATGTCGGTGATGTTGTAACCGGTGCTCGCCAGATGTTCGGCGATGCGCAATGTACTGTCGAGTGCGTCGAGACCGACGGCGTGCGCCATTTGGTCCGGACGGCCAGGGTATGTCGAGAGAATGAGTCCAACGCTGCGAGTGTTGCGCGGCGTAGATTTGAGATTAGTCCATGCGGCGGCGAGATCTGCGGTGTGATGGATGCCGTCCAGATACGGGACATGCTGTACGAGCTCGCAGCCGAGAATTTCATCGCGCGGGGTGAGTTCTTTGAACGAGATCGCTGCTGCGAAGACGCGGCCGTCGAGTTCAGGTAACACGACATGCATCGCGAGGTCTGTCGCATTGAGGCCGCGCGCGGAGGTTTGCCATGTTGCCTGTGGCGGTGCGGCGAGGGCGACTTGCAGAATAGGGCAATTTGCGATTTCGAGTGGGGAGCCTGCATCGCCATCGCGTGCGCTGAAGGCTGTGGCATTGATGATGACCGATGGTGCCACACGCGTCAGTTCGGATTTGAGCCAGTCTGCGGCTGTGGGTGCTTTGAGGCTTGGCACATAGACGGCATGGGTTGCGAGACCGCGTGCTTCCAGTGCATCGCTCAGTGCATCAATTGGCGAGACATCTGAAGCGAGCAAATGTGAGCGATAAAACACGATGACGGCTGAACCGAGTGGTCCTTCTTCGACTTTGGGGGCGCGGTAGGTGCCGAAATCAGGGACGGGCTTTGCAGAGGCGAATGGCGCGTTGGTTTGTTCAGCGCGTGCCAATATTCCGGCGAGCGCATTGTGGGTATTTTCTTGGCCGCCGGTATCGAACAATTTTTCGATGGCATGCAGATCGTCTTGGCTCACGGTGGAGAGCGCCGACAGGCGCATATCGGGGCGACCATCGCCGGGAATGATAGCGAGCGTGATGCCATGTTGGCGGCAGGCTCGGCTTAATTGTTCGCCGCCGTAGCGCCAATAGTCGAGACCGCCCAGCAAGCGGACGATAACGGCTTTGGTGCCGGGCAATGTTTTTTCGAGGAAAAGATCGACCGACATGGGATGGCGCAAGCGCACGAGATTGACGGCGCGCAAGGTGGGCCGCGTGTCGTGATCCCATGCGCGCCACGCAGCGGCTGTGGTTGCAAGATCGCTGTCAGAAAACGACAGGACGATGATATCAGCGGGCGCAAGTTCGAGATCTTGGGCTTCGGCGGCCTCATCAAGATCGCGGCTTTGGCGCACCAGCAGATGCATCAGGCATCTCCGCTCAACGCCCGGACAATGGCGTTGCGATCAAGGCCCTTTTGGCCGATGACGACGAGGCGTCCGATGCGCGGCTCACTCGGCGTCCAAGCACGTTCGTAGCGCGTTTCGACGCGCTGGCCGACGCCTTGCAGAAGGAGGCGCATCGGTTTGCCATCGACGGCGGCGTAACCTTTGACGCGAAGAACATCGTGGTCAGTGGCGATTTGCTTGGCGCGCGTGGCTAGGTCAGTTGGTGAGGAGAGTGTTGGAATTTCGACAATGAAACTCTCGAAATCGTCGTGGTCGTGGCCTTCTTCGCCGTCATGGTGCGAGGGGCGCGCTGCGAGATCGTCTTCGGCTGCGGCTGACAGGCCAAGCAATACGCCTGCGGGTATTTTGCCTTCGCGGGTGGCGATGATTTTGATTTCTCGCGGGATATTGGCTTTGATGTCGGAGGAAATTTGAGTGGCCTCGTCCGATGTCATCAGGTCGGTTTTGTTGAGGACGACGAGGTCGGCGCACAATAGTTGATCTTCGTAAACTTCTTCGAGCGGATTTTCGTGATCGACCGATGGGTCGGCTGCGCGTTGCGCTGCGAGTTTAACTGGATCGTCGGCGAAGCGACCGGCGAGGACTGCTGGACCATCGACGACTGTGACGACTCCATCGACGGTCACGCGCGAACGAATGTCGGGCCATTCGAAGGCTTTGACGAGTGGCTTTGGCAACGCCAGGCCGGATGTTTCGATGATGATGTGCTCGGGCTGCGGCGAGCGTGACAGCAGCGCTTCGAGTGTCGGGATGAAATCATCAGCGACGGTGCAGCAGATGCAACCGTTGGTGAGTTCGACGATATTTTCTTCCGGACAGCTTTCGATGCCGCACGATTTCAGAATTGAACCATCGACGCCGACATCGCCGAACTCATTGACAATGAGAGCAAGGCGGCGGCCTTCGGCATTTTCTAGAACGTGGCGCACGAGCGTGGTTTTTCCAGCGCCGAGAAAGCCTGTGATGATGGTGACAGGGACTTTACGCGATGTCATTCGGCAGGCTCCAAATGGTGGGTCGGTAAGGGTGGGATGCGCGCGACGACATTCTTGCGGCCGATCAGAGGGCGGTCGCGCCAAGCTGGGACGCCGTCAGGGCGTTCGCTGTGTTGAGTAGCGAATATCAAAACGTCGCGTGCGTCTTTTTCAGGGTCTAGGCGGCCAACGACATAGGTCCATTTTCCGGCAGCTGTGATGGCAACCGTGCAGCCAGCGGTGCAGTTGGACAAACATTCAACGGCGACAATTTTTACACTGGTGGACCTGTCATCGTCGGCGGCTTGGGATATCGCATTGGCCAGCAGCGCACCGTGGCGAGACACGCCATCGGGCAGTGTCTCGCCTTCGCGGCGGCACGTTGTGCAGACGAACAACGTCGTTACGGGTGTGTCAGGCAACATGTCAGGCGGTGCCATCGTGTTGACCTTCAATGACAACAGACATTTTTACGCGACAAAGCCGGTAGCGCCTGCCGTGAAGTAAGCGCCCACTAGAGCAATAACTGCACCGGCAGCCATGATCGCTTTAGGAGCCAGTTCGACACTGCGATCACGAACCGTCACTGTCAGATAATAGGCTGCCAGTGCAATCGCTGATTGCACAACGGCGAGGCCGGCCAAATAAGCGTAGAGCGGTGTCGGTTCGGCGCCAATGATCGATTCACCGAGCGCATAGCCATGAACAATTCCGGCCGCAGCAAAAAGTAACGCGGTCGGAATTGTGCCGAGCGACAGACGTGTTGCAATCAGAATGCCGATCACGGCCGTCGATAAAGCAACGAGCAGTTCGCCGTAAGGTAAGTCGAAACTCGCCAGATGAATGGCGACGCCTGCGAGCATTGCCAGCACAAACGCGAAGACTGTTTTCGGACCTGCGCCAATCAGAGCGGCCAAAATGCCGACGCCAACAATCGCTGCAAGGTGATCGAGACCTAAGATCGGATGGCCAAGGCCTGACAGCAGACCGTGTTCGAACGATGTGGGCATCTCGCCACCGGTCGGGTGATGGGCGAAAGCAGGTGCAGCCATGAGGAGTGAGAATAAGACAGTTCCCGCACTATGCGAGACGCGAGTGGCCTTCATTTTAGTCTCCGTCGGTTCGTGGATCGTGATGATCCCATGCACGCCGCTTCCGACGGATTCCAACCTTGCGGGTGGACCAAATACTATCCTCCGGAAGACCCCGTCCGTCGGATCGGAAAGCGGCTACGTTTGACGGCAGGTCTCCTGGCTCGCGGGTCAGTGCATTGGGCTACCTTCCCAGGCTTGCGCCCAGTGGTGTCTTGGCCTTTTGCTCGCCGCTTACAGTTGCGGGGGCAGCTGCGGGGTATTCACCGCATTCCCATTGAACCCTCTTGCGAGGGACCGTCACCCCAACCGATAAGTGACGGTGTATGCTCCGTCAATCGCAAAGCACATGTTAGACCCATCATGCCCAGCCCATATCAGCCTCGGTTAACTCTTGTACTCGGCGGGGCGCGTTCGGGCAAAAGTCTGCACGCCGAAGGGCTTGTGACGGCTGTGCCTGGTCCGTGGGTGTATATGGCAACGGCTGAGGGTTTGGACGGGGAGATGACCAGCCGAATTGCCGCGCATCGCGGGCGTCGCGGCGCAGGCTGGCAGACTGTTGAAGCGCCGTTAGATTTGGCTGGGGCATTGCGCGCTGTGCCAATGGGGCAGGCTGTATTGGTCGATTGCTTGACGCTGTGGTTGTCGAACGTGATGCTGGGCGGGCGTGATGTGCCAGCAGCGATCGATGAATTGGTTGATGGGCTGATGGCTATCGGTGGTCCGTGCGTCTTGGTGTCGAACGAAGTCGGGCTTGGGATCGTCCCGGATAATGCACTGGCGCGCGCGTTTCGCGATGAGGCCGGGCGGCTGAACCAACGTGTTGCGGCATGTGCCGATCGGGTAGTGTTCGTTGCTGCTGGGCTTCCGATGGTTTTGAAAGGTTGAGTTGCGTGAGTGAGCAAGATTTGAGCGAAGCTGAAGCTGAACGCCACAAAGCTAAGATGGCGAAACGCAAAGCCGTGCAGGATGCCGAAGTTGCGGGCAAGACAATTGAGAAGGGTGTTTTGCTGGTCCACACCGGACCCGGCAAAGGAAAATCGACTGCAGCTTTCGGGCTCGTGCTGCGGGCGCTGGGACATGGGTGGCGCGTTGGCGTGGTTCAGTTCGTCAAAGGTGCTTGGGAGACGGGTGAGAAAGAAGCGTTCAAACGTTTCGGCGATCAGATTTCCTGGCACACCATGGGTGAGGGTTTCACATGGGAGACCCAAGATAAAGCGCGCGATATTGCAGCCGCTGAACGGGCGTTCGCTCAGGTCAAAATTTTGATGGCCGATCCGACGATCCGGCTATTGATCTTGGACGAGTTGAACATTGCACTGCGTTACGATTATTTGCCACTCGATGACGTACTGGAGACGTTGCGCACAAGACGTAACGATCTGCATGTCGTCGTGACGGGGCGCAACGCGAAGCCGGAGTTGATTGCTCTTGCTGACGGCGTGACAGAGATGGGCGCTGTGAAGCATCACTTCGGCGCTGGGGTCAAAGCGCAAGCTGGCATCGAGTTTTAGCACCTATGACGGCACGCGCGCTGATGTTCATGGGAACGGGTTCTGACGTCGGCAAATCGCTGATCGTTGCTGGCCTGTGTCGCTTGTTGTCCAATCGTGGTGTGCGGGTTGCGCCCTTCAAGCCGCAGAATATGTCGAACAATGCGGCAGTGACATCTGACGGCGGTGAGATCGGTCGCGCGCAAGCGTTGCAGGCACGCGCATCGCGACGCGAACCGAGTGTGCATATGAACCCAGTTCTGTTGAAACCTCAAAGCGAAACCGGTGCGCAGATCATTGTGCAGGGTCGCATGGTGGGTTCGGCCAAGGCGCGCGAGTTTCAAGCGCAGAAACTTGGTTTGATGCCTGCGGTTCTGGAGAGTTTTCGACGGTTGCAGTCGGATGCAGATGTGGTTTTCATTGAGGGCGCGGGAAGTGCCTCAGAGATCAATCTGCGCGCGAATGACATTGCCAATATGGGTTTTGCGCGGGCCGCCGATGTGCCTGTGGTGATGATTGGTGACATCGATCGCGGCGGGGTTATCGCTAGTCTTGTCGGTACGAAGAGTGTGCTTGCGTCGGACGATGCCGCCATGATTTGCGGATTTCTCGTCAACAAAATGCGTGGCGATGCGTCCTTGTTCGACGATGGCATGAGAGCCATTCAGCGTATGACGGGCTGGGCGGCGCTGGGGCTCATTCCCTATTTCGAGGATGCGCGATTATTGCCTGCCGAAGATGCGTTGGCGTTACGAGGCATGATTGCGCAAGGCGCTGGGCCAGGTCGCTTGCGGATAGCGGTTCCGCTATTGCCGCGCATTTCGAATTTCGACGATCTCGATCCGCTGCGGCATGAGGCAGATGTATCGGTTGAATTGATTGCGCCGGGGCGGGCGTTGCCGCGTGACGCCGACATTGTGTTGGTGCCTGGATCGAAGGCGACGATCGACGATCTGGCCGATTTGCGTGCGAATGGTTGGGATATCGATATTCACGCGCATGTGCGGCATGGCGGTCGTGTGATCGGGTTGTGCGGTGGATATCAGATGTTGGGACGGACGATTTCCGATCCACACGGCATCGAAGGAGCACCGCGTCGCGTGGAAGGATTGGGTTTACTCGATGTCGATACGGAGTTTGGCCGCGAGAAATCTTTGGTTGCGGTCACTGGAACGTTGGTCTCGTCAGGGGCAGCATTCATTGGCTACGAAATGCATGTTGGACGGACGACTGGGACTGACACGCAACGGCCTGTCGTGACATTTCATGATGGCAGGGTCGATGGAGCGCGGTCGGTCGATGGGCGTGTGGAAGGGTGTTACGTGCACGGTTTATTTGCAGCCGACGCTGCGCGGAGGGCTTTGCTCAGCGAGTTTGGAGCGCAGAGTTCTGGGGTCAATTATGAAGTCATGATTGACGATGTTCTCGACCGTTTGGCGGCTCATCTTGAGCGGCATGTCGATATCGATGGACTGCTTAGGTTCGCGCGATGAGCAAAAGTGCAGCGATGATAGCTGTCATGAGAATCCAAGCTGTTGTTGCAAGTCGAAGTGCTGTGTAAATGTCGGTAGTCGATGCATCGCGACGACCGTCGCCCATGTAGGCGTCATCGATCATTTTGCCATCGTAGCTGCGTGGACCATTTAATTTTAAGTCGAGCGCTCCGGCCATCGCGGCCTCGGGCCAGCCGGCATTCGGAGATCGATGTTTGGGCGCATCGCGCAACATGGTTGTCATTGCTTTTCTTGCCGAAGTGCCATTCATAAAGACAGCGGCCATTGCAAAGAGCAAACCCGTCAAGCGTGAAGCTGGCACGTTGACGATATCGTCGAGGCGTGCGGCGGCCCAACCGAATGCCTCGTGACGCGCGGTGCGATGACCGATCATACTGTCGGCGGTGTTGATGGCTTTGTAGGCGGCAAGTCCGGGAAGCCCCAACAACGCAAACCAGAATACAGGTGCAACGACGCCGTCTGAGGCATTTTCAGCAAGGCTTTCGATGGCGGCGCGCGCGACGTCATGCTCGTCCAGCGCTTGTGGATCTCGCCCGACGATGCGTGCGACAGCATTGCGCGCACCATCGAGGCCATTGGTATTTAGAGCCGTTGCTACGTCGTGTACGTGATCATGCAAACTACGGCTGGCGATGAACGTGCTGGCGATGGCCGCTAATGCAAACGTGCCGATCCATGTGTCCGAAATCAGAGATTGTAGGATCAAGCCTGACGCAAACGGCATTCCTATGATGAACACGAGCGCTACGATGCCGTTCCGTTTGCGGTCGGCGAAATTTAACTCTGAGCGATTGAGCCGCGCATCGAGATAGTCGATGAGGGCACCAATCCAGGTGACGGGATGGCCGATTTTCCGGTACACAACATCCGGATATCCGAATGCGGCATCGAACAAGAGTGCGACGAGCAGAACCATGAACGTGATTTCAACCGACATGCCATCTCCGCAGGCGCGCTCAATTACTCAAGAATTTATCGCCCATGGCGGGCGAATTTCAGTTGCCCGCGCGCGGTTTCCTGATGCGCCGACGCCGTGGCTCGATCTTTCGACCGGGATCTCGCCATGGGCGTACCCTATTCCGGAGTTGCCCGTCGAGTGCTGGACGCGTTTGCCCGATCCTGGCGATCTCGATGCGCTCATTTCTGTGGCGCGGGACGCTTATGGTGTCGATGAGCGGGCGCATGTCGTTCCTGTTGCGGGCACTGATCTTGCGATCAATTTGATTCCTCGATTGGTTGGAAAGCCTTTGGATGTGGCGATTGTTGCGCCAACTTATACGGCACATCAAGTTGCGTGGGGCCATGCAGGGCATCGCGTCTCATTGGTCGATGATGTGCGTGACATTGGCGACAGTGGGGTTGCGATTGTTGTAAACCCGAATAATCCAGATGGCCGTGTGTGGACGGCGGAGCAGTTGTTAGAGACGGGCAATCGGTTGGCGCGCAACGGTGGATTCTTAATCGTCGATGAAGCGTTTTGCGATTGTGTTCCCGAAATGTCTGTCCTGTCGAAGAGGCACGATCTTTCGCATGTGATCGTGCTGCGCTCGTTTGGAAAATTTTATGGACTGGCGGGTGTGCGGCTTGGATTCATTGTGACGGGCCGAGCTATTGGCGGCGAACTGGCTGCGTTGATGAGCGAATGGCCAGTGTCGGGTCCAGCTATTGCAATTGGGCGGCAGGCATTGGCGGATCGCGTTTGGGCGGATATGCAGCGTCTGCGGCTGGCTGAAGCGGCAGTTAGGTTGAATGCATTGTTGGAGCGTGAGGGCCTTACTTTAATAGGCGGAACTTCTTTATTTTCGCTCGCGGCGCATGACAATGCCCCGGCCGTCTTCGAACGTCTGGCCATGCGCGGCATTTTGGTGAGGCCGATGGCTAATCCGCGGTTGCTGCGCTTTGGCATCCCAGGTTACGATCGTGATTTTGCCCGACTACAGGCTGCTTTTACGTCATAGCTGAGTAGTTGTTTAGGATTTAGAAAGTCATGCGCAGTTTGGTTTCGGCTTGTGTCGTAAGATCGTTGCGCGCGATGCGGTGATGAGTATAGTGCGCGTCGTTCCGGGCAATTTGCGGAGGGATGGCCGAGTGGTTGAAGGCGCTCGCCTGGAACGCGTGTAGGCTCGTAAGGGTCTCGTGGGTTCGAATCCCACTCCCTCCGCCAATCAACCTCTTGCGCCGCTGATATATGCTTTTGTTATGGCGTTTTGAGCGGCATTGAAGATCGCGTCTGTGGGCGTGTGTTCGACTAAGTAACCGCAGCCGTCCTGAAACCAGAACAGCGCCACACTGTCAGCTATCCTCTTCGCTTGTCCCAGATTGTGGGTCACGACAACGACGGTGTATTTTTCTCTGAGGCGTATAATCAGGTCCTCAACGACGGCTGAAGATATTGGATCAAGAGCGCTGCACGGTTCATCCATAAGAAGTATGGATGGTTCTAATGCCAAAGCGCGCGCAATGCACAAGCGCTGTTGTTGACCGCCTGAGAGGGCGAGCGCTGGTTGATCCAATCGATCTTTGACCTCGGACCATAGCCCGACCTCAGTGAGGGCGTGCTCGATTCTTTCATAGCGTTGGGCAGCATTTGTGAGACCATGCTCTTTCAATGGCATTTCAAGATTGCGGCGGATGGACAGTGGAAAAGGATTTGGCTTTTGGAAGATCATGCCGATATGGCAGCGAAGTTCTTGAACATCGGTCTTCGGCTCATGAATATTGATACCATCGTGATAGACGTGACCAGTGACTTTGCAGCCGGGGATTAAATCCGTCATACGGTTCAGGCTCGACAGAAAACTTGTCTTGCCACAACCTGATGGGCCAATGAGTGCAGTGATCTCATTGCGTGCGATACTGAGCGTCACGTCGCGAAGAGCGCGCGCGCCCGAGTACGTGATAGTGATGCCCTTGGCTGCAAGTGCCACTTCATGTGTGGGTTGTGCTAGCTGTCGGATGTTAGAATCCGCCCTCTTGCACTCGTCATAACTTACAAATTCAAGTTTCATGACGCAGTAATCCTTTGCGACCCGTAGCGATTTGTTAGAGTAACTGCGACTGAATTGATCAGTATCAGCAATGAAATCAGCACTAGTGCTGACGCGTAGGCATTGGCGTCGCCGCCTGCGACGTTCATGGTGAGGTCGTAAATGTGAACGGCGAGCGCTCGACCGGAATCGTCCAACGATGACGGCATGCGATCGACGTAGCCACTCGTAAAAATCAAGGCTGCAGTTTCTGCTGCTGCGCGGCCGATGCCGAGCATCAAACCTGCCGCAATGGCTGGTGTGGCCGCTGGTAATAGAATGTGGGTTAGGGCTGCTCCACGCGATAGTCCAAGAGCGGACGCGCCGCGTCGCCACTCATCGGGCACGGAACTCAATCCGGCTTGCGTCGTTCGAATGAGGATCGGCAATACCATACATGCCAGCGTCAATCCGCCTGACAGAATAGAGAAGCCAAGGCCGAGCCAAATACAGAAAAAGGCGTTTCCGAATAATCCGAAAACGATGGATGGGACGCCTGCCAAAATATCAAGAGACAGTGTTGTTATCTGCCTCACTCGACCACCAACGCGTGTGAACTCTGATAAGAATGCGGCTGTCGCAACTCCGATGGGCAGTGCCACTGTAATCGCAATCAGCAAAATCAAAAGCGTTGAGACGAGAATGGGTGCGATGCCACCGGAGCGTCCTGCGTTTGACGGTGAAGTTGTAAGAAATGACCATGAAAGACGCTCAAAGCCATGAATGATGAAATCGCCGATAATCCAAGTAAACGCCGCTATGATTATCGCGGTTGCTGACCAAACAACCAGCATGAGGCCAAGATCTCGCGCAGAGTTATTTTTTCTTGTTATTGCCATTTCAGCCATGCACGCGACCTCCGCTGAGGCGCCAAGCCAATGTGGCCAGCGCCATGACGATAGCTGTCAGCATGAGGCCTGAGACAAACAGTGATGCGCGGTGATCGCCAGTCGCATAGGCCATTTCAAGGGCCATGTTGGCGGTGAGCGTGCGCATGGGGTCGAAGAGGCTTGTTGGAAATTGTACGACATTGCCTGCGACCATGAGCACCGCCATTGTTTCACCGAGTGCGCGGGCAGCCGCGAGCAAAATACCTGCACCGATGCTGGCGCGTGCTGCTGGTAAAATCACTTTGATGATCGTTGCTTCGCGCGTTAACCCGAGTGCCGTTGCGCCTTGCAAATAAGATTTGGGCACAGTTGAGATGGCGGCGTCTGTGGTCAACGCAATGGTTGGCAGGATCATGAGCGACAATATCAGCGACGCTGCCAAGAGACTTGCTCCCGGGGGCTGAAACTGTCCGATCAATGGCACGAGAACAGTCAAACCCCATAATCCGTAAGCTACCGACGGGATGCCTGCGAGCAACGCAATGAGGCTACGATAGGCCTGAGCGATGCGTCGTGGCGCAATGAAGCTGCAGAAAATCGCGGACGCTATGCCTAAAGGCGCCGCGATTAATACGGCTAGTGTCGAGACGATTACGGTTGCGCCTAACATCGGCGCAAGGCCGAACAGCTTCTCAAGCGGATACCAACCGGCATCGGTTATAAATCGCGTAATGCCGATTGATGTTAGAACGGGCCAAGATTCTTTGACCAGAAACATCGCAATGAGAATGAGAAGGGCCGTAGATAGGCATGCTGAAGCCCACAGCACTCTGCCAAGTATTTTGTCATTCCGCCAAAGGAACGAAAAACTGCTCTTTGACGAGATCATGGACATCCTTGCTACGGGCAAAATCAATGAAGGCTTTTGGTAGGTCTTTGGCTTCGTCCTTCGTGACCAAGGTCAGTGATCGCGAGAGTGGAAAGCTGGCGTTTTGAACATTCTCGACTGTTGCGGCGACTGTGCCCAAGGGGAGCAGTTTTATCGGCGTGCCTTGGCCTGCTTCAAACTCCGCAGTGCCAATCGAAACGTAGCCGATAGCGCCAGGATTGCCGGAAACAGTTTTTATGCCTTGTTGATTGTCGCCGATAATCACGCTGGCTTTGATGTCGCTGTTCTTGAGCTTGTAATGCTGCGCAAAAAGTTCGAGCGTTGAGCGGCCCTCGGCTTTGTTGACAACACTTATTGCCATGTCGGAGCCGCCGACATCTTTCCAGTTCGTGACTTTACCTAGATAGATGTCGATGATGTGCGCATCCGTGAGGGATTGAACTGGGTTTGCAGCGTTAACGATCATACCTATACCGTCGCGTGCAATGACGTGACCTTTGATGTCCGTTTCATCGGACTTTAAATCACGCGATGCCATACCGATGTCGGCTAGCCCGGAGCGTGCGTCAGCAATGCCGCGGGACGAGCCACCAGTTTGTACGTCGATGCGAACCCCAGGGTGGAGTTGTTCGAAACGCTTGCCAATTTCGGCGACGAGGGGAGCGACAGTACTTGAGCCGGTAATTGTAAGTTTGCCAGCCAGTGTAGGCTGTTTCGTATCGTCTGCGGCACTTGTCGCTAAATTAGCGAACGACATTCCAGCCATAAGTATGCCTAGCGCGCGCAGCACGTTCATCGTTATCATCGTCAATGGGTCCTGAACTTTAAGGTGCAGCAACCAAAGTCGAGGCTTTGGCTTTGCGGATTTCGGCGAATTTCGGGGGATAGACGATAGAGGATGGATCGACCTTCGCGCTCTGTGACGACAAGGCCAGCGTCACGTAAGGCGCGCAAGTGATGTGATAATAATGTTGGATCTAGTCCTAGCTGATCGTTGATTTCATGGACGTGTTGGGGACGCTTGAGGAGCATTTCGAGAACGCTCATGCGTGTTTGATCGCCGAGAACTTTCATGATTTGAGCGCAATCCATGTCTTGACCCTTGGGCTAGCGCAGCCACGTGCGCTTTGACGCGCACAGGATGTGAGCGTCTGGTTCAACCCTAGTTCAATTGAGCTTCGCTTCAAGTGTTGGGATTGTTACCGTCGAAGCAAATATATAAAATATTCTGGCGCCTGCGCTCGGTGATTTATCCGTCAAGTCGGAGATATTGTTATGTAAAAATCCTAACGGGTCGGAACCCGGAGATGACTTAAAATTATTTTGAAGTTTTTACCCAGTAAAACGCTATTTCGCAGCGACTGACATGCTAGCTGCCTTCATGGCTTGCGCGTTGAATTCCAACTGCATTTTGCGCCACAAAGTCTCAGACCAACATTCTGATAGTGGCGTTGGTTTGGATAATGGCAACGGAGCTGGGCTATCAATATCCCATAAAGTTATGCGACCAACTTTAGCCTGATAATCGACAAAAGATCGAGATTTATCAGAACCACTTATGGACTTATCATAAGCCGCAATCACATGTGCGCCTGAAGCTATCCCCTCTGATATCATCGTAGCGCTGTCAGCACTAACAATCACTAGATTTGATTGTTTAAGCAGCTCTTTCATCGAAACTCTATCGCCTGCTCCATATTGGACGTAGCGATGAGCATTGAATTTTCGATTCGCCATGTGTTGATTTATTTTTTGTTCGATGTCTAATCCGGTACGAGGCGATGTTGTGATGGAAAGCGGTTTGTTCAATGCGCTGGCAATTTCAAAGCCTTTTTCAACTAGCTTTGTCCATAATGTAACATTGTCATGCTAATGTTTAATTGGTCCGCCGATGACTAGTAGGCAACCGTCTCGTGATAATTCTTTATAATCTTGAAGCCTTATGGCTGACGGTATGATTGGAATGCGAATGGCTTTATTCGCTGCAAACTGAGAACCTTCGTGGTCGATGATCATGTCGAAATAGTTTTCACTCAACCGTTCTACCGGTCCAAAGTATATCGCTGGACAATCTAGAGCACGGCTAAGAAAAATGCACGGCACTTCACGATTGGCTTGTGTACCAATTATAAAGATTGGGTTCTGCGGAGGTCCTTCTCCATCTTCGTCAATGAAGAAAAATCGAAAGTTTCGCAAAACTTTCTTGCTGCGATCGGGATCAAAATTCTTTGTCGAACCGCGCAGGAGGGGAAGTAATTTATGGGATCGAAGCTTTATTTTACGCAGACTGACTGGTGCATTAATTTTTTCAGAGATTACGTTTGCAATGCCTAAAACATTATTCGTTATGCCAACTTTGTCGTGGTTTAAAACTATGATCTCCCCAACCATGTACGCGCTCCGCTTTAGGCGGCAATTATTATATGAAAAATGTTGGGCTAGATATCATTTCAATGTGAAGACCAATTTCGAACGACCAATGAGGAAAATAAGATCTTCGTTGTATTTAGCTGCACTAAATTTTGCCATTAGGATTTGAAGGCATCATTTTTCGCTGGCAATAAAAGTATATAGACACTGACGTCTATAGACATCGAAGGATTAAAGGTCAGTCTCGAATTTTCAACATGTTTTTTGCAGCTTGAATTTTGGCTGGGGGACTAGGATTCGAACCTAGACAGGCAGAGTCAGAGTCTGCAGTCCTACCATTAGACGATCCCCCAAAGCTCTGTGATCATTCAAGAGATTTGGCGCGAAGATATGCGCGGTTCGTTGGGTGATATCAGGTGGCGCCTGGCACCGCAAGCAAGCGGTTGTGAGTACTGGGCAATTTTATGCCGCAGACTGTCCGCCGATGCATCTCACTGATGCGCTTATGATTTTGGTGGCAGCAGCTCTGGGCGGTATTCAAAGTGCATGGTGTCGTAGTGATACCAGCGGCCGCCCCATATGAAGCCATGGTTCTCGAAAATCTGCACGATTTCGATCGGAATACGATTGCGATAGTGCCGCGCGGCAGCTTCGGCCAGACGCGGGCTCAATAAGCTGCGATTTTGTTTTGACCAGCGCCAGTAGTCGGCGTTCGCAATCGCGATATCGATGGCTATCCCGTAGCCATGTGTGGATGGCGAATGCGTACCGGCAATGTTGCGGCAGACGTATGTTCCAGCGGTCGGAAGCAGGAAGACGTCGAAACGAGAGGGAAGTTCGTCGAGTTCAGCGCTGACAGCGCGCAGCTTTTCGGCGACGCCATTTTGCGACGTGATCTTGATCCGCGATGCTGACTTTTTGGGTAGCCAAGTTATATCTACTAGGTGTTTTGCAACGTCATCCTTGGAACAGTTGCCGTAGATTTTATTGAAGAATTCTGCGTTGCGCGCGCGTCCAGGGTCGTAGTTAGTCGGTGGTGGATCAATGACTGCGCTAGGGCGATAACCAAAACGGAACATGTCTTCTATATCTGGCGAAGACAGCCATTCTGACCATGACTTATCTCTCTTGCCGTCATCAAGCTGAAGTCGCGATCCATCTTTGAAGATGACGGACCCGTTCGAAATGTCGGCAATATGGTTGGGATAAGCTGATTTGAGACGTTGAGTGATGGTTGCCATAGACCTTGACTGAGGGTCTGCAGTGGCTGGCATAGCCGAGCCCCAGATAATGCTTAGCGCGAGAAGTGCAATCGGTCGCCAGCCCACGCTTGTCTTGATTTCTATTTGTTTACAAGCAGCTATAGCAGCTCTTGCTGCGTATTCGTTTATCATAAATGCTCTGTTTCTTGCTGAGGCTGGCTTTACCTCGGCGCATGACCTGATAAGCTCCCATTCAAGATAGGTCCAGACTGACGACCTGACGAGCACGGTATCCAACATGGTTTGGGTGCAAAATGCTCCGGGTTCTGGAGATACAATTTGAAGCCTGAACACACAGGCCCGCCTGCGCCAAGTGTCGCAAATGGGCAATCCCAGACAAACCTTAGGCGCCACAACGATTCTGCGTTGACGCACAACGCGCACGCCGAGCGCGATTTTAGTGGTGCTATTGTTGGTGGATCTATTTACGGTGCGCTGGACCTCGGAACTAACAATTGCAGATTACTTTTGGCGCGCCCTTCTCGGCGGGGCTTCCGCGTGGTCGATGCGTTCTCGCGCATAATTCGACTGGGAGAAGGCGTCAGTCAAAGTGGTCGCCTGTCTGAAATTGCTATGGGCCGCACACTTGAAGCTCTCAAAGTTTGTGCAGGAAAAATTGAGCGCCATGGCGTGGCTCGAACTCGTATGGTGGCGACGCAAGCCTGCCGTATCGCGAGCAATGGACAAGATTTCATCGATACGGTCAAAGATCGTTTCGGTTTAGAGATTGAGGTTCTGACGCCGGAAAGTGAGGCTCGGTTAGCCGTCGCTGGATGTGCGACCCTCATCGATCCCGGTGCGGATTATGTTTTGGTATTCGATATTGGCGGCGGCTCTTCTGAAATTATCTGGCTTGATCTGACGCGCATGGGCGCTCGGCGTCATGGGCAAGGTCGGATCGATGTGAATGAAGCGATTGTCGCGTGGACGTCGTTGCCTGTCGGCGTTGTGACACTCTCGGAGCGGTTCGATGGGCGAACCGTGACGCCTGAAAGTTTTGCGGCCATGTCAGCCGTCGTTGGAGACTTGTTGGCCCCATTCGAAGCTCAGCATAAATTCAGGGAACGCTCGGCTGATCGCAACATCCATATGTTGGGCACCTCTGGGACTGTTACGACGATTGCCGGGATCATGCTCGATCTACCACGTTACGATCGCAACAAAGTGGATGGCATTTGGTTGCAAGTTCCCGACATTGATGCGGTTTCGGCGAGGTTGCTGGCAAAATCTTATGAGGAAAGAATTGCCGAGCCATGCATCGGCCGCGAACGCGCCGATCTCGTTTTGGCCGGATGCGCGATTTTGGACGCGATTTTGCGGATGTGGCCGTCACAGCGATTGCGGGTTGCGGATCGAGGATTGCGTGAGGGCATTTTGACGACGCTGATGATCGAAGATGGTGTCTGGCGTTCTGGGCGCCGACGACGTGGTGGCGTTCGGCGCGACTTTCGCAAGGTTACGCCATGACGAAAAAAGTTTCATCGTCAGGCGGTGGCAAGGGAGGCGGCCGCGGTTCGCTCAGTGGCGGACAGCGTCAATTGCGCACCAACGTCAAAACAGCTCATAAGCGCTCGGCATCTTCGGCGCGTTGGTTGGATCGTCAGTTGAACGACCCTTATGTGGCTGCTGCGAAGCGGGATGGTTTTCGCTCGCGTGCCGCATACAAGTTGAAGGAAATCGACGCGCGCTATCACATTCTAAAATCGGGTCAGCGGGTTATCGATTTGGGTGCCGCACCTGGAGGCTGGTCACAAATTGCTGCCGATCGCGTGAAATCCCTCGAAGGGAAAGGGCAGGTCATTGCTATTGATTATTTGGGCGTTGATCCAATACCCGGCGTCGTCATTCTGGAACTTGATTTTACCGATCCGACGGCTGAGGATTTATTGAAATCTCATCTTCGTGATGGTGTTGCGGATTTGGTTCTGTCTGACATGGCAGCGCCGACGACAGGGCACACTAAAACCGATCACATGCGCATTATGGGATTGGCTGAAACGGCCGGAGCTTTTGCTGTCGATGTGTTATCACCGGGTGGTGCTTTCTTATGCAAAGTTTTGCAAGGGGGCACTGAGCGCGAACTTCTCGATGGTTTGAAGAAGAATTTTTCGCTGGTTCGGCATGTGAAACCGCCTGCAAGTCGGTCGGATTCTGCAGAACTTTATGTTCTTGCGACGGGGTTTCGAGGACGAACTTAAAGATCCTAGATCATTTATCTCAATGCACGATCAATAACTGCGCGATAAGTCTGCGAGAACCGCTGAACTTTTATTCTCTGCCGTCGATGGGCTGAATAAAGCATTTCGATTTCGCGGCACCGACGCCAATGCAGCGGTGCAAGCAGTGCTCAAGCCATTTCGATTTCGGATATCATCGAAGATTGCAGCAACGGTCAGCAAATCGTCGGCGTGCACGCGGACGATATCGTGTTGGATGCTTCTTTGCTCTTTGCAATTCAGTTGAGCCCAAGCCTCGGCGCCAGAACGAGACATGACTTGTGATTTATCGCCCGCAGCGTCGAGGCGATTAGGTGCGTAGGCAAAAGTCGCGACGAATAACGCGACAATGCACGCCGCTATGGTTAGCGAGGTAATGGCTGATGTGGTACGTGTCAAAATCATACCCAATTGAATCTCATAGGGGTTTTAGCCCCGTAGGAGTAAGATCGCAGGATTTGACGACGCGCTTGTGACAGTTGCCTCCGGTCTCGCTTGCCGTTTCATTTTAATGGATTTTCACCCACTTTGACGCGGCCTCTTGAGCTTCCAACGGACAGGGCTTGGTGCTATAGACCGCGCGACAGTGTTCGCCCCAGGGGGCCAGAACGTGTCGCCCCCCAACATTTGGAGAGATCCGCATGACCTCGGGCCTGTTTGCGCTCGATTCGGGGGTCGCCCTGACTTTCGACGATGTATTGCTTGTACCAGGGCCATCCGATGTCATGCCTGGACAGGTCGTGGTGGCCACTCAACTGACGAAATCGATCAAGCTGCATATTCCTCTGCTTTCGTCAGCGATGGATACTGTGACCGAGGCACGCTTGGCGATAGCCATGGCCCAGGAAGGTGGCATCGGGGTTATTCATCGCAACTTATCGATTGACGATCAGGCGCGTCATGTCGCGCAGGTGAAGCGCTTTGAGAGTGGGATCGTGCTCAATCCGGTGACGATTGCGCCGGATAAGACTTTAAAAGACGCGCTGAAACTAATGGCCGATAACGGTATCACTGGTGTTCCGGTCGTCGATGGTAGGTCTGATGAAGAAACGGGGCGAGCGGGCAAGGGTCGCTTAGTTGGCATTCTGACGAACCGCGACGTGAGATTTGCAACGCATCTCGATCAGCCGGTTTCGGAGTTGATGACGAAGGATAAGCTGGTCACGGTTAAGCGATCCGTCAGCCAGGATGAGGCCAAACGGCTCTTGCATCAAAACCGTATTGAGAAGCTGATTGTTGTCGATGACGATTACCACTGTATCGGTCTCATTACAGTCAACGATATCGAGAAAGCTGCGCGCCATCCCAACGCTTCAAAAGATGCGCAGGGACGGTTGCGGGTTGCGGCTGCGACAACTGTTGGCGAAGACGGACATGAGCGCACAGAACGGCTGATCGATGCTGGTTGCGATGTGATTGTCGTGGATACGGCGCACGGTCATTCGGCCAAAGTGATCGAGGCTGTGGCGCGCATCAAGACCCGATCCAATAGTGTGCAGGTGATTGCGGGCAACGTCGCAACGGCAGACGCGACGAAGGCGTTGATCGATGCGGGTGCCGACGCTGTCAAGGTCGGCATCGGTCCAGGATCAATTTGCACCACACGGATCGTTGCCGGTGTTGGCGTTCCTCAATTGACGGCCGTTATCGAATGCGCGCGTGAGGCCAATCGCTTCGGTGTGCCGATCATTGCCGATGGTGGCATTCGGTTTTCAGGCGATATCTCGAAGGCTATCGCTGCGGGCGCTTCATGCGTCATGGTGGGGTCATTGTTGGCTGGCACGGACGAAGCACCTGGCGAGACTTACCTCTATCAGGGGCGCACCTATAAATCATATCGCGGTATGGGATCTGTCGGCGCCATGGCGCGTGGCTCAGCGGATCGTTATTTCCAGGCTGAAGTCCGGGATACTTTAAAGCTCGTACCAGAAGGTATCGAAGGCCAAGTGCCCTATAAAGGGCCTATGGAAGCGGTTGTGCATCAACTTGTCGGTGGGTTGCGTGCGGGTATGGGATACCTCGGCGCTAAAACAATTCCCGAGTTCCAAAAACGCGCAAAGTTCGTACGCATTTCACCTGCGGGCATTCGCGAAAGTCACGCGCACGGGGTTTTGATTACGCGCGAAAGTCCAAACTATCCTGGTGGCGGCAGCTAATTCTCACACGATGAAAGAAGCGAAATGACCAACATATTATATCCCGTTTTTGCGCTCGTCCTTCTGACGTTCATCATGGTCGGATGGATGGCGAAAGAACGCTTCGGTGCGATGAAGAGCGGTGACGTCAAGGATGGTTATCCAGGCGCGCGACCCATATTTTCTGGCCGTGCTGGTCAGGTTTCGAACGCCTACCACAATCTTCTCGAACTGCCCGTGCTGTTTTATGCCGTGGTTGCCTTTGCCATGGAGACGAACGGCGATGATGCGCTGATGATACTATTGGCTTGGATCTACGTTGCATTCCGTGTTGCGCAGGCATTGATCCACGGCACCTACAACAAAATCATGCATCGCTTTTTGGCATTCTTTTGCAGCGTTATCGTGCTCGGGATCATGTGGGTGAAACTATTCCTGCATGTCACAAGTGCATCGGTTTGAGGCATGCGACCCGGTGCGCGCGTATCTGCTGCGATTGACATTCTCGAAACCGTTTTGACGCGACACCAACCGGTGGCAACGGCATTATCCGATTGGGGTAAGGCACATCGCTTTGCCGGGTCGGGTGATCGCTCGGCCATCGGCACGCTGGTTTATGATGCGTTACGTCATAAATCGTCGGCAGCGCATGTGATGGGCAGCGATGCGCCGCGCGCTCTGATACTCGGCGGTATGCTTCGCTCCGGCGCTCAGGCAGACGCTATCGCTGCTTTATGTAACGGAGATCAACACAGTCCAACGCCCTTGTTGGTTGAGGAATCACTTCGCATTGCGTCTCCATCAACCGATGGTGCACCACCGTGGGTCCTGGGCGATTATCCAGAGTGGCTGCATCCCGAACTTCAGCGCACATTTGGTGACAATGCTGCTGCGGAAGGCGCTACGTTAGCTGAGCGTGCACCTATTCATGTTCGGGCCAATACGCTGAAAGCAGATCGCGACAAAGTTGTGAAAGCACTTGCTCAGTATGGTGCAAAAGAGTGTTCGTATTCGTCGACGGGTGTTGCGATACCGGCCCCTATAGGCGGCGCAAAGCAGCCTCATCTCGAAGCCGATACGGCGCATGGCAAAGGCTGGTTTGAAATTCAGGATGAAGGCAGCCAAATTGCGGCGGCGCTGACTGGTGTTGGTCCGCGCATGCAAGTGCTCGATCTATGCGCCGGTGCAGGTGGGAAAACGCTCGCACTTGCCGCAACGATGCAAAATACAGGTCAGCTCTACGCTTACGATCGCGACAAGCATCAGTTGCGACCGATATTCGAGCGCTTGAAACGGGCGGGTGTTCGCAACGTGCAGGTGATCGATGCCGCAGATGAGGCAGCACTAGCTAATCTTGGTCCGCGCTTTGATCGTGTGCTTGTCGATGCGCCATGCTCTGGTTCGGGCACATGGCGGCGCAGACCCGATGCAAAATGGCGTTTGAAACCTGAAGCGTTGGTGGAGCGGCTGGAGGAACAACGGGCCGTTTTAGAGCGAGCTTCCACGACCGTTAAGCCGGGAGGTCGCTTGATCTATGTGACATGCTCGGTTTTAGCGCAGGAGAATAGCGATCAGATTGATGCGTTCCTTGCAGCGCATTCGGAATTTCAGATTTTGCCTTATGCCGATGTTTGGCTAGAAACGCTTCCGGGCGAGCCTCCCGTTTCATCCGATGGGCGAAATGATACGTTGTTGTTAACGCCGCGACAGCACGGGACCGACGGGTTCTTTATCGCTGTATTAAAGCGGGCGTCCTCATGATGAGAGTATGTTAGTAATAGATCATCTTTGAACGGTTTAGGCTGATGTCGCATATGTGGTCGTTATTGGTTTTCGTTTTGCTCGTGGTGGTTGCCGCATCCTCTGGTGCTGTCTTCCAAACGGGCGCTTGGTATGAAGCATTGAATAAACCAACATGGACGCCACCCAACTGGCTGTTTCCGATTGCTTGGACCATTCTTTATCTCATGATCGCTATTGCCGGATGGCTGGTCTGGAAAGCTGGCGGTGGAATGAGTGCAGCCATTGTGATTTGGGGCGTGGGCTTGGTGCTGAACGCGCTATGGTCGTATTTCATGTTCGGACGACATGACATCACGCTCGCTTTATTCGATGTTATAGGGCTCTGGCTGGCGACTGCGGCATTCATTGTTGCTGCTTGGGGACTGGATGCGCGCGCCGCCTATCTATTCATCCCTTATCTGGCCTGGGTTTCGTTTGCGGCAGCCTTGAATTTTGAGGTTTGGCGGCTCAATCCTTGAGCGCAAAGGACAGTTCAGGCGCACATTGATATCCGCGCGACTGTGGCCGCCTTGACGCCTATTCTTGGCGGTGATCTATCCGGCCATATATCTTGGTGAAATGGCCAGTGAAACGGATTTGCATGACCGATAGCCTCCTCATTGTCGATTTTGGTAGTCAGGTCACTCAGCTCATTGCGCGACGTGTTCGCGAGGCGGGCGTTTATTGCGAAATTCATCCGTTTCAAGCCGCTGAAGCAGCTTTCAAGAAGCTACAACCGAAGGCGGTCATTCTTTCTGGTGGTCCGGCTTCTGTTACAGCCGAAGGTTCGCCGCGCGCGCCGCACATTATTTTTGACAGCGGACTACCAATCCTCGCGATTTGCTACGGTCAGCAAACGACTGCTGTGCAACTTGGCGGCGTCGTCGAGGGTGGGCATGCGGCTGAGTTTGGCCGCGCCGATATTTTGATCAAAGATCGCAGTGCTTTGTTCGATGGTGTTTGGGAGATCGGTCAGACCTATCCCGTCTGGATGAGCCATGGCGATCGCGTGACGCAATTGCCGCCCGGTTTCACAGTGAAGGCCACCAGCGAGAACGCGCCGTTCGCTGTTGCCAGCGATGAGGAGCGGCGCATCTACACGACCATGTTCCATCCTGAGGTCGTGCATACGCCTGACGGCGCTAAGCTCATTTCTAACTTCGTTCATCGTATTGCGGGTTTGAAGTCAGACTGGACGATGGCTGCGTACCGACGAGACATGATTGCTAAAATTCGCGCGCAGGTCGGTCGGGGTCGCGTCATTTGTGGATTGTCAGGCGGCGTTGATAGTGCTGTTGCCGCGGTCCTTATTCATGAAGCAATCGGCGATCAATTGACCTGCGTTTTCGTCGATCACGGATTGATGCGGCTGAACGAAGCTGAACAAGTCGTTGGGTTGTTTCGCGATACCTATAATATTCCACTTGTGCATGTGGATGCCTCGAAGCAATTTTTGGAAGCTCTGGCCGGTGTTTCCGACCCCGAGCAAAAGCGCAAAATCATCGGGCGTCATTTTGTTGAGGTGTTCGAGGTTGAAGCAAAAAAGATCGGTGGGGCAGAATTTCTTGCGCAGGGAACGTTGTATCCCGATGTGATCGAAAGTGTTTCGTTTACCGGCGGGCCATCGGTGACGATCAAATCGCATCACAACGTCGGTGGCTTGCCTGAGCGCATGAACATGAAGCTTGTCGAGCCTTTGCGTGAGCTTTTCAAAGACGAAGTTCGCGCGTTAGGACGTGAGCTTGGTTTGCCAGATGCATTCGTGGGGCGTCATCCGTTTCCTGGTCCAGGCCTTGCGATCCGTATTCCTGGCGAAGTCAGCTCAGAAAAGCTCGATATTCTTCGCAAGGCGGACGCCATCTATCTCGATGAAATTCGCAAAGCTGGTCTTTACGATACCATTTGGCAGGCATTTGCCGTTTTGCTGCCGGTGCGTACTGTTGGCGTGATGGGAGATGGGCGTACGTACGACCATGTGTTGGCGTTGCGCGCGGTGACGTCTGTCGATGGCATGACGGCCGATTTCTTCCCGTTCGATATGGCTTTTCTAGGTCGCGCAGCCACTCGAATTATCAACGAAGTTCGCGGCGTCAATCGCGTCGTATATGACGTTACGTCGAAGCCGCCGGGTACGATCGAGTGGGAATAAAAAGCTGTCGCAATTTAGAAGCGACAGCTTTGCTGTTTGATTATGTCGAATTTAACTAGTGGCGAAAACCGCGCTTTCGGAAGCTTACGCGGTGGCCGTGATGACGGCGATGATGGAAGCGCGCATGCCGATAATGTTTGTGGCGATAGTGCCGACGATGGAACCGATGGCCACCGTATAATCGGTGCGCGCGGTATCGGCGCGGATAATAGTATCTCGGGTAATAATAATCGTCGTCGTAATAGCTGCTGTAATAATAGTGGCGTCGATGATGACGCCTGTAGGCGTGATGTAGAATAATTCCGCCTACAGCGAGGAATGCGATAGCGGCACCGCGATGATAGCGTCGCGCCTCGGCTTCCTTTGAAATGACTGTAGTCATTGCAAAAGCAAATGTTGCTGCCATCAGCATTATGATTGCTTTACGCATGAGCATCTCCCGGGGGCTGGCTCAATCAGCTGTGCTTGCGGTTATGCTGCCAGCCGTTCTGTAGATATTTTGCAACCAGCGGGATGGGCAATCAAGGCCAAGTTTGCACATGTTTATCCATGGCACTATTCGTGGCTGTAATTGTTATGATCGCCCCGAAACAGATTAGTTTCGAGGCGATTAAGTCGGGCAACTTGCCATTCATGCTGCAATGCATCGCGGAACTTATCGCTCCATTCACGCCGCATGTGGACTTAGTAATCGCTGCGGCAGCGGAAAAACTTACGTTTCCAATAGCGGCTGCCTGTGTCCTGCCACATATCATAATAGTAGCCGCAGCTATGTCCGCCGCCGCCTACGTATAGGCGAATACGGGGACGGTGATGAAAATTATGGAAGTGGTGGAATTTATGAAAGCCGTGATGGCGGCTGCCAGCGTTGGCCGGGGTCATGGAGGAAGCTAGTATGGCCGATGCTGCAATGGCAGCAATGCCGAGATACTTTATTGTCATAGTCAGTACTCCTGTTTTTGGAACGTGCAGGCAAATGGCGCCGTGCACGCAAGAGCGACGAGGATCGCTCTCGTACAGCTAATTTACGTTTCCTTTGAAGACAGGCTGTTCCTGTTGGAACAGTGCTGGGTCAGGGAGCTTTTGCCGCGAGAAGTTCAGCAATTTTTTCACCCGACACGTCATGTCTCAGAGCATTGAAATTTGCTTCAGCGAGCAAAGCGTTTTCTAGTTCGGTTTGAAATTCGCTGCGGTCAAGCTCAATGGTTCCGAACTGGCGCAAGTGTTCGGTGACAAACTGGGTGTCGAGAAGTTTAAAATTACCAACCCTCAAGCGTGCGACGAGGTGCGCGAGCGCAATTTTGGAAGCATCGCGTTCGTAGGAAAACATACTTTCTCCGAAGAACGCACCTTTGAGTGCCACGCCATACAGCCCGCCGATCAAACGATTTTTATCCCAGACTTCTACGGTATGGCATGAGCCCATCTCAAAGAGTTCTCGATACAGAGCGCGTATGCGCGTGTTGATCCATGTCGATGAGCGGCCTGGGCGCGCGGCAGAGCAGCCATCGATCACACCGTCATAGTCGGTATCAATTTTGATTTGCCACGGTGTGGTTCGGATGGAGCGGAGCAATCGCTTGGGGAAATGTGTGGTGTCGAGGGGCAAAACACCTCGGTGTTGTGGCTCGATCCAATACAGGGCCGGGTCGTCGGCACTTTCTGCCATAGGGAAAATACCGCAACTGTACGCTTTCAGCAGTACCTGCGGCGTGATTTCAAACATCGGGTCGTCGCGCGACGCCATGCTGCTTGGTGCCAATCGAACTCTTGGTCGCGCGCGGAACATATCGCGCAGGGGCACAGTGGTTATTTCATCCCGAGATGTTTTTCGAGCCAGTGAATGTCATAGATGCCGTCAACGATATCGGGCTGCTTAGCTAAATCTTGAAACAAAGGGATCGTCGTTTCAATACCGTCAATGACGAATTCTGACAGAGCGCGGCGCAAGCGCATCAAGCAATCGTTTCGGGTTTTTCCCGTGACTATCAATTTACCGATCAAACTGTCGTAATATGGTGGGATGCGGTAGCCCTGGTAGACCCCGCTATCGACCCGGACGCCAAGACCGCCAGGTGGATGCCAATAGGTGATTTGACCAGGTGACGGGCGGAATGTTTCAGGGTTTTCGGCGCAAATGCGACACTCGATGGCGTGGCCGCGGAATTCGATTTCATCTTGTGTGAAGCTGAGTGGGGCGCCGGAAGCCACTCGTATTTGTTCGAGTACGAGATCGACGCCTGTAACCATTTCTGTCACGGGGTGTTCGACCTGAAGGCGTGTGTTCATTTCGATGAAATAGAATTCGCCATCTTCGAAAAGGAATTCGACAGTGCCCGCGCCACGATATTTAATTTTGCGCATGGCGGCCGCCACTGTCTCACCGATCTTAGCGCGCTGAGCCGCATTGAGTGCTGGTGATGGTGCTTCCTCTAAAACTTTCTGGTGGCGACGTTGCAAGGAGCAGTCCCGTTCGCCTAGGTGAACGGCATTGCCTTTGCCGTCGCCAAAGACTTGAATTTCGATGTGACGCGGCTTCTGTAAATACTTCTCAATGTAGACGGCATCGTCATTGAAAGCTGCTTTAGCTTCCGATCTCGCGGTCGCAAGTGCAACACCAATATCAGCGGCGCTGGTTGCGACTTTCATGCCCCTACCGCCGCCGCCAGCAGCCGCTTTGATGAGCACTGGGAAACCCATTTCTTTGGCGATTTTCAGGGCTTCCGTTTCGCTTGTGACAGCACCCGCTGATCCAGGGACAACGGGAATACCAAGCTTTTTTGCGGTTTCCTTGGCTTCAATTTTATCGCCCATGATGCGGATGTGTTCCGATGTCGGGCCGATGAAAGTGATTTTGTGTTCTTCGAGAATTTCGGCAAAGCGCGCATTTTCTGACAAAAAGCCGTAGCCAGGATGCACGGCATCGGCACCTGTTATTTCGCAGGCGGTCACGAGCGCGGGGATGTTGAGATAGCTGTCACGGGCGGCTGGTGGTCCGATGCATACGCTTTCATCTGCAAGTCTGACGTGCATGGCGTCTGCATCGGCAGTCGAGTGCACGGCAACTGTTGCGATGCCGAGTTCGCGGCAGGCGCGCTGGATGCGTAGCGCGATCTCTCCTCGGTTTGCGATCAGTATTTTATCGAACATGAAGTGAAACTTTCAAAGTCTTGTCTGCGCGATGAACGAGCTGAAATCGAGATTATTCAATGATAATGAGTGGCTCGCCGTATTCGACCGGTTGTGCGTTTTCGAATAAGATAGCCTTCACAGTTCCTGCGCGCGGTGCTGGAATTTGGTTCATCGTTTTCATGGCTTCAATGATTAGCAAAGTATCGCCTTGGCTGACTTTGGATCCCACTTCACAGAACAGAGGGGCGCCTGGCTCTGGTGAACGGTAAGCAGTTCCTACCATTGGCGATTTTACAGCGCCGGGGTGTTTGGCGGCGTCAGATGGCGTCGCAGCTAGAGACTTCGTTTCGCTCGACGCTGAGCTCACAGAATGGGTTGCTACGTTTGCAGCTGGCGGCGCATACATGACCGGGGCTTGCGCGGCGATCGAGATTTTCTTCGCGACGCGAATTTTAAGGCCGCTTTTCTCAATTTCAATTTCAGTTAGACCTGTGTCGTTCAGCAATTCCGCTAATTCGCGGATCAACTGACCATCTGATGTGGCTGCTTTAGCCGGTTGGTCTTTTGCCGTCATCAGTCGTTTGTCCTTTGTGTCTTTGGTCATTCCGATTTGATTTTACTGCGCAACTTACTTTGCAGCGCCCGATTTTTTCTTCAAAAGATCACCGATCGCTTCCAATGCCAATTCGTAGCCTTTGGCACCTAAGCCGCATATGACGCCCGTTGCCGCGAGTGAGATATAGGAGTGCTGGCGGAACTCGTCGCGGCGGAAGATGTTAGAGAGATGCACTTCTATAACGGGTCGTTCGGCCGCTTGCAGAGCATCCAGGATCGCCACTGAGGTATGCGTATAGGCGCCCGCGTTAATAATGATGCCTTGGGCTTGGCCGCGAGCTTCCTGTATCCAATTGACCAGTTCGCCCTCGATGTTCGACTGTCTGAAATCGATACTGAGGTCGTGTATTTTGGCTGCTTTTTCACAGCGAACTTTCACGTCAGCAAGCGTCTCGCTGCCGTAGATCGCGGGCTCGCGTACGCCGAGCATATTCAAATTCGGTCCATTCAGGACGTAGATCAGGTCGGACATGAGCGGTTGAGCGCCGGGCCAATCGAGGCAGAAGAGTTGCGGAAGTCCTCCGGTCTAACAGCTTTCCGCAGCCGCGCAAAGTCTGACGACTGTCGCGGATGTTGACGACAGACGGCAATCTTTAGCTCATTAGCAATATTGAAATTAGTTAAATTATATCAATTACTTAGCAGTAACTGCAGCCGGTCTTGCGAAACTCCGTTACGAGCGTTTCGAGTTGGCTATGGAGATCTTCGGGTGCGCCAGGGATTGACTTGTCGCCAACGAGGAAGTGCGGGGTGCCGTTGATGCCCATTTTTTTCGCGAGTTCTTTAACTTTTTCAAGTTCGGCTTCCACGGCGGGGCTAGCCATATCGGATTTGAATTTTGTCATGTCGAGCCCGAGCGTTTCAGCGGCTTTCAGAGAAGACGCCTCGTTGGCTTGGCCTTTGATGGTCAACATAGCTTGGTGGAATTCCCAATACTTGCCCTGCGCCTTGGCTGCGAAGGCGGCTTTTGCGGTTTCTTCCGAGCCTTTGGATAAGATCGGCAGTTCTTTGAACACGACGCGTACGCGTTTGTCGGACTCGATCAGCTTTTGAACTTCTGATAAGCCGCGCTTACAGTATCCGCAGTTGTAATCGAAGAATTCAACAACTGTGATGTCGCCATTGGGATCGCCCGCAACAGGGCTTTCAGGGTTGCGATAAATCTCTTTTGCGTTCTCCGACATGAAGGAACGCAATTTTTCAGACTGCTCTTTTTCCATTTTGGCTTCGAGAGCACTTTGCACGTCAATCAAGATTTCTGGATTTTTGATCAAGTAGTCTTTGACCAGATCGCCAATTGCTTTTTTCTGGTCATCGGTAAACGCGTTGCCGCCTGCCGTCGAGGCGGTCTCAGCTATGGCGTCTGAGCTATCCTTCAGTGACAGATACACACCGGCTGAAATCGCAAGAACGGCTGCCATGGCCATGCTGCTGCGGCGGAGCCAAGAGGCCGAGAACTTTTCATAAAGCGACATTGCGATCTCTTTCGGATGAGGTGATGGAGGGCGTAAGTGTTGATTTAAGCTGGTGGACGATAGTTGATGATATCGTCGTTCTTAATCCATTCTGGCGAACCGGAGCGAAGCTTAGGTTGCGCGCGTTTGGCAAAAATTTGCGCTTGCTTCAAGTTGCCTTCGAGAAAATAAGCCTGCGCAGTCATGGCATCGGCTTCAGGTCCTTTACCTTGTTTGTAGTAGGCATTGGCCAGCATGCGATAAGCGCGAGAATTTTGATCGTCAATCAGAGACTTGCGCAGCAGATCCACGGCCGCGGTTACATCGGCCGGAGCATTGGTTTGCTGAAGCGCGGTTGCGAGCTGCACGCGAATGAGGGAACTTTCCGGTGCCAATTTAAGGGCTTGACGCAGATAGGGAACAGCTTCGGCATTTTTTCCCGATCGCATCAATAGATCTGCCCGCAATTCATAGAAGTAAGGGCTCTGCGGGTTTTCGCGAATTAAACCATCAATGTCCTGCAAGGCTGCATCTAAAGCGCCAGAACCACCTTGGAAGAAACGCGCAATAGCGCGCGCATAACGACCAGGAAGCGATGTGTCAGATGCTGGATAGCGATTGAAGACAGTTGTGGGACGTTCAAGATAACCAGACAATTTCGCCCGCATCAGATCGTGACGAAGTTGCAATGCCGGTGAATCAAGTTGCGAATAGTAGGGGCTTTTTGAAACCAGATCACGCAAACGGTTGATGCGGTCGGTGGCCACGGGATGGCTGCGAACGAATGGGTCTTTGTATTGGTCGGAAATGTATTCTTGTTCCTGGAAGCGCTCAAATGTTGCCAGCATCCCCTGTCCGGATTGTTTCGTCGTATTCAAGTACTGCAGGCCAGCTTGGTCAGCTGCCGATTCTTGCGAGCGTCGCTCAGACAGCAGGCCGCGTAAGATGAGTTCGTTGCCGCCTTGCAGCACAGCTTGACCGCCGGACATCGCTTCGCGTCCACCGTCACCGCCTGCGACCCCGCCTGCAATCATCGCGCCGATGCCGATAATTTGCGTCAAAAGTGCTCGGGTTTGATCTTTTGCAATACGGGCTCGCAAGGATGCCAAATGACCGCCTGCAATGTGGCCCGCTTCATGGGCAATAACACCGATCACTTCATTGGGTGTTTTTGCTTGAAGCAAAGAGCCAGTGTGCATGAAAACATTGTTTCCATCGAGCACGAAGGCATTGAAGGCTTCATTGCGTACGATGCGAACGGTGACGCGACCGCTGCCTAGACCTGCGGCTCGGAAAATGGGTTTAGCATAGTCGCTTAATAGTTGTTCGATTTCAGTGTCGCGAATGAGCGGCAAATTTTGAGCGTTGGCACCACGCGGTTCTATAACGATGCCGACCCATGCGATGACAAAAGCCAGTGCGGCGCGCACTTTGAGCGCCGGCTCATGTGTTGCTTTGACGTTGACGATCATTTTCCCCGCCTCAACTCCTGTGTGGCGTTTGTATTAGTGTTAAGCGCGATGTTTCATCTGGTCAAACAGGCGCACAACGCATGGTCGAGAAGGCCGATGATATTTTGTCGTCAGCAAGGCGCAAGCTATAGCATGACGAACAAATCTTGATTTACTCCGATCTATTCCGGGACTTTCATTAAATCGTCGTAAGGGCAGAAAACTGGATCGCAAGGTCCAGGTGTTTACTGATTTACATTCTTCATCGCGGTTCATCAGGAAGAACTAACTTTGGCTTTACGCAGCGTGCGCCGCTCCAAAGTTTAGGCAACCTGCATTCGCGCTTGGGCCACTTATCGTGTGGCGGAAGTTCATTCGTTGCGGGCATACGAAATGTTGCATCTGGGGGAAGCACAGCGATGTCATCGCTTATGTGGCGTGCTTGCCAGGTTGATGTCTTTGGATCTTTGATAACATCGATCACCATGATGATGCCGTCGCGCATGGCTTTCGACCATCCTCCGGCGTTCTCATGAAAGCGATACGTTGTGGCGCGAAGGCCGATCTGTAGTTGCTGGCTCCGTTCACTGAGGAGCATGCAATGCAACTCACTAGCGAACACGAACCCGTGCGGGATCGGTTGATTAGCAACACGATCGCCTTGGGGAATGAGCGGGTTTAATGCTTCGCCTTTGAGAGTGTAGGCCGTGAACCACGCGTCTGCTTGCTTTAACCAGAGTTGGTCGCGGTGTTCGAGGGCAGCCGATAGACCGGCTGGCTCCTTTGCTTCTGAGCATGGCTGCGATCGATCCCGTTGTTGGGCTGTAGTCACATCGGCATAAACGGGTGTGATAATCAAACACCAGAATATGAGACATACATAAAATGAAATCTTTGATGCGGTAGCGCGCGAGTGACAAAGAAACGCCGGATCTTTCGATCCGGCGTCATGCGTTCTGAATTTTCGACTGAGCGTCATTCTCCGCCAAAGCGACGCTGCCACCAACCTTTGCGTTCGGTCGCGGCAGGCGTTGCCTCAGCACTCGATTCCGCATTGAGGTCGGGCCTGACGACGACGCGTTCAACGCGTGGTTCGCTCGATCCTATTTCATGACGGCGCGAGAATGGTTTAGGCTCCGCTGTTTGTGCAGGTTGCTCTTGCTTGTTAGGTGTTTGGATCACTGCAACAGGTTCAGCGGTCGAACTATTAATTTCAATAGCTTCACGAGCTGGCGCATCCCAAATGCGTGGCTGACGTGGTTTGTCGTCTCGCGATCGACCCGCTCGACGCTCGTTGGGCGTCGATTTGCTAGCTGACATGTCATGCGCATGTGGTTGTTCGTCCATCATCGGCTCATCGTCTTGAGATGATGGGCTGCTTGAGAGGTCCGTTTGAGAACCATCATGGCCGGCGTTATGTCCGTTTTCTGCTTGCTCGACGTTCGAACGTTCTCGTCCGCGACGGCCACCACGGCGTCCGCGGCGACGGCGACGGCCCTGGCGATCCGCCGAGCCATTTTCTAAACGTTCAGCTTCATGAGATGAGTCGCCGTGAATTTCGGATTCGCGATCCTCGGCATTCAACTCCACATCGTCTTGGGTATCGTTGACGTTAGCTAATGCTCGCTCTGGCCCATCGTTATCATCGTCGTCATGTGATGCTTGTGGCCGAGGGTTGGAGCGGAAATCATTGCGGTTTTGATCGTCGCGTTCACCGCGTTGGCCACGGCCTCTACCCCTGCGACGGCGACGGCCACGTCTGCCGCCATCTTCTTCGGAGCGTTCCCGGCCATTTTGGTCTGCACCGATGGGTGCATCTAAGTCGTCAGGATCACCAACGATTTCGATTTCAGCGCCTTCAAAGCTTGGTGCTTCATCTTCGCCTTCGCCCTCAAAGCCCCAGTTCATATTAACGGCGGCTCGGTCTGGTCGACGTGCGGGCAATGCAGAGGCTGCGCCGCGCTCAACCGTGAAGTTCGCGCCTTGCACCCGGTCACTGCCCAATATTGTTATCGAATAGCCGTGGCGGGCTTCCATATCTGTAACGTAGGCACGTTTGCTATTGAGAATGTAGAGTGCCACGGCTGGCGTCGTTGTTGCGATCAACGGCGCATTAGCACCAGCTGTAATGGCGTCTTCCAATCCGCGTAAGACTGCGAGTGCGATACTTTCGGTCGAGCGGATGATGCCGGTGCCCTGACAGTGCGGACATTGCGATGTCGAGCCTTCGAGCACGCCGGTGCGCAGCCGTTGACGCGACATTTCCATTAAGCCGAAGTGCGATATGCGGCCAAGTTGAATGCGCGCGCGATCAAATCGAAGCGCATCTTTCAGACGTCTTTCGACGGCGCGATTGTTGCGCTTTTCTTCCATATCGATGAAGTCGATGACGATCAGGCCAGCCAAGTCGCGCAATTTCAATTGGCGAGCAATTTCGTCAGAGGCTTCGAGATTGGTTGCAAGAGCTGTTTCTTCGATCGAGAATTCGCGGGTCGATTTGCCCGAGTTCACGTCGATGGCAACGAGCGCTTCGGTTTGATTGATGACGATGTAGCCGCCAGACCGCAACGTGACTTGCGGTAGGAACATCGCGTTCAATTGGCGCTCCACGCCGTAGCGCGTGAAGAGTGGCGTTGGCTCGCGATAGGCAATGACATTCTTTGAATGGCTTGGCATCAGCATGCGCATGAAGTCGGCCGCTTCTTGGTGGCCTGCGTCGCCTGCCACAACGACTTCCTCGACATCCTTATTGTAGAGGTCACGGATGGAGCGTTTGATCAGGTCGCCTTCTTCATAGACGAGGCTTGGAGCCGTCGATTGCAGCGTAAGATCGCGAACGCTTTCCCATAGGCGTAGCAAATATTCGAAGTCGCGCTTGATTTCCTGTTTCGTCCGCGCAGCGCCTGCCGTGCGGATAATCAAGCCCATGCCTTCCGGCACTTCCAATTCCTGGGCAATTGATTTTAGCCGCTTGCGATCCTGCGGGTTGGTGATCTTTCTTGAAATGCCGCCACCGCGTGCCGTATTCGGCATCAAGACCGTATAGCGACCTGCTAGCGACAGATACGTGGTGAGAGCAGCGCCTTTGTTCCCACGCTCTTCTTTTACGACCTGCACCAGAATGACTTGGCGGCGCTTGATGACTTCTTGGATTTTGTAACTGCGTGGGCGACGGCGCTGCCTTTGAGGAGCCTCTTCCTGGAAGCTGCTGCTTGCCGGAGCATCGTCATGGTGGCCATCTGTATCGACGTTTGAATAGCCATTGTCCGCAGGCTGGGACGTCTCATCATCGAAACGATGCTGATCTACGGCTTGGTTTTCGTCATTCTCGTCCGGGCCGTCAGCTTCATCGTCTTCAGTTTCATGATGATGGGCTGAAGTGTGTTCGTTTTCATGATCCTGCGTGCGATCTAGTTGTGAGATGTCACTTTCAGACGCGAGTGTGGGCAGCGGTTCTGAGATTGTATCAGTATCGTTTGCAATGCGTGCGGCTATGGTTTGAGGGGCTTCGTCGATTGCGCCCTCGCCGCCTACTTCCTCAATGTGCTCATCTTCTTCAACATCGACGATATGCGATGTATCGGGCAAAGCTTCGCCGATTTCTGCTTCATGTTCATCGTGATCGGAGTCAGCGACCAATCCGCCTTCATCAGGGGAAGATGTTCGTTGACCGCTTGAGCGCCGTGCAAGGGCCTCGGCACGCCTGTCGGCTGCAGCTTCAAGCTCTGCTTCGGCAGCCGCTTCCTCGTCGATCAGCGCCTGCCGGTCGGCGACTGGGATTTGGTAATAATCAGGGTGGATTTCATTGAATGCTAGAAATCCGTGACGGTTGCCACCGTAGTCAACGAACGCCGCCTGAAGCGACGGCTCTACGCGCGTGACTTTCGCGAGGTAGATGTTTCCTCGCAAAAGTTTGCGGGCAGCACTTTCGAAATCGAATTCTTCTACGCGGCCATTCCGTTGGACGACGACCCGGGTTTCCTCAGGATGCGTCGCGTCGATAAGCATTTTGGTATTGGACATGGATGCCATTCCTCAGCGCGCGCTCGGGGTGGCTCTCGCATCGATCCGAAGTTGTTTCGAATGTTAGCGAGCGCAGCGCGGCGGCGCGCAATTTTGATTTGTGAATGTTGGGGGAATTGAACGCATGACGCGCTCGTCATCTGTCCTGCCACAGCCGCGCTGGGCGCGCTGCCATGGTCGAAAGCGTCAGACAACCAGCGTCTTGCTGGTGCAGCGCAATCCAAGGTGATGACAAATACGGTCATAATGTTTCAGTGAACCTTCGTAGTTGACAGTAAAAATGAACTCTCGTCCCTGCGCTGCTCTCGCATGTTGCGGTTCCAGCAGCAGAATTGTGGTCAGCGCAAAAAAGTACGCCGTTTGAAAAGGTCGACCGCTCGGTATCAGCCCCTCTTTCTGCGGGTGCCCGTCGCGCTCTACACGTCATAGTTGCGGCTTGGGATCTGCTACCAAGGTGGTGCTTTTCGCAAGCTGCGCATTTTATCTTCCGAGAGGTCAACGTAAACGCGCCCTCGGCGGAGGCTAAAATGCCGTCCAAGCGAGCCAAATTACCTGTGAAAGCAGAGTTTTACCTGCAGCAGGCCGATTGGGCTTCGCACGCCTTCACGAGTGTGCTCTGAAAAGCAGGCGCCGTGAAAACGCCGGATACTAACGAAGTTTACGAGGTCGTCCCCTGCGTCGCAAGTGATATAAGGATTTTCGGTGCGCAAATAGGGTTAGATTCGTCAAAGTCTATATCATCAAGTGAAAACAGAGTGTTAAGATTCGTTTCAACTTGAAATCGGGGACAAAGTCTTCGGTGGAGGAGCAGCGAGGGTGTAGAGTGGGGTGGGAGCGCGTGCTGGATTGGCCCTTTGGTAAGGGTATGCACACGGCTGAACGTTTTGCAAAATATTGGGTCGCGGTAGGGTTTGCGGCCTTATTGGTGTGTCCTTTTGTGGTTTCGCCAATCGCTTGTTTGGCTGGCAAAGCTTGGGCCGGGCAGTCTGGCAACGTTGGAGAATTAAGTGTTTCTGCGCTCCATGTGACGGCTACGGATGCGCGCGTCATTGCTGATGCTGATGCAACTTCTTTTGCAATCGATCTTTCGGGTGATGTGACCGCAGAAGTTTTCACGTTGGCCAATCCTTATCGCGTGATCGTCGATTTGCCGAACCTATCGTTCGAAATGAAGCCCGCCGGCACACAAAAAGCGCGCGGGTTGATTTCGGCTTTTCGCTACGGGCTGTTTGCTGAGCGAAAGGCGCGCGTCGTCATTGACACGACTGGCCCCGTCAGAATTGTGCGTGCCGATATGACGAGGGCGAAGTCCGGCAGCGGCGTCACACTAAAGATTGATCTAGAGCCGATGGATGCCGTTGCATTTGGTGCTGGGACCGGGGCACGTCGGTCAGCGCCTTCAGTTGCCGAAAATCAAACGGCGGTGGCTGATGATAAAGGGCGCAAACCTAGAGACGAGAGCCGCCCCACCATCGTGATTGACCCCGGCCATGGCGGCATCGACCCTGGAGCTGTCGGGGCTGACAATGTTGCTGAAAAAACAATTGTTCTATCCGTCGGGCGACATTTGAAAAGCGCAATTGAAAATCTAAAAAACTTCGACGTGCTACTGACGCGCGACAGCGATGTTTTTGTCTCTCTGAGCAAGCGACTGCAATTTTCGCACGAGCACTCCGCAGATTTATTCATTTCACTGCATGCCGATGCGATCGAGGAGCGGCATTTTGCTGGCAATATTCGAGGCGCGACAGTTTATACACTGTCAGAGCGCGCATCTGATGCGCAGGCACGTTTGATTGCTGACAAAGAAAATGCTTCCGACCTCATAGCGGGTCTCGAAATGCACGATGCGCCAGGCGACGATCAGGTGCAAAGTATTTTGATCGATCTCCTAAAGCGTGAAACGGCAAATTTTTCTAACGAATTTTCACGCGTTCTTGCAGGACAGCTTGCAAAATCGATTGAGATGTCACGTGCACCGCAACGTTCGGCAGCTTTCAAGGTGCTCAAACAACCTCATGCACCCTCTGTGTTGGTTGAATTAGGCTACATCAGCAACCCAGATGATCAGGACAAAATGACAACAGAGATTTGGCAGAAAAAGACTGCGGGTGCGATTGCTGCCGCTGTGCAGTCTTATTTTAGCAAGAGACTGGCAGATAGACCCTGAATAACAGGCAAATTCCAGACGACGTGCTGCCATAATTCATTGTAATGTGCGGGGTGCGACGACACTGGGCTGGTGTTTTCTTGCTGCACTGCCGCATTCGGGCTAAACAGCTTACAAATCATGGAAATCGTGACTGATGCGAGCGCCAACGCTACCGCCTATGCCTAAACGTCGAAAGAAGCGGCGCAAAAGTTTGCTGCTTAATCTGCTCGGGTTTGCTTTTGGCAGCTTCGTGCTGGTGTTTGTGGCGGTGTCAGCAGGCGCTGGGTATTTGCTGTGGCAATCGTCACGCGATTTGCCGGACTATGAAAGTCTGGCGAAATACGAACCGCCCGTCATGACGCGCATTCATGCTCAGGACGGGTCGCTGATTTCGGAATTTGCGCGTGAACGACGCATTTTCGTACCCATCAATACGATACCCAAGCGCGTAATTGCTGCCTTCCTTTCGGCAGAAGACCGGCGCTTTTATGAGCACGGGGGCATTGACTTTCAGGGAGTTGCTCGCGCCGTTGTTCAAGCGATTGAAGATAAGCTGCGCGGCTCCAATCGTCGCGCACAAGGTGCTTCGACGATTACTCAGCAGGTTGCCAAAAACTTTTTGCTGACCAACGAGCGTTCTCTCGAGCGTAAAATAAAGGAGGCTATTCTTGCCATCCGTATTGAGCGCGCATACCCAAAAGAAAAAATCCTAGAGCTATATCTCAACGAGATTTTCCTTGGAATTAACTCGTATGGCATCGGCGCTGCGGGTCTGACGTATTTCAACAAAGAGTTGAAAGACCTCACGATCGAAGAAGCTGCTTATTTGGCCGCTCTGCCGAAGGCACCCAACAACTATCATCCGTTCCGGCAAAAAACCAAGGCGACCGAGCGCCGGAACTGGATCATCGGCCAGATGGCCGACAACGGATACATCACGAGCCAAGAAGCCGAAGAAGCGAAGAAAAAGTCGCTTATCGTCAATTTGCGCCAGACGGGTGCGCATATCTCAACGGCTGAGTTTTTTGCCGAAGACGTGCGTCGTACGCTGCTCGCGCAATACGGAGAAGAAAAGCTGTACGGCGGCGGCATGTCGGTGCGCACCACGCTCGATCCGAGATTACAGCAGATTGCGCGCCGTGCATTGATAGACGGTCTGGCAAAATTCGATCGCAAAGAAGGTTGGCGCGGCCCTGTTGCAAAGATCGACATTTCCGGGGATTGGGGTGTGCCGCTTTCGGCGATCGACAGCCCGCCCGATATTCAGCCATGGCGTCTTGGCGTCGTTCTCGAAGCACAGAAGACTAAAGCTATTATTGGCCTCAAGCCTGCAAAGCAGCAGGATCAAAAGCTCGTCGCCGAGCGAGAAGCCGTCGAAGTCACACTTGAAGAAATGAAGTGGGCTAAGGTTCCTGAGAAAAAGACCGAACCTAAAGTGACCAGCGATCTGCTGACGCCTGGCGATGTTGTGTACGTAACGCCCAAAGATCCTGCCAACATTCAAGGCACTTGGTCTTTAACGCAGATTCCTGAAGTTGCTGGCGGTCTCGTCGCTATGGACCCCTATACTGGACGTGTGCTCGCGGTAGCTGGCGGATTTTCCTTCGCTATGAGCCAGTTCGATCGGGCGATCCAGGCGAAGCGTCAGCCTGGGTCGTCATTCAAGCCATTTGTTTATGCGGCTGCGATCGACAACGGCTACAAGCCGACCTCGATCGTTCTGGATGCTCCCATTGAAATCGAGCAAGGTCCTGGCCAGGACATTTGGAAGCCTGAAAACTACGAAAAAGATAAGTCAGCGGGCCCATCTACGCTTCGCTTCGGGATTGAGAAGTCGCGCAACCAGATGACGGTGAGACTAGCTCAGGATCTGGGCATGCCCCTGATCACAGAATACGCCAAACGGTTTGGGATCTATGACGATCTATTGCCGGTGCTCTCCATGTCGCTTGGAGCTGGAGAAACCACACTGCTGCGCATGGCAACAGCTTATTGCATGCTTGCCAATGGTGGCCGACAGGTCAAACCAACATTGATCGATCGTATTCAGGATCGGTGGGGGCGGACTATTTGGCGGCATGATGAGCGGCAGTGCATGGGCTGCACCGCAGAAAAATGGGCTGGGCAAGATGAGCCTGCGGTGATCGACGATCGCAAGCAAATTATCGATCCGCATACCGCTTACCAAATGACGTCTATACTTGAAGGCGTCGTGCAACGCGGAACTGCTACGTCTTTAAAGCCGCTCGGCCGACCGCTGGCAGGGAAAACCGGGACGACGAACGAAGAAAAAGACGTTTGGTTCGTTGGCTATACGCCGGACATGGTTGTTGGTGTTTTCATCGGTTACGACACGCCAAAACCGATGGGCAAGGGAAATACGGGTGGCGCTATTGCGGCGCCTATTTTTGGCGATTTCCTCAAGCATGCGCTTGCGGATACGCCAGCAGTCCCCTTCCGTGTTCCGCCCGGTATCAAGCTGGTTCGCGTGAGCATGAAGACTGGTCTGCGAGCATCTGGCGACGAGCCAGATACGATCTTGGAATCTTTCAAGGCGAACGAAGAGCCTGACGATGCCTACTCTGTGATTGGCCTTGCAAGCGCGAGTGCCGAAGCAGCCGCTGCTGGCGACCAAATCCCGAATGATGAGCCTGAGCCTGGTGGGCCACCTCCTGTCTTTGGATCGGGGCGCGGCGACGTCTGGTAGGTCCGCGAACTCTTCGTTTTGCGTGTGTTCTCAGACGTGCTGTTCGTCGATCGGATTTTCATTGTAGCGCGTTTACATGAGCAGTTGGGCCCTCTATAGCTCGCGGCCTGGATGCTCATATTTTGATCGATGCCATTGGCTGCGTTCATCGCTAAGTCATTTCGATATTCTGGAGGCCACCATGCGCGCTGAAGCGCAGAATCTTTCAACCGACATCAAGGAAGCGTTCGCGCTTCTGAGGAGGTCTCTTTGACTGGGACACCGCCGAAGATCGGCTAGCGGCGCTCAATGCGAAATCTGAAGATCCTAATCTCTGGAACGATCCCAAGGCTGCGCAAAAAGTTATGCGTCAGCGTCAATCCCTAGAACGCGCGATTGATGAATTTCGTCGCTTGCAGCGCGATTTTGATGACGCTCTCACGCTAATCGAACTTGGTGAAGCCGAAGACGATGAAGCCAGCATTTCGGAAGGTGAGGCGTCTCTCAAGCGCATCAATTCTGAAGCGCAGCGGCGCTCGGTCGAAGCCATGCTTTCGGGCGAAGCCGATTCCATGAATACATATATTGAAGTTCATGCGGGTGCTGGCGGGACTGAAAGCCAAGATTGGGCGTCGATGCTCGCGCGCATGTATGCGCGCTGGGGCGAGCGGCGCGGCTTCAAGGTTAAACTGATTGATGAGAGCCAGGGAGAAGAAGCTGGCATTAAATCGGCAACGTTTGAGATCGAAGGTGAGAACGCGTTCGGCTGGCTGAAAACCGAAGCCGGCGTGCATCGTCTTGTGCGCATTTCACCTTATGATTCCAATGCGCGACGTCATACGAGTTTTGCGTCTGTAACCGTTTATCCTGTGATCGACGATACGATCGATGTCGATATCAATCCTGCCGATGTCGATATCTCTTTTGCGCGGTCATCTGGCGCTGGTGGCCAGCACGTCAATAGAACAGAGTCAGCGGTGAGGCTTGTCCATAAGCCTTCTGGCATCGTCATATTTGCTCAAGAGCAGCGTTCGCAGCATCAGAATAAGGACATCGCATTTCGCCGATTGAAAGCGCGTCTTTACGAGATGGAACTCAAGAAGCGCGAGGCGAAAGCCAATGCCGATCAAGCTGCCAAGACAGATATCGGATGGGGGCACCAAATCCGATCTTACGTGTTGCAGCCTTATCAGTTGGTGAAAGATTTGCGCACGGGTGCCACTTCTACAAACCCAGACGAAGTTTTAGATGGTGATATCGACACGTTCGTCGAAGCGGCTTTATCGCAAAGAATAAAGGGCGGCGGCGATGTCGTGATTGACGACATCGATTAGAACTATGCGGCGCTCTAAGGTCATGCAATTGACCTTAGGATGCCGCCTTCGACCCTGAGTGCTGCACCATTTGTTGCGGCAGCTTGTGGTGATGCTGCATAAACGACCATGTTGGCGACTTCTTCTACCGTTGCGAAGCGTTCCAAAAGTGATGTTGGTCTGTGTTCTTTGACGAAGTCCTTTGCCATATCCTCAACACTCTGTCCCGATTGTTGGGCCATCGCTTTTAAAAAATCTTCGACGCCTTCGGAGCGTGTCGGGCCGGGTAATACAGAGTTGACGGTGACACCCGTCCCGCTTGTCATTTCTGCAAGGCCGCGCGCTATTGAAAGCTGTGCTGTTTTTGTGAACCCGTAATGAATCATTTCGGGTGGGATTTGCAGTGCAGACTCTGATGAGATGAAGATGATCCGTCCCCAATTTTGATTGAGCATGCCTGGCATGTAGGCGCGAGATAGGCGTACGCCTGACATGACATTGATTTCAAAAAATCGCGACCAATCGGCATCTGGGATGTCGAAGAATGGTTTGGGTTCGAAGATGCCAGCGTTGTTGACAAGGATATCGACAGTGGGAACGGCCTTGATGAGTTCAGCACAGCCCGCTGCCGTTGCAACATCTGCAACTACACCCCTCAACTGTAAGGCCGGTGCGCTGGCTTTGATTTCTTCGACAGTTTGATCGACGGTTGCCTGCTTGCGACCATTAATCACGACGGCTGCGCCACTGAGAGCTAGACCTTTCGATATAGCTTTGCCGATGCCTGCGGATGAACCCGTGACCAGTGCGGTTTTGCCCGACAGATCGATTTTCATAGCTAAGGCTCCATTGTTGTATGATTGAAATAGGGTTCAGCGAGCGGCCGATCCAGGGGTGTAGCCTTCTCATATTATCGTTTATTTGAGAGTTTACTGTGAACAAGATTATAGGCCTGATGAACACTCGCGATTCATGACGCAAATCTGCTAAATCGCGACCAGACATTTTGTTCGGACCACACCTCGATCCATGGCAACCCCCGACCATCTTACTTTGCTGACATCGTCAGGATTTCATGATTATGCCCTGCTCGATTGCGGCGGCGGTCGTAAGCTCGAACGCTTTGGCGCGATTGTCGTTGATCGCCCGGAACCGCAAGCCTTGTGGAATCAGCGCCGACCCATGAGCGACTGGGCGAAAGCGCATGCTGTGTTTTCCGCATCGGGCGAAGACGACGAGAAAGGAAAGTGGCGCATAGATAAGCCGGTGCCTGAAAGTTGGCCGGTGAAATTTGATGGCGTGACGATGCTGTGTAAATTGGCTGGCCTTTGGCACCTTGGTTTGTTTCCCGAGCAAGCTCCGCATTGGCGCTGGATGTTGGATCATATTGCACATGTTAAAGGCGAGCCCGCACGCGTCCTCAATTTGTTTGGATATACCGGTGCAGCATCTCTGCTCGCGGCGAAGGCCGGAGCGGACGTCACTCACGTCGATGCCTCAAAAAAGGCCATTGCTTGGGGGCGAGAAAATCAAGCAGCTTCCAAACTCGAGCAGGCAAAAATCCGTTGGTTGTTAGACGATGCGGCAAAGTTTGTTGCGCGAGAGGTAAGGCGTGGAAAAACTTATCATATGATATTGATTGACCCGCCGAAGTTCGGTCGCGGACCGGAAGGCGAGGTATGGGATTTGTTCACGCACTTGCCTGCACTTTTGACCGATTGCGCCAAACTATTAGCGCCGCAACAAGCAGGTATGGTTTTGACCGTATATGCTATTCGTGCGTCCGCGCTCGCCTTCGATCAACTCATGCGTGACACACTAGCCGGTAAAAGTGGGGTCTATGATCGCGGCGAGTTGGCACTTCAGTCACAAAGCGGATCAATGGTGCCGACATCTCTGTTCGTGCGCTGGAGCGCGTCTTAAATGAGCGGGCGTGTGGTCATTACAAGTCTTACGAATGACCGCGTGAAAGCAATCCGCGCGTTAGAGATGCGTAAAGTTCGCAAGGAAACAGGCTTGTTTCTAGCTGAGGGCTTATCTCTGCTCATCACGGCGCGCGATCACGGCTTTGTTCCCAAAACTCTGGTTTACCAAACTGGTACCGTCGAAAGCGGAATTGGTCGTGGCTTGGTGAAATTTGCCGAGCAAGAAGGTGCTGAAGTTCTTGAAGTGTCTGAAGCGGTGTTGGGTAAACTCGCATCGAAAGACAATCCGCAAACGATGCTTGGCGTCTTCCGGCAGAGATTTGGCGATTTGCCAAATGTTGATGAAATTGCTCCGACATCGACGTGGCTTGCGCTTGAGGAAGTTCGCGATCCTGGCAATCTCGGGACGATCTTGAGAACAGCGGACGCTGCAGGATGTGCAGGGGTCATATTGGTCGGACAATGTTGCGATCCATATTCAATGGAAGCCATCCGCGCCAGTATGGGTTCCATCTTCGTGGTGCCAGTCGTCAAATCAGACCATGACATGTTTTATGCATTGGTGCAGCGCTGGCCTGGAGATGTGGTGGCGACGCTGCTCGATGCGACATTGGATTTTCGTCAGGCACATTATCGCGGTCCGGAACTTTTGGTCATGGGAAGTGAAGGGCCGGGACTTAGTGATGAAGTTTCGGCCATGTGTACGCAGCGCGTGAAAATTCCGATGTCGGGGCAATTGGATTCTCTCAATCTTGCAACTGCTACAGCGTTGATGCTCTACCAAATCCGCGCTCCGCATCTCAAACTCTGAGCCAGCCATGCGCATTGAATATCACCGTACGCTCATTGCTGACACAGTGCGCAACGATGCCCTTTATCGAGCATTGAAAGCGGTGATCGTGCCTGCTCAATCGGTCGTGGCTGATATTGGGGCTGGGACGGGATTGCTTGGAATCATGGCTTCCAAGCTTGGTGCCAAAACAGTTTACCTGTTCGAGACGGCTGAGGTAGCTGGCGTTGCTGCTAAACTCATAAAGGCAAACCGCGTTAAAAATTGCCACCTTATTCCATGTCATTCAACTGAGTTCCAGGACCGGCTTGCGGTCGACGTGATCGTATCTGAAACCTTGGGCAACTATGCCTTAGAAGAAAACATTGTTGCTACGCTTGTCGATGCCAAGCGCCGTTATTTGAAGCCTAAGGGCATTATGATCCCGCATCAGATTTCGCAATTTGTTGCACCGGTGATAGCGCCGCGGATACATCATGACCTGACCGTTTGGGATCGCATGGGATACGATGTCGATTTTTCGATTGCCCAGGCTATGACGCTCAACAATGCCTATGTTCGCACAATCCCTTGTACGGAGCTGTTGGATCAGGGCGCGAGTGCTGCTTTATGGGATGAGATCGACCTGTTAAGTGACGTTGCATCCAGCCGCAAAGGTGAAGCGCGTTGGAAAATGCGACGCGCGGAGACGGTTTATGGCTTTGCGACTTGGTGGAGAGCAAGATTACATGGCGATATTGTCTTATCGACTGCGCCGGATGCACCGCAAACGCATTGGGAGCAATTGTATTTTCCTCTCATCTCACCAATGTCATTGAAGACAGGTGAAAGCGTTGTTTTAATCTTGAAATCTCGGTCCTCGGAAGCTGCAGGCACGCATATGGCTTGGACGGCAATACATTTTGATGCCAAAGGCCAACGCGTCGCGCGCCAATCTCTTGATCTCGATAAGGGCTATTTGCCATAAGTCCGAGTTATCATAGCGTTTTAGATTTTGGTTTTCAGCTCAGCGAGCTATTCGTTTGTAGCGAACTTTTCGGGTGGAGGGCTGTTGTATGATGATGTTGGTCGTAGGGTTGATCATATTTTTAGGCATCCACGTGTTGCCAACATCTCCAGACATCCGAGATGCTTTGAAAGGACGCATGGGCGAGACGGCTTATAAAGCTTTGTTCTCGCTCGTTTCACTCATCGGTCTGGTGATCATCGTGTTCGGTTATCACAAGATGCAACTGAACCCTGGTAAAAATCCGCTTCTTTGGGACCCGCCAACGTGGACACGGCATATTGCCGTTCTTTTGATGCTGCCTGCGATGATCTTTCTCGTCGCCGCTTATATTCCTTCGCGCATTCGCACGGCATTGAAGCATCCGATGCTGGTGGCCATTAAAATTTGGGCACTGGCACACTTGATTGCCAATGGGGATGTTGCGTCGCTTTTGCTTTTTGGCTCATTCCTAGCTTACGCCGTATATGATCGCATATCCGTGAAGAAGCGTGGTGCGACAGGTCCGCTTGGGCCTATTATCGCAACCCCCGCGATGAATGACTTTTACGCTGTCGTACTTGGTGCCGTGCTCTACGCTGCTTTGCTATTGGGTGGGCATGGATGGCTGTTTGGCGTCTCACCAATTCCTGCGTTAGGATAATTGCTTTTGCGATATTTTAATGTTCCGGATGCGCCCGAACGGATTTGGTACGACCCAATATATTAGAATTGCGATGCACGAAGCAATTGCAAAAACCCATGCTATGGGATCAATCATATAATCCCAGAAGTTGAGGCTCGGACCCATTTCCAAAACATACATGCAAAGTCCGAGGTTGATCGCGGCTGTGGAAATCCAATAGCCCTTGTAGATGCTATAGCCAAGTAGAACAGCGATCGTAGAAGGGAGCAGGTAGCCTGAATAGCCATAAACGTATGGATCAAATGACAGAAATCCGACGGCTCCTGGGTAAAGAATTAGTCCTGCGGCGCTGAAGGTGTAAGCAGCAAATCGAAATTCTGAATTTGGTTTGAAATCGTGACTGGTGGCTGCATTGATGACAAATATAATCAGAAAGATAAATCCAGTCGGCGATGGTCTTTGAACGGCGGAAGTCAGCCATTCAAACACTGCTTCATCTGAAATTTCGTAAAATGTAGAAAATAATATTCCTAATAGTCCTATAGCAATTCGTAATTTCGTGCTCGCTGTAAACCAAGCAGCTAAGCCTGCGAAAGCTATGAAGATGAGGGCGGTTGAGCCGGTGCGGTTCAATAGAAAATCTAGGTATTGGCTTATCAATCTATTGTACCTTGTTGAGCTGGCTATTTATCCACTCATTGCTTATTCGCACATGACGAATGGCACGTTCAACTTGATCCTTAAACTTTGGACTGTTGAAGCGACGTTTGGGAGACTTGGTGAACACTAAATCGAAAAGACCAGGCTGAGTTTCCAATAGAAAAGGATACGTCAGTTTATATTTTTCTGATTTTTCACTTGCTTCGTCCGCTACTATGCCAACCCTTCGCCATGACAGGCCTTCGAAGTCGGAGACTGCAAGCGTAATATTGTTTTCAAATTCAGGGTCATCATTAAAAGCTAAAAGTATTTGGTCATTTTCGAAGCGTACTGCACTTACGGCCCCACCTGGGTTGGGTAAGTTTGTTGGCACGGCAGATGACCACGTTTGTCCAGCATCTTCCGTTTTTGTCATCATGACTGACGCTGTGTTATCGCGAAGTCTGCGAAAAAAAGCCACTGCGGATTTTTCGTTTTTTGTGACGATGGTTGGCTGAAAGCCAACGTAGCCGCCTTCGCCCATGCGCCGTTTATCCACCACGCGTCCTGATGAATCAATGATCAGAAATACGGGATATTTTGCAAGGAACTCATGATAGACGGGCAAGCCAATAAGGCCTGCGTTCATCTGAACAGGTGGTGACTTTGTGAGATGCGAGATGTTGGCAAACGCTGATGCGTATAGCCTAGTGGCAGGTGACCACGTTTTGCCATCATCTCGACTTCGCTTGAGTAAGATTTCGCATGTGGCCCATCCACTCAATCTAGACACTGCGAATACAAGCCAGAGTTCACCATTCTCATGACGAAACACGACTGGGTTGGCTACAGATTTAACGTGCAGTCCAATTTCGTCTTCAAGGCTGTCGCTGTTGGCAATAGGGCTCATGCCATGCCAATTTTTTCCATCAAATCGGGATGAGGCAATTTCTGCATCACGTGAACCTTCGTATGTGCCGCTGTACCAGACGGCTATAATGCCTTCGGGAATTTTCACGACCGATGCGGCATGCATGAACCGCTTTTCACCTTTCGGGTTTACATCAAGCGTCTCAAAAATCGTTCTGGTTGAATCGTCTTGAGCTTGGACATGTTGTGCAAAGGACCAAGTCTGTGACGTCGGGGCCATTTTGATCAGAATTAAAATGATCATTGTGATTGATAGGGCGACAAGTATTGTCGCTATCCACGTATTATTTTCGCGCCAATTGATCACGTGCACCCCTTTTTGAACTTGGCGCTAGAGTTTTGCTCATAATTTGTCAATTGCAGCTGGCCAGTTATCTGCTGCTTTATTGCTTTTTGTTCAAATATTTGGGGGTAGAAAACTTGTTTTGAGGTCAGATTGTTGTGAGTCTATCTCAGCGTGTGAGCAGTACAAACTCAGTGCCCAGACCATTCTCGTTCTTATTCAATTCGCGATCTGAAATGATCAGTGACGAACCTGGTTTCATAAGTTCTGTAATTTTGTCTTGAACGTTTTGGGGAATTTTTATCGCTTCTAGTGCAGAAGACGCTGCATTCGTCGCGCCAATGATTGATTGGGGTGGCCTGCTTGTTTCGCGAGCGGACAATTTTTTAGAGAGCTTGTCACGACCATCTACGACGGGTGCTCGTGCAGTCACGAGTTGCCAATCGAATGAGTTTGGATCTTCTTCGGAGTATCTCATGGCAGTGAGAACATGAGTTCCGATTTCTCGTATTTTGCCGTCAAACGTTATCGCCGCTTCGAGAACCGGGTCTACACCCTGACGTAAGTGGATTCGTTCGGTTTTCAAGCTTATGAAAATTGATAATGGTTTTGACCATCTTGCTGCTTCGCGTTTGGCTTCAGCTAATGCATCCGTAGTAGATTTGATGTCGATTTCGGATTGTCGCACTGCGGAGATGGCGGCTTCGCGGGCGGCTTGAGCAGCAGAGGCTAGGGCCTGAGCTTCCGCCATCGCCATCTCGTGCTTTGCTGCTTCTACACGGCTCGTATCGGCAAGGTGTGTTGCGTCAAGCAGTGCGTCTTCCAATTCAGCTTCTTTGTCGTCAGATAAGTCATCACGATTGCCGTCTATTGCTGCGACTATGGCAGTCATGAAGGCTATGTATGAACTTGACGCGGTTTGTTGGGTTTTTTCTGCATCTTGCAGATTAGTCGGTTGGCTGACCAAGGATCTGCGCAAGTTTGCAAGTTTTGCTGCTGCTAAGTCCGCTTTTTGATTTGCGCTCTTGGCGGATTCAACAATTCCGGCGCGTGACGCGCTCAGTGTTCTCAATCTGGCGGATATCGTCGCGATTTTCTGCTGCACAAAACTTTCAGCTTCACTGCGTGTGATGGGACGCGCAGGTTGATCATCGTGATAGTCCGCAACGGCTTCTGCGAGAGCTGGCGTGATTCCGAATATGCGCGGGAGCTCTGAAACACCGTCTGATGTCAAGGTTGCAAAGTTTGCATCGTTGGAAGCAACTTTAGTACCTTTATTCGATAATGATATAATTTGTTCTGGAGCGCGCAGAGGAAGCGGCTTGAAAAGTTTATCATGCTCGAATGGTACCGGTCGAGTTTCATCTTGGGTCACGATAACCCGAGCCCCGTGCTTGGTGAGCCCGAACAAAGATTTTGAAAATGAATACGGCAACCGGATGCAGCCGTGAGATGCGCGATAACCTGGGACTTGCCCAGCATGCATCGCGATGCCAGACCAAGTTAAGCGCTGCATGAATGGCATTGCCGCGCCTGCGTAAATATTGCTGACGTGATGTTGTTTCTTTTCCAGAATTGAGAAGACGCCGGTTGGTGTGTCGAAACCAGGCTTTCCACTCGATATGCGCGACGACGTTATTTCGCCGCTAGCATTGTAAACTTTGAGACGTTGCTTGCGCAGCGAAATTAAAACGAGATGCGGACCAGAATTGTCGGCCTGTGCTTTGAGAGGTTGATCGTGCGTGGCGTCTTTGGCATCGACGCGCGCTCCAAATGTCAAAATGCCGCCGAGCAGCATCGCAAGGGCTGCATATCTCGGTACGCGTTCGAAGATCCACCGATATGTTTGCCGTGTTGGCATTCCCGAACGCACCCTCAACGAGCCAAATATTCATCCAGATGTTTGCAAGCTTGGCTGACCATAATGTCAACTTGGGCTTTGCTGGATCGAGCGCTTAATACGTCGCCCTTCCAGCAAGCGAACACTGAATAACTCCTATGATGAGGCTACCAGACAATGTTTAACTGCGGCAATGGTGCGGCTAACCCCAAGCTGATACAACGCTGTGGATGTTGCACCAATTCAACGCTTTTTTGATATTTGGCGTGGTCGAGTTGTGTGTATTCCCTTTAAAGGGTGCATTTACCAGACCTCGAGCGTCAGGCCCATAGTTCACACAAAATCGGCTATCATCTTTGGATACGGCATAGTCATTGAAATCTTGCCGTTTGGCCATCACTCTCAAAGTGATGCCGGTAATTCATGATGTGCAAAGGAAGTCGATGTCAGTCCAGGTTCCGCGTCGGCGATTGATGGCGCCAGACATTAGTGCTCGCAAGGGAGGTGTGCCCATAGTGGCGCTGACGTCCTATCATGCGCACACTGCTGCCATTGCCGATGCTCATTGCGATTTTTTGCTTGTTGGCGATAGCCTCGGCATGGTGATGCACGGCTATGAAACAACTGTTCCTGTCCCGCTCGACTTGATGATCATGCACGCACGCGCGGTTGTTCGCGGATCAAAAAAAGCATTGGTCGTGGTCGATATGCCCTTTGGTACGTATGAAGAGAGCCCGCCGGTCGCGTTTAGAAATGCGGCTCGCGTCATGAAGGAAACCGATTGCGGTGCCGTGAAGCTTGAAGGTGGTCAACGTATGGCGGAGACCATCCGTTATCTCGTCGATCGAGGTATTCCGGTGATGGCGCATATCGGACTTACGCCGCAATCGATTCATGTCTTGGGCGGGTTCAAGACGCAAGGTCGCAACGTCGATCAATGGGCTAATATCGAAAATGATGCGCGCGTCGTGAGCGACTCTGGTGCATTCGCGGTTGTGCTCGAAGCGATGGCCGCGCCACTTGCCGAGCGTATTACCAAGGCCATACCAGTTCCGACGATTGGCATTGGGGCATCACCAGGTTGCGACGGCCAAGTTCTGGTCATGGAAGATATGCTGGGTCTGTCGCCGCGTGTGCCGAAATTCGTCAAAGAGTTCGGTGCCATTGGCAAAGCCATTGACCGGGCGATCGGACTTTATGCCGATGAAGTGCGCGCGCGGACATTTCCAGCCTCTGAGCACACCTATTCCGTCAAAGGCAGTGAGCCTGAGCCTGTGGAGACTGTAAGCCCTGCCCGAGCCACGAAAAAGCCTCGGAGTCCGAGCACTTGATGAGTTTGCGGCGGCAAGAAGCGAGGTCTGTCAACGGCTGGCCGCGCTTAAGAACAATCAGGCCCTTGCCCTGGCTCGCTGCTTGGTTATGTATGCCGGTCTTTACCGCCTAAATTCATTAAGATTGGTTCAAACCACGGCGGGCGAAACTGGGAGATTTGGGACACTTATGGCCGACGACAACGATAGCCTGCTGCGGGAAGTTCAAGAAGAGCTACGCCGCGAACAGATGCAGAGAATCTGGGAGCGCTATAACGGCATCATTATCGGTGCCGGCGCGCTGATCGTTTTTGCTGTTGGCGGTTACACTTACATGAAAAACAGCCGCATCGCGGAGGCTGAAGCGCGTGGTGCCGAGTACGCCTCTGCGTTGCAATTGTCAGAAGCGAAGAATGCGGATGCCGCACTTGCTTCATTTGAAAAGATAGCAGCAAGCAGCTCATCTGGTTACAGCGCCCTTGCAAAGCTCCACCTAGCTGGGGCCCAGGTCAAAGCCGATAAATCTGCTGATGCACTCAAGACTTACGAGGCATTGGCCGCCGATACTTCTGCGGATCCACTGCTCAGGGATTTTGCAAAACTTCAGGCTGCTTCGCTCAGGTTGTCGGATGCTGACTTTACCGAGATACAGAATCGTCTGACAACATTGGCATCAGACGGCAGTGCATACCGCACGAGTGCCAATGAATTGTTGGGATTGTCGGCCTTTAAAGAGCAGAAATATTCTGAGGCGCGTAAGTATCTCGAACCGCTCCTGATCGATCCGAAAGCATCGGCGGCGATACAGGATCGCATCAAGATTATCCTGGCTCAAATTGCTTCAGCAGAAGTCGCACAGGCGCAACCTGCTTCCGCAGAGCCTTCCAAATCTGAGCCTGCAACATCTGGTGCGCTGCCGACGAAAGAAGAGCCAGACAAGACAACGGACCAAGACAAGAAATAGGCAATCCGGCCCAAAATCTGAACTCTGGGGAGACGGCATTGAAAACGAGCGGCGATATTGGGATCAGGTCCCTCGTGCGATGGGCGGTCAGCGCTTTCGCCGCCGTTTGTCTGTCAGGGTGCGCGGGAGATGGTCCCACGTTGCCCAAAATCTCTGATCTCAATCCGTTTGCAGAAAAACAACAGCCTCTGCCGGGTCGGCGCGTCGCACTCGTGCAAACGACCGAGAGTATCTCCAACAATTTAGCCGAGGCCACCGGCCCAATCGTTCTACCGCCGCAGGTCGCCAACGAGTCATGGGCGCAGCCAGGTGGTGAAGCCTCTAATGCACCGGGTCACCTCGCGCTCAATGGAGCACCGCGTCAGGTTTGGAGTGGGAGCGCGGGGGAAGGGTCGTCTAAATCCGCGCGCATCATGGCAAGTCCGATCGTCTATGATGGCCGCGTTTATACGTTAGATGCTGGTGGGCAGGTGACGGGGTTCTCCCTATCGGGCGGCAAGACTTTTCAAATTCAGACGATCCCTGAAAATGAAGCCGGATCTGGCGGTCATGGCGGAGGATTGGCCGCCGACGGCGGTCGTCTTTATGTTGCCAACGGTTTTGGTGTCGTCGCAGCGCTTGACCCACAATCTGGCAAAGTGATTTGGCAAAAGAATCTTGGTGTTCCAGTTCGTGCAGCGCCTACGGCTTCTGGTGACCGTCTGTTTGTCATAACTGTACAGGGTCGGTTTTATTGCCTGAGTGGCGCCGATGGTGCTGAACTTTGGTCGGCGCGTGGTCTGCCGCAGCCCGCCAGTCTCATGAACAGCACAAGTCCTGCTGTGTCTGGCGATATCGTCGTCGTCCCATATCCCTCAGGCGACGTCATGGCATTGAAGATTTCCGATGGGACACCTGTCTGGTCTGAGAACTTGGCGCGCACGCGGCAAACGTCGCAGTTGGCATCTATGAGCGATGCGGCGCGTCCAGCGATCGATGGAGGAACAGTATTCGCTGTCGGTCATGCTGGTCGCATGGTGGCCACGCAGATCTCTACGGGCGAACGACTCTGGTCGATCAACGTTCCTGGTACGCAGACGCCGTGGGTGGCTGGTGACACGGTTTATGTCGTCGATACTCAGGGCAAGCTCATGGCTTTGTCGCGCGGTGATGGCAAAACGCGATGGACCGCGCAATTGCCAGATTCCAAAACTTGGTCTGGCCCAGTGTTAGCTGGCGGAACGCTGTGGCTGGCTTCCAATAAAGGTAAAGTCATCGGTGTCGATCCGGCATCTGGGACCATCGGTAGCCAAGTTGACGTCGGTGATCCGGTCTATATTGCGCCTATCGTGGCGCAAGGCCGCATGTTCGTGCTGACGGATACGGCAAAACTGGTCGCTCTGAACTAATAAATGGGCTACAAACACGCCTGTGAACGGCCCCTTCAAGGGGCCGTCATTGTTTTCGATCCTGACGATTTATTTGTGTGCAGCGGGCATCATGCCCGAGTGCACCTGCCGGTTATCAATCCACTATGAGCCAAAATCCACTGGTCGCAATTGTTGGGCGTCCGAACGTCGGCAAATCGACGTTGTTCAATCGTTTGACCGGCAGTCGTGATGCGCTGGTGTCGGACATACCTGGTCTGACGCGCGACCGGCGCGAAGGCGTCGTCGATCTCGGCGGGCCTCACGTGCGTTTGTGCGATACTGCAGGTCTTGAGGATGCGCGCGCTGGTTCCATCGCGGACCGCATGCGAAAGCAGACGGAAAAAGCTATCGCCGATGCCAACCTTATCTTGTTTGTGGTCGATGCGCGCGCTGGCGTGACACCTAGCGATACCGCGTTTGCGCGCGTGGCACGCGAAAGCGGCAAGCCAGTGATCTTGGTGGCTAACAAAGCTGAAGGGCGTCAAGGCGAAGAAGGGTTTTACGACGCGTTCGCTCTTGGATTTGGTGCGCCGCTGGCCATATCTGCTGAGCACGGTGAAGGGATTGGCGACCTTATTGCGGATATCGCTGCCGCCCTCGGCTTGACGTTGCCCGTTCGCACGCGAAAGGGTCGTCGGGACATGAAGTCTGGCGAGCAGGCTGACGTTGACGAAGCTTCAGCCGAGGCGTCTTTGAAGCCGATCCGGGTTGCTATCGTTGGGCGACCGAATGCCGGGAAATCGACGCTGGTCAACGCTCTGCTTGGTGAAGATCGTATGATCACTGGGCCAGAGCCGGGTTTGACGCGCGATAGCGTGGCGAGCGATATCGATTACCAAGGCCGTCCTATTCGCTTGGTCGATACCGCGGGATTGCGGCGTAAGGTTCGGATTACGGATCTGGCTGAGAAGCTATCGGCAAGCGACGCCGTGCGGACCATACGTTTCGCTGAAGTTGTTGTGCTGTTGATCGACGCTGAGCGTCCATTCGAGAAACAAGATCTCACAATCGGGTCGATGGTGACTGAGGAAGGCCGTTCGTTAGTTATTGCCGTCAACAAATGGGATCTTGTCATCGATAAGCAGAAAATGTTGCGCGAGTTGAAAGAGACACTGGCCGAAAGTTTGGCTCAGGTTCCTGGCGTAGCGCTCGTGACGATTTCAGCGCGCGCAGAAAAGGGTCTTGATGCCTTGATGGCGGCGATCGTCAAAAGTTATGAATTATGGAACCGTCGCGTGCCGACGTCGCAACTCAATCGCTGGCTCGATGAGGCGCTGTCGCGGCATGCGCCGCCTGCGGTTTCGGGTAAACGCATAAAGATACGTTATATGACGCAGGCATCGACACGCCCGCCGACGTTCGTGGCGTTTTGTCAGCGGGCTGAGGCTATGCCGAAATCATACTTGAAATATCTGACGAACTCGCTGCGCGATGCATTTGATTTGCCAGGCGTGCCTATTCGTCTCAACTTGCGTAAGGGTGACAATCCTTTCGCGAAATAGTTGCAGTGGCGGAGATTGTCGCAGCGCGGCATTGTGGTCTGGATGCGCCGCATGAGCGCCATTTTTCATCACCATGTGCACGACGAGCTTTGGCGCGATAACGCTGTTGTTAAAACGAACGAAGCAGTATTTCCTGCAGTGGCTGCTTGAAGCTTGTTGCAGTAGAGCATGAGGATAATAACGCATGACTATCGCGACAACGAAGAGCACGCTTGGAGTTCTTGCATTGAGTTTAGCAGCGCTGACTACACTTGGCGCACACTCAGAAGCGCTCGCTTATTCTAAGAAAGTACGCGCTGCGTGCGCGGGCGATCATCAAAACTTTTGCGCACAGTACGTGCCAGAAAGCGCTCAAGCGCGCCGTTGCTTCGAAAGCAACCGTAAGGGGCTCACTAAGCAATGCGTATCAGCTCTGATCGATGCTGGGGAAGTTCCGGCCAAATATCTAAAGAAGTAAAGATTTGAGATCGCAGCGGGTGGGAGACAACAGCAAACTGAAGAAAGCTGTCGCACTCACCACCCGCACGGGGCGTCAGCCGCATCCACTGGCGCCGCTCCGGATAACCTAAATGGTATCGTTCAAGCCTGATTCAAGACCCAACGGATTTGTACTTTTGCGGTCGGGTCAGCTAAAACTCAGGCATGACGACAGCCGCCGCAGACGTGCTCTTCTATCACCTCGAACACCAGCCGCTTGAACGCGTGTTGCCGAGCCTTGTCGAGAAAACGCTGGCACGCGGTTGGAGGGCGGTGATCCAAGCCGGTAGTGAAGAGCGCTTGGCAGCGCTCGATGTTATGCTTTGGACTTATGCTGAAGATAGCTTTCTTCCTCATGGAACAGCAAAAGCGGGACATTCGAACGAGCAGCCCGTGTATCTCACGATTGGTTCTGAAACTCCAAACGGTGCAGGCGTTCGTTTTCTTGTCGATGGTGCAACGGCTGAATCCTTCAGCGGCATCGAAAGGCTGGTTTATCTGTTTGACGGTCGCGATGAAGAGGCTGTTTCGTCGGCTCGGTCTGAGTGGAAAGCTGCTAAGGCAGCAGGCTGCGCTGTGAGTTATTGGCAGCAAAACGAGAGCGGACGTTGGGAGAACAAGGCTTAATATCGAACTGAGCTTGACAGCGATACGATGAGCCGTTTCTTGCCCTGATCATGAACTATAGACATGCTTATCATGCAGGCAATTTTGCCGATGTTTTTAAACATGCGGTGCTGGCGCGCATACTTACATATATGAAATTGAAGCCGCAGCCGTTTCGCGTAATCGATACGCATGCGGGTGCTGGGCGTTATGATCTGACAGGTGTCGAAGCCGGTAAGACCGGCGAATGGCGCGATGGGATTGCCCGAGTGTTGGCGGTGAACCACGATAACCAAGTTGCAAGTTTGCTCGCGCCATATCTGGATGCCGTAGCGGCTGTTAACGCAGACCGTCAATCAGGAGAACTCACCTTCTACCCAGGCAGTCCTGTCATTGCGCGGCATCTAATGCGCTATGACGATTATCTGGTCGCCAATGAATGTCATCCTGAAGATGCGGAGTTGCTCTCGGCAGAATTTCGCAATGTGCACGCTACAAAAATTCTCAAGCTCGATGGTTGGCAAGCGATCAAGTCGTTGTTGCCTCCCAAGGAGCGGCGTGGATTGGTTCTGATCGATCCGCCCTTTGAGAAGGCCAACGAATTTCAGATTTTGGCGGACGGGCTGATGGAAGGGTTGCGTCGGTTTGAGACCGGCACGTTTTTGATTTGGTATCCGATCAAAGATATGGCTGCTGCCAATCGGCTCGTGGCCATGGTTCATGATCGTCCGCGCACCAAGTATCTGGATACGCGTTTGGCCATATCTGACCCATTTCCTGGTCTTGGCCTTACTCATACGGGCCTATTGGTCATCAACCCGCCATTTACGCTAAGGGCCGAGTTGGAAGTCATAGGGCCTGCACTGGCTGAAATTTTGGCAGAAGGCACAGGGGCGGGTTTTCATCTTGAAACGCATGATTAGGCGTTAGAAGTTTGCGTAGATGCGGTATTTCAACTTGCGCGCGTGCGGCGTTCCTGGATAAATTGTCGCAGTTTGGGTGGGCGGCAGCCGGGCATCGACCGGTCGCGCTTATCGTCTGGGCGCGTCTGCGTCCCACAACGGTGGAGTGCGAGCGGTCGCAGCGCGGTGTTTGCGGTCTGCCACGATGCGCGCACCGTTCGAGACATTGCATTGACGTCTCCGGATCCGCATTGGGACTGCGCAAGGAGATGCGGCATGCGCCAAACAGGTACCGTCAAGTTCTACAATTCGCAAAAAGGGTATGGCTTTATTAAGCCAGATGATGGCGGCAACGATGTGTTCGTGCACGTCACCGCTGTCGAGAGATCAGGCATCGGCGATTTAAATGAGGGCATGCGCATCTCGTTTGAAACTGAACCCGATAAGCGGGGTAAAGGTCCCAAGGCTGTTGATCTTCAGCAGGCTAGCTGAGATTTAAGTCTGCAAGGGCTCGGACTGAGCGTGACCGCCGCGCCACGTTTGCTGTGCAAAACGATGAGTCATGCCGTCAACCTATGACTTGATTGATGCAAGCGTCGTATTGGCCTGCAATGACTTGCATTCGTGATTAGTCCTCACAACAAGGAGTTTGAAACATGCTTCGCAAAACATCGTTGGCAGTGATGGCGGCTGTCGCAGGTGCAATGATGGCTGGCGGTCTGGCAACCGAGGCGTCGGCTAAAAACTGCGTTCCTAAGGCCGCAGAAGGCACCGGAGGAACTGAGGAAAATGCTAAGTTCCAAGTTTATGAAGCTTTGTTGCAAGCGACCGATTGGGGTGCATGGGCGGCTTGGATGGCCAACGGCACGACGCCTGGGTACAAAGTCAACACTGTCAAATACAGCTGCAAGAAGGGTGGCCTTGGCGTGACCTGTCGCGGACAGACCACGATCTGTAAGCTATAAGTTGCGGTTGGTTTTATCGTACGCGTGTTGCAGCTATCATCGCAATGACAGCGAGCGGCTGATGCAAGCGTTGTTAGTTCTTTTGTCGGAGGATGGCACAATGAAACGGATATGTATGACGCTGGTTGCAGGTTTCGCTTTCGTTGGCATGACTGGAACTTCCAATGCTGGCTGCGTGCAGGCTGGTGGCGAAGCAACGATGGTGACGCAAGATTTGGCAAAGTTCATGGCCAATGCTGCTTTGAACAATTCCATCAAAGCGAATGGGTGGACAGCGCAAGGTAGCGTGAAGATGACGTGCGACACGAACATGGGCTTGCCGCACTGCGTTGCTAAGCAAAAAGCCTGTTCGTAATTTCTATAATTGAGATTTTAGAAATCAGCTCGTCGGCGATGTGCCGGCGGGCTTTTTATTTGGGTTCATCGACAGTCTCATCACTCCTGATGAGATGTCATGGTGTTGTGTGTGATCGGAGCAGGCCGATAAGCCATAGAACCGATGCTCCGCCTAACCCTGCGCTTGCAATGTGCGCTAACATCGTAAGTGCGTCGGCTTTGCCAGTGCCGATCATCGGCAGATTGAATGCGGTGCTGAGAATTTGGCCACCCATGCCACCGCCGACAATGCCAGCCAGCACTTTGCTGAAGACTGCCATATTCAAGCGTGAGTTCAGGCGCGAGCACATTGCTGCTGCGGTCATACTGCCGAAACAGCCGCCCAAAAGGTGCGCAATAAGCGTTGCAAAATCCATCAGGATAAAACCGATATGCGTGATGCTAGTACATCTCAATCTATGCAGAGACGCTGAACCGATGTCTTGTCGGCGATTTTGCTTATCGCGCCTATAGCCCGCAAAAGCGATTTATGTCGGCTTATGAACCAGCAAAATCTCGTGTCCGTTCATTTTTGCACACTGCTTTTTGCAACACATCCGACGTAATCTGGCCAAGTGCCCTGTTCAGGACATAGGGTTGCTGACTATAAAGTCAGGTTTAATGTTGGTTATTGCTCAAGCGGAGACGTTCTGATGAGTTCTTTGTATCATTCGGCTTTGGCAGCCGTTGCGCTTGCTGCAACCGTCGTTGCTACGGCTTCACCTGTGTCGGCTGCGTGCACGCGACTTGGATTCTCTGTGAACGACTACGGCAAAGAAGGCCCGACTAAAGACGCGAAAGATTTGCTCGATAAATACATTGCCAAAACGATGGCCGAAAAAGGCGTCAAGACGTATCGCACCGGTAAGAAGGACGTGAAGTGCGAACTCTATATCGATCTCATCGTGTTCGATGAGTACACCTGCCGTGCCGAGGCTACTGTGTGTTGGGGTGGTTCTATTCCAAGCGATCAGAGTGCAGGCGACGCAGATGCTCAAGTTAAGCCGGCCGTACAAAAGACGACGACAGGTTCGATAGAAAAGCCTGCTGAGGTCAAGAGTGAGCCAGTTGTGGAACCTGCTGCGGCTGCCGTTTCGCCGCCGCCAAGCGACCCGGTGGCGCAAGATGCAGTCAAAACGGAAGAAGCTGCCGCGCCAGCACAAGCCGTAGCGCCTACACTGGCTGATGACGTTCCTTCTGCACCGTCAACGGAGCCTGCCTCGGAAACCGAAGTTGCGCCTGTTGCACCGGATGCTTCTGCGCCTTGATCGCATCACGTACTACGTTGCGCGTGACTTTGATAAAAATATTTTTCGAAAGCCCGCGCAGGTCCTGACGCGGGCTTTTTGATTTTTGGATTGCAATAATCGACGAACGTTATGCTGCGAGCCGAATATCCTGCAGCTTCATTTCGATGATGCCCCGATTAAAAGGCTTCAATAGAAAATCGTCCGCGCCAGATTTGAGCGCTCTGTGGACGTCGCCATAGTCGCCTTCGCTCGTGACGTAGATGATGTACGGCCGCTTGTCGAAAAACAGGGTACGGAGATTGGTGATAAACACCTGCATGTCATGGCCTGGCACACGCCAATCTATGAGCATAATATCCGGTGTTTCGGTTGCTAGCCGCGGCAGCGCAGCCTCTGGCGATTCAGATTCGCTGACGCGATACCCGAGCCCCTCAAAAATGAGGCGCGCATATTTTCTGATAATCTCTGAATCATCAATTATGAAGCAATGCTGCATGGTCTTGATCTCTGACGGCGACTGCTCAGCCGCGTTGCGCACGATTTAAGCGCGCAATATCGAAGCGATCAGCCCGGAATATGAACACTGTGCAGCGCAATTCCTAATCAGATGTTAAATTTTATGAATATCGCAGCCTTATCATCAAATTCTTTGAAAATTTTACTGAGCAGGTTTTGCAACGAGCAAAATATCGGCCCCGTCTTTGAGAATTTCGAGCTGCATCATCGCGGTTTCTGCGATGCGCCATGTGTAATAGGCTTGAATGCTCATGGCATCGAGGCTGAGCGCGCTGCCTGCAATAAACTCTGTTAAATATTGTGGTGGTCGTGCGCCAGTGCCTTTGCAACGGATCAGGAAGCTTGGCGTTTCGAACGAACCGCCGATGGCCACGTCGATTTCTCCGCCGCGAGGGAGTGCCGTCACGGAACACGCGACGAGGTTCAAAAGTAGCTTCACTTTGTCTTTGGCAACATACCCGGCGGCGCCACGCCAAATCAGTTTGTGTTTGCCTTGGGTAATTGCGATGAAGCCGCGCGAAATTTGCTCCGCAGTGCCAAGGTCAATCATTGAGCCTGCTGATCCGGCGGCGCCGAACGCAAAGCGGGCAAACTGGAGCCGCGCGGAAGCTTGCTCTGTGACGTTGCGAATAACGTTCAAAGCGTAAGATTTGGCCTGGACGTCGTCGTCTTCATCGAGGATTTCAAGGCCATTGTAGATGGCACCGACAGGATTGATGACGTCATGGCAGATTTTGCTGGAGATCAGTGCGGCCAATTCAAGGTCGGTCGGATGCACGCGCGGATTCATAAATTAGCCCCTAGATTATAAGCCTGACACAGCAGGTGCGGCGGCTCTGGCGTCAATGCGCCACGCGAGCATACAGGGGCCGCTTGCGAACACGTCTCATGCTCTGATACACGCGCCGGAGTGAATCTGCCAAGGGCTGAGCCGCTTTCCTTTGTATTGTGTTCGGTTTCCATTCAGACGTGAGCCTTACGTGCCACGGTCAAGTCCTAGTCGCGGTTGGCGTTTTTTGAGCCGATCGTTTTTGTCGTAACGAGAACGGAGCCTGTTGTTGTCATCTGCCATACCGAATGCCGATGCGATGCTGAAAGGCTTGATGCCTGCCGTGCTTGATGCCGCGCGGCTGGAAATGATGCATTTCACAGCGGGTGTCATCATCGAGCGCAAAGCCGATAAATCACCAGTGACAATTGCCGACCGCGAGGCTGAAGCCATCATTTTGGCAGCCCTCGGCGAGGTTGCGCCGCACATCGCGATTGTTGCCGAAGAAGCAGCTGCGAATGGACTTTTGCCTGCCCCATCTGAGCGATTTTTTTTGGTCGATGCGCTGGATGGAACGCATTTGTTTATCAAAGGTCGTCCCGAATTTTCGATCAACATTGCGCTGGTGGAGAACAAGAAAGCGACGTTCGGTTTGATATTCAGTCCGGCGACCGGGCGTCTTTATGTAACCAGGGCTGACGGCCGTGCTTACACAACTTTGGTGCCTCTCAATGCGACAGACCCGCAATTGGAAGAACTGGCGTATGAGCAACTTTCAGCTCGCCAAGCTGATCTAAATAATCTCGTGGCTTTCAATAGTCGGGCATCAGGTGGAGTGAGTGCAGACTTGCTTCGCAGTTTGGGTGTCACAGAAGCCCGTCCGATGGGGTCGTCGCTGAAATTCTGTTTGCTGGCTGCTGGTGAAGGCGACCTCTACGCCCGTCTTGGGGATACATACGAATGGGATACGGCGGCTGGACAGGCCATTCTTGAAGCCGCCGGTGGGAGCGTGACACTGCTTGATGGCCAGCCACTGTCGTATGGTCATGCCGGGCGCCAATACCTCAACCCGCATTTTATCGCCTGGGGTCGGACCCCCATGCTCGATCGGTTGGTTCCGGCTAAACCGTAAAAACGGCTCGAATCGGCTTATAAGCAACGTGGTTCGGCCACACTTTGGCAAAAGTGGTCAGCGACACCTTTATGAGAGATTTCGAGTCTTGAGTTGAGGGATTTTGCCTTCAGCTGCGATGGCTCGCGATGAGACACGCCATTTGGCGGCACGGGCAAACGAGGGTGATTTTATGTCGGCCACAAAAATGACAGTCACGCAAGCAGCTACCGATTGGGCTAGGCTGGCGGTCGCATGTGCACTCTTTGTTATCATCTTGCCGTCTCTGTCTATTGCTGCCGATGATGCTTATCGCCCACCCAGCGATCAAGGCGATGTATTCACGGGTGGTCAGGGCGGGAATAGTGCTGACCTTCCACCAGCTGGTGGCGAACGATACGAGCCTTACGGGCAGCAGGACAATGGCCGTCGCAGCGGTGGATCTTCTGGCGGGGGCGGTGGGTATGGCGAACCCTATCCGCAGCCTTCACAGCAGGGTGCACGCGAAGAGCGCTATGAGCAGTTGCCACCTGACAACGGGCCATACGACAACAATTCACGCGGATATTACACGCAAAGCGAGATCGTACGCGCCGGACATGGATTTTTTGGAACGGTGAGTGGAGGACTGGCATCGGCTGTCGAGTGGGCGTTTCAAAAAGCCGGGCGGCCTAACGGTTACATTCTCGGGCAAGATGCTGGTGGCGCTATCGTCGCTGGATTGCGCTATGGAGAGGGCACGCTACACACCAAAGACGCCGGAACCCATAAAGTGTTTTGGCAAGGGCCAAGCGTCGGCTACGATTTTGGTGCCGAAGGCTCAAAAGTCATGACGCTCGTTTACAATATGTCTGACCCAGCAGATATTTATGCACGCTTCGGCGGTGTTGAGGGCTCTGCATATCTAGTGGGAGGTGTTAGCGTGCAGTTGCAAAAAGCTGGACAAGTCACGCTTGCCCCCATCCGCTCCGGCGTCGGTTTGCGATTGGGTGCCAACGTGGGTTATTTGAAATACACTCGCAATCCATCTTGGAACCCATTCTAAGAGGACATATACGGTCCTAGGCCGCTCTCAAGCGAGTGGGATCATATGATATTCGTCGCGTTTCGCACTTGCATGTGCGTAACGGAAAACTGGGACATGCCACTTGATCAGCCTTTCATCCGCAATGTTGATTGTGCTGGGCTTTTTGCTGGCTGCTCTGTTGATGGTGATAATCCTGCCGGCCTATCGGCGGCGCATCGAACGTTTTGCAACTGACGCCGTTAAGCGGGCCTTGCCACTCACGATCGATGAAATCCGCGCTGACAAGGATCGGATGCGGGCAGAGTACGCGATCAATATTCACAAACTTGAAATGAAGATCGAGGATGCGCAACTTTCGGCTGCGCGTCAAAATGTTGAAATCAATCGTCGCGACGCGCGCGTTCATGACCTTGAATTAGCGCTTGATGCTCAAAAGAGGACGGTCGAAGAGCATGAAAATGCGCGCCGTGTTTTAGAACAAGCCATTCTTGATCGCCTGCCTAAGGTCGAGCAGCGGCTAGCGGATTCACGTCGGTTGTTGGCGCAGCGTGATGCCGATATCGCATTGTTGTCGGATACCAGCGCCAAGCAAACCTCGGCACTTGAAGAAGCGACACAAATCAATATGCAGCAGGCTGAAGACCTGCATCGACTTCGCGCTGCGCTGGATACCCGTGCGGCGCGCAATCGCGAAACGGTTGGCGATCCCCGTTTTGATGGTGAAGTGGCGCTCAGAACTGAAATTGAGATGCTGCGGGCTAAGACCCGCGATCAGACTGCACTTTTGGCTCGACTACAGGCGTCCAAAACGGCGAATGATCCCGATGGAACTCTCATTCCTTCTGAACTGGAGCGGTTGCGTGCTGATCTGGCCAAAGCTGAAGCGCAACTTTTAAGTTTAAAAAGTAGCGAGGGTGAAGCAGAAGCCAGCCGCATAAGTTTGGAAAAGCGCGTACGTGAGTTGGACAACACCGCTCGTGATCAAGCGGCAGAAGTCAGCAAGCTGAAGGCTGCGTTAGCCGAATATCAAAAAGGCGATGCAAGCGACGGCGAACCACCCGCACCTTCGTACTTCTCTGCCAAAGCTGACATTAGCGCACTACAGGCCGAAGTTGACGAGCAGCATCGCACCATCCAGAGCCTGAGGGCAGAGGTTGCAAGCAGCAACGAGCGCCTCGCGCGTCAGGCTCAACATTTTAGAGATGAGTTACGACGACTTGGCAGTGGCGGCTCGGTGGAAAATACTTCGTCACGCAGGTCAGAGAAAGCTGCGCCGCGTCTATCATTAGCAGAACGGATCATCTCACCGCGCAGCTCTGTGCCAAGAGCGGTCACCGTCGAGGCGAATGAGAATTCTAAAGACTTACAAAAGGCTGATAGCAGCGCAGTGTCTCGGCTTAAATCAATCTCTGCGTCTTCCAATGATGTTACGGCAAACGAAACGAGCCAAGCTGATAGTCTCGAAGAACAAGAAGCCGAACGTGATTTCGAAAACCTCGAGGTATCGCCTCGGCCGTCTCGGTTACTCGAAAGGATCAGCGGGATCGATAAGACCTAACCCCGCTTCTCCAATTTAGAGCCATTCCCAATTCATTATGTGCCGGTTACTTTTGATGCTGCGGTTTGCGCCGCATCTTTGGCTTGACCCAACCAACCCATAACCCGATCCATGACAGGACCAACAGTCGCTTTAGCATCTGTGGATGACAGCGCTGACGCAACGCGGTCCAAACGGTCAATAATCGAGTTATCGCGAACCGTATGCATCATATTGGATTTAAGCTGACCTGCGTAGTTTGCCAGATCGGCGCGCATCTGGTCGGCATGCTCGAATGTACCGAAGCGGGCTGGGGTAGATTTGCGGGGTGATATCAAAACCAAACCAAGAGCTGCACCAACTGCAAACGCCGTAGCCACGGAAGCCAAGGGATATTCAGTCACAGTATCTCTTGCTGAGCTCACACCCGCTTGTGCCGCCCGCTGGGCTTGTTTGGCTCGGTATTCGACGACTTTGGATACCTCGTCTCGCAACATCGCTAATTCAACCTTCAAGGCGTCCAGATCGCCCATGGACTGATCGTTGGCCGCGACTGATCCAGTTACGCCGGTATTGATATTGGCGAGCATTGAAGGGTCTCCCTAAATTCAAAAATGTATGCAGGTCTCGATCAACAACGAACATTTGAAACTTTAGTTCCCAGATTTTTCGTAGTGCGTGGAACCTATGTCCGGCACGGACGTTATGCCGAGACATCACTATGCCAATACGAGGAGACTACCCATGGCTCAGCCCCACCGGCTCGGTTCAGAACGGTCTGCACAAGACCCAGTTACAGTTGACGACCTGAAGAGTGAACTGTCGCAGCTGGCCTCCACCGTCCAGAAATTAGCAGCCGATCAATTTGGCGAAGCAGCCGAAGCCGCACAGCAGCAAGCTGCAAATAAAGTCAGCGATCTAGAAGTTGCCATTCGCAAAAATCCTACTCAAGCGGCAGCGGTCGCCGCTGGTATCGGTTTTCTCATCGGTCTCGTGCTGACCCGTTAATCTCATTTCTAAAAATAGGAGTAAGTTCGATGGCATCATCCTTCGAGACAACCGCACATGCAGCTGCCAACAAAATCAGCGATACGGCATCGGCTGCGGCCGATGATATTTCCGATGTAGCCCATCGCTTGCAAGGCCAAGCGAATGAGCAAATCGATAGGTTGTCGCACACGATCCGCACCAAGCCATTGCAATCAGCGGCAATAGCTGCGGGCGTCGGGTTTCTGTTTGCCGTTATCGCGCGTCGATAAATTTAATCTGTGAGGGGACCATGCTCGGAAGTTTATTTTCATTCGCGGCGACGCGATTTGCTGGCGATACGGTCGATGTTCTCGCCCGCCGAGCTGTATGGGGCGGGCTTGCCGCCATTCTTCTCCTCACAGGTTTTGTTTTTGGTTTGATGATTCTATTTTGGGTCTATGAGCCACAATATGGCGCCGTCACTGTAGCTGCTGCAATAGCCGGGGCATGTTTTCTTGCTGCTTTAATTGCGTTGGCAGTCCCAGCAGTCACGGAATGGGCTAAACGGCGACGCGCTAAAAATGCTTCGTCAGCTAATCCTGTGGCGCAAACTGTAGCTGCTGTATCAGAAGAAACCGAAGCGGCTGTCGATTATTTTGGCGCCGTTCAGGTTGTTGCGTCAGCGTTTATGTTCGGACTTGGGGCTGCACGGCAAATCCGCCGTCGATAGGAGCGCGTTGTGGCGGGATTAGATATGAGTTCACGGTCGCAATTGGATCGTGGTCATGAGCCTGTGCGGCAATCTACGGCTGAAGTTCTCGTCATTATTGCGATTTGCGTTTCGGCTCTTTATGCCGGTAGCGCATTGTTTATACCATTGGCGTTGGCCATATTGCTCGCGTTCGCGTTGACGCCGGCAGTGAAATACTTGCGCCGTTTGAGCGTTCCTAAAGTTCCAGCCACCATGTTGGTGGTGTTGCTATTTTTGGCGAGCGTGATTGCCATTGGTACGGTGATAACTTCGCAAGTCACGACTTTGGTGAGCGATCTGCCGAAATACGAGCAGACCTTGCGAGATAAGATAAGCAGTTTGAAGAGTATCGGGTTTGCGCCAGGCACGATGGACCGCGCGACCGAGACCATCAAGCAATTGCAGAACGAGATCGAGCAAGAAGCGCCATCAACAGTTCCAGTTGCGCCGCCTGTGCTTGATTCCAGCAATGCGCGCCAGCCCGTACCGGTCGAAATCAAAGAAGGTCCGATGACGCCACTACAGCAGGTGACTGCTGTGTTGGGGGCGTTGCTGTCACCCTTTGCGACGATCGGCGTGGTCCTGCTATTCTTAGTTTTTATCTTGTTGGAGCGAGAAGATTTTCGAGATCGTTTCATTCGCGTGCTCGGCACAGAGGATCTCGAACGCTCGACCACAACTCTCAACGAGACTGGCGGCCGACTGAGCAAGTATCTTTTCACATTGACGATGTTGAACGCAGGTTTCGGCGTCGTCATTGGGATTGGATTATGGATTATTGGCGTTCCTAGTCCTGCACTTTGGGGACTTGTGGCCGGCTTAATGCGGTTTGTGCCATTCGTCGGCAGTTTTATTGCCGCTGCATTTCCACTGATACTTGCCGCTTCGGTGGATCCTGGCTGGACAATGTTTGCGCTCACGCTCGGACTATTTCTTATCACTGAGCCGTTGATGGGACATGTGATCGAGCCTGTCATTCAAGGTCGTGTTACGGGGCTTTCGACGCTGGCTATTCTCGTATCAACTGCGTTTTGGACTTTGCTTTGGGGTCCAATTGGTTTGTTGTTAGCTCTGCCTCTGACATTGGTTTTGGTTTCGATTGGCCGCCATCTAGAGCCGTTCGCGTTCTTCAATTTATTACTCGGGGATCAACCTGCGCTCAGTCAGCAGGAAGCTTTTTATCAACGCATCCTGACCGGTGCGACGGATGATGCGGTCGAGCAAGCTCTAGATCAAATGGAAGAGGGCGAAACTGCGAAGTATTACGATACGGTCGTGCGTGGTGCTTTGACGATGGCTGCGCGAGATGCTGATCGCAATCGTTTTACAGATGAAAGAATGACCGAGATTGGCGAAACGACAAAAGAGATCATAGATCTTCTTGACGATGAGTTGCCTGAATCTGGTGCGGAAGGCGTGAAGCCGAATGTCGTCTGCATTGGTGCTCGAACGGCCATTGATGATGCAGGTGCACACGCGGTTGCAAGTTTACTCATTTCGCGCGGTGTGTCGGCTGAAGTGGTTGCTTTGCGAAATTGGCGCAGCGTTGCTGAACTTGCGCCTGAGGTTATATGCGTCGGGTCGTTCTCTAGCCGTTATCGCCTTCAGTACGCGATCCGAAATGCAACTCGTGCTTGGCCAAAGGCGCGCATCATCGGTGGATGGTGGGGCGCTGTGGACGGTCAATCGCCGAATGAACCAGGCGTTCCGCTGTCCAAAATCGCCGAAGTCGTAGGAAGCTTTGAGGCAACAGTTGATGCGTGCTTGAAGTATGTAGAGCCCGTGGAAAAAGCTGACGATGGCAAAACAGATGATGCAAAGCCAGATGAGAAGGCAGTCGTTGCGGCGTAAGTTATTTGCGTCTCAAAATTGATTTTGCAGCCATCTTACCGACGCTTCCTGCTTGGCGTCCTAATCGTTTCCAAGAGAAGCCAGACAGTTGTGGTGTTGTTTCACCAGACGCCGGTGTTGCCGGCATCGGCGGCGCGGCGTTGGTATGATAGCCACCACCTAGTCGTCCGCTGTATAGGTCGATTGCAGCTCGCGCGACTTCACGCACGTAACCCTGTGCCAATCTCACTGTGAATTCGTCGCGTAAGTTAGAATACAAATTTTTGGTCATGCGCTCGCGTGCTTCATGGGCAAGAGCACTTGCAGGATTGAGTAATCTCACGATGCGCCAAATATCGTAGGCGCGCTCGGCCCAATCTACGGCGCCGCGCCATTCATAAAGACGCAAGACTTGACGAACTGTCAGTTGGTCGCCAAGCGGAATATTTTCGACGACTACGGGGCGCAAACGTGCAGAGACACGCTCCGCCAAAAGCAGCGCGTCTGGCACGGTGAAATTCCAAAGTGGATTAGGATCATTCGGATGCATTTTAGAGGCGACAAGGCGGATGGTCGCGAGGGCGACTTCCTTTAGACCATCTTCGCCTACAACAGATGCCGGCTTCAATGCGGAGGCATAAGCTTCGACGCTGGCCCAGGCTTCACGTTCTCGTTCGTTCCAACTTTCTATCGGGATGGTGGATGGACTGTCTTGGGCTTCGGCTGGAGCGGCATTGCGCAACACGAGCCACTGCAAAAATATTCCGCAGGCTACGAGAGCGAAGGCGGCGACGGCCCAATGCAAAAGATACCCATGCTCCCAAAGCCATAATGAACCAAGCGGTATGAGCGTTAAGGCGGGCAGGACCAAGCTGGTGGTCGATAGGACAACTCGCAAGACGCGATTGGCGCGGCGCTGTTTCATGGGTGCTCTTAGGGCTTACCGATATCTTGTTGGAAATGCGAAAGGCCCGAGTGGTATCGAGCCTTTGCGTATAGCGATTGCGAAATGAATTTACTACTGCGACCCGCATGGAGAAGCTCGCAGTTTGTACTATTGAAGTTTAGGCAGCGGCATCGAGTGCAGACTGCATTTGCGTAATTTTAGCTACCAGCGTGCCCCGTTGGCGTTGGAGCGCGGCATATTCTGGATAGTCGGTGGATGACACTTTCAGAGCATCATCGTAGTAGCCGAGGATTCTTTCTTCGCCGCTAATTAGGGAGGGCAAAATCTTCTCATCGAGTTCTGTCAGCATCGCGCGGATGCTTATGACTGTCCTATGGACGGTTGACATAAATGATCCATCTTCGTTGACCTTACCACCTGCTGCGACAACAAATGGTTCGAGTTCAACAATTGCCTCAGTTCGCAGGGCGACCATTTCTTTAAATAGCGTTGTGAGTCCGCGGCCTTCTGCGTCTTCCAGAGCTTCGAAATAACCATTTCGGCTATCGATGAGCGCAGTTGCTAGGGCTGCGAGTTTATCAGCGCGATCTGACACGGGTGATCTCCATCACTATTTGATTGAATTTGCAGTAGAGGACGTCGCCCCAAATTTGGGGCGACGTAAATTCATTCAGCTGCTTCTTGGTTCAGCTTGCTCTCAGCGAGCTTGGTGAGCTTTTCATCAGCCGCATATTCTTCTTTCAAAGTCTGAGACAATAACTTAGCCGCTGGGCCTAAGTCGAGTTGGCCAGCCCAGGACACCAATGTGCCGTAACGGGTGATTTCATAGTGCTCGACGGCCTGCGCAGCAGCGATCATCGCTGCGTCGCGCGTATCTGGATCTTTGATCTCAGACATCAACTCTTCGGCTTCTTTCAAAATGCCGTCGATAGCGGGGCATTTTGTTGCTTTTGGTTTTTCTTCGAGAAGCTTGAATGTTTCGTCGAGACGTTTCACATGCTCTTTAGTTTCTTCGAGATGCGCTTCAAAAGCTTTGGCGAGCGCTTTTGAGTCTGCAGTCTTAATCATTTTGGGGAGAGCTTTGATAATGTGTTGTTCAGCGTAATAGATATCTTGCAACGTATGCAAAAACAGATCGTGCAGGTTTTCAATTTTCATGACGGGCTCCATGGGTGTTTGGACTGGTGGCTGCTGTGTGGCACCTGTTCCATTCGAACGCGGGGTGGCGCGATACGTTCCCTAGATGTCGTCAAGCGCTTGCCCTTGTGATGGGGGAGCTTTTGGCTTTACCGAGCTTTTCAAGCCCAGATTAATTTAGCCAAGGTGATGACTGGTAATTCCACGACTAGTGCTAGTCTGGGAGTTGCGTGGCTTTGGTCGGGCGCACAAATTAAATACCTTAGGTAAAATAGATATTACATAACCCATTGATATTATATCATAAATTATTTCACATCACTTTGGAACCCAATACAATTTCATGCGTTTAATGATGTGGTCCCTCAGCATACGCATCGGTGGGGATGTAGATGTTGAGGTTCTGGGGAGGCTCATTATATGACGACAAACGATGGCCAGAAGGATCTGGCGGCAGGAGGAAATTTGAATACTCAGTTGCCGCGCGAATTGCAGGGCCAAATTGGTAAGAAGTTACGCGAACATTATTCTGAATTGATTCATGAACCCGTTCCAGACCGGTTCGTTGAGCTATTGCAGAAGTTGAAGAATAAAGAAGCTAATAAGGAAGGAGGCGAGCGTGACCGTTAGTGGCGACGCCGACCTTCAAACTTTGCTCATTCAATCTGTGCCGAATTTGCGCGCGTTCGCAAACTCGTTGTGCGGAGATCCTACGCGCGCAGACGATCTTGTGCAGGATACGCTCGTGAAAGCTTGGTCAAATTTGCCAAGTTTCGAGCAGGGCACGAACTTACGCGCTTGGCTGTTTACAATCCTGCGCAATACTTATTTCTCCAATTTGCGCAAACTCAAACGAGAAGTCGAAGATGCCGATGGTGTCTTTTCTGAGCGGCTGTCGGTCTTGCCGTCTCAGCAGAGCCATATGGATATGCTGGACTTCAAAGAGGCTTTCAAAGGTTTGACCGACGATCAGAAGGAAGTTCTTCTTTTGGTTGGTGCTGAAGGATTTTCCTACGAGGAGGCAGCCGAGATCACCGGTTGTGCTATCGGCACGGTGAAGAGCCGGGTCAATCGTGCGCGTGGTGCTTTAGCGAAGAGCTTGGCTCTGGATGAAGGCGAAGATCATGCATCCGCTGGAGAATTTGCTGCTGTTTTGCAAGTGGCGAGCGTTGCGAGGTCATGATGCCTATATGGCATTAAGAACCTTACCCGTTGCGTTCTCAAAACCCAGGAATTGAGGTTTTGATTTTAGTTTGATGTGAAATTCTAGAAGTTAGCTGTTCCATCACGAGGTAACTGAATGTCGATCGCTGAAACTATTGGACCGCATCTCCCCTACTTGCGTCGCTATGCGCGAGCCCTGACGGGTAGTCAGAATTCTGGCGATAATTACGTTGTCGCTGCTCTTGAAGCCCTTATTGAAGATGCGAGTTCGTTTGATAAGAGCTTGCCACCGCGCGTTGCGGTCTATCGGGTTTTTACGAAAGTTTGGAATTCTCTACCCATCAATCGCGTGGCTGACGATGGTGAAACACCAGACGCCAAGTCATCTTCCGAACGCAGACTAGAAGCGATTACCCCGGCTCCGAGACAGGCGTTTCTTCTCGTGTCGGTCGAAGGATTTACAACGGCAGAAGCCGCGCAAATTCTTGATATGCCGCCAGCATCCGTTACTGGCTTGTTGCAGCAGGCCGGTTCTGAAATTGCGCTTCAGTTGTCAGCTGACATTCTGATTATTGAAGATGAGCCGTTGATTGCGATGGATCTCGAAGCTCTGGTGGTCGATATCGGTCATCGTGTGCAGGGCGTCGCGCGGACGCATAAGGAAGCTGTTGCGGCCGTTGCTAAGAAAGCGCCTTCTCTTGTGCTTGCTGATATTCATCTTGCAGACGGCAGCTCTGGATTGGAAGCCGTCAATGAAATACTACAATCCATTACCGTGCCAGTGATTTTCATCACGGCATTTCCAGAACGGTTGCTCACTGGGATGAAGCCGGAACCCGTGTTCTTGGTCTCTAAACCTTTCGAGCCGGCTATGGTAAAAGCCCTGATCAGCCAAGCGCTATTTTTCGATATGAAAGCGCAGCAAGCTCAACAATCTGCTGCGTAACTAGATAGCTTACAAATTGAATGCGGCCGTCGAGAATATCGACGGCCGCGTTTCGTTTATTGCTTAGTAGCCGGTTCATTGACCATTTCTTTGGCCTTTTCGGTTGCATCAGTTGCAGCCTTTTTCGCGCGATCAGCCAGGTCGCTGGCACCTTCCTTGATGGTATCCATGGTGGATTTTTCTGTCCACACATACGCAGGAGCTGCCGTCAAATTTTCTTTAGTTGCAGAAAGAACGGCGACGCGCTTGCCGTCTTTATTCGTCGTGATTGAAATATCCGCGTAAGGTACGCCGACATTTTTCTCAGCGACGCCGAGGAACCCACCAACACCAATGACCACTGTGCTCACTGCACCACTATCGTTGATGACGAGGTAGTTGATGTCGCCAAGATTTTCACCTGTGCTGTTTTCTACCTTCAAACCAATCAAGCTCGACGTGCTTTGCTCGCCAGTTGCTTGAGTCGATACGAAAGAAACAGCCGCTGCAGGTGTTGTTTGCATCGCGATGCCACCGGCGATCGCTGCCGCAGCTACGGTGGAAAGTAAAAAGCGAGACTTCATCATGTGTTTTCTCCTAAGTCGTTGTGCATGATTAATTCTTGAAATGCTGAGTTGTTCCGTCGTCACTTTTGATCGTAATCTAGAATTTAATTGAAAATAAAAGCGGCTAGGTTTCCCTAGCCGCTTTTGTCATTCAGTATTTTTATTCGCCGTGGCTACGCTTTGCGTATGAGGCCAGCAACCAAAGAGACCACAAAGAAAATAATTGCGACCCAGAATAAGATGCGTGCGCCTTCCATTGCGGTTCCAGCAACGCCGCCAAAACCTAAGAATGCTGCGGCGAGCGCAACCACAAGAAACACAATGGCGTAGTGGAGCAAATTGCCCATGGTTTTTTCTCCAGTTCAAATGTCTGTAATTTTCAAACTAGAAAGTACCCACATTTGTTCCAACGTCACCGCGCATTTGCACTCAGCATCAGCCAACAAAAAGCGGAGCCAAATTGGCTCCGCTGTTGTGATCGCTTCATAAGTGTGAAAGCTGACTAGATGACGTTGAACACGTTCAACAGGATCAGCACTGGGATTGGAATACCGATCATCCAAAGCAAGATATTTCTCATGGCGATGTCCTCGAATTTGGCTTCGGTGAGATAACGCGCATTGCGAATTTTAGTTTCGAATTCCTACAAAAAATTTTAGAGGGTCGAGCTTAAAAAAATGAGCCCGCGACCGAGGGGGGCGGTCACGGGCTCTGATGAAACGAAGCGCGTCCACAAGGGAGGGCGGGGGGACGGTGGAGGCGCATTCGTGAATAAGTAACGCTCAGCCGCGCTCATGGTTCCACGAAGAATTACCCATTTTTGTTGCCAACCCCAACAATTGAGTATTTTGTCGAGTTCAGATCAGGGGGCGCAATTGGCTGGCGTCGCTCTCATAACAGGCGAGTTCTTTTAATGCGGCTTCGTCAACCAGCTCGAAGACGCTATCTTTCCATTTGATCCATTTGCGAGCGTATAGCGCTTTCAGCGTCTTGTTTGTGTGTACGAGGGAAAGCCCCAAGGCATCGGCTAAGTGCTGTTGCGTAAATGGGAACAAGACTTTGTTGCCGTTTACCAAGCCAACGCTCGCTGCCTTATAGTAAAGATGCAATAGCACGAACGCCATGCGCTCCTGAGATGAGCGGCGCCCGACGGCTAAAAGCTGCTCATCCAGCATGCGCTCAGAACGCGAGGCAATCCATGTGAGGTCGTAGGCAAGACCGGGGAATTTTTCGTAGAGAGACCAAATTTTGTCGCGCGGAAAAACGCACAAGATTGTCTTGGTCAAAGTTTCAACCGAATGCTGCATTTCATTGAACATCGACGTCTGAAGGCCAAGGAAATCACCTGGCAGTGCGAAATTCATAATTTGGCGACGGCCATCCGGCAGCATTTTATATCTGAAGGCCCACCCTGATAGTACCGTATAGAGATGCGGACTGGAGTGCCCCTCCATGAGAAGGGTTGCACCCTCATCCGACACGAACTCACCGGTTTTGAACCACTCGACGAATTCGACTTCATTGGGTTGGAAATCGCGAAAAACGTTGAGTGCTCGAAGTGGGCACTTCAAGCATTGCGTTTGCTTAGGCTGACGCCCATGGGCGCTTGGCGATGTTTTTTGCGACGTCTTAGACGCCTTGGCTCGTGGAGGCATACGGTGATCTAGCCATTTTGCAGGCTGACGTCGATACGTCATTATGTGGTATTCGCCTCTTATGCGATGCAGTTTATATGGCTAGTGCGCGCGTTCGTTTCCCATGCCATATCTGTCAGTGCTTCGAGCTGACTGGCGGATATAACTCATTAAGGGTGTTTGTTATTTACCCAGTTGACGAGCAACGCGTCGCGGTGTGGTCTGTTCCCAACAGGGGTTCGCGCAAAACCTAGGGGCATGGAGGTTGCGATTAATCGCACTTTCATGTGTCAAATGACATCGCGCGTGCTTCGGTCTAGCGATATCACCCTTGTATGAGCCAATTTGGAACGACCCTTTCGATGACTTTAGGCACTGTCATTCCTCGTACGTTATTGACGTGGATCGGCATCGCCGTGCTGTCAGGCATGGGCGCGGTGTTCGCATGGAATTGGACTGCTGCGAGTGCCAATTGGGTCGAACACACACTCGTGGCGCAACGACAATTTTCGATGTTGTTAAGTTCGGCACAGGATTTGGAGCTCGGTCAGCGCGGCTATCTATTGACGAACGATACCGTCTATCTGGAGCCTTATGAGCGCGCAAAATCATCGATTGATAAAATTTACTCTGACTTAGCTGTACTGGTCGAAGACAACGACGAACAAGTTGCAACGCTCAAGCGCATTCGTCCGCTGATCGATCAAAGAATTACGATTATCGAAGATAGTCTTGCGCATATGCGCGCTGGGCGCACGGATGAAGCGCTGGCTGTTCCCAAGAGCGGTGCTGGCAAGGCCGTTATGGATCAATTGCGCTCTGAGATTGAAACGGCTCAGAATAAAGAAATTTCGCTTTATAATGTGCGCCAAGATGCTTTTGATCGGCAGAAGTTTTGGCTGCTTGCAGCTCTGCTTTCGACGTTGATTGCATCGGCGGGGTTGGCGCTTCTATCGCTTATTCGCGAAAAGGAACGCATTGCTTCGCTGGAGCAATCGTCCAAAACGCTCGCGCTGGTCAATCGATCATTAGAGCGTCGCGTTACGGAACGGACTGAAGAATTGGCTATCGAGCGCGACCGCGCCGAAGCTGAAAAGGAACGTGCTGAAGGGCTGTTGCGCGATGTTACGCATCGCATCGGTAACACGTTGGCGCTCGTCGTCGGCTTTCTTAATCTACATATTCGTCACGCAAGCGATCCGATGTCGATCAAAACGCTTACGGGTGCTCGCTCACGTGTGCACGCGATTGCAAGCGCTCAACGGCGTATCAACGTGACCAACGACCTCGACTTGGTGCGGATAGATTCGCTCGTGGAGTCTGTGATCGGTGATTTAGCCGCTACTATGAACGACGATAATATCGAGATTAAAGTCGATATTCCGCCATTGTTGGCCGCAGCTCAGGTTGCGACGTCGTTATGTGTATTGACGCAAGAATTCGTGATGAATTCGACGAAGCATGCGTATCGTGAAGGTGACAAAGGTCTCATCACCGTTCAGCTCGCGAAGGCCGATAAGGGTAGCGTTCTGAAGATCACCGACGATGGTCGAGGGATGGCAGACGACGATGATGATGGTGACGGCGAAGAAGCTGATGAGAAAGACGGCCGTGAAGGCCTAGGCGCGCAAATTGCCAAGTTACTTTCGCGTCAGTTCAATGGTGAAATAAGCTATCAATCGGTAACATCTGATGCCGAGCGGCCGGGCACGCAAGTTATAGTGACGCTGCCTGATTTGAAATTAACAGTTGCTGCTGACGAGCCGCACGTCGATTTAGAAAAGGCCAGCTAAAGCTGACCTTTTCATTTAAGCGTAATTATCTTGCGAGCTCCAACGTTGCGTGAAGTGCGGTGCCAATACTAGCCCGTGAGGCTTGTTTCGTTTTGGTTTGCCTTCTACCAAACACTCGCTAAGAAACGTGATGGCTGCTTTCAAGCCGTGCTCAGAGTATGGCTTTGTCACAAGCCCGCAGGCTTTCGCAAAGTCACTTGGAATACGATCTGGGTTTGAGGTCGTGAAAAGTACCGCAACCTGACCTTCTTCCGCCAATTTTCGAGCTGCATCAGGACCTGTTGGCCCATCTTTCAAATTCACGTCAACGAGGGCTAAATCAGGCTGCTTGCGACTAGCCAATGCAATCGCGTCGCTTGATGATGCAGCTATGCCCACGACATTATGGCCGAGTTCACGGATGATGCATTCCAGCTCAACCGCTAGGATGGCCTCATCCTCTACGATTAAAATGTTTAACGTCACCGTAATATTCCTTTGTTTTCGGTTTTGCCGGTCGCTTCAGAGCGCCTACTCCGGGCGCCGACTTCGCCTACAAATGTGCTAACGTCATATTCGGCGTGATGGTTCCCTCAGCGTCAATCTGGCTTGGCGGGATCAGGACTGATCGTCAATTCTTATTGACAGACAGTTGTCCTATATTTGCCATCGGTGCGGTTAAATTCCAACGAACGCCGTCTGCGGCAAAATTTATTGTGGATGAAGCTTTGAGACCTTGAGCGACAAAACGCTCGATCACGGCCATGCCATACCCGCGAGGCGCGGTTTCTTGGCACGATGGACCGCCGACTTCTGTCCAAGACATCGAGAAATCGTCGTTCGGCTCCACTTTCCAAGTGAGTAGAATTTCGCCCGATGCCGTGGAAAGAGCACCGTGTGCGAGTGCATTCAATGTCAGCTCGGCAAACGCCATTCCTAGTGTTTGGGCAACTTGGGGATCAACAGCAATGTCAGGCCCTTCTATTTTGACGCGCTTGATGCCGTCGTGGGCGATGGCTTTGATTTCGGCCTTGGCCAGATCGCACAAATCGATATCGCGCCAGTCAGCAGCAACGATTAAATCTTGAGAGGCCGCGAGGCCGGCGACACGCAAAGAAAAATTATGGACGTGGCTTTGCACATCGGTTGCGTCGCGGGCTGTCAAACGCGACATGGCAAGAATGAGAGCCAGCATGTTTTTCGAGCGGTGCGAAATTTCACGCAATAATGCGCCGGTATGTTCGGCGTTTTCTTTTTGTGCTGTGATGTCGAAGTTGACGCCGACAACACGGCGTGGACGACCTTCCTCGTCCGGCACCATGGACCCTTTGCCAGCAAGCCAGCGCGTCGATCCGTCAGGACGATTGTAGCGAAATTCCAAGGAAAAAGCAGGATTTTCGGCTGATAGTTTCGATAGGGCATCGGTAATGAGCTGGCGATTTTCTTCGTGAACATGGGAGATGAATTCTTGTACGGATGGGGCGCGTTCACCGCGTGGCAATCCGGTCAAATCGAATTGAACGGGGTCCCATGTCATCGTGTCGGTTGCGCGATCCCATTCCCAAACGCCCATGCCGCCGGCATCGAGCGCCATGCGTAGGCGGTAATCGCTTTCGGCGAGCTCAGATTTGCGACGCGCTAATTCCGCTGTCGTTTCGACCAGAACGTTATTCAGGTCGCGAATTTCACTGATGCTTGTAGATAGGGGTAGATTGACTACGCCGGTTGCGAGCGCGCGCGCGTTGGCAGATAATTGTGAAACTGATTTTGAAAGTTGATTGGCCAATAACGATGTGACGCCGATGGCCAGCGTGCCGAGCGTCAGCGCAATGCCGATGAAGCGGTTCCAATCCCGGTTCATCTCTTGTTCGACAATTTCGACAGGTGCATGCGTTGAGACACGCCAACCGGTACTTTTATTGTGCGTGTAAGCTTGCAGCAAAGGCGTACCGCGTAAGCCTTTGGCGCGAATAACGCCAGAATTCCCAGTGTTTCTCGCAGATGCTGCGAGTACATCAGCACTTAGGGTTTGACCGAAGTAAAGTGCAAAATCCTTCGAGTGGGCAATGATGCGGTTGTTGCGATCGGCGATGGTTGAAATCCAAATATTTTCGCCGTCGTCGGTATCGACCGCTTGGCTCAGAAATGACGGTGGAATGCGGGCTTGCAATACCAGTGGCGTAGATTTTGAAACGTCTATTCGGATCCATGCGCTGATGCCTGCGACTTCACCCGTTTTCGGGAGATCGGTGAATTTTGCAGTATTGGACGCCAAGGCTGCAAAGGCAATTTGGTCGTCACCCCGCGTTGCTAGGTCAGCGGGTAAAGCTGCATTGGCTTTGCCGAGCGGAGAGAGCGTTTTATCCCTTATGACGACATCGACACCGGTGCCTTCTAAACTCATGCGCGTTTGTTCGTAGAACGTCGCGTAGTCTTTGCGCGCAAGGGCAGGGGACGTTGCGAGGGCTTTCAGGGTTGCCAATAAGCCTGTGACCACGTTGTCGGTAGCCAAAGCTAAAACATCTGCGCGTGCTTGGGCGTTGCGTTCGATTTTCTCTCGAGCGTTATCGATTTGGCGGGCGACTAGCCAACCGCTTATCGTGACGGCAGGTACGAGAACAGCAAGCACCATGGCAATGAGGTGCCAGGAAATGGGGCATGGTTTTGGTGCCCACAAGTTGGGCGCTTCTGATGGTGCTTCACCGCCGCCAAATTTTCGATCGCCCTCCAAGCTGTTCATAGAAATCTCCGCCGCCGGAGATCCGTGAAAGCTGGCGCTACCGCGCTTGAAAACAACATTCTTATTGCAGACACATCTTTAATTTAGACTTCTGTGAATGGCTTCGCAGAAGAACCCCTTACGCCATTAGTCAAACGTTGGGCGCGATGTTTTGTTCCACTCTCGTTGAAAAATTATCTCGTGCGGAGTGTTAAGCCAGGATGGCGCCTAAGCTATTGAATAATATATTTTTTTCGTATTATTTTGCTAAACATCGATCATTTTTAAGTTCTATGAGTGTTGATGGTCTTTTGTTTGGAAGGCGTTGCCATGCGTTCGCCTTTGCCTTCGAGAATGAGGAAGGCTCCAATGATCATGGCATTCGCTAGCGTTAATGACGTGAGCACCAGCAAGACTAAAGTCGGGGTCATTGCGAATTCCTTATACTGGTCTAGCTCATGCGATGAGCTGAATAATCCATCAGATATGCCCACAACGCTGGCGGGAGATGAAAGTTTCCGATCTCAATTTTCCGCATGTGTCTCAGTCTTCACTTTAAGCCATGACGCAATGACGATTTTTGAAATTTTTCGAGTCACTTCGCACAAGTTGCTAAATCGTTAGCGACTATGGATTAGCGACTATGGAACTGATCCTAAGTCCGCGGCGTTCTCACATCGGATTGCACGTTCAATAGATTGCAATTTTGTGCGCATCTGATGTGGTTTAGGGAGCACCGTCATGCACGTCACACAGGCCGATATCAGCGATTATGTTGCAGGGAGACTAGACGAAACGCAACGCGAACGTATGACTCGCCTGATTGCTCACAATGACGATGTGCGACACGCCGTGTCTCGTGCTCGGCGCGCAGTTCAATCCGTCGAGCGCCGCTTATCGTTACGATCTAACGATCCTGCTATTGTTGCGTGCGATCAGCGTCGTGAAAAGCTCTTTGCGACCTGGCAATCGAACGTACAGCGCATGCAAGCTTGAATTCTATCGTAAATGTTGCCGACCGAAATCGATCTATATTTTGGGTATGGATACGGTCGGCTTAACATCGAGCACGCGCTGCCCGGTTTCCACATCGAGGATCGCTATTCCTGTGCCTTCCTGGCCTTCGTAATGAACAGCCAATCTATTTCCTGATAGCGATATTGAAACGATCTTTGCCCCGTTCGGTAATTCGAATGCGATAGATCCGCCCGAGCTTAAAGGTATTGTCGCCGTAGGCTGACCGATTTGGGCATTCTTGCTGGATTGTGTGACGATGCCGACAACAACGGCTGCCAACGCAACCAAAATGAGTATTCCAAGACCCACAACTAAGATCTTCAGGTTGCGCTGAAGACGTTGTTCGCGCAAGTGTTTGTCGTCGTGGCGCTCGGCATCCGTCATAGGTATTCCTCGATTTCGATGTGCCGTGCGGCCTGTAAATTTGAATGGATAAACTGTGTCGCCTCAGCCCGATACAAAAGTTCGCTACCGTTTCGAGGCCGGTCCTGGAGATGCGGGAATTCGGCTGGACCGTTGGCTTGCGACACACATACCTGACGTCAGCCGTGCTCGCATCCAGGCGTTGATTAAGCAGGGTTCTGTTGAAAGCGACGTCACCATAAAAGACGCAAAGACGGCGGTCAAATCCGGTGCCACATATTTCGTGACTTTACCGGAAGCTGAGCCCTCGCATATTGCCGCTCAACCGATCGATCTTACTATTGTTTACGAAGACAAAGATTTGATCGTGATCGATAAACCTCCTGGTCTTGTTGTGCATCCTGCTGCTGGGCACGCCGATGGCACGCTCGTCAATGCGCTCGTTGCCCACTGCGGTGATAGTTTATCTGGCATCGGTGGCATTAAACGACCTGGGATCGTTCATCGTTTAGACAAAGATACGTCCGGGATACTTGTGGTCGCCAAAAACGATGCCGCGCATCAAAGTCTGGCCGAGCAATTCAAAAGTCATGGTCAAGATGGACGACTACATCGCGCATATCTTGCGCTGGCATGGGGCGTGCCGGTGCGTCCAAAGGGAGTGATCGATGTGCCGTTGTCGCGCAGCACATCCAACCGCACGAAAATTTCTGTTGAGCGAGGAGATAGCGGTCGTCATGCCGTGACCCATTATGAGGTGTTGGAAGCTTTCGAAGATGGCAAAGGTGTGCCATGTGCTTCGCTCATTCGGCTGGTCCTTGAGACCGGAAGAACCCATCAAATTCGTGTGCATTTAGCGCATATCCGCCATCCGATTTTGGGGGATAGCGTTTATGGCACCGGATTCAAGACGGCTTCTGCTCGCTTGACCCCTGCCGCAGAAGCTGCGGTGAATGGTTTGAGGCGTCAGGCACTGCATGCCAAGGATTTGTCATTCGAACATCCGCGAACTGGCAAAATCATGAATTTTTCTAGTGACTTACCAGACGATATTGCGTCCGTGCTCGCCGCACTTCGTAAGTCTGCTCCGGTCAAAAAACCGACGGAAAAAGTACGTGCGCCGCGTTCACCTAAGCGTTGAATTGATCGGCATTGCGCACTGTCTGTCACAGATCAGTGATCGAATTGACCGGGAGCGGATCTCGACGTTGCGCGTTTTACACCTATGTAACGTGCCATCGTGGGGACCCGAAGTTACACTCTCGACAGCGCGTAGTGAGGCGTAACTCTGAGGAATGCCGTGCCGAACCGGAAACGGGCTAAGGGCGGCAATAAGGGGTAATGGCAACTAAAGCACTTCCGACACTGAATGGTGGTTCGCTTGGCCTTTCGCGGTATCTCGAAGAGATCCGTAAATTTCCTATGCTCGAGCCAAACGAAGAATACATGCTGGCCAAGCGTTGGCAGGAACATGAAGATTCGGATGCCGCTGAGAAGCTGGTCACATCGCATTTGCGATTGGTGGCGCGCATCGCCATGGGTTATCGCGGCTATGGATTGCCGATTGGCGAAGTCATCTCCGAAGGTAACGTCGGCTTGATGCAAGCTGTGAAGCGTTTCGAGCCCGACAAAGGTTTCCGCTTGGCAACCTACGCGATGTGGTGGATCCGCGCTTCGATCCAGGAGTACATTTTGCGCTCGTGGAGCTTGGTGAAAATGGGCACCACGGCTGCGCAGAAGAAGTTGTTCTTCAATCTGCGGCGCGCCAAGAGCCAGCTTCAGGCGCTTGAAGACGGCGACATGAAGCCTGAAACTGTGAAGAAGATTGCAACCAAACTCGGCGTCTCCGAGGGTGATGTGATCAGCATGAATCGACGCCTTGGCGGCGATGCATCTTTGAATGCACCTTTGAGGGCTGATTCCGAATCTGGCGAGTGGCAAGACTGGCTGGTTGACGATACGCCGACGCAAGAAGATCGCTTGGTCGAGAGCGAAGAGATAAAGCAGCGTCGGTCTTACCTTACGTCGGCGATGGCTGTCCTTAACGACCGCGAACGTCGTGTGTTCGAGGCTCGCCGTTTGTCGGAGGATCCTGCCACACTAGAGGATCTGTCCACCGAGTTCGGCGTTAGCCGCGAACGCATTCGCCAAATTGAGGTGCGTGCCTTCGAAAAGGTCCAAAAAGCGGTGACGGCATCGGCCAAGCGAGAAGAGCTCCCGACTGGGCGCCTCGCTTCCGCTTGACGGGCGCGCAAGCGAAGCGTAGGGCTGATCGGCTTTAATGACATGGCGGCACTCTTACAGTGCCGCCATTGTTATGTTTGCCTCAGCTATTGAGACCGATATGCGCCGCAGCTTTGCTTTGGTTTACAATGCTCGTGCTGGAATTGCGCTGCCGCGCCGATTAGATGGCGTGGTCGGTCATTTGCGCGAATATGGCTGTGATGTTTTTCAGCTTGCAGCACGGACAGCGGCTGAGGCGACCGATCGCGTCGCAGAGGCGGCGGCTCGCGGGATTTGCGATGCGGTGATTGCCGCTGGTGGTGATGGCACATTTCGCGCCGTCGCGGCCGGTGCTGCCGGGACGCACCTTCCTGTCGGCCTGATCCCATTAGGTACCGGCAATGTGCTGGCGCACGAAGTTGCGATGAGCAAAAACGTGCGCACCATCGCCAACGTGTTGGTGCGCGGCCCGGTTATTGGCGCTCAAGCCGGGCTTGTTAACGGCGCACCGTTTTTTCTTATGGTTGGCGCTGGGTTCGATGCGCGCGTTGTCGCCGGACTGGATTACGCTTCGAAACGTGCTTTCGGGCGCGCTGCTTATATGATGCCGGTGTTGCGGACGCTGCGCCGAGGGCCAGAGCGATTTGACGTGTCCGTCGATGGTGAGGCTTATCAAGCCAGTTGGGTCATCGTCACGCGGGCCAGTCATTTCGGCGGATCGTTCAAGCTTACGCGCGACACGTGCGTTGGTGTCGATCATCTCATCGCCGTTGTCATTGACGCTCGAACACGGCTTGAATTGATTGTTGCGGCACTGGCGTTGCCACTCGGTCGCTTACTCGATTCTGCCACGCGCCCTTCCTTTGTGCGAACGATGACCGCGCGCAAAGTGGAGATTGGTCGTCTTTCTGGGGCGGCTGTCGAAGTGGACGGCGACGTTGCGGGCTCGACGCCAGTCGTCATTACCAGCGAAGGTCCGGTTGTTCGGCTCATTGTGCCTGAGCGTTATGTTGCTGATGTTTCGAATCGTCATGCGAATCACGTACACTCTTAGTTGTAGAGTGTTGCAGGCAATTCCCGGCTGAATGGGGGCCATCTGCAACTTGTGCGAGCGTCAGAGCGAGACCCAAGGGTCAATGCCCTTTTCTTCTCTGGACCGGCCCCTTATGGACCGGCAGCAGACTTTGAACGGCGCGTGGCAGCAATGGATAGGGCTGCCCGAGGGAGCGTCATTCTGGTCCCGGCTTAACAGCTCTATGGACCTGTCCAAACCTTCCCGCACATTTTTTACAGCGAACGTTTCGTCCGTGCCGACGTCAGCGAGCCCGTGTGCTGGCGACCTGTGCGGTTTGACGCTGTGGAATAATCCTTGCCTGACATCGCAAGGCGAATGCGGACAATTGGAAGATGGAGTGCTTCATGCAGATGCGCTGTCACCGGCCAACCTTCAATCAACGACCAGGAGGCATGAACGGGGCGCAAGCGCCCAAGCGCAATTCACGCTGGTTATACCTTCTCTGGCGACAACGCCACAAACATCCCCCAAGTAGAACTTGACTGGGCCCCGTGCTGGGGCCGGTGTGACGTGCCCTAGCTACGCTGGAATATCAAAGGCCGACTGTTTCAGTCGGCCTTTTTTTGTTCAGTATTTTGCTGCTTCAGTATTTTGCTGCTCAGGAGGGCAACTTTACATTGGCAAATGAGCAACCTGATTACCGAAATAATTGTCGATGGCGCTGACAATGGATTCGCCGACTTTTTTACGCCACGCATCGGAATTCAGGTTGTCTGCGTCCTGCCGGTTGGTGACATAGGCAAGCTCGATCAAAACTGAAGGAAACTGCGCGGTTTTTAAGACGCGGAATGCGGCTTGCTGATCGGGGTTATGGCGCATCGGCGTGCTCTCGCCCATCGTGTCGATGATAGATTTTGCAAATACGCTGGTGCGCTCTTGAGTGCGCTCAAGGTCGCGTTCGGCTAAATCGGTCAGCATATCTCGAACTGTGTCGATATCGCCGTTTGATTGTTTCACGGTGTCGATTTCATTGGCAGACAGAACGTTGCTGCCGGCTGCGCCCTTGGCCGATCGTTGTAGGTCTTTGGCAACGCGGTCTTTCAATGTGAAAATCGTAGCGCCGCGCGCTGACGATTTCGCATAGTCGGCATGGATGGCAATGAACAAGTTCGCGTTATTTCTCTCGCCGAATTCGAGACGATCGTCCAACTCGACGAAAACATCTTTCTCGCGCGTCATGAGAACTTTGTAGCGTCCAGTTTTTTCAAGTAAATCGCGCAAAACATGTCCGAATGAGAGCACAACCTGTTTCTCAATCGTGCCGTATTTCATTGCGCCGGTATCGGTTCCACCATGACCTGGGTCGAGAACGATGACCGGCTTGAAGGCTTTTGCAGCGCGTGCCTTCGGGCTTTGAGCGCGACGCGGCGTTGGCGGCTGTATGCTCGATGTATCCAGCGACAGTGGTATCGAAGACAATGACGCTTTGCTCGTAGATTTAACGGCTGCAGAAACGGGAATGATATCGAGCGCTAATCGGAATTGTCCGTTCGCTTCTTTTTCAATCTTTGCACCTTCAACGATAACGGGTTGCGTTACGTCGATGACGATGCGTGTCTTTCCAGGTGCTGCCAAACCACCGCGAAACGATTTGACAATACCAACGACATTTTTTTCCGTCTGCTCGGGTAGCCGTAATTTTACATCGGGAAGTTCGACGACAACACGGTTTGGGTTGGAGAGCGAAAAAACCTGATACTCAACCTTGCGGTCCAGCCCCACGACAAAACGTGTGCGAAGTGTTGGCGCTTCAGGTTTGGAATCGAGAGCCGCGACAGCAAGTCTATTTTGGTGAGCTGTCGTGGGGTGCGTTGATGGCTTCGAGGATGTTTGACGCACAGCATCTGCTGCGCTCGCTGACCCACTGAGCGCCAGAAAAATAATAACAAACACGCGATACAGCGTGTTCAAATTCCCAAAACCCATGCTTCAAACCCCCGTCGACGCAGTGTTAACAACTGTGCCGGACCAATACAATTTGCCTGGGGATGATGGCGAATTGACGGTCCGGGCCGGGCAACCTTAGGGTTATCGGCGACTTAGGGTTAATCCGAGGTAAACGCCTCTAGAATTTGGGAAATCGGGGCGCACAGACGGCGGCAGTTAGCGTTGTTGAGGTTCGTCCCAGCGATCGCGTGCTACGTCATCGGACTGACGGGCATCGACCCACTGACCTTTGCCGTCCTTCGTCACTTCCTTTTTCCAGAAAGGCGCTCGGGTTTTGAGGTAGTCCATGAGAAATGCGCATCCGTCAAAAGCGTCTTGTCGGTGCGGCGCTGTCGCAATGACAAGTACAATATTGTTGCCTGGGGTTAGTTCACCGACACGGTGGACGATCCGCACGGTGGAGAGCTGAAATCTTTCATACGCTGCTTTGGCAATGGTAGTGAGTTCAGTTTCGGTCATGCCAGGGTAGTGTTCAAGCGTCATGGACTGAAGCGGACGACCGTCAACTTCGCCTCGCACTTTGCCGATGAATGTTGCGACTGCGCCAATGCCGAGATTGTCTTTGGTCGCGCTGTCAATTTCGGCGGAGGTATCGAAATCGGCGGTTTGGATGGTTACTGAAATCACTTCAACCTCCGGTGACGGGAGGAAAAAAACCGATTTCGCGAGCTGTGCCGATCTGTGAACTTGATTGGGCATGTATGTGATCGATCGCGATACGGATGACATCGGGTTTCGCAAAGGCCAATTCGTATTCCGGTCCGCGCGTGCGCAACCAAGCGATGAGGTCATCGACGGTTACGATCTGCGTGGGTAACGTCAGAACTTCTTCGCTGCGTCCAATGCGTTCGCGAATCCAAGCGAAATAACGCAATGTCATCTGGCGATTTTGCGAAGTAGTTGCTGGCATGCCCTCACTCCTCAATGGCGTGATGAATAGCTGCCTTGAGATAATCATAGCCCGTGACAAGTGTCAGAAGGGCAGCGAGCCAAAGCATGACCATACCCAGTTCGCTCGCCCCTGGAATAAAGCGATCCGCGGCTGGGCCCACGATCAACAGTGCAAGCGCGATGAACTGCAATGCGGTTTTCCATTTGGCCAATTGCGTGACGTGAACCTTGACATTCAGTTCGGCTAAAAATTCGCGCAAACCCGATACCAGGATTTCTCGCGACAGGATGATGAGGGCTGCCCAAATCGACCAGCCTGCAATCGTGCCCGCATACACAAGCAAAAGTAACGTGGCGCCGACCAATAGTTTATCCGCGATCGGATCGAGCATGCGTCCGAGATTGGATTGCTGCTGCCAAATGCGCGCCAAATAGCCATCGAGCCAGTCGGTGATGCACGCCACGACAAAAATCGCGAAAGCCATCCAGCGCGCAGCATCGCCGACGCCAAAAAAAAGCACCGCCGCCAAAATGAACACGGCCACGATGCGGCCATACGTCAAAATGTTCGGTAAGTTCGTCGAAATACTGCGTCGTGCCACTTGATCCATGATCCTGGCTAACCGCTGGCTTGGGGCCGCGTCAATGGGGCGTGACGCGGCGCTTTTCTTCGGTGAACGTTAAGCGTCCATGGGGACCGGTGCGGCTTGTGGTTGGGGCGCGGTTGGAACTTCAATTTGCGCGTTGCGTAAGGCCTCGAAAACTGCGATCCGCAACTCGGATTGGACCCTCAAACCGCGCGTGATATCGGGAAGTAATACGCGCAGAGAATAGTCTGTTGCGGTGGCCGAGTAGCCCTCAAAAACAGCCAGAGGGGCTGGTTCGCGCAAAATATCGGGGTTCTTTTTTGCACATTCGTTAAGGACTGCCAGCACCTTTCGCGGGTCAGCATTGGGACCGGCATTGAATTTCAAGACCACGCGGCCAAGGGCATTGCGGTGGGTCCAATTCAAAACGCGACCGGTCACGAGTTCAGAGTTGGGTACGATGAGGCTCGCGCGGTCGAACGTCTCAATTTCCGTCGAGCGAACCGAGATGCGCTTTACATTGCCTTGTTCGTTTCCGACGACGACCCAGTCGCCGACTTTGATCGGGCGCTCGATGAGCAAGATCAAACCTGAAACGAAGTTATTGACGATCGACTGCAAGCCAAAGCCGATACCGACGGACAGAGCGCCAGCCACGATGGCAAGACTGGTGATATCAAAACCAGCATAAGAGATCGCAACGATGGCCGCTAAACCGGTTCCTGCATAGCCGACAGTTGTGTCGATCGAATTGGCAATGCCAGGGTCCATGCGCGGTTGGATGAGGATATTTTCGCGTAAGCGACGTTGAACGAGGCGTGTTGCGAGCAGCAAAGCCACGAACAAAATGATGCCGAGCAAAATTCTAAAAAGCGAAATCTTGAACTGGCCGATTTCGAAACCGAAAAACAGCGATTTGAACCAGTCTCGAATATCGGCGCCGGAAAATCCCCATTGCAGCAAAAGTACCGGCAGTGTGATCATCAACACGCCGATGGAAAGAATACTTTCTGTGACCCATGCGAGCTGGCGACGACGGACATCGTCGAAACCCGCTTGTTTTTCCAGGAATATGCTGACGCCTGTGCGCTGCTTATCGTTCTCGCGTGTGAAGGCACGGATGGCTAAGAACAACAATGTGCCTACGAGCGCCACGACGCCGGTCATGACAATTTGCTGCGCCAGGAAGCGGCCGAGAGCGACGTAGCCCAATAGGCACGCAACGATGATGGCGGCTGCTGCTATCCATAGTGGGAATTTTAGCCAGCGCGGCTCATTGCGTCGCACGGCAATGACTTCGCCAGTGTCGTTGATGGACTCGAACGGTGTCAGCAAAAGTGCCATCAGCACGCCTGCAAAGGCGACCGAAGCGATCAACGACTGCACGACGCTCATGGACAGCGGGAAGTAGAGAATTTGGCTGAAGGCCGAGAAGAATAAGTCGGCTGCGTATATGGCTGCGAGAATTTGCAGCAAACGGCAAATCCTTCGTGCGCTTCGATTGGATAGCGCAACGAGACGACGTTCGGGTTGGGATGGTGCGAATACGGCCGACAACAGAGATGCGACGAGGATGAAAACCAAAGCGGCTCTGAAGAGCGCCACGCCTGTCGGTGCGGCTGTTGGGTAGTAGAGAAGCCCTAAATAATCGAGCCCTGCATAAAGTAGAAAAGCTGTTGCTACGCCTGGAATAGCGCGGGCCGGTGCTATCCAAGATGCGGATGCAGCGCGCTGAAAGAAAGTGGGAACCGGTGCATTTGGCTCTGGGCGATAGCGCGTCATGCGCGCGACGAGGGCCTTGAGTAACAGATAAAGGGCTGCGGCCGCGGCAAGCAAAACCGTGAAGTTGGCTTTCTGACGATCGATTGCCGATAGCCAGTCATTGGTATTGTATTTAACGCGCCACGACACACCCGGGGCATCACGCACCAAGCTTTTCCACAAATCGGGGAAAAGCGGGCTGGTCATGCGCTCGGTCAAGCTGCGCACAAACAATTGCAGTCTGAGGTCGGTTATTTTGTCGATGGCTTGCCGGGCGCGCCACCATGTGACTTCGAGTGTCTTGATCGCGCCGCCCAACTCGGAGGCTTCAGCGGCAAGTCGCGCGCGCTCAGCGGCAGCAGTTGGCGCTTCAGGGGCTGCGTCTTTTTCTGGTGCCGGTCCGAGTTGATCGATTTGATTTTGAATGTCGCCGAGACGAGGACGCAGGCTATCGGCCGTGCGGGTAGTTTTTGATATCACTTCGTCGATTTGGTCACGTAAACGGCCAAGATCGGTATCAACGCTCGTAATTGCCGTGAGCGATTTTTCTGCGCCTTCCATCGTGCCGACGACAGTGTTGATTGTGTCATTCACTTCTGGAGGCAGAACTTTAACAGCGGGCGCTGTAACCGGTGGTGTCGGTGCTGGTGTATCCGTCGTGGGTGCCGCTGCGGGCGCAGCAGGCTCAACAGGCGCAGTTTCGACAGGTGCTGGTGCAGCAGGTTGTTGTGCCTGTGCGGCAAAGCTCGATATGCAAGCTATGAGAGCAAGACTAGCGACTGCGGATCTCAGTTTGAGCAAGGGCTTACAACCTGGTTTTGGGATAAGACGTGCGGACTAGGTGCTGACGGAGGATGATTTTTCAATGACGGTTTCATAGCGCAGAAATGAGGCAATCAATATAGCTGCGTGGCCATGAAATGCGTGGATTTTTCCTGCGTCATCCTGCGCGTTCGTGGAAATAATCGTAGATTTTTTGTGCCATTTCTTCGGAAACGCCGTTGACGGCCTTGAGATCTTCGATGCCAGCGCGCGATACCGCTTTTGCAGAACCAAAGTGATTTAAGAGCGCGCGTTTTCGCGTTGGACCGATGCCATCGATATCATCCAGTGGATTAGCGCTCAGTGCTTTTGAGCGTTTGGCGCGATGTGTGCCAATTGCAAATCGGTGGGCTTCGTCGCGCAAGCGTTGAATAAAATACAAAACCGGGTCGCGCGCTTCGAGCATCGTAGAGCGCGGTTGGCCCGGGATATGAAAATGTTCGCGACCTGCGTCGCGATCCGGGCCTTTCGCGACACCGATCAATTGCACGCCAGTGACGCCGAGGTCAGCAAAGACCTGTTCGGCAACGGCAAGCTGGCCTGCGCCGCCATCGATTAAGACGACATCTGGAGTGGATGGAAATTCGCGGTCGTCAATAATTGCGGGATCGTCACCGGTGCTCGTTTCTGGTTCAGCCGAAACTGTTGTCGGCAATTCCATCATGCGCTTGAAACGGCGCGTCAGGACTTCGCGCATCATCGCATAATCATCACCCGGGGCGATGTCGGGCGATTTGATATTGAATTTCCGATATTGGCCTTTGACGAAGCCTTCCGGTCCAGCCACGATCATAGCGCCGACGGCGTTGGTGCCTGAGATATGGCTGTTATCGAACACTTCAATACGCCTTGGCACGACCGGCAATTGGAAGCGTTCCGCTATGCCTTCAAGCAAACGCGATTGCGATGAGGTTTCAGCAAGTTTTCGGCCTAGTGCTTCGCGCGCATTGGCAAGTGCATGATCGACGAGGCCGGATTTGGTGCCGCGTGATGGCACACGGATATCGACTTTGCGTTCGGCTTTGGTCGAGAGCGCTTCAATCAAAAGCGCCCGATTTGGGATCTCGTGTGATAGCAAAATCAAACGCGGGATGGGTTTATCGTCGTAGAACTGTGCGATGAAACTATCGAGCACCTCGTCAACAGGGAGCGATCTGTCAGCCTTTGGATAGTAGGCGCGGTTACCCCAGTTCTGCCCCGTGCGAAAGAAGAAAACTTGAATGCACGTTTGTCCGCCATCTTGATGCGCGGCAAACACGTCAGCTTCTTCCACGCCTTCTGGATTGATCGCTTGGTCGGCTGTTACATGCGCCAGTGCCCACAGCCGATTGCGGAATTTGGCGGCGGCTTCGAAATCGAGATCGTCAGATGCTTGCGTCATCAGCCGCTGATACATTTCGCGCACGTTTTGACTTTCCCCGCGCAGAAAGCGAACTGATTCATCAACGAGTTTATCGTATTCTTCGCGTGTGATTTCGCCGGTGCACGGAGCCGAGCAGCGCTTGATTTGATAGAGCAGACAAGGTCTCGTGCGCGTGTCATAGACACTGTTGGAGCAGGTTCGCAAAAGAAACGCGCGCTGCAGCATCGTGATCGTTCTATTGACGGCGCCGGCCGATGCGAACGGCCCGAAGTAATCACCTTTGCGGCTGCGCGCACCACGATGCTTCGTGACTTGTGCGGCCTCGTGATCGCGTGCAATCAAAATGTAAGGAAACGACTTGTCGTCGCGCATCAAAACGTTGAAGCGCGGTCGAAAGCGTTTGATGAGATTGGCTTCGAGAAGCAGCGCTTCGGCTTCTGTTTTGACGGATACAAATTCCATCGCAGCGGTTGCAGTGATCATGCGCGAGATGCGATTGGTGTGGCCTGAAATGCGAGCATAATTTGAGACGCGCGCTTTGAGCGACCGCGCTTTTCCGACATAGATCACGTCGCCTGCGGTATCGAGCATGCGATAGACACCAGGCGAATTCGGCAGCAATTTTAGATAGCCTGCGATCACGCTTGCACCGACCTGGGGTCGCGCATCTGGCTCTTGAGCATTTGTATCTGGCGACTTGTCGTTCATGGCGGCAACTATTGGCGTCGGACGGGGCCGGTCAAGGCGCATGACAGGTTGTCTGCCACAAAATCACCATCTCGCGGGCGCGTTTTAACTTCTTGTAATGGCGATATAAGATGTTTGGGGCCGAGGGGGATTGTATGCGTAACTTGGTGGCTCGCGCCGCACTTATCGCAGGCACCGTGATGCTGGCGCTTTCTGGGTCGATGCTATCGGTTCAACATACCGCATCTGCCGCGGGCAAACAGAAAAAAGAGCGCGCTGGTCAGCGTGCAGAAAAGCCGTTTTCCAAAAGCGAAGAGTTGCTCGCATGGATCAACGGCTATCGTCTCAAGCCTGAGCCTCGACGATTGCCACTTGCCGTGCAAGCGATGTCGGCATTCGCTGTGACGCGCGATATGGATCAGGCGGGCGTTTATATCGGATTCACTGCGGGCGTGCTTGGAGCCAACCCTGAAACGGCCGAAACTTTGGTCGAAAAAATGTTTCCTTTGCCGTCCGAAGATCAGGTCTTGCTGATTAAAGCGATCGCTTATTCTGGATTGGAAGATTGGAAATCGCTGCTGACTAAGTTTGTCGAGCGTATGCCAGCGCGAAAAGTTTTGATCGACAAGTTTTTATTTGGAAATAAGCCCGTGTTGGCTGATTTGCCGTTGGCCGAAGATCAATCCGTTATTGATCTCAACTGGGGCTATTATTTTGCAACGGGCTCCGAAGCGCCCGTGCGTCGCATCGTTCAAGTTTTGGCCTATTCTTCTGACAAGAACGAAGTCGAGAAACTGACAATCGGGGCGATGGCGAAATGGACATTAGCGCAGAATGCCTCGCGCGATAGCGACCTACTCATGATGCTGAAAGGTTTTGCTTCTGAGGAAGTCGCGAGTGTGCGCGTGCCATTGAACGAGGTCATTGAAGGTGCAGAAACGCTTGAGCTTGGCAAGATCAGGCGACAAGCGTTGGCCTCGATTGAGGAACTCAAAGTCAAAGGCCCTGAGAAAGTGCGCAATTATAATTGGTGGGGGCAGACGGGTCAGACCGTGTTAGCCTTAGGGTGCGTTGCTGCGAGCGCCACGGGTCAAGTCGGTTTCGGTATTCCGTGTGTCGTCGGTGGGGCGCTATCGACAGCGGCGCTGAAATACTTTTCACCGGCAGCGCAATAAAAAATTCGCTTATGTCGGTCGATTTACGGATTGCAGTTGGTACGCGCATCTGTGAGAGCTGCGTCTTGCGTTTCGTATTCGCCGATAATCTGAGCATCGGGTGCCGCCGCCCGGGCATATGTTTCAAACATCGATTTTTCAAAGCCATCGAGAACGGTGAGTGCGGTTAATCGCAGTTCTCCGTCTCGTGTCGTCTTGAGCAATAGCGTTTTGCGGCCACCATAGCTCGCGGTCACGACATGGCATAGGGCAGGTGCCGCTGAAACAAGAGGTGCTGTTTCGAACGGCCTCGGGACAGGGCCACCTAAGCGTGATGGCTCTGGCAACGTTGCGCCGGGAGTAATGCGAAATGTTGGAAGCGGTCCGGCTTCCTCGTTATTCGCTGAAATCGGAATATTAGACGCAGGTAATTTTTGCGATTGTAACTTTTCATCTGGGGCATCGACCGAGCCGGTTGGCGACGCTGTATCAGGTGCGGTAGCCGCATTACTAGGCGGCGCGGGGCTGTTGTCTGGTTGCGGTTTTTCTTGTTCGCGCGACCAGATCGTACGCACGGGATTAGATGGTTCCCTAGTTTGCGCTGCGCGTTGGCGCTTTGCGGGTTTGGTTGCGGCACGCGGCTGAACAATAGGCTTTTTGAGCCAAGGCAGTTCTTCTTGTTCCTCAACTTTTGGTCCCGCAAGCCGTTGTGGTTGTGGTCCACCTAAACCCGATGGCGGTGGAAAGGACTCGCGGTTGCGAGGCCGAGCTGGTTGCGGAACGGGCACATTGGGATGTGCTGCGGTGTTGGGGTTGGCGCAGTAAATCTCCGCAAACTGCGTGGCGACGGCATCGATCGAACGTGCGTAATGACGATCGACCGCCCATCGTTTGGCTAGGTCGCCGAAGGTGACGGGTCGTTGAAGGCGCTGCGACTGCGTAATGATGTGGTCTTGCGCAATTTCTGTTCGCTGAGCGATGGGTTGTGCAATGCGCTGGCCCGAATATGCGACCAAGTGCTGAATTTGAGCGTGAACCCCTGTCGGCATGTCGGAAAAACGATTTCCGGGCACGCCGTTTCCTGTCGCGCCAATTCCAGCAAAGTTGTGTTGATTTTCACGCACATCGCCCGAACGGCCATCTGGGCGGCGGTAGGTGAGGTAGTTCGTTTCTAACAGCATTTGGAAAAATGCGTAGTCCCATCGTACCGCCCAGGCATCGCCCCAGTAGCGATACCATCGGGCGATATCTCGAAAGCGCGGATTGAGATTGGGGTTTCGAATCGTCAGAAACGCCATCAAGTTTTCGGGCGTGGCGCACGAAGGAATTTTATTGGCGGCACTCGTGCGAATGGGCGGTGCGGCTTGCGCACCTGACGATGTGGCAATCATCGCCCAAACTGAGATTGCTGCCGCGCCAACATATGGTACGTAACGTTGCCGGTTGGCAGGGCGTGTCATTTGGCGATATCCGCAACGCTTACCGCTTTGATTGCCATGTCAGGTGTCGCACTTGTGGTCGCCTGATTGGTGCGAGAGGTGGCTCGCATTCCATTCCATCACGCTCTTTCAAGCACGTCCGCATCAGCCTTCCGGACAAAGTTCGAAGGCTTTGTCGAGCGCTTGCGTCGGGTTGGGATATTCGCCGACGGTCTCGCCGCCTTTGGCATAGGCCGCGATGTAAGCTTCCGCCTCGCGCTTCTCGGCGCCTTCGTTGACGTCGAGCACTGTGTAGTTGTCGAGTTGATCGGCTTTTGCCCGAATGATGATGGCCCGCGAGCCGCCGTAGCTTGCAGTCCAGACGCGGCACTTAGGTCCAACTTCAACTTTTGGTGCGGCGGTTGGCTTCGATGGAATTTTGACTTCAGCGATCGGCTTCAAGCTCGCGCCTGTGCCGAGTGCTGCGACTTGAATGTTTGATGTTGCCGTTGCCGATGTGTCTGGAGTGCTTGCAGCCGTTGATGTTGCGTCAACAGTAACTTCGGGCTTGGCGGCGTTTAAAATTGTGACCGAGGGTTGAACGCTCGGCGTCGGATCGGTGGGTGGGATCAGCGATCCGGCGCCAAGGTTGGATTTGACGAACGATCCAGAAGCACGTGCTTCTTCGACGGCACGCTTGGCGAGATCAGCGCCAGATACTTTCGCGTTACCGGCAATCGAGGCTGTTTCGTAGGTCGCACCTTTTGTAGCGGCAACAGACGTTGTGGCTTTTGGAAGCGACTTTTCTGGACGAACCAACGCCATCATTTCTGGTTTTGGGTCGGCCGATTTGCAGAGGCCGTCGTAGAATGACTCTGCCACGTTTTCGATATCACGGGCGTAGGCACGCGATGTCGGCGCCCATTTTTTGGCAAGCTTCGAGTAGGTCATTGGACCGGACATAGTTTTTTGCCATTCGGTCAAAACGCCCCATTCTTGAACTTTGCGCGTGCGCTCAGCGACCGGGTTGTCAAGCTTCTCACCTGCGTAAAGCAGGACGTGCTGCAAGTGGGCTTTCACACCTGTTGCGACATCTGGAAAACTTTCGCCGGGTGCTTTCTTTCCAGTGGCACCAAGGCCCGCGAAATTGTTTTGCGTGGACGAGACATCGCCCTTGAATGTGAGGTTGCCGGTTTCGAGCAGCATCTGGAAGAAGGCTATATCCCAGCGAATATTGAGCTCTTCGCCGATCCGCATGTAGTCAGCGGCAATCGTTGCAAAGCGTGGGTCGAGCGAAGAATTTCGCTGTTCCAAGAAAGCCGACAGACGGCCTGGCGTGACGCACGCCGGCACAACGTTCTGGGCACTCAATTTGATTTCTGGAAGTTCCGCGACCAATGCGGAATTAGCTGCTGCGGCTAATGAAATAGCGGCTGCAGAGGCGAGCGCAAAACGCGCCCGAACGCAATACATCATCAATCCACCCATGCGACGCGGCGCCCCTCAAAAAGCGCCATACAAAACCATTAAGGTTCGTAAGCGCTTAAGGTTAATTCAGTCTTAATGGGAACCCCCGTGGTTCGATTTCGATGCTGATCCAGCATTGGGGCAGGATTGCGAAGCGGACGGGGTTGTATTGAGGCAAGCAGTTCTCAAAGCTCGAAAATCACTTGAAGGGCGTGGGCGCATCTGCAACGCGTCAGGTCAGATGCTGCCCGTCATCGAGAGCGATCATTTGTCCGGTCATGGACGGCGTTGCCAGTATGAAGCGAACGGCGGCGGCGATGTCTTGCGGCGATGGCCCGGTTTTCAAAAGTGTCGAGCGGGTTTCGGCTTCAAAGTCAGCGTCGGTTTGATGGACGCTGCGCAAGGTCGGTCCGGGGCCGATGGCATTGACGCGGACGCGTGGCGCTAAGCCTTGGGCCAATGTTCGCGTAGCCGTCCAAAGGCCAGCCTTCGAGATCGTGTAGGAGAAAAAGTCCGGTGTCAGCTTCCAGACGCGCTGATCGATGATGTTGATGATGTTGCCAGGTTCGTCGTCGGGAAGGTGGTTCACGACGGCTTGAGCCAAGAACACGGGAGCTTTGAGATTGATATCGAGGTGGGCGTCCCATGTGGCCTCGTTCAATGTTTCAGCGCTGTCGAGCATGAACTCTGAGGCGTTGTTGATGAGACAGGTGGGGGCGCCCAATTCATCGGCTACTTTAGTGACGAGCGTTGGCAAGGCGGGAATATCGGCCAAATCGGCTTGAAAGGACGCAGCTCGGCCGCCTGCGTTGGAAATTTCCTGCACGACAGCGGCTGCATCTTGTTCGGAGTGGCGGTAGTGGACGGCCACTGCCCAGCCGTGGGCTGCCAAATCCATCGCCAGAGCCCGCCCGATCCGCCGTGCTGCACCAGTGATCAAGACGGTTTTGGCGCGCACGGGTCTGCGTTGGGGCATGGATCACAATCCTGATAATTCGAGAGCTTGCAGCGGCGGTTTCAGATTTTGCACCGATATTGGTGTTGCATATTATCTACGACACGCGCCATCGCATGGTTCCGCGACTCACTTGCCGGTAATTTCGATGATTTTCGATGCCTATTGGTTAGTCACGGTGGAGTCGGGTTGCGGAGACGCATCGCCCATCTGCCTAAAGACAAGGCATATTTTGCGTTTTTTAGGCCCTTTTTACCAGCATCGTTGCCGACATGTGACAGCGCGGTTGGGACTAAGCGAGATGACGATGGAAGTGCTTGAGTTCAACCGGTGAAACACGTTGTATAGTTCTAGGTGCGAACGAAATCGCAGCCGATTGGGGGCTCAGCGTGCATTGCGCGAGTCTGGCACGGGGAAAGGTTTTATGACCATGATTAAGAGCGGTCTAGGTTTGGCAGGGTTGGTTGCGGTGGCCGCCCTTACGGCTGGTAGCCCAGCGAAAGCAGAAGAAGCGCGCGAGTTGACATACAGCGCCAACCTTGGTGCTACGTCTGACTATATTTTCCGCGGCATTTCGCTGAGCGGTGAAGATCCAGTTGTGTTCGGTGGTTTAGATGTTGGTTACGGCATTTTATATGCTGGTCTCTGGGCCACGGACCTCGGTGATAACCTTCCAGGTGGTGAGGTTGACTTCTACGTTGGTGTGAAGCCCGTGCTTGGTCCTGTGACATTTGATTTCGGTGTTATTTATTACTCCTACACCGAAAATAATAGCGATCTTGACTATTTCGAACTCAAAGCTGGTGCCTCTGCAGAAATCGCTCCCAAGCTGACTGCGACGGGCATTTTCTATTATCAGATTGAGAACGATACAATACCTGAAGTACTCACGTATGAAGCCACCCTGGCTTATGCGTTGCCGCAGGTTTTCATGTTCTCGCCGACACTTAGTGGTACGGTCGGCTATGCTGATGACACCGATGAATTCGGCGCCTTCACTGCGGACGGCGACTCTTATACTTACTGGAATGCTGGTATTTCGTTGGCCGTCGAGAAGCTGACTTTTGACTTGCGCTACTGGGATACGGATCTGGATGAGTCAGAAGCGATTTATTCTGGAGAATCGCGCTTCCTCTTCACAGCTAAGGTCACGTTGCCTTAATATCGATTTACCCGTCACTTAGACCTCAACCGGGGCCCTTTGGGTCCCGGTTTTGTTTTGCCGGTTATTTGTCGTGCGCTTGCATGAGGCAGTGAGAGTGCATTTAGCGCGCTTGCGACGTGGCTAGCGAGTTGATTGAGAGCAAACGTTTGAGGCTGTAGCTGGAACTGAACAACTTGGCGTTCCTAGCTATCTCGCTCCCAAACTAAATCCCGCCGCGATTTTCGAGGGGGCGGAAGCCGGGTAGCGGGCGGCGAGCGCTGTTGCTGTCGGGCTGTGCGTCGGATGGTGGCTTCGTGCTGCCGTAGCCACCGTCGCGAACCGTTGAGCGAACAGGCGGTATGTAAACCTGTTCAGCCGAGCACAATTTGCGTTGGTTTTCATTGTCGCCACATGCGCGCGACGCTCCGTCTTTGGTAAAGCAGATGCGGATTTCTTTCAGGCGATTTCCTGAGCCGCCACACGCAATCGCAATACTGCCGGGTTTGAGCTGCGGATTGGCGCGTGCGAATTGAGACGCGAGATCGCGCGGTGAGGCGTTCAATGTTTCAAACGGGTTGCGATAGGGTTCAGGTATGCGAACCGAGTTGAACAGGCGCCGGGCGGCGGCATAATAATTTTGCGGATCGAGGCCCGAGCACGTGCCGTGCTTGCGGTACTCGTGGATGACGAGGCCGCGACTCGGCATGATGTCCAGCATGCTGCTGATCAGCGGTTCCGGTACGAATGGGCGGCGGGGCAGGCGGCAGTCGCCTGGATAGCCGCGTTCGTACTGGGGCCATAAGCCATGCAACACGAAGCCGTAGCGTCGTCCATCGGAACGGCTGCATTGCATGGCATCGCGCTCGGTCGCATTGGAACAGTACGTCGGGCTCCACGACATGACGAGGGCGTAGTAATCGAACTCGCCCGCCACGTTGCGCTCTTGTGATTTTTGATTGTACCGCTCATCGGACCATGGCGCGCGTTGCTGAGCTGAAGCGAAGCTGAGCGTTGCGACAGTTGCCAAGAGCGTCCAGCTTAAGCGGTATAGTGTTTTTGAGTGCATGAGCGTTCTTTGCCACCTTATTCCGAAGACGCGTGTAATGCGAATTGTATCCGATCCGATTGCGGTTTCACCGCGTCTTGCGGGATTGAGTTATGTGTCGCGTTTCAAGATTTCAATTTCGGTTGCTCGGCAAACGCGGCCAAAATACGTGCCCAACTGCGCGCACCTTTGACGAAACTCGTCATGTTATATTTTTCATTTGGTGAGTGAATTCGGTCGTCTTCGAGCCCGAAGCCGATCAGAAGGCTATCCATGCCTAGGGCATCGCGGAACGATGACACGATCGGAATAGAAGCGCCGCAGCCCATCAGGACAGTTGGCTTGCCCCATTCGATTTCCAGCGCTTGAGCCGCAGCTTTCATCGCCGCATCGTTGGTGTCGAACATAATGGCGCCAGAGCCGCGATTGCCGAGCCAAGTCGCGGTGCAGTCTGGTGGGAGCAATGACGCAACATAGCGGCGGATGCAGGCCATGACATGATCGGGGTCTTGGCCTGGAACCAATCGGCAGGTGATTTTCACGGAGGCTTTGGCCGGGATCACAGTTTTAGAGCCGACGCCTTGATAGCCGCCGGTCACGCCGTTGAATTCCAACGTCGGTCGCGACCACAGTTGCTCGATGATGGAACGTCCGTGTTCGCCGGACGCAGTTTTCAGACCGACATCGCCAAGAAAGGTATCGGCGCGAAGCCCGAGCGATTGCCATTGTGCGACTTGTTCCGGCGCTGGGTCTTTCACGCCATCATAAAAGCCTGGCACGGCAACGCGGCCTTGGTCGTCGTGGAGTGAGGCCATGATTTTGGCTAGCGCGCGGATCGGGTTGATGACCGGCCCGCCATAGATGCCGGAATGTAGATCGCGGTCGGGGCCGGTAATGATCAGTTCATCGCCCGCAAGCCCGCGCAGCATAGTGGTGATCGCAGGCGTATCCTTATCCCATTGGCCGGTGTCGCAGACGAGTACAACGTCGGCTTTCAGGTCTGCGCCATGTTCGGCCAAGAATGCAGGCAATGATGGCGAGCCACATTCCTCTTCGCCTTCGATCAAAACCGACACGGCAATGGGAAGCTCACCGGCCGCCGACTTCCAGGCGCGCGCGGCTTCGAAAAAGGTCATCAACTGACCTTTGTTATCCTCGGCTCCGCGCGCGATGATGACATCGCCGTTGCCGGGTTCGTGCGCGATGCGCGGCTCGAACGGTGGCGTCGTCCATAACTCCAGCGGGTCGGCAGGTTGAACGTCGTAATGGCCATAAAACAAAACATGCGGCATGTTTGGTGGTCGCTCAGTTCTGTCATGGGCCACGACCATGGGATGACCTGTGGTCTTAACAACCTTAGCCTCGGCAAAGCCAATATCTTTCAGCGTCGCTGCGCACCACTCCGCCGCCTTTTGGCAGTGAGGTTTGTATGCCGGATCGGTCGAGATACTTTCGATGCGAAGAAGATCGAACAAGCGTTCGATGCCTGCATCTTTCGATTGGGCAAGGACATCGAGAACTTTATTGAGGTCGCTCATGTTGGGCTTTTTATCCGAGTGGTTCGTGTTCTCAGGGCGGTCTTGGATGTTGCGAGGCGGTCAGTAGCACGAGTGACTAGGAATACGGCGGTTAGGCTGCTATGGCACGAGGCCTCTGGTTGGATCATCTCGTGACCAGACATGCCGGAGGTGTGATGACACAGCCAAGCTCTGACGGCAAAAAAAAATGGGTTTACGCGTTCGCGCCAGGGGCGACGGACGGTGATGCAACCATGTTCGATTTGCTGGGCGGTAAGGGAGCGAACCTTGCCGAAATGGCAAGCCTCGGGCTGCCAGTTCCACCAGGGTTTACGATTACCACGGAAGTTTGCCGGGCATTCTTTGCCGATGGCGACAGATTGCCGGAAGAGCTGCGTGCCGAAATTATGACGGCGCTGGCTGTCATCGGTCAGACCGTCGGTGCTGGCTTTGGAGATGACGAGAGGCCCTTGCTGGTCTCGGTTCGTTCGGGATCGCGGGCGTCGATGCCGGGGATGATGGATACCATTCTCAATCTTGGCCTCAATGACAAAACCGTCGAAGCGCTGGCTGCGCTCACGGGCGATGCGCGGTTCGCTTTCGACAGTTATCGGCGCTTTATCCAGATGTACGGCGATGTCGTGCTTGGGGTCGATCATGGGGCGTTTGAAGACATCTTAGAGAATTTCAAAAACCTCAACGGATTTGCGGCCGATACCGATCTGGATGAAGAGGCGTGGCGTGAAATCATTGCCGATTACAAAGCGGCGGTGCTTCGAGAGCATGGGGCGCCGTTTCCTCAAGATACAGGTGAGCAGATTTGGGGTGCGATCGCTGCGGTGTTCAGTTCGTGGCGTAATCCACGTGCCATCACGTATCGGCGATTACATGATATCCCGGACGATTGGGGTACGGCTGTGACCGTGCAGGCCATGGTGTTTGGCAATCTTGGCGATCACTCGGCGACCGGCGTTGCATTCACGCGCAATCCATCGACTGGAGAGAAGACAATATTCGGTGAGTATCTTGCCAATGCGCAAGGTGAGGATGTGGTTGCCGGTATTCGCACGCCACAGCCTTTGACCCGACAATCTGCAGACGTGGCTGACGATGCCTCGCTCGAAGCCTTCATGCCCTCAGCATTTGCGGAGCTCGAACAGATTTTTGCACGCCTTGAAGCGCACTACCGCGACATGCAGGACGTTGAATTTACGATCCAGAACGGGCGGTTGTGGATTTTGCAAACAAGGTCCGGCAAGCGCACGACGGAAGCTGCACTGCGCATTGCTGCTGAAATGGCAGGCGAAGGCGTGATCACACAGGACGAAGCTGTTCTTCGCGTGGATCCGATGGCGCTGGATCAGTTGTTGCATCCGGCTATCGATCCGACTGCCGACAACGATGTCATTGCGAAAGGGTTGCCAGCGTCACCTGGTGCAGCGTCTGGCGAAATCGTTTTTCATGCCGAAATGGCCGTGGCACTGAAAGCCAAAGGCAAAGACGTGATCTTGGTGCGTGCGGAAACAAGCCCGGAAGATGTGCATGGTATGCACGCTGCTGTCGGTGTTTTGACGGCGCGCGGAGGTATGACCTCGCACGCGGCTGTGGTTGCGCGCGGGATGGGTCGTCCGTGTGTTTCTGGCGCGGGGACGATCAAAGTTGATGCTAACGCTGGCATTATGCGCGTTGGGACACGCACTTTTCGATCGGGCGATATGATTACGATTGATGGCGCGAGTGGTCGTGTGTTTGCCGGCAAGGCCAAGATGCGCCCGCCCCAACTCTCAGGCACGTTCGCGACCATCATGACGTGGGCGGATAGTGCCCGTCGCATGCGGGTGCGAACCAATGCCGATACGCCTCGCGATGCGCGCCAAGCTCGGGAATTTGGCGCGGAAGGCATTGGTCTATGTCGCACCGAGCACATGTTTTTTGAGGAGACGCGCATTCTGGCTGTGCGGCAAATGATTTGTGCCGATAGCGAAGATGGGCGTGCGCAAGCGCTCGAAAAACTTTTGCCGATGCAGCGGGCCGATTTTGAAGAGCTGTTTGAAATCATGGCTGGGCTTCCCGTCACCATTCGTTTGCTCGATCCGCCGTTGCATGAATTTCTCCCGCATGAGGATCGCGAGGCGGCCCAAGTTGCGGCTGCTTTAGGGATGGATCTGACACGGCTGAAAGCGCGCGTTGCGGAACTCGAAGAAGTCAATCCAATGCTAGGCTTTCGCGGTTGCCGACTTGGTATCAAGTTTCCTGAAGTGACAGCGATGCAGGCTCGGGCGATTTTCGAGGCGGCTATCAATGCCGGTCGTAAAACTGGCAGTCCTGCAATCCCGGAAATCATGATTCCGTTCGTCGCATATCGCCAAGAGTTCAATATTTTGCGTGCTGTGATTTCAGATGTCGCAAAAGCAGTTGAAGCGGAAATGGGCGTGAGCCTTGAATACGATATTGGAACAATGATCGAGCTTCCACGTGCAGCGTTGCGAGCAGGCGATATTGCTATGGGCGATGACGGTGCTGATTTCTTTTCATTCGGCACCAACGATTTGACGCAAACGGCGCTGGGTTTATCGCGCGACGATGCGGCGCCGATCCTATCGAACTATCTCGAACATGATGTCATCGTGATCGACCCGTTTGTTTCGATCGATCAGGCCGGTGTCGGCGAGCTGGTAAAAATTGGTGTCGATCGTGGACGCGCAGCGAAGCCAGGATTAAAGACTGGTATTTGCGGTGAACACGGTGGGGATCCGAAATCCATCACGTTCTTTGAAAGCGTTGGCCTCGATTATATTTCGTGTTCACCCTATCGCGTGCCGATTGCGCGGCTTTCGGCAGCGCAAGCTACCATTCGCAAGCAGATGGCATCGGTAAAAAGTTAAAACGGATTACCGTTATCGCGATCAAGTTCATCAAGACGCGGAGGGCGTGGACGCGGCCCGTTGTTCTTTGGCATCAAAAGCAGCACGAGAATGAGTGGCGGGAATAGAAAGCACCACGCCATCCAGGATGAATACTCACGGTTTTTCAATCCGGCGATGAGGGCAGCCAATGCTGAGGCCGCTATTGCGGTTCCTCCCCAGATGACAATCCACTGCATCGTTTCCACGTGGCTTACTCCAAGTTGAATGGCACATGCCGAGCGCCATTAACATCGCATGATATGTGCGGCAAGTGTGGCTGATTCAAGCTCGCAGTGGATGTTAGGGTGATTAACTTGAAATTACTGAGCTGATAAATCAGTTGTGAAGTCCAGCCCGAGGTCGAGAACGGGTGCGGAATGCGTCAGCGCGCCGATTGAAATCATGTCCACACCGCTTTCAGCAATGGCTCGGACAGTTGACAAGGATACACCACCGGACGCTTCGGCTATGGCTCGACCTGCAATCATTTTTACAGCCTGCTTGAGTTGTGCGGGTGTCATATTGTCGAGCAGGATGGCATCGACTTTGTGTTTGAGAACATCATCGAGTTGTTCGAGGGTATCGACTTCAACTTCGATTTTGACCATGTGACCGGCTGCGGCTTGAGCTGCGCTTATTGCATTCGATAAGCCGCGTGCCGCCACGATGTGATTGTCCTTAATCAGGATAGCGTCGAATAAGCCAGTGCGGTGGTTTTGACCGCCTCCGCAGCGCACGGCATACTTTTCAAATGCGCGCAGTCCTGGCGTGGTTTTGCGCGTGTCGACGATTTTGACATGCGTTCCAGCAACAGTGTCAACGTAGCGGCGCGTGAGTGTTGCGATGCCTGATAGTCGGCCCATGTAGTTCAATGCGACGCGCTCTGCGGTGAGAATTGCGCGTGCTTGGCCGTTTACTCTGGCAATGACACTTCCTGCTGTCGCTTTCGTTGCGTCTTGCGTTACGATCTCAAATTGGACGTTCGGATCGAGCGCGCGAAAGGCTGCCTCGGCGAGTTGCAAGCCAGCGATGACGCCATCGGTGCGTGCTGCAATCACGGCTTCGGCGCGCGCGGTTGCAGAAACGGTGGCATTGGTCGTGATGTCGCCTTGAAGGCCTAAGTCTTCGGCAAGTGCGGCGCGAACGGCTGCTTCGACCAACGGTTCTGGTAACCCGGCGATGATTTCAGTCACGTGCCGCATCCGGCCGCTAAGATTGTTGGCGGGGTGAGCAACGTTCGGGGTGCTTTGTTATTCAGATCATCGATGGTCATAAATGTGCGGGACGCGAGTTTTGCGTTTGGATAGGGATAGTCGGACCGAAAATGTCCGCCACGGCTCTCTTTGCGATTCAAAGCAGCGGCCGTGATCAGTCTTGCAGCTAGTATCATATTTGACAGAACGGAATCGGCCTCTGCTTCATGAGCCATTGCATCCAACTCGGATGCGGCTTTGCGCAATCCTTTTGCGTCACGGACGACGCCAACGTAGTTCGTCATGATATTGCGCAGGCGTTCCACGGCAACTGCGCGACGTTCAGGATCGGCAGGGCTTGTCCCGCGGACGCGACGTGGCTCTACGAAATGGCCAACGCGGTCCTTCGGCAAAACAGATTTGATATCGCGTGCCACGCGTGCACCAAAAACGGCCGCTTCAAGGAGAGAGTTCGAGGCAAGTCGGTTGGCACCATGTAAACCGGTGGATGCAACTTCGCCGACGGCCCACAGACCTGCGAGGCTGGTTCTGCCGCGATCATCGGTGGCGATGCCGCCCATATGATAGTGCTCGGCTGGTGCAACGGGGATCAATTCTCGCGCTGGATCGATGCCTGCACGACGGCAATGGGCGTAGACGGTTGGATAGGCTTCTGCAAAGCGTTCTCCGAGTGCGGTTCTGCAATCGAGAAATGCGCCGCGTCCGGCCATAATTTCAGCGAACACGCCTCGTGCCACGATGTCTCGTGCAGCTAAGTCTCCGTTTGGATCGAGGCTTAACATAAAGCGCTCGCCGTTGGCATTTACGAGTGTTGCGCCATCGCCTCGTAGCGCTTCGGAAGCAAGCGGAGCCGGATCAATGTTGGCTGCGATCGCGGTTGGATGAAATTGAACAAATTCAGCATCGGCGATTACGGCACCAGCGCGGGCTGCCATCGCTATCGCTTCACCTTTGGCATAGGTCGGGTTCGTTGTGAGCGCATAGAGTGCGCCGACGCCACCGGTTGCGAAGACAACGGCAGAAGCGGGCACGAATTCGTAGGTTCCATTTCCGAGTGCGGCTGGTCGGACAAGACGCACGCCCTCAACACCGTGCTCGTCTGTGATGAGATCGTCAGCTTCGTAGCCTTCAAGGACCCGGATCGATGGCGATGCTCGAACGGCTGTTATGAGAGCCTGCATGATCGCAGCGCCAGCACGGTCTCCCGAAACACGAACGACGCGTTTTTCAGAGTGGGCTGCTTCTTGGGACAGGACGTAATGGCCTTCCAGATCGCGGTCGAAAGGGACGCCGTAGGTGAGTAGTTCACGGATGCAGTCTGGCGCTTCATCTGCAACCATATGAGCAATTGCTTCATCGACGATGCCGGCGCCCGCGGCAATGGTATCTGACGCGTGTTTGTGCGTGCTATCGCCATCACCGACTGCGGCTGCGATTCCGCCTTGCGCCCACATGCTGGATGCGCCTTCGCCAAGTGGTGCGGCAGCAATGACGGTAACCGGTAATGGTGCAAGTTTCAGCGCAGTGAAGAGGCCAGCAAGCCCTGCGCCAATAATTACTACGTCGCCCGCGCGTGGATGTGCTTGTGCGGGTTTAAAATTCGACAACATTGGGCGGCGACGCTTGACAGTCATAGCAGTCATGCCTCTTGCAGCGCACAGCGCGGGGTTGCTCAATTTGTCAAGTTGACCATGCGTTCGACGGCGCGACGTGCGCGGTCTGCCACCTCGGGATCGACCGTCACCTCGTGCTGAAGATGCACGAGGCTATCGTAGATATTTTCCAAGCTGATGCGTTTCATGTGCGGGCATAGATTGCATGGACGCACGAATTCAACATCAGGCACTTCGACGGCGACGTTGCTGGCCATCGAACATTCGGTCACGAGCACGACCTTTTTGGGTCGCTTGTCTTTGACCCAATTGATCATAGCAGACGTTGATCCGGTGAAATCTGATGCTGCGATGACATCGGGCGGGCATTCAGGATGCGCGATAATTTTCAAGCCTGGATCATCTTCGCGCAACTTATCGAGTTCAGCGCCGGTGAAGCGTTCGTGCACTTCGCAAGAACCTTTCCACGTCAGAACTTCGACTGTGGTTTGTGACTGTACCCATTTGGCGAGGTACTGATCGGGAATGCACAGCACGCGTGGCGCGCCTAGGCTCTCGACAACTTTGACGGCGTTCGAAGAGGTGCAAGTGATATCGCATTCGGCTTTCACGGCAGCCGATGTATTGACATAGGTAACGATGGGAACGCCCGGATAGGCTTCGCGCAACATACGCACGTCTTCGGCCGTGATGGATGCGGCCAGAGAACACCCAGCACGCATGTCAGGGATGAGGACTGTTTTATCTGGCGACAGAAGCTTTGATGTTTCGGCCATAAAGTGGACGCCGGCCTGAACAATGACTTTTGCGTCCGTGCGTGCCGCTTCTTTCGCAAGCTGCAAACTGTCGCCTCGAAAATCAGCCACGCAGTGGAAAATTTCCGGCGTCATATAATTGTGGGCCAGTATGACCGCGTTGCGCTCAACTTTGAGTTCGTTGATGGCTTTGATCAGCGGGGCGTAGTGCGGCCACTCCATCGGCGTGATGACATGTTTCACACGTTGATAGAGGGGTTCCATTTCCGCCTTGAGAGCCGGCGACCAAGAATATGGAACGACCGTCTTCGCGGCTGGATGAGCTGTGCGCTGCGTTGGTCGAGAGACGTCCATCAGTACTGAGCTCATCAGTGCAATCTCCTATGCCTATATATACTCTATTCGAGCATATGTGAGGCAGACGACTTGCCGGCCATCATGCCGGAGAGTTGTGTTCAGAAATGCTCTATCTGAGCATTCCTGAACACATGTAATCTAATGTAACGATGAGCGCTTTTCCAGTGTCCGCGCAAAAAATAAGCAAGCTTAGCTACGGCTTGGCGGTGCGGATACGCGGACACCTGGTGCTGGTCGTTCGAGCAAAACTTCGCGACGAAAACGGAACAGCTTTGCAGGACGCCCACCGGTTCGCGTTTTGACATCACCCGTCGGCTCGACCAATCCAGCGCCTTCAACCAATCTGCGGAAATTCTGTTTGTGCAAATGCGGTCCTAAGATTGCTTCGACGGTTTTTTGCAATTCATACAGCGTGAACTCATCAGGCATCAGTTCGAAGATGACTGGCCGATATTTGATTTTCGCGCGCGTGCGACCGATAGCTGTCGCAAGAATGCGGCGATGGTCCGTTTGCATCGGTAATCCAAGACGCACGCGGTCTGGCCAATTCTGAGCAGCGCTACGACCATCGCGTAAGGCTTCATCGACGAGGCCTGCTTCGTACAAGAGTTCGAAACGCTCAAGAACTTTTTCTTCGTCCCAAGCTGCACCGTCCAAACCAAAACAAATGCGCGCGCGATCGGCACGTGCGATTGGGCGTTGAGGCGTCGTTGCGGCTTGCGGTTGCTCGGCCCATGCCTTCAGTCGAGGTTCGATCTCGCGAACGATAATCTCTGGGCGTCCACGTCGCCAATCTTCCCATGGGAAGTACTGATACCAACTGCGCCACACGCCATTGGTCAAGCCGTGTTGTCCGCTGGCTTGGGTCAGTGCTAGGTAGCCAATAGAAACGACATGCGGGCTGGAATCGCCAGGCTCAATGTGGCGTCCGCGATCAGCAAACGTGTAGAGCTGTTCAGCGTAGCCTAGATCGAGGCCTGTCTGATCGCGCACCCATGCACGCAAGCCACCTTCCAGCGTTCGATGTTCGCGTGGATTGAAAGGGCCGAATGGAAGAGCATCGGTAGCACCTCCACTGTCGGCATCACCACGCACAGCAAGTGCGACAGGCTCGTCTTCGAGCACAGCGATGATAGCTGCGTTCAGTCCGATGCCTACCGCTGTCGCGTCGGGCACTTCATCGCCAGACTCGCGGAGTAATTTCTCAGAGGACGGTTTTCTACGTCCAGAAAGTTCCATGTTCATTACGTGTCATCCCCGTGCTCCCCATATGTTGAGCTAGAGGTCGATCATGGCGATTTTCAGAGTAACTGTTGCAATAAAAGCCCGTTTATTGCCGCATTATCGTCCCAATTTAAGCGGCCGCCAATGTTCGAAAACGCTCAATAAAAAGGCTTTGGGCTTGGTGAGATGGCCATGGTGTCAACGTATCGAGTTTCGCGCTGAGGTCATTTGGGATGCTGTGGTGTGCGAAATAAATTTCGGCTTCGGATACCTCAAAACCAGCCAAGCGTGTGGCCTCATAGTATGCGGCCACACGGTCAGCATTCTTGATCGCAGCAGTTATGTTTTCGGATAGCGCACTTATTTCGAAGCGCTGATGGATGGCTTCCAGAAGTTTAATTTCGAATGCCTTGTAGTCGATGCCGAGCGCCGATTTGAATGGGCTGATGAGATCGCCGACCACATATTCTGGTGCGTCATGGAGCAGTGCGGCCCGCAGTTCCATGTTGGAGAACGTGGGATTTAAGTGCGCAGCAATGTCGGTCACGAGTAGTGAGTGCTGAGCAACGGAGAACGCGTGTTGCCCAAGTGTTTGGCCGTTCCAGCGCGCAACGCGGGCGAGGCCATGCGCGATGTCTTCGATTTCAATATCGATGGGCGATGGGTTGAGTAGGTCGAGGCGTCGGCCAGAAAGCATGCGTTGCCACGCGCGAGGCGGATTTTGTCCAGCCATCATCGACCCGGAATTTTCAGTTCTGTTTGTAACTTTTTGCATTGCTTGTAGCGTGAACACGTCATCACATGATCGTTGACCATGCCTGACGATTGCATGAAGGCATAGACGGTGGTCGGTCCGACGAAGCGGAAGCCCTCTGACTTGAGTGCTTTGCTGAGAATTTTAGATTGATCTGTAGATGCAGGTGCTAACGATCCTGCTTTAATTTTGTTTTGGCGGGGCTTGTTATCGATAAAGCTCCAGATGAAATGAGCAAAAGGCATGCGCTTTTCAAGCTCAAGATAGGCCTTCGCATTATCAATTGTCGCTTCGATTTTTAAGCGATTGCGTACGATGCCGGCATCGTTCATCAGCCGCTTGATATCTTTGTCATTGTAACGGGCAATAAGCTTGGCATCGAATTGATGAAAGGCGTTGCGGAAATTCTCACGCTTTTTGAGGATGATTAGCCAGGACAACCCAGCCTGAAAACCCTCGAGCACCAGTTTTTCAAAAAGTTTACGGCTATCCGTCAGCGGGACGCCCCATTCTTCGTCATGATATTTGCGGTAGGTGGGATCTTCGATACCCGGCCAAGGGCAGCGCTTAATTTTAGATGTCGATGTCATCTGGGCAGATCTGAGTGTGCGCTGCGCGCGACCGCTGCTGCGCGGTAGCTCTCCAATGCATTCTGTTCTATCGTCAAAGGGCTATCCCCGGCGGTGATTTGGAGACCCTTCTCTGCGGCCTCAAGTGCGCGATCTAATCTCAGTAAGGCAAGGGCAGTGTTGCCATCAACGGTACCGATTTTTCCGATCACTGCTTCGCCAAGTAAGATATCGCTTCCGCTTGTTAGCGATGAAGTTGCGATCACTTGCACAATGCGTTTGCGAATGACCGTCTTGTTGTGCATGCGGGCGACAACTTCCTGTCCCACATAGCAGCCTTTTGTAAACGATACGCCGTTGAGCAGATCGAAGTTGGCTTCGTGCGGTGTGATATCTGCGAAGGCGTAGTCATAGCCGCCCTGCGGAACAATGAGAGCGACACGCAGTGCATCGTAATCACTTGCGGGGACCGTCGTGATTGTCGATGTTTCGATGTCTTGTGAGGCATCCGCCAAAATGCGAAAACCAAGAGCCGGGCGACGTGGGTCGGCGAATGACACCGCGCCTTGTATCATTGATCTGGGGACTGAATCGTGTCCCCAATATGCAAACGTTTTGCAGTGCTGGCTTTGGTCGGAAATTTCGACGTCTGCCCGTAATTTATACATCGTCAGTCGCTTGACGAGATCTGGCGCGCGTTCACGCGCGACATCCAGAATAAAGCCGGTAGGGGTCGGCAAGATGAAGAATTCAAATAGGATTTTTCCTTGCGGCGACAGGAGTGCCGCGAACAATGCCGGATTTTTCTTCAGGTCATCCATATCTTGGGTGATGAGCCCCTGGAGCAATTTGGCAGAATCCGGTCCGCTGATCGAAACGGTGCCGCGATCTGGCAGCCGAGCAAGCTTTCCGCCGGTCATATCTCTCACTTGGATTGCAAAGGTCTAAGGAGTTACGTATGCGGGTCGATAGCTGAACGCAAGCTGCTAGGATTATCGCGCATATGGAACAAGCTTTCGACCTTTTGATTTCAGGCGGTGTGGTCGTCAATCACGAAGGAGAGGGCGTTCGCGATATAGGAATTAAGAGCGGTCGGATTGCGGCCATCGGGGCGCTTGGATCAACCCGCAGCAAGCAAAGTATCGATGCCAAAGGTTTGCACATCCTGCCAGGATTCATCGACACCCAAGTGCACTTCCGGGAACCAGGCCTCGATCATAAAGAGGATCTGGAAACGGGCAGTCGAGCAGCGGTTGCTGGTGGCGTGACCGCCGTTTTTGAAATGCCCAACACTAAGCCGCTTACGACAACTGCTGAGACATTGGCAGACAAAGTGCGTCGTGCACGCAAGCGTATGTTTTGCGATTTTGCTTTTTTTGTCGGCGGCACGCGCGACAATGTCAGCGACATTCCTACATTAGAGCGACTTGAAGCATCCGCTGGCATCAAAGTGTTTATGGGGTCGTCAACGGGTGATCTCCTGGTCGACGACGAGGCAACGCTAGATCGTATTCTCTCAAGTATTTCTCGACGTGCATCCTTTCACGCCGAAGACGAAGCACGCCTAAAATCTCGCATGGGTTTGAGGCGTGCGGGGGATCCGTCATCGCATCCGGAGTGGCGTGATCCTGAAGCGGCGCTGATCGCAACGAGGCGACTTGTCGGTCTTGCTGAAAGACACAAGAAGCGCGTTCACGTTTTGCATGTTTCAACCGCTGAGGAGATGGCGTTTTTATCAGACCATAAGGATTATGCTTCGGTCGAAGTGACGCCGCATCATCTCACGCTCGAAGCGCCGGAGTGCTACGAGCGGCTTGGCACCTATGCGCAAATGAATCCGCCCGTTCGGGATGCACGTCACAAGGCGGCAATCTGGGCGGCGCTTTCATCGGGGATCGTGGACGTCCTCGGATCGGATCATGCACCACACCTTCGCAGCGAGAAGGATCATGAATATCCCGATACACATTCCGGTATGACCGGTGTGCAGACGCTGCTGCCGATCATGCTTGATCATGTCAATGCGGGACGGTTGTCATTGCAGCGGCTTGTGGACTTGACCAGCCACGGCCCTCAGCGGTTATTCGGCGTAATCGGCAAAGGTCGTATTGCTGTCGGTTACGATGCGGATTTGTCGATTGTCGATTTGAAACGTCGTGTGACGATTACCAATGATTGGATCGAAAGCCGGTGCGGATGGACGCCTTACGATGGTGTGTCCGTGATGGGATGGCCGGTGGGTACGATCGTGCGCGGACATCGTGTGATGTGGGATGGCGAAATATTCGATGGCGCTTGTGGCGAACCTGTACGCTTTCTCGAAGCAAGTGCTCGGTAATATAAAAACCCCGACCCAAAAAATGGATCGGGGTTTTTCACTATCATCAGATCGATTTTAGCCGTCGTACCCTGCTTTAGCAGAGCGTGCGATGTTCGATGGCAACCGATTCAAAACGCGAACTGTGGTTCCGACACCTGCGATTTGAGCCAGGTGCATGACATGTCCGTTTGTCATGCGGAAACACCCTGATGATGCGGCTTGGCCAATCGTTTTAACGTCGTTGGTGCCATGAATGCGATACAGCGAACTTCCGAGGTACAGAGCGGCTGCACCCATCGGATTGCGAACACCGCCGGTCATGAATTCTGGCAAGTCTGGACGCCGTTGCAACATTTCTGCCGGTGGTCGCCAATCTGGCCACGACACTTTGCGCGTGATCGACTTGGTGCCGGTCCATGTGAAGCCCTGACGGCCGACTGAGATAGGATAGCTGTAGGCGGATGAAGACGAGAGCACGTAATAGAGGCGACGCGATGCTGTATCGATGACGATTGTACCCGAACCGTAACTGTTAGGGAATGAAACCGTTTTTGGTTTAACTGGCGAAATGTAGGGCTTGCCGCCGCCATCCATTTTGGCTGGACCGCGGGCTGTTTTTTTCGATTTCTTTTTGCGGCTCAGTGGTTCTAACGCGGATGGCTCTGAGCTGCTGAACCAACTCTCAGTTGCTGTCGGCTCGACCTTCTGGCCGCGCTTGAATTTTTTTGGTGCGACGTAGCCGTATGTGTCTTCCATGGGATGGAAGGCTTGGACTGGAGTTGCTAGTCCAATCGCCATAACGGCGAAGGCTGCAACGGAAAGTATCTTCATGACGCTAAACCTCGGTGTTCAACTGAAATATCAACACCGTTTAATCAGAAAATGCGTCGATCACCAACCCCTATGCCTGCGATTTGGTAGGTTTGTCACATCACAAAGCCTTGCACTATTTTCGTGCGCGGGGCCTGTTTCTGATCGGACATTGCCAGAGGGTTCGATTTTGAAGGGGCAACTATTTTTTCATGTTTTCTGAGTGTTGTGTGGATCGATGGGATCAGGCAATTCTATTCACCCTGTCGGCATTCTAGTTGCGCTCAGAATTTTGCACCACGAGCAGTGTGCTTATAGCCGGTTTGAATTTGATAGCGTGGCAACTTAGCGCGGCTCGATTTCATCGACGCTCTCACTGCCGAAGTACACTTGAAATCACCTAAGTGGCCAGATTTTCTTTGATAGTCACTGATGCGACGGCTTCAGATATCGACATCGCTAACAATCCAACTTACAAGTCGGAACAGTTGATCAACTTCCTCATCCGTTCAATGCGTAGCACCTGCAATTTTTGCATTTCGTGCGTGCGCATCAATAATATTGAGGACTGTGCGTTACGCATAGACCATATCAGGACCATGACGAGCCAACGGTTCGCAAACACAGAGAACTGATGGACTATATTCCTAATCCACTCATCATCCCTATCGGTTTGATTATCGGCATTTTGGTTGCGGCACCTGTTGGCCCCGTCAATGTGCTGTGCATCCAGCGTGCTATCGAACGCGGTTTTTGGGGAGGAATGGCTGCTGGTATCGGGTCTGTGATGGGCGATGGCTTGATTGCACTTTTTGCTGGCCTAGGTGTGGGTGCCGTGTCTGGTGCTTTCCAATCGCATCGCATGATTATCGAAATCATTGGCGGCTTGGCGTTTGTCGCGTTTGGTTTGAAGCTTTATTACACGATGCCGCGTGTGAGCGTTGAGGTTGGGCATGATCAATCCGCTGCTACTTTAAAAGACTATGCTTGGGATATTCCGCAGACGTTCTTTCTCACCATTACCAATCCCGGCGCGGTGCTTGGTCTTTTCGCTATTTTTGGCGGTGTTAGTACGTTTGTCGAAGTGAATTCGACGATCGACGTGCTTTTGATGGTGGCCGCGATCATGGCGGGCAGTTTGTGTTGGTGGTTTGCGCTTTCAAACCTGATTTCGCGCTATCGGCATTTAATTGACGCCGAACGACTGCACACCGTGAATCGCGTCGCAGGTGTTTTATTGGTAGGTTTTGGGGCCATTTTGATTGTCGAAGGTGTATTCAAATCAGGCTGGGTGTGAGCTGCACGAGCCAGAGAAAATTATCACGAGTTAAAAAATATTTTGCCTAGCAATCGTGCGTTTTGATGAATGGACTAGTTTGGAAATGCTTTGACCAAACCTTCTGACAGCTCAGCGCCTTCGCCAAGAAACCGTGTGATCGCCGTTTGAGCTGATGGGCTGCACGTATTGTAGGTTCGGCTGTAGCTGCGATACCCTTGATTGAATGCGCGTGTCAGCCGTGCGCGGCGCAAGGCTGTAGCCGATTCTGCGTCGATCAGATCACGCATGCGGTCGCGCCAATATTGCCCTTCATTGGCCCCGCAAAGTTCACGTAGATAATGAACCGCGCCAAGAATTTCGGACAGACGCATGAGTTTTTCGTCGTAGGGTTTTGTATCCGGTGCGGCCTGTACGGGCAGGACAGCAAGCCAAGATATTGTGATCGCGATGATGCTGCAAAACGCCTGACGTTTTGCATCTTTTCGAGACGTCATTTTCTGACATTGATTCATGAAAAGACTTTAGCACCGAATTCCAACTGTTGGAACGAGGCGGAGCTCAGACTGCGGAAATTCTATACGAGTAAGGTCGCGCCATTCGTCATTGGAATGTAGGTCGATATTTTGTTTGCGGGTTTCAAATCGTCAATTTACAGGCGCGATTGTGCAGCCGTTGCCCACGAGGCTGCTCGCAGGGTGAGGGCGCGCAATCATGTCATCTGCGGGTCCCGTTAACTCAAATGGCACGGATGGTGCGTGTGTGGGTCACCAAGCAACTATTCGGCGATGAAAATGCTTAACTTTCTTAATTTGAGACTCAATGAAGCTCCGCGTCTGGGCGCGATTATGACGCCCGATCACAATAGCTTTGGCTTGGTCCGCTTGGTGCTGGCACTTCTCGTGCTGGTATCGCACAGCTATCAGTATCTCGGCGGCTCTATGGCGGCTGAACCGTTGAATGACCTGACTGGACGCTCACTGGGTGAGTATGCCGTACAAGTGTTTTTTGTTTTGAGCGGTCTGCTGGTTGCAAAAAGTTTCCAAGACAGTTCATCGGTTTTGGATTTTTCTGCCGCTCGCGTTTTGCGCATTTTTCCAGCACTGATCGTGTGCGTTGCGCTCACAGCATTGGTCCTAGGACCCGCCATGACCAGTTTATCTGTCAATGGCTATTTTTTAGATGCTGGATTGTTCGCTTATCTGGCTAAAACATTGTCGCTATCGACAGGCGCTGCGACATTGCCTGGGGTATTTGAGAGCACGCCCTTATCAGGTCGCGTCAACACATCATTGTGGACATTGAAATACGAGGTGTTGTGTTACGCCGTTTTGGCGCTGGCTGGCTGCTTTGGCCTTTTTGATCCGCGTCGGCGCGCCTTGGTCGCATTAGGATTGGCGCTGTTTTTGTTGGTCATTTTTTGCAATCCGCCAGCGCTCAAGCAGAGTTATGCCTTCACGGATTCCCTGAGATATTTTTCAGTGTTTTTCGGCACGGGCGTGCTCGCTTACCTTCTGAGACATCGTTTGATCTTGAGTGGTTGGCTCGTCGTGCCGATGTGCGCATTATTCATTTGTTCGCGCGGTACCAACATGGCTGAACTGGGATCAGCGCTGTCGCTTGGATATTTGGCGTTTTATGGAGCGACGAAAACTTTCGGGCCATTACGCGCCTTCGCCAATCGTATGGACCTATCCTATGGCGTTTATATTTATGCGGGGCCATTACAGCAAACGATGATTAGCCAGATGCCAGGCATCGCTCCGATTGTGCTGAGCTCGCTGACCATGTTGCTGGTTATGCCGATTGCGCTCATGTCGTGGCTATGGGTTGAGAAACCAGCGCTTCGTATGAGGCATAGTTTGAGATCGACCCGGTGGTTTCCGCTCTCAGCGACGCCCATTCGATAAGCGCCTGATCAGGCTATTCTCCGCCTTCACCACTTCGATAGTTTGTGGCTTGCGAGCCTTGAGCTGCCCGACGTCCTGTGCTTTGATTAAAAAAGCGTAAATAGGTGTCTCACGGGGCTTGGTAGATGTTGCGTCGGTATGTGATCGTTAACGGTGTCACGACTTTGCTGATGTACGCTGCGGTTTGGGCCTACGCGCCGCATCTGTCATCGCTGACCCAGAGTTTGCGCGAAGACTTCGATATCTATGCGATGGATAATCCTATGCTGGGTCCCATCGTGCATAGAATTATCAGTGTTTCCGGCGGCTGACTTTATCGTCTTTGACGAGCAATTCATCGTGGCGCAGCGGCGCGCTGCAGCCTGTCGTTAATCGCCGCGCCAAGACCTGTGTCGGGGATAGTCATCACTGCAATAGTGACTACGCCCGTGGTGTCCAAGCTGCGCAAGGCTGCGAACAACGCAGCCGCAGCTTCAATCATGTTTCCTGACGGGCTGAGGTTGATGGTTGGTCCAGAGCAATCCGGCGGCTGAGGACCAAAAGCCAACAATGCTTCACCGGCGTTGGCGCTCGATGCGTTGAGTCGCAATTGCGCGCGCGTTGCATAGTGACTGGCGAGCTGGCCCGATGAGGTCGGAGCCTCTCCAGATTTCAATTTAGCTTTTGGGATTGTTCGCCCTGCAATAGCTTCGAGCGTTTCGATGGGGACAGCCCCTGGTCGCAACAGAACGATGTCATCGTTGGTGACTGCAAGTATGGTTGACTCCAGCCCATGAGCTGTCGGACCGCCGTCTAAAATCATGCCCACTCGATTGCCCAAGTCGCTCGCGACATGTGCGGCGCGCGTCGCGCTGACATGTCCGGAGCGATTTGCCGATGGTGCAGCGAGTGGTCGACCGGTTGCTTTGAGGAGCGCCTGTGCAATCGGGTGGTCAGGGATACGGATTGCAAGTGTTGGCAAGCCTGCAGACACGAGGTCCGATATGGGCTCTGAATCCGTAGAAAAATTCTCGCTACGAGGCATGACAAGCGTCAACGGGCCGGGCCAGAATGATTTTGCTAATTGCAGCGCAATTGGTGACATCTGTGCGATCTTTTGAGCGGCTGCAATGTCTGGTACGTGAACAATCAAAGGATTGAAGTGCGGTCTGCCTTTGGCTTCAAAAATTCGAGCCACAGCTTCGCCGTTAGTGGCGTCCGCTCCTAGCCCGTAGACAGTTTCGGTGGGGAAAGCGACGAGTGCACCCGAACGCAGCAGTACTGCTGCCTCGTCAACGGCTTTCATATCGGCTTGCCGTGGATTTGCATGGCAAGCTTCATCAAATAGTTTGCTTGGGTCCGTGTTCGGCATAGTCTTCACGCTCACCTGGCGGACCGTTGATTGTAAAAGCAGTGACGTCGCTTGGTCGGGGAAACGCAGAGACAGCAATGACCTATCAAGCTCCTTTAGACGACATCATGTCTGCCCTCAAGGTCGCCGGGCAACTCCAACAGAGTATGGCAAACGGTCTCTATCCAGGTCTCGAAATAGAAACGATCGAAGCAGTTCTTGCGGAAGCGGGTGCGTTCAGTAGCGACGTGCTGGCGCCCTTGAATTGGCCTGGAGACCGCGCTGGGTCTAAATTGATAGGAGAGGACGTCAGAACGCCGGACGGTTTTCCAGATGCCTATCGCAAATTCTCTGATGCAGGGTGGGCGGCTTTGCCATGTCCCGAAGCGTATGGTGGGCAGGGCTTGCCGCAAGTTGTTGCCTCTGCTGTTGGAGAAATCTGGAACTCGGCCAACACTGCCTTTGGCATATGCCTATTGTTGACGCAGGGTGCCATTCACGCACTTGAGGCGGGCGGCAGCGAGGAACTCAAAAGCAAATACTTGCCAAATATGGTTTCGGGAAAATGGACGGGGACCATGAATTTGACGGAGCCCCATGCGGGTTCCGATCTGTCAACTTTGACCACTAAGGCTATACCGCAGGGCGATGGCACGTATGCCATTTCGGGCACGAAGATTTTTATTAGTTTTGGCGAGCATGACCTGACTGAAAATATTATTCATCTCGTCCTGGCGCGGTTGCCTAACGCGCCTGAGGGTACGCGCGGAATTTCATTATTTTTGGTGCCAAAGTTTCTCGTCAATGAGGATGGGTCGCTCGGTGCGCGCAATGATGTGATTTGCGCAGGTGTCGAACACAAGCTCGGTATCATGGCGAGCCCGACATGCGTCATGAAGTTTGGCGAGAAAGGCGGAGCGACGGGATATCTGGTCGGTCAAGAGAACCGTGGCCTAGCAACTATGTTTGTCATGATGAATGCAGCGCGGCTTGCGGTCGGTATGCAAGGCGTGGCGCTTGCCGAGGCTGCAACGCAGCGTGCGCTGATTTACGCCAAAGAGCGTCGGCAAGGTCGCAGCCTTTCTGATTCACATGCCCGTTCAAGTGCTATCATCGAACATGCGGATGTGCGGCGTATGCTGCTGACGATGAAGTCCTTCACCCATGCGGCACGCATGATTTGCTTTGCCACCGCCTATGCCCAAGACGTTGCGCACTTGAGTCGAGAGGAGGCGGAAAGGCAGTCGGCGGGTCATCGCGCGGCTTTGTTGACGCCGGTGGCTAAAGCGTTTTCAACGGACGTTGCGGTTGAGATGGCTTCGCTTGGCATTCAAGTGCATGGCGGCATGGGATATGTCGAAGAGACCGGTGCTGCGCAGTTGTACCGTGATGCGCGCATATTGCCGATTTATGAAGGCACAAATGGTATCCAGGCTATCGACCTCGTAACGCGTAAGTTGCCACTCGATCATGGTGCCGTAGTCAATTCTTACATTCTCGAATTGGCTGGTATTGCTGGCGATGTGCGTGCGTCCAATCGCTTAGAGTTGGGGCGTACGGCAGAGCGGCTCGCTGAGGCCATTCGAGCTTTGCAAAGTGCCACGGAATGGCTTTTGCGAACGCTAGAAACTTCGCCAGAGTCCGCATTGGCTGGTGCAACCCCTTATGCACGACTGTTCGGTTTGACCGCAGGCGCTGCGTATTTGGCGAAGGCTGCAATCTCAGAGGATGCATCCGTGTCGTCGGGAACGCTTGCAAGATTTTTCGCCGAACAATGTCTGCCAGCTTGCCATGGGCTTGCGGAGAGCGTTGTCAGTGGTGCAGACGCCGTGCTCGTTGCTCCAAGTCACGAGGTATTTCAATGAGTGCAGATGTAGACATTCGTCAACATGGCGCTATCCAAGTTTTGCGTCTCACGCGGCCAGACAAGAAGAATGCACTCACTGGTGAGATGTACGCGTTGCTCACGGATGCGTTGGAGGCGGGGGATGCAAACGAGGACGTTGCTGCACATGTGATTCTTGGATCAGGCGGAGTGTTTTCTGCGGGGAACGATATCTCAGATTTTTTGCAAACTTCAAAAAATGAAAATGGACTTGGACGTGATGTTCTGCGCTTTATTTCGCTCCTGCCTTTAATCCAGAAGCCACTACTTGCGGGCGTTGATGGTAAGGCCATCGGTATTGGCACGACTCTCTTGTTTCATTGCGATCTTGTATTCGCGACGCCTGCTGCGGAATTCTCAACGCCGTTCCTCGATTTAGGTTTGGTGCCAGAAGCTGGTTCTAGTCTGCTCATGCCGAGAGTTATGGGGTATCAGCGCGCCTTCGAGATGCTTGTGCTCGGTGCAACGTTCTCTGCCGAACGCGCGCGCGAGTGCGGTTTTGTCAATCAGATATTAGAAGCGGACAAAATAGAATCCGCCGTGATGGCTGCAGCAAGCCGACTCGCGTCGAAGCCGCCTAAAGCGTTGGCGTTAGCTCGACAGCTTCTTAAGGGCGACGCAAAAGAGATATCGGCCTGCATCAAGCGTGAGGCAGATATTTTTCGTAACCGACTTGCGTCGCCAGAAGCTATGGAGACGTTTCAGGCTTTTATCGAAAAGCGTCCGCCCCGCTTCAGCCATGCACCGACGCAGAAAAATATATAGCGCTCAGCCCGCATATTTGACCCAAATTTATGGGCTCGTTACTCCAGTTTGCTTGAACACCCCTCTCGCGTTTCCCTCGCATCTGATTAAAATATAATTGTTTAATACCGCACAGAAGGACCCGAAGATGGCCGCGGATACCAAGCAAACTCTCAAAGGAAAAACGCTCTTTATTACAGGTGCGAGCCGAGGGATCGGACTGGCAATTGCAAAACGAGCTGCGCGTGATGGTGCACGGGTAGCCATTGCCGCAAAGACTTCCGATCCAAACCCAAAATTGGAAGGCACAATTCATTCAGCCGCTGCTGAGATACAAGATGCAGGCGGGATTGCTCTGCCGATTGTTTGCGACATTCGCCACGAAGATCAAGTGCAGCGCGCTGTAGATTTAACGGTGGCTACATTCGGAGGTATCGATATTTGCGTGAACAATGCAAGTGCAATTTCTTTGACCGCGACCGAGCAAACGGATCTCAAGCGTTTCGACTTGATGTCTGCCATTAACACACGGGGCACATTTTTGGTTTCAAAAACGTGCTTGCCACATCTGCGACGTTCGAAAAATCCACATATTCTAATGTTGTCGCCGCCGCTCGATTTACATCCGAAATGGTTCGCGGGTCACGTCGCGTATTCCATAGCGAAGTATGGCATGAGCTTGTGCGTACTTGGCCTTGCTGAAGAACTGAAACGCGATGGCATTGCAGTCAATGCATTGTGGCCGAGAACGACCATTGCCACTGCCGCAATTCGAAACGTGCTCGGTGGCGACAAGCTTATGCGGATGAGCCGAACGCCTGAGATTATGGCGGATGCAGCGCATCTTATATTTTCCCAGCCATCGCGGACTTTCACGGGACAGTTTTTGATCGACGATACATTTCTCTATGAAGTCGGTGGTATCAAGGATTTCGAGAATTATCGCATCGATAGCTCGATGCCACTCGCGCCTGATTTTTTTGTACCGGCCGATAGTAAGCCGCCTCCAGGTGTGAGAATCGCGCGTGTGTCGGAATTGGCGAGTGGTGCGCGAAATTAGTGACTTGAAAATGCTCTCGAGAGCCTCACTCTAGGCAAGACAATTTTTTCATGACAACTTTGCTGCTTACTCACCCTTCTTTCATCGCTCACGATACGGGGCCGGGACACCCGGAGCGTCCCGATCGCATGCGCGTCATCGATAAGATTTTGGCGCATGACGCATACAAAGACCTCGTGCGTCGCGATGCACCTTTGCGTGAGGATGATGCGACATACATCGTCATGGCGCATCGTGGGGCGCATTTGGAGGCCATGCGATCCGTCGCTTTCGGTCATACTCAGGGTTTGGAGCGGATCGATGGCGATACCGTTGTTTCGCCGGGTACATGGGAAGCCGCCCGCCGCGCGGTCGGTGCCGGGCTAGACGCGGTTGATGCTGTGTTTTCTGGTCAAGCGGATAATGCGTTTTGTCAGGTGCGGCCTCCTGGTCATCACGCTGAGAGCGACAAAGCTATGGGATTTTGTCTGTTCAATAATGTGGCGGTTGCTGCGCACTATGCACGCGCGAAGCATGGTGCTGAGCGCGTAGCCGTTGTCGATTTCGATGTCCATCACGGCAATGGCACTCAAGAGATCTTTTGGAGTGATAAAAATCTCTTTTATGGTTCTACGCATCAAATGCCCTTGTTTCCTGGTACAGGTGCCAAAGGTGAAGTTGGCGTTGGTAATATATTCAACGCGCCTTTAAGTGCGGGTGATGGGCGCGACAATTTCGAACTGGCATTTCGAGAGCGTATCATTGGGCCACTCAAAAATTTTGCTCCGGATTTGGTGATTATTTCGGCGGGCTTCGATGCGCATGAGCGCGACCCTTTGGGCGGATTAAAGCTTGTTGAGGCCGATTTTCTTTGGGCGACCGAGCAACTGTGCGAAGTGTCCCGTCAACACGGTCGTGGCCGCGTCGTATCGATGTTGGAGGGTGGATATGATCTGACGGGACTTGCAAGGTCAGTTGCGGTTCACGTTAAAACGCTTATGGAGATGGGAACATAGCCAACGTATGTAGGCGATGTTCACTTCAATAGCGCCGAGAAGGTTCAGTACGGATGACAACGCCGAAGCCAGTTTCTAAAGCGCATGCCGATATTAAAGATATGACCTTTGAGCGCGCCTTGAAGGAGCTTGAAGCAATTGTCGGTCGGCTTGAGCGCGGCGATGTTGAGCTGGAGGAAAGCATTTCGATTTATGAGCGCGGTGAAGCGCTTCGTGACCACTGCGATCGGTTGTTAAAGCAGGCCGAAGCGAAGGTCGAGAAACTGACGATCGGTTCTGACAGTCGGCCCAAGAGTGCAGGTCCATTCGATCCAGAATAGATGATGCGGCTATAGTTACTAGAATTTGTTTAGGAGACCACTCATGAACGCATTCGCAAGTCTTGTCGGGCGCATATTACTTTCCATTATTTTCATCATGGCAGGCTACGGTAAAATTTCAGGATATGACGGCACAGTTGGCTATATGGAACAGTTTGGGATTCCTGGTGCATTGCTGCCTGCAGTCATTGCGCTTGAACTCGGTGGCGGGCTTTTGATCCTGGCCGGATTCATGTCTAGGTGGACAGCTTTAGCACTAGCAGGGTTTACGCTGGTCGCAGCGGGCGTGTTCCACAGTAACTTCGGCGATCAAATGCAGACCGTGATGTTTATGAAAAATCTCGCGATAGCCGGCGGTCTTGTGTTGCTATTTGCGAATGGTCCAGGACGATATGCGATCAACGATGCTTGAAGTGAGATATCATCAACGGCGCGATGATCGCGCCGTTGATGCCGAGTGGTTTATCAAGTCGATGCCGTTTTGAAATTTTCTGCAGCTTTGTCCCAATTGACTGTGTTCCACCACGCTTTGAGATAGTCGGCTCGCTTGTTCATGTGTTTCAGGTAGTAGGCGTGTTCCCAGACATCGATACCGATGACCGGTTTTGCCGCCATGTCCATGTGCGGCGTGTCTTGATTTGCGGTGCTGAAGACAACCAGCTTTTTGTTTTCGTCGACGGCGAGCCAAGCCCAGCCTGATCCAAAGCGCGTTGAAGCGGCTTTGTTGACGTCTTCGATCATTTTTTCTTGCGAACCGAACGTGGCGTCAATCGCGCTTTTGAGATCGGCTGACGGTCCCTTTGCGCCGCCCGGCGTCATGAGGTCCCAAAAGAACGTATGATTGAAGTGACCGCCGAGATTGTTGCGGACGGCGGTGCGGCTATCTTCTGGAACAATAGACAGGTCAGATAAGATTTCTGTGATTTTTTTAGTTTTAAGATCGGGCACTTTTTCGACAAGGCCATTGAGATTTTTCACAAAGGCTGCGTGATGGCCAGAGTGATGCACTTTCATCGTCGCTGTATCGATGTGCGGTTCAAGCGCGTCATAGCCGTAGCCAAGCGGCGGCAAGGTGAAGGTCGCAGCTGTTTCATCTGCAAACGCCAAAGCTGAAAACTTGGCTGTGCTTGCTACTGCGGCTGTCGCGGCGATGGTTTTCACAACGTCTCTGCGGTTCATGCGTAGGCTCCTGACTTTATGGTTTAGGGGTGGGTGTGAGAGTTAGAATTCATCTTCATGTTGCAAATGGTGCGGTGAACCCATCATAACGACGCCATACGCTGGTAATGAGGTCAGTTCTAGCTTTTGATATGGGACATTCACGCTTAGACACAAGGCTAGTGGCGCTTGGACTAGCGCAGACGCGATCCAAGGCGCGGGACCTTATCTTGCGAGGTTTTGTTACCGTTAACGGCGTTCCTTGCGTGAAGCCAGGTCAAGAGTTTTGTTGCAGTTCAATCGTATCTTTGGCTGATGATGCTCCAAAGTATGTGTCACGTGGTGCAGAGAAGCTGATTGCTGGGCTCAACCATTTTGGCTTCGATCCATGCCAAAGCGTGGCACTTGATATTGGCGCATCGACGGGTGGATTTACGCAAGTTCTGTTGGAGCGTGGTGCCCAGCGTGTTTATGCCGTCGATGTTGGTCACCAGCAATTGCATACATCTCTACTTCATGATGTCCGTGTGGTGTCTTTAGAGAAGCAGGATGCCCGATTGCTCGATGAAAAACTTGTTCCAGATCGTATCGACGCCATTGTCGCCGATGTCAGTTTCATCTCATTGACGAAAGTACTCGTTGCACCTTTGGCTCTGACATCGCCGGGTTCATGGTTGCTCGCGCTCGTAAAGCCACAATTTGAAGTTGGGAGAGACGGTGTCGGTGGCGGGGGGATCGTTCGCGATGAGGCTAGGCGCGATGCATCGGTTGCATATGTTGCAAATTGGATTTGCTCCATGCCTGGGTGGCGGACGTTAGGCACTGTACCATCCCCCATTCTTGGTGGTTCAGGAAATAAGGAGTTTCTAATCGGTGCCCAACGCGATGAATGAATTTCGCGAATTTGATATTGTGCGTGTTGGTGCGCAGGGCGATGGCCTTGCAGAAGGCGATGGGGCTCCGGTTTTCGTGCCGTTCACGCTTCCAGGTGAGCGCGTTCGTACTCACGTCGTTGGTACGCGCATGCAATTGCATGAAATTCTGAAGGCAAGTCCTTCGCGCGTAACGCCCATCTGCAGCCATTTTGGCGTTTGCGGTGGCTGCGCTCTCCAACATATGTCGAGCGACAATTATGGTGATTGGAAGCGCGATCAGGTGATTGCTGCGTTTGGTGCACGCGGGATTGATGCGCCGGTTCGAGATCTAGTGCGGCCTAGAGGGCTACGTCGGCGCGCAGTCTTTACGGCACGTAAAAATACTGAGTTGGTCGAAATTGGTTTTCACCAAGCAGGAACGCACGATCTCGTCGACTTGTTAGAATGTCCAGTTCTCGATTCTCATATCGTTGCAGTACTTCCTGGGTTGCGCACATTTATAGCCCCGTTAATGCCCAAGAGCGATGATGTACGAGTTGGCGTGACGATGACGGGCGCAGGGCTCGATGTCACTTTGGACGGTGTTCGGCGCACGCTCAGTCCTGATGTCAGAACGCGAATTGCGCGCGCTGCGGCGCTGCTTCGATTAGCTCGCGTGAGTATTGCGCAGGAAACGATTTTTGAGTCGCTGCCGCCATTTCTTAGATTTGGAACTGTTGACGTTATTCTTCCGGCCGGAATTTTTATTCAAGCGATGGCCGAGGCCGAACACGTCATGACCGAACATATCATGATGGCGCTCGGGAAGGTGAAGTCGGTCGTCGATCTGTTCTCAGGTATTGGGGCATTTAGCTTTCCCATCGCTACGCTGGCTAAGGTTCAAGCTTTCGACAGTGACGCGCGCGCGATCGATGCGCTCAATGCTGCGGTTAAGAAAGCAACCGGTATCAAGCCCGTGACGGCGCGGGTGCGGGATCTCTTCCGCGAGCCGCTCTCGGCACTGGAATTGAACGACTTCGATGCTGTGGTGTTTGATCCGCCTCGTGCTGGAGCAGAAGCGCAGGCGCGGATGGTTGCAAAATCGAAAGTCAAAACCGTTGTGGCGGTATCGTGCAATCCAGCGACGCTGGCGCGCGATGCACGCGTTTTAATTGATGGCGGCTATACGCTCGAAGCCGTGACGCCCATCGACCAATTTCAATATTCTCCGCATATTGAATGCGTGGCCATTTTTAAACGCGTGAAGAGCTAATAGTTATTATGTGCGGACAGTATTTTTTCGACGTATGCGGGGACGACTTGGGTGGCTGGACCGTAGATCGCTTCTTGAAAAAGTGAGGCGCCCTCAGAAGGTTCAAGATTGAGTTCAACTGTGTGGGCACCGCTAGCGCGGGCTTCGGCGACAAAGCCTGCTGCGGGATAGACGTTGCCACTCGTCCCTATCGAAATAAAAAGATCGCAGTTTCGGAGCACACCGGAGATACGCTCCATATGATAAGGTATTTCCCCAAACCACACGACGTCGGGACGCATAGCTCCGACCACCTTGCACGATGGACAGGCAGTCTCGATTGAAAGGTCGTCACGCCAGGGATGGCGGTGTTGACACTTCGCACACAGAGCTTGCAACGCTTGCCCGTGCATATGGATCAGCGACGTCGATCCAGCAGCTTCATGCAATGCATCGACGTTCTGAGTTATGATGGTCACGCCACCGTGATTGGCTTCTAGGTGCGCGAGTGCAAGATGCGCGGCGTTTGGTTTTACCTCGGCATGCGAGCGGCGTCGCATGTTGTAGAATTCATGCACGGCTTGAGGATTTTTGGCGAACCCTTCGGGTGTTGCAACATCGCGCCAATCGTATTTCGCCCATATGCCGTTGGGATCGCGAAACGTCGAAACGCCGGATTCGGCGGATAGCCCGGCTCCCGTGAGAATGACGATGCGATCGTAAGATGCCATTGTAAAACTAGTCATTTAAGCCGAATACGATGACCGCGCCGCCTTGACGGAAGCCCCAGATTTGGCTGCCGCCTGCTGCGACTGCGACGTATTGCTTGCCATCTATGGCGTAGCTGATGGGTGGGGCGTTGACGCCAGCACCGCAATTGAAATGCCAGAGTTTGGTTCCCGTTTGTGCATCGTAGGCTGCAAAATCGCCGTTTCCTTCGCCATTGAAAACGAGGCCGCCTGCCGTTGCAAGGACTCCGCCGACAAGAGGATCGGGGGTTTTGACTTGCCACAAGAGCTTGCCGTTCGATGACAAATCGAGTGCGCTCAAGGTTCCCCATTTTTCTTTGGCTTCAGTGTCCATAACAATATACGGCACTGCCGGTTTTCCGTCAGCGGCAGGCAGTTCTGCCGAGCGGTACGTGGTCGGCATATGCATGCCAGCAACAAAAATTGTTCCGTTTGTTGGGTTGAAGGAGACCGGCGACCAGTTCGCGCCACCGCCGACGCCAGGTGCGATGCGTATGCCTTGAGGTGTTGGCAAAGCAAACATGTTTTCTTGCGGTACGTAGGCGTCGGATTTGAATAACAGCTTTCCATTGCGCCGGTCGTGGACATAGACCCAACCGAGTTTCGAGGCCTGAGCGATGGCTTGCACTGTTTCATCGCCGGATTTGTGATCGAACAACACGGGTGGGCTGGCAACGTCATAACCCCAGATATCGTGCGGGATTTGCTGCGCGTGCCAGAGGACTTTTCCGGTTTTCAGTTCGAGCGCGACGAGCGATGAGGTGTAAAGGTTGTCGCCCGGTCGGCTGTCTCCGGCTGCTTGCGGTGATGGATTGCCGATACCGAAATAAATCACGCCGCGTTCGACATCCAGTGCGGGCGTATGCCAGATGGATCCACCACCGAAGCGCCATGAGTCTTTATTTTTTTCCACATTGGCTTTCTCGGTCGCGATATCGCGCTGCATCGGCATGCCATCGAGTGTCGTGTTGCGGAATTCGCCTTCCCAGTTTTCAATGGTGGTGTCGAACTGCCAGACTTTTTTGCCCGTCGTCGCGTCATAGGCAGCTAGGAATCCGGGGCGTCCAAAGCGACCTGAGATGCCGACGACCGCGCCGAGCGGCGCGCCTGGGCGATCACTATCGATATGCAGTCCGTAACCGACGCCAGTGATACCCGCGATCACAAGGCCGTCAGTCACGAGAGGTGCAGACGCTGCGCCTACGCCCGTTGAGCCCCCGACTGTTTGACCTTTCAATGCATCGCCAACCAGTACGGTATTGTCTTCAGTTGGTGCTGCGGATTTATCGACAAGGGGGATGTCCCATACCGGTTGTCCGGTTTTGAGGTCGAGTGCAATCAAGCGCGCATCGACTGTTGCGACATAGACTTTGCCGTAAGCCAACGCGACGCCACGATTGGCTGGGCCGCAGCAGAGTTTCTTGGCTGAATTCTTATGCTCGTAGCGCCAGATTTCTCGTCCCGTGCGAGCGTCAACGGCCATGACGTGTGAAAATGGTGCAGACAGTACCATCGTGCCATCGGCAACGAGTGGTGTGGTTTGGAATGTCGAGGAAGTGCCGGTTTGATAAATCCACTTTGGCACGAGGCGCTTAACGGTCTTGGTATCGATCTGATCGAGCGGAGAGAAGCGTTGGTTTGAATAGTCGCGACCGTGTAGCAACCAATTGTTGTTCTCAGTACCTGCCGCTTTGAGGCGCGCATCTGTGATGTCGTTGGCGGCGATGGGCGTGGAGGACAGCGCGCTGATGGCAACACAGAACACAGCGCTCAGCGATAGGATGCGTTTGGACACTTCTTACCTCATGATGAAAGCGAGAGGCCTTGCGGTGGTCAACTGCCGCATTGGCCCCGGTGGCGCAAGAATTGGTCGGCAAGCACGATCGCCATCATGGCTTCGCCGACCGGCACTGCGCGGATGCCGACGCAAGGATCATGACGGCCCTTTGTGACAATTTCGGTTTCCTGGCCGTGGCTGTCTATGGTCCGACGCGGTGAAAGAATGGAAGATGTGGGTTTGACAGCAAAACGACAGACAATGGATTGGCCGGTCGAGATGCCGCCGAGAATTCCACCTGCGTGATTTGTTAGGAACTCCGGCGCACCATCTGCGCCTATGCGCATCTCGTCGGCGTTTTGCTCGCCGGTTAAGTTTGCTGCTGCCATGCCCGCGCCGATTTCAACGCCTTTGACGGCGTTAATAGACATCATGGCAGAGGCAAGTTCTTGATCGAGTTTGCCATAGAGAGGCGCACCCCAGCCTGCTGGAACGCCTTCGGCGACGACCTCGATGATGGCGCCTATGGACGATCCACTTTTGCGAATATCGTCAAGATAGGTTTCCCAATCTTGGGCCGCTTCAGAATCTGGACAGAAGAATGGATTGTTGTCGACTTGGCTCCAGTCCCATTTGCTGCGATCGATCGCGTGCGGTCCCATTTGCACCAGGGCTCCACGAATGGTGACGCCTTCTATGATCTTTCGCGCTATAGCACCTGCTGCGACGCGGGCGGCTGTTTCGCGCGCGGACGAGCGGCCGCCCCCGCGATAGTCGCGAATGCCGTATTTGGCGTCATAGGTATAGTCGGCGTGGCCAGGTCGATATTTGTCTTTGATGTCGCCGTAGTCTTTCGAGCGCTGATCGGTATTTTGAATTTCGAGCGCGATGGGTGCGCCGGTGGTGATCAGCGGCCCGTCGCCGTCGGAGAATACGCCGGAAAGGATGCGCACTTCGTCGGCTTCGCGGCGTTGGGTCGTGAAGCGCGATTGGCCGGGCTTGCGCTTATCCATGAACTTTTGGATTTCAGCCGCATTCAACGCGATGCCTGGCGGACAGCCATCGACGATGGCACCAATGGCAGGCCCGTGGCTTTCGCCCCAGGTCGTCACGCGGAAGAGATGGCCGAAAGTATTGTGGGACATGCGTGCTGATGACCTGCGAATCGAAAAACATCACGACGCATCAACCCCAAGACGTGCGTGTGTGGCCGTCGTGCGTCACCCCTCTCTTTAGGAGCGCTGCCAGGTGCCTGCAAGCCCACTTGGTCGGCAAAGGGGGTGACAACAGTCAGCGACGCAGATTAACTGGTTATTAGTACTGCGTTCGCCGTAGGTTCCGCCACGCTTGCGATCAATCGATCGGCGATAGACTTCACGACCCACGAGAGTTCGCATCGCACACGCAACTCGACCGAGCACGCATTTGCTGCCCGCACGCAGCCCGCGTCGCATCGCGAGATCGCAGATTGTGAGAGGTGATGCGCTTATTGGGCCCGGCTCCCAAGCCACATGGGCCGCGTTGTTGTGTTCAAAATTTTGCGTAATGCACAGACAGTCTTATGGCTGTCTGGTGCGAAGAAAAGGCAACTCCTCGCGGGATTGAGCATCTCGTGTCGAGTAGCCTTTCAGTGCGCATTCGATATGAATGCGAAGAAGAGCCGGAGAGCCGCTTCTCCGGCTCTTTTTATTTGTGTATTTTGTCGGCTATGCGCGATCTTGATGGGCGAATGTTATGGGTGGGTTTGACGTTGACAGCATATGTCGCGTTATCTTCGCATGATGGCGTGGCCACGAGTTTTTCACAGCCACTTTTGATCTGGGTCCAGAATTCTGACGCTGATCGCTCCAACGTAGTTCCTGACGATCCGATCGTTGCGCCTGTCAAACGCATGGCTCCGCAAATGCCAGCCAATGTTGCCAAGCCTTCCGAAACCCAGTCTGAAAATAATAAAAATGAAAAGCGACCCGCTCCTGCGAAGCAAAAGCAAGCTCAGTAAGTTTCAAAGCCAGCTAACTTCGCGGCTTTCCAGCACTAAGATTTTATCTTGCGGCACGGAGAGAAACGGAACGTCTTTCGTATCCAGATTGAGGATGAGGCCGCGCGCGACACGGCTGACGCCTCCGTGCGAGACGGCTACGGTATCGCGATTGAGCGATGAGAGCCATATTTGGATTCTGGACTGAAGGTCGGCATAACTTTCGCCGCCAATGGGTCGCCAATGATAAGGATCTTGAGACTTTTGTTTGAAGCCATCCGGGTCCGTGATGGGGATATCGCGCGCAAGCCTGCCTTCCCAGTGGCCGTAATTCAATTCGAGCAATTGATCGTCGATGCGAAAGTCGTTTGGCGGTAAGTCGAGTTCCGTTCTTATCAATGTCATCGTTTCAAGGGCGCGTGCCAATGGGCTTGAAACGAAATCAGCGGTGGCGATCCGATCCATGACTGCGCGGAGCGCGTGTCCGTTTTGACGCGCTTGCGCGCGGCCTGTTTCGTTCATGGGAATGTCTTGCTGACCTTGGTAGCGCGCGTCGCGGTTCCAGTCGGTTTGACCGTGGCGCACGAAATACAAGGTGATGCCGGGCTTCAAGACGGGTGTCTTGCTGCCCGCGCGCATCAGGTACCATCGTTCTTGACGACCGAGATGTCGGGGGCATCTTCGTTTTTCATGCCCTGGACATGATAGCCGCTATCGACGTGATGGATCTCGCCGGTCACGCCGCGTGACAAGTCAGACAAAAGATAGAGGCCCGATGCGCCGACGTCTTCGATAGTGACGGTTCGACGTAATGGTGAGTTGTATTCGTTCCATTTCAGAATGTAGCGGAAATCGGAAATACCGGATGCGGCGAGCGTTTTGATGGGGCCGGCAGAGATCGCATTGACGCGGATATTATTACGGCCGAGATCTGACGCTAGGTAGCGGACGCTGGCTTCCAACGCGGCCTTGGCAACACCCATCACATTGTAATGTGGCATGACTTTTTCGGCACCGTAGTATGTCAGCGTGACCATGGAGCCGCCGTTGGTCATGAGTTTTTCTGCGCGCTGAGCCAATGCTGTGAAAGAATAACAAGAGATCAAAAGGCTCTGGGTAAAATTCTTTTCAGAGGTATCGACGTAGCGTCCGTCGAGTTCGTTCTTGTCGGCAAACGCGATGGCGTGAACGAGAAAGTCGAGACGACCCCAGGTTTTGGCCAAGGTTTCAAAAACGGCATCCATGGACGCAGCGTCGGTCACGTCACACGGCAGGACAACGTTAGAGCCCAGTTCTGCAGCCAGTGGTTCGACGCGCTTCTTTAATGCGTCGCCCTGATAGGTGAGTGCAATCTCGGCACCTTGCGCGGCGGCTGCTTTGGCGATGCCCCAAGCAATCGATCGGTTATTCGCGACGCCCATAATGAGGCCGCGCTTGCCCGCCATCAGATTGCCAGTTGCCACGGCGCCGTTCGCCTCTGAACCCGTCATCGGCCTTCATTCCTCGATTTGTTGAGAGTGTGTAAGCTGAAATTTGTCGGCATCCTACACAAAAGGTTTTGTCGGTCCAGATGGCCAAACGCGCACTGTGCGCGACGCATTGGCTGCCGTTGAAAATAGCAAAGTCTTTGATGTAGTTAGAATATTTTGACCGAACCATAAGCAAAGGATGTAACAAATCGCATACTACGCACGATCGTGACCAAGCCAGCCACTGATCTCAATGCGCTGGCATTTCGATGGGCTTGGCGCCGGGAAGTTTGGGACGCTCGGAGCCAGCTATCCGACCATCATCGATGCGAATGATGCGATCGGCAAATTGCAACGTGCGATGGTCATGCGTAACGGCCAAGACTGCACGATTGGTGTCCTGCGCAACTTTGGCCAGCAGCTCCATGACGGCCATGCCGTTTTGCGCATCGAGTGCTGCTGTCGGTTCGTCGGCTAGGATGACGGAAGGTGAGCCAGCGAGTGCGCGAGCGATGGCGACGCGTTGTTTTTCGCCGCCCGACATTTTCGATGGACTGGCTTCGATGCGATGGCCGAGGCCAACAGCTTCGAGCGCCTCAGCGGCATTGTCGTAGGCGTCGGGTCCGCTTTGATCGCGCAAGTCGAGCGCCAACATCACGTTTTCGACGGCGGTGAGCGTGGGCACAAGATTGTAGCCCTGGAAAATGAAGCCCACGTGCTTGCGGCGCAAGTTTGCCAAGCCTTCGGCGTTGAGGTTTTTGGTTGGATGACCAGCGACGGTCAGACGTCCTTCGGTCGGTGTGAGGATACAGCCGAGGATGGACAGCAGGGTGGTTTTGCCGGAGCCTGACGGACCCATCATCAGCGTGAGTTCACCAGTGTGGAGTTGGAGGTCAATATTCTTGAGCACGCGCACCTCATTGGGTGCAGAGCCCAAAACTTTGACGATCCCCTGGGCTTCCAGGATGACTTTGCTGTTGGCTGGCTGCGACATCACTTAATTCCTTAGACGAGGAGTACCCTGCTTCTCATTGGGAAAACCGCAGAGCGCTTTTCCGCAAGTATTCTAGCGACTGAACACGACAGCCGGATCGATGCGTACCACTTTGACGATGGCGCTGATGGCCGCAAAAATACACATGCCAATTGTGATCGCGAATAGCGATACGGCGAGTTCAGGCGTCATCACGATGGTCAACTTCGTATCTTGCGCAGCGGAGATGACGCCGAGGCTGAGGAGAAATCCGAGGCCAAAGCCGATCAATCCCGATAGAACTGCTTGCAATAAAATGACCTTCACGATGTAGCCAGCGCCCGCTCCGAGCGCGCGCAAGGTTGCGAATTCGTTTATGTGGTCTTTGGTACTCGAATAGAGCGTTTGCGCAACAATGACGATGCCAACGATGAGGCCGAGCACCGCACCGGCGATGAGGGCTGCGCCTGCACCAGTTTGGAATAGCCAGTAGCCTTGGCTGCGCTTGCGGAATTCGTTCTGAGTTAGAACTTCGGCGTCGGGCAAGCGTTTCGTAATCTCGGCGCGCACGGTTTCGAGGTCGGCGCCGGGCGCCAGTTTGATGCGCTCGTAGGTCGCTTGATTTTGCAATGTACCTGTCAGCCTGCGCGCTTCCTCGATGTTTGTGAATACAAACGGCAGCGTTGTGAATGAGCGGATGCGTTTGGTCGTGGCTGCGATTTCTACATTCACACCATTGATTTCAGCATTATCGTTCACAGCCGTGATGCCGAGGTCTGGAAAGTAGCTCTTGTCGATGGCGACTGTGTTGGGTGCCTCTAGCGCTTTGCGGCTACCCTCTTCGATGTTCCAAGGCAGCGGCGCGTCGCTGATCGGTTCAGACCCAATCAGGAGAACAGTTGTTGTGCCGCCTTCGGGTTTGCGCCAGCGGGCAAACGACACAACCATATCTTCGGCTGAAGCAACGCCTGGCACCGACAGCGCCATGTGTCGTTCGCGGCCTGAGAGCGGCGATGGGTCGTCATAGCTTTTCGTGCCAAGTGGCACGATCCACAGATCGGCCGGGGCTTGATCTAGGATCGCCGCGATTTTCTTTTCGGATCCAAGGTAGATGCCGCACTGAATGGCAACCAAGACAACCGAGAACACGATGCCGACAATCGTGACCATGAAGCTCAAGCGGTCATGGAACAAATTGCGGTACGCCAGTTTGACCACCATTGGGACGCGACGCTTAGGTGCCCGAGGACGCTGCGCTGGTCGCGATGCTGCTTTGGCTTGAACGGGGCTGTTGAGAGCGATGTCCATGACCGTTCGTGCTCCTTAAGGCAATGATCGTGCTGGCGAATGGATATTACTAGTCAAACTTCTCCCCGGAGCACACCTTAGAATAGGTGTGTGGGCCGGGGAGAGGGCTTTATTTCGAACTTCACTCGCAAGGTACGTCGATCAATCCAGCGATGGCAGCCGAGAACTTGCGGCAGACGCGCTTTGCGGTTTCTTTGGTCGAGGCCTTTGTTTCAACTTTTTCAACTTCAACCGCTTTTTCGACCTTCGGAGCATCGACGGCAGCCGTGTTGTTGAGGGCTGGATCAGGCTCGGTGGCGATGGCGACTTTGCGCACCGTATCTGTTTCCGTTTGTGTCGTTTCAACAACCTGGGTCACTGGCGTTGCCGGAACCGTAATTGCGGGCACGACATCTGACTTGATCGATTTGCTTTCGACTTTGGCCGTCTTGATGGTGGCCTGCTTAGCGGCGGCTTGTTTCGCTGCAGCCTGCTGCTTTGCGGCTTTACGAGCACGCTGTTGAGCTTCGGCATATTCAGCCTTGGCGGCTGCGCGTTTGGCCTGGCGGGCCGCAGCGGCGGCTTCATTGTGGTGGCGTCTGGCTTTGTAGCTCGGTGCTGCATCGTAAGACTGATGCGGACGCGCGACGAATGAGCCGAGTGGGAAACCAAAGCCAACACGGATGCCACCGGCATCTGCCGTCGTGGTGAATGTTGAGCCGGCGATCAGAGCGGCGGCGGCGATGGTGAGAGCTGTCTTGGTCATGGGAGCCTCCTTGAGGGCTGGGTTTCAGAGCGGGTTTCGTTTGAGCCTAGATTTCAGCGCCGGCCTAACCGGCTATGAAGAGGAGAATGCCTGACACTTGGTTGGGTCGCTGTTCCAACCGGAACAGTTCAAACGGCGGGCCTAGTTTTTTAATTTTTCCCATAATTATCAATTGACTAACGATGTTAGGCCGCTACTGCACGGCGCTTGCTGATCTCTTGGACAGCGTTCCTGCCAAGCTGAGCGCTCAAATTTTCTGCAAACTTGGCGATGGCTTCCACCACGAGGTGCCGCTGCCGGTCGACGGTGATGATGTGATAGCAATCGTCCAGTACCACGAGGTCAACGGGGCCTTTGAGCTCGTCGCGGAGGTAGGTGGCATTGCTGATTGCTGCGTAGTCGTCCTCCAACGGGTGAACGATGAGACTTGGCTGGGTGACGTTGGGCATCAGTTTGCGAACTGCTTTGACCAATTTTCCATGCTCATACACGGCACCGCCTGGCGTGACGGGGTGGCCTGTCTCGGAAGCTCCGCGCGAACTGCGGGCTTTCTGAATGAAATCCCGAATGCGGCTGTCTTTGATGCCGTGGGGGTCGTGGTGGGGAAACGAGAACAGGTTGGCAATCGACTTCTGGCCCACGAAGCGGAACAGTTTTGCGTACCACGGGATCATCCAGCCGTTGAGCCATAGCGTTGGCGCCAGCAGCGCCGTGGCTTGAACTTTATCTGGGTTTTTGGCTGCCAGCATGACGGCAAGGACTGCGCCGGTCGACAGACCGCCTGCGATAACGACGTCGCAATCTTGTCGCAAATCTGCGAGTGCTTGTTCTGCGCTGCGATACCAGTCGGCCCATGATGATGCTGTGATGTCCTGTGTGCTACCGCAATGTCCGGCGAGCTGCGGGCACGAAACTGTGTAGCCGAGCTTGGCAAGTCCATTAGCAACGAAGCGCATTTCAACCGGTGTGCCGCACAAGCGATGCAGCAGCAGTATGCCGATTTTTCCGCCCTTGATTGTGAAGCCTGCGTTCGCAGTGGACTTTGACATGACGCCCTCGGGTGTTGAATTGCGTATGGTTGACAGGCTTAAGTTTGAAAGCGGTGTTGTGCAGTTCCGCGCGATACAGGCGCGCATCCGTGATTAAGCTGCGAGCGGGAGTTGTGTGTCATACGTGTTGCGCGCGATACCCCTGGCTGGAGCTATATCGAGTGCAGCAACGAAGCGTTGGGCGCTAAATCCGTAGTTGGTATTCAAGCGCTGGGTTGCGGCGTGAGCGATCGCCATTGCGATCAATTTGAAGCCGCGACGCAGGAGGAGATTTTTCAAGCGGCGCGCGCCGAACACGTGGAGCAATGCTCGAAAGCGCAGAGAGACTGCGAGACGAAGCTCAGGTTGATCTGCGAAACCGGCCCAAATTTCGCTGTCGAGATCGCGTAGATCGTGGTCACTTAGGCCGTTAAGCAGTGCGAGGCCACGCCCTTGCGCGATCAGGTGGCGCATCGGCATGTAAAGATGCTCGGGCCGTACGGATGGCACGTCGGTAATGTTGAGCGCGGCGGTCATGGCAGCGGTCTCCGGTATTTTGAGGGTTAAAGACCAATGCCGCCGAAGGCTGCCCAAGGCGAACCGGCAAGCACAATGACTTCGCGCGCTTTCAAAGCGGCTGGATCGAAATAGACTTCCAAGCCTTCGAGATCGTCGCGGCGATTGAGGATGGCGGTGCGTTCGAAGCGATACTTGCGACCGTCTTCGGCTTTGATGACGCCGACACCGAGGTCGCGCCGGAACTTGGTAATTTCACCGTACATGGGGCTCTCCTGTGCAAGACTGATTTAGGGACGTTCTACCGTCCGTCGCTGCACCATGGAGGAAGGTTCAAATGCCCGCTGTTCCGAGTGAAACAGGCCTTTTTTAATGGGATTTCGATGAGAAATTATTTTTGCGCGATTCACCAAATTGGATTGCGCACCCGTTGCGATATCCCATATGCAGCGCAGGCTCGATGGAGCTTCAGCTAAGCGATTTCACATCAAACGACAGGAAGACATGAGATGACGATCAACTGGCGTCGGGGACTGCTTGGAATGGGTGCGGCGCTTCTATCGGTGCTTCCGACGGTCGCCAATGCCGACAATCCAGATTTGATTTTCAAGAAAACGACGGTGTGGAAATTCTTATCGCCCGACAGCAAAATCGGTACTTACGGTCTCGATGATCCGGAAGTCGAGGGCGTTGCTTGCCACTTCAGCGTTCCGGAAGTCGGGGGATGGAAAGGCTGGCTTGGTCTAGCTGAAGAGCTTTCGCAAGCCTCGCTGTCGTGTCGCCAATATGGGCCCATCAAGTTCAAGCGCAAACTTGAGCAGGGCGAAGAAATGTTCAGCCAGCGTAGGTCGTTTTTCTTCAAGCGCATGCAGATCGTTCGTGGCTGTGATGCCAAGCGCAACATGCTTGTTTATCTCGTTTACACTGACAAGTTGATTGAAGGCAGTCCTGAAAATTCGACGTCGAATGTGTCGATTGCGCCTTGGGGAAATGATGTTCCCGTCAAATGTTCCGAGTGGATTACCGATTAATCGCGTGAGAATCCTCACAGTCATTGTTTTTGAAAGAATTAAACCGCGCGGGAATTGCCCGCGCGGTTTCAAGTTTTGATGACGTGAATTAGATGTCGTTGGCTGTTATTCGATCTTTAAGACGGTCGCCGCACGCCTATGGTGCAACACTACCGCGAGCATCTTGATGACTTGTCCTCGCGTATGCGGTGGACGGTGCATTCAGTCGGTCTTCTCGAAGAATGCATCGGCGCGCATGCCAGGCAGTAATGGAACGCTTCCATCGAGATCGATGGTCACTTCCAACACTTCTACGTCGGTCGGGCGACGCGCGCCACGCAGTGCAAACTTCGGTGAGCCAAGGCTTGGCGCAAGTTCTGTCACTTTGCCGGAAAATTCGCGGTCTGGATAAGCATTGCTTTTGACTTTGACTTTGCCGCCGACTTTGATTTTCGAGACGTCATGCTCATCGACTTCGGCTTTGAGCCGGACCACAGACATATCACCGATGACGACCATGGCCTGCTCGGGAGATGGCGCAACCATCTCGCCGACTTTAGCGGGCAGTTGCAAAATGGTGCCGGCAACTGGCGCCCGAATGCGGGTTTTTTCTAGCACGGCTTCTGCCACAGCGACGTCGGAACGGGCAGCTTGTAGTGCCGACTCCAATCGGCTTGGCGCTGGCACGTCCGATTTAGCTTGTGCGATTGCGTAAGCGGCACGCTCCTTTTGAAGCTTTTCTTTGGCGATAGTGGCACCTTTGCGTGCCTCGGACACGCGCTCATCGGAGCCTGAGCCATTGCGTTTTGCTTGCAGTTCGTATTCCAGCTCAAATCTGGCGTTGGTCAAAGCGCGTTCGGCGCTGAACACGTTGTCTTCTGCCTTGCGTAAATCTTCGCGTCCGCGTTCTGCAGATTGCGCATCGCGTTCGCGTTTGCGCGAGGCTGCTTCGGTTTCGGCTGCTTGCAAGCGCGCGCGTGCTTCTTCGTCATCGAGACGAATGAGAAGCTCGCCTTCCTCGACTAGGTCGTTCAGTTTTACCGTGACTTCGGCGATGCGTCCCAGGAGTTGCGCGCCCACACGAACCAGGCCTGTGCGCGGTTCGATGCGACCGGGCGCGGCAGCCAGCCAATCAATTTTTTCGGTTTCTGTGACGGCGTCCGCTTTAGCGGTTTCTTCTGCCACAACTGTGGACGTTGAAATTTCATCACCGTTCATGACCATGCTGCCCAGTGCTCCGAGAGCTACGGCCATGACCACCAGCAGTCCCGTTCTCAAATCCAGCCAGCTAGATTTTCCGCTACCATTCGAACTTTCCGTGCTCATTGTGATTCTCCTAAATGTGCTGCGCTGAAAGAAACTACAAAGCTCTCTCAGCATCACGAGCATCGCTAGCCATTATATTCGGAATTTTCTGTTTCAAGCGGAACAGGCCGGACTGTACTTTACTTTGTTAGATTACGTTTTTTGTTTTTGATAGCAGGTATTTGTGACGTGCAGCTCAGCAACGAGAAAGGCCCCGGTTGGTCCGGAGCCTTCATGTGTCGTCGGAGTGGGGTCGTCGGTTCAAACGGCTTTGGATGCTTGTAGCGCCTAGTGGCACATTTCTCGGAGTGTCCATCCGACGATTTTGCACTTCTCGCCGCGGCTGGTCATGACGCACTTGCGCTCTGGCAGACGCTGGTAATCACAATAATAGTTGCCTGCGTGTCCGGAGTAGCCATGCATGGGCTTCTTGAAGCGATAGTCTTGAACGAAAACTTCTTTGCCATCGCCTGCGAATGCCGAGGCGGTCGAGATGGCGGTTGCTCCAGCAACGGCTGCAAATGCTGCGATCAATGCGAACATTTTGGATGTCGTGGTCATTGGTGGTCCTCCTTGAGAAGGCTGCACTTGTGAGCCTTGGTTATGGAGACACTTTAGCGACGTTAGCAACTTGGCTCTGTTCCAAATGGAACACAAGTTCGGGGCTAGCTTGCATCAGGGAAAGCAAATGCAAAACACTTTAAGCGATTGAATTACTTGTGTTTAACAGGTTGATCTGGATGCTGGCATAGAGTTCGTCCGAGTACTTATAAATCATGTCAAAATTCTTGTTGTGCACCATTGATCTAACGGTCCTTCTACGGGAGTATCAGGTCCAATAAATAAAAAATACACCGGGGTGGTAGGATCGCATGAGGAAGATGATCGCGACGGCGGCGGGGCTCGTAGCCTTATGGACCGCCGTTCCGAGCTCAGCGCCTGTGAGTGCAAGCAGTGGCTCGGCTTATGACTTCGAATTTCAATCTATCGACGGTCAGCCTCTGAAGCTCGGTGCATGGCGCGGCAAGGCTCTATTGGTGGTCAACACCGCCTCGTTTTGTGGTTTCACGAAGCAGTATGCGGGCCTGCAGGACATCTGGTCGAAATACGAAGCTGCCGGTCTCGTTGTGGTTGGAGTGCCGTCCAACGACTTTGGCGAGCAAGAGCCCAAATCGGAAGGCGATATCAAAGCATTTTGCGAAGGTGCTTTTGGAGTGACGTTCCCGCTAACGGCGAAGCAGACAGTTATTGGGCCAAATGCGCACCCGTTCTATCAGTGGGCGTCAGCGCAAGCGGGCCCAGAAGGCCGACTGAATTGGAACTTTCATAAGTATCTGATCGGCCGAGATGGTCGTTTGGTGCGTTCATTTTCGACCCAGCTTTCACCCAATTCCGTTGAGGTTACGGATTGGATTGAAAAGGTTCTTGCAGAGTCACAATCATCTAGCAATGCAGTACAAAACTGATCCTCCACGGCTGCAAGCCGCTACGGATTGGCCTGCAACGCGTGAAGAAGGCTTGCAGCGCCTCTCCGATTTTGTTGATCGCGCCGGGTCGCATTATGCGGCCGAGCGCAACTATGATTTTGGGCCTGAGCAGCGAACGAATGTCTCCGTGCTGTCGCCCTATATTCGTCATCGGCTGATTTCCGAAGCTGAAGTTGCAGCCGAAGTGATCGCCGCGCATGGATTATCGGCGAGCGAGAAATTTATTCAGGAGGTCTGCTGGCGCACGTATTGGAAGGGATGGCTGGAATCACGACCTGCCATATGGGATCGATATGTCCAAGACGTGGTGCACCTGAAAAACGCAGATGCACAAAATGATCTCATGCAACAGGTCAGGGTCGCGTGCGCAGGCGAGACCGGCATTGCCTGCTTCGACGCGTGGGCGCGCGAATTGGTCGAAACGGGCTATCTGCACAACCACGCGCGGATGTGGTTTGCCAGCATATGGATTTTTACACTCAAATTGCCATGGCAACTGGGCGCTGATTTCTTCATGACGCATTTGCTGGATGGCGATCCGGCGTCGAACACTCTGTCGTGGCGGTGGATGTGCGGATTGCATACGCGTGGTAAAACGTATCTCGCGCGGTCTTCGAACATCAGTGAGTTTACGCGCGGGAGATTTCCGCAGACCGAGCGTCTTGCGCCATTTGCTGAAGCCTTGACCGATGATGGACAGCTGGAAAATGCCCAGCCCGTCAAACCGCGCAAAAAGTTGCCGAGTGGCGATGTCGTCCTGCTTGTGACTGATGAAGATTTGAATCCGGAAACGTTGACCTTCGATGATGCCAGAGTGCGCTCAGTGGTCATGCTGAGTGGGCTCGAACATGGTGTGACTTACGCGCCGCGCGTTACGCGATTTAAATCTGCTGCGCGACTGGATGCGCGCGCGCGCGGGGCTCGTCAATTCTGGTGCACGTTTGAAAACTTAGACTGTTCAGATCGGCATGCTGCCGAGCGTTTGGTGCAACTCGCTAACGGGCTGCCGTTCGTGTGCGCGGAAATCCCTGTAGGTCCGACGCGTGCTGCATTCGAACCCATGCTCGATGTACTCAACGCTCAGGGGCTTGCGGTTCATTTTGTGCGTCGCGATTGGGATGATGCGTTCTGGCCGCACGCGTCAAACGGGTTCTTTCAATTGAAAAGCAAAATACCAAGTGTTTTGCAGCGGCTGGGAATTTCGGGTTAGCAGGCCATGCGTTCGTTTCGTTATGGGGCTAGCCACGTCGATTTCAGGTTGCCATCGCTCCAAGTGTAACGCGCACGGCGATGGCCGGCGGCTGCGAGATACAACCACTCAAGCTCATCGATTTGGACAACAACTGCCGTGAAGTTTTGTTCGCCATCGTGCTCTGCTGGATCAGTCAGGGTTGTCGGTTCCGAGCCGAGGCTTCCGGGTGATGCTGATTGTCGATAGCACAGTTGGCTTTGTGGTTGTGATCTGGTGAATGCTTGGTGTGCAACATCGTCGGCATGATGCACACGGGCGCGGCCTAGTAATCGTAGTTGTATTTTACTGCTTGGATCGTAGCACAGCACTTGCACGGCAGGGTTGCGTTCGATCTCGGCAATTTTATTCGCACGCTTATCGGTGTGAAATCTCAAAGTGCGTGCTGTTGGATCAATATGGCGTAGAACGACGATACGCACGCGCGGGGTGCCGTCGAGGGCAACGGTTGCGATTGCTGGCGTATGGATGGGTGAGCGGCGGTCAACGGCGCCTCGCGACAGTAGTTGCCAGGCTTCCTGCAAGCTACCTGCGAGGTCGTTGTAGTAGGTTGGGATCGGGGCTTGGGGGAGGCGCATGATCGTTCCGTTTTAAATTGCTTACTATTATTTGCACTTGCATGGCACAGGATTAACCCATGCACATTTTGCCGCTTTGGGGTGTCGCGGCCGATAGTCATGTGGGGACGTGTTATCTAGATCATGCCTCGAAACTGCGCTAGCAGATGCGCATACGTGGCGATGCGCATGGAGCGATGATGGTTTCAAAAATTGACCGCCGCCTGCTTTTGCAAAGCACGGCATCCGCGACCTTGCTCAGCGGCATGGTAGGTTGGCCAGAATTTGCGCATGCCCTGTCTGGTGTTGGTAGTTCTGAGCTTGGTTCGCCTGAGCCGTTTTCTTTCGAAGCACTCAATGTGCGTGCGCGTGCGTTATCAGAAAAACCCTTCGCAAAGCCGGTTGTGCCATCCCCCGATATTTTGGACGCGATTGATTACGATCAGTATCAGAAAATTCGCTATCGCCCCGATAAGAGCATCAAGCTCGATGGCGAAGGTCGCATGCCGTTGCAGTTTTTCCATTTAGGCAAATACGCCAAAGAACCAGTGCGTATGCATGTTGTCGAAGGCGGCAAAGCGCGGGAAGTTTTATATAGCGATGCGCTGTTCGATATGCCGGCCAATCATCCGGCAAAGAAACTGAAAGACGGTGCCGGCTTTGCTGGTTTCCGCGTCATGGCGCCCGATCTCAAAACCGATTGGTTAGCTGCGATGGGCGCATCGTATTTTCGCACATCGGGTCCGTTCAATCAGTACGGTTTGTCTGCGCGTGGCATCGCGATCGATACGGCGATGCCGCGTCCAGAAGAATTTCCGCGCTTCAGCCATTATTGGTTGGAAGAAGTTGCAGGTGATGCGCAGTCGCCATTGATTATTTATGCGCTGCTCGACGGGCCAAGCGTGACGGGTGCTTATCGGATAAAAACCGAACGGTTGACCGATAGTCGTGACGTGCATCGCATCGTGATGGAGATCGATGCGCATCTGTATGCGCGCAAAGATATCGAGCGACTGGGAATTGCGCCGTTTTCCAGCATGTTTTGGTACGGTGAGGCGGATCGCAAGCAATCATCGGATTGGCGGCCGGAAATACATGACAGCGATGGGCTTGCCATCCTGACTGGATCAGGCGAACGCATTTGGCGACCCATCGTCAATCCGCCGCGCGTCATGACCAGCACGTTCATCGATCGCGACGTGAAAGGGTTTGGTCTGCTGCAACGCGATCGCGACTTCGTCCACTATCTCGATGATGGCGTGTTCTATGAGCGTCGTGCATCGGTTTGGGTCGAGCCTTTGGATGGGTGGGGCGAAGGTGCGGTACATCTGGTTGAAATTCCAACCAACGATGAGACGGACGACAACATCGTCGCGTATTGGGCGCCGAAGAATTCTTTGAAAGCGGGCGAAGACGCAGCTTGGCGCTATCGATTGACATGGCTTGACGACATTCCATTTCCCGAAGCCTTAGCGCGAACGACTGGTACGTGGACCGGGATCGGGGGCCGCCCCGGACACAAGCGTCCAGACGGCGTGCGTAAGTTCGTCATCGACTTCCAAGGCAAAGTTTTTGCCGGCATGGGTCGCAACGATGGCATTGAGCTGGTTGTGACTGCCTCACGGGGTGAGGTGTCGAATTCGTATAATCATCCCGTCGTCGATCAACGCGAGCGCTGGCGTGCGTTTTTCGACATCAAGGCTTCCGGGACAGAACCGGTCGATTTGCGCGCGTTTTTACGCAAAGGCGAAAAGGCGTTGTCGGAAACCTGGATTTATCAGTTTTTTCCAGAAGCGTGATCTGTGGTTTGAGATCAGCGATCCAACGTGCGCGTGGTGCGTGGCGTACGCGGCTGCCAGCCATGACGTTCCAGTTCGGGGTCGAGGTGGTGTTCTTGCGCATAGCCAATGAGAAGGTAGGCGATCAGGTGCCAGTTTTCGGGTACCGATAAAAGCGATTTGGCAGCGTTGGGATCGAGAATGGAGACCCATCCCATGCCGAGCCCTTGAGCGCGCGCGGCGTACCACAATGTCGTTACAAAAGAGACGCACGAGTAATCCAACATCTCGGGCATGGTTTGGCGGCCAAGGCCCTGGCCTTGATCGCTGTCATGATCTGACAGAATAGCGATGTGTTCGGGGGCCGCGTCGAAGCCAGCAAGTTTCAACGCGAGATAATCGCTGCGCTGCTGCGGGTCGGTGTAAATGTTCGATGCAGCGGCGTTGGCCGTTTCGAAGTTCTTGCGGATTGCGGCGCGAGCATCTGCTGACTTTACTCGTACGACACGCCAGGGCTGACTATTGCCAACAGAAGGCGAGAGATCGGCGAGTGCGAGCAACTGGTCTATTGTGGTTTCTGGTACTGCGTCTGTTTTGAAGCGGCGCACATCGCGCCGCCAACGTACAAGGTCGGCGAAGCACTCCGCATGGCTTTCAGTTGGACGGATGGGGTCATTGACCTTCGGGTTGTGGCCGTCCCGCGTCACGTCGCCGGGCCAGTGGCAATCGGCAGGCCATTGTCCTGGCCCCATTCCGCCCAGCTTCCATCGTAAACCGCAGCGTTCGTTTGGCCGACGACAGCCAAAGCCAGTGCCAGCATCGAGGCCGTGACGCCCGATCCGCATGTTGTAACCACGTGCCGCTTTACGTCGATGCCTACGGCTTTGAACAAGGCCGCCAATTCATCAGGTGACTTAAACGTGCCGTCGGGATTGAGCAGCGACTGCGAAGGAATACTTTTGGAGCCGGGAATATGGCCGCTTCTCAGACCTGGGCGCGGCTCGGGATCGCGACCTTCGAAACGACCAGCCGGTCGCGCATCGACGATTTGCGCGCCTGATTTTTTTATTAAGGCTTTCATCTCGTCGAGGTCGCGGATGATTTCTGTGTTTTGCAGAGGTGAATAGTGACGTTCAGAACGCTTTGGAGGTGGTCCGTCATCGAGTGGACGGCCTTCGGCTTTCCATTTTCTAAGGCCACCATTGAGGACGGCGACGTCCTGGTGTCCCATGGCGCGGAACGTCCACCAAACGCGGGCTGCCGAGAAAATGCCGGTCGTGTCGTAAACGACGATGCGCGCGCCGTCGCCGATGCCCATTTTCTTCATGCGCGAGGCAAATTTCACCGTGGAAGGCAGCATATGGGGGAGCGAGGATTTTTCGTCGGAGAATTCGTCGATGTCGAAAAACAATGCGCCTGGAATGTGCTCTGCCAAATATTCGGCTTTGGCGTCGCGCTTTTCGGTGGGCAGATGCCAACTGCCATCGAGCACGATGAGGTCCGGTGACGACAAATGGTCGGCGAGCCATTCAGTTTCGACGACCCAATTGTTGGCAGACTTCGGCACAGATGCCCCCTTCCGGACGAACCGCCGTCATCATGATGATGGTCGGCGTCGCCCATGCACATAGGCAAATCTTAACGGCCTCGCAAGATTTGGCCACGCTCTTCAAGCGCAAATGCAGCAGCGGCAGTGCCGCAGCGAAGGTTCGCGACACAAAGGTATCAAAATGCGACGCGGCTTTACCTTGGATTAACCCAATAGCCTCAGATTGAGAGTGTGAACGAGGAATTCGGCAGGTGGCCATCACACGCGCCTGCTTTCAATGAGGGTCTACGCCAATGTCATCCATGCTTAAAGCCGGCATCGCCCTGGCAGCGCTTACCGGTGCTGTAACAGTGGCTGGCCATTCTGCGATTGCTGCCGATCTCGGTGGTTCTGTGAAAGACGGCTATCTTGCGCCGATGCCGCAGATTTCGCGGGGTGTATCTGGTCCGTGCTACGTGCGCGCCGATGTGGGCTATGCGGTTTCAGCCGATCCGGATGTGAAGTGGCCGGTTACGAATAGTATTTTTACAGATAATGATGGTGGCACCGACACAGTAGTTACTGATGATGAGCTTTCCTATGAATATCAAGGCGACAGCGTTTCCAACGTTTCGCTGGATAATACGTGGTTCGGTGCGGTCGGTGCCGGTTGCGGATCGGGTTCGCGCGGCATTCGAGGCGAAGTCATGCTGGGCTATCACGGCAAGCGCAAATTAGATGGCGAACCACTCTTGTTTGAGCGTGGACCTGAGGTTGGCGATCCAGAGCCAACGCCTGGCACACCAATTGAAGATCCGCTTCATACCGACATCACGTCCTATTCGTTGATGGTCAACGCTTACAAAGATTTCGGAACGTTCCGTGGTTTCACGCCCTATGTCGGCGCGGGTATCGGTGTTGCCTACAACATCACGGATGAGGTCTATTTCACGCAAAATCCAGACCTTAGCAACCGTATCCGTGGCGATCGCGATATTTCGTTCGCATGGGCTTTGATGGCGGGTGTTGGCTACAACCTGTCAGAGCGCACTATTCTGGACATCGGCTATCGTTATCTCGACCTTGGTGAAGCTGGCTCGGAAAACATCGACTCCGCGCTCAACTACAATCCGCGGGTTCGCATCGACGATCTGGCATCGCACGAGATCAAGGTCGGTTTGCGCTATCACTTCGGCCAAACGGACTGCTGCGGCGAGTTTGTCCCGGTTAAATAATTCACTGGCGCACCAAGACTTGTGAAAATCAGAAAGCCGGACCTCCACAGGTCCGGCTTTTTGTTCATTTTTTGCTATTTCATGAGGTTTTTGGCTTCGATTGAGACAAGTCAGCACTTCGCGATTGATCTTTCGGGCGCAGAGCGCGTATGACGTGGGCTTCTCCGCCGAGCACTCGCCCGCCGGTACGGCCAAGCCAGAAGCCTTTCAGCGGGCTTTGGGTGGCGTCCGGTTTGTGCAAAGGCTCAATTGGGTACCCAGGGTGTAGTGTGCCTTAGGGCATCGATTGAGTGGCGGCGAAACACAGAATTTGAATTGCGGGCGTGGCGGAATTGGTAGACGCACTGGATTTAGGTTCCAGCGGCGCAAGTCGTGGGGGTTCAAATCCCTCCGCCCGCACCACTCATGATGCTGCGATGTTTGCAGCGCCGTGGTGTAGAATTTAGGCAGCTTTGAAGCCTTGAGCTGGGCTTCCTACATATTCAGCGTTGCGCGCAACGCGGTTGAGTTCAAGAGGCGCATGCGGGCATAAGCCCCACGCCATGGCAGGCAGGAAACGAGACGATGCAGGTTACGGAAACGGCACGGGACGGACTGAAGCGCACGCTGACAGTAACCGTCGATCAAGCTGAACTCGGTGAGCGCTTTTCAGTGCGCCTTGATGAGCTGAAAGATCGCGTCCAGCTAAAGGGCTTTCGTAAGGGCAAAGTGCCGGTGCCACATCTCAAGAAGATGTATGGCAAGTCCGTGATGCAGGAAGTGCTGGAACAAGCCGTTACCGAAACCAGCCAGAAAGCTATCAAAGAGCGCAACGAGCGCCCGGCACAACAGCCCAAGATCGAGCTTGTCGGTGGTGCTGACGGCGTGTTCGAGAAGATCGTCAACGGTGAAGCCGATCTGTCTTATTCGATGTCGTTCGAAGTGCTGCCGCCGATCCCGGTGATGGATTTGACGACACTGAAGCTTGAGCGTTTGAGCGCAGAAGTCGAACCTGATGCGATCGAAAAAGCGCTGGCAGATTTGGCCGAGCGCAATACGACCTTCGAGCCCGATGAAAGCCGTGAGGCGGCAGAAGGCGATATGGTTTCGATGGATTTCGTCGGTCGTATTGATGGCGAAGTGTTTGACGGTGGTTCTGGCGAAGGTGCGAGCCTCGTCATTGGCAAAAAGCAGTTCATTCCTGGTTTTGAAGAAGCACTGATTGGCGTCAAAGCTGGCGAAGAGCGCGTCGTCACAGCGACGTTCCCAGACGATTATCAGATGAAGACGCTTGCTGGAAAGGAAGCGAAGTTCGATGTCAAAGTGAAAGCGGTCGCCAAGCCTTTGACGCCGACGATCGATGATGATTTTGCCGCCGGTATCGGCGCTGAGAACCTGGAAAAATTAAAATCGCTCGTTTCTGAGCAGATCAAGCGCGACTACGATCAAGCCTCACGCATGAAGTTGAAGCGCGAGATTCTCGATGCGCTCGACAAGGAACATTCGTTCGATTTGCCAGCTTCGCTGGTCGATTTCGAATTCGACAATATTTGGAAGCAATACGAGAACAATCTGAAGGCCACCAATAAAACCTTTGCCGACGAGGGCAAGACCGAAGAGGAAGCTCGCGCTGAATATCGCGGAATTGCGGAGCGACGGGTGCGTCTCGGTCTCGTGATTGGCGAGATCGGCGAAAAGAACAAGCTTGTTGTCAGTCAGGACGAATTGCGCCGTGCGCTCGTCGAACAGGCGCGTCGTTTCCAGGGCCAAGAAAAGATGGTCTATGAATATTATGAAAAGACGCCAGGTGCGCTCGCTGAACTGCGGGCACCGATTTTCGAAGATAAAGTCGTGGATTTTGTCATCGAGCAGGCCAAGCCGGTTGAAAAGTCAGTGTCGCGTGACGAGTTGATCAAGCAAATGGAAGATGTGACAGAGCGTTGATGCGGCAACCTGATGCGTTGGCCTTTGTGCTGACGCGATCTGGCCCTTCAGTATGATGGCTTAGAGCTAGCGCGCTCGCTTATTGAGTGCTGCTACAGCGAACAGGAAAGACGAAACGCATGCGCGATCCGGTGAACACCACGACAAACACCTTCTGGCCCATGGTTGTCGAACAGACGACTCGCGGCGAGCGGGGTTATGACTTGCCGTCGCGGTTGTTGAAGGAGCGCATCATTTTTGTGACCGGTCCGGTCGAAGACCACATGGCCGCATCGATCTGCATGCAGTTGCTTTTTCTTGAAGCTGAGAATCCGAAAAAAGAAATTTCGATGTACATCAACTCGCCCGGCGGCGTCGTGACGAGCGGCATGGCGATCTACGATACGATGCAGTTTATCAAGCCTCAGGTGGCGACGTTGTGCATCGGGCAAGCGGCTTCCATGGGATCGTTGTTATTGTGTGCTGGCGCAAAAGATATGCGTTTTGCATTACCGAATGCGCGCATCATGGTGCATCAGCCGTCGGGTGGGTTCTCTGGTCAAGCGTCGGATATCGAACGTCACGCGGAAGACATCGTGAAGATGAAGCGGCGATTGAACGAAACGTATGTAAAGCACACCGGGCAGAGCTATGAGAAGATTGAGCACACGCTCGATCGCGATTACTTCATGACGGCCGATCAGGCCAGGGATTTTGGCTTGATCGATAAAGTGCTTAACACGCGCGATGAAGTGGATGGCGGATTGTTCGAAAGCAAGCCGTCCTAACGCTGCAATTTAAGAATTGTCAGCTTGATTTCTAATCCAAGGCTATCTGATAGGTCATTTCCGGTCATGCGGACGTGAACAAAGGCCGCACGCGCGTTGGTGACTTGTAAAGCTTAGCTGTTAACGCCATTTTGAGCTTGTCCCCAAACGAACCGTCTAAAATGACGATACTGTGGCAATAGCGCCGCTTGCCCCCTAGGGTGGGGTGGGGTCCATTAATCCAAACTTGATCTCAGCAAGCCTAGCATGCTCAGATCGACAAAGAGATTCATGGACCTTGTCTGTCAGACCGGACAAACTGTCTAGAATATGGGGCCAAAGCAAGAACATCGGGCTGGATGTCTTGCAACTGAGGTAAGAACGAATGGCTCAAGAGAAGAACACTCTCTACTGCTCCTTCTGCGGCAAGAGCCAGCACGAGGTCCGCAAACTCATCGCAGGTCCAACGGTATTCATCTGCGATGAATGCGTTGAGCTGTGCATGGATATCATTCGGGAAGAGAACAAGAACACGCTGGTCAAGTCGCGTGACGGTGTGCCGAGCCCGCAAGAAATTTGCGGCGTGCTCGATAGCTACGTCATCGGTCAGTACCACGCCAAGCGCGTTCTCTCGGTTGCTGTCCACAATCACTACAAGCGCTTGAACCACGCGTCTAAGAACAACGATGTCGAGTTGGCGAAGTCCAACATCCTTTTGGTTGGACCGACGGGTTCGGGCAAAACGTTGCTCGCGCAGACATTGGCGCGCATTCTCGATGTGCCGTTCACGATGGCGGATGCGACGACGCTCACTGAGGCCGGTTATGTCGGTGAAGATGTTGAAAACATCATTTTGAAATTGTTGCAGTCGGCCGACTACAATGTCGAACGGGCGCAGCGTGGCATCGTCTATATCGACGAGGTCGATAAGATTTCGCGCAAGTCCGATAACCCGTCGATTACACGCGATGTGTCGGGCGAGGGCGTGCAGCAGGCGCTGTTGAAAATCATGGAAGGCACTGTTGCTAGTGTTCCGCCGCAGGGCGGTCGCAAACATCCGCAGCAGGAGTTCTTGCAGGTCGATACGACCAACATCCTATTCATTTGCGGTGGTGCGTTCGCCGGTCTCGAAAAGATAATCTCTCGCCGTGGCAAAGGCTCGTCGATTGGCTTCTCGGCTAAGGTGACAGGCCCAGACGAGCGGCGCATGGGCGAAGTGTTGCGCGGCGTTGAACCGGAAGATTTGTTGAAGTTCGGCTTGATTCCGGAGTTCATCGGTCGCTTGCCGGTCATCGCGACGCTGGAAGATCTCGATGAAACTGCGTTGGTGCAAATTCTGACCGATCCGAAGAATGCTTTGGTGAAGCAGTATCAGCGTCTGTTCGAGATGGAAGACGTGAAGCTGACGATCACGCTCGAAGCGCTGAAGGCGATTGCTCGTAAAGCGATTGAGCGCAAGACCGGTGCTCGCGGGTTGCGTTCCATCATGGAAGGCATTCTGCTCGATACGATGTACGACTTGCCGCAACTCAAAGGCGTGGAAGAAGTCGTGATCGGTCCGGAAGTGGTCGAAGGTTCGGCGCGTCCGCTGCGCATCTATTCCGATCGTGCCGAAGAAAAAGGCTCGACGGCCTAATTGAAAAACATAAGCGACGCATGGATGCGCCGTGATCTTGTTTAAAAGGGCGCGAACCCTATTTGTTCGGAGGGTGATGGACTGAATGTCGGTATGACTCTCCGAACGGGAACATGCAGGCAACCAAACATCCTCCGCGCCTCGCGCTCACGAGCGTTTCTGCGTTGCCACAAAAGGGACAGCAGTTGCGGCTCATAGGTGGAACGAAGCGTGCAATGCGCTGGTGGCCGGGGTATCGGGCCAGTGCGAAGAGCAGGTAAAGCAATGAGCGAAGAGAAAAAGACCCCAGCAAAATCCACGGGCAAGGAGCTGTTTCCAGTCCTGCCACTGCGTGACATCGTGGTCTTCCCCTACATGATCGTGCCGCTGTTCGTTGGGCGCGAAAAATCAATCGCCGCTCTCGAAGAAGTCATGAACGCTGACAAGCAAATCTTGCTTGTTGCTCAGAAGAACGCTGGCGATGACGATCCGGCGACCGATGCGATTTACGAAATCGGTACGCTGGCTTCTGTTTTGCAGCTTTTGAAATTGCCGGACGGCACCGTAAAGGTGCTGGTCGAAGGCAGCGCGCGTGCGCGTGTCGTTCGCTACACTGCCAACGAAAGCTATTTCGAGGCTGAAGTCGAGCGCGTCTCGGAGCATCCAGGCACGAAGGACGAATTGGAAGCGCTATCGCGCTCTGTCGTCACCCAATTCGAAAGCTATGTGAAGCTCAATAAGAAGGTCTCGCCTGAGGTGCTCGGCACCGTCAGCCAGATCGAAGATTATGCGAAGCTTGCCGATACGATTGCATCGCATCTCGCTGTGAAAATATCCGACAAACAGGACGTGCTGGAGACGGCATCCGTTTCGGAGCGGCTTGAGCGCGTCTATACGCTGATGGAAAGCGAAATCTCGGTTCTGCAAGTCGAGAAGAAAATTCGCTCGCGCGTCAAACGCCAAATGGAGAAGACACAACGCGAGTACTATTTGAATGAGCAGATGAAGGCCATTCAGAAAGAGCTCGGCGATACCGACGAGCGCGATGATATTTCCGAGTTCGAAGAGAAGATCGAAAATACCAAGCTGTCGAAGGAAGCCAAAGACAAGGCGATGGCTGAGCTGAAAAAGCTTAAGCAGATGAGCCCGATGTCTGCTGAAGCGACGGTGGTGCGCAATTATCTCGATTGGCTGCTGTCGATCCCGTGGGGCATCAAAGGCAAGATCAAGAAGGATATCGCTGAAGCGCAGCAGATCCTCGATCTGGAGCACTATGGGCTTGAAAAGGTCAAAGAGCGCATCCTTGAGTATCTCGCGGTGCAAGCGCGTACCAACAAGCTCAAAGGCCCGATTTTGTGCCTCGTCGGTCCGCCCGGCGTTGGTAAAACTTCGCTTGGCAAATCGATAGCAAATGCGACCGGTCGCGAGTTCGTGCGTATGTCCCTGGGTGGTGTGCGCGACGAAGCGGAAATCCGCGGCCATCGTCGGACCTACATCGGCTCTATGCCGGGTAAAGTCATTCAGTCGATGAAGAAGGCGAAGCGGGTCAATCCGCTGTTCCTGCTCGACGAGATCGACAAGATGGGACAGGACTTCCGCGGCGATCCTGCGGCAGCGCTGCTCGAAGTTTTGGATCCGGAACAGAATTCGTCGTTCAACGATCATTACCTCGAAGTCGATTATGACTTGTCGAATGTGATGTTCGTGACGACGGCGAATACTTTGAATATTCCGCCTGCCTTGATGGACCGTATGGAGATCATTCGTCTGGCCGGTTACACGGAAGACGAAAAGCTTCAGATTGCGAAGCGGCATTTGATTGCCGAGCAGACGGCTGCGCACGGTCTAGAGCCGGGCGAATGGACGGTTGAAGATGCGGCGATGAAGGAGCTTATTCGTCGCTACACGCGGGAAGCTGGTGTGCGTTCGTTGGAGCGCGAAATCGCCAAGCTTGCGCGTAAAGCGGTGAAGGAAATCCTGACGTCGTCCAAGACGCAAATCACGGTCACGACGGAAAATCTTGCAGACTTCCTCGGCGTGCCGAAATACCGTTATGGCGAGGCTGAACTTGAAGATCAGGTTGGCATCGTCACCGGGTTGGCATGGACAGAAGTCGGCGGAGAATTGCTGACCATCGAAGGCGTCATGATGCCGGGTAAAGGCCGCATGACGGTGACCGGCAACCTGCGTGATGTGATGAAGGAATCGATCCAGGCTGCGAACGCTTACGTGCGATCGCATGCGATTGATTTCGGCATTCATCCCAAGCTGTTTGAAAAGCGCGACATCCACGTACACGTGCCGGAAGGTGCGACGCCGAAAGACGGTCCGTCGGCTGGCATCGGCATGACGACGGCGATCATCTCGGTTTTGACGGGCATTCCTGTTCGCAAGGACGTGGCGATGACCGGCGAGATCACGCTACGCGGTCGAGTTTTGCCGATTGGCGGCTTGAAGGAAAAGTTGCTGGCAGCTCTACGCGGCGGCATCAAGACGGTGATTATCCCCGAGGAGAATGCAAAAGACCTCGTGGAAATTCCCGATGAGGTGAAAGCCAAAATCGAGATCATTCCAGTCGCGCGTTTGGAAGATGTGTTGCGGCACGCTTTGGTGCGTCAACCAGAGGCCATAACGTGGGACGAAGCGGCCGAAGAGCAGGCGCTCGAAGCCAAAAACAAAGAAGCGACGGCTGCGCGCATTACTGCGCACTGACGTTTTTAACGTCTCATTAACACTAAATTGAAAGGCCTTCGTTCAAAACGTGAACGAAGGCCTTTTTGTTCGTGCTCTGATTGAGCATTAGGGCGTGAATTTGACCCGTAAAATGGGCGATTTGTGCTTGACGAGGCCCGTGTTTGGGCGCTTTTAGGCCCCTTATTGGCGGTTTCGGTCAATTGAGATCATCCGCTGCGGGCGATTTGGCCCACACAAATTCGTTCCCCCCAAATGACAGGATAGACCCATGAGCAAAAAAGATTTGATCGACGCTGTTGCTAAGGAATGCGAGCTGACGAAGGAAAAGGCTGGCGTTGCAGTTGACGCGGTGCTGGCCCACATCCGCGCCGCTATGAAGAGCGGTCATGAAGTTCGTATCCCGGATTTCGGTACCTTCAAAGTCGCGGCTCGCAAGGCACGCGAAGGCCGTAACCCCGCGACCGGTATGACGATCCAGATTCCGGCTTCGAATGTGCCGAAGTTCACGCCGGCCAAGGGCCTGAAGGAAGCTTTGAACTAAGCGTTTTCGTTCACGTTCGCTAATCAGCGAAGGCAATATTTGGCAAGTTACCAGACGCGTCGAGCTTCGCTCGGCGCGTTTTTTTGGCTCAAATGGCAGATGTTATGAATGGTGGGAGGTGAGGGGATCGAACCCCCGACATTCTCGGTGTAAACGAGACGCTCTACCGCTGAGCTAACCTCCCTGGTCGGTGCCACCTTTTAGGCGTGACCTGCTCTGTCTGCAAGTGATCGTCGCAAAACAGTCAGACAATACGCAATGGGGGTCAGGGCATGCCAATCCGTCACATCACAGCGATCTCCATGACATTTTTGAAAGTTGGCGCGTGCAGCGATTACGCGTAAGGGTGCCCAGAATGCGTGGCGGGCGATGAACGCCCGACAGCCAAATAGGAAAACACCATGCCCGTCTCGCTTTATGATGTTGCCGTGCCGTCGTTCAAAAAGCATCTGCATGCTCTCGATGGCATCCTGGACAAGGCTATTGGCTATGCTGAGGCCAAAAAGATCAAGCCTGAGACCCTCCTCAATGCGCGGCTCTATCCGGATATGTTCGAGCTGACGAAGCAAATCCAGGGGTGCAGCGATTTTGCCAAGGCGTCCGTGGCGCGGTTGGCTAATGTGCCGGTGCCAAGCATGCCAGACACTGAGACGACGTTTGGCGAATTGAAAGAGCGCATCGCCAAGACGCTGGCTTTCCTCGAAACGATCAAGCCCGAGCAGATGGAAGGTGCTGAGCAGCGCACGATCAGCATCAAAGTTGGTCCCAATGACATGACGTTCACAGGGCAGGACTATCTGCTGCACTTCGCGTTGCCGAATTTCTATTTTCACGCGGCGACGGCCTACGGCATCTTGCGTCATAACGGTCTTGAAATCGGCAAGCGCGATTTTATGCGACGCATGGGCTAAGCGCGATGCAGGCAAAGGGACTAGCCATCGTCCCGTTTGTGCCGTCGGGGCGTGATTTCGATCTCGCGCTTTTGTTTTTTTCCGCGCTCGGTTTTTCGACTGTTTGGCAGACCGGAGATATGGCTGGCCTTCGCTTTGGGTCGGCCTATTTCATGCTGCAAAACGTCGATATACCGATATGGCAGGAAAACCAGATGCTGACGCTCGAAGTCGATGATCTCGATGTTTATTGGTGCGAGATCGACGCTTTGGATTTGCCATCGAGCTATTCTGGTGTGCGCACGCGCGCCCCGCACGAATATCCCTGGGGACGTGAATTGCACATCATCGATCCGGCCGGGGTTTGCTGGCACGTTCGGCAGAGTGCGCAGGCTGGAAAATAGCCACGGCGTAGTGCCCAGGCATGTGCGGCGGTGTCGCTTGACTTCACAATCCCAACCACGTATTCCGACCGCTCGCGCGACACGCACCCTTGGTCGCTTTAAAGGGATTGCGGGAGTAGCTCAGTTGGTTAGAGCGCCGCCCTGTCACGGCGGAGGCCGCGGGTTCAAGTCCCGTCTCTCGCGCCATTATTTCGCTCACGGTGTCTGATCCTCGCTCCGCTCGGGACACCTCCGCGTGGGCGCGGCTCGCCGCGGCGCCCCTTGGGCGCGCGGGCCTATGGCCCGAAGTGTTTTTAGAACCGTGTCTGATCCTCGCTCCGCTCGGGACACCCCCGCGTGGGCGCGGCTTGCCGCGGCGCCCCTTGGGCGCGCGGGCCTATGGCCCGAAGTGGTTTTCGCAAACACGCGGCTGATCCTACGCTTCGCTTCGGGCCGCTCCGATGGGGCGGCGCTTGCGCCGGGCGCCCTTGGCGCCGCGGACCGACGGTCCGAAGTGGGTTTTATAGATTTGACATCCCGGATCGCGACGCACGGCGCCGCGATCCGGGACCCATTGTGTGTCTCTGGGTCCCGGCTCTCGCTGCTATGCAGCTCGGCTGGGATGACAGTAGGTAGATACGGCGAACAGACGCTTTGCAGTTGGCTGACAAAGTTGCGCTGCACATGGCGGTGGGTTAACACAACGAGATGCCGTAGCGGCTGGTCGATGTTTCAAACTTCGACATGCGCAGGCGCGGCGGGTGCGTGTGTCATTGCAGCGAGACGACATGACCGATCTTCTTTTTACGCAGTATCTGCCGATCGTAATTTTTCTCGGCGTGGCGCTGTTCATTGGCGCAGCTCTGATGCTCGCGCCGTTTTTGATTGCGGTGAACAATCCCGATCCTGAGAAGGTCTCGGCGTACGAATGCGGCTTCAACGCCTTCGACGACGCGCGCATGAAATTCGACGTGCGGTTCTATCTCGTCTCTATTCTTTTCATTATTTTCGATCTGGAAATCGCATTCCTGTTTCCGTGGGCGGTAGCATTCAAGGAAATTGGCGCGTTTGGATTCTGGTCCATGATGGTGTTCCTGGGCGTACTCACAGTTGGGTTCATCTATGAGTGGCGGAAGGGTGCGCTCGAATGGGAGTGACGCGCGTGGCAGCTTTCGATAGCGACGGTTTGATCCGCCCTGAATTCGTGTTCGACAAGGCGCGCGAAGGTGCTGGCGCGGGTGGGGGACTGATCCGGCCCAACGATCCGTTTTTCAACGAGGTCTCCAACGAACTCGCCGACAAAGGCTTTCTCGTCACGACGACCGACGATCTGATCAACTGGGCGCGCACGGGCTCGTTGATGTGGATGACGTTCGGGTTGGCCTGCTGCGCGGTCGAGATGATGCAGGCATCGATGCCGCGTTACGATCTCGAACGTTTCGGGTTTGCGCCGCGGGCTTCGCCGCGTCAGTCGGACGTGATGATCGTTGCCGGCACGCTCACCAACAAGATGGCGCCTGCCTTGCGCAAAGTTTACGATCAGATGCCGGAGCCGCGCTACGTGATTTCGATGGGGTCATGCGCGAACGGCGGTGGGTATTATCACTACTCGTATGCGGTGGTGCGCGGGTGCGACCGCATCGTGCCTGTCGATGTTTATGTGCCGGGTTGCCCGCCGACAGCGGAAGCGCTGCTCTATGGCGTGCTGTTGTTGCAGCGTAAGATCCGTCGCACGGGTACGATTGAACGATAACGAGCGCTCGCTCTAGCCATCGGATGACTGGTATGTCTGACAAACTGAGCGAACTGGGTACCGCTATCGCGCAAGCACACGCGACGTTTGGCGTGACTTCGCACATCAGTCGCGGCGAGCTGACGTTGACGGTCGATGCAGCACATATCGTTCCATTGCTCACGTATCTGCGCGATGACGCGAAGTGCCAGTTCGAAATTTTGATTGATATTTGTGGCGTCGATTATCCAGAGCGCGAAAAGCGTTTTGATGTTGTTTATCATTTGCTGTCGCCGCGTCTCAATCAGCGCATCCGCTTGAAGATCATGGCCGATGAGACGACGCCGGTGGCGAGCGTCAACGATGTGTTTCCGGCGGCGAATTGGTATGAGCGCGAAGCCTACGACATGTATGGCATTCGGTTTTCAGGCCATCCCGATTTGCGCCGCCTGCTGACCGACTATGGATTTCAGGGTTATCCGCTACGCAAAGATTTCCCGCTGACGGGTTATGTCGAGGTTCGCTACGACGACGACCAGAAGCGCGTCGTTTATGAGCCGGTCAAACTCAATCAAGATTTCCGCAATTTCGATTTCGAAAGCCCATGGGAAGGGCCGAACTACATTTTGCCCGGGGATGAGAAGGCACAAGGCGGGTCAGCATCAGGAAAGGCCTGAGCACCATGAAGCCCACTTTGCAGCCAGGCTGCAAAACAGAGTTTGCTTACCGCGTGCCGGCGACGAAGACAGTGCCGCATTTATTTCCAGAAGCGCATGACTTTCAGTTGATGCCCACAGTGTTCGCAACCGGTTTCATGATCGGGTTGATGGAATGGACCTGTCTGCATGTGATTGCACCGCATTTGGATGAGGGTGAAGGATCGCTCGGCGTGCACGTCGATGTTTCGCATTTGGCCGCGACCGTGCCGGGCCAAACCGTGACAGTCGAAGCCGTGCTGACAAAAGTCGATGGGCGGCATTTGACGTTCGATGTCAAAGCGCACGATGGCTTGGACGCGATCAGTTCCGGTACGCACGAGCGCATGATTGTCGATTGGGAAAAATTCGAAGCGCGGGTGAATGACAAAGCCAAGCGCGCGAGGCTCGATCCCATCTCGCGAAAGGCTCTGTAATTGCGCTCTGTGCGTCGAGACTGTCATAATCGGTGTAATTTTATTGTCGCTCCCAGCGAATGAGGCAGGCGGTCGAGATCGCCGCAGTCTCAACACGGGAGCGACGGGATATGAATGGGATTATTCGCGGTGCATGGTCGGGCGCATTCTTGATAATTGTCTTGGGTGTTGCCTTTGGGCAGATATTGGCCTCGTGTGCCACACCAAACGGAGGAAATGACGGCGGTGACGTTTCAACCGTTGAAGATCGCAGTGGTGGTCCTCGCGGTAGTCATTGAATGGGGTTATGGCTGACCTCGTCGCCGAAAGTTGGAGGTCGTCAGTGGCAGACGGACACGAGATCAAGGGTCAATGCCTGTGTGGGGCGGTTACGTATTCTGCGCAGGTTGAATCCCTTCATGTTGATGCCTGCCATTGTTCGATGTGCCGGCGATGGACAGGTGGGCCTTTGCATTGCCTTGAAAGCAAGGATGGCAAGCTTTCGATTACGGGCGAAGATCATGTGACGTTTTATGGCTCGTCCGAATGGGGCGAACGCGGATTTTGCAACATCTGCGGGTCGACGCTGTTCTGGCGAACTAAAGATCGCGCTTATGCAGCCATTGCGGCTGGGTCTCTGATTGACGAGGCAGGTTTGGTTTTCACAAAGCAAATCTTTGTCGATGAGAAGCCTGCCTATTATTCTTTTGCGAATGCCACCGAAATGTTGACCGGCCCAGAATTCTTAGCCCTGATGAAGGGCGACAAGCCCCAATGAGCACCCTCCATGCAAGAAACTGAAATTCGGAATTTCAATATCAACTTCGGACCGCAGCATCCGGCAGCGCACGGTGTGTTGCGCTTGGTTTTGGAGTTGGATGGCGAAGTGGTCGAGCGGGTCGATCCGCATATCGGACTTTTGCATCGTGGCACGGAAAAGCTGATCGAGCACAAAACGTATTTGCAGGCGATCGGATATTTCGATCGGCTCGATTACGTGGCGCCGATGAACCAGGAGCACGCATTCTGTCTGGCGGCGGAAAAGTTGCTCGATATGAAGGTGCCATATCGGGCGCAGTTGATCCGCGTGCTGTATTCGGAGATCGGTCGCATTCTCTCTCATCTGTTGAACGTGACAACCCAGGCGATGGACGTTGGTGCTTTAACGCCGCCGTTGTGGGGCTTTGAAGAGCGCGAAAAGCTAATGGTATTTTATGAGCGCGCATCAGGTTCGCGCATGCACGCGAAGTATTTCCGCATGGGCGGCGTGCATCAGGATTTGCCAGAAAAGTTGGTCGATGACATTCACGCGTGGTGCGATCCGTTTTTAAAAGTTTGTGATGACATCGATTCATTGCTGACGGAGAACCGCATTTTCAAGCAGCGCAACGTCGATATTGGCGTCGTATCGTTGGAGGAATGTTTTGCGCTAGGCTTCTCTGGTGTGATGGTGCGCGGCTCGGGTGCGGCTTGGGATTTGCGCAAGAGCCAGCCTTATGAGTGCTATGACGAGTTCGATTTCGATATTCCGATTGGAAAGAACGGCGATTGCTACGATCGCTATCTCATTCGCATGCAGGAAATGCGCGAAAGCGTGAAGATCATGAAGGCGGCGTGCGAGAAATTGAAGTCGCCAGCCGGGCGTGGGCCGCATGTTGCTGAAAATCAGAAAGTCGTGCCGCCGACGCGGGGTGAGATGAAGCGCTCTATGGAAGCGCTGATCCATCATTTCAAACTTTACACGGAAGGCTTTCATGTGCCGGCGGGTGAAGTGTATGCGTCGGTCGAAGCACCGAAGGGTGAGTTCGGCGTGTATCTCGTTTCGGACGGATCGAACAAGCCGTACCGCTGCAAAATTCGCGCGCCGGGATTCCCGCATCTGGCCGCCATGGATCACATGAACCGTGGGCACATGCTTGCCGACGTGAGCGCGATTTTAGGGAGCATCGATATCGTGTTCGGCGAGATTGACCGGTAGGGAATTGCCAGAGCCGTCAGCCTCGCTTGAACATCGTTATGGAAGCGCTTCTGTGCTCGGTCAGAAAAGCGATTGCGGCGTCAATGTGCATAACATAGTCGGCAGCTTCGAGCGGTTCGGGTTCGAGCCTTAGGCTTTTCCAATCGCCGTCAACGACCCCATCCAGCATTCCAATCCAGCGATTGTAGGCGCTGGGTTCAGTTTCATAGTCACCGTCCAACTGCTCGACATGCTCGCGCACTTTTTCTAGTGCGGCGACGACTGCGTTCAGTCGGTTGGTCGGGTCGGCCATGATCGAACTCCCAGGCGCGGTCAATTGAATAAGCAATTATAGTCGAATAATTGATTCCCGTTCCAGATTGTGTAGCAAAGCATCGGGGCAAGTGGAGGTCGGCTATAGAGATCCAGAGATTTAAGCCGGCTTTGCGTGTTGTAGCCATACTGGCCGGGCTGTTGCTTGCAGTGATCGGTGTTCGGTTTCTGGTGGTGCCAGATCAGGCGGCGCGGACGTTTGGTTTGGCCAAGGTGATCGCTGGGTCGGAGCTACAATTCATTATAGGCTTGCGGGATTTGTGGCTCGGTGGGCTCGCGGTTGCGTTTGCGCTGCTGAAGGAGTGGCGCGCCCTTGCGCTGTGGTTTGGGCTTGGTACCCTCGTTTGCTTTTCAGATGCTGCGATTGCTGCGACGTCGAGCGGGCGCACGGGGCCGGTCGTGTTTCACTTGGTGTGCGGCGTGGCTTGCGCTGTGATCGGCGCTTTAAGTTGGCGTGTCGGGCGCGTTTAGGTTGAAGGTAAGTTTTGTTCATCGCTCAGGCACCGCGACCCGCGTCCATTTCGTCGCACCCCCGTCTGAAAGTCGGACATCTGCCGGTGCGTACAAAAGCTGTCATGCGCTTGCGTTGAAAGCCTGATCCTCGTACTGGACCGAGTGATCGTCGCAGGGTTAATGTCACGTAGAGTGTTGGTCAGCCGTCTGCCAAAAAAAGTAATCCCCGCGGTTTCGGGCGGCATTACAATTCGGCGAACGAACCGTGATTGAAGGAGCCGCCGATGGCCGTCCGCCGTCTTCATCCTGAACAGCCGCCGCATTTCAGCTTTTCGGCTGAGAATGCTGCGTGGGCGGATGCACAGATCGCGAAGTATCCGCCGGGCAAGCAAGCATCTGCCATCATCCCGATGTTGTGGCGGGCACAGGAGCAGAATGGCGGTTGGCTGACGGAGCCTGCTATTCGGGCGGTGTGCGATAAACTCGGTATGGCGTACATCCGCGGTCTCGAAATCGCGACGTTCTATACGATGTTTCAGTTGTCGCCTGTCGGCCGTAAAGCGCATGTGCAGGTGTGTGGCACGACGCCGTGTATGTTGAATGGTGCGCGCGCGCTGGTTGATGTTTGTAAGCGGCGCATTGCCGAACATCAGCATGAGTTGTCGCCCGATGGTTCGTTGTCGTGGGAAGAGGTCGAGTGCCTCGGCAATTGCGCGAACGCACCGATGGTGCAGATCGATAAAGATACCTTCGAGGATTTGACGCCTGCGTTGCTGGAGGCGGTGATCGACGGGTTTGTGTTGGGCAATCCGCCTAAGCCCGGTTCGCAGATCGGACGCACGGCGTCGTGTCCGGCGGGTGGGCCGACGACGCTGAAAGATCCATCGCTCTACGATGGCTCGACAATTGGGTCGTGGAAGAAGCGGTTTGACGACATGGCTGCTGAGGCTGCCGCTGCGGCTGTGGAAAAAACGCCGCCGTCGGCGTTGGCGTCGCCAGCACATAAAGCGGCTGTCGAGGCCGGCGTATCGCCATCCTCGCCGGGCGGAGCTGGGTCGGGCGGACCTGGAGCCGTCGCGCCTATCAATCCGGCGGCGCTGGCGGCCATGGCCAATGCCGGGCTCGTCAAGGAATTGCAAGCGCGTGGCGATGGCAAGCCGCTGCCGCCTGGCGAACTCGACCGTTTGAAAATTGATGCTGCAAAATCGCATCCTGGTTTTGGGGTCAGCTCGTCTGCGCCAGCGATGCCTGACCTATTAAAAGAGCCTCGCAATGGCGAACCCGATGAACTCGGTTTGATTTGGGGCGTAGGCGATAAGCTCGCCGACAAGCTCAATGCCATGGGCATTTGGCATTTCGATCAAATCGCTCGATGGACGCCTGCGCACATCGCGTGGTTCGAAGCCGAGATGGATGGTTTCAAAGGGCGCGTGGTGCGCGACAAGTGGGTTGAGCAATGCGAGAAGCTCGCGACAGGTTGGCGTCCCGACAGCGATGTCGGCGAACGGCCGAAGGAGTGACCGCAGATGCTGCATGATCGCGACCGGATTTTTCGCAATCTCTATGGGTTTCACGACGCTGGTCTGAAGGCTGCGATTTCGCGCGGTGCTTGGGATGGCACGAAGGCGTTCATCGATAAGGGCCATGACTGGATTATCGATGAGGTTAAGAAGTCAGGCTTGCGTGGGCGCGGCGGGGCTGGTTTTCCGACCGGGCTGAAGTGGTCGTTCATGCCGAAGGCTGATCCGCGTCCGAGCTATCTCGTCATCAACGCAGACGAGAGCGAGCCGGGGTCGTGCAAAGATCGCGAGATTTTGCGGCACGATCCGCATTTGCTGATCGAAGGTGCGTTGCTGGCATCGTTCGCGATGCGGGCGCATACGAGCTATATCTACGTGCGCGGCGAATATATTCGCGAGCGCGAGGCGTTGCAGCGGGCGATCGACGAAGCCTATGCGGCGCGATTGATTGGCAAGGGCAACGTGCACGGATGGGATTTCGATCTTTATGTGCATCACGGTGCTGGCGCTTACATTTGCGGTGAAGAAACCGCGATGCTGGAGAGCCTCGAAGGCAAAAAAGGGCAGCCGCGCTTGAAGCCTCCGTTCCCCGCGAACGTCGGTTTGTATGGCGCGCCGACGACGGTGAACAACGTCGAAAGTATTGCGGTTGCCGGTGACATCCTACGGCGTGGTGCGACTTGGTTTGCCGACCTCGGTTTGCCGAACAATACCGGCACCAAGCTGTTCCAGATTTCCGGCCACGTCGAGCGGCCGTGCGTGGTCGAAGAAGAAATGGGCATCCCGATGCGGGAGCTGATCGAAAAACATTGCGGCGGTGTGACGGGTGGATGGGATAATCTGCTGGCTGTCATTCCGGGTGGGTCATCGGTGCGATGTATCACAGCAGAGCAGGCGACCGACGTGACGATGGATTTCGATGCGCTGGGCAAACTCGGTTCCGGTCTTGGCACTGCGGCCGTGATCGTGATGGACAAATCGACCGACATCATCGCTGCGATCCGGCGCATCGCGTATTTCTATAAGCATGAGAGTTGCGGCCAGTGTACGCCGTGCCGTGAGGGTACGGGTTGGATGTGGCGCGTGCTGGAGCGCATGGAGCGTGGTGAAGCAGAAAAGCGCGAGATCGATTTGCTGTTTGAAGTGACCAAGCAGGTCGAAGGTCACACGATTTGCGCTTTAGGAGATGCGGCGGCGTGGCCGGTGCAGGGCTTGATCAAGAATTTCCGACCGGTGATCGAAGCGCGGATCGATCAGTATCAGAAATCGCATGCGCGTGAGGCGGCGGAGTGATGGAGATATTGAGCGAGTATCATCAGCCCGCCCCCTCACCGTCGCTTCGCGACCGCCTCTCCCCAAGGGGAGAGGCTAACCAGCGGACGCAGATCGCCTCTTCATCGGGCGCTCCTAAAATTGGCGTTGTTGCGCCGGAGCGCCGACCTCTCCCCATGGGGAGAGGTGAAATTGGGGAGACTTGATCATGGTAAAGCAACTCATCATTGACGGGCATCCGATCGAGGTCGAGGACGGCACGACGCTGATGCATGCGTGCGAGGCGGTCGGTTCGGAAATTCCGCGCTTTTGTTATCACGAGCGGCTTTCGATTGCTGGCAATTGCCGCATGTGCCTCGTCGAAGTTCAGGGATCGCCCAAGCCGATCGCGAGCTGTGCGATGCTGGTCAATGATTTGCCGCCCAACAAAGATGGATCGCCAAAGATCGTCAGCACGAATACGCCACTCGTCAAAAAGGCGCGTGAAGGCGTGATGGAATTTCTGCTGATCAATCATCCGCTCGATTGCCCGATTTGCGATCAGGGCGGTGAGTGCGATTTGCAAGATCAGGCGATGGCGTTCGGCATCGGCGGGTCACGGTATCAAGAGAATAAGCGGGCAGTCGAAGAAAAAAATATCGGCCCGCTGATCAAGACGATGATGACGCGCTGCATTCATTGCACGCGCTGTGTGCGTTACATGACGGAAGTTGCGGGCGTTGAAGAATTGGGTTTGATTTCGCGCGGTGAAGATGCCGAGATCACGACGTATCTCGAAAATGGCATTCTTTCGGAAATGAGCGCCAACGTTGTCGATCTGTGTCCGGTCGGCGCGCTGACACATCGGCCGTGGGCGTTCAACGCGCGGCCGTGGGAAATGACGACGACGGAAAGCGTCGATGTCATGGATGCGGTGGGATCTGCCATCCAAATCGATACGCGCGGCGGCGCTGTGATGCGCATTCTGCCGCGCAACAACGATGCTGTGAACGAGGAATGGATTTCCGACAAGACACGCCACGTAGCCGATGGTTTGAAAACGCAGCGGCTCGATCAGCCTTACATTCGCAAAAACGGACGTTTGGAACCAGCGACGTGGGATGCGGCCTTGGCGAAGGTTGCGGAGAAATTGAAGTCGGCGAAACCTGAGGGCATCGGCGCGATTGCGGGTGATCTTGCAGGTGCGGAAGAGATGTTCGCGCTGAAAGATTTGCTGGCGCGGTTTGGCGCGTCGTCGTTTGACTGTCGGCAAGCAGGCGACAAGCTCGATCCGAAGCTCGGGCGCGGGAGCTATCTTTTTAATGCGTCGATTGAAGGTATCGAGCAGGCCGATGCGATTTTGATTATCGGTTCCAATCCGCGCATCGAAGCACCAATTTTGAATGCGCGAATTCGCAAACGCTGGCGCGCGGGCGGATTGAAAGTTGCAACGATCGGCGTGAAGTCTGATTTGACGTATCCGGCAGACTATTTAGGCGCGGGGCCTGAGACGCTTTTACAAGTCGTCAATGGTCAGCATCCGTTTGCGCAGGTTTTGAAGGCTGCGCAGCATCCTATGGTAATTATCGGGCAGGGCGCGTTTGCGCGTGCCGATGGGTTGTCTGTTTTGTCGGCGGCCGCCAAGATTGCATTGGATGTGAGCGTTGGAAAAGACCCGGCATGGAATGGGTTCAACGTTCTACACACGGCGGCGGCGCGCGTGGCAGGGCTTGATCTTGGTTTCGTTCCCGGCAAGGGCGGCAAGGATGTGTCGGCGATGCTCGGCGGAGATATGGAGTTTGTGTATTTGCTCGGTGCGGATGAGTGCGATCTGGCAAAGCTCGGCTCGGCGTTCGTTGTCTATCAGGGCAGCCACGGGGATGTTGGCGCGCAGCGGGCGGATGTGATTTTTCCAGGTGCGGCTTATACCGAGAAATCTGCGACCTACGTGAACACGGAAGGACGTGCACAGCAGTCCTTGAAAGCCGCGTTTGCGCCGGGAGAAGCAAAGGAAGATTGGACGATTTTGCGGGCTCTGTCGCAGCGGGCGGGTGCGACGCTGCCTTACGACACGCTGCAAGAATTGCGCGCTGCGATGTATCGGGCCGCCCCGCAGTTGGCGATGCTCGATCATGTCGAAACGCGTGCGGTTTCGGGATTGGAAACGTTGGCGAAGCTGTCTGGCATCATGTCGTCGGAGCCATTTACCCCAGCGATCAAGGATTTTTATCTGACGAACGCAATTGCGCGTGCCTCCGCTGTGATGGCGGGAATGAGTGCGTTGCGGTCATCGCACGATCAGAAACTGAGCGCGGCGGAGTGAGACACAGATGATCGACGCGCTCGCAACTTTCATGACCGACTATGGATGGACCCTGCTGACGCTCGTCGGCTTTTCGCTGCTGATGCTGCTCGGGCTGTTGTTCATCATCGCTTATCTGCTGTTGATGGATCGCAAGGTGTGGGCGGCGGTGCAGATGCGTCGTGGGCCCAACGTCGTCGGGCCGTTCGGATTGTTGCAGTCGTTCGCCGATCTCTTGAAGTTCGCGTTCAAAGAGCCGTTGATTCCAGCGGGTGCCGACAAAGCTGTATTTCTGCTGGCACCGTTGGCGACGGCGACGTGTGCGCTGGCCGCGTGGGCTGTTATTCCTGTCAACGAGAACGGCCTCGGCAAGTGGGTAATCTCGGATTTGAACGTCGGGATTTTGTATATTCTCGCGATCTCGTCGCTGGGTGTTTATGGCGTGATCATGGGCGGGTGGGCTTCGAACTCGAAGTACCCGTTCATGGGTTCGCTGCGCTCGGCGGCGCAGATGGTGTCGTATGAAGTGTCGATCGGACTTGTGATCATCTGCGTGCTGCTGTGTGTCGGGTCGCTCAACATGACGGCGATTGTGAATTCACAGAAGGATGGGATCGGGACGGGCTTGGGTTTAGCGCCGTCTTTGATCGACTGGCACTGGCTGGCGTTATTTCCGATGTTCGTCGTGTTCTTTATCTCGGCGCTGGCCGAAACCAACCGACCGCCGTTCGATTTGCCGGAGGCTGAATCGGAACTCGTGGCAGGCTTCATGGTGGAATATGCCTCCACGCCGTACTTGCTGTTCATGCTCGGCGAGTATGTGGCCATCACGACGATGTGCGCGCTGACGACTATTTTATTTTTGGGCGGTTGGCTGCCGCCGGTCGATATATGGCCGTTGAACGAAGTGCCGGGGATCTTGTGGTTTTTGCTCAAGGTCGTCGCGGTGTTCTTCATGTTCGCGATGGTGAAAGCGTTCGTGCCGCGTTACCGGTATGACCAACTCATGCGACTCGGCTGGAAGGTGTTCTTGCCATTGTCGCTCGTTATGGTGGTGCTGACGGCTGGCGTGCTGCATTTTGGAGGGCTTGCGCCATGAACATCGCGCGCGGCGTGAAATCGCTGTTTTTGCTGGAGTTCGTGTCGGCGTTCTTTTTGACGATGCGCTACTTCTTTGCGCCCAAAAAGACGCTGAACTATCCGTATGAAAAAGGGCCGTTGTCGCCACGGTTTCGCGGCGAGCATGCGTTGCGGCGTTATCCGAACGGCGAGGAGCGGTGCATCGCGTGCAAGCTGTGTGAAGCGATCTGCCCGGCGCAGGCGATAACGATTGAAGCTGGGCCGCGCCGCAACGACGGCACGCGGCGCACGACACGTTACGATATCGACATGACCAAATGCATCTATTGCGGGTTATGTCAGGAGGCGTGTCCGGTGGATGCCATCGTCGAGGGGCCGAACTTCGAGTTTGCCACCGAGACGCGGGAAGAGTTGTTCTACGACAAGGATCGGTTGCTGGCGAACGGCGATCGGTGGGAACGTGAGATTGCGAAGAATATCGCGCTCGATGCGAAATATCGATGATGGGCGAGGCTTTGATGACCACCGATTGTCATATTTCTGCGAGCGTTGATGCACTCGGCCATACTTATGGGTCCCGGATCGCGACGCACGGCGCCGCGTCCGGGATGAGAATTATTTATGGGATTGCTGAATGACGGCGGGATTTTTTTATCTGTTCAGCGTGCTGGCGGTTGGTTCGGCGGCGATGGTGATCCTTGCCAAAAATCCCGTGCATGCCGTGCTGTTTTTGATCCTGACGTTCTTCAACGCTGCGGGTCTGTTCGTTTTGTTGGGCGCTGAGTTTCTCGCGATGCTGCTGATCGTCGTTTATGTCGGCGCGGTGGCGGTGTTGTTCTTGTTCGTCGTCATGATGTTGGATGTCGATTTCGCAGAGCTGAAGGCTGGCTTTATCAAGAACGCGAAGGTTGGCGCGCTGGTCGGCGGCGTTGTGCTGGCGGAACTTGTGGCGCTGTTTGCATTCCAGGGATTGACGCTCGCGCCTGCACGCACGGCGGCAGCGGCGATCCCTTCAGATTTGTCGAACACGGAAGCGCTCGGGCGGTTAATTTACACGAAGTACGTTTATTTCTTCCAGGGTGCCGGCATGATTTTGCTGGTGGCCATGATCGGTGCGATTGTACTGACGTTGCGGCATCGCGAGGGTGTGAAGCGGCAGTCGATTTCAGAGCAAGTGGCGCGCGGACCGGCTACGGCGCTTGAGGTCATCAAGGTGCCGAGCGGAGGCAGCGTCATTCCGGCGGCGGCGAAAGTCTCTGTGAGGGCGGCAGAATGACCATTGGACTTGGACATTATCTGACGGTTGCGGCGTGTTTATTTACGCTTGGAATTTTCGGTATCTTTTTGAACCGCAAAAACGTGATCGTGATTTTGATGTCGATCGAGTTGATGCTGCTCGCGGTCAATATCAACTTGGTGGCGTTTTCGCATTTCAACGGCGATCTCGTCGGCCAGGTGTTTGCGCTGTTCATTCTCACTGTGGCGGCGGCTGAGGCTGCTATTGGTTTGGCGATCATCGTCGTTTACTTCCGCAATCGCGGTTCCATCGCGGTGGAAGACATCAACATGATGAAGGGTTGAGGCCATGATCGACGTGCTGCTCAACTCCATCGTTCAGCGCATTGTCAATCCGTTATGGTGGTTGGCCATGATTGGCGGCGCGATTGCGGCGTTTCTCATCGTCGGCTTGCTCATCTATGTAGGATCGCTCGCCGCATGATTTATGCTTCCATTGTTTTCCTCCCCCTTATCGGCGCACTGATCGCTGGCCTGTTCGGCCGCGTGATTGGCGAGCGGCCGTCGGAAATCATCACAACCGGCCTGTTGATGGTGGCGGCTGTGCTGTCTTGGGTTGCCTTCGTTCAGACCGGGTTCGAGCATGAGACGCATAAAGTGCAACTGATGCGCTGGATTACGTCGGGTGAACTCGACACCTCTTGGTCGCTGCGGATCGATACGCTGACGGGTGTGATGCTGGTTGTCGTGACGACCGTATCGAGCCTCGTGCATCTTTATTCCATCGGCTACATGCATGAGGATGACTCGCGGCCGCGCTTCTTCGCCTATCTGTCGCTGTTCACGTTTGCGATGTTGATGCTGGTGACGAGCGACAATCTCTTGCAGATGTTTTTCGGTTGGGAAGGTGTGGGGCTCGCCAGCTATTTGCTGATTGGGTTCTGGTATAAAAAGCCCGAAGCGAATGCCGCTGCGATCAAAGCATTTGTCGTCAATCGTGTGGGCGATTTTGGATTTGCGCTCGGTATTTTTGCGCTGTTCTTCGTGTTTCGGTCCGTCGATCTCGATGTGATTTTTGCCGCCGCGCCTACTGTTGTGAATACCAATTTCCAGTTCGCTGGCTATGAACTCGATATTCTGACGACGATCTCATTGCTGCTGTTCATGGGCGCGATGGGTAAGTCGGCGCAGTTTCTGCTGCACACTTGGCTGCCGGACGCGATGGAAGGGCCGACACCTGTTTCAGCGCTGATCCATGCGGCGACGATGGTGACGGCGGGTGTGTTCATGGTTGCGCGCTTATCGCCGATATTTGAGTTTGCCCCGAACGCCTTGATGGTTGTGACGTTCATTGGTGCTGTGACGGCATTTTTCGCCGCGACGGTTGGCTTGGTTCAGAACGATATCAAGCGCGTGATTGCGTATTCAACGTGTTCGCAGCTTGGCTACATGTTCGTTGCGTGTGGAATTGGCGCATATGGCGTAGCGATTTTTCATCTCTTTACGCACGCGTTTTTCAAGGCGCTCTTGTTTCTCGGTGCAGGCTCGGTGATCCACGCGATGCATCATGAGCAGGACATGCGCCAGATGGGCGAGTTGCGCAGTAAAATTCCTTGGACGTTTGCGGCGATGGTGATTGGAACGCTGGCTTTGACTGGCGTTGGAATACCGCATTTCTATGGGTTTGCCGGGTTCCATTCTAAGGATGCGATCATCGAGGCCGCATACGCGGCGCACACGCCGTCGAACTATGCGTTTTGGATGCTGGTTATAGCGGCGCTGATGACCTCGTTCTACTCGTGGCGACTGATTTTCATGACGTTCTTTGGCAAGACGCGGGCCGATCATCATACGTTCGATCATGCGCACGAGAGCCCGGCGACGATGATGGTGCCGCTGGCGTTGTTGTCGGTCGGTGCGATTTTTGCTGGCGCGGTGTTCAAAGATTATTTTATCGGACATGAGGAAGCAGTATTTTGGGGCGCGTCACTGTTTCGTGGCGAGGCCAATCATATTCTTCATGAGATGCACCAAATCCCGACGTGGGTGCTCTTTGCGCCGTTGATTGCCATGTTGACGGGGTTCGCGATCGCCTGGGTGTATTACATAGGTGCACCCTGGTTGCCCGCAGCAACGGCGAAGACATTTCGGCCGCTGTATTTGTTCCTTTTAAACAAGTGGTACATTGATGAGTTGTACGATTGGCTGTTCGTGCGGCCTGCGTTTGCACTCGGACGGTTCTTTTGGAAGGGTGGCGATGGAGCCGTCATCGATGGCGCCATCGATGGGACGGCAGCGGGTGTCGGACGCGTGACAGGTCGCGTTGTGAAAATTCAGACCGGCTATGTGTATCACTATGCCTTTGCGATGCTGATCGGCGTTGCGGCGATCCTGACGTGGCTGATCTACGGCGGAATGATCGCGGGGGCTGTGCGATGAGCAATATTCTCTCAGTCGTTACGTTTCTGCCGCTGGTCGGCGCCGCTCTGATTGCGTTTCTCAATCGCGATGCGGATGGCAATGCGCGGTGGATTGCGCTTTGGACGACGGTCATCACGTTTCTCATCTCGCTGCTGATCTGGTGGAATTTCGACAAGACGTCGGCTGGATTTCAGTTTGTCGAGGAGTACGCGTGGCTCGGGCCGCTGAAGTACAAGATGGGTGTCGATGGTATTTCGATGCTGTTTGTTATTCTAACGACGTTCCTGATGCCGTTGTGCATTCTGGCGAGTTGGGAAAGCGTCGAGACGCGCGTCAAAGAATACATGATCGCGTTTCTGGTATTGGAAACGCTGATGCTCGGCGTGTTCTGTGCGCTCGATATCGTTTTGTTCTATCTGTTCTTCGAGGGCGGTCTGATCCCGATGTTCCTGATCATCGGGGTATGGGGCGGCAAGCGACGCGTCTATGCAAGCTTTAAGTTTTTCCTCTACACGCTGCTCGGTTCCGTTTTGATGCTGCTCGCCATGATGGCGATGTACTGGCATGCGGGCACGACCGATATTCCGACATTGCTCGCGACGACGTTCCCGGCTGACATGCAGTTCTGGCTGTGGCTGGCATTCTTTGCCTCGTTCGCAGTCAAGATGCCGATGTGGCCGGTGCATACGTGGCTGCCGGATGCGCACGTTGAAGCGCCGACCGGTGGGTCGGTTATTCTGGCGGCTATTCTTTTGAAGATGGGCGGCTATGGGTTTTTGCGTTTTTCGCTGCCGATGTTTCCGTTAGCGTCTGAGCAGTTGGCGCCGCTGGTGTTCACGCTGTCGATAGTCGCGATCATATACACCTCGCTCGTTGCGCTGGTGCAGGAAGATATCAAGAAGCTGATTGCGTACTCTTCTGTTGCGCATATGGGCTTTGTGACGATGGGGATTTTTACCGCGTCTCAGCAGGGTATCGATGGTGCAATCTTTCAGATGCTGTCGCACGGGATCGTATCGGCTGCGTTGTTCCTGTGCGTTGGGGTGGTTTACGATCGGATGCATACACGCGAGATCGCGGCGTACGGTGGGCTTGTGGAACGAATGCCGAAATATGCGTTCGCGTTCATGGTGTTCACGATGGCCAATGTCGGATTGCCAGGGACGAGCGGGTTCGTCGGCGAATTTCTGACTTTGATGGCGGCGTTCAAGGCGAATACGTGGGTCGCGCTGCTGGCGACAACGGGCGTGGTGTTATCGGCTGCCTACGCGCTGTGGCTCTATCGGCGCGTCATTTTTGGGCCGTTGACGAAGGCGAGTTTAAAGGGGCTGCTCGACTTGTCGCCGCGAGAGATTGCCGTGCTGGCACCGCTGGTGATTTTGACGATCTTCTATGGGGTCTATCCAGCGCCGGTGCTCGATGTCACGGCGGCTTCGGTGAAGAACCTCGTGCAGAATTATGAAACGGCGATCAAGCCTGCTGCTGCGATGCTGGCACCATAAGGAACGGACGCAATGGACGCCGCATTTTATTTGCCCGTATTACCTGAGCTGATCCTCGCGGTTGGTGCCATGGCGCTTTTGATGCTGGGGGCATTTACGAAGGATGGTGTGGCCGCCGGGCGGACCGGTGCGTGGCTGGCGATTGCGTTGCTGGTGATTGCAGCGGGTGCGATTGCCTATCCGCCGTTGCAGCCTGCGACTGCGTTGGCTTTTGATGGTAGTTTTGTCACCGATGGCCTGACGCGGTTTTTGAAAGTGCTCATTCTTATCGCCGCGGCCTTGACGCTGTTGATGACGATCGATGACTTCGCGCGCGCGAAGATCATGCTGTTTGAATATCCGGTGCTGGTGCTGCTGGCGACGCTCGGCATGCTGATGATGGTGTCGGCGAACGATTTGATCGCGCTCTATCTTGGTCTCGAATTGCAGTCTTTGGCGCTGTATGTGATCGCCGCGTTTAAGCGCGACGATGTTCGCTCAAGCGAGGCGGGGCTGAAATATTTTGTTCTCGGCGCGTTGTCGTCGGGGATGCTGCTGTATGGCGCATCGATGCTGTACGGCGTGACAGGATCGGTCGGCTACGAGGCGATTGCGGCGGCGGTGCAGACCGATGGCATGGCGACCAACGTGGGGCTGACGGTTGGCCTGGTGTTCGTTTTGGTGGGGCTTGCGTTCAAAATTTCTGCCGTGCCGTTTCACATGTGGACGCCGGATGTTTACGAAGGCGCGCCAACGCCTGTGACGGCGTTCTTTGCCGGTGCGCCGAAAGTGGCAGCGGTGGCGCTGCTCTTGCGATTTACCCAATCGGCGTTGCCAGCGGTCGCCAGCCAATGGCAACAGATCGTGATTTTTCTCGCGATTGCGTCGATGGTGCTTGGCGCATTTGCTGCTATTGGGCAGACGAACATCAAACGCCTGATGGCGTATTCGTCGATCGGACATGTTGGGTTTGCACTTGTCGGCCTTGCATCAAATAATGCGGAAGGCACGAGCGGGGTTCTGATTTATCTTGCGATCTATGTGGCGATGACGCTCGGCACGTTTGCGTGTGTGCTGTCGATGCGCCGCATATCCGGCAATGTGGAAGACATCAGCCAGCTTGCGGGTCTTGCTAAGACTGATTTGCGATTGGCCACTATCCTGGCACTCCTGATGTTTTCACTGGCTGGAATTCCGCCGCTCGCTGGATTTTGGGCGAAGTGGTACGCGTTCTTGCCAGCCATCAAAGCCGGGCTGTATCCGCTCGCGGTGATTGGTGTGATCGCCAGTGTGATCGGCGCATTCTATTATCTGCGGATCATTAAGATCATGTTCTTCGATGAAGCGGCAGAGCCGTTCGAACCAGTTGAGCGCAATGCGTTGGCGGTGATGGCGCTTTCGGCCCTGTTCGTCGTGGCCTTTGTCGTGCCGTTTGTCGGCGGCAATGTGGTGGATGCAGCGACGGCCGCTGCTACCTCGCTGATGCCCGGTGGGGTTCGTTAGGCAACGGATGAGTACCCCGCGCCACCGCATCGTTTCTCTGAAAAGCACAGGTTCGACGAATAAGGACGCGTTGCGGCTTGCTTTGGCTGGTGAAGCGTTGCCGCTTTGGGTGTCAGCCGAGCAGCAGACGGACGGGCGTGGGCGGTCTGGGCGCACTTGGGCGTCAGAGCCTGGAAATCTTCAGGCCAGTCTCGCGGTCGTGTGCCACGCTCCGCAATCTCAAGCCGGAGAATTGGCGCTGATTGCCGGAATTGCGCTTTTTGATGCCGTGCGATCCATTTCACCCCTTGCGGGCCACCTTCCACTTCGGCTCAAATGGCCTAATGATTTATTGTTCGGGACTGCCAAGACAGGCGGGATATTAGTCGAGAGCACAACGGCACGCGGCGAGCCGGGTTTTCTTGCCGTTATCGGATTTGGTTTGAACGTCGCATCACACCCAGAGATTGATGGGCGCTCTGTGACGTCACTGGCATACCAAGGCGTCGAAAGCTCTGCCGAGCACGTTTTGTCGTACTTGAGCGAAGCCATGGAGACTTGGCTCGACGTTTGGGACCATGGACTGAGATTTGCGAGCGACATCGTTCCGGCATGGCGGGAGCGATCTGGCGCTGAAGGTGAGAGAATTGCGGTGACGACCAGCGATGGTCGCGTCGACGGGATTTATCGCGGCATCGATGCGCGCGGATATTTATTGGTTGAGACATCGGATGGTGTCGTTGCGACGATTACACATGGAGACGTGGCGCTTGTCAGCGCTGCGGAGGGAAGTAGGGGATAATGGCCGATACGGATAAGGCGCGCCGCCGCGGAGCGAAGGGCGGAGGTGACGAACTCGTCTTCATGGCGCTTGGCGGTCTCGGCGAGATTGGCATGAACGTATATCTTTATGGGTTTGGGCCCGAGAGCGCGCGCCAGTGGCTGATGGTCGATCTTGGCATTACGTTTCCGGACGACAACGAGCCGGGTGCCGATGTGGTGCTGCCGGATTTGAGATTTATCATCGGTGAAAAGCAGTCGTTGGCCGGGATCGTGCTCACGCATGCGCATGAAGATCATATTGGCGCGGTGATCGATCTATGGCCGTCGCTCAACTGTCCGATTTATGCGACGCCGTTTACCGCCGGTATGCTGCGCGCGAAGCTGGGTGAGTTTGGTAAAAACATTCGATTGCCGATTACCGAGGTGCCGCTGGGTGGACGGTGCCATGTAGGTGCCTTCGATGTTGAGTTCGTGACGCTTTCGCATTCGATCCCGGAGCCCAGTGGACTTGCGATCCGCACGCCCGCTGGACTTGTATTCCATACGGGCGATTGGAAATTAGACAATGCGCCGTTGGTTGGTGCGCCGCCCGATGAAGCCAAATTGAAGGCGCTCGGACAAGAGGGCGTGTTGGCGGTCGTTTGCGATTCAACAAATTCCATGCGGGAGGGTCGTTCGCCGTCGGAGACGGAAGTGGCTCGTTCGCTTGCTAAGATTATCGCTGGGGCTCCGCGACGGATTGCAGTGACGACGTTTGCCTCTAACGTGGCGCGTATTAAAGCGGTGGCTGACGCGGCGCACGCGTGTGGGCGTACACTTGTTGTCGCCGGACGCGCGTTGCATCGCGTCATTCAAGTGGCAATCGATACAGGATATTTGCCAGAGAATTTTACTTATCTCGATCAGCAGAGATTCTCGGATATCGGTGTCGATAAGGCGTTGGTGTTGTGTACAGGCAGTCAAGGCGAACCGCGCGCGGCGATTGCGCGGATATCAGAGAATGAGCATCCCGACATTTCTCTCGATAAGGGCGACATCGCGATATTTTCTTCGCGGACAATCCCTGGCAACGAAAAGTCAGTCGCAAAAATTCAGAACGGTCTAGCGCGGCGTGGCGTCGATATCATTACCGATGCCGAAGGTCTCGTGCATGTGACGGGACATCCGCGGCGCGATGAGCTGCGTGAGATGTATGGTTGGTTGAAGCCCGAGATCGTGGTGCCGATGCATGGCGAAGCGCGCCATCTGAAGGAGAATGGCAAGCTGGCGCGCGAGTGCGGCGCGAAAGACGTGTTCGTTGTGGTCGATGGGGAGATGGTGAAGCTTGCGCCCGGACCGCGCGGTGTGATCGACGAAGCGCCTGTGGGACGGCTATATCGCGATGGCCGTTTGATCGTACCGGATGCGGATGGCCCGGTGCGTGCGCGTCGCAAGTTGTCGTTTGCGGGCATTGCAGTGGTGTCGCTGGCGCTGTCGCGACGTGGCGACGTATTAGGCGAGCCGGATTTGGCACTGGAAGGCATACCGGATCGGGATGCGGACGGTGAGAATATGTCCGACATCGTTCTGGATGCCATCGATGGGACATTACGCTCCATTCCGCCCAAACGACGCGGGGACATTGAAATGGTGCGCGAGGCTGTTTATCGGTCGGTTCGTGGCGCGATCAACGAGGCCTGGGGCAAGAAACCCATTGTCAAAGTGCTGATGACCGTGGTGGATACGCGCTGACACATACGAAATGCCTCGGCGGCGGCGCTGCGAATGCCATGCCGCATCTTGCGCCTACCTTTGCGCGGCGAGTGAAATTGGAAGTACGGAGCAGACCATGATCGGACGATTAAACCACGTGGCGATTGCCGTGAAAGATATCGCGGCGGCATCGGCCGTTTATAAAAATGCACTGGGTGCCAATGTGGGTGCGGCGTTCGACCAGCCGGAGCATGGGGTCAAAGTGGTTTTCATCGAACTTCCAAACACCAAAATTGAATTGTTGGAACCGCTTGGCGCGGGCTCACCGATCGCCAAGTTTCTGGAAAAGTCACCGGATGGTGGCATTCACCACGTGTGCTACGAAGTGGACGATATTCTTGTAGCGCGCGATCAATTGAAGGCGCAGGGTGCGCGCGTGCTGGGAGATGGAAATCCCAAAATCGGCGCTCATGGCAAGCCGGTTTTATTTCTCCATCCGAAAGATTTCTGCGGCACACTGGTCGAACTTGAACAGGTCTGAGGCTGTTTGCAGGATTGAGGTTGTGTCATGCGAACATCGGTCGCCATCGCCACGTTTTTTTGTATGTGGTTCATAACACTGTTCGTCGTGCTTCCGTTTCATGCGCGTTCGCAAGATGACGAAGGCGAAGTGGTGCCAGGCACGCCGGAAAGTGCGCCTGCAAAGGTCAATATTCTCAAAGTCTTTCTGATCAATACGGCGGTGGCTATTGTAGCATTTGCCGCCGTTTATGCGATCATCGCCAGCCTTTGATCTGCGACTGTTCGCCTTTTCTAGCTCGGTGTGAGATGCCTCTGGCGCGGTGTTTCGACCATCCACGTTTGCGCGGCTAGCAGCCATTGCATAGGCCTGTATTACCGGGTATTCCGCAGCATCTCTTATGCGGGCAAGCGAGCCTTTTCGGGGGCTTTCATCGCAGCGCATTCAGCTTTGAAAGACGGCAATCCCATGCGCCTTAGTCGATATTTTTTGCCCGTGCTCCGTGATACGCCGAAGGAAGCGGAAATTGTTTCGCATCAACTGATGCTGCGGGCAGGAATGATCAAGCAATCCGCGGCGGGAATTTATTCGTGGCTGCCACTGGGCGTGCGCGTGCTCGACAAGATCGCTGCGATTGTACGCGAGGAACAAAATCGTGCGGGTGCTGTCGAAGTGCTGATGCCAACTATTCAATCAGCGGATTTGTGGCGCGAGAGTGGGCGTTATGAAGCGTATGGCAAAGAGATGCTGCGCATCGTCGATCGGCATGATCGCGACATGCTGTTTGGTCCGACGGCCGAGGAAGTGATTACCGCAATTTTTCGAGACTGCGTGCGCAGCTATAAAGATTTGCCGAAGAACCTCTACAACATTCAATGGAAGTTCCGTGACGAAATCCGGCCGCGGTTTGGCGTGATGCGCGGGCGCGAATTTTTGATGAAGGACGCCTACTCGTTCGATCTGACGGCGGATGCGGCACGTCAAGCCTATCAACGTATGTTTGTTGCGTATTTGCGGACGTTCGCACGGATGGGGTTAAAGTCGATCCCCATGAAGGCGGACACCGGCCCTATCGGCGGGGACTTGTCGCACGAGTTCATCATTTTGGCTGAGACGGGTGAGAGCCAAGTGTTTTGCCATAAGGACTTAATTGAGGGTGCCGTTCCTGCGGCCGATACCAATTTCGACGGTGATCTATCGGGTATTTTTGCGGACTGGACTTCGAAATACGCCGCGACCGAAGATATGCATGATGCTGCAAAGTTCGAGGCCGATGTGCCCAAAGACAGCCGTGTTTCGGCGCGCGGCATCGAGGTCGGTCACATTTTCTACTTTGGAACGAAGTACTCCGAACCGATGGGTGCGCGCGTTCAGGGACCCGACGGCCAGTTGGTGACGACGCATATGGGATCGTATGGGGTTGGCGTTTCGCGATTGTCGGCGGCCATTATCGAAGCCAATCATGATGCCAACGGCATCGTCTGGCCGGTGCCGGTCGCGCCGTTTGAAGTGGGACTTGTCAATCTCAAAGCTGGCGATGCGGAGACCGATAAAGCGGCAAACGATCTGTATGCGAAGCTTCAGGCAGCAGGCATAGAAGTCTTGTATGACGATACGGACGAACGCGCCGGTGGAAAATTTGCGACGATGGATTTGATTGGATTGCCTTATCAACTCATCGTCGGTCCTAAAGGTGTGAAAGTGGGCGAAGCGGAAGTGAAGGATCGCCGTTCTGGCGCGAGGGACACTTTGTCGATGGATGCAGCATTGGCGCGCGTGATCGATGGCGTGACATCGCAGCGCGTATTGGTTTGAGTTTATAGAACTGCAATCGCGCCGATTGTCGGCGGGGTTGCTCGGGGAGTGTGACGTGTGAGCCAAGCCGTGCCAGATACCCGGCCCTTTTCGCCCTTCGAATGGATGCTCGCTGGCCGCTATCTGCGCGCGCGACGCAAAGAAGGATTTATTTCCGTCATTGCCGGATTTTCTTTTCTGGGCATCATGCTCGGTGTGGCAACGCTGATCATCGTCATGGCTGTGATGAACGGCTTTCGCAAAGATCTGTTCGACAAGATCATGGGGCTGAACGGCCACGTGATCGTGCACAAAATCGGCGAGCCGTTTGAAGACTATAATGAAATGCTCGCCAAAGTCCGCTCGGTGCCGGGTGTGAAGTATGCGCTGCCGATCATCGAGGGTCAGGTGATGGTGTCATCGAGCATCCAAGCGCTGGGTGGTCTCGTGCGTGGTGTCGATGAAGCAAGTTTAAAATCACTTAATCTCGTTTCCAAAAATATCACGGCAGGAACGCTGGATGGCTTCGATGCGCAGACGGGTATCGCCATCGGCACGCGATTGGCGAATTCTTTGCGCGTGGGGCTTGGCGATACTGTGACGCTTGTATCGCCGCGCGGGGCTGCGACACCATTTGGCAATGCGCCCCGGTCTAAGCCATATCAAATCGCGGCGTTATTCGAACTTGGAATGTCCGAGTACGACCGCATGATGATTTTTATGCCGTTGCCTGAAGCTCAGAAGTATTTTTCCAAAGGTGGCGAAGTCGATGTGCTCGAAGTCGTTGTCGATGAGCCAGAGCAGGTCGATCATTATGGCGCTTTGATTAAGCAGGCGGGTGGGCCAACCATCACGGTGAGCGATTGGCGTCAACGCAACGAAACGTTTTTCAATGTGCTGACGGTCGAGCGCAATGTCATGTTCATCATTCTGTCGCTGATTGTGTTGGTCGCTGCTTTGAATATCATTTCCGGACTTATGATGCTGGTGAAGGATAAAGGGCGCGACATCGCTATTTTGCGAACGATGGGGGCTACGAAAGGCGCGGTGATGCGCGTATTTTTGATTACGGGTGCGTCGATCGGGATCGTCGGGACGATTGCGGGTTTGATCTTGGGAGTTATTTTCTGCTGGAACATCGAGGCCATCAAGAATGGCGTGTCTTGGATTACGGGTGCGCAGGTTTTTGATCCAAGTGTCTATTACCTGACTAAGTTGCCAGCCGAGATCGACGTGCGCGAGACGACAGGCATTGTTCTGATGGCCTTTGCGTTATCGGTGATCGCCACGATCTATCCGTCGTGGCGCGCCTCCAAGCTCGATCCCGTCGAAGCGTTGCGATACGAGTGATAGCGATGGATCAGGTTCACCATCAGCCTGCTGCGCCGATGCCGACATTGTGGCTCGATGACGTGCGGCGGTCGTTCAAGCAAGGCACGCGCGAGATTAATGTTTTGCAAGGCGCCAGCATGGCGCTGTGGCCGGGACAGGCGGTGGCGTTAGTCGGACCTTCGGGCGCCGGTAAATCGACAATGCTGCATATTGCAGGACTGTTGGAGCCGCCGAGCAGTGGGCGGGTCATGGTCAATGGGCGCGATTGTGCGGGCCTTACGGAAGGCGAGCGCACGCGGCTCCGGCGCCATGAGATCGGCTTCATTTATCAGTTCCATCAATTGCTGCCGGAATTTTCAGCGATGGAGAATGTTGTTATTCCGCAGATGATTTTGGGGAAGTCCAAACGCGTCGCGGAAACGAGGGCCCGGGCACTGTTGAGTGGGCTTGGCCTTGGCGACCGCGTCGATCATCGTCCAGCAGAATTGTCTGGCGGTGAGCAGCAGCGGACGGCGATTTGCCGTGGTCTCGCCAATGCGCCAAAGCTACTGCTTGCCGATGAGCCTACTGGAAATCTTGATCCGAAAACGTCGGAGTATGTGTTCCAGGAACTCGTGATGCTCATTCGCCAGCAAGGCGTGGCGGCCCTGATTGCGACCCACAACATGGATTTGGCGCGGCGTATGGACCGGATTTTGCGCATGGAAGACGGTCGGGTTGTGGAAATTTCGCCGTCAGCTGTTGGCTAGCTTCATTGTGTGCCTGACATTGCGGGCAAACGCAGCGACATTGCTGGCATGAGCCCTCCGATTCTCTCTGATCAGCCACTCTTCGTGCACCTGAAGGTGCATTCCGCGTATTCGTTGTTGGAAGGCGCGCTACCGATCAGCAAACTTGGCAAGCTGGCGGTTGGCTACGGGTTTCCGGCACTCGGTTTGACAGATACGAACAATCTGTTCGGTGCGTTGGAATTTTCTGACAAGCTTTGGGATGCAGGTGTGCAGCCGATTGTCGGTTGCAGCGTCGATGTCGATTTTGGCGATCAACACGATGCGCAGTCAGCCATGTTGCGGGCTGGATCGAATTTGCCGCGTGCACAATCTGCGGGACGCATCGCGCTGTTGGCGATGAATGCTGACGGTTATGCAAATCTGATGCGCCTGTCGAAGTGTTTGTATTTCGGTCCTGCTGCCGATGAAGCGTCACATCTCAAACTGGAAGACTTGGAAGAAAATTCTGCTGGATTGATTGTGCTGACCGGCGGGCCAGATGGACCTGTCGATCGGGCTTTGAAGAATGGACAAGAGGATCAGGCGCTCGAACGTTTGAAGTTTCTAGAGAAGACGTTTGGCAATCGGCTGTATGTTGAGTTGCAACGTCATGGATTGCCAGATGAGCGTCGCGTTGAGCCTCAGTTGATCGAATTGGCTTATCGGCGTCGATTGCCGCTGGTTGCTACAAACGAATGTTACTTTGCAAGTCCGTCGGATTACGAAGCGCATGACGCCCTGCTTTGTATTGCGGAGGGGCGTTATGTTGTCGAAGACGGTCGTCGTCGCGCTAGCCCTGAGCATTATCTGAAAAGTGCGAGCGATATGGCTGCGCTGTTTGCAGATATTCCAGAGGCGATTTCCAACACCATCGAGATTGCGCAGCGGTGTGCGTTCCGCCCTGAGGGTCGAAAGCCGATATTGCCGCGCTTCGTTGCCAGCGACGACAGCCTGAGTGAGCTGGAAAATTTTAGGCTTGAGGCCGCAGAGTTGCGGGCGCAGGCCAAGGAAGGATTGGTCAAGCGACTAGCAGAACGCGGGTTAGCTGCTGGTTTCAGTGAGGACGATTATCACAAGCGTCTGTCTTATGAAGTCGATGTCATCACGCAGATGAAGTTTCCCGGTTATTTTCTGATCGTGGCGGACTTCATCAAGTGGTCGAAGTCCAACGGCGTCCCGGTCGGGCCGGGTCGTGGATCGGGTGCGGGCTCGCTCGTTGCTTATGCGCTAACGATAACCGATCTTGATCCGCTGCAATTTGGATTGCTGTTTGAACGATTTTTAAATCCTGAGCGCGTGTCGATGCCGGATTTCGACATCGACTTCTGTCAGGAGAAGCGCGATCGCGTCATTGACTACGTGCAGCAAAAATATGGTGCGGATCGGGTCGCGCAGATCATCACGCACGGAAAATTGCAGGCTCGCGCTGTGCTGCGCGACGTCGGCCGCGTTTTGCAGATACCATACGGTCAAGTCGATCGGCTTTGTAAACTCGTGCCGAACAATCCGGCCAATCCGGTGACGTTGAAGGAGGCCATCGACGGCGAGCCGAAACTTCAAGAGGAGCGAGACCGCGAACCTATCGTTGCCAAGCTATTGGAGATTGCACAGAAGCTTGAAGGCCTTTACCGCCACGCTTCGACGCACGCGGCGGGCATGGTGATTGGCGATCGGCCGTTGGAAGAGTTGGTACCGCTGTATCGCGATCCGAAATCGCATTTTCCGATTACGCAGTTCAATTGGAAGATGGTTGAAGCGGCGGGCTTGGTGAAGTTCGACTTCTTGGGCCTCAAGACACTCACAGTGTTGGAAAAGGCTGTCAGTCTCGTGCGCAGTGGGCGTGGGATCGACGTCGATCTGCCAACGTTGCCGCTCGACGATGAAAAATCATACGCCTTGTTGGCACGCGCAGATACTGTCGGCGTATTCCAGCTTGAAAGTACAGGCATGCGCGAGAGTTTGAAGCGGCTAAAGCCCGACCGCTTTGAAGACATCATCGCGATGGTGGCGCTGTATCGTCCCGGGCCGATGGATAACATTCCCAGCTACATCAATCGCAAGCACGGCGAGGAGCCGATCGATTGTTTCCACCCCATGCTGGAAGGCATTTTGAAGGAGACTTACGGGGTCATCATCTATCAGGAGCAGGTTATCCAAATTGCTCAGGTGATGGGTGGCTATACTCTTGGGCAGGCCGATCTTTTGCGCCGGGCGATGGGCAAAAAAGATAAAGCCGAAATGGCCGCGCAACAGGCGCGGTTTGTTGAAGGTGCGGTAGCAAAAGGTGTCAAGAAGAACGAAGCCGTGCGCATTTTCGAATTGGTCGATAAATTCGCCGGCTACGGGTTCAATAAATCTCACGCGGCCGCCTATGCGCTGGTGAGCTATCACACCGCCTACATGAAGGCGAATTTCTGCGAAGAATTTTTTGCAGCGTCCATGACTCTCGACATGGGCAATACTGACAAGCTGGCGATGTTTGCCGGTGAAGCGCGTCGGTCAGGCATCGTGTTGAAGCCGCCGTGTGTGAATATGTCGGGTGTGGACTTTGGTGCAGAGCCGCCGAAGGGCGATGCCAAGCGCGGGGCCATTCGCTATTCGCTTGCGGCTTTAAAAAATATTGGCGCTGGTGCGGTCGAGACGATTGTTTCTGCGCGAGCGACTTCTGGCCCCTATAAAACTTTGGCCGATTTCGCCAATCGTATCGATCCGAAGGCGTTGAACAAGCGCGGGATCGAAACCCTTGCTAAAGGTGGTGCGTTCGATGGCTTACATAACAATCGTGCGGTTGTGGCTGCGAATGCCGATACGATCCTGGCGATGGCGCAACGGCGATGTACCGATCAAGCTCAGGGGATGACGGATTTGTTTGGCGGCGGCAGTGAAACGGCGCCCGACATTGTCATGCGCACAACGCCAAGTTGGACTCCGATGGAGCGTTTGGCTGCAGAGTTTGAAGCTGTCGGCTTTTATCTGTCGGGGCATCCGCTCGATGAATATGAAACGGTGCTCGCTAAACTCGGCGTGAAACGCTTTACGGAATTTGAGGCTTTAACTGAGCGCGGTGCCACGGCTGGACGACTGGCCGGCATTGTCATTTCTGCGCGCGAGCGCCGCTCGCAAAAGGGTAACAAGTTCGCGTTTGCCATGTTCTCCGACATGACGGGGCAGTTCGAAGCGGTTATTTTTTCCGATACGCTTGCCGTTAGTCGCGACTTATTGGAGCCGGGAAAGGCGGTCATCGTTTCGGTTGAAGCGGAGCGCGATGGCGATACCTTGAAGTTGCGGGTGCAGAGTTTGGAAGCTCTCGATAAAGCGGCGGCCAATATTCCGCGCAATATGAGGCTAGTGCTGGATCATCAGGCCGTTTCAGGTGCTCCTACGGCGCTCAGTGATATTCGCGGGCGACTGAAGCCCGCCGCAAAGGGGGGGGAATTGCGGATCGTTCTGCCGCTTGATGATCGGGGGCAGGAAGTCACCTTTGCTATTCCAGGCCGTTATGATGTTTCGCCGCGCGAGGTTGGGCAGTTGGCAACGTTGGTCGGTATCGCGGACGTGAGCGAAAGCTAGCAGGTCGGCGGTCGCCATATGGTCTTCGGCATGGCCAATTGTGGTCTGATGGTGGCTATTCAACTGTGTGATGTAGAGTTTAGATCGAACAAGTCCCGCGTGTGCTGTGACATTCTCGCCAGCTCAAAAAATAATATTGATCAGAGCGTCGGGTTTATCAGCCTCGTGCGTTCACTACTCAGGCGTAACGAAAGCGCCGGGTAAATGAGGAAAACTAAACATGAAAAAGGGACTAATCCTTGCTGCCGCATTGTCGGCACTGGCCTTTACAGCGGCTGGACCGTCAAGTGCAGCTCCGTTGGGCGGTCAGCTCGGCGCGGCAGCGAAAGCTGATACGCAGCTTGCTCAGCCAGTTCACTATAAGCGCTACAAGCACTCGCATAACCGCCGGTGGAAAAAGAACCGCCGTTATCGTCACTGCGCAGTCCGCGTCGGTCGTCGCGTCTGCGTCTGGCGTTGGCGCTAGGACCCGGTAAGTTACAGTTTGGGGAAAGTAGCGCTCGCCGCTACTTTCCCTGGCTTTCCCAGAAAAATTCAAGCATATCACATCCGCATTTGGCTCAAGCTCATGCGAGGAGGGAAGATGCAAAGATTATTTGCACTCGCCGTTATCGGTCTGATTGCTGTTCCTGCTGCGCATGCAGCGGATGCAAAGGTTGAAGCGGCTGTAAAGACGTTCGAACAGATCAGCGGCGATGCTGAAAAGCTTAAAGCTTACTGTGCGATGTCGAAGAAGATGGAAGAAGTCGGCGAAGACGAGAAAAAAGCTGACGCTGCCAATGATGAAATCAACGGCTATCTCGACGCGCTCGGCCCGGATTTCGAAGCTGCATGGTCGGCTGGTGACGAGTTGAAAGAAGGTTCGCCCGATATCGAAACGCTCGACAACGCGCTCGGAGCGCTTGACGAGAAGTGCACCTAACTATTTCACGTTCGTCTCAGTTTTTGAAAATAAAAAAACGCGGCCCCAAATTTAGGGCCGCGTTTTTTATTGTTGTCGAACTTAATGTTTGTCGCCTGAGCTTTTGCGATTGCGAGCCAGCATGTTGAGACCTTCAACGAGGGCCGAGAACGCCATGGCTGCGTAAATGTAGCCTTTTGGAACATGCGCACCAAAGCCTTCTGCAATCAGTACGGTACCGATCATCAGCAGGAAGCCGAGAGCCAACATCACGATGGTTGGATTGTTGTTGATGAAGTTTGCAAGCGGGTTTGCGGCTAACAGCATGACGATGACCGTGACGATCACGGCGATGAACATGATCGGAATATGTTCGGTCATGCCGACTGCGGTGATGATGCTGTCGATAGAAAAGACGAGATCCAAAAGTAGTATCTGGCCGATGATGGCTGCAAAGCCGAGCCCAGCCTTCTGGCTGTCAAAGACATCCGGCGTTGGTGTTGGATCGACTTTGTGATGGATTTCTTTGGTTGCTTTCCAGACCAGGAACAGACCGCCTGCGATCAAGATGAGATCGCGCCATGAAAAGCCCTTGCCGAAGACTTCAAAAATAGGTGCCGTCATTTTGACAATCGTCGTGACAGTCGCGAGCAACAGAAGTCGCAATAGCAACGCACCGCCAATACCGATCTTGCGCGCGCGATCGCGCTGATTTTCTGGAAGTTTATTTGTGAGAATGGAAATGAAGATGAGATTGTCGATGCCAAGAACAACTTCCATGACAATCAGGGTGGCGAGCGCAATCCATGCGGCGGGGTCGGCGGCAAGCTGCATCAGATATTCTGTCACGGCGATGTCCTCGAAATGTAATTGAAGAAAGGCTCATCGCTATACCTGAAAATACGCCCTTAATGCCAGAGCCAGAATGGCGCGCATGAAAAAGCCGGAGCAGCAAGGCTGCTCCGGTTGAAATTCATGACCTGCCTCACTACAGATTAGCGGGCATAAACCTTGACGACGGCTGGCCGACCATCCGTCACCTTGTCGTATAGCATGGTGATAGAGGCGATGTTTCGGCCTTTGCCTTTGAGGTCGATCACGCGGGTGCAGGATCCAGGCGCGAAGCGTTTGCGCAATGATACATCCTGACGGCCGCCATTGGCGAAGCGGACATCGAGATCGCGCATACGCAAAGGGCGCTGTTCGACGCAAACACGAATTTGGCGGTGGCGTTCGTTGCCACGAACCGCAATCGTATCTTGGTCACGCTTCATGTCTGCCTGCTGATAGCCAATCTGCTCCCAAGCATGCGCGTGAGACGGCATCGCGAATGTCACAGCGGCGGCTGCGAGGGCGGCCAGCGAAACGGCTTTCGATGATTTTATTTTGGTCGTCATGTTACCTCCGAATACTTATCGAGGTTCGAAACCTCGATTGTGTAACGCGGACTTCATTCGTATCCGTTGCGCGACCGATTGACGTGGGTGCTCAAATTCAGTTCGGAGTTTGGGCTTGCGGGCGCATTTCAAGACAACGGGGGTATGCGTTGGCCTGATAAATTCGTCGGAACCAAATTCATTATGGACCGTTATAGTGTTCAACGTGATTATGAATATTTTCAGGGGCCATTCGCATTTATTTCATATCTCAATAGGGGGGAGTTGATGCCAAGTTTAGCGCTACCGCCGTGGCTGCTGCCAATTGTGCTGCTTACTTTTTCAAATATTTTTATGACGTTCGCATGGTACGGGCATCTCAAGTATAAAACTTCACCGTTGTGGATTGCGATTGCAGCCAGTTGGGCGATTGCGTTCGTCGAGTATTGCTTCGCTGTTCCGGCCAATCGGTACGGCCATGAAGTCTATTCGGCCGCTGAACTCAAGACGATGCAAGAAGTCATCACGCTCGTCGTGTTCGCGATTTTTTCGGTGTTCGTTTTAAACGAAAGTTTGACGATCAATCATGCGATTGGTTTTGCGTTAATCGTTGCAGGCGCTTTCTTTGTTTTCAAAGGGCCGATCAGCTAGCGACCCTCCAACATTTATCGGTAATTTCTCATGAGCCAATCGCTCGGCGCACTCAATGCGCTCAACTTTTTCATGGCTGACGTACGGGATGGTCTTGGACCTTTTCTTGGCGTTTTCCTGCAAGAAAATGGATGGTCGCCATCTGAAATCGGCCTCGTGATAACGTTGGGCGGGTTGGCTGGCGTGCTTGCAACGACACCCTTAGGCATTCTTGTCGATGCGACGCGGGCGAAGCGAGCTATCGTGATTGCATCTGCGGCGGCTGTGATTATCGCATGCACGCTGAATTATTTTCTACCCTATTTTGGCGTGACCGCTGCGGCACAGATGGTCTCCGGAATTGCGGGTGCTGCCATCGGTCCGGCGATTGCCGCTTTGACGCTCGGGCTCGTGCGCCAAAAGGGATTTCCGCATCAGCTCGGTCGCAACGAGGCGTTCAATCACGGCGGCAATGCATTTGCCGCGGTGATGTGCGGTGTGCTCGGTTATTTCTTCGGTCTCGTCGCTGTGTTCGTGTTGATGGGATTGATGGCGCTCGGTTCCGTGATCGCGACGCTGCTGATCAAGCCGGATGAGATCGATCATGATGCTGCTCGAGGGTTGGAGCACGGGCCTGGCGATGCACCGGTTGCGATGTCTTTTTCTGCGTTGTTGCAATCGAAGCCATTGCTGGTTTTGGCGGTGACATTGATGCTATTCCATTTGGCGAATGCGGCGATGTTGCCAATTCTTGGTCAAGCTATGGTGGCGCGAGGTACGGCTGGCAACGCGAGCGCATACACGGCTGCAACCGTCATCATTGCTCAGTTGACGATGATCCCGATGGCGCTATTGGCGTCCCGGTTAGCGATCACTCGCGGATATTGGATCGTGTTTGTGCTGGCGCTCGCCGCTTTGCCACTGCGAGGTCTGATCGCTGGCATGATTACCGATCCTTGGGTTTTGGTGCCGGTGCAGGTGTTAGATGGCGTTGGCGCTGGATTGCTCGGGGTCGCAGTTCCAGGCTTAGTGGCGCGCATCCTCAATGGGACTGGGCACGTGAACGCGGGGTTGGCTGCCGTGATGACGCTACAAGGCGTGGGAGCGGCTTTGAGCGCGGTGTTGGCTGGATATATCGCGGAGCATTTCGGGTATTGGGCAGCATTTCTGGCGTTGGGTGGCATTGCAGGGGCAGCCCTGTTGTTATGGCTACTCGCGACGCCCATCGTGTCTGACGCCTGCGCTGGTCGTGACCGCATACCGGCAGACGCCGTTCCGGCCTGATACCTGCGACCAGACGGCTAGGTGGTGAGCGGCAAGCGTTAGGTCAGCTGAGCTTGCCAAAGCTGGCTTTATCAGCCATACAGCGGCCATCTCACACGCGATGCCCATGCGCCTGACGGATTAAAAGCCCCGTCGGCCGCTCCGGTGGGAATTCATTAAGTCCCTCAAAAGACTTTGGAATTCCTTCTCAAGGCGCGCGGAGGATTAACCGGAAAAGGACGTTTTTGCGATGGCAACTCCCGCCTTCAATATGCGTCAGCTATTAGAAGCTGGCGTTCACTTTGGTCACCAAGCCCACCGTTGGAATCCCAAGATGGCTCCGTTCATCTATGGGTCGCGCAACAAAATTCATATTCTTGACCTGACGCAGACGGTGCCGATGCTGCACCAAGCGCTCAACAAGGTGTCCGATACGGTCGCTAGTGGGGGGCGCGTGTTGTTCGTCGCCACCAAGCGGCAGGCGTCTGAGGGTATTGCGGAAGCTGCCAAGCGCAGCGCGCAGTATTACATGAACCACCGATGGCTCGGCGGCACTTTGACGAACTGGAAAACAGTATCGCAATCGATCCGTCGTCTTCGTCAGCTCGATGACATTCTTGCTGATCCGCAGAAGCGCACCAAGAAAGAAATTCTCACCATTCAGCGCGAACGCGACAAGCTCAACCAGTCGTTGGGCGGCATCAAAGATATGGGTGGCACGCCGGATCTATTGGTTGTCATCGATACCAATAAAGAAGCGATTGCGATTCAAGAAGCGCGCAAGTTGGGTATTCCGATCGTGGCGATCGTCGATACTAACTGCGATCCCGATGGTATCGATTTCCCTGTGCCGGGTAATGACGATGCGGGTCGTGCAATTACGCTTTATTGCGATTTGATCGCGCGTGCTGCTCTGGATGGTTTGGAGCGTTCGCAGGGCAATTCGGGTGTCGATGTCGGCGCGAGTGTCGAGCCGCCTGCTGAAGATCTGCCGAAAGTGACGTTCAAAGGTATTGAAGCGCCGCGCGGTGAAGCCGATGATTTGAAGCGCATCACGGGCATCAATCCGAAGCTTGAACAGCGCCTGAACGATGCGGGTGTGTTCCACTTCTGGCAGCTTGCCGATCTGGATGCCGATTATGTGGCAGCTCTCGACCGTTTGTTGAAGCTCAAGGGTCAAGTGGCGAAGGACGATTGGGTTGGTCAAGCTAAGAAGCTCGTGGATGCAACCGTAGTCTAAAGCCGACGTCACGGCAGTTTCATAGAGATGATGACGACATGAGGCGCCTGGTGCGCCTCATGACACTTCGAGAAGGCGCAACGATATTGGCGCTTTCAAGCTCAGGTGCAGCGTTCAACGCGCGCCAAAAACTTCATAGGTGACACCGATGACAACAATTTCAGCCGCCCTCGTGAAAGAACTGCGCGATAAAACTGGCGCGGGCATGATGGACTGCAAAACTGCATTGACCGAGACCAATGGCGATATCGAAGCCGCCGTCGATTGGTTGCGCAAGAAGGGTCTGTCGAAGGCCGCCAAGAAATCAGGACGCATCGCTGCCGATGGCTTGATCGGTATTGTTGCGAAGGGTCATGTTGGTGCCGTCGTCGAAGTCAATTCGGAAACGGATTTTGTGGCTCGCAACGACCAGTTCCAATCCATCGTGCGCGAAATCACAGGACTGGCTGTCGCTGCCAACGGTGATTTGGCGAAGCTGCTTGCAGCTTCATATCCCGGTACGTCGAATACAGTCGATGCGCATGTGAAGGAAGCTGTTGCGACTATCGGGGAAAATCTGAGTGTACGTCGGACCACGGCCATCGCAGTGAAGGATGGTGTGGTGGCGGATTATGTTCATAGCCGCGTCGCTGACGGGTTGGGCAAGATCGGCGTGTTGGTTGCGCTTGAGAGCGCTGGCGATGAGCCCGCACTCTTCGAACTTGGTCGCATGATCGCGATGCATGTGGCCGCTGCGAGCCCGATTGCGCTCGATGCCGCCAGCGTGCCGGCCGACGTGATGGCCCGCGAGAAAGCCATTCTTGAGGATAAAAATCAGGGCAAGAAGCCGGAAATGATGGAAAAGATCATTGCTGGCGGTCTCAAAGCATATGCCAAAGAAAATTGCTTGCTTGAGCAAACCTATATTCATGACCAGTCGAAAACTGTTGCTCAAGCCGTGAAAGAGGCCGAGGGCAAAGTTGGCGCGCCGATCAAGGTTGCGGGCTTTGTGCGATATGCGCTGGGCGAGGGCATCGATAAGAAGGAAGAGGATTTCGCTGCAGAGGTCGCCAAAGTAGTTAGCGGGCAGCGCTAGGCGGAATCATCTGATTGCGGTACGAAACAACCGGTTGGTCAATTGGACCAACCGGTTTTTTTACAACGCCAACGAAGCGGTGCGACATGACGCCTGGCGGATCGACGCTCAAATACAAACGCTTGCTGCTCAAGCTTTCAGGCGAAGCGCTCATGGGCAAGCAAGCCTATGGTATCGACATGGCCGTGGTGGATCGGCTGGCAAAGGATGTGGCTGAAGCTTTGGAAGCGGGCGCAGAAATTGCCATCGTGGTCGGCGGCGGCAATATCTTTCGTGGGTTATCGGAAGCGGCCAAAGGCATGGATCGGGCGACGGCCGACTACATGGGCATGCTTGGCACGGTGATGAATGCACTCGCGTTGCAAAATGCACTCCAGCACAACAAAGTTCCCGCGCGCGTTTTATCTGCCATTCCAATGCCAACGGTATGCGAAGCGTACGTGCGCCCCAAAGCCATGAGCTATATCGAGAAAGGCCATGTCGTTGTGTTTGCGGCCGGGACCGGCAATCCGTTTTTTACAACCGATACGGCGGCAACGCTGCGGGCTATTGAAATGAATTGCGATGCCGTGGCGAAGGCGACGCAAGTGGATGGCGTCTATTCGGCCGATCCCAAAAAAGACGCATCCGCTAAGCGTTACGACCGTCTGACACATGGGGAAGTTTTAGCGAATAATCTCAAAGTGATGGATGGTGCTGCCATCGCCCTTGCCCGCGACAACAATCTTCCGGTAATTGTTTTTTCTATTGATGAGCCAGGTAATCTCATCAAGGTATTGCGCGGGCAAGCGCGACATACCGTGATAGAGAGTGCTTAAAGCCACCTCGTAAAACCAATCGGGCAGCGATTTCGTTGTCGCGGTTGGTCATTGTAGGCGTCGCAGTTTTGGCGAGATAATGAGCCAAGACTGCGTGCAAGGGAGATGAGATGTCGACGTCGAACCACGACATGGCCGAAATTGAAAAAAAGATGCGCGCTTCGATCGATGCGCTGCGGCGCGAGCTTTCAGGATTGCGGACGGGGCGTGCGAGCGCGAACCTGCTCGATCCGGTGCAAGTGATGGTCTATGGATCGCGTATGCCGCTCAATCAGGTGGCGACGGTATCGGTGCCGGAGCCGCGGATGATTTCTGTGCAGGTTTGGGATCGCAGCAATGTCATGGCCGTCGATAAAGCGATCCGCGAGGCCAACCTCGGTTTGAACCCCATTACCGATGGCCAGACTTTGCGTTTGCCAATGCCTGCTTTGACGGCAGAACGCCGTCAGGATCTCGTCAAACTTGCGCACAAGTATGCCGAGCAGTCGAAAGTTGCGATCCGCAACGTGCGGCGTGAGGCGATGGACCTACTAAAAAAGTTGGAGAAGGACGGCAAGATGAGCCAGGACGACCATCGTGGCCAGTCCGAAAAGGTTCAAGAGCTGACAGATCGCTTGATCAAGGACGTCGATACCACGCTCGCCACGAAAGAGACTGAAATTCAGAAAGTATGATACAAGCGGACAGTTGCTTCGCTTCCCGCCACGCGTTGCGTAAGGCTTAAACACATTGCGATGGAAGGCCGCCTGACAGTGACGCTGAGAAGCATGCAAGGTGATGATGGCTACCCGCACATAGCCCCTCCGCGCCATGTGGCCATCATCATGGATGGCAACGGTCGGTGGGCGCAAGCGAGAGGCCTGCCGCGCACGTTGGGTCACCGTCAGGGTGTCGAAGCGGTTCGACGCGCCGTTCGGGCAGCGATCGAGATCAAGATTCAATATCTGACAATTTTCAGTTTTTCGTCTGAGAATTGGAAGCGACCGACCGAAGAGGTCGATGACCTGATGGGGTTGATGAAGCGGTTCATTCGCCGCGATCTTGCCGAACTTCATCAAGCGGGTGTGTGCATCCGAACGATTGGAGAGCGTCAGCAGGTTGACGGCGAACTGATGCATTTGATCGACGAGGCTGTCGAACTGACACGCGGCAACGACGTGCTGACGCTCGTGATTGCTTTTAATTATGGATCTCGTGGAGAGATCGCTAAAGCTGCCAGGCGTTTGGCTGAGGACGTTGCCGCTGGCACGCTTGCGCCAGAGGCCATTACGGTGGATCGCTTGGCATCTGTGCTCGATACATCTGGCATACCTGATCCGGATTTGCTGATCCGCACATCCGGTGAAATGCGATTGTCGAATTTTCTCCTTTGGCAGACGGCGTACACCGAGTTTGTGTTTCTCAATTCGTATTGGCCCGATTTCGACAAAGCAGCGCTGGAAAACGCCATTGGCGAGTTTCGCTCGCGCGAGCGACGATTTGGTGGCCTAACGAAACACTCGACGGCATGAGGGCCCCTATGCCGGACAATGCCAGCGATGAGCAGGGGCCGAGCGGAATACCGCAAACTGGGATTTTATCGCGCGAATTGCAGCTTCGGATTCTGTCTGGTGTTGGTGTTGCAGTCGTAGCCCTGGCATTGGTCTTTTGGAGCCCGATAGCTTTTGCCGCCCTGACGTTTGTGATTGCTGCAGCGATGGCATGGGAATGGAACCGCATGGTGCGCGGTCAGGGATCTGACACAGTCGCGATCTTGCACATCGTAACCATTTTAGCCGCGGTTCTCTTGACGGCATCTGGTATGGCGGGTTTGGCAATAGCTGCTGTTGCGGTGGGTGCGATTTCCGTTTCTGCTTTGATGTTTGGCAGTGGCATCGTGCCGTTGTCTGGTGCGGGTGTTTTTTATACGGGGCTGCCCGTTATTGCGCTGAACTGGCTTCGTGGGGATGAGCCGTTAGGTTTTACGGCTGCGTTGTTCGTTCTGCTGTGTGTCGCGGTGACAGATACGGCTGCATATATTGCCGGTCGTAGCATTGGTGGTGCCAAGTTGTGGCCAGCGATTTCGCCTAATAAAACATGGGCCGGTTTATTGGGTGGGATTTCGGCTGCGGCATTGGCAGGTGCTGTGTATGCTTTATTGAGTGGCAGTGGATCGGCCATGTGGCTTGCATCGCTCGGTTTGATCTTGGGGCTTGTGGCGCAGGGCGGTGATCTCGCAGAGTCCGCTTTGAAGCGTCATTACGGCTTGAAGGACACGAGCGGTCTATTGCCAGGACATGGTGGTGTGATGGATCGCATGGATGGCATCGTGATGGCGAGTATTGCTGCCGCTTTGGTGGCATTTGCTATCGATGCATATGCGCCTGCGCGCGCGCTCTTGTACGGATCTTAAGCGCAATGGCTGCGACTTCGAGTGTGCCAATGGGCGCTGTGGCGCAGCGTCTTCGCGATGGCTCGGGTGGGTTGAACGGCAACGGGGCTGGTCAGTCGTGCCGATTGACGGTGCTCGGGGCAACTGGATCTATCGGTCAGAGTACGCTCGATCTGGTTGCGCGCAATCCAGAGGCTTTTGAAGTCGTAGCAGTCACGGCGCAATGCCACGTGCAAGAGCTGGCAGAGATTGCGCGACGTACGCAGGCAAAGCTCGCTGTTATCGGCGATGAAACTATGCTTGGAGCATTGCGCGATGCGTTATCGGGTTCAGGTGTTCGCGTCGCGGCTGGTGCCGATGCCCTGGTCGATGCTGCGCGAGAGCCTGCGGATTGTGTGATGGCCGCCATCGTGGGGGCTGCTGGGATACGTCCGACATTTGCGGCTGTCGAACAGGGACGACGGATTGCGCTCGCCAACAAAGAGTGTCTGGTTTCTGCCGGTGATGTGTTTACGGCTGAAGTGAAACGTTGCGGCGCTGAGCTTTTACCGGTCGATAGCGAACATTCGGCAGCTTTTCAGGCGTTGGCAGGTGCGGACGCAGACGCGATTGAGAAAATCGTTTTAACGGCATCGGGCGGACCGTTTCGAACCTGGAGCATGGACCAACTGGCAGCGGCCACGCCAGAGCAAGCGCTCAAGCATCCCAACTGGTCGATGGGTTCGAAAGTGACCATCGACAGCGCAACGCTGATGAACAAGGGTCTCGAACTGATCGAGGCGTTTCATTTGTTTCCGGTGGGCGTCGATGCACTCGATTGCGTCGTGCATCCGCAGTCCATCGTGCACTGTTTGGTGAGCTACAAAGATGGATCGGTGTTGGCGCAATTGGCGCCGCCCGATATGCGCACGCCGATTGCCGTGGCGCTCGCTTGGCCACGACGTATGGCGGCGCCGACCGAAAAGCTCGATCTGGCGCGGCTTGGATCGCTTACGTTTGAGGCGCCTGACGAAGTGCGTTTTCCAGCTCTGCGAGTTGCTAAAGCTGCTCTACGCCGGGGGGAGACAGCGCCAGCGGTACTCAATGCCGCAAACGAGATCGCGGTTGCCGCGTTTTTACAAAAAAGGCTGGCGTTTCTCGATATCGCGCGCCTCGTCGAGGAGACGATCGATGCAGCAGAGAAGGTTGGGGCTATTGCACCGGCCCGCTGCCTTGAAGATATCTTGTCCATCGATGCGGCGGCGCGGCGGCTGGCCGCAGAGCAGTTGGCAAGGTATGACGCCCCTTAAGAACTGACCGCATAGTCAAACCTGTTCGCGACTGTTATGTCATCCGGCAGTGCATTGATTTGATGATATATTTGCCCATTCAATCGTTCAATTGGTCCGCGCGGCCACGGAGCTTGAGACCGACATGGAAAGCCTGACCACATTCGCAGGTTGGATCTGGTCCTACGGGATTGTTTTTCTGCTGGTTCTGACGCTTGTGGTTTTCATCCACGAGCTTGGGCATTTTTTGGTGGCGCGTTGGTGCGGTGTCAGCGTCAAGGCTTTTTCGATCGGTTTTGGGCCGGAAATCTTCGGATTTAACGACAAGCATGGCACACGCTGGCGCTTCGCCTGGATCCCGCTCGGCGGGTATGTGAAGTTTATCGACGATGAAAATGCTGCGTCGGCGCCGGGCACTGGGAAAACCGACACGATGACGGCGGACGAAAAGCGTGGGTCGTTTCACGCCAAGCCGGTGTCGCAACGTGCAGCCGTGGTGGCGGCCGGGCCGATTGCCAATTTTCTACTCGCCATCGTGATTTATGCCGGTTTGAACGCGGCGTATGGCGTTCGCATTATGCCAGCGTATGTGGACGCTGTGGTCGCTGGGTCGCCGGCTGAAAAGGCAGGCTTTATGCCGGGCGATAAGATCATCGAGATCGATGGCACACAAATTGAGAAATTCGAGGATTTACAGCGTATTGTCGGAAGTGCCGGTGGCCGCGAACTCGCCTTCAAGGTCGAGCGTGGCGGGTCGGTCGTGCCTCTGATGGTGACGCCGAACGTGGACGAGCAGCGCGATCCGTTCGGTCGTTCGTTCCGGCGCGGTCTGATCGGCATTCAGCGCTCGGTGTCGCCGGATAAAATTCAGACGCTTGAGGTCGGGCCGATCGAGGCGGTTGTACGTGGGGTCAAAGAAACCTACGCCAATATCGCTGCTTCAATGTCGGGCATCGCCGATATCATCACCGCCAAACAGTCGGCCGAACAGATGGGTGGGCCGATTTTGATGGCTGAAGTCACCGCCAAGGTGGCGGAACTAGGAATCGAGCCTATGCTGCGCTGGGTGGCGTTTATATCAGCAAACATTGGCTTTTTGAACTTGCTGCCAATCCCGGTTCTGGATGGCGGTCATCTTTTGTTCTACGGGTATGAAGCTGTGCGGCGCAAGCCTGCCAGCGAGCGTTTCCAACAGATGGGTTTTCAGGTCGGATTAGCGCTTTTGATGATGCTGATGATTTTTGTCAATTTCAACGACTTGGCAAATATTTGGCGGCGGCTGACGGGCGTTGGATAATACTTAATCGGTGACGTAAACTTGCCACTTCCCGGACCGTTTATGAATCGTTAAAAGCGTGATGGTGAGCAGTCTGTCCAAGGCCGATTCGGGGGGAACCGATCGCGCCAGTTCGATGTGATTGTCTTGCTGGATTTCGGGCCGAAAGGCTGTTTGCAGGGTTTAGGCTTTGTAGGCAGCTGAAAAAGACAACGACCTATCCCGGCGTTATGGCGTAAGCGCAGCGCTGCCGAAGATGGATGAGACGATGCGTGAACGCGAAGCTGCCGCTGACAGCGAAGCGTTTGGAATGGGGGTCAGCGGCAGACGAGGGCAACACCGCGTATGCATGGAATTCAAATCATCTGGGCAGGCATGCTGCGCCTTTCTTTGGCAGTAGCAGCGGTCGTGCCGGTGGTTGCGGTTGGGGATGCGGCCTGGGTTTCAGGTGCTGCGGTCGCTCAGGGCGTGATCCGAGACATTCAAGTGACGGGTAACCGTCGTGTCGAGCCTGAGACGGTGCGTTCGTACCTCCAGTTCAACACGGGTGAAGCCTACAATCCGGCAAAAGTGGACGCGTCGTTGAAGGCGCTGTTCGCGACTGGTTTGTTCGCCGACGTTTCGATTGAACCGCAGGCTTCGGTCGTGGTCATTGCTGTGCGCGAAAACCCGGTCATCAACCAGGTTGCGTTCGAAGGTAACAGCGAGGTCGATACGCCGACGCTGACCAATGAAGTGCAGTTGAAGCCGCGTGCCGTGTTCACGCGTGCGCGCGCGCAAGCCGATGCGCAGCGCATTCTCGATGTTTATCGTCGTCAGGGACGCTTTGCGGCATCGGTCGAGCCAAAAATTATCGAACTTGAGCAGGACCGTGTGAACCTCGTGTTCGAAATCACGGAAGGCATTGCGACCAAGGTTAAGGGTATCAACTTCGTTGGTAATCGCGCATTCTCTGACAGCCAATTGCGCGACATCGTTTCGACGACGCAGTCGGGTTGGTTCGACTTTCTCAAGGGTACGAGCATCTACGATCCCGATCGTATGAACCTCGACCGTGAGTTGATCCGTCAGTATTACCTCAAGAACGGTTATGCGGATGCCACCGTGACGGCTGGTAACGCAGAACTCGATCTCGATGGTACGGGCTTCATCATTACCTTCGCCATCGAAGAAGGTCAGCCTTACAACTTCGGTCCGGTTGTGATCGAGAGCTCGCTGCCAGAAATTCAGCCTGAGGCCTACAACGGTCAGTTGTTGACCGAAGGTGGCGAAGTTTACGACGCCTCGTTGATCGACAAATCGACCGAGCGTCTCACACTGGCGATTGCCGAAAGTGGATATGCATTTGCACGCGTCCGCCCGCGCGCAACGCCGGATCCGGTGTCGCGAACCATTGCCATCACCTATGTGGTCGATGAAGGTCCGCGTATTTACATTGAGCGCATCAACATTATCGGCAACGAGCGCACGAAGGATTTCGTGATCCGTCGCGAGTTCCGCTTGGCGGAAGGTGATGCCTTCAATCCGCTGCTGGTTGATCGCGCGAAGAAGCGTTTGTCGTCGCTTGGCATGTTCAAGAGCGCTGAAGTGAAGCGCCGCCCAGGTTCTGCGCCTGATCGCGTGGTGTTGGATGTGGAATTGGTCGAGCAGTCAACGGGTGAGCTGTCGTTTGGTGCGGGCTACTCGACGAGTGAGGGCGTGATCGGCGACGTGTCGATTACAGAGCGCAACTTGCTGGGTAACGGTCAGTTCTTGCGCTTGAAGTTAGCTGGTTCGATAGAGCGCTTCCAGATCGACTTGTCGTTCACGGAGCCGCGCTTCCTGGATCGCAATTTGTCTGCTGGTTTCGACCTTTATCACAAGGAAATCGACCAATCGGGCGAATCTGGGTTCCGTCAGCGTAAGAGCGGCGGGCAGGTTCGCCTCGGCTTCCCACTGGCTGAGAATTTGTGGATGCAGACGAGCTATGGTATCTCGCGCGACCAGATTTTTGACGTTGATAACAATGCGTCGGCCGCCATTAAAGATGCCTGCGGTGCTGCAGTAATTGCGCCGAATACTGATCCACAATGCCGTGATGAAGCTTATTGGACATCTGTTGCTGGCACGACGATTACTTACGACAAGCGTAACCATCCAAAGAATCCGACGAGTGGTTTTTATGTTCAGCTCGACGATGAGTTTGCTGGTATCGGTGGTGACGTTCAGTACTGGCGCGTCGGTGGTGAAGCCCGCGCTTACTATCCGATCACAGAAAAGATCACTTTGATCGGTCGTGTCGTTGGCGGCCACATTCAAGGCTGGGGTGGTGACGAGGTTAAAATTCTCGACTCTTACTTCAAGGGTGGAGAAACGGTTCGCGGCTTCGATCGCGCTGGTTATGGTCCGCGCGACTTGAACACGAACGACTCACTCGGTGGTACAACTTACTGGGCTGCGACTGCCGAGGTTCGTTTCCCACTTCCGTTTGTTCCTGAAGACCTTGGTTTAAGCGGTGCTGTGTTTGCTGATGCCGGTTCATTGTTCAATGTCAGCGGAAGCGCTGAAAGGGTATTGGACGGCTGTATTACACCCGAAGGTGAATCTTGCCTCGCCGACGACAGCAGCATTCGTTCGTCCTATGGTGCCAGCTTGATGTGGAACTCGCCGGTCGGTCCGCTGCGTGTGGACCTCGCCAAGACATTGTCCAAAGAAAAATACGACGAGGAGCAGTTCTTCCGGTTTGGTGCTTCGTCCAAGTTCTAAGGCTTGAAGCGCTTGATGCGTCATAGCTTATCCACTTTCGTGGATTGACCGGCGCGGTGGCAGACTTGCCAGCGCGCCGGTTCGCGTTAGAACTGCCCTCCTGACATTTTTGTAAGTTGTTGAAAGCGCCGGAGGCGATTGCGTGGAGCATCCCGGATTTTTTGAGCGCGCGGGTCCATTTGCGCTCGCTGATGTTGCCAAGGCTACGGGTTCGGACATCGGACGCGGGGCTGACGCGCAGCAGATGATCGAAGACGTGCGGCCGTTGTCGGATGCAGGGCCGCGACATGTCTCCTTCATCGAGAACAAGAAGTATCTGGAACAGCTCAATGCGACGGCTGCGGGTGCGTGCCTCGTCGCGCCGCCTGTCGTGGATCGATTGCCTAAAGGCACGGCACCATTGATTTGCAAGCAGCCCTATCATGGGTTTGCACATGCTCTTCGGCTGTTTTATCCCACGTCACTCCAGCCGATGGTTGCGGCAGGTGGTGCCGCGCCCATCGATCCATCGGCGATGTTAGAAGACGGCGTCATCGTTGAGCCAGGTGCTATCATAGGGCCGGGGGCACAGATTGGGCGCGGTACGCGGATTGCCGCCGGTGCTGTGATCGGCGCGCGGGTGATGATTGGCCGTGATTGCTATATCGGCGCGTTGGCGACCATTACCCATGCCCTGCTCGGCGACCGCATCATCATTCATTCGGGCGTGCGCATGGGCCAGGATGGTTTCGGCTTTGCCATGGGGCGTGCTGGGCATCTTAAAGTGCCGCAGATCGGGCGGGTCATCATTCAAGACGACGTGGAGATTGGCGCTAATACAACCATCGACCGGGGCGCTCTTAAGGATACGATCATCGGGGAAGGCAGCAAAATTGATAATCTGGTTCAGATCGGTCACAACGTTGTCGTTGGCCGTCACTGCGTGATTGTTGCTTTGTCGGGCATTTCGGGTTCGACAGAGCTGGGCGATTTCGTCGTTATGGGCGGACAATCCGGCGCTGTTGGGCATATCAAGATCGGTTCTGGCGCGCAGATCGGCGGCGCGTCGCATCCGACCCACGATATACCGGCAGGGGCCCGCATGTTTGGTACGCCAGCTAAGCCAATCCGTGAATATGGCCGCGAACGTGCGCTGCTAAAGCGCCTCGCGGCGATCGACAAGGACAGATATAGAGACGATCCGGAAGATTAGAGAGAGCCTGGTAAAGGTTTCGGGAGCGAGTGGGACGATGAGTAAGACAGCGAGTGGACCGAAAGCCTTGGGTACGGCCGACATCTTGCGCGTGATGCAATTGCTGCCGCATCGGTATCCGTTTTTGCTCGTTGATCGCATGTACGACATGGATGGCGATCAGAGCTGTGTGGGCGTGAAAAACGTGACGATGAACGAGCCGTTTTTTCAAGGTCATTTTCCGCAGTTTCCGGTGATGCCGGGTGTGTTGATTATCGAAGGTCTGGCGCAGACGGCGGGCGCGTTGTGCGTGTCGAATGTCGGCGAAGATTACAAAGCCGAGCTTGTGTACTTTATGGGCATCGATAATGCGAAGTTCAGAAAGCCAGTCGTGCCGGGCGACCAGCTCCATTATCACGTCGAGAAAATACGCAATCGCGGCCGGGTGTGGCGGTTCCGCGGTGTTGCCAAAGTGAACGGCGCTGTGGTGGCTGAAGCTGACATCAGCGCGATGCTCGCCGATACTGCCGATGCGAAAGCATTCGCGAGCCAGCATGGCTGAGACATTTATTCATCCCTCATCTGTCGTTGAAGATGGCGCACAGTTGGCAGCGGGGGTGAAGATCGGACCGTTCTGCACGGTCGGTCGCGATGTGTCGCTCGGTGAGGGCGTCGAGCTTATCAGTCATGTGGCGGTGGCGGGCACGACGACAATTGGCGCTGAGACGCGCATTTTTCCATTTGCGTCCATCGGTCATCAGCCGCAAGATTTGAAATATAACGGAGAGCCGTGTTCGCTGACGATCGGATCGAAATGCTTGATCCGCGAAGGCGTGACGATGAACCCTGGCACGGGCGGCGGTGGTTCGGTGACGACCGTCGGCGATGGTTGCGCGTTTCTAGCCAACAGTCATGTTGGTCATGATTGCCGGGTTGGCAACAACGTCATCTTCTCCAACAACGTGATGTTGGCCGGGCACTGCACGGTTGGCGATTATGTCATCATCGGTGGTGGTGCTGCGGTCATTCAATTCGCCCGCGTTGGTGCCCACGCGTTCGTCGGTGGCATGTCGGGTCTTGAGAACGATTTGATTCCATATGGCATGGCGCTTGGTAACCGGGCTTATTTGTCGGGCTTGAATATCGTCGGTTTACAGCGACGCGGATTTTCGCGCGCCGATATTCATGATTTGCGGCGCGGTTATCGGCTGCTGTTTGCCGCTGAAGGTACGCTGGTTGAGCGCATGGACGATGTCGCTCAGGAATTTTCCGGGCACCCTATCGTGCAGGAGATCGTTGCCTTCATTCGCGAGGGCGGCAAACGATCGCTGTGCACGCCGAAGAATAATTCCGAGGCCTAGGGCCTTTCCTTATGCAAACGCCAAGTGTCCCACGCGATCTGCCGATTGGTCTTATCGCCTGCGGTGGAACTTTGCCGCGTGAAGTGGCCGACTCAATTGTTCGTGGCGGTCGTCGGGTTTTTGTTGTTGCGGTCGATGAAGAGGCCGATGCTGATTTCGGTACGCTGCCGGTCGTGCGGGTATCGTGGTCTAAGTTCGGCGCGGCAGTTGCGGCCCTTCGAGCGGCTGGAGTGCGCGATGTGTTGATGGTTGGGCGCATGACGCGACCCAGGCTTAAGGATGCGCGGCCTGACTTTGGCTTTATCGCAGCGCTTCCCACGGTTTTGAAAATTCTGACGGCAGGTGGAGATGATGCGTTGCTGCGCAGTGTCGTTGCGTTATTCGAGCCGCGCGGATTTCGAGTCGTAGGCGTCGCCGATGTGGCCGCGGATTTGTTGTTATCAGGCGGGCATCTTGCTGGACCAGCGCCGAGCGTCAGCGATCAGTCCGATATTGAACTTGGTATGGCGTTGATCGCAGCGCTTGGGCCGTTCGATATCGGTCAGGGTGCGATTGTTGCCAACGGGCGCGTGATTGCACTTGAGGGCGCGGAGGGGACCGACCGCATGATAGCTCGCGTTGCTGCTCAACGCGCAGGTTCAGATGGATCGTTGGCCAAGCGAAGTGGCGTTTTGATTAAACGTGCAAAGCCAGGGCAAGATGTGCGTCTCGATCTGCCGACGATTGGTCCGGATACGGTTACAGCTGTAGATAGGGCGGGCTTGTCAGGAATTGCCGCTCAGCAAGGTCATGTGATTGTCGCGCATCGAGCTGAGCTTATGACTGAAGCGGATCGTTTAGGGATTTTTGTTGTTGGCGTGGACGGGATGACGCCACATGTAGAGGCCAGTCTGGGTCTGGCGGATGTTGCAGCCCAACATGGGGCACTGCGCAATTTGTCGTCATCCGATCGGCGGGATGCCGGTTTAGGCATTGCTGCGATGCTGTCACTGTTAAAATTTTCCTCGGGTTGCGCGCTTGTTGCGCGACGCAATCGGGTCATTTCGATTGGTGCACATGAGTCCGCGTTTGATGTCATCACTCGCACTTATCCCGCGCGTCGCGGGTGGATGAAGTCGCGAACCGGGGTTTCTGTTATTTCGGGTGAGGAAATGCTTTCGCCGGCTCTGTTGCAAGCTGCGGCCAATATCGGTTTGGCGGCGGTGATTGTGATGATTGGGTCTGGTCGAGAGCCTCAGTCGTCGCAAGCTGATTTGGAAGTTGGACAACGCTATGGTCTGTCGATCATAGAAGTTGCTTGCGCTGATTTCGAGACTGCGCCATGAGCCATGATGTTGGGTCGGTATCGCGCAAGCTGAGACTATTCGTTGTCGCAGGCGAACATTCAGGCGATGCGCTCGGTGCAAAGTTGATTACCGCATTGCAATCGCGACTTGGATTGAGTGGGGTTGAGTTTTCAGGCGTTGGCGGCGAGGAGATGGCCGCGCAAGGGATGGTCTCGATATTTCCGATCGAGGACGTCGCCGTGATGGGGCCGATGTCGATCCTGCCGCGATTGCCGCGCATCGTGCGCCGTGTCTATCAAACGGTCGATGCGGCACTTGCTTGGAAAGCTGACGCCATCATCATTATTGACAGCCCCGAGTTTACGCATCCGATTGCGAAACGCATACGTCGGCGTGCGCCGCATATTCCGATCATCGACTATGTTTCGCCAAGCGTTTGGGCGTGGCGACCGGGCCGCGCGCGCAAAATGCGGGGCTATGTCGATCATGTTTTAGCGCTGCTGCCGTTTGAACCAGAGGCGCATAAGCGATTGGGCGGGCCTGATTGTACATACGTGGGGCATACGCTTCTGGAGCGTGCGGAAGAGATTAGAACTGCTGATGGTTCGAGTTTGGGGCGTGCGCTTGGGTTGTCAGAGGATCGTCCGGTGCTTCTGGTTCTGCCAGGGAGTCGTCGTTCCGAAGTTGATCGCTTGATTGATGTGTTTGGTGATGCGGTTTCGCTTTTGGCTGCTCGGGGGTATGATTTTACAGTCGTCATTCCTGCGGTGCGCCATGTGAAGCCGATCATTGCAGAGCGCACGGCGACATGGGGTCCGCAGACGATTTTGCTGGATAGTGCTGCGGACAAATATCGTGCTATGCGCTTGGCGCGCGCGGCGTTGGCGGCATCGGGCACGGTGACATTGGAACTGGCGTTGGCTGGCACGCCGACGGTTGTGGCTTACAAAGTCGATGCCGTGATGGCGCGCTTGCGCTTTCTTTTGAAAGTGCCAAGCGTCGTGTTGGCCAATCTCGTTCTGGGCCGTAACGTCTATCCAGAATGTCTGCAAGATGAGTGTACGGCTGACAATCTCGCGAATGCGCTGGAACCCCTGCTTGCTGATACGGCAACCCGACGGAAGCAAATTGATATGCTCGCCGAGATTCCAAATCGCATGGCTGTACCTGGCGGGCGGCCGAGTGAGGCCGCCGCCGATGTTGTTTTGTCCGTCGTGCAAAATTATGCGGACGGGAACTCGCGGCGCGGCGGTCCAACGTAGAGCTGACGTGGGCGCCCGATGCGCTGTTCTGGATCTTCGATCATTTCCTTCCACTGCGCGATCCAGCCGACGGTGCGTGCTACGGCGAACAGCACTGTGAACATATCGACCGGGAAACCCATCGCGCGCAGCGTGATGCCGGAATAGAAGTCGATATTCGGATAAAGCTTCTTTTCGACGAAGTATTCATCCTGCAAGGCGATGCGTTCCAGTTCCATCGCTACTTTGAGCAATGGATCGTCTTTCATGCCGGTTGCTTCGAGAACTTCGTGGCAGGTCTTCTGCATGACCTTGGCGCGCGGGTCATAGTTTTTATACACGCGGTGGCCAAAGCCCATCAGGCGGAAGCCTGACGTTTTGTCTTTTGCTTTTTTGATGAATTCAGGGATGCGCTCGACCGAGCCGATCTCCTGCAGCATGTTAAGCGCGGCTTCATTCGCGCCGCCATGAGCTGGCCCCCACAGACAGGCGATACCAGCCGAAATGCAAGCAAACGGATTGGCACCGGAAGACCCCGCGAGACGGACAGTCGAGGTCGATGCGTTCTGTTCGTGGTCGGCGTGTAGAATAAAGATGCGGTCGAGGGCGCGCGAAAGAACTGGGTTCACAACATAGGGTTCGCACGGCACGGCGAAGCACATCTGTAAGAAGTTCGATGTGTAGTCGAGATCGTTGCGCGGATAGATGAAGGGATGGCCGATCGAATATTTGTAGGCCATAGCTGCAATTGTGGGCATCTTGGCGATCATGCGATGCGAAGCAATTTCGCGCTGGCGCGGATCGTTAATGTCGGTCGAGTCGTGATAGAAGGCCGATAGCGCGCCGACGGTGCCGACCATGACGGCCATGGGATGGGCGTCGCGACGATAACCGGTAAAGAACCGCGTCATCTGTTCGTGGACCATCGTGTGATTGGTGATGGTGCGGCGGAAGTTGATGAACTCCGCGTTGTTGGGCAGTTCCCCGTAAAGCAGCAAATGGCAGACGGCCAGGAAACTCGTGTTTTCTGCTAACTGGTCGATGGGATAGCCGCGATACAATAGCTCGCCTTTATCGCCGTCGATGAAGGTTATTTTACTGGCGCAGTTTGCCGTCGAGGTGAAGCCAGGATCGTACGTGAAGCAGCCTGTCTCTTTGTAGAGGGCGGCGACGTCGATCACTTCGGGACCAATGGTGCCAGATCGCACAGGCAAGCTGACAGATTTACCTCTGGATGTGAGTGTAGCCGCTTCCGAGCCTGAGACCTGCTGGCCGGTTTTAATGTCGTGGATGGTCATGGCCACCTCCAAGGGTTGAGGCGCGAAACGCGACCCATGAGACTACGTGGTACATTAGCTTTGTTCAGACCTAAGCCCTGTAGGCTCGCCCTGAACACTTTAGCGATGCCCCGTCAGATAGCGGGTGTGCTTAAAAGCGAATACTATCCAGTAGTTTATCCGAAATTGTGCAGTGCGACAAGACCGCCTTTAGGCGCTTGTTCTGGCACTGTCACATTGTGCGCAGTCCTGCGACAGCGCTTTGTTAAGTCACGCAATCTGCGATCCGAGCGAGAGATTCTTCGCGGCCTAGAACGTCCAGGACATCGAATACGGGCGGCGACACGGCGCGTCCCGTTAGCGCTGCGCGAAGCGGCTGGGCTACTTTTCCAAGCTTAGCGCCGGTTTCCTCTGAGTAGCTCCGCACTTCATCTTCGAGTGCGGTGCTTGTCCATTCTGTGACAGCGGTGAAGCGTGTGTGGAGTGCTTTCAATGTGGCGCGCGCATCTGCGTCTAGGATTTTTTCAGCTTTTTCGTCGCGCGCAATCGGGCGTGCGGAGAACAGGAATTGTGCGCCGTCGATGAGTTCAAGCAAAGTTTTTGCGCGCTCTTTCATGGATGGCATGGCGCGGACGAGTTTTGCGCGCATCGCCGCATCGATTTTTGCATCGATGGTCGTGCCGCCTTCGATTTCGGGCAATAGGTCGATCAAGCGCGTGACGAGTTCGTCATCGCTGCTGTGGCGGATGTAATGGCCATTGAGATCTTCGAGCTTTTTGAAATCGAAGCGGGCAGCGGATTTACCGATGCCATCGATGTCGAACCATTCCAACAATTGCTCAGTTGAGATAATTTCATCATCACCGTGGCTCCAGCCAAGACGAACAAGGTAGTTGCGAAGAGCAACCGGCAGATAGCCCATGGCGCGATAATCTTGAACGGCTTGCGCGCCATGACGTTTGGAGAGTTTTGCGCCGTCAGGTCCATGGATGAGTGGGACGTGCGCGAATTCCGGTACGGTCCAATGCATGCCGAGATAAATCTGCGTTTGCCGCGCCGTGTTGGTTAGATGATCGACGCCGCGCACCACTTGCGTGATGCCCATGTCGTGATCATCGACCACGACGGCGAGATTATATGTTGGGTTGCCGTCTGAGCGGACGATGATGAGATCATCTAAATCCTTATTCGGGAATACGACGCGGCCTTGGACATGATCGTTGACGATGGTTTCACCATCGCGCGCAGCCTTCAGACGTACGACGGGTTTAATATCTGTAGGCGCATCTTTGGGGTCGCGATCGCGCCATGGCGAGAGAAAAATTTGCGGGCGTCCTTCCGCTTTCGCTTGTTCGCGCGCGGCTTCGATTTCGGATGGTGAACAATAGCAGTGATAGGCTGCTCCACGTGCGAGTAATTCATCGGCAATGGCACGATGCCGGTCGCCACGTGCGAATTGTGAGACGGCTTCACCATCCCAATCGAGTTCAAGCCATTTCAATCCGTCTAAGATGGCGGCAACGGCTGCTTCGTTGTTACGTTCGCGATCGGTGTCTTCGATGCGCAGTAGGAATTTTCCACCACGACCTCGGGCATAAAGCCAATTGAAGAGGGCAGTTCGCGCGCCACCGATATGCAGATAGCCTGTGGGTGATGGGGCAAAGCGTACGATTGGCGCGCTTGTTGTTTTGTCCGCTGTCATAGGACCTTTTTGCTTTTGATAATTGAGGATTTTATCGGTTGCTCGTAGCATAGGGTCTGCGTCAAGGGTAGGGGCCAGAATGCGCGAGGATAGGCGCACGAAAGGGCGTTTCCGGTTGGGATTGCGTGCCCGATCGCATGCAAGCCTTTGTTCGGTGTGTATATGACCGAGACGACTTCGCGCACTTTAGGGACGATAGCTTCACATGACGCTGTGTTTGCAGCCAGTCAGCCTTTAAATTTTTTTGATCGTGTTCGTCTCATGCTCGATGCGGAGCGTTCACGTTTTTTTTGTGGTCGCCAGTATTTCTGGGTGCGGGTATTGCGATTTACTTTGTGATACCGCGAGAGCCCGACTTGCTGTCGGCGGCATTGCCGTTGAGCATTTTTTTAATCGCCAAACTCATCGCCGCGCGCGGCACATATGTTTCGCTCGCGTTGTCAGCGTTGTGTTTGATAGGCGCTGGGTTCATCGTGGCGAAGCTGCGCGTTGAGTATGTGCGAGCCCCTGTACTGGAGCGACCCCTGCGCAGTGTTGAAGTGATTGGAGTCGTGATGCGCGCTGAGCCGCGGGTGCCACGTGGCCAGCGACTGACACTCGATGTTGAAAAACTTGGCTCACTTACAAAGAGCGAGATGCCTGTTCGTGTACGAATTCGTACGCTGAACAAAGACAGTCAATTCGTTCCCGGCGACCGTGTGCGGGTGAAAGCAACACTTGCTCCGCCTGCAAAACCTGCACTGCCCGGAGGGTTCGACTATGCGCGGACGGCGTGGTTCGAACGGCTCGGAGGCGTTGGATACACGCTATCACGTCCGGTGGTCGAAGGCCGTGTCGAACCGGGCGATTTATACAGCACCGTGCAGCAGTGGATCGATCAGTTTCGGGCCTCGGTCGGCGCGCGGATTTCTCAAATATTGCCGGGTGAAACGGGTGCCATCGCACGCGCACTGATTACCGGCGAGCGCGGTGGCATTAGCGAAGAGACGAACGATGCGTTTCGCGCATCCGGCTTGTTTCACATTCTTTCGATCTCGGGTCTGCATATGGTCGTCATGGCCGGGGCCGTTTTTTATGCGGTGCGATTTTTTCTAGCGCTGTTTCCGGCAATTGCACTGCGCTTTCCGATTAAGAAATTTGCTGCTGTAGCGGGCATGTTTGCTGCCGTGGCGTATATGGCGATATCGGGCGGCGCGTTCGCAACCGTGCGTGCAACTGTCATGATCGTGATTATGTTTACGGCCGTGCTGTTCGATCGGCCTGCACTGGCGCTGCGCAATGTTGCGCTGTCTGCGTTTCTAATCTTGGCGCTATATCCAGAGAGCCTGTTCGATGCCGGATTTCAAATGTCGTTTGCCGCCGTGACAGGTCTCATTGCGGCCTATGAAATCATCCGTCAGCGCATGGCGCGTCGGGGTGAGCCGCATCCGATTTTGCGGGTCGGATTATTTTTTGGCGGCATCGTCGCTTCGACGCTGATTGCAAGTGCTGCCGTGGCGCCGTTTGCGGCTTATCATTTTCATCAGAGCCAGCAATACGCGGTTCTTGCCAATTTGGTTGCGATACCGATTTGCAATATCATCGTGATGCCTTGTGCGCTGGCAGCGCTTGTGCTGATGCCGTTCGGATTGGAATGGCCAGCGCTTTGGCTGCTCGGCAAGGGCATCGAGGCGATGACGTGGTGTGCGCAAACTGTTGGCGCGTTGCCGGGGGCCGTTGGTCATATACCAGCGATGCCAACGCTAGCATTCGGCCTCATGGTCTGCGGCGGATTGTGGTTGGCGCTGTGGCAAACGCGATGGCGGGTGTTGGGAATTGGCTTGGTGCTTGCTGGACTGGTGCTAGCCCCGACGCTGCCGCGTCCGGATATGCTGGTCACAAAGGGTGGTGAGTTGGTGGCGCTGCGTCTCGCTGATGGCACGTTATCGGCATTGCCTGCGCGGCAATCCAAGTTCGAATTAAAGCGATGGCTGGAGCATGACGGTGATGGTCGAGAGGTCGATGCCGCACAGAAAGGCGTAGGCTTTACGTGCGATTCTTCAGGGTGTCTTGCGCGCGTGAAGGGCGTCGATGTGGCTGTGCCGCGGCACCCGTCGGCGCTGGCCGATGACTGTGCGCGGGCGCGTGTTTTGGTGCTGTCGATACCGCGTCCTGCTTGGTGCGAAGGCCCCGAGACGGTGATCGATCTGTTCGATGTCTGGCGTGACGCGGGTTACGCTTTATACGTCGATGCGCGCGGTGACAGCGCGCCACCGGTTGTGCGCGTTGTCAGCATCGCGTCGTTTCGCGGTGCGCGTCCGTGGTCGGCGCCAATCACTCAGCGAGACAAGATTGCGAGTTTGCCAGTTCCGCGCGTGGACGGTGCGGGCGATGATCGCAATTTAACGCCAGCACCCGTTGCTCAGCCGCGCGAGGAACCTCGCCCCGAGATCGATGACGAGGCTTTCGAAGCTTTGCTTGACAGTCCTCAGTAGCGACGCAACAGCCCCACCAAGCGGCCCTGAATATCGACTTGGTCGGGTCCGAAAATGCGGGTTTTGTATTCCGGATTCGCGGCTTCAAGCGCAATGGTCGAGCCCTTTTTGCGCAGCCGTTTCAAGGTGGCTTCTTCTTTTTCAACGAGCGCGACAACGATATCGCCGTTTTCGGCGCTATCGCAGCGGCGGATGATGACGGTGTCGCCATCGTGGATACCCGCCTCGATCATCGAGTCGCCTTTGACTTCGAGTGCGAAATGTTCGCCGTTGGTCAGAAGGTCCGGCGGGCAGGCAATATCGTGGGTATGATTTTGAATGGCGCTGATCGGCGTACCGGCCGCGATCCGTCCCATGACCGGTATCGATACAGTACGCGCATCGATGACGTGCGAAGGTGGAAGCGATACGTTGGTGCGTGGCGGGCCGCTGCCTTCGATAACACTTGGCTGGAACCCTCCGCGCGTGCGCATTTCAGCGATGGCTGGCGCATTCATGGGCGCTGAGTTCTCAGGTAGTTTGATGACTTCGATGGCGCGCGCACGATGCGGCAGGCGGCGAATGAAACCGCGCTCGACGAGGGCAGTGATGAGCCGGTGAATGCCTGATTTCGATTTGAGATCAAGGGCGTCTTTCATTTCGTCGAAGGATGGCGGCACGCCGCTGTCCTGCATGCGATCGTGAATGAAGAGGAGCAGCTCTTTTTGTTTTTCAGTAAGCATGGGGGTTTGGCAGCGTCCCTGGCTGGCCGACGCGGGCGTCGGGTGAACACGAGGTCCGGCGCGTGCAAGCAGGGGTGCCGGTACAAATCATGTCTGTACGCTACACGTTCTTCAATCGTTCCGCAAGTGGTGGGTTTTTCGACTTCACGAACTGGCGGCGACGGTCATCAAAACGAAGTCTTTGCCGGTGCGCGTGTCGGGGTGTGCGGGGATGTCGGTCGTCACCAACAGCATGCCGGGGCGCATGCGGTCGTGGATGACTTGCAGAATGTCGTTATCGACCCGCAGTCGTTTGATGATGGCTTCGTCGGCCGACGCCAATGCCTGGCCGTCATCGGCGTGATGCGAAATGGCATGCCATGACAAGCCTTTCGCGCGTCCGCTCTCGCCTTGTAATATAAACACATGCGAGCCAAGGGGCGTTGCGGGGTCTGTGATCTCGGCGCGACCGGTTGCGATCACAACGCCATCCACCAGCACGTTTGCCGAGCTGTCTGCGCCGCTGACGATGATTGATGTCGGGGCCGAATAGTCATCGACCTTGGCCGCCCAGGGCAGCACTTCGCGCTTGGCATTGTCAGCCGATGTTTTGAGTTTGGCACGAACAGTTGCGAATTCGTCGGCGGCATATTTCGAGAGCACCAGTCCGGGATGCGCAACTTGACTGGGTTGGGCGTGGCTGCCTGCCAGGATCACCGGAGTGCCGACTTGCGTGATCGAGAATAGTAATTCGGAAAATTTGGTCGGCAGTCGTATGCACCCGTGAGACGCTGGATATCCCGGCAGGTTGCCTGCATGTAGCGCGACCCCGCTCCACGTCAGCCGGTTCATGTTGGGCATCGGCGCATTGTTGTACGTCGATGAGTGGTGGTTTTTGTCTTTCTCCAGGATCGTGAAGACGCCGGTTGGTGTTTCGTGGCCGGGCTTTCCGGTCGAGCAGGTCGAAACTGCAATGCGAATGCCGTTGCGATACACGTGCACGCGCTGATCAGGTATCGAGACGATGATCGCAAGGCGGCCTTTGGGTGAGCGCTCGGGGTGCCAGGTAAATTGGCCGGGTTTCAGCGCAGCGATTTCCTTGAGGAACGTGTCAGCGAGCGCCGTGCCCCACAGGGCGGTTCCGGCGGTGGTGCCGAGCAGCACTTGCAACGCAACGCGACGATCCATGGTGGCGGCTTTCACGCTTAGGGTTTGATGGCCTCCCTCAGGCAACGTTTTCGGGGAAAATTTGTCTGGCGGCAAGTGGGGGCCGCTGTTGCAGCGCAAGATCGAGGGGTGGGTGATGGCGTGCGGGAGGGCGGGGAGGAGCGTCCGGCCGCCCGCGTCTCAGCATCGTTTCGCCGGAGTTTGGCGTTTGGATCGTTTCAGCAGACTCAGGCGTTGCGTGCGAAAGGGATTTTGATGTTCAGATTTTTGGGCGGGTTGATCGGCATTTTTGCGATGCTGATTATCGAGTTGGTTGTGACGATGCTCGTGTATGTCGGGCTCAATCTTTACAGTTTCGAATTGTTCGGCACGCTGGTGCGGTATGCGGGCGCGGCGCTTGAGATGATGGCGGCACTTGTCGAGCGCGTGTTCGCGAGTTCTGCCAACACCGCCTACGCGAGCGTATTCGGCGAACTGGGGCCGAAGTCGATGCTGCTGTTGTTGATCGGTCTTGTCGTGGCGGCGGTGTTGCGGGTGCTCGTTGGAGCCGTGCGCGGGTAGTGCGCGTGCATCCAGGATTTACTCATCGCGCGATTGGCTTAAATGCGCGAGGGCCGCTGCGTTTTGTTCCCAATTCTGTCCGTCGAAGGGTTCTATGGTGAGCGTGCGCGGCGGCGTGTCGAGGCAGCGGACGTTGACGTCGATGCCGTCCGGGTTCGAGCGCGGTATGTAGAACGGTTTGATGCCGCAGATTTTGCAGAACGTGTGTTTGGCGACGCCGGTGTTGAACGTGTAGGTTGTCAGGTTTTCTGCGCCGCGCGTGATGCGGAATTTTTGCGCGGGCACGATGAGATGCAGGAAGCCTGATTTCGCGCACAGCGAGCAATTGCAATCTTGTGCGACGATGTCGTCTGGTGCTTCGACCTCGAACGCGACGGTGCCGCAGTGGCATGAGCCGGTGTGGAGCATGGGGGTGTGCTCAGGTTTGTTGGCGAAGTTTATTGTTAGGTCATGCTCGCATAGGCGGACAGACGTGCAAGATCATAATTTGAAATCAAACGGCAGGGTTGTCGTGGGGCGCGGCCTTTCCCGCAAGGGGACTCCAAGTGGTCGCGCTGGGATGACGGGTGGGTAGCGTTGCAATCTGCCACAACCTCCGTCGCCGACGTAGGTCGGCACCCACGACACATCTCTAAGAGCGCGATGTTGGTAGAGTGCGCATTGCCCACCATAACGTCATGCCCGCGTAGGCGGGCATCCGTGCAAGATCGCAATTGGAAATCAAACGGCTGGCTTGTCGTGGGTCCCGGCCTTCGCCGGGATGACGGTGGTGGTTGAGTTAATTGCAGAAATTGGCGGCATAGTTCTGCGCGGCTAATTATTTACTCAGCCGCTTGCAGCTTGTTTGCGAGATCGTGCCCTGACGTTGGTGGCGGAAGCGGTTTTCCGTCGGCGGAATAAATTGCGATGGCTTCTTCGACGATGTCGCAAAGTTCGTCGAACACGGCTCGCTCGTCATCACCGTGACATCCGCCGAGTAGCAAACCTGGTGCGCTGCCAACGTAAGTCTGATCTTCTTCAGACCATTCAACGATTTTGACGTAGCGATCACTTAGTTTCATATTTGCGACTCCTTAATCGCGCGCTGCACAGCCCGTACCTGATAATGCTTAGCGTCATCGCCAGCTTTGCCGGAAATTGTAACAGGTTTGGTCATTTTCGGATGCACAAAGTTGCGATGACTGCCTTTGCCACCCCGATTGGTAAAGCCTGCGCGCTCCAGGTCCTCGATCAATTCGCGAACTTTGGGCGGCATGACCTTAAATTTTACTCCGCAGCCTGTTTATCCGCATATCCCAACTGCGCGTTGAGTTTTTCGACGAGGTCGGCGGCGGCTTCGGGGATGTTGGTGCCGGGGCCGAAGACCGCTTTCGCACCGGACGCGAACAGTTCGTCGTAGTCGCTGGGCGGGATGACGCCGCCGACGACGATCATGATGTCGCCGCGACCTTCTTTATCCAGCGCGGCTTTCAATTCCGGCACGAGCGTCAAATGTCCGGCGGTGAGTGACGACACGCCGACGACGTGGACGTCGTTCTCGACCGCCTGGCGCGCGGCTTCGTCGGCGGTGGCAAACAGCGGCCCGATATCGACATCGAAGCCGAGGTCGGCGAACGCGGACGCGATGACTTTCTGGCCGCGGTCGTGGCCGTCTTGGCCGAGCTTGGCAATCAGGATGCGCGGGCGGCGGCCGTCGTTTTTGTCGAAGGCTTCGACCAGCTTCTTGACGCGATCCATGCTGGGATTCATCGCCGCTTCCTTCTTATAGACGCCGGAGATGGCGCGGATTTCCGCCTTGTGCCGGGTGAAGACTTTTTCCAGTGCGTACGAGATTTCGCCGACCGTCGCCATTTTGCGCGCGGCTTTGACGGCAAGGTCGAGCAGGTTGGCGTTGCCTTTCGCGCCTTCGGTCAATGCGTCGAGGGCTGCCTGCACATCCGCTTCGTTGCGCTCGGCACGCAGGCGCGCGAGTTTTGCCAACTGCTGTTCGCGCACCGACTTGTTATCGACCTTCAGGAAGTTGACTTCGCGGTCGCCCTTGATGCGGAACTTGTTGATGCCGGTGATGGTTTGGCGGCCCGAGTCAATGCGCGCTTGCGTGCGTGCGGCGGCTTCTTCGATGCGCATTTTCGGGATGCCGAGCGCGATGGCTTTTGCCATGCCGCCCTGTTCTTCGATTTCGGCAATGTGCAGCAAAGCTTTTTGCGCGAGGTCGTAGGTCAGGCGTTCGACGTAGTGACTGCCGCCCCACGGGTCGATGGTGCGTGTGGTGCCGCTTTCCTGTTGCAACAGAAGCTGCGTGTTGCGGGCGATGCGCGCGGAGAAGTCAGTCGGCAAGGCGATGGCTTCGTCGAGGCCGTTGGTGTGCAGCGATTGCGTGTGGCCTTGCGTGGCGGCCATGGCTTCCAAGCAGGTGCGTGTTGCGTTGTTGAAAATATCCTGCGCGGTGAGAGACCAGCCTGAGGTTTGCGAGTGCGTGCGCAGCGACAGCGATCGCGCGTCCTTGGGGTTAAATTCTTCCTTGATGAGTTTCGCCCACAGCAAACGCGCGGCGCGCATCTTGGCGATCTCCATGAAGTAATTCATGCCGATGGCCCAGAAGAACGACAACCTTGGAGCAAAGGCGTCGATGTCCATGCCGGCGGCAACGCCGGCGCGCGCATATTCGATGCCGTCGGCAATGGTGTAGCCGAGTTCGAGGTCGGCGGTCGCGCCCGCTTCCTGCATGTGATAGCCGGAAATCGAAATCGAGTTGAACTTCGGCATATGCTCGGACGTGTAGGCGAAGATGTCCGAGACGATGCGCATCGAAGGGGCAGGCGGATAAATGTAGGTGTTGCGCACCATGAACTCTTTCAGAATGTCGTTCTGAATGGTGCCCGCGAGTTTCGATGGCGGCACGCCTTGCTCTTCGCCCGCAACGATGAACAGCGCGAGGATCGGCAGCACGGCGCCGTTCATCGTCATCGACACGGTCATGTCTTGGAGGGGGATGCTGTCGAACAGCGTGCGCATGTCGTAAATGCTATCGATGGCGACGCCCGCCATGCCGACGTCGCCTTTGACGCGCGGGTGGTCTGAATCGTAACCGCGATGGGTGGCGAGATCGAAGGCGATCGAGAGGCCTTTTTGCCCGGCCGCGATGTTGCGGCGGTAGAAGGCGTTGCTGTCTTCGGCGGTCGAGAAGCCTGCGTACTGGCGGATGGTCCACGGTTGGAGCGCGTACATGGCCGGATAGGGACCGCGCACATAAGGGGCGATGCCGGGAAGCGTGTCGAGGTGATCGAGGCCCGCGGTGTCGGCCTCGGTGTAAACGGGCTTTACGGGTATGCCTTCGGGCGTTTCCCAGATCGGGCCATCGGGACGCTGTGCAGCCGATCCGGACATTGCGGCCGGAACGTCCAGGTCGAGTTTCGTGAAGTCAGGGATCGCGGACATCAGGTTCTGTTCCAGCTTGGGGCAGCGGATTTGCGGGCTGATTTTGGAAGTTTGTAAGTAGCATGGCAAGGCGGGGATGGCGATGCGGCGAAGGCTTGCGGATTTGGGGTGCGTTAACGGCAGAATTGACGAGCACAAAGCCATTCGGGGCTCATGTGCGGCGCTGGGGCCTCGGCCAGACGGGTTGCGAAATCGATCTTGCTTTTGGCAGCTTGTAATGCCTGATGCCGTATTCATAACAGCAGGGTCAAGGCCAACGTGAGCGACTTTATTTTTAGCACAACGCGACACCCTGAGGGGCAGTTCACGCAGGCGTTGCGATCTATTTATGCATCCGATGCGCCAACGGTCAGCGAATTTCACGGTGCATGGGGCTCATTAGCGGCTACGCGAAATTTGTATCAAGGCTTGCAAGCGCTCGATACCGAGCGGCACTTGTGCGTGGTCATTGGTGGACCGGTTCTGAAGTTTGCCAGCAATGGTTTTTTGACCGGCGATGATGACACGGCCGGGACGCGGCTGATCCTCGATAAGTACATCACAGGTGGTTTGCGTTGGGATCAAGATCTCAGCGGGCCGTTCGCGGTTGTGATCATCGATAAAATCTCGGGTGCGGTGAACGTCGCGACCGACATGATGGGTTTCATTTCGGTCTATCGTGTTGATGGTGCTGATGGCGAAATGATCGGGACGCACAGCGATGCGCTGGCCAAAGCGAGCGGCATCGATGTCAAATTCGATCCGATTTCACTCGCCGATTTCGTGCTGGATGGCGCGGTCACTTTCCCGTTCACGGCCTATGCCGACATGCGCCAGCTTTATCCGGCAACGGTCCATTCCTGGGGCGGTGAGGCGAAAGCGGGGTATCGCGCGCAGATCTATTGGGAGCCGCGAGAAGGCTTAACTGGCGATACGCTCGATGAGGCGGCAACCAAGCTGCGTTTAGAATTGCAAGAGTACTCCACGCGCGTTACGGAAAGCATGCAGCGCATTGCCTGCTTTGTATCGGGTGGTGAGGACAGCCGCGCCGTGCTCGGACTGCTACCGCGGCGCTGTAAGCGCGATGCGTTTATTTTTCTCGATGCCTTCAATCGTGAGGGGCGGATAGCTGCGGCATGCGTGGAAGCATACGCCGCGAACTTCAAACCGTTTATGCGCTCTCCATCTTTCTATCTGGAACATTTATTTCCAGCGGCGCAATTGATGGGGAGCACATGGGAAGCGCGTCACGCCCACACATTCGAATTTCACAACACGGCACAATTAACGGAGTATCCGGCGGTCTTTGGTGGGTATCTGTCGGACAGTTTTCTCAAAGGTCACCATATTAAGAAATTCAAATTGGGACCGTTCCTGCCGCAGATTGCACGTCCGCGCCTAGCGCCAACTAAGGTGCATGAACGGAGCTATTTTGCCGACGATGTCGTGCGCGAGGTCGCAGCACGGCGTCAGACGCATTTCGATCACTTGAAACAGTTGCGACCGAAATCGGCTGCCGAATGGTTCACGCTATGGCCGACGTCGATGCGCTTAACGATGGCAAGTTTTCAATCGAGCCGACGTTTATTTCGCACCTACGAGCCGTTTATGGCAGCGGGCGTTGTCAAAATCGCAGCGTCGAGTCCGGTGTCATGGAAGCTTAATCGGCGACTGTTTCATCGCGCGGTCCAACCTTTGTTAGAGCCGGTCAAGTTGTTACCGCATTCGGACGGGCGCATGCCTTACTACCCTTGGTACAATGTGCTTGCGCATGGTGGCGGGTGGCTGCGTCGAAAAATCGAACTTCGCAATGCGCGCGACGATCAGGGCGCGTGGACGACTCTCGGCACCATGCGCCAGTCGGACATCTGGCCCGATATGCTCAAAAGCTTGGAGCAGGATTTGACGCAATCGCGACGTATTTTAGGTGTCGAGATCGGTGAGGCTGCATTGCGTTGGCCGATGAAATATCAATTGCGCCTGATGCAAATTCTTCGCCTGCATGCATGACGGGTGGGCGGCGATGCGTTTTTTCTCGGGGATGCGCGTACATCTGAATGCCTGAAAGGCTTTAAGTCGCGATGCAGAAGCGTACTGGGGGCGAGCCTATGAGCGCTGCGCGATTGTGGGTACCTTTGGCGCGGTTTATTGCCCGCGAGCAGGCACTCGGTGAATGGGCAGAGGCGCAAGGAACGTTTACTCACTTTGCCTATGAGTTTTTGCGCTTCGGCGTGAAGCAGGCGTGGGCGTGTTTGTTTGGCGCTCTGATGCTAGCTCTGCTCATCGGGACGTATCTATTTTATCCGCAAAATGCATGGCTTGCGCGGTACGATTTTCTGGTGATCGCGGCGGTTGGCATTCAGCTTGCGATGCTTGCATTCAAGCTGGAAACGCTTGAGGAAGCCAAAGTTATCTTGGTGTTCCATGTCGTCGGAACGATGATGGAAATCTTCAAAACCGCGATGGGGTCGTGGATTTATCCGGAAGCGAGTGTCTTACGGATTGCGGGTGTGCCGCTGTTCACCGGTTTTATGTATGCGGCAGTCGGCTCGTATATCGCTCGGTGCTGGCGGCTGTTCGACTTTCAGTTCACACGTCATCCGCCATTGTGGGCGATCTCGCTGCTGGCCGTTGCAATCTACATCAATTTTTTCACGCACCATTATACTTGGGATGTGCGGCCTATTTTGTTTTTGGCGGCGGCCGTCTTGTTCGGGCCATGCATGATCTACTTCAAAGTGTGGAAGGTGCATCGTCGTATGCCGCTGCTGCTCGGGCTCGTTCTTGTTGCGATGTTTATCTGGTTTGCAGAAAACATCGGTACGTTCACAGCTGCGTGGGCCTACCCCAATCAAAAACACGGATGGCAAATGGTAAGCATCGCCAAGCTCGGGTCTTGGTTTTTACTGATGATCATCTCGTATGTGTTGGTGGCGTGGATCAATGGGGTTCAGAGATTGCACATGGCATCGACTAATATTTTGCGAGAAGAAAAGTCGCTACCCTCGACCACTGAGACGAGCAAACTACACCTCGGCTAGAAAAAATGGCTGGCGTCCTGAGGGGTGCCAGCCAAGTTACGGGGGGAGAGCGTGGGGAGGAAAGTGACGAGTTCGAGAAAGTCAGTCCTTCGCTGAGCCTGCCAGAAGCGTCAGCACGGCGAGAATGGGCAAAGACACGATCAGCCCCGCCGAGACGGCTGCGTATTCGTGACCGCCTTCGGTTAAGGGCGACAACAGCATCTGAGCTTCGGGAAGTGTAGCAACGACGACGGTTGTCACCGTTGTCAGGGCCGCTAAGGCTGAACCTATGATTGTGGCGGACATGGGCGTCATCTCCTGTTTCGATGCGTTGGGACCGGGTTGATTGGTCTGTCGCGTTGAGACGGAGAATGGTTCAAACGCCTACCCGGCGCTGTTCCGATTGGGACACCGCCGGAGGGCAGCCGACTTGGAAAATCAATTCGGGAAGATCGTCAGTGACTATGAGGCGATTACACGTCTGGGCCGCCTTTGAGGCCGCGGGCCACGAGCATGCCGGATAGGCAGCCAATGAGTGCGGCGAGAGCCGTGATGACTGCAGCACCTGCAGGCACTGCGAAAACGTCGGTTGCGATGCTCGCAATCCAAGTGACGGCGGGCTGCACGGCGATAGCGGCGAGGATCGTGCCGAACACTGCATAGACGAATGTCCAGCCAACACGCTTCACACCGAGTATCGCCACGACAAGGCCGATGATGCCAAAGACGACAAGGCCGGCGAGCGCGCCCACAAGCAGGCCGAATGGTACTGCAGAGACGAGACGTTGCATGAGAGCTGCGCTATCGCCATCGGTGAATATTCCAGAGGCATAGGCGGCGAACATGGCACTGACCAGGGCCGTCGTCAGCGCGGTCATTTTGGCACCGATCATGGCGGCGCGTTGAGCATGGGCAACGATCATGGGGGCCTCGTTCGCTCTATCGCTGTCCAGGCGTTAGCTTGCTTTGCAAATCGGTCAGTGTGGCGATGGCATCGGCACCTGCGATCAAAAACTGATCGACGCCAGCAGATTTGAGCGCTTGCTCTTTATCGCCTGGGCGGCCTGCCATGAGTACAAGCTCAGCGCCCGCCTCTTTCAACGCCTTTGCGGTCTCTTCTGCATGGAGCGCGTTGACAGCATCGGACGAGCAGATGCAGGCGGCTGTCGCGCCGGACGCTTTGAAAGCATTGGTTGCGTCGTCGGCAGATGCGTAGCCGTCACTGATGAGCGTGGCGATGCCGCCAGCGGCGAGATAGTTCTTCACCCATGTCGTGCGGACGTTGTGTTCAGCGATTTCGCCAAGGCTGGCGAGGAATACGGTGAAGCCGCCTGCGGCGTCGGCCGCATCGCGGAGATTTTCAAAATCTTCGCCAAGGCGTTTTTGTTGCAGCGGGGTAACTTCAAGCCAGGGCGATGATGATTGTGCTTCCGATGGCAGTGGTAACGGCCACGGTTCGGTTTTGACGCCGTCATCGCCCAGGATAGGGAATGCTGAAACGCCGGTAATTTCCTGTCGCGATGTGGCAATCGCTTTGGCGCGCGCTTGAGCCGTTTTCGCGATCATCTCTTGCGCATAGCCGGTGGTCAGCGCCACGAGTATGCCGCCGCGCGCCTCAATGTCCTGGAATATGTCCCAGGCTTTTTTGGCAAGGTCGTCGGTGAGTTGTTCGACGTACCAAGAGCCACCGGCAGGATCCGTGACACGTCCAAGGTTGCTTTCTTCCTGGCAGACAATCTGGATGTTACGAGCGACGCGGCGAGCAAAGGCGTCTGTTTTTCCGAGCGCGAACGTGAATGGCAAAACGACGATAGAGTCGGCGCCGCCGAGAGCCGCACCGGTGCAGGCGATCGTGGTGCGTAGGATATTAGTCCACGGATCGCGTTTGGCCATCATGCGATAGGAGGTCGGCGTCGAGAATTGCACGTTAGATGCAGCGTCACCGGCACCGCAGGCATCTGCGATGCGCCAGACGAGGCGACGCGCAGCGCGCAATTTTGCGATGGTGGCAAACTCATCGGCGTCGGCGGCTAACGCCACGCTGATTTTTGCCAATGCATCTTTCGGCGCGATGCCACCGCGTTCGGCGGCACGCAAATAGGCAACGAACGTTGCCAGCATGATCGCCAATTCTTGCGCTTCGCTGGCGCCTGCATTGTGATAGGCGACGCCTTCGGCGGTCATGGCTGTGACATTCGGCCAATCTTGCGCGAGCTTCATGAGAGCGACGGCTTGTGCAAGCGGTGTGTCGATGTGGTCTTGAAGCTTGCCTGTAACGGCGAGTCCGCTGAACGGATCGGCACCAAAGCTTGCTTTGCGATCGCGTCCTGCGATGCCGCGCTGATCCCAGATGGCGATAAGCGCGCGGGCGGCGTCGTAGAATTTGTCGTCGGCTACAAAGGCTACGGGGCAAACGTCGAGCATGACGCCGTTAAGGGCTGCCGCGATGGCGTCTTGCGTGGCTGGCAGAGCAGTCGGGCCGATATGCAAGGCGATCGACGTGACGCCGCCATCAAGGTCGTCGAGGATAGCGACATTGGCGGCTGCTGGGTCGGTTTCACTATGAAACGTGCGGATGTCCCAGCCTAGTCCGTCGCGTACGGCTTGTGTGCCCCGGGTAAAGGGAGCAGCACCCGGTAGTGCACCCTCAGCGGCCACAAGGGCATCGTTACGCGTGTATAGCGGTCGGATGGCAATGCCGTCGGCGGTTTTAGTAACGAGGCGCTTATCAAAGTCGGCGCCCTTGAGGGCCTTATCGACCAGTGCGCGCCATTGGTCGATTTTTGCGGGTGGGAAGCCGCTGGCGAGATCTCTGCTGGTCTGCGTTTCAGCGGATGTCGAAGCGGTCATGTGGTGATGATCCTCGCAGGCTGGGGCGCGACCGACTTTTGCCGCGTTTCAAAGCTTTTCGTTGCTTTCTATAGCCTGCGCAAGGCGGCTTTGGAGAGCAATTATGGAATGGGGCAGCGGCCGAATTGCCGCGCCATATCCTCGTCATCGCGGAATGCGACAAGTACTTCAAAAATGACTGTGGAAGCGCGCACTCGATTTCGCAAGTCGGCGCTACAACCGGGTTTGCAAACGGGTGGACCTCATGCCAAGACGGCAACGGTGGTCGAGCGTTCTGAGTCGTCGCCGCGCGCGTGCTAAAGCATTCGTTTTGGTGCGTCGAAACCAATGATGCGCTGGGTTCGATTGACCCGGCTGCTTGCAATGAGGACGTGTGATGAGCCAGTCGGTGCTGCAGGATGGCAAGATCTTCGTCGGCAAGAGCGGGAAGCCTGAATATCTCGATCTCAAGCTGGCCAATCGACATGGTCTGATTACTGGAGCGACCGGCACCGGGAAAACGGTGACTCTGCAAGTTCTGGCGGAAGGCTTTTCGAGCGCTGGCGTGCCGGTGTTTGCCTCCGACATCAAAGGCGACTTGTCCGGCATTGCGGCCATCGGCGAGCCGAAGGATTTTCTCGTCAAGCGTGCGGGCGAAGTGCAACTGACAGATTATAGTAACCAGGCATACCCTTCGATCTTCTGGGATGTGTTTGGCCAACAAGGTCATCCGATCCGCGCCACCGTCGCCGATATGGGGCCATTGCTCTTGTCGCGCCTGCTCGAACTCAACGAGGTTCAAGAAGGCGTGCTGAACGTTGCATTCCGAATTGCGTCCGATGAAAAAATGCCGCTCGTCGATTTGCAGGATCTACGCGCGTTGATGGTCAATATTTCCGAGCGCGGAAAAACGCTGACGACAAAGTACGGCAACGTGGCTGCGACATCGGTGGGTTCCATCCAACGTCGCTTGCTGGTGCTTGAGGAGCAGGGTGCGCAGCATTTCTTTGGCGAACCCGCTCTTGATATTATGGATTTCATACGATTAGCACCCGATGGTCGCGGCGTTATCAATTTGCTCGCGGCCGATAAATTGATGGAAAAGCCGCGCCTGTACGCGACTTTCCTTTTGTGGACGCTGACTAAGCTTTGGCAGACGTTGCCTGAAGTCGGCGATCAGCCGAAGCCGAAATTGGTGTTCTTCTTCGATGAAGCGCATTTGCTATTTAATGAAGCGCCAAAGCCTTTGCTGGAGCGTATCGAACAGATCGCTCGTCTGATCCGCTCGAAGGGCGTTGGCGTGTATTTCATTACGCAGAATCCAACCGACGTGCCGGATTCCGTTTCAGCTCAGCTTGGTAATCGCGTGCAACATGCGCTGCGTGCATTCACGCCCGCCGAGCAAAGAACAGTCAGGGCTGCGGCCGAAACATTTCGGAAGAATCCTGATCTCGATACAGAGCGCGTTATTCTGGAACTCAAAGTTGGCGAGGCGCTCGTGTCGATGCTTGAGAACAAAGGCGAGCCTTCGATCGTGCAGCGCACGTTGATCCGTCCGCCGGAAGGGCGCATTGGTCCTGTTTCTGCAGAGGAGCGTCAGGGCGTCATCGAATACAGCCCATATTTCGGCAAGTATGAAGAGCGGACCGATCGCGAAAGCGCGTCTGAAATATTGGACAAGCGCAGTTCTGAGGCCGCGGCTCAGGAAGCAGATGGCGGCGGCATCGGTGGCTGGCTTGGCGGCGTATTGGGTGGCGGTAAGGCTGCGGCTGGCGGGCGAAAACGTCAGGGTGTCGGCGATATGATCGGGCGCGAATTGCAGCGCTCGTTGGCGCGCACGGCTGCGACAACCATCAAGAACATCATCGTTAAAGGCATTACGCGGCGCTAAGCCAAATCGGTCGAGCGTGATCTGCGACTAGTTCGTCGACGCGACCGGTTGCCAAGAGCTTGACGGTGCCGCTTGTAGTTCATTCAAGGGCACTGGACCGGGTGCCTTTGCGGGTGATGGCTTTGACGTTGTAACTTTGGGTGTCGGTTTGGATGCTCGCGTTACCGGCTTTGTCGGTGGTAGCTCACCCGGAGGAAGTTTCATCCAAACGCCTGCTTGGCCCGAGGCAATGCCTTCTGCGTAAAGCGCCTTCTGATATTTCGGATCGTAAATCTGCTGCGTCGTTTGCGTGAACGAGGCTGGAACGGCCATCAAATTGAAATCGGCATTGGCGTCTTTAGCCATGCGATAAATGCGATACAACTCAGTCCAATTCTGACTTTTGATGAGCGTTGAAATGGCGCGGGCGGCTATCGTGAGGGTTGTGGCTTTCACGACTTCTTGTTCCGGGGTCACTTTGCCGTTCTTGACGATGTAAAGACGGCGAATGGGTGGTTGCGGATAGAGAACGTCGAACGACTTGAATGGTGCATTCACCGGCAATACGAACAATTCGCGCGTCGTGCCGCCATCGACGTGGAGTTCTTCATAGACTTTTCCGTTGGCTTCGACACGGATGTTGACCGGTGGAAATGCGCCTGGAATGGCCGCAGACGCCATAATGACTTTGCGGAACAGATCGAGCGCTTCGTCCGATCCTTGGCGGGCGATTTCTCCCATGTTCCAAACGACGGGGCGCTGGGCATCGAGGTTGGTCGTCAACACCATGAGAATGCGGCCGCGCATGTATTCGGTTGCAATGGCTTGCAGCATGTCGCGGTCGATGTATTCCGCGATCAATTTGGCGAGTGGCGTGGTGTCGGTTAGGGCGGGGCCGCCGAATAAGCCTGGCAAGATCGATGCTGTGACAACTTCTGAGGCTTTGTATTCGGTCCAGATGCGTCGCAATTTCTCGTCTTGGCTTGGGCCGAGATACGCGAACGGTGCGATGATGGCTCCGGCGCTGACGCCAGTGACGATTTCGAATTCCGGACGGTCGCCGCGCGCGCTCCATCCTGCCAACATGCCGGCTCCGAATGCGCCATCTGCGCCGCCGCCCGATAGTGCGAGCGTTTCGACGATGGGTCTTCCACCGCCGCGTTGCGCGTTTTTGGCAATCGGTGGAAGGCTCGGCGTGCGACGGCGAATTTCAGCCACAGGATCGGCTGGGACTTCATCGCCCCAAAAGCGCACGCCAGGTAAGTTCTTGACGTTGGCGTTTTCAGCAAGCGTGGCATCGGCGATGCCGTTACGTTCCAGCGTTGCAGCGCATGCTCCAAGCCCAGTTGCAAGCGCGCCTGCAATAACCAGACGCTGCACCACATTCGCACCCGAATTTTGCTTCGGCTTACGCATGACGATTTTCTATGAACCCCAGCCGACTTCGGACGTACCCGCTTCAGAAACCTGAATTAGCCACTCCGTCAATTCCAGAAATACTAGCAGAATGGCCGCAACAGGGCAGCACATTATAGCAACAAGCCTAGCCCTGATGCGCAGCGTTTCGCTACTTAAGATGGCATATGTGTAGTCGGTTTCGGTTAATTCGCTATGACGTCGCCGATCTATAGCCCCTATTTCATCGGTGGAAATGACATCGGGGCGCCATCAGGATGAAATGATTACCATCCTAACATGGGCGCCCCGAAATTGATCGATCGAGACGAGACAGGGTTGATGCGTGCAGCAAAAAGCCTGCTGCTGTGCGGTTAGCCCATCAAGCTTTCTACGTGTTCCCAGTTTACGAGATTATCGAACCAGGCTTCCAGATACTTCGGGCGCGCGTTGCGATAGTCGATGTAATAGGAATGTTCCCACACATCGCAGCCAAGGATCGGCGTGCTTCCATGCATCAGCGGATTTTCGCCGTTCGGCGTCTTTTGCACTTCGAGCTTGCCGTTCTTGATGGCTAGCCATGCCCAGCCTGAGCCAAACTGACCTTTGCCCGCTTCAATGAAATCGTTGCGGACTTTATCAAAGCCGCCAGCTTCATCGACGAGTGTCTGCAGCTTGCCTGGAAGCTTTTTACCGCCGCCGCCTTTTTTCATCCACTGCCAGAAGTGCAAGTGGTTCCAATGCTGGCCGACGTTGTTAATGATTGGGGCATTCTTATCGGCAAATGCCGATGCACATATCTCTTCGAGAGACATATTTTCGTATTTGGTCCCGGCCAGCGCTTTGTTGCCGTTGTCCACATAAGCCAAGTGATGCTTGTCATGGTGAAATTCGAGCGTCTCAGCTGACATAAAAGGCTGAAGCGCATCGTAAGCGTAGGGCAGGTCGGGGAGCTTGAGCGTCATGAATGGGATCTCGTACGTTAGAGTTTAAGGGCGCAACCTAACGATGGCCAAGCTGCGAAACAAGCGGAGGTCGTTAAGACACTGGCATTTCATTGGAATTGAACGTTTGCTGCCTTTCATCCGACAGCGGCCAACACAAATTTAATATTCTACGAACTGGTAGGGTGTGATGTTCAGCCTGTGGTCATCGCCATATGCCATTTTTGACATGACTTGGTAACGACGGAAGTGAATTGATCACCCGTTTCCGGCGTACACTTTAAACTAAGGCAGAAGCAAGAAAGTTCCAGCACCTCATGACGACGTATTACAAGACCATTTTTACGCTCACGGTGCCCGTTGCCGTGGCGGCAATGGCTGGGTTTTGGTTGTTGGAGCCTGCGGGTGGACGCGACGGCAGTGTAACTTATGACACCGTTTTGGTCGGCAAAGGTCCTATCCGTAAAATCGTGGCGACCTCTGGTCCAGTAAGAGCTTTGGTTACGGTGTCGATCGGCTCTCAGGTGTCTGGCCAGATCGCCAGCATGAATGTCGATTTCAATAGCGAAGTCAAAATGGGTGACGTGCTGGCGACGATCGATGGGCGTACTTTTGAAGCGCGTGCGGGGCAGGCCCGGGCCGACTTGACAGCGGCACGCGCGGCTCTGGCAAATCAGGAAGCAGCCCTCACGAAAGCCGAGGCCGTTCTGGGTGTGGCTGAGCGCACGCAGAAGCGCCAGGAAGGTTTGGAGCAGAAGGGTTTTGCAACGGGAGCTAATTTGGATAGTGCCCGTCGGGATGCCGAAGTTGCCAAAGCAGACATCATCGTGGCACGGGCCCAAATCGACAGCGCGAAAGCTGTCATCGTGCAGCGTGAAGCGGCCTTGCAACAGGCCGACGTCGATGTCGAGCGCACGCGCATCGTATCACCGATCAACGGCACAGTGATTTCGCGCACCGTCGATCTCGGGCAAACTGTGGCTGCCAGTTTTCAAGCGCCGGAACTTTTTAAAATCGCGCAGGATTTGCGCCGCATTCGCATAGAGGCGCAGGTCAATGAAGCCGATGTTGGCGCCGTTGAAGACGGAAATCGCGTGACGTTCACTGTGGACGCTTATCCGGAGCGCACATTCGAGGGTTCGGTCACGCAAGTTCGGCTTTCTGCAACCGAACTACAAAATATAGTCACCTATACGGTGATCATCGAAGCTGCCAATGACGACCGCAAATTGTTTCCGGGCATGACTGCTAATGTGCAAATCGAAGTGGCGACGAAAGAGAATGCGCTACGTGTGCCTAACGATGCTTTGCGCTTTAGACCACGGGGAGATTTGTCGAATGCTAGTGCGGCGCGCGGCGATGGCGGCAATCGCGGTGAGCGGCAATTGTCGCGTTTGAAGTCCGAGTTGGAATTGGATGACGCGCAGGAAAAAGCGCTGCGCGATGAAATGGCGAAGATGTTTGCGGCGCGCTCGGGTACGCCCGGGGGTGGAGGCGACGCCGGTGCTGCTGATCCCTCAGCCATGCGTCAGCGTATGCAGAGCATCATCGAACGCACCTTGCAGCCTCTTTTGACCGAAGCGCAAAAACCTCTGTTTGAAAAATGGAAGCGCGGGCGTGAAGCGAGCAAATCCGGCGGCGTGCATGTGCAGAATGAAACGGGAGCGATCGAGCGGCGCTATGTGCGCTTGGGCATTTCCGACGATCAGTTTACCGAAATATCTGGCGGTCAGTTGGCGGAAGGCGAGCGTGTTATTATCCGCGCGCGCGATGCGAAAAAATGAACGTGCATGATCGGGCAAAGGTCGATGAGGCTAGCGTTTTACGCAATCGAGACGCCGGCAGTCTTTTGATCCGCGCAACGGACGTTTCTAAAATCTATGAGATGGGTGAGCAGACGGTGCGCGCGCTGGATGGCGTGTCGTTGGATATCGCCGAAGGTGAGTTCGTCGCCATCATGGGCGCATCTGGCTCCGGCAAATCGACGATGATGAACCTGATCGGGGCGCTCGACCGGCCGACGTCGGGCACATTGACGATTAACGGTCGCGATATCGGGGCACTGTCCTCGGACGACCTGGCGGACTTGCGCAATAAGACCATCGGTTTTGTGTTCCAGCAGTTCAATTTGTTGGCGCGCACGCCAGCGTTGCGACAGGTCATGCTGCCGTTGCTGTATGCTCAGCCGCGTCCTCCTGATATCGAAGCATTGGCACGGCATCGGCTGGATCAAGTCGGATTGATCTCGCGTCTTGATCATCATCCGCGGCAGTTGTCGGGCGGGCAACAGCAACGTGTCGCCATCGCGCGTGCCCTCGTCAACAATCCGAAAATATTGCTGGCTGATGAGCCGACCGGCGCGCTCGACAGCAAAACATCCGAAGATATCATGGCGCTGTTCACTGATCTTAATAAGGACGGCATCACGGTGATTTTGGTGACGCACGAGGCTGAAATAGCCGCGTTTGCACAGCGACGCATTCATTTTCGCGACGGGCGCATCACCGAAGACGAAGGTCGTGGCCCTGCAAGTGTGCTTGCTGGAGGTGCGCGATGACATTGCTGGATAGCCTTGCGATAGCGTGGACGGCGCTGCGATCAAATCTTCTGCGGTCTATTCTCACAACGCTGGGTATCGTGATCGGTGTCGCGTCGGTCATTGTTCTGGTCGCTGTTGGCTCTGGCGCGCGCAGTGAAGTCGAGCGTCAGATCGCGGCGCTCGGCTCGAATATGCTTGTAGTCTTTTCAGGATCGAGCCGGGTTATGGGTCGCGCGGCGGGAGCTGGCACTGATTTACCATTGGCTGAATCAGATATGGCGGCCATTCGTGATAAAGTCCCAGGTGTGGTCGCCATTTCAGGCCAGCTTAACGGTTCAGGGCCGGTCGTTTTTGGCAATAACAATTGGACGACTACAATCAGCGGAATACACGCCGATTTTGCCACCGTTCGCGATTGGCCGATCGTGTCGGGGCGCGATTTCACGCCGCAAGATATTCGCGGCACGGCAAAAGTTGCCTTGATCGGCGAGACGGTTGTGAAACAATTGTTTCCTGGCGAAGAGCCAGTTGGAGCGACGATCAGGGTCAAGAACGCGCCGTTTCAGGTGGTGGGTGTTCTTGGCACCAAGGGCCCGTCGAGTTTCGGGCGCGATCAGGACGATTTGATATTACTGCCGATGACAACTGCGCGCGGACAGATCATTGGCAAAAGCCAAGTGCAAACCGATCAGGTCGGGCAGATTTATATCAAATTCAGTGATGGTACGGATTTGAAGGAAGCCGGTGAAGATATCGAAACTCTTCTGCGCCAGCGACGCCGAATTCAGCCAGGTGCGGAAGATTCTTTTAGCGTGCGCAATCTTGCCGAATTCATGAAAGCGCGTACCGAAGTTTTGAGTACCATGACCTATTTGTTGGCCGCGACATCGATCATCTCTCTGATCGTCGGCGGCATTGGCATTATGAATATCATGCTGGTGTCGGTGACTGAACGAACGCGGGAAATTGGTTTGCGGATGGCCGTTGGTGGTCGCAGTGGCGATATCATGCGACAATTTTTGGTCGAAGCCGTTACGCTGTGCTTAATTGGCGGCATATTCGGAACGGTGCTTGGAGCAGCCGCTGCTGCGATTGTCGCAAATGCAGCCCAATGGCCGGTTCTTATTTCGCCATCGGTTATTGGATTGGCTCTTGGCTCAGCAGCAATAACTGGAATAGTATTTGGATATTTTCCGGCACGACGCGCTGCATCGCTCAATCCAATTGATGCATTGCGAAGCGAATAATCCTATATCCTTTATTCAAACTCGAATTTAACAATATTGTCGGCAATTTGCCACAGCACGAGAAATTGTGCGTGCAAGAATGAGTATTCTCGGTTAGGCAGTTTGAATATCGTTCAATAGGGGTCAAGGCACGTGGCGCAAAAGGTCAAGAAAATGGCGAGTATCAATGTTGATAAGCTGTCTTTGAAAGAGCTTGTTGATCTTGAATCAAAAGTTCAAAAAGCTATTGCCGCAGCACGCGATCGCGATCGCAATGATTTGAAAAAGAAAATGGCCGAAATGGCTGAAACGCACGGCTTTTCAGTTGGCGAGCTATTTGGCGGGTTGCGCGCCGGACGTGGCGCTGGAAAAGGTAAATCGGTCGGCGTGGCCAAATACGCTAATCCGGAGAATAAATCTGATACTTGGACCGGTCGTGGCCGTAAACCGAATTGGCTCGTCGATCGCCTCAAGAAAGGTGCCAAGCTTTCGGATTTCTCTCTCTGAGATTAGGCACAAGCTTTTATAATATATAACGCCCGCTGAAGACATTTCAGCGGGCGTCATCATTTCTATATTCCGTTCAATATCCGTATCGGCAGTTTTCAAAACGGTGCCACCAATAGCGGCTGCCCGTTCTCATGGCCTTGCGATACAGGTGGCGGCAACCATAGCCAAAACGATCACGTCGATAGCCATATCCGTGGCCGTAACTATCACCAATTGTAATGTGGATGTCGCCACGAAATGGGCGGGCCTCCGCGTTGGTGGTGGCTGCAAACGAGAGCGCGCTTAGTGCTATGGCGGCGGCAAAAGCGGCTTTTGTGGACGCGATACGGTTCATGATGAGCAAGTCCTTAGTTTCAATGATGGCGGGTTGCGCCGAGGCAGCGTGATTGCCGCCTTCTAAGGGTTCGTCGCGCGCTCAACGAAAAAGGTTCGAGAAAAAGAATTCAATTTTTGATCTTCTTCAGATGGTTAATGGATTTTTATAAGTCTGCGATACCGCATTCTCGAAGTGGCTCAATAGAACATGATTTGGCACTCTCTACTTGACACTGCTAGCAAGTGGGGACATACACGTCACGCGTGCTCATGAGGCTCGGCCGATTGTCTGTCGGCCCGGGTACGTTCAGGACTTCTGTATCAAGCAGGAGGCCTATTTATCATTTCGAAAAACTTGAAATCACCAACTCAATCATGAGGTTGAACCCATGAAGTTCCGTCCGCTCCACGACCGCGTTGTCGTCAAGCGTCTCGAAGAAGAAACCAAAACCGCAGGTGGGATCATCATTCCTGATACGGTCAAGGAAAAGCCGCAGCAGGGCGAAATCGTCGCCGTCGGTGCCGGTGGCCGCGATGAATCCGGTAAGATCATTACGCCTGACGTCAAGGTTGGCGACATCGTTCTGTTTGGCAAATGGTCAGGCACTGAAGTCAAAATCGACGGCAAGGATCTGCTGATCATGAAGGAAAGCGACATCCTCGGCGTGCTCGAAGGTTTCGCCAAGGCCAAGGCCGCTTAATAGCCGATTACTTCCCCCGAACTTTCGTCATTCATGATTCAAACAGGAGTTGCTTCACATGGCAGCTAAAGACGTCAAGTTTTCGCAAGACGCCCGCGAGCGCATGCTGCGTGGCGTGGATATTCTCGCCAATGCCGTCAAGGTCACGCTTGGTCCGAAGGGACGCAACGTGGTGATCGAGAAATCATTTGGTGCACCGCGTATCACAAAGGACGGCGTTACCGTCGCTAAGGAAATCGAGCTCGAAGATAAATTCGAGAACATGGGCGCGCAGATGCTCAAGGAAGTCGCGTCCAAGACTGCCGACATGGCAGGCGACGGTACGACGACGGCTACGGTTCTGGCTCAGGCGATTGTGCGCGAAGGCGCCAAATCTGTGGCTGCCGGTTCCAACCCAATGGATTTGAAGCGTGGTGTTGACTTGGCTGTCACAGCCGTCATCGCTGACCTCAAGTCAAACTCGAAGAAAGTTGTCAAAGACCAGATCGCTCAAGTCGGTACGATTTCGGCGAACGGCGATGAAGTGGTCGGCAAGAAGATCGCCGAGGCCATGGAAAAGGTCGGTTCGGAAGGCGTGATTACGGTTGAAGAATCCAAAACGCTCGACTTTGAACTCGATGTCGTAGAAGGCATGCAATTCGATCGCGGTTATCTCTCGCCATACTTCGTGACCAATGCCGAGAAGATGACGGTCGAACTCGAAAGCCCATACATTCTCATCCACGAAAAGAAGCTTTCGGGTCTGCAGGCGATGTTGCCGGTTCTCGAAGCTGTGGTGCAGTCGGGTAAGCCGCTCCTCATCATCGCAGAAGATGTCGAAGGCGAAGCGCTTGCTACGCTCGTCGTCAACAAGCTCCGCGGTGGCCTCAAGGTTGCAGCCGTGAAGGCGCCTGGTTTCGGCGATCGTCGCAAGGCAATGCTGGAAGACATCGCTGTTCTCACCGGCGGTACCGTGATCTCGGAAGATCTCGGCATCAAGCTTGAGAACGTCACACTCGACATGCTCGGTCGCGCTAAGAAGGTGTCGATCGACAAGGAAAACACTACGCTCGTCGATGGCGTCGGCAAGAAAACCGACATCGAAGGCCGCGTGAAGCAGATCAAGGCGCAGATCGAAGAAACAACTTCGGACTATGACCGCGAGAAGCTCCAAGAGCGTTTGGCGAAGTTGGCTGGCGGCGTGGCCGTCATCAAAGTCGGCGGCGCTTCTGAAGTCGAAGTCAAGGAACGTAAAGATCGCGTCGATGATGCGCTGCATGCAACACGTGCAGCGGTTGAAGAAGGCATCGTTCCAGGTGGTGGTGTTGCATTGCTGCGCGCCAGCAAGGCGCTCGAGTCGCTCAAGGTCGAGAATGAAGATCAAAAGGTCGGTATTCAGATCGTGCGTCGCGCACTTCAGGCACCGGCTCGTCAGATCTTCACGAACGCTGGTGAAGATGGCTCGGTGATCGTCGGCAAGATCTTGGAAAACTCCAAGTATTCGTTCGGCTACAACGCTCAAACTCACGAGTATGGCGATCTTTTCGCTCAGGGCGTCATCGATCCGACGAAAGTCGTGCGTTGCGCACTTCAGGATGCAGCTTCGGTTGCAGGCTTGCTGATCACCACGGAAGCTATGATCGCCGACGTGCCGAAGAAGGAAGGCCATTCGCATGGTGCTCCTGGCGGCGGAATGGGTGGTATGGGCGGTATGGACTTCTAAGTCCGTCGCTCACTCATACGCGCTAGACAAATCAGGTCGTCGCACGCAGGTGCGGCGGCCTTTTTGTATGTTCAGTTGAGTCAGGATGTGCGCATCGCGCGCTAACGAATAGATGCGTCTCGCATATCGCAATCTCCGCAAGCGAGGTGTCGCGTCGTGAAGATCGTTCGATGCATCACGTGCAATGCTCAAAAAAATTAAATGCTGTGCACAGACGCGAACGCGCGTCCGATTGCCGCAAATCAATGTACATTTCTACTTACGCAATACTGCTGAAAGCAAGAATTGAGGTCCGCGTGAGCAGTCATGCGTGGATGAGGGCGATGCTTTGTCTTGGCCAGTATTAGGGAAAAGGACAGTTCATGTCAGAAGATGTTTTCGGAAAACTCAAGGAGTTAAGCGAGGAAGTTCGCGCGCGCATTGAAGCGTCTGCGGATTGGAAAGCGTTGGTGGCGGTCGAAAAGGCGATGGCAGAAGTGAAGTCGCTTTTGTCGGTGACTGAGTCGGCGGTCGAAGACGAGTCGCCTGCGATGGTCGCCGAGGCAGCAGCCGAAGAGGTAGCGTCAGAGCCGGTGGAAGAAGCGGCGGCGGAGGTCGTCGCTGAAGAAACTGGCGGAGAAACCGAGGACGTTGTAGCGGAGGCGGCGGCAGAGAATTCTGAGGTTGTGGAAGCCGCCGAAGCTGAAGCTGGCGATGCGGTCGTCGAGGCAGTCTCAGCAGAAGCTGTTGCCGAAGAGGTGACTGCACAAGCCGAAGTGGAGGCTGACAGCGCCGAGGGAGAAGCAACCTCAGAAGCTCCACCTGAAGCCGTGGCGGAAACTTCTGCTTCTGACACAGCAAGTGAGACTGTCGAAGCTGCCACCGCCGACGTCATTCCAACGGACGAGAAAGACATGGTTGCCGATATTGTCGCGACGGTTCCCGACACGCCGATTGCGCCAGGAACCACGACTGTTCAGTAGCCGTGATTTAATGATCAAATGATGCTTGAGAAGCCTTGGCGTCCGCCCGGGCTTTTCGGGTGTGAGAGTTCGGTACTAGGCTTTGCGCAGAATGGCGGATGCCCAATAGCCAAACGCGCTGCTGCGGAATTCAACCTGCAAACCCTTTTGCTGCGCTATGTCACGAACGACGGCTTCGAGTTCGCGTCGCGGCGTGACGCTGAAGCGCGCCAGCCATGCCAGCATCGCGCGGCGTGCTAAGCCCGGCATCGTGTCCATGCAACCGAAATCGACGATATGCAGTTCGCCGCCCGGCGTGAGATGGTCGCTGGCACGTGCAACGATGACCTGCCAATCGGGGATCATCGACAGCGCGTACGAAATAAAAATTCGGTCGAAGGATGCCCGGTCGAACATTTGCTTGGTGTCGAAGTTCGTCGCGTCGCCTTGAGCCAGTGCGATGCGATGGCTGTGGTTTGTCTTTGCAACCGAGCGCGCGGCTGTCTTCAACATTTCCGATGATATATCGAAGCCATAGAGCGAGACATTGCTAAAAGTGTTTGCGGCCTGGATCAAATTGCGGGCTGTGCCGCAGCCGATTTCAAGGATCGTTCCATCGCGTGGCGGTGACAAACCCGCGATCATATCGTTGCGGCCGAGCAGATAGTAGCGCCGCGTTACGTCATAGATATAGCGCTGATAGCGATAGATGTGGTCCATCGCGGCGGCGTGTTGGGTATCGCCGTGCGATGTTGCTTCATCGCTGTGACCTGACATGGGGTTCTTAAGCCGTCTTTGTGTAGAGGTGGAAGCCGCCATAAATCGCCGAGCGATCTTTGGCATAAATCTCAGCAGAGCGCTCTGCTTTGTAATCCCACTGTTCGAGGATCGCCTCTGAAACGCGACCTGGGAGGATCGTTGCTGCACCCGCGGTGCGGAAAATCACTCTCGCGCCAGGACGTGCTGTGCGCGTAATTTCGCGCCACAATGCATTGAGTGTGGCGTCGTCCATCCAATCCTGTGCATCGAGCAATGTATAGCAGTCGAGACTTTCAGTGGGTTCGGCGGCCAAAAAGTGGATCATATTTTGCTGCAAGACTGTGACGCGATTGACGCGTGCTTTCACGGCCATGAAGCCATCGCGCTGCAAGTAGGGTGGGCATGGTGCAGCATCGTTGGACGCGTAGCTTCGGCCGAAAGCTTGGCTGGCGAAATAGTTATCCTTGAGATCGAAGCTTGTGGCCAAGCGCTGTACGCGTTCACGTAGCACATCGACCATGGGACGCGCGCCGTAGTCGCACAGCGCATCGTATTGTGCGGGCGGGATGCCAAGTCCGAACAGTGACGCGCGCCGTGATGTGACCCACTTTACGATGGGACGGTCGAACAATGGTGCCAGTTCGCGGTCGAAAATCTCGCGTTGCTCGTCATGGGATTTTGCTGCGAGCATACGTGAGGGGTTGCCACCGAGTGCGCGCGCGGCCAAGTGGCCGGCTCCAATAAAGCGGCCGAGCATCCCATAGCGATAGAAGTTGCGCGCAAATCTCGTGATACGGCGGCGGCCGGTGTGATCGCGACCTTCCCAATAGGCGCGCGTCTGGCGGTCGAGATGCTGGGCGATCAGATCGTCGTAGAGACGCACGTTCCGCTTATCGCTGGCCGTGCCAAAAAATCGGAAGTAGGTTGCATGGTTTGGCAAATGCGTTGCGGCCGCCAATTTCAGACGCAATAGAGCAATGTGTGTGGCGTTGAGATCGACTGCGTAAACGTGCGAAGGGTTGGCGGTCAAATAACTCAAGGCATTGCAACCGCCTGACGCTATCACCATCACGCGGCTCGATGGAGTGATCTCAAGCGCTTCCATATCGGCGCGCGGATCTTCCCAAATCTGGGGATAAACCATCGAGCGGAAGGCAAACGTGAACGCACGCTCTAGCAATCCTTGTGAGCTCATGGCGCCGCTTTGATGAACGGCTTCGCGCAACAGGTCGGCAGTGCTTGGTGCAACGGCTCTAGCGGCGATTGTCACGGGCGTCTCCAATGCTTGAATTGTTATGCGGCGTGAACCAATTGGCGTTGCGCTGGAACAGGTGCTGAGCGTGCTGCCATGATCTCTTTCCAGCGAATGATCTCGAAAACGCCATCGAAACGTTCGCCGATGGCGGTGCAGCTCTCGACCCAGTCGCCGCAGTTCAAGTAGTGGATGTCGTCGATCATGCGGTCGTTGGCATGGTGGATGTGTCCACAAATCAGACCCTCAGCTTCGCGTCGGCGTGCTTCATGCGAGAGGGCGTCTTCGAATTCACCGATGAAGTTGACCGCGCCTTTGACTTTCAGTTTGAGAAAGTTGGCGAGCGACCAGTGACCGAGGCCAAACATGCGGCGGCAAAAATTTAATGGGATATTGAGGGCCAGGGCGACGTCATATGAGCGATCTCCGAGGAATGCGAGCCAGCGGGCATAACGCACAACGACGTCGAATTCGTCGCCGTGGAGAACCAAATACCGTTTGCCGTTTGCCGCTTCGTGGATTTCGTCGCGCCGGACTTCGATGCCGCCGAAGTTCATGCCGCAATAGTCACGCAAGCCATCGTCGTGATTGCCGGGAATAAACACGACGCGCGTGCCTTTGCGGACTTTGCGCAATATCTTCTGTAGGACGTCGTTGTGCGATTGCGGCCAATAAGGACCGCGCTTTACTTTCCAGAAATCGACGATATCGCCCACCAAATAGAGCGTTTCAGATTCCACGCTCTTCAGGAAATCCAACAGCGCTGGGGCTTGCGCGTTGCGCATGCCGAGGTGGATATCCGAGATGAACACCGTGCGATATTGAATGTCCGCGTCAGTCGTCGTCACATGCCCCTCCGCAATGCTCATAGGAGACTGAGCCTGAGGGACCGGATTCATATTGCAGGCGTGTGACGAAGCCGTGCGGCTCTGTGGCGGGTGTGCCGCAGCCCGGGGATAAGCGGATTTAAACTCCGTCGCGCTGGTTAATTTCTAGGATTGGCGGTTGAAAATTGAGCGTGGTGTGAGGCTCGCGCGTGCGCAATACGGCATCGTGCAATGTCGGGACACGGCGCATTCTGGAGTGACTATGGGATGGCTCAGGTCTCGATGCGTTGGAAAATGCGTTCCCAAAGAAAGAGCAGAACCGTATCGGCAATACCGACTAAGAGGAATGCCAATGCGATGGTCTGGGTCGAGCCTTCTGGGAGACCCATATCTTCACCGCGGATGCCAACGGCCATGGCAGCGATCAAACTCGACAAGCCGAGAACGGCGAACATAACTTGCACAAACTTCAACGAACGCGCCCGTTCGCGAGCAACTTGGTCCATTACACCCACCTCAACGCACACACATTTGAACCCAGCGGCGGGATCATATCGTGCGAAGACGACATCGTGAAGAAACTTTTTAAGAATTATTATCATTCAAAATTTGTTGACTTACTGAGCAGTGTTAAGCGTTCTTTTTGGGCATTGATGTCAGTTGGAAAGTCTGAATCGATCCACCATTGCTCGAATGCTTTCAAGATTTGTCCAACGACTGGCCCAGGTGTGATGCCGAGCGCCAGAATATCGGCGCCTGAAACTGGAAGTAACGGTGGCGTCCAACTTTGCTCTAATGTTGCAAGCTGTGTCCAATGCGGATCGCGCGCGGGCGTATTCGTATTTGCCCATGAGACGCGAACCGCGCGGCGATACGATTGAGGTTTGAGACGATAGAGTGCTGTGCGGGCCGTATGCGCATCGGTCGATGCGGTGAAGGTGCGGTGGTGCGAGGTCGCTGCTTCGAGTGCGGATGCGTCGGCGTTCGATAGCCGTAAACGGCGAGCAATATCGGCTGCCGGTGCTTGGCTTGTCAGGGCCGCCAATCGTGTGATGGCATCGGTACTTTCGCCGAGCGCGTGTTCGATGGCTTGTAATCGGATCAAATTCAACGGCTGCGTCGCATGTCCAAAAATGCACTTTGAGATGCCGCTGACATCCATGATCACGCTGATCTCGCCAGCGCGCGGTGCGACGAGGAATTTCATGACTTCTGCGCCGATGCGCTCGCCTGATAACGATGCGATACCATCCTTCAGCGCCATTGAGGCTGAGACGCCATCGTTGTCTGGGGCGGAATGTGAGATTTGGGCGGTGAAGCGGAAGAACCTTAGAATTCGCAAATAATCTTCGCGGATACGGTCGGCAGCAGCTCCGATAAAGCGGACGCGGCGCGCTGAGATGTCATCTCGTCCACTCGCATAGTCGAAGACGTCGCCATGTGCGTTGGCCGACATGGCGTTGATCGTGAAATCGCGCCGATAAGCATCCTCGGCCCAATCGGTTGTGAAAGCGACGACCGCGTGACGACCGTCTGTTTCTACGTCGCGGCGCAGGGTTGTGATTTCGAATTTCTGATCAGAGGAAATGAGCGTCACGGTGCCGTGGTCGATGCCAGTTGGGTAGACTCCGAAGCCTGCTGCACGGCCGATTTCCATGACCCGCTCTGGCAGCGTTGGCGTTGCCAGATCGATATCTGTGATCGGCTCGTTAAGCAGCGCATTGCGGACGGCACCGCCGACAACGCGCACTTCACTGCCCGCTTTGGCAAACGTGTCAAAGATTGCTTTCAGGGGAGGGGCAGACAGCCATGGCGCTGAGATCGTCATTGGCTTCGCCGTATATTTTGGATCGGCCATACGGTCCGCTCCTTTATGGCTTGCGTGCTTCGCCAGGTTGCAGCTGACCGTCCTTGAATATTTTAGGCTGATAACTTTCGCCTGGCGCGTGGCCTGTGCGCGATGAGAAAATTGCGAGTGTGAGCAACATCAGTACAGCGCCAGATGCTAGCAGCTTGACCAGGGGTGCATCGCGCAAAACTGACCAGAGGCCCGGCCAATCATTTTTCTTGAAGGCGACCCAAGTGATGTAAGCGAGTGTCGGCAGCAGAAACACGAATACGTTTTCGACGACAATGCGTATCATACTTCAAACAGTCTCCGTTGCAGAGACCGGATCATCCCTGCCGTTGCACCCCAGATATAGCGGTGTTCGTAAGGCATCGCATAGAAATGTCTTTCGCGCCCGCGCCATATGCGACTATCGATGCGATGGTTATTGACATCCATCAAAAACGCGACCGGCACTTCAAACGTGTCGGCCACCTCCGTTGGATCTGGATTGAGTACGAAGTCAGGTTTTACGAGTGCGACGACCGGCGTGATGTGAAAGCCCGTACCCGTGCTGTAGGGAGGCAAAAAGCCAAGGACTTCGATGTATGAGGCCGACAGTCCGATTTCCTCATGCATTTCGCGCAGCGCGGCATCAAGTGGATTGGCGTCGTCTAATTCGATTTTGCCGCCAGGAAATGCGATTTGTCCGGCATGCGCCGTCAAGTGAGCCGTCCGCTCCGTCAACAAAACTGTCAGCGTTTCGCGGGCAATGATGGGGATCAGAACGGCGGCTCTGGTTAGTGGTGTGTTGGTCTGCGCTTCGAGCGCATCAGGAATGCTGTCGGGGTTCAGATCGAAATCACTTGCAGCATCTAAATGGGCAGGATCATCGAGCGGGATTTGCAGCAGTCGCTGCACGGCCAATTGGCGAAAAGTGTTGGCATCAATGAATGTTCTACAATCTGCCTCAAGCATATTTCTTACATAGCGCTTGAAGACCTCAAACACTAGCTCTGCTGGGGCATGCGGCTCAGATTGGCAGCAAATGATCCGGTTAATGGCCTGGAATCATGATGCGGTCAAAGTCTAGGGTCAGAAGCACTTTTTGATTCACTGCAATTTGCGAGGCCAAATCTTGATGATGCAAAGACCTATGGCGGCGATGAAGGCTGTCGTCCTTTCTTTTGCAGTCATGCTGGTCATGTCGATGCCTGCCAGTGTCGCGCAAACGACTGTCGATTTTTTGACTTCACTTTCGGATGCAGAGGTTGGCGCATTTCAAGAGTGGCGCACAAGCCGCCGCGCATACGAGCAAAAATTAGATGCCTATTGGGAGAAGGTGGACGGCAAGCGGGCCGGGCGTAGAAAAAAGCGTGCCGCTCAAGTGCCATTTGATACAAGCGATTACGTGATGACTTTGCCGCCGACCTATGACGGGCCTAAGTTGTCGCCTGCATTGGCGAAAAAGTATGAGAAGTTTTTAGCGGCACAAGATAGGTCAGATCCTAAGCCGACCAAAGATATGGCGACGGTTGCCGATTATCTGGCAACGGCTAAGCGCGTTTATAATTTTACGCCTGAGCGCGTGAGTGAAAAAGAATTCAAGCGCAGGTACGCGCGTGAAGCGATGCGTTTGGGGCTGAGTAAGGATCAAGTCGTGCGCATATATGCGCTCGAAACCGGCGGCATTGGCACATTCGATATGCAAGCAGGAATTCATCCTATCAAGAAAACGGGACGGCCTATTTCGAGTGCGTTGGGCTATGCGCAACTGCTCGACGCTAATTCGGTCAATGAATTGTATAAGGCCGGTCCGGATTTCGTGCGCCGACTTGAGGCAATGGCTGCAAATCCCAATGTCACGGCGCAACGGCGTGCTCAACTCAAAGGCAAAATCTCGGCGATCAAGCGGATGTATGCCAATGTTCGGAAAATTCCTTACGAGTGGAGCCGTCAGCAAGCGTATGCCAAGACGCCGGAAGGCATGGGTGTTCATGCGTTGAATATCGACGGCGACATTGGACCTCTGTTGCAGGCCATCAAACTCAAAGGATTAAAAGACACAGCAGACAAAGTCGGGCGTACGAATTTGTCGGGTGCTGAAATGGAGCTGATGAATTTGTCGGGGCCTGCGACCGGGTTGGAAATGATGCAGCCAGCAGGACGAAAGGCGCCGACGACAAACTTTTTCGCGCGTCGAGCTTATTACGTGAATAAAATGGTGATTGGTTTGGATGGCGCAGGGCTTTTGGCTGAACTCGACCGGCGGATGGATAGTGCCGTCAAAACGCCGGGGTCCGTTGAGTTTGCCAGCGCGTTCGATGCGGTATTAGCTGAAAGGTAGGCACATTCGCTGTACCCAATTGGCTGCGACGAGCGTCACGGCTTCTTCATAGTTTTGAAATGAAAGCGTCACGTCTGCGCATAGTCGCGCAACCCTATCGCTAAATGCGCCACATTCGCTCAACTGATCGCGCTTCTGACTGGTCAGTCATCAGTTTGATATCCGAATCCGATTTGTTGTGCTGCAAATCGGGGGGCTTTCGTGACCCAGGCTTTGGCGCAGAAAACCTATCGGACGCTGCTGCTTTCGGACCTTCATATCGGATCGTTCCGGTGCAAGGCCGACCGGCTTGCAGAGTTCTTGAGCCGCTGTCAGGCTGAGACAATCATTCTTGTTGGAGACGTGTTCGACTTCTGGAGTTTTCGCGGCGGCGGAACCTGGTCGTCCGATCATGCTAAGCTGGTTGCATGGTTCCACGTTGCTGTGTGCAACGGATCTCGTCTCATCATCATTCCGGGCAACCATGATGCGGTGCTTGCCTCATTCTCTAGCCTCGACATTCCCGGTCTCGAATTTCATCATGAGTTCATTCATGAGACGGCCAACGGCGAACGGTTTCTTGTTGTTCACGGTCACGAGCACGATGACTTTTTAAATCAGTCCGAGCGCATTGCGCCGCTGCTGTGTTCGCTGTCCGAACGGATGTTCGGTGTTGTGAACTCAATCAAGCTGACTGAGCGTCGCTCACAACATGTCCGCCAGCGGTTTCGTGCGTCGTGGGTCTGGATGCGTCGCTCCATTGGCGGGGTCAACCGATCTGAACTCAGACTGATCTATGAAGCACGGCAGCGCCGCCTCGATGGTGTGATCTGCGGGCATACGCACCTGCCGGGCGATTTTGTTTTAGACGGCACGCGCTATCTGAACTGTGGCGATTGGGTCGGCAACTGCACGGCGATTACGGAGTCGTGGTCAGGTGAGCTGGAGTTGCAGACGTGGCGCGATCAGCGCGATTGTTGTTCCACCGAAGCTGGACAGCACGTGCGTGCAAAGTTTTGGGACTGGCCTGAGGCTGCGTCAGCAAAGGCCACAACATGATGATTGCCCCCAATCAACTAGCGCTTGACTGTAACAATGAGCGTGACGCGCTTGCGACGGCGCCGTTTCTCAATACGCACGCGCTTCTGTCCTTGCCTCTTCCGGAACTCCATTTTGGAGACAGATGTTTACTCCGCAGCGTTGGCTTTACGTTATGTCGCAACGTGCGCACTGTGCGCGGTCTGGAGCACGTTGGGATCGATCGCGATCCGTTTATACTCGCGATCAACCACAGCACGCGGCTAGAGGCGTTAGTATTACCAGCGCTCCTGATGTTGTTGCGCGGCGGACGTCGGGTTCATTTCCTGGCCGATTGGAATTTTCGGATCATTCCGGGTGTCGGGCTGCTCTACAGCCGTTCAGGCGCGATTACTGTTATGCGCAAATCGGCCAAGCCACGTTTTCTCAATCTGCTGAAACCGTTATTTTCTTCGCCGACCTCGTCGGCGGAGCAAGCACGGCAACACCTTATTAGCGGTCGCTCCATCGGCATATTTCCCGAAGGCACAGTCAATCGTGATCCTAACCGATTGTTGCGCGGCAGACTTGGTGCAGCGCGGCTCTCTTTAGAAACCGGAATTGCCGTTGTGCCCGCCGGACTGCGATTTCCGGATATGGCTCGCGGCGAAGTCATTCCTGAGGCCAGCCCCATGGACATCTCGTTTGGGCCGCCGCTGGAACCGTCGTCTGCCATGACGCTTCCAGCGTGGCATGCGGCGATCATGACGGCGATCAGCGCTGTGTCTGGAAAGTCCTGGAACCATCAAAGGCTGGACCCTTCAAGGGGAGGAGACGTGCTGTGAAAATTTTAAATCTGACACGTGCGCGCCGCGTTGAAACCGAGACCGATCGGCAAAAAGCACTTTCGGTTTTGAAAGAAACTTACCAGCATGAAAAAGCATGGGTTCTCGACGTCGAGCCCATGTTTCCAGCGAGCGATTTACAGCGGGGTGACGTGTCTTGGTTTCTCGCCATGAGCCGCGACAAGCCTGTGGGTGTTTTACGCGTACTCTACAATCCACCTTTGGAACAGTATGCCAGCTATGGATTGAAACCGATCAGTGACGACGTCGATCTCGATGAGCTTATCAAGAGCAAGGACGTCGCTGAGATTGGCCGTTTTGCCATTGTACCAGAGCGGCGCAAGGGCATAGGTGTCGTGACTAGTTTGATGCGCGCGACCATGCGCGAAGTGATCGAACGTGGGTATGCGCAGCTCGTCACGGATGTGTTCGAGAATGATCCACACAGTCCCTATGGTTTCCACACGCGTATCGTCGGTTTCCGCCCTGTCGCCACTCACGAAGTTGGTGAATTGCGCTATATCGGGCGACGCATCACGCTCGTGCTCGATATCAAGAAGGCGTACCAAACTTTGAAAGCCAGCGGGAACATGTTCTTCCGCAGTATCACCAAGGGCTGGTCAGCGGGCATGCATAAGCGCTTGGCCGCTTGATGTAGGATTAGTTTTCAATAGCGGGTGACCGGGGACAACGAGACGAGATGTTTGGTTTTGTGCGTGTCTCCGGTCAGCCGCAAGTTAGCTCGCAGAAAGCCACTGGCCGAGCCATTGCGATGGTCCCAGAACGACTGCTGACCATGCAAACGCCGATGCGATGTTGGCAAACTGGAAATGCACATGTGGGACTGCAAGCGACCCTGCAACGACGGGGACGAACGCCCGTGCGGGTCCGAAAAAGTGCCCGGCAAAAATCGCGAACAGTCCGTATCGATTAAAAAATGTACGACTGTTGTCGAGTAAATGAGGGTATGAGCGAAATGGCCATGCTAAGTGCACGCTGTCTTTGAAGTAACGACCGATGACATACGAAACCGTTGCTCCAATCGTTGCGCCAAGACCGGCAGCTATCCATACCGGCCAAAAGCTCAGACCACTGCCGCCGAGTGCGGCGCCGACCACAATCAATATCGAGGTTGCAGGAATAAAAAGAGATAGCAGCGCGAGCGTTTCTGCGAACGCAAGGGCAAACACGATGGGGGGGTGATAGGCTTCGTTATCGCGAATGAATGACAGGAGCGCGTCTAAACTGAGAGAGATGTCCATGTGAAATGTGCGCTGAGCCCCAGAAGCGATGCGGATTTTGGTCTTTTGTACCCTCGCATTTGCTAGCAGTGCACACCTTTCACGTCGGAACAATGACAGTGATTTGTGTGCGTTCGCTTTCGGGCGCATGCGGTTCATAAATGATTCTCGAACTCATTTGGATGAAGGATTTGGCTCGTTCATTATGACTATAGGAATATTGGTCGTGACATTGGAATGGTGTTGGATTTGGATTTGGCTATAATTCGTTTAACGCGCTCAACTGACAACGTTCTCGTGAGAGACACCATGCGTTCCAAATTTCATTACACGTTTATTGCATTAGCCATTTGCTTTGGGTTCGGTCCGTTTGGCGCTGCTTTGGCACAAGACGATGCGGCCGCTCGTGTCGGGCTGTTTGATCGTCATTGTTATTCTAGGCTGCCCGATCTTGCCGGTCTCGAAGCTCACGCCACCGAAAACAAATGGGTTGCGTTGACTGGCTCGAAGCTTGACGCCTTTCGTCCAGCGGTTGAACCAAAAGTCTTCAAAGCTTGGACGTTTGCGGAGGCCAGCAACACATACACGGTTACCGTGACCGCTAGCGACATGGACGAGAAATCGAAATCTGATTTTCCAAATTTTGCCGATGCTACCAATTATGCGTGCAGTTTGCTTTTACCAGGCGACAAAATCAAATCGCCTGAAATTGGCATTGCCATGGAAAAGTTGATCGAACGCAAAGCGGATGAGACTTACGATGAGGGGCCGTGGAAAGTCAGTGCGTGGAGCGGTCAAACGGATGAGCTTTTAGTGCTCATCTATCATTATGCTCCCAAATCGGGTGCTGCGGGCGGTTTGCTGTCGATGACTTTGTTTCAGAAGCCAGCGACGCAGCCTTAAGGCCATTTCACGACGGGTGGCATCGACGACAAAATACTGTCGACGTTGCCACCGGTTTTGAGGCCGAACATCGTGCCGCGGTCATAGAGAAGATTGTATTCGACGTATCTGCCGCGGCGTACGAGTTGTTCGTCGCGTTGAGCGTCAGTGTAGGCCATCGTATAGTTGCCGCGCACGAGCATTGGATAGACGCTGGCAAAGGCGCGGCCAACGTCTTGCGTAAATGCAAGGGCTGCGTCGAAGCCGCCCTGTTCGGGTGTGGGCGTCAGATAATCGTAAAAAATGCCGCCGATGCCGCGCATTTCTTTGCGATGCGGCAAATAGAAATATTCATCGCACCAGGTTTTGTAGCGTGGGTAGTCTGCGATTTTGTGTTGTGCGCAGGCGCCGTACATGGCGGCGTGAAAAGCCAGTGTATCGGCATCGGTCTGCGTGCGGCGCTTGTCCAGGACAGGTGTTAAGTCCGCACCACCGCCGAACCACCATTTGTTGGTCACGACCATGCGCGTGTTCATATGCACGGCCGGTACGTTGGGATTATTTGGGTGCGCAATGAGCGAAATTCCCGATGCCCAGAAGTTTGGGTTTTCTTCGCCGCCTGGAATCTGCTTGCGAAACTCCGGGGCGAATTCGCCATAGACGGTCGATGTGTGGACACCGACCTTCTCGAATACGCGACCGTGCATCATGCTCATGACGCCGCCGCCCCCTTTGGCGCCGGTGTGGTCGGTGCGCTCCCAAGGCGTGCGCGTGAAGGTGCCTGGTGGTGCATCGCCATGCGGGGCGCTCGCTGGCAAATCTGTTTCGAGTTTTTCCAGCGCGCGGCAGATATCATCGCGAAGGGTTTCGAACCAAGCGCGAGCAGAGGCTTTATATTGGTCCAAAGGCGCGTCGGGTGCGTTCATGAATAAGGGCTCATCTGCTTGTCTTGTTTTTGACCGAAAAGACCCTTAGCCCTAAGTGCGATCCACGATCAATAGAAAGCCGCCATCGCTTTCCGAGAGGCTTAAGCCTTAGGATGCGCGCGTCACGTGTTGGGAAGTTAGATTTTAGCATGTTGTCTAGGATTTATAGCTGGTTTGAAGGGCGCATCGATCCGTTTGCGCGGCCGGGCATCGTGCGGCCGCCGACGACGCTGGGTGCCTTTTATTGGCATTACGTGCAGCCCGTCTGGCCCGCGTTCGCGGTGTTGCTGGTGGTTGGGTTTCTCGGCTCCATTACAGAGGTGATGCTGTTTGCCTTCATCGGCAAGCTGGTCGATCTGATGCGGCTGTCGGCCGATCCTAAAACGTTTATCACCGACAATGGCACTATCCTGTTGGCTATGGCGTTTCTGGCGCTGGTGGCAAGGCCGATCATTTTTCTTCTGCATGATCTCATTAAAAGTCAGGTGGTGGCGACGACGTTCACCAATCGCGTGCGCTGGCAGACACACAGCTATGTCCTGCGCCAGTCGATGGGTTTTTTCCAAAACGATTTTGCCGGTCGCATCGCCAATAAGATCGTACAGACGGCCCCAGCATTACGCGAAAGCGTCGTGCAGGCGATTGATGCGATCTGGTATGCGGCGGTGCAGTTTTTCGGCGCGGTCGTATTATTTGCGACGGCCGATATCCGACTCATCATTCCACTGATGATTTGGTTCACGATTTATATCTTGGCGATCACCTATTTCGTGCCGCGCATCAAAAAGCTTTCGACCGATACGTCGGAAGCGCGCTCGATGCTGGTCGGGCGGATCGTCGATAGCTACACGAATATTCTAACAGTGAAGCTGTTCGCGCATGCTGACCGCGAGGATGGCTACGCGCGTGTTGCATTTCTTGAGCAGATGCAAAAATGGCAGGCGTCGCTGCGTTTGATCACGACGATGGAGCTGGCGCTGTCATGCCTCAACGGCTTGATGATCGTTGCGACCAGCGGCTTGGCGCTGTGGCTATGGAGTGAAGGCCAAGTTTCAACAGGCGCGATTGCGGTTGTCATTGCGTTGGTGGTGCGCATCGACACGATGTCGGGTTGGGTGATGTGGACCATCTCGGGCATATTTGAAAACATCGGCGTTGTTCACGAGGGGATGGAGACGATTTCCAGGCCGCAGACTGTGCTCGATGCGCCCGATGCCAACCCACTGACTGTTCCAAAAGGCGAAATTCGCTTTGATGCGATCCGATTCCACTACGGTATTGCCAAAGGCACGCCGGGTGGTGAGCCTGATCGTGTGATCGACAACTTGTCTTTGACCATCAAGCCGGGCGAAAAAGTCGGGTTGGTCGGTCGCTCGGGTGCGGGTAAATCGACGCTCGTGAATTTGTTGTTGCGCTTCTACGATCTGGAAGGTGGGCGCATCCTGATTGACGGTCAGGATATCGCGCACGCGACGCAAGATAGTCTGCGCGCCAATATCGGTGTCGTGACGCAGGATACGTCGCTGCTGCATAGATCTGTGCGCGACAACATTCTTTATGGTCGCCCGCAAGCAAGCGAGGCCGACGTGCTTGCGGCGGCACAGCGAGCGGAAGCACATGCGTTTATTCCTGGCCTGGAGGACATGCGCGGGCGTAAAGGTTTTGACGCACATGTGGGTGAGCGCGGGGTTAAGCTGTCGGGCGGTCAACGTCAGCGCATCGCGATTGCGCGTGTGCTGCTTAAAAATGCGCCGATCCTGATTTTGGACGAAGCGACCAGTGCGCTCGATAGCGAGGCGGAAGCCGCCATTCAGGAGAGCCTGAAAGTTTTGATGGCGAGTAAGACCGTGATTGCGATTGCGCATCGACTTTCGACGATTGCGGCTATGGATCGGCTCGTCATCATGGACGAGGGCCGGATTGTGGAGGAAGGATCGCACAGCGAACTGCTCAAGCGCGGCGGAATTTATTCTGGGCTGTGGCAGCGGCAATCTGGCGGGTTTTTGGCGCGAGAGGCGGCCGAATAATTCGCCACGCTGAAGCGTTACTGCTTGGCTTGGCTAACAACGTTATCGATATGGGGTCGCAACACTCTGATGACGTGGCCGAGGCTGAAAAAGCGCGGTACTTCGGCGGCATAATCGATATAGGACTGACCGTATCGTTGCAGTAACCAGGGTTCTTCAGCCATGGCCATCAACACATAAACGGTGATGAGGGCGGTAGCTAAGGCGAGCATAGGTAACGTGCCAACACCGGCTGCTAGCAAGCCAATTGCGGCAATCGCCGTGGTGTATTGCGGATTACGTGTCCATTGATAGATGCCGCCGGTCTCTAGGCCGCTGGCTTGGCAGTAGGTCGCTTTGCGCCCGAGGGCGATCAGCGAAGATACATAGACGATGCCCAATATCGCCGACGCAATGAGTAAGCTGGCTTGCCAGAGTGGCATGCGATCATCGTAGCTTTTGGATGCAAGCGTTATCATCGCTAGTGCGAACACCGATGCGTTGAGTGTTCGAAAAAGCGTCCATAACAGAAAGCTTTTGACAGATCCTTGCGGCGGTGCGGGCCAGATTTGCCAGCTAGGTCTGGATCGCGCGGCCAATAGCGCTGCGATCAGGCCAATGGCTGCGGTAGAACCTATTGCGATAAGACTGTCAGAGATCAGCATCAAGATCGCCCGCTCGGAATTGATCCGGCGGCTGATGCCCTAATCAGATGTCACTGAGACGACAGATGCGAACAGCGTTGGAGCGTGGCGCATGCAACGTGAGGCGTAGCGTTGGGCAAGAGTGGGTGGCGGACGCGCGAACGCCGCCACCCGACAAGATCAAGTTTTGCAGTCGGTCAATTGGTCGGCTTCGATTGAGAAAGAATAAGGACCGGAATCTTTCACTTCCACATTCTTGACGAGGCACGTGCGTCCATCTTTGTCTTTGATGCGCACATCGTAGGTGCCGGCTGTCACGTCGGTGAGCGGGAGACGCTCGTCGGCCTCGGCCTGATTGTTGTCATCGTTCTTGGTCTGGTTGTCGCCGAATTTGTCGGTGCCGGCAGGTGCCAGCGAAATCTCTGTGAGATCGACGCCCGTCAAGTTCCAGAATTTCATTTTCGATTTTTTTTCGTCATCGTCATCAGCCAGCGCTGTGCCCGTCAGGGCCATTATCATGAAGCAAGCGGCCATCGTGCTACGCATTGCGGGCAATCTCCTCGGCTAGATCGTGAGCACCAATTTGGGGCTACAACTCGTTTTTCGGACGTGTCATTGGCGTGTGGTCGGCACGGTTGGTCTCGTGCAAGGCCACGGCGCATTCGGCGATGTAACATAGTTTCGCTTCGGCGCTGCTCAAACTTCCGTTAGCGCATCCATTATTTGCTTGCAAACGGGGTTAATGCGTAGGTTTTACCTCAGGAAGCTTACCCGTCTGGCGCAGGGCCTCTCCAAGGGCCATAGCGGCCGCTACAGCCAGATTTAATGAACGCAGCCCGTGAGTTATGGGGATCCTCACCCGGGCGTCAGCGAGGCCATGAACGGCTTCTGGCACGCCTGCCGATTCTCGACCCAAAAGCAAAGTGTCGGTGGGTCTGAAAGCAAAATTATAGAGCGACGTTTCGGCATGGGCGGTGAGCAGGACGAGGCGCCCAGGCAAATCTAATTTCTGTGCCTGAGATCTTGCAGCGCAAAACGCAGTGAAGCTTTCGTGGCGTGTCAGATCGACATGATCGAGGTAATCGAGACCTGCGCGGCGCAACGCGCGGTCCGTCATATCGAAGCCGGTCGGGCCGATCACATCGACCGGGGTCGCAAGGCAGGCCGCGAGCCGAAGGATGGTCCCGGTGTTTTGCGCAATGTCGGGTTGATACAGAGCGAGCCGCATCGTTTGACCGTCATGATCGCTGCCGCGTTTGTCTAGCGGCGCTCATGCGCCAAATTGCCTCTTAGCCCGCGACTTCGCCGACCTTGAGAGCAATGGCAAACGCTGTCAGAAGAACGATAAGCGCCAAAATCAAGATACGCAGCCTATTGCGGGCCTGATGTAGAAGTGGTCTGCGTCGGCCATGTGTCACGTATCTTCGGCCTAGGAAACGACCAACGACACAAAACAAAACGAACCACGTCGATCGAACCTTCATCGATGCATTCGGAGGCCTCCGTGACTGACCACGTCGAAGACGCGAACCGCCGGGATTTCCTCGTCATAGCGGGGAACGCATTTGCGGCCGTCGGTGCCGCTTCGTTGATCTGGCCATTTGTCCAGCAAATGAATCCGGATGCGAGTGCCAAAGCGCTGGCGACCACTGAGATCGACCTCGCGCCCGTGAAGGAAGGCCAGGCCATTACTGTGATGTGGCGTGGCAAGCCGGTGTTCATTCGCAATCGCACCAAGGATGAAATCGAAGCTGCCGCGAAAGTCGATCCGAGCGAGTTGCCAGATCCAGAAGCACGCAATGCGGCTTTGCCATCTAACGATCCGGCAGTGGATGCCAACCGCGTCAAGGCAGGTCACGAAAATTGGCTGGTGATGGTCGGCATCTGTACCCACTTGGGATGCATCCCTAAAGGGCAGACGATGAGCGACGTAAAAGGCGACTTTGGCGGCTGGTTCTGCCCTTGCCACGGCTCGCACTACGATACGTCAGGACGTATTCGCAAGGGCCCCGCGCCGCGCAATCTCGACGTGCCGCCTTATGAATTCGTTTCCGCTACAAAAATCAAAATCGGCTAAGGAGCGCAGCGATGAGTGGCCACACATCGAGCTATGAGCCGACATCACGTTGGGGCAAATGGTGGGACGAGCGCCTGCCGATTGCACGCATGATGCACGGACAGTTCGTGGATTTTCCAACACCGCGAAACCTGAATTATATGTGGACGTTCGGCGGCATCTTGATGTTCTGCCTCGTGGCGCAGATCGTCACCGGTATCGTGCTGGCGATGCATTATCAGCCGAGCGATACCGCAGCGTTCAATTCGATCGAGCATATTCGTCGCGACGTCAACTACGGTTGGATGATCCGCAGCATGCATGCGGTCGGCGCGTCGATGTTCTTTGTTGCCGTCTATATCCATATGTTCCGTGGTCTCTATTACGGATCATATAAGGCGCCGCGCGAAGTGCTTTGGATTCTCGGTGTTCTGATCCTTCTGATCATGATGGCCACCGCATTCCTCGGCTACACGCTTCCCTGGGGCCAAATGAGCTTCTGGGGCGTGACCGTCATCACCAACCTGTTTTCGGCTTTAGATACGATTTGGGATGGCCTAGGCACCGGCATCGTCGAGTGGTTGTGGGGCGGGTATTCGGTTTCCGGCGTGACGCTGAACCGGTTCTTCTCGCTACATTATTTGCTGCCGTTCGTATTGACGGGTGTCGTCATTCTGCACATCTGGGCCCTGCATGTGGCAGGACAGAACAACCCGACCGGTCTCGATATCAAAGCACCGTCGGAAACCGTGCCGATGCATCCTTATGCGACGTCGAAAGATATCGTTGGGCTGTTCGTGTTCATCATGCTGTTTGCATGGATCGTGTTCTTTGCGCCGGACTATCTGGGCCATGCCGATAATTACATTGAGGCCAACCCGCTGGTGACACCACCACACATCGTGCCTGAGTGGTACTTCTTGCCGTTTTACGCGATCTTGCGCGCGTTCACCGGTTCATTCCTGGGTATTCCACTCGGATCGTATGCCAAGTTGCTCGGCGTCCTCGCGATGTTTGCCTCGGTGTTCATTTTGGCATTCACACCGTGGCTCGATACCAGTCGCGTGCGTTCGGCCAAGTATCGTCCATGGTACAAAATTGCGTTCTGGGGCTTTGTGTTCACCTGCTTGGCGCTGGGCTATCTTGGATCTAAGCCAGCTGAAGGCAGCTACGTGATGTGGGCGCAGATCTTCACGGTTCTGTATTTCGCGTTCTTCTTCCCGATCCTGCCGCTGCTTGGTTTGTATGAGACGCCGAAGCCTTTGCCGCGCTCGATATCGGAATCGGTTTTAGGTGAAGGCGGTCACGCAATGCCAGCAGGCGCGGCTGCTGCACCAGAGAAACGTTGAGGCGAGAGAAACCCATGACACGACATTTTCTCAAGGCCTCCGTACTCAGTGCTTGTGTTTTAGCGTGCACATCGGTTGGCACATTCGCTGCGGGCCCCGCGGTTGAAATCGAAAAGGTCCAGTGGCCGTTCTCGGGCATTAGAGGGCAATTCGACAAGGCGCAGTTGCAGCGCGGCTTCCAGGTTTACAAAGAGGTTTGTGCGGCCTGTCACGGGCTCAATCGCGTGTATTTCCGTAACCTGACACAGCCAGGCGGCCCAGAATTTCCAGAAGAAGCCGTGAAGACGTTGGCTGCTGAATGGCCAAACCAAATTACCGATGGGCCGAACGACGAAGGCGCCATGTTCGAGCGACCTGCGCGATTGACTGATCCGATCCGCGGTCCCTACAAGAATGAAAAAGAAGCTCGCTCCGTTCAGAACGGCGCTTACCCGCCGGATCTCTCGCTGATCACCAAAGCGCGCTCCGTCGAGCGGCATGCGCATTGGACGGTGCATCCGTTCCTGATGCTTGGCGATATCGCGAAAGGCTATCAGGAAGGCGGCGCGGACTACATGCATGCGCTGCTTACGGGCTATGTCGATGCGCCAGCCGATGTGACCGTTGGCGAGGGCATGTACTACAACAAAGCGTTTCCTGGTCATCAGTTGGCAATGCCGTCACCGCTTGCCGATGGGGCAGTGACGTATCAGGATGGTACGCCTGAGACAGTGGAAAATTATTCGCGTGATGTTACGGCGTTCTTGAGCTGGGCGGCTGATCCGGCTCACGATCAGCGCAAGCGCATCGGCTGGCAAGTGCTCTTGTATCTGCTGGTGACGACCGTGCTGCTGTATCTCGGCAAGAAGCGCATCTGGGCCAACGTTAAGCATTAGGCTGAATTACGTTGCGCCTGTCTGCCAGTTTAAATCGAATGTGAAAAAGGCCCCAGACGGGGCCTTTTTTTATGCCTTTAATTTGTGTGACGTAGTTTAGCTTTTCGACATGGCGTCGAGATTGACGAACATCGGATCAAGCACAGGTTTGATGATGTCATTGACCGAAGATGACGTTTGCGACGCTGTGTCTATCGACTTCATCAGTTTGGGAAGCGTTTCAGTAATCAGCGCGGATAACGGGTGACGTTGCTCTGGCGTCAGAGCATCGGCGGATGTCTTCAAAGCTTCTATTTCGCGCGCGTTGGCTTCGAGCGATGGCAGTGCGGCGGTGGCGGATGCATCGTCGGTGATGCCAGCGAGGGTAGCGGACAAACTGTCGAGCAGTGAGGTTGCAGTCGTTACAACCTCATTGTCGGCTGCCGTGGGAGCGCTTGCCTCCGGTTCCGATGCTGGTGCCGTGGCCGGCTCTGCTGCCGGTGCCGAACTATCGGTCGGTGTTGTTGGCTCCGTCGCCGCGGGTTCGCTGGGCGAAGCGGGAACTGGGTCGCTTGATGGTGCCGGTGCGTCAGTTGATGCTTCCGGGGCGGCAGATTCCGGTGCCGCCGACGGCGTCTCCGGAACTGCGGGCTGCGAAGCAGCAGCATCTGGTGCTGCTGGCTCGGCGGCAGCAGGTGCAGGCGCTGCTTCCGGCGTCGCTGTTGATTCCGCTGGCTGGGCCTCTGGTTGCGGTTCAGGTGACGGTGGTGTTGCTGAGGGTTCCGCGGCAGCATCAGTTGATGGGGTGGATGGTGCATCCGCTGGTGCCGGTGTCGCCTCCGGTGATGGTTCTGGTGCAGGTGCCGCTACGGGCGCTGGCTCTGCTGGTGCTGTGGCTTCCGCAGGTGCAGTTGGCGCGCTGCTCTGTGTGGCTTGTAGTTTCGTGACGTGGTCGTGGAGGGCATAACCTCCAAGGCCGATGGCGCCCAAAACAGTGCTCGCGACGACAAAGCGTTTCATAACGCCAAGTGTGCGTGATGGGCGCGTTTCTTCGGGCCAGACAGGGGACACTTTGCGAGGTGCCTGCGCAGGCTTTTCATGGCCATCAGGTGTCGCGCTTGCTGTCTGCGCGACTTGGCTGACTGGAGGAAGGTTTGGAGGCGTTTCAGGCTTAGGTGCGGGGATGGGCGGCACGGACGAGGTCACTGGCGGAGCGACGGGCTGCGCGGGCTCAGGTGTCGTTTCAGGATGTGGTTCCGGAGTGACCGCGCGCTGCGGCGCAGGCGGTGCTGTATCCTCTGGTTCTGCACGCGACGTGGCGATGGGTTCTGGTTCTGGTGTTGAAGTGCGCGATGGTGCTGTCTCAAGCAACGTTGCTTCCACCGAAGGCTTGGAAATCGTTGTCGGTGTGATGACGAGCGGCTCGCTGTTTTCCTTCGGTAGTGGGGTTGCAGGGCCAGCATCGACGTGACCTGTTGGCGATGCGCTGACTGATTCAATGACTGTCGGATTGTAGTCTATGCCTTCCGGTTGAACTGTCGTTTCGACCGAGGGTAAAACTTCCGGCGACCAGCCATAGGGCTCGGCGAATGGCTGTTTGGCCTCTGACGGCGAGGGCGAAGATTTCAATTCTGTGCCAGGCAGCAACGTCGCAGCGATTGAAGGTTCTGTCACTGTTTCCTCCTCGGCCATCGTCTCTTCATTGGAGATGATTGGCTCTCTTACGCCTGGCTCTTCGGCCAGTGGTCTTTCTTCGATTGGGGCTTTGTCATCGGTCAGTTCGATCCGGTCTTCGTCATGGCCTGCGAGCGCACCGATCGGGAGCGCTGGGCGTGGTGGGATCAGTTCCGAAGTGTCTAAAATGGGGGCATGGACAGGCTGTGATTCATATGTTGGTGCTGGTTCAATGATTACTGTGGGCTCAACATCTTCTTGAATGTCTTCGACCAAGTCAGAAACCGGCAGCTCTTCGGCCGGTAACTCCAACTCGGGGACAATGGGTGCGGCTTCGGCAGTATCCTTTGCGATTGGCTCAATGAGGCCGGTTGTTTCCAACAATTTTGCAAAGCCATTGGGGATTGCTGCGGTAATTGTTTCCTTCTGGGCGTCGATCAACTGAGCGAGCCCTTCCGTATCGACGCCTTCTGACTTTTGCGTTTGTGCCAGTTGCCCCAAAACGACGGGCGCGATCATGCCGAGCAGGCTTTCGCTCTGATTGAAATTGAGGCCGGTATATTTGCCGATGGCGCTCGTGAGTGCCGATGTCGAGGTCGAGCCAAAGACTGCACCGAGCGCGTTGATGCCGCCTTCGATCAGCGGCTGCTGACTGGAGCTGCCAATGACGCTCGAATAATTGCGCAGCAAACTGCTGTCTTGGCGGGCCAATACGCGGGCGAGCTGATTGACGACGATCGGCTTGGATGAGCCGCGCGCTAGCCCTGCGAGAATGGCTGGCACTGCGACTTGGATGGCTTTCGTGGCGAGACCCTGTCCCAGTCCTAGGCTAGCGGCCATGCGATTGACGAGTGCGGGAGCGAGAAATTGCTGAATGGACGAGACAAAATTCATCAGGACGTGCCCTTCGAGACGACTAACAGCGATCGGACGTTGGCATCCAACACAGGTGAACGTAATCGGCAACTTGGCAGTGGCATACTCGTGTAACGGTCTTTCCATACAGATCGAAATGGACTGAGACTTTTTTGCCTACAAAAGAAACTTTTGTGACTGTGGCGGGCGGTTTGCCGCCAAGTTAGGCTGATGTCAGATAGTTCGCTCCCGCTCCTCCCCTTCCGTCCGATAGGGGTTTTCATCGACGATTGGCAATAAGCAAAAGGAATGAGTTATGGCGCAATCGGTTTTGGGCATTGTCGGCGGCAGCGGTTTCTACAATCTGCCGGGACTAGAAAACCCGCGCTGGGAGCGGATCGAGAGTCCGTGGGGAAGTCCTTCTGATGATGTGCTTTTTGCCGAGGTCGATGGTTTGCCGATGCGGTTTCTGCCGCGCCACGGCCGGGGCCATAAGCTGTCTCCCACCGATATTAACTATCGCGCCAACATTGATGTTTTGAAGCGTGTCGGTGTCACCGATCTGGTTTCAATCTCGGCGTGTGGGTCTTTGAAGAAGAAGTATCCGCCGGGCGACTTCGTGCTGCCCGACCAGTTCATCGATCGCACGTTTGCGCGCGAGAAATCTTTTTTCGGCGCGGGCTGTGTTGCGCATGTGGCGTTAGGCGATCCGGTTAGCCCACTTCTGTTCAAGGCCGTTAAGCACGCTGCGAAAGCCGAGGACATTACTTGCCACGCAGGTGGCACATATCTGGCAATGGAAGGTCCGCAGTTTTCAACGCGCGCTGAAAGCAATCTCTATCGCTCGTGGGATTGTGACGTGATCGGCATGACCAACATGCCGGAAGCGAAATTGGCGCGTGAAGCCGAGCTTTGCTATGCGACCGTCGCAATGGTGACCGATTACGATTGCTGGCACGAGGACCACGCGCACGTCGATGTGGCAGCGATCATCGCAGTGATGACGCAGAACACGGAAAAAGCGCAGCGCTTGGTTCTACGGCTTGCCAAAGATTTTCCGCGTGAGCATCCCAAATGTCCGATCGGTTCGGATCGCGCACTAGATGTGGCGCTGATTACAGCGCCGGATGCGCGCGATCCTGTCCTGTTGAAAAAACTCGACGCGGTGGCAGGCCGCGTGCTTGGTTCATCGGTTTAGATGCGAGATTATTTGCAGGCGCGCGCATTGATGTCGGCATTCCAGCCTGTCGATGTTTTGGTATAGGAAATCTGTTTACCGGCGGCCTTTTTAAAGCTCGCCCAGGTCGATCCATACTCGAATGCTGTGAATGATGCCCAGCTTTGTACTGCGGCTGCAAGAGCAGCTTGCTTGGTTTTGCCTGCGCCATTGCCGTAGTGATAGTGGTCGATCATGCATATTCTTCCAGCTTCGCGACGCTGAGCATGCATCGCGTCGAAGCCGGTTTCATCGGCCAATGTAGGCGCTGGGATTGCGATGAGGGTCGTTAGTACTGCCAATATTAATCGATGCCCGCGCATGCACACTTCTCCCTCAAATCCATGAATCAGCTACGCAAACCTAACGAGCGCGGTTTCGTCCATCAACCATAGGCGACACATTCAACGAGAAAGCTGTGGCTTTCGTTCCACAATCTTGTGCCGTGGCGAAGGGTGGGTCGAAATCAGCTGCCAATATTAGCTGCCAATGCCTATCAGGATTTTCATGCGGGCGAGATCAGGGAAGGTCATTTGTAGGGCTGCGCCAAGCAACCAGAGAATGACGCCGAGCAGAATGATGGCTGGGATCGCGGCAACGACGGCTTTGAGAAAGAAGCCGACGAGATGGAAAAACGGCACGTCGAAGCGGCGCACGGACGCTGGAAAAGGCATGTCAGCCAACACGGGGTGCATGTCAGCGGATGATTTTATTTGTGGCGCAGGCCCAGGGTAGCTGTCGGTAAACGTATCGGGCTTGGTGGAAAGCGTCGGTGCTGCCGCGCGCTCTTGGGCTTCGCGCTCACGCGCTTCCCGTTGCCGGGCCTCACGTTCGCGTCGGAATGTGCGCGGCAGGTCATCGCCCGCATCATCGCTGAGTGGCGGAAAGTCGTGGTCTGCCATTGCCATCGGCCCTTGAACCATCACCGCAATCCCTGTGTCACATTCTGTCTTAAACGAATCACATAGCGAACGAGTAGGCGCGCGCACTTGTAGCGTGCTACGAGCCATATTGCTATTTTACGCCGCGATTTTGACCGGAGTGCAGCCGTTGAAGAGCCTTGAAAAACTCATTCGCACCATCCCCGACTATCCCAAGCCAGGCATTCTGTTTCGTGACATCACGACATTGCTGGCCGACGCTAAGGGCTTGAAAAAGGCCATCAAGACGCTCGCTAAACGCTATGACGACGACGATGTTGATGCGGTAGCCGGTATCGAAGCGCGTGGTTTTATTCTCGGCGGTGCGATCGCGGACCGACTGGAATGTGGCTTCATTCCGATCCGCAAGAAAGGCAAACTTCCCGGCAAAACCATCGGTCAGGAGTACACGCTGGAGTATGGTGTGGATGTGATCGAGATCCATGAGGATGCCATTGCCGAAGGCTCGCGCATCTTGATCGTCGATGATTTGATCGCGACGGGCGGCACGGCCGAGGCGGCTGCGAAACTTATTCAGCGTTCTGGTGGGATCGTCGTTGGCGCTGCTTTCGTGATCGATCTGCCGGATCTGGGCGGTATGAAGCGCTTGGAAGCGATGGGCATTGATGGCCGAGCGCTGGTGTCATTCGAGGGGCATTGAGTTTGTCGGATGCGCTGACCGCTGACGGTTTGAAGATTGCGATGGCAACGATCGCTCAGTGGCGTTTGACGTCGGACGCGGTCGTTCAATGTCCGACGTGCGGGTCAGATGGCCTTGGTATCATCGACCGATCTACGCGGCCCTATGCTGAGTGGTATGCCCTGTCGTGTGGGGCGTGCGGGCTCGATCAGACCATCCACATTCCCATGGGGCCGCCGGTCATGGGTGGGCTCGATTAAATGCTAGAGGATGCACAGACGGCATGAAGCTTCATGGTCAAGCCGCGCGGACGATATGGTTGAACGCCGATGGCTGGTCCGTCGGTGTCATCGATCAGACGCGCCTGCCGCACGAGCTTGTGAAAGTGACGCTCACATCGATGGCGGATGCTGCGCACGCGATCAAATCTATGCAGGTGCGGGGTGCGCCGTTGATCGGAGCGACGGCGGCTTATGGATTGGCTTTGGCGTTGCGTGACGATGCGTCTGATACAGCATTGGCTGATGCAATTGCCCATCTCGCCGAACAACGCCCGACAGCGGTCAATTTGCGTTGGGCGTTGGAAGATGTGCGGCAGGTGGTTCAGCCGTTGGCGCAAGAGGCGCGCGCGGCGGCGGCCTATTCTCGTGCACTGATGATTTGCGACGAGGACGCGGAGATGTGTCGCCGGATTGGCTTACACGGGTTGGAACTGATCCGCGCGATATCCGCACGCAAGTCCGGTGCGCCGGTCAACATTCTCACGCACTGCAATGCCGGATGGCTCGCGTGTGTCGATTGGGGAACGGCCACGTCGCCGATCTATCATGCGCATGATGCGGGCATCGCGGTGCATGTTTTCGTCGATGAAACGCGCCCGCGCAATCAGGGTGCGTCGCTCACGGCATTCGAGCTTTTGCAGCATGGCGTGCCACACACTCTGATCGTCGATAATGCCGGTGGACATTTGATGCAGACCGGAGAGGTCGATTTGGTCATTGTTGGCACGGATCGGGTTACGGCCTGCGGTGATGTGGCCAATAAAATTGGCACGTATTTGAAAGCTCTGGCAGCGCACGATAACGGCGTTCCGTTTTACGTGGCGATGCCGCATACGACAATTGATTGGTCGATCGATAACGGCGCGGATATTCCGATTGAGGAGCGTAGTGGCGATGAAGTTTTGCGCATGCAGGGCCGATCGGCTGACGGTAGCATCGCAGCGTTCGATATCGCGGCACCCGGAACGCGTGCTCGCAATCCGGGATTTGACGTGACGCCTGCACGTCTCGTAACCGGTTTCATTACAGAGCGCGGTGTTTGTCGCGCCACACGAGACGGATTGCTGTCGCTTTATCCCGAACGACGCGAGGCAGCGGCGTGACGAAGTCGAAAACAAAATCTAAGTCAGGAAAATCGAAGGGCACGAGTGAGGCTTCGCTGCGTAAAGCCGTCGTCATGGCGGCACGCACGATGAGTGCGCGTGGCTTATCTCCGGGCCGATCCGGTAACGTCTCGGTGCGTTGGCGTGATGGGATGCTGATTACACCGACGGCGCTCGCTTATGATGCGATGAAGGCGGACGACATTGTGTTTGTCGCCGACGATGGCACTTGGTCGAAATCGGTACGCGCGCCGTCTAGCGAATGGCGCTTTCATCAGGCCGCGTATCGGCAAAGGCCGGATCGACACGGTGTCGTGCACACACACTCTTTACATGCGACGGCTTTAGCATGCGCGCACAAGCCCATTCCTGCATTCCACTATATGGTGGCGGTTGCGGGCGGTCGCGATATTCCGTGCGTGCCTTATGCAACCTTCGGCACTGAAGATTTAGCGCGTCACGTGGCACAAGGTTTGTCTGAGCGCGATGCGTGCCTGATGGCGAACCATGGGCAGATTGCGATAGGTTCCACTTTGGACGCAGCGCTTGAACTCGCGTTCGAGGTCGAGACACTGGCGACGCAATATGTGGCGGTGCTCGGTCTTGATGCTGTGCTCATTCTGTCAGACGAAGAAATGGCCGACATGGTCGAGCGCTTTAAAAGCTACGGTAAAAATCGCGACGGCTGACGAATTTATGCTTTCATGACGGGTATAATTCCCATCGTGACGCATGACAGGTCGTCGCGTGTAGCTTAGGTTTGTGAGGCATTTCACATTTAAACTCACGAAAGCCCAGTATTTGTGGCCAATTTGCAAAGCGGATATCCGCGTCAATCATAACTTCTGCTGATGCAATTAGAAAAACTAATAAGAATTGCTAGGGCAAACGATTAGAATAGTTCAAGGCTTCGATGCTGACCCACCGTCAGTCATCACTACAGAGGACAACATAGCATGACGACAAAGACGCCACCGCTCACAACTACGGCCGGCGCGCCTGTTCCAGACAATCAAAATTCACTGTCTGCCGGCGAGCGCGGGCCGCTGCTGTTGCAGGACTATCAATTGCTTGAAAAGCTCGCGCATCAAAACCGCGAACGCATACCGGAGCGCGTCGTGCATGCCAAGGGCTGGGGCGCGCATGGCATGCTGAAAATTACCGGTGACATTTCGAAATACACCAAGGCGAAAGTTTTGCAGCCCGGCGCTGAAACGCCGATGCTGTTGCGTGTATCGACTGTCGCTGGGGAATCGGGTGCTGCCGACGCCGAGCGCGACGTGCGTGGTTTTGCGCTGAAGTTTTATACCAGCGAAGGCAACTGGGATCTCGTGGGCAACAACACGCCGGTGTTCTTCGTGCGCGATCCTATCAAGTTCCCCGATTTCATCCACACGCAAAAGCGTCATCCTAAAACCAATATGCGCTCGCCAACAGCGATGTGGGATTTCTGGTCGCTCTCGCCGGAGAGCTTGCATCAGGTGACGATCCTGATGTCGGATCGTGGTCTGCCTATCGACCCGATGCACATCAACGGTTACGGTTCGCACACGTTCTCGCTGTGGAACGATGCCGGTGAACGCTACTGGGTCAAGTTCCACTTCAAGACGATGCAGGGCCATAAGCACTTCACGAATGAGGAAGCCGAGAAGGTGATCGGCCGCAATCGCGAGAGCTATCAGGAAGCGCTGTTTGGCGCGATCGAGAAGGGCAATTTCCCGAAGTGGAAGGTGCAGGTTCAAATCATGCCGGAGATGGATGCTGACAAGACGTCCTACAATCCGTTCGATTTGACCAAGGTTTGGCCACACGCCGAGTATCCGCCTATCGACATTGGTGTGATGGAACTCAATCGTAATCCTGAAAACTATTTTGCAGAGATCGAGAACGCGGCGTTCTCGCCCTCGAACGTGGTGCCGGGCATTTCGTTCTCACCCGACAAGATGTTGCAGGCGCGCGTATTCGCTTATGCAGATGCGCATCGGCATCGTCTGGGTACGCACTATGAAAACATTCCAGTCAACCAGCCGAAAGTCGCCGTGAGCCATTACCATCGCGATGGGCAGATGAATACGTATGGTGGCGTGCGCCATCATCCGGATGCCTATTACGAGCCGAACTCATTTGGAGGTCCGACAGAAGTGGCTTCGGCAAAAGAGCCGCCGTTGCGCATCAAGGGCGATGCCGACCGTTACAATCATCGCATCGGCAACGACGACTATTCGCAGCCGCGTGCCTTGTTCAATCTGTTCAATGCGGAACAGAAAGAGCGCTTGTTCTCGAATATCGCGGCTGCTATGGGCGGCATCCCGAAAGATATCGAGGCACGTCAGTTGGCGCACTTCGATCGCGTGCATGCTGACTACGGCAATGGTGTGCGTCGCGCGCTGTCGAAGGCTGACGGCAGCGAGCGTCCGGCGATTTCAGTGACGCAAGAAACGCCACAGCAGGCGGCGGAATAGGCCGCGGCGAAATCAAACGCTAAGCATTCAAAAGGCCCCGTTTGCGCGGGGCCTTTTTGCATCTCAATTTGTCTAGTTTGGCTTGGAATTACTCAAGCTTTGCTGCCGCAGCATCCGCAACAGCAACCACCAGCCTTCTTGGTGCCAGCACCGCTATCAGTTCCTGTGCCACTGCCCATTCCAGCGTGCGAGCCAGCTTGTGGGGCAGTACTCTGTGGCGCGGATCCACTCCCGTCTTTCGGGGCCATGCCGCTTGCATTGTTCATGCATTGCATGCCGCCTGCGGATTTATCGGCAGTGCCGTCTTTGGCTGCGCCGCCGCAACACATCGCGAAGGCGGTGCCTGAGGAGAGCATCAACATGGCGGCGGTCAGCATTATCGTTCTGCGCATTTCGCTGGCTCCATGGTTATTTTGCTAAGTCTGAAATGAAAGGCTAGTGCCCGAGCTACAGGCTCGCAAGTTAAACCTTCGTATGCGATTGGCGCGCTTTTACGCGGTCTCGGGGGTTTCTTTAAAGAACGCCTCCACCTTGCCCTTTAGCTTGATCGTGATGGGATTGCCGTTGCGGTCTTTGCTGTTGCCAGCGGCGACGCGGATCCAGCCCTCACTGATGCAGTATTCCTCGACGTTGGTTTTTTCGACGCCATTGAACAGTATGCCAACTTCGCGCTCTAGTACTGTCGCGTCGAAGTAAGGGCTTTTGGCATTGACCGACAAGCGGTCGGGAAGTGTGTCTGACATTGAAGATACCTTAGTTTGCGAACCGGAAGTGCATCACGTCGCCGTCAAGCACGACATACTCTTTGCCTTCGAGGCGCATTTTTCCGGCTTCCTTTGCGCCGCCTTCGCCGCCCAGGGCTGCGTAGTCGGCATAGGCAATCGTTTCAGCGCGGATAAAGCCTTTCTCGAAATCGGTATGAATGACGCCTGCGGCGGCTGGGGCTTTCGTCCCGCGCGTGATGGTCCAAGCGCGCGCTTCCTTCGGGCCGACGGTGAAGTAGGTGACGAGATCGAGCAGTTCATAACCGGCGCGGATCAGGCGGTTGAGGCCCGGCTCCTCTAAACCCATTTCGGCTAAGAACGCATCGCGATCTTCAACGCCAAGGCCCGCGAACTCGCTTTCGATTTTGGCTGAGATGACGACAGCGACAGCGCCTTCTGCTTTGGCGCGGGCTTCGACGACTTTGGAATATTCATTGCCGGTTGCGGCTGAGGTTTCTTCGACGTTGCACACGTAAACGATCGGTTTTGAGGTCAGCAATTGCAGGGCGCGGAACGCTGGCATTTCTTCGGCTGTGATTTGTGCGAGACGCGCAGGCCTGCCTTCACGCAGCAGCACGAGTGCTTTCTCGATGACGACGAATTGGGCTTTGGCCTCTTTATCGCCAGCCTTGGCTTTTTTCTCGATGGGGCCTGCGCGCTTTTCCAAGCTATCGAGATCGGCGAGCATCAATTCGGTTTCGACCACTTCGGCGTCGGCCAAAGGATCAATGCGATTTTCGACGTGCGTAATGTCTTCATCGACAAAGCAGCGCAGCACATAGGCCACGGCATCGACTTCTCGAATGTGAGACAAAAATTTATTGCCGAGGCCTTCGCCTTTCGATGCGCCGCGCACGAGGCCGGCGATATCGACAAACGTCAAGCGCGTGGGAATGATCTCGGCGCTTTTTGCAATGCTCGCGAGCTTATCAAGGCGCGGATCAGGCACGCCGACTTCGCCGACGTTGGGTTCAATCGTACAGAATGGATAGTTGGCGGCCTCCGCCGCCGCCGTTTGCGTCAGCGCATTGAAGAGGGTCGATTTGCCGACATTAGGCAAGCCGACGATGCCGCATTTGAAACCCATGGTGTCTTGATATCCGAAGCTGATCCAGCCTCGTGCACTAAGCTAAGGCGATGGCGTTGTGAAGCTGCATGACGGTGCGCTGCGGCTGTTTAGCTCATTTGAGATACTTGGCGAGCGCAAAGGTCGAATAGCGCGATGGGCTCGGTAAATTGGTTTTTTCCGACATGGCCGAATTGAGTGCTTCACCGATGTTGGTGCCAGGCTCTGATTTGCGCACCGCAATCACAATGAATGGGCGCTGCCAGCTCGTGTCTGCGGTTTCGCAGTCGGCGCACGGCTCTGTGTAGCGACCAAGGTTGAGCGTCCACATGGGCATGTCGGCACCCACGGCGCTGCGCACCCATTCGGCGATGCGCGCGGCGCGCAATCCGCCGCGTTGGACTTCGCGTTCGATTTCGCCTTCCTGGCTTGCTAGGCCGACCGCGATGAGTTCGCGTGCCGACGATAAGCCTTGACGCAGTTGCGGGGCGAGCACGTCGCTCTCGATGTCTTCGGCTGTAAGGCGTCGTTCGCCGCGTTCGAGTTCGGTGGTCGATCCGCGCACCCAGCCGTAGTCGCGCGTCAGTACGACGACATCGAATAGGGCCGAGCGGCCTGCTGCATCGGTTCCTTCGACGGGAAATACGAGTGTGCGGTCATTCCATTTTTTGACGGCGACCGTTTTCAATCCGGACTTGTCTTTACTGTCCGAGAGGATCGCATCGTTGATGACGAAGCCAGCTACGGTCGCTACAAAAATGAGTGCTGTGATGCCGATGATAGTATCTATCCAGCCGCCAAAAAAACCGTGTTTGCGTTTGGACGTTACCATGCGCTGTGGCGCGGCTTGAGTTGTTACCATCGGCAATTGTTCGCGTCGGCCGTTGCGCGGGGGTTGATCTGCGACTGCGGGATTGTAGGGTTTGGCCATTAGATCATCCTCGCGCGGCTAACCGGGTGTCATCACGGCTGGTCATTACCGGATTTTCGTCCGCTGAGCCATTTTTTCAAGTTTTCGGCCAGGGCGGACTGGCGTTTGTTGGCGCGTTCGCCCGCAGGGTGGCGGTTTGGCTTTGGCGCTTCGGGAGCGCTGGTAGATGCTGCCGTTTCGCCTTTTGCCATAGCAGCATCGGCATTTTGTGTCAGTCGTGCGACCTCGGTCAGGAAACGGGCGTCGTCGCCTTTGGCAAGATACGGTGCGGCGGTTGCCACGGCTTCGAGCAACTGAGAGAGCCACTGGCGTTCTGATTTGGCGAAATCGTTGAGCACGTAATGCGACACCGCATCTTTCGAACCGGGATGACCGATGCCAAGACGCACGCGTGGATAGTCGTTTTCCAAATGGGCGCTGATCGAGCGCAAGCCATTGTGGCCTGCATTGCCGCCGCCCGTTTTGACTCTGATTTTACCGGGAAGCAGGTCCAGTTCGTCGTGAAAAACGAGGACATCTTTGAGGGGAATTTTTAGAAAACGTTGCGCTTCGCCGACGGAGCGCCCGCTATCGTTCATAAAGGTTTCCGGCTTCAGAAGCGTGACGCGGATATCTCCAATCGTGCCTTCGCTGACGAGACCATGAAATTTTTTACGCCATGGGCCAAAGCTATGCGCGTCTGCGATGCGCTCTAACGCCAAGAAGCCAATGTTGTGGCGGTTGGCGCGATATTTTTCGCCTGGATTGCCGAGGCCGACGAACAGCTTCATCGGTTATTCTCCAGGATGAGCGGAATTGCTTAAGTTCAAAGTACGAGCGAAAGTCCGGCGCAAACTTGATGTTCGCGCCGGACGTTTTGGTGACTATTTCTTTGCTGCCGGCTTGGCGGCCGGCTTTGCAGCGGCTGCTGGGGCCGCTTTGCCGCCAGCGGGTGGTGCTGCGGCTTTGCCGCCTGCTGCTGCGGCCGGTGCGGCCTTGCCGCCTGCTGCTGCGGCTGCTGCCGGTGCTGCGGCGTCGCCCGCTGCTGCTGTTGTTGTTTCTTCGTCGCTGCCTTTGAGTGCGCCTGCAATCGTCGCGATGGTAAAGTCGCGATTTTTAATCACCGGCGTCACGCCTTCTGGCAACGTGACGAACGAGATGTGAATCGATTTGCCGATTTCGAGACCAGTGAGATCGATTTCGAACTTCTCAGGAATCTTGTCGTAGGGCGTAAAGACTTCGACTTCGTGGCGCACGATGTTGAGAACGCCGCCGCGCTTCAAACCAGGTGATAAGAGCTCGTTGACGAACTTGACCGGGATTGCAACGCGAATGACGCCATCCTTGCCAACGCGCAGAAAGTCCACGTGGAGGGGCGTGTCGCGTACCGGGCAAACCTGAACGTCACGAGCCAGCACGATGTGCTTTTTGCCTTCGACGTTGAGTTCGAATGCGGTCGAGGTGAAGTGGCCTTTGAGATATTGCTTCCACAGCTCGTTGTATTCGAGGCTGATTGTTTCGGGCGTTTTATTGTCGCCGTAGATGACGGCTGGTACGTTTCCTTCGCGGCGAGCTTGGCGTGCGGCCCCCTTGCCTGCACGCGGGCGCGCCGTAGCCGTGAGCGGGATGAGCTCAGACATGGCATCGTCTCCGTGTGTTAGGGCTCTTTCCGACAATCAGAAGAGCCAAATAGCCGCAAATCGGCCTCCAAGGGTGCCGGGCGGCGTCTCAGGATCAATCATGAGATGGCGGGCTTATAGCGGGTGAGATTAGGCCATGCAACTGCTCGGCTCGTGAAAATGGCTGAGTTAGCCGTTAACCCGCTGACGCCGCGGCGATTCTGCCGTAGTGTCGCCGCGACCAGACGGCATTAGAGCCATCGATGTCATGTTTGGTGCTCAGGAGCAGATTTGTCTCATGCCGCATAAGCCGACCAAACGCCGCTCCGCCGCCGATCAGGACAAGATCATTGTCGATGCCCTTCGCGGTCTCGGCCGGCCCGTCAGCGCCTATGAGTTGATCGAGGAAGTGCGCGGCCATGGCGTGACAGCACCGCCAACTGTGTATCGGGCCCTGCAACGCCTTATCGACGATGGTTTGGCGCATCGGTTGGAAAGTCTCAACGCGTTCGTTGCCTGCAACCATCCCCACCACGCAGGCAAAGCCGTGTTTGCCATTTGCGATACCTGCGGGACGGTTGCTGAGTTCGACAGCTCAGCTGCGATCAAGAATTTGCAGTCATGGGCGAAGGGTGCAGAATTCCAAGTCCGGTCCATGACGCTGGAATTACGTGGGCGTTGCAAGTCGTGTGTTGCCGCCGATGCGGTGCAAACGAGAGCCTAATAAAACAGGCTCGATACGCTTTCTTCGCGACTGGTGCGTAGGATGGCTTCGCCGATCAGCGGAGCAATCGACATGACGCGAATATTTTTTGCGGCTTTGATCGCTTCGGTCGGTTGGATCGAATCTGTAATGACCAGCGACTTCAGGCGCGAATTTTGGATGCGGTTGACCGCACCGCCTGAGAGCACACCGTGGGTAATGTAAGCACTGGCTTCGGATGCGCCACTTTTCAGCAAGGCTTCGGCGGCGTTCACAAGCGTGCCACCACTGTCCACGATATCGTCGATCAAGATGCAGCGCTTGCCATCGACGTCGCCGATGACGTTCATGACTTCACTTTCGCCAGGGCGCTCGCGACGCTTATCGCAAATGGCGATCGGGGCGTTAATGCGCTTGGCAAGAGCACGGGCGCGAACCACGCCACCCACGTCTGGCGAGACGACAACCACGTCCTCGGTGCTGCCGTAGAATTCTTCGATGTCGCGCGTGATGACCGGCGCTGCAAACAGGTTGTCGGTCGGGATATCGAAGAAGCCTTGAATTTGACCGGCGTGCAGATCGAGGGTGAGAACCCGATCGGCGCCCGAGCGTTCGATCAAGTTCGCCACGAGCTTTGCGGAAATGGGCGTGCGCGGTCCGGGTTTGCGATCTTGGCGGGCATAACCGAAGTAGGGGACCACGGCTGTGACGCGGCGCGCGGATGATCGTTTCAGTGCGTCGATCAGGATCAGCAGTTCCATCATGTTGTCGTTGGCGGGAAACGACGTCGATTGGATGATGAAGACGTCCTGGCCGCGGACGTTTTCTTGAATTTCGACGAAGATTTCTAAATCGGCAAAGCGCTTCACCTGTCCCTTGGTCATGGGAATTTTCAGGTATGCGCTGATCGCATCTGCAAGCGGACGGTTGCTGTTTCCGGCGACGATCTTCACGTCGAGCTTTCCTCGCCCATCGGCGCTTTTTGCCTCGACACCTCGGGCTTTGTCGCCTGTGGCATCAAAAGGCATGATGGCTCCGTTTGCATCCGTCGATGTGCGGGCTTGTAGCAATTGGGCCCGGGGGTTTCAACCGCCCGAGCCCAAAGCTGTGGATGTTGATTGCGCGACACGTCGCCCAATACCGACTGTTGCTTAATTTATAGCCTTTGCGATGGCAAAAGCTTGACGATGCCTTGAGCGGCTGCGGCTGCGGCTTGATCCGCCGTTTTGCCCCAGGTGCCGTCTAGCGACCCTTGTGCCACTTCATTCTTTTGAGAAACGGTACCGACCTTTTTGCCCGTTGGATCGATCACGTTCCAATCGATTTGGATCGGCTGCTTGCCGTCTTTGGCTAGGCCCATCGCGACTTTGCCTTCAACTTTATAAGTTTTTGGGCTTGGCGCATTTGTCAGGCTGACACCGCTTTTGCTGAGTTCACGTTGGATGGCCGTGGTTAAAGACGCGCTGCCATCACCGGGAGCCCCGGTCACGGTTGGTACGATGGTGTTGATCGGACCTGTCTGTTCGATACTACCCGTAGTGGCTGCAGCCGGTGTCGTTGCAGCGGTCGTCAGCGGAGCAGTTGATGAAGACAGACCGCCAATTTGACTTGGGCTACCACTTGCTGGCGGAGCGGCTGCGATCGGGATATTGGAGGCGCTCGACGTTCCGGCCGGAATTGCTGTGGCAATCTGTGAGGCCGCTTTGTCTGCAATGCGCTGGACCACTTGCGGCGTGACAGATGACCATGGGTCTTTGCCAGCGCCGGGAGCCAATTCCTCGCCTTCCAAGCGCTTGATGCGTTTGCCAGCCGGATCGGTTATGTCCCAGATATAGGAAATCTTCGAACCGGTTTTCTCGCGCGATGCAACGATGTAGCCGCGTAGGGTGTATTCAGCAGTGACGTTGGGTGCTTTGGCGACCGTCAAGCGATTGCGCTCGATGGCGGTTGTCAATTGAGCAGCCAAATCACGCGCCACGTTGTCGGGTGAGCCGATGATCGGAGCGATTTGAATTTTGGCCACTTGCGATGATGTGGCCGCTGGTGGCGGTAGAGCCAAATTCGTCTGCGGAGCGTTGGCGCCACCACCCAGTACACTCGAACCGGATTCGCACCCGGCTAGTGCAATAGACAACAAGCCGAAAAGTGCAGCGGAGTGGCGCGGCAGTTTTCGCAATGTCGTCTTGCGAATTGTCGTCGAAGCAGAGTTTAAGGTCGTCACGTTGACGTCCCCCCGTTGATCTAACCGCACACGTCCGGCGGCCAGCATACGCACGCTGCGGCCAAACTCCCTACAAAACTCCGGAACCCAAGTTAAAAGCAGTAGAGCACCCCGCGCACGCACGTCCAGATGGCAGCCAACCTTAAGTGTGGTCAGCCTGGACATTACCGCGTCCTTATCAACACATCCCTGTGGATTGTGCAGTTAAGCCACGACAATGGCAGAGATTTGACGGCCGTAATCAGGCTCTTTTTGGTGTGTCGTGCGGCGAAAACTGAAAAATTGCGATTCGTTTGTGTAAGTGCAGGCCGCTGATGCCTCGACGGCGCCGAGGCCAATAAGGTTAAGGCGGCTCAGAACATAACCGGGCAAATCGAATTTTGCTTTGGTGGGTGAGCCTGCTTTTTCATTGGCTTGGGTGAAAAATCGGCCGTTTGAGGGGTTGAGGGCGAGAAGCTGGGCTTCGAATTCGGGACCGACTTCGTAAGCGGGCTGGTTGATACATGGCCCAAGCGCCGCTGTGATGCGGGAGCGCTGTGCACCCATCCGCTCCATCTCGATGACGGTCGCTTCCAGGATGCCCGCGGCTGCTCCGCGCCACCCTGCGTGTGCGGCTGCAACAATGCCAGCGACGGGGTCGGCGAACAGGACAGGAGCGCAATCAGCCGTCAAAATGCCAATCACAAGACCGGGCGTGGCGGTGACAACGGCGTCAGCTCGGGGCAGATCGGTGCGCGGCAAAGCTGCTGTGACGGTCAGCGCGCGCGTTCCGTGCTCTTGGTAGAGAGTGACGACTTGGTCATGGCGGCCATCTAGGTGCTCCGACACGCGGCGACGGTTTTCTAATACGCTGTCACTTTTGTCTTGCGAGCCAAGCCCGCAATTGAGCGACGTGTAAATGCCGTTCGAGACGCCACCTTCGCGCGTGAAAAATCCATGACGGATATTGACGAGCGATGACAGTTTGGGTGTTTGGATCGGCGTCAGCATGATGATGTCGTCACCGTTATGTCGCTGCGATAAATCCGGGAAGTGCTGGCAAGTCTGCACTGCGCACGCCGAGCACTTTGAAGCGCGTGCCCATGCCGTTGGGTGCCAATAGCCGCGCAACGCCAGCTTCGATTTCTCCCGAACGCGCGGGGTTGGCTGCCATCAAGCGCGAGGCGCGTTCGATAATGCCAAGCGAGCCTAAGAATTCGGTTTGCGTCACGGGTCCATCAAGCGCTAGGCCGACGCCGTGTAGCGCCGTGGCGAGCGCGAAAAAATTCACGTGTGTCGTGAGATCGGCTTCGCCGGGGGAGGCGAGCGGTGACTCGTAAGCATGCCCGCGCAGAGCTTGTAACGTGTCGCCCGACGATCCGAGCGTGTGGCCGTAGTCAATAATGAGGGCGGCGAGCGGGCCTTGGTTGGCGACGGCACGGAGGGCGCGTGCAAAGCGCGCATAGTCCAACATTTCGACGACGGCACCAGGTTGAGCGTCGGGATAATCGCGATCAATATTGGCGTTTTGCGATACGCTATTGAGGATCGTGAACGTCAAGTCGCCGTTGGCATCAAGTCCGATGGCGCGTTCTCCCCAACCTTGTGGGGTTTTAATCCATTGCGATGCGGGCCACGAGTCCAGGAACTCATTGGCGATGATAATGGCGGGTGCTGCAAACCCTGCAAGACTTTGGCCCCAAGTGATCGGCACCCCCGCGTTGGCCAGTAGTGCGGTTTGAGCTTCGCGAAATGTTTCGCTCATTTCGACGAGGTGAACGCGGGTCGCCGCTTGGAAGCCAGGCACCACGCGCGTGGCGCGTAGCGCGTCACGCATCAACGTTCCGCGACCCGGACCATATTCGACAAGTGTCAGGGTGCTGGGAGCTGCGAGTACCTGTTGCCAGACGACGGCTGACCATAAGCCGATCAGTTCCCCGAAGGTCTGACTTATTTCGCTCGCTGTGATGAAGTCACCGTCACGGCCAATGACGGACTTGCTGGCGTAGTAGCCGTGTTCGGGGTCCCAGTGACAGTGAGACATGTAGGTCGCAATCGGCATGGCGCCATCGCGTTGGATGATGTCTTTCAAGGTGCGCGCTAGCGGCGTGTCGCGCATGAGGCTCGCTCCGTCGCTCACGCGTTGACCTTTGATTGGGATGCCGATCGACGCGCGTAAATAATCAGAGCTATGCCAATCGCGATCATCGGCAGCGAATAGAATTGACCTGCGGTGAAGGGCTCGATGTTCAATGGATGTCCCGCGTGCGGCTCCCGGTAGAATTCCGAAATCGACCGCGCCAAACCATAACCTAGGAGAAAAACGCCCGATATGAGACCAGGCTTTTTTAATGCATCGAAATGATGTGTCAGGATGCGTAGCACGATGAACAGCGCTAAGCCTTCCAATGCCGCTTCATAAAGCTGGCTGGGGTGGCGCGTTGCGGGCTCGACTTCGGGATGAAATTTAGCCGCGTCGGGAAAGACCATCGCCCACGGCACGTCACTGACGCGGCCAAACAGTTCACCGTTTATGAAGTTGGCAACGCGGCCAAAGAACAAGCCGATTGGATTGGCAGCGGTACAGATGTCCATAGTGGAGAGTGCGCTGTAGCCGTTGCGTTTTGCAAAAATGACGATGGCGATCGCGGATCCGAGTAACGCGCCATGGAAACTCATGCCGCCTTTCCAGACGGCGGGAATATCGGAGAGGTTTGCGAAGTAGTAGCCAGGTTCATAAAACAGAACGAAACCAAGTCGGCCACCGAGTATGACGCCTGCGGTGATGTAAAGCAGAAGGTCATCGACTCGTTCGACAGGAAAGGGGGCCTTGCCGTTGGTCCATAAACTTGGCGCCGTTAAAAGGCGCCGCACATAGAGCCAACCCAGCAGAAGGCCTGCCATGTAGGAGAGCCCGTACCATTTGACGGCAAATGGGCCAATCTCCAGGGCGACAGGGTCAATGTGCGGAAATGCCAGGGCGGCGAGTGAGATCATGCGTCTTGTCCTGGCTACTGATTATTCCATCATTAAACGCCTTAGCGCTGGCGTATGACAGCGGTTCTTTGGGATCGCTTTTATAAAGTCAAGGCCAACCGTTTTGCCTCTTTAACCCAAATTTGGGATGGCACGGCGTGTAACTGGAGTATGATTGTAGGGGTGTCGCCTTGCTGGCATCTCATTTGTCTGCCATTTGTATTTATCATTCCCCATTCGAGACAAGTCATGACCCAAACGACCAATCGTATCTTCGACGACTTTGCCAAGTTGATGACAGATGCGGCAGGTGCCGCGGACGGGATGAAACGCGAAGCCGAGACGATGATTAAAGGTCAAGCAGAGCGGTTCCTTCGGGAGATGGATGTTGTGTCCCGCGAAGACTTTGAAGCGGTCAAAGCTATGGCGCAGAAGGCACGCGAAGAAAACGAGGCATTGTCCAAACGCATTGCCGATCTCGAAGCGAAGTTATCGGGAACCACACCCGCTTAAACTTGCCACGATCATTTTTGCGCTCGATGTTTAGCTCTACAACTTATTGGGTTTGATCGAGTGGACTGGCGATATCCTCATTCGCCTGTTTATAGGTGCGCAACAACCGCCAAGTTCTCACCAGAAATCGCTGATATTTAAGCGCCCTGCGCGCGAATGCCCGTGGATAGAGACTTTGGCCGTGGACAAGGTTCAACCGTGTCCTCGCTTGCCTTGCGACTCGTCACTCGCTCTGTTTTCGTCCTGCGCATATTGCTGCGTTCATCTCGTGTTGGTTCGCGTCATAGGTCGCAAACGAGCAATTCGGCTCTGACGCGCACTGGCATAAGGAATGATCTTTCATGGCATCCACGGAACGCAGCTATCAGCGGATTCACAATCCCATCGATCTGATCGAGCAGATTGCGCAAAGCCACGACTGGCCCTGCGATCGCTCTAGCGATGATGAGATGACGTTGATCGTGGCCGGAACGTGGGCCGACTATCATGTGTCGCTCAATTGGCGCGATGACTTGGAAGCTTTGCATTTGGCGTGCGCGTTCGATTTCCGTGTGCCTGACAATCGCCTGTCGGAAATGTATCGCCTGATTGCGCAGATCAACGAACAGCTATGGTTGGGGCACTTCGATTTATGGACACACGAAGGGCTCGTGATGTTCCGCCATGCGCTTTTGCTGAACGGGGCGGTTGCCACCACACATCAGTGCGAAGCGATGTTAAAGGCCGCCCTTGAAGGCTGTGAGCGCTATTATCAGGCCTTCCAGTTCGTCGTTTGGGCGGGTAAGGAAAGCCGTGAGGCATTGGTGTCCACGATGTTTGAGACCCACGGCCAGGCTTAAATCGGGCGTGCCGAAGCTCTGGTGCCGTCCAATTTAATGAGCGGACACAGTGCTATGGCTTTGCAAGTTAAAGGTCCTGTTATTCTGGCTGGGGCCGGGCATATGGGCGCTGCCATGTTGGCTGGTTGGCTCGCCCGTGGTCTCGATCCACGACAGGTCATCATCCAAGATCCAGTCGTTCGCGGTGCTGCAGCCCTTCTCCAGCGTACCCACGGGTTGCGGGTTGAAACGTCGATTGCCAAGCTCGATGTGGCTCCGGCTGTGATCGTCGTCGCTGTTAAACCGCAGATGATGGATGACGTTTTTCCAGCACTCGCCAAGCTGGCAGGGCCGGCCACCGTTGTGCTTTCGATTGCAGCGGGCAAGTCGATGGCCAGTTTTGAAAAATTCCTTCCGGCTCACGCGGCGGTGGTGCGCGCGATGCCGAATACTCCGGCTGCGATCGGTCGCGGTGTGACGGGTGCTGTTGCCAACGCCCATGTCTCGGCCGATCAGAGAGGGCTGTGCGATGAGTTGTTGCGCGCTGTTGGTGAAGTCGTCTGGTTGAACGATGAGTCGCTGATCGATGCTGTGACGGCGGTGTCCGGGTCGGGTCCGGCCTATGTTTTTTTGCTGACCGAAGCCCTGGCTCAAGCTGGTCGTGCCGCGGGTCTCGATCATGATACCGCACTCCGTCTTGCGCGTGCGACGGTGTCAGGGGCCGGTGAGCTTATGAATCGGTCGGATGTCGATCCCGCAACGCTACGGCAGAACGTAACCTCGCCAGGTGGGACCACCGCAGCCGCACTTGCCGTTTTGATGCGGTCAAACCATGGGCTTCAAGATTTGCTGACAGAAGCGGTCTTGGCTGCGAAACAGCGAGGCCGCGAACTTGGACGCTGATCCCGGCTGGGGAAAGGGGCGTCCAGGCTCACGGCCCGCATGTGCGATACAACCATCCTTGAATGAACTAACCGACGTATCGGCCGAAGCTCACGGCGCTCAAGGACAACGAATAAACCGGATAAAGCCTTAGTTCTGGGAGGACACACAGAGCCATGGCGAAAGAGAACGTTGGTCAATTCGTTAAACTGATACTGTAACTTCATAACATAACATTCAAATCACGAACGCGTGTAGACTGAAAAAAATTTCAGCGTCAGTGGATTTATTTGTTATTTGTCAATCTCTTACATTGGCAAAGAGATGATAGCTCGCAGCCCACCCATCGAACTTTCGCCGAGTGCAATCTCCCCACCGTGGCTTTTGGCAATGTCGCGAGCGATGGCTAACCCTAAGCCGCTATTGCCTTCGTCCTGATTGCGAGAATGGTCGAGGCGGTAGAAGGGGCGGAAAACGTTTTCTCGTTCGGATGCGGGAATACCCGGACCGTTATCATCGACTTCAATGCGGACCCACTGACCTTCCGTTGCAGCCCGGATGACGATCTGATCGCCAAAGCGCGCGGCATTGCTGACGAGGTTTGTGATCGCGCGCTTCAAGGCTTGGCGTTTGAGAGGTAGGACGATATCGCCGCGACGTTTGCGGATTTTAAGATCGATGTTGGCGCCGAATATCTGGCTGTCTTCGTAAATCTCAGTGAGCAATTCGCGCAAGTTGGTCGGCTTGGCTTCCTCGCCGCCGTCGCCTTTGGCGAAGGCCAGATAGTCCTCCAGCATGTGCTGCATTTCATCGACGTCGGACGAGAGAGCGCGCGCCTCCGGCGTGTCACCCAACAGTGCAAGTTCGAGTTTGAAGCGCGTCAAAACCGTTCGCAGGTCATGACTGACGCCGGCTAACATGGTCGTGCGCTGTTCGACATGCGTTGTAATGCGGTCGCGCATCTGAAGAAACGCTTGCGCGGCTTGGCGTACTTCACGGGCACCCCGCGCGCGAAAATCATCAGGGATTGCGCGTCCTTTTCCGAACGCGTCAGCCGCATCGGCAAGGCGTAAAATTGGTCTGATCTGGTTGCGTAGAAATAGAATTGCGACGGTCAAGAGGATGACCGAAGTGCCGACCATCCAAAGCAGAAAAATATGCGAGTTGGATGCATAGGTCTGGCTGCGTGTCGCAACGAAACGCAAAATCGCATCGTCGTGTTTCACGCGAATTTCGACATTGCGGGTTTCGCCAACGGTGTCGATCCAAAACGGCAATTGTACGTGTCGGCGCAATTCGTTCGACAGGGCACGATCGAGGAGCGCGAAGAACGGCTTTGGACCAGGCGGCGGTAGGTCGCCAGATGGCAAGATTTCGAGACGGAGTGCTAAACGATCGCGAGCTAAATCGATGATCTTTTGCGCATTTGCATCTTTTGCAGCGCGATCCGGGTTGGTGTTGTTGTTGTTGTAAATGTCGATCAACGCTGCGATGTCGCGCGCGGTGGCTTCCGATAGGCGTCGCGTCACGGCTTGCCAATGGCGTTCCATGAAGGCGAACGCGATGACTCCTTCGAGGACGACAATTGGCGTGATGATGATGAGGAGGGCGCGCGCATAAAGGCCTTTGGGCAAGAACTCGGATAGGATGAGACCGGCCTGTGTTACGCCAGGATGAGCGCGCAAGCGTTTGTACCAGGCCTTCACCCGTGTCGGCACGTCAGAGCTTGTGTCGCGCACGAGGACCATAAAAACCTTATGTACGCTGTTGGGAGCGCAGTTGAATGCGCTCAGCAATCCTAATCGGTGTAGAGGATGTAGCCTTTACCGCGGACCGTTTGAAGATAAATTGGATTGGAAGGGTCGCTTTCAATCTTGCGGCGCAATCGATTGATTTGCACGTCAATGGCCCGCTCACTGCCGGTATTCTCATCGTTAGCGAGTTCATGGCGTGGCACAGGCACGCCAATGCGCTGGGCAAAATGGCGCATCATGTCTCGTTCACGTTCGGTCAATTTGATCGATTCTTCATCGCGCTTGAGTTCACCTCGAGTGAGATTGAATACGCACGGCCCCATACGAATGTCATCGCGAACTCCGGCTGGAGCTTGTCCGCGCCGTAATATATTGCGGATGCGCAATAACAACTCGCGCGGTTCGAATGGCTTTGACACGTAATCGTCAACGCCCGCTTCTAGCCCCAGTATGCGATCTTCTGTTTCAGTCAAAGCCGTCAGCATGCAGATTGGGACGGGGCGCGTCGCTTTCAGATCGCGCGCCAGTGTCAACCCGGATTCGCCCGGCATCATGACATCGAGGAGTACGAGGTCGAACGCGAGGCCACGCATCGCAGAACGCGCAGCAGCGGCATCGGCTGCGGTCGTCACGCGGAAACCGTTGCCGGTTAAAAAGCGAGCTAGCAGAGTTCGGATTTTTTGGTCGTCATCAACGATCAGAATATGGGGCGCGTTGTCAGGCAACGGTTCGCATTTTGCAGGTGTCGAATTATTCATTGTTGGCGTTATGACAGGTTGCGTTTTCATTCGCTATTTCCAAGTCCGCCGCGCGCGGCGTGATGACCTGCCCCCATTAATAGAGCTTCAACGCTTGGACGATCTTCATCGGCAATCATGGCAAACAGAAATTTCTGTGTCAGGATTTCTGCGCCAGCGCCTGCATCAATCAGCGCCATTTCTAGCCGCTTAACCTGAATGTTTGTCAACTTGTCGGTTAATCGTGATCCTTTTGCGGATACATAAAGGCGTCTTTCTCGGCGATCTTCGCTGCCAGCACGTTGAATAATAAAGCCTTCGTCTATTAATTGCTTCAGAACGCGTGCCAAGCTTTGTTTTGTGATTTTCAAGATGTCGAGAAGTTCGGCAACTTTGAGGCCTGGATTGCGATGTACGAAATGCAATACGCGGTGATGGGCGCGGCCAAATCCATATTGTGAAAGTATCGTATCAGGATCGCAGGTGAAATCGCGATAGGCGAAATAGAAAAGTTCAGCAAACGCGACGAGATCGAAGCGTGGCAGTGCCTCAGTGCCATGACTGGGCTTTGCGATTTTCCCGCTGCCATTGGACGGAATTACCGGCCCTGACTGGGGGGACGTTTGCCGTGCCGATTGGGGCCGTGATGGGCGATTGGAAATTATGTCAGCCATGTTGACTTATTGGCCTTGATTGTTACAGGTTTCAAGTCAAATCAATTAAGAAATCGCGCTCGCGAACGTCTTGCCGTCGCTCCATTGTGCGTCTATGGCTCTGCGAAGCAAGTTTTAGTTTAGCCAAATGTGCGGCCATGAAAATAGCCTGTGTACATTGGTAAAGACTGCGGATTAGTCGTTGGCGATCTTTTTTTAGGGACAATGGACGGCATGGCAGACTTGGTTCCTTATCACGATCGCGACGGCTTGATTTGGTTTGATGGTGATTTGCTGCCTTGGCGGGATGCAAAGGTGCATGTCCTTACGCACGCCCTGCACTATGCCAGCGCCGTGTTCGAAGGCGAGCGCGCGTACGACGGCGAAATTTTTAAATTGAGCGAGCACTCGCAGCGCCTCATCGACGGGGCCAAGATTATGGATTTCGAGATACCATACACGGTTGATCAAATTGATCAGGCTTGTCGCGACGTTGTTAAGGCAAATCATTTGTCCGACTGCTACGTGCGCCCGCTCGCATGGCGTGGAAGCGAGCAGATGGGTGTTTCGGCGCAAATGTCGAAAGTACATCTGGCCGTCGCGGCTTGGAATTGGGGATCTTATTTTCCCATGGAGCAGCGTCTGAAAGGAATAAGGCTCACCCACGCCACATATCGGCGACCTGATCCTGCGTGTGCGCCGTGCAAGGCAAAGGCTGCCGGTCTGTATATGATCTGCACGATCGAAAAGCATCGCGCTGAACGCGCCGGATACTCCGATGCATTAATGCTCGATTATCGTGGTCGTGTCGCTGAGTGCACCGGCGCGAATGTATTTCTCATCAAAGACGGCGTGATCCACACGCCCGATCCCGATTGCTTCCTGGACGGCATCACACGGCGCACCGTGATTGCACTTGCGAAGGCGCGCGGCATTGAGGTCGTCGAGCGCGCCATCATGCCAGAAGAGCTTGGTACATTTAGCGAATGCTTTATCACCGGTACAGCTGCCGAGGTTACGCCGGTATCCGAGATCGGAACGTTCAGATATCAACCAAGCGCGATTAGCGAAGCTTTGCTGAACGACTACATGGCGCTTGTGCGTCCCAAAGCGCGCGCGGTGGCATAATAGTATGCTTTCTTCGATGATGTCATGACGCACTTTTAATTATCGGAAGTGATGTGCGTATTATTTTATAGAAGATCAGACCAATTTGAGAGCAGCGACCGAAGGCGTCGATAAATTCTCGCATGTATGATATGGCGTGTTCTTGCGCGTGCGCTAAATCTCTAGCTATGTCGCAAGGTAATGGCTTCGTATTTTTGTTGCTGACAGGGAAACTAAAATCAAATTCGGTTATTTGCGAAAGATGATTGGAGCACATGCGACGCCCGCAAATAGCGCCGTGGCAACGCCGCACAACATAAGTGCTGAGCGCTCAATGTCAGCACCCGCCAAATTGGCCATACCAGCTATAATTCCAGTCCAGAAAATAGCAGGTGTTAAGCTCGCAATCATCAGTCCAATGACGCGAGGGCGAAGATCGTAGTCATTCTGTATCTGGGCAGTTATCGTGATGCGCTCAGATCTTACAGCCATGCCGTCCTCGCTCGCCTAACGAAGGCTTCGTTCGGTTGAATACGACGCTAGACTGACTCCATAAACGATTCGTTAAACCAACTCATTTCGTTACAATACGTTCCAATTAGGTCGAGACGTATTGCTCATGACGAGTTATCAACGCCTGCTTGTGTCAGTGCGCACATGCTATTTCGTCAGTCATTACGCGACAAGTTTGGCATGAGATCAGATATCTACGATGTAGTGATTGTTGGTGGCGGCCATAACGGATTAACCACAGCCGCGTATCTTGCGCGTGCCGGTCTGCGCACAATTGTTCTGGAGAAAAATGCTGTCGTTGGCGGGGCTGCGGTAACGGAAGAATTTGCGCCGGGCTTTCGAAATTCTGTCGCGTCCTATACGGTCAGCCTCCTCAATCCTAAGGTCATTGCAGATCTTGAATTGCAGCGATTTGGACTGGAGATCGTCGAGCGTCCGCAGGGAAATTTTTGGCCGATCGATGCGACGAACAGTGTGCAGTTGCCTTATAATTTTGCCGGTCGCGTTGCTGCCATAGCGAAGTTATCGGCCCGAGATGCGGAAGCTTATCCGCGTTACGATGCTGCGCTTGAACGCTCGGCCAATGTTTTGCGAGATCTCATCACGAGAACGCCGCCCAACGTTGGTGGCGGGATCCTCGATCTGATCAAGGGTGGGGTGATTGGGCGACGCATGCTCGGTCTTTCTCTTGCAGATCAGCGTCAGTTGCTGGAACTCTTTACTTCGAGCGCTGCTGATTTTCTCAGTCGATGGTTTGAGAACGATACCGTCAAGGCGATGTTTGCATTCGATGGGATTGTTGGTGCGTACGCTTCTCCCAGCATGCCAGGTACGGCGTACGTCCTTCTTCATCATTGTTTCGGCGAGGTGAACGGCAAGTCAGGTGTGTGGGGGCACGCGATCGGTGGCATGGGTGCGATCACGCAGGCGATGGCCAAATCTGCGATCGCAAGCGGTGCTGAGGTGCGCACCGATGCACAGGTCGAGCGCATCGTGACCGAGAAGGGTCGTGCCACAGGCGTCGCATTGGCGTCGGGGGAGATGATACAAGCGCGCAGTGTTGCCGCGAACGTCAGTCCCAAGTTGTTATTTCGCGATTTGATTGCTGATGGTGATATCGATGACGCGTTGCGTGAGCCTTTTATTGCAATCAAAACAGGTTCTGCAACGTTCCGTATGAATGTAGCCTTGTCAGAGCTGCCTGATTTTACGTGTCGGCCTGGAACGCACGGCCAAAATCACCATGCAGCCGGTATCATCATCGGCGCGTCGATGGACTACCTCGAACGCGCTTATATTGACGCGCGCATGTCGGGATGGTCGAAGGCGCCGGTGATCGAAATGTTGATTCCTTCAACTTTGGACGACACTCTGGCTCCACCCGGCCAGCATGTCGCCAGTCTTTTCGTCCAACATGTTGCGCCACATTTGCCGGATGGTCGTAGCTGGGCGAACCCGGAAGAGAGGCAAGCGTTTGCCGATGTTGTCATTGAGACGATGAGCCTGCATGCGCCGAACTTCAGAAGCGCTGTGCTACATCGACAGATCTTATCACCGCTCGATTTGGAGCGTCGCTTTGGTTTGATCGATGGCGATATTTTTCACGGGCAACTCCATCTCGGTCAGTTGTTTTCTGCACGTCCTGTCCTAGGTCATGCCAACTATCGCATGCCGGTTTCAGGTCTCTATTTATGCGGGTCGGGTGCGCATCCTGGTGGGGGTGTGACTGGCGTGCCGGGTATGAACGCGGCGCGCGAAATCCTGCGCGATCTAAAGCCGATGAGAAGGCTGACTTAAATGCGTATTGATGCGCGTATTGACATCGATGATAGCGAATTGGAAGAGCGCTTCGTGCGCTCATCGGGGCCGGGTGGGCAAAACGTCAATAAGGTTTCGACTGCGGTTGAACTGCGGTTCAATCTAGCAGCTAACACTTCAATCCCTCCCGCGGCTAAAGCTCGGCTCATGCAATTGGCAGGACGCCGTCTCACGCTTGACGGTATACTCATCATTCAAGCGGATCAATTTCGCACGCAGGAGATGAATCGCTCCGATGCGCGCAAGCGGTTGAAGGACTTGATTGTCGAAGCTTTGGTCGAGCCCAAGCGGCGCATCAAAACACGACCGACGCGGGCATCGAAAGAGCGCCGCATCAAAGCGAAAGCTGTGCGCAGTACCGTCAAACAGCAGCGCCGTGGGAAGCCGGATTGGGATTGAAAATCTACGTTGCGTGCAATGACGCATTGCTATCCCGCTTTGTCGGGGCGATCGAGATCGGCGCGGTTAAAGGACGTTGATCACAGGTATTGCTAGATTGGCATTGCGCGAGGCGCTTTCGATGCCGGTTCACCTTTGTGACATGGGTTTGACGCTCATGTCGGGTTTTCTGGAAGTTCTGTAAACCATAGCGCGATATGTAATAATATTTGGCAGCTCGGTCATGCGGACTGCTTGTAGGATGCCGTCTTCCGACGTATCCCTTTCCGACAGACCTGTTGATCACGATCCATCTTTCAATACATTCGGATTAAATGACAAAGAAAGCTTTGGTTACCGGTGTTACCGGACAAGACGGTGCTCATTTATCCCGTCTGCTTCTGGCAAAGGGATACGAGGTTCACGGCGTTAAACGTCGGTCATCATCGTTCAATACCGCCCGAGTGGACGATCTTTATTCCGATCCTCACGAGCACGAGACCAAGTTCTTTTTGCACTATGGCGATTTGACAGATTCGACCAATCTCATTCGCTTAGTTCAAGAAGTGGAACCGGACGAGATTTACAATTTGGCGGCACAGAGCCATGTGCAAGTCAGTTTCGAGACGCCCGAATATACTGGCAACGCAGATGCCTTGGGAACGCTACGTCTTCTGGAAGCCATCCGGATATTGAAGATGGAAGATCGGGTTCGGTTTTACCAGGCATCGACGTCGGAGCTGTATGGCAACTCCAGCCAAGGGCCGCAAAACGAAACCACGCCGTTTCAGCCCCGATCGCCTTATGCGGCCGCCAAGTTGTATGCTTATTGGATCACTGTGAATTATCGCGAAGCATACGGCATACATGCCTCGAATGGTATTCTGTTCAATCATGAAGGGCCGTTTCGCGGGGAAACATTTGTCACGCGCAAAATTACGCGCGCAGTGGCCGGAATCGAACGCGGCCTCCAGAAAGTGCTGCATCTAGGTAATTTAGATTCGTTGCGCGATTGGGGACATGCTGCGGATTATGTCATCGGTATGTGGGCCATGTTACAACAACCGCAAGCCGACGATTACGTGCTGGCAACCGGCGAGTGCCATTCCGTGCGAGAGTTTGTCGAATTGGCATTTGCCGAAGTCGACCGCGCAATTACTTGGCAAGGTGCGGGCGTTGACGAAGTTGGGCGAGACGCAAAGACCGGTGACATTCTTGTCAAGATCGATGCTCGATACTTCCGCCCAACAGAAGTCGATAAACTGCTTGGCGATGCTACGAAAGCGCGCACCAAGCTCGGCTGGAAACATAAAACTTCGTTCCGAGAGCTTGTCAGGGAAATGGTAGCAGTCGATCTGGCGCTGATTGACCGCGAAAGTTGGCGACATGATCGCTCTGCGCGTTGAATTCGATCACGCTTTGTGGGCGCGCACTCTCGCGAGGTAAGCATGACGGAATTAGACATGAGAAATGCTTATGTGCTCAAAGGCAGACGCGTTTTCGTGGCCGGCCATAATGGCATGGTCGGTCGTGCGCTCGTTCAGCGATTGGCGCGCGAGCGGTGCGAGGTTTTGACGGTTGGGCGCAACGATGTCGATCTGCGCCGGCAGGTCGATGTGCAATCCTGGTTTGGGTGCAACAAGCCGGATGCGGTCATTCTCGCCGCTGCAAAGGTCGGCGGTATCGCTGCAAACGCGGCGAGCCCTGCCGAATTCCTTTATGACAATCTTATGATTGAAGCTAACGTGATCAACTCGGCTTTTGCCACAGGTGTCGAGAAACTGTTGTTCCTTGGCTCGTCCTGCATTTACCCAAAATTTGCCCCCCAACCTATTAGCGAGAACGCCCTTTTGACGGGGTCGCTTGAGCCCACTAACGAAGCTTACGCAATCGCCAAAATTGCCGGATTGAAATTGTGTGCTGCATATCGACGCCAGTATGGCGCCGATTTCATTTCAGCTATGCCGACCAATCTTTATGGACCTTGGGACAATTTCGATATCGAGAAGAGCCACGTTGTTCCAGCCTTGTTGCGCCGGACCGACGAAGCGCGCGAACGCAACGATCCTGTTCTCACGATTTGGGGGACAGGCTCAGCGCGTCGAGAGTTTCTGCATGTGGACGATGCTGCCGATGCCATGGTGCATCTCTTGACCTATTATGCCGGCGAAGCGCCGATCAATATTGGCTGTGGTCAAGACACGACTGTTTTGGAACTGGCCCAACTCATCGCCGAGATCGTGGGGTTTAAGGGTTCGATTCAATTGGATCCTTCCAAGCCCGACGGCACTCCTCGTAAAGTACTGGATGTCAGCAGGCTATTCGCCACCGGCTGGCGGCCGCAATACAATTTGAATTCGGGACTGCGTCATGCCTATGATTGGTATCTACAACACAAAGCGTCGCGTGAGGTACGATTGACGGTGGCTTGATTCATGCAGCTCTGATCCTGGAAGGACTAAAATTTGGTGGTAATGAAATAGACGATAATAGCGACTATAGGTCAGTTCGATTTATCGCATGCTGATTGTCGTTAGCGAATATCATTGTTTTTTCTGATAGAAGACCCTGACGAGTTCCTGCGTAGCCGGCGAATTTTGACAATGCACGTGTGCGATAACCGACCAAAGACAGCACGGCATCAGCCAAAGGCCTTGCCATGGGCGGTCATTAACACCCATCCGCATCGCGAAAAGTTTGCTATGAGCAATCTTCAGCGACAAAACTTCGTCGCCTACTGTCCCGTCGTGCGCAAAACTTTACGGCACGCTCGTCGCTCTTGTGAAGTGCTAAGACCGATGTTTCCCGGCTACATGTTCGTCGAAATCAATCCAGACCTTTCTGAATGGCGCACATTGCTATCGACTTACGGCGTTCGCTCTTTAGTGCGCTGTGGCGAAAAATTAGCCTTTATCGATGCGTCCTTTATCGCAAGCCTGAAGGCGCGGGAAATTAACGGCGCGATTGTGCGGCCGGAACGTCCCTATCGTATTGGCCAGCAAGTGCGCATGAATAGCGGTGCATTGGAGGGTTTGGTCGCGACGATCATCGAGATGGACGAGAAAGATCGTTTGGTCGTGTTGCTCGATTTTCTCAATCGTCCATTGAAGGCACGGCTTGAAGCGCAGGCGGTGACTGCGGTTTGAGCGTCATCGACGAAGAAAGCAAGTTTGTATAATTATCGTCTGCGAAATTGCTCGTTTTTAAAACGCCGCTTTCAGATAGCGGCTTGTTTATTTTGAACGCATGAATCCAACTCGGCAGGTTATGGATTGGCAACGCTCTCGATTGCTTCCAGCCATTCCTTCATTGCGCGTTGGTGATCGTAGGACCGTTCAAATGATCGGCGTGCATTATTTCCGAGTGCCTGTATGCGCATTGGGTCGCGCGCCAACTGGAGAATATAGGTAGCTAGTTCTGCACCGTTGCCGGGCGAGACGGTATATCCGGCCTCATCATGTTTTAGTATTCGGGCTATTTCGCCATCTGGATCGCCCACGAAAATGGTAGGGCGTCCAGCGGCACAGATGCTGTAATATTTGCTTGGGACGATTAGTCCTTCCAGTTTCGGCTGGAGTGTCACGAGGTGGATGTCGGCGGCAGATAGCGACTCAGACAAATTTTCGCGCGGTTCGTAATCTTGAAATCGAACGCTTAGTAAACCAAAGTTTCGGGCTTCTTCTTGCAAACGTTTTAGGTTGATGCCGCCACCGATAAACAACCAATGTATGTCGGGAGTGTGTTGCGGCTGGCTGGCTCCGGATGCGGCGGCCGCTGAGACTTGCGAAGCAACCTCGGTCAGGCGCATGGCCTCGAGAAAGGTGCGATAGTCGTGGGCGTGTCCAAGATTGCCCGAGTATCCAACAACAAACTTTTCAGTCAGTGCCCACGCAGCGCGTCGATGATTGTCCGCCGGTTTGATGGGAGTTATCGCCCTTCCGTCTGCCCAGTTGTGAATGATACGGATCTTGTCGGGATGCACGCCGAGCGCGCGCACTTTCGTTGCCATGCGCTGGCCTAGCACAACGTTAAGTGCCGACGATTGCAGAGACCGTGATCGAAAGGCGGCCAAAGCGCCGTAGATTTGCCCCATCACATAGCCGTGCCCGTCGTGGCTTAGTTGCGCGACTTCTGGAAATATGTCCTGCAACCAATTGATCAGAGAGGCTCGCTTGGCGCGTGCGATCGGCGCGACGATGACCGACAGCATTGGTGGGTCCGTCTTGGCAACGATCACGTCACCGGCCTGCGCCAATTGCCAAAGCTTGCGCGATGCTGATGCGTAGAAAGTCAGATAATCTATGGCGCGGCCGAGAATGTTTAAACGGCCAAAACGGGTGGTCGAAACGCGATAGACATCGATGCTGTTCATGGTTTCATAGTGCGCTAGGCGCGCGTCGGGATCGTCATAGCGCTGAGCGCTCGTGATAACGGACACTCGAAAATCATTCTCAGCGAGCGCAAAGGCCAAGTCTGACAACATCTGACTGGTGGCCGAATGGTCGGGATAAAAATACCGGTTTAGAAACACGACTCGGATTCTTACGTGATGCGATTTTAGCAAGAGATGCCTGCGGTTGTCATTTTTGAGGAGATATTATCGGCGCGCAATCGCCAGATGCCGAGCTGACGCGCGCGCTAGATCATGAAGGAAAATAGAGGCCGAGAAATTGATCAATTATCATTTAGATTAACAACGACGGAGGTGCAGAACCGGCAGTGTTTTTCGACTTTGAGTCGTAGCCGAGCGCAACGGCAAACGATTGGGGTTATTCAGGCCGCTAGATTCGGGCAGAACTGGCGCCTTCCTGCAACAGATAATGGCACGAATCACCTTAGGGTCCGCTACACAGTTGCAACGCGGTTCAGTGGGCATAGGCCTTCGAACATCAGTCAGCGTGAGTAAAGGCTTGCTATCCAGGGACCATTCTTGGTTTTGCACACCTCTTGTTCAGCAGCGTTTGGGAAGGTTGTTTGTCTGCGTAACGGTTCCGGAATTGGCCGTTCATGGTTCTCTCAGGTGTGGGCAGAATGCGATTAGTGTTGCGCAATGGAGTGGCTAGTGCGGCGGCATTGCTAGCTTCCGGGTGCGTTCAGTTGCCTGTCGGTGGCCCTAATCATTACGTGATTGATCGCGAAGCATCAGAGGCTATCGTTGAGAACCGTCGCGCGGTCGCTCTCGAATATGTATTGCTCGATATCAATAAGCCGGTTTTGGATAACCTCGTCGAGGTTGGACCGGAATCTTTTTTCCGCACGTTTGGAGTAGGAAAGGGGACAGCGCCTGAGCTTCGCCTCGGTGTTGGCGATGTCATTACAATCAGTATTTTCGAATCCTCTGGCGAAGGTTTGTTTGCGCCGACCGAAACGACAACCAATCGTCCCGGCAACTACATCACGTTGCCGCCACAAACGATCGACTTCAAGGGTAACATCTCGGTGCCGTTTGCCGGAGAGGTTCGTGCTGGGGGGCGCGCCATCTCTCAAGTGCAGAGGGACATAGAGCAGCGTCTTTCCAAGCGGGCCGTCGAGCCGCAAGTCGTGATCGCACTGCAAGAACAGAATGCTACGGACGTAGCTATTTTCGGTGACGCGGCGTCTGCAAGCTTCAAACAAAAAATCAAGCCAGGTGGAGAACGTATTCTCGATATCGTTGCTAAAGCGGGTTTGAAACACCCAGGATACGAAACGTTTGTGACGCTGCAGCGTGGCAACAAGCGCGCCACTGTCTTCTTCCCCAGGCTGATCAACTCATCTAACGAGAATGTTTTCGTCAAGCCGGGAGATATCATCTATTTGTATCGTCAGCAGCAGACGTTTATTGCGCTTGGCGCTCTTGGCAACGTGACGCAAACGCAAGAGTTGACGGGTAGATTTCCGTTTGAAAGCGAACGGTTGTCGCTGACTGAGGCCGTAGCACGTGCTGGCGGGCTTCTTGATACGAGAGCCAATCCAAGCCAAGTCTTTCTCTACCGCATTGAATACCGCGAAGTGCTAGAACGGCTTGGTATGAATCTCGGCGCTTTTCCGCCGGATCAAAATCTCATTCCTACGATCTATAGAGCGAATTATCGCGACCCATCGATGTTTTTCGCGTCCGATCAATTTCCTATGCGACATAAAGATATCATTTACGTCGCAAATGCCGATGCTGTTGAGGTTGAGAAGTTCCTTGGGTATGCGCGCTTAATCACCAGCACCGTTGCCGGCGTCTCGGTCGATGCGTTGGTCACACGTGACTCTATCCGAGCCTTGGGCAATTGATACCACGCCATTGAGAAAGTGCGTCGTCTTGGGCCGTCGGTTCCACCCGACGCTCGGGCATTCGTCGGCACCGTGCGGTTGGCCGCGATCAGCGAACGCTTAGCGACGTACGAGTGCGTTCAACTGATGTGCACGTCGTTCGACTGGTAGTGGCGAAGTTTACGCATATCCGTTTTGTTGATCACCACGCCCAGGCACTTGGCGCGTATAACGGGATCATTGCTGATTGCCTGATGCGCTATAGCTGACTGTGTGTGGCCCCAGCTTGCAACAATCAGCAGTGCGTCGAGATAGGGCGCAATAGCCTGGGCATCGAGAGCCTGAAGCATCGGCGGCAAATCTATGACCAGGTAGTCATGAACTTCTGTGGACCTATCAATCAGCGCTTTCATCGCGGTGCTAGCGAGAAAGTCTGCCGTGTAGGATGTGTCGCCGTTTGTCTCGACCGGCAAGACGTGGAGGCGGGAATCTCGTTCTTCAAACGTGACATCATGTAGGGGTGTCGAATTCGGATGGCTCGTCGCTTCGATCAGCCCACGCTTGGCGCCGGGAGCCAGCAACGTGGTCAGTTCGTGGTCTTTGATGTCCGCATCGACAAGCAGGGTTCTTGCGCCCGTGCGAGCCAGTAACGAGGCGAAGTTTTTCGCAACGGTCGTCGCGCCATCGTCGGTGTGCAGAGAAACGACACCAATCGTGCGGCAGCGCCTGTCTGGAAAAGTTTGGTCTAGGTCCAACTTGATGGCCTGCATCGCCTGCGAGAATTGCGAGTTCGTTCGGTCTAGCGTGACGCGCATTATCGTTCCAGCGTTGCGGATTTCGCGATCGGGTGCCTTGCGTGCGCTGTCGTCAGCGGTCTTCGTTCTCGTCTGGGCCAAGTCACTACTCGACAAGAGCGGTAGGATCCACGCCGATTGAAGTCCAAGTTCGGTTTGGATTTGATTTTTGGTCCGGATTGTTCGATCGCCAAACGCGCGCAGTAAGCCCAATGTGCCACCAGCTGCGCCACCGAGCAGCAGAGATAAAGCCAAAATGCGCGGCGCGGATGGTCCGTTCTTTTGGGTTGCAGCAATAGCGGGCGTTATGATGCGAGCGTTTCGCTCATCAAGTGACTGCTGTTGCAAAGCGTTTTGGTGGCGTTGAAAAAGGTCATTGTACATTTTCTTGTATGCGTCGCTGCGGCGCTCCAGTTCGCGCAGCTCGATTTGGACTTCGGCCGATTGCGAGTTGGCTACCGTCTGCTGATCGAACTCACTGGTCAGTTTGGCTTCGCGCGCGCGCGCCAATTCCAACTCTTTGCTCAAAGTGGTCGCGATCCGTTCCAGTTCCGAGCGGATTGACTGCTCTACAGCATCCTTTTGTTTGCGCAGCCGCGCGACCACGGCATGATTTTCTCCTAGTTTGATGGAGTTTGTGCGCTCATCGGAGAGTAGGCTTACATATTTAGCGCGCAGTTGCAGTACGATCGGGTCAGCTGCGAGCTCCTGAGTGAATGCGGCATCAGTTTTATTGGAGATAATTTTTTGGACTTGCTCGTAACGCGTGGAAAAAGCCGCCACTTCCTCGCGGAGCGCCATCAACTGGCGGTTTGCTTCAGTCAATCTTCGATCTTGAACCAGCGTACCGTCGGTGGAAACTAGCCCTCGGGACGTTTTGTATTGTTGGACAGCTTCCTCGGCGTTTTTGACGAGTTCTTTAATCTCTGCGAGTTGTTCGTTGAGCCAGGTCGTTGCCCGCAGTGCTGCATCTTTATGGGCAAGCCGTTGATCCTCTATATAGGCTTCGGCGGTTGCATTCGCGATGGCGGCGGCGGCTTGCCTGTCTCCACTGGTGTAGGAAATGCTCAACGCCATCGTCTTTGGTATTCTGCGAATATCCAGACCATATTTTACAGATGATATTGCATTGGCACGCGCGTGTTGCGTTTCGGTGTTCGTCAGCGGCGTTGCTGTTGGGTCAGATGCAGGCTGTGCGAAATTGGCAAGGCCTAGTTTGTCAACGATACGTCCGACGATGGCATCAGATTTGAGCAATTCGATTTGCGATGACAAATCGGTTTCGGTCGATCCATAATTATCGCCGGAAAATACGTATGCATCCTGCAATGCTCGAACTTTGCGAGTTTCGATGAGCAATACTGATGTCGAACTATAAGTGGGAGGCGTTGACTGGAGAATGATGGTGCCGATAGCCAATCCTATCAAACTGGTAGCGGTTATGAGCATCGCATTACGCCGGGCAATGCGCCAAATGTCGTCCAAGTTAATATTTGGAGTTGGACTATGAGCGTGTTGGCTATCCAGCGCGATTGATTTGGTATTGTCTAAATTACTCATTACACGACCCAAAGTATTGAACTCACTCCGTTACATTGCCAAAGAACTGATATTTGACGTGGAAATTTTTTGTCAACGTTGGAGAGCCTACAAAATGGATAGGACAAAGCGTGACATTTGTTGCACCAGCCGCACGGCTCGATTTGTAGCCCTTCTATCATAAGTGCCATAGCTAAGCGTGGTTCTATCAAGTCTCGGTTAACGTATGCGCACACAGACTTTGCGACGGTCGCCACGCCGGGCAGCGCAAATTATCTACCACGACCGCCGAACCAAAAAATATTTCGCACCAGCTCCAACGAACAATAGGTCTGTATGGTGTAACGGCTAAGCGGCTTGACCCATCGCGTCAGCTCGGTCTTCGAGACGGTCTCTGACTATATCAAGAGGCATACGAATGTCGGCAATCGGTAACACAGCGCTGCGCAGACGCGATCGCAAGATTGCGCGCCGGCCATTGTATGCTGCAATGGGTGCAACAGACGATGTTGGTTGGCTCTGATAAGCCAAGGCGCTGTCTTGCGAGGCCGACGCATCAGCGCTGATTGCGGATCGTGCGACGGTAGGCATCAGTGTTTCGCAAGCGACGCCTTCTGCCAGGATCACATCATGGGTGGCTAATTCAATATGGTGATAGTCGATACTGGTGACGTCAATGGGCATTTCGACCGTAATTGAAACGCCATTAATCAAGCTCGAAATAGGGATTAGCAAACCATCGATGTACAAAGCGTGGTTGCGAGAAATAAATAAGTCGCGCTTGGGAGTTGCAAAGCCCAATGCACCCCTTTTAATTCTAACCGGGAGGACGCTTTCAGCCCACGTGGCATCTGTCGCGGCGAAAAATTTGGTCTGCGTTATACTTTTGATTGATCGCTCCTGACCACTCAACGTCAAAATCAGGTCGCCGGTACATAATTCACTGACATCACGCTCGCCATTTGGCGTTTGAACGAACGTCCCCGCCAGAAAACACTTATGATCTGTTGGTGGCGTTGGGGGTGTACGTGGCCGAAATCTACGGAGAAGATCGAAAATGGAAGCTTCGGCACGTGTAGGAACCATAGCTGCGCCAACGAGGGCAATTGCGGCTGCAAAATTGCGACGCGACACTGCCAGCGCCTTATTTTTCTCTGTGCCTTCACTTTGTGTAGACGGCAATTCAGGATTCTGCACGGTACAATCCCCACTCATATGCAACTGAAGATACGATACGTATCAATTCTAATAAAGTGTTTTATTATAGCGTGTTGTGGTCTGTAGTTCAATTCATTTGGCATGTCTGAGAGTGACTGGGTCGGGATTAACCTTGGGTTGCTTCTTTCGCATTGGTTTTCATTTGCTTCGGCACCGAGTTGTCGCTGTTGTTCACTACGCCCGATGACCATCGACCCTTAGTTGCCACCGTTCAATTGTTGACCGCCGTTTTCGTTGCGCTGGTAAAGCGTCCAATGCTGACTTTGCTTGGTTTGAGTAAAATGCTGTGACAGATAAATCCCATATACAGCCATCAACTCTTCAACAAATTCCTGGCAACATCCCTGATTTGTCGAGCTGATAACGGGCACCATGACATAGTCGGCGTTTCCGAGAACGGTTTGTGACGTGGGATGGGAATGCCGATTGAACGAGATATTGGGAACCAACCAGATGGGCATTCCGTGAGCAGGTGGCAGACCTAACGTCGCCGAAAACGGATCGCCGTAACCCAAGACCGCCAGTCGGCTTTTTTCATCTACCGTTTCGTTTAGTAGGGTCAAGCCATCGTCTATCCATTCCGGCACTTGGGCGGAGCGGGTAAAAACCGTTTTCCATGTCACATCCGAGCGGATCAAGAAGCCATCGAGGTGTTTGCTTTTAAAGGTTATCACTGCGTCGCTCGCCGTGTTTGAGGCGCCGCCGTTTTGGAGCAGCTTTGCGATGCTTGCAACGTCTCGCGCCATCGTAGGCAACAGAAATAGAACCGAACTCAGAATGAGTATGGCTGAGTTCAGGTTTCTCGTCAGTTTGATGTGGGTGTTTGAGATTTTGCATAACACGTTTGCAACGACGACAGTGCCAACGAACAGAAGTGGCAAGTCTCGCCCGCTCGATTCTCCCGCGTTGCCGGCCGACAACAACAATGTTGCGCCAAGAAAAAGTGCGCCGGTGGCCAAGAGTTGTGCATATGACCACCACATAGCATGAGCATGGCGCGCAGCGGCTAAACTCATTAAGCCGATGACCGCGAATCCGGCCAGCGGTATTCTAGCGCCCAATATAAGCGTTTTAATTTCTCGCCAGCGGGACGTGATGTCTTGAGCGGCTGCGGCCATTGAGATGTCTTGTAAATAAGAAAAAAGTCCAACCCAACTCATCGCGGCAAACAGAGCGACGATGGAAAAGAATGCGGTAATCAGCGTGAGCGACTTTTCAACCTCTATGCTGCCGCGCCAAATGATGCGCGCTGCGACGGCTGCGCACGCGACGATAAAAAAGCTAATCTTGCAGAAGAAGAGTAGGCTCAGAAGCAAGCCGCCGAGCGTCTCATCGATATAGCCAAGTGATCTGCATTTGGACGCAATCGGGATACAGGATTGTAGCAGCAGGATTGATAGCAGCACCCATCCCTGCCGATTGTACAGCATGGCATAACTGGTTTCCTGTTCCGTGAAGCCGAGGGGGCGCACCGCCAGCGCCAAAGTGATGAGAAAAACGGCGACCAAACATGCCAGCCATGGTTGCAGTCGACTGAACGCAACTAATATTATGCATGGTAAAGCGACGACCGCAAAAATGATTGCGCCATGTGATATCGCAGCGATGTTCGCGTGGCCGAGCGCCTCGCCCGCCGCGACCAGCAGATACGTGAGCGGCCCGATGGGATTATAGAAATCTGTATGCGGTATGAGGCCAGATCGAATACGCCATGCCTCGTCCAGCAGCAGGAAATGATCCCAGGGCGCCATTAAGATGGCAGGCGGGCCGTAAACCATCACCACTAAGATGAGCAGGCAAACGAACAAAAACGATGCCATAATGCCTAGCCAAAGGCTTGACCGCTTGTACTTGGCGGGACGCGCCAGCAAGCTTGCCAGTGAGTGAGCTTTGGTCACGCGTTCAACTACTCTTTCAAAGAACAATACTGCGTTGCTCGAATTGGGAAAAGAATGACATCTATGCTTGGTGGACCGGCAGTCGATGCCCATCAAAACGATGATGCGCAGACGCAGATGCAGCGTATCGAGGCGGCGTACAGAGAGGCGCCTTGGTTGCAGCGCCTTATGGTGACCTATCGCCCTACGATTTGCCCAACCGAACCGATCCTGCGCCATGTGCCCGCCAATATGCGAGTTCTCGATGTCGGCTGCGGGATTGGGCTCATCCTGATTACGATGGCGCTTGAGCGACGCATTACATCGGGTATTGGCATTGACGTCAACGGCAAAGCTATCGACGTTGCACGTGCGGCCGCCAAAAAATTATTCGGTGTCGATGTGCGATTTCTCCAGCGGCAATCGATTTCCGAACTTGGTGACTCCCCGTTCGATGTCGTGACGGTCATTGACGTCATGCATCATGTTGAGCCGAACGCTCAACATGGATTTTTTTTCGAATGCGCCAACGCCGTCGCGCCGGGAGGGTTGCTGATATACAAGGATATGGGACGGCGTCCTTTGTGGATGAGCTTGTTCAATCGACTGCACGATCTGATTTTGGCGCACGATATCATCCACTACGTTCCACTCAGTGATATCAAAAGCTGGGCCAATCAACATGATCTTATTCTGATTGAGGAATGCGCATATCGGCGTATCGCCTACGCGCATGAACTTCTTGTTTTCCGTCGAAAGGACCTGTCGTGACCATTGCTACCGTTTGGCTCATTCTTGCAGCGATTGTCGGTAACGCCACGGCCAGTATTCTACTGAAGCAGTATGCCAATTCAGATCAGTCGCTCGATGCGACTTTGCGCATGTCGCAATTGGTTTTGCCCCTAGCGGCAATGGCGGTTTACGCAGCTTCGTTTGTGATTTACGCGATTGTTCTGCGGACGGCACCCGTTAGCAAGGCTTATACGCTGATCACGTTTGGTACTCAAACGGTGCTAATCGTTATGGGTGCGTTGATGTTCAACGAACGCGTTAATTTGGTCGGCGCTTTAGGTTTGGGGTTAATCATCACGGGCCTCATACTTGTCTTCAACAGTGCATCAGTGTGATGGGCATGGAGTGCACAGGTTGCAGATTGAATTGTTGCTTGTGGCGCAACTTCTACCAAAGCCTGACGTTCTGAGAAGCGAGCAACAAGAGAATGCAAGCACCGATCGCGACCAGCCATGAAACCCAATCGCGGGCGGCATAGACGATGGGGTCGTCATGCATGTGACCTCGCTGGGTCGAGAGCCAGAGCCGCAGTTGCCAAAATAAAATCAGCGGCACCAAGCCCCATAGAATTTCTGGCGATCGGTATTGCTGAAGCTCCGCAACTCTGTTGACGAAAAGTGCGAGGACCACGCTGGATGCAAATGCCGAGGCGACCCCGAACATTTGCAAGCTGCCGATATCGGCCGGTTCATAGCCACGGCGCAAATTTGCGCCGGCGACGGCGGACGATTGTAGAAGCATTAATTCGCCGGTGCGCTTGACCAGTGCCAAGCTTAAAAATGTAAATCCTGAGAAGGCCAGCAGCCACAGCGTTACGAGGTGCCCCGAGGCAATGCCGCCGGCAATGATGCGCAGTGTGTAGAGCAGCGCTAGGATAAATACGTCGAGCAGCGGGTAGCACTTCAGCGCAACCGAATATGCGAGCGATATGGTCGCGTATGCCAGTAGAATTGCAACCGATCCTGTGGCGACCGACAGGGCAATGCCGAGACCCAGAAGTGCTGTCGCGAGTACTGCGCCAGATGTGAGCGCAAGTGTGCCGCTGGCGAAGGGCCGGTTTTTCTTGTGCGGATGGCTGCGGTCGGCAGCTAGGTCCAATAGGTCGTTGATCAAATAAATTGCGGACGCGGAGGCGCAAAAGGCGACAAACATCATCAACGCGCCGAGGAATCCGGATGCGTCGGTCAGGGATTGGGCTGCCAATAATGGTACAAAAACCAAAACGTTTTTGACCCATTGATGCGGGCGCATGGCCCGAAGCGCCGACTTGACGAATGAGCTGTCGTGACAGAATTCAGCAGCGATATTTCCGGCGGCTCGTGCCGCGCTTGCAACGGACGTCGATGTATCGACCATGATGATCGAGTCGGCTTCGCGCCAGGCAGGCAGATCGGTTCTGTCATTACCGACATAGTCGTAACCTTGGCGTCCATAACGGCGAACAAGTTCTGAGGCTTTCTCTTCTCCTTTCAGATTGCGATTGCCGTCGGACGCAATGACCTCGTCGAAAATACCAAGATGGTCCGATATGGCGTGCGCGATACGTTGGTCGGCGGCGGTGACCAGAACGATCGGGCGGCCGCGTCGCTTTTCCCGGTCGACATAGTCGAGTACGTCGCGATTGTAGGGAAGCAAGGCGGGATCGAGATTCGACAGTTCGGCAACGCGCTGCTTTAACGATGCGCGGGTCGTGACTAAAAGTTGCGGAATTTTTACCAGTGCGCCTGGGCTGGAAATTATGGCGAGGATGCCCTCAACCAACGCATCCGTTTTGAGCAGCGTGCCGTCAAGATCAACGCACAGCGGCTTCAATTGCGGAGTGCTGCCGACGCTGTTCTCAGGTAGCCTCAACGATGACGTGGATTGGCTGTGCATTGTGTCTCTATTGAATCGGGTGCTTTAGCGGATGGGCGCGTGACGAGGCGATCGCCTAGCACCAGCACATCCATTTTCGTGCGCAGAAAGCAGTGCAGGGCTTCTCGCGGGCAGCACACCACGGGTTCGTTCTCGTTGAAAGATGTGTTGAGCACCATCGGCACGCCTGTCAGATTTCGGAACGCTTCGATCAGTTTCCAATAGCGCGGGTTGGTCTGTCGATAGACGGTTTGTAGGCGTCCGGAACCGTCAGCGTGGGTTACCGCCGGTATTAAATCGCGCTTTTCGGCCCTGACCTGGAATACCTGCATCATGAAAGGGACATCGTCGTCCTCCTCAAACCACTGCGCGACGTGCTCTCTCTGGATTGATGGCGCAAAAGGCCTGAAGCTTTCGCGTCTCTTGATCTTGAGGTTGAGAATATCTTTCATGTCGCCGCGGCGTGGATCGCCGATGATCGAGCGATTGCCGAGCGCACGCGGGCCCCACTCCATGCGTCCTTGGAACCAGCCAACGACGTGTCCGGCGGCGACCGATGTCGCGACGAGGCGGCACAAGTCGTCTTCGTCGGTCATATGTTCGACGTGGCAGCCCTGCGCCAGAACTTCGGCGGTGGATTCGCCGAGAACCCTTGCAATCTCCTCATCGCTGTAGGTGGGACCGAGGTAGGCGTGGTCCATGACCATGCGATTGGATATCCGGTCGCCCGCAAGTGTCGATTTCGAGCCATAACTTGACGGCATTTGTCGTGCCGTCTGCTGATGCCAGACATGCATTGCTGCGCCGATCGCGCCACCGGCATCGCCTGCAGCAGACTGAACGTAAAGTCGGCGAAAGGGCGAGCGGCGCTTGACTTTGCCGTTTGCGACCGAATTCATCGCGCAACCGCCGGCTAGCGCCAAGGTATCGTTTTGGTAGCGGCCATGGAGTTTTTCGAGGAGGTGAAAAAAGGCCTCCTCGTACATGGCTTGCACCGAATGGGCGATGTCGCGGTGGCGTTGGTTCAGAGGCTCGTTATCGCTTCTAGAGGGGCCGAGCAAGTTTTCGAGTTCTGGCGAAAACAGGGTTCCGACATGGGGACTGCCGCCGCGCCATGCGTAATCGAGTTTTTCTTTGTGGTGCCGGAAATATTTGAGATTAAGAGCAAACGAGCCGTCGTCGGCGACGCGCACGATTTCACGCATCTCAGGAAGAAAAGTGGGCTGCCCATACGGTGCCAGTCCCATCACTTTGTATTCATCACCGTAGTGCGGAAAGCCTAAGTGTTGCGTCAGCGCTTGATAAAACACGCCTAGCGAATGTGGAAAGTAAACGTGTCCATCAACATCGATGGCGTTACCTTTGCCAGTGCCCCAGGCAGCACTCGAAAAATCGCCGAACCCGTCGATCGATACAACAGTTGCTTCTTCGAACGGCGAAACAAGGAAGCTGGAAGCTAGATGTGCCAAATGATGCTCGATGCGATGCACACGACCGTGAAAGCGTGATTGGGGAAAGGCGTCGGCCAACTCTGACTCGATGGATTGTCGTTTGGATTGATTGCGCAGACGATCAACGATCAATGCGAGATCCGGCCGCTGTCGCAGCGCATAACCAACTTTGCGTAGGACATGGACCTTTGGATCAGAGTTGACCGCCACATGCTCGACATCGCCGAGCGCTGCGCCCGCCTCGCGCAGGCAGTAGCGAATGGATAGGGACGGAAAACCCGCCCAGTGCTTGACGCGGCGGAAGCGTTCCTCTTCTGCAGCAGCGATGATGATACCATCACGAACTAGGCAGGCAGAAGCGTCACCGTGATAGGCGTTAAGGCCGAGGACGATCATGGTATCTCGATGTGCTCAACAAATTTCTCATTGACGTGATGATCGTTCGACTCGGCATCGCGCGTCGTTAGACTTGGCTGTTGAAGGCGCGATAGACGGTTTCGGTCGGGCGACCGACAAGATGTTGTTCGACCCCGTCGCTCAGCGCGCGTACGTAAACTGAAAACGCGTTATCGAACGCATCGACGGTGCGGGCAATGTCATCGTCCGAGTGGGCATAGCTAACGACCAGCGATGGCGCTAGGATGCCTTTGCGTATCGTTTCCTGCATTAGCAAGGTTCGAAATGCTTGCGACGGTCGGCCGTCGCGATCAAGTGCATTGAAAAACTGACAGCACGGTTTGCCGACGACTTGAACGTAGCGTTGCAGCCCGTGTCGTACGACGGCTTCTTGCAATCCAAGTTTCAATCTCCGACCTTGGCGATCAAGTGCCTCAATGACCGGTTCATTCTGATAGACGTGCATTGTGGCGATAGCCGCCGCCAGCGAGTGCGTTTCAGCTCCGTGTGTCGTCGACAGCAGGAATACGCGTGCGCGGTCGGTGTGATCGATGCCGCCCAATCGCATATATTCCCGCTTGCCGGCCAGCGCCGATACCGAAAATCCATTGGCCAGCGCCTTGCCGAAACACGACAAGTCGGGCGCCACATTGTAATATGTCTGCCCGCCCCCATTGTGCCAGCGAAAGCCGGTGATCGTTTCGTCGAATACGAGAAGCGCGCCGTTGGCATGGCATAGTCGTTTCAATTCATCGAGAAAGCCGTCATGTGGTTCCTCAAGGCGCGATGGCTCAAGCATTAGACAAGCGATTTTTCCGGGATGGGATGAGAACAACGCGCTGACCGATGAGAGATCGTTGTAGTGAAACTTTAGCGTCAATTGACGTATCGCGTCCGGCACGCCGGCGTTCATGGGCGTTGTGCCCATGAACCAATCATAAGTTGAGAAAAACGGGTGTTCCGCGCAGATCGCGACGTGATCACGACCCGTATACGCGCGAGCGATTTTTAGTGCGGCAGAAGTGGCGGCCGATCCGTCCTTGCAGAATTTCGCCATGTCAGCAGCGGGGATCATGTCGAGCAAAGTTTCAGCGCATTCGACTTCCAGCGGCGAAGGGCGCGTAAAATTACATCCGCTTGACAATTCGCGCGCGACCGCAGTCAGAACTGCCTTGTGCGCGTGCCCGAGTGTGACGGCCCGTAGCCCCATGCCGTATTCGATGAACTCGTTGCCGTCGATGTCCCATACGTGTGACCCTGATCCGCGGGCAATGAATCCTGGCGCAAGCTCTGGGAACTGATCATCGCCCTTGGCATAGGTATGAGCGCCACCGGGTATCAGATGATGGGCTTTTTCTCGCAGTGCCCTCGATCGCGAAAAATTATTAGATTGATCTGGCATTGAAGTGCTGTTCAGCTAAAATCTTTAGATGCACGCTCTGCTCGTTTATCAATGATTTGCATACTTCGCAGGTCAAACGCAGCGACCGCGTGCAATTGCGAATCGTACTTGCCGACGTACCGAGGTTAACATGCTGTTTCAGAAAACGCGGATTGAAGGTCCGCGTTTGATAACGCTTCAGGAGCACGCCGACGAGCGTGGTTTTTTCGCGCGTACGTTCTGTGAACGTAAATTGGCTGATGAAGGTCTCGTGACGCACTATCCGCAGCATTCCGTGTCCTACAACGTTCGGCGCGGCACGATACGTGGTATGCATTTTCAAAACGCGCCTCATGGTGAGGCCAAAATTGTGCGTTGTACGGCTGGAGCAATTTTCGATGTCATCGTCGATGTTCGTCAAGGTTCTACAAGTTTTGGACAGTGGGAAGGCTTCGAGTTGAGTGCGGGCAATCATCGGCAACTTTACATTCCCGAGGGTTTCGCCCACGGATTTCAGACGCTCATGGATGCGACTGAAATCAGTTATCTTATTTCTGCGTTTCATGCGCCCTTCGCAGCCATGGGCTTTCCATTTGATGACGCAACTGTTGCCATTGCATGGCCGCTGCCGGCCACGGTTATGTCCGAGAAGGACCGCATGTGGCCAGCTTTAAAATCCTGAAATTTATGAGTTGTCATGTACGGCCTGAAGGCGTTTCCGCTTCGGCTAGAAGGCCAGCGGACAATAACTTCTCACCGGCCTGTGCGATTACAGAGAACGGCAGATCGGCGCGCTCAGCGATATCCAGCAACGTGTGATTTCCATCCGACAAGTTGAGAACCCACAACATTGCCATGCTGCGTTTGGGTGCGTCTTTGTCGCCGCCGATCGTTCCATAAAGCCCGCGCCGGCCCAGTTGAGGCTCGCATTTCGGATTTAGGTTGATGAATACATTGTTACCTTCGAGGATATCGATGGCCTGACTGACGATGTCATAAGATATCGCCAAATGATCCGGTGCGATGAAATCAAGGTTGTCGGCCGAGGTATGATATTCGCGAAACGTACCGAAAGCGCTGCGTTGAAACAAGCCGACTGGCATATCGAATGCTGGAGAACCGAACTGCCGTTCATCATAGCCATAAGGTGAAAACGGTACCACTCTGCCAGGCAATCCTGAGTGCGAGATCACATGCGCCATCGCGCGATCGATGATGGCATCGCCTCGTCTGGACTGTTTGTAAATCGGTCCACCGCCATCTCCGACGCACGACAAAACTAGCCCGTGCTTCACACGATCTACACGATGCTCGTTTTGCGCCAGCCATGAGATTGCGCCGATTGTGCCCGGAGCGAATAGGAACCGGTAGCTTAGCTTTGTGCTACGACGGCACAGGGCCGCGCACAACCGTGTCAGCAAGGCTAATCCGGAGCAGTTATCGTTTGCCAGCGAGGGGTGGCAAATGTGCGCTGTGAGCAACACTTCATCGTCGCTTTTGCCTTGGTGCAGATATTCGCCCCACGTGAGCGCACCGTTTTTGAATTCGCTATCGACGACGACTTCGTAGGTGTCGTTCGGCAGCGCGTCCTTCTGGGTTTGGGTTATACAGAAGCCCCACCGCTCTTCGTAATAGGATGTTCGATACGGTATGAGGTCAGGGTCATCGGGCAGCGTGTGTAGGTGCGGTTTAAGTTCTGCCAAAGTCATGTGCTGACGGATTGGGGCTGAGTAGTTCAGTACGTGCAAAGTGTGATTGCGGAAGTCAACGACCCGTGTGCCGTCGCTGGCGGCAATGTAGGCTTCGCGTATGATCCATTCTCGAGGCACCGTCCAGTCGAAGACGGATGTTCCGCTGGCAATTTCGTGCGTTTTGATCGGCGCATGGCGCTTGAGCACTTGAAGCGTTTGGCGCACGCCATCACCGGTAATGCTGCGACATATCGGATAGATGTCTCTAGCCAGAGCATAGATCTCAGCGCCGACGGACGTCGTAGTGTGTGGGGTCATGTGGGCTGCCGTCTGTTCATAGTCTCAACCCGCACGCGAATCTGCTTGGCGATTTCCTCAGCGCACAAAAGTTTTGCGTCCTCGCCATCGACGAAACGGCGATACCACTCAAAGGTTTCGTTGAGCGCGTCCGATACGGCCAGGCGCGGCCGCCATCCTAATTCGTTCATAGCTCGAGATGGATCGAGCAGCAGCAACTGACTTTCATTTATATCGTAGGGATCGGCTATGTGGGACCACTGAAAGCGATTGGGCCAACGTCGTTGTGCGATCTTACAAATGTCTTCGACGGTCGGCATGTGATCTTCGACGTCCGGACCGAAATTCCAAGCAGCGTGTTCGGGCTCTAGCGTGGCGTCCGGCGCCGCATGAGATGCCGATTGAATGAGCAGGAGGTAGCCTTCTAGAGCGTCTAGAACATGTTGCCACGGCCGCACGGCGTTCGGTCGACGCACATTGAGGGGGATATGGCTGATGATAGAACGGACGATGTCTGGAATGATGCGATCTTCACACCAGTCGCCGCCGCCTATCACATTGCCTGCACGCGCCACCAATATCGGTATGCCGAGCTTTGCAAAATAACTACTGCGATAAGCAGCTATAACCATTTCTGCTGCGCTTTTGCTTGCGCTGTAGGGTTCATGGCCGCCTATGCGATCGCCTTCGCGAAACGGCAGTCCGTGTTCCGCATTATGATAAACTTTGTCGGTCGTCGTGATGAGTACTTGGCGGACGCTCGTGCATGATCGGAGAGCTTCCAGTAGGTGTACGGTGCCAAGCACGTTCGAGCGCATCGTCTCTACGGGATTGCGATGCGCACGCCGCACCAGGGATTGTGCTGCGAAGTGCAATACGATTTTTGGCTGTGTCGCTTTAATCGCTGAACGAACGGCTTCTAAATCAGCGAGATCAATGAGATGATTTTGGCTAATCCGAGATTTTATTTCAGTCTGTGTGTAGAGACTGGGCTCATCGGGTGGCAGCGACAGGCCCATAACATCGGCACCGAGTTCGGATAGCAGCAGACATGCCCATGCGCCTTTAAAGCCGGTGTGGCCTGTGACGAGCACGCGTTGTCCTTGCCAAAAGGCGGGGTCGATGGAGCAGGCACCAATCGGCCTGCGATCTGTGCGATCTTCTAAAATACTTGTCATGTTTCAGTTGAAATTGGCATGTCCCTATGCATCGGCGGGCGTTTTGCGGAACACAAGCACTTCTGTCATGCCTGGACCGAGTGGCGCCAGTAGTGAGCCGATGAGCGATAGATCGCGTGATGTAAAATAATCGACTGCCGCAGAGCGCGGCATTGCTGCTGGATAAGAACCGAAGTTAAGGTTTGCATCATTCCAGCTTTGAATGATTTTTGGTGTGAGGCATGCGTCTGACATGATGTCGAATACACAATAACCACCCGGCCGTAGGACACGCACCATTTCCGACCAATATCGGCAGGTTGGTGCGAAGTTGATGCTATTGAATACTTTATGTGCCTGAACCAGATCTGCCGACGCATCCGGTGTAGCGGAAAGTGAGACACCATCAGTCGGTTGCCAGACGACGCCATATGTCGTGACGAGGTGCTTTGCCCACGGTACCGCCGTTTCATAAATTTCGTAGCGTTGAGGTGAGCATGCTGCGATTGTCTGAGCGAGGTATCTGCCTGATCCTGGTCCTATTTCGACGACGGTACTCTTGGGGTCGTCGAAAACACCGATCTGGGCCATCCATTGTAGAGTTCGCCGCGTCGCACCAGGTGTCCCGCTCATCACGTTATCGATGTAGTCCTCGACTGTCATACCGGCTTGCTTTGCACCGGCCAGTGTGTCTTCGAGAGAAATGTACTTTTCTTGATCAACGAAGCCTTGCGAACGTGGCGCTAACAATTTTGCCCGAAAAAGCGTGAAGGCATTTCTTGCAACGTTTTCCAGCCATGTCGCTGACCTTGTCAATTTGTAATTCTGCTTGTGTGTCGTAGGCGGTTGTAACTTTTCTAAGGACATCTTCTATTCTTGCGCCTCGTGCACAAGACGATCGCCAAAGTAGAGAACTTTGCTCGCAATCTCTGTTCCGTCGTCGTACATCTGCACAGCCTCGTCGGGCAGGTGCGTCAGGTCTCGCGCGTTCAAATAATCACGCATCGTGGTGCCGGTACATCGCGAGTCGATATTGGGTGCGCCGGTTCTTGTCATCACATCGTCGGCATGAACGGTGCGGAAGTCGATGCTGTAGCGTGCAACGTCGGTCGTATTGGGGACCGTTTCGTGTAACTGCGCGCCGGAAAATACAATAATGCCACCGACCGGCGGCAAGTAGCGCACGGTAATGGGCTCCAGTTCTTGCGTGGCTTTGGGCTGTTCGCGCGTATCGGTTTTCACGTGCTTGGCAGCGTTGACGCGGCTGGCCGAATTCCAATCGTAATAATTGTACGTGTCGGATGAGTTGGCGACGGGATCGCTGAAGTAGTGCGGATAGAATCCCATCGCATTGTTCGGATCCAGGGGGTAAATCGGCAGCCACCAGTTGAGTTGGCACATTGGTGCGGAATACCATGTGTCGCGATGCGGATGGAAGGCGTAAGCGATGCCCGACGACAGGAAATGCGATGGGTACGCTGAGCGCATGCGTGGCACATCGAAGTAGACCTTATCGAGATCGACTCCACGTTCCTCCATAATTTTCAGGATGAGGCGTTTGCATTCGTCGTGATGGATGAATCGTGGCTTCAACTTTCTCAAAATTTCCGCCACGGCTTCCGCCGAAAGGTGATTGTGGATCGTTCTGGGGTCGTGCGGCGCAAATGCTTCTTCAAGCATCGATCTTGCCAATGCGACCAGTGCTCGCGTGGTGTCTGTCGCGGCAAAGACATAGATGTCGCCTTGGTACAACCGCGTTCGCCGCTGTTGGTCGGTCGCTTCGGTATCATCAAAATAAACGCTACCCATAACGCACTCCTTCTGAATGGGTCGAATAGAAGGTATTTATTAGTATCGGCAACACCTGCTTCGAAGTCTGAAAGCTCTCTGCGCAGCTCATGAGATCAATATTTTGTTGACGTGAAAGGCTTCTGCGTAGTTCTCCGGTGCACGGCACTCCATGCCACGCAAGCGCGCTAGGCCACGAAACGTTTCATCGTCGAACCAGTCCTTCGATCGCTGTGTCGCAAAATGATTCATAAGGTGTTCGATCTTGATTGCGAGTGCGCGCTCACTCAGTGCGAAATACATGTTTGGGCGACTTAGATCGCCGTCCCATTTTGGAATTTCGTAGCCCAGTACGAGATGATTGCGGAATGTGTTCGTCGTTAGTTCGGCGATCAAGCGATGGTCCTGGTGGGCATCGGTGGCGTGATGGGTGAGCACGATATCCGGCGCCACGCTGTCTTTGAGTTGTTGGAAAAAATTTTTCAACGACATGTACTCGGCCGGAAAATAGCCGTCCTTGTAATTCATCAGGTGAAGCTTCCTGGTGCGGGCCTTTTTAAGGATGGCGTCCGCCGACGCGCGCGCCTCATCGTTGCGTGGACCGTTGGCGCTCAAGACGCACCAATCCACGTCGATCGGCGAAGCGCCGGCAAGCCACGATAAAAGTGTGCCACCGGCGCCGATTTCGATGTCGTCCGAATGTGCGCCGATTGCCAAGATCGACAACGGAGCGCCTGTCGTAGCAATAGGCAGAGCTTTCATGGATGTGTGATCGCCAGCGCACGCAACTGCTCGTCTTCCGGGAGCCGCCACGGCACCTTGCCGCTTTCGACGAGGTCTTCGAGCATTTGCTTATCTTTCAAAGTGTCCATCGGCCTCCAGAAGCCCTCGTAGCGGTAGGCGATCAATTCGTCCGCGGCGATCAGGCGTTGGAATGGTTCGAGAACAAGCTCCTCGCCGTCGCGCATGTATTCGAAGATTTTTGGGCGGAAGATGAAGTAGCCGCCGTTCATCCAAATATCGGCCTGATGGCTGGTCCGCAAGTCGCGCACACGCCCCTGCGGATCGACGTCGGCCAAATGAAAACTCAGAGGCAGGTGTACGGCAACGAAACATGCAGCTTTGCCGCTTTTTTTGAAGTATTCAATCACTTCCGGCAGCGGCGCGTCAGTAAGTGCGTCGCTATAATTTGCCAGAAACATTTCTTCGTTTTCGACGTGATGGCGGACGGCCCAAAGTCGCTCACCGATATTTCGCCATACGCCTGTATCAATCAGCGCTATGCGCCAATCATCGCGTTGCTCGCCAATAACTTCCACAAGGGAACCACCGTTGGATACGATGCAATCGGAAAATGAATGGGGTTTTTGATTGACGAAAAATTCTTTAATCGAGTTGGCTTTATAGCCTAAGCACAAGACGAAATCGCGATGCCCGTATTGCGCGTAATACTGCATGATGTGCAGTAACATCGGTTGGTTGCCGATCGGGATCATTGGCTTTGGGATGTTCTCGGAGTATTCGCGAATACGAGTTCCAAGACCGCCGCAGAACAATACGACTTTCATTGCAACTCCAATGGTTCAATGATTTCTAGTGCTGGTATGGGTACGACGAAACGACCGCCCCATTGGCCGATATGGCGCATCTGATGAGCTATTTCGCTTCTGAGATTCCAGGGTAGAATCAGTATGATATCCGGACGCTCGATATCGATGGCCTCAACAGGCCGGATCGGGATATGTCGGCCTGGCGTAAATTTATAGTGCTTATAAGGATTTCTATCGACGGTGAACGATACAAGATCTGTACCTATGCCACAGTAGTTGAGCAGGGTGTTGCCTTTTCCCGGGGCGCCGTAACCGCATACTTTCAAACCATCGTCTTTGCATGTGATGAGAAAGCGCAAGAGATCGCGTTTCACACGTTCGACCTTACTGGTGAAATTGAGATAGGTCGCGATGTTGCGAATGCCCGCCGCGATTTCAAGATCAAGCAGCGATGCGACGCGCGCTGATACCGGATGAGCGCTGTTGAGGTGTGAGAGGTACACGCGCAGAGATCCACCGTGTGTCGGCAGTTGTTCGACATCAATAATTCGTAGCTGATGGCGCGCCGCCAGTGTTTCGATCGTAGTTAGAGAAAAATACGAGAAGTGTTCGTGATAGATGGTATCGAATTGCGACTCTGCGATAAGCCTTTCGATGTGTGGAAATTCCAAAGTAATTACACCCTCGGGTGCGAGGAGTATTTTCATGCCGGCGACGAAGTCGTTCAAGTCGGGCACTTGGGCCAGAACGTTGTTTCCAGCGATCAGGTCGGCTTTTTTGCCATCTCGTGACATTTGTTGGGCGAGGCGCATGCCAAAAAAATCTACGACAGTTGGGACGCCTTTTTCTATCGCCACGGCTGCAACGTTTGCCGCGGGTTCAACGCCAAGAACCGGTATACCCACGGGCAGGAAATGCTGTAGCAAGTATCCGTCGTTGCTGGCTAGTTCGACGACGAGACTGTTGGCGTCAAGCGCGAGGCGCTGTCTCATCAACTCACAGTATCGTTTGGCATGTGCGACCCAGCTTGTAGAATAGGACGAATAATATGCGTACTCGGTGAAGATATGTTCTGGCGTTACGTACTCACCAAGTTGGACAAGAAAGCACTCGTCACAGACCATTGCACGTAACGGATAAAACGCCTCCATTTCGTCTAATCGCGACGCAGGCAGGAAACTCTCGCAAAGGGGAGATACACCGAGATCAACAAGGGTTTGTGTGATGGCGTGTCCACAATTACGGCAGACGTGCCGGTTTCGGAAAAATAGGTTGGCAGCTACAGTTTCGGGGAGAGGCGGTGTCAATGTAGTTCTCTGTAAAATGTTGATGTGATTGCGATTAGTTCGTATTGTGCACGATCAATTCGTTATGTGGATCGTTAAAGGGGACACAATGAACTCCTAGACGACTACCAATGACTTGTTCTTGTTCGGCAAGATCAAGCTGCATCTGAGCGATTTTGCTAGCCAACATTGCCGATATGGTTGACTTTTCTCGCAGACATTCTTCGATTTGGCCCAGCAACCTCGATACATCGAAAGTCTCGATCGGTTGGAAATAGTCGGCTAGGTTAACGGTGCGCATAAGCTCGGCAAATTTTGAGGCATACCCGATCGAGATGACCGGGCGTAATTGTATCAAGCCGCTTACGGCTGTGTGGTATCGCATCGCCACCAGCACATCGGTGTTGGAAATGGCAGTGATCTGTTCGTCAAAATCGAGAGTTACTATCGTTTGATAGTCGTCATCTCTCACATCTAGACATTTGTTTTTGAGTTCGTCGCGAATGGCGCTCAGAATATCCTGCTCAGCCTCGGATATGATCAAAATAACATTGCGCTTTGCAGCAATGAGAGCAGCGAGCAGCTTGGCAATTTTTCCGACGTAAACCAGAGCATTGCTTGATTTCTGCTCGCTCTTCAGCCAGCCGGTGTAATTGACAAGGCCGAGGCCAATCACAGGTTGCTTATCGCTTTCTGGAAATTTGCGCGCATGATCTTTTAGCTTTCGTGAAAAGACGAGATCAGGATAGACGGCATCTGCTCGGATATCGACATTTTGTTCGGCGAGAAAGTTCTGAGATTGTACGTCGCGGTAGGACCGGTATTGTGCCATTCGCGCCGAGCGAACTAGGAAAAATCTACTGATACGGTGGCGGATCGGGCCCGCGCCTATGCTGACCATGGCAATTGCTGCACCCCGCAATCGTGCGCTCAGGCTCCAAATGAAAATGCCGTAGGGTCTTCCAAAGGGCACATCGCCCAAGTCATCGAGGAGCCCGGTGCCTGGAAACAAAAGAATGTCGCCGTCGCGTAAGGATCTGTACGCGAGGACAAAAGAGGTAACACGGCTCAGAACGCGAAATGTGCCTCGATCTATGGCGCGAACAAGCTTGTAGCGCGATGGTCGTTGCAACATCGGCAAACACGACAGGCCGAAAGATTGGCTAACGATATCGGGATAGTGGCACACGCAAACGATGTTGCTTCGTGGCCAAAGACGACTGATGACAGGTAAAATTGCCTCTAATGAAGCATCGTTGCCATGATTGCCAATTCCAGCACCTACAAATACCAGTACTCTATTGGGGTCGGATGAACCGCGCGGTGATCTGGTAGCGCTACGGCTCGGATAATCAGAAATGTATGCTGGCATCGCTCTGGAAGGTCTGAGGAGTCTATTTGAATATATGGCTATGGAGTTGCTTGCGGACCGTGACGCGACCGATCGCCAATGCGGTTGATCATTCGCGCAGTCCAAGCCTTGGCAATTTGATATGGGGACAAAACTGATAGAACTGCGAGGATAATATTCAAGCCAGTAGTGATTTGACCGGTGCGGATGTATTGAAGCCCCATGTTTAAATTGCCAGCACCTTGCTGGAATAGCATTGTAGTCGCGGTTATGCTTGCGGACGGAGAAGTCTGGTCTATGCGTTCGGCAATGTGTTTGAGAATCCTTAGATTTGCTTCGACCTTAAGGCTAGGAATAGCTTTGTTCGAACATGTGCGCGTGGCGTGGGCACGAATTTTTATCAGTGGCGCATCGATATATCCGGCTGCTCGCTTGGCGTTCAGCCGTACGGCCATATCAAAGTCTTCGGCGATCGGGATTTGTTTTGGATTGTAGGCTGTGACGTCCCTTAGTCCGCCGATTTCATCCCAACATAATTTTGGAATACACATCATCGACGTGCCAAACCAACAACCCATCTTCATGAATAATTTGTCGGCTTCCGACGAGGCGATGATGGGGGGTAGAGGTTTGGATTGAAGCGGCTGAGTAACGTGTCCTTGATTATCAATCATTTCGTATCCCGAGACGATGTATCCAATCTCGGGATGTCTTTGAAAAAATGCATAAAATTGCGACAAACAGTCGACCTGCAATAGATCATCGGCGCAGACCAGTTTAAGGAGCCGACCGCGGCTTTGCTGCGCAAGGTCGTTCATAGCATTGGCCCAATATCGACGCGTCGTATTTGAGAAAATGCGAATTCTGGGGTCGTTGATCTGGGCCAGAATATCGGCGGTCATATCGTCTGAAGCATCGTTGACTATTAGCAGCTCAAAGTTGCAATCAGTTTGAGCGAGCACCGCGTCAATAAAATCGCGTAGCCACACACCGTCATTCCAAACTGAAACGAGTACGCTGATGTCGGGTAAATTCGTTTCGGCGCGTTTCAACCCTGGGTACGCGATTCCGCCGGGTTGGGCGCGGTTGGCCTCGTTACCAACATGCGTATCAGCACAGTTGGAGTGAGGCGCGATCATGCAAACCGTTTGATATGCCATGCCCAGGCGTCAGCCAACATGACTTCTAAATTGCTTCGTCGCGGCTCCCAGCCGATCAGGTCTTTTGCAAGTCCGGGTTTAGCGATGAGCTCTGCTGGGTCACCCGTGCGTCGTGGACTGCGGACCGAATGAATCGCGCGGCCCGTTATGTTCTGAGACTTGAGAATAAGTTCGTTGACCGATATTCCGCACCCAGTTCCGAGATTCATTACTACACTGTCGCCGCCATTTTCCAAATAAGACAGTGCTGCTGTATGCGCATCAGCAAGATCGGCGACATGGACATAGTCTCTGACTGCGGTGCCGTCCGCGGTCGCATAGTCATCTCCAAATACTGCAACAGAGTTTCGCCGCCTCAATGCTGTATCGAGAACTAATGGAATGAGGTGGGTTTCAGGATCGTGATCCTCTCCGATCTCACAGTCCGGGTCAGCTCCAGCCGCATTGAAATAACGCAGGCAAACGGAGTGAAGACCATAAGCAAGGGAGTAATCGGAAATCATTCGTTCGCAAGCAAATTTAGTAAATCCATATGGGTTGATTGGTAGCGGCGTGCTCTCTTCGGAAATCGGAATGATTTCGGGCTGGCCATAGATCGCACAACTTGACGAGAACACGAGTTGTTTAACATTGGTTGCGACCATTGCGTCTAGCAGAACGCGAGTCCCGTTCACGTTGACATCATAGTAAGAGGCTGGCTGATCGACGGATTCGCCGACATAAGCTAACGCGGCGAAATGCATTACTGCATCTATATTATACTCACTTAGCGCTCGCCTGATAGCCGAAGTGTCGCGTATGTCGGCGTGGATCAACGGCCCCCAGCGAACAAACTCTTTATGTCCGCTTTTTAGATTATCGAATACCACGCATTTATGGCCAGCAGCGACAGCGCGCTTGGTGCAGTGGCTTCCTACATAGCCAGCACCGCCTGTGATGAGAAGGTTCAAGACGAGTTCCTGTGTTCGTCCGACCTGCTTGTATTTTGACGCAACCGGTGGTCGATAATTTCTAAAGCGATCATTAATTCAGCGATAGTTCTTTGCATGGTATAATGCCAGCCGCGCCAGCCGTCGAAAATGCAAAGTTTTACCAATAGTATATAAATAAAAACTAGTATCGGAGCAGGCCAAGCGAGCAGCCGGATTCGGTCAGTTATTTTCAAAGTGGATAATGATGAATTAAGTAAGTGTTGAGCTTCGCGCTTAGCGTAATTCTGTTGCGAGTTGAACCATCGGCTGAGCGGCTTTTCATCGTTGTGATGCACTAATCCGCCGAGAGTTGAAACCGGACCGTCAATAATGACGCGATGTCCATGTCCCACATTTTTGTATTTTGCAAGTGCCTTGCGGTAGAGAATATATCGTGGTGGATACAGCGTCGATCTCAATGCGCGTCCGTTCACGATGTAAGCAAATTTCGCACTATAAGCATCCGTGTCAGGAGTGGCGCGTAGACCTTGTAATTCGTCGATCAGGGTACGCGAAAGCTCATAGTCTGCGTCAATTGACAAAACCCATTCAGACTGAATGCGGGACAATCCAAAATTGCATTGGTTGGCAAAATTATCGAATGGCCGATGTTCTACTCTTGCCTGTTTGAAGTTGGCGATAATTGCGAGCGTGCCGTCAGTGCTGCCGCTATCGATGACAAGAATACGAGGCGCCCAAGCTACCGAGTTTAAGGTGCGTTCGATGTTGGCGATTTCATCGTAAGTCAAAACCAGTACTGTCAGATCTTCGGCTACTCTCATGGTCTGACAGCCCGATTTGACGCTGCCATTTTGTCGTATAGCGCTGCCATACGATGGGCCATTAGGTCGGTTGAGAACATCCTGCGGGCGTGTGAATTGGCGGCGGTACCCATAGCTAAACGTGCTTTTTTGTTATGCAAAAGTCGTCTGAGTGCAGCCGCAATGTGCTCTGGTTCAGGCTCGACGAGTAACGCGGCACCGCAGCGAGCTGCATCAGCACCGATTGCAACTCCGCTTCCAAGGATGCAGGCCTTACCTGCGGCCATGGCTTCGGCAGCCGCAATGCCAAAGTTCTCTGAAAACGACGGCAGTAGATAAATGTCGGCTGTGGCAAACGTTGCTGCTTTTTGTGGTCCATCTACATGACCGAGCCAGAATATTCGTTCTTGCAGTCCAAGCGTTGCCGCGAGCTTCTGAAGCTTATGCACATAGTCAGGCGAGCCTTCGCCTGCTATGTCTAATCGCAAATGCGATCCTTCCGCTACGATGGCTGCTATCGCATGAAGCAAGCCTTCGATATTCTTCTTGGGGTGTATTCGAGACAAAAACAGCAAATGAATTGCAGCATCCGTTGCAGCTACCGGCCGCTCAGGCTTTTTGGAGGTTGAAGGATCTGGATCAGTCATTTCTATGCCAAGTGGGATGACTATACCTGACAGGTTCGCAACAATTGCTTCAGCTTCGGTGCGCTCGTTTTCGCTGGTAAAATGAACTGCGTATGCCGAACTCAAGATCGGCCCTTCTAAGACTGCAAGTGACAATTTTTTTAACGTAGGACGATGCGTCTTCTGTCCGTAGTCTGCCAATGTTCCAAGGGGTCGCACGACGTAGGGTATGCCACGTATTCTTGCGATATATCCCGCAACAATGCTGGTAAATGAGAACAATCCATGGATGTGGATGGCGTCAAACGTATGGACATTGCGCCAAAGCCAAGGAATGACTCCTAATGCCACTTTGTAGAAATCAGATTGTTTGCGGAAGTAAACACGGCGGGCATTGTTCGTACGATCAGGCTGAGCAGAAAGTGCAAGTCTACATTGGGGCCCGTCGTCATCTGTTGTTAATGTGGTGACGTCGATGCCATTGTTAGTTAAGGCGCGTTCTATCGTATTGAGCGCATGTGTTGGTCCTCCATGAACTAGAGATACTGAGGGAATAACGTGTAGAACTTTGATGATTTGCGACGGCATTTTATCGAAGCAATAATGGAGTTATTCGCGGTACGACAAAGCGATCGATTATGAATGCTACCAGGATCGACACGACAATAGTGCCGCCAAGCTTGAGAATAGAGTTTTCAATAGCGCTTGCAGACATCAAGATTGACGACACTAGTCCCATTCCAATAATGCCTGCGGAGCGGGGGCTAGTCATCAGCCAACGATAAATACCACCTAATACAAGCCCGAGAAAAAATATCGCGATCATCATGCCGTAGGGACCAAAGTCGATATAACTTTCGCCCATATAGCCTATGCTTATCGAGGTGCCATGGTCAGCACCTGCTACATTGATTCCGGTGTAGGTGCTGGTCAAAATAGAATCATCAATTGGTGCTTTGTTTGGAAAAAATAACCTAGGCATGAATGGTCGCGATACAGATTCTAGCCACAGGGCTCCATTTTGGTGAGGCACATACTTCGGAACATAGTCTATGGCCGCGCCGAAGTACTCAACGTAAATGATGCGCTCAATTAGCTTGCTGATGGCCTCTTGCGTCTGCTCCGTGTCGAGATCGCCGACGAGCTTGGCAAGCTTCTCGACGCGTTCAGCATAACTCATCGGTTCCGTGCTGGCCGCCTCACCCTCGATCACAAACGAGCGATAATCAGGCTTGATGGCCGACCAAACGATGCCAAGTGCTAACAGAAGTCCAAAGAGTGCAGCGATGCTCAAATTTTGTGACAGCGAAAACTTTGTTCGAGCTGCCACGATTCCAAACAGCGAGAATATAAAAACCGACTTAAAGTTGGAAAAGAAGCCACCGATTGATGATACAAATTCGAACAGAAAGATAAATCCCCACAATACGCGGCTTGCCTTTGGATTTGAGAACGTAGCGAATGTAAAAATTACAAAACCTGCCCATTTAAGATCCGCAAGTGCAAGCAGGGGTTGCGACAGACCGGGTATTCGCTGCGCCATGGCGATGGCGAGAAACGCAACGATTGTCGTCGCAACGTAAAGCATAAACCATCTTTTTTGTGGGATGTGTTGCGCTTGGTGACGAGCGAACTCACCGTAATTGGTTAGTGGTGGTCCCGCTGCAATGCGAATGCCTATAACGAGTGCTAACAAACCCAACATTGACAGAACGATTGCAAATTCGATGTTGGAGCCGTTTGTCGATATCAGGTCAACATTCTGCCCCAAAGTATTGGCGTAGAAAATTGCACCGGCCGATTGCGCCCACTGAAACATGAAAATATAGGCCAGAACGGGAGGCTCACCTTTGCGCAGAAGTATCGCGAGACCAATGCTGAGCACAATAAGCGCACATATCGTGAGTGTAGGGTTTTGCGACAATAAAGCATAGAATAGGGACAGCAGGACAACACCCACGAAGACGAGAGACGCGTGTCCGCCGGTATGATTGAGGGCTTGGGTATGACGAGTGGTGAGATTCATTCCTAGATCTGTGGCTCGTGGGAAGTTTTCACGGATGAATATTTTACGCCACTCGCATCGCCATCAGCGGCACGGCGATATACTTCCAGCCAATTGTTTGCGAATTGAGGTATGCGAAGTTTTGTCAGAGATTGATATGCCGCCTCGCCCTGACACTGTGCTGCTTCTGGATTTCCGAGGTAGTAGCGTAGTTTTGTTGCGAGCGCTTGCGCCGTTGACTCGTGGCAGACAGCCCCATCAATGCCATCGTCAACCAGTTCGGGCATGCCACCGTTTGGAAAAACTATTGAAGGACAACGTTGTTGCTTGGCCTCCATCACCACGTTTGGCGAAGGGTCGTTGAACAGAGACGGCGTGACGTGGACTCTACTTTTCGAAAAGAGTCTGGCGACATCTTCTATGTCACCCAGGAATACTACTCGCTCTCGAAGTCTTTCATCAGCAGAAACACTATCGCGAAGTTGGCGTGCCCATGCATCGCCAATCCATTGGGATATACGGCCGGCAATGTGCAATCGCGCATTCGGAAATTCTAATGCGATTATTCGGAAGGCATCGATCAGAACATGCACTCCTTTGAGTTCGGTGATCTGGCCAACATAAGTGATAATAGCCACATCGGGCTTGTCGTCTAATGATAAAGAAGTCGACAAATACGGATCGCGCCTGGGGGGGGCATTATAAATCACCGTTATATCGTCTGGAATAACACCTGTAGCCATGAGTGACCGGCCGACAAACTGCGAATTAACGACGAAATGATCAGTACGCCATATGACGAATTTCCAAAGTGTTCTCCATATCCAATTATGTAGGATTGGTTCATCGCCCATTCTGTACACCATCGGTATGCGATGAAGTGAGAGTGAGACGAGGAAATTCAAAACATACACCGGATTAAATGCATGCACGTGCGTGGGCCGGAAAGCGCGTGAGATGCGCCAAAATGCAAAATTGGCACGTATGAATTGAATGGGACTGCGCAACAAAATTGAACGCCATCGTCGCGGGCTGCCGGGGTCGACATAGGGTACTTTAAGATACGACAGACCTCGTGCGCTGAGCGCTGGAGCCACATGATTGCTCCACTCGTCCTGCCGAATAAGGCATAGGATTTTCGCTCCTTTATCCCGGAGCGCTGAGATGGCTTCAATATTGCCACGCTCCTGTCCGAATAGAGTGGCGCCTCCGAACAACACCAGTATTCTAGGATGATCGATCACGCCGCGATACGTACTGGTGACGATATGTTATCGAGGGCTTGCTTAATACCAGTTACAGCATTCTCTATGCTGTACTGGGCAATTTTATCAGCGATATTCTGTTGTGTAGGTGGATGATCGAGAACACCAGCCACTGCATCTGCAAGTGCTAGCGGATTGCCCACCGAAAACGTACGACCTGCTCTGTTATCCGCTGCGAGGTCTGGCGCGCAACCACAAGCGCTGGACACCACGATTGGGCGACCGCAAGCCAGCGCCTCATTTGCTACTAGGCCCCACGTTTCAGATGCGTCCGACGGCAAGACCAATACATCGCAGGCGCTGTAAGCGGCCGGCATAGCAGTTTGATTGGTAAAACCGAGTTGAATAATTCGCACGTTTGCAGAACAGGCTGCGCGAGACATCTCACTTTCTAGAGGTCCAGATCCCGCAACGAGAATTATCACCTGGCGACCATTGGCGTGCAATTTCGCCGTTGCTGAAACAAGATCGATAGGACGTTTGCGGGCGATAAGTTTTCCTGCGAACAAAAGTACTTTTTCAGTGTCGGTAATTCCCAATCGAGAACGCAATTCCATTCTTGCAGAGTGGGTTGCGCGTTGAGCGAACCAGCGGTTGTCGACGCAATGCGGAGAACTAAATAATCTATCTTGAGGATAGTGGTAGTGTTCCCAATACCTGCGAGACCTTTCGCCGACATACAGCGCCGCATCAAAAAAACGCAGACCGATCGGGTACGTCAAAGATTTTCCGACACGCTTCATGAGACTGCGCGGCGTTTCGAGTTGGCTGTCGCCGCGAACCATAACTGGAATTCCGCGAGATTTGGCAGCCCATATGCCTTGCCAAAAGCTTTTTAGGTGCCAACCGAGCACAAGCAGAGCTTCTGGTGCGAACTTTGTGAGGTTGTTGCCAATTGTTGGCGTATCGCAGCCTGAAAAGTTTGAGAGCCCTGGCTGCCGCGATACATTATTAAGAAAGGTGTGCGGATATCCCGATAGTAGATCAATGTCCCAATCAAAAGGTATTCCAAAACCAGCATCAGCCTGATCTCCGCCATTTGAGCGATGGCAAAAATAGACTTCAAGATCTACCAACCGCGCAAGTTCTCGAAACAGCGGCGCTTGATACTGAATAGGGTGCGATGCCAGGATAGCTAGGCGCATAGTCGCCTGTTCGAATTTTTGTGATGCAACGTATCGAAAAGTTCCGCAAAGCGCTGTGCGATGGCGTGAGCTTCATAGGGCGCATAGGCGACGGTATTTGCTCGCGAAAAAGTATCTGGCTCTATTGCCAGCCGTACAATACCGTCAGCGAGTTCGGGGACTATATCGAGCACTGCATCGGATGATTGAAAGCTGTAGGCAAGGCCGCCGCCAGCGCCGACTAAAATATCATGTGAGCTGCTATCGCGCATGAATAATGAAAGGTAGGGCCGTCCCGACATCAATACCGGATAAATTTTCGAAGCTGAATAGTGCGCTTCATCCGAGCCCAACATCAGCAGCCCATTCGAATGCACCATAGTAGCCAATGCGTCGAGGTAGGGAATACGCTGTGGCACTTCATATACAACATCAGAAATGCCTAATCGGTCCGCCAGCGGGCGTACGCGGTAACCAGTTGTATCATGGCTGTTTGCAGTCGTGCCGATAAAATTAAAACGAAGATTTTCGTATAGCCGAGGGTGCGTTAGGCGCACTCGTGCAACAGCACTCAAGATTGCTTCTAGCGTTCGCATAACGGGCGGCCAAATCGTTCCGACATAGCTGAGATTGATGCGGTCTTGCGCCAAAAATCCGGCAGCACGATCTGCACCCTGTGCCGATAACGCTAAAAAGTCGTCGGCGTCACCGCCAATCGGTATGGCCACCATTCGAGAGCGATCAAACCATGGATAGCGTGTTGCCAACGCCTCACATTGGGCTTGTGATACACACGTAATGCCACTGGCGGACCGTATCGCGCGTGGCTCAAAGTGCGTTGCGAGCCGATGCGATAGGCCGCTCTTCGATAGGATCGGTTGTGAGCCACCCCAAGCCGAAACCCAAGGGTCTTGAAAATCTAGAACCACAGGGATTTTGTGGCGCCTCTTTATTTCGTCAGCCAACAACATTGGATAATACGGCGCACCGGTAATGCATACGATGTCGATTTTTTGCTCGGAAAGAATTTCAAAAAGCTTGCGTCGTAAATGGCTGCGTGCTCGCAGACTGATATCGCCGATACCAAGACGCCTCGTGGCTTCAATTGGTAAAGCTGCCACTTTAATGACTTCGACATCATCAGGGACAAGCCGGGCGAGATCCGCTTCAAGTTTTTCTTCATGAAAGTTTTCGTGCACACAAAGAACGATCGGATACCAACCTACGTTTTTGAGATGCTTCGAAAGATGCCGCATGCGATGGACGCCTGCTAGTGACGATGGCGGAAAGTGTGGCGATATCAGAAGGCATTTTTTCAGTGCCGACGAATGCTCTGCTTCGTGTGAGATTGTAACGTCATCATAGGTTTCGATGTGATCTGTGTTGGTCACGATAACACCGTCCATCCGGCAGGGGCCAAGTCGATGTCGATCGTTCGGCGCTGATCAACCCAAACGGCAGGCATAACGACCACTTTTCCTGGTCGCTGGCCAAGCCATGCCGACCACCAGCTATAACTGCTATTAGCAATCACATTGTGTGTCGCCTGCGCCATCGTTGCCATATCGGCCGCAGGGTGGGATGGAAAGCTTCGACTATAGAACTCGCATCCATCCAGCCAATGTTGCCTACGACACCACTCAATATTGTCTGAAAATACGACGAACCGCGTGTCTGGATCCGCATTACGCAGTCTTCTCATGGCCGACGTATAATAGATTTCTGGTGATCTCATTTCAAAACGATCGTCACCTACGTAGTCTCCTCGCCGGACGTGCATAGCAGCCCACGCGCGCCCGTCTCGGGCGCAATCGGAAAGCCAAGCACGATCAGAAAAATTTGAAATATCAAATTCCCGGGCCATTGTTGGCCAAATGCTATCAAAATATCTGTAGCTTTGGAAAAGTCCGATCAGGACACAATTCCTGCCAAGCGCGAGAACCTGCTCGTGAAAACCCAGGTCGGGCTCAATGTGAACGTGACGAAGTCGATCAAAAAAGATCTTTTCAAAGCCCCTGCGAAGCCTGCTATGGGGGCTAGGCCAAGTGTTATTATAGGTCTTAAACGAGCCGACGATTGATAAATCTTTAATCCACGGTGCTTTTGACGTGTTGTGCACGGATAAATCATAGAATCGTAAATCGATCTCCAGCTTTGTTTTATGCTTCAGAGATAGCGCGCGCGCTGTCGCGTACTGGAACAGTTGATTGCCAAAGCCGCCATTTAGATACAAACGTATCATGGCTTAAATTTCGCGTTAAGCACGCGCTGGACTTGATCGAGAAGAATGCCTTGCTCGGTATCCCAGTTAAATTTCATTTGTCCGTATCGCCATGCCGATGCGCGCATGAAAGCCAGACGATCGAGATCGCCGAGAACATGATCGATCGTTTGTGCAAGGCTGTCCGCATCGTTAACGGCAAATAACGCCACTGCATCAATGGCATCTTTTCTAAAGTCACGATGGGCTGTGATGTCCGACATCAGCACGGGTATGCCAGCAAGCAGATACGTAAACTGTTTGTTTGTTAGCGCAATTTTACGATTTTCTGTGGCACCGATTTCCCCGCACAAGCCGACATCGTACAGGCTTGCGAGTTGCTCCATCATGTTTGGCGGTTCTGGCGGCAAGAAATGCAAACGATTTAAGACATTACATTCGCGCGCAATTGCTTCAAAATTCTTTCTGATGCTGCCTGATACTGCGCCGCGCAGATATAAATGCGGCTGGGTCGCTGCCCTTGAGATTGCGCGAATGGCGCATTGCAGACCGCGATCGTGGCCTATCGTTTGTGAATACCAATAGATGCTCGGGCCAAGAAGAGCATTTCCTTTTGGCGTTGGCGCGGTCGGTGCGTTGCGTTTTGGAAAAACGTTGCGGATCGTAATGGGCCTTTGAATGGCGTAGGTATCGGCATAGGCCTGCGCAATTCCTGGTGCAGCGGCGCTGACATAGCAACAGCCGGGAAGATATGCGCTCTCGATCCTACTGATAACCTGTTTAGCGCTTTCATGTTCTGGCGTAGAAGGTAGATCGCCCTGATGAAAATCCTCTGCATCGAATGCATAAAGTGCATTGTGCCGACGCGCCGCGATCGCTACGGCCGCTAAAGCCGATGGATAATGAGCTATATATAAATCAGCCGACTGGCGCTTTGTTGCTGCGACGAGCAGCGGTGCCACAGGATGGCACGCGGCAATAGCCACCGTCATTGACCGTGTACCGATAATGGAAAGTGCAATTTGCGCTAAGGTGCGTCGCGCAAATTCTCGAAGACGAGCGATACGCGTCGCCCGAGGGCCAAACTGAGGGCGTGCGACGATGCGCCAGAGGCGATGTTCAAAAGCCTTGTCCTGAAGTTTCCCCCATTCAGAAAACTCCGGAGCTATAATCGACACTTGGTAACCTGCTTTTGAAAGCGCATCTGCTTCTTTAACGACGCGAGGGTTCATCGAAGAATGAAGCTGAGTGACGATGCAGATTTTTTTGCCGGTTATTATTTGTTCAGTACCGTCCACCGCAATAGAAGCAGCCAGTCGATGGTACGACGCCTCGTGCTGCTCGCTCGGGTTTAGCCGCCATGAATGTTCTTGGGTCATCGCGCGTATCAAGCTACGGCCGTTTCAGGAAATAACATGCGCATTAGCCGCTTGCTGCCTGGCGCCACATTTACCAATTCACGTAGAGTCGGCGCGAATAATAATCGGAGCGTGATCACATATACGACGCCCATAGCCAGTGCTTCGAACGCTATGCGTAGGACCAGCGGAGCCGTTGAACCGAATGCCGTGCGCGCTAAAAGTAGTGCGATGAGGCCTGCGGCAGTAGCGACAATGGAAGGTGCGAAAGCATCAGCGATGGATTGCGCGCTGATCCCGTTTCTTGTCCAAAGCAAGAATAGCGAGGCCGTCATGACGAGTGCGCCATGTCCCACAAGTCCAGCTAAGTACGCGGCAACTCCCATTGGGATCAGCCAAAACGCCAAGATGACGCCCACGACCGCCGAAAAGAAATCTAGCAGTAAACATAAGCGCACATCACTGTTGGCGAGGATCATGCTGGTGCTGGCTGATGAAATTCCGATTAGCGCTACACCAGCGACAGCAAAAGGTATAAGTGGGATTACGGATGACCATTTGTCTCCGTAGAGCAAAGTGACGACATCAATGGCACAGATTGCGAGAAAAGCTGCTGCCGGGATTGTCGCCCAACTTACTCCGCGAAGCACGAGACCAGCGTAACGTCGAAATTGGATCGACCCGCGCTCGGCTCGCGTTAGAACAGGAAACAATGATCCTGTTATAATCGTACCGATGCGGCCGGCTAGTAAAGTTGCAAGACCGACCGAACGAGAATAAATGCCAAGCGTTGACATGTCATAAGTGCCAGCTAATACGTGTTGTTCTGTTGCAAGTCGGGCGCGCCAGAGTCCGGCGGAGCCCATCAGCGTGACGCCAAACTTTGCTGTCTCTTGGTAGCGTGGCCAGCTCCAAGACCAGTCTGGTCGCCATTTTGCGACGAGCAGAAGGTCAATGGCGGCCGGGACGCCGAACAAAAGAACTGGCAGGACAAGGGCCCAGTATCCACCACCCAGTATGGCAATTGCGATGCCCACTCCACAACCCAGCAATGTACCTATGATTGGCAGGTAAGCACTTCTTGACCAGTTGTGCTGAGTGAGTAGCATTTTATCTCGTAGCGTTGACGGGATTTCGATTAGGAAAACGAGAGACAGTCCAGCTAGCGGGAGCGCAGCCTGTGCAAATTGTTCGGTGTGATACAGAACAGTTGCTACTGCCAAGCCTATCATCATGATGGCAACGTTGATTGCGGCTGCAGCGGTGAAATGTGCCTGCCAGTCGACATCAGCAGGGTCGCGCATTTGCAGGGCGTGAGATACAAAGCTCGCGAAAGAAAAAACGGATAGCAGGCCGATGATCGACTGAGCGAGCGCGAAGGCGCCATAGTCGGCTGGTGTCAGTAGCCGCACCATAACCAGCATATTCGCGAATTGAATTACATCGCGCACCATTGTGAAACCACCGCCCCACATCACTGCGGATTTCGCTTCAAGCGCCAGAGACTTATTTTGCGTCGGCAACGAACTGGTTTTCTTTTCTAAATGGCTTTTGCAATCTCAAGCCGCATTTGCGACTGGTTTCGCTGGTTTCGCTGGTTTCGCTGGTTTCGCTGGTTTCGCTGGTTTCGCTGGTTTCAGCGATTTTTTTGCTTTGGGTATTTCTGTTATTGCGTTGCTGCTATCTCGACGGCGTCGTGGGCTAGGCGCTTTTCAAGCGCAGAATTTTTAGCACTCCCTCTGCGTCGTTCGCATTCGCGCCAATGACAGAGAAGTGTCATTAGGCGAAACAGTAGATTTCCGTTTTCAGTCAGGTTTTCTATCGGGCGTGACCAATGATCGGTGCGCGCGATGATGTTCATGCGGTCGCGCTCTTCGGGCGTGATAGATTGCCAGAGATCGCGCATTGTTGTGCTGTGTACAGCATACCAGCCAAGCTTCGGCCAGGACCCTGCTGCTGGCGCGCGGTTCGCATCATTGGTCATCGCCGGTGTGGTTGGTCGTCTACGTATGCGACGACCAAGCCAACCAGCGCCAAACACTAGAGCCTTTTGGGCCAAACCGGCATCAACGCGCCAGCCATAGTTTGCGTCGACGATCTTGGCACCATCAGTGCAGATTCTGGCAGCGACCTTTCCCCAAACGGCTCGATTAAGTTTCCAATCGGGGTGAATGCGACTGTAGCACTCTGCGATTCTTGAATCCGCGAAAAAGCTATCGTAGGGAAAAACTCTATGCATGATCTGACCAGAGATGCCATCCACGTAAGAGACGGGGCGCATGCGTCTATCAGAGACCATAAAATGATCATGCGATGTGGTCAGTGTTTCTGGGCACCCTGCAAACCAGTTATCAAGGCGTGCTTGGGCTTCGAGAGACGGCGGATCTACTGGGGTGCTTGAATGCCACGTCTTTCTGAAGTCGTTTTGATATTTGAAGAATGGAAGATTACGGCCAAGTATTGAGATATGGCGCCGATCCAGCGTATCGTTTTTGAATATCCAATCTGCAGAGCACGCCGTCATGACCAGATCTGCGTCAAGATCATTAATCTGGTCCTCAAATCCCAGGTAATGCATGTCCTCAGCCGACCACATCGCGCCCGACCATCTCACAACTTCTTTGAGGATGCGGGGATAATAGTCGTTATCACGCTGCAGTTGGAGAAATTGGCACCCAGCAGCGGCACACAGCTCTGCAGCGGTTTGTTTTTCGAGTGTCTCGTATTCGTAAATGTGTGCGCCAACCGCGCGCGTTCGGTCGGCGGCGCCAAAAAGCAAAATTCGGGAGTCTGTTCCGCCACTCAAGAAGCATACAGGTTTATTGGCGATCGCCGTGCGTTCATAAAGTGCGGACCGGACGGCCGCTGTTAAGGACTCAGCTGCTGTATCGATCGAAGGAAAAAAGTCGCGCTCGAAAGGGGTCCAGTAAACGGTGCTGGTGATGGACCGTGCCCGCATGTCGACAATGGTATGCGTCGCCGCGCCGATGTGCTTGACCTCTTTATAGTAGGTATGAGGTGGCGTTGCGCGCCAGACGCGCAGGAATTCTTCCATGGTGACAAGATCATAGGTGACCTCCGTGGACGCGTCGGCGAGAAGAGCGTCGGGAAACGTCGTTAAGATGCATCGCTCCGGACTTTCGCGGCAATAGATGTAGCAAGGGTGAATCCCGAATTGGTCTGTCCAGCTATGTGTGCATTGAGAGCTTGGATCATGGATGATGATCGTAGCGTCACCATTGTACGGCGCGACGCTTGCTACTCCACCCGTCAAGTAGCGCTCGAGGATCAAACGGTTGGCGAGCCCTCCCCGATATGGCAAACGCGCGGCGGTGTTCCAGGCTTCTTGCGGCCACGCTAGACGCCCTGATGTGACCACAATAACACCGGTCGCATCATCGATGGCTGGTGCAAATCGTTCCGGTGCTCGACCGACCCAGAGATAGCCTCCGGCACCGGGTCGCATTTCAACGCTATCGAGCGGGCGCGTGATTTCGCGCGCGATGGAATGCAGGCGATCTAACGAAATTCCGTGCGGCGCTACATAAAGGGACATTGTAGGTTATTTCATGATTACAGAATCAAGCTCTTCTGAGCTTCAGCAGTATTTTTCTGTGCAGGATTTCGAATTCATCGGGCCGTGTTAGTACTGAATTTCAAAAGCAAACCATCAACATGACGTGCAAAATTAGCAAACGCAAAACGATTGAGGTCTGGGCTGGGCTTTGGCTGCATATCAGTCAATGCGTCGACTAACGCCGCAACCAGATCACCCTGATTATTGGGATTTATCAGACGTCCAATGCGGCCTTCCGCCAAAGCATCGACGCTTCCATCTAGATTGCCGCCGATAACAGGCAAGCCTGCGGCAGCAGCTTCTAAGAATACGATACCAAATCCTTCGCCTGTGCTGGGCATGGCGAACACATGAGCGCGCGCATAGTGATTTTGCAATTCGTGTTGTGGAACATGGCCAACAAATTCAATGCTCTCATGAACACCGATATTTTGTGCTAAGGTCATTAAACGCGCGCGATCATCTCCTTCGCCGATAATACGATATGTAGTGCCCGGTACTTTCGATAAAACCTTGGGCATCGCTGCGATGATGCGATCATGACCCTTGTAGCGCTCAGCCGTATTGAGACGCCCGACTGTAAGAATTGCTTTTTTGTCGTTGTTCGCGCCTTGGCGTAATCTCGTGCTAGGGATTCTAAGTGATGAAACACTTTCAGGAATGGCATTCGGTAAAACGTGTACGCGCTCGGGGTGAATGGTTGACCATCCCAAAAGACGCTTGCGGGTATATCGACTGACTGATGTGATCAAGTGTGATGCTGCAACACTGCGTCGATGAGTAATTCGTGTTTCGTCCCACGCTTCAATGCCATGAACCTGCAACCATAATGGTTTGCGCTGTGCGTGTGCAATTGCGCATGCAAGTGGCGCCGTGTTTAAATGACCACAAAATATGACATCGAATGATCGTCGCATTGCAAGAGCCAATGAGTGCGATATCCATAGCGCTCGATCGCTGCGTGGTTGCAGTTGAGTAATCTTTTCAGGTGTCATTGCGCCGAAAGTTCCGAAGCGCGGTAGCATCGTCACGTGCGCCACGCGATTTGACAACGACAGTGCTGACATTAGATCTTGATTATATCGCGCTATGCCACCGTTCGCCCCGTAACCGTCGGTGACGAGCGCTAGAATATTCAGGATCTCAGTCTTTGATCCACTCGGATGACTACACTGAAGCAACGCTATAAGCCCAACGACGTGACCATGCGCAATGTGGCGCCGCTAACTGCGGAACATCGGAATAGGGCCTCAATCGACCGACGCCGTTTTGTAGCCAGCGAGATATTGGTGTTTTAAACCCTGTCTTGGCGCGTGATGTGACGGCCTTGGGCAATGGATGCTTTAGGCAGTTGGCGAGCAGCGCCTTGCCAGGCTTTGCAGAACCAAGAACGGTCCAAGGCGCGATGTCCGCCAGGAGTTGGGAGTCCACCAGGGGAACACGCACTTCCAGCCCGTGCGCCATACTTGCCCAATCGGTATCCCGAAGAAGCTGATTGCGCATATATAGTGACGACTCGAGTGCGGCTACTTTCGCAAACGAGCTTCTGGGCCGCGGGTGGAGTTCGGCGTCAATAAGCTCAAGCGGTGCCAGACGGGACAAGCCATCGCGTGCCATATCATGCGACATTACTTGTCCAAGCTCCCAGGGCATAAATAGCCCCCGACGCAGCAGATAAGCGCCAGCGTATGAACCGCCGAATTCGATCGCAGCAGAGAACTTTGAATTGATGCCGAATTTTGGCAAATCCATTGACGACAACGCGCGACGGGTAGCCTTGCCTAGGAAGGGCACGCTTGCAGGTGCTTTCAGCCAATTCACCCACCTCGGCAGGGACGTAAAAGAGGGATAGCCCCCGAACAGCTCGTCACCACCAAGTCCCGAAATTGCAACTTTCAGTCCAATCTCTCGCGCTGCTTTGCTGACAAACCATGTATTGAGACCATCGATTGTCGGTTGGTCCATTGCATCCATGATCAGCGGCAAGTCGTGACGGAATTCTTTCTCGCAAACGACTCGCGTCGTGTGATGAGTTTGATAGTGGCGAGCAACCGCGTTTGCTATCGGAGCTTCGTCATCGACTCCGCCAACAAACTCGCCGAACGATAGCGTTACGGTCTGAATGTCGGCTTGGCCAGCTTCACGCATCAAGCCGACTAGAGCAGTTGAATCTATTCCGGCTGACAAAAATGCTCCGACCGGTACATCGGCTACTAAGTGGCGTCTGACCGATTGACGTAGCGCATCGCCAAGGGACTCATTTGTAGTCTTCGACGTCGGTATCAGCGATGGTTTTGCCAAGCGGCTTTCGGTTTCGGCGTAAGTCTGTGCAACGGAGAAGTATTTTTTAGGCACTGTGGGCCCTAATTCCGTAACGATCATCGAATGCCCGGCGGGGAGCGATCGAATTTGTAGGTAGGTTGTGAACGGTTCCGGTACGCTACCCAGTAAATAATATCCGGCCCATCCTGCCGGTTCTGGTTCCCGGGAAACACCTCCGCCTGCCAATAGCGCCTTGACTTGAGAAGCAAAGCGAATCGTCCAGCCATCGTTAGCATAATAGAGTGGTTTGATTCCGTAGGGGTCGCGGGCAAGAAAAAGCTTCTTGCGCTTGGCGTCCCAGATGACAAAGGCAAACATGCCCTTCAGATCACCGAGCATATCTGCGCCTTTTTCGGCGTAAAGCTGCAAAAGTATCTCGGTATCCGATTGAGTTCGAAAAATTCGTCCGCGCGCTTCAAGTTGATTGCGTAGCTCGCGATAATTATAAATTTCGCCATTGAATGTCACGACAAGAGAACCATCCTCGCTCATCATGGGCTGCCCGGCGGCGCCTGACAAATCAATGATCGAAAGACGCCGATGGCCGAATCCGACGCGGCCATCATCGGCGATCCAAACGCCTGCGCCGTCCGGGCCGCGCGCGGCCATATAATCGCGCGTTTGCTCGAGTTCGTTTCGGTCTATGGGATTTGCAGCGTAGTGATACGCAAAAATGCCGTTTATGCCGCACATACAAACATTATGCCGAGCGCTGATGTCATTGCGAATTTATTTTTTTTGTAGGCCATTATCATCTGAGTGGGATGAGCGATATGCTTTCGGCGCGCCGACACACATAGCTAGTGACGAGGATCACTTGTGGCTTGTTCCCGACAGCAATGCATCAAAATAAGCAATGGTTATTTGTACGCTGTCTCTGAATTGTACCGTCGGTTTCCACCCTAGTAGTTCGCGTGCCCTGCTGATATCTGGATGTCGTTGCCGAGGGTCATCTTGTAGAAGTGGCTTGAAAGTGAGCTTCGACTTAGAACCCATTAGTTCTATGATAATTTCTGCGATTGACTTGATCGTGAATTCATTCTGGTTACCAAGATTAATTGTTCCGGTCACATCAGTCGAACTGCCCATGAGATGCACTAAGCCGTCGATCAAATCATCAACAATGCAGAACGATCGCGTCTGGCCGCCGTCGTCATAAATTACTGAGATAAACTATTCCGCGACGTCGATAGAGAATTGTCTACGGCTACCGCACTTCGGGTGACATCAATCCCCAAAGTCGTTGTCTTATATAGCATTAGCCATCGATTATGCGCAGTCCGGCATGCAAAGTGCTAACTTCACTCTTATTCTGGTTAATCTCACGTCTATGATGTTGGTTGTAAATTGGGCAGAACCATTAGGTCGTTTGAACCGAACTGGTTTGTGAACTGATACCCAGCAGCGATGTCGTTGCTTGGTCTGCTTCTGTGACGACATTGGAGGTCTGCTCGCGCGACGTTGAGGAATGCATCAGATCGTAACAGGCGCGCTTGATAGCGCCGAGATCGATGCGCTCGCCAAAAAGTGCAATCGGAACGGTACGCGCGAGAATTTCCAGATCGAGTTTCACTGAAGCATTGTTTACATACCAGACATCGAGCGCAGCCTTTTCGATAGCTGAGACTTGGCGTCCGCCGGTCACCTGTGCCCAGCCAGTGAGCCCTGGCCGAATTGACATTCTTGCCGTGTAAGTAGCGGCTTGATCGATATGCAGTAACGGACGAGGTCCGACGAATGACATCTCACCAACTAGAATGTTCCAAAGTTGTGGGAGCTCGTCGAGGTGAGATGCTCGCAGAAATCGGCCAATCGCATTGAGCCGATTTTCATCGGGAATGCGATCGCCATTGCGGTCATGCGCATTGCCCATGGTCCTAAATTTGTAAAGCTTGAAGCGCTTGCCACCTACGCCTGGGCGATCTTGCCAAAAGATCGTCGGAACGCCGATTGTGAGCGCCACCAAGATTACCAAAAGCAGGAATAACGGAGCCAAACAAACCAGCAGAATTCCAGCTGCGACAGCATCTATCATTCGTTTCTGTCGCCACATAGGGCTATGTAGATTGGTCGCTCGCGTTTCTGTCATTAAAGCTGTCGCCGAAAATTCGGGCATTATGGTGGACTGCTGGGACGCTTCCAATGGACGCGTATGATCAAATGGCGCCTGTCCGATGTAGCTTGGTCGGAAGCCGAGGTGGCTCGGCAAATACTCAATATCGATGCTGGACGTATTCTCGATATCTCTTAGCTCGTCTTGCAGCCGACGAGGGAGATCTTGGAATGGAAGTGCCACCACAATGCTGTTCACGAACACACCGTGCACCGAGAGTTGCTTGAGTAAGCTCGGCAAATGCTCCTGAATTCCAAAAATTTGATTTTGAGAGATCAATTTGCCAGCGTGAGTGTCCTCGTGTGCTACGATTCCAGCGATGCGAATGCTGTCCTGACCGAATTCTGCAACGGCGCGGAGATAAAGGACGGTCAGAGTAGTTAGCCCAACAACCAGCACACCTTTTGGAGGTGCAGGTATGGCCTGCCCAACTTGATGGTTTTGACGTGACTTGTGATCACTAATTGAAGTATGGCGCCGAACGAAGAGAATGCGCGCGGAGATGCGAACTCCGATCAGCATGCAGACCGCCAAAAGTGCTTGCAAAATCGGTACTGATCGCGAAATACCTTCCATGCGATTGTAGGTGAAGGTCATTATCGTTGCGATCACAATGGTGCAGCCGATGGCGATGACGACGCGGACATAGTCAGTCATGACGCTGTATCGCCAGAACGCGCGATCTAGACCAAGTGCAATGTTGATCGGTATAGCAACGATCAGACACACAACGAGAAACGGTGTGAGCTCAGCTAGCTTGACGACATCCAAAACTAGATTTTCGCGCAATATAAGCGCCAAGATGGTTGCTAGGCCGAGCAAGGCCAAGTCAAACCCTAAATACGCAAACCTACGCATATTACTCACCGAAACACAAATTTGGCCCTCGACAACGCCCTGAGAGCCAATCCCGCCTGCCGTACAAAGTAACTCGCCACTTAAACTCAGACGCAACAGTATGTTTGGGTTTTAACGACGCAGCTAACTTAAGAACTTATTACCTTTAACATTCTAATTATAAATGACGGTATTTACAATCCGCTAGGATGTTTACCGAATTTGTTTTCTTAGACTCAGTTTATTGTCTTGCGGCTCCGTTAACTATAAATTACGCACTTTCATTCTCAGAATAACGCCTAAAATTCGCGCAGCACTTGATCGTTGTTTTCAAGTCAACAGCGTCATGATCCTTAGCCACTGATTGAAGGCTGGAGTGAACTAAAGGGCCTATATCCAGCTCGGCGTGGAAGCACTTGGATTGATGCACATCTCACGGAGCTCATTGTCGAGCGTTTGAGTGAGCCAGAAGCGGCGCACCAAAAAGACTTACAACATGGTTGTCGACAGAACATCTCATGAGCCGAGATAATTGCCAGTATCTTACCCATCACAGTAGCTTTAAAAAGACTATGAACAAACGGACCGGCAGCGGACGTACGCAGAGTCGTTCGATCGTTTATGCCGCGTACTGACTTGGTAATAAGCTGATGAAATCTTATCTTCTGAAAAATGGCTTTGGCATTGAGAATTTGGCCATGGAAGATGCCCCGCAGCCTAAGCCAAGTGCCGGCCAAGCATTGATAAAAATGCGCGCGTGGTCGCTTAACTATCGTGATCTGCTGGTCGTTCGCGGCATCTATAAGCCAAACCTCCAATTTCCGTTTCAAATGATTTCAGACGGCGTCGGCGAAGTGGTGTCTGTAGGTTCGGGCGTCACGCGCGTGAAGCCAGGCGACCGCGTATCAGGCGCTTTTATGCAGACATGGATCGAGGGCGGGCCGAGCGACGAAAAATCTGCAAGCGCATTAGGTGGTGATATTCCAGGGTTGGCTGCTGAGTATGTAGTGCTCGATGCAGAGGGCTTGGTTCTTGTTCCTGAGCAGCTAACGGACGAAGAGGCAGCGTCGCTGCCATGCGCGGCCGTTACGGCTTGGAATGCTTTGGTGACTGAAGGCAAGCTGACTGCAGGACAAACCGTGCTTGTGCAGGGCACCGGCGGCGTTTCAATTTTTGCACTTCAGTTTGCGAAAATGCTGGGCGCGAAAGTGATTGCGACTTCGAGCAGTGATGAAAAGCTGGCGCGTGTGCGCTCGCTCGGCGCGGACGAGACCATCAATTACAAGTCCACGCCGGAGTGGGGCAAACGCGTGCAGGAGCTGACGGGCGGCAAGGGTGTCGATCATGTTGTTGAAGTAGGTGGTGCTGGTACACTCGGCCAGTCATTGATTGCAGTGCGCACGGGTGGACGCATCAGTATGATCGGTGTTTTGACGGGTGGAGGTGCCGACACCGTGCCGATCCTGATGAAGTCAGTCACCGTTCAAGGCATTTTTGTTGGCAGTCGTTCGATGTTTGAAGCGATGAACGCCGCGATATCGCACAATCGCATGAAGCCGGTGATCGACGACCATACATTTGAGTTTTCGCAATTTCCCGATGCGCTGCGCTACATGGAGAGTGGAAAACATTTCGGGAAGATTGTGATGCGGATTTAATTATCTAGCACATCGCGATGGACTAATGACCAATCGTTCCGGATGCTTGCCAGCATTTGCAAAGAACGAGTGGTCAAAACCTGTGGATTATGAAGTATTCACCGAGACTGTTTCGGTTCGGTTGCGTCCTCTCATGATATATTTTTTTGTGTAACCGATGAGAGTGTTTAAGTTCGACGCGTGGATTTCATAAATATTGATTTGGGTACGTTGCATGAAGCGCAAGGCTGACTATCGGCGCGTGCGTGACTGGTGCAAGTCGCGCGTAAGGCTCGTACGGTCTAATATTATAAGAAACAACACGAGCGCATGCGTCATCGGTGTGACTGGGAGCAGCGCAAAATCGACAACAACGTTGTTGCTTGCGCATATTTTAAGTGGCGCATCGCAGGTCAGATGCACGCCGCTCTCAAATGGAATATCTGCAGTGACAAAGTCGCTAATCGCGCTTAGGCATGACGATCAGTTTCTTGTTGCTGAAGCAGGTGCGGAAAAGCCGGGCGATATCGATATTATCGCGCGGGCTTTAAGGCCAGATGTTGCCGTTGTCACGCTTGTTGCGCTTGAACATAAATCTGCATTCCATTCGACGAACATGATTATGCATGAAAAATCGCATTTAGTTTGTGCGGTTCAGCCGGGTGGTTTTGTAGTTCTCAATAAAGATGATCCATTAGTCATGCAGATGTCTGAGCGCACGTCTCAGCGCGTTGTCACTTTTGGTCGAAGTGCGCAGTCCATATACAGAGCCGACAACATAAACGGACATTTTCCTCAGCTTCTATCGCTTGAAATTAAGTCGGGTAATAGAACTTTGCAACTATCGAGCAAATTTGTCGGCGAGCATTTTTGGCTTCCTATCGCAGCAGCTACAGCGACCGCCATTGAACTCGGTATATCGCCGGAAATAATTGCTGAACGTGTCGCTAGCTTCGAACCGGTATTCGGGCGCTGTAGCGTCATGTCAGTTCCTAATGGTCCTTCATTCGTGTTCGATTGCGTAAAGGCGCCGTGGCATTCTTTGCAATTGGCGTTCAACATTATTGAGAAAGGACAGGCTGTTCGAAAGCGAATTGTTCTAGGGCATCTATCGGACTACAAAGGAAATAATAAGAAGTATCATTATGCTTATGTTATGGCGCGTAACATCGCCGATGAAGTCATTTTCGTCGGCAATCATGCGCATCGCTCAAAAGCTTCGATTGCTGATCGTGAGAATGGTCGTTTCAAGGAATTTGATTCAGCGAAACAAGCTGCTGAATATATTTCTCGTACATCTATAGAAGGTGAACTTATTTTATTGAAAGGATCGAAAGATCTTCATTTAGAGCGCATAGCTTTAGCCTGCATGAACAACGTCAATTGCTGGGCGACAGCATGCGGTAAATCTCGTGATTGCGTGGAGTGTGGACTTTATGAAATGCCATTTGCCGATAGTCATTCTCGACTTTCATCAGTGCGTACGAAAGTCTTTGGATATAAGCGGGACAAACGCGCGGCACAAAAAAGCAGTGCTGACGCCATGTAGTTTGATTTGAGTTTTAGTGTTGGTAGCGGGAGGCGGACTTGAACCGCCGACCTAAGGATTATGAGACCTTCGCTCTAACCACCTGAGCTATCCCGCCAAACGCTCGAGCCTCGGCTCAGCATGCCCGTCTATAGGTACCAGCTAGGGACACGTCAACAGACTGAAATGTCTTGGACGCCACAGCGCCAATTCGCGCACCGACAAAGCCAGTTTTATACAGTGGGTTACTCGGCAGCGATCGGAGCTTGAGCCATCACGGCTTCCTTTCGGAAGCGCATCATTGTGAATAAGCCCCAGGGACGCAGGGACTGCCGCTCGACAAGCTTGAGGTCGTCGCACACCATGACGCGCGATACGTCGAATACCGAGTGCCAGCCAACTAAGTCAGCGAATGGTGCCATGCGGCGCTCGACCCAACCGCGTACACCCTCTTCCTGACTGAAATGATTGACCAGCAAGATTTGTCCACCGGGCTTCACGACGCGGGCTAGTTCTCGCATCACTTTTTCAGGGTTTGGTACGACCGTGATCACGTACATGGCCACGACGGTATCGAACGAGCCATCCGGGAACTGAAGGTTGCTCGCATCCATTTCATGGAGACCCGTGACGTTCTTCAGGCCTTCTTGATCGACCCGTTCTTGCGCGCGCTCCAACATTTCCGGCGCGAGGTCAATGCCGACAATATTGAGGTCGGATTTATATTCGGGCAGCGATAGGCCTGTACCGACGCCAACTTCCAAAACAGAGCCTGCGCTCGCGTTGATGATCTCAACGGCATGACGGCGGCCTGCGGTTGAGATTCGGCCGAAGGTGTAGTCGTAAACCGGGGCCCAACGGCGATACGCTTCCCGCACATCGTTTTCATCGAGCTGATGAGGCTTCAACAGGTTTTGGGTCCGCAATAGGACTGCGCTTGAACCTTGACGCTGCTTGTCACTCACGTCGCTTCTCCTTCGTCCCCGCACCCAGACCCGCGATTGAGTCAAAGTGAGCCCGCACTCATGGCCGGCACCGTGCTGTTTAACACAGCGTCTGGTGTCGGCTTTATCGTCTTCGCGATGACCCCGCCGCCAAGAATGCGAGCATCGCTCGCGTTATCGGCATAAAACACGCAGGCTTGACCCGTCGCAATACCTTCCTCGCCATCCACGAGTTCTACCATCACCGTGCCGCCTGCTGCCGCATGCAGCCGAGCGGCGCGAGGCTGCTGCGATGATCGCATGCGAACATATAGATCCAGTCCGTTACTTGCGACCTCAACAAGCGGCTTTTCCCCGAGCCAATTCACGTTTCGGAGAATTAGCCCGGTGGTGGTCAAGGCATTTCGTGGGCCGACGATGACTTCGTTTTTCTCAGCGTCGAGGCGCACGACGAACAACGGATCAGCGGCTGGAATTTTCAGGCCGCGACGTTGTCCGACCGTGTAGTGCACAATCCCTTCGTGGCGACCGAGTATGCGACCATCGATATGGACAATATCGCCTGGTTCCAGCGCATTGGGCTTCAAGCGCTCGATCACATCGGTATAACGACCGGTCGGTACGAAGCAGATATCTTGACTGTCGGCCTTGTCAGCGATGGGCAGATTAAACTTGCGGGCGAGATCGCGGACTTCGGACTTCTGCAAGCCGCCGAGCGGAAAGCGCAAAGATTTGAGTTGTTCGGGAGAAATCCCAAACAGGAAATAGCTCTGGTCGCGGTCGGCATCGACGGCGCGGGCGAGCACTGGCCCGTTCGGACCATCCAACCGCTGTACATAATGTCCGGTTACCAGGACATCTGCGCCGAGATCTCGCGAGGTTTCCAGCAGATCGCGGAATTTGATTTCGTTATTGCAGGTGACGCAGGGGATCGGCGTTTCGCCCGCCACGTAGCTTTCGGCAAAACTGTCGATCACCTTGGCGGCAAAGCGTGCCTCATAATCCAAAACGTAGTGTGGAATTTCAAGTGTCTCTGCAACCCGACGGGCATCATGAATATCTTGACCGGCGCAGCAACTGCCTTTGCGGCCTGTCGCTGAGCCATGATCGTACAACTGAAGCGTGATGCCTATGACATCATGACCTTCGGCTTTCATCATCGCCGCGGCAACTGAGCTATCGACGCCGCCCGACATCGCGACGACAACCCGCGCTTTCGCGTTGGTTCGGGTTGTCACTGTCGGCTGAGTTTGGGTCATTTTAAGTTATCGGCACGCTCAGTTGAGGTTCACGAACGACGGTTGGCGGCATCATCGCGGTCAGTTGAATGTTCGCAGGTTGCGCAACATCATGAAAATACTAGAAATTCCGTCAACATCTACAAACGAACCTGACTAATCTCGGCTTCAACAGCGCCTGATCGCAGTCAGTTGAACATGTCTATCGCATGACATGTGGCTCAAGCAAGGCGACGAAGTGTGCAGAAACGTTAATTGGCCCGGATTTCGCTACTCACATCTCAAGGTTACCCCGAATGCCCCAAAGCGGGATAGCCGTTATGGAAAATGCAGCAAACCAGGGCTTGAATACGGTTATTAGGACACCTGTTTATTCCAAGTTTACTCAGTGGCTTAGTGCTAATTTAATCGCAACAAGTTATAACAAAATTCTGGTGGTCAGAGAGTGTGTATTGAGTATCATGACCGAACAACAAATGAGAGCGCGCGGGCGCTATGTGATTGGACCGGATGGGTCACCGTTAACGGTGGCTGATCTTCCTCCACGCGATACCAAGCGCTGGGTTATCCGGCGTAAGGCTGAAGTGGTGGCTGCGGTTCGCGGTGGCCTGCTGAGCATGGAAGAGGCGTGCGAGCGTTATACGCTTACCGTCGATGAATTCTTGTCTTGGCAGCGCTCGATCGACAGGCATGGACTTCCCGGCCTGCGCGCGACACGCGTTCAAGAGTACCGCGACTAGTCTTTCCGTTAAGGACTTGATTTCGACCGCTTGCTGCGTGAGCCCGTGGTTCATCAAGGCATGCCGTCATTTCTGTATGTTGTCTTTTGACTAGTGGCTAAGGTGCGCTTGGTTTGAGCGCGGCACCTGACTTTTTGTTATTCTTCTTTTTGGCCGAAGCAACTTTGGGCGGTGGTTGAGCATCTTTCGGTTGTTGATCGGCTTGGGGTGACCATCCCACGGCGGTTGTTGCGCCAACGCATCCGTGTTCACCTTTCGACCAGCGACTGACATCGCCCGCCAATGAAGCTGCCACCGACTCGGACATTTTTAAGTTTTCAGTTTGTAGGGTCGCTTGTTCGCCGACGGGATCAATCTTGATTCGATAGGCTTTGGGACCGCGTGGGTTGGGCTTTGAGCGATCGCGCTCATGCAACACGATTTCCGCTTTGCCGCCGCGCGACGGGGCGTCGGCATCCGCATGATAGACGTAGTCTTTCTTTAATGGACCATCCGCGCCAAACCAGCACTGGTTCGCTCCGCGCGCCACGCGCGCGTAAACTTCTGTTGCAGAGCCAACAGGTTTTTCATTCGTGCTCACGCTAATTGCTGCGACGGAGTCGATCGTCGGGAGCTTCACAAAAGAACTTTGACCTGATGAATCTCCACCTAAACTGGCGCACCCCGACAAGGCTGCTGCGGTCATTGCTAGCCCGATGACTGTTTGCATCCTAGTCATAATATTCTCAGGATCCCAGTTTCGCGGACTCATAACGCATGACTTTGCGTCATCGTTTGCCTTGGCTTTATGGGTGAAACAAGGGCTTTATCCCCCGGCTAACAGCCGCGCTGCTCAAGCCGCCTTCCAATAATCAATGCTTCGCACGCAAACGCGGCACGTCAATGGCGTTTTGTGATTATGGTCAGACTGATGACTAGGTCAGTTGGGTGGCTGGTTAGCGGTGAGCGCTTGTCAGCGTGCGATCGGAGCGACGACGGCCCAGTGCGCGTTGTTCTTCTCGACCCTCAGCCTGAGCCGTCGCACGGGCTAGATTTTCAATCATATCATCGCGTTCGCGCACGGCAGCGGCAAGCTGCTCGCGCAGTCCATCGGTCGACGTGCGTAGGTTATCGCGGCGTTGGGCGGCGGCTTTTGCAAATGTCGAATACGATACGTTGTTGCGATCGCGGATGCCGGTGCGATCCTCTTCCAGCTGGATTTGTCGTTCCAGATCAAGGACCATAGTGTCGAACTCGCGAATGATGCGCTCAAGGTCTTCGACCTTGCGGGCTTTTTCATCCACTTCACGACGCTTTAGACGCATAACGGTCTCGCGGGCTTTCATCGTTCGATACCTCTAACAAATTCGAACGCTCTTGGCAGAATACACAATTTCCGTGCCAAGGGCTGGTTTCTGGCGCCAAGTATGCGCTGAAACCGAGATAAGTGTGTGACGACGCCTCACTTCAAGTTGCCGAGACAGTCGTCACGTCATGGTTACAGATATCACAACCCTATTAAGTTGCGGTAAAGCAACGCTTGTCGAATTCTAGGGTCATAGGGCTCCATCGAGCAAATTTATGCTCAAGTGATACTAGGGGCTTATCGCGAATTCTGTTAGCTCTTGATTCGTAGCAGTTTTCGGGTCGAAGGCGGGAATTGAGGACTGAGCAGGGTGGGCGCTTTGCTATGGTTCTGCGCTGAAGAGCCGAGGCGGCGGGCGATCAGGGGTAAAAGCACGACATTTTGGGTGGTTTGACGGGCCAGTTTTGGCACGAACGGGGACCTGTGTCTCACGGTCGTCTCATTGCGGGTCATGATAGCCCAGGCTGGGGATCGAGCTCTCGTTAAAATTTTTGCGAGATTTTTCGTTTTCTTCAGAACTGCAAATACAAAATTAGGGTTTGTTAACTTCTCGTCGCTAACTTTCCTAACGATGGCTTAGCTCGAAGCAGTTGTGCGTTCTCTTTTGGGGCGGAGAGCAAACGGAACGCAAACGAGGCACGAGAGGATTCGGTCATGCGGGTTTTACTTATCGAAGACGACAGCGCAACGGCACAGAGCATCGAACTGATGCTGCAGTCGGAAGGCTTTAATGTTTACACAACCGATTTGGGCGAAGAGGGCGTCGATCTCGGGAAACTTTACGATTACGACATCATCCTCCTCGATTTGAATTTGCCGGATATGAGTGGCTACGAAGTGTTAAAGACACTCCGGGTGTCGAAAGTTTCGACGCCAATCCTCATTTTGTCGGGCTTAGCTGGCATTGACGATAAGGTACGCGGCCTGGGCTTTGGTGCCGATGACTATATGACGAAGCCGTTCCACAAGGACGAACTCGTTGCGCGCATTCAAGCGATCGTGCGTCGCTCAAAGGGTCACGCACAGTCGGTTATTGAAACCGGCGATTTGCGCGTCAATCTCGATACCAAGACGGTCGACGTCAACGGCCAGCGCGTTCACCTGACGGGCAAAGAATACCAAATGCTGGAATTGCTTTCGCTGCGCAAAGGCACGACGCTGACGAAGGAAATGTTCCTGAACCATCTTTACGGTGGGATGGACGAGCCAGAACTCAAGATCATCGACGTGTTTATCTGCAAGTTGCGCAAGAAATTGCAGGCCGCAACGGGTGGTCAACATCACATCGAAACAGTATGGGGGCGCGGATACGTGCTGCGCGATCCAGGTGACGAAGGTTCAGCGGCCGCTTAGACGCGTCAAGACCTAGATCGTCCATAAACTTTTCAGGGGCCCATTGGCCCCTGATTTTTGTTAGATTGCATCTATTCCGCAGGCGTTGGTCGCGCGTCGTGGAGGGTGGCTTCTGAACCCTCATCTTCGACGGCGGGAATGTGTGCGAGGTAAGAATATACAGCTGGGATGACAAATAATGTCAGCAAAGTTCCAAGCGACATTCCGCCGACAATAACCCAACCGATTTGTTGACGACTCTCAGCACCGGCGCCCGATGCAAGTGCTAGTGGCAATGCGCCCAGAACCATGGCGCCTGTCGTCATCAAAATCGGACGCAGACGCAAGACGGCTGCATCGATGACGGCTGCGATACGCTCGACGCCTTCATGTTGGCGCTGATTGGCGAACTCGACGATCAAAATGCCGTGCTTGGTAATCAGGCCGACCAGCGTGACTAACCCGATTTGGGAATAGACGTTCAATGTGCCTCCGGTCAACCACAGTGCGCCCAAAGCGCCGGTCATCGAAAGCGGCACTGTCAACATGATGATGACGGGATCACGGAAACTCTCGAACTGCGCAGCGAGTACCAAGTAAATGAAGCCGAGAGCGAGTATGAACACCATAGCAAGGCTATCGGCGGAGGCGCGGTAGTCGCGACTGAGGCCAGATACATCGGTTTGCACAGTGTCAGGCAGCACCTCTTGTGCTGTTTTATCTAAGAAGGCGAGGCCGTCGCCGACGGTGTATCCAGGCGCTAAGTTCGCCTGCAATGTCACGGAACGTAGCTGATTGAAGCGTTTCAATTCTTTGGGTGCTACCGATTCCTTGACCTGCACCACGTTCGACAATTGGATCATTTCGTTTTGCGGATTGCGCAAGAAAATGGTTTGCAGCGCTTCTGGCGTTGCCCGATCTTCGGCGGCCAATTGGACCCAGACGTCGTACTGTTCGCCATTTTGTTCAAAGCGCGTGACCTGACGCCCGCCAAGAAGCGTTTCTAGCGTTCTTCCGACAACGGCGACGTCCAATCCAAGGTCGGCCACTTTGGCGCGGTCGATCTCAATGCGGAATTCCGGCGTGTTCAATTTCAAGTCGGTATCAAGGCTTTCAAGGCCAGGATACTCGCGCGCGCGCTCCAACATTTTATCGACGAATGTTTGCAGTTCTTCATAACTTCCGGACGACTGAATGACGAATTCGACTGGTCGGCCAGAACCGCGTTGACCGAAAGCGCCTGGAGCTTGCGCAATTGCTAGGATGCCGGGGATGCGCCGCAGCTGAGGATTAACTTCGGCGGTAATCTCTTGCTGAGAGCGCTCGCGATCTTTCCAATCGATCATAGGGGCAAAAACGAGCGATTGCGAAACCTCAGGCGTGCCTGCAATGACGAGACGGTCCCGAACTTCTGGCACCGACTTTAGAATGTCGGCCATCTGATCGGCATATCGCGCTGTGTACGAAATGGTTGCACCCTCAGGCGCTGAGCCGCGCAGGCGCATCACGCCGCGATCTTCAAGCGGGGAAAGCTCGGATTTGAGATTGAGGAAGAAGAAGCCGCTCAATCCGGCCACACCTAGAGCCGTGAGCAAGATAATCGGTCGAGCTTTGAGAGTTGCGCCGAGAGTGCGTTTGTAGCCATTTTCGAGGCCGACCAAAATACGCTCTATGAAAAGAAAGATACGTCCAGGTTTTGGATTATGGCGCAATAGCTTTGACGACATCATGGGTGTCAAAGTCAGTGCAACGAAACCCGAAACAATCACAGCCCCTGCGAGGGTGAGAGCGAATTCCAAGAACAGCTTGCCGGTTTTGCCTGGAGCAAATGCGATTGGAGCATAGACGGCTGCCAAAGTTAGCGTCATGGCGATGACGGCAAAGCCGATCTCCTGCGTGCCTTTAATGGCGGCAGGAATTGGCTTCATGCCGTCTTCTATATGACGATAAATGTTTTCAAGAACGACGATGGCATCATCGACGACGAGGCCAATGGCAAGCACCATGGCTAGAAGTGTTAGCGTGTTGACCGAAAAACCGAGAATGTACATCAGCGTGAACGTCGCGATCAGCGAGATCGGGATCGTCACGATCGGAATGATGGCCGCGCGGAGCGAGCGTAGAAAAAACACGATGACCAGAATGACAAGCGCGATGGCTTCGATGATGGTCATGTAAACCGCTTCAATCGAGCGATCGATAAAGATGCTGTCATCGTTGCCGACAGCGACTTGAAGGCCGTCTGGTAGCGTACGATTGAATTCTGGGAGCACGGCATTGACAGCCGTCGATACATCGAGCGGGTTGGCTGTGGCTTGTTTGATGATACCGACCGCTATGGCCGGTGTGCCATTGAAGTTACTGAGACGACGTTCATCAACAGCACCCAATTCAATGCGAGAGACTTCACCCAGTTTGACTTGATGACCGTCAGCCAATTTGACGACGATCTGGCGAAACTGTTCCGGTGTGGTTAGGCCCGTCCGCGATAGCACGCTGAATTCACGGTCGCTGCTTTCGATGCGGCCTGAAGGAATTTCAGCGTTCTGTGCGCGTAGAGCGTCTTCGATATCTTGGACGGTCAGGTTGAACGCAGCCAACCGTTCACGGTCGATCCAGACGCGCATGGCATAGCGCCGCTCGCCGTAAATTTGCACATCGGCGACGCCGTTTAAGTTCTTGAGTTTATCGACGATGAAGCGATCAACGTAGTCGGTAATTTCCAATGCCGACTTCTGTGGACTGGAAAACACGAGGAACATGATCGCCTGAGCGTCGGCTTCGACTTTGGCGATGATCGGTTCATCGACTTCGTCAGGCAGACGACCGCGGACGCGGCTGGCACGGTCGCGCACGTCGCTGGCGGCGACATCGGGATTAATCTCCGGGCGAAAGCGCACGGTGATGCGACTGGATTCTTGGCGGCTTGAAGATTCCAGGACGTCGATACCTTCGATGCCCGCAATCGAGCCTTCGAGGATCTGTGTGACCTGGCTTTCGATAATGGTCGCGGATGCGCCGGGATAATTTGTGGTGACGGAAACGACGGGTTCATCGACGTTTGGGAATTCCCGCACCGTTAAGCGCTGGAACGACACTACGCCGACAAGGGTAATGATGAGACTGAGAACCGTCGCGAAAACCGGGCGACGAATACAGAATTCGAAAAGTCCCATTAGCCGCTCCGGCCAATCGATGTTGGTAGTTTGATGCCAGGGTCAGGTGCCTTTTGTGCGGCTGGTTTTGCCGTAACAATTTCGACTGGCGCGCCATTGCGCAACTTCTGCTGCCCTGCCGTGACCACCGTTGCCGTGACAGCTAAGCCTTCCAGAATTTCAACTTCAGCGTTTTTACGTTCGCCAAGTTTCACCCGCGATTCTATAGCCTGACCATTCTCGACTTTATAGACGAATGATTCTCCCCCGCGAGGCACGATAGCGCTTTCAGGAACGAGAGTGACTTCTTGTGCGGTCATTCCTTTGATGACGATGCGAGCGAAAAGTCCTGGACGCAGCATCATCTCGGGGTTGGCAAGTCGCGCGCGAATTTGCAAAGCTCTGCCATTGACATCGACTTGCGGGTTAATGGCGTAAATTTCGCCCGTGAAAGTCTTGTCGGGAAGCGCATCGACGAGCACTTCAATTTTTTGTCCGACTTTAATTTTCTCCAGATAGATTTCCGGTACTTTGAAATCGACCTTAAGCGTGTCTATTTTTTCAATGTTGACGATTGGTACGCCCACGCCCACGTAAGCTCCGACCGAAACACCACGTACACCTGCAACGCCGTCGAACGGGACTTTCAAGGTGTGCTTTTCGAGTCTTGTCTGGGCCAATTCCAAAGCTGCGTTCGACGTTTCGAAATTTGACACGGCTTCATCGCGCGAACGGCCTGTCACAATACCTGTGCGCGACAACGTTCGCGCTCGGTCATTATTCGCAGTGGCTAAAGTCAGGCGAGCTTGAGCGTCTGCGACTTCGGCTTTGGCGAGCGCTTCGTCCAATCGGACTATGATGTCACCCGATTTGACAGGCTGGCCTTCTTTGAATGGTATATCTGCAATGCGGCCAGCAATTTCAGAAGCGATCTGCACGGATTCATCTGACTGCAAAGAACCAACGGCGCGGATGTCTGAGGATTTCGTCGCTTGGCGAACTTTTGAAGCTTCAACGGCAACTGGGCCGCCAGCGCCGCGACCACCATTTGCACTATTTCCGGAACGGTTGCCCTGCTGTGTGGTTTTGGCTTCTGTTGTGGATTTGGGTTCGCCCAGATCGGATGGCAACGCCGCTCGCAGTCCTTCAGGAAGCAGTTCAGATTGGCGCATGGCGTACCAGCCAAGTCCAGCCGCGAGCGTGAGAACGACAATCGCCGCACCGGTAACTTTTAAGCGCATTCTATGTCACCCGTTGGTTTCATTAGTCCCGATATAGGGTCGTGGGGACAACTGTCTGTGTTACTTAACATCGTGTGCCGACAATCGTTTCATAACGAAAGCTCCACGGTCGATCCGTCGATAAATGACCTTGATCATGTGCGGCGGATTGGTCGATCCGCTGGTACAAGGTATGTTCGTGCATTATTCAGGCTGCGTCCGTTGCCAAAGAGCTTATCACCATGATGTCAGAACACACGAGCAGATCGCCCCTCAAGGCTGCCATAATTACCGTCACCCCCTTTCAGCAAAATTGTACTTTGATATGGGACGAGGCGACGAAAGTCGGCGCGGTTGTTGATCCTGGCGGCGATCTAGACCGGATTGAGGCAGCGATCAGCGAAACCGGCATTACCATCGAGAAAATTCTTCTCACACATGGACATATCGATCATGCCGGTGGAGCGGATGAATTACGCGACCTATTGAGGGTCAAAATCGAAGGTCCGCATCGTGCGGATGCCATACTGCTCGATGGACTCGAAAGGCAGGGGCTTGAGTATGGTATCGAGGATGCCAGAAACGTTAAGCCGGATCGCTGGTTGGACGATGGCGACGAGGTTACGGTCGCGGGTCACATCTTCGCGGTCTTTCATTGTCCCGGTCATTCGCCAGGTTCCGTGGTGCTGTTCAATCGAGCGCAAAAATTTGCGCTGGTTGGCGACGTGCTTTTTAAAGGCTCGATTGGAAGAACGGATTTTCCATACGGCGACCATGAAGCCTTGATCAACGCTATCAAGACTAAGCTCTTACCGCTGGGCGATGACATCGCATTCATTTGCGGTCATGGGCCGACCGGAAAATTTGGCGACGAACGAAAGACCAATCCGTTTTTGGTTTAGCTGAGCTGATCAAACATCGCGTTGATCGGTTTATTTAACTTCGACGTGTATCGCTTTCAGCGCGGATAGGTGATATCCAAGCAGCCAAACACGCCGCACTCGTTCAACAGTGTGCCGCGGCCGATGAGTTCGTCTTGGTTTTCGTTGAGATCAACAGTTTCAACGCGCAATGTTTCTTCGCAACTTCTGCGACAGCTGACCCATGTGCCACCCGGCAATCGCACTTCCCAACCATATTTTGCCGCTCGTACCGGCCCTGAAATGCTGCCGTTCAAATACCGGCTGTGCGCTACAATTACAGCGCCGTCTTCATAGGAATAGCTGCGGCGCTGAAAAGCATCGGCATCGTTGGATGCTATTAATCCACTCGCCATCGACGTAGTGGTCGCGAGCATAGCAACGCTGACAAGTCGTAGTGGAGTGGTTAGCCGCATTCTTCAAATCTCCCTATGCGCATTGGCGAGGCGTCATACCGTCGTCGGCAGAATTTATGTCACGCTGCTAGCGCGACATTGAAATATTGATGCCTTTCAACGTCGGGCCGCCGGTCGAAACAGAAACTTGGTGGCCACCACCGCCCATAGCCACGGACATGGATCCTTGAATGCCGCCACTGATATTCAGGTTCATTTTGTTGGAAGTCGCTTTGCCGGAAACAGTGCCAGATTGATTATAGGTACGTTCTTCCCAGGAACCGGTTACGGTACCATTGGCATAAGTCAGATTTGCGCGGAGTTCGACTTTGGCCGATGCGTTGGCGCAGCGAATAGATAGCCCAAGATTGGTGCCGCCTGCTCCATTTGTATAATAGCCCTTGCAGCGGAGGCTTTCTGTCTTACCGCCATCAAACTTGGCGGTGCCTGAGCCATTCCATGTCCCCGCAAGCGAGTTGAAAGGATTATCGGCAGCACCGGAGTTTGATGCAGACAGTGTACTTAGCGCCACTGCAAGATAAGCAAATGTTCGCTTCAGACGGCCTAAGAAAAAGCGAGATTTCATACCAGTGCGCACCACAACATTCCTCCCTGGCCGGGTGTCCGAACCAACATACATTATCGTCTGATAGCCGACATTTGGCGAGATCAAGAGACGGAAAAAGTGTGTCATTCCAGCTACACTCGCTGACCTGCCCGACAGTTGCTTAGGCTTACTCCGCACAAGGGCGAACCAGAACATTTTTGGTCAGTGACAACCTCACGCAATCTAGTCCCAGATATAAAATTCTGCCGCCTTAACGCCGACCCATATTGACGGTCACGCCTGTCAGCGACGTGCCTTGGGATGTGATTGAGAAATTGTGACGGTTGCCTGACACGCTCAAAGTCAAAAAGCCAGTCGTACTCCCGCTGATGCGTAGTCGCACGCTCGATCCCGTCGATGAGCCATTGGCGGAACCGCTCAGGCCGAATGAGTTCTCTGCCCAATTGCCAGACACTTTATTGCCGTTCGCGGCCAAGCTTCCGGTCAAATTAATATTGGCAGACGAACTCGCACATTTGACGTTAAGAGACAAATTCTGACTGCTGCCAGAATAGCGAGCCGAGCAGCGCAGTTTTTCAGATTGTCCGCCGGTGAAGCGGGCACTGCCGCTCCCGGACCAGTTACCTTTCAGTGCCTTGAAAGCGTCGGCCGAATAAGCAGGTTGTGGCAAGAGCAATACCGCGCCCATTGCCAGCAAAGATAGTTTTGCCACCACCCGCGTATTGCTTGGTGTCCCCTCAGTCTTGATTTGGGGTGCCGTTCTCAAGGCAATATGGCGGGGGGCGTTCGGTGTCATGAAAAACTCCTGTCTATAAAAGACGACGCATCAAAGCTGGCATTCTGAAAGCGACTCTCTGCGCGCTGAGTAAAGGATGGGAGACTCTGTGCCCCAGTGCAAGACGAGACGCGCGAATTATTCTTATTGTCCCAGCTCATATACGAGCGTTGACAGCGATAAGTTTCCGGCCTGCGACGGTTCGTACACACGTGCTCTGGGCCAGCAAAAGCTGGCATCACGCGACATATGACAGTTGCCATTGGACCTATTGAGCGCGCCACAGTGTATCAGGTAGCGCAGACCGAGTTTGGGTCGTTTGTCATATTTTTGAGGGTTAAAAGGGTTCTATAATTTGTGACACGCTGGGCGGCATTCCCCGGCGAAAATCGAGATCGACGATCAGATCAAAAACATCGTCGCGCCATGGATCGGGGTAGGTACCAGGCGGAGCGCCCAAAGCCTTGGCAATTCCGGATAGTTTCCCGTGATGCCAGCACACAATGACGAGTGCGCCGCGATATTCTGCGTCTGACATCAGATGATATACAAGGTCGCCGAACTGTTTATCTTCGACGTCAAACTTGACGGGCTTGCCGATCGCGGCAGCGAGTGGTTACATGGTTTCTATCGAACGGATGGAGCGCTTAGATCGCGCGGCAGCAAAAATGTAATCCGGTATGCCGAAAGTTTCAGGAATGTACGTCGCTAATTTTTTTGCGCGCTTATCTCCCTGCTTCGATAAATGGATATCGTCAGGATCGCCGGTCTTTTCTGCATGACGCATGAGCAAGATGCGCCGCGGGCCGGTCCATAGTTGTCCATCGGCCATAGGCACGCACGATGACGAGCTGAATATTCGCCTGATGAGTGCTGTCGCTGCAAACACTACCAACAACCCGACAATGGTGAGTATGGCTGCATTCATCATTTGATTTAGGCGCGCGACATTGAAAGCCGCGCGCGTGTCTGCGTCGTTAGCGCTGATATCCACTGGAAGGTGCGGCCAACCTTGCCACGTTCGCCATGCAATGAAAGCCATCCATGCTGCAGCACATAGCAGTGCGAGTGGTTTGAGCCATGGCAGGTCAGACTTGTTCGATGTCAAAACAAAGCCTTTCGCAGCGGCTGGTTATGCTTGTGATCTAGCTGACGGATGGAAGTGGCCGCGATCGCCCTTCGGAGTCGAGTGCCACGAATGTAAATACGCCGCGCGTTACGCATGTTTGGCCCTCGCCGTCGCGCGGTCGGCGCCACGCTTGCACGTCAAACGTCATCGATGATCGGCCAACTTTGATCAAGTGCGCCCATACCGTCACTTCGTCGCCGACCTTGACGGGGGACAAGAAGGTCATCGCTTCGACGGCAACTGTTGCGCAACGTCCCTTGCAATAGCGCGATGCTGCGTTGCCAGCGGCCAAGTCCATTTGCGACATGATCCAGCCACCGAAAATGTCGCCTGATGGATTGGTGTCTGCGGGCATGGCAATGGTACGAATAACTGGTTCGCCTTCGGGTGGTAGAGCATCCTTATCGGGCGCGTTCTCCGCAGTCGTCACACCCTTAATGGTAGTGTCGTGCTCTGTTGTCATGCGCAGCGAATCCTGACGAACTTCAAACTTCATTTTCGAACGATTATGCGGAAGTTTCACTCCGCGTACTAGTGCACGTTGTCAAGCACTGTATAGCTATCGCGCAGCATATGGTCAGCGCATCTTGGATGTTACTTTCGGCACATGGAGATCAAAACAGTGGCAATTTCGCAAAAGTTGGTGATGTCAGCATTTGTCATCATGGCGGATTTCACTTTCGCGTTTGCCGCCGAACCCTTGGAATTTCCGTCACGCAAATCGGGATACTGGCACATCAAAATGGTGACTGAGCAACCGCCGGGTGCGCCGCCGGTTGAAGTTCAGGCCTGTATCGATGCGGCGACCGACAAAGACATGATGCGCGCCGGCCTGTCGATGACAAAAGATATGTGTTCCAAAAATGAAATGTCGCGTCAGGGAGACGCCATTATCATCAATGCGACATGTCAATTCGGACCGATGACGACAACTTCGAAAGCCGTCATGACGGGCGATTTTCAATCGAGCTATATGGTCAAAGTGACGGGCGAGGTTGATGGCATGCCCGCCATCGCAGGTGGTGGGGACGGGCCGATGAAAACCGAAATGACCCAACGCGCGACGTGGATGGGTGATGCATGCCCAGGCGGTATGAAGCCAGGAGATATGAAAATGCCGGGCGGGATCACGGTCAATACGAATGAAATGCTTAAAGGCCTGGGCGGTGTTTTAAATGATAAAAAGTAGCCCTTAACGAGCGACAGCGATTAGGCCAGACTTTCTGCTAACCGGTTCTCATCGCCAGTTTGAAGCAGTTATTTCTCTGCAAAAGTGACCCATACTTGACTATGTGAGAGAACTACGAGACAGGTCCGGCATATAGTACGAAAATATCCTATGGGGGTTCACTATGGCAGCTAAATCGTCGGGAGCGGTCTCCGCTAGTCTCATCATTCTGATCTTGGTCGCCGCTGCAATCGGCACGATCGTTGCGCTTGGATTGCAAGATACTGGCTTGGGATCGCGCACAATCGCATTGATCGCAGGATTTTTGGCGACGCTGGTTGCTAGCGTTGCGCGATATAAGATCGTTTTTCTCGGGGCTGGTAAAGGCTCGGATGAATCGCGCGTGCCTGCTCTTATCTTGATTTATGCCGCTATCGCTTCCATCGCCGGAAGTTTAGCTGCACACGACCTTTATGGTGTGATCGCAGATACGTCTTCGACTGTATTCTTGGGCTCACTCGCTGGAATGTTGTCAGCGGTTCTAATGGCTATGTTGATGGTGACTTATCACACCAACTCGAATGCATCGAATATGTAAGAATTATCCAAATCGCTCGTGAGAATAACGCGGTCGCTGATTGTAGCGACCGCGTTTTTTATTTCTCATGTTAAGCGGCAAGGACTGCGCGCTCGTGTTTGCCCTCTTCAATTTCCTCAATGATCTTGGCAACGAAGGCATCTAGATCTTCGGGTTTACGACTTGTCACGATTCCCTGGTCAGCGACGACGGCTTCATCGACCCAATTTGCACCAGCGTTGACCATGTCGGTTTTGATCGACGAGTATGACGTTGCCTTTCGTCCGCGCACAGCGTTGGCTTCAATGAGCAACCACGGCGCATGGCAGATAGCAGCTACAGTTTTTCCCTCTGCGAGAAACGATTTGATCAGTTCCATCGCGGCTTCGTTGCCGCGCAGACTATCGGGGTTCATTTGTCCGCCGGGCAGAACAAGCGCGTCATAGAAAGATGGAGATACGTCAGAAAGTTCGGCATCGACGGGAACATCTGCGCCCCAATCGTTATCTTTCCATCCTGTAATTGCGTCTTTGAATTTGCGCTCCTTAGGTGCTGTGACGTGAACCAACTGGGCAACGCTCCGCAGCTTATTTAAAGGGACTTCCAATTCGGATTGTTCAAAGCCGTCGGTCGCAAGTATGAGAATTTTTGCGTTTTTGATTTTGGGCACAAGTGTTCTCCTTAGCAAATTCAGCTATTTGGAAAACGTGCGGTCTTCTCAATGGTTCCTTATGTGCGATGTGCGCTAGCGCCCCGGTCTGCCAGTTTTCTTAGGCCTGCCGCGACGCCCCTTGCTTTCGGCTGGGTCATCAATCTCGATAGTCCGTGCGGGCATCGTAGGTTTGGTTGGCAACGGACCGCTGGCTTTTTTCACAGGTAATGATGCGTGTGGTCCCATTTCATCCAGAGTTGGCTTGTGCGGCCCGGCAATTTTCTCGCCGAACGCGCCAGCTTTGGTTCGTGCATCGACGTTCTGAATGCGCGCCGCTGGAACAGGACGATCTGTGCCGGGACCCATGTCGTCGAGTGACGGTTTTTTAATTCGCGAGGTTGATTGCGCGTGGGACGGTTGGACCGGTTCATATTTGGTCTTGATGCGGGAAGATGGCGGAAGGTTTGCTGATTTCCCATACTTACGTTCGCCTTTGAATGCGCCGGCACGTTCCTCTACGTCCGATTGGCGCGCGAGCGGGTCGTCGGCGACGGCCAATTCTGTTTCGCGTAGGCGTTTGATTTCATCCCGCAGGCGTGCTGCCGTTTCAAATTCGAGATCGGCGGCTGCATTCTTCATGCGCCGTTCCATGTCTTCGATGACTTTTGCGAGATTATGTCCAACGACGGGTGCGTCGTTTGCCGATAATCCGGCGTCGATGGTAACGCGATCCTGTTCGTACACCGATTGCATCACGTCATGGATATTGCGCTTGATACTTTCCGGTGTGATGCCGTTCGCTTCGTTCCATGCCACTTGCTTCTCGCGGCGGCGGTTGGTTTCAGCGATGGCGCGCTCCATCGAGCCGGTCATTTTGTCGGCGTAGAGGATGACTTTGCCATCGACGTTACGCGCTGCGCGGCCAATTGTTTGGACGAGTGAGGTTTCCGAGCGCAGAAATCCTTCTTTGTCTGCGTCGAGAATGGCAACCAGTGCGCATTCTGGAATGTCGAGTCCTTCGCGCAGCAAGTTAATGCCGATCAAGACATCGAACGCGCCGAGCCTAAGGTCACGGATAATTTCGATGCGTTCGAGCGTTTCGATATCCGAGTGCATGTAGCGCACACGAATTCCGCTTTCGTGCATATATTCGGTCAGGTCTTCGGCCATGCGCTTGGTGAGCACTGTAACGAGTGTGCGATAGCCCTGCTTTGCGACTTGGCGCACTTCATCGAGTAGATCATCGACCTGAGATTTTGCCGAGCGGATTTCTACGACCGGGTCGATCAAGCCGGTTGGGCGAATGACCTGCTCGGCGAATGCGCCGCCAGTTTGTTCCAGTTCCCATGAGGACGGCGTTGCGGAGACGAACAGCGATTGTGGGCGCATCGCGTCCCATTCCTCAAAGCGCAGCGGGCGATTGTCCATGCACGAGGGGAGGCGAAATCCATACTCGGCCAAGGTCGCCTTGCGCCGGTAGTCGCCGCGGAACATGCCGCCGATTTGTGGAACGGTGACGTGGCTCTCATCGGCAAAAACGAGGGCGTTGTCGGGCAGATATTCAAACAGCGTCGGCGGTGGGTCGCCGGGATTGCGACCTGTAAGATAGCGCGAATAATTCTCGATGCCTGCGCAGGAGCCGGTCGCTTCCATCATTTCCATGTCGAAGGTGGTGCGCTGCTCAAGGCGCTGTGCTTCGAGTAACTTGCCAGCGTTATACAACTCATCCAGGCGTTGTTTGAGTTCGGTTTTAATGGCTTTGATGGCCTGCTGAAGTGTTGGCTTTGGTGTCACGTAGTGCGAGTTGGCGTAAATTTTGACAAGGGCTAGTTCATCGGTTTTGGCACCCGTCAGCGGATCGAATTCATGAATGCTTTCGATCTCATCGCCAAACAGAGAGAAGCGCCAGGCTCGGTCTTCCAAATGCGCAGGAAAAACTTCAACTGTATCGCCACGCGCGCGAAACGAACCGCGTTGGAAGTTGATGTCGTTGCGTCGATAGTGGAGCGCGACCAGGTCAGCTAACAGTTGGTCGCGCGAGAGTTTCTCGCCTTGTCGCACTGTGAACGTCATGGCCGTGTACGTTTCGACCGAGCCGATACCGTAAATGCACGACACAGACGCAACGATGATAACGTCATCACGCTCTAACAGTGAGCGCGTCGCCGAGTGGCGCATGCGGTCGATCTGTTCATTGATCGACGATTCTTTTTCGATGTAGGTATCGGTGCGCGGTACGTAAGCTTCAGGTTGGTAATAGTCGTAATATGAAACGAAATACTCGACTGCATTATTGGGGAAGAAGCTTTTGAATTCGCCATAGAGCTGCGCCGCGAGTGTTTTGTTCGGGGCTAAGATAAGTGCTGGGCGTTGCGTTCGCTCAATGACGTGCGCCATGGTGAAAGTTTTGCCGGACCCAGTGACGCCGAGCAGCACCTGATTTTTTTCCTGTGCGTTCACGCCTTCGACAAGCTCTTTAATCGCTTGCGGTTGGTCGCCCTTGGGCTGGTACTCCGAGACGATTTTGAAGCTGACGCCGCCTTCGCTTTTTTCCGGTCGCTCGGGACGATGCGGCACGAATTGGGGCGTGGTGCCCGCAACGATCGGATGAGTTGCCATCAGCGGTTGGCGCGCGATCAATTCCTTGGCGCGTTCGGAGCGTTCTTCCGGCTTAGTCAAAAGAGCATTGAGTGAGTCGGTGAGTGTTTCCCCGCCCATCATGGGACGCGGTGCGCCACCGCGCAGCGCTGGTAGGGTTGGCAATCCGTGAGCGTCTTTGTGTGCGTCAAACGGTCCGGACCCAAGGGGACCGCTGGCGGTAAATGCCGATTGCGGGGCTTCGCCAAATCCAGGCGTGCCGGCCGCTGTTTCTATGGGTGGAGACGACGGCTTTCCAGATCGTCCGCGGGAGGGGCGCGGAGACTTAGACGACGGTGATTTGGGAGGGCGAGCCATGTGGGGAATATGTGCTTACAGAGCTTCAGATGGAAGTGTAGCGCGGCGAAATTTGCTCAATAAAATGGGAAAATATCAATAGTCACATTCGGAATTAGAGATTACGCAGCCGCTTTTGGTTGGTCGAAGGTCTTAGGCTTGAGTTTGTAACAGATCGATAGGCTGGCCGTAATAACTGCGACAGTATTGTTAGGGGATGCGAGCATGCAAAATGTTGGGCAAGCAGCTAGGTGCTTCCGGATTTTTCTCGCCATGGCGGCGTTCAGTTTCATAGCTCCAGCTCAGTTTGCCGAAGCAGCTCAACTCCCAGTTGGCGACAAAATAATCACTCTAATTGCTAAGGACGGTAGCCGGAAAAATATCGGACGCTTAACGCTCAAGCCAGATGGCGATGCGTCAAGAATTTCAGTCGTACTCGACTCGCCAGATTTTACCGATGAATTTTTGTCGATGCGCCCATTTCGCTGCCTGTCGGGTCCTAAACGTATGTGGTGCCATCTGCCTTATCCTTATGATCTACACGGTCGGATTTCACCAACCGACCTTATGGATCTTGAATACGCATTGATGTTTATCTGGCGCACATATGATCGGGTAAGTGCCGATGCCTGGAATGGTTTGTATTTTAAACTCGCCGTGGGCGAGGATGGCGTGATTTCAGGTGCGCTACATGAAGCAGATTATAATTTGCTGGCATCACCACCGGCAGAAAAATATTCTCGTCCAGTTTCCTACACAGACCTCACGCCTGTGTTGTCTAGTAGTCAAGTGTGGGACAAGATTGAAATCCGCTAATGTCATACGTAATGCATAAAATTAGCGCGGTGAATTGCACACCATTTTGCCGGTGCCATCTGCACTTTTAATTTTGCTCGCAAATTGGTCAATATTGTCGAGCGTAGGGGCCCGCCAGCGGAAAAATTTCGATAACGTGAGTACGAGCCCGATGTGGCCGATGTTTTCGTATTCGGCTGTTTCGGCGCTGGTGCCTACGGCTGCCAATGCCGATGCTAACTCACGGGTGTTTTTGAGGTTCACGAGGTCGTCGGCTAGGCCATGCACGAGAAGTGCTGGTGGAGGTCCTGCTTTAACGAACGTAATCGGTCTGGCGACATCCGGCGTTGCGCTGACAGACGCAAATGCATCGCGTGTCGAAGGCCATGTTGTGGGCTCGAATGTATAAGGTCCAGCCATACCAATCAGTGCCGCAGGTGGTGTGACGGAAGGATTTTGCGAGGCGATAAAGCGCCTGTCGAATGCGAGTTGGGCTGCCATGTGGGCACCTGCCGAGTGGCCCGCTACAATGATTGGACGGGCTGGTGTGCAAGATCGGGCAAGGTTGCGCTCAGTCCAAGCATAAGCGGCGGCGGCATCTTCAACGAATTTCGGAAACTGGACTTCTGGATAGAGGCGATAATCTGGAATTACGGTCGTATAACCACGAGCTGCAAATGCTTGTCCTACGAATGCATAGGTACCGCGATCGCCACTGGTCCAGCTGCCTCCGTATAAGAATACAATAATGGCATCGCGCTCCAAGGTGCCCGATGGCGGTCGATACACGTCGAGCCGATGGCGTGGGTTTGCATCATCAATATAAGCTATGTCGCTTTCGACGCTGGGTCCCCAGTCTCCAAAAAGTGAGCTGATGGCTTTCGTGGAGATCACGTCGAAACGCAAAAGCATCATGATGCCTACGAAGAAGACTGCCACCGTAAGGCTCGTAATGATACCGCCACGGATGATTGAGCGTACAACATTGGTACGTCGCTTGGTTTGCGTGAAGGTCCAAGTCGCTACAGGACGAACTCTAGGCATGAAGAAGATCCTGCGTGACGGCGGCACTATCGATTAGGGGTGACTTGGATGAATGAGGTGGGGCCGAGAGTGCAAAGAATTTGAATATCATATGACGAGTATGACTGCCCACGATGGCTGTCACAACTCAACAGGCGATGGCGCGTAGCCGCAGTTCAGAAGTGAAACTCTTCGCGCAGTCCCATCGTACAGTTCTGGATGAGATATCCGGTTGGTTCAGGAATTATGACTGCTCATCGCTATAAAACGTAAAAAAGTTGCGTCACAACCTGACCAACATTCCGGGGGGAACGATATGCAGACGAAGAAAGTGCACAACATCAAAGTGCGCATAGTCAATTTTCTGAAGCTATTTGTGGCAACAGCCTCCATCTGTCATCCGGCCGCTGCATTTGAATTGAGTTCGGATGAGAAGGCGACGCTTAAATCTGGCCAAGCCGTCGTGAGGGTTGCTCCCACTGAGGCTCCTGCCGATGGGCATGTGATGGCTGCGATAGATATCGCAGCTCCGCGCGCACGCGTTTGGCAAGTGTTGTCGGACTGTGCGCATGCGCCCGCAGTTATGCCCAATCTCACGTATTGTGCTGTGTTAGAAAACGGCCCGGGCGGTCAGTGGGACATTCGTGAGCATCGCGTTACGTGGATCAAGCTTTTGCCGGAAATTCGCACGCAATTTCGCTCGGACTACGTGAAAGATACGAGTATTCGCTTTCAATTGGTGGGTGGCGATATGCGCGCTCTAGAAGGCGAATGGCGGCTCGAACCGCTGAAAGGTGGCGCGGCAACGCGGTTGACCTACAATGCGCGCGTTGGCTTTGGTGCATTGATCCCCGGGTTTGTTATTCGAAATGCGCTGGCAAACGATGTGCCTGGATTTTTAATGGCCATTAAAGCTGTCTCAACGCAGCCGAGCGCTCCGCAAACTGCTGCACAATGACAAACTCCACACAGTTTAGTGGAAACTGCGACTATGCGGATTTAAGATGCGCAGGGACAATTTCTCACGCGATGTAGGGTTTGTTTGAGGAAGGAAGCGTTTGTATTTCAGACTTACGGAGTAGTTTAAGCAATGCCGCTCGCAACGCGTCTTATGCGTGGATGTTTTGCCCTGGCTTTGATTGCTTTGCCTGTGTGTGCAGGCAACTATGATAGCTTATCGCCTGATGATCTTGTTCAGCTTTCGAAAGGCGAGGCTGTCGTACATGTGTCTGAAGATGTGACGGGTCAGGCCGATGCGGTCATCATGGCTGCTATCAAAATTCCAACTTCGCCAGCTCGGCTTTTTTCTTTGATGCTCGATTGTCGGCGCTCGGTGCAATACGTTACAGGTCTGAAATCATGCAAAGTTTTGGAAGCTTCTCCAGATGGGCTGAGTGAAATTCGCGAACATCGCAGCCAGTGGGGTGCACTGTTTCCAGAGACGGTCAGTGTCTTTCGAGCCGACTACGTGCTCAATCGTGAGATCAAATTTGAACGCGTGCGTGGTGATCTCCGGTATCTCAAAGGTGCATGGCACATGGAGCCCGAGAGTGGCGGCAAGACTACGCGCCTGACTTACGAATCGCGCATTGGCGTCAACATACTGATGCCGAGCTTGCTGATCCGCTCAACACTTGCGGACGATATTAAAAAGCTACTTATGGCGCTGCGCGCCGAAGTGCAAAAATAGAGATGTCGAAAGCACTACAAAGTGCGCGCACGAGCTTTACCAGCGACGGTTGCTGAATCACCTTCGATTTCCATCACGAAGCGGATCGGTTTCTTTGAAGCCTTCAAAGTATCGCGAGCCGTCACTAGGACGAAATGCGACGGTGTTTTGCCGGTATCGACGTCGATAACGCCAGGGGCAAATTCTGCAACAGCAGAGACTTCAAAATTACTGAGCTCACCGCCAAGGCTCATAGAGATGCGATCTCCAACCGCCACGGTTTTTGTGACCGGTGCTCCACCATCTTGGCGAATGGCGCTCAACCAATAATCTTCGGTTCCGGCAAGTGGGGCAAGTTTAGCCACCTGCTGCGATGTTGTGTCAAAACCATGGAGTGCTGTTTGGAATGTGCTCCGAAGTACGGTTTCAGAACTGGTAGAAACGATTAAGGCAACCATAGCTAAACCAGTCACCGCACATCCAGTTACGAGATTGCGCAAAGAAGGCATCGGATACCGCTTCGTCATTCGCAGAACTCCTTGGTGACCTCTGGTCGTCGATTCCGTAATACCGAACTAAGCATATCTTAATAGTCCGAAATACGGCGGATGGTTCACTTGCCACGCGAATATGGCAGTGTATCCCGACTTATGATGTAGGAAATCGCCTATAAGCTTACGAGATGCTTACTTTATTCATGAATTGTCTGTTGATCCGGCTCTGGCTCGGCACGGCATAAACCCGGCGCAAATGCCTGAAAATGGCCAGGTTGAGCGCCGCCAAGATCGAAAAAGCTACAGCCAGAAGACCCCAGGCGGCATCCGTGCTGGTACGGCGAAAAACGGCATTTGAATTTTTCGATGACGAAGTTGTGGCGATTTGTACGACTGGAGCGTTATCGTCTTCATTGACAACGGCATTTTGTATTAAAGTTGCGTGCGTTGTCTCGACCATCACAGTGCCGACTGTATGGGGGCTGGCGGCTGAAGGGTGACTGACGATTATGGCTGAAACCAAGGTAAAAACGACCAAGGCTCCGATGGCATCGAGAGCTGGCCGAACAAAGTAATGGCGCTCGCGAAATCTATCAGCTTTCGCACCCGTCTGGCATTGCTCAGTACTACCACCAAGTGTGGTCCGATCCGTCATATTTCGTTTCCCTCCGCCAATAAACAGATGACCCGTAAACAATGTGCGTTAAGAGCGAGTTGACAGCTGTTTCGGGGCGGGGTTTGGCCCGGATTGTGGCACTCAGGTAGCATTTGTGCCTCAACACTGCTTCTGGTCGCTCGTGTTGCGCTAAAGTCGCAAATTGATACTTGGTCTGCATATCTGCTCTGCATCTCGTCACGGTGCGAAAGGCTGACTTGCAGACATAGAGTCTTGGGCGTAGCTTCCCGCCGCTTTTCGCAGTCGCGAAATGCTCGCTTAGCGATATTTCCATTTTCATTCGAACAGGCCGCACGTCCGATGGGTTTTATTGCCGACAGCCTCAACCGCATTCAGCCGTCCGCAACGATTGCGGTGTCCACCAAGGCGCGCCAACTTAAAGCGACAGGTCGCGACATCATTTCTTTGTCGGCAGGCGAGCCGGACTTCGATACACCGCAAAATATCAAGGACGCCGCCAAGCGAGCGCTTGATGCGGGCAAGACAAAATACACCGATGTAGATGGTATCCCCGAATTGAAGGCTGCGATTGCAGCCAAGTTCAAACGTGAGAACGGGCTCGATTATAAGACCAGCCAAGTGTCGGTGGGCACGGGCGGCAAGCAGGTGCTCTACAACGCATTGCTGGCGACGCTCAATCCCGGCGATGAAGTCATTATGCCTGCGCCGTGTTGGGTGTCGTATGCTGACATCGTCATTCTTGGCGGCGGCGTTCCAGTTTTTGCGCAAACGCATTTGGAAGATGGCTACAAGCTCAAGCCGGAAGCTTTGGAGAAAGTGATCACGCCGAAAACGAAGTGGTTTGTTTTCAATTCTCCTTCAAACCCGACAGGTACGGCATACAGTGCCGAAGATCTCAAGCTGTTGACGGATGTTATGTTACGCCATCCACACGTCTGGATCCTGACCGACGATATGTACGAGCATCTGCTTTATGACGACTTGAAATTTGCAACCATCGCTGAAGTCGAGCCGAGACTTTACGAGCGCACTTTGACGATGAACGGTTTGTCGAAGGCCTATTGCATGACCGGCTGGCGGCTGGGTTATGCGGCGGGTCCTGAGCTGCTCATCAAGGCGATGTACAAATTGCAATCGCAGTCGACGTCGAATCCGTCATCGATCGTGCAGTGGGCGGGCGTCGAAGCTTTGAATGGACCGCAGGATTTTATAGCGGCAAACAACGCCATATTCGTCAAGCGTCGCGATCTGGTTGTCAGTATGCTCAATCAGGCATCAGGTCTCGTGTGTCCGAAGCCACAAGGGGCTTTTTACGTTTATCCCAGCATTAAGGGTACAATTGGCAAGACTTCGAAATCCGGTGTTGCGATCAAGACCGACGAAGATTTTGTGACGGCTTTGCTTGAGGAAGAAGGTGTTGCGGTTGTTCATGGTGCCGCCTTTGAAGGTTCGCCATCGTTCCGACTATCCTATGCAGCTTCGACGGCTTCCCTTGAAGAAGCGTGCAAGCGCATTCAGCGCTTCTGTGGGAACCTTTCATAAATTTTCATGGCTGAGCGCATTGCGAAGTGTCGGTCTTGCGCCGCTTGGTGCTTTGCTTTGATCTTAACACTTGCCGTGCTGGGATTGAGTTGGTGGATTGGCTGACGACGTCATAGAGCCGCAAAACAAAAGAGCGCACAACAACGTGCGCTCTGTGACGCTTGCCTTATGCAAGCTACCGCATTGAAGATCGATATCTAAGCTGGCGCTCCGCCGGCAAATCGCCCTGACAACCAGCCCCACGCCGTCGTACTCCATGCGCTTGGCTGATAGCCAAGACCTACCGGACTACCATCGAGTGATGGGACTACCGGGCGCCAAATGGCGAGCGATGTCGCTGGTTGTGATTTGAATTCAAAGATAGAAGGCTCGCTGCCGAAATTCTCGGGCAGTTCCTCTTCTGCGACCATAACGTAACCCGCGGCGTGAGCGGCGGACATCAAAGATTCTATACTCATAACCCAGCCTCATACGTCCTGAGCCAACTTCCCTCTGGCCCGATCCGCCATTTGCTCGTGTGCCCAACACGTTCAAAGCGCGGTCCAACCATGATGCGGCAAGTCTGACTTAATTCAAGTTATTTTTGTATTATCGAAGCATATGAGATTCATTTTTCTTTATTGGTTGATGTGCACTGCAGTATTCGACGGCATTGCAATGGCAATACTCTTCGCATTGCAATACGTCGGTTTCACGAAACTGTGCGACGTATAATTGTTGTTTCCCTCTCGCTTTAGAGTGACGATTACGCTGCCGCTCTCGTCGAGGTGCGGGGCGCGGCTTTAGCGTTGGCGCGCGCCTCATATAGGGAGCGGCAGTCATGGCAAATTCGGAAACGCCGAAAGGTGGCAGCGGTGCACAGGGCGGGAGAGTAGGGGTTCGACCCGCGCGATGCATCGCGCTGATCGGACCCTTCGCAAGCGGTAAGACAACACTTCTCGAAGCCATTCTCGCGCGTGCAGGAAGCATCGCAAAACCAGGCAGTATTGCAGCAAAATCAACGGTTGGGGATACTTCGCCCGAAGCTCGCGATCACGCTATGAGCGTCGGCCTTAACGTCGCTGATGTGAACTTCCTGGACGATGTATTTACCTTTATCGATTGTCCTGGCTCTGTCGAATTTGCTCATGAAGGTGCGCTCGCTTTGCAGGCCTGCGATGCGGCTGTTGTGGTGTGCGAACCCGATGTGCGGCGTGTGCCAGCATTGCAAATGATTTTAAAACGGCTGGAAGACATCGGCCTTCCGCATCTGCTGTTCTTAAACAAGATTGACAGTTTTACGACGCCCGTGCGCGAGATCATTCCGTCTTTACAGCCCGCAAGTGCGAAACCGCTGGTGCTGCGACAAATCCCAATTTGGGAAAATGGCATAGCGACCGGGTTTGTCGATTTGGCTTCCGAGCGCGCCTACGTGTACCGCGAGCACGCTGAGAGCAAGATCATTGAGCTGCCATCGGTCATTGCTGAGCGCGAAAAAGAAGCGCGCTTTGAGATGCTCGAACGACTTGCCGATTACGATGACGCATTGATGGAGCAATTGCTGTCCGACATTCCGCCGCCGAACGATCACGTTTTTAGCGATTTGACCAAGGAATTGCGTGAGGGATTAATTTGTCCAGTCCTGCTGGGATCTGCCGAACACGGCAATGGCATTTTGCGTCTGCTCAAGGCGCTACGTCACGAAGCGCCGTTCGTGGAAGAGACGGCTCGACGCCTCGGTGTTGGAGAAGCCAAATCGGCAGCTTACGTCTTCAAAAGCGTGCACACGAAATCTGGCGGTAAACTTTCATTTGCGCGCGTTTTGGCCGGTGATATTCCAGACAGCGCAACTCTTTATGGCCCTCAAGGCAAAGAGGAGCGTGCGGCCGGTATTTTTTCTATTCGCGGAGAGGATACGCAAAAGCGTGGGGCCGCCAAACCCGGAGATACTATTGCGCTGGGACGGCTTGAGCATATTCAATCTGGCGAGACAATCTCGACAGTCAAAGGTGGTGTCGCGCAAATCGAAACATGTGCTGCACCCGAGGCAGCACTTGCCATTGGTCTTGGGCTGAAAGACCGCAAAGACGAGGTGAAGCTATCTGCGGCGGTTGCAAAACTCGTCGAAGAAGACCCCTCCTTATCCATCGAACACAATGCCGAAATGCATCAGATCTTACTGCATGGGCAAGGCGAGATGCACATTCGCGTCGCGCTTGAAAGGTTACAGCGCAAGTATGGTATCGAGGTCGTGCGAGAGCGGCGTAGAATTCCCTACAAGGAAACGATCAAGGGCAGCACCGAGGTCCGTGCGCGCCATAAAAAGCAATCGGGCGGCCATGGTCAGTTCGGTGATGTGAAGGTCACGATCACATCTCTACCACGCGGCAGCGGTGTGCAGTTCAGCGAGACCATTACGGGTGGTGCGATACCGAAGAACTACATTCCATCGGTCGAAATCGGTGTGCGCGATTATCTGACCGAAGGACCGCTCGGTTTTCCGGTGGTCGATATTGGCGTCACGCTGACCGATGGATCGTTCCATGCGGTGGATTCCTCCGACATGGCGTTTCGCCAAGCTGGACGACTGGCTATGTCTGAAGGATTGCCGAAATGCACACCTGTGCTGCTGGAGCCGGTAATGGCCGTCTCCATTGCTGTTCCCTCAGAAGCCAATGCGCGCATCAATGGCATCATTGCGCAACGTCGTGGACAAATCCTGGGTTTCGATGCGCGTCAAGGATGGCCGGGCTGGGACGTCATCGAAGCGCACATTCCCGCATCCGAAATGGATAATTTGATTATCGATTTGAGGTCCGCAACGGCGGGGGTCGGTTCATTCAGCTCTAAGTTCGATCACTTGTCAGAACTGAGCGGGCGGCTGAAAGACCAGGTGCTAGCCTCCACGCGCGAGGCGGCAGCTTAGTTGGCTGCGATGCAATCAAGCGAGGAGCAACGACCGTTGCTCTTCGCATTATTATAGCTCAACCGTCGCCGCCGCCTGGAGCAATGCTAGGTTCGGCACCCTTGGGTTGTTTGCATTGGCTGGTAACCTTTGCTGGTTTCGGTGCCAATGGACCTTTGAAATATATCGCCATGGCTTCGCTGAGTAACGGCGAGAGCCCTTCTCCACCTGTATCCATATGTGCCTTGAGTGCATTGCGCATGCGCGGATCCCAAAACGCATGGATGTGTTTGGCGATGCCGTCGATGGCTTCGTTCTTAGGATAGGTGACGAAATAATCGGCGATCTGGTTGGCCATACGGGCGAGGTCGGAACTTTGCATATAACGACTTTCGGTAGAGGTGAGAGCAAACTTAGGTATTCAAAACGACGACCGCGTCACGTTGCAGCGCGGCCAGGAAGAGATTTGCGGATTTTGCGATGTCGAGGGCGAGCGCGGTCGGTGCTGAAACGGTGACGAGTGCGCCGATGCCTGCGGTCACGCATTTCTGTACCAGTTCGTAGCTGCATCGGCTGGTCATCAAAACGAAGCCGGACGCACGATCAATATCGGCCTGAACCAGCGCACCAATCAGCTTATCGAGCGCGTTGTGACGACCGACATCTTCGCGCACCAGCAGAATTTCGCCATCAGGCGATACCCATGCGGCGCCGTGCACCGATCTATTCAGCCGATTCATGGGCTGATGTTCTGAAAGCGATGCTGCGGCTGTGAGAATGGCCGCAGGCGATGGAGTCCATGTGCGTTGCAATGATGTCAGCGGTCGTAAAGCCGCGTCGATGTCTTCAACGCCGCACAGGCCGCAACCTGAACGGCCTTCGATGGCCCGACGCACAAGCCTTGATTTTTCGATCGCAGCTTCAGGTACGGCGATATCGACCGTCACGCCGTTTTCAACGGGCATGACAAGCACGCCTATGATTTGGCTGGGGTCGGGCAGAATACCTTCGGCAAGCGCAAGCCCAATGGCAAAATCGCGCAGGTCGGTGGGCGTTGCCATCATCACGGTGAACGGCTCGGAGTTGAATTGCAAAGCGACGGGCGTTTCTTCCGGTACCTGCCACGAGACAGCTTGCGTTGAGCCATCTGCTCGATAAGTCATGCCTTCAGCCGTGCGCGAGCAAACGTCACCCGACGCCGCCTTTGCAAACACAGCTTTCGGCATGACGTTCATAACTGCGACGGCTCCTCAGCAACTTTGACTGCGGCGGTTACTCTGCCGGTTCGAGTGCTTTGTCGTGACCCACGCGCTTGTTCTCAACCTCGCGTGTTCCCCACTCTTCCTGCCACTCGGACGGACGGTTGGAGATCATGACTTGTACGGCTGTGACTTTGAACTCAGGGCAGTTGGTCGCCCAATCCGAGTTGTCGGTCGTGATCACGTTGGCGCCCGTGACGGGATGGTGGAAGGTCGTATAGACGACCCCGGGCGGCATGCGGTCTGAGACTTTCGCGCGCAAAGTCGTTGCGCCCACACGGCTCGATAACGAGACCATCTGGTTATCGGAGATACCGCGCACTTCCGCATCGTGGGGATGGATTTCCAGGATGTCTTCCGGGTGCCATGCCACGTTAGCTGTGCGTCGCGTCTGAGCGCCGACGTTATAATGCGCAAGGATGCGACCCGTGGTCAGGACGAGCGGGAAGTTTCGGTTGGTGCGCTCGGCTGTCGGCACAAAACCGGTCAGCATGAAGCGACCTTTGCCACGGGTGAACTCTTCAATATGCATGACCGGCGTTCCCAGCGGGTGGGTATCATCGCACGGCCACTGGATAGAACCGACTTCGTCAAGACGATCAAACGAGACGCCAGCGAAGGTCGGCGTGACGCGCGAGATTTCGTCCATGATTTCGGCCGCTGAATTGTAGTGCATGGGGTAGCCCATCGCGGTTGCCAAGCGCGAGACGATTTCCCATTCTGCCATGCCCTGTTTTTCACGCATGACCTTGCGGACGCGATTGATCCGGCGTTCGGCGTTCGTGAACGTGCCGTCCTTTTCCAGGAACGATGTTCCTGGCAAGAACACATGGGCAAAGGCTGCTGTTTCGTTCAAGAATAAGTCTTGGACAACGACGATATCCATCGAACTCAACGCGTGCTCGACGTGGTGCGTATTGGGATCGGATTGGGCGATGTCCTCACCGTGAATGAAGATACCGCGGAACGAACCGTCGGATGCAGCATCGAACATGTTGGGAATGCGCAAGCCTGGTTCGTTTTCGAGTTTGACGCCCCATTCTTTTTCAAATACGGCGCGTGCTTCGTTGTTCGAGACGTGGCGATAACCCGGGAGTTCGTGTGGGAACGATCCCATATCACACGAGCCTTGCACGTTGTTCTGGCCGCGCAATGGATTAACGCCCACGCCTTCGCGGCCGATGTTGCCCGTCGCCATGGCGATATTGGCCATCGCCATAACCATGGTCGAGCCCTGGCTGTGTTCGGTCACGCCAAGTCCGTAATAGATCGCGCCGTTGCCGCCGGTGGCAAATAGCCGGGCTGCGCCACGCACCTGCTCGGCTGGAACACCGGTGATGGCTTCAAGCGCTTCAGGTGAATTCTCTGGACGCTTGATGAACTCGTCCCAGCGTTTGAAGTCGCTCGGCTCACAGCGCCGCGCAACGAACTTGCGGTCGATGAGGTTCTCAACGGCGATGACATGGCCGATAGCGTTCATGATCGCAACGTTAGTCGAAGGCTGAAGCTGTAAGTGGTAAGACGCTTCGATATGTGGCGAACGGACGATGTCGGTGCGGCGTGGATCGACGACGATCAGCTTTGCGCCTTCGCGAATACGCTTTTTCATGCGTGAAGCGAATACCGGATGACCGTCTGTTGGGTTCGCGCCGATGACCATGATGACGTCGGATTTATCGACGCTCTTGAAATCTTGCGTGCCAGCGCTTTCGCCGAACGTTTGTTTCAAACCGTAGCCGGTCGGCGAATGGCACACGCGCGCGCAGGTATCGACGTTGTTGTTATTGAAGGCGGCGCGGATCAGGCGCTGCACGACGTACACTTCTTCGTTGGTGGCACGCGACGACGTGATGCCGCCTATCGAGCCCTTACCGTATTTGGCCTGTGTGTCTTTAAATTTCTTGGCAGCAAAATTGATGGCTTCGTCAAACGAGACGACCCTCCAAGGATCGGTGATCTTATCGCGCACCATCGGGGACAGCATGCGCTCTTTGTGGGTCGCATAGCCGAATGCAAAACGACCCTTAACGCATGAGTGGCCTTCGTTGGCGCCGCCGTCTTTGAAGGGCACCATACGAACGACTTGCTCGCCTTGCATTTCGGCTTTGAACGAACAGCCGACACCGCAATACGCGCAGGTTGTGACGACCGAGTGCTCCGGTTGCCCCATATCAACCACAGACTTTTCGATCAGCGTTGCGGTCGGGCAAGCCTGAACGCAGGCGCCGCACGACACGCACTCGGACGCTAAGAAGCTTTCGTCCATGCTGGCTGAGACGTGGGAAGCAAAGCCGCGACCGTCGATTGTGAGTGCGAAAGTGCCTTGCACTTCTTCGCAGGCGCGCACGCAACGCGAGCAAACGATGCACTTGGACGGATCGAACGTGAAATAGGGGTTCGAGGTATCTTTGGCTTTGTAGCTCTCATTGATAGAGCCATCGTGTGATTTGGCGAACACATGGTTTTCGCCATCATAGCCATAACGCACTTCGCGCAAGCCGACGGCGCCAGCCATATCCTGCAATTCGCAATCACCGTTCGCAGCGCAGGTGAGGCAGTCGAGCGGATGGTCAGAAATGTAGAGTTCCATGACGCCTTTGCGGATTTTAGCAAGGCGCTCGTTTTGCGTGGTCACTTTGATGCCAGCGGCAACCGGTGTGGTGCACGATGCTGGTGTACCTTTGCGACCTTCGACTTCGCACAAACACAGACGACAGGAGCCGAATGGATCTAGGCTATCGGTCGCGCACAGTTTTGGGATCGCGATGCCGAGCTGCATCGCAGCGTTCATAATCGAAGTGCCTTCTGGCACCGTGATTTCGCGACCGTCGATTTCGAGCGTCACCGTATTCGTAGAGGTCGCGTGCGGCGTGCCGTAATCGATCTCTTTGATCAGGTGCATCGGCTTTACATGTTTGTTCATAGCAACGTCCTCGTTTGAGGGTCAGATGGGGTTACTCGGCCGCTTCGGCAAGAAATTTATTTGGCGCTGGTTTGTGAAAATCGTCCGGGAAATGACGCACAGCGCTCATGACCGGCATGGGCGTCAGACCGCCCATCGCGCACAGAGAGCCATCCGCCATGGTCACGCAGAGATCTTCGAGGAGTTCGAGGTTTTTATCGCGATCTTGATCGGCGATGATGCGGTCGATCACTTCAACGCCGCGCGTGGAGCCAATGCGGCAGGGGGTACATTTGCCGCAACTTTCAATGGCGCAAAATTCCATCGCGAAACGCGCCATCTTGGCCATATCGACCGTATCGTCGAACACGACCAAACCGCCGTGGCCGACCATGGCATCGACCTTGGTGAATTCTTCATAATCCATGGGAACGTCGAATTTCGACGGTGGCAGATAAGCGCCGAGTGGGCCACCGATTTGGACCGCACGCACTGGACGGCCCGTTGCCGTGCCGCCGCCCCAGTCTTCGATGAGTTGGCGGGTGGTGACTCCAAATGCTTTTTCGACCAGACCGCCTTGTTTGACGTTGCCCGCAATTTGAAACGCGAGCGTGCCGCGCGAACGACCGACGCCATAGTCGCGGTAGAATTCTCCGCCCTTAGCAATGATGATCGGCACGGCGGCTAGGCTCATCACGTTGTTGATGATGGTGGGCTTGCCGAACAAACCTTCGATGGCTGGGATCGGTGGTTTGAACCTAACGATGCCGCGCTTGCCTTCGATGCTTTCGAGCATCGACGTTTCTTCACCGCAAATGTAGGCACCTGCTCCGGTGCGGACGTGCAGTTCGAAATTCTTGCCGGACCCTTGAATGTTGTCGCCAAGCCAATTCGATGTCGTGGCAAGAGCGATGGCTTCTTTCAAAATGGCGATGGCGTGCGGATATTCGGAGCGGACATAAATGTATCCCTGCGTCGCGCCAACAGCGATCGCTGCAATCGTCATGCCTTCAATCAAGCAATAAGGATCGCCTTCCATGAGCATGCGGTCGGCAAAGGTTCCGCTATCGCCTTCATCAGCGTTGCAGGCGATATATTTTTGCTCGGCCTTGAGATCGAGGACTGTTTTCCATTTGATGCCTGTTGGGAAGCCCGCGCCGCCACGACCGCGCAAACCCGATGTGGTCACTTGCTCGACGATTTCGCTGCCCTTCATCGCTAGCGCTTTGGTCAAGCCTTCGAAGCCACCATGCTTGCGATAATCTTCGATTGAGAGCGGATCGGTGATGCCGCAACGGATGAATGTTAGGCGCTCTTGTGATTTAAAGTATGGGATTTCTTCGGTCAGGCCATGACTGAGCTTGTGTGCTTTTCCCTCAAGTAATCCAGCTTTAAAAAGTGCTGGCACATCGCTCGGTGCAACAGGTCCATAAGCCACGCGACCCTTTGCGGTTTCGACTTCGACAAGCGGCTCAAGGAACAGCATGCCGCGTGAGCCGTTGCGGACGATCTTGACGTCTTTCTTTTGTTTTTTGGCTTCGCTAACGATAGCGGCAGCTACTTCGTCGGCACCGACGGACAGGGCCGCGGCATCGCGTGGAACGTAAATCGTGATCATGCTGCGGTCTCCTTGTTCAGACCGGCGACGATGTCGTCGAAGCGCTTTGGATCGACCTTACCGTAGAGTTTATCACCAATTAGTATGGCCGGAGAGAGTGCGCAGTTGCCCAAGCAATAAACGGCCTCGACGGAATAAGCGCCATCCTTCGAAGTGGTTCCGAGCGGCGCACCAAGTTTGCGTTCGGCATGCTGGCAGAGTTGTTCAGTGCCCATCGATTGGCAGGCTTCGGCTCGACAAATTTTTATCACGTGGCGTCCTGGCGGTTCGCGTCGGAAGTCATGATAGAAGGTGACGACGCCATGAACCTCAGCGCGCGATAAGTTTAATGCTCGCGCTAGTACCGGCAGGACATGCTCGGGAATGTAGCCAACCTGATGCTGCAACTCATGAAGGATCTCCATGAGTTCCGATGGCTTGTTGCCATGACGCGCGCACACGGCCAGTGCTGCGACCTCTGCCGGTGTCGGAACGGGCGGTGCGAGGTTTGGCTCGCTATCTGTTGTTCGTGCAACTTTTTTTGCCATTGTGCCTTGCCTGGGCTGATATTTGGCGGCTTTGAATAGAGCGGTGACTCTATATGCGCATTTTGCCGCAGTATTTGTAGTCTGCGATTTAGGCTCAACGATCAAATCGTTATCGCTGATCTTACTATAGACGCCATCTATGATGCATGGCAATAACTGCTACTTATGTCGTAGTTTCATGACAGTGATGTCGCGAGCTATGACAGTGTCTGGCTTGAGAAGGATGCTGCGGCTGCTCTGACCGCGCGTACTAATGGTCCGATGGGGTCGCGATCCTGGGCTACCAGTCCTACGCTATGGGTAACTTCAGGCTCCAAAAGCGGCACAGCGATCAGTCCGGGGTCGCGTCCCAGCAATTCTAAGATATAGCGCGGCATGACGCTGGCCAGACCCATGAGCCGAACGTTCGAACATAGATTGATGACGGAATTGGTTTCGAGCGCTGGGTCGGGACGGCAGTTGGCGGTGCGGAACGCGCGATCGATGATGCGCCGGTTTTGCATATTCGACGTTGGCAGTCCGAGAGGAAGGGCGGCGGCTTCCCGCCAAGTTACCGTTTCTCGGCCTGCCAGCGGGTGATCCTCGGGGAGAAACAGGCAATAGCGCTCATCGTAGAGCGGCGTAGCAAGGAGACCCTCAATTGGTTCGTTGTCGAGGTAGGTAATGCCGACATCGAGCGAGTAGTCATCGAGACCTCGGAGAATTTCTTCGGAGCTTAGCGACATGACCGTGAAGTCGATGTGTGGATGGAGCGCGCGGACCGCTTTTGTGAGGAGCGGGATCATTGGAAGTGCCGAAGGGATGCCGCCGACCACGAGACGTCCGGTCAAACCGAAATCGCTAGTTGCGAGTTGGGCCAATTCTTGGCGCATCGACGTCCAGGTGCTCAAGATGAGCTGCGCCCATTTTAGAACGCGTTCGCCTTCTGCCGTTAATCCCTGATAGCGCTGACCTCGCTCGACGATTGGTACGCCGAGTTCGAGTTCAAGTTGCCGTATGCGACCGGACAAGGTTGGCTGCGTGACGTTGCATGCGCTGGCGGCGCGCGTGAAATGCTTTTCACGTGCTAAAGCGACGAGATATTGAAGCTGACGAATATCCATTCCAGGCTCTCACGCGCGGGTTGCGCGATTGAGCCACTTTTGATCGTTTATCGGACAGAACGCAAACGCTGCGTAAGGAAAATAGCCATAAAAAGGGCTCCAGAACTCTGGAGCCCTCATGTGAATTTAATCATGAGTGTGTGATTAAAAGTTTGCGACGCCCTCAGCGTCGAAGACATGGCCTGACAGTGATTTGCCGCGTTTCGACGCCAGATACAAAGCAAGTGCAGCGAGGTCAGGTTCGTTGGTCACGTAGGCACCGCTAGGCGTTAAGCCGTTGCTTGTGATACGCGGGCCAATGGCGTTGATGCGAATTCCCTGATCCGCCCAGGCATGAGCTTCGGCATTGGTCATAATTTGCAAAGTCGCCCTGGCCAAGGTTGCAATTGCGGCTTCGCGACCCGTGTGCACGTTCGGCATCATCAAGACATTTAAGATGAGACCTTCGCTCATCACCACTCGCATACGGTTGGCTGTGACGCGCGTGAGATGCGCGATCGGTGATAGTTTTACGCTGACGAGGTCTTCGACTTGTTGGTCGGTGTTAATACCCGCCATATCGGCAGCGGAGATCGTCACGAGATTAATGACTGCATCCAGGCCGCCAAATGCTTGAGCCGCTTTCCGGGCCAAGCCGACCGCGCCGTCGGCAGAACCGATATCATCGGTAAACAGTTTCATTTCGGCAGCGCTTTGAGACAGCACCACCACGACCTCGGTCAATTCAGGCGATAAGTCGGTGGTGTGCAGAACGAGGCGACCCTTGAGGTCGGCAAACGTTCGCGCAATATCGACGCCACCCGACGCCGACAAACCGGTCATTAGGACTCGCGCCCCTTCAAGATCGCGGAGGACTTCGCCTTCGGGGCTCGTGCTTACACCACTCATATACATCGCGCTGCTTCCTCCTGACTTGCACCGTAGAACCCGGGACTTTGGGAAGCGCCCGGTCGCACCATAGCACGCCGATTCGCCTAACGAGACCTAAACAGCGGGTCGATTCTGGTTGCCGCTAGGCGGGTCCAAGGCGTGATTGCGGCCTCGCTTAGGCTGGATCATGGAGGCGTTGGAAGTCTCGGGTTTCGTTTGGTTTTTTTGCTTTTGGTTCCTCAAAAAATCGTTGAGAAGGAGTGAGAATTATGAGGATAAATTTTTCTTTGGTTTTTGCTGAAGTGTGGTGGCGTTGCCCGTCTGGGAAGTAAAATCGTCCACACGGCCAGGGCTTGGCACGAAATATGGTGACAGAGCCGGCCGCCGCATTGCGTTGCCGCTTGAGCGCCCTGAAGCTTGAATTGTGCGAATCGATTTCAGCGAGCGAGTTAACGTCACAATGGCACGAACGATCCGTCAGACCGGAAATTTTGGCAGAGCAGATGGTGAGCTGCCGCGTGGGCCTTTAAGCCCTGCGGCAAAGTCATCTGACAAGAAAGTACCTGAGGACGCAACAGCCAGTGCCAAGTCCATCGATGTCAAATCGGACGTGGCAAAGTCATCACAAAAGGCGCGCGCAAAATCCGGACATTCTGCAAAGGTATCTCAGTCCCGCGAGCGTCTTGTTCTGTTGAGTATGGGGCTCGTCTCTACTGCAATAGCTGCAATGTTGCATCTTCAGTTTTCACTCTCTGTCACCACGGCTGCCCTTATGGGTGTTGGCGCATGTGCAGTATTTCTACTGGTGAACGATCAGGTTCGAAAAAGTGCGGAGATTGCACAGCTGAAAGCTGAACTTTTGCGATTGAACGGCGCGAATTCAGGCCCGGTGCCAGCGCTCGATCTGCGTTCCATCCAGTCACGGTTGCCTAATAGCGATCGGCGCGTTTCCGATCCTGAGCGTACGGATGCTAGCTACGATCCTATGGTGCGGATCGAAACGCGGACAATGCCGCCGCTTGAGCCGCAATCCATGGACCGCTCCAACTATGCCTCGGCTCACATTCGAGAATTGGCTGGCCAAGACCTGAACATGGCACATGCCATTCCAGCGCAAACTCAAAAGCTGCCATTTGATGCCAGTTTGACATCACCTATCACAGAAGAGCCTCTGCAACGTCCGGCATTTCCAACATCAGTCGCATCGGAGCCATTACGCGATCAATGGGCGCTGCGTCCGCGCGATACACACGACGTCAGCGAGCCTTTGAGCGGTGTCTCACATGGCGGATTTGAAGTTGGAATGGCCGGGGCGGTTTCAGCGCCAGTATCGACCATCGAAACCGATCTTGCTCTGGTTCAGCGCAAGATTAAGGCGTTGGCTGATGAGGTGAATGCCACCGAAGCTGCGAAATCCGCTTCGGAGACTATAATGGCCCAGGCTCCTGCCATTTCATCATCCGAATTGGAGAGTTCCATTGGTGCCCTTAAGACGGCCGCCGATTCCATGCGTCATCGGCCGCATAAATCTTTAGGGCAAGCGCCATTATCATTGAGCCCAGAAATCTCACCATCTCCCATTCCGACCATGAGCGCTGCAAGTGCATTCGGTGAGTTGGTCATTCCGGCTAGCGCGGAACGTATTGCCGTCTCGGGTCACGCCGCGCAGTCGCGCGCGGCAGCGCCATCACCACCCGCACCCGTAGATCACGATCTCGATTTCACGCTACCATTGCCGCCGATCAACGAAGTTGCTTCACAGCCGCCAATCAACCCTCGCATTGCAGCGATCACGCGCGCAGTCGAGACCGGGCGAATGGATGTTCTGCTGTCGCCAATCGTTGGGCTGATGACTCATGAAGTTACGCATTACGATATCAAAGTGCGATTAAAGTCGGAAACAGGTGCGTATTTCGACAATCCAGAGCAAGATTTGGTGCTGGCTGGCAGTGATGTATTGGCGCTTTTTGACTCTGCACGTCTGACGCGCGCCGCGTCTCTGGCCCGTCGGCTTGATTCGCGTGGAAAAAGTGGATCGTTGATGTCCGAAGTCGCCGGGATGTCCCTGTCGAATGGTGGTTTTCTCGATACGTTTGCAAAAATCTACGAGGACCGCGAGCGTATTGCGGGGCAACTTGTCCTGACGTTCTCGCAAGCCGATGTTGATCGCTTCTCGCCATCTGCATGGCAGGCTTTGAGCGATATGCATGCTTTTGGATTCAGATTTGCGCTTGATCGCCTCGAACATCTCGATGTCGATTTCACTGTGCTTGCCAAACGTGGGTTTGCGTTTGCGAAGTTGGATGCCGCTGTTTTGCTCGCTGGCATGCCGTCACGTGATCGGTTCGTTCCCGTCGATGAAGTTTGCCGCGAGATTGCCGGTGCCGGTTTGACGCTTATTGCAGACGCCATCGACAGCGAGGCTACTCGGGCGCGCTTGTTCGGCTTCGGCGTGTTGTTCGGTCAAGGTCAGCTCTTTGGAGGCGGGCGCTTGGTCAGCGTTGACACATCGTCTGGAGGCCGATCCGTCGCGGCATAATAGGGCATCCATATTAAAAGAGCGCTCGCGCTTATGATGACATCGCGATCGGTGCGGGCTATAGGCGAACGCGCCGTACAGCACTGACACGGCCGCCATTTCGGTGCGTGTGCGTTGGCCGGTAGGACCATGATCGATATTCCAGAAATCAACTCCATCGAACCACTGGCCGCGACGAGTGACGTCTGGTTTCTCGATATTTGGGGTGTGCTTCATAACGGTCGCAAACCTTTCGACAGCGCCGTTGCAGCTTGTCAGAAATTCCGTCAATCCGGTGGGACGGTGGTGTTGGTTTCGAATTCTCCGCGCCCGAGGGCAGGCGTCATTCGCCAACTGACCGATATCGGCGTCGATGCGCATGCCTACGATGCGGTGGTGACTTCTGGCGATGTATCACGTGATTTGATTGCAGCGTGGTCGGGACGAAGTGTGCGCCATATTGGGCCACAACGCGATGTGCCAATCTTTAATGGATTGAATGTGCGCTGCGTCGGTGTTGAGCGGGCCGAAGGGATCGTTTGTACCGGCCTTTATGATGACGATACGGAATCTCCGGATGATTATGCAGGTGAGCTATCTGCGCTGCATGCGCGAGATTTGCAGATGATATGCGCCAATCCAGATATCAAAGTGGAACGCGGTGGCCGGATAATTTTCTGCGCAGGGTCAATCGCTGCTGCTTATGAGGCGCTCGGCGGTCGCGTCCTCTATGCAGGCAAGCCTTATGCGCCGATCTATGAGATGGCATGCCAGATCGTTGAGAATATTCGCGGCAAATCCGTAGATCGCAAGCGTCTGCTGGCCATCGGCGATGGCGTTCATACCGATATCAAGGGAGCGGCTCAATTTGGCATCCGGTCCGTTTTTGTCGCGAGCGGTGTTCACGTCGAGGTGCATGAAACGCTAGCGGAGGCGGCGCGACGTCACTTTGTTGCACCACAGGAAAAACCTGTCGTTGTTATGCGCGCCCTTGCATGGTGATTATTCGGAGTTTGCGTGAGCCTCAGCGTACGGTCAAAACGATTTTGCCGATGTGCGCGCTGCTTTCCATGCGTTGATGCGCGGCAGCGGCATCCGCAAGAGCAAACGTGCTATCGATTGGAATTTTTACCTGACCCGTTTCGATCAGCGGAAGTACTTTATCTTCGACAGCGTGGGCGATTGCCGCTTTTATTTCTGGTGTACGGATGCGCAATGTCGAGCCGGTAAGGGTTAGCCGTTTCAACATAACGCGCATGAAGTCGATGGTCGCCGAAGATCCTTGCTGGTAGGCGATGTTCACCAACCGACCGTCGTCGGAGAGTGATTTGATATTGCGTTCGATGTAGTCGCCGCCCACCATATCAAGAATGACATCGACGCCGCGACCTGCGGTCTCGTTTTTGATGACCGCTGCAAAATCTTCCGATTTATAATCGACCGCACGGTCCGCGCCGAGCGCCAAACAGGCCTGGCACTTTTCATCCGATCCGGCCGTTGTTGTGACGTGCGCGCCGAACGATTTGGCGAGTTGAATGGCCGTTACGCCGATTCCGCTCGTGCCACCATGAACGAGAAAGCGTTCGCCCGACTTCAGCGCGCCGCGTTCAAAAACGTTGTGCCATACCGTGAACAGAGTCTCAGGTAGCGCTGCGGCCTCAACCATCGATAGAGACTTTGGCTTAGGCAGGCATGAACCTTCGGCGGCGATGCAGAACTGCGCATAGCCGCCGCCGTTGACGAGCGCGATGACTTCATCGCCGACCTTGAAGCGGTTACAACTCGACCCGATCGCTGCGACACGTCCTGAGACTTCGAGACCCGGTAACTCGGAATGTCCTTTTGGCGCGGGATAAAGTCCCTTGCGTTGCAGAATGTCTGGCCGGTTGACGCCGGCTGCATGGACCGCGATTAAAATTTCGTCTGGAGCCGGTTTGGGAAGAGGCAAGCTTTGTATTTGTAAAACTTCCGGGCCGCCTTTGCCGACGATGGCCATAGCAGTCATCAGATTTGGGATATCAGACATGGATTTCGCCTCTTTATTCATGAGCCATGCCCGACGGTTGCGCGTGACGCAAGTGTGAATGAAAATTTATGGATGAAGGCAAAGTCAGCATGGGCAAGCGGCACGCTTGAACCGATTTTACTGGTCAACATTTCCGAGGTCGTGCGCTCAACAATTCGTTAGCGGTCACAAAATTTTTGATCGAATGACTTTACCTCTCATTAAGCATCCCAAGGCATTGTGATCTCGATCCAGGAATTCTGGACTTGAGCGGCCGTCGCGTCGCTTCGTTTGACGCCTCCCTGATGACTTTCGAGCCGCCTCCCCAGGCGGCTCTTTTTTTGCATCATCCACAGGCAAGACAAGGTGCGCTAAAAAATGCCCCGTTTTGGTCCTTGTTGTTAACTATGGTGCACTAACTTTAGAGTATAGTAATGGTGAGTTTCGGGTAAGCGTTTGTATCGTTGAGGGTCATGAGTAACAGATTTAGCGTAGACAGCGCGCTTGCGAGCGGCGCTACAACCGTCTCCTTCGGAGATCGGTTCCAGTCATCGGAACAGTTCGATCATATTTTCAAAGAGGGCATGGCGCTTGTTGAGCGCACTGCTGCGTATTTGGACGGGCCTGGACGTAAAGAAGCCAAAGCTCTCGTCGGTGGTGCCGGCGTTCTTTATGCGACCGAGAGTATGCGTTTGACGACGCGCTTACTCGATCTGGCGTCTTGGCTATTGATCCGACGCGCGCTGAAGGAAGGCGAGATTGGCGAAGACGAAGCGATGAAGAAGCGACGCCGCGTCAAGTTACAGGCTTTCGGTCGTCCGGCTCATGTCAAAGGATTTATCGATCTGCCATCCGGTTTGCGTGGTTTAATCGAAGAAAGCTTTTCTTTGCACGATCGCATCTCGCAGCTCGATCGTGCGATGTCGTTTGCGCAAGAACCCGTTGGAGCCGCCGAGCCGGCAGCCAATCCGGTTGCGCAGCAGATGGGTATGCTACAACGTGCATTTGCGCAAAAGCTCAGTTGAGCATTATTCATTTCAAGCCATTTTAATGCAAAAAGCCCGGGTAAGACCCGGGCTTTTTTACATCGCGCGACATGCGCGCTAATGCACGTCGGATTGTTTAGAATATACCTTCGAACTTCTTCTTGAAGCGCGAGAGACGGCCGCCACGGTCCATCAACTTCGTATCGCCGCCAGTCCATGCCGGATGAGTGGTCGGGTCGATGTCAAGTGTTAGCGTGTCGCCCTCTTGACCATAGGTCGAATAGGTCATGAATTCGGTGCCGTCGGTCATGACGACTTTGATTTGGTGGTAATCGGGGTGCAGATCTTGGTCTTTTTTCATCGCGCGTTGCCTATATTTAAGAAATGTACGGCGCCGTCCTGCCACTCTGACGAGAAGCCTGTCTTACGAGAGGCTTGGCCCGCGCGTCCGCAAAAACGTGATTTCGGGCTCGGTTTAGCCGAGATGGGCTCGGTGCACAAGGGTGTGCTTTGGCGATAGGTCGGGACTAATCGCCCGCAAGTGGTGAATGAAGACGCCAATGCCTACTTGAGTGGCAGACCAGTGTCAGGCATGGTCCGCGCGGTCGCAGGGGTGCGGCAGAGTGATTTTGATATCTTATTATATGTGTAGCGCGGCCAAGACTCAGGCTGATGCCCGGATCAAGTGAATTACCAATGAGCAAACCAGAACTGGCCGCAACTTCAACAGCTGACGTCCCTGAGTTGAGCGAAGAACAAAAGCGTCGGTCCCTCAAACCTCTGCTTGCTCTGAAGCCGCTGATCCTTGCGCACAAGGGAATGCTCGCGGCGGCTATTTTGGCGCTTGTGGTCTCTGCTTTGGCGATGTTGGTTGTGCCGCTCGCTGTGCGTCGCATGATCGATCTCGGATTTGGGTCCGGCGATTCCAGTTTGATCAATAGTTACTTTTTGACATTGATTGGGATTGGTCTTGTCATTGCGATTGCCAGCCCCGCGCGCTTCTATTTTGTGAATTGGATTGGCGAACGCGTGGTGGCTGACCTGCGCAGTAAAACGTTTGCGCACCTTGCTATATTGGGTCCTGCCTATTTCGATCGCAATCATTCTGGCGAGTTGATGAGCCGTCTGACGGCAGACACCACTCAGATCAAAGCGGTTGCCGGATCTGCACTCAGTCAGGCTGCGCGCAATATGATTATGTTGGTCGGCGCGCTCATCATGATGTTTGTGACGAGCATTGAGCTTTCAACCCTCGTTTTGGTTGCCATCCCGATTATTGTGTTGCCACTCGTCGGCTTCGGCCGCGTCGTGCGCACTCTGTCGCGCAAGGCACAAGACACGCTCGGCGAAGCTTCTGCGTATGCTGCAGAAAATCTCTCATCTCATCGAACGATGCAGGCGTATGTCCATGAGCGTGCGGTGTCTCAACGGTTCGCAACAGCGGTAGAAAAATCGTTCGATGCTGCGCGCGAGCGTATGAAAGCGCGCGCGGTGCTGACCGGTATCGCGGTGTTTTTGACGATTGCCAGCATCACGGCCGTTCTGTGGTACGGCGCATCTTTGGTTATTGCCGGTGAGATGACGGGCGGACGCCTTGGACAGTTCGTACTCTATGCCCTCTTTGCTGCTGGCGCACTGGCAGAACTATCTGAAGTTTGGGGTGAGATGAGCCAAGCGGCAGGGGCCACCGAACGCCTGACAGAAATGATGGCGACGGTTCCTGATATTCGCTCGCCGGCAAACCCGGTATCACTACCGACGCCTTCCAAGGGCACGGTTGCGTTCGAGAATGTAAGTTTTGCGTATCCCGGTCGGCCGGATGCGATGGCGCTCAATGGCGTTACGTTCCGCGTCGCGCAAGGTGAGACGATTGCACTTGTGGGTGCGTCGGGGGCGGGCAAGAGCACACTTTTCAATCTCTTATTGCGGTTTTACGATCCTCAAAGTGGCGTTGTCCGTGTTGATGGTTTGAATGTTGCCGAAGCCGATCTCGATCAGCTTCGTTCTCGTTTTGCGTTGGTGCCACAAGAGGTGGCTCTGTTTGCCGATACCGTTGTTGAGAATATTCGTTATGGATCGCCGAGTGCGTCTTTGGACGATGTGCGAAGAGCCGCCGAAGCGGCGCAGGCCGATGGTTTTATTCGCGCGTTACCGAACGGTTATGACACTCAGTTAGGCGAACGCGGTGTAACTCTGTCAGGCGGCCAAAGGCAGCGCATTGCGATTGCGCGCGCTGTACTCAAGAATGCGCCGATCCTTTTGCTTGACGAAGCAACGAGCGCTCTTGATGCTGAGAATGAAGGTCTCGTGCAACGCGCCATCGAAAAGCTGATGGCGGGGAGAACCACTTTGGTAATCGCGCACCGTTTGTCGACGGTACAGAACGCCGATCGTATTTTGGTTTTAGAAAACGGTCACTTAATTGAATCTGGATCGCACTCAGAACTCGTGCGCAAAGGTGGGACTTACGCGCGTCTTGCCGATTTACAATTCGGTCGCGAAGCGGCTGAGTAGGTATTGCAATTCAAATCGCTCGCGATGCGCCCTGCAGGTTATCGGTTGGTCAGTTTTAGTTCGATGCGGCGGTTCTTCTGTAAAGCCGCGTCATCGGATCCAAGTTCGATCGGTTGATATTCGCCGTATCCTGCCGCGACCAATCGATTGCCTGGCACACCACGGCTGATCATATATTTCACAACCGATGATGCGCGTGCCGTCGATAATTCCCAGTTTGACGGGAATTCAGCGCTCGCGATGGGGCGCACGTCCGTATGACCATCTATCTGCAAAGCCCAATCAATCTCTTTCGGTATTTGACCCTCCAGATCAACGATGGCTGACGCCAATTGATCCATGGCCCCTAGACCTTCCGGTGTCAGTGTTGCTGAGCCGGATGGAAATAGGACTTCAGACTCAAACACGAAACGGTCGCCGACGACGCGGATATCCTTGCGGTCCTTGAGGAGTTCGCGCAGTCGCCCGAAAAAGTCCGAGCGATATCTTTTCAACTCTTGAACCTGTTGAGCCAGCGCAGTGTTCAAACGCTGTCCGAGGTCCGTGATGGTTTTGTCGCTTTCGACGACCTTCTTTTCTTTAGCGTCGAGTGCTTCGTTCAAGGCTGCGATTTGGCGCCTCAATTCCAGCATCTGTTGATTGAGAAAATCGACTTTCGACAGAGCTTCGTTCGATACCTGCTTCTGCTGATCCAGTTCGGATGATAACGCGGTCAAACGTCCTTCAGCAGCTTTGGCTTGCGCGTCAGCATTCAGACCAACGCCGGACAGCTCGGCGTTTTTTTCTGTCAATGCCGCGAGCGATGCCTGAAGAGCCGACAACTCATCTTGCGATTCTTCTGATTTGGATTTTTCAAGTGAGAGCAACGACGTCAGCTCGGAAATTTGGGCCGTCAAGCGTTTCAGAGCGTTATCTTTGCCGCTGGCTTCTTCCGTCGCGAAGTACTGCGCGATCATAAACAGAGACATCAGGAATGTGACGACCAGAAGCAGCGTAGACAGGACGTCAACGTACCCTGGCCAAAACTCGCCGTACTCGGCACTTCGCCGTGTGCGTCCGCGTGCCATGACGGTCAGCCTCCACGTTTCATGGTATCGGCGAGGTTGCGCAGCATGCTGGCGACTTCGGCTTGCTGCGTCGCCTGCTCATCGACCCATTCACGCACGACCTTTTGCTCTGATCGCATTTGCGTGACAAGTTGATTGACGCCGCGCGCCAAGTCACGCACGTCATCGGCTGCTTGAGCCGCAGCCGGACCACTGCCGCCCAACATCGCAGGCGGGGCAACGGGCTGCTCTGACAATCGACTTGTAAAGTCTTCCAAAGCGCGCTGCATATCGACAACTGCGCCTAGCAATTGCCGATTGACGTAATCGGACGACGTCGATCCGGAACCACCAACAGGCGTCAATTCCGTGATGCCCGACAGCCATTCTTCCAATTCATTGTAGAAACGATTGTGGGCGTGACTTGCTTGCAATTCAAGAAAGCCAAGAACAAGCGAACCTGCCAAGCCAAGGAGCGAAGATGAAAACGCGGTGCCCATGCCTTTGAGCGGTGCGGCCAAACTGGCTTTCAGATCGCCGAAAAGTTGTGCGTTGTTGTTCGCGGACGTGCCAAGCGTATCGATGGCTTTGCCGACGGATTGAATGGTTTCGAGCAAGCCCCAGAATGTGCCGAGCAGTCCGAGGAACACCAACAAGCCAACGAGATAGCGACCGGTATCGCGCGCTTCATCGAGGCGAGAGCCAATCGAATCCATGAATGACTGCATGGCCGTCGTCGATAATGACAGGTTACCAGTGCGGTCACGCAGCATGGTGGCCATGGGGGCCAACAAAACGGGCTTATGGCTGATGACTAAACCGGGATCGGCGACCCGATACGCATTGACCCAGCGAATTTCTGGATAAAGGCGGATCACCTGTCGAAATGCGTAAATGATGCCGAGTGCTAGTACGCCTATGATCAGGCCGTTCAATCCTGGGTTGGTAAGGAGTGCGCTAGCCAATTGATCGTATAGAATTGCTGCGAGAAATCCGACCAACGTCAGGAAGATCAGCATGCGTAGCAAGAAGACGCCAGGTGGCGTCAGGCGGCGCGAAACTGGCGACAATGCAGCGTCGGCCTGGCGTGACTTGGCCATTCGTCTTCTCCAGAAAATGCCCCCCTCGGGCGCGTCGAACCTTAGACTAAGGGTTTGCGGGCGAAAACGGGCAACATCATGCCGGAGCTCAGTATCACAGCCATAACAATGACTATGGTTTACGGAGGTGCCGCATTTAGGGGCATCTGGCAATTATTGGAGGATAATCTTGCAGATTTGCTAGTGGCGTTAGCGCCTTAAACTCAGGTTCGCACTGCTTTGTCGCCGACGACGCCTAGCATCAATTTTTGGATGGTGCTGTTGGCGGCAAGGACGTCACCATTTTCGAGCATTTTATCACCGCCGGATAGATCGCTGACGATGCCGCCAGCTTCACGAACGATGACAATGCCGGCAGCTAAGTCCCAAGCTTTGAGATTATGCTCCCAGTAAGCGTCGAAGCGACCAGCGGCGATGAATGCGAGATCGAGTGCGGCAGAACCGGTACGACGCACGCCCGACACCTCGCGCATCATCACATCCATGTCTTTGAGGAAGCGACCATGACCGTCACGGCCGCGATGTGGGATGCCGGTCGTTACGAGACAATCACTGAGTGACTTGCGGGCTGCAACGCGCAGTCGGCGGTCGTTCATAAACGCGCCTTTGCCTTTTTCAGCGGTGAAAAGTTCGTCGCTCGCTGGATTGTAAATCACTCCGGCGACGAGTTGTCCTTCACGCTCAAGCCCGATGGATATCGCAAACAGTGGATTTGAATGTAGAAAGTTGGTCGTGCCGTCCAACGGATCGACAATCCATCGGTGGGTTTTATCAACGCCATCTATCGCGCCTCGCTCTTCCATCAGGAAGCCGTAGCCAGGGCGTGCTTTGTTGAGTTCCTTGAAGATCGTTTCTTCAGCTTTGTGGTCGGCATTCGATACGAAATTTGCCGGACCTTTGATCGACACTTGCAGTTGCTCGACTTCGCCGAAATCGCGCACGAGACCGCGGCCTGCTTTGCGTGCGGCTGTAATCATCACGTTGAGGGTCGGCGAGACGTTCATCGCGCGGGCGTCCGATAATTCGGGAGGAAGCGAAGCTGCGGTGACTAGACCGTTCCATCCGCGCTGGCAAGGTGGCGTACCGTCAGAGTGTTATGTGGCGTTAACGACAGCGGTGGCTCTCAATATTTCACTGCAAGGGAAGGACTTGAATGCGGTCTGACCATTCTGCGGCTGCCACTTGCCCCTTCTGCTGGTCGGTGTTGGATAGCTTCACAATCGTTTTGTCGAGTTCGTCATCGACAACCCCGTTGCGCTTGGCGATGAAGCGCCATTTTGTGGCTTCTACGGGGTTTTTTTCTACTCCAATGCCTTCAAGATAAAGGTATGCCAAACGGTTCTGCGCGCCTGCGATGCCTTTTTCGGCTGCTGCTTTCATATAGCTGCCGGCTTTGGGTTCATCCGTGGTTAGCCCATATCCTTTGAGCAGCAACACAGCGTATTCATACTGCGCGACGGCAAGGTTTTGGTTGGCGGCTCGTGACAGCCACTTTGCCGCTTCGAGCAAATTGGCATCTACGCCCGTACCCGTTTGATAGAGGGCTGCGACGTCGTACTGGGCCTGTGCGATGCCTTTTTCGGCTGCGTAATTGATGTGTTGCCAAGCACGGATCGGGTTTTCGGGCTTGCCGTCGCCCTTCAAGAACAAAAGTCCGAGGTTGTAATTGGCTTCGGCATGACCGGTGCGGGCGGCTTGTTCGAACAATTCGGCGGCGCGCAGACGATTTTTTTCAACCCCGCGTCCTTCGGCAAACATCAAGCCGAGGGCGAAAGTGCCGGCCACATCTCCCAATTCTGAGGCGCGCGTGTAGGACAGTACGGCTGCTTTCTCGTCTTTCGATACGCCCAAGCCTTCAGCGTATATGCGCGCGATCAAGGTATGTGCTTGGGGCTCGCCGCGTGCTGCTGCTTCTTGTGCGAGCTTTAAAGCTGTTAGGTATTGGCCCTGATCGAACGCGAGATAGGCGGCATCATCGCCTGTCAGGGGAACTTTATTGGGAATAATATTTTTTGCAGATGCTGGTTTGGTTGGGCGAGAAGGCGCGCGCTCTGGCGCTGGGGCCTGAGATTTTGGAACGTCTGTTTTCTTGGGTGCGGTTTCGCTTTCTGGCGCCCGCGTAAACCAAGAGCTGCTTTCTGCGTAAGCGACAAGGCTATAGACTGAGACGGCAGAAACAAGCGTCAAAACGTACACGATACAATTGTTCATTGTTCCGGGAGCTATGCGAGGCATTACGCAGCTACTCCAGTTGTCGCGATGGCCGCTTGCATCTCAAGCGCCCATTTCACGGCATCTGACGGCGATAGATCTATCGGCACTGTCACGGCAATAAAATCCGCCCCCGCTTGGGCGAGATATCTGGCGTGTTCGGGTCTTTCAACGTCGCAGGCAACACACGCCACTTCAAAAATTTCACTCCACCAGGCGATCAAATCGCATTGGCGATGCTCGGCAGTGTTGCGGTCTTCGACATGGGGTGGGATGCCAAAGGCGACGTAGTCGGCACCGGCTTCACCCAAGACCATGGCGTCGTGTCGTGAGCGGCCTGCGTCCGCGCCGACAACATACCGCTCTCCTAACGTTGCGCGCGCGTCTGCATAGGTCGTTGCTGAATCTTTATTCCAAGATAGATGTACACCATCGGCTTTGACGCTTCGTGCAAGTTCTGGATTATCTGCAACTAGAGCAGTAATTCCGCGCTTCTTCATCGTGTCGATGAGAATTTTTGCCGTTTGAGCTTCGAGCTCACCTGATGCTGACCTCAAAGTGACGCTGGCGATGGGAACTGTATCAAGCACGGCCACTAGAATATCGTGCGCCTGCTTGGCGTCCCGCGTCGTGACTGGCAACGTCAGGCATAGTTCACTCGGCGTATTCAAGTGGGCCTCCATATGAGACGGCGCTATCCAGGCCGATTGCGGCAGAAAGAAGAAGGCCGAGTTAAGTGCGCGTACAGGCTGGATGCTGACAAACCCATAAACTTTCGAGTCTTCCCGGTCACGGCATGGATATTTCGGTATATTCCGATTAATTCACCGTTGTCGCGGGCGCAATCTCGCGCCATCTTTGCACAGGACGACTTATTCGGCCTTGTTTTGCCACCTTGCAAGCGCAACACCTTGCGAGAGGTGCTTGTCTTTTAATTTCGGTCAAATTCCATGGTTTCTTTGATCATGGTATGGCCATTGGAACCAACGGCCAAAATCAATGCCGTCACATCGGAATGTTCGGAGATCATGTTGCCTATGACCCCTGCAATGACTGGTCGTTTTTGGTTCATATGTTTGCTTTCAGCTCCGCTGCTGTCGTTTGTATCATTGGCACACGCGCAAACGACGCCAGAGCCGACCGTTGCAGCCCCGGCTGTTCCGGCAGATACGCCGGTTGTTGCGGCGCCACCTACTGATGGGGTTCCTCCGGCTGCGGCGCCAACGGACGGTACGAATTCTCAAGGTACGAGTGCGGCAGCAGCTGCTCCTGTCGTGCCGACTGAGATCGAAGCTGTCCGATCTGCGTTAGGCGACAAGACTATAATAGGTTCAGCGCATGGTGATGACGTCGCGGCGTTGCAGAAATTTTATGCAGGTCGGCAGTCATTGCTTTGGGTTGTGGGGGGTGCGTTTTCACAATCTGCGCAATCGGCAATCTCTGAGATGAAGAAGGCCGATGACTACGGCTTGGATGCTTCGGCATTCGTTCTTCCCGAACTGGCGCAAGGGGCGACACTAGATGCACAGGCGCAAGCTGAAGCGAAGCTTGCACTTTCAATTATGAAGTATGCACGTCATGCACGCGGTGGCCGGGTTGAGCCCGTCAAAATGAGCAGCATGTTGGATGTCAAGCCTGACATCAAAGATCCGAATATCGTTATTGGCGAATTGGCGGCAAGTTCTACGCCAGATGCGGTTTTGCGTGGGCTGCATCCCAAGCATGCCGAATTCGAAGGTTTGCGACAGGCGCTATTGAAAGCGCGAGGGCCAACGGCTGCCGCGGAACCAATCGATCCTGCGTTACTGATAAAAATACCCGCGGGAAAAACGTTGAAGCCCGGAGCTCAGCACGATGATGCAGCTCTTTTGCGTCAACGTTTGAAAGCTCCTGCGAATTCTGAGGGAAACGACCGCCTGTTCGACGAACAACTCGTTTTGGCCGTCAAAGCTTTTCAAGAGTCCAATGGCATCAAACCGACGGGTCAACTCACGGCTAAAACGCGCAAAGCACTCAATGCTGAAGCTGAACCAAAAGTCGCCGATCCTAAGCGTGATGTTGATCGGCTGATCGTGAATATGGAGCGCTGGCGCTGGTTGCCCGAAGATCTTGGCGCGCTTCATGTGATGAATAACGTGCCGGAATTCATGACGCGTGTCGTTAAAAACAATGAGAACATATTCGAAGAGCGCATCATTGTGGGATTGCCCACGTGGCCGACGCCGATGCTTACCGACAGTATGGAGCGGATTGTCTTCAATCCAGAATGGGGTGTGCCCGACGGTATCAAAGTCAAGGAACTACTGCCGCGCCTCAAGCGCGCTTCGTCTCAGTATAGTGGCGGATTTTTTGATCAATTGTTCAGCGGCGGATCGAGTGGTGGGGCGCGCGTTCTGGCCGCTTACGGATTGAAGCCCAGTATCAATGGCCGTCCAGTCAACGCCGATTCCGTTGACTGGAATCGCGTCGATATTCGTCGCTATAGTTTTGTGCAGCCTGCGGGCAGTAAAAACCCGCTGGGAAATGTGAAGTTCATGTTCCCGAATACGCATGACGTTTACATGCACGATACCTCGTCACGTAATCTCTTCGCACAATCACGGCGCGCTCTGAGCCATGGCTGCATCCGTGTTCAGAACCCGCGAAAATTGGCCGAAGTTCTTTTAGCTGAAGATAAAGGCTGGTCGCCTGAGAAAGTATCAAGTCAGTATGGCGGCGGCACAAATGACGTTGTTCTGGATAAGCCAATTCCAGTTTATCTCGTCTATTTTACAGCGCGGCCTGGCACCGATGGAAAAGTCACGACATACTCAGACATTTACGGCCATGACTCGCGATTGATGGCGGCGCTATCGGGTAAGCCTGTGCGTTACGCGCCTGAGAAGCCTGCCGACGATCAAATTGCGGACAGTAGCGATGCGACTGTCGTTTATAACGATGAGCCTGTTGCGTCCCCGTCCAAAAAGAATTCCAACAAAAATACAGCTTCGCGCAAATCTCAGCAGACTTCTGGCGATTTAATTTCGAATGCCTTGTCTGGCCTTTTGACGAACTAGCAAGCATTTGTGCTGAAAACGAATAAGGCGGGCTTCGTGCCCGCCTTTTGTTTTTGTCAGAATTGCAAAATCCTTACGCCGCTTTTTCTAGTTTTGCATCCCAAGTCCCAAGTGCCGCCAAGCTGTTCATTTTCGCCCGATGCGTGAACGCGCGTTGACCTGCGGCGACATTCTCTGGTTTTCCGCCCCAAGCGTTCAGAGCGGCGGCTTGCAACGCGCGACCGTATGAGAATGTCAGTGCCCATGGCAGTGGGCCGCTCGCGTTCATGAGCGACAAATGCTGCGTTGCGGTTTCATCGGATTGCCCGCCCGACAAGAAGGCGATGCCTGGTACCGATGCCGGCACCGTGCTCTTGAGGCATTTCAAGGTTTTTTCAGCGACCTCTGCGGCGCTCGCTTGTTTGGACGCCTTCTGGCCAGCGATGACCATGTTCGGTTTCAGGATCATGCCTTCGAGCATGACCCGTGCGTCATACAATTCGCGGAAGACAGATCGCAGGGTCCATTCCGTCACGCGATAGCATTCGTCGATGTCGTGGGCGGCATGTGGTCCATCCATAAGCACTTCGGGCTCGACGATAGGAACGATGCCTGCTTCCTGGCACAAGGCTGCATAGCGCGCGAGAGCGTGACTGTTGGCTTTGATGCAGTTCCAGGTCGGTGCACCATCCGCGATGGTGATGACGCCGCGCCATTTGGCAAAGCGCGCTCCCAGTTTGTAGTAGTCAGCCAAGCGCTCGCGCAGACCGTCGAGGCCTTCGGTAACGGTTTCGATTTCTTTTGTCGGGCCTGCGAGTGGCTTGGCGCCTGTATCGACCTTGATACCGGGAATAGAGCCTGCCGCTTTCATCACATCGACGAGCGAGGTGCCGTCTTTGGCTTTCTGGCGAATGGTCTCATCATACAAAATGACGCCGGAGACGTAGTTGGTCATAGCGTCTGTCGAGCGGAACAGCATTTCGCGATAATCGCGACGGGCATCTTCGGTTGAGGTCAACTTAATCGAGTCGAAGCGCTTTTTTATTGTGCCTGAACTTTCATCGGCCGCGAGAATGCCTTTGCCGGGCGCGACGAGAGCGCGGGCGATGTCTTCGAGTTTCTCGGTCATCGTTATCTCCTAAGGCGAGACAGAAACATCTTCAAAAATGCGAAACGGGCGCTCCATTTCTGGGCGCCCGTGTTGCTTTGTGCGTTATAGTAATTTGCCCATTGCGACGGCTGTATCGGCCATGCGGTTGGAAAAACCCCATTCGTTGTCATACCAGGACATGACGCGGACAAAGGTTCCATCGAGCACTTTTGTTTGATCGAGATGGAAGATGCTCGAATGACTATCGTGATTGAAGTCAGCCGATACGTTGGGTTGGTCTGTGGCGGCTAGCACACCCTTCAGGGGTCCGCTGGCTGCTGCCTTGAGTATAGCTTCGTTGATTTCGGCGACTGTGGTCGCGCGCTTGGCGACAAATTTGAAATCGACGACCGAGACGTTCGGCGTTGGGACACGGATTGACGTGCCGTCTAGGCGTCCATTGAGCTCGGGCAGAACGAGACCAACCGCTTTGGCAGCCCCGGTCGTTGTCGGGATCATCGAGAGTGCTGCGGCGCGGCCTCGATAGAGATCCTTGTGCAACGTATCGAGCGTTGGTTGGTCTCCAGTGTAGGAGTGAATGGTCGTCATGAAGCCTTTGTCGATACCAACAAGGTCATTCAACACCTTAGCGATTGGCGCGAGGCAGTTTGTGGTGCACGACGCGTTGGAAATGACGAGATGATCTTTCGTCAACTTGTCGTGGTTGACACCATAAACAACCGTCAAATCCGCGCCGTCTGCTGGTGCGGATACGATCACGCGCTTTGCGCCAGCATCCAAGTGCGCCTTGGCTTTGTCTTTCGATGTGAAGATACCAGTGCATTCCAGTGCGATATCAACGCCAAGCGCTTTGTGGGGAAGCTCTGCTGGATTTTTTACAGCCGTAACTTTGATCGGCCCGCGGCCTGCATCAATGGTATCGCCAGACACAACGACCTTATGTGGGAATCGACCGTGTACGCTGTCAAAGCGCAACAAATGGGCATTCGTTTCCACTGGACCTAAGTCGTTGATCGCGACAACTTCGATATCGGTGCGACCGCTTTCAACGATTGCGCGCAAGACGTTGCGGCCAATGCGGCCAAAGCCGTTGATCGCGACCTTCACAACCATGTGTTCATTCCTCCGCAATGTCTGAGCGTGGCTGTTGCCAATGAACAAGCCAAGTGGCGCTCAAAACGTCAGTTTGACGCGTCTTTAACGTGACGCAGAGGGTGCCTGTCAATGTGGCATGCCCGGAGAGAGCAGAACTGGTGAAACAATCTTTTTTGTATGAATGAATGAGGAACATGCGCTGACGTTTGTTGACGCGCTTCGGTGATGGACCGTATCGTAGCAACTTACTTAATTTGATTGTCGCGTCCATCGTGTCGCCACGATAAGGCGAGCAGAGGCCATGGCTGAACGCAACACCGCGAAAATAAAGCGTTCCGAACCTGTTAAGGCGGAGCGAAAACCGACGGGCAGCCCTGCCGCATCTGAGGTTGTTCGTTTGAGGGCGGAATTGGCGGCTGCGCTATCGCGCATTGCCGAGTTAGAGGCCATTCAGAACGACGCCATCAATCGCATTGATTGGGTTATCGATTCGCTTCATAACCTCTCCGAGTAAGCATCTCGATGTGCTCAGCGTGAAATGAGAGGTGCGGCGGGGCCGCAGCCAGTTCGTGGCGCAAATAGCCATTACGGTCAATAAACGTAGCTATCGGTTCGAATGCGACGACAGCGATGTCGAACGTCTCGAAAAACTGTCAGGCTATCTTAATGAAAAATTGGATGGCATCATTGCAGAGCACGGCGCTGTTGGTGATGAGCGGTTGGTTGTGATGGCCGCGATATTACTTGCTGACGAACTCTTCGATGCGCGAGCTGACATCGACAATCTGCTTGACGGACAGACAGAGCGATTGAAGTCTGTATCCATTGCGATGGACGATGCCGAAAGCCAACAAACCTCAGAACTAGACACCGTGCGGACGCGTCGCAAGCGCAAGTCTGGCGCATAACCCAAACGCCAGATGGCTTGCCGCATTTAGCTTGGGTTAATTGTGATCATCGCAGCATTTAGCGGTCTTCCACACTGGATTTTCCAATTGGTATCACTTACATCCAGCTGGCTGCGGGGCTCGTTAGGGGCAATATGACCCGGGGGCCTATAAGATCCGCAAGGGTGCTGTCCCTGACTGGAGCCGTGGTTCCAGACACATGGTGCCCACCTACACTCGTAGGGACCACGCGGGATCATGATCCCGACGGCCTTCGCGGCACTTGATTTGTTTGACAGGCGTGATGTTGGATCAGAAACAGCGACTGCGTGCGGCGGCACTCGCGGCGCGACATGCGGCGTTCGAAGCGCACGGCAAAGATGCTAGCCGAAGGATGGCTGCGCATGGGCTAGATTTTCTGAGTTTGAAACCTGGTGCCATCGTTTCGGGATTTGCCGCCATCCGCGATGAAATCGATCCCTCCGCATTGATGCTCTGGTTGCACGAGGAAGGATACAACCTCGCGCTGCCCGTCATGGTTGGTAAAAAGCAGGCCTTGTTGATGCGAGCTTGGTCACCTGGGGATGCCATGGCCGCGGCAGCGTGGGGCATCGCTGAGCCGCTGGACGATAAGCCGACTGTAGAGCCAGACGTGGTGCTCGTGCCGTTGCTGGCGTTTGATATACGAGGCAATCGGCTTGGTTATGGCGGTGGATTTTACGATCGTACGCTGGCCGATTTAAGGCGTAAAAAGCCGGTGATTGCGGTGGGTTTAGCCTATGACGAACTGAAGGTCGACGAGGTGCCGACTGAGAGTTATGACCAACGCTTAGATTGGGTTTTAACACCCTCCGGCCCACAACGTTGTCAGGATCATTGAATGCGCCTGCTATTTCTCGGCGACATCGTCGGCCGACCCGGGCGCACGGTTGTGTGCAATGCTTTGCCTGGACTGATTGCGCGCTACAGTCTGGATCTTGTTGTCATCAACGGTGAGAACGCTGCTGGTGGATTTGGCATCACCGAGGCGATCGTAGGCGACCTGCTCGATGCTGGCGCTGATTGCGTCACGTTGGGCAATCACGCGTTTGATCAAAAGGAAACGCTGGTGTTTATTGAACGGCAAGATCGTTTGATCCGTCCGTTGAATTTTCCCAAGGGCACTCCTGGGAAAGGTGCTGCTTTCGTGCGCGCTAAAAACGGTGCCGACGTGCTCGTGATCAATGCGATGGGCCGGGTATTTATGACGGAGCTCGACTGTCCGTTCCGCGCTATCGACAACGAAATCACGGCCTGCAAGTTAAAGTCCGGTGCAGATGCGATTTTTGTCGATTTTCACGCCGAGGCGACGAGTGAAAAACAAGCGCTGGGCCATTTCCTCGACGGGCGCGTGAGCGGCGTGGTCGGCACGCACACCCACACACCCACTAGCGATCACCGCATTCTAGCGGGCGGCACGGCTTATATGTCTGATGCAGGAATGTGCGGCGACTATAATTCGGTTCTTGGTATGGACATCGAAGAGCCGATCAGCAGGTTCCTCACCAAAATTCCACGAACGCGGTTCGAGCCTGCTGTCGGGCCGGGGTCGTTGTCAGGGTTTGCTGTCGAGATCGACGATGCGACAGGTCTGGCTACGCGCGTGGCGGCCCTGCGTTCTGGTCCGCATTTGGAACCTTCCGCGCCGGAATTTTGGCTTGCTGACGCGCTCTCACAAGCGGCTCAATAAATTCAGACTGGGTTGAGTTAGGCTGGCGTTGACCTTGACCAAACCTACCAGTCTTGGGCATTAAGTCCGCAGTTCATCGCAGCAGACATGTTGGATAACGACGCATGGCCGGCCATTCCGCTTTCAAGAACATCATGCACAAGAAGGGTCGCGCGGACGCGGCTCGTGCCAGGATGTTTGCCAAATTCAGCCGCGAGATCACGGTGGCCGCCAAAATGGGCATGGCTGACCCGGCGATGAACCCTCGATTGCGTCTCGCCATTCAAGCTGCGCGCGCCGAAAACATGCCTAAAGACAATATCGAGCGAGCAATCAAGAAAGCTTCCGGCAGCGACACCGCCAACTACGATGCCATTCGCTACGAGGGTTATGGTCCTGGCGGCGTCGCAATCATCGTTGAAGCTCTGACCGATAATCGCAATCGCACGGGCGGGGCGATCCGGTCATTCTTTACAAAGTACAATGGTAACTTGGGCGCGACAGGTTCCGTCAGCCACATGTTCACGCATGTGGGCGAAATTGCTTTCCGGCCAGAAGTTGGCTCGCCTGATGCTGTCATGGAAGCGGCTATCGACGCTGGCGCCGATGATGTCGTCTCTGACGACGTTGGCCATATTGTTTTGTGTGCGTTCGAAAGCCTTGGTGCTGTTGCTACAGCTCTTGAAGCTCAATTAGGTGAGCCGCGCACTGTGAAAGCCGTCTGGAAGCCAAATCTGACGACACAATTGGATCAGGCGAACGCAGAAACCATCATGAAGCTGTTGGCAGCCCTCGAAGATGACGAGGATGTTCAGAACGTTTATGCGAACTTTGAAGTCTCGGAAGATGTTATGAAATCTCTGACGGCTGCATAATGAGAAAAATGGTAGCCGTTGTGGAAGTGTTGATCGCGCATTGAACCGATTGCGCGATCATGACGACTGATCTGCATCACGCGTCCATTCGGAGTACTCAGATGCCGTTCAAAGTCAAAATTCTAGCTATCGTTGTTGCATCGTCCGTGATGCCAGCTTTCGCTCATGCCACCTCCGGCCCAGGCTGTTTTCAGGTCGGTAATTTGCCGATTGAAGAACCGCTGATTTTGCGATCTGGCCCCTCAGTGACGTCTGCTATCGTCTCAAAACTTTATACCGGCAAGCATGGCATTATTGCCGAGAACGGCGCATGTAAGCCGTATGCCGTTCGTCCATCGAAGCAGTGGTGTCCGGTCAAGATTTATGATGGCGACACAACTGTAAGCGGGTGGTCACGGCTGGCGTACCTTCTCCCGAGCCATTGCCCTTAACGGATTGGTTCGTAGGACTTGGCTGGCGGGTTGTTCTGCCTGTGCTAGCACTGCTTCATGCAGGAGCGAACGATTCGGATTATCGGGATTGACCCTGGGTTACGCCGCACTGGATGGGGCGTGATCGAAAGCGACGGCGTGCGCTTGGTATATGTGGCTTCAGGCGTGATTACGGCTGATGCCGACGATGACCTCGCCTATCGTTTGCGCGCGATTTACGAGGGTGTGCTTGGCGTGATTGGGAGTTTCCATCCGCGTGAGGCAGCCGTCGAGGAGACGTTCGTCAACGAGAACCCGCGCTCGACATTGAAACTCGGTCAAGCGCGCGGCATGGCTTTATTGGCGCCTGCTATGTCGGGTTTGCGCGTCTGCGAATATACGCCGAACCTGATCAAAAAGTCGGTGACCGGGACTGGACATGCCGAGAAGCAACAAGTCATGGCGATGATCAAGTTTTTGCTGCCGAAGTCTGCGTGTGGAAGTGCGGACGAGGCGGATGCCCTTGCGATTGCGATTTGCCATGCCAATCATCGCAGTAGCCCGCAAGCTCAAGCGGCGCTAAATTTGGCGAAAGTCCGCGTATGATCGGCAAGCTCAAAGGCAAGGTCGATGCACTCGGTGAGAGTTTTCTCATCATCGACGTCAATGGCGTCGGCTACGAAGTTCAGGCCTCGTCGCGAACCTTGCGTAATCTCAAAATCGGCGATGAAGCTTCGCTGACGATTGATACGCACGTACGCGAAGATGCCATTCGCCTGTTTGGTTTTCAAAGCGAATTGGAACGCAGTTGGTTTCGCACGTTACAATCGATTCAAGGCGTCGGGTCGAAAGTCGCGCTGGCCGTGCTCGGTGTGCTTGGGCCGCAAGATTTGGCTAATGCCATCGCTTTAGGCAATGCGGCTGCCGTTGAGGAAACGCCCGGTGTCGGCAAAAAGCTCGCGCAGCGGATTGTCCTTGAATTGAAAGATAAGGCGCCTGCGCTTTCGGTCGCTGGGTTGAGCATGCCGGTCGGGGCATCTTCCGGTGCCGGATCTGGATCAATTCATAATCACGCGGCGGCCGAAGCGATTTCCGCATTGACCAACCTAGGCTACAATCCTGCGCAGGCATCGGGTGCTGTCGCGGTGGCCATTAAAGAGTTGGGAGACAAGTCTGAAACTGCAGCGCTCATCAAGCGCAGCTTGAAGGAACTCGCGCGCTAAGGTCAACTTAAGGTATGCAAATCTATATCGATGCCGATGCTTGTCCGGTGAAAGATGAAGCTCTGAAAGTTGCCGCGCGCCACGGGCTCGTTATCCATTTCGTTTCCAACGCTTGGATGCGCTTGCCAGAACATCCTCTGGTTCGCCGCGCGATCGTGACAGAAGGGCCGGATGTTGCCGACGATTGGATCGTGGCGGCAATTGAAGCTGGCGATATCGTAGTGACACAGGATATTCCGTTAGCATCGCGTTGTCTCAAGAAGGGTGCGAAAGCGGTCGGGAATACCGGTAAGCCATTTACCGACGCATCAATTGGTATGGCGCTGGCGATGCGCGAGCTATCGCAGCATTTGCGCGAAACAGGAGAGAGCAAGGGCTTCAATGCGGCCTTCACGCGCCAGGACCGGTCTCGCTTTCTTGAAGCCATGGAACAGACTGTGCAGGCCGTTAAACGCGGGCTATGAGCAGGCTGGGAACTGAACTTGCTGGAGAATGGAATGGATGTAAGCAACGGCCAACGCGCTTTTTGGATGGTGCTCATCACATCATTAGCTGCACCGTTTTTTGCTAGTGTGGCAGCGGCCGTTCTGACTGGGGTAGGAGCATTTTTTGATTTTGCGTTGCCTGCGCCGGCGGACAAGACCCTTGGAGAGACTGCAGTCGGTGCTTTCATTTGGAGTGCATTTCCAGCGACTGTGGCGGCGCTTGCGCTGACTCCATTTGTCTTGCAACATGGTCGTTATAGTTGGCTGGCTGCTGCCGTAGCGGGTGTGCTGGCATTCACGGCAGCCAGCATTATCATGCCTTTTGGCACCGCTGACATTCAGCCGCTGATGCCTTTTTTTGCGTTTCTAGCCGGCCTGATTGCAATCATCATGCGCGCTGTTTTGATCCGCGCAAAAGTTCTCCAGCCGTGAGGTTGGGTGGTGCAAAATTTGCGGTCGAGGAGCGGTCTCAGCGCAGCCGATTATCCCGCGCTATAGCGGTTAGCTCGTTTGTGACCGTTCTCGGTCCTCTGTTTGGCTCGCTCGTTTTTCTATTTGGAGGATTGGTCCGGTCGATAGGGATGCTTTTCACGGCGAACTTATCGACGGCGGATTTGTCCGTCGCTGCCCATGCTGTCATCACTCTCGTATATCTTGTGGCCATTTTTAGTTATGTGATTGGTGGCCTTCCGGCGCTTTTGGCCGGTATTGCGTTGGGCTATCGCACTTATCACAACGCGCACATCAGCTATCTCCGGGCGATTGTCACGTCTATCGTGGCAACCCTATTAGGGACGGTAGTTTTGGAATTCATTCTGCGAACGCGTGATGAAACATCGCTGGGATTATTGTTTGTGATGATTCCCTCAGCGGTCTTATCAGCCGTCTTGTGCCGATTTTTTCTGGGACGCTTAGGCCTCGTCACTTCGACAAATGACCGCTCGAAGGATACCGCTCTTGACGCTTGAAGCGAACACGGCCACGAACAAACCATGATCGACCGGCTCGTGACGAGTGCCAGAAATGAGGCGGACGCCTTCGAGGCGAACATCCGCCCGCAGGCGCTTGACGAGTTTATTGGGCAGGAACAGGCGCGCGCGAACTTGCGCGTGTTTATTCAAGCCGCAAAATCGCGCGGCGATGCTCTCGATCATGTGTTATTTGCCGGGCCGCCCGGTCTGGGCAAGACGACACTGGCGCAGATCATGTCGAAAGAACTTGGCGTCGGATTTCGCGCGACATCGGGGCCGGTGATTTCAAAAGCCGGCGATCTGGCAGCTCTGCTGACGAATTTGGAAGAGCGAGATGTTTTGTTCATCGATGAAATTCATCGCCTCAGTCCTGCTGTGGAAGAAATTCTCTATCCGGCGATGGAAGATTTTCAGCTTGATCTGATGATCGGTGAAGGTCCGGCGGCCCGTTCTGTGCGCATCGATCTGCCGAAATTCACGCTCGTTGGCGCGACCACGCGCGCAGGTCTTTTGACCAATCCGCTGCGTGATCGATTTGGCATTCCTATTCGATTGAATTTTTATTCGACCGAAGAACTCGAACGTGTCGTCGCCCGTGGTGCACGCGTGTTATCGGCTGCGATGTCACCAGATGGTGCGCGTGAGATTGCTAAGCGCTCGCGGGGGACGCCACGCATTGCCGGGCGTCTGCTGCGTCGGGTACGCGACTTTGCCGACGTTGAAGGTGCTGCCGTGATCACGGCCGTTGTTGCCGATCGCGCTCTCAAGATGCTCGAAGTCGATCACGAGGGGCTCGATGCGCTCGATCATCGCTATCTGGGTTGCATCCTGAAAAACTATGACGGAGGACCGGTCGGCATCGAAACGATGGCTGCGGCACTTTCCGAGCCACGCGATGCGCTCGAAGACATCGTCGAGCCGTATTTGTTGCAGCAAGGTTTCGTCAGCCGGACGCCGCGTGGTCGGGTTTTGACGCTCAAAGCCTATCGGCATCTGGGTGTTTCGGGACCTTCGCGTACGCGTGCACCCGAGTTACCGATATTTGAAGATGACGATGACCGGAGTGGTGCGTGATTTCGCGGCGAAGGGTTTTGCAGGGGTTGGCGGGTGTCGTCGCCAGCGGGTTTACATTCGCAGGTTATGCTTTCGGTATCGAGCCACGGTTTCGCCTGTCCGTCACGCGATACAGGGTTATGCCGTCGGATTGGCCGCCAGGCCTATCTCTAAAACTGGCTATTATAGCCGATCTGCATGCGGGTGAACCGTACATGCCGCCCGGGCGCATCGATGAAATTGTAGATGTGACGAATGGGCTAGGTGCCGATGCCATCCTGCTGCTGGGCGACTATGCGGCGGGGCATCGGTGGCAGTCGCGGAGAGTTCCATCTTCGGAGTGGGCCCGATTGCTGGCACCGCTGAAAGCGCCGCTGGGTGTGCACGCCGTTTTGGGTAATCACGACTGGTGGGATGACCTCGATGCCCAACGCGATCGGAAGGGACCGGTCATTGGGCGGCGCGCGTTAGAGGCGGTCGGTATTCCAGTGTACGAAAACGACGCCGTCCGCCTGACAAAAAATGGCTCGGCGTTTTGGTTGGTGGGGCTGGGAGATCAAGTAGCCATCAAAACCGGCGTCAAGCGCGGTCGCATCCAATTTGAGGGCGTGGATGATTTGCCTGGCGCATTGGCGCGCGTGACGGATGATGCTCCGATCATTTTACTGGCTCATGAGCCGGATATTTTTCCAGACGTTCCAGCGCGTGTGGCCGTCACTTTGTCCGGGCATACGCATGGCGGCCAAGTCCGACTGTTTGGCTATTCACCCATCGTGCCATCGCGGTTCGGCAATCGCTTTGCATACGGTCATATCGTTGAAGATGGTCGGCAGCTGATTGTGTCAGGTGGCCTTGGCTGTTCTGTATTGCCAGTTCGTTTCGGCGTGCCACCTGAAATTGTCGTGGTTGATATTGGTCGTGAGGCGGTCGCGTGACGCAAAAGGAGCAAGGCGCAAATGCTGTTGGCGCTGACAACAGATGGCCAGATATCGCTGGGCGTATTGAGCGTGATCCCGACGGTATGCGACATGTTTTGCCGGTTCGTGTTTATTTTGAAGACACGGATGCGGGCGGTGTCGTCTATCACGCTGCTTATGTTCGGTTTGCCGAGCGCGGGCGCACAGATCTACTCCGACTGCTTGGCACGGATGCGCGCCGTATGATCGACGGATCGGACAGTCGTGAGCCTGCGGCTTTCGTTGTTCGTCGCATGTCCTTCGATTTTGCGCGACCGGCACGCATGGATGATCTGCTGGAAGTGGTGACGATTGTGAAGGAACTCGGTGGGGCGAGTGTCACGTTGGTGCAGACGATCTCAAACGCGGGTGTTCGCGTTTGTGAGGCCGAGGTCACTGTTGTGCTGGTCTCGATGTCAGGAAAGCCGTTGCGTTTGAATGCCGACGTGCGGGCGGCATTTCTGGCCCAGTCGCAAAGTCGTGATTGATTGCAAGAATTCTTGGCACAGTTTTACAAGCCCGCTCAAAAAGCTCTCATTGAGCGCAAGGACGGCAAAGTTCGTGGATAAACCGTAACATGCGTCATTACTGAGGACGCGCTAAGCCCTTGTTTGGTCATATTGCATAGCAAAAAGGTTGAACGTTTTCGAGTGTGTGGGGACATGACGACGAGAGGCAATTGGGGGGAGATGGCGCACTTGCGTTCGTGTTGTTCATTCGTACTGCCAAATTCAATCATAGACGCGCCATTCACGTCACAGTGTTGCACGGCTTTAGAGCGTATTGCGCTGCTGCGAGCCTGAAAATCTAGATTCTTCGCATGACACATTCTCAATTTGAATTACGGATGGACAGATGACCCCCGCTGAAGTCGCTCAAGGCGCCGTTGCTCCCGTCGCTGCCGGCGGGTTTTCGTTTTTTGAACTTTTTATTCAAGCCCATATCGTGGTTCAGCTTGTGATGGTGGGGCTTGGGCTCGCATCCGTCTGGTCTTGGGCCATTATTGTTGAGAAAATTTTTGCGTTTCGGCGCGCGCGTATCGAGAGCGACCAGTTCGAACAGATGTTTTGGTCCGGCCAATCATTGGATGAACTCTACGCAGGGCTGTCGCGCGGCAGCACGATTACGATGGGAGCTTTGTTCGTTGCCGCTATGCGGGAATGGAAACGCTCTGTCGAAGGAAATTTACGCGCACTCGGCGGTATTCAGTTGCGCGTTGAAAAAGTGATGGACGTCACCATCAGTCGGGAAATGGAGCGGCTGGACCGGCGGTTATTGTTTTTGGCGACTGTCGGCTCGACAGCGCCGTTCGTCGGTCTGTTCGGGACGGTCTGGGGTATCATGACGAGCTTCCAGGCGATCGCAATTTCTAAAAATACCAACCTTGCTGTTGTTGCGCCTGGAATTGCAGAAGCTTTGTTTGCTACGGCTTTGGGATTGATCGCAGCTATTCCTGCGGTGGTCTTTTATAATAAGTTTTCTGCAGATTCGGCTGCAATATCGCAGCGCTTGTATGCATTTTCTGATGAATTTGCCGCGATTGTCTCGCGCCAGATCGACGTGAGGACATAAACAGCAATGGGCGTCAGTCTCAAAGGCGGCGGTGGCAGCGGTCGCGGACGTCGCAAGCGTCATGCGCCGATGAGCGAAATCAATGTGACGCCGATGGTCGACGTTATGCTCGTGCTGTTGATCATTTTCATGGTCGCAGCTCCGCTGTTGCAGGTCGGTATTCCGGTTGATCTGCCGGAATCCAAGGGGCAACAATTGTCGCCACCGAAGTCCGAGCCTCTGGCCGTGTCTGTCAACGAAAAGGGCGAAGTCTTCATCGGTGAGACGTCGGTCAGCCTCGATGAATTGGCGCCAAAACTGCAAGCCATCGCAAAAAATGGCTACGATGAACCGATCTTCGTGCGGGGCGATAAGGGCGTTCCCTACGGTGTCGTCATGCGTGTGATGGGTCGCATCAATGCGGGCGGCTTTCGTAAACTCTCGTTCGTGACCAACGAGGAGAACGGAGGCTGAGGCCGTGCCCTTCGGGCTTTTCGTTTCGCTGATCTGTCATGGTGCGCTTATCGGTTGGGCGTATCTGTCGATGCGCGCGGTCGATCAGTTGGATTTCAACGATACGCCATCTATCTCTGCAGAAATTATAACTCCATCGGAATTTCTGCGCTTGAAGCAAGGCGACGAAAACGCCAAGCAACTTGAGACCAAGGCCAAGGACGAGCCGACGCCCGACGATTCCAAACAAGAGACGAAGAAACCTGACAATGCGCCGCCGCCCCCACCTCCGCCGCCTGCTGAGGACGTTGCTGCGGTCGAGCCTCCTGCGCCACCGGAGCCGCCTAAGCCCGTAGAACCAGAGCCTGTGAAAGTCGAAGAGCCACCACCGCCGCCGCCACCTCCTGCTGAGGCGCCACCACCTCCCGGGCCTACGCCCGAGGAGCAAAAGCTGCTCGAACAAAAAATCGAAGAAGAGCGCTTGGCTGAAGAAGCCAAGAAAAAAGCTGAGGAAGAGGCAAAGAAAAAGGCGGAAGCTGAAGCTAAGAAAAAGGCTGAGGACGAAGCGAAAAAGAAAAAGCTTGCCGAAGAAGCGCGCAAGAAAAAATTAGCGGAAGCTAAGCGCAAGAAGGAAGAGGAGGCTAAAAAGAAGTTCGATCCAAGTAAGATTGCGAGCCTACTCGATAAAGCTCCGGACGATTCTCAACCCAAAGCTCTTATCGATAAGGATCCGACCAAGAAGGGTCAGCAGGCCAGCGGTTCAAGCAAGACGGCTACGGCCAGCGGGCGCGAAGCAGGGACTGAAACGGGCACGGATACCGTCTTGTCTGCGCGCGAGCAGGATTTGCTCAAAGGCATGCTCAAGGCGCAATTGGCTGAGTGCTGGCGCCCTCCAGGCACGGGCGGCGGTAGCGATGTTCCCGTTGTTGCCCTTCACTGGCAACTCAAGCCTGACGGCTCACTCGATGGCGATCCTCGGGTCACGCAGTCGCCCTCTACGGCGGCGGGACAAGTTTATGCTGAAGCCGCTTTGAGAGCAGTTAGAGATTGCTCGCCATTCCGGCTTCCGCCAGAGCAGTATGAAGGTGGCTGGAAAATCATTGATTGGGTGTTTGATCCGCGACAAATGCTGTAGCTGCCTAATTGGCGCTTCATTCGCCCGCGAAACGAAGCATCTGTTCTAGTTCCAAGTCGTGAAATTTTATGAGCTGTGAAAAGAGCCCCGATGATGGACCAACGTACTTCTTTATTTTCGATAGCGCGGGTCGTTGTCACGATGTTTGTTTTCGGCGCAGCGTCTATTTCCCCTGCTTATGCGCAGCTTCAAGGTACGCAAACTCAAGGTACCATTGCGCCGATCCCCGTTGCTGTGCCTCTGTTCCTCGGCGATGACGCGCAATTGGCTGGTGAAATTTCCGATGTCGTACAAGCCGATCTTGAACGGTCTGGATTATTTCAACCGCTCGACCGTGCCTCATTTCTCGAACAAGTTCGCGACGTCAATGCGGCGCCACGCTTTCCAGATTGGCGCAGCATTAAGGCCGATGCGTTGGTGGTCGGCCGCGTCGTGAAAACAGGCGACGGCAAAGTTGGCGCAGAATTTCGTTTGTGGGATGTTGTGTCTGGAAAGCAGCTCGCGGGTCAGCGCTTTTCGACGGCGCAAGCCAATTGGCGGCGCATCGGTCATCTGATTGCCGATCAAGTTTATGAGCGTTTGACAGGTGAAAAGGGATATTTCGACACGCGTGTCGTCTACATCGATGAGACAGGTCCGAAAGATAAACGCACGAAGCGATTGGCGATCATGGACCAAGATGGTGCCAATGTTCGTCTATTGAGCCAAGGGCAGGAGCTCGTTCTTACGCCTAGATTTTCGCCGACCAATCAAGAAATCACGTACATGTCGTACACGCGCGATCAGCCCAAAGTTTTTATTATGAACTTGGAGACCGGACAGCGTGAGTTGGTCGGTGATTTCCCCGGGATGACATTCGCGCCCCGTTTTTCACCTGACGGCCAACGGGTCGTGATGAGTCTTGGGACCCCGGACGGTGAAAGCAGCATCTACGAACTCGATTTACGCAGTCGTCAATCGCGCAGGCTCACTCAATCGGGCGGCATCGATACGGGCCCGAGCTATTCCCCAGATGGTCGTCAAATCGTTTTTGAAAGTGACCGCGAGGGGTCTCAGCAACTTTACGTCATGAATGCGGATGGTTCCGGGGTGCGCCGCATTACAAACGGTGATGGCCGCTATTCGACACCGGTATGGTCACCGCGTGGCGACTACATTGCGTTCACAAAGCAAACCAGCGGTCGGTTCTTGATCGGCGTTATGAAGCCAGACGGTAGCGGTGAGCGGGTTCTCACCGAAGGCTATCACAACGAGGGGCCGACATGGGCGCCGAACGGACGTGTTTTGATGTTCTTCCGCGAATCGCAAGGCGCGAGTGGGGGGCCAAAAATCCATTCCGTCGACATTACAGGCTATAATGAACGGCAAGTCGCAACCCCAGCATTTGGCTCCGATCCAGCCTGGTCACCCCTTCTGAACTGATTGCAGCGCAGCAAGTTGGCGGCAGATGATTGATAATTTCGGTGATTTCAAAGTCGTTTCAGCCGCTTGTTGTGGCGTTCCTGAGGTTGTGGCTTTGTCTCTATGGCGTACAAATGTGCGTTGCATTTCGGCATCTATGAGGCTGGAAAACTTGACATTTGTCGCCTCTGTTCTTGATCGAAAGGCATCCTGTAAGTACCCAAGAGTACGGCTATTGCCGGAATCGTATCAGGAGATATGACCATGCAGGGTGTTAAGGGGCTGATCGTTCTGTCAGCGGTGGTTGCGGCTGTGGCGCTTGGCGCTTGCCGTCGCGAAGTCGAACATACGCCGATGAAACTCGGCGCAGATGTCCCGGCTACTGAGCAAGTTGCTCGCTAACCTTGGGCGTAAGCCTGGGACTAACTAAGGAGACTACCACTATGAAGGGCGCAATCGTTCTCGCCGCTGTTATCGCTGCTGTTGCTCTCGGCGCATGCCGTAAAGAAGTAGAGCACTCACCGATGAAGCTCGGCGCAGACGTCTCGGCTGTTGAAGTCGCTCGCTAAGAGCTACTTACGCAATCGATACGCTACGCACTACTTATCAAGACCGAGTTGTTGGCGGTATCCCTGCCACCATCTCGGTCTTGCTCTATTTTGACCTCGCGCTACTTTCTGCTCATTAGTTTCAGCCTAATCGTTGCCTTTCGTGGTGCCTGCGTGGCGAACGCGGCTGATTTGGCAACAGTTTCTGTGAATGAAGCTACTTCGTCACACACCATATTGGCCATCAACGGATTATCTTCAAAGGCTCCAGGCTAGTCTGCTTGTAAGACGGCATGTCACCTCAGTTCGGTTGCTTAACTTCCAGTAAATCCTTTCGTGGTGGACTGAATAACACTGAAAATTGGCCACATTTTCGGCGGATCGCACAATTAGAAGCGATCATAACAATTTGCGATGTTCGCATCGCTTGTCTGGTTCGCAGCGTCTAGCTTCCAAGCAGCGCGCAACCATGTCGAAGGGAAAAAGGATGCTCGGTTCATTCGCGCGCGGCAGGTTGCTCCGTATTGCTGTCGTAGCAGCATTCGCGCTTTCGCTTGGTGCTTGCGCGGCAAACAAAGAATTACAGCCTGAAGGCGGGCTGAATGGTGGTAAATACGGTGCGGCTACGCCTGGCTCGCAGAGAGATTTTTCGCAGAACGTCGGCGATATCGTTTACTTTTCCACAGATGCAACGGATTTGAGCCCGGAAGCGACTCAGACGCTGGCTAAGCAGGCGCAGTGGTTAAGGCAGTATCCGCAATATACCATCACAATTGAAGGTCACGCCGACGAACGTGGTACGCGAGAGTACAATATCGCTTTGGGTGCCAAGCGGGCGACGTCTGTGCGGACTTACCTTTCCCAGAATGGCATTAATGGGCAGCGTATCCGTACCATTTCTTACGGTAAGGAACGCCCGGTTGCCGTTTGCGATGACATATCGTGTTGGTCACAGAATCGCCGGGCACAGACTGTGCTCAATACGGGTGGCCAGATCAGCCAACGCTGATACCCTATCGTCACCCTCTGCGTGAGTGCACTCAAGTACTGTGTTTCGAATCGATGGTCAGGCCCGCTGGCATAGGCGGGTCTTGGTTCTGCACATTCGGCACTAAATGCCCATGTAATCGGCAAATTTTAGCCCCAATACTTAGTCAATAATAATTCATGGGCTACGCGGGTTGTCCGGTTATGGTGTCATGAATATGTGGAGTTCGGGCAAGTCTAGTCTTTGCAGTGCGGTGGCATTAGCTATCTGCTTGTTGACGTTGTCAGCGACCATCACTCACGCACAAGCCGTTCGTGTTCAGAATCAATCGCCCTCGGAAATGTTGGAGGATGGTCTCGACGCTCTTGCCGATGATCAAGATGATCTCGCGCGCCAACTTTTTCGACATTTGCTCTCAACATATCCCGGGACTGCCGAAGCCGGACGCGCCGGACTAGAACTCGAAGATCTCGATTCTTTTGAAGCGGTTCCAACTGTTGGCCAGCAACAAGTGCGAAACGTATTCACGCCAGAGAATCTCACTAAACTTCGCCATGCGTTTCTGATCGACGCTGGTGATCGAGTTTTCTTTGCCGAGAACAGCGCTAGCCTTGGCGGCAGGGCGCGCACCGTGGTTGAGGCACAAGCGCAGTGGTTGAAATCTCATCCAGACATGATCGCGACTTTGGTCGGACGGGCTGATGACGGTGGGTCATCTGCCAATGCTTTGGAATTATCGACCCGGAGAGCGGATGCCGTACGTGAACGACTTATTGCAACAGGCGTTCCTGCGAACCGCATCTATGTCGATGCCCGAGGCAATCGCGATCCCTTGACAACATGTGTCACCGCCAGTTGTCAGGCACAAAATCGTCATACGGAGACTGTGATCGGAGATACACCTCAGGCGCAAAGATCTGGATGGCGTCCTTCGCAATGGTCACAGTCTGATTTGGGTTCCGCGGATCGTCAGCAAAGGGCGCCGTGATTATTCTTGGCGCTCGTGCAGGGTCGATTGCACGCTGATCGTTGAGTTGCGGTAGTTCGCCATCCATAAATCAGGTTAAATTTGCTCATGGAAAGATACACTTCCAATGGCCAAATGATTTGGGAGTGCTTTATATTTACATTCAGTAAGAGTGATGCCGTATGACAAATTCCTAGGCATTTCACTTTTGAGGCTTTGCTCAAGCCTTAATTTCTAGGCGACCATAGCGGGGACGATACAGACGATGAATTTTCTTTCGTCACATATTCTTGGATCACGAGTTCTGCATGGTTTGCATCAAGTATTGCCTGTGATTTTTATTCTGAGTTTTGTTGTGAGCACTGGCGTTGGTTCGCAGGCTCAAGCCCAGTCTGCTGCGGGTAAGGCGCCTGCTAAGTCGTCTGCTGCATCTACTCCATCCCCTGCAAGCGAGAACGGATTGAAGGCGCGCATCGAAAGTCTCGAAGAGCAATTGGTCGATATGCAAGTTGTGATTGGCACGCTTGAGTCATTGGCGAAATCAGGTGGTGGGCAAGCATCTTCTGGATATCGCTCTGCATCGGGCGGTGGTGCAGAAACTGTCCGGGTCGATAGTCTCGAAAGTCAGGTGCGTCAGTTATCGTCTCAGGTTCAGCAACTTTCAGATCAAGTTCGAAGCCTTGGTGGAACGCCGCGTCGCTCTGAAGTTGTGCCACCTCCGGCGTCGGGCGGATTTGGCGCAACGACGGTGACGGAAAGTTCAGATCAGATTGGTGGTCTGATCGCAAACGACGCGCCTGCTGCTGAAGGTTTTAATACACCACAGCCAGTTGCGACCGGCGCATTGCCTCCAGCTTCCGATGGGGCTGATCCTAAACAGATGTATGAGACAGCTTACGGCTACCTGTTGCAACGTGACTATGGTGCTGCTGAAACCGCATTCGGTGAATTTCTGACGCGCTTTCCAAGCGACTCACTGTCTGGGAATGCTCAGTATTGGCTGGGCGAAACACATTTTGTGCGCGGTCAGTATAAAGCTGCGGCCAATGCGTTTCTCAAAGGCTACCAATCGTATGCACAAAGTCCCAAGGCAGCCGACAGTTTGTTGAAGCTGGCGATGTCACTGGATCGACTTGGGCAGAAGGATGCGGCTTGCTCATCGTATTCTGAACTGAATACGCGATTTCCAAACGCGCCTCAGAGCGTCAAGACACGTGCGCAGTCGGAACGTCAGCGTGTCGGTTGCACGTGAGTTAAAGGTGGCTTTTGACAACCAAGAGTTATGACACGCGTGATGTAATTTCTATTGGCGATGCCGACGTTGCGCTCAACTCGCTGGCCTCGTTCGAAACTCTGCTGCTTGCGGTTTCCGGTGGCGCAGACAGTATGGCGCTTTTGGAACTCGTCGCCGAGTGGCGCACGCGGCGTCGTTCACTGAATACTTCTACTGTTCCGCAGGTCTTCGTCGCGACAGTCGATCACGGTTTGCGCCAAGAGTCGGTGGATGAAGCGTCGTTTGTCGCCGCCCGATGTGCAGCGCTTGACCTTCCGCATGCAACACTGTTGTGGGCAGGTCAAAAATCCAAACCTGGATTGGCTAATAGCGCGCGTGTAGCCAGATATCGGCTTTTGCGAGAGCATTTAGATACGTTAGCGCATAGCGGTTCTTGTGCGGTTGTCACAGCGCACACGCGCGATGATCAAGCGGAAACTGTCCTAATGCGCTTGGCAAGGGGTTCGGGCTGCGAAGGTCTGTCAGCCATGGCACCAAGCCGAGCGATGGCTGAAGGCGATTCAGTGCAGCTTGTGCGTCCGTTGCTGATTTTTACGAAGTCACAGCTTGCCGCCATGCTGTCTCAACGACGCTTGACGTGGTGTGAAGACCCAAGCAACGGCGACGATACATACGAGCGCGTGCGCGTTCGGCGCGCGATGGCAACGTTCGAGAGTGTAGGATTAACTTCCGCCGCGTTGGCACGTACAGCACATCGGATGCAGGTGACCCGCGATGCTCTGGACTATGCGGATCAAGCGTTTGTTGAAAGCGTCGGCTTGTCATTCCATCATGAGGTTTTTGCTTCATTCGATTGTGGTGCATTCGAGCGAGCGCCACTTCTGCTACGCGTGCGCTTGTTGGCTCGGCTCATCCGTCGCTATGGAGGCGCAAGTTCTGCACCCGATTTGCAGGATGTCGAGCATTTGGTCGAACATTGTGCCACCACTCAGCAGGCGCGCATGACCCTTGGTGGTGTCGTGGTGAGCAAGGGTCAACGGACTGTTCGGTTGTGGCGTGAGCCGGGGCGGCTGGCAGTTGAAGATCTTACTATTCCGCACGGTTCTTCATCGCTATGGGATGGTAGGTTTTGGTTGAACCGTAGCGGCGCCCACACAGATATTTCAGTCTTCGTCCGCCCGCTTGGCGCTTCTGGTTATCGCCAAATCGTGAAATCACTGAACCTGCAGAAATCTCTTCCGCCAGCTGGGGCGGTACAGGCTCTTCCGGCTTTTTACTCGGGGCAGACCTTAATTTGTGTGCCGGGTCTTGCCACGTACGCGCCTATGTTGGCCAATCATGCCAATTTTACCGGGCTCGAATTAACGACCAAAGCGGCACGAGGCGCGTATTAGATGGCGTAAAGTGTCATTAGATTCTCCAAATTCAACGCAATTTTACCACGTGCGAAAGTGCTGGTTTGAAAGATTTAGGTAAACTTGTGCAATGCTGATCGGCCCCCTATGTTAGAGAACTCCGAAAAAGCGCTTTTGCCCCTTTGGCGCGCCCAGTCCGGACACGGATTGCGAAATCAGGAAACGAAATGAACCCAAATTATCAAAAGCTTGCCATCTGGGCTGCACTCTTGGTTTTGCTGTTGGCGCTCTACAATCTGGTCTCTAGTCCTGGTCAGGCTCGGCGTTCCAACGAGATTCAGTATTCAGAGTTTTTAGAAGCCGTAGAAAAGGGCTCCGTGCTCGATGCGGTCCTGGCTGGTAATCGCATCACTGGCACCATGCGCGATGCTGGGCCGAACGGTCCTGCTTTCTCGACATATGCCCCTGAAGATCCGAGCCTGGTTTCGAAGCTGCGCGAGAAGGGTGTGAAGTTTAAAGCGCGCCCAGCTGATGATGATGTGAACTCGATCGCCAGCATCTTGTTGAGCTGGTTCCCTATGCTGTTGCTGATCGGGGTCTGGATATTTTTCATGCGCCAAATGCAATCTGGTTCCGGTCGCGCAATGGGCTTTGGCAAATCCAAAGCCAAGTTGCTGACCGAGCGTAGCGGACGCGTGACATTCGATGATGTGGCCGGTGTCGATGAAGCCAAGAGCGATCTTGAAGAAATCGTCGAGTTTTTGCGTGACCCTCAGAAATTCCAGAGGCTCGGCGGTCGCATTCCGCGTGGCGCCTTGCTGGTAGGACCGCCAGGAACAGGTAAAACTTTGATTGCACGCGCCGTGGCTGGCGAAGCCAATGTGCCGTTTTTCACGATCTCGGGTTCCGACTTCGTTGAAATGTTCGTGGGTGTCGGTGCGAGCCGCGTGCGCGATATGTTCGAGCAAGCTAAGAAAAACGCGCCTTGCATCATCTTCATCGACGAAATCGATGCTGTTGGCCGGCATCGCGGCGCAGGTCTTGGCGGCGGCAATGATGAGCGAGAACAGACCTTGAACCAATTGCTTGTTGAGATGGACGGTTTTGAAGCCAACGAAGGCATAATCATCATTGCTGCGACCAACAGACCTGACGTACTCGATCCTGCCTTGCTTCGTCCGGGTCGTTTCGACCGTCAGATCATGGTGCCGAACCCTGATGTGATTGGGCGCGAGAAAATTTTGCGCGTACACATGAAGAAGGTTCCGTTGGCTCCCGACGTCGATCCGAAGGTCATCGCCCGCGGCACTCCTGGGTTCTCCGGTGCTGATCTTGCGAACCTCGTCAACGAGGCGGCGCTTTTGGCGGCTCGTCGCAATAAGCGATTGGTTACGCAGAATGAGTTTGAAGACAGCAAAGACAAAGTCATGATGGGCGCTGAGCGCAAGACCATGGCTATGACCGAAGAGGAAAAGTTGGCTACAGCGTACCATGAAGCTGGTCATGCTATCGTCAATATGGTCGTGCCTGGCAACGATCCGCTACATAAAGTGACGATCATTCCGCGTGGGCGTGCGCTGGGCGTGACTATGAGCCTGCCGGAACGCGATAAGCTGAGCTACTCGAAGCAATGGTGCGAAGCCAAAATCGCGATGGCGTTTGGCGGGCGCGTTGCTGAGCAGATCATTTATGGCCGCGAACATCTGAACACGGGCGCATCCAGCGATATCAGTCAGGCGACCAATATCGCTAAACGCATGGTCAGTGAGTGGGGCATGAGCGATGTGCTCGGGCCCCTGCTGTATTCGGAAAACCAGCAAGAAGTCTTCTTGGGTCATTCCGTGACGCAGCGTCAGAATATGAGCGAGGGCACAGCCAAGTTGATTGACGAGGAAGTGCGCCGCATCGTGACGACGGGCGAAAAGAAAGCTTGGGAAGTGCTGACCGCGCATAAAGCCGAACTCGAAGCCATGGCTCTAGCCTTGATGGAGCACGAGACGATTTCGGGTGAAGAGTGCATGGCATTGATGCGTGGCGAGAAGATCGTGCGCAAGAACGACGATGAAGGTACTAAGGGTCCGGTGGGTTCTGCGGTGCCAGTTGCTGGTCGTCAGGCCAAGCCGCGCAGTGAGCCATCTGGCGGTATGGAACCTCAGCCGCAGGGGTGAGGTTTGGCACTTTCATTACAATCCGTTATCAAGCGGCCGCGAGGAAATCGCGGCCGTTTTTTTTCAGCACACGGTAACTTTGGAACATGAAACGCTCGACATATTTGCAGCCGACGGGCATTTTTTGGGATCGCAACGAGCCGCGAGCGATTGACGAGGCTGACGTGCCAGCTTGGCGTGGCTTGCCTCTGGCTGGCGGGCGGCTCTCGTTTTCAGCTCTGGATGTCCTCACGCGTGTCTCTGGCAGTGCGACGAAGCGCAAGACGATTGTGTTGGGGGATGCCTTCAGCGCGGATTGGGGCCGGGAAGGTTTGGCTGCGTCAGATTTATTGGCGGCAATATCTACGCCGCGCCCACGTCTGGGAGGCATGTCACTCGATAAGCCGCGCATCATGGGCATCGTCAACGTTACGCCGGATAGTTTTTCCGATGGCGGGCAATTGGCCAATACACGGGCCGCCATCGATCATGCGTTGCGATTGGAGGCCGAAGGTGCAGACATCCTGGATATCGGCGGTGAAAGCACACGACCTGGGTCAGACGCCGTTATGCTGGATGAAGAATTACGCCGTGTCATTCCTGTCATTGAAGGACTGCGCGGTAAGTCACGCGCGTTGATTTCTGTCGATACCCGCAAAGCGGAAGTGATGCGCCAGGCTGCTGCAGCTGGTGCTGACATTCTCAATGACGTTTCAGCTTTGACGCATGATCCGCGCGCCCTGGATGTTGCGGTTGAAAGCGGGTTGCCGGTCATGCTGATGCATGCTCAGGGCGATCCAAAAACCATGAATGACGATCCGCAATATGCCGACGTCGTCCTCGACGTCTTTGATTTTCTCGAAAGCCGCATTTCAGCGTGTGAGTTGGCAGGCATTCCACGCACAAAAATTATAGCTGATCCTGGAATCGGGTTTGGCAAGCATTTGCATCACAATGTGGCGGTGATGGCTGGTCTTTCGCTGTATCATGGTCTTGGTGTGCCGCTGCTTCTTGGGGCAAGTCGCAAGAAAATGATCGGCCAGTTGTGCGATGTGCCTGAGCCTAAAGATCGTGTGCCAGGATCTTTGGCCTGTGCGATTGCGGGTGCCCAGGCCGGTGTGCAAATCGTTCGCGTTCATGATGTCAAAGAGACGCATCAAGCTTTGGCGGTTTGGCGAGCGGCAGTCGCGGGCAGCGAGGCTGGGCTTTAGTCGCTGGCTTGGCCGTTTGGTTTGAGCACGGCAAAGATCGTGACGATGCCAGCTAATAAAGTCATGGCGATTAGAGGGGCACGCCAATCGCTACTTGCCAATCTGGTTAGCATCAGCCCTCCACATACCACTGCACCTAGAGCTGGCACCCAAATAGGGATTTCGAATCGTCCAACTGCTTCGCCTGGGCGACGCTTCAGCATAATCAACGCGCCGTTGACGACCATAAATACTAAAAGCAAAAGCAGAACGGTCGATGAAGCAAGGTCTGAAATGCTGCCCGCGAGCACGAGCGGAATGAGAACCAAAAACAATGCGATAATGGCAATGTGCGGTGTGCGACGCTCGCCATGGACCGCGCCGAATTGTGTGGGCAATAGTTTTTGATGGGACATTCCGTAGATCAATCGCGATGCTGTGATGTAATTCACAAGTGCCGTATTTGCGACGGCGAACATCGTGATGAGGGTCATAATGATTGGCGGGAAGTCTGGTGCGCTTCGGCGCATAACTTCTGTGAGTGGGCTTGGCGCGTCTTTGAGCTCTTGCCAGGGAACAACAGAAACTGCCGTTATTGCGACCGCTATGTATAGAACTGCAGCAGCCAGCGTTGCCGTGATTAAGCCGATCGGGATCGTCCAACTCGGATCTTTGCATTCTTCTGCCACGTTGACGGCGTCTTCAAAGCCGATGAAGGCAAAGAAGGTGAGTACGGACGCCTGTATGACAACGAGTGCGAGTGTGCTGTCGGCGCGTTCAGGCGGTGTTTCGAAATAGTCGATCGTTCCCCAGAACGATAAGCCGGTTGCAATGACGATCAGCAAGCCTGTGGCTTCGATGAGCGTGCACGTTACGTTGACCCACATGGATTCGCGGATGCCTCGAAACGCAATGCCTGCCAGGATCAGAATAAATCCTAGAGCAAGAGCGGAGACTGGTAACGACTCCAAGCCGAGTAGGGCCGTGAGATTGCTGGCAAAAATTTTCGATTGCGTGGCAACGGATGTCAGCCCTGAGCAGACGAGTGCTAGGCCGACCGTGAAGCTGAGAAGCGGGATGCCAAACGCGCGCTGTGTGACGTAGGCGGCGCCTCCAGCGCGCGGATATCGCGAGCCCAGTGAAGCATACGACAACGCGGTCAAGAGGGCTGCCACAAGTGCCACTAGAAACGATAGCCAGACGGCTGATCCGGCTTGGCCTGCCGCCTTGCCGATCAGTCCGTAGATGCCGGAGCCCAGCATGCTGCCAAGTGCATACAGCGCTAATTGCGCGGGGCCGATTGATCGCGCCAAGGCGGGTGTCGTTGTCGAGGATGTTGTCACTTCATTGGCATCCTTGGTTCGCGGAAACACGATAGCGATCAGCACCATACGCGATGTCTGCACGATGTCAGTCATTCTTTAATGTTGAGGAATTTTATGTGGCAGGGATGTTAGCTAGCCGCAGCTTTGCGGTCGGCCAAGCGCTGTTCGGTCGCTGCGATGATGGCTTTGCGTAGGTCATCCAGTTTTTTTATTTTTGGGTCGATCGCGAGGTGTTGGGCTTCCGCGAGAGCTTTAAGGTGCTCGGCTGAGCCAATATCAGCGAGCTTCTTTGTGAGGCCTTCGCGGCCTGTTTTCATGAGGGCGGCGAGAACGCTGAAGGCGTAGGGATCAAATGCGGGCTTTACCGCTTCGGCCGACACTTTTGAGCTGGAATCCGATGCGTCGTGTGCCGACAATGGAGGCGCGTCCCAAACGAGCATACGGTTGATGGCGCGCGTGAGTGCATCACTCAAGCGTTCTGCTGATGCGTCGTCCAAGGTTGTTTCACGTCGGATGTGTGCGCGAAAGAATGCACGCATGCGGTCGCCGGGCCAGATTTGTGCGCCTTGGGTCATGGGTGCCTTATTGAGCTGCGCCTTTCAATTTTTACTGAACTGCGACCTTCGTTGTCGCTTGCATCATGCGTTGAATTTCGCCGTGTAGTTCTTTGACGTCGGCGGCGGCATCGCCGTACTTTGCGTCAATGGATCGTGATTGGCCGATGAAATCAAATGAATTTGCGATGCCATTGCGTTGCGGCAAGAAAGTATCGAGCACGGGATGCACGAGACTGATTTCCTCGATCATCATGTAGTCCTTATTGTCGTCACGCACGTAATTGGCAACGCAAACATAACGGCGCTCGGCGAGTGGGATTGTAATCAGGTCGTCGAGGTTTCGCGTGTCCTCAATTAGTAAAGCAATTCGGTCAACGGCAAGTTGAGATACGTAGTCTGGGCGGAAGGGTACGATCACTTTGTCCGCTGTTTTCAGGGCGGCGAGTGCGGCGAACGAGAGCCCCGGCGGGCAATCCAGAATGACCACGTCAAAGTCGCCTTCGAAGCGACGGATTAAACTTTCCATCCGGCCGCGGACCCGATTGGCGACCGTCTCAGGGTTGTTACTTTGGTTGGCCTGCTTGAGATACAACTCGCCTTGGATGTCTTCGAGTAACAACGAGCCAGGAACGAGCGAGATCGGAGCGGGTTTGCCGTTGGCCCCTGTCACGTCTCCGACGTTTTTGGCGACGTAATCGCGCGCGTTGGCGGGGATGCCGTCGAAGAGATCGTAAAAATAGTCAGAAATGGTTTTTCCGGCTTTACGGGCTTCGTTCCAACCCTGGCCGCCCAGCAGGATCAGCGACGCATTGCATTGAGAATCGAGGTCCAGCACCAGCACGCGCTTGCCGCCGTGAACGCTGAGCGCATGGGCCAGCATCACAGCGACAGTCGATTTTCCGACCCCGCCCTTACGGTTTGCCACTGCTAAGAAAAATGCCATTTACCCCACCCCTTCAGATGCGTGCCGCCCAGCACGCTCAACACACGTCCAACAAGCCGAAAGATGACTGAGCTATGGGCCGATTCCGTGGCTTGCGGCCACCCATCTGTCGCTTGTGAGAAATCTGCTATGGATATGCAACTGATCGGGGAAAATGCTTGGAAATTTGCCAGACCTCAACACTTAAGGGGTAATGAACAGAAAGTTGTTGTGATGTGTGGCGGGCTTGCCTTGGGAGTAAGTCTTTCATCATTGCATTGGAGTTCGAACTTCATTCGTGCTGTGAGATAGAACAGCGCGTCTGAGCAGCGGGCTCTAAAATTTGCGAGGGTCTATGTCGCGTCGCTATTTTGGAACCGATGGAATTCGCGGGCGTGCCAATCAGCACCCGATGACGTCGGAGATCGCATTGAAAGTTGGGATGGCCGCTGGAAAGATTTTCCAGTCCGGCGCTCATCGGCATCGCGTGGTTATCGGAAAAGATACGCGCTTGTCCGGCTATATGCTGGAGGCTGCGCTGATGTCCGGCTTCACTTCGGTGGGTATGGATGTATTTTTGCTAGGGCCGATGCCCACGCCTGCCGTTGCGATGTTAACCCGATCTTTGCGCGCCGATCTTGGCGTGATGCTGTCGGCTTCCCACAACCCGTCTCATGACAACGGCATCAAGCTTTTTGACCCGGACGGCTACAAGCTATCCGATGAGATGGAACATCAGATCGAAAAGCTCATCGATTCCGACACGCGCGTTCTACTGGCTGATGCAGAACGCATCGGTCGCGCAACCCGGGTAGAAAGTGCCCAAGAACGCTATATCGAGTTTGCAAAACGCACGCTGCCCAAACATTTGCGTCTTGACGGTCTACGCATCGTCATCGACTGCGCCAATGGTGCCGCCTACAAAGTTGCGCCAGAAGCGCTGTGGGAACTTGGTGCCGAAGTCATCAAAGTCGGCGTTGAGCCGAATGGCCATAACATCAATCTCAACTGCGGTTCAACCGACCCAAAAGCACTGATCGATAAAGTGCTAGAAGTGCGCGCCGATATCGGCATCGCGTTGGATGGCGATGCGGATCGCGTCGTCATCGTCAATGAAAAGGGACAGATTGTCGATGGCGATCAGTTGATGGCTGTTATTGCCGATAGTTGGCAGACATCGGGTAAGCTTTCCGCTGGTGGTATCGTCGCCACCGTGATGAGTAACCTGGGGCTGGAGCGCTATCTCAAAAGCATTGGCCTCACAATGGCGCGCACTCCGGTTGGAGATCGTTACGTCACCGAACACATGCGTAAACATGGTTTCAATGTTGGCGGAGAGCAATCGGGTCATATTGTGTTGTCCGATTTTACAACGACGGGCGACGGTCTGGTCTCGGCTCTGCAAATTCTCGCCTGCGTCGTGACGACTGGGAAATCAGTATCGCAAGTGTGTAATCGCTTCGAAGCCGTGCCGCAGCTTCTCAAAAACGTGCGTTATTCCAGTGGTAAACCGCTCGAAGATCAGCGCGTGTTGAAAGCGATTGAAGGTGCTAAAGCCCGCCTCGGAGATCGCGGACGACTTGTAATCCGGCCTTCGGGTACGGAGCCTGTTATTCGGGTCATGGCGGAAGGTGATGACGAAATGATCGTCAATAGTGTTGTTGGCGACATTGTCGATGCGGTTCGCTTGGCCGCCGCCTAGAACACCTATGATTATTGGAATTGTGTAGAGCGCAGACTTTAGAGTCTGCGCTTTTTGCATTTTAACTGCGCGTTAAGCTTTGTGATCCCACGGCGTTGCAAAATAATACGGCGATTAAGGCAACATTAAATGTTGTCCGCGATAGTGCCATGAGACGGCACACCGTTGCATCGTAGGAATGGCCTTCAAGGCTCTTCACAAGTTTGGAAGGAATGACCATGGCATTTAAACGCGCAACTCTGCTTCTCAGCGCGGCACTCATTTTCGGCGGGACCCAAAATGGCGTTGCGGCCGACCTGTATGGCGGCGGCATGAAAGATGAGCCGGTTTATCAGCAGACGACGTCGGCGGGCCGTGGCGTGTACTTCAGAATTGATGGCGGTTACGCTGCTTATGATGATCCGGTGGTCAGTGAAAACGGCGTATTTCCGCTCACTGAAATTAGTGCTGACGAAACTTGGAGTATAGGTGGTGGCGTTGGTATGTCTCTCGGCGGTGGTTTTCGCGGCGACGTGACCTATGAATATCGCTCACCATCAGAACATTCTGCAACATTGGCTGTAAACGGCGTGCCTCAGGCTGGCGTGAGAACATTTGACGTCGAAAGCCAAGTGTTTCTCGCCAACCTTTATTATGATTTCGATTTGGGCAGTCGCATTACGCCCTACATTGGTTTCGGCTTAGGTTTCGCGCGTAATAAAACCGGTGTCGGCAATGTTGAGGATCTTTGCGGTTGCGATATCGGCGATATCGAAAGTGCGACGAAGACTCATGTCGCAGCTGCCGCTATGGCTGGCCTTTCGATGAAACTTCGCGGCGGCACAACAACTGTTGGCAGTTTCAAGGATGGCCCAGTTGAAATCGATACGGGTCGCGCGCTGTTCTTGGATGTTGGCTATCGCTTCCTCTATCTCGGCGAAGCTGAAACAGGCCCGGTTGTCGACAACTCTGGCAATCGCTCTTCGGATGATCCGACAGTTGAAGATATTCACGCGCACGAAATTCGCGCAGGTCTTCGGTATCAGTTGAATTGATGTGAATTGTGTGTGGTGGCTTTGCGGCCGCCGCACAACGATATGTGCGGGAAGCGGGATGCAAGGCACTCCTTCCTTCAAGAAATGCCAGAGGTGCGGTTGCGCATGATGGCTTTCACGCTCGAAGTCCTGGGTCCTGTTTTGCGTCGCGCGCTGATTTTCTTTCAAGCGCTCAGGTCAACCCGCAGGAAAGCCACCCGACAGAACCTCATACTCGGCATTTCGTACTGGATAACAGCCGGTGGCGATGACGGTGCTTGGCATCGCCGGTAGTGAAGGAAGAGCGGCCATGAAGGTTCAGATCGCGTGTTTCGTGTTGGTATCGACTGTCGCGACAATCAGTGCTCCTGTGCAGGCCGCGGATTGGGGCGGCGGGCGCGAAAGTTATAAGGATGTCTCGGTGCCAGCAGGAATTCCTGTGCCGGCGCCTGTGCCTGTTCCTGACTATAGACCCTCTTGGTATTTCCGTTTCGATGCTGGTTTAGGCGTCGTGAACGAGCCAGATGTTTCGGACGATGAGTTTCAGATTGGATCGCTCGATGGTCCAGGCCCGATTACTGGTCCAGCTGATGATTTCGGTACACCATCGACTTGGTTTGGCAGTGATTTCGATACGTTTCTTACTTTAGGTGCGGGCGTTGGTTATTACGTCGGTAACGGCTGGCGATTTGATGCAACGATTGAGAAGCGATCGAAAGACGATGTGACGATTTTTGGTGAGCAAGAGTACGACACTCACGTATTTTTCGACACGGATACCGACCCAATAACACCGGACGAATACACGAGCGATACGGATGGTAACAGTGTGGTCGATTCTCGGACAAGACTGACCGTTGACGAGGCTGCAAAGTTGGATGGCACTTTGTGGATGGCGAACGCATACTATGACTTTAATCCTGCACGAGGGTTCACGCCTTACATCGGTGGCGGTATTGGTTTTGTGTGGAATGAAATCTCGCGTTCACGCACGCAAACGACCGAAACATGTAATAACGAGGCCGTTGAATGCGCAGCAGGAGCGAACCCTGGCACTTACACTACTACGAGCACTGTGCGCGAATCCGACAAAGCCGATAAGGTGACTTTGGCTGCGGCGGCGATGGCAGGCTTCAGCTATGACGTGTCCGAGATGACGGCCGTCGATATTGGTTATCGCTATCTCTATCTTCAAGGTACGAGTGCGGTTCTTTCCATCGGCGATCAGACGTCGCGCTTGGAAATTGGCGATCAGCACGTTCACCAAGTTCGCGCCGGATTACGGTTCAACGTCGATTAGTGACGTCGAAATCGGACAGTTGAAAAAGGCGGGTCAGTCACCCGCCTTTTTCGTTTCTCGGCGCTGACGGTCACGTGTACCATCGCGCTAAAATTGTCCCTGAGGCTTGATTAGTCGGCTTTGCATGGGAATGGTCTTGGTTTTGGATGCCCATGTTGAACAAGCCTGTACTTAAACCTGCGCGCCCGTTCTTCTCGTCTGGGCCTTGTTGTAAGCGGCCAGGGTGGTCGCCCGAGGCTTTGGCGTCTGCTTTGATAGGTCGTTCGCATCGCTCGGTTGAGGGACGTGCTCGATTAAAATTTGCCATCGACGAGACCAAGCGCATTCTCAATGTGCCGCCAGGATACGAAATTGCAATCGTGCCAGGTTCTGATACCGGCGCGTTCGAACTGGCGATGTGGAATTTACTCGGTGGGCGCGGTGTGGATGTGTTTGCTTGGGATGTGTTCGGTCGCATCTGGCTCAAAGATGCGCTCGACGAACTCAAACTACCAGACGTCAGGTCGTTCGATGCGCCTTGGGGAAAGCTACCAGATTTGAGCCAGGCCGACTTTTCTCGCGATGTGATTTTTACTTGGAACGGGACGACGACGGGCGTGCGCGTGCCGGACGCCGATTGGATTGCATCAGATCGCGACGGATTGGTAATGTGCGATGCCACGTCTGCCATCTTTGCTGAAGTCATTGACTTAAACAGTATCGATGTTCTGACGTTCTCATGGCAAAAAGTGCTTGGCGGTGAAGCCGCTCATGGCATGCTTGTGTTGTCACCGCGAGCCCTAGAGCGCTTACGCAGCGCGCACCAAGAGTGGCCCATCCCGAAAATCTTTCGGTTGAAGTCGCCAGACGGCGCGGCGATGATGGAGGTCTTCGAAGGGGTGACAATCAACACGCCATCAATGCTGTGCGTCGAGGATTACATCGACGCGTTGGCTTGGACGGACAGCGTTGGTGGTCTCAATGGCACCATCGAACGGGCTCACGCCAATGCACGGATTGTTTATGAGTGGATTGAGGCAACCCCATGGGTAGAGCCGTTGGCTGTCGATCCTCGCACGCATTCGCACACGTCAGTTTGTTTGCGATTTGCTCAAGAAGCCACAACGGGCAACGCGAGCGTACATCACGAGCAACTCATGCAAGATATCGTTGCTTTGCTTGCTCGTGAAGGCGTCGCATTCGATATCGCAGCTTATCGTGGCATGCCAGCTGGCTTGCGCATTTGGACCGGCGCGACCGTCGAAGCAGACGATTTGCGGCGACTGCTGCCCTGGTTGGATTGGGCATATGCCGTGGCAACAACCCAATCTTCTTCGTGATTGCTGAGATTATCTCGTGACTGTGGTTAAGGGAATGTCTGTCAATCCCTTTCGATAATTTGATGGCTCGGCCATAATCCCGGCGGGGTTTGGGCTGCCAGTTCGCCAGGTCCAAATGAGGTTGAGATGCCTCGCAGATATTTTCTAGCTAGAAGGTTTTCAACGATGCGCATGGCCGCTACGGGGTCGTTATTGATCGGTGGAATTGTGCTTGGGACTTCCACGCACGCCATCGCTGCCGACGTTCCGCTCACTTCAAAAGTTGATGCCGTTACAGTATTCTTGTCGGGAGCAGAAGTTACTCGGATCGCCAAAGTCAACCTTGAAAAAGGTGAGCATACGATCGTCATCAATGATGTCCCCGCAGGCGCTGTGCCAGGATCGATCCGCGTCGAGGGCAAGGCGACGGGTAAACTCGATATTGGGTCGGTCGATACCACGCGTAAGTATTTGCAACGCGCGGAAAGTCAGGCGGCTGATGGTGAACGCAAGACGCTGGAGGATGAGCTAGAAGCGTTGCGCGATCAAAAAACAGCGCTCGAAGCGCAGGCACTGGCAGCCGAAACGCAAAAAACATTGATTGCCAATCTTGCACAGTTGCCGACGCGGCCATCGCCAACCGCCAGCGGAAGCGTCTTGCCAGAGGACTGGTCTCGGACCCTCACAACGATCGCGCAAGGGACGGCAGAAGCGTCCCGTCTTGAAATGGATGCGCGCGTAAAAATTCGCGACCTTGATCGTCGTATTGACGATCTCGACAAAAAGCTCGGTGCCCTGATGCCGCCTCTCACCGAACAAACCGAAGTGCGTATCAACCTGGCAGCCACCAGTACATTGGAAGCAGATTTGACCATTCGCTATCAGGTTTCCAATGCGAACTGGACACCGATTTACGATGCGCGTCTTGTGAGTGGATCGAAAACAGACCCTGCCAAGCTTGAATTGGCGCGTCGGGCAGCTATCACACAGCGAACCAACGAAAACTGGACTGACGTCACGCTCGAACTTTCAACTGCTCGTCCTTCAGATGGTGCTGCGGCTCCTGTACTCGATACTCAGATCGTGGATTTCGAACCTGAAATTAAACCCATGCCTGCGCCCGTTGCGTCCTCGACCGATCGACTGAGAAAATTGCAATCGGCGGAACGTCGCGCCGATACTGCTCAAGATCAAATGAGCCTTGGGGGCGCAGTTGATATGGATGTTGCCGCACTTGCTCCTCCGCCTGCTCCCATCGAAGAGGCTGTTGCTGTCATGACTGCAGCGCCGTTTGAAGCCACGTATGCGGTGCCAGGAAAAGTTTCGATACCTGCCACAGGTGAGACCAAGCGCGTTTTGCTGTCGTCGGATACGCTTGCGCCCACGCTCAGCAGTCGTTCGGTACCTAAAGTGGATTCTAATTCGTATCTCTATGCGACATTCCAAATCGCGAAGGGTTCGCCGCTTTTGCCAGGACGTGTGTATCTATTTCGAGATGGCACGTTTGTCGGCACTGGAGAATTGCCGCTGTTGTCGCCAGAAGTCGAACATGATTTAGGTTTTGGCATCGATGACCAAGTTAAAGTCCGTCATGCTGTACTAGAAGAAAAGCGCGGCGAGACGGGTCTCATATCAACGTCGCGGGTCGATAGCCGAAACTTTCGCGTGACGGTCAAGAATTTGCATGAGCGTCCTATCGACCTCAAAGTCTATGATCGACTGCCTGTTTCGCAGAATCAGGACATTAAGGTTGAGTACACGGGAAAAGTAACGCCTACAGCTCAAAACTCAGATGAGAAGCGTGGCGTCATGCGATTTGATGCCCGACTGGAACCGGATGAAGAAAAAGTCTTGGAATATGGCTACCGGATATCCTGGCCTGCGGCGAAGTCGATCATTTATGGGCCCTGAGAGGGCCTCGCCGTGATCGAATCTGCGCTATAGACTACTTATAGTAATTCACATGGCCCCGGCTGTCCGCTGGGGCCAATTCATGCCCGCGCAACGCTGGCCAATCTATGAAGGTTTGACGATGCCCAACGTGGTGGTGGTCGGCGCTCAGTGGGGCGACGAAGGCAAAGGTAAAATTGTCGATTGGTTGTCGGAGCGCGCGGATGTCGTGGTGCGCTTTCAAGGCGGCCATAATGCCGGGCATACTCTGGTTATTGGTAACAACACCTACAAGCTCTCTTTGCTGCCATCGGGTGTTGTGCGGCCAGGAAAGCTTGCAGTCATTGGTAACGGTGTCGTCGTCGATCCCTGGGCGTTGATCGCTGAAATCGAAAAGTTGGGCAAGCAGGGGGTCGTCATTACAGGAGACAATCTGCGCATCGCTGAAAATGCGACGCTTATTTTGCCTCTTCATCGCGAACTCGATCAATTGCGCGAGGACGCAGCGGGGGCTGCCAAGATTGGCACCACAGGTCGTGGCATTGGTCCAGCTTATGAAGATAAAGTCGGCCGTCGCGCCATTCGTGTGCAGGACCTGGCGACGTTGGCCACGCTTGATCCCAAAGTCGAACGGATTCTGGTGCATCACAACGCATTGCGCAGAGGCTTGGGTCAACCGGAGATCAGCAAAGACAAACTGATTGAAGAACTTACCGAAATCGCGCCAAAAATTTTGCCGTTTATGGACGTGACCTGGGATTTGCTCGATAAGGCCAACCGCCAAGGCAAAAAGATTTTATTTGAAGGCGCGCAAGGTGCTCTGCTCGATATCGACCACGGGACATATCCATTTGTGACCTCGTCCAACACGGTTGCGGCGCAAGCGGCGACAGGATCAGGAATGGGGCCGCGTGCGGTTGGATATGTGCTTGGCATTGCAAAAGCCTACACAACACGCGTGGGTTCTGGACCGTTCCCAACCGAATTGAGCGACGCTATTGGCGAGAAGATCGGTGAACGTGGTCATGAATTCGGCACCGTAACTGGGCGAAAACGGCGCTGTGGTTGGTTCGATGCCGTGCTCGTGCGTCAGGTTGCCAAGGTTTCAGGGATCGACGGCATCGCGCTGACAAAGCTCGATGTGCTGGATGGGTTTGAAACGCTTCGCATCTGCGTCGGCTATGAACTGAATGGTGAGCGCTTGGATCGGTTGCCGGCCGCTTCGCACGCGCAGGAACTGGTCGAGCCAATTTACGAAGACTTCGAAGGTTGGTCGCAATCGACACGTGGCGCGCGCAGTTGGGCCGAGCTTCCAGCGCAAGCTGTGAAATATGTGCGTCGCGTCGAAGAGTTGATTGAGTGCCAGGTGACGTTACTGTCCACCAGCCCGGAGCGGGACGATACGATTTTGATGAAAGATCCGTTTCAGGGGTAGTTTCAAAATGGAGCACGCAGATTTCGTATCTCACGCTTGTGGGGGTTGAACAGCCACTATCAAGCCGCGGACCTGAGACAGTGCACCTGGCTTCAATTCAATCGCCAAAATTCGAGATGGATTGACGGGACCTGGAAATGTGATGTGGCCGTGTGGCACGAGCTTAAATCCAAGACGGCCGTAGTAAGGCTCGTCACCGACGAGTACGATGAGTCGCAACCCGGCGTCACGTGCTGATTGGATCGCTTCCGCAATCAATTTTCGACCAAAACCTTGCCCGTGATGTGCCGGGTCAACGGCAATGGGACCTAGAAGGGCTGCGCCTGAAATTTTGCCAATCGTGACATCTGTCATACGCAGAGCTGCAACAATCTTATCTTGATCCACGGCGACGCGGCAGAAGCGCGTCATCAATCCTTTGCCTTCGCGCACGCGATAGGCTGAGCGCGCATACCGTCCGGGGCCAAACACGCGGGCATGCAGGTTTGATATCTCGGGCAGATCACCGGACGTGGCGGGCCGGGTTATGATGGATGTGGGCATGCTTGGACATCAGCCTTGTGGCGCTTCAACAGGGCGGCCTTCTACCACATCTGTGCGGGTGCGCGACCCTCAAGTATCTCAGCAATACGCATCGCGGTTGCAGGGTTAATATCGGCGGGCAGTTGTTGTGCTGCAAAGAAGCGCTGTTCGGCTACTTCGCGGTTGGGCAGTGGGATTGCCGGTTGGTGCCATTCGCGCACCACGAACAGCGCGATGTGGTCGCCCCTAAAAACATGATGATGCGCGTAAATGCCAAAGAGACTTGGGCGACTATCTAAAATGATACCAGCTTCCTCAAGCAATTCGCGCGCAAGTGCGGCTTCCACGTTTTCGTTGCTCTCAACACCACCACCGGGAAAATGCCAGCCAGGTCGGTAGGCATGGCGGATGAGCAAAATGTGACCCATAGCATTTATGACGCACCCTTGCGCACCCATCGTCAGGCCACGTGATACGCGCCAGTAAGACTGCAAGCTTCGCGTTATAATTTTTTTGACTGGCACGATCGGTTGTCGACCTTTCATGTGATAGAAAATTTTGAGCGTTTTCCGGCCATGGTTGCAAGGCAGGGTAGTCGAGTAATACCCGGTCCGTGAATTGGCTTAGCAAGTTTAGAAGTCCATGACACAAACATTCACGCTGGCGCATTTTTCCGATGTGCATCTATCGCCGCTGACCGGATTTACACCGCGCACATGGAATGCCAAGCGTGGGCTTGGCTTTTTCAACTGGCAGCGCAAGCGCCGTTTTGTGCATCAAAGATCTGTTGTCGATAGCTTGATCGCAGATGCGCTGAGCCTAAACGTCGATCATATCGCCATAACGGGTGATCTGATTAATCTTGGGCTGCCTTCGGAATATAATGGGGCACTGGCCTGGTTGAATTCTATTGCTAGCCCAAAAGATGTGACGATCGTTCCCGGCAATCACGATATCTATTCAACCATCGGCAGTGACATTGGGGTTATGCGGTGGGCGCCCTACATGGGTGCAGAGCCAGAATCCCTGGCATTTCCGTTTGTACGGCACGTTGGTCCAGTGGCTTTGATTGGCCTCAATTCAGCCGTGCCAACGCGGCCTTTTTTTGCCTCCGGTCGACTGGGCGCTGAGCAGATTGAAGTTGCGCGCGAACTGCTTGAAAAGATGAAGGCCGAAGGTGCCATACGAGTGGTGCTTATTCATCATCCACCGCTGCCAGGACTGACGCCCACACGGCGTGCATTGACCGACGCGCATCACTTTAAGCGCGCGCTCGAACGGGCTGGCGCGGAGCTCGTTTTATATGGTCATAACCATGCGCCCCGGATCGATTGGCTAGCAGCCGAGGGCGGGGCTATTCCTGTTATTTGTGCCGGGTCAGCATCGGCGGGTGTTGCGCGCGGGCCAGAACCGCTTGCTTGTTATGGCTTATATACATTTTTTAAGAGCGATGCTGGGGTGCGTATTCGACGGACTTTGCGAGGGTTCAGCAGCATGGGCGGGCCTGTGGTCAAGATTTCTGAGGAGATGCTGGAAGGCAATCATGAAAACGTTGCCAATTGACCGATGGAATGGGTGCACGTCATGAAGCGCTGTTCGATCAAGCTGGCCTGCGCGATATCAGCGCTTGTCTGCTTACCAATTCATGCATTTGCCACCAGCTTGCCGCAACGCATAGTCTCGCTCAATTTATGCACCGATCAGCTTGTAGCAGACATCGTCTCACGCGAGCGGCTCATTGGCGTGAGCAAGCTTGCTGCCGATCCTTCGTTGTCGTCGATGTCGCGACAATTTTCAGGCGTCAAGCTGTTGAATGGCACGACAGAGGAAGTGCTCAATCTTAATCCTGACCTTGTGATTGTCAGCGATACGACATCGGCTGCAACGGTAGAGCTGCTTCGCCAAGTCGGTCTTCGCGTGTTGATTGTTCCTATGGCGAGCAGCTTTGAATCACTCCGCGCGAATATCCGAGCCATCGCGGTAGCGGTCGGCGAAGCGAACGTCGGTGAAGCGCTTATCCTGGATTTCGACGATCGCCTGCGATCTGCCCGCTCAACGGTTGCTTCACGCCCCACGGCTCTGGCCTATCAAGTGAATAGCTTGGTTTCTGGCCCCGATAGCCTGTTGGATGAAATACTGGATGCAGCGGGCTATCATAATTTGGCGCGTGATATTTCTACGGGCCGAACTGGGCGCGTGCCACTCGAAGCCCTTGTTACCCATCCGCCGGATTTGCTGGTTTTTGCAAACGCACCCGGAGATTATAAAACTGTGCTTGCCGACAACCTACGGCATCCGGCTTTAATGTATGTCAAGAGCCGCCGTCCGAGCATCGTCCTACCGATGCCGTACTGGCTATGCGCAACACCTCGGATCGCTGACGCCGTTGAGATGCTCGCCAGTATGAAATCCTCATCATTCGCCAATGTGCATCGCGCGCCATGAGTCCTCGGATTTGGGATGGGTTCAACACGGTGACGGCTGCAACCGCCGCGGCTGCATGCTTAGCGTTCGTAGCATCTCTGATGCTTGGCTCAGACGGCTTTGGTCTTCCACACACAACAGACGTTGCGCAGCTCGTATTTTGGGAAATTCGTTTCCCACGCGCCGTCCTTGGATTTTTTACGGGCGCAGCACTCGGTTTATCTGGAGCGGTGCTGCAGGGTTATTTGCGCAATCCTTTAGCCGAGCCGGGGTTGCTCGGCATGACCGGTGGGGCGTCTCTTGGCGCGGTAATCGCAATTCATAGCGGTCTATCAGGTAGCTTCGCGCTGGCATTGCCACTGGCAGGATTATTGGGTGCAGGTGTCGCGACGTTAGTTATTGTTGCGCTGGCTGGATCTCATAGCTCTACGACGACTTTAATTCTTGCAGGTGTGGCGATATCGAGCCTCGCAGGCGCGCTGACGTCGTTGGCGCTCAATCTTTCCGCTAACCCGTTCGCTGCGACGGAAATCATGTTTTGGCTCATGGGTTCATTGACTGACCGAAGCTTGCTTCACGTGTGGCTGGCAACGCCATTGATTATCGTCGGCTTGGCTATGTTGCTGACGACTGCGCGCGATCTTGATGCGCTAAGCCTCGGCGAAGAGGTTGCGACCAATCTCGGCGTAGATCCGGTTGGCTTGCGCTTTAAAGTGATTGCGGGTGCGGCATTGGCCGTTGGAGCTGCGACCGCTGTGACGGGCGCGATTGCATTCGTTGGCTTGATGGTCCCGCATTTCTTGCGACGCGCCGTTGCCGAACAGCCGGGTCGCCTTCTACTTCCCAGTTTGTTGGGTGGTGGAGCCTTTGTGTTAGCGGTTGATGTCGCTTTGCGATTGCTTTCACCTTTGGCAGATGTACGGCTCGGCGTTCTAACGGCCCTGATCGGTGCGCCTTTCTTCTTATGGCTGGTTGTCAAAAAGCGTTGGGATGACGTGTCATGAGAGATACGGTCACAAACAAGTCGGCGCGGTTGCGTGCTGATCAGATCTTTGTCCACCGAGGTCACAGTGCCGTCTTATCGAATATCAATGTGGATATTGCACCCGGAGAATTTGTTGCGGTCGTTGGCGCCAACGGTTCGGGCAAGTCGACTTTGCTCAAGACATTGGCTGGGCTGCAAAATGTCCACAAAGGGCAAGTTCTTCTGGGGGACGTTGCTCTCAGCAGTTATGAGCGACGCACGCTGGCCAAAAGTATCGCATACTTGCCGCAAGATCGGACAGTTCATTGGAACATGACCTGCGAACGCGTCGTTGCGCTTGGTCGTTTACCGCATCGCAATTTTGTTGCTGGTGACAGTGCGACTGATGCAAACATCATCACAGAAGCGATGGAGCGTATGGATGTTGTGCGGTTTGCGCAGCGGCCAATCGCCACGTTATCGGGTGGTGAAAAGGCGCGCGTATTGATCGCGCGTACGCTCGCCCAGCAGGCAACATTTATCATTGCCGATGAGCCGACTGCCGGCCTTGATTATGTTCACACGTTGCAATTTTGCGACGAGTTGCGTCGAATTGCGAGCCAACGCCGCGCGATTATCATCGCATTGCACGACCTCTCGATTGCTGCACGTTATGCGGATCGCATTGTCATATTACGCAGAGGCGCATGCATCGCGAACGGGCCACCCGCACAGGTGTTGAGCACCGGCAACCTCGCTGCCGCATTTGATATCAATTCAATTGTGACTGAAGTGAACGGAATGCCGGTCGTGCTTGCCGCATCCCCCCTGACATCAGAGAGCGGCTCGCTGTAAACTAAAGTACGAACCAGTCTCGTGTTGAATGCGAGTATTGCTGGGAGCAGGGTAGCTTTGCGGAAATCATTAGATATCAATCTCGCTCTTCAGGGTGGCGGCGCCCATGGAGCTTTTACTTGGGGCGTTCTCGATCGCCTGCTTGAGGATGATCGATTACGTTTTCGATGGATCAGCGCAACGAGTGCGGGGGCCGTTAACGCCGTCGCTCTGGCCAGCGGACTGGCCCAAGGATCTCGTGAGAAAGCGCGCGAGAGCCTCTACAAAATTTGGCACGCGGTTCACAAAGCCGGTGTTCCCGATCTTGCGCGGCTTAATCCTTTTCTGAATGGCTTTACGCGACAGAACTCGATTTCACAGATGGCCAGCATGTGGTCGCCTTACGAGTTCAACCCATTAGGCTTCGATCCACTTCGGCGCTTATTGACGGATCATGTAGATTTCGAGCTGATCCGCGCTAAGGCTCCGGTGGAGTTGTTGATCGCGGCCACGCATGTGGCAAGCGGGCGGCCGCGACTCTTTCGGCAAGATGAAATTACCGTGGAAGCCGTATTGGCATCAGCGTGTTTGCCGACTTTACACCACGCTGTTGAAATTGACGGGGCGTCCTATTGGGATGGTGGGTATTCGGCCAATCCCGATCTTGTTACTCTGGCCAGTGAAAGCCCTGTCGGCGACACGTTGCTCGTCATGGTCGCGCCGCGGACGCAAAACGAACACCCGACGACAGTTCGTGACATCACTATTCACAGCAATCGTTTGCAGTTTAATGCGCCGCTCCTGCGCGATATTGAAGTTATTACGGCGGTGCGCGAAACATCAGGCGGACTGCTTGCAAAAGGTCGGCTCGCGCCACTTTACAAGCATCGCTTTCATTTGATCGATGGCGGGGAGATTACAGGTCAACTCAATCCGGAATCGACGGTCAAGCCTGACTGGAACATCATGACGTATTTGCATGGGGCGGGCCGTGATCATGCTGAGAAATGGCTGGATGCGGCACGGTCAAGTATTGGCCGACATGACACTGTTGATCTTGCCAAGCATTTTTTTCCGGGCCTTGAAGGCGGTGTGCTCGGGCGAGAATTGAAACCTCGACGGGCGCAGTCCTCTAAAAAATCTGTCGCCGAGAAGGTCGTCAAATAAGAGTGAGTGCAATCGCGATGATGAAGTCTTGGATCAGCGTTTTTTCTGCCCTGTGTGCATTCGGATCGACGATTGTCTTTGCAGCCGATGATGCCCCGCTCGTGGCAGCCGCGAGCAATCTTCAATTCGCCATGCCGGCAATTGTCAAAGCCTATGAGACAGAGACTGGTAAAACGGTCAAAGTCACATTCGGATCGTCAGGGCAGTTTGCGACGCAGATTGCAAACGGTGCGCCATTCGATGTGTTTTTGTCGGCTGATGAAGCCATGGTCCATGGCTTGGTAGCGCAAGGTCTCACAGTCGATGATGGACGGCTTTATGCGCTAGGTCTTTTGGCGTTTTATGTGCCGCTGTCTTCGACCATTAAAGTCGATGCTCATCTAGAGGGGCTTAAGGAGGCTTTAAGAGCAGGCAACGTTAGCAAGTTTGCCATCGCAAGCCCTCAGCACGCACCCTATGGTCGGGCTGCGCGTGAGGCTTTGCAGTCGGCAGGGCTGTGGGCTGAAATCGAGCCAAACTTGGTTATTGGTGAAAACGTCTCACAAGCCCTTCAATTTGTCACTGAAGGCGGTGCTTCTGCAGGGCTGGTGCCGCTCTCGTTGTTGGTTGCGCCAGCCATGACCGCTAAAGGACAGCATGTGATCGTTTCCGACGCATTGGTGAAGCCATTGCCACAAAGCATGGTGGTTTTGAAGCGTGCCGGCCCAGCAGCCAATGCTTTTGCGTCATTCATCACGTCGCAAAAAGGTCAGGCCATCTTAGCGAAATTCGGCTTTTCAAGCCCGGCAGGAACGTGATCTAAACCTGCCATGGATTGGCAGGCACTTTCACTTTCGCTGCAATTGGCGTTCTGGACATCTTTCATTTTGCTGCCGTTCGCGCTGTGGATTGCGCGCGCGTTGGCTTACGGTCGGTTTGCGGGGCGAAGTCTGCTTGAAGCGGTCGTTTTGCTGCCGCTCGTTTTGCCTCCGACCGTATTAGGATTTTATCTACTTGCTGTATTCTCTCCAAACTCGATTGTTGGCTCTGCGCTTGCGCGTGTGTTTGGCGAACCGTTGGTGTTTTCGTTTTCAGGAATTTTATTAGCGTCTCTCATTGCAAATATACCGTTTGCGGTGCAGCCGATTGCGCGTGCGTTCGAGGCGATCCCAGAAAATATTCGCGAAGCGGGATACGTCAGCGGGCTGACGCGCTTTGAAACATTTCGTTTGATAGAATTGCCACTCGCTTGGCCCGGTATCGTTACGTCGATGGCACTTGTGTTCGCGCATACGCTCGGTGAGTTCGGCGTTATCTTGATGATGGGTGGCAATATTCCAGGATCGACACGTACGCTTTCCATCGCGATTTACGACAGTGTGCAAGGGTTCCAATATTCACAAGCTGGTATAATGGCCGCAACGCTCGTCGTCATTTCGGCTGTCGCCGTTGCCACGGTTCTCTATCTCAGTCGATCTTTAGATCGGTTGGGTTTAGAACGCCGGTCACATCAATGATGGAGACCATCAACAGTGTTGCGACGTCGTTAAGCGCTCGCGTTGAGCAAGATGCGCCGTTTCCGCTCGACGTCGCGTTTACCGCACGATCTGGCGAAGTTTTAGCGCTTGTCGGTCCATCGGGTAGCGGCAAGACGACGACTTTGCGGATGATCGCTGGATTGGCAACTCCAAAAGCAGGTCGTATTGCGCTGGGTGATACGGTTTGGTTCGATGCTCAAGCAGCACTCAATATTCGACCCGAGCTAAGACGCATCGGATATGTGTTTCAGGACTATGCGCTATTTCCACATCTCAATGTTCTTGATGGTGTTCGCCTCGCGATGCGGCATGTACCTTATGGCGATCAAATTGCAGCTGGCATGGATATCCTAAAACGTGTCGGAATTGAACGCCTTGCTCAGCGCCGACCGCGTGAACTTTCGGGTGGTGAGCGTCAACGCGTTGGCATTGCGCGTGCTCTGGCACGAGATCCCGTGCTGTTATTGCTTGATGAGCCATTCTCTGCCGTTGACCGGCCAACTCGCGAACAATTGAAGCGGGAAGTGAGTGACCTGACGGCATCGCTGTCAATTCCGACATTACTCGTGACGCACGATATCGATGAAGCTGTCGCGCTGGCACAGCGCATGGTTGTGATCGATAACGGTCGGACGATTGCTGATGCGGTGCCGTCCGAATTGCGGCGTCACCCACCAACGCCGAGGATTGCCGAGATCATAGGGACACACGCGCGGCAAAGTTAGCCTATCAGGCGCGCATACCCTTGCTCGGTCGTTTCATCGAGCAGCCTTTTGTAGGCTGCATAATCCGGTTTATCTGGGGTCAACTCACCAAGCGCTACAGCATCGAACGTCTCACGCTGGGCGTAAACGATTGGCGTTGCGACCGGTACAAACGATGCCCGTTGCTTATTCAATGTCGTGATGAGACCGCGCATTTCTCCGGCGCGATCCAATTGGGACACGACGATCATGCGCATCGCGCCTTTGGTCAGCGAGACGAGGTGAATGAACATCGAGGATGATGGCAAGTATAGCCTTCCGCGATGTGCATATGGTGCGTCGGGTCGGTCGCGCTCCTGGAATAGTAAGCTCGGCCACTCGGCATCCCAGACGATATCTGTGCGGTAGGCAACGATTGTATCGGGCCGCGTGAAAGAGCGGCGCAGCGTGAGGTAGCTGCCGATGTAATGATCTACGGCTGCGCGCGTGTAAGCTCCCATATAGATCGGAGCGACAACGCCGCCTGTGGCTTTCAAATCGATCGGGTTCTGCGCGACCGTTTCTGTTTCGCCGTGCCAAGCGTCGCGAACCGATGGGTAATCGAGCCCCAGTACCATGCAGACATCGAACAAGGTCTGGTCGCGGACCGAGCGCCCGCCAAGTAAATTTTGAATTGTCTTTTCGTGACAGTCGGCTGCGTCAGCGATTTCTGCTTGGGTCAGTTTTTTCTCGACCATCGCCGTTTTAATGTGCTCCAGCGCATCATCACGGGACACCAAGGCGATGATTTTTGATGGCTGAGATTTCATGCGGCCCCGGTAGGTTCGCTCGTTATGAACTTTCCGGAAAATACCGTTTTTTATCGGTCGCGGGCAATCGAAATTCACCGGCTGAGATTTCGATTGTCATAGCCCATTCAAAAAAAATAGGGCGCGGATTGCTCCGCGCCCATAAAAACCACCCTTGTGATTAGAGATTAGCCGCGACCGATAACGGTGACAGACACCGGTACCACGCCCGAGCCCTGCATGCTGATCGAATGAGCAGCAGCTTTGGATAGGTCGATGATACGACCCTTAATGTAGGGTCCACGATCGTTGATGGTGACGACGACCGAACGGCCATTATTCTTGTTGGTCACGCGAACCTTTGTGCCGAAGGGCAAGGTCTTGTGAGCGGCTGTCATCGCGTTCGGATTGAACCAGCCGCCCGATGCGACGCGCTGTGGCTGCCAATAGTATGAAGCTTTACCGCTGTAGGTCGTGCCACCTGACGAGTAAGCAACATTGTTGTTGTAGCGCTTAGCTTTGCGGGTCTTGTTTGAGGTTTTGTAGGTAGCCTTTGGTGCTGCCTGATAAGATACATTATAATTTGCTTTCGATGCTTGCGATTTAGCCGATCCGCAAACGTAAGCTGGGCCGTCGCACTTCCAGGCCGCTTGAGCCGGAACGGTTCCGACCATCATCATAGCAACGGCTGCTGCAGCATAACCCATGATTGAACGCATGGTTCACTCCTTCATTTCGGTTAGGACAGCAGTGGCGTCAGATCCAACAGCGCATCTGAATTCAAATTTCGTCACGTTGACGATGTTGCGTGAAGGTCGTTGGGACCATCCATGCGCTTTGAACTTAGACTAAATGCTGCAATGCAAGAGACCCGTCGCAAAACCCCAGAATTCAGTTCAATCTGCTGCCAATTCGGTAAAGTCATTCTGGTGGGCGGACAGGAGCATCGTGCGTGAGGATACGTCAACCCACGGCTACCATCTCATTTTAACCATATTTTCTAACGCTATGACTTTGATAGGGTTTTAAAATCGCCTATTGCTTCTGCGCGACGGCAGGCCGCAGTTCGGTTTGAAATAAGCGTTTGAGTGAGAGCTGTTTTGGCCGGCGCATTTGCCCTTATGCTGCAGCGCATATTGATATGGTCTCAGAGAGCAGAGGTAAGGGTATATCGCTGTCATCTGCTCGCTTCTGCACTTCTAAATTTCCGCATAAAGACTACCCGCTACGTTTGCAAAATTCCGTATTTGGTTTGACATGTGAGATCGCTAACTAGCGGTGTTGGTGACAACTTCAGTTATGTCTCACAGCAGCTTTGTGCGGACACTCTCTTTCGCAAAAATTAGGACGATTTCGATCAATGACTGACGTGCAGCAGGTCTCGGGCCATGAGATAGGACGAGAACGGGCAATGTCATCTGCTCCAATTCCTACATTTTCAGAAGCGCTCGGTGTTTGGGCACGGATTGGCTTGACTTCGTTTGGCGGCCCAGCCGGTCAGATTGCCCTCATGCATCGCATTCTTGTCGATGAAAAAAAATGGCTCGACGAGAAGAACTATTTGCTCGCTCTCAATTTTTGCACATTGCTGCCTGGGCCCGAAGCTATGCAGTTGGCCACGTACTCTGGATGGCGCTTGCACGGAGTAAAGGGTGGGTTGGCTGCTGGACTGTTATTTGTTTTGCCGGGTGCTGTCATCGTCTTGGCCCTATCGTGGCTATATGCGCTATATGGCGCTGTTCCGACCGTCACTGCATTATTTACGGGCATTAAAGCTGCGGTGCTCGCGATCGTTATTGAAGCGCTTTTCAAAATCTCCAAGCGCTCTTTGCGAGATGGTAGTGAGTGGGTTGTTGCTGGCTTGTCATTTATAGGAATCTTTTTTTTAAAGATCCCATTTCCGATCATTATTCTGGCCGCAGGTCTGTTTGGATATTGGCGTTCATCGGGTGCGGTTGTCGAGTTAGACCAGAGTTCATCACTGCCGGTTCGCAAACGCGATACGCTCACGACCATCTTGCTTTGGTCTGCCATTTGGCTCGCGCCTCTCGTAACTGTGGCGCTGATTTTTGGTAGCGATCACGTTCTGGCGAAGCTCGCCATGTTTTTTGCCCAGCTTGCGATTGTAACCTTTGGTGGCGCTTACGCAGTTCTCGCGTACATGGCTCAAGATGTGGTCCAACTTCACGGTTGGTTGCAGCCTGGTGAAATGTTGGATGGTCTCGGACTAGCTGAGACCACGCCAGGTCCACTCATTCTTGTGACGGAATTTGTAGGTTTTCTCGCCGCTTTTCGACAAAGCGACGGATCTCCGTTTGTGATGGGGCTGCTCGGTGCACTGGTAACCCTCTGGGCGACGTTCGTGCCATCCTTTATGTTTATTTTCGCAGGCGCTCCCTACATCGAAAAACTGAAGTCCGCGCCGAAACTCAAAGGGGCTTTATCTGCGATTACCGCTGCCGTTGTTGGGGTCATTTTGAACTTATCGGTGTGGTTTGCATTTCATGTGCTGTTTCGTCAGGTCGATAGTTATCAATTGGGCCCGCTGCAATTTGCAGTCCCCGAATTGACAACCATCGATTGGACGGTCGCATCACTCGCGCTGCTAGCGGCTTTGTTGATTTTCGTTTTGCATCGCGGGGTGATCACGACGCTTGCGATTTGTGGTGCGCTGTCGCTTGCCGTTTTGCAGTTTATATAGCGGCTATAACCACCCCTTGCGACGGAAGTAGATAAACGGGATCAGCGCCGCAACGCACATCAAGCCGATCGCGATCGGATATCCATATTGCCATTCCAGTTCTGGCATATACTTGAAGTTCATACCGTAAATCGAAGCGACGAGTGTCGGCGGCATCAACATCACGGCCATTACTGAAAACAGTTTGATGATTTGGTTCTGCTCGGTCGAAATCATGCCGAGCGTCGCTTCGAGTAGAAACGTCGTGCGAGATGACAAAAAGCGCAAACTTTCCATCAACGATGTGATGTCGTGACTTGCCGAATCTATCCGTGCCAAAACTTGCGGATCGCCCTTGGATTGACGGATGGCATTGGCCGCAAATAGCAAAAGTCGATGCAGAGACATTGCACTTTCTTGCGCACGGGCAACCACGTCTCCTTCTTTGCCGACGTTACGCAGCAAGACATCGAGACGACGATTGCGAGACGGTTGTTCCGTCCCTTTTTGACCGAACACCAAGGGGGCCATAGTTTCGACTTCGTCCTGCACGCGCTCGATCAGGTCGGCTTCGCGCTCGATCAACATTTCAACAAGGCCGATCATCACTTCTGCGCCGGTCGTGCAGCCGTTGCCACCTTTGCCGGCACGCGCAATGTAAAGACCGAATGCTTTGGGCTCGGCGTAACGCACAGTGATGAGCCGATCACCGGCCAAAATAAAAGTTATGGGTGAGGTCATAGGTACGCCGAGGCTGCTGTTATGCAGCACAATAGCGGTCATATAAACCGCGCCTTCTTCGACATAAAAACGGTTAGAGGCTTCGATTTCTCGCATTTCTGAGCGCGTAGGGACGTCTACATTCAGGGCCCGTTCGAGGATGCCATCTTCATCTTCCGAAGGGTTCAAAAGATCGATCCAGACGGACGATGGGCCAATGATTTCGCTGTCCGTTCGAGGAATCAATCGCTTGCCGGACGCATCATAGACGGTGATCATAAGTGGGTGGTCTCCGTGCTAGGCGAGATGAATTGATGGGCGGTGCGAGATACCGCGTCGGTTTGACGGATTTCATGTGCTTCGTGAAGAGCATTTCTGTAAAATTCAATCCAAGACGTAATGTGACAGATTTCTATCGTGTGCACTTACTCGGTTAGCAATGCTGTAATTGATGTGAAAGGAAATCAAAGATGCTGAATTTCCACGTAGGAAGGCTGCTGGCCACGACAGTCATTATGAGTTTTGCGAGCTTAGCTCCGGCACACGCTAAAATCGCATGTGAGGATGGCTTCCAGCGCGTTCAGGGCAATTGGCTGGCAACACCCTATTGCCAAGATGCCTTGCTGGGCAAGGTCGCGCGTCAGTACGGTATGAAAGCGTCCGATGCCCACATCAGGAACAATCCGAATTTCAAGCGACACGTGTGCCGGTTGGTTGGTCAAGACATCAGGGTTCGATCAACTTGCCTTGAAGCCAATCCGTATCGCGGTCGCGGCTTTTGATACGCATGCAAAAGCATGTGTGCTGATAGACACAATAAAGGTGACGCGCGTTGAGCGTGCGTCACCTTTGAAATGGTTTATTAGCAGCGTGGAATGAGACTAGGTCAGATCCGGCGTGACTTCACCGATATCTTTAGCGCGGCGAACGCTACCGTCGAACTGTGCGCCTTCCGCAATCGCCAATGTTTGCTTGACGATATCGCCATCGACCTTTGAAGTTGCGTTGAGGATCACGGCTGAGCCTTTGAGAGCGCCGCGGACTTCACCTTGAACGCTGATGGTACGTGCGGTGATGGTTCCAGCAACGCTACCCGTTTCTCCAACTGTTACGCTTTCGCCGTGAACATCGCCTTGAATATGGCCTGCAATCAGCAGCGAACCCTTGGTCTTCAATACCAACTGTTGCCCGGAAATGGTGATGTCCTGTCCCAGAACCGACGTTGGCGTATCTGCATCGCGCATCACGCCGCTTTGTTGTGGGGCCTGGGCGAAGGGTGGTGGTGATTTCAGGTTGGAAATGGGTGTGGGTGTCGCGGGACGCGAAGAATCTACGACCCGAGCATCTGGCGTTGCAGCACGATTGAACATTGGAACCCCCAAAAACGCAGACTGTTGTTTTCATTCCCCGTTGCAGGAATAGAACACTGCTCTGTGGGGATATTATGGCCAACTGGCCCTGGCCGCGCCAGTCACATATTCAGCTACCAAGGCTCGGACTTTTAAGGATTACTGCGGCTGTATTAGATCTGGTTCTGGTGGAATGTCGCGTGGATTGAGCGAAATCCCAATGACCCGCCAGCGTTTACCATTTTGATCATAGTCATAGAGAAGATCGTAAACGAGCTGAACCCGCTTAATTTCAAAAAAGCCCAAGATCCGGAGCAGACCATTACGATCAAGCGTGGGGGCGCCAGTCGTTAGCGGCGTCAACGTCCGTACGGCCGACAAATCAACTGGATGGTCTTTCAGACGGGCAAATTTGGTTTCAAGATTAGCGAGTGGATGTGCCGATTGAAATGCGGGCGATCCCATATCGAATAGCTTTTGATAGTTGCCTGATGAATTACCTTCATGAACGGCTAAAACCGTATTGCGTACCAAATCGATCAGGTCCTGTGGATCGGGAACGGGTGGTCCTTCGTAGCCGGCGCGAACTTGAGCATATGTCACTGCGACAAAGGAAAAACATAAGACCATCGCGATGAGGCCAAGAAATTTTCGTCGTAGGTGCATCTTATCGTTTTCCGCTTGGCGACTGAACTATGCTTACGAGTTGACGCTCAAAATGCATCAATTCTCTCGTTACGCATTCAGTCCCAGTTGGATCTTGGCTTCATATGACAATTGTTCATCGAGTGTCGATGTCATTCTGCGGAGAATTTATAGATGTCCAAGCTCCCAAATTGTGCGGAAATATGTGGGCAACATAAGGATTTAGGCAAAGGTCGTGCGAGGGAGCGATCGCACTGGTAAAGTGGCAGTGTCAGAATCAGGGTCGGGTGGAGGATAGTCAATGCGGTTCGCTTTGAAGGTGTTGAGTGCTGGATTAGCTTGTGCGTTCCCATTGCAGGCGGCATTTGCCCAAGCACCCGGCTGCGCCAAAGCCGATGCGCTGGGCGTATCGCGAACGGTGGAGATCGACACGACCGGCGGGCCTGGTTTTGGGCTCGACCATTATAAAGCGTTCGATTTTCTCCAGCCAAAGGAAGTCGTGCTGACTTTCGACGATGGTCCGCAGAAATTCTCAACTGAGATGGTGCTTACTGCACTTGCCGAACATTGCACCAAGGCGACGTTTTTTTCGATTGGTAAAATGGCGCTGGGTTATCCCGAAATTATTCGTGAAGTGGCAAAGGGCGGCCATACTGTCGGTACGCATACCTGGAGCCATCAAAACCTGCGAAAGTCTAAAACAGCCAAAGATGCCGAAACTGAAATTGAGCGGGGTATCAGCGCCGTTCAACGCGCAGTGGGCGCACCGATTGCGCCATTCTTCCGATTCCCAACCTTGCAAGATTCACCAGAAGCACTCGCTCATTTGCAGGGTCGGAATGTGGCCATGTTTTCGACTGATGTGGATAGCTTCGATTTCAAAATTCAACCGCCAGCCAACTTAGTGAAAGGCATCATCAGTAAATTGGATAAGAAGGGCAAGGGTATCTTGCTCATGCATGACATCCATAAGAACACGGCAAAAGCGTTGCCGTTGCTGCTCACAGAACTCAAAGCAAACGGTTATAAGATCGTACACATCACGGCAAAGACGCCGGTTACGACGTTGGCCGAATACGATGCGATGATCGAAAAAGACACTAAAGGACTACCTCAAGCCGGTTCTGATCGTCCGACATCTAGTGTCGTGCGCACGATATCTGGAACACCGACGGCTGAGGAAACAGCGCCACCGTCTGCACCCTTGCCCGCTCTTGTGCCTCAAGGATTGACGACGCCGCCTGCTGAAATTGCGCCTGCACCGACTGTCACGGCTGCGCCCGCTGCTCCAGTTTCACCCGTCGCTACCGTCCCAACGACGACATCATCAATCTCATCGCCAGCTTCTCCTACTGCTGTTCCGGCCAGCACCTCAAAGGGTGCGGGCGCTGAAAGTGGCGATGAAGCAGGTAAGTCGTTTTCAGAAAAAGCGCGCGATGTGTGGGATCTCTGGTTCGGAAAATAAATCAAAAGGGCCGCTTCTTGCGAAGCGGCCCCCGTGAGATCAGTTGCGATGGCTGAATTGATCGTTCAGCAAACCGCTCGTTCTCAGCTTATCAACGGAAGCAATCCGGAGACAGCGCGAGCGATCCAAGCATCGCAGCCTTCATAATCCCACTAGACATCGGATCACCTCCTTTCGTTTGTTGAAGATGTTCAAGAGTTTCACATTTCTGGCGCGCTTGAAAGTTATTTTTTGTCAATGTTCCAATGCTTTGTTGGCGGCTTTCACGACTTCTTGGTCGAGATACAACTCGCTACCTAATCGTTGAAATCGGGCACTCATTTCATCCATGCCAGCCTGCGGATCGATGATGCCGACTTCTTGTTGGATTTCCGCGATTGCTTCCCCTTCACGCGCATTTTGTTGGGCCGCGTAATCGCGCACGTCTTGGGTAATTTTCATCGAGCAAAATTTTGGTCCGCACATCGAGCAGAAATGGGCGACTTTGTGCGCGTCTTTGGGAAGTGTTTCGTCATGGTAGCTGCGTGCCGTATCGGGATCGAGGGACAAGTTGAATTGGTCTTCCCAACGAAAATCGAACCGTGCACGCGATAGTGCGTCGTCGCGCAGTTGTGCCGCTGGATGGCCTTTTGCGAGATCGGCCGCATGTGCTGCAATTTTATAAGTGATCACGCCCGTTTTGACGTCGTCACGATTTGGCAAACCCAAATGTTCTTTGGGAGTGACATAGCAAAGCATCGACGTTCCGAACCATCCGATCATGGCTGCGCCAATGCCGCTCGTAATGTGGTCGTAGCCGGGCGCGATATCGGTGGTGAGCGGACCCAATGTGTAGAACGGTGCTTCGCCACATTCGCGTAATTGCTTATCCATATTGATCTTGATCTTGTGCATGGGCACATGGCCTGGCCCTTCGATCATCACTTGGCATCCTTTGGCCCAGGCAATTTTCGTCAGTTCGCCCAAAGTTTCGAGTTCGGCAAACTGGGCACGGTCGTTAGCATCTGCAATCGATCCTGGACGCAGGCCGTCTCCTAACGAGAACGACACATCGTAGCGGCGCATGAGATCGCAAATTTCATCGAAGCGTTCGTAGAGAAAGCTTTCTTTGTGATGTGCGAGGCACCACTTGGCCATGATCGAGCCGCCACGGCTGACAATGCCTGTGACGCGATTGGCGGTGAGCGGTACAAAGGGCAACCGCACGCCCGCGTGAATTGTGAAATAATCGACGCCTTGCTCACATTGCTCGATGAGCGTGTCGCGATAAATGTCCCAGGTCAGTTTGACGGGATCGCCGCCGCACTTTTCCAAAGCCTGATAAATGGGAACCGTGCCTATCGGAACTGGTGAATTGCGTAGGATCCATTCGCGCGTGGTGTGAATGTTGCGGCCGGTAGAAAGGTCCATCACGGTGTCGGCACCCCAGCGGATCGCCCACACCATTTTCTCGACTTCTTCTTCAATCGACGATGAGACGGCTGAGTTGCCGATGTTGGCGTTTATTTTTACCAGAAAGTTGCGGCCGATAATCATCGGTTCAAGCTCTGCGTGATTGATATTCGCAGGAATGATCGCGCGGCCGCGGGCAATCTCGTCTCGGACAAACTCAGGTGTGACATGCTCTGGAATAGCGGCGCCAAAACTTTCGCCGTCGGCAACTGAGGCTTTGGCACAATCAAGAGCCGCCGCGCGGCCGAGATTTTCACGATGGGCGACGTAAATCATCTCTTTAGTGATGATGCCAGAACGCGCAAATTCATACTGAGTGACTGGTGCATCGCCGACACCGCGCATTGGCTGGGGCACATTGGGAAACATACGAGCGGCATGAACGCCAGAGACATGGCCATTGTCTTCGGGTTTGACGTCGCGCCACTGGTAGCTTTCGATGTGGCTGCTACCGCTGATCCATGACAAGCGATGGCGGGGAAGCCCGCGTTCGACATCTATCGCAGCATTAGTATCCGTGTATGGGCCTGAAGGATCGTAGGTCCGGAATGATGGCTCTGCGCTGTCTGGGTGCAAAGAAATTTCGCGGAAAGGGACACGTACGTCATCGTGCCCGTCAGGAGACAGGTACACTTTGCTGGATCCAGCGATTGGCCCCGTCGTGACCTTGGGGATCATGATATCCGATGCGCGGGTTGCTTTGTTCACCGTCTTCATCTCCCGTAGAAAATTTGCGCGCACAGGCGCGTTCGCGCGGGCATATGCGCTAGTAAGGCCACAGCAACAAAGGATCGGATTGCGGACACTGATCCGCGACTTTCATCCGTCCCTTCGCCGGCATGACCCGGATCAGGTTCTAAGGGTGCTCACGCTCATGTTGCGCGATCTCAGCCGGTTTACCGGCGCCCCTCGGATGTAACAATTTTGCGCGCGATATGGCTCGATTTCAAGTCTGATGTTGCAGGGATAAGCGCATTTACGCTTTTGACCTGATACGAAAATGCCGACCGTATCGTTGCGGTCGGCATCGTAGCGGAATTATCTAATTCGCGTTTACTGAATTTGAGTGCCCCAACGCGGGTCAGTTTTATCGACCTTACGAGCTTCTTCAACTGTGCCGTCGCGATGAGCGTGTAGTTCGAAAAATTCTGAGTTTTTAATTGCTAACGCTTCAAAATGTTTTTTCACAGGTGCGGCGTCGCCGATGACATCGTAACCTTTATCCATCATCATTTTTTTTGCTTGAACGGCTGTAATAGAAACTTCTTCCTTGATGGTTCCATCGCGGTGAAGCGCCAGATCGAATGTCTTGCCATCTTTACTACCGTTGGCGATGAAGTGTCGCTTTTCTGCAAGCGGTTGACTTGTCAGGACATAACCTTTGTCCGTCGCGAGTTTTTTCGCATCTGAAGCGGTAAACGGTTTCTCATCGTCAGCGTCGTCGCCACTAAACCATTCCGACCAAGTCTTCTTGTCCTTGGCGACTTCCACAACGCGGCCGTCAGCAAGAGTGAGTTCGTGAGCGCGAACTTGCCCACTTTTTTTAAGATCGCCAGTTATGGAGACTGTATCACCAGTTTTGACTATGCCTTGTTCGGATACGCGTGGGCCAAAATTCACGAGATACTTCTTCTGGTCTGTTGCCACGATTGCGTGGTGCCCAAAGATTTCAGTCACCGATCCCTTAAATACAACATCCTCCGCATGCGCCGTAGCAGACATGACTAAACCTTGCGTCGCGGCAAAAGCCGCAGACATGTAGATGCGTTTCAAATTTTTGCTCCTGAGTTCAAATCGCAGAGTGCGCTTGAGCGCTGCTGCTTTGACTTAACTCAAGCGGACCCGCGAAGTTCCGTCGCGCCAATTGGTGATCTGCAAGCTTCTCAAGCTGCGCGGAGAGCGAGGGCAGCCGATGATACCCAGTTTTTGATTTTTTCGATATCCGGTGGATTGCCGTCGCGCAATACGCGTTTGCCGTCGCTGGATGATGCAAACGTTAGAATATCGGCTGATAGATCAACAGGGTCTGCATCGGCGATCGCATCGGCTGTTCGATAGCCTGCGCCGACAAGAAGCTGGGCGTGTGTGCCGCGCAGTCCTGGTATGGCGATGACAAGAGCTGCTTGATCTTGCCAATCGGTCAGCGTTTCACCGTCGATGCGGCTATCGTCCAGTACTTCGGCCATTTCATGCGGGTTTTGGCCCAGGAAATCGGCAACGGTCAAAATGCCGAGATCGGCAAATTTTTCCGCCATGCGTGGGCCGATGGAGGGTGCCGCTTCTAAATCGTCGCTCGGTGATAGGTAGCTTTCACGTTGGTTCGTGCTGTGCTGCTTTGGTTCAATCGGAATCGAGACAGGCCCGGTCGCAATCTTTGGAATGTTGGCGTGACCCTTGACTGGAATTTGTGGTGGCTGTGGAGCGGCCCGCATCGCGGTCGGTTTTGACTTTTCGACAGCTCGCACGAGAGCACTATCGCTATCTCCCGCGGATGCGGCCGGTGCGATTGGATTTTTGAGGGCCTGAGCAATTTCTGCTTTTTTGCGCGCATCGGCCGGATCACCCATCGGCACGCGTTGCGTGCGCGTTGCCGTGCGTGCCGCCAACTTCGGTGCCAACACTTCGCGCGCATGAAGGTCGCGGATCACGCGGTCATCTTCCGGAAGAGCGTGTTCAACGCGACCCGTTGCCTTGAGCTCGTCGTAGATCGCCTCAACGATGGCTTTGTCTTCAGCGTTCGATAGTCGCTTTTCTAACCACTTTTTTGGAATGTTGAGCGCGGCAATCATCGTATCGAGCGACAGACTGACTTCGGGCGCAGCAACGCCTGCTTCCGATATGGCGCGGTCCAGAATTTGTCCGAAGCCATTGGCAGCATACATCAAAAGTTCGGCTACAACTTTTGAGCCAATCGCATCCAGCCCGTCTTCGGGCCGCACGGTGCCAACATGGATATCGTAATGTGCGATAAGTTTTTCGTAGTATCGGTGCGCATATTCGGCGCCATCGCAGGTCAACTCGCGGAGCCAATGTTCACCTTCGGGTGCTTCGATGCGTAGAGTTTCGAAGTGGCTTTCACCCAAAGTGCGCAGCTTATTGTAGGAGCGGTTGATGCTCCACTCGCAGGCGCGGTGGATGGCGTTTTCTGCCTCGGTTTGACCGGTGTGAAAGGGATGAATGGGATCGGTGTAATAGTGGCTGAGGACACCAGCGGCATAAGCGGCATCAGCCCATTTTTCTGCGCGCAATGCTGTGACGGTGTGGCCGTACCACGCTTCGACCTTTTCCGGTGCGCCGCCCCAATAGTTTTCACCGACATGAAGGACGTGGTTTTTGAAATCTTTGAAACTCTTGTCCGGTGCTTTCGAGCCTTCCAGATAGAGCGCTACGTGTTTGAGAAACAGGCGCTGCCATGCATCGGCATCGGTTCGCTGCATGTGACGCAATGCATCCAGAGCCAACTTGTGGTGTGTGCCGTTGGCGTGGGCTGCATAGACGATGCGGAATAATGCAGACATGATTGGCCTCTCGAATGCGACGGTCGAGGCGAACCGTAGGTGAGTCGGGCCAATGGGGCGAATGTAGCGCGGTGATCGTCCCCAGGTTCGAGGATTGGTATGGGCTAAGATTCTGGCTCTAGCGTCCTTCGCGCCACCATGCGAGGGCGATGAGAGCCAGAAGGGCCGCAAGGGCCGCCAAGCCTGTGAACATCGGCGTCAGTTTGACCCCACGCGTTAGGAACGCTTCGCGATCTTTGAGGCCGAGCCAGCCCGATCCTGCCATGACCTTCGCGTTCGATAGCATCGAGATGCGCGGAACCTCGACGGCCGCCGATGCTCCAGTCAGTAGACTGCTGCTTTTCGTCCAAAACACCCCTCCGCCAGTTGCGTTGGCAATTGGCGTCATTTTGTCGGCGGTCGCAGTGACTTCACTCATTTCTCGGGGATCTTCAATACCGGCATTGGCGACAGCCGTCAGCGTCCCTGAGGTGGCCGTCGTTTCAGCCTTGTAAAGGCCGGGCACCTTCACATCGATTGTTGAGCGCCAAACACCGCTTTCGTTGGGTACGGCTTCCAATTCAACGTTCGTCACATCGCCGCCTGGCGCCATCAATTTGATAGGCTCAACCTTCGTTTCCATCGAGCGACGTTCGAGTGAGAGCTTGAGACCACGCGATGAGGCGATGAGGCGCTCCTCTTCCAGGTCAGGTTCTTTCATCAGCCAATGTGACAGGCGGCGCAGCAAATCTGTGTGGGGACCGCCCCCGTCGTAGCCGCGCGCCCACAGCCACGCATGATCGGATGTCAGCAAGGCTACGCGGCCTTTGCCTTTGCGGTCGAGGATGAGCAGTGGTCGATCTTCCGCACCTGTCATGAGGGTTCGGCCTCGTTCCGTGCGGACTTCGGCTTGACGGAACCAGCGACCCCATGTCGGCTCTTTCGAAGCGTCGGCGAGCTGTGTCGGTGCTGATCCAGGCAGACCTCTGGTAACGGGATGCTTATTGCCTTCGTCGGTTATTTTAGCGCGGAACGGAGTTTCGATGACGCGGCCGGTTGGTACTGCTGGCAACACCGATGACAGCGGTGTGCGATAAATGCTGAACGTGTCGGCATAGTCGTCGCCCGCGGCGATCAACAATGCCCCGCCATGTTGATCGACGTAGCGCGCGATGTTGTCGTAGTAGAGCAGCTGCAAAATGCCTTTGTGCTCGTAACGATCAAAGATGATGAGATCGAAGTCTTTGATTTTCTCAGAGAATAGTTCGCGCGTTGGAAACGCGATCAGTGACAACTGATTGATCGGCGTTCCATCCTGCTTTTCAGGTGGACGCAGAATGGTGAAGTGCACGAGATCGACGGCAGCGTCCGATTTCAGGAGGTTGCGCCACGTGCGCTCACCGGCATGTGGTTCGCCAGACACCAAGAGAACGCGGAGATTTTCGCGCACGCCTTCAGCTGCAATAACGGCGCGGTTGTTCGCCGGTGTGAGTTCTCCTGAAACCGGCTCAAGATCAATCTCGACTATGTTTTGTCCCGTGTGTGGGAACGGCATGTTGATGGATACAGATCGGCCAATTTCGCTACGCACCGTTTCGTCGGGAAGGCCCTCGCGACGTACAGTCAGTGTCACAGGTCCAGACGGGGTGCTGACTTTCGATTTACCCGTCTCTCGGACCGCGATTTGAATCGGGCGCGTTTGTCCGACTAGACCGTAGCGCGGCGCCTCAATGACTTCGATCCGGCGATCAAACTCGCCTTGGGCGCCGGTCAGCAGCGTATGAACAGGTGCGTCGAAGCCCAATGCTTTTGCCGATGCTGGCACGTCATGGACTTGCCCGTCGGTGACAAAAACTACGCCTGCGATACGATCGGGTGCTGTGTCGCTCAATGCTGCATTGAGATCGGCAAAGAGATTTGTTCCAGCCGTAGTTTGGTCGCCCGGTTTTGCACCTGTGACCCACTTGATTGTCAGGTTGGGAATTTTTGCGAACTTCGCTTCTAGATCGCTTTTGATGGCGTCGGATTGTGCCGGACGCTCGGCCAATCTCTGGCTGGTGCTTTCATCCATCACGACGATGGCGACATTCGCGAGACTTTCGCGTTCTTCTTCGCGAAGAGTTGGATTGAGCAGAGCCGCCAGCATGGCCAGGAGCGCGGCTGATCGTAAAAATGCTCCGCGCGACCTGCGCACTATGAGAAGGGCGGCAAGCACCAAGGCAACAATGGCTAGGCCGATAAGCATCGGGCCTGGAATGAGTGGCGCAAAATCTATCGAACAATTCACTTTTATACCCTCACTGTCCCAATCGTTCTAGGAGTGCTGGCACATGGACTTGGTCAGCTTTGTAATTTCCGGTCAGTGCGTGCATGACGATGTTCACGCCAGATCGATATGCCATTTCGCGCTGCATCTCTCCGCCAGGAACGACCGGGTAAATCGGACGGCCGCGATCGTCGAGCGCCCAGGCAGCGGCAAAATCATTGGACGTGATCATAATCGACGTCACGCCGTCTGAGACGCGTGCACGACTGGGTTCACTTTCTGACTCGGTAATGGCTTCGACCCAAAGTTGACCTCCATCCCAGCGACCCGGGAATCCGCGCATGAGATAGAATGATTTCGTGACGACGTGATTTTCCGGCACGGGTTCAAGCCTTGGTACGTCGAGCTTGCTTAACAGCCTTTGCAATGCATTGCCGCCTTTGCCAGCCAACGGTAATTGATTGCTACCGCCTTGACCGTAATCGCGGGTGTCGAAAATAATCAAACCGCCTTCCTTCATATACGCATCGATTTTGGCGATCGCTGCATCGGGAAGCACTTCAGCCGTTTCTAAAACTGGCCAATAGAGGATTGGGAAAAACGCAATCTCGTCTTTCGCGATATCGACGCCAACAGGTTCGCCGGGTTCGACAGCGGTGCGCGCTTCTAGAACGCGGGCTAATCCGAGCAAGCCAACACGACTAGTATCATCGGTCTCTCGATTGCCGCTCAGAATGTAACCGAAGGTGACTTTGCTCGTGGAATCGATGGCCGTCTTGTCGGTGGTTTCAAGCGACTGCGCTGTTGCGCCAACTGCGGGATTATCGCTACCGCCTGCTTGAGCGCGCGCATTGAGTGGGTAGAGAATGCAAGCGCCTATACATGTCAGAGCAACTGCAGCGGCTGTCGCTGGTGTACGGCGACGCGATAAAGCTCTCATGCCGCCTGCTTGCAAAATCATAACTGCAATGATGTCGGCAAATAACAGGGCTAGCCCAAGTGCTAACATCCAAGGTTTGAGAAGTGTACTGGTGGCGTTGTCATATGTCAGACGTTGGACATTGCCAGGAATGGCACCAATCGGCTTCAATTCGCTTTTGGGCGTCAGGACGTTCAGGGCGCGCGGCGCACCGCTCGCGCCATAATATCCGGGTGGGTGAATGAGCGAGGGAAGTGAGTTTGCCATCGCGCTTGCGAGCATCGGCTCTGCTGTCGGAGGTGGCGCCTTCAAAGTGCCAAAACCATCTAATGTTTTGAGCGGAGACAAAACACCTGCGGTTTGAGTTGCTGGCGAAGCAGTGTCTGTGGTGGACGTCGTGCCGTCGGCTTGAGTGGTGCTGGCACCAATCTTCCCCATCGTGGATAGGCGACGCAACATGTCAACGAATAATCCCGATATGGGCAAATTGGACCAATCCGAATTGGCCGTAATGTGAAATAGAACGAGTTTGCCATCGCCGCGCTTGGTGGCGGTTACGAGCGGTGTGCCATCTTTCAAGCGTGCCCAGATTTCAACGTCAGGCGTGATCTGGGCCGGGTCAGCCAACACTTGCCGGTTCACTGATACATCTGGCGGAATTGTCAGACCAGCAAAAGGACTTGCTTCATCGAAATTAGCAAGTGCTTGGGGCGAGGACCAACTCAGAGCGCCACCCAGCGAGCGCCCGCCCGAGCGCAAGGCTACTGGCAGCAAATCATCGTTTCCTTTTTCCAAGCGCGGGCCTGCAAAACGCACTAGAAATCCGCCGCGCTTTACGAAGTCATCGACCTGCTTGGCAGCCTCGCCCGTGACATTGCCAATGTCGGCAAGCATGAGTACCGAAACGTTTTGCTTCAGTACGCTATCAATGCCTTGCGCAAGGTTTGAGTCTTTTGAAACGGCGAGTTCAGCGTAAGGATTCAAGGCTTTCTGGATATAGTACAGGGGCGCTAAAAGGGGTTGTGCCTGTTCGCGACTTTCTCCTGAAATTAAACCCACGCGATGCCACTGGGTCGCAGCATCGATCAAGTGCACAGCGCCTGCTGATCGCTCGGAACCAATCTCGATACGAGCGACTTGATTGCGAAGTTCGAGTGGCAATTCAAATGGTATTGTCTTTTTTGTTTCTCCCGCTGCGAACTGGAAATTTGCTTCACCAAGTCGCTCGCCGCGCGCAGAGAATGCGTAGACAGTGCCGCTCCGTGGCGTTCCTGCAGCTTGCAATGCTAAAGCTTCGAGGGAGCCTTTTTCGCCAAGTTGCGCTGCCAGACCGAGAGCCTCTTGACCTGTCGTCTCGTCGATCACCGATAGCGTGGCGCGATCGCCAATCGCTTGTAGTTTTTCAGAGAATTGGCGAGCTTCACCATCGTGGTCAATGCCGTCGTGCAGCCATACGATGTTAGGATTTTTAGTTTCAGGCGAGCTGAGCACCTTCGATAGAATGTCTATGGTTGCGACACGATCAGGTGCGAATGCCTGTGGCGTGAGTGCTGCTGCGGTGTTGCGAGCATCGCTTGGCGATTCTAATTTTGCCACGGTGTTTTTTGCTGTCGCCGCTGTGCCCATAACGATAACAGGCCGACCATCGTTTTCGGCTTCGCCAATGAGACGTGTCATCATTGCGCTGCGCTGGGACCAGCGGGACGATGATGCCCAGCCATTGTCAACGACGACGACCAGCGGGCCGTTGCCTTTAAGCCCAGCGTTTTTTGCCGGATTGAGAATCGGCTCGGCCAGCGCCAGAATTACAAGCGTCGCTGCAAAGAGGCGGATGAGGGTTAACCACCACGGTGTTTTGTCAGCTGTTTTTTCTTCATTTTCCAAACCGACAAGAATGCGCGTTGGCGGAAACTCGACTTGCTCAGGCCGGGGTGGAACTGCGCGCAACAGCCAGTAGATGACCGGCAACGTCACGAGGGCTGCAAGAAGCCAAGGGTTTAGAAATGCGAGTGCGCCAAATGTCATGGACGCGACCCCGCAGTATCAGTGTTGGTACCCATCCAACGGTAGCCGCCGCTTTTGCCTTCTAGGCGCATCAACAACGACAACAAAGGTTCCGATGCCGGACGATCGGTATGATGCACTAAAAAAGACCAGCCTAAGCGGTGTGCGATGTCTTGAATGGCAGCGCGATGGGCGAGCAATTTTGCTTGATAGCGATCACGCAAGCTTTCGACGCGATCAGCGATCCAGCGCGACTGACCGTCCGGCGATAGGAATTCCGTCCGCCCTGCGTAGGCTAAAGTTTCTTCGGCTGGATCGAGAATTTGCACGAGATGGCCATTCGCTCCAGCCGATCCCATAGCCTCAATCGTTTCGCGCACCTTGTCGATGGGATCGAGAAAATCAGAGAAGAGGACAACCGTTGAAAAGCGCGTCAGACGGGATGTCGGGGGTTCGGAATTCTCACCGGCTTTGTCGCCAAGCATCAACAAGGCTTCGGCAAGCTTCTGCGCGGCCCGTCGATTTGCCGTCGGCTGCGTCACACCAAGCAGAGCAACACGCTCCCCGCCTCTGACCAAAAGTTCAGTCGCGCCGAGCATTAAAACGAGTGCGCGCTCGGCCTTGGTCACATGGCTGAGATGACTTTTGAAATTCATAGAGCGTGACATGTTCGGCCATACATAAATCGTATGCGCTGCTTCCCATTCTCGCTCTCGTACATACAAATGGTGCGAACTGGCAGACCGCCGCCAATCGACGAGATGGGCACCTTCTCCCGGTTGGTACTGCCGAAATTGCCAGAATGTTTCGCCTGGACCGGCGCGTCTGCGCCCGTGAATGCCGTGCGCAACTGTGGACGCGATACGGTCGGCTTCCATCAACAATTCAGGTAGGCGATCGACAATGCTTGCGGCTTCCCGTTCGAGCGCCAAGATTTGGCGTCCGTTGGTGCCGGTTGCTTTTGTTTGCCCGGTTGGGCTGGCCATTCGGTGCTACTCCACAGCCGCGGCAAGTCGCGCGATGATCTTTGAAAGATCCTCGCCTTCCGCGCGGGCCGCAAACGACAGGGCCATTCTGTGCTTTAAAACGGGCTCAGCAAGAGCGACGACGTCGTCAATCGATGGTGCTAAGCGCCCGTCGATTAGAGCTTTGGCGCGTACGGCCAACATCAATGCCTGGCTGGCGCGTGGACCTGGTCCCCAAGCCACAAATTTATCCGTGTCTGCGCTCGCGCCAGTGCCGGGGCGCGCCGAGCGCACGAGGGAAAGAATAGCTTCGACAACTTTGTCGGGCACTGGGATTTGACGCACGAGCCGCTGCGTTGCCATCAACTCTTGTGCCGACAAAACAGGTTCCAGCTTCTGACTATCGGTACCAGTTGTGGCGTAGAGCATTTTGCGCTCCGCAATCAGATCGGGGTAGTCGACATCAATCTGAAGCAAGAACCGATCGAGCTGCGCTTCTGGCAGCGGATAGGTTCCTTCCTGTTCAAGCGGGTTTTGGGTTGCGAGGACATGGAACGGTGCTGGTGTGTCATGGCGTTGACCTGCCACCGTCACGTGATGCTCTTGCATCGCCTGCAAAAGTGCTGACTGCGTTTTTGGAGATGCACGGTTGATTTCGTCTGCCATCAGCAATTGCGTAAAGATCGGACCTTTGATGAACCGAAACGTGCGGGCTCGTCCGGGCTCTTCTTCGAGAACTTCCGACCCGATGATGTCGGACGGCATAAGGTCAGGCGTGAATTGAATGCGCTTAGCGTCGAGGCCGAGCACACGGCCTAGCGTATCAACGAGCAATGTTTTGGCGAGGCCTGGAACGCCGATGAGCAGGGCATGACCGCCGGAAAGCAGCGTTATCAGTGTGCGCTCTATGACGACATCCTGACCAAAAATCACGGATGCTGCCGCTTTATGTGCGCGCTGCACGCGTTCGGCGGCGGCCTCTAAGCGTGGGACGATGTCGGTTTGCGTATCAACAACGGTATTCATACTGCTGCTAGCCTCGTACCAAATGCGATTTTTTATTGTTACAACAATGGCGAAGCCGTCTCAGGCCAGCGACCGTAGATGCTAGACGATCCAGCCCAGCCCGCCTAGGGTCAAGTGAATGTTACGTTAGATTATGCTTGAAGCTCGAGCAGATAGGGGCGGGATATTTTCTATGGCGGGTAACGATCAGGTCCCTGAGCGCCAGGCTGGCAGAACCGCACCATGTTCGAGCTCGGCTGCGGGTCTTTCGCTCGAAGCTCTCATGCGGTCTGCGGCCACGGACGGTTCCAGCGCAGTGCGTCCTGTTGATACTTGGAACCCACCTTATTGCGGAGACATAGGTCTGAAAATTAGAGCCGATGGCTCATGGCTATACCGCGATAGTCCCATCGGGCGCATTGCAATTGTAAAACTGTTCGCGAGCATTCTGCGCAAGGACGCTGACGGAAAGACTTTTTTGGTGACGCCCGCTGAAAAGGTGGATGTTGCGGTGGAGGATGCTCCTTTTCTCGCCGTGGAGATGGCCGTTTCGGGCGAAGGCCAGTCGCAGAATCTATCGTTCAGGACGAATGTCGATGACGTCGTAACCGTGGGTCCGACTAACCCGATCCGTTTTGAAGTGCAGAATTTTTCTGGTGGGCTGAAGCCTTACCTGCTTGTACGGGGGCGACTTGAAGCCCTGTGTACGCGCGCCGTTTATGCCGAACTCGTTGGCTTAGCGCAATCGCACGATGATGGCGACACGCTCGGCATCTGGAGCGGCGGGACATTTTGGCCAATGAGCTAAAGGCTAATATTTGCAATCGTCATTGCGCTGACCCAGCACCGAAAAATTGCAAAATAGGACTAGCTAAATTAATGCACCTTGAATTCAGCACCTACCAATCTGAGTTCGGCTGGTCGTATGAGTTTAGAGTTGGCAACGGTGACTTTGAAAAGTGGACCGTCGAGCTTTGCCGTCCAAAAATCCAAGAATGCTTTAAGCTTTGGGAAGCGTGGGGCTAAATCGTAGTCCTGCCAGACATAGCTCTGCAAAAGTGCCGGGTGGTCCGGCAGGCGATACAAAATCTCAGCTGTTGTGAGGCTGAAGCCTGCAAGCTGGCTGCGAAAGTTTTCGTCGTACAAGGACTTGTTTTGAGTCACTGGCTATCTCCCTATTTATGGTCGATGCGCGCCCCTTCCCTAGAAATGCTAGTGTTGTGTGAGAATCGTTTGCTGTCCATTGTAAATCTTTGGCTTTGTAAAAATTAGCAAAAGCTGTTCGCGAGTGCTTGCTGAGTTTAGCTCAGCTCAGGCGCAAATCTTGAGAGCTCGACACGCCTGACGACATTGATGTGTGAGTGTGGTTAAGGGCCCTATGCTGGAAACTGCCCTCAAGAGTTTTACGACTTTCTTTGCCACGATAGGTCCCGTGGAAGCCGCGGTGCTTTTTGCAACGCTGACACCAAAGATGGCGCGTGCTGAACGCCAACGGATCGCTCTGCGCGCGACGATGATCGCGACAGCCATACTCGCTTTTTTTACCCTGCTAGGTGGACCGATACTCAATCAATTGGGAGTATCCATTGCAGCATTGCAAACCGCAGGCGGCATCGTTCTGTTGTTAATTTCTTTGGACATGATTTTTGCGCGCCCTGGCGGATCGATCAAACTGACGCCACCGGAAGGTGAAGAGGCGCAGACACGCGAGGATGTCGCCGTTTTCCCGCTTGCGACCCCATTGCTTGCGGGTCCGGGTGCTATGAGTGCCGGCATTTTGCTCGCTGCAAATGCGCACGGGGAGCCGCTTGGGCTGGCCGTAGTTGTTGCATCTCTGCTGGCCGTTATGATCGTGACTTTAGCGCTGCTCTATCTTGCCCATGAGCTCAATCGCATGTTCAGCTTGACTGCGCAGCGCGTGCTTGTGCGCGTGTTTGGAATTTTATTGGCCGCTATCGCGGTACAAGGTGTTTTTAACGGATTGCGTGCTGCTGGGTTTATGTCGCCGGGACTGTGAGCGAGAGCTGCGACCTTTGTTATTATTCCATGGATTGAAATCTATTTGCCGCCAAATTTTATGGGTGCGTTAGCAGCTCTTTAACGCCTCGCGTGTTTCAATCCGACACAGTTCTTCGTGTTCGGTTGCGTTTTCGCGTTTCGTAAAGGCGTGTTTCATGTTTGCGTTTTCAGTCGGCTCTCAGCCGCCAAAACTATTTTGTGCGGCGTTCGTGCGCATGACGGCTTCCTTCGCTCTGCTCGCATTGGCTGGATGCGCTTCGAATCCTGATCACTATGCATCCCATGGCCAGCAGCCGCCTACGCAGGTGGCACATGCCGTCGTGGTTGAAGTCGAGGATGACGGACTGCCCAGTCAAGCGCCGCCCCCGGTTCGCATTCGAGATATTCCTGACGATCCTTCTGAACCTTTCAGCAAAAATTACGGTGGAACCAACCCATCGGGTGTTCCTGAAATTTATGAGAAAGTGACCACACCGCCGGAAGAAACTCCCGATGTGGTGCGCAGTGATCTGCCGGTTGTGTTTCGTCAAAAAGTGGCCGCGGCACATGCTGCAGATGAATAGATGTTCATCTGCTGCACATAGAATTTAAAATGTCGCGACGGAAATCTGGCCTACTGCCGTTTCGTCTCTAGAGAAGTCGCATCCGCGATTTTTCAAACCCTTGGGCGCGCACATCCCCCCGGTGTCGTGTTCGGTCAGAGGAGAGACAATATATGCGTAAAACACTCGGCGCTGTACTCGCCGTTGCTGCCGGTATGGCAGCCATGGGCGGAAGCATGCGTCCCGCAGATGCCGCAGCTTTTTCAAAGCCGCAGCTCAGTGGCACAAGTGAAGTCGTTGAAGTTCGCAAGAGAGGCGGCTTCCGCGGTAATCGTGGCTTTCGAGGCCATCGTAGCTTCCGAGGCAATCGCGGCTTTTCCCGCAATCGTGGGTTCCGTAGCCACCGTGCCTTCCGTGGACGCGGCTATTCTCACCGCCGCTATGGTCGCGGACTAAGGTGGGGCGCTCCGGTTGTTATCGGTGCTTACGGCTATGGCTACGGCAATTGCAGTTATTTGAAGCGTCGCGCAATTGCTACGGGTAGCCGTTACTGGTGGCGTCGTTACAACGCGTGCCGCTATTACTAAGCTGACAACCAAATAGAATTTGAGAGTGAGGGTGGATCTGTGATCCACCCTCATTTTTTATTGCCGTTGAGACGCGCACGGCTTTATGTGTGGTTCATTCGCAGAAGTGGGTTCATGTCAACGCATGTGAGAATTGAGCGCTATACCAGCTTGCCATCAACTGAGGCGTTGAAGGCTGGTCTTGAATGCGTCTTCTTCACGTCGAGCAATACTCAAGTCTTTAGCAGCGACGACGCGCGTTCAAAATTCAAAGAACGTTGGCTGGGACGATACCTGCAGCACGATCCACACTATGCTTATGTTGCGCTGTCTGAGATGAATGATGTGGTTGGGTATTTGATTGGCAGCACAGACGATCCAGCGATCACATCACGATTTGCTGATCTTGCCTATGATCAAACTTTTGGCGCACTATCGCAAAACTATCCAGCGCATCTGCATGTCAATATCGCGCCTCATCACCGTGGCTGCGGATTGGGAGCTGAGTTGATCGAGCGCTTTGTAGCTGATCTCCGCAAAGGGTGCGTGCCAGGTGTTCATGTTGTGACGAGTAAAAACGCTCGCAATGTTGGCTTCTACAATAGAAACGGCTTTCGTGAAATTGCTGCCAATGGCGTCGGCGAACGCGAATTCGTTTTGTTAGCCCGCAAATTGTGAACTCTGTTGACGCTTGTCTTGTCCCAAGTATTCGAGTTTGTTTTCCTTCAACACTTGAAAGCATCGCGTCGAGCAAGGATTGTCGTTGGGCATGACATTTCGATTCATACACAGCGCTGACTGGCACATCGGCAAACCCTTTCGATCCCTACCGGATCGTCTCTCAGGAGAGTTGGCCACAGCCCGCATCGATGCGATTGACAGAATTGCCGCGATCGCGCGCGCGCGTGCCGCGTCGCATGTCTTGGTGGCTGGCGATGTCTTCGACGGACCTGATCTGCCTCGTGTTGAGATACGACGGGCACTTGAGCGCATGGCTCAGCATTCTAGCATCCAATGGCTATTGATGCCGGGCAATCATGATCCATTGCGCATGGGTGGAATTTGGGATCGCGTTCGTCAGTTAGATTTGCCGAACAATATTTTGGTGCTCGCGACACCTGAACCTATTGCGTTGGCACCTAATGTTGTGCTCTTGCCCGCGCCTTTGACTTCGAACAATCCGGGGGATGATCCTAGTCGATGGATGGAGACAGCACGAACCCAGCCGGGTGTCGCGCGCATTGGCTTGGCGCATGGGTCAGTGCAAGGGTTTGGCAGTGACGGCGATAGTGCGGTCTTGATTGCGGCCGATCGTGCGTTGCGCGCAGGACTTGACTATCTTGCTCTGGGTGATTGGCACGGCACGCGGTCGATCACAGCGAATACGTGGTATGCGGGCACGCCGGAGCCGGACCGTTTTCCTGACAACGATCCAGGAAATGTTTTGTGTGTGACCGTTGAAAGCGGCGGAAAAGTCTCGGTTGAAAAGGTGCGCAGCTCGCATTTTACGTGGGCTAAAATCAATGCGCGGTTGCAATCGTGCGAAGATCTCGATGGTGTCGATAGAGAGCTTTCCAGCTTATCGGACTTGCCGCGCAATCTTTTAGTCAAACTTCAACTTGCAGGCAGTCTGTCGTTGGCCGATCACGGCGCACTCGATGTGTGGCGCGAGGGCTGGTCAGCACGACTGAAATGGTTGGATGTTGAGCATGATGGGCTCATCGTGCGACCAACGGTAACCGATTTTGATGTTTTGAAAAAATCGCCTGCCTTGCTTGAAGTGGCGCAGCGGCTTTCGCACCGCGTCGATGGTGACGATAAGCACAATAGAGATGCCGCAAGCTTGGCTCTTCTCCGACTGTATGGATTTGCTGCTGAAGCGGTGAACGAGGCTCAATCGTGAAACTCAGAGCCTTGCGCGTTGCAGCCTTCCGCCGATTTTCTGAGCCGGTCGCCGTCGAAGATATGGCCGATGGCATCAATATTCTCGTCGGTCCCAACGAATTTGGAAAATCTACCTTATTCCATTCACTGGAAGCTCTATTTGTAACGCGCACACGGGTCTCTGGCGGGGTTCTTGACGAGATGCGTCCTTACCGCGGTGGCGAGCCTCTCGTTGAAGGTGACATTGAGATTGACGGTCAGCTTTGGCGCATGCGCAAGCAGTTCGGCCGCGGTGCGATTGCGACCCTAAAATTTCTGCCTGATGGTCGCGAATGGCGCAATGCCGATGCCGAAGACAAATTCGCCAGTCTCATTCAACGCGGCGGCGATTTGCCGGGTCCCGTTGGATTGGTTTTCGTTGGACAGCAAAGAAGCCTTTTGCCGCCCGATCCCGATATCGATCCTGCAACCGGTAAAGCGAAGGCGCGCGGCGAGAGGACCGCGTTGCTGGATGTCATTCAAGCAGAAGTAGAGGCCACGGTAAGTGGCGATGCGTTCGAAGGCGTTCGTCAAAGGACTTCGGCAGCACTCGACGTCTTGCTGACCCCGACGCGCGCAGCACCTAAAAAGGGTGGACCGCTCGATCTCGCATTACAAGATCAAGCACACGCGCGCAAAAAATTCGATGATGCCAGCCGTTCTGCCGCTGCCACGCAAACTCGTTTGGAGCGCATGGCTGTGATTAACCGCGAACTGTTAGAACTAGAAAATGTGCGGCATGGCGATGTTCACGAACCAGCCATCGAAGAATTAGAAGTGCGACATGCACGGATCGCACAAGCACGTGCTCAACGCGACGTTGCGCGTGAAGCGTTGCGTTCGCGTCAACTTGAATGGCAAGATTGCGAAAGGTTGCTCGCTGAGGACACTGCGCGGCGTAAACGTTTGGAGCATTTACAAGAAATGCATAAACGTGCTCGTGCGCTAGAAATAGAGATTTTGACGCTCGCGCAAATCGTCAACGATAATCCTGCAGTTATAGCCCGGGTGCGCCGCCTTGAATCTTTGGATAACAGCTTATCTGTACTTACAGCGAAGATGTCATCACAAGCGGCGCGGGTGTTGATACACGTGACCGATGAAGGTGCCGATCGCATTCGCATCGATGGCATACCGGCCCAAGGCCATCACGATGTTTCAGTGGCAGATCATCTTGCCATCGATATCGATGGCATCGCTGCCATTCGCATTGAAATGCCGAATGCGCACGCGATTGCTGACATGCGCACACAGGCGGCGACTTTTGAGAATGAGCGGAGAGACTTATTGTCGGCACTCGGCGTTGCTGACGCTGCCGACGCCGTAATTAAAAGTGATGAAAGAACACGCCACACAGCAAATCTAGAAAATTTGAGACGCGATTTGGCGGCTATCGCTCCCGAGGGCGCTCGCCGATTAGAGCAAGATATTGAGCTGTTGCGACATGAGATATCGCAACATGCATCTCTTGAATTATTACGCGCTCAACTTGCCGCGGCGAAGGATGCGGTGGTTGTTGCGCAGGCTAAGTTGCAAGATTCTGCCGAGGCGGCTCTCAGCGATGATGCGTTCCGCGCGCAGGCACAGCAGATCGCCGACATCAAAGCTGACGACATGCAACGTAAGACCAAAGCTTCATCCCTGCGCTTGCAATTAGAGCGTTTGGCTGGCGAACAGTCCGGCGCAGACGAGGAGGGCCTTGCGTCGCAGGTTGCCGCTTGCGAGCGAGAATTGGAGCGAACAACTCAGCACGTGTTGCGTCTGGAAAGCGAAGTTGCAGCTCTGAAGCTGCTCAACACGACGCTTGCTGAGGTGGAAGCCGAGCGTCGCGCAGCCGTTTTTCAACCGATTGTGAAGCGTCTTGTGCCGCACCTTGCGCGCATTTTTGGGTCAGCGGAGGTTGCATTTAAGGAGTCATTTGCGCTCGATCGGTTAACTCGAAACGGTGTGACCGAGATGATATCTGCGCTCTCCGATGGCACGCGAGAACAGCTCAGCATTTTGGTACGCATGAGCTTTGCACAGTTGTTGGCAGACACAGGGCGAGCTGTGCCGTTGGTGTTAGATGATCCTTTAGTTTTTTCTGACGATGAACGTTTGGCAGCTATGTTCAATGTGCTCGCCGATGCGCGCGATATTCCGCAAACATTTATTCTAACTTGCCGTAAGGCCGCATTTGATAAGATGCCCGGCCACCGCCTCACTATATCAGAGTGGCAGCCGGGGTTATCACGTTAGGCAATCAAAAGTAGTTAGTGCCCAAATTTAGTTGGCGAGCTCAGATGAGTTCTCGGGCAATCTTGGCGGTGTTGAGAATGCAAGACTGGGAGCGGCAGCTTTCTTTGTGTTGGAAGCCGCAGCTGTTCGTGGATCATCCGATGAACGACGAGATTTGCCTTCGAACATGGCGCCTTGCTCGATCGAAAGGGACTGATGGAAGATATCGCCTTCGACCTGGCTGGTAGATTGTAACATGACGCGCTTGCTGTGGACGGAACCGATCACATGTCCGCGTACCACAACTTCTTCGGACAAAATGCTTCCCGTGATGGTTGCTGTTTCTCCGATGATGACATGACTGCCGTGCACGTCGCCTTCGACGATGCCATCGACCTGGACTTCACCTTTCGACACGAGATTGCCGACGATAGTCAGGTCAGCGCCAATAACGGAGGCGGCGCGACGTTCACTGCTTTGCGATACAGCGATGGCGGGACGGGGCGCAAAGCCTTGCGCACCATCGTTAGCCGCGAAATTCGGCTGCAATCTTTGACCTTCGGTTTCTGCTTTCCGGAAGTTCGGCAACATGTGAAGTACCCCTCTCACACAACTGACATACGACTAGCCGCAGTCACAACACCTCGTGATGGCGGCAAAACATAATGATTCGCCTACCATCTTTGTCCGTTGTTCACACCCAGAATTCGCAGGCTATCCACCGGCTAAACTCAGCTATTGACCGGTAGCCCCGCGTTGCGACGTTAGTGTGGCAGAAGTCACACGCACTTACTCCTGTCGGATTGACGCGGCTTTTCGATTAAAGCGCCTTAACAGCGGCCATGACCTCCTCGGCGTGTCCGGGAACTTTAACCTTGCGCCAGCTACGGGCCACACGTCCCTTTTTGTCGATGAGAAACGTGGAGCGTTCTACGCCCATGTACTTTTTGCCATACATCGATTTTTCAACCCACACGCCGTAAGCCTCGGCCGCGGCTTTATCTTCGTCGGCCAGTAGCATCACAGACAGCTCGTGCTTGGTCTTGAATTTCTGATGGCTTTTTGTGCTATCTGGTGAAACGCCGATCACTACGGCGTCTTGCTCGGCGAATTCTTGCGCGAGGCAGGAGAAGTCTTTGGCCTCCGCCGTGCAGCCCGACGTGTCGTCTTTTGGATAAAAATACAGCACGACGGTTTGGCCCTTCAGTTTCGACAACTGCACGATTTCTCCCAAATCGTTGGCAAGCTTGAAATTTGGCGCATTTTTTCCATCTAAATCCATAGCGTCGTTGCCTTTCTTTTGTCGCTTTTGAACTGGTACGTCGTCTTAAGCGCAATCGGTTTATGTGTGTTAGTCGCACGGCTGGCGGTACTGTCGGCAGGGGAGCTTGTGCCGTGTTTTACGCTGTCATGGTTCAGTATCAGTTCCGCAGTTTGCTCGTGGCCTTTTGAGCGGCCGTGATGCGCGATATTTTGGATCACTAGCTCCGGGGAGCGGCATTGACGACGAGACCAACAGGGGGACGCCCACCAGATGGGCGGCGTCCAGGCGTACAGCCTTCGACCGCGCCACCGCCTTTGCCTGGTCGCGGCTCACCGTCGGGCCAGCGCGCACGGACGAGTGGTCAGCCCGTACCGAAAAATGCACAGGTAATCAAGTTTCCGAACTGGCCAAAAATCGACTTATCATCGCAGCACGCCAAGGTTTGGTTGCGTCGGACTGGCCGTCTCGGGCGCATGACGCTGTACACCTTCATGCCACTCGTTTTGTTGGCTTTGATGGCCATCGGGATTTTGTATGTCCGATTGCGTCACGGACCCGTTGCTTTCGATTTTCTCGTATCGCCCATTGAGCGCGGGATTAACGCGGAACTCGTGAATAATGTCGTCAAAGTCGAAGGTGCAGAAATTCGTCTTGGTAGTTCAGGTGGTATTGAATTTCGCCTGCGCGATGTCAGCGTCATGGAGAACGATGGGGAAACCGTTGCCACGGCGCCTCTTGCCGCTGTGACGATTTCGACAGCAGCCCTTTGGAGCGCACGCGTCGTACCTGCTCGCGTTGAGCTCATCGATCCGCAGATCAGCTTGGCTTACACCGATAGTGCGGGACTGGTGCTCAATTCGCCGAAATTGCGGGCTTCGGTAAGAGATGGCGAAAGCGGTGTTTCAGCACCAACTCAGCAATCTGTTTCTGTTGCAGCAAAATCCGAGCCTCATCAGCTCAACATCGCCAAGATGCTGAGTGATTCATCGCGCCGCGCGCGGCTACGTCTCGATGCTACGTCCTACCTCACTGAATTTGCACTACGCAATGCGACCGTCAATTTGGAGTATTCTGGAGAAAAAAGCTCCTGGATAGTGCCAGAGGCAAGCATCGATTTTGACCATACAAAAAAGCGCAGCGTTATTTCGGGCCGAGCAAAAGTAGACTCAGCGCGCGGCCCTTGGACCTTCTCGTTTCTAACGGACGAAAGCGAAAAAACAGGTCGCCTTCAAGTCAAGACAACAGTGCGCGACCTAGTCCCAGCAACGCTGGCTGCTGCGGCTCCTCCATTTGCACTCTTGCGCGCTTTACAAGTGCCTATCGCTGGTAATGCAACGGTGGAACTTTCGACGCAGGGCGATATTGAATCTTCAGAAGTGGCCTTAGAAGTCGGCAACGGACGCATATTGATCCCTGATCTTCAAGAGCCACTTGCGCTCACAGGGGGCTTATTTCGACTCGTCTTTGACGGCAAGGCGCGACATTGGAAGTTGGAGCCGAGCCCGATTAAATGGGCAGATGGCAGCATATTGTTCACGGGTGAGATGGTGGACACGGCGGCCGCCAATGGCGATGGCCCACCTGTTTGGCGGTTTGCACTCAACGGTCAGAACGGTGTGTTTGAGGCCGCAGAATTTGCCGTCAAACCAATCAACCTCGATGTCTGGACTATGCAAGGCCAGGTTACACCGCGGCGTGGGTTGGTCGAGATCAGTGATTTTCGTATCGCTGGGGGTGGCGGCGAAGCAAGGCTTTCTGGAATTATGAAAGCTGGCGCAGATGGCCAAAGTTCGCAGCTCAACCTTGCGCTTTCACCGATGCCGTTGGAGACGCTCAAGGCGATATGGCCAAGAGCGATCGCGTCGGGTTCGCGCAATTGGGTGGGTGAGAATGTTTCGGCTGCGAATTTCAAAGGTGGCAAAGTCTCGTTCGTCAGTGGCGATTATCTCGATCCAACGACAACGCCACCTAATGGTGGGCGAGAGCAGCTCGACGTAACTATGGAAGTCTCCGATGCTGTCTTTGTGCCGTTTGCGGGTATGCTACCGATAACAGCGCCGCGTGGCTTGATACAGATCGCCAATAGCGCGCTTGAAGTGACTATTCCTGAAGCCTTTGTTGCGGTTCAAGGCGATCGCAAGGTGCCTTTCAAGGCGATGAGATTGACATCTCCCGATGTCATCATCGAACCGTCGCAGGGTGAGATTTCCTTCTCAACACAATCGGCACTTGGACCATTTCTGGAAGCCGTGGAGCAGATGCCTGTGCGTGCGGTGCGGGAAGCTGCACCGTTTCCGAAAGCGGGTGACGGCAAAGTTGACGGTCAATTCAAGATCAATATGCCGCTCAGTGCGTCTTTACGAGAAGATGACATTAAAATCGAGGGTAAGGCTCGCGTTTCTGATGGCCGATTTGGCAAGGTTGGCGGACAGTTCGATGTGCAGGGTTTTTCCCTCAATCTCGATTTGACGCCGACGACACTCGACGCCAAGGGCGACCTTCTGGTCAATGGCGTGCCTGCAAAAATATCTGGTCAGCGCGTGTTCGGTACGGCCTCTGACCAGCAGCCTCCGATCAAGATTACTGCAAAATTGGATGAAGCTGATCGTAAGCAGTTAGGACTTGATATCAACGATATGGTTCGCGGTGTCGTTCCAGTAGAAATTTCACTGCAGCGCGGTCTCAATTCAGAATTCGTCACTCAATTATCAGCTGATTTGACCAATGCAGAATTGGTGCTCGATAAGTTGGCATGGCGTAAGTCTGGTGGTCGGCCCGCAAAGCTTGAAGCCGATTTAGTCGGCGGCAAAAAGCACAAAACTGAATTGCAGAATTTCAAAGTTACTGGCGACGACATTGCCATCAACGGTTGGATTGGTTTGGGCGACGACAGCAAGTTGAAAGAGTTCCATTTCCCAACTTTCGCATTAAACGTCGTTTCGCGGCTCGATGTGCAAGGCTCCGTTGGCAAAGACAACATCTGGAACATAAACGCCAATGGGCAAACATACGACGGGCGAGACTTCTTTCGCTCTCTGTTTCAAGTTGGCGAAGGTGGCAGTGCGAAAAGCAAATCCGAAAAATCGTCTGGTGGAGCCAATGTCAGCCTCGACATCAGAAATGTCATTGGCGCATCAGATGTGACGTTGCGTGGCTTGAAGCTCAAGCTATCGAGCCGTTCAGGTGATCTCACAGCACTCGATGCGCGAGGAACTCTGGACGGAGGTGCAGCCGTTGCCGTTGCGCTCGACAGCAATGGGGCATCTCGCCGATTGTTGATCGATTCTGTCGATGCTGGGCAGGCGCTTCGGTTGTTAGATTTTTATCCGAATATGCAAGGCGGTCGCCTGAAACTCGAAGTCAATCTCGACGGACGCGGTGCTGCTGAAAAAACGGGTGTGCTATGGGTCGATCAATTCAAGATTTTGGGCGACCCGATTGTTAGTGAAGTCGTCAGTAGCGCCGACCAAGGGCGGCCAGCGATTAGTGGCAAACGTCCGGTGACGCGCGAGGTCTTTGAATTCGATAAGATGCGTGCACCGTTTTCGATTGGTTATGGTCAGTTCGTGCTCGAAGAATCCTACATGAAAGGCCCGTTGCTCGGCGCCAACGTGCGCGGCAAGGTCGATTTCAAAACGCGCCGTGTGAACATTGGCGGCACTTACATCCCACTGCAAGGATTGAACGGGGCGTTTGGTGGTATTCCAGTTCTTGGTCAATTGATTTCAGGAACGCAAGGCGAAGGCATTTTCGGCATCACATTTGCTGTGCAAGGTGCGATTTCGGATCCGCAAGTTATCGTCAATCCCTTGTCGATGGTTGCGCCTGGAATTTTCCGAGACATGTTCCAAATGACGACGATCGATCCGAAGGTGCAGGTGCGCGAAGAGAAGGCACCGAAAAAGCCAGCAACTGAGCGCGTGCGCGCGTCCAGTACGCCAGGTGGAGAAGCCAAGCGCGATAATCCGAAAAAATTACGGAATGCGAAGCCGGAAGTCGTCGATGGGTGGTCGTCGTCTACGACGCCTGCCAATTAATTTTTTAGTCATTAGACAGGTTTCAGCAGGACATGACGTTTCTTGCCAAGCGAAAGCTTGATGATGCCATCTGTGGTGACATCGTCATAGGTAATGGTCGCTTTATCATTTGTGACCACGGCATCGTTCACTTTGAGACCGCCGCCCTGAACCTGTCGACGCGCTTCGCTATTGGAAGCCACGAGACCAGCTTTGACGAAGGCGGTTAAAGCACCCACACCCGCTTCGAGTTCTGACTTTGCAACTACAACGGTTGGAAGATCGACAGCAAGCGTGCCTTGTTCGAATGTTTTGCGCGCAGTTTCTTCCGCGGCTTGCGCTTTATCGCGACCGTGAACGAGAGTGGTCGCTTCTGTAGCCAAAATCTTTTTGGCTTCGTTGATATCTGCACCCGATAAGGTCGCCAGACGTTTCACTTCGTCCAATGGAAGAAGCGTAAACAATTTTAAGAAGCGCTCGACATCGGCGTCTTCTGTGTTGCGCCAAAATTGCCAATAATCGTAAGCTGATAATTGGGTTTCGTTCAGCCAAATCGCGCCCGATGCGGTCTTGCCCATTTTGGCGCCGGATGCGGTCGTCAAGAGCGGGCATGTTAAGGCGAAGAGTTGATGCGTGACGCCCATACGGCGACCTAAATCAATGCCGGTGACGATATTGCCCCACTGATCAGAGCCGCCCATTTGCAAATTGCAGCCTATGCGTCGTGCTAATTCGACGTAATCGTAGGCTTGCAAGAGCATGTAGTTGAATTCGATGAATGAGAGCTCTTGTTCACGCTCCAAGCGCATCTTGGCACTGTCCATCGTCAACATGCGATTGACAGAGAAATGGCGTCCGACGTCGCGCAAGAATTCGATATAGTTGAGAGGTGCGAGCCATTCCGCATTGTCGACCATAACGGCGTCGGTTTTGTTCGAACCGAATTTCAGAAATTTCGCAAATACGCCCTTGATGGCATCTTTGTTGGCGTCAATTTCTTCGACGGTTCGCAATTGCCGTGTTTCATCTTTGCCGGATGGGTCGCCGACGCGCGTTGTTCCGCCACCCATGAGAGCAATCGGTTTTCCCGCGCCTGTGGCTTGCAACCAGTGCAGCATCATGATCGAGAGCAGATGACCGATGTGCAGAGACGGGGCTGTGCAATCGTAGCCGACGTAGGCGACCAATTCCCCAGCTTTGGCTTTTTTGTCGAGACCTTCGAGATCTGAGCACTGGTGAATAAATCCGCGCTCGGTCATGATGGTCAGAAATGGTGATGTCGGCGTGCTCATGGCTTGATCTTGTAAGTTGTGGAAACGATTGACTGGGGCGCATACCATAATTTTCATTATGGCTTGTAAGCCGTGGTAGATGCGTGATGCGGCGGCACCATGCACGGGAAGGATTAGATGGGCAAGGTGATGCGGGCGCTAGGATTGATGAGTGGCACGTCACTCGATGGCATCGATGTCGCATTTCTTGAAACCGATGGCGTGGATGCAGTCAAGCGCGGTCCAGCCATGACTTTTCCATATGCCTCAGACACTCGTCGTATGCTGGTCAATGCGCTGGCCGATGCGCGGGCTCTCACGGATCGTACAGCGCGGCCGGGGTCATTGGCTGATGCCGAAAACGCATTAACGGCTCAGCACGCAGCAGCCGTTTCGGCGTTTTTAGACAAGCAAAATATCGCGCAAAATTCCATCGATGTAATCGGATTTCATGGGCAGACTGTTCTCCACAAACCTGATAGCCGGATAACAATTCAGATTGGCTGCGGTGATCAATTAGCCGACCTCACCGGCTGTCGCGTTGTCTATGATTTGAGAGCCTCAGATGTTGCAGCCGGTGGGCAAGGTGCGCCCCTCGTGCCGGTTTATCATCGGGCTTTAACCTCGGCGCTTCCCGACCGGCCGCTCGCGATCGTCAACATCGGTGGGGTTGCAAACGTAACGTGGATCGGTGCCGATGGGCGTTTGATTGCGTTCGATACTGGTCCTGGAAATGCCTTGATCGACGATTGGATGATTAAACGTGGTGGACAAGCTTTCGATGAAGACGGTCATGCGTCATCGCGTGGGCGCGTGCATGATGATGTTGTGCGATTTTATTTGAGCCATGCTTTTTTTGGTCTGCCGCCACCAAAGTCGCTCGACCGCAACGCGTTTTTTTGGGATTTGGTCGAAGGACTGAGCATCGAGGACGGCGCCGCGACGCTTGCTGCTTTCACGGCCGGCAGTATTGCCAAAGCACGCGAGCACATGCCGGAAGAGCCAGCGCTATGGATCGTTTCGGGCGGTGGACGGCGCAACACAACCATTATGAGTATGCTCGCAGGCTTGGTTGAAAACGCCGTCGTTCCCGCCGAAGCTGTTGGCCTCAATGGCGATAGCGTTGAAGCCGAAGCGTGGGCCTACTTGGCCGTGAGATCATTAAAAGGATTACCTCTAACGTTCCCTGGTACGACAGGCGTTGCGGCGCCATTGACAGGCGGCATCGTTGCGGAGCCCCGTTCAGCGCGACCCGCATAAAGCTGTCGCGCTGAAATTTAGCCTACTCGTCGTCGCCATCGTCGGCAGTTGCGGCCGGTGCCGTCTGCTGTTCTGCACGCTCGATTTCACGCTGACGCTGACGTTCGCGTTCGCGTTCGCGCTCGCGTTCTTTGTCGCGCACGCGGTCTTTCTCGAACTGCACCATTCGTTCATCCAGATAACCACCGACGATGCTGGCCAGATCGTCGATTTTGTTTTCGAAGAAGTGGTTGGCTCCAGGGACGATCTCGTGGGTAATTTTAATGCCCTTCTGGACTTTGATTTTTGCGACCATGTCGGCGGCCGCCGTGGTGGGAACGACGCGGTCTTTGTCACCACTGAGCACAATCCCCGACGAGGGACATGGGGCGAGGAAGTTCCAGTCGTAGAGATTTGCGGGAGGTGCGACGCACACGAAGCCATCGACTTCAGGACGACGCATCAGTAGCTGCATCGCGATCCAGGTGCCAAATGACACGCCTGCTATCCAGCACGTTTTGGCATCTGGCTTCACGAGTTGGAGCCAATCGAGCGCCGATGCCGCATCGGCAAGTTCGCCCGGCCCGCCATCCCAAACGCCCTGACTGCGACCGACACCGCGGAAGTTGAAGCGAAGGACTGAAAAGCCGCGCTCCGCGAACGTGTGATACAGCGAATAGACCACCTGATTGTTCATCGTTCCGCCAAATTGCGGATGGGGATGCAATATCAGCGCAATTGGGCTGTCGCTCTGGCTTTCGTGATGATAGCGCGCCTCGATGCGCCCGCCGGGTCCATTGATAATCAATTCAGGCATTAAGTTGATCTCGAATTTGTAAGGGGTTGCGCTGCGGCAATGTCGCCAAAGCGTCGTTGAGGCTGCGAAATGGTGTTCACGTCCTCGTGGGTTTAAATCTCAATCCTTGACTCCTGCGATCAGGATTTCCATACTCAGTTTAGAATTATTCGAATAACAAGTTTGGGTTCTGATCAGGCCATATCTGTTCGGGGCCGCTGTTTAGCACAATCCGGGGTGCCGGATGCAAGCTTGATGACGCGGATGGGATTTCGTCGCCACTTGAGGCGGCGTCAGTCCGGAGTGAAACAACGTGGAACTAACGACCAAGGGCCGGTATGCGGTCATGGCTATGGTGGACATCGCCAGCCATGCACAAGGTCACGCTGAGCCATCGGCGGTGCCGCTTTCGCAAATTGCCGAACGGCAATCGCTCTCATTGGCTTATCTCGAACAGATTTTTGTAGCGCTGCGTCGTTCAGGGCTCGTTGAGAGCGAACGCGGACGCAGCGGCGGCTACAGGCTAGCGCGGCTTTCGTCCGAAATTTCCATCGCGGAAATTATGGATGCTGTCGATGAGGAAACGCGATTTACGCGTTGCTCCGATAGCAATTCAAAATGCTCGCATACAACACCGTGCCAGACGCACATGCTTTGGCAGTCGCTTGGAGAAGTGACGTCTAACTTTTTCTCTGATGTGTCTCTTGCCGCGGTTGTGAGTGGAACGCCGCTGATACAGTCAACAGCAAAGCCAAAGTCTGGTCGTAGGCCTGCACATGCGTCTGCGAAGCGTGTATATCTCGACTTCAACGCGACGGCCCTGCTGCGAGACTGCGCAAAGTCGGCCATGATTGCGGCGCTCGATATTGCAGGCAACCCATCGTCGGTACATTCGGAAGGCCGCATCGCGCGCGGCGTGATCGAATCGGCGCGTGACAGCGTGGCGCGTTTGGTTGGTGCAAAGCCGTCAGAGATTGTATTTGTGAGTGGAGCCACAGAAGCCAACGCGTGGGTTATGGCGCAGGCGTGGGATACGATTTTTGTTTCAGGCATCGAACACGATTCCGTTTTGGCCCCGGCAAAAGCCAGTCGTGCCGAGATTGTTATGGTCCCTGTCGGCGCTGATGGGCGCGTCAATGTCGAACACGTAACTGGTCACGTCTCGACCGGTGCAAATGTTGGTCGTGCTTTGGTGTCGCTGCAAATGGCCAATAACGAAACAGGCATCGTGCAGGATATTGCAGCGATGGCAGAATTCGCACGCAGCCACGGACTGTTTTTGCATACCGATGCTGTGCAGGCTGCAGGACGTTTGCCTCTTGATTTTCATGCTCTGGGTATAGATCTCATGAGTGTATCGGCGCACAAACTCGGTGGTCCGAAGGGCATCGGTGCGCTTGTTATTCGCGACCATCTTGATCTGACGCCGCTGGTTCGTGGTGGTGGGCAAGAACGACGTCGTCGCGCTGGGACCGAAAATCTCGCGGCTATTGCCGGGTTTGGCGCCGCCGCGGAGGCAGCACTTGCCGACCTGCAAACAGTTTCTCGTCTCACGATGTACCGCGACGGTCTCGAAGCTGCTTTGCGAGAGGTTGCACCCGATACGGTTATCATTGGTGAAGACGCGCAGCGTTTGCCAAATACGACGGCATTGGCGCTACCGGGCCGGGTGGCTGAAACTCTGGTTATTAAGCTCGATCTCGCAGGCGTTGCCATCAGTGCGGGATCGGCCTGTTCATCCGGCAAAGTTGGTGCAAGCCACGTTTTGGAAGCGATGGGCCTCAGTCCGGAGATTGCGAAAGGGGCTATCCGTGTCAGCCTCGGCCCCTCGACTACGGCAAACGATATCGCGGCTTTTATCGCTGCATGGAAAAGGATTGTGAGCCAGCCAGCGCTGGCCGCGTAAGAGAAACTGAGAACGCGCCGCGTTGCGGCAGAGTGTTGGAGACGAATGCGAAATGGCGGCAGTTAAAGAGACGATCGACCAGGTCAAGGAGATCGACGTCGATCAGTACAAGTACGGATTTGAAACCAAAATCGAGAGCGTGAAAGCGCCCAAGGGTTTGGATGAATCAACCGTGCGCTACATTTCTGCGCAGAAGAACGAGCCACAGTGGATGCTCGATTGGCGGCTTGACGCTTTCCAGCGCTGGAAGGCAATGACGGAGCCTACTTGGGCCAAGGTTCATTATCCGAAAATCGATTTTCAGGATCAGTATTACTATTCGGCACCGAAATCGACGACTGGACCCAAGAGCCTCGATGACGTCGATCCGCAGTTGCTGGAAACTTACAAGAAGCTCGGCATTCCCTTGCGCGAGCAGGAAATGCTTGCTGGTGTTCAGTCGTCGCGGGTAGCGGTAGATGCTGTATTTGACAGCGTGTCGGTCGTTACGACGTTCAAGGACGAACTGAAGAAAGCTGGCGTTATTTTCTGCTCCTTCTCGGAAGCCGTGCGTGAACATCCAGAACTCGTGAAAAAGTATCTCGGCTCGGTTGTGCCGCAGTCCGACAACTATTACGCAGCTCTCAATGCGGCCGTGTTCTCCGATGGATCTTTCGTTTATATTCCCGAAGGCGTGCGTTGCCCGATGGAGTTATCGACCTACTTCCGGATCAATGAGAAAAACACCGGGCAGTTCGAGCGAACGCTGATCATTGCCGATCGCGGCGCTTATGTATCGTATCTCGAAGGCTGCACAGCGCCCATGCGCGATGAGCATCAGTTGCATGCCGCCGTCGTCGAACTTGTTGCGCTCGACGATGCTGAGATCAAATACTCGACGGTTCAGAACTGGTATCCCGGCGACAAGAACGGCAAGGGCGGGATTTACAACTTCGTGACCAAGCGCGGCGATTGCCGGGGTCATCATTCGAAGATTTCCTGGACCCAGGTCGAGACCGGTTCGGCAATTACGTGGAAGTATCCAAGCTGCATTCTGCGCGGTGACTACTCGCGCGGAGAGTTCTATTCCATCGCGGTCTCTAATGGCTATCAGCAGGTCGATAGCGGCACGAAAATGATCCACCTCGGCAAGAACTCATCGAGCCGAATTATTTCTAAGGGCATCGCGGCCGGTCATTCGCAAAACACCTATCGTGGGTTGGTTTCGGCGCACCGCAAAGCAACTGGCGTGCGCAATTTCACAAATTGCGATTCACTTTTGATTGGTGACAAGTGTGGCGCGCACACGGTGCCTTACATTGAGGCTAAGAATTCATCGGCGCATTTCGAACATGAAGCGACCACGTCGAAAATCTCTGACGATACGTTGTTTTATTGCCGCCAGCGCGGGCTGACTTCTGAAGAAGCGGTTGCACTTGTCGTCAATGGGTTTGTGCGCGACGTGCTCCAGCAATTGCCAATGGAATTCATGGCCGAAACGCAGAAGCTGATTGGGATTTCTCTTGAAGGATCGGTTGGCTAATCGCCAGTACACTCGTTTCAAAATAAAGGTTCGCCGTAATGCTTGAAATTAAAAATTTGCACGTGAAGCTCGAAGATGAGGACAAGGTGATCCTCAAGGGTCTGTCGCTGACGGTGCCTAAGGGCGAAGTGCACGCCATCATGGGCCCGAACGGGTCTGGGAAATCGACGCTCGCTTATGTACTTGCGGGGCGCGATGGCTATGAAGTGACCGATGGCGACATTCTGTGGAATGGAGAGTCTATTCTCGACATGGAGCCGGACGAGCGCGCAGCGAAGGGTGTGTTTCTCGCGTTTCAGTATCCCATGGAAATCCCAGGCGTTGCCGGACTTACTTTTTTGCGAACAGCAACCAATGCGCTGCGTAAAAAGCGTGGCCAGGACGAGTTGACGACACCTGCCTTCTTGAAGCTCGTGAAGGAAAAGGGCGCGGAACTCAACATCGACATCGAGATGCTGAAGCGGCCGGTCAACGTCGGCTTTTCGGGCGGCGAGAAGAAGCGTTCGGAAATTTTGCAGATGGCGCTTCTTGAGCCGACACTGTGCGTGCTGGACGAGACCGATTCAGGACTCGATATTGACGCGTTGCGCGTTGTTTCAGACGGCGTCAACGCACTACGCAATAAAGACCGCGCGATGCTTGTGATTACGCACTATCAGCGCCTGCTGAACCATATCGTACCGGATAAAGTCCACGTTCTTGCCGACGGAAAAATTCAAAAGACCGGCGGTAAAGAGCTCGCACTCGAATTGGAAAAATCTGGATACGCCGATTACACTGGGAAGGCTGCGTAATATGAACGTCGCCGTGATGAAAACGAAGGCCGAGCAAGGTCTCGCCGAACAGTTTGAAAAGGTGGCCGATAAGCTGCCGGGTAGCACTGCGGTCAAAGCACTGCGTGCCGCGGCATTCGGCAAATTCGGGGCGCTGGGTCTGCCGCATCGCCGCATTGAAGAGTGGAAATACACCGACCTTCGCGTTGGCATCAAAGATGTTTTGCCGCCGGCCGTATCAGACCAGACGCCAGTGACTTCTGGCGATCTCATCGTAGCGCTCGGACCGTTAGCGCACATCGATGCGTATCGCATGACCTTCGTCAACGGCAACTTCCGTCAGGACCTGAGTGACTGGGATGGCGCGACAGGTTTTGAAATCTCGCCATTCTCCAATGCGCTCACCTCCGACAGTCAGAGTTCTGCGATTGACCCGAGTGTTGTGACTGGGCCGGATGGCGATGCCACTATTGCGTTGAACACCGCTTTGATGACCGATGGGGCTGTTGTTCGTGTACCTGAGCAAGCTTCTCCCGATAAGCCGTTGCTCGTTGTGTTCATCCGCGCCGGGAGGACTGCGCAGTTGATGACAGTGCGCAATGTGATTGAGGCGGGGCCACGTTCGAAATCAACGATCATTGAAGCGCACGTGATGCTGCCCGGCGCAGTTGTTGACGGCCAGACGAATACGTTGAACGAAATCACTGTTGGCGAAGGTGCCGAGATTGCACACATTAAAATCGCCATCGATGAAGGCAAGTCTTTGCATCTTGCGAATTCGAATGTCGCATTGAAGGCGGACGCAACCTATCGCGGGTTCCAATATACCTCTGGTCAAGCCATTGCGCGCAATCAAACGCATGTAACGTATTTAGGTGAAGGCGGAAAACTCGATCTTTCAGGCGCATTTCTGGCGCGCGGGTCAGAACACATCGATACAACGCTCGTCGTCGATCACGCGGTGCCCCATTGCGAGAGCCGCGAGTTGTTCAAAGGTGTATTGGATGATCGTGGTCGTGGGGTGTTCCAAGGCAAGATTATCGTGCGTCCTGATGCACAAAAGACAGACGGCAAGCAGATGGCGCAGGTGCTGATGCTTTCGCCAGATACCGAGTTCAATTCAAAGCCTGAGCTTGAAATTTATGCCGACGATGTGGTCTGCGGACACGGGACAACCTCGGCGCAGCTCGACGATGATTTATTGTTTTATTGTATGTCGCGCGGAATTCCACAGGCTGAAGCGCGTGCGCTGCTCATTGAAAGTTTCATCGGCGAAGCGATGGATAAAGTTGAGCATGAAGCTTTGCGCGATGCGTTGATGCAGTACGCGCGGACGTGGCTCACGAATGATAAGAGCTGACGAGGAACCCATGGGAAGCGAAACCAGAATTTCTGGCTCACCTGTGCTCGCTGATACAACCCGCCTCACGGGTTCGGCCTATGATGTCGAGCGCATTCGTGCAGATTTTCCGATCCTGTTCCGTGAAGTGCACGGTAAACCGCTGGTGTATCTCGACAACGGTGCGTCGGCACAAAAGCCGCGCTCGGTTCTAGATGTGATGGATCACACATACCGGTTCGAATACGCCAACGTGCATCGAGGGCTGCATCACCTCTCGAATGTCGCGACGGAAAACTATGAGGCCGCGCGCGACACCGTGCGTCGCTTCTTAAACGCCGAACATGCCGATGAGATCATTTTTACGCGCAGTGCTACGGGGGCCATCAACCTTGTCGCCAACGCGATGGGGCAGCTCGATATTGGACAAGGCGACGAGATCGTTCTGACGATTATGGAGCACCATGCCAATATCGTGCCTTGGCATTTTTTGCGTGAACGCAAGGGCGCGGTTCTCAAGTGGGCGCCGATCAATGATCGCGGTGAACTCTTGATGGCGGATTTTGAACGCCTCCTAACCCCGAAGACGAAAATGATCGCCGTCACGCACATGTCGAATGTGCTGGGCACGGTATTGCCCGTCAAAGACATCATTCGGTTGGCCCATGCCAAAGGCATTCCAGTCCTGATCGACGGTAGCCAAGCCGCCGTGCACATGCCGGTCGACGTGCGAGAACTCGATTGCGATTTCTATGTGTTCACTGGGCACAAAACGTATGGTCCGACAGGTATCGGGGTGCTTTACGCCAAGAAACGTCATTTGGAACGGATGCCACCTTACGAGGGTGGCGGCGATATGATCGAAACAGTGAGCGTCGATCGCATCACCTATAACAAGCCACCGCATAAATTCGAAAGCGGCACGCCGCCATTTGTAGAAGCTATTGGGCTTGCGGCGGCGCTCAATTACATGATGCAGATCGGGCGTGAAAAAATTGCCCGGTATGAAGCCGAAATCGCTGCGTATGCGAGTGCGCAACTCTCAGGTTTGCCGTGGGTGAAACTTTACGGAACGGCACCCGGTAAAGGGGCCATATTTGCGTTCACAGTGGATGGACTGCATCCGCACGATGTTTCTACGATTATTGATCGCTCTGGCGTTGCAATTCGTGCCGGGCACCATTGCGCCCAACCCTTGATGGAGCGCCTTGGGGTCACAGCAACCTGTCGGGCGTCGTTTGCGTTGTACAATACGAAGGCTGAGGTTGATGCGCTGATTGCGGCGTTGACCAAAGCCCATGATCTGTTTGCGTGAGGATGACAGCGATGGATAACAAGCCGACAGACGATCGCACGGTTTTGAAGGAAGCTGCGGCTGCGCTGGATGATCCGGCTCCAGCCATTCGAGATGTCTCGGCTGAGACGGCCGAAAACGATGTTTCTGCGACACCGGCATTGCCGCCTGAGGAAATCGATCGGTTGACGACGGATATCGTTGCGGCTTTGAAAACCGTACACGATCCAGAAATTCCCTCCGATATCTATGAGCTCGGCTTGATCTATCGGGTCGAGATCGATGACGACCGCCAGGTCACCATCGATATGACTTTGACGGCACCCGGATGCCCGGTTGCGGGCGAAATGCCTATTTGGGTTGAGAATGCCGTGAATGCTGTGCCGGGCGTTGCCGGTACGAAGGTTAAACTCACGTTCGACCCGCCATGGGACCAAAGCCGAATGTCGGACGAGGCCAAACTTGCGGTCGGTATGTTTTAATACAACTATCGTAAATCGGTCGCGAATACTCATATACTGGTGGCTAATAGACTAATGCAGATGGACTTGAGGACGATCTAAAATGCCTTCGCTTCGGATGATGCCAAAAGTGATGACCTTGACGGATGCCGCATCCGCTCGTGTCTCAGCGCTTATGGCGCAAAAGCCTGGTGTTAAAGGCTTGAAGATCGGCGTCAAAAAAGGCGGCTGCGCGGGCATGGAATACACCATGACCTGGGCGGATGAGATTGGAAAATTCGACGAGGTCATCGAGGACAATGGGGCTGTCGTTTTGATCGACGCGCCTGCGATGATGTACTTACTAGGCACTGAGATGGATTATAAAACCGACAAGTTGTCGTCTCAGTTCGTATTCAATAATCCGAACCAGAAGAGCGCGTGTGGTTGTGGGGAAAGTGTCAATCTCCAGCCTGCTGCGTCCGTTCATGTCGTGCAGCCTGGCGAATAATTACTGAAATTTCCGCCACTGAAGGCCAACGGAGACCGGGCCATGGCGATCAGTGCTGCATATCTTGACATGCTGCGCGAGCTTCTCGGACCCCTAGGTGACATCCGTGTCAAACGCATGTTTGGCGGCGCTGGTGTTTATGCCTACGATGTTATGTTCGCCTTGATCGATGATGAAACCCTTTACTTTAAAGCCGACGCGTCGACCCGTGTCCGCTTTGAGGCTGAAGGTCTCGGGCCCTTCGTTTATGAGGGCAAGACGCGACCCGTCGAAATGTCATACTGGCGTGCCCCGGAGCGACTTTATGACGAGCCAGAAGAAATTCTTGAGTGGGCACGCGTCGCACTATCTGTCGCGCGCTCGCAAGCAGCTGTTAAAAAGCGGACTGCCGTCAAGCCAGGATCAAAACCTCGACGGACTAAAGCCGCGACGCCGCGAGCTACCAAACGTAATCGTAGCACGCGGACTTCTATTAAATGATCTGATTAGCCTCGGCCCGGTGCCTTCGTTGGCCGTGATGATTTGCGCATGAAGGCCGGAATATTTTCGGCAAATCCCGTCCGATCAGATGCTGGATTGTGGACAGGTTTTTTTGGCTCATGGCGTCGTTGCTGATCTGGCCGGGGTTGCTGTGTCGGTCGGTCTGAGCGTGGTTGATCGGTCCAGGCATCGTGGCGCGGTTCGCGATCAGTCCGTTGGCGCTGCTGAGAATTTTGTTGCGCGACAGGCGAAGGCCGCCGCTGTTCAGGCTGACGTGTCGGTCGATCAGCTATGGCTGGTGCACTTATGTGAGATTTGTCGCTGGCGGCTTTGACGTTTGGCGCTGCGTGCTGGGGTTGTTCGCCGTGCTGTCTTTGTACGGGGCGGTCTATTGGAGCGGATCGCTGTCTGTTTGCGTTTTGAGGTGATCTTGGCTCGGTTTTAGCCCGGTCTGGATGATGTTTTGCTGGGCGAGCCGACATGTGACTTGGTGCTGATCCACGATCCGCTGTCCCTTTGCCACCGCGTCCTCCGCGACGACGCTTTCCGGCATTTGAGACGTCGTCTTCGCTTGGTGCGTCGCCCATCCAAACTGCCGTTTCGCCGGTAATTTTTTCGATGTCTTTGACGAACTTCAAATCATCGGGGCTGACCAGAGAAGCCGAGATACCTTCTTTACCAGCGCGACCTGTGCGGCCGATGCGATGCACATAGTCGTCGGCTGCCCATGGCAGATCGAAATTGAAAACATGCGAAACGTCTGGAATGTCGAGACCTCGGGCTGCCACGTCTGAGGCAGCAAGCAGCATGATTTCGCCGCTGCGGAACTTGTCTAGAGTTTCCATACGGCTTTTCTGATCCATGTCGCCATGCAGCGCGCCGGCATTGAAACCGTGCTTTGACAGCGACTTATGTAGAATGGCCACGTCGCGCTTGCGATTGCAGAAAATGATCGCGTTTTTGACGTTGCCGGTTTTAATCATGTCACGCAGCATTTCGCGCTTGGCCCAGTCTTCGCCATTTGGGCAATACTGAAAAAGCTGGGTGATGGTCTTTGCTGTGGTAGCGGGCTTTGCCACTTCGACGCGCACCGGGTCGGTCAAGAACTGATTGACGAGGCGCGTGATCTCAGGCGGCATCGTTGCTGAAAAGAATAGCGTTTGACGGCGCGGCGGCAATAGTTTGCAGATTTTTTCAATGTCTGGAATGAAGCCCATGTCGAGCATGCGGTCGGCTTCGTCGATGACAAGAATTTCAACGCCCATGAGCATGACGCGGCCGCGTCCGAAATGATCAAGCAAGCGACCTGGCGTTGCGATGAGTACATCTACGCCGCGATCTAACTTTTTGACTTGATCGTCCATCGATACGCCGCCGATCAATAGAGCGACGGTCAGTTTGTGATTGATGCCATATTTGTCGAAGCTTTGTTCGACCTGTGCTGCCAGTTCGCGCGTCGGTGCCAAGATGAGCGAGCGCGGCATGCGCGCGCGCGCGCGTCCGGTTTCAAGCCGCGTAATCATCGGCAGCACGAACGATGCGGTTTTGCCGGTGCCGGTTTGAGCGATGCCGAGGACGTCGCGACCAGCGACGGCGACCGGAATGGCTGCGGTTTGAATGGGGGTCGGGGTCGTGTACCCCGCTGCGGTAATAGCGGTCTGCACTTTGGGCGAAAGCCCTAAGTCAGCGAACGTGGTCGGTTCCAAACGTCAATCTCTCCAACTGCACAAGGCACGAGTAGCCTGACGCATGAGTGCGCCTAAGGCATCGAACGAGAGCGCAGGGGGAACAGTGCCGAAAAAAGGAACTAAGCCAAATGGGGAGACGGATTGAAAAGCAAAAAAGCTCAAATCAATCCCCTGCGCTCCGGCACACTCGGGTGCTCGCACAACCGGGTGATTTTAGCAAGGAAAAGCATGACGCAGGGCTGATTCGACGGGCTTTTCTGGGCATAATGCGACTTGGCCGCTGCTTGGTTCCTCCAAGCCGCTGGCCGCAGCCCATAGATAACGAACTAAATATCGAGGTCTTTTGCAAACGCTGCCCGATCCTGGATGAAGCGGAAACGGGCCTCGGGTTTGGAGCCCATCAAGGCGTTGACGGTATCAGAGAGTGTGCTGCGTTCAGCTTCGCCGATGGCGACGCGCAGCAAGATGCGTTTACGGGCGTCCATCGTGGTTTCTTTGAGTTCGCTGGCGTTCATTTCACCCAGGCCTTTGAAGCGACCCACCTTCACCGGTGGGTTGGCCTTGAACTCTTTGGCGATCAGTTCGTCGCGATGTTTTTCATCGCGTGCGTATAGCGATTTTGCGCCTTGCGTCAGCTTATACAGAGGCGGCACTGCGAGATGCAGATGACCGTTCTCGATGAGCTCCGGCATCTCTTGATAAAAGAACGTAATGAGCAGAGAGGCAATGTGTGCGCCATCGACGTCGGCATCGGTCATGATGATCACGCGTTCGTAGCGTAAATCTTCGTCGCGATATTTCGAGCCCGTGCTGGCGCCGAGAGCCTGAATCAAATCCGACAATTGCTGATTTTGTGAAAGCTTGGCCGATGATGCATTGGCGACGTTCAAGATTTTTCCGCGCAACGGCAGAATGGCTTGGGTTTCTCGGTCACGCGCGCTCTTGGCCGAACCACCGGCGCTGTCGCCTTCGACAATGAAAATTTCTGTGCCTGCGGCTTGCTGGATAGAGCAATCGGCAAGCTTGCCAGGCAAGCGAAGTTTGCGTGTTGCCGATTGACGACCGACTTCCTTTTCGCGCCGACGTTTCAATCGATCTTCGGATTGATCGACGGTCCATTCGAGAAGCTTTGTGGCTTGCTGAGGTGAATCTGCAAGCCAATGATCGAATGCGTCGCGCACCGCCGTTTCGACGATACGCGTTGCCTCGACGGTTGCCAGTTTGTCTTTGGTCTGGCCTTGAAATTCGGGCTCGCGGATAAACACCGAAAGCATCGATGCGGCCGTGCCCATCACATCTTCCGATGTAATTTGCACAGCCTTCTTGTTTCCGGTGAGTTCGCCGTAAGCGCGAAGACCCTTATACAACGCTTGCCGCAAGCCGTTTTCGTGCGTGCCACCGTCGGCTGTAGGGATGGTGTTGCAATATGAGGATGAGAAGCCATCTTCGTCGGCAATCCATGCGACGGCCCATTCCACCGAGCCATGGCCTTTTTCTTTTTCGACCCGGCCAGAGAATATTTCTTTCGTTACGCGCGTCTGGCCGTCGATCGACGAGGTGAGAAAGTCGCTGAGGCCACCTGGGAAGTGGAACACGGCTTTGGCGGGTGTGTCGTCCTTGATCAGTTCTGGATCACATGACCAGCGGATTTCAACACCGCCAAACAGATAGGCCTTCGAACGCGCCATTTTCAGCAAGCGTGCGGGCTTGAAAGCTGCTCCTTTGCCAAATATTTTTTCGTCTGGCTTGAAGCGAACCTTCGTGCCGCGCCTGTTCATGATCGAGCCAAGCTTTTCGAGCTTGGTTTGAGGTTCGCCGCGCGAAAACACCATACGATAGAGCTGTTGGTCGCGCGCGACCTGAACTTCAAGTTGCTCAGAAAGCGCATTGACGACGGAGACGCCGACGCCATGCAAGCCGCCAGATGTATTGTAGGCTTTGCTATCGAACTTTCCGCCCGCATGTAGAATGGTCAGCACGACTTCGAGCGCGCTTTTATTCTTGTATTTGGGATGGGGACCTACCGGAATGCCGCGTCCGTTGTCGGTGACGGACAAGAATCCGTCGGCAGAAAGTTCAACATCGATCCAGGTCGCGTGTCCGGCGACAGCTTCGTCCATAGAGTTGTCGATGACCTCGGCGAACAGGTGATGCATGGCCTTTTCGTCGGTACCGCCAATGTACATGCCCGGCCGACGACGCACGGGCTCAAGGCCTTCAAGCACCTCGATGTGGTCTTCATTATATCCGGACGATTCCACAGGCTTGCGCGCTCGTGACGATTTATCGGTCATCTCGCTCTCGAAATCAGAAAACAGGTCGGTTTGCGATTTGGCCATACGAGCTTTGTTCCAGTCGGGGCTCTACGCGGGCGATCAAGCACTCAGCGTGGCACGCGACGCGGGGTGAAAGCCACGCAGGCGAATCTTGCATGGGCTCTTATAGCCTGGACTTGATGCGGCCTGCCATGGGCAAGCTGCTGCTGTGGCGTCAGCGACACGGGTGGGGCGTGATTGCTTTAAACCGCCACGTTATCAATCAGTCGGGTTTTGCCAAGCCATGCTGCGACCAGAACACGCAAAGGTCGGTCGGTCGGCGTCACAATTGGAACCAATGTGTCGGCGTCGCAAACTTCGAGGTAATCGACTTTGGTAAATCCGTTACTGATGAGCTTTTGTTTGGCTGCAGCGATCGATGCCGAGATATCGGCGCCTTCGGAGACTTTATCAGCTACATCTGAAATCGCCGCGTAAAGTGAAGGGGCGATATCGCGTTCCTGGACTGATAAATACGTGTTGCGCGATGACAGTGCTAAGCCATCTTTCTCACGACGGGTGGGCGCGCCGACCAGGGTCAACGGCAAGTTCAGATCGCAAACCATCTGGCGCAAGACAACAAGCTGTTGGTAGTCTTTCTCTCCGAAAATGGCCATGTCGGGGGTCACTTGGCTGAACAATTTACAGCATACTGTTGCGACACCGCCGAAATGATGTGGTCGAAATTCACCTTCCAGATTTTGCGAGGTCGTGCCCGGCGTTACGCGTGTCGAAAACCCATCTGGGTACATTTCCGAGACGTCTGGTGCCCAAACGAGATCCGTTTCAACCGCGTTCAGTCGATTTAAGTCGCCGGTTTCGTCGCGGGGGTAGCGCGATAAATCTTCGGTTGGGGCGAATTGCGATGGGTTGACGAAGATTGACACAACCACACGGTCAGCCTTTTTCTTGGCCAGTTTGACAAGCGAGATGTGGCCATCGTGCAGTGCGCCCATCGTCGGCACCAACGCGATGCTTTTTTCCGATGCGCGCCACTTGGCGATTTGCTTGCGTAGATCTTTGACGGACCGGATGATTTTTGCGGACTTGGACAATCGAGGCTCCTGGATAGGGGCATTAAAAATTTAATCGTGCAGTCGTGCCGTTGCTGGGGCGGTCGCGTCAAGGTCTCGCAGCCAAGGGCGACCTAGTCTGCTAGGTTTAGGCGTCAACGAATCGCACGGGCATTGATTAGGTTCAGGATTTTTCATGGTTGCGGCACTCAGGCGTGACACTCAGAACGGTACGGGGCTGCTTCCGCCACGTGACGAAATTGCCGCGCATCACCTAATGGACGAATATCGTTTGGTTGGCGCCCTCATTGAGCGCGCCGCTTCGACCGAAGACGAGCGTCGCCGGTCCGCCGATATCGCACGTCGCCTCGTGCAGGCGGCGCGCACGAACGAAGGGCGACACGCTGGCATCGACGCTTTCATGCACGAATACGGGCTCGCCACCGACGAAGGCGTGATCCTGATGTGTCTGGCCGAGGCGCTTTTGCGTATTCCCGACGCCGAGACCGCCAACGCGTTTATCGCCGACAAAATTTCGGGAGGGGCGTGGGAAAAGCATTTGGGTGCATCTGACAATCTTCTCGTCAATGCTTCGACGTGGGGGCTGATGCTGACCGGTCGCTTGGTCAAATTGCGCGATGCCAAAGGTGCAAACCCGGTTCAAGCGATCAAACGCCTCGTCGCTCGGTCGGGTGAGCCAACCATCCGCATGGCAGTGCGACAGGCCGTCAAACTTCTGGGCGATCAATTCGTCTTAGGCACGACGATTGAAAATGCCGTTGAGCGCGCCAAGCCTCAGCAGTTGCAAGGGACGCGCTTTTCCTACGACATGTTGGGTGAGGCAGCCCGCTCAGAGGTCGATGCGGAGCGCTATTATCAGCGCTACATGTCAGCCATCGACGTCGTCGGCGCTGCGGCAGGTCCATTCACGGCAGCCAATGCCGATGCCATTTTTGCCCGGCCTTCGATTTCGGTGAAGCTATCGGCGCTGCATCCACGTTTCGAGCCTGGTAAGGAACGACGCCTGTTGAGCGAGTTAGCGCCGCGTCTCTTGACGCTCGCGCGGGCAGCCCGCTCGAAGGGGCTGGGGCTGACTGTCGATGCCGAAGAGCAAGACCGGCTCGATATCATGGCCGGTTTATTCGGTGAAACGTTTGTGCATCCGACGCTTGATGGTTGGAATGGTTTTGGCATCGCCGTGCAAGCCTATAGTAAGCGCGCGGTGCCCATGCTGCGTTGGCTGCGGCGTCTATCCGATCAAACCGGTAAGCGCATCCCGGTTCGTCTTGTCAAAGGCGCGTATTGGGACAGTGAAATCAAATGGGCGCAAGAACGCGGCCTGGAAGACTACCCGGTTTTTTCACGCAAACTTCATACCGATGTTTCGTACCTCGCAGCCATGCGTTTGCTGATTTCCGATCCGACGGCGTTCTATCCGCAGTTTGCCACGCATAACGCACATACCATTGCCGCCGCGCGCGTAACGGGCGCGTCCGTGCCGTTCGAATATCAACGCCTGCATGGCATGGGTGAGGCCCTGTACCATGAAGTCCAGGCTGATAGCGCGTTTCAAAGACCCTGTCGGATCTATGCGCCGGTTGGTGGGCATGAAGACTTGCTAGGTTATCTGGTTCGGCGGCTGCTCGAAAACGGTGCGAATACATCGTTTGTCAATCGTGTTGCCGACGCTGAGATGCCCATTTCCGAAGTCATCGCGGACCCCATCGAGATTGCCGAGCGTGAGCGGCTATCGGGTGAACGCAAAGCATTGTTGGTTCGTCCGCGTGATATTTTCGAACCAGTTCGCCGCGCGTCTGCCGGTTTGGCGTTCACCGAGCAACACGTCCGCGATCCATTGATCAGTGAAATTTTGCGGCATGCAAAAAATCCGGTCCAAGTTGGTCCCATTGTCAACGGCAAGGCAACGGTTGGCGGTGAAGCGGCCACGCTGTTGCTATGTCCCCATGACAAACGCGAGCGTACGGGAATGTTGCGGCTGGCGACGCCAGCACTTCTCGATGAAGCGGTTACAGTTTCGGTCGGTGCGTGGAAGCGGTGGGAGGCGACGCCTGCTCATGATCGAGCACGGATGCTCGAAGTGGCTGCCGATCTGTATGAGCGCGATCGCATCGCTTTGCTGAGTGTTTTGGTGCGCGAAGCTGGAAAGACGCTCGAAGCCGCACAAGCCGAGTTGCGCGAAGCCGTCGATTATTTGCGCTATTATGCGACTGAAGCGCGACGGTTGTTTTCTGAACCCGTGGTTTTGAAGGGGCCGACGGGCGAAGAAAATACCTTGTCCCTGCGTGGACGTGGCGTTTTCGCATGTATCAGCCCGTGGAATTTTCCGGTGGCGATATTCACGGGACAGATCGCGGCAGCGCTGGCCGCAGGCAATACGGTCGTTGCAAAACCTGCCGAGCAAACACCCATCGCTGCTTACGTGGCGGTGAAGCTGCTGCACGAAGCGGGGGTGCCTAAAGATGTGCTGCACCTCGTCACGGGCGGCGGCAAGCTTGGCGAAGCACTGGTGCGCGATGTGCGCGTCCAAGGCGTCGTGTTTACAGGCTCGAACGAGACGGCATGGGCCATTCAAAAATCGCTGTGCGATCGGCGTGGTGCTATCGTTCCGTTTATTGCCGAGACCGGTGGCGTCAATGCCATGATTGCGGATTCGTCAGCCTTGCCTGAGCAGGTGGTGCGGGACGCCGTGCGCTCTGCCTACGACAGTGCCGGTCAGCGATGTTCGGCTGCGCGCGTGCTGTTCGTTCAGGACGATGCGGCTCCACGATTGCGTTCGCTGTTGGTGGGAGCGGTCGAGGCCCTCGATGTTGGCGATCCGCTCGATTTCGCGACCGACATCGGACCGGTGATTGATGAAGCAGCTCAAGACGCGCTCGAAGGTCATAAGGTGCGCATGTTGCGCGAGGGCCGCGAGTTGGTCGATTTACCGATGCCTGAGGCTTGTCGGGCAGGCACCTTCGTCACGCCCGCTCTGTACGAATTGGATCGCATTTCTCGCTTGGAACGCGAAGTTTTCGGCCCGGTTTTGCACTTCATTCGGTACGAACGCGGGCATCTCGATCGCGTCATCGCGGCGTTGAATGCGACCGGGTATGGTTTGACGCTCGGACTTCATAGCCGGATTGAAAGTGTCGCTGACTACGTGGCCGAGCATGCGCGCGTCGGAAACGTTTACGTCAATCGCAATCAGATTGGCGCCGTCGTAGGCGTGCAGCCGTTCGGAGGCGAAGGTTTATCGGGCACGGGTCCGAAAGCCGGAGGGCCGAATTATCTGATGCGGTTTGCAACCGAACGCACGCGTTCGACCGACATCACAGCTACGGGCGGCAACTACACGTTGCTCTCTGGACGCGATTGAACTTTAGCTATTCGTAGAAGGCGTAGAACTTTTTCGCAGGTTCAACGATTTCCCACGTGCCGGTGAAGCCAGCGGGTGAAACAAATGCGTCACCGGCTTTGAATGTCACTTCCGAGCCGTCGTCACCGCGCACGACGATGATGCCTTCGAGGATGTGGCAGAACTCGCTCTCGGTGAATACGACGCGCCACATGCCACATTCGGCGTGCCAGATGCCGCTGTTGAAGCGACCGTCTTCGCTGGCAAACAAGTTTTGGGCGCGTTGGACAGGATCCCCTGAAACGATCCGCTCCGCAGGTGGGCGGAATGTTTCAGGCATCGGTAAAGCTGCTTGAAAGCTCACAAGCTTAGGAAACGACTTGGATACAGGTGTGTTGTCGTTTCCGGGCATGATTTGAAGTCCTATTCATGGAGATTTTAGACGTGATTTCAGCTTTACTGAGACGCAATCACAAAGCAGTCGATGGATTGGCGACGTAGTTGCGAACAGGTCGATGTTGCGCGGTTGGCATCGAAGCCAGAAAAACGTGCCCGATACATTGTGCGTCCAGATTTTTCTACCGGCTGCGTGACTGTCGCTGCACCCGAAAGTAAGGTCGAAGCCTGCGTTTGGACGCTTTGCAAAGCCCGTTGCGCATCGTCAATAGACACATATGCGCCGATTTGAATCACGTACCCGGGGAGTTGCTCGGCTGCTTTGCGTTCTATTTTGGCTTCAGCAACGGTCACAGGTGTTGCGTGCTGTGCTAGCGCATTAGCCTGAGCTTGTAGCGTCGATGGCTGTAATGCTTCGGCAGAATTATCAGTCGGTTCTCTGGGCGACAGTCGCGGCGCTCCAACCATTGCGAGTTCAACGGTTGCGTCACTCTCAGCAGCACCTACGTCTGGTCGATCCGTTTGACCTGCTGCTTGAGGCAATATTGCTGACTGAGTTGTTCCAGAGCCTTCGTCAATCGCCAATGATTTTGTAATCAAGTCACCAATTGATGCGGGCGGCGCGCTTGCCACGGTATAGACACTGGCTGTCGGTTCACCGCTTGGCTTGGACGCAACTTCGACTGGGGCTTGCGGCGTCACATCCGTCGTCAGCTCGGGGTTTGACTCCGGTGCTGGTGGACCTTGCCGAGGGGCAACCATCACGCGCTTCACTTTGAAAATTTGAACTGGTGGAAGCTGCGTCTGTAATGCTGCGATGGGCGCTGGTGTTGCGCGATCTGTTGGCGCTTTTGCGGGCTCAATGGAGGTTGCAAACGGTTTCATTGTCGGTGCTTTGGCGGCTGCCTCTGTAACCTGCATCGGCTTGTCGGTGTTTTTCATAACCTTCTGCGCGGGGCGCGCGGCAAGCTTGGGAGACAATTTTAATTTGGCAATCAGGAGAGGCGCGCGTTTGCGGGTTCTGTTCGTGGATGCGTGAGACAAGGCGCGTGTCATCAGCACACGCATTTCGCCGTTGCGCGTGGCGGCGCTAGCGCCACCAAGCACAGCGCCGACAATATGTCTGCCGCCGCGCTTCACAGATGTCACGACATTGAAGCCCGACATGCGCGTGTAGCCGGTTTTGATGCCGTCGATGCCCTGGAAGCTATTGAGGAGCGTGTTGTGATTGCGATAACTTTTGCCTGCGTAACTGAAAGTCCGCGTGCCAAACATTGGGTAGTAAGCCGGATAATCATCCTGCAATCGCAAGCCGAGCGTGATCATATCGCGCGCAGTGGTCACTTGGTCAGGGTCTGGGAGGCCCGATGAATTCTCGAAATGGGTTTTTTTCATTCCGAGGTCGCGCGCACGAATATTCATAATGCGCACGAAGTTGGCATGTGAGCCGCCGATTTTTTCAGCCAGCGCGATGGCGACGTCGTTGGCAGATTTGGTGATGAGCGCGTTAATGGCATCGCGCACCGAGATGGTGTCGCCGACCTCAAAACCGATTTTCGATGGCTGAGCGGCGGCCGCATAGGCGCTGATGGGAATGCGCGTTGTCATTTTCAAGTCGCCCGATTGCAGCGCCTCGAATGCCAAATAGATCGTCATCATTTTCGTCAAGGACGCGGGATGGCGGATTTCGTCGCCATCTTCGTTGTGCAAAACCTCGCCCGAGTTGGCATCAATCACCATGGCCGCGTGTTTGCTCGCATGCGCAACGGTGGGCAACAATGCCACACTCACGCAGGTCATGAGGCTCACCAAACGGAGCCAATCGACTGAAATACGTCGCAACAAAACGCCGTCCCTCGTGCCCGTGCCTCGAAAATACGAGGTCGTGGATAGATGACCCATGTCAGTCGAACGGGAGAGTTGTGAAATGACCCCGAACGACGACCCTCCGATTTTTCGGAGAAAGCATTGTTTTTAGGCGTCTTTTGGGCGCGCCGGTGTGGTGCTCCAAAGACGTCGTTCTCTATTTCTACATCATGGGGCCTGAATTACGGTTAAGCCACCGGTAAATATCGCGTTCAGAGGTGTTCCGAAGCGGTATCCGGCAGCCTTAATTGTGAAGAAATATTTGAGAATGGGTCAACTTTGCTTGAGAGACTTCTAAACACTTCTGGCAATAAGCAGGAAGGCCTCCAGCCGCTTGGTTGCGTTCCGACGGTATGCTGCTTTTCAGGGTCGTGGCATCAGCACCTTTTGGATAGTCATTGGCAGGATTTCATTGCGACTATTCTCTGGTGACCAAACCAGCACTATATTGGGTTCGCTGATCTGGTATGGATCGCATCAGACTTGGGGGCCGTAAGCATAGCTATGAGACGTTCTGAATTGACGGCGAGGTATTTCGGGGCGGACTGTGATGCCAGCATCATAAGCTATGACTTTTGGCTTGGCGCCGCGCACCACGACGAAGCAATTTAAGGTTGAGATGACGATCCACGTTTCTATGGACACGCAAAGTTCTATTCGTTTAGCGGGCAAAGACGGCTCGGATGGCGGGTCTCGTCGCGATAATGGCGATGACGAGGGTAAAACCGGCGTCGTTACCAAAACGCGCCCCAAGACGAAGAAGCCAAGTCTTTATAAAGTTCTTCTTTTGAACGATGATTTTACGCCAATGGAGTTCGTTGTTCTTGTGCTCCAGAGGTTCTTCAATAAGGGACAAGATGATGCGACTCGCATCATGCTGCACGTTCACCACAAAGGCGTCGGAATTTGCGGTGTCTATACGTACGAAGTTGCTGAAACCAAGGTGACGCAGGTCATGGATTTTTCCCGCCAGCATGGCCATCCACTACAGTGCACCATGGAGAAAGAGTAGGACTGACTTGACGTCACTCTCAAAAAGTTTGGAAGCCTCTCTGCATCGCGCATTGGAATATGCGAACGTGCGACGGCACGAATTTGCGACGCTTGAACATTTGTTGCTGGCACTCGTCGATGATCGTGATGCGGCCGCTGTGATGCGCGCATGTTCGGTCGATCTGGAGCAGTTGCGCGGGCGCATCGTCGAGTATCTCGATACGGAACTGAAACCTATCGTTTCTAAAACGGCGCGTGATGCGCAGCCCACGAACTCTTTTCAACGCGTCGTTCAGCGCGCAATCGTCCATGTCCAGACGTCGAACCGGGAGGAAGTAACCGGCGCGAACGTTCTTGTTGGGATACTGACGGAACGCGAAAGTCATGCGGCGTATTTCCTTCAGGAACAGGAAATGACGCGTTTCGATGCCGTTCAATATATCGCTCATGGGATCGCCAAGCGGCCTGGGCTGTCTGAACCTCGACCCGTGCGTGGCGCAGATGAGGAAACGAGCACCGACGGCGATGAGAAAAAAGCAGGTGATGCGCTTTCGACGTATTGTGTGAACCTCAACAAAAAAGCACGCGATGGCAAGATCGACCCGTTGATCGGGCGCGAACAGGAAGTTTTGCGCACGATCCAAGTTCTGTGCCGTCGGCAAAAGAATAACCCGCTATTCGTCGGTGATCCCGGCGTCGGCAAGACAGCGATTGCGGAAGGCTTGGCGCGCAAGATCATCAACGGTGAGGTACCGGATGTCTTGAAGAATGCCACCATCTTTGCGCTCGATATGGGCTCGCTACTGGCTGGTACGCGCTATCGGGGAGATTTCGAAGAACGCCTGAAAGCGGTGATGAAGGAAATCGAAGCCTACGATGGCGCAGTTCTTTTTATCGATGAAATCCACACTGTGATTGGCGCAGGCGCCACATCGGGTGGGGCGATGGATGCTTCGAACCTTTTGAAGCCAGCGTTGCAGTCAGGCTCACTGCGTTGCATCGGTTCGACGACTTACAAAGAATATCGTCAGCATTTCGAGAAGGATCGCGCGCTCGTGCGCCGGTTCCAGAAGATCGATGTCAAGGAGCCGACCGTCGAGGATGCCATCGAGATCCTGAAGGGTCTGAAATCGGTGTTCGAAGACTACCATCATATCAAATACACGAACGAAGCGATCATTTCGGCAGTCGAACTTTCGGCCAAATATATCCATGATCGTAAGCTGCCCGACAAAGCCATCGACGTGATCGATGAAACAGGGGCGTCGCAAATGTTGGTGCCTGAAAACAAGCGCAAGAAAAAGATTACGACCAAGGAGATCGAGGCGACTGTCGCGACCATGGCGCGCATTCCGCCAAAGACGGTCACCAAGAGCGATGCCGAAGTGATTGGCAATCTCGGTCGTGATTTGAAGCGTCTCGTGTTCGGTCAGGATCAAGCCATCGAAGCCTTGACGAGTGCTATTAAGCTGGCGCGTGCAGGCTTGCGCGAACCAGAAAAGCCGATTGGCTGCTATCTGTTCTCAGGCCCTACAGGTGTCGGTAAAACCGAAGTTGCCAAACAATTGGCAAGCTTGATGGGTGTCGAGCTGTTGCGCTTTGACATGTCGGAATATATGGAGAAACACACCGTATCGCGTTTGATCGGTGCGCCGCCAGGCTATGTCGGATTCGATCAGGGCGGATTGCTCACAGACGGCATCGATCAACATCCTCACTCGGTTTTGTTGCTCGACGAGATCGAGAAAGCGCATCCTGATCTGTTCAACATCCTGTTGCAAGTCATGGATCATGGCAAGTTGACGGACCATAATGGCAAGTCCGTCGACTTCCGCAATGTCGTGCTCATTATGACGACGAACGCGGGCGCATCGGACATGGCAAAACCGGCCATGGGCTTCAATCGCTCGAAGCGCGAAGGCGAGGACACCGAAGCCATCACCAAGATGTTTACGCCGGAGTTTCGCAATCGTCTCGATGCTGTCGTGCCGTTCTCGGGATTGCCGCCTGAGATCATCATCAAGGTGGTCGAGAAGTTCATCTTCCAACTGGAAGCGCAGTTGGCCGACCGTGGTGTGTCGATCGAGTTGTCGGAAGATGCGGCGCGTTGGCTGGCTGAAAAGGGCTACGACGAAAAGTTTGGTGCGCGTCCGCTTGGGCGTGTCATTCAAGAGCACATCAAGAAGCCACTGGCGGAAGAGTTGCTGTTCGGCAAACTCGAAAACGGCGGCACGGTGAAAGTGCTGATGAAGGGCAAGGGCGATGATCGTGCGTTGAGCTTTGAATACGTCTCAGCCGATCCTTCGAAAAAAAGTCGGTCGTCCGAGGACGATGAGGACGATGGTCCGCAGCCCGTGCTCGTCGATGCATCTCCGAAGAAGGCTCTGCCAGGGCCAAAAGACAAGGCCGATAAGCCTAAGTCGTCAGGGGCAGTGCCGAGTGTGCCACGCCGCAAGAAGGACGATTGAGGTTTTCTGTTGCGAATGAAAATAAAACGCTGGGGTCATGTCCCGGCGTTTTTTTTCTTCATGCGAGCATGGCAAATGGGTTGAGTGCGTCGGTATTAGCTTATCAGCAGTGGCGTCGCGCCGATCAGGCTCCTATCCGTCACCTGCTTGACGAGAAAATCGGCAACGTCGGCGCGCGAGATAAACCCGCCGCGCCAGTCTTTCATGTCGGTCAGTACGTGATAGCGGCCGGTGACTGGGCGGTTGGTCAGGCCACCAGGTCTGACGATGGTCCACTCGAGACCGCTCTTTTGGATGCTGTGCTCGGCTATATCTTTGTCGCTATAGACCCTTTGCAGCAAAAGCGGGAACATGACGCTGTCATAGAGAAAGCCGATGCGACCTCGACTGTTGCCAGCGCCGGCCCCCGTTACAGCAATCAAGCGCCTGGGGCCGCTCACTGCCATGGCTTCGATAAGAAGCTCAGTTGATTTAGAAAACAATGTGGTGCCGAATATCAGTTCTTGCGCGCTGGCGACGCCGAGCGACTGAATGACGACGTCTGCTCCTGGAAGAGCTGCTGCGATATCCGGCTTTGATAGTGCGTCGCCCGCTATCTTTTGCAGGCGCGGATTTTCGATTGCGATGCTTGCCGCAGATCTTGAGAACGCGCGCACATCGTGGCCTGCGGCTAAGGCAGCCTTCACGGTTTCGAGACCTATGCCTTTACTGGCACCGATGATGAGAACAGTTGTCATAGAAACCTCGCTCATGCCAACAGATGGAAGGCTAGAACGCAGCACAGTCTAAACTATGGCTCAAACCACTGCGCTGAGTGCGGCCTTTAGTTTTTCTGCGTGGCTCGCGAGGACGGCACTCTCTTCCATTTTGCCTGTATGCGGCTTGAGGGAAACGCCATCAAATCGCGGGATAACATGAATGTGCAGATGAAACACCGTCTGCCCGCCAGCGGGTTCGTTGAATTGCATGATGGAAATGCCATCTGCAGAAAAGGCTACCTTGGCTGCACTTGCAACCTTTTGCACCAGAGGCAGAAGCTTCGCCAGAACGGCTGTGTCGGCATCCAATAAATTGCGCGAGGAAGCTTTGGGAACGACCAGCGCGTGACCGGTCGATTGGGGCATGACATCCATGAAAACTATCACGTCTTCGTCTTCATAAACTTTGTGACAGGGAATTTCGCCACGTAGTATTTTAGCGAAGATATTGTTGGCGTCGTAGGTCATTTCCGTTTCCTGGCTTGAAACGCTGCAGTCGTGCAGTTTCGTGTAGGACAAATGCCAGCGCTTCGCAAAGAGGGAGTATGTGGACTTAGGCGCTGGTCTTTCGGTAAGGCCCCATCTCGGCGAGTTCCGTGTTGGCTACGGTGACGGCTTTGCGTTCGCGTTTGAGGTAATGCGCGATGGCTTGGCGCAAGCCTGGATCAGCTATCCAATGCGACGAATAGGTTTCGACCGGACGATAGCCGCGCGCCAATTTATGTTCGCCTTGGGCACCGGCTTCTACACGGGCCAGCTTGTGCGCTATGGCGTATTCGATGGCTTGATAATAGCAAACTTCGAAATGCAAACACGGATGATGCTCGATCGCGCCCCAGTAGCGGCCATAAAGGCAATCGCCACCGATCATATTCAAAGCGCCGGCGATATAGCGGCCATCGCGCTTGACCATCATGAGCAAACAGTCCTCGGCCATCGTTATGCTAAGAACTGAGAAAAATTCGCGGTTGAGATATGGCCGCCCCCACTTGCGATTTCCAGTGTCGATGTAGAAGTCATAGAATGCATCCCAGTGCGTCTCTGTGATTTCGCGTCCCGTTAGGGTTTCAATACTGAGACCATTCGCTAAGGCATCTGAGCGTTCTTTTCGGATTGCTTTACGTTTTCGCGATGCCAGCGTCGCCAGAAAATCTTCGAACGTCGCATAGTTGGCATTGTCCCAATGAAACTGTTGTCCTGTTCGCGCCAGATAGCCGAGCGTCGATAACCGCGATTGCGTATCGGTATCTATGAATGTTGCGTGGATGGATGAAAGCCCCGCCTGTCGCGCCAGTTCTATGGCGCCGGCTGCCAAGGCCAGTTGGTCGGCTGCCGCGCGCGGCCCCGGCTTCACGAGCAAGCGCGGGCCAGGAACGGGCGTAAATGGAACCGCCATTTGAAGCTTGGGATAATAGCGTCCGCCTGCCTGCTGGTATGCTTCGGCCCAGCTATGGTCGAAGACGTATTCGCCTTGGCTGTGGAGCTTGATGTAGCAGGGCGCGACAGCACTCGTTTTGCCGGTCTCGTCTTGTAGATATAGATGACGTGGCAACCAACCCGAAGCACCACCCACGCATTTGCTGTCTTCGAGAGCCTTCAGAAATGCGTATGTGACAAACGGATTGTAGTTTTCAGGGTGAGGGTTCGCGCAAGCATTCCAGTCCGTTTGGGAAATTTCGCTGATCGATCCCGCGACTTTGACTGTGACATGTGCAGGTTCGATCATGACATTCCGTTACGAGCCGATATCTCGGCAGAAGAGACCACGACTATTTTACGTCGCGCCCGCTGAAAAGATCACGAGCACCGTATTGTGCTCTTGGAGACCGTGAGGGCATTGCATAAGTTAGTTTTCAGCGGCGATACATTATCGCACGATTTTCGCTGATCGTGAGGCAACAGTTATGTGGCAATCCAGGGGCATCGCGCTCGTAGCTATTTTGTTGGTTGCTGTTGGCGTCAATATTGCGATAGCTCGTGACGGCGTCAAAATCGGCAATCCGTCTTATTTGCGCAACTTGGTGTCGGCCGAGAAGCTCGAAAATACCGCTTCGTTGCAATATACGGACCTGACCAATCAAGCTTCCAAGAATGATGCTTTGCGCGGTGACGATGACGTTCAGGTGAAGCGCTTGCGGCGCATTGCTGCCGATTTGTTGCCGTTTACAGAGAAATTCAATGCCCGCGCAAAAGACTGGAAGTGGGAGATCAATCTGATCTCTTCCAAGCAGATCAACGCTTTTTGTATGCCGGGCGGCAAGATTGCATTCTTTACGGGTATTCTCGATCAGCTTCGACTTACCGATGATGAAGTGGCTATGATTATGGGGCATGAGATCGCCCATGCGTTGCGTGAGCACGCCCGTGAACGCGCGGCAAAATCTATGCTCACAAACGTTGGTGCTATCGCCGTTGCCGTGATCGTGGGCGGCAACGTCGGTGAATTGGCGCGTGTGGGTGGCGGATTGTTGTCTTTGAAATTTAGTCGTGACGATGAAAGTGAAGCCGATCTTATTGGTATGGAGCTGGCAGCGCGGGCGGGCTATGATCCACGTGCTGGGATTTCATTGTGGAATAAGATGGCGGAGGCTGGCAAGCGCACGCCGCCAGCTTGGTTCTCGACACATCCATCGGGCCCAGCACGCATCAAGTATATTGAAACGAATTTGCCGGACGTTCTGCCACTTTACGAGACCGCCAAGCGCTCGAAAGCAGGTTGAGAACGTTTTTCGCAACTACGGTTCGAAGCCTTCAAAGATCATGGCATCGGCCCAAAGTGCCGCGCGTTCCCGTTCCTTCACAGTGCGCACCGTCCAAGTCAAGAGCGGGAGACCGTGAACTTTGCGCGCGTGTTCTGTGATGGTCGACGGCAACGCGCCGATTTCGTAAGCGATAAAATCTGGTGTGACAGTGTCAGATTCCCGTAGATTTTTGAGAGCTTCAGCGCGTGTGCGCGATAGTCTGCGATCCCACCATCCAGTTCCCGCATAGCTACCCGAAACGATTCCGCGGGGTATTGTCGGAGCAAACGTTTTGATCACCTCCATGACCGCTGGATCAAACGACATGAGCGCAATCGGGCCACGATAGCTCGACGCCAATCGCGCGATCCTTTTGAGAAAAACGATATCAGGTGGCGTCCATTCGCTTTTGATTTCAACCAACAACGGCACGCGGCCGTCAACGAAATCAAGAAGTTCTGCGAATGTTGTCACAGAGACTGTTGGTGCATGCCGATAACGCAGACGTTTGAGGTCGGCAAGCGCGTAGCTTGCGATGGGTCCGCGTCCCATCATCACTCGTTCGAGTGTGAGATCATGAAAGACGATGGGAACGCCCAAAGCTGCTGGGCGCAGATCACATTCGATGCCGTACCCTTTGCGAAGTGCGGCCTCAAAAGCGGGTAGCGTATTCTCGATGATGCCGCGTCGTGCCGCGTGGAGGCCACGATGTGCTATGGGCCGCAGAAAAATCGAGCGGTCAAGCATCGTTTATCGCACCTTGATTATGGCATCGATTTCGACTGCTGCACCCATCGGCAAGCTGGCAACGCCGACAGCGGAGCGGGTATGCCGCCCGCGGTCTCCTAGCACCGCAACCATCAGATCCGATGCGCCGTTGATGACCATGGGTTGATCGCGGAAATCGGCGTGGGATGCGACAAATCCTGTCAGACGCAAGACTTGCTCAATTCGGTCAAGACTGCCGAGTGCAGCTTTTGCTTGCGACAATACGTTAAGCGCACACAATTTTGCAGCCTGCGCGCCCTGCTCAACCGTTATGCCGCCACAGGCTATACCGACGTGTCCTGCTATGACATGACCTGTCGCATCTTTGGAAACTTGGCCCGAAATAAAGAGTAAATCCCCACTTATGAGGGTTGGAACATAATTGGCGACGGGTTGGGGGGCTGGCGGCAGTTCTAGACCTAGGGCGATGAGCTTTGCTTCATAGATTTCGGGCATCATGCGCTCCTTTTCGACGACGCCATGGATAAGCGTGTTGTGGCCGCGGTCGTGCCACTTTGCAATGGCGGGGTGTGGTGACTAGATAAGATGTTCGTTAGGCCACCTGTGGTCTTCACGCGTTGGAGTGCTCTGATTTTGAAGCCGACTAGAAAAGTGATGCTACCCGTCATTGTCTCCCTCGTAACTGTTTTGGCGGGAGTTACGCATGCCATGGCAGCTTCGTCGCCGGTGAAGTTTTCGCCGCATCGTGCCGTGTATGATATTTCGCTGGCTAGCACGGCTGCGGGCTCGGGAGTAGCTGGGTTAACCGGGCGGATGGTTTATGAGCTGACTGGGTCGGTGTGTGATGGCTACACGCAGACTATGCGTTTTGTTTCTCGCATGACCAATCAAGAGGGCGCTGAGACGGTCAATGATCTGCGAACGTCAAGCCTTGAGCAGTTGGTTGGCAAGAGTTTGAAGTTTTCATCCACGCAGTATCAAAACGAAACTATCGCAGAAGCCAGCCAAGGCAACGCTATGCGCGATAAGGGCAAAGCATCGGCGACCGTAGATTTGGTCAAGCCGACCAAGAAGAAAGTACCACTGCCATCGGATGTCTATTTTCCAATGCAGCACGCTGCTTTACTGATTGAATCAGCGCGCGCTGGGCGTCAGTTGGCGACTGCAAATCTTTTTGATGGGTCGGAAAAGGGTGACAAGTATTATTTGACCACGGCTGCAATCGGCAAAAAATTTCAGCGTGGTCCCGTCAAATCAACGGCGGCTTTTCCGGATCAGGCACGCTTGGCAGAATTCGACTCGTGGCCCATGTCGATTTCGTACTTTGAACCCGGCAAGAACAAACAGGACTCGATACCTGCCTATGAATTGTCGGTGCGCTATTATGAAAACGGCATCACCGGCGACCTGAAGATCGACTATGGTGAATTTGCCATTAATGGCGACTTATCAGACTTGACCTTTCTAGAGCCCGGCAAATGTAAGGACGATACTGTTCATTAAGATTCTTGCACGACGCTTCATTCAGCGTCGTTGGCGAGCAGCGCTTGCGCTGGGGCCATCATTTCTGGAGCAACTCCAGCTTCAGCCGCAAATACCAGTAAGAGACTTTCATCACCCAAGAGGTGTTCGAGCACACCGGCCTGGAATTGGCTGGTTGCGGCCGTTTCGCGTAGCTCGGCCGGACCAATCCCCGTCAATGACAAAAAGCGGCTGAGCCTTGCGGTGTCCCCCGCCAGAAACGTTAACGCTTGTAAAGCCAGGGCGCTGGCACCCTCCAAATCCAAAGGTGTTGGCTTAACGCGGTTCATTGAGCCCTCGTTCGTGTCCAGTTTTAACTGTTGGTTACAGCTTCATACGGCAAAGTAAGTCTGAGAATTCAATGAGAATCGGTGCACTAACAAAGAAATAGAGGCGATTGGGCGAACTCCATGACCTATCAGGAATCCCGCACCACCGTCGAGCGTCGGCCTGTTGATCCTAGGCTTGCCACACGCTCTGTGCTGATCGTCGAAGACAACGAACTGAATATGAAGCTGTTCCACGATCTGCTGGCAGCTCATGGCTATCGGACTATTCAAACGCGCAACGGATTGTCGGCTTTGGATTTGGCGCGCGAGCATCGCCCCGATCTTATCCTAATGGATATCCAATTGCCGGAAGTCTCTGGCCTCGAAGTGACCAAGTGGCTCAAGGACGACGACGAGCTGCGCCAGATACCGGTTATCGCTGTTACGGCATACGCCATGAAGGGCGATGAAGAGCGCATTCGATCGGGTGGGTGTGAGGCCTACATCTCAAAACCCATTTCCGTCATGACCTTTTTGGAGACGGTGCGTCGATTTATTGGCCCGTCGAAATTGTAACAGTGTCTTTCAGTTGGGCAAGTTAGAAACCTATGACTGCTCGCGTTCTCGTCGTTGATGACATTCTGGCGAACGTCAGGCTGCTAGAAGCTCGGCTTCAGGCTGAGTATTTCGAAGTCTTGTCCGCCTACAGCGGTTCCGAGGCGCTCGATATTCTGTCACGCGAACGCGTCGATGTCGTGCTGCTCGACGTGATGATGCCCGGTATGGATGGGTTCGAGGTTTGTCGCCGGATCAAGTCAAGCGTGGCCACGCACCATTTGCCGGTCGTCATGGTGACGGCTCTCGATCAGCCGTCCGACAAGGTTCAGGGCTTGGAAAGCGGCGCTGACGATTTTCTGACAAAACCGGTCGATGATATCGCGCTCATCACGCGCGTTAAAAATCTCGCTCGCCTCAAAATGCTCAACGATGAGATGATGATGCGTGCCACGACCGGCAAGGATATGGGCATCCCTGACGATGGCGCGTTTGCCAGGGCGCTGTCTGGCCGATCTGGCCGCGTTCTCGTGGTGGACGATCATCCGCGCTCCGCTGCGCGGTTGTTAGAAGTGCTATCGAAAACAAACGACGCATTTGCCGAGCGGGATTCGCAGACGGCACTCATCAAACTTACAGAACACAATTTCGATCTTCTGGTCGTTAGCCTGTCGATGCAAAATGCCGACGGGTTGAGACTATGCTCGCAAGTTCGTTCTCTTGAGCGCACGCGGCATCTGCCGATTATTATCTTAGTTGAGCCAGGTGATGAGGCGCGCTTGATGTGCGGGCTCGATATGGGCATCAACGATTACCTCATGCGGCCGATTGATCGCCACGAACTGCTGGCGCGCGTAAAAACGCAGATTAAGCGCAAACGGCATTCTGATTTTCTGCGTCATCGGCTCGCCGAAAGCGTCGAGATGTCGATTACGGATGCGCTGACGGGGTTACATAATCGCCGTTATATGGAAGGCCACCTCAAAACGCTGGTGTCGGATTCGCTGCGTACGGGCCGCAGTTTGTCGATGTTGGTGGCCGACATCGACCACTTCAAAGTGGTCAACGATACCCACGGTCATGACGCTGGCGATACTGTGTTGCGCGAGTTTGCCAACCGCATCAAACGCAATACGCGCGGCATAGACCTTGCCTGCCGGTTGGGTGGTGAAGAGTTCGTTATTATCATGCCAGACACGGAAATGGCGCGTGCGTATCAGGTCGGCGAGCGATTGCGCGCGTGCATTGCAGCGGACAATTTCATGCTCAATCCGCAGCTTGGAATTCGCGTGACGGCAAGTATCGGCTTGGGCACGCTAGAACATAGCGACGACACGCCAGAGACGATTTTTAAGCGGGCAGATATGGCGCTCTATGCCGCCAAGCGCCGTGGGCGTAATCGTGTCGTTGCGGATGCTGCCTAATTCTGGAGCGCGTGTGTTCAACTTGCATCGTTGATGCTGACCGCGCTTGGCGATCTTCAAGCTCTGAAATATCATTATAAATCAATGATTTGCCCCAGGTTCTATCATTTAGATCATGATGGAATCGGTGCCTAATCATCACACGCAATGCAAAACTTGCATTTGCCGTGCACTTCTGGCACGACTTTGAACGGTTAATAGCTCGTTCGCTATTAGTTACGAAATTTCGGCGTCCTGAGTTTCAGACATCTCAAGTTCAGGCCGTCGATATCATATCCCTGACTATTGGGTCCGCCGCATAACCTGATAGTCTGGGTACGTATCGATCCCAGCGGCCACAAGAGTGGCCTCCTCGAAGGTCGCAGTGGGTCGAACGTGAAGCTGGGTGAGGGACAACGCCCTCTTTGAACCTCGCCTGGTTACGGCCAGGGTCTTGGGACTATCTCGGAACGATTTACCCCGCTGCCGAGTTTGTTTCGGATCCTGGCCACCAATTCTTCGCTGGTGGCTCGACAACTATTAAGGTTGTTTGTTCCGATCAGTCGTGCTTCGCGAGCCTCAGCAGAAGTTCATTACTTAATTTTAGTTTCTTTGAACTCGACGTGCTTGCGCGCGACAGGGTCATACTTCTTGAAAACAAGCTTCTCGGTCGATGTGCGTGGGTTCTTCTTCGTGACGTAGAAGAAGCCGGTTCCCGCCGATGACAGGAGCTTGATTTTTTGAGTAACAGGTTTTGCCATGGCGTTGGCCTCGGGTCTCAGGTCCGGATGGAATATCTGGAGGAAGCGCGCAACATACGCATGGATCGCATAGTGTCAAGGCGGTAAGGCGGACTGGTCGCAGGCCAGCATCGTACGCTTAAAACCTTGGCCATCCTGATAGTAAAAGGGGATTTCCTTGGGAAATCTTGGCGTTTCACCCGCGATCCATGTTGTGGCGTCTTCCAACACTAACCGCGTAATGTTTGGGATGTCCAAGCGGCGCGCTTCACCGATCGCAAACCAAGCCAGATCGAGCAGCTCATCGTCTGTCGATCCAAGGGTGTCTTGGAAGGATTGGCGCTGGGCCATAAAGAACCAGGTATCATAACGACGTATGCGTCCCGGTGGCGTGATCGCGCGCGCTAATGGCAAAAGTGGTGCTGTTGCGAGATCGGTGCTGGCGACATTGGGGTGCAACGAAAGACCCGTTTCTTCTCGCAACTCGCGCACTGCGGCGCGCGCGAACGGCTTTAGATAATCCGGCAGACCCGCTGTGACGTCTGGTGCACTGTTGTGCTCACTCGTGGCGGTTTGTTCATCGATAGGATCGACGCGTCCGCCGGGAAACACCCATTTGTCGGGTAAGAAAATTTGATTGGCGTGACGGCGGCCCATCAAGAGCCGAGCTTCTCCGCCGGTCTTGTCCACGACGACTACGCAGGCCGCGTCGCGAATGGCCACAGAACTTTCCTCCGGCTCAGGATCGGTCGGGGTTAGTGTCATAGATATGAGGTTATGATGTGCCTGACCGGTTGCCTAGAGTCGCCATGTTCCTTCAAGCAAGCGTCTTAGGTGCATCCGGTATGAACTGGACCTCGTCATCGACGCTGCCGCCAAAGCCGTGCATTTTGAGGGCCCACTGATAGCCGATCAAGGCGCCTTTTATGCGTGGCAATAGCCAGAGCGTGAGCAGGATCGTGATGGGGCTCCAGATCGCCAATTGGAGCCAAGGGTTCATCTGATACATCTTTTCAAACATCAGAATGCCACCGATGATGATGTGTCCGGTGATCGTCATGACGAAGTAGGGCGGTGCGTCGTCGGCGCGGTGATGATGCAGTTCAGTGCCGCATTTGGGGCAGGCGTCATTCACCTTGAGATAGCTTTTATAAAGCGCGCCTTCGTTGCAGGCCGGACAAACCTGACGTAAGCCTCGGCCTAGGCCGCTCCAAGCGTTGCGGTCGAGCTCGCTGTCATGATTAGGACCATTATGTGGAGACATTTTTGAACCCTTTCGAATAGAGTACAAATTGGTTCTGCGTCTCGTTTTGGTCAAGTGACGGCACTGCCGCAGCGAACGTTATCTGCTGCGACGGAACGGCTTGCCATCGCGTGAAGGACGATTGCGTGGCAACCTTCCGCCGCCCGCTTTGAATGCTGCAAATTGACCGCGCTTGCCCGGGGTCAACATTTCAAATCGCAGTGCACCTGCTGAAGGTAATACTTCCAACAGTTTAACTTCGACATTGTCACCTAGTCGATAGCCTTCGCCAGAGCGTGCGCCAACCAGTGCGTGGGCTGCTTCGACATGATGATAATAGTCGTTTCCAAGACTTCCGATGGGAATATATCCATCTGCACCCGTATCTTTGAGGCGTACGAAAAGGCCGGTGCGGGTCACGCCTGAGATGCGAGCGGTGAATGTTGCGCCGATACGGTCTGCCAAGTGCGCGGCGATCAGGCGATCTGCGGTTTCACGTTCGGCTGCCATGGCACGACGTTCGGTATCGGAGATCGCTTTTGCAACCGATGTCAGGCGTTCGATTTCTTCGTCGGTCAATCCGCCGTCACCCAATTTGAGTGCTCTGATCAACGCGCGATGCACGATCAGATCGGCATAACGGCGGATGGGCGATGTGAAATGCGCGTACTTCGCTAGGTTCAAACCGAAGTGTCCGATGTTGCGCGGATTGTATTCGGCTTGCGATTGCGATCGTAGGATCACCTCATTGATCAGTTCAGGGACTGGAAGGTCTTTGGCTTTGTCTAGGATTGTGTTGAAGGCAGATGGTTTGAGATTGCCGGCATGAGGAATTTTCATGTCGAGGGTTTCGAGGAAATCCTTCAGGCCTTTGAGCTTCTCTTGGCTCGGCGCATCGTGAATGCGGTACACTAAAGCGGTGCGATTTTCTTCAAGCGACTCAGCGGCTGCGACGTTCGCTTGAATCATCATTTCTTCGATCAGGCGGTGGGCGTCGAGGCGCTCTGGCGTGATGACATTGGCGACGCGACCTTTGTCGTCGAGCAGAATGCGTCGTTCGGGTAAATCGAGATCGAGCGGCCCGCGTTTGTCACGCGCCTTACTCATGGCAGCATAGGCGGCCCAAAGAGGTTTCAAGACTGGCTCTAGCAGAGGTTTACATTTCTCTGATGGATGTCCATCGATGGCTGCCTGTGCCTCTTGATAGGCCAGCTTGGCGGCAGACCGCATCATGGCCCGCAAGAATGTGTGGCGTTGTTTTTCGCCGTGCTTGTCGAAGGCCATGCGCACGACAAGGCAAGGTCGCTCTTGGCCTTCGCGCAGCGAACACAGATCGTTGGAAATCTTTTCCGGCAGCATCGGCACGACGCGATCGGGAAAATATACGGAATTGCCGCGTAACTGAGCCTCGCGGTCGAGCTTGGTGTTGGGTCGGATGTATTGGGCGACGTCGGCGATGGCGACGGTGACAATCCATCCGCCGGAATTGCGTGGATCGGTATCAGGTTCGGCATGGACTGCGTCGTCGTGGTCGCGCGCATCGCTTGGATCGATGGTGATGAGGGCCAAGTCGCGCAGGTCGGTGCGGCCTGCAAGCTTGGGCGGCTCTAGGCTTTCCGTTTCTGCAATGACACTCTCCGGGAAATCTTCGGGAATGCCGTGCGCGTGAATAGCGATCAACGAAATCTGTCGCTCATCATCGGGGTTGCCGAGGCTCTCGACGATGTGCGCGCGCGGAATGGCTAGTCGATCGCGGCGAACGAGTTCGAAACGCACCAGATCGCCGTCTGATGCGTTGCCCGTATCGCCGGGTAGGATACCCCATGATTTGAGATCCTTGCGGTCGATGGGTTCGATCGTGCCGCCGCCGCGCTTTGACGTGCGATAGATGCCGAGCAGACGACGTTTGTCGCGCGGTAGTTTCTTGGTCGGTGTCGCTTCGAATTGCGCACCGGCATCGTCGTCGGCAAGCTTTCGAACGCGAGCCAGGATGCGATCGCCGATACCGATCTCGCCATCGAGCGGATGATCGCGCAGAAGCAGACGGACAACGGGGCGTTTGCCATCCTCGTCATCCCAGAACAGGGGCTTGGCCAGCAGATCGCCATCATCATCTCGACCGGTGACTTCAAGCGTCGTATTCGGCGGCAAGTTACCCTTCTGGCGTAGGTCTTTTTTTGTTCCTGCGACGGTGCCTTCGTCGGCCATTTCAGCCAAGCGCCGTTTCAATGCGATTTTTGCGCCGCCTTTGATGCCGAAGGCGCGGGCGATCTCGCGCTTGCCCGCTTTGCCATGGGCCGAGTTCAGAAATTCTATGATTTGATCTTTACTTGGCAGGCCGCCTTCTGCCGGGCGCATCGCCTCTTTAGATTTTTTGGGCGGACCGGCCTGCTTTTTTTTCACGACACCTTCGACTTCGCGGTTTTCTTCGCGGCTGCTTTTTTCGCTGGAGCTTTTGGCTCTGCGGGTTTCTTGACGGCTGGTTTCTTCGCAGGTTTCTCGTCTGATGCCTCGGAAGACTTTGCAGCCTTCGGTGTCTTCGATGGTTTTGACTTTGCCGCGGCTTTGCTCTTGCGAGCCGATTTGCCGCCGCCCTTTTCGATCCGCTCTGCGATGAGTGCCAAAGCTTCATCAACCGTTAGGTTGGTGGGGTCTTTGGCTTTAGGAACCGTGGCATTGACTTTGTTGTGGCTGACGTAAGGGCCATACTTGCCCGACAACACCTGGATTTTGCCACCCTCGGTCGGATGCTCGCCCAAGTCTTTCAGAACCGTTGCGGCTGCGCGTTGGAACCGGCTTTTACCCCCGCCAGCGCGTTTTTCAGCGAGCAACGTGACCGCGCGGTTCAAGCCGATGGAAAAGACTTCTTCGATATTTTCGACGTTGGCGTACGTGCCATCATGGAGAATGAACGGACCATAGCGGCCAAGACCAGCCGTGATCGGCGTAGCGGTTTCTGGGTGCAGGCCAACTTCGCGCGGGAGCGACAACAATTGTAGTGCACGCTCGAAGTCGAGTGTCGCTGCATCGACGCCCTTGGGGAGGCTCGAGCGCTTGGGTTTTTCATCGCCCTCGGCTTCGCCCAATTGAACGTAAGGTCCGAAGCGGCCGGTACGCAGTGTGACGGCAACGCCGTCGTCATTGTAGCCGAGAATTTTTCCATCGAGTGCAGCATCGCCATTGGCGCCGGTCTGACTTAGCTGACGTGTGAAGCGGCACTCGGGATAATTTCCGCAGCCGATGAATGCACCGTATTGGCCGGAGATCTTCAAGCTCAACAGGCCTGTTCCGCATTTAGGGCATGCGCGCGGATCGCTACCGTCTTCTTTGGCGGGGAATACGTGCGGCCCGAGCATTTCATTCAGTGCGTCAAGAACTTCGCCAACGCGCAGGTCTTTAATCTCACCGACCGCGCCTGTGAAGTCGCGCCAGAAATCGCGCAGAACATCTTTCCATTCGAGTTCGTTGTTGGAAATCAGGTCAAGCTTGAGTTCGAGGTCGGCTGTGAAGTCGTATTCGACGTAGCGCGCAAAGAAGCTTTCGAGAAACGCGATGACAAGGCGGCCCTTGTCTTCAGGGACCAATCGCTTCTTGTCGATTTTGACGTAGTCGCGATCAACCAGCACGGCCATCGTCGAAGCGTAGGTCGATGGGCGGCCGATGCCAAGTTCTTCCATGCGTTTGACGAGCGTTGCTTCGGAAAAGCGCGGCGGAGGCTGCGTGAAATGCTGATCGGCGTCGATCTGTTTGTCTTTGAGCGTGTCACCAGCGGAAAGAGGCGGTAATCGGCGGCTGTCCTCGTCGCCATCGGCGGCCGGGTCGTCCTTGCCTTTGGGGATCGTCAAAACGCGATCGTCGTGGCCTTCCTCATAAACTTTCAGGAAGCCATCGAATGTCACAACCGAACCGTTTGCGCGCAAGCCGTAGGCTTTCCCATCGCGACCCTGGACGGCGATGTCAGCAGTGGTCTGTTCGATGTCGGCAGAAGCCATTTGGCTGGCAATCGTGCGCTTCCACACGAGATCATAAAGCGCGGCTTGGTCTTTATCCAAATGCTTGCGGACGATATCGGGTGTGCGGCGTGGGTCGGTCGGCCGGATTGCCTCGTGCGCTTCCTGCGCGTTCTTCGCTTTCGATTTATATTCACGCGCGAACGGCGTGTACTGCTTGCCATATTCAGCGGTGATCATATCGCGGATATGACCGACCGCTTCGGGCACGATCTGCACGCCGTCGGTTCGCATGTACGTGATGAGACCGACGGTTTCGCCGCCGATATCGACACCTTCATATAAGCGCTGGGCGACTTGCATGGTTTGCTTGGCTGAAAAACCGAGCTTGCGCGAGGCGTCCATTTGCAACGTCGATGTTGTGAATGGCGCATAGGGATTGCGCTTGGTGGCTTTTTTATCGACCGATGCAATGCGGAACGATTGGTTTTCGATTGCAGCCTTGATGGCAGTTGCCGACGCCTCGTCTTTGATGTCGAGTTTTTTGAGCGTGGTGCCATCTATTGCCACGAGACGCGCGCGCACGTCTTCGTTTTTGGCGGTCGAAAGCTGGGCTTCGATGGTCCAATATTCGTCGGTGCGAAACGCTTCGATTTCGGCTTCGCGATCGCAGATCAGGCGCAACGCGACCGACTGCACGCGCCCGGCCGAGCGAGAGCCTGGTAATTTGCGCCACAGCACCGGAGACAGCGTGAAGCCGACAAGGTAATCGAGAGCGCGACGTGCGAGATAGGCTTGAACCAGGGGCTGGTCGATTTTGCGTGGCTCTTTAAGTGCTGCCAAAATCGATTGCTTAGTAATGGCATTGAAAGCCACGCGTTCGATCTCAAGATTTTTCTTGATGACCTTTTTCTGGTTGAGAATTTCCAGGATGTGCCAGGAAATCGCTTCGCCTTCGCGATCGGGGTCGGTCGCCAAAATCAGCTTATCGGCTGATTTCACGGCGTCTGCGATCTCACGCATGATTTTCTGGGATTTGCTGTCCACATCCCAGTGCATCGCAAAATCGTTGTCAGGCTCAACAGATCCGTTTTTGGCCGGCAAATCGCGAACGTGTCCGTAGGATGCGATGACTTTGTAGCCAGAGCCCAAATATTTGTTGATTGTCTTGGCCTTAGCGGCGGATTCGACGATAACGACGTTCATCTCGCGCTTGCGCTCCTTGGCGGGCAGTACCCGCCCCGGTTGATAAGATAGCGGCGCTTACATCCGGCCCCGACGGTGGGCGGGGAACATGGTTGATCGCCGCACACCTGTCAAACGGGGTGTTTTGCCACCTTTGGTGCATCTATTTTTTGTATTGCAACCTTATGGAGAGTTCATTAACCCTGTTTCAGAGGCACTGAAGGGCAGGCGTGAGGGCGGGCGGCGTGGCTGGAAGAGAGATCAGGCAAGAGCAAGAGAACGGCGTGTCTGGGGCCTTAGAACGCCAGGAAAGGCTACTCTATCTGGCCGATATGGTCGGTGAATTGAAGCACTTGGCCGAGCGAGATGGGTGCCAGACCTTAAGCACGTTGTTGGCGCTTTCGCATGCAGAAGCTTTGGCGCAAGTGCATGGTAAAGGTTACGGGCGTTAGGTCGGTTTCTCGCCTTATGATCTTGAGATGAGCCCTGGGCCTGGACGGCTAAGTCTGCCAGCCAGCGCTAATTCCAAGACGGCGATTTGCACTTCGCGAATGGAGAGCCCTGTGGCGCGGACGACAGAATCGATGTCGACCGGTGCTGGTCCAAGAGCTTGAAGAATTTTTTCGTGAATGACCTCACCGACTTCCGGCGGATGCGCCTCAGCGCTCGTGGGTAAAGTGCTGACTGCCTCGGGCATCAACAAACCAAAACGCGTCTCTGACAGTCCCGCCATCGGTTTGAGAAGTTCGATGACGTCTTTGGGGCTGACGACCAACGTCGCGCCTTGTTGGATCAGTCGATTGGTACCTTCAGCGCGTGGGTCGAGCGGATGGCCCGGCACAGCGAACACGTCGCGACCTTGCTCGCCTGCGTAGCGGGCTGTGACGAGCGTGCCGGAGCGAGCCGCCGCTTCAACGATGACGACGCCAAGCGACATGCCTGAAATAATCCGGTTGCGGCGCGGGAAATCTTGCGCGCGCGGTTTGAAACCGGGTGGTTGCTCGGAGACGAGACAGCCCTCAACGGCTATTTGTTCCGTAAGCTTTGCGTGCTCGGGTGGATAGATGATGTCGATGCCGCCAGCGACGACGGCGACCGTGCCATGCGGTAGCGCCGTTTGATGCGCAATGCCGTCGATGCCGCGTGCCAGTCCCGAGACAACAACAAATCCGGCTTCGCTCAATCCTGCTGCAAAGAGACGCGCGAGTTTGTGACCCGCAGCGGAACATTGGCGCGATCCGACGATGGCGACTGAGGGCCTGTTCAGTAGGTCTATACGCCCTTTGACGTACAGTAGCGGTGGTGGCGCGTCGATGGCCGCTAGCGCTGCGGGGTAGCCCGGTTCAATCGTGAACAGAGGGGTCGCACCGGCGCGTTGGGCAGCATCCATCTCAGCTTCGGCGTCTTCCAAGCTGCACAAACGAATGGCCCGTTTGCCGCCGCCACGTCGTGATAATTCCGGCAAAGCTTGGAGCGCACGTGAGGCTCCGCCGTAGTGATTGATGAGCGTTCGGAAGGTGACCGCGCCGACATTCTCAGAGCGGATCAAACGCAAGCAGGCGAGCGTTTCGGCAGGGCCTAGCTTGGCGATCGGCAATGGTGCGCTTTGGAAGAGCGACGCGTGATCGCCGTCAGACTTTGCCACCGATCTTCGGCTCCTCACCTCGGACCAAGCGACCGATGTTGCTACGGTGAGTCCACACGATCAGCAGGGTCATCACAGCTGCCAGCACTGCGATTTCTGGATATCCGATCATCCAAAGTGCCAATGGCGCTGCGATGCTGGCGCTGAGCCCTGCTAGCGACGACATGCGTGAGGCCCAAGCGACGAAAAGCCAAACGGCAGCGAATATCGCCGCGCCTTGCCAAGCAAGCCCTAGTAAGATGCCGATGTAGGTCGCTACGCCTTTACCACCGCGAAATTTCAACCACACCGGGAAGATGTGCCCCAGGAAGGCCCCAAGGCCTGCCAGCAGTGCGCCTGCCTGACCGTATATTGAGGCTGCGAGTAACACGGCCGCTGTTCCTTTCAATCCATCGAGGATCAGGGTTGCTGCAGCCAATTTCTTATTGCCAGTGCGCAGGACGTTGGTGGCGCCGATATTGCCCGAGCCGATTTTTCGGACATCACCCAGTCCTGCCGCGCGCGTCAGTAGCACGCCAAATGGGATCGACCCTAGCAAGTATCCAAGTGCGAGCGCCAAAAGCAGCCAGTGCCAGAGGCCACCAGCCATCAAAGTAATAAACGACGACAGGGGGCTCATGATTTTGGACTTTGTGCTTGTGCTTTAGCGAACGGCATTACGTCCGTTCAATTCCAGCGTATTCATAGACCGTTTCGCCTGCAACCACCGTTCGCAAAACACGGCCTTGCATCTTGGCCTCATCGAACGGTGTATTCTTCGAGCGCGAACGCAGCATGTCCTTGTTGACGACCCACGGTTCGCCCGGATCGAACAGCACGAGATCCGCAATCGCGCCCTTCACGAGACGCCCAGAGTGCAGGCCGAGAAGACGCGCTGGATTGATGGTCATCGCCTTCAAAATGGCGGACAGGGAAATGTCACCTGCGTGTACCAAACGCAGTGCTGCCGACAACAACGTTTCCAAGCCGACAGCGCCATCGGCGGCTTCTGCAAATGGGCGGCGTTTGGTGTCTGCGTCTTGTGGATCGTGACTGGATACGACGATGTCGATGTCGCCGTTGGCTACCGCTTGCACCATCGCCATGCGGTCTTCTTCGCGACGCAACGGCGGTCGTATTTTGAAGAACGTTCGATACGGCCCGATGTCGTTTTCGTTGAGCGTCAGGTGATTGATGGAGACGCCACATGTGACCGGCAACTTGCGCTGTTTGGCATCGCGCACGACATCGACGCTTTCCTGACAACTGATGGTTGCCGCATGATAGCGCCCACCGGTCATTTCCACGAGCCGGACGTCGCGTTCGAGCACGATCGTTTCGGCAAGTTTGGATGCTGCTGGCAAGCCGAGGCGAGAGGCGACTTCGCCAGAATTCATAGAAGCTGCGCCAGATAAGTATGGATCTTCGGTGTGATGCACGACGAGGGCACCAAAATCCTTAGCGTAGTTGAGAATGTTGCGCATAACGCGCGTGTTGGCCAAGCTCGACTTGCCATTGGAAAAAGCAATTGCGCCCGCGCGCTTGAGCAGACCGATCTCGGTCATCTCCTCGCCCTTCAGACCCTTCGTCATTGCCGCCATGGTGTGGACGTGAACGTAGGCGTTGTCGCGCGCGCGGCGCTGAATGAAATCGACGAGTGCCACTTGATCGATGACCGGATTGGTTTCTGGCATCACGACGATGGTGGTGACGCCGCCGGCGGCTGCTGCGTGACTCGCGGTTTTTAATGTCTCGCGATGTTCGAACCCGGGCTCGCCCGTAAATACCTGAGCGTCGATGAGGCCGGGTGCCAGCACATGGCCTTTGCAATCGATCACAGTCGCGCCATCGGGCGCGTTGCGGCGCAGATGCGGACCGATATCGGCGATGAGGCCATCTTTCACCAGCAACCCGCCGGGTTCGTCGCGGTTGGTTCCCGGATCGATGATGCGCGCGTTGATGAATACGGTCGCGGTGCCGGTGGGCTTGGTTTTTTCGAGAGCTTTAAGTGGTGGTATTGTCATGCGGCGCGCTCGGCATGTCCAAGATGTGCTGCAAGCGCTTCGAGCACCGCCATGCGCACGGCGACGCCCATTTCGACCTGCTCGCGGATGACGCTGCGGGAATGGTCAGCCACGGTGGATGCTATTTCGACACCGCGGTTCATGGGGCCGGGATGCATGACGAGGGCGTCAGGTTTTGCGCGGGCAAGCTTTTCGTGATCGAGACCGAAGAAGTGGAAGAACTCGCGGCTCGATGGCACGTAAGACGCGTCCATGCGCTCGCGCTGTAATCTCAGCATCATGACGATGTCTGCGCCCTCTATGCCCTTCCACATGTCTGTGAACACTTCAGCACCCAGGCGTTCGGGTGCCGACGGCAGCAGCGTGGAGGGCGCGATAATGCGCACGCGCGCGCCCATCGTGTTAAGCACATTGATGTTTGAACGGGCCACGCGCGAGTGCAGGACATCGCCGCAAATGGCGACCGTCAAACCGGCGATACGTCCCTTTGCACGACGGATGGTCAGTGCATCAAGGAGCGCTTGTGTCGGGTGCTGGTGTGCTCCATCGCCGGCATTGATGACAGAGCAATCGACTTTTTGCGACAGAAGCTCGACAGCGCCAGCGGCATGATGCCGGACCACGATCATGTCGGGTCGCATTGCATTCAAAGTGACAGCGGTATCGATCAGCGTCTCGCCTTTGGTCACCGACGAGGTTGCAACATTCATGTTCATCACGTCAGCGCCGAGACGCTTGCCTGCCATCTCAAAGGAGGCTTGCGTGCGTGTGGACGATTCAAAAAACAGATTGATGAGCGTGCGGCCCGCGAGCAGTTCGCGTTTGGGGCCGCCTTGGCGAATGTGGTCGGCGGCTTTATCTGCGAGGTCGAGCAGGAAATTGATTTCTGCTGCCGACAAACCTTCGCAGGTCAGCAGATGGCGGCGCGGAAATTTGACAATCGCGCTCTGGGATTTCTTTTGGGTCATTAAAGGCGTTTCTATAGGGGGAGTCTCGGTGCGGGGCAAGCGCTCGACGCAGTCACTTGCTGCGCGTGCTTAATTGGCGGTGAATATGTCATGCGCAAAGCGCGGGTTGCTCAGGTGAAAAGCCACGATGAGACACCGCCGCGCCGCGCTAAATCAGCCATTTCAGCGTCGTAGGCGCAAAACATTAAATTTGATGCCGCTGTATCGAACCATTCGGCCGCACCCACGGCGTCGCGATAAGGCGACATAATTCGCTGCCAGGCTGTCTGGTCGAATGTGCCATTCAGCACGTGTGATGGTGTCAGGGGCGGAATGCGCTTCAGGCCCTGCTGCTGTGCCAACCACATGTAGGCTGCTTGCCAAACGTCCAAGGTGGCCGCCGAATTGTGTCGCGCTTTGAGCTGCAAAATGGAAAGCACGCCTATTTCGCGCGGATGTTGGCCGATTTCGAGCGTGGCACACCGCACGCCATTCGATTGGACCGAGAATAGCCGACATTTTCCTCGCACAATGCGCTCGGCGTATTGATCGGCGCAATTCTGCATGGCTTGCGCTTCACCGAGTATTTCAGAATGGTTCAGCAAGGGTTTGAATGTGTAGCCGCGCGCTTCGCCCGATGCGAGCCAAGCATCTTCGATCATTCCCGTCGGTAGCTGCAACACCAAGCGCACGCGATTGAACCAGCTTTTGGCCGCGCATAACGCCGTGTCGAAAGCAATTTCGGGTCGCCATGGGACGACGATGAGACGATGCGCTTCCGTAGTCGGTTGGCGCGAGAACCATGCATAGGCGGCCAATACTGCGAATAATTTTTGGCTGTCACCGCCATCAGTAAAAATGCGCTGTGATGCGAGCCAAGTCGCGAAGTCTTCGTCACAGGCGCGTTCGGCAAACAGAATGGACTGTAGCCAGAAAGCGCTTTCTTCGCGCAAGCGGGGAAGCCGTGCGACGATGCGGCGACCGAATTTCTCGCTTTGTGGCAGTTGGCTCGGTAGGGAGCCAAAGGCGTCTGGCGGTAGGCGCCGCAACCACATCGGTAAGTCGAGAACGCGCGCGACTACCTTTAAGGGTGCGCCGTCACGGATGAGTGCGATCGCCTCTCGACGTTGTGCAGCCGAGCCACGCTCGCTCGCTAAGGCTGCCAACATGCCTGGATAAACCGTCGTCAATTCTGCGATACGTGGTGATGATCGGACGAGGCGCTTTACCTCGCCGCGCAATTCACGTTGGAAACATTTGATGACGTCGTCCACTGACGCGCTAGCGGGCAGGGGTTGCGTGGCGCGCAGTGTTCGTTTGCGTGGTTCGACAACTTCTGTAGCGTTACGCATTGCGACAATATCCACGTCACTTAGTTTGTGTGAGTGTGTGCAACCAATGCGGCGGCGTTACGACGCGCGCGTGGCGCGCAAACAGATTTTGCTGATCGTCACAATTAGTTTGCGTGAACCGCGATCGTCACCGCGATATTTGTCCGAAGCGATCCAGTGCGCTTTGCAGGATCAGTGTGGCCGCAAGTTTGTCGATGACTTCGGCGCGTCGTTTTCGACTTTGGTCGGCGTCGATCAGCATGCGCTCGGCAAGTGCTGTGGTTAGTCTTTCATCCCAAAGCAGGATTGGTAACGGCGTCAATTTATTCAGATTTCTGGCCAGCGCGCGGGTTGCTTGAGCGCGGGGGCCTTCGCTGCCATCTAAATTGCGCGGCAGTCCAAGGATAAAGCCAAGTACTTCGTGGGTGCTGGCAAGCGCCAATAATTGCTGCGCATCCTTAGAAAACTTAGTTCGCTGGATTGTTTCCAAGGGAGAAGCAATCATGCGGCTGACGTCAGACAGAGCTAAACCCAGGGTCTTGGTTCCCGCATCAATTCCAATCAGTCTGCCGTTCCTGCTGAGAGCGGCACTAAAGATCTCTGGATCCTCACTGGTTGTGCCGGGTTGGGGTATTTGAGGTGCTGTTGTCTCGGGTTCGGTCATGGGGCTTTGTGCCACAATTTTTAGCGGTAAGGGACATCGAACCGGCTTGCACGCCCACTCTGCCACAGTTTTTCCAAAGCCACGGTTGCGTCAGGGCCGCAGGGACCGTTAAGAGAGCGGTTCGATATCCTGATTTCTTTCAACGTAAAGGACGTCCCATGCAGGTCGACGAAGCGACCGTCCGGCGTATCGCGCGTCTCGCGCGTATTCGCATTTCCGACGAGGAAGCTCAAAGTCTTCAAGGTGAATTATCCGGAATCCTCGATTGGGTGGCACAACTCGACGACGTCGATACGGTAAGCGTCGAGCCGATGACACGTGTGGCCGCACACGCGCTCACGATGCGCGAAGATGTTATCACCGACGGCAACATCGCAGGGATCGTGACGGCCAATGCACCGCTCAGCGAAGATCATTTCTTCGTTGTGCCTAAAGTCGTGGAATGAGCAAGGACATTTAATTTCGTGACTGATCTAACAAAATTGACACTGAGCCAAGCCCGCGACGGACTTGTTGCCAAAAAGTTTTCCGCTCGCGAGCTGACGGACAGCTTTTTAACGGCGATCGACAAAGGCAATGCGGCGCTGAATGCCTATGTGCTGCCGACGCCGGAGCATGCGCGCGCGCAGGCCGACGAGAGCGACAAGCGTTTGAAGTCTGGAAATGCACGCCCCCTTGAAGGTCTGCCGCTCGGCAACAAAGATTTGTTTTGTACCAACGGTATTCGCACGACGGCATGCTCGAAAATTCTAGGAAATTTTGTACCAGCCTACGAGTCTACCGTTGGGCAAAATCTTTGGAATGCTGGAGGGGTGATGCTTGGCAAACTCAACAACGACGAGTTTGCGATGGGTTCGTCGAATGAGACGAGCGCATTTGGCAACGTCGTTTCGCCTTGGCGTCGCATTGGAAAAAACGGAAAGCCATCGACGGATAAATTGGTACCGGGAGGATCGTCGGGTGGATCTTCGGCTGCCGTTGCTGCAGACTTGTGTCTTGCCGCGACTGCAACAGACACTGGTGGTTCGATCCGCCAGCCCGCGGCGCTAACGGGCACAGTTGGCATCAAGCCGACGTACGGTCGTTGTTCGCGCTGGGGTATCGTCGCATTTGCGTCGTCACTCGATCAGGCTGGACCGATTACGAAAACGGTTCGCGATGCGGCGATGATGTTGAAGGTCATGGCAGGCCACGATGCTAAGGATTCAACGTCTGTCGATATGCCGGTGCCCGACTATGAAGCCGTGCTGGGTAAGGGCGTCAAAGGTTTGCGCGTTGGTGTGCCGAACGAATACCGCGTGGATGGCATGTCCGCCGAAGTTCAAAAGCTATGGGACGATGGCATTGCTTGGTTAAAAGCCGCCGGTGCTACGATCCACGACATTTCGCTGCCTCATACTAAGTATGCGCTGCCTGCTTATTATATCGTCGCGCCCGCGGAGGCGTCATCCAACCTCGCGCGCTACGACGGTATGCGTTACGGCTTGCGTGTCAATGGCTCCAATCTCACCGAAACCTACGAGCAGACCCGCGCTGAAGGCTTTGGCAAAGAAGTGCGCCGCCGCATTCTGATCGGCACATATGTGCTTTCGGCAGGCTATTACGATGCGTACTACCTCAAAGCTCAGAAAGTTCGCACACTGATCAAGCGCGATTTTGATGACGCTTGGAATACGGTCGATGTGATGTTGACGCCGACGACGCCATCGCCTGCGTTTGCAGCGGGGGAAAAATCCGGCGATCCATTGGCTATGTATCTGGAAGATATTTTCACGGTGACTGTGAATATGGCGGGGCTACCTGGCATATCTGTTCCAGCGGGATTGTCGTCGCAAGGAACGCCGCTTGGATTGCAGTTGATCGGCAAGCCGTTCGATGAAGAGACGCTATTTCGCACAGCTCAGGTCATAGAAGATGCGGCAGGCCGATTTGCGGTTCCTGACCGCTGGTGGATAAAAGGGTAAGAGACAATGGACCCAAAACGTCCTTGGGATTGCGCGGACATGAGCCAAGTGCGCTCAGAAATCGACCGCATCGATGCGCAACTCGTCGATCTGATCGCCGAACGCTTCGGATATGTTGACCGTGCTTGGCAATTGAAAATGAATTCGACGGAAGGTGCCGTTGTGCCATGGCGCATTCAGCAGGTGATTGACCGGGTCAAGGCGCAGGCTACCGATAAGGGCTTGCCACCGGAGATGGTCGAAATGGTTGGGGCTCAGTGGCGCAACATGATCGGCTGGTTCGTGCAATACGAAGAAGAAAAGCTTCGCAAAGCGCATGAGGCGAACGCAGCAAAGGGGAGTGAGCCGCGTGGGGCCTGAACTACAACCCGATGTGCCGTTGATGGAAGTCGCACTCTACGCACTGCTAAATCCGGCAACAATTATCGTTGCTTTTTTGCTGGGTCGCAAAGCCGATGAACCAGCCAAGATCCTGATTGCGGCCTTTGCCGGTGCGTTCGCGGGTGTCGTGGTATTGTATGTGGCGGCGTTGTTGCAGATTTCTGATGCACCAACGCTTGGCCGTGCGGCTGCCGGCATTTTCGCGGCCTCGATGATCGCAGGTTTGGTCTATGCCCGCATAGGATACGCCTTCAAACGTTGAAACCTCTAGTGCCGTAAAATGTGTGCGGCGCATTTAATAAGTGACGATACGGAGCAACTTGGAATGTCTTCGTCGAAATCGGAAGCTGCTGCAAAACCCTCCAACTTGATCTCAGGGGATACCGGAGATTGGGAAGTCGTGATCGGCTTGGAAGTTCATGCGCAGGTGGCATCGAACGCGAAATTGTTTTCCGGTGCATCGACGGAGTATGGCGCTGAACCTAACAGTCATGTGTCGCTCGTCGATGCGGCAATGCCGGGCATGTTGCCGGTCATCAATCGCGAGTGTGTAGCGCAAGCGATCCGAACGGGTCTTGGTCTCAATGCGCAGGTCAATCTGAAAAGCATTTTCGATCGCAAGAATTATTTCTATCCCGATTTGCCGCAGGGCTATCAGATTTCTCAGTACAAGCAGCCTGTCGTCGGAGAAGGCAAAATCGAAATCGATGTCGATGGTGAGGCGCTGACGGTTGGCGTTGAGCGGCTGCATCTGGAGCAGGATGCTGGAAAATCATTGCACGATCAGCACCCGGATTACTCGTACGTCGATCTCAATCGGTCGGGCGTGGCATTGATGGAGATCGTTTCGAAACCTGATATGCGGTCTGCCAAGCAAGCGCAGGCCTATGTCACCAAACTACGCACGATCTTGCGCTATCTCGGTACGTGCGACGGCGATATGGAAAAAGGCAATCTACGTGCCGACGTCAACGTATCGGTTCGTAAACCTGGAACGGAACTGGGCACGCGCTGCGAGATCAAAAACGTCAATTCCATTCGCTTTATTGGTCAGGCCATCGAGGTTGAGGCGCGACGTCAAATCGAGATCATCGAAGATGGCGGTAAGATCGACCAGGAAACGCGTTTGTTCGATCCTGCTCGCGGTGAAACGCGCTCCATGCGGTCCAAGGAAGAAGCGCATGACTATCGCTATTTTCCAGATCCCGATTTGCTGCCGTTGGAACTGAAGCAAGACTATGTCGATGGTTTGCAGCAGCATCTACCTGAGCTGCCTGATGAGAAACGTTCGCGTTTCATGAAAGATTTCGGGCTTTCTGCATATGACGCCAATGTGCTTGTCGCGGAACGTCCCTCGGCCGACTATTTCGAGCAGGTCGCTCAAGGCAGAGACGGTAAGCTCGCGGCCAATTGGGTCATCAACGAGCTATTCGGTCGTCTCAACAAAGAAGGCAAGGATATCGCGGCAAGCCCGATGTCGGCCGATCAGTTGGGGTCCATCGTCGATTTGATTTCGTCGAACGCGATCTCTGGCAAGATTGCGAAAGACCTGTTTGAGATCGTATGGAGCGAAGGCGGCGACCCCGCGACAATCGTTGAAGCGCGCGGCATGAAGCAGGTCACTGACACCGGCGCTCTAGAGAAAGCCGTCGATGACATCATCGCGGCCAATCCTGATAAAGTTGAGCAGGCGAAAGCTAAGCCGTCCATGCTCGGGTGGTTTGTCGGGCAGGTGATGAAGGGAACGGGCGGTAAAGCGAACCCCGCTGCCGTCAATGAGATCTTGAAGCAGAAGCTCGGCATCTGACGTGAACGATCAAGACGACTCTCGCGCTTAAATGAGCGTGACTTTGAGCGGCATGCCGCCGGCCGGTCGCAGCGTCACGCGACTGATCGGTTCCGGCGCATGACGCCCGTCCCAAGCAAAGCGCGCGCCTTGCAGAAGCGTTGCCAAAATTGTGGTCGCTTCGATCATCGCAAATGCTGCGCCGATGCAAACGCGCTGGCCATATCCGAACGGCATAAACTGTGTGCGTGGGTAGGTGCTTTCGCGCTCGGGCAAGAAGCGATCGGGATCGAAACGGGCGGGATCGTCCCAAAGCTCCACGTGGCGATGAATGGCGTAGATTGGCAGGACGATGAGTGTCGGCGCGGGTAAAGATTTGCCGCCGACCTCGACAGCGTCGTGCGCGTTGACGCGGGTCATGACGGGGACTGGCGGGTAGAGGCGCATGGATTCTTTCAAAACGCGCTGCGTGATGACGAGCTGCGGAATGTGGTCGCTAGTGATCGGGTTGCCACCCGTCACTGACATCACTTCGTCGCGCACTCTTTCCTGCCACTCAGGTGCGCGCGCCAACAGGTAAAGCGTCCACGTTAAGGCTTTGGCTGTAGTCTCGTGGCCCGCGAGTAAGAACGTGCCCAGATTGTCGATGAGTTGTTCATCGGTCATGGGTTCGCCGGAATTGGGATTTGTCGCCGACAACATGCGGGCGACGAGGTCGTCGCCATCCCCACCGTTTTGCCTGCGGTGTTCCAAGAGCCGCTGGACGACAGCACGCCCGTCAATGGCTGCTTGGCGCATGCGTCGCTTGCCGGGATGCCACCACGTTTCCGGCAAGAGTAGAAGGGCTGCAGCTACTTCCCAAGCAATCGGGTCGAGATACGCGTGACCTGAGCGTTTGATCTCGGCGCCCTCGGCTTCATCGATGCCAGCCAAAATCGTCCGCGCGATGACGGCGAAGGTTGTGTCGGTCATGTCGTTGTTAAGATCGGAGACTATCGACGATCCCTTTGATCGCCATCGCGCGATCTGCTCGCGTGCCGCGTCGCCCATAATTGGCGTGTAGCCGATGATATCGGCTGGACGAAACAGCGGACTGGCGAGTTTGCGTTGCCAGCGCCAGTGATCGCCTTCGGCTGTCAGAAGGCCATCACCCACCACAGGTTTCAACACGCGCCGATCCAATCGCGTTTTGGGAAACCGCGTTGCGTCCTTGACCAAGATCATATCGGTCAGTGCCGGGTCGGTAACCCAAGCGACGAGCGGACGCTTCTTGCCATAAAGGACGATGGGCTGCTCATAGACCGCGCGCGGAAGCGAGCGCAGCGGATTGCGGACAAAGCGCGCAATGAATGGCAGCAACGGCAATGCACGCGCGGACGGTTTGACCGAAGGCGGATAGAGCGCTGGGATGGTATCTTTGGCAAGCACAGAACATCTCATACCACCTTAACGACGGCAGAATGATGAGACTGGATCAGTGTTTAACGATAGGCTGTTTAAATTCAGCCCGCTGCCTTTGCGGCGCGCGCTTTGCCAGCCTGCTTTTTGAGGCGGCTACGGACGCCTGCGGTGTTGCCCTGGATGCGGGTGACTTTCGCCCGCGGAATTTTACGCGCTGCCTTCTTCTTCTGCTTGGCGACGTTCTTCATAGACGTTTTCGGCATAGCGCTCATTCCGTTGGTCTAGTTTGCGCGCAGAAGTTGCGCTGCAAAGCGGTTGATTTGGCTCTCGTCTAGGGGAAGTGGGTCGGCAACGCAATGGGGCGTCTCGACAAGTCGGGACCCTACCTGCGCAACTTCACGCTTATCCAAAAAAGTATTGGATGCCAAAGTAGCTGGGCGCAATGACGCCAGCGGCCCAAATGAACGCCGATGTGATGTTGGCCAATTGGAACTGCCATTGGGGAACGGCATACATGCCAGCGATGACCGGAATGACCGCGCGCACTGGGCCAAAAAAGTGACCGAAGAAAACACCGAGCGCGCCCCATTTATCGAAAAAAACTTGGCCGCGATCCAACATTTCAGTGTTTTTATTAAATGGCCAAAGCGTGCGTATTTCGTCCTTGTAGTAGAGGCCTATCCAATAGGAAATGGCATATCCAAGCGTGCCGCCAAAGCCAGCCGCGATTATCGCCGGCCACAGCACCGCAAGCTCGACGCCGCTTTTGGCAAGCAGTGCGGATATGCCGATTAAAATTGCTGTGCCTGGCCAAAGGATCGACAAAAAGCAGAAGCTTTCCAGGAACGCCACCAAGAACGCCATGGGCGCTGCCCAACTTTCATGTTCGCGCACGAATGCAACAACGACCGCAACGAAATCTTGGACAGTCATGGGGTCACTTTCATTGGCCCCGACAATCCGGGCAATTCTATTTCAGGCAGATGGGTACGAGACAACTTCGATTGAGGCAAATAAGCGCCAGTTGTGCCTCATTCAAGCGTGCCTGGGCCAACAAGCGTTAGCAACGACGGCTCATTTCGCGCGCGATCTCTCGCGATACATCACTCGCCAGCATGACGCCGCGCGAAATTTGCGCAGGGGTCAAGCCCTTACCACCCGGTCCACGCAGAGAGCCACTCGCACCATCGGCCTCACGTTTGGCATGCTTTAATTCGTCGCAGGAGAGTTCTTTGCGCTTTTTGCTGACGGCAAACATGCGCACGCCGGACGCATAGGCTGCGGGCGTTGCAGGCTGTTTGACCCAAGCGCGCGACTTGTCCGACATGTAGCTATCTAAAACTTTGCCGCGCTGTTGAACGCAATGGCTGCTGTCATCGACACAGCTCAGTCCGATTTGCGGTGATGAAATCGTTTCGCTTCCGCCTGAACAGGCGGCCATCCACAAAGCCGCGCCGAAGCACCAAGCAAAGCATTGCCAAGACGTCCTTCGTTCGGTTCGATTGACGGTTTCGGGCATGTATGGGGGCTGTTCCAAAGTCATGAGGTGCAGGCGGTAGAATGTGACGATGGCAGGGTCATGGCATGTGTGTGGTGGGGCCTAGATTGGAAATTTAGCTAGTCGGATTCGCCACACAACAGCCAGTTCTTTAGCGCTGGCTTTGCAGCCTGCTGCCATCGTGCCATGTCCGGAAGGGCAAGTGAGGGCGGGCTATCTGGGAGACAACATTGATGTCAAAGGCAATTCAGATCCATGCCACGGGTGGGCCTGACGTGATGCGCTACGAAGATGTCGCGGTCGGGGTGCCAGGACCGGGCGACGTGCGTATTCAGCAAACCGCGATCGGCGTCAACTTCATCGATGTCTATCACAGGTCGGGTTTATATCCGGTACCAAGGCTCCCGGCGATTCTTGGGCAAGAAGGTGCGGGCGTCATCTCGGCGGTTGGCGATGGTGTGGAAGATTTGAGCGTTGGAGACCGCGTCGCTTATGCGGGATGTCCTGGTAGTTACGCTCAAGAGCGACTTGCGAAGGCCGATCGGCTCGTCAAAATTCCCGAGGCTATCACTGACGTCACCGCCGCAGCGATGATGCTACAAGGCATGACAGTCCGCTATTTGCTAAAAGAAACGTATCGTGTGACGCCTGATACCGTTTTGCTCTTTCATGCGGCTGCGGGCGGGGTCGGATTGATCGCCTGCCAATGGGCGCGCGCAATCGGCGCGACGATGATTGGAACTGTCAGCACCGACGAGAAAGCAGCCCTCGCTCGCGCCCATGGTTGCACGCACGTCATCAATACGCAGTCTGAGAATTTCGTCGCCCGCGTCGCAGAGCTGACGCAAGGCAAAGGTTGCGATGTGGTCTATGACTCGATTGGCAAAGACACGTTTCCAAACTCGCTCGAATGCCTCAAGCCGCGCGGGCTTTGGGTGTCATTCGGCAATTCCTCAGGGCCCGTTCCAGCATTTGATCTTTCGCACTTAAAAGGCTCACTTTTCGCCACACGACCGTCGTTGTTCGCCTATACGGCAGCACGTAGTGATCTTTTGTCGAACGCTGCCGACCTATTTGAAATGGTCATAAGTGGGCACATCAAAATAGCAGTTCATCACAAGTATCCCCTCAGCCAGGCGGCAGATGCGCACCGTGCTCTGGAGGCCCGGAAAACCACAGGTTCGATCGTGCTCATTCCATAGTGAGTGTCGCGACGTCAGAGATATTAGACAAGGAATGATATGCAAGACGACGGCGACGACGAGGCCATTTCGCTGTACGCGTGGACCACACCCAACGGTTACAAAATTTCGATCATGCTCGAAGAACTTGGCGTGCCGTACAAAGTGCACTTGATCGATATTGGCAAGGGCGAACAATTTGCGCCGGAATTTTTAAAGATATCACCCAATAATCGCATTCCAGCTATTGTCGATCCGGACGGACCGGACGGGCAGCCGATTTCAATTTTTGAATCCGGTGCCATCCTCCAATATCTTGGACGCAAATTCGATCGCTTTTATCCAACCAATGAACGCCGCAAATCCGATGTTGAACAGTGGTTGTTCTGGCAGGTTGGTGGGCTAGGGCCCATGGCCGGGCAATGTTTTCATTTCACGAAATATGCGCCTGAGAAAATTCCTTATGCGATGGATCGCTACACGCAAGAGGTGACGCGACTGTTTGGCGTCATGGAGCGCAATCTGGCTGACAAAGACTTTTTAGCTGGCGAGTATTCGGTTGCCGATATTGCCAGCTTCCCTTGGGTGCGTCAGTGGAAGGGGCTTGGGCAAGAGATAACGCAGTTCCCAAGGCTGTCAGCTTGGATGACCACTATTGCGGCCCGTCCTGCCGTGCAGCGCGGATTGGACGTTGGAAAAACGCTTGGCTGATATAGCGCAACTAGATAGCATATCTTCTCAGCACGCATCAGCGACCGGATAAGCGTTCCGGATCGACAGAACGGCCGGTTGCTTTTTGAAAAGCCATGGCGCCGAGGACTTTATTGGATGTCACATAGCGCATGGCGGGATCGGGACCATGTTCGCGCCCATATTCATCTGCGTTAGCCTCATCAATCAGGTCGCCAGCGCCCAGAAGTGACGGCGAAAAGTCGTTGGCAGGAGCACATCCCGCAACACTCAGGCTCACAATCAATCCCAATACCAGCCGTTGCATGTGCGCGTGCCCACGTGCTCATTTCTAGTCGGCAGTATGCTTAACAAGAGCTTTATGAACCCGAACTGAATGGTCGTTTTGAATGGCTCGACGCGTGGCCTGCTTCGTCATGCCCAAGTTTCTTTTGGTATGGTTAGAAAAGGTTTGCGCAGAGTGTAAACAAAGTCCTTTTTCAGTTTTCATCATTGGAAGATTGTTATTCTTTGGAGCGTTCAATTCCGCTTTGGTGAGAGACATTATCAAAAGCTTATTTTTAACGCATACGGCCGTTTACCAGTTCTCATCCATGCCCTGACATCGTCTGCCATAGCGACGGCTGCAAAGTTGAACCGTTGTTGGGACATCACGATCAAGCCTGCCTTGCGGGCCGCTGATATAAGTTTAGGGAGCGTTTCATGGCGCGGATGGATTATTCATCGCGTGACGTCGTAGAACTTGCAGCTCAGGGTGGGCAGCCCGATGCATTGTTCGAATTGGGTCTCATCTACTGCACGGGCCGCGATGGCACCGTCGATCTTGTCGAAGCCCATAAGTGGTTCAATTTGTCTGCCATGCGCGGCAATGACGAAGCCAAGCGATATCGTTTAGAGCTGGCGCGTGACATGAGCAAAATGGACGTCGCTCGCGCTCAAAAACTGGCGCGTGAGTGGCTTTCAACGGTGCATTGAATTTCAACCGGTAGTTATCGAACTCAGCAATCGCCGAACAAGGACGTCAGGCACGTCCAAGTTTTCTTGGCGGCGTCACCAACCGCCCTACCGGCATTCTCAATTGCTGTGCCGGTCGATTTTGCGGCGTTTGCGGCCCCTTCGCCAGTGTCTTCAATCGTTTTTTGAGTCGAAGCTGCGCCTTTTTCGACCATTTCCTGAACTGTTTTCGGAGGTGCCTCTGATTTGGGTACCACGGTCGTTTGCTCAGGGGGCGAGGGAACCGTTGCAGGCGAAGAACCACTGTTCGGCGCCTGACCGGCTGCAGCTGTTGGCGCTGCTCCCGAAAGTGGCAGGGCGGGCTCCGCTGTAATGGCGGGCGAGGAGAAATTAAATCCGGCAGGTGCAGCGAGCACTCTGCGTTCACCTGCGCATGGAGATGTTGCTGCGCGGTTGATCGCGCAACTCGAATGTCCTCCAGCCTTGGCCAATTCCGTGATGCAATACAGGCGTAAGCGCGGGTCTTCGTTTGCGAGGCTCGCGTTTTCCACTGCGCAGGCGTAGGTCGCGTCAGGGCCGAGACACGCTACGCATAAATCCGAAGCTGCGGCTTGAGTGGCCATACCGGCCATCGATCCAGACAGCACTGCGCGAAGCAAACGCGTTCGCGCCGGTTGTGACGTCATTTGATACTTTCGCGTCATGATCTCCTCGCATGCGTGTGCGATTTTATTCGCACCAGCGCACTATGCGCAAAGTCAGAAGGTCACCATAGCCGATTTAGCCTACGCCGCTTTGGTGCATCAGGCCAGTATCGGTGGACATTTTCAGTTTCGCTGGTCACTCAATGTCTGTAATCGAGCTTCAATTCAGGCTATTTGGAAGACATCGCTTGAGAGAGCGTCCTCGCCTTGCAATCGCGCTGCCCCACCTCTATAGGGGTGTTCGCCTTGATCTGCGGAGATGTGGCCGAGTGGCTGAAGGCAACGGTTTGCTAAATCGTCATACGCTTTAAAGGCGTATCGAGGGTTCGAATCCCTCCGTCTCCGCCACCTTTTCATTGGCTCACGCGCCCATGGGCGCTCCGAATGGGCGGCGCTCGCGCCGGGTCGCCTTGCTCCCTGTCCCATCAGGACAAGGTTCGAATTAAGTCACGTCTATTCCGTCATCTCATATGATAACTTCGCTAGCTTGGTCGGATGGCTTTCATAGGTGAAAATGCTGGCATCACTCTTCGAAAACCATGCCGATGAGATGCCGCAGATGCGTGCGTGAAACGCTTGCTATAATCTTGAGCTAACACCATGCCTGACCCTTCTATCCCACCCGTCGCGCCGTCGCGCCGCGATCCTGCAGAGACCGCACCTGCGCGTATGGACGCGCTGGCAACGCTGCCTGTCTTTTTTAAATTGTCCGAACGGCGTGCCGTCCTTGTCGGTGGATCGGAGCCTGCACTGTGGAAGGCCGAGTTGCTTGCGGCTGCCGGTGCAAACGTCGATGTTTACAGCGAGCATTTTGTCCATGGTTTTGAGGACTTGGCGCGGCAGCCACCTGCGGGTCGCATCGCGCTGCACGCGCGACGATGGGAGAACGCTGACTTAGCTGATGCTGCGATTGCAATCGGAGCTATTACAGATGATAAGGAAGCTACATCATTTGTAGCCGCTGCCCGCGCATCTGGCGTGCCTGTCAACGTCATCGATCGGCCTGAGTTTTGCGCTTTTCAATTCGGTGCCATCGTCAATCGCTCACCGTTGATCGTGGCCATATCTACCGATGGTGCTGCGCCCGTTTTTGCGCAGGCCATTCGTTCACGTCTCGAAGCATTACTGCCGCAAGGGTTTAAGCGCTGGGCACTGGTTGCCAAAACTTGGCGTCGCGAAGGCGATCGTCTGGGTCGCGATATGCCAGCGCGACGACGTTTTTGGGAGCGATTTACCGAACGTGCTATGCAAAATGCCGAGCGCGCACCAACACATGACGATTTGGAAAGTCTGATTGCCGAGGGCAACTCGGCCGCTGCTAACCGTATCGGTGCAGGGTTTGTCACGCTGGTTGGCGCCGGTCCTGGCGATCCGGAACTGCTGACACTCAAGGCTGTGCGCGCTCTGCGCTCGGCCGACGTGATCCTGTACGACGATCTGGTCACCGCGCCGGTCCTGGAATTTGCGCGCCGTGAAGCACGACGCATTCTCGTTGGTAAAAAGGGCTACGGGCCAGCTTGCAAACAAACAGACATTAACAAGCTTATGGTTGCGTTGGCTTTAGAAGGTCATCGTGTCGTGCGCTTGAAGTCCGGCGACCCGATGATTTTTGGACGTGGTGGCGAAGAAATCGACGACTTGAAAGCGGCGGCGATTGCTTACGATGTCATTCCCGGAATATCGGCGGCTCAAGCGGCTGCGGCGCGTCTCAAGGTATCGCTGACGCATCGTAATCACGCCAAGCGATTGCAATTCATCACTGGTCATTCGCGCGAAGGCAAACTACCCGCCAATTTGGATTGGTCGGCGCTTGCCGATCCCGGTGCTACGACGGCTGTTTATATGGCGCATCGCACATTGGGTGAATTGCGCGACAAACTGATTGCTGCTGGGTTGCCGTCCGATACACCAGCTTATGCGATGATGGATGTCACACGGGAAGACGAGCGCATTGTGCCCAGCACGATCCGCGATCTTCCCGAGGCCTTGGCGCTCCATGGTGTCTCTGGTCCGTGCCTCGTGCTGATTGGCGCGGCCCTTGGCTCAAGCCTCGAAGCGACGGACAGTGTTACGGCGGACTTGAGTGACGTCACAACATAGACATCGCTAAAACAAAGTGACGGGCCTGCATAAAGGCAACACTGCGATCAAATAGTATATAATAATCAGACGAGTAGATTGCTGGGCTACGGTCTGCCTACAGCTTGGAATGGCACTCGCAATTGGCTATAGTTGTGTTGGGGGTCCGCCTTCTTGATCGCGGTACCGAATGCGTCGGACGATTTTTTTGAGATCGTCTTTCGCGCGACGTGTTGTGGTGTTGATTTCGTCGTTACGAAATTGGCGTCATCACGTTGGCGCGCGTGTCGTCACGGTCTGCGAAGCGAATGTTGGGAGTCGCGTCTGAATGCGGTGCAAACCGTCCTATTGGTTGCTTGGCTTGGTGCCAATCGCGATCCTAAGCTGGGTCGTGGCTGAGTTAGAGCGTGACCGCATCGAAAGCGACCTCGCGCGTCGCACTCAAGACGCGATAGCCCGCGCCGGGTTGGCGCGCGCCGCACCAATTTTTTCTGGACGTGATGCCATCATTACTGGCCGCGCTGCGGACGATAGTGAACCTGCCCGTGCCTTGGCTTCGGTGCGTGATGTTTGGGGTGTGCGGGTCGCACATGGTCGGATCGATCTGATCGACCGGGTCGATAAATATTTGTGGTCGGCCACAACCCGGGGCGACGGTCGCGTTGTGCTCGGTGGGTTTGTGCCCAATGACGACATTCGTGCCGAATTGGTGAGGGCTGCCAGAGCCGAGTTTTCCAACGCAAAAATTGTCGATGAAATGACGTTAGCGCGCGGGGCTCCGGACCGCGATGCCTGGTTGACCGGTGCTGTCTTTGGCATGCGTCAGTTGGCAAAGCTCAAGCGCGGTAGCACCGAACTCGACGCGCTTGATATTTCTCTTGTAGGCGAAGCTGCTACGAGCGCGGCCTACACGGAGGTTCGCTCGGCGTTGAAATCTGGACTGCCGGGCGGCATCAAGTTGGCGCTGGAAAAGGTTGCGCCGCCGCGTGTCGATCCGTTTACCTGGACCGCAGAAAAATCGGCGCAACAAGTTGCACTGTCGGGTTTTGTGCCGTCGGAAAAACTGCGCGGGGATCTTTCCATCAGAGCGAAGTCAGCATTTTCGGGATTATCGATTTCCGATCGCACAGATGTTGCTGATGGAGCGCCGGAAGGATGGGGTATCGCGGCACAGACTGCACTCGATCAGCTTGCAGTGTTGAAATCTGGCACAGCAAGTTTCAAGGGTCGTGAGTTGTCATTTGCAGGCGAAGCGGCTGATGAAGCCACAGCCGTCAATGTGCGCAAGGCGCTGCGCGGTGTCGTGCCACAGAACTTCAAACTCAATGAGCAAATCCGCTATCCCAAGCCGACGGTAGCACCCGCTGACACATCCTATGTCATGGCTATCGCCAGTGAACCGGTTGGCATCGAAGTCACGGGAAGCGTTCCAAGCGAGGCTGCGCGTGCAGCACTCGTGGACGCTATTCGGGCGCGGTTTCCTGGTAAAAACGTACTCGACAAATTGCAGGTTGCTGCCGGTGCTCCAGAGGGCTGGCAGCAATGCATCGTGGCGGGTTTGGCAGCATTGCCCCGCTTGAAGGTCGGCAAAGCTGTGCTCTCGGATCGGCAACTGACAGTCACAGGCTCAACGGATGACTATGCTGTTGCGCGCGGCGTTCCGCCGGAAGTGAAGGCGGCTGCTAGCCCGATCTGCGAAGCGGAAGCCAATATTCAATTCGATGGTCAGGTGCGCACCAATTTGTCTTGGAAAGCGGTATATGAAAACGCTGGCCAAGTCAGTTTGACGGGTGAAGTCCCCGACGAGCAATCGCGGGCGCGGCTTGTGGAATCCGCTCAGTCCTTGTTTCCATCGACCAGCATTGCCGACAAAATGACGATTGCTGGTGCGCCCGCCGATGTCTGGTTGCCGGTGGCGATGAAAGCCCTGGCGCAGTTGGCACAACTGCATAGTGGCGAAGTCGCTATCGAAGGTTCTGGCATCAATCTGAAGGGTCTCGCGGAGAGCGACCAAGTAGCGGCATCCATTCGAACGGCTGTGACCTCTGGATTGCCTGATGGTTTCACAGGTCGCCATGCCATTGAAGTCATGTCAGCGGTCGAGAAGGAAGCCGATAATTGTCAGGACTTGATGCGCGAAACGACCGCGCGCGGATCAATTCAATTTGAACGCGCAAGTGCGGATTTGACTACGGAAAGTGCAGAGACGCTCAAAGAGTTGGCTGAAATCGCCAATGCATGTCCGCGCTTTCGTATCGAGATCGAAGGTCATACGGATGCAGAAGGCACGGACGAGCGAAATCAGCGTCTGTCTGACCGGCGCGCCCTGGCCGTTGCCAATTTCCTGTCGCAAGCGGGTGTCGATGCGAAGCGACTAACGACCGTTGGTTATGGCGCTACGCGTCCGATTTCTGACAATGAAACGGAAGAGGGACGGGCACGCAATCGGCGCATCGAATTTACAGTCAAAGCGAAATAGGGCGCGTGCGCTAGGAGAAACGCATGGATTATCTGTTTGTGAAACTGATCTGGTGGATCGCTTTAGCGTTCGCGCTGGGGTTGGTCGCGGGCTGGGTTTCTTGCACGCATGCGGAAGAAGACGAAGGGTGATGCTAACGTGATCGGTCAAGTCGTGCAGTTGGGCGAGCGATGACATATTTGCTTCTGCAGACATTTCTCTTGTTGCTTGCGTCGTATTTTTGCGGCGCGTTTGTCGCGTGCCTAGCCAAGCAGCTTGTGCGCGGGCAGCGACGTGCTCCGGCGCAACCCGCGCAATGGGATAGACGCCGCCAGTATGATGACCAAACAGTTCCGCTGATTCCGATTCAAAGTTCAGTGGCGGGCAACATGGCCGCGAGCACGGCTGTTGCGGCCGCCGCTGCTGCAGCTGCTGCAACACGAGTTCCGCGCGATAACCAGCGTGTTGAAGTCGCGCATCAGTCGAGAGGGAGGAAGGTATCGCCTGCGCGCGACATCGCGCCTCCGCCGCCGCGTTCGCTTGTGCCTTCGCGACCGAGAACGCCTCGCGTCATTGAACCTGTCCAACCCAAGATCGACGTCGTGCCACGTCCTGCTCCGCGTCCTGCACCGCCAATCGCCGATGTCGGTCGCTTTGATCGCGCTTTAACGGGGCCAGAACTCAATGCCGGTATGCCGCGGATTGCCGTGGTTGAACTGAGGCCTGCGGTTTTGAAGTTTGCGACAGGTCCGGCTTTGCCATGGGTTCCGCCGCCGAAGTTGATTGCTGCCCCCGTAGAAACTAGCGCGCAACCGGATGCAGACGTTGCTGCTCCAGTTGGCGAACAGTCATTCCCTGAAAGAGTTGAACCTGCAGCAGACTTTGCAGACAAAGAAAAACGCCCAATTGCCAAGCCTCGTCGTTCTGAAGCTTTGACATCGTCGATTACCCAAGCGGCTACTGCGGCTGTTGCCGCTGCAAAATCGGCTGTCGCGGCGTTGGCACCGGTCAAAAAGGTCGAACCAGATAACGTTCAATCCGAGAGTGATCTGGAGCGTGGTGAGACAGATCAATCTGATGCGCCTGCTGAAGCGACATCAAAAGCCGGGCATGAGACATCGACTGACAAGGGCGCCGATGATGGTAAGATTATTAAGGTGCCGGGACCGGCGAGGCCTGCTGGGCCAACTCAGTCACAAGTTCTGAGTGAGCCAGCTGCCGAAAAGGATACTCCTGTCAGCGCTCCGCCAGCGCCACAGAAAACGAAGTCTGTTCCCAAGCCGGTTATTGCCAAAGCTAATACTCCCGAAGTGCTTGATGGCGGTGACGACTTGCAACGTATCCGTGCGATCACGCCTGAAGTGGAGCAAGGGCTTAAATCTTTAGGTATGATGCGCTTTGAAGATATTGCGCGTTGGACGCCTGCTGAGATCAGCGTCATCGATGAAATGCTGGAATTGTCTGGGCGCATCGATCGCGAGCAATGGATCGAGCAAGCGCAGATCCTGGCCAAGGGCGGTGAGACCTATTACTCGCGTAATCGGGCGGCTGCGGCCAAACGCGTAACGCCTGATAAGCCTACGACGTTGCCTTCCGCCTCTGTCGATCAAGGCAACGAAAAGAGAAATGCGGACAACGGTGTGCCACCATCTGGGGCTGCGTCTTCGGAGCCGTCAAAAAAAGTAAAAGATGATGACAGTCGGTCAGAGCCGCTCGCCAATACTGACGTTTCAGAACCGGCGTCAGTGGCACCCCAGGCTCAGGGAAAATCAGTATCGGAGATCGCCGCCGCGGCAGCCGCTGCGATTGCGGCTGCATCTGCGAGTGTGACGCGCGGGCGTCGCCCGGTTGAACAGATCTCGCCGCTTTCGAAAGCCGATCCCAACGTGGTCATGCCGACCAAGTTATCTGCCGCAATTAAGGAGAGGGTGGCCAAAGATACAACTGAAACATCGACGCCATTCGATGCTCAGGCCCGCATTGAAACAGATGGATCGTCCGATGACGGAGACGATGAGCCAGGCGGTGATGACCTCAAACGCATCCGCGGCATCGGCGTCTTGATTGAAAAACGCCTGAAGTCACTCGGGGTCACCACTTACGATCAGATTGCAAACTGGACGAATGGGGACATCGATCGCATCAGCCAGACATTAGATTTCAAAGGTCGTGTTGAGCGAGAAAACTGGGTCGAGCAGGCTCGTATATTGTCCAGCGGTGGCCAGACGGAATTTTCCCGCCGCGTTGATCGCGGTGATGTGGAATCCAGTCGCGAATAATTGACGATTTAGGCAGCGTGCGATGTTACCTTGTCGCCTATCGGATCTGTGTCTGAGAAAAATTTTGCGATAGAAGATATTGTCGGGGCGTCGTTGAGTAACGGCGCGTGTCCTTGAGCGGGAACCGTCACATGCGATAATTTTGGGTGCCGCTTTTGCATTTCCAGAACTGTACTTTCCGACAATAGATCAGAATTTGCTCCGCGAATAACCAGAACGGGTACGGGCTTTAAAGCCCCGAACTGAGGCCATAGTGCTGGAATTGGTCCATCGAACATCGACAACGATTTTGCTAGTTTTGAATCATATCCGCTGATTGGCTTACCGTTGCGGTCATTAAAGAGTTGGCGCGTAAAAATTTCTATGTCGCCATCTGTGAGATTGGGAAAGTCGCGCTTTGTTAAATCGCGAACGATGCGGGCGGCTTCCGGCCATGTCTTGGGCGTTGGGATGCGTCCGACATAACTGGCGATGCGCACCAAACCATCGCGATCGATGACAGGTCCGATATCATTCAATACAACTGCGCCTATGCGGCCGGGTTGGACGGCCGCTAGCACCATGGTAATCAGCCCGCCGCGCGATGTGCCGATAATGCCGGCATCAAAGAGGTTCGTGACCGTCATAAAGTCAATGACATCGTGCATCTCGACGGGGACTGCGTAATTTTTCCAATCTGCATCGTGCTCGGATAGCCCACGGCCGCGCAAATCAAGCGTATAGACATCGCGAGGAGATGTAGGGTGCTGGCTCAGAGCCTGCGCCACTTCGTGAAAATCTCGGCTATTTCTGGTCAAGCCCGCGAGACACAAAACGGGGCGAGTTTGTTTGCGCCGATGGGCTGGCGTGGTCGGCGCATAGTGCCGCGCATAGAGGCGCAGGCCATCGCGCGCTGAAAAAAAGATGTCTTTGAATACAGGCTTCGACGTTTCCATAACTGCGTTAGTGCCTCTCATAGTCCATCGATGGATAGCCGTACTTCGTTAGCCTTCTGTGTTTTCAGCCTTGCCTCTGGGGGCCGCGTTCTCCTTGCTTGCAGGAACTTTATTGCTAGAACCGCGCGCGCGTTCGAGATCCTCAACGATCCTGAGGGCGTTAGTTTCTTCGCCAATTCGTGCGCGATAAATTTGAATATTGGAAAGAACTTTTGTCACATATTCACGCGTTTCTGTAATTGGAATGCGCTCGATCCAGTCGATCGGGTCTATGTTGGGGTCGCGTGGGTCACCATTTTCGCGGATCCACTGCCGCGCGCGACCTGGCCCCGCATTGTAGCCAGCAAGGCCTAGAACATAAGAGCCACTGAATTCGCGCATGCGATCAGCGATGTAAGCTGACGCAATGGTGGCGTTGTAGGACGTGTCCGTCAAAAGGCGTGGGATATCGCACTTGATTTTATAGTCTTGGCAGACATGCTTGGCGGTGACTGTCATCACCTGCATCAATCCTTTGGCACCAGCGCCAGAAACGGTCGATGGCTCAAATTCCGTTTCCTGTCGCGTAATGCCAAGCAAAAAGGCCATCTCAGGTGGGGTGCCCAAAGGCTTGTAGGATGGGAACGTGTGGATTGGATATCCGTAGGTGAGAAGGTTTTGGCCTCGCGCGATGGCTGATTTCGCAATCCGCACCGACATCTGAGTATCGCCTAGCGCATCGGCTATGTGCGCAATCATTCCGGCTTCTGCTTCTGTCGGCAGACCAATGCGCAACGAGGTCAAGAACGGTCGCGTATACTCGCGCGACAAGTTCGCTTTTTTGGCAATGACCAATGCCTTGGCTGCATCTTGGGATATGAAATTCGCGATTTGATCGGCTGTTGGAAATTGCGGCGGAGAAATATCGATGGATGTACGATCCGGCTGTAGTTTTCGCATAGCCATCAGGCCATGGAATGTGTCGGGATTTTTTGTTGCCAATTTGTAGTAATTTTCAGCTTCCGACTTATCGCCACGAGCATCGGCGAGACGGCCCAACCAGAAAGCAGCTTTAGCCCGACTTAAGGGGCCATCTGCTGCTTCAGAAAAAGCTTTGAAATGCTGCTCTGCGCTTTTTGAATCTTTCAGATAGCGCCATGCGATCCAGCCCGCCATGAACGTTTGTTCTTTGCGCGGGTTGACGGTGAGCGGTCCGGCATCTTTGGTCAACTCATAGGCGAGCTTATGTTTGCCCGCTTTTAAAGCGCCGTATGCGAGTTGGCGACGTTCGGCCCACCATTCATCCAGAACGGCAATTTTATCTGGATCGGGTGGTATGCTCAGAATAATTTTGGCTGCTTCTTCAACCTTACCAGCTTTGCGCAAAACTTGGGCGCGATGGAAAGCAAGGCCAGGGTCGGAATCGTGGTTGCCGGGGACTGCGTCGATCAAGCCGCGCGCGTTCGATGATTTTGAAAATACAGCGAGACGCGCGGTGGCTTTTTTCTGCTCATCTGCGGACAATAAGGGAATGACACGTCGCGAAAATGCGGCGCGTTCTGCACGATTTCCAGCCCAACGAACGTCATCCGTCACCATCCGATCAAAGCGCCACTTGTGATCGGCTTCAGTCAACAATTCAGCAAAGCGGCGAAGAAATCCGGTTTCTAGGGTAGCTGGTATCGTCATCTCACGCCAAGCTTTGGCCGCGAGTTTTTTGGCTTCTTCTTTTTTGCCTTCGGCGAGGTTCGCTGAAGCAAGCGCCGCAAAGCCAATGCCTGTTGCAGGTTGCGACGCGCTAAAGAATGATTTGATCGATGATGCGCTGCCGCCTTGGATGAAGAGTGCCTCTTCCATGCGCTGGGTCATCATCGTGCGGTCAGGCCAGAGAGGATTTCCTTTCAGAAAATCTTGGTATTCGGACGCGGTGCCATAGCCTGCGCGTAGTTTGACCCAAGTCACTAGTTTTTTGCCGACGGGATCGCCGATGGTTTCGTGCAGTGCGTTGACGCGAGATAGGTTGTTGGCTTTGACGGCTGCGATAGCACCACGGATGGCTTCGGTATCGTTGGCAGATAATGAAACTCCCATGAGGGGAGCTAAGGCTGCGTCGATCTTGGCGACATGATCAGCCTCAGATTTGGGCCGTTGTAGTTTTTGCCGCTCGGTGGTTTGAGGTTGTTTGGCTGCTGCTGCTAATTCCTGTGGAAATACGAGGATGACCGCAGCACAGACGCCAGCAACGCCAAAACCGCATAGTGGCCCCGATAGCCAGCGTTGTTTTGCCAAATTGAGCAGGTTCACGTCGTTATCCCTCAGGATTTCTGGGGGCTTGCGGTCACCTTGCAGGCAGCCGGGCAAGCGCCTAATGTTGCATCGCTCTGCCTTGGCGCTGATCCACAATCAACGCATTAAGCGAGGGGACAGGGCTGAGTGCAAGCGCTTTGATAACTTTCGGTCGCATGTATGTGCGGCAACACCGTGACTTCCGCCGTACACTGCGGCCGTGATCAGTTGCGGTTCCTTATGCAACCTGGATATTTGGCTTAGGTGGTGGCACCATTTGCCAGGCATCCCATTACGGGCAGACGCATGTTTAAAGGTTCTATCACGGCGCTTATTACACCTTTCAAGAACGGTGCACTCGATGAGGCCGCGCTGACGCGCTTTGTTGATTGGCAGATTAAAGAAGGTACGCACGGGCTCGTGCCGGTCGGCACAACGGGCGAAAGTCCGACGCTGGATTTTGACGAACATAAGCGCGTGATTGCCCTGACCGTCGAGGCGGCGAAAAAACGTGTACCCGTCATGGCTGGAACGGGTTCGAATTCGACCGATGAAGCTATCGAGCTGTCTCAATATGCTGAGAAGGCTGGGGCCGACGGTGTGCTTGTCGTGACGCCCTACTACAATAAGCCCACGCAGGAAGGGCTTTACCAACACTTCAAAGCGATCAACGACGCCATCAATATTCCGATTGTGATCTACAATATTCCGGCGCGATCCATCGTCGATATGTCTGTCGCAACAATGGCGCGATGTTTTGCGCTGAAAAATATTATCGGCGTGAAAGATGCAACCGCCAATCTTGCGCGTCCGTCACAGCAACGCGCTGCGATGGGGCCAGAATTTTGCCAGTTGTCTGGTGAGGATGCGACCGCATTGGGTTTTATGGCTCATGGCGGTGTTGGTTGTATTTCGGTTGCGTCCAACGTCGCGCCTCGGTTGTGTGCCGAATTCCAAAATGCATGCTTGGCAGGTGATTTCAAAAAGGCGCTCGCTTTGCAGGATCGATTGATGCCGTTGCATGACGTCTTGTTTGTTGAGACGAACCCCGGCCCAGTAAAATATGCGGTGTCACGCCTTGGTCTCTGCACGCCTGAAATGCGTTTGCCGATGGTGCCGATATCAGACGAATCCAAATTGGCCGTTGATCGTGTGCTTCAGCAACTTGGCCTGATCGACGCCAAAGCGGCCGAATAATTGCCGCCGGAGTTTTTAAGTCATGGCTTCTAAGCGAGACGACGGCTCTACGCTCGTCGCCGAAAACCGTAAGGCGCGGCACGAGTATTTTATTACGGATAGCTGGGAAGCCGGAATCGAGTTGCTCGGTTCGGAAGTTAAGTCTCTACGCCGTGGACAATCCAATATCGCCGAAAGCTATGCTTCGATTGAAGACGGCGGGATTTGGATGATCAACAGCTATATTGCCGAATACCCTGGCGCAGCGCTGTTTCAGCATGAACCTCGGCGCAAACGTAAGCTACTGTTACACAGCAGAGAGATCGTCAAACTGGCGCACGGTGTCGAGCGTAAGGGTATGACAATCATTCCCTTAGAACTTTACTTCAATGCGCGGGGTCGCGCGAAACTCAAGATAGGATTGGCCGAAGGAAAGAAGCTGCACGACAAACGCGAGGACGCAGCCAAGCGCGATTGGAATAGGCAGAAGGCACGCCTGTTGCGCGACAAGGGGTAGGGCATGAAGAACCAGAAGAGTTTGCTGTCTGTGGATTGGTCCAAATTGCCAGTTCCGGTCGATGACGGCGCGGCTCGGCATCTTATGCATCTCTTGCTGCCTGCATTTCCACTGCCAGCGACCGATGGCACACTGGTTTCGCTCTCGGGGCTCACCGGCAGAACTGTCCTTTACATTTATTCTTTGACGGGCCGTCCTGGCAGCGATCTCCCTGATGGGTGGGACGCCATTCCAGGTGCGCGGGGCTGTACGCCACAATCGTGCGCATTTCGCGATAATTTTGCAGCCCTACGCATGGCTGGCGCCAAACAAATCTTTGGTCTCTCGACGCAAGATACTGCCTATCAGCGTGAAGTGGTGGAACGCTTACAATTACCGTTCTCATTGCTATCGGATGCTGAACTCAAGTTTGGCCAGGCTCTCTCGTTGCCGCGAATGCGCGTTGGCAACTTCACGCATTTGCGGCGCTTGACGATGATTATTGACGATGGGCTGATCAAACACGTTTTTTATCCGATATTTCCACCTGATAAGAATGCGGCTGATGTTTTGGCTTGGCTTAAAGCGAACCCGTTATGACCCCTGAAACCTATCCAAGTGCCTTAGATGACGGTGGTGCTCGTCACTTAATTGCCGGCACTCGCTTGCCAGATATCGCTCTTGAGGCAACACGTGGTGCGCCTGTGACGCTCGCGCGTTTTCAAGAGCGTTGCGTCGTCGTCATTTATCCGATGACAGGCACGCCTGGGCGCGCAAACCCGCCAGACTGGGATGTCATTCCGGGCGCTCATGGGTCAACGCCCGAACTTGAAGGGTTTCGTGACGCTTACGATGCGTTTCAATTGCTTGGATATGAGATTTTCGGGTTGAGTGGACAATCGCGTGCAGAGCAAACTGCATTTTCACAGCGCGTAGGATTGCCATTCCAACTCATCAGCGATGCGAACCTCGCTTTTGCCGATGCGTTGAGCTTGCCGCGGTTTGAGACGGGTCAGATGTCATATCTCAAACGACTGACGATGGTTGTTAGAAACGGTGTGATTTATCGAACGTACTATCCTGTGCTCTCGCCTGATGAGCACGCGCGCGAAGTTCTTGCTACGCTTAACGCAAGTCAGACCTAATCGCAGCGAACACGGCATGAAACATGTCCGGTGTTAATCTGCGGGTGTTGGTATTGTAGCGTGAGCAATGGAAGCTATCGTACAAGACGCGGCCGTTGCCTATGTCGTGGCGCGCACCGTGCGCAAATGTAAACTTTGCTTTTGGTAATCCAAGGGTGGTCAATGCTTGGTCGTGAGCAATGCGCCCGAGCGCGAGCATAATTTTGAGCTTTGGTAATTCAGCTAAGCGGGCTGTAAAAAATTGACGACACTGAGATATTTCCGCTGGGGTCGGCTTATTTTCCGGCGGTGCACATCGCACTGCATTTGTGATCATGCAATTTACGAGATGAAGTCCGTCGTCAGGCCTTGCTTCATAGGTGCCGCGTGCGAAGCCGAACTTTAAGAGTGTGGAGTAGAGAAGTTCACCTGCATAATCGCCGGTGAATGGTCGCCCTGTGCGATTGGCACCCATGCGGCCTGGCGCGAGCCCGACGATGAGCAAATTTGCGTTTGGATCGCCAAACGATGGAACAGCACCATTGAACCACTCGGGTTCTTCTCGTTCATTCGTTTGTCGATAATTGACAAGGCGTGGGCATAACTGACATTTGGGCGGCGCTTCAGGTGGCCCGGCAATCGTTGTTTTTGCGCGCAGACTTGCACGGGCCGCCATGTCGTACCTAAGTTTGGGCTGAGCCGATCAATGATCGTCTTCCGCAAATCCACCTTCGCCGACATACGCGCTTTCACGAGGTGATTGAAGTGGCAAGCGAGCTGTAGGGCTTCTTGCATCGCGCACAGGTCGCACGCCACCGCCATCGCGTCCGATTTGATTTTCAAGATCAGCTATTTCGATGAATTGGTCTGCTTGGCGGCGTAGCTCATCTGCGATCATCGGTGGTTGGGTTTGTAACGTCGATACGACGCTTACCCGTTTGCCCTTTTGCTGTAGGGCTGCAACGAGCGACCGGAAGTCACCGTCGCCGGAAAAAATAACTATGTGATCTAGGCTATCGGCAAGTCGCATGGCATCAACGGCCAATTCGATATCCATGTTGCCTTTAATCTTGCGACGACCGGTGGCATCTGTGAATTCTTTGGTCGGCTTCGTGACCATAGAGAAGCCATTGTAATCGAGCCAATCGATGAGTGGGCGAATGGAAGAGTATTCCTGCTCTTCGACGAGCGCTGTGTAATATAGAGCTCTGATCAGATGACCTTGTTTGCGAAAAACACCGAGCAGTCTCTTGTAATCTATGTCGAAACCAAGCGCCTTACCGGTTGCATATAGATTAGCTCCGTCGATAAATAGGGCGGTTCGCTCGGTCGGATAAAAGTGCATATGTATAGTCCTGAAAAGTAACTTTGGATGTGACGTCAGCCCGAATTTTGCTGCTCTGTTCACAAATAGACTTGGTCGTTGCAGACGTTGAATTCGGGAAAAAGTCTTGAGTGTCACATAACTCTACACAAATACTACGACGTAGAATAGGTGATGATAAAATTATCAGATCTATATAGTTGTTCATAATTCCGGCACGCTTGGGGCGCCAAAGAAATTGTTCAACAAAGTCAACAATTCTAACGAATTCATATTTATTCGAACGGCGTTCAGCAGTTTCTCTTGATTAGCTATGATAATCATGGCAGACAGCTTTGAACGGGGCGTCGCAAGGCGGTCGCGACGATAGCCTGCGCCCATCCAAATTAACCCAGTTTCAGCCTCCCAAGGGAAGGACCTCGCCCTATGGCCCGCGTGACCGTCGAAGATTGCGTCGATAAAATTCCAAATAGATTTGAGCTGGTGCTGCTTGCGGCTCACCGAGCTCGCGCCATTGCAAATGGAAGCTCAATTACCGTTGCGCCTGAAAATGACAAAAACCCTGTCATCGCGTTGAGAGAAATTGCGGAACGGACATTTGCGCCAGATGATATGCGCGAAACTTTGATCGCTTCGATCCAGAAAAATACTGAAGTTGATGAGCCAGAAGCCGTTGCAGCGCCGCTGTTGCCTGCCGATCGTCGTGCACCTCAACTCGGCCGTGACGATCAATCGAGCGACGCGCAAGTTGATGTCATGACCGAAGAGCAGTTGCTGCGCGGTCTTGAAAGCATGACGCCTCTTGAGCCTTCAGCCAATATTGGGGCTAGCGGTGGACCACGCGAGCGTGAACGCGACCGTGATCCGCGCGACCGTGATCGGGGACGCTAAGCGTCATTTTCAGTTACTGAACTGAATTGCTATCTTTACATTTTGAACGCCAGCAGGGTCTAACCGTGCTGGCGTTTTCATATTGTGTTTCCCTTGTCAGCATAGCTGCTAAGGCCAATACGCCTCTTTGATAGAGTTTGAGACTTCGGCTACGCTTAAGGCTGAAGGAGTGCGCCGATCCATGATGCGGCAATACGAGCTCGTCGAACGTGTACTGAAGTACGATCCCAAGGCTGACGAGGCATTGCTTAATCGCGCCTACGTTTATGCCATGAAGGCGCATGGCAATCAGAAACGAGCTTCTGGGGCGCCGTATTTTTCGCACCCTCTCGAAGTTGCCGCGATCCTGACAGATCTCAAGCTTGACGATGCGACGATCGCAACGGCTTTGCTCCACGACGTCATCGAAGATACGGACGCGACGCGTAATGAAATCGATCAGATGTTTGGGCCAGAAATTGGTGGCCTGGTCGATGGTCTAACAAAGATCAAACGTCTCGATCTGGTTTCGAAAAAGGCCGAACAGGCTGAGAATTTTCGCAAACTTTTGATTGCGATTTCGACCGACATCCGCGTGCTTCTCGTCAAGCTTGCTGATCGCTTGCACAATATGCGGACCTTGGAGCACATGAAGCCCGAGAGCCGTCGGCGAAATTCTGAAGAAACGCTCGATATTTATGCGCCGCTCGCTGGCTTGATGGGTATGCAGGCCCTGCGTGAAGAATTGGAAGATCACGCATTTCGCTGGCTGCACCCTGAGGCGTACGAAGCTGTGAGTGAGAAGCTCGCCCAGCTGCGATCACGTAATCAGGGGCTGGTTGAAGAAATTCGCCAAGGGCTTGCCCATAAATTTTCGGAAGTTGGGATTAAGGCTGACACTTCGGGCCGCGAGAAAAAGCCTTACTCCATTTGGAGCAAGATGGAACACAAGCAGCTCAGCCTTGAGCAGCTTTCGGACCTGTTTGCTTTTCGCGTCATCGTTGACAGCATTGATGACTGTTACCGTGCGTTGGGGATCGTGCATACGACTTGGAGCACTGTACCTGGGCGTTTCAAGGATTACATATCGGCGCCGAAACGAAATAATTATCAATCCATTCACACGACAGTTTATGGCCCGCGTCATCAGCGTGTTGAACTGCAAATTCGAACCTATGGCATGCACCGTGTTGCGGAGTATGGCATTGCCGCTCATGCGCTTTACAAGGAGCAACGTGGGACGGGTCCTATGACCACGGCTCATGTTCAATCCAGCGCAAGCACGGTCAGCACAGGTGTCAATGGACATGCACCAGCAGCCAATGGGGCAGCGCTCGATCCCGACAACAGTCCGTACGGCCGTCTCAGGGTTATGATTGCAACGCTGCTGGCGGCAGAAAACCCAGAAGAATTCTTAGAGCACACGAAGCTCGAACTGTTTCACGATCAAGTCTTTTGCTTTACGCCAAAAGGTCGCCTGATCGCTCTGCCGCGCGGGGCCACTCCGCTAGATTTTGCTTATGCCGTTCATACCGACATCGGTAATGAAGCCGTATCCGCCTATATCAACGGCCGGCGCGCGCCCATCGATACGCGATTGCGCAATGGTGATGAGGTTGTCATTGAGACTGCCAAGTCGCATGTCAGGCCCGCTGCCTGGGAGGCTTTTGCCGTTACAGGACGCGCGCGTGCTGCTATCCGCCGTGCTGCCCGTGAAGCTGAGAAGCGTCGCTACATCGAGCTCGGTCGCCAATTGGTGATGTCCACTATATCTGGGGCCGGTGCGGACTATTCCGAAGATAAAATCAAAGTCGCCGCACCCAAGTTCGGCTTCAAAACTGCCGATGAGTTGCTGGCGGCTGTCGGTCGTGACGATGTTCCGTTGCAAAATGTTATCGCCGCTGTGATGCCGTCGGTGAGCTCCCCAGTTGCAGCAGAGCCTTACAAGCCAGCGCGCCGATTTGGTCGTGCGCAATCGCAAGATGGTTGGTTCAACATCGAAAAGGTGATGAGCCTCAAGTTTCGCGCTGCCGATGGCGAAGCCAAGACGGCCATTTCTATCCGTGGACCGAATAACGATTTGCCAGTAATTTTTGAGCCGGGTGGTGCAGTCCCGGGTGATCGGATTATTGGCGTCATGTCGCCGGGTGAAGGCATTAGAATTTTCCAAATTCACTCGCCGCGCCTGCATGATTTTGAACACCAGAATTGGATAGACGTCACCTGGGATGTCGACCCGGATAACCCTCAGCGATTTCCCGCTCGCATCAGTGTGACCGCCATCAACGCGCCGGGTACTCTCGCTGAAATTGCCAAAGTGATCGGCGAAACGGGTGGCAATATCGACAATGTTAAGATGGTTCGGCGCGCGGCTGACTTCACAGTTATCCATATCGAGCTTGAAGTCTTCGATCTGGTGCATTTAAACCATATCATTGAAGGCCTTAGGGCTCAGGCCACGGTGGCCAAGGTAGAGCGACTGTTTGAGTGAGTGCTCCTGTAGTCGACGATCATCGTGTTGGTTGTCGGATTGAGCGCTGTGATTTGTCGTCGATGATGTGGTCGCACATCAATTCTGGAAACTTTTTACATGACTGTCCAATCGTCACCCGTTTCGTCTCGAACTGATTCAGGCACACGCGCGCTGCGCACTTTGCGATTAGGCGTGAATATCGATCACGTCGCAACGCTACGAAATGCGCGCGGTGGTTGGCATCCAGATACGCTACGGGCTGCGCACTTGGCGATTGAAGGTGGAGCCGATGGCATCACGGCGCATTTACGAGAAGATCGCCGACACATCTCAGATCAAGATATTACGCGTTTGAAGAATGAAATTACCCGTCCGCTCAATCTTGAGATGGCGGCCACCGATGAAATGCTCGAAATTGCGCTGCGTCACGTCCCGAACGCGTGTTGCTTAGTGCCTGAGCGTCGTGAGGAGCGCACAACCGAAGGTGGACTTGATGTCGTTGGCAGTCTGAAATTATTGAAGCCTTACGTTGCCAAATTGAAAGATGCCGGTATCCGCGTGTCGCTGTTTATTGAGCCTGATCTCAAAACGATTGAGGCTTCCGCACAAGCTGGTGCGGACATCGTCGAGCTTCATACCGGTCGTTATTGCCACCTAGCGCTCGATCATGATGCAATGGGCATGGCGCGCGAAGTTGAACGCCATGCCAAGGCCGCTCAAGCAGCTTACCTCGCGGGCTTAGAAGTTCATGCCGGGCATGGGTTGACGTACAACACAGTCGCTCCCATCGCGAAATTGCCTGAAGTGGTGGAGCTCAATATCGGCCACTTCTTGATCGGCGAAGCCATTTTCGGTGGATTGTCTCAAGCTGTTCGCCGTATGCGCGTGCTGATGGACGAGGCATGTCTCGCAGATACTCGCGCGAGATCAGCGGTCACAACTTCATGATCCTCGGCATCGGCAACGATCTTTGCGATATTCGTCGCATAGAAAAAACGATTGATCGGTTTGGAGATCGTTTTCTTTTGCGTGTTTTCACAGATGAAGAGCGGCGTCGCGCTTTGTCACGGGCGAATTCGGCCGCCACCTTCGCCAAAAGATTTGCGGCCAAGGAAGCGATGACGAAAGCGCTCGGTACCGGATTTAGATACGGCGTCCACTTTCGCGACATTGGCGTGATCAATGCGCCTTCCGGTCGTCCGACGATTGCGTTGCGCGGCGGAGCCTCGGATCGACTCGTGCGTATGACGCCTGCAGGTCATGAGGCTCGTATTGATCTCACTCTGACGGATGAATATCCGCTGGCCCAGGCCATTGTCATCATATCGGCCATACCTATCGCTCTTGCGAAAGTCTGACCTGTGCACAATCTATGCAACTCCGATGCACGTGCGAACGCCGATAATTTATCGCTAGTAACCATTGAAATATATAAATAAAAGTGCAGAGCTAAGGGTCTCATTGCGGGTGCTTGGCAAACTCGCTATAGCGGGCAACTCATTCAAAAGCGCCCCCGGTTACGACCGTTCGGCGAAGATATAACGCCGTGGGAGCAGGGAATGAAAAGTGGTTCGAAGGTGGCGCGTTCGGGAGGGCTGGAAACAGCTATCATCGTCGCCGAGGCGCTAGCTATTGCCATGTTTGTGCGGATATTTTTCTATCAGCCATTTAACATTCCGTCTGGCTCGATGAAGCAGACCTTGCTTGAAGGCGACTATTTGTTCGTCTCGAAACTCTCTTACGGATACAGCAAGTATTCTTTCCCATTCAGTCCTGATCTTTTCTCAGGTCGCGTCTTTTCGGCAGAGCCGACACGCGGCGACGTCGCGGTGTTCAAACTTCCACGCGATAACTCTACCGACTACATCAAGCGCGTCGTTGGACTGCCTGGTGATGAAGTGCAAATGCGCGGTGGTCAATTGTTCATCAACGGAACGGCAGTGCCTAAGGTTCCGGCTGGTGAATTCGTGACTGAAGAAGATGGCGACGGTCCTCGTGGGATTCCTGTTTTTGAGGAAACCTTGCCCAACGGTGTGAAATATAAAGTGTTGGACAGCGATCCAGATGGTCCATTCGATAATACAGCGCCATATAAAGTGCCCGAAGGCCACTATTTCATGATGGGTGATAATCGGGATAATTCGACGGATAGCCGGGTTAGAAGCGCTGTTGGACCGGTTCCGCTGGAAAATTTTGTGGGACGGGCCGAAATTATCTTTTTCTCGGCTCCGTTCCTGGAAGAGGACAAAATGCGCTGGTGGGCGCCTTGGTCTTGGCCGTTTGACATTCGCTGGGGCCGGTTCTTCAATCTGGTTCGGTAACCGACCGGTCCGATTATATGTGATGCTGAAACCGCGCAAATTCAAAGAGCTGGAAACAAAACTAGGTCATCGTTTCAAAGACACCAGTCTTTTGGAGCGGGCATTGACTCATGCCAGCGTTCGGGGCGGCAAATCCGAACGATCGGATAATGAACGCCTTGAATTCATCGGCGACCGTGTGCTTGGGCTCGCGATCGCTGAAGTTTTGAATGAGCAGTATCCTGACGCGACGGAAGGTGAGCTGGCGCGCCGCTATAATCGGCTGGTGCGTGGAGAAGCCTGCGCAAAAGTCTCGCGCGCGATGGGATTAGGTGCGCATTTGATCTTGTCTGACAGTGAAGCAGACAGTGGCGGTCGCGGCAAAACAACGATCCTTGCGGACGCGGCCGAGGCGTTGCTCGGTGCCGTTTTTCTCGATGCAGGATTTGACAAAGCGCGGAATGTCGTGCGCAAGTTGTGGAAGGAGCAATCCGAACCTGTGCCTGAGGTGGCCGTCGATGCCAAATCGGCTTTGCAGGAATGGGCGCAAGGCCAGGGCTTAGCTTTGCCAAAGTATTCCGTCGTTTCGCGCAAAGGGCCGGACCATGCGCCACGATTTACCGCTGAAGTCATTATCAGTGGACGTGCTCCGGCACAGGGCGAGGGCGCTTCCAAACGCATTGCAGAACAAGAAGCGGCTACTGCGCTGCTGTCACGTGAAGGCGTTCGAAGCCAGGTGAGCGATGTCTGACACACAAAGCCCGGATGAGCCAAGTGCTGGCGACATTGCGCCAGTCGATCCGCGCAGATGTGGATTTGTCGCCATTCTTGGTGCGACGAATGTTGGCAAATCGACGTTGCTCAATGCGCTGGTTGGCGTCAAAGTTTCGATTGTCTCACACAAAGTGCAAACAACGCGCGTCCCTATTCGCGGTATAGCGCTGCACGGCGACAGTCAAATCGTGTTCATCGATACGCCCGGTATATTTAATCCGAAGCGTCGTCTGGACCGCGCGATGGTCGATGCGGCCTGGGGTGGAGCCGAAGACGCCGATGTCGTCGTTTTGGTCATCGACGCACAGCGGGGCGTGGATGACGATGCCGTCAAGATCATCGAGAAACTGAAAATCGCGCGTATGCCGCGTGTTGTGGTTTTAAATAAAGTCGATCGCATCGAAGAAAAAAAGCGACTGCTGGCTTTGACGAAGCATATCGATGGCCTGCTGACCTTCGACCGTCTCTTCATGGTTTCGGCATTGGATGGCACGGGTGTTGCCGATCTCAAAGCATACCTGGCTGACGCCGTTGCTCCAGGCCCCTGGCACTATGCCGAAGACGACGTCACCGACGTGCCCTTGAGGATGCTGGCCTCTGAGGTGACGCGCGAGCGCATTTATCATTGGCTGCATGAAGAATTACCATACTCAACGACGGTTGAGACGACGAGTTGGAAGGCGCTGAAAGATGGGTCCGCGCGGATCGAGCAAACCATCTACGTCGAGCGCGACAGTCAAAAAAGCATCGTTCTCGGTAAGGGTGGCGCAACAATTAAAAAGATCTCAATGGAAGCGCGGCGCGGCATTGAAGACATCGCCGATCACCCTGTTCATTTGTTCTTGTTTGTGAAGGTTCGCGAGAATTGGGGCAGCGATCCAGAGCGCTACCGGGAAATGGGACTGCCGTTTCCAAAATCATGAGACAGGGCGCACTTGAGATGCGCGATGAATGCTGTCTCTTGCCACGAATTCTACGTCAACGACTGGAGCGATTGACGGGCGGGCGCGATGCAGTGGTCTGACGAAGGCATTATTCTATCTGTTCGACCGCACGGAGAAACGGCCGCTGTCGTTGAGCTTTGGACGCGTGCGCACGGACGACATCTTGGTCTTGTGCATGGCGGACGATCGCGCAAACTACGCCCTATTCTGCAAACTGGAAATCATGTCGATGCCGTTTGGAAGGCACGTCTGAGTGATCAGTTGGGTCACGTCGCCCTCGAACTTCGTCGCGGATTTGCTGCTGAAGCGATGGACGATAGTGCCGCTCTTGCAGCCTTGTCTTCCATGACGGCTTTGACGCGCTTGCTACCTGAACGTGACCCACATCCCAATCTCTACGAAATAACACTATTCGTTCTTGGATTCCTCAACGATGTCACTGTCTGGCCAGCCTTGCTCGTGCGCTGGGAACTCGCTTTGCTGGAGGAATTAGGATTTGGTCTCGACCTCACGCAGTGCGCGGCAACTGGGGCCAACGATCAACTGATTTATGTGTCGCCAAAAACCGGGCGTGCTGTTTCTGCGTCCGCAGGTGAGCCTTATCGCGAAAAGCTGCTGCCATTGCCGCAATTCTTGACGAGGCATCGCACTGGTTCGGTCACGAACGCTGATATTCAGTCAGGCTTGGCGCTGACCGGTCACTTTTTGGAGGCGCGCGTCCTTCATCCTAGCGGTGCTGTATTGCCTGATGTGCGCGCGCGCTTGACCGCATATCTCGGCCGATAGACCGATCCGCCTATTGGGCAGGCTCATTCTAATGTGTGAACGCCAGATAAATTTTTCGTTCAGAACCGGTTCAAGCCGAACGGGCTAGATTTCAATCATTGAACGACGAAACAAATGACTGTTGGTCGTCATCGACGTTTTTTATCTGCCTAAGCTGTTTCCTTGCACACAGATCTCCCCCCGAACTGTGTGCCCCTGCGAAGAGCCGCTTCCCCGGGCGGCTCTTCTTTTTTTCAGATTTGGTTTTTAGGAACCTTTTCTGCAACAACGAGTTCGACAATCATCTTATGGCATTGCCATACTGTTGATGCCGCCTGTTAGCTTGCGGGAGCAAACGGGCAGCACAAACGAGGGCCGCGGTTCAACCGCGGCCTTCGGCATTTCGGCCTGTCATAGAACGTGACTGTCTAGCCACAGCCCACCAAATGCTCATCGAACGTAGACACTCATTAAGAGGTGATTAAGCATCGCAACGTACCTTCGCTGCCATATTTCAGTTAGTGCATTGGGGTTGGCAATGACGGGTTTAAGGTCACTTCCTATTAATAGTATTATGGCCCGTGGCAGCATCACCGATGTTGATGTCGTGCAATTTCGTCGTGTTGTATTTGAGGACGGCATTGTCTCGCCTGAAGAGGCCGAGTGCCTTTTTAAACTGAATGATGCGATTGGGTCTAAAGACCCGCAATGGCCAGACTTCTTTGTCGAAGCTCTGACCGATTATCTTGTTTTTCAGGAGCGTCCCCACGGTTATCTGACATCGGCTAATGCTGCGTGGCTGATTGAGCGCATCTCAAACGATGGTTTGGTCGAGACCAAAACTGAGCTTGAACTCCTGGTCAACGTGCTTGAGAAGGCGCGCTGGTCGCCAGTCAGTTTGGTAGCGTTTGCACTAGAGCAAGTGAAAACGGCGGTGATTTCTGGCAATGGCCCATTGCGCAAAGGCATGACTGTCGAAGCAGGGGTCATTACGGACGGTGAAGTCGATTTGCTTCGTCGCATGCTTTACGGGTTCGGTGGTGATGGCAGCGTCGCTGTCACGCGCAATGAAGCTGACATTCTGTTTGATATCGACGAAGCCGTGGCTGACGCAACGCCGAACCCGGTTTGGACCGATTTGTTCGTCAAGGCAGTTGCAAACGTCATTATGTCGTCTTCCGGGTACTCCGTTCCAACGCGCGAGGAGGCTCTGCGCCAAGAGGCATCTCTCCAATCTCCAGAGCAGCAGACCTCTGTGCTCGCATTCTTGTTGTCGATGGTTCAGTCGAACCTAACGACCATTCAAGATGCTTATCACGACCAGACATCTGAAGAGCGCGCGCTCGCACGCCTGGAGCATCAGCGGATAGAAATCATTACCAACGAAACAATCACAGAAGCTGAGGCCGGTTGGCTTGCTGGCCGCCTTGGTCGTGATGGGCGTTTATCACCTAGCGAGATCGCACTCGTGTCGTACTTGAAGCGCCAGAGCCCTAAGATCCATCCGGCCCTGGTCGAAGCCGTGGAGCGGATTGGTCACGCGGCGTAAACTGCTGTATTGGTTTGTGGCGTGGCTGTCCTCCCCAGCCCCCTGCCTACGGCCTGCCAACACTGTCTTTCACTTAACGGCAGTCGTAGCCAAAGCGTGCGGCAGCGCATCGCAGATCAGCCTTAAGGTCGGCTTAGCCTCAGAGGTTTACGCAGCCCGCGCCAGCCTCTATGACGAGCGGCTGGATATACGTCTCGATCATCATCGTTAATGACCGGGGCGCTCGGGGAAGGACAAGGCTGGTCGATGTTCAAAAAAATCCTGACTGCCAACCGTGGCGAGATTGCCTGTCGCGTAATTAAGACGGCGCGCAAAATGGGCATCAAGACCGTCGCTGTGTTTTCGGACGCTGACCGGGATGCCTTGCATGTCGAAATGGCCGATGAGGCCATTCACATCGGAGCGGCTGCTGCATCCGAATCCTATCTCGTCATGGATCGTATTATTGAGGCTTGTAAGAAGTCTGGCGCGGAAGCCGTGCATCCTGGTTACGGTTTCTTGTCGGAGCGTGAGTCGTTCCCTACGGCGCTTCAAAAGAACGGAATTGTTTTCATCGGTCCCAACGCCAAGGCCATCGCGTCTATGGGTGACAAGATCGAATCCAAGAAGGCTGCGGCTGCAGCAAACGTATCGACCGTTCCGGGCTACATGGGCGAAATCAAAGACGCTGCCCACGCGGTCAAAATATCTAATGAGATCGGTTATCCGGTCATGATTAAGGCATCTGCGGGCGGTGGCGGTAAGGGCATGCGTATCGCCTACAACGCCAAAGAGGCCGAAGAAGGCTTCCAGCTCGCGCGATCCGAAGCCAAGTCGTCGTTCGGTGACGATCGCTGCTTCGTCGAGAAATTTATCGAAAATCCGCGCCATATCGAAATTCAGGTGCTGGGCGATAAACATGGCAATGTTGTTTATCTCGGCGAACGCGAGTGCTCGATCCAGCGTCGTAACCAGAAAGTTCTGGAAGAAGCGCCTTCGCCATTGCTGGATGAAAAGACCCGTCGCGCTATGGGGGAGCAGGCGGTAGCTCTCTCCAAAGCTGTCGGATACGACAGCGCGGGCACCGTGGAATTCGTGGCCGGCCAAGACCGCTCATTTTTCTTCCTGGAAATGAACACGCGCCTTCAGGTCGAGCATCCGGTCACAGAAATGGTGACGGGACTAGATCTCGTCGAGCAGATGATCCGGGTTGCGGCTGGCGAAAAGCTCAGCTTCAAGCAGTCTGACGTGACGTTAAAGGGTTGGTCGGTCGAAAGTCGCGTGTACGCCGAAGATCCATTCCGGAATTTCTTGCCGTCCATCGGTCGTCTGGTGAAGTATCGCCCTCCCGTTGAGAGCAAAAAAGATGGCGTCACCGTGCGCAACGACACGGGCGTGTTCGAGGGTGGCGAAATTTCGATGTATTATGATCCGATGATCGCCAAACTTGTGACCCACGCTCCCACCCGCGAGGCAGCGATCGATGCACAAGCCGCTGCTCTGGATGCATTCTATATCGATGGCATTCAGCACAATGTGCCGTTCCTGGCAGCCATTATGCAGCACCCCCGTTGGCGATCGGGCAACATTTCGACGGGATTTATCAAAGAAGAGTATCCTGACGGTTTCAAGCCGCGCGTCCCGGAAGGCAAAGACTTGAAGACACTTGCCGCTGTTGCAGCCGTGATTGACCATCTGGGCAACGCACGTCGCCGCGGTATCACGCATCAAATGGCAGGGCAGTCTGTGCGCTTTGCCAAGCGGCGTGTTGTTAAGGTTGGAGACTCGTCAGTCCTTCTTGAGGTGATGGGAGCCAATCCTGGTCCTTATTATGTATCGATTTTGGATGCACAGGGTCAGCCTTCGCAGACGATGGAAATCACCTCTGATTGGTGGCCCGGTCAGCCGGTCTGGCAAGGCACCGTTGCCGATGAACCCGTTTCCGTTCAGGTCCGCACGATTGCCAATGGGTTGAATCTGTCGTTCCGCGGCATTCAGGCGCCGACCTATGTCTATACCCAGCGGGAATCGGAACTGGCGGCTCTCATGCCGGTGAAGGTTGCGGCAGACATGTCGAAGTACCTGCTGTGCCCGATGCCCGGCCTAGTGAAGGCCATTCATGTCGATGAGGGTCAAGACGTAAAGGCTGGTGATTCTCTCGCGGTTGTCGAAGCGATGAAGATGGAAAACATCTTGAAAGCTGAGCGCGATGGAAAAGTGAAGAAGGTTGCTGCCAAAGCTGGCGATAGCCTTGCCGTCGATGCGGTGATTATCGAGTTCGCGTAACGCATATGGGCAGATAGATCTTCATCACGCGCGATCACGCGTACTGAAATAATTTGTAATGTGAATGTCAGTTGAGGCGGCCTGCCGCCCGCCTCAGGCCATCCAAGATCGGCTCATAGGCTTCTTCGTTACGGGTTTCTGGATAGACCATGTAAACAGGGTATGTGAATCTGCGGCTGCGTTTGGTTTCTCTCAAACGCCCGCGTGAGATCAGCGTGCGCACCATGCGCGCTGGGAAATACCCGGAACATTCGTTGGCAAGCATATATTCTAGGCTGAGCGGTCCTAGGTTGAGGTTGACTGCCGGGTTGGCAAGTTCTGGAAACGCTGCAGCGTGATCTTGAAGAAAATCAACTCCCCAATCGATCAACAGATAGTCACTCGTGCCGCGCCTTGCGCCGGTTTTTGCCGATGAAACCAGCACAAACTCTTCATCGAACAAGTGTTCGATCGTAAGGCCTGGTGGCGGCGACGGTCGGTATAAAATCGCTAAATCCAATGTTCCTTCGATCAATCGCTGCGACAAGGCGCTCGGGATGCCGGCCGTGGCCGAAACGGCGATGCCGGGGATTTCGATTCGCAGGCCTGACATCCACTTCATCAGGAACCCGCTCCACAAACTCAGTGGTGCACCAACCGAAACATGGTCGGGATGTTTGTCGGCTAAACTGACTTGAAGTTGCGCTTGTTGCCACACTCGGACCATCGCGAGGGCATGTTTTTGAAACAATTCGCCAGCACCAGTGAGTTCTGCACCGGATTTTGAGCGTGTAAAAAGCGGCCTTCCGAGTAGGTCTTCGAGACCTTTGATTCGCGCAGAAACTGTCGACTGCGTGATGTTCATTTTTCGCGCAGCATCAATAAAACTGCCGGTTTCTGCTACGATGAGAAATGTTCGTGCGAGGCTGACATCCATGTTGATTTCCTCGGTCGCAAAGTGGACCACACCTCATCTATCGAAATTTTCGATATCAACAAACATCAAATTTCGTTTGTGCATTGACTTGAATCTCAGCAATGTGATTCCGACTCGCACAAATGTCGGGTCGATGGACGGTTTTCGTCTGTCAACGAATGAAACGGAAGGACGATCGAAAATGGCTAAAGCTGCAAAGAAGGCCGCTAAGAAGGCTCCTGCCAAAAAGGCAGCAAAGAAGAAGAAGAAGTAATTGGTGCACGCCGCGGTCGCTGGAGCTTCCGTAATGATCCGAATGGCTCTTACGGTGTGCGCGATCGCAGCTCTTCTTATGACCTCGGCTGCTGACGCGGCCACGGTTACGAACCGAGATCATCAAGGCATTCGCGTTTTGATCATCGAGGATACGGTGCGGCAAGATATGGTTTTGTCGTCCGGCAAAGTAATTGATGGGGTCTGTCAGAAGGGCTGTATCATCCGCCTTAATGACAGTGACGATACCGAGTATGAACTGGAAGGTTCGGAAAGGGTTTCTGTAGAAGAGGGCTTCCTCTACTACGACGGCTCAGATGGTGTTGCCGCGCCCTAGTTGGCTGCGAGTAATTTCGGATGAGCTGGCCGGTGCGGTAGGGAAGAGGTTGCGGCACTTATCAGTAGCGCTCGGCTTTCATGCGGAAGCCGGGCGTTTTCTTTTTGATAGTGTTGGTAAAAATTGGCGTTTAGACAGTAGCTCACAGGTTCAATTCCTGCCCGTTGCTGGGTCGGCAACACTGTGGGTGCGCCCAAAGTTTTCTTCAAAACTTGCTCGAAGTGCGATGTCTACGTCTGTCATGGTAACGGGTCGTCCAAGATCGGCGAGGCTCGTTACGCCATAGTTTTGGATCCCGCACGGGACGATGCCTCGGTAGTGTGTGAGATCTGGATCAACATTGAAGCTTATGCCGTGTGTCGTCACGCCTTGGCTCACACGCAATCCGATGGCCGCAATTTTTTGTTCTAGATCCCCATGTTTGCCGTTTCGCTGGACCCACATGCCAATGCGTCCGGGTTTGGATTGACCTTTGATGTTGAATGCGTCGAGTGTATCGGCAAGCCAAAGTTCTAGATTGGATATCAGTGCTCGCACGTCGTTGCCGCGTTTTTGCAGGTCGAGCATGACGTAGGCAATGCGTTGGCCAGGGCCGTGATATGTATATTGACCGCCACGACCGCTTTGAAAGACCGGCAGATATGTTGGTTCGATGAGATCTGTTGCTTTGGAACTGGTTCCAGCCGTGTATAGAGCTGGATGCTCGATCAGCCAAATCAACTCGGACGCCCGATGGGCGCGTATATCGTCAGCGCGTTTGGCCATGACATCAAGCGCAGTAGGGTAACTGATGAGGTCATCTCGGATGGCCCATTCGATGTCGCCGGAATTTTCCAAGCGTTTGGTCATTTGTGGAATGCGAACTCGATAGGAGTTTTCTGGCGGGCCATTGCTGAGCCGATCACAGTATATAGAGGTGCTCGTGTGCCCATTTTCGATTCAAATGACTTCATGAGCTTGGTTCTACATGGATATTTGATTGTAAGCGTATGACTTTGGTAGTGCCTAACCCTGTCTTTGAGACATGGCTAATCTGCCGCTTGCGTTCACAGAACCGCTCTGATACCTGGGGCGTCTTCGAGTTTTCGCGCAGGTGGATGCTCGGTCAAGGCTGATGTTCGTTATCAGCGAAATGCGGTTGTGGCGGAATTGGTAGACGCACTACCTTGAGGTGGTAACGCTGGAAACGGCGTGGAGGTTCGAGTCCTCTCAACCGCACCATTGACGTCCCGATCTACCAATCGGGAATTTATAGGCCAAATAATTGAATTCTTTGATGCCTATGACTTTGGGTAATTTGGCCTCCGAGCGAATTTGCGGTCTTTCAGGAACGCTCATACTTTACAAAAATCTAGTTATCCATTTCAAGAGAATAACAATCAGGCTAATCGGAGCGATTGGCCTTCAATTCAATATTTTCAAGGTGAATTTGTAGAATTGGGTGCCGGTGGGCGGCTATTCTTATCTGATTTCCGATAATTTGTTGGGGCGTTCGATCCATCGGATTTCACGATAGCGGGACGGTCTACAGCGGTGGACCTCATCGTATCTGATGCTCTCGGCTGGTCAGGTTTTGCTAGAGAGCGGACACGCGGTGGATGAGCAATGACCGTGACCTCGTCGTCTTGCAATTCTGAACGGGGTTCTGGGCCAACCGAGCCGTAGAACGGAACGAGAGTTTGATTGGTCTGCGACTTTTTCCCTTTTGCCAACTTTTCTGTCATCGCGACCAACAAATCGAGATGGGGCTGAACGGGTGCCGCTGCTTTCATGTGCACAACTTTGAAGCCTCGCGACTGCAACCCCTTCAAGATTTGGGGCAAGGCCTTTGCTGTCGATCGTTTGATGTCGTGAAATAATATAATTCCGCCGCCGTTTTGCTCCACCCTAGCGAGGGTCGTTGCGGCCAGACGGCTCGGATCGTGGATATAACTATCGTCAGAGACGACATCGACAGTAAAGGTCGCAATGCCACGCGTTTGAAGGTAGTCCAGCAAGTCACGCGAGTCGGCCAAGCCTGGAAATCGGAAGAACGGAGCGATCGGCGTCCCGGCTGCTGCTGCGACCGCTGCAAAACCGCGTTCGATATCTTCGTGCGCTTTAGTCGGCGCCATGCGGTGCATATTGAACGGGTGCGTCATCGTATGCGTGCCTAGAGTATGGCCCCGCGCAATGATTTCTTTGACGACGTCGGGATATGCGATTGCCATGCGGCCGACGGAGAAGAACGTCGCCTTAACGCAAAACGCATCTAGGCTATCCATAATGGAACGCGTGATCCAAGGCATCGGGCCGTCATCGAAGGTCAGCACGACCTCTTTGGGCCTCAAGAATGATATTTCTTTCGCCTGCTTCGTAAACGCACCGAAAATGGGCCCGGTACTGGCATCAATTTCAATGGTGCGTGTTGCCCGCAGCGCGGAGTCGCTAAGCGAGCAGACTGGTTGAGCTGTAGCGGCAGGTCCCGAGCAAACGATCAACGAGACTGCGGCCAATATTCTAGCGCGATCACGATAACTTGGCCTATGGCGCACTTAAGCTCCTATCGTTGAACACTTGCCGGGCGCAAGCCAACCGCGCTGTCGGGCTAGTTGTCGAAGAATGGCGACGTCCATGGAAAAGAATTCGTCTGTTCTGGCGCAACAACTTTAGGCTTTGCCTTTTTGACGGCGGGCTTGGCTTTGGGTGCTGCCCAAGGCAATTCTTCCTGCTCCTGAGACAGCACACTCTCACCGTTTCCAGCTCCCGCCCCACTGGGACTAACGGGCCAAACCACGGATCGGTCGGCGAGTGGCTTATTCAAGACGATTTTGGCCTTTGCTGAGAACAGCTTATCTGCCGCATCATCGAATTCTGCGACTGTTTCTGCTCCAGCCTTGGGTACAATGTGAACGACTTTGTAGCCTTTGCGGTACATCTCATCGAGAAGCCCTTTGATGGCTCCAACGGTCGATGGTTGGATGTCATGAAACAGGATGATGCCTTTCCGGCGCGCGTCTAATTGCGACATGACCCGACGATGAACGGCACTCGCGTTTTTACTCAAATAGTCCTTGCTGTCGATATCGATCCAAAAATTCGCAATGTTGCGCTGTTGAGCCAGCGCGTCGATGCTTTTGTTTTCGCTCAAGTATGGAAAGCGAAAAAATGGAGCGATTGGGCGGCCATTGGCTAAGGTAATCGCTGAGATGCCGAGTTCAAAATCCTGCTTGGCTTTCGCAGTGCCGGTCGCGCCGAGGTTTTTATGGGACCAAGTATGGGTCGCGACGGTATGACCGCGCGCTGCCACTTCTGAGACCATGGCAGGATCAGCAGCGGCCATGCGACCGACCATAAAAAATGTGCCAAGAGTGCAGTGATCAGCTAAAGCAGTCAGCACTCTGCGCGTGTAAGCCCGCAATGGGCCATCGTCGAAGGTCAGAACAATTTCTCGATCTGCTAAGAAATCAAGGCGAGCGCCCTTTTCACCGCCGAAATGCGGTCCGCCTGTTGAATCGATCTCGACAATTCTGGAGACGCCCAAGACGCTCCCATCGGAGGCGCAGGCAGGCAATTGGCTGGCAGCAATCGGAGCCTGGGCTAATGACGCCGTGCTAGCACCGAAAGTTGCAGTAATCACCACCGCACAGCACGCAGACCAAATGAGATAATTGAAATTGGCCACCATGTGCTTGCGCATTATATCTCTTCACGTTGCGATTTGCGTGCGCATCGATGTTACCCATGTGGCTTGCGTCGATCGCGTCAATTCCTCAGATCGCTTTATGAGGATTTGTACCGGCTATTTGGCGTTAATTTTGTCTCGGCACAACCCCGCCGTAGCACAGACTGGATGTGGTGATGTGCCAACTGGATAATTTTGCATCAAGAATGTGACATGAGCGCAATATCTTGCTGACGTATGTGCACGGTTTTGCACATGCTTTTGATGTATCAAGTTAGCTTGCCGGCTCATTCAATCATACGGGTTCAGTGGCTGCTTTAACGGCAGTGAATCATGTTTCACATGCGAGACACCTTGCCATGCAAGACAAAAACGATGACCAGCATCTAGTTGGCGACGAGATCGCGATGCCAGATCTTGTTCGCGCGGTCACGGATGCTCTTGAACGGGATGATGTTGCCGCTGCGACGTCATTAGTCGAAGACCTAAAGGCTCCGGATTTTGCCGACCTTATCGAGCTTTTAGACCCCGACGAGCGTGTCGCTCTCATCCAAATGTTGGGACCGGCCTTCGATTTTGAGGTTTTCTCGGAACTCGACGAGACCGTGCGTGACCAACTGTCGGAAGCTCTGCCGAACGAACTTCTAGCGCGGGCTGTTACTGAACTCGACACCGACGACGCAGCTTATCTCCTCGAGAATCTCGAAGAGAGCGATAAGCAGGATATTCTGGCGCAAATTCCATCCAGCGAACGTCAAGCGCTGGAACGTAACTTTGAATACCCAGAAGAGACCGCTGGTCGCCTTATGCAGGCGGATTTTGTGGCTGTGCCGCCGTTTTGGAGCGTCGGTAACGTCATCGATCACATGCGGGAAAGCGAAGAGCTGCCAGAACATTTCTCGGAAATTTTCGTGGTAGATCCCTCATTTCGCGTTCTTGGATCCGTTGATTTGTCGCGCCTGTTGCGCACGAAGCGCGAGGTTCTGATCAGCGAGATTATGGACAAAGATCGCCATCTGGTTCTGGCGACCGAAGGGCAAGAAGAGTTAGCCCGTCAATTTCAGCGTTATGACTTGATGTCGGCTCCGGTTGTGGACGCAAATAATCGGCTTGTCGGGGTGGTCACTGTCGATGACGTCGTAGAAGTTATTCAAGACGAAGCCGAGCAGGACATGAAAGCGCTGGCTGGCGTCGGGGACGAAAGCCTCGCCGACAGCGTGATTGAAACAGTGCGTTCGCGTGTGCCATGGCTGATCGTCAATCTGGGGACGGCTATTCTTGGGTCGTTCGTGATCCAGGCGTTCGACGCGACCATCGAGCAAATGGTGGCGCTTGCGGTTTTGATGCCGATTGTTGCGTCCATGGGCGGTAATGCAGGAACACAGACTATGACAGTGGCTGTGCGCGCATTGGCCACGAACAAACTCGGCCCGGTGAATGCTCAGCGTGTCATAACGCGCGAAGCGCTGGTGGGTGTTGTGAATGGCCTTGTTTTGTCGGTCATCATCGGCGCGGTCGTGTTTTTGTGGTTTGGATCTAGCAAGCTTGGCGCCGTCATCGGCGTTGCGATGGTCGTCAATTCAATTGCGGCAGCCTTGGCCGGCATACTGATCCCACTTGCCATGGACAAACTCGATCTCGATCCCGCTCCTGCCTCAGGTGTGTTTGTGACGACTGTCACGGATGTCGTAGGATTTTTTGCGTTTCTAGGACTTGCCAGTATCTGGTTGATCTAATACCAGAGACTGGCGGATGAGCGAGGTTGCAGAAACGATGATCGTGCGGGCTGTTGAATTGAGCGATGCAGTGGCATGGGATGCGCTGTTTCGCGACTATATCGCGTTCTACAAGGCCACTGTTGCGGATGGGGTCATCGCTACGACATGGCAGCGGTTAGTTGCTGGCTCCGACAATATGCACGGTCTCGTCGCCGTGAACGCCGATGGCAGCGTCATTGGTTTGGCACATCTCGTGTTCCATCGCTCTACGTGGTCGCCCACTTGGTATTGCTACCTGGAAGACCTTTATGTGGATGAGACGATGCGTGGTTCCGGGGCGGGTCGGGCGCTGATAGCTGCTGCATATGGGGAAGCTGACAAGCGGGGTGCGACCAGAACGTATTGGGCGACACAGACCGAAAATTCAGTTGCGCGCCGTTTATATGACGATGTTGGAGAGCTGACGGAATTTGTTCAGTATCGTCGCCCTGAGGCGCGATGATAGGCGTGCCCATTCATTGTCAGGATTAGGTGTTTATTAGCTGGAAGGCGCATCGAGTTTGCGGGTCAGGTTCTCGAACTCGCGACGCAATTCGTCGTTTTTGAATATTTGCTCAAAACTTGGTGCCTCAAGTTTCTGAATTGCTTCAAAAGACGAGGTGCTTTCACGCATCAGATTGCGCAACTGTACGCTGGCCTCGACCGTTTCAAAGGTGTTGTCTGCAATGCGCAGATCGTGCGTTGCCTTGCTTCGTGCCGTTGCTATTTGTTGGCGCTGTTGTTGGATGTAACGCCGATACGCTTTAGCGGCGTCATCGGCTAGCTTCTGGCTCTCGCGGTTGGCGTCTAGAGCACGTTTTTGATCGGGGCGATTTTCTGCTTTCATAAGTTCTGTTGTCTTAGAGCGCGCCACCTTAATGTCGCTGATGATGGCATCTAGCTTTGGCATGTATTGCGTATCGATTTTCTCAATCGTCGCATCTTGAGCTTGCACCAACATGGCGAACAGAGCGGCATGCATCGCAAAATACTTGCGTGCCGCATTCATATTTTCACCCGTTGCGCCGATCATGCGACCGAGTTGCGCGTCAATAATTTTAGCGGCATTGAAAACCGCTACAAGTCGAACAAGATCGCCTGAAAGAACGCTATCGAGCAGCAAGTCGATCTGGTCGGCCTGCAACTCGACGCCCGAAGCTCGTAAGGCGCTGGAAATTTCAGCTTTTGCGGCTTTGATCTCGTCTCGTTTGCTTTCAATCAGTTTGGTGTTGTTCTCGATGGCCGTTTGGATCGACTGGACTGTGTCGTTGAGAACTCCTGGTAACATTGCGTCTTGTGGCGCACTGATTTGCTTTTCTTTCAGACCAGCGTTTTGATCTTCGATTGCTCGTATTGATTTGCGTAATTCGTCGACCTTTTTTTGCACCTCAACGACAGGTACATCTGTGACAATGCTCAGCGCGCTGTCGAGCAGGGCGCGCACTTTTTCGTTTCGCGCTTCGCGTGTTTCGGACCACAGTGGTGGAAATACGAAATCGTCTTGGCTTGGTAGTTTTGAAGCGTCGCTGCGAAGATCTGCGGTATCCTTCAAAATGCTGTCGATAGCCGCCATGAGTGATTTGGCTTGCTCATAATCGGCATCGCCAGTGCGGGGATCAGGGGGTGGTGCAACGGAGGGTGTGACCCCTACACCAGCGGTTGTGGCAACCGTTGGTTCTACTGTGCCTTGCGACAGGCGTTGATTTTGATGTGGGCGCGCAGTCTCAATGAAGTCGCCAATGATATCGCGGTTTGCCGACTGCGCATTTAGCGCTGGCATTGGAGATAGCCCTGCGCAAGCGGCTATCACGGCCACAATAAAATTATGAGGTATCGGCGTTGCCATGAGTATCTCCCGCAAAGTTACAGGCGATGAGAATTCAGGCAAATCCGTGGTCTTAGGCGGCCCATGTCGGATTTGCAGCCGTTAAATATTGGCCCTGGTTGCGGCCCCGTGAATCAGGTCACGAAAATTCTGATCAACAAGGCGGGCATCGTCGAGGGCGATCATATGCGGGAAGGGTGGGGCTGCCTTCATAATGGGTTCAGCTATCGTAATCCGTGTTCCGTCTGCTGCGCCAAAATTTCCATAGATCTTGAGCATCTTTGCGTTTGGCCAGAGAGCCACGAAAGCTTGGGGTGCTTCAGCTACGATGAGTGGAGCGCGTGCTGAAAAATTTGCACCGGGTACGGCTCGCGCGATTTCTTTGACAATGTGCTCTGCCAGCGGTCTTAGGCCTTTGGCCGTGACGAGTAAAGATTTTACGCCATTACTGATCGCGTCTTCCGCCGCATGTGTTGGCGCGGACATGACAGAAGCGGAAGTGTTCCGCGAAGTTAGCGTCGGGGGCGGCGGAATTGTTTCCATTGGCGGTGCTTGCGCAGGCCGCGGAAACTTAAAGGCAACGACGTTATCGCGCACCGCAGGCGTAGCTTGCTTGATTGGATTTGCGGGCCGCTCGCGTCCCGCCAAATGAGCTTTAGGCTCGTCAGCGTAAATCAAACGTCCGCCGTTATGATAAATGCGTTCCAACCAGGACGCTTTGGCAAATGTGAAGCCGCGATGGCGTAACCAGTCGATGATATCGTTGCGGCTGGCAAGGTTGGCGCTCGATATCTCTTGCAGCCAACCAGTGAGGTCTTTGCCGGTATCATCGCTGAGTGAGGCGATGAATTCTCGTTCTTTTTCGCTATAGTCGGTGCCCATAACACGCGCCTTATATCCAGCGCCGCGAGCGGGCTTTGTATGCCGTGTATGCTTCACCAAAACGTGCTTGTAGGTGTCGCTCTTCCGGGATGATTTGAAGCACAGTCACCAAAATGGCAAACGCGATTGCGGAGACGACAAACCAAACATTTTTTGTTAGTTCCGCCGCCGATAATAATAGCAAGACTTCTCCCAAATAGATGGGATTGCGAAAGCGCCAATATGGTCCGGTTGTCACAAGTACGGTTGATGTTTGGTCGGGCATAACGGTCGTGCCGTGGCTGATAAGGCGTTCCATACTCCAGGCGATCAAAGCAAATCCGAGCACTCCAAAGGCCCAGCCAATGACGCGTGCGGGTGTGTCATCAACGCCCGGCCAAGTGAGCGCAAAAAAATTGCCAGCAATGAGAGCTGCCACAATGGCCGCGACAAACAAAACCGGCGGCCAGGGGAATGTATTGGCCCGTTCCATCGCAGGTAGCTGCGCTGTATGTGTTCTATCGTCCTGATCTGCACTCATGTGCTGGATCATACAGTCAAATCAGCGATCTGCTAGGTCGTAGCTTTGGCTGATCTGTAAGCCCACGAATTGCCGCAGCTGCAACTCGGTTAGAGTTGATTGGCGGCCTTGATTGTTGGCACCGGTGTGACCCTCACGTCTTTTGGGCGTAGATCTTCGGCTAAATTAAAACTCATGCAGCCTTTGGCGACGAGCGCTCGATTGTAGGCCTCTAGCATGGCCACATCTGCACCGCGTGGGGGTGGGCCTGATTTACTAGCGTTGTCTGAGGCAAACAAACTTCCAAAACCTGACTGCATCAGTTGGGAGAGTGTGCTGGTTTGCGTTTGTGCAGACGTATCACGCACCTCTAGGATACGCACCTGCATGCGACCTGTGAGTTCCTTACATTCCATCTCTTGTTCATTTTGGGATAACGTGTAGCTGCTCGCACCAAGAGTTGGTTTAACATCGGTTGTAGTGGATGCGCTGATCGACGATGTCAAAGTCGCAGGTTGGCTGGCGCAGCCTTTGAGCGCTGCGGCGATGACCAACAACATTACTACGGCCTGACATCGACCCATGGTTGATTCTTTAGGTTTCAGATTGCTGAAACTAGCGCCGGAACGGCCCATTCGATACTATCCGCCCACAGGAATTGTTGTTTTTGGCGAAGTGTGACTTAGTTGTGATGACTGCCTAAGTTTCATGCGATGTCGCTGATTGCGATTGTCGCTTGAATGGCTTTGGCCCTCTTGAAGTGGTCGTCGTGCCAGCGAGAGTGTGTGAGTTTATTTCGTGGTGCTACGAACGAGGAAATATTGAATGAATCGATCGCTATCGGCTTGTTTTGTCGCGATTTTTATTGGCGCCATGACACCTGCAATCGCGGCAGATGAGTACCCTAAAGTTTTCAAGTGCAGTTTTGAGCGTGGCAATAGTTGGTCGTATGATGCGGGAGAATTTACTTCGGTCTCACCTGCCAAGCTCGCCTTTGAAATTTCGGCTATCGATCTTGAAAAACAATCTGCGACTTTGGTTATGGACGGCAAAACGAGTGGTAAATTCAGCGTCATCAGGGCCCTCAACGCAAATCACTATCTCGAAGTGGCCATTGAAGGTTTTCTCAATTTGACGACGGTCTATGATTTTGATCCGAAAACTAAGTCTCATCCGGCCGTTCATTCACGACACTTCGGTCTCATCGGTCAGCCGGTTTTTGCCCAATACATTGGCTTTTGCACACCGAACTCGAATCCATAGGACAGTCAGCTTCGTCTCAACCGTCCAGTGAGTTGTGGACAACGGCATTGCCGTTCCTGTTTTCAGGGCGCAAAAAGCGCGCAATGACACTCAATCTCGTCAAGCTTTGCGTTGGAGCGGCTTCGGTCGAAGATCTCGCTGCTTGGCAAAGCTCGCATCGGGCATCGAAAACGGCTAGCGGAGAGCCGTGCTTTTTTCATACGACCTTTCAAACACCTAAACGCCAAATTGAACTGCTGGATGGTGGGTCGCTTTACTGGGTCATCAAGGGCGTCATTATGGTGCGTCAACGCCTGGTTGGATTTGACGTTGGGCACAAAGACGACGGCTCGCCGTGTTGCGTGTTGCAGCTCGATCCTGTTTTGGTTCGGGTTCGCCCCGTGCCGCGACGACCCTTCCAAGGTTGGCGCTATCTCAAATCGGATGAAGTTCCGCAAGATCTTAAGGCTGGTGCGCACGACCAAGTCGCGTCCATGCCTGCGAAGATGCGCAAGACCCTTGCCGAACTCGGTCTGATCTAGCGACACTGTATGCACGACTAAGATTAATGGCTCTCAAGGTGCATGGATGTCTCGCCCGCCGTTCACTCCCATCATCGAAGCGTTACCTCCACTCGTGCCGTTTATTGGGCCTGAGGCTATGGAGCGCGCGCGCGGTCGCGCATTTCAAGCGCGGCTCGGTGCCAATGAAAATGTTTTTGGTCCATCGCTACATGCGCTCGCCATCATGCGCGAGGCTGTCAATGGCAACTGGATGTACTCGGACCCTGAGAACTACGAACTGCGCTCCGCGATTTCGAAATTTCACTGCGTTTCGATTGATAACGTGGTCGTTGGCGAAGGCATCGATGGATTGCTCGGGCTGACGTGTCAGCTTTTTATCGTTCCCGGCGATCGCGTTGTGATGACCCAAGGGTCATACCCGACTTTTAATTTTCATGTCCTTGCACACGGCGGCAAAGTCGTTGGCTGCCCCATGTTAGATTTCAAAGAAGACTTGCAAGGCATGGCGCAAGTCGCACGAGATACCCGAGCGAAACTTATCTACGTTTCAAATCCAAACAGTCCAATGGGTACTTGTTGGACCGGTGCGGAGCTTGCGCGCTGGATTTCCGACCTCCCCAAAGGTGTGCTTCTTATACTAGATGAGGCCTACTGCGATACAGCGCCAGTTGGAATCTCTCCGATTATGGATACGAGCAACGCTCAGGTGGTCCACTACCGCACGTTCTCTAAAGCGTACGGTATGGCGGGTGCGCGCATTGGATATGCCATTGCACACGTTGATCTCATCGCAGCCTTCGATAAGGTTCGCAATCACTACGGTATCAATCGAATTGGGCAACTCGGCGCGCGTGCGGCACTGGAGGATCAGAGCTATCTGTCTTCAGTCGTGCAGAAAATTGACCGTGCGCGCATTAGGATTTCACAGATCGCAACAGATCACGGGTTGCGCACAGTGGCTTCGGCGGCGAGTTTTGTGGCCATCGATTGCGGTCATGACGGCGAGTTTGCGAAGCGCGTTTTGGACGGCTTAATCCTGCGAGATGTTTTTGCTCGCAAACCGTCGGTGCCACCTCTCGATCGCTTCATTCGGGTTTCATGTGGACGAGATGAAGATTTAGACGTTTTTGAGAAGGCCTTGTCTGCGGCGCTCGCCGATGCGCGTTCTCGCTAGATTTTCTTTCGGTTAGATTGTTTTATTTTATGAAACGAGGGGTGTGGCTGCGAAATTTTGTGCTTGTTTTCGTATGTCGTTTTTACGCCGACGATCAGCAGGTTGAGCGCTGTTTCAAAAACCGTTTCAGCGCCAAGCTCTTGGAATATGGGCAACAATCGACGCGTCAAAGTAAACTGATCGAGGTCTTTGATCTCAGATAAACTTTGTGCAGATGGCAAGCCAAGAAGCCCACACACTTCTCCGGTGCATAGTCCGAGGACGGACGCATAGGTCGCGCAACCTACTGCTGGAATTTGTGCTTCCGGAATTCCAGCATCCGCGAGTGCCCGGTGCCAGTGTTCGGCAATCATTAAATCGCGAGGTCCGCTGGTCCAGAACCGCAAAAGAAGCGGAAAGGCTTGAGGATAGCGTTTGGCGAGACTGCGGTATTGGCGCGCTAGTTCGACTAATCGCTTGTCCCACTTCTGCTTTTCGCTCGGCGCTTGGATTTCTGAGTGCAAGCGCTCCGTTATCGCGCGTTCCAATCCCTCTTTGGATCCGAAGCGATAGATGAGGGTTGCGGCGTCACAGCCGATTGCGCGCGCCGCGCATCGCAAGCTGAAATCATCTAGACCTCCACGCTCAATCTCGGCTAGCGACGCCTCGACGAGATCGGCTTCTACGAGCCCGCGCTGTCCTCTTGGGTGCTTTTTTTTCATCACTGTTGAAATAGGCTTGCGCATGACAATCAGAGCGGTTATTTCAACGCTGTTGAATAACGGAGTTCGGGGATGCCTTCAAGCTCAACATATGAATTGAGCTCGTCTGACCGTCGGCGCAGCTTGGCAGCTGTTATCGCTGCGTCGTTCAGCGTTGGCATCGCCTTCGGCATTGGTTTTCCGCTGACCGCGATTACCCTTGAGGCATGGGGCGAGCCTAAATGGATGATCGGTCTTGCGGGCGCTGCGCCCGCGATCGCTATTTTATTTGCACTTCCCATTTTGCCATGGGCCATTCGAAAGCTCGGTGCGGTCGTCGCGATGACAGGCGGGGCCATTCTTGCCGGATTGGGTTTTATTGCGCTCGCATTTGTCAATGACGGCGTGACTTGGATCGCTGTTCGTCTTGTGATGAGCATCGGTTTGGCTGGACCTTGGCTCGCAGGCGAGACCTGGATCAATCTCGTTGCACGTGATGAAACGCGCGGGCGTGTCATCGCACTTTATGCAATGGCTTTTTTTACCGGGTTTGCCTTGGGACCATTGGTCCTCTCCACATTCGGCACCACAGGGATGGCACCATTTCTGATAGGCTCTATCGGCACTGTCGTGGCGTGTCTGCCCATTATTGTAGCGCGGAATTTAGCGCCAGATTTATCGCAGCGCGCTCATCACAACGCATTCTCCGCCGTGCACTTGGCACCGATTGGGATGGTGTGTGCCTTCATGAGTGGGTTTGCTGAAACGAGCTACCTATCATTAATACCCAATGTGGGGCTTGCTGCAGGTCTTGATGAGGCGCGCGCTATCGGTCTGCTGAGTTTGATTACGATCGGGGGCATTGCTCTACAGTTTCCGCTTGGCTGGCTATCCGACAAGATTTCTCGGCTTACGGTGACATTTGGGCTGGCGATAGTGTTCGTCGCTTTATCACTCGCGCTTCCGTTTGTGTTGGGTATGCCTTTGGCTGCTAGCCTTTTGGTGTTGCTATTGGGCGGGGTCATTCTTGGGTTTTATTCCGTTGGCCTGATGATCGTTGGCGAGGTGGTCGAACCCCAGAATTTGGCTGTGGCCAATGCTGGATTTCTGGTTCTGTATCAATTGGGCTCTATCGTTGGGCCAGCTTCTGCTGGTGCAGCGATGACCTATTCGCCAGTGTTTGGTTTTGTCGCGACCGTGTGCATCTTGATGCTGATATCGGGTGTTGGTTTGTGGAGACTGAGCCGTAAATCTCGGTCGCAGAGAGTTGGCGCTCCAGTTTCAGACCTTGATGGTTAACCAAATGTTATCTGCCAAAAGCTAAATTCCAACTCAAGCGGTGCAATGCGTTTTGCCCGCATAGCTCAAATGCTGACGCGGAAGTCTTGCCATGATGCGCTCACTGCTATCATTTTTTTCGCTGCTCGCATTCGGTGTGATGGCGGCGACCGTGATCGTCGCGCTTATGCCTTGGCTCTCGGGCCGTACCACCGGCGATGCCGTGGTGGCGGGCCCGGCCACCCTACATTTTGAATCGCTATTGCTCGGCGTCGTGTTGGGACTGTTCTTAGGGACACTGACGCGTTTGAACTGGAGCGATATTCCCCGCCGCATCGTGACTTGGTTCATGGTGCGTGAGCGTGAGTTTTTTTATTACGCGCTGATCTTGGGTTGTTTAGCTGTGCTCTTGTTCTATTGACGAGACGAACAAAAGGGCGGCCTCTCAGCCGCCCTTTCAAATAGTGCCCCAATAATCTTGTCGCTTAGACCGAGTAGTACATGTCGTACTCAACCGGATGCGGCGTCATTTCATAACGCATGTTCTCTTCCATGCGCAGTGCAATGTACGCATCGATCATGTCGTCGTTCATTACGCCGCCCTTCTTGAGGAACTCGCGGTCTTTGTCGAGGCTTTCGAGGGCTTCTCGCAGACTGCCTGCAACCGTTGGAATCTTGGCGAGTTCTGCTGGCGGCAGATCGTACAAGTTCTTGTCCATGGCAGCGCCTGGGTCGATCTTGTTTTGAATGCCGTCAAGACCCGCCATGAGCATCGCTGTGAATGCCAAGTACGGGTTCGCGCCCGGATCCGGGAAGCGGACTTCGATACGCTTTGCTTTCGGGTTCGACACGTGCGGAATGCGGCACGATGCCGACCGGTTGCGCGCTGAGTAGGCCAAAAGCACAGGAGCTTCATAGCCAGGTACCAGTCGCTTATAGGAGTTTGTAAGTGGGTTCGTGAATGCGTTGATGGCTTTGGCGTGTTTCAGGATGCCGCCGATGTAGAACAAGCACATTTCCGAAAGATCGGCGTACTTATCGCCCGCAAACATCGGTTGGCCGCCCTTCCAGATCGACTGGTGGACGTGCATGCCCGAACCGTTATCGCCAAAAATTGGTTTCGGCATAAACGTCGCGGTTTTTCCATAGGCCTGCGAAACAGAATGCACCACATACTTATAGATCTGCATGTGATCGGCCATTTGAATCATGGGGCCGAACTTCACGCCGAGTTCGTGCTGTGCTGCTGCAACCTCGTGGTGATGCTTTTCGACAGTCACGCCCATTTCGATGAGGACCGAGAGCATTTCCGAACGGATATCTTGGCACGAGTCGATTGGCGGTACGGGGAAGTACCCGCCCTTGACGCGCGGACGGTGGCCCAAGTTGCCCATTTCCATGTCGGCAGACGTGTTGGTTGGCAACTCGTTGCTGTCAACCTTGAAGCCAACCGAATACATATCGGCTGAGAATTTCACGTCGTCGAAGATAAAGAATTCAGCTTCAGGACCGAAAAAGACCTTATCGCCGATTCCAAGCGACATCATGTACGCTTCGGCTTTTTTGGCAATGCCGCGCGGATCGCGCTCGTAGAGTTGACCGGTCGATGGCTCAAGGACGTCACAGAAAATGGCGACGGTGGTTTGAGCAAAAAATGGATCGATATGTGCCGAGGCTGGGTCTGGCATCAAAAGCATGTCAGAGGCTTCGATCGACTTCCAGCCCGCGATCGATGATCCGTCGAAGGCGTAGCCATCGCTGAACATATCTTCGTCACAGCAGCTGACGTCCGCCGTCACGTGCTGCATTTTACCTTTGGTATCGGTAAAACGCAGGTCAACGAATTTAGCTTCCTTGTCTTTGATAAACTTCAAGACGTCACTGGCGGTCTTCATAGGCACTCCCCTGGATTAAACTTGTCCGGATCGAAACTGGTCGTTGATCCCAACTTGAAGCTTGTGCGGGTGCACGTTCAAGCCGGATGGGCTGTGTCAAATCGCGTCGCGACCCGACTCGCCGGTACGAATGCGAATAGCGTCCTCTATGCTTGAGATAAAAATTTTGCCGTCGCCGATGCGACCGGTTTTGGCGGCTTTCTGGATGGCCTCAATGGCTTTGTCCAGCATGTCGTCCGACAGCACGACTTCGATTTTCACTTTCGGCAAAAAATCCACGACATACTCGGCGCCGCGGTAAAGTTCGGTGTGACCCTTCTGTCGGCCAAATCCCTTAGCTTCAATCACGGTAATACCTTGCAGTCCGATTTCTTGGAGCGCTTCCTTCACTTCGTCGAGCTTGAAGGGCTTAATAATGGCTTCGATCTTTTTCATTGGTGCCCCTTGTTTGCGACCATGGTTCTTCGTCTGGTCGTTCTTGGCCGATAAGCTAGCAGACGCCGTGCCACTTGCAGGCACCACCGCCAATGCTAGTATTTACAATTACTTAGCATCACTCGCTGAGCTCTTGGCCCTGCGATTAGGAGCTTGATAGCCTAAAAACAGGGCCAATAGATTAAAAAGTAGGCACGCTTTTCATGTTCAATCGGTGAAGGTTGTTAAACGCATATTCTTCTGCGAGGCCTGGGGGCAGTTGGATTGGGTCCGCTATCGAGAGGCAAGAGTGACAGAACTGCTGACGACCTTGGAAATGGCGGAAGCCGATCGGCTGGCAGCAACCAGTGGCATATCTCCGGAAACGCTGATGGAGAATGCAGGTCGCGCAGTTGCTGACGCAGTTATTAGGCGCGCTGTGCGAGGGACGACTGTCGTCGTGTTCGTGGGGCCAGGTCACAATGGTGGCGATGGATTCGTTGCGGCCAGGGTGCTCATTAAGCAAGGTTTTGAAGTCCGCCTGGCGATCCTTGGAGACGTTCATGCGTTGCGCGGGGATGCTGCGACGATGGCCAGCCGCTATCAAGGCGAGATCGTTCAAGCCTCACCGGAATGGGTGCGAGGTGCTGGGGTGATCGTCGATGCACTATACGGTGCGGGGCTTTCGCGACCACTTTCTGGTGATGCAGCCAATTTGGTTGACGCTATCAACGCCAGTGGCGTCCCCGTCATATCGGTCGATGTCCCCAGTGGCCTCGATGGCACCAGTGGGAAAGCGAACGGGCCAGTCGTTCAGGCCACCGAATGCATTACTTTTTTCCGCAAAAAGCCAGGGCATGTCTTGCTTCCGGGGCGCTCATTATGTGGTGCCGTTAGCGTTGCAGACATCGGAATACCAACAACAGTGCTTGATGATATCGCTCCTAAAGTATTTGAGAATTCACCTGCTGTCTGGCGCGAGAATTTCCCGCGACCGCGTCTTGATTCACACAAGTATCAGCGTGGGCATGTCGTGGTTGTTTCTGGGCCACCTGACCAAACTGGCGCTGCACGGCTCGCCGCACGAGGTGCGCTGCGGGCTGGTGCAGGGTTGGTCACTGTCATAGGCACGCCTGCTGCCACTGCAATCAACGCCACACATCTCACAGCCATTATGGTGCAAAGCGTTTCTGGACCTCGCGCCATCGATGCATTTCTAAGAGATGCGCGACGCAATGCTGTCGTTATTGGGCCTGGAGCATCGGTTGGGCCAAATACCGCTGCGGATGTATGCGCGATTTTGCAATCTAGTGCCGCTGTCGTTCTTGATGCCGACGCGCTGACATCTTTTTCGACTGGACTGGGTGCGGCAGACGAAGTGCGTGGAGGCTTCGGTTTTCTTGTCAGCACTGCGGAAGATCAGCCATCACCTTGCATGCTGTTTCGCACCATCGCCGCTCGACAGGCGCCTGTTGTCATGACGCCCCATGACGGCGAGTTTAAAAAATTATTTGGCGATATGCCGGGTTGCAAACTCGATCGCACGCGTGCCGCCGCTAAGTTGAGCGGAGCAATTGTGGTCTTGAAGGGTCCCGATACCGTCGTTGCCGCTCCAGATGGCCGAGCTGTGATCAACAGCAACGCGCCACCCTGGTTAGCAACGGCGGGGTCAGGCGATGTGCTGTCAGGGCTTATCGCGGGATTGATGGCCCAAGGCATGCTTGCTTTTGAAGCTGCATGTGCGGGTGTTTGGCTGCATGGCGCGGCAGCGGATGCATTTGGGCCGGGTTTGATCGCAGAGGATTTGCCAGAAAGTCTGCCTCGAGTTCTCCGCGCGCTTTATGAGCAAACAACACATTAAAAAGTGCGACCTTGGCGCAAGGTTTCGTCGGTTTTCAAGAATGCTTCGATCTCAGCCGTTTGATCAGGGCTTTCTGCGAAAATGTCGATGGCGCGCATCAATTCTGTAATCGGAACAAAGCTTTTTGTCGTGCGGTCGTATAAACCACCTTTGAACAAGGCGCGGGCGGCAATCTGGCCATCACGCGGGCCTCCACTAAAAATGAAGATTTGCTCCATCACAACTTGTGATGTCGTCCAACACGCGAGCTTTGTTTGCAGGCGGAATTGTTGAAGTGGTCGCAGTTCGCGCTGGAACCTCATTGTTATGGCGCTTGCAATCGGCGTCCAGCGCCGCTGCATCACTTGCTGCCACAGGCCGGAGCGGACCATGACATCCAACCGTCCAAGATCCATCAACGTCAAATACCGACCGTTGTTCATGTGCATGGAGAGATCGAGGTCATGTGGCCAGACGCGAAAAGTTATGTTGGATGCATCGTGTGGCAGGTTCAAGTGACCGCGCCATCGAGCCGTTAGCAACAGCCAAAAAAGGCGTATCCATAGGTTCATACGTACAGCCTCTCGTCTCATCGCATTGCATTACTGCCGGCGTCAGTTCGATGCCTATCAAGTACTTGATAATTATGATTGATGCAGATCTAACTCTAGACCGTCACGCAGACATAATGTTTGGTTATGCCAATATAGAGTCGCGACGGAATTTAATCCGAGGAGCCATGCGTCGGCATTTGAAGTATCGAGTGAAGCCAATATTCCTGGTGGCTCTTCTGCCATTTATCGAGGTCTTTTCACCGAGCGCGTTTGCGGGTGAAACACAGGCACCGGTTTCAAAAGCGGAGGAGGCAGCTCTGGAACTCGTGCGTGGTAATGCCGGGCAGGCCATCGCTGCATATACCGAAGCGCTCAAGGATGCCGGTCTTGCGAACGACAGGCGCGCGACACTCCTCAACGATCGCGCCGTTGCGTATGTGCGAATGGGACAACCTAAATTAGCGATAGAAGACTACAATAAGGCCTTGCAAATTTTTGCTGAGTATCCGGCAGCATACAATAATCGTGGAAATTTATTGCTTGCGCTCGATAATGCGACCGAAGCTTTGAAAGATTTTGATCGCGCCATTTTGCTCGCACCTGGATATGCGGCAGCTTACTCCAATCGGGCGACGGCTAAAGTAAAGCTCGGCAAATTCAAAGATGCCATTCAGGATTATACGAAAGCTATCGAACTCATGCCTTCGAGTGCGCCGCCGTTGTCCGGGCGTGGCCTTGCGTTTTTAGCAACCGGAAAGCCGCATGCGGCAATACGAGATTTTTCGCGTGCTGTACAAGCCGATGCGCGATTTGCATCTGCTTATCGCAATCGCGCCGAAGCGCGTGTGAATGTCGAACAAAGCACTGAGGCGATCGAGGATCTTTCGCGTGCTCTCGCCTTCGATCCGAGTAACGGTGAAATTTATGTCGTGCGTGGCTATGCTTATTTGTCTGCGAGCAATGCGGCTTCTGCGATAAAAGATTTTACGCGCGCCATCGAATTGGACCCAAAGCTCGTTTCAGCCTACCAAGGTCGCGGCTTAGCCAATGGGCTTGCCGAGGCATTCGAAGATGCGTTTGCCGACCTCAATCGTGCGATTGAACTTGATCCCCGCTCGGCAACAGCTTTTGCCTATCGTGCTTTCGTTTACAAGCAAGATGGTCAACCCGATGTTGGGCTGAAAGATATAGAAACAGCCCTCAAACTTGATCCTGACAATGCAGATGCCTTTTGGGTGCGTGGGGAGATTTCGGAATTACAAGGACAGACCGAAGCCGCGATCCAAGATTTGCGAAAAGCGTTGGGGATGAAACCCAGTTTGATACTTGCTGCCGACGCTTTGACGCGGCTCGGCGTTGGGGCAGATGTCAGTGAGGATCGCGATGTGCCAGGGCTGGGAATTGACAGTTGGCGCGTTGTCGTTCGTTCCAATAGTTATTATGCGGTGAGCGATGACTATCCAGGCGTTCGTGTACCTCTCGAAATGTTGGGCGAGGGACAACCGAAGCTGAGCCTGTGGGACATTCAAAAACCGCCTCATGCCAGTTATGGCGTCTTGCATTATTCGGGCGGAACAGTGCTTGGAAAAAATGGTTCAGAAGAAGCTGAACTAGCTGCTATCATAGATATAGAGAGCGGCAAAGTTATTGGCATTCAACCTCATCGCCAAGGTGCGCGGGTAGCGAGATGGCAGTGGGAGGAAGACCGCCTGCAAGTCGCGAGTGTCGATGGCGTGACCGATGAGTTTGTCTTGCGTGCGATGCGACCGGCACCAACGGCGCCATTGGCTTCGGGCCAGCGTCGGACATACGGTGTGGATGGTGAAAGCAGCGCTTCTTGGGCGCCTTGGGATCAGCCGGTCGGCGGCGTAGGCCGATCCAATCGTCAAGCCAAGCGTGCGCAAAAGAAGCCGAAGTCTTTGTTTGATTTACTGTTTAACAATTGACGTCGGATGCGCACGATCGCTTCTGTGATCCATATCCTGTTTGTTGGCGTTGTCATCTCCAATGCGGTGATGCGTGCAATTGCTGGAAGGCTTCGGCCTACCCCACCCCAGTTTTGCCCGTGTCGCCGCAGTGATTTCCGGACATTTTTATGAGTGATATTTCCCCGGTTATTTTATGGTTTCGCGATGATCTCAGGTTAAATGATCACCGAGCGCTGAAAGCCGCTTGCGACAGTGGAGCGCCGATCGTTCCGGTATTTATTCTGGACGACGGCGCAGCAGCAAACTGGAGCCTTGGCGCTGCGTCGCGTTGGTGGTTGGCTCACAGCCTATCTTCTTTGCAGACATCGCTTTCAGCCTGTGGCGTCAAACTTATTTTGCGACGTGGGGCCACGCGAGATATTTTGGAGACGTTGGTCAAAGAGAGTAAATCTAGCGCGATATATTTTACTCGCAGTTATGAGCCTTGGGCCGTCGCGCTTGAGCATCAGTTAAAAGATTTTTTTGATACGCGAGACGTATCCTTGAAACGCTATGGCGGACGTTTGTTACGCGAGCCCGAAGACCTTCGTACTAAAACCGGCGATGTTTACAAGGTCTACACGCCGTTCTGGCGTGCTCTGTCAGCGAGTTATGTGCCTGCGCCAGAAATCTCTGCGCCGAAGAAAATTATCTCTACGAAAACCGATCTTAAGAGTGAAAAGCTCGATGATTGGAAACTGGTGCCCTCGAAGCCGAATTGGGCAGTTGGATTTCAAAATGCGTGGCAGCCAGGTGAAAGCGGTGCCCATAAAGCGTTAGAGACGTTTCTAACGCAGGCGCTTGCGACTTATACTGAAGATCGCAATCGACCGGACAAGTACGGCACCTCGCGTTTGTCACCGCATCTGCACTTTGGAGAAATTTCTCCCGCGCAATGCTGGCGCGCGGCCACAGCACATTCTGCGAGACATAAAGGTGTCGACAAAGGACTTGAGACATTTCTCAAGGAAATAGTCTGGCGTGAATTTTCTCATTCATTGCTGTTTCATTGGCCCGACCTTCCAGAGCAGCCGTTCCGAAAAGATTTTTCTGCATTTCCTTGGGCAAACAATTCTGCTCACCTGAAAGCTTGGCAACGTGGACAGACCGGTTATCCGATCGTGGATGCGGGAATGCGTGAGCTTTGGCATACCGGATATATGCACAACCGTGTGCGGATGATCGTGGCCTCATTTCTCATAAAACATCTGTTGATCCCGTGGCAGGAAGGTGAGGCTTGGTTTTGGGATACGTTGCTAGATGCCGATTTGGCGAACAACGCGGCCAGTTGGCAATGGGTGGCTGGATCGGGTGCTGACGCTGCTCCCTATTTCAGGATTTTTAATCCGATTACTCAGGGAGAAAAATTCGATCCTGACGGCGTGTATGTTCGGCGTTGGGTTCCCGAACTCAGCAAACTACCGACTACAGTTCTGCATGCTCCATGGACGGCACCGGACGAAGTTTTGAAATTGGCAGGTATCACGCTTGGGAAAAACTACCCCAAGCCAATTGTCGATCATGCGACGGCGCGAGAACGCGCATTGCAGGCTTACGATGCTGTCAAGCGGGCAGCTGCCAAAACTGAATGAAATGATAATGGCGCTTAGATTGATGTGTCGGCATTTATAGCTAAGCGGCAATTTACTCAGCAAATTGACGGCAATAGAATTGAGAACATGCATTCATTTTTTATAGTTCGAAGTACTTTGTTTATATTTGGAATGGTTGTGCTTGCGATTATTGTTTCATAACAATGAACTAGCGCCAGTATTCGAGCCGTGTTCATGGCAACACACGAAAAAGAAATCGTCACTTGGCTTAACTATTCGGAATTAATCGGCATAGTATCTTAGCTCGATCAGTTCATAAGCGTGGTGGGGTTTGCAATGTTGCGTTGGCGTATTCTGGCCGTTCTCGGTTTCGTTTTTGTTTCAACGACATCGTTGATGGCTGTTGAGGCTGCTCAATCCCAAGCAACACAGATTGCTGCAACCGAGCCAACAGAGGCATCGGCAGATAGTAGCAATACTTCGAACTCTTCGTCGCAAGAGGCAGTCGAGCCTGCGCCGAGTGTGACTGGGCCGAGTGTCACCGGGGAGACGGCAGCGCCTTCAAAGGTTCCAGAGACCGCTACTTCAACGGTAGCGCCACCGATCTCCGCACCACCACTTCCTCCTTCCATGACCGTGTCAATCGATCTAGCTCAGCAAACGATGACCGTTTCTGAGAATGGCGACGTGCGATATTCTTGGTCGATTTCGTCTGGCACAGCACAGTTTCCAACGCCTCGCGGTACCTTCCGGCCGCAGTGGACCGCTAAAATGTGGTACTCTCGCAAGTACGATATGGCACCCATGCCGCATGCTGTTTTCATCCACGGTGGTGTCGCCGTGCATGGTACGCAGCACGTCAGCGCCCTCGGTCGTCCGGCATCGCACGGGTGCATCCGATTAGCGCCAGGCAACGCTCGTACATTCTATAATTTGGTCCAAAGGCACGGATTGAAGCGTGTGAAGGTTTCCGTGCACGGCACGCCTAAGTGGCGCGCGCCAGCCGTTGCCAGCCGCAAAGTGAAGCGAGCGCCTAGCTATTACGCATCAGAACAAAGCGGCTTCTGGTCATGGACTAACGGCAACTATGGCGGATCTTCTGCTTACGATCCGGGCTTCGTGAAAAAGCAGTATCGCAAAGCTCAACGTCGCAATGGTCCACAGGCAGGTCGAATTTATCGTGGTCCGAACGGTCAGAAATACGTTTATGTCCAACGCCGCACCGGTCAGGGCTATTATTCAAATTACTGATATTGACCTGAGGGCATCGTCCAATTGAGTCAGTCGTCAGATGTTAAAAAGGCCCGGCTTAGTGCCGGGCTTTTTTCATGCAGTTTCAGAATGGGTTCCAAGTTGCCCTGTCCGTGAAGCGCACGTAGCCAATGTTTGCACCCACGCGCAGTCCAAGGCCAGACCGGATGGGTGCCATAATCACGTCGCCGCCTTTCAGCAAAGTCACACCAACGCCACCTACGAAATATGCGGAGCCATCGACACCAGTGAAACTCCGGTACAGCGCCTGTGGATCGCGCATGCGGTAAATGAGAAACATGGTGCGCGAGCCAGAGGCTCCAAAATCTGTGCCCAATGATGGGCCATGCCAATAGACCTCTCGCTTGATTTGCTGATCGCGCATGAACAGCGTACCTTTTCCGAAGCGTAGGCCTGCTAGAAATGCGCCTCCACCTTCAGTTCCAAGCACATAAGCCGTTGGACGACCGGACGTTTTGAAGGCATGCTCGATGACGCTCGCAAGGCTCGTCGACACAGTGCCAAAGAAGCCGCGTGTCGCATCCTGTATTTCTGCGATCGAATAGCCATTTTCTTCATTGTTAGTTAGGTCAGGCTCTGGGATAGCGGCTGCCACCTCTGGCGGAACATAGGCATCGTTAGGTTTGGTATTGGTGCTCCAAGATTGCACGGGAGGCTTTGGTGACGGCGGTGGGCTGGGTGGACTTGCTAATGCTTTTTCCTCAATGCCACTTCGTTTCGCGGACTTATCTGCGAGTTCATTTGTTGGAGCATTAGCAGTAGATTTTTCGGTTTTTTCCGTTGCTGCGATTTTGGCGTCGAGACGAGCCAACATGTAATCTGATTTTTGCTGCATGACGGCGAGCATGTCGCGCGTCAAAATTTTGATTTCTTCGAGTTTTGCGCAATCTGGCGGTGACGCGTCTGGTAGGCGTCCTAGCGTATCTATCTTGAGTAGGAGCTCCGCGCTTTTTTCATCCAGGGACGTCAGCTTGGCATCTTGGATGGCATCGAGTGCTGCATCTTCGGGTTCCGTGTCCGGTATCTTGGCGGCCACTGCGTAACGCCGAATGCGATCGCGCAATTGCGGTTGCGCCTTGATGCTAAAATCTCGAAGGCTGGCACCTGATTTATCGACAGCGGCAGCAAAGTCGGCTGCGTTACATTTTGCAGCCCAAGCCGATGTCGATGAGAAAAGTGACAGCAAGCTCATCATGGTCACCGCAATGAGACGCCTCATGTTCTGCTTCTCCAATTGCAGCGCTTTTGACTTTAAGTTCGCACATACGTTTCAAATCGACTGAGCGCGATATCGTTCCAGGTTATTGCGAGTTTGTTTCGGTGTGACTGTCAATTTCGTTATTGTGACTTAAGTGCGTGGCGGAGATTTGACCGCTAAACGCGACAGAAATCGTGCAGTATCGACGACGATACGTGTGTGCGTACCACTACCAATCTGTTCAATGCCGTCATGTGCTTTAACGACGAAGGTTAATTTTCGTCCAGAAACCTCTGTCAGTTCAGCCGTTGCAGTCACGGTTAAACCGAGCGGCGTGGGCGACGTATGGGTGACATCCACGCGCATACCAAGACTTTGGTGGCCAATAGGCAAAAGCGATTCAACGCATTTGACGGATGCTGCTTCCATAATTGCTATCAGCATAGGGCTGGCAAATACTGGTGCATCGCCGCTGCCAACCTTGGTAGCAAGGTGGTCCGTGGTGACGACGACGTGTGCAGTTCCTATCAGACCAACGCTCAATTTGGTTAAATCAGCCAAGGTCATCTCTACTCATGTTGGGGGTCAATATTACACAGCCTATTACAGCAGTTGTTGAATAGGTCAGGATGCTTTTTTCTAGTTTGTAGATTGTATCCTGTCTAACGGGGGGTGCGTGTTAAGGACGTCGTCCGATTCTTTCAGACTGATCACTTGCGACTAAGGCTTTGCCACCCAGACATCGAGGCTTACTTTGATAGATTTTTTGAGGCATCGCCCGCTACAAATCGCACTCTTCATTACGATGAGTGCTGCTGTTGTTCTTCTGGCAATGGGTCGCGTTCCGATTTGTACCTGCGGTTCCATCAAACTTTGGCACGGAGTTGTCGATAGTTCTGAAAATTCCCAACACTTGATGGACTGGTATACGCTTTCCCATGTCCTGCACGGCTTCATTTTCTATGCAGTACTTTGGTGGTGGAAGCCGGACTGGAGCATGCATCAACGTCTCGCTGCCGCAGTGTTTCTTGAAGCTGCATGGGAAGTGATTGAGAACACTCCCATGGTCATTGAGAGGTATCGTGCTGCAACAATCTCGCTCGACTATTATGGTGACAGCGTTTTGAATTCTGTTGCCGATATAGGAGCGATGGCGGTGGGGTTCTGGTTAGCTAGTCGATTGCCAGTTGCCGTGATTGTCAGTTTGGCCCTATTGAGTGAAATTATCATGGCTGTCGCTATTCGCGATAATCTCATTCTCAACATTATCATGCTGATCTATCCGATCGACGCCATCAAAGTTTGGCAGTCGGGCGGCGGATAATCTGAAATGTATTTCTCAAGGACTTTGAGAGGCGGGATCGCGCTCATTTTGAGGTGGTTCAAGTAATCCCGGATAGGCAGTACCAGTAGGTCCAATTTCGGCGAAAGCCGCAGTACAACTCTTGTCCATGATAATTTTGCACTGATTGGGATCTTTGGCGCGATTGCAGTTTTTGACGGCGGCCCAAGCTTGAAAAACTTTTGCCGCTTCCGTAGTAAATGTCTCTGCATTGCTATCGGAATATGTGGATTTTAATTCTTCCGCTTTGGCGGTTAGCTTTGAGCCGATACAAATTTCTATGGCACCAAGAGCTTGACCATAACGTGCGCCTGCTTCTTTGGCGGGTAGTAAAGATTGAGCGTGACCCATATCCGACCCGATAGATATGCCAATTAAAGTCACTGCGGTCGTGCATATAGTCGTTCTTATCATTTTAATCCCCAGCAGTTTTGGCGCGCGGACGGTAAGTGCGCTTGCGCGCTGCCGAGCTTGTTTAGCCAACACTACGCACATGTGGGCAAAATAGCTCACATTGCATTCTGCTGAGTGCAAAAACGGGCGAGGTTAAGGTCTTTGACCGCTTACCGTTTGCCGCCGTTATTGTCGCGCTGCCATGTCAGGAATAGGACCGTGACTAATGCTGTCAGAAGCATAGTGCCCAAAATATCTGGTCGTCGGATATATACCAGCCATACGTCAAAGCCATTGAGCCAGCCGCCGCGCCCGGTGAGGACATTATTCAATACAAGAATTACGAGAGCGACCAATCCCGTCAAACCTGTGGCGATAGCCATTTCAATGATGCGCTTTGTCATGCGCGGAACGCTGATCGTGTTACGTCCGATCGCGAGTTGAGTCCGGTCAGACATGCCAAGGCTCCTTGACGTTGCAACGTATGTGTTGCGCAAGTTTACAATTTGTTGCGGACCTTGGCAGTTTGTTGTCTGCCAGCGGCGCGCGATTTATTCTCCCTTGTATCAGATTCGTGGGTTTTCAGGCGCGCTAGATGACCGATGTCGTGATGTGGTTATGAACGGCAAGAGAAGAACGGGAAATGTTCAGTTGCGACTGACGCGTTTCGGTCGCATCGCTCGACGGGTCGCCAAAGCCAACCAACGCTTGCATTTCGGCAAAGTCAAATTGCAGGCAACGGATATTTTCGGGCGCGTTTCAGGGCTTGCGCTCGCGCCGCGTGCCTTCACTTCCGCGATGGCTGTCTCGTCGGGCGAGAGACCGGCTGTGCTTTCTGGATTGCTGGCTATATCACGCGCGGCCCTTGCAATGATGTCGTTTGCCGTCAAGCGGGTCATAAACGGATTTGCGCGCATCACGAGCGGGCCGAGTATCTTTGCCACTGGAGTATCTTGTTTTGCAGAGAGAATGCGTGTGGCGCCATTTGGACCAGCCAAAAATGCAAGACGCAAATTCGTAAAGGTTGCAGGGTGACCTTTGGCGACCAAATAGGCAGCATTGTCTTGCGTATAGGTTTTTGCGGCTTGACGCGCGAGTGACGGCACGGTTCTCAAAGCCAAGATTTCATGTGTTTTGAGCGATAGAATGTCCGCTGAAAAAGTTTTCCGCGCGATTAGAAGCCACGTCGAAGCGATAAACTGAAATGGGCCGACCGCAGTTGAGAGTGGGTTTTTTGCAAAAGCGCGCCCACCTGATTCCGCCATCATCAAACGATCGAGAAATTGATCGAGCGTTATATCTTCTGATGGTGTGACTGTTGTCGAACTCGATTTCTGGCTTGGTGGATTTGGACTTTCGTTAGCGCCAGCAGCATTGAGCCCGAAAGACAGCAGCGCAATCAATGAAAGCGTGAAAAAAGGAACTCTAGATTGCATCGTGCGGGTATCATCACGCACTGGGGCTGTCTCACTCATCCAAACATTGTCATTCATTTTTGTGACAAAAGCGTACGGCGATAGTTTGGCTTTATCATCTATTTGGATAGATGCTTCGATACGATAACGCCTGAGATGAAACCCTGTTTCAGGACGAAATGCTGCGCCCTGGTGATCGTACTGATGCTGCGCGCCAGCGGCGCACATTTCCTTGCGCTGCGAGTTGGCCTGTTTCAACGAGTGCATAAAGCCGTTGCGCAATATGTTGCCCGGTCACTGGTAGTGCGACAGCGGATGCAGCATCAGTGACGCGCGCTATGAATAGGGCCACTTTGCACCATTCTTCAGTGGCGCAGGCAACAATCAAGGCATCTAGTTTGTGATTTATGTCTTGAGAGCCATCAGGTGCTAAGGCGCGATGACTTTCTGTCATGGCAGCACGCGCGATTTTGCCAACATCATTTGCAGCGGATCATGTCGTTGGTGCCAAGTTCATCTGTCACGGTCAGTTTATCTCCCGCGACGGCAAAGGTGAAATCATGGGATTGTTCATCTCCTTGAACCGAACATGTTGACGATATCTTCCACATGTCGGCTTCTGGCGAAACGGAAGAAAATTTGCAGTGCACTTCGTTCTGATCGAAGCCCTCCTGGGTGACCACCATCGGTGCTCCAGGATCTACTTGAGGCAATGCACACTGTGCTTCACTGGACGCCCATGTGCCAACGAAGGCGGCATCCTGCGCCAGCGTGGGTTGAGGGCAGAGGATGGCAACTGACACGACGCCCAAAATGGCGATTGGCATTTGCTTTCTGGCGAAAGATTTAGGCACAAGCGTTCTCCTGAGTGAGCAATTCGGCTCCTGAAGGCAAGCGGGTCTCAGTCTGGGTGTCAAGCAGGGCGTCGGATATAAAAACTGTGCTCAGATATTTTTACTCGATCGCAACCGTTAGAAGCAATTGTGGGTGTTCGCCTCAAGGCTGCCATACCAAATACTCTGAATAGGTGGGAGATTTTCGTAGGACTTATCGTTTTGACAGAATGGGTGTTGGCATGTTGAAGACTTTCTTTCTCGGTCTGATTGCGGCAGTGCTCGTATTTTGCGCCTATGTTGCAATGCTTCCGGCGGAATTTCGTATCGAACGCTCGGCAACCGTTGCTGCGTCGCCTGAGCAAGTGTTTCCTCACATCAACGACTTGCGAAAATGGCAGGGCTGGTCGCCTTGGGCTAAGATGGACCCAAACGCAAAAGCTACGTTTGAGGGGGCGGAGGCAGGCAAGGGGGCAATTTTCAACTGGGCAGGAAATAACCAGATTGGCGAAGGCCGTATGACAATCATCGATAGTCGACCAAACGAAGCTGTACAAATTAAGCTCGATTTTTTGAAGCCTTGGCCCGCATCCAACATCGCAGATTTCACGCTCGTTCCAGATGGCCAGCAGACGAAGGTGACTTGGGCGATGTCTGGTCAGCAAGGATTTATTGAAAAAGCGGTCTGTGTGTTCATGAACATGGACAGGATGGTCGGAGGAGAGTTCGAGAAGGGCTTGGCGAATTTGAATGCCGTTGTTGCGGCTCCTTCCGGAAGTTAGAAATTACCGCAACTGTTTCATATTGCTATCACATGAGTTCGGTGCTTGCGTTGCAATATCGGAAGCATGTTTGAATTGGTCATGCTATGGTGCAATGCGCTAAATTTAACATAGATGCGCTATTGCCTCGGCTGGAGCTGCAACGATGTCAATTGAAGCATTTCCTTCTCCATCTGGTGAGCGCAAGCCGCCAAAGAAAGTCGTTGAACCTCTCGTTCATTTAATTTACGTGTCGCGCCCCTTCGGTTTTGATGATCTTGCTCTGGGCGGTATCCTCGCAACGGCGCGCCGCAACAATTTAAGAGACGATATCACCGGCGCGCTCATTTGCCGTGAAGACTTGTTCTTGCAATTGCTGGAAGGTCCAAGGACCGTGGTTGAAGCGGCATTTGCTCGTATCGAACGTGACGACCGTCATACCGATATCCGACAATTTGTATGTGAGCCTATTTTAGGTCGCCTGTTTCCGAATTGGGCGATGCGTCACGATCCCGCTCGCAGTTGGATGTGGTCTCGCGATCAAGTTGCGGCAGGCGCACTCACCGCAGCAAATCCGAATGAAGTCATTGGCATATTTCAACGTCTTGCCAAGGAGCCACCGGCAACCCCTCAGGATGAGCCTTTCGGATCATGCCCTGTCGGTCATGCATAACTATTTTGTAACTATGGCGTCCTGTTTCACAGCATTCATGGACGATTTCGCTCGGTTGTCCTTATAGATCAAGACAACGTGATGAAATCATCGGCTGTGGTTGAAACAGATTTATCGCATGGAACGTTACTTACACAGCTACGTCACGTTGTGAGCGACGCATTTGGTGTGATCACTTCGATGATGATCGGCCAGTGAAGCCAAATATACGGACATGGTTGCGAAAAATTTCGAAATTTATACCGAGTGAAAGCTTGGCGATTGGCAGGAGTAACAAAATGTCTCAAAAAATCGCGCTATTGGGAGCTCTAGGTTCATTTGCAATAGCTCTAATGAGTTATGCGCCACACGCTTCGGCATTACCTTCGGGTGTTAGTGGAATACAATCTGGAACTGACTCATTGATTACGCACGTTGGGCGTCGTGGTGGCGGTGTTCGTGGAGGAAGAGGTTCGTTTCGAGGATCGTTTTCTCGTGGATCGCGCTTCAGCGGTGGTCAGAGATTTTCAGGTCAAAGTTTCAGTCGAGGGCTGAGCGGTCGGAACTTTGACGGTGGCCGTCGCTTTGGTGGTGGTAACTGGAAACGCGGAAATTGGTCGAAGCATGCGCATTACGGCCGGCGTCATCACCGCCGGAACTTTTATTATGGTGGGCTAGGATATAGCGCTTACGGTTTTTATCCTGGTTATGCTTCCTATTACCTCAATGATTACGATGATGATGATGGTTGCTACTGGAGCCGTACGTATCGTCGCTGGCACTGTCCCGACCAGTACGATTACTAGGGTCAGGAGCTGTGATCGATTGTGCGTGATTAGGTTTTTGTGAAACCAAGTGAGAAAGATAAAGCCATGAGATTATCGCGAATTGTTACTTTAGGCTTGTTATCTGGCGCTACCTGGCTTGTTCCAGTGTCAGCCCAAGCCGACAACATCTACGACGTCGAGAGTGCGCGGGCGAATGCTCGTGCCGGTGGTCCCGTGAGCGAATACGATGCATTTCTACTCGAACGCTACGGAGCTTTGAGTGGAACTTATGGCTACAAACGATATGATCATTATGATCGGTCGCGACGCGCTCATAAAAAATCTTGGCGTCGTGCTGCCCGTTGGCACGATCGGTACTAAACAGTCAGGCCACCTGGTTAGAATCGCGTTCATGTGACGCGTACGTATCGGTTGTGGATAGCTTCATTCGAGTTCTAATATCGGCATCACATGCAATAACACTGCATTTGATGCCGATTTTTATTTGTCGCGTCACATTTCTGATCGTGCGTTTGTCATCGATTAAACTCACGTCAAATTTCTCTTGTTGACGTCATGGACGAGTGAGCCATTTGAACGGCGATAGCAATCTGCTGGACGTAGACTCGCTGGGTTTGGCGCGCGAGCGCTGGACGTCGGCTGAGTCCGGCGACAATACATTCCGCATTGCTCTTTTCTTCGCTGTTATGCTGCACGCATCAATGTTCATACAGCTCGGGCGAACGGCTTCGAAAGTTCTCGGCGATGAGGCCGGTAGCCAAGAGGCCATTGGCGTGACACTGATTACGGAAGCCGATTTTCTCAGCAAGACGACCTCAATGGCTGAGCAGTCTCCACCACAGGGGGCGCCAAGTGCAGCGTTGCCACCTCCAGCACCACAGCCGCAACAAGCTCAACCTGAACCACAAGCGCAACCAGAGCAGCCTCCCGTTCCGCAAACTCAATCAGAGGCGCAGCAACAAGCCAAGCCAGAACCGCCACCGCCGGAAGTGAAGTCGGAAGCGAAAGAAGAGGTCCTTCCATCTGCCGATGCAGAAGCGGCGGTAGAAAAAGCTGAGCAGCGACCGCCAGAACCCGAAGCGAAAAAAGCAACTCCTGAGAGCAAAGATCCAAAGCCGGATTCAAAAGTCACAGAAGCGACAGTCCCGTCACTCGAAAAAGAATTGCCTGACCTATTCAAAGTCACCGAACCATCCAAAACGCCAAATCAAAAACCTAAGCAGGCGACTAAGCCGGCACCAAAGCAACAGACGGCGAAACTCGATTTAACGCCCCCATCGCCATTATTTTCTGCACCGGGTGGCGGTGGCCGTGCCGCATCATTTCAACGGCCGGCCGGTATTACACGATCAGGTTTGAATGATGCTTTTGCGCGCGGTGTTATTCGCGCGTTGCAGCAGACTATGCCGCAACTGCGCGAAACGCGCGGCAGGGTCACGGTGCGGATATTTTTAGATGAGAATGGCAACGTCAAGGAGGTGGCTATTGTTGCCCCATCGCCGATTTCAAATCTCAATCAGTCAGTGGTTTTTGCTGCACGGCAGACCAGTTATCCGATCCCGCCAGGAAATTCCAATGTAGCCGACCGAACGTTTCTGATTACGTACATCTACAACTAAATAGGATTGAGATATCCTGAGCGCATAGCGCGCTGCAGGATGTTCTCGACCAATTACTTTGTGGTGTCAGCTTGGACAGGCACGCCAAGTTTCATGGGCTCATACGAATTTTCGTAAGGCACTTCACGGCGACAAGCGCCCAGAGCCAGAGCAGCGATACAGATCGTCAAAGCAGCGATTTTCATTTTATTTCCCTCGACAGTGGTTGCGAACACATAACCGTTGATACCCTCGTGTCAGGAAAACGCAGGCTTTGATATTTGGTTCCGCTTACCGCATAGCGCGCGATTTAGTGTGTGTCCCTTTGGCATCGCGGTTGATGTGGAGCCAACAAATATCCGAGCAAGACTATAATTTGCCGGAGTTGTGACTACCGTCAATATTCGACCATGCAGCGCGGAGTGCCAAATTTGGGTTAGTGCATATACGGCGTTGTGCCACCGTAAGGACCTGATGGCTGTTCGAAGAAAAAGCCATTGTCGAACGGCTCACCCTGGGCACGAGGTCCGAGTGCCGGATCGTAGAATTTCTTGGATTCCAGAGTATGCGATTGGCGCAGATTTTTATAGGCGCGACGGCGAGGTGGAAGTGTGCTCACACCCTTCAAAGAGTATTGGCTTTTCGCTTTGCTGCCTTGCTTTGCAGCTTCGGCCGAGTTCGACGGCGCGAGGCCAATAACGGCCATGGCGGCGATGAGGACGGCAGCGAATTTCATGAGCGGCTCCAAAGCAAATATGTGTCGTCTCAACACTATAACGTATTCGGGGCGAGATTTGTTGCAGATTTAAAGACGGGCATTCAGGTGGTGCACGTAAGACACGCCCTTCGCGCAGGCTTGCCTTGAGCCGAAACATAAGTAAGAGCAACGCCTTGGGATTTAGCTCAACGGAGGTTAAGGCATGGCTAATAGCAACGATGCGGTCGCAGAGATTGAACGTCTCACGCGCGAAAATGCCGAACTGTCCGGACTGGCATTGGCGACGGGCGTTATTCTCACTCAGTTGTTGCAACGTATTTGTGCCCGTGAGTTAAACCCGCAAGCGGCCGCTGGCCGGATCATGACGCAGGCTCGTGAGGCGATCGAAGGCTTTGCGGCAACCAGCGATGCCGACCCGGTCATGAAGGCCCGCGCTCTTGCAGCCGTCAACCAGTACGAAGAACAAATTCGCAATGCGCTCATCGTGTGATGAGTAATCCGTAGGATCATGGAAGCTTCGCCGTGCGGTAGAGCGTAACGCGCAAGCCGCCGTGGGGCACGGGTGCGCTCGTGGGCAAGAATGGCAAACCCGTCGCGCGGGCAAGTGCTCTTTCTGTTGTGATGACGCCTACCCTCCAACCTGAGAATTCAGCGCGCAACGTTTCGCCCATGGACCGATAAAGTCCGGACAGCTTTGATTTATCGCCGATGCGATCACCGTACGGTGGATTGACGATCACGAGACCCGGTCGGCCTTCGGGTCGTTTGAGTTCGTTGACCTTATGATGTCGAAACGAGGCAATCGCTGCCACGCCCGCGCGTTCGGCATTCCTTTGGCTCATGCGGACGGCAGATTCGTCGCGATCGCTGCCGATAAAGCGCAGCGGTGTGATCGGTTGCGATGATGGTGCGCGCATCGCAGTCCAAGTTGGCGCATGAAACGTTGCGAGGTGCTCGAAGGCGAATGATCGAAGACGACCGGGGTTCAGACCGGCTGCTATCTCGGCGGCCTCAATCACGAATGTTCCCGATCCGCACATCGGATCGATGACAGGTTCGCGGCCGTCATAGCCGCATTGGCGCAGAAACAGTGCTGCCATCGTTTCGCGCATAGGCGCGGCGTTGACCGATTCCTTATATCCGCGTTTGTGTAGAAGATCGCCAGATGTATCGACGGAGATTGTGCACAGATCGTTTTCGATGCGCGCCATGACTGTCACGGGGGCATCTTTATGAGCGGGTGCGCCGAGCTCTTCGTTGATCGCGCGGGTAATCCGTTCGGCGGCTGCATCTGAGTGATAGACGCGCGACGTTCTACAGGTGACTTGGACGCTGAACGGCACATCACGGCGCAACACGTCGGACCATGGTACGCGGCGCCCGCGTTTGTCGAGTTGAGCCAAATGCAACACGCGGAACTGAGCTATCCGAACTGTGATCCGATTGGTGCCGCGCAATTCTAAATTCGCGCGCCAGATATCGGGCCAGCCCCCATTGACTGTGACGCCGCCAGCTATTGGCAAAACGCCTTGAAAGCCCTTTTCACGTGCTTCATCGGCAAGGAAGGGTTCCAGCCCTGGCGCACAGGAAAAGAAGATTTCAAAAGTGGTGGCAATGGTCATGCGCCTCAATAGCGGCGAAGTGAGCGCTGGGCGACTGAATAACCGTCACAGGCGGGGACCTTGGTCTTGGATACTTAACCGGGGTCCGAAACCGGCGCTTGGCTTACCGCGTAATCTCAAAAGCGATAAGCCCATATCATAGCAGATTTACGAGGCGGCGGCCACATGATGATGCGCAAGACCATGAAATTCTTTCACACTCTGGCGTCTGCCGGACTGATCGGTGCGCTCTCGGGTTATATGATTGTGCTGCTCTATGCGCCGCAAACGACAGCCGCCGATTATGCCGATGTGCGCACGACGATAGCGGCGTTGAGCAATTATTTGCTGCTGCCATCGCTCGCGGTCGCACTCGTGACTGGACTGCTGGCGATGGCGGTGCATACGCCTTTCCAAGAGCAGCGCTGGGTTTGGGTGAAGGCGCTGCTCGGCCTCAGCATGTTCGAGGCGACCTTGGCGATCATACAGTCGAAGGCGAACTATGCGGCCTCAGTGTCTGCCAAGATTGCCAGCGGTGAAGCGGGTCCCGATGCTTTGCAATCGGCGCTTTCGACCGAGTGGTCGTCGTTGGCGGCGATCATGGCGTTGTCGATTGCCAATGTCGTGTTGGGTGTCTGGCGGCCGCGTCTTGCGAAACGATGACGGCGGCCGCCGATAATTTTAAGAGAACTTACGGAGCCTCTTTCGCGGGTGCGACAGGGGCTGGTGCTTTTTTCACGGCAGCTGGCGAAGATGTTAAGGCTGCTTTGACGCCGGCCAAGGCATTTTCCGCAGCAGAAAGACGACCCTGCGCATCGGCCAGCGCGCGATCGACGGCGGCTTTCGCTTCGGTGGCGGCTGTCAGTTGTGCGCGCGTGGTTTCGAGTGTCGAATAGCTCCATGCGGCGGCCAGCACGGCGACAGCGGTAACGATGGCCATCAGTGGCGTCGTCAAAAGGCCCGACATGCTCGGCGCGTCCGATGCTGCGGTCGTGCGCGGCGCATAAGACGTTTCAACAAATGCTTGGGGCTCAGATGTATGCGGCGCTTCGTTGTAGGCGCGCGCTTCTAGCGGCAAAGGTGTTTTCTGTTCGTCGCTCGACGTGCGTGCTTCAATTGCGTCACGCGCATCGGTCATCCAGACGGAGTCTGGCGCATCCGCTGAAGGTGACGGCTCGTTCGTGTCACGCGCTTGGCTTTCGTTATTCGACACGTTTGTTTCCGTCCATTCGAGAATTTCAACTGTCTCGCGCGCATCTGTCGATGATGCTGGTGAGGTTTCGTTTTTCAGATCCGCCTCGTTCCGGTCTTGTGAGGTAACGTTGGATGCCGTTGTTTCTTGTTCGTCCGACGGCGCTTGGCTTGCGCGCTGATCGCGCGCGTTCAATGTCACTTTGAAGCCTGATGTCTTGGCAGTGTCAGACGTCTCTTCTGTATCGTCGATATGCAGATTGACGGGCGGACGCGCCAAGTTGTTCTGCTTGCGAGTCGCATAGGGCTTTGGTGTTTCTTGCATGACGCTACTCCCGGGGGGTGGGGTTGTTTTTTTAAGTCTCCACTTCGTTCAGACGCGGGCCGTTTTTGAGATCATCAATAGTGCGAAATTGCGCGTTGGCTTTCGATGCGATCTGATCATTCCGGTCTATGGAGTGATCGTGGCCTTCCAACGACGAGATATGAGACGACTGACAACGCCCGCTGTCTGGTTCGAGTATAGGCAACCGTGCTGCCATGTATAGCACGACTGACCACTCGTGATCTGGTGTTGCGGAGCTGATTTCTCAAGTGCGCGGCGCAACAAATTGATGTGTTTTATTTATTCCGCTTATAAAATTGTTCAATCAATTTTGAATTGCGATTGTGAACTGACGTCGTCAGCCATCTAGCGGTTCAATCACGCACGTCGGTGAATGGTCCCTGTCAGTGCCCCGAGAACACCAGGGTTTTGATCGGCAGTAGCAGCGCTTGCGCGCGCAAGATGACGGCGTGAACAACGCCGACCGCGTCGACCATATGAAGGTAGAGCCAAGTGCCGAGCCCCAGATCCTCATTCGCTAAACGCTCGTGATTGTTGGAATAAGCATTGGCAATGCAACTACTGCCCGGCGTCACGCCATCCAGTCCGTCTTCGTAGAGCGGCTCCAGAAATACTAACAGCGTGCCGGGCCGCGTGACTTGCTGCGCGTCGATCAGTTGCTCGCCAGCGCGAATCTGACCGGCAGCGATGTAGTCCTGAACGCCAGTGACGACCATCGGAATGATGGTCAGCGGTTTGGATACGCAGGTTGCTTCGGCAGCCATTCCGACTTTCATCACTTGCGCTTCGAGCTGTCCGAAGCCCGCTTGCAACCCTTTGCGACCGGCATCTGCGGGAATGAGCACACCACCGGGCCGCATGAAGGGATTGACGATATCTCCCACGCGTAAAATGAACTGTTCGACACGACCCGATACGCCCGCGTACACAATTGTTTTGTCGAGATCGACTTGGGCTTGTTTGAGTTTGGCTTCTGCGCTTGCTTTCTCGGCGGGTAGCAGCGTTGACAAACGAGTCGCGGCCGCCTGCTTGGCGGCTTCTGCTGCAACGACAGCGCCTTTTCGACCGTCCACGACATTTTGCAAGCGCTCGATTTCGCGCGTGGCGACGACATCGGCATTGCGTTGTCTGAGGTCTTGCTTGGTGGCGAGCTCATCGAGTGCCTGCTGGAGTGCGCCTTTGGACTGTTGAATTTGACCATCCGCTGCTGCGATGTCTGCTTGTGCCATCACCATCGTTGCTTCGATCTCGGTGATGCGTCGCTGGGCAACTTCCAAGTCCGCGTCTTGCTTTGCGCTGTCGAGCCGAAAGATCTTTGCGCCTCTCTCGACGACGTCGGTCGGCTGTTTGACATAGATCTCGCTCACGCGGCCGTTGGTTTCCGGCAAAATAGGAACGGTGCGGAAAAACGCCGTCACGCTGGTCGTCGATGGGTGATAATAAAAGATGATTGCGATGAGAAGGACCGTCAACATCAGGCATGCTGTGATGCCCCATCGCAATTCGAACCACACGGAATAGAGCGTGATTTCGCGACCGATTTCTTTGCCTTGCGCGTAGCGGCGATAGAGATAATCGGGAAGGATCGTGAACAAGGAGCACAGGACGAGTTCCAGCATGGCTCAGGCTCCCGCTTCAGGTGTTGGCGGGCTGGGCGGAAGCGTCGAAGCCGGTGCGGGCGCCTCAGAGTGAGACAACTTTTCCAGCGACGTTGCGATGCGCTTCAGGGGCGTCTGGAAATCGGGAAGATCGATGAGTGCCAGCAACAAGCCTGCCACCCAAAAGGCATGGACGTGGGTCAGCAGCGATAACAATCCGAGTACGGCGACGATTTCGAATTGCAGCTTTTTGTGCCCCAGGCGTTCGGGCAATGAGTGGAGCCGGAAAAAAACCACGCCGAGGCCGAAGACGGTGGCGATCACGACGATGGTGGTGAAGGTCAATAGGACGTCCGATTCGCCGGGCCCGCTTAAAAACCACGGCAGATGATGGGTCGCGGCGGGATGCTGTGCTGCGGTCATGTAAACCCCTGACGCGCCACATGGGCGAATTGAGCGAGGTATCGTGACGTGGCTGGTGTTCTGTCGTCTGAGTAAAACGCTGTGCTCGAATGTAGCACATTTCCCGAGCGTACGTGACTTTGCGATATCAAATTCGGAAAATTGGCTAAGATTTTTGAATGTTCAGCCTCGCCATGGGGTTGGGTCATGTTCGCGCTGGGCGGACTTTGCTGTTTCGGATCGCGCGCGACATGACGGTGGCTACCATCTGAGATCGTCGTCCACGTCGGCGAACAATTCGCCTTCGCTATAGCCGAGCAGCACGGCTAGGCGTTCGGCGACAAGATTGCGATGGACGTCGATGCACGGCACGTCGTCTATCGCGCAGCGGCGTTTGCGATGACAGTGACGGCGCGGGCAGATGCGTGGCAGGCCGATGAGGTCGGCGATGGTTTGTTTGCGCCAACAGCGAAAATCATCGCCCAGGGTGCTGAGATCGGCGGTGGATTTTTCCCGTTGTTTTTCGACTTCGCGAAGGGCTTTGCTGAGTTGTGACAGCGTGCTGTCACCGGATGGGTGCGTTGATGATGCCATGCTTGTGTCCTTGTTGTTTTGCGATTGCGCTGCGCCGCTTTAGCCAACGCTCCGCCTCTCGCGCTTCCGGCCGGCTCCGCGGAGCGGAGTCGGAAGCGCAAAAAAAGTGCGAGGGAGCGCGGGCGGCGAACCGCTGCGAACCAGTTGCAACACTGGGCAGCGTTTGGCCGCCCGCGCGGTGACTTTTTGCGGTGGTTGAGCGGCCGCTCGGTTCCGCGAGCGCTGTCCAGGGGCCGATTGTGAGGTGTGATCCTCCGGCTCTGTGCGTCACGTGCCGCCGCTGAACACTCTCAGCGTGAGAGCGTTTGCGCATGGCCTCGCGCCTGGGCCTTCGCGTGACGGATCACTCCGCCGCGCGTTTCAACCTGATCCCGCCTGTGTGCCTGCAAGGCAGCGACCTTGCGCGACCGGCTCACCAGCCGGGCGGCTTGCACAACAAGACACCTCCGCCCGCATCTTCGGCGCTTCCGGAAGCCCTCGCCGCGGGTGGATGAGCGCATTGTGCGGGAGGTGGAGAGAGCGGGGATAAGTTTTCACGCGGAAGTGATGGGACGGGTATACATTTTTGGAAGCGTGGGGGCATGTCCATACTTACCGACGACCGAGGACGGCGCTCGCGAAAACAGGACAGATCATCGCGAGGGTCTGCTTGCAGAAACGTTATTCGCAGAAATTGGTTTTTGCCGGATTATGCACCGGCATATCGGCCCCGAACTGACGGAATGCTGCGATCAATTGTCGGCCGACAGCCTCTGGAGCGTATGCGTTCTGCGATCGAGCCGTCGCGGCTTTCGATAATTTTTCAGCGAGAGCTCGGTCGATAGCTAATCTAGCAAGCACGTCGGCCAACGCCGCTGCGTCATCAATTGGAACAATGATGCCTGATCCATCTTCTAAGATGTTCGCCGGGCCGTAAGTATCGCTGGCGACAACTGGCAGACCCATGGCTAGGGCTTCGACGACGACAATTCCAAAGGGTTCATGGCGCGACGGCAAACAAAACACATCCAACGATGCAAGGAAGGCGGATGCTTCGACCCAGCCTAAAAATTCAACGTGGTTAGTCATGCCAAGGGCATCTGCTTGATTCCTCAGGTCCTGTTCGCTCTCGCCTTCACCACCCAGTCGCAGATACGCATCGATACCTTGGTCTCTCAGTTTCTTGAGTGCGACGATGAGGAGATCTTGGCCTTTTCGGTGAGATAGCGCGCCAAGCCCGCCGATGATGAAGCGCCCGTCGGCGCGGAACGTGCGCTTATTGATATTGATTTGAGCGATCGTTTGAGAAGCACCGTTGCGAACGATGGCTACGCGGTGCTTTATGAGGCCGAGTGTCCGCTCAGCCGACAATGTTTCGGCGTGACGTGTCGACATAGCGAGCCAATTTTTATAGAGGCGACGGCTACGAAGTTTCCGATTAGGAAATCTCACCGCGTGGACCGCGTTCGGCCACATGGCCCAACCCCACCAGCGCGATTTAGCGCTTTGATGGAGAACAGCTTTGACTGGTCCCACATCATTTCGTCGCCGCCACAACTGAGACGTTAGCAATGGCAGTAACGGTTCAAAAACCGCAGGATGCTGAACAACAGGTATGTTGAGCGATCTTGCCAACCGTGCCGCAGACTCTGACGCTGTCCAAAGTTCGGCCGGCACGCCCGCGCAGATCAGACCATGCGTGTGCGAAACACTGGCATTGGCAATGCCACCGCTGTCACGGCTTGCATGAATTACAACGACTGCCATAATACAATTTTCGAAGTACATAACGGTGCTTTTTGCACGTAATTGTTTTTCTCGTTCAGGAAATAATAGTCAAGGTGCATATTCAATAAGCATCGTATCCGCCTGCGGATAGACGCGCATTCGAGGTGACTACTCCCGTCTTCCCGCACTCCGCATTTCGTTGGCGCGGCCGAGGGCGGTGAGGAGGATGCCGAGGGCGAATAGCGCGATGACGGCGTACTGAATATATTCTTCGACGCGTTGTTTCTCGATCAGGTAGTCCGAGATGTTGGCGTCGGCGGTGGTGAATTTCGCGACGGTTTTATCGCGGTCGGCTTCGATGGCCTTGATGCGCTCGGGCGCGGCGTTGACCGATTGCAGCATCGCGATCTGCGTGTCGTAGAGCGACCTGATCTGCACCTGTCCGGTCTGTTGGATTTGGAAGGTGACGAGACGCCATTCGATCTCGCGTTTCAGAGGTTCGAGATAAAACATCTGCGCCGCTGTTGACGCGAGCAGTAGAAACACGCCGAGCAGTTCGCCGCGTTGGTGCGCTTTCAGTGCCATGATTTTCCCCCGCTGTGCGCATTGCTGTGTGTTTCTGTCATAGCGTCGGGCGCGGTTCCCGTCGAATTTAGATTTTTCGAGATGGGGAGTGCGATGTGAGACGGCACGCGCAAACATCCGTAGAATGGCGCGGCGCGTCAATGGTGCCATCACACATGGGCGGCGACAGGCTGCGCTTGCAAAGGTTATCGTGGTGAGACGAGGTGAGGCCAAGCCTGCGCGATCCGTCTGCGGTCGGGCCACAATATTCGGGCCGCAATAGAGGGACAGCACTGTGCGCCGATCGCGACGTTTGTGGTTTGTGTTGGCGGCGCTCATCGGTGGGCCGTGGGGGTGGGTCGCCTCTGCGCGTGGCGCCGATGAGGGCGCGCGCTGCACCAGCGACGTCATGTTGGTGTTGGATGGATCGGGCTCGATGTCGGCGTCCGATTTTCCAGACGGCGCGCCCAATCGGATGGACCGCGTGCGTCAGGCGTTGGCGCGCGTCATTCCCGAAGTTGCGCCGGTGCGCAGGATCGGATTGCTCGTTTATGGACCGGGCCGCCAAGGCAATTCATGCCGGAATATCGAAGTGAAGTTGTCGCCGTCGCCGGGGGCCGCGCAGGCCATTTTGGATTTTGCCGACCGGGTGCGTCCGGGTGGGCGCACGCCTCTGACGCGTTCCGTGGAGATCGCACTCGAAGTTCTCAATGGCAGCACGCAACCCGCAGAGGTCGTCGTCCTGACGGATGGGGAAGATACTTGCGGCGGGGATCCGTGCGGGTTTGCGCGGCGGCTGAAAGCGCAAGGCCGGGACATCACGATTCACGTGGTTGGGTTTCGCTTGCCGCGCACTTCGGAAACGGCTGGCGCGCGCTGTCTTGCCGATGAGACGGGCGGGCGCTTCGTGACGGCCGAGACGACCGATGAGCTGGTGCAGGCGTTGCGGCAGACTTTGACGTGTTCGCAAATTTCCAGCCCGTGGCCTGTCGAGCCTGTCGAGCCTGTCGAGCCTGGCGCGCGGCGCTTGGCGCAAGTGCAAGAGGTGGCGGCGTGTCGGCGGTGAGCGTGACGGCTCCGCATCAGTTTCATTCAAATCGCAAAGTTTGAAATGGGCGGGAGGTTTTTCCTGCTCAAGATTTGAGCGGATGCAACGCGTTCCGCGCGATCGAGAAATTTGTAATTTGACCGAGACTTGGGCGTTGGCGCCTAGGCGTCGAGCAAAAATGACTGTTGAGCGGTAGAAAGATTCGAACTTCAATATGGGAAAAAGTTGCAACGATTATAGAAAAGTTGCAACAATTGGAGGACGTCCAAGGTAATCCGGACCTCGCGCATGCGTGGCCGATTTGAACTGGAGGTCCCATGACGCGCACGCATCTGGCATTTGCTCCCGTTGTTTTCCTACTCGCGCATACGGCGATGGCCGGCGATCCGGTTCGTGTCGGCGGTTATTTTTGTGAGACGCGGCAGGATCAAATCGCGTTCCTCAAGCTGCGTGCTTCGGGTGAGAACGAGATCATGGCCGCCAACGCGGTGAATAAGTCGGCGGGTAAAATGTCGTGCGCGGACTACATCTCCGTCGAGGTCATTCCCGGTGGCGAAAAGGTCGTGATGGCCGACGGGCTGGTATTCAAGATGCAGAGCTTCACGTTCTTGCCGGAGAAGGCCGAGCGCTGGGCGGGCACGTTCTTTGGCACGCTCGATCACGTGGCGGAAAAAGATATCTGAGCGCACGCGTGTCGTGACGCCCTGCGCGCGGGTGCGTGATGCAGGATGATGGCGTCGGCGTTTTGCCGACGTCAGCCTCGCCGGGCGGCTTCGATGGCGGCGACATCGATCTTGCGCATCGTCATCATCGCGGTGAACGCGCGTTTGGCTTCGTCACCACCGGCGGCGAGTGCGTCGGTCAAGACGCGCGGCGTGATTTGCCAGTTGATGCCCCACTTATCCTTGCACCAGCCGCACGCGCTTTCCGCGCCGCCGTTGCCGACAATCGCATTCCAATAGCGGTCGGTTTCTTCCTGATCGTCGGTGGCGATTTGGAACGAGAAGGCTTCGGTGTGTTTGAAGGCCGGGCCGCCGTTGATGCCAAGGCACGGGATGCCGAGAACCGTGAACTGGACCGTCAGCACGTCGCCAGCTTTGCCGGAGGGGTAGTCGGTCGGGGCAACGTGGACGGCGGTAACGGTGCTGTCGGGGAACGTCGCGGCGTAGAAGCGGGCGGCGGCTTCGGCGTCTTTGTCATACCAGATGCAGATGGTGTTTTTGGCGGTCGGCATGGTGTGGCTCCGTGTGGGACATGCGGGCTGTGTCGCGGTCTCTTGTCCATTGAAGACGGGCGAGACGGGCCACATCCGACATGCGCGGTGGATATTTTTATGGCGCGGCGTGATTACGGCGTCGGCGCTTTGGTCAGCTCGGCGTCGAGGTCGTTCAACACAGCGGTCAGTTCGCGCGTCTGCTGCAGATAATAACTGAGTAGAAAATATTTCGCGGCGACGTGATTTTGAAACGCGGCGTCGTCGAGCAGGCCGCGATGATCCTTGAGCGGTGCAAGCGGCGTCAGCGGTTCGGGCGCTTGTCCGGCATCGTTTTGCAGCGCGTAGCGCGAAATTTGTGAGACCTGAATGTTGGCGAGCAGATACGGGTCCAGTTTCAGGTGCTGGTGCTGGAAGGCATCGAGATAGGTTTGCGAAGCGAACTCGACTTTCTGCTGAAAGTCGGCGAGCAGGCGGCGCACCTTGGGATTGGAAATCAGGCGCAAGCGACCGGAGGTCTGGAGTTCCTTATGTGTTGAGGTTTGCAGCGTCAGCGGCGGGACGTCCCAGAGGCTGTGCAGCAGCGCCGCCATGCGTTCGGGTTCGGACTTGCCCGCCGCTCCGGCGCTTCCGGCTGACAGGATGCGCAGGTTTTGGAGATCCGCTTCGACGCGCGCGCGGGTGGCTTCGATCAGCTTCAGCGTTGCGGCGACATCCTCGTGGATGGACTGGTGGATTTTGCGTTCTTCTGCGCGGTCGAGGCGATTGCCCCACCAGTCGTTGACGGCGAGCGCTATCAGAATGCCGACGATGATGATCGAGACTTCTTTGAGGGATCTGGTCGAGAGCGCTGCGAACGAGACCCGCTTGTTGTGCTGCTCCATGTGTGACCGCTGTTGTGACGGTGGATTGGGGGGAGGAGACACCCGCACATCAAATTTATCAAGGCCAGTAGGTTCTAGGTCTTGAAAGTACAAGTAGGATATAGGGCATGATATCGAGACCTTATTTCCTCGTTTTTTTTGCACCCGCGACACCTGCCACATGGATACTCGGCTACGAAGCACGAAAATGTCATGTCGAGTACGTCTGGGTTAATCTTAGTAGATACGACAAATTCAAATGAATCCAATTCGATTGCGGGTGCTGATACTTCCACGCCTCCTTCTTGCATGCGCATAACATTCGCAAACGCGTCATAAAATTGCGGTGTACCATCGACATGCGAAGCGTCGGATTTCGATGAGCCAAGAATTACCTTAGTCAGGTCCATTGGTGCGTACTTCATAGCGGCCAACGTTACTAAAAATTGGTTCCTGAATGGCCAAAATTCGGGGATAGAAGATGACTGTATTGTTGGTTTGCCAGCCATCTGACCGGAACCGATAGGCCCGGCGTCAACTTGAATTACGGCATGTTGCAATCCAAGATAGTTAGTTATGCAAGCTGATGCTCTGATTTCACCCTCTGCCTGCAACTGTCCGTAATCGACGGTCAAGCAAACATCGGGTTTCAAGATGAATGCGAGGCATGTCGACTCTATGCCGCCTGAGAACAACAGCACTTTCATTCAAACAGCCGCCCAAATAGATTGATATATTGCCGAGCAAAAGTCACTGCTGCAAACACAACCGCTGCCCATAAGCATTGTTAGATGTTCGTCTTTAACGCCTTCACTGTAAGCTACCACCGGTATATCTTTGGCCGTGGCATACCCAATCTCGAAGATTGTTCCGACATCAAGATCGGTAATGAGTGCCAGTATCGCAGTGCATTGATCTAGTCCCCGCAAGTCTGCAGTAGCGATCTCCTGTGGCGTATCTTCTAGTCCCACCTCATGTAGCGGTGAGAATACATCGGCACTCAGGCTTTCTAGGGCACGTTTAGCCTCTTCGATTAAAAATCTTTGCGATAGGGAGAAAAATGGACCAGCCAGATAGACTTTTGGCTTCCGTTTCACGAGGATAGGTTTGCGGTTATTGACATTTTGCTCCACGATAGCGTCGATTGATTGCGTTTCAGCGTATGCCGATACACAGCGGGAGGCGGCATCGGCTGCTTCGCTTGCTTTGAAGTTTTTTTGCGACCAATAGTATGCAAAAGCCGCTGTAAAGATATCTCCCGTTCCGATTTTAAATATTTTTGAACTTTGATAGACTGGAATGGTTGCTATGTTTCCATTTTCAATCACGGAACATCCATAAGGGCCGCGTTTGACTATGATTACCTGTGCGCCCGAATTGTTCAGAAGCCGCTGCGCGGCATTTACATAATTCTCCGAGTCACCCATGCGAATAACTTCGCGCTCGTTGAGTACCAAAGCGAGTCGCTCAGAGGAAATAATGATTTTGTCTAAAGGTGTCTCGGCATCTTCTGCTTGAGGGTCGTAAATAATAGTTTTGCCAGAAAGAGTGACGTACCCTTCGACCATGCCGTAGGCAACGATGCAATCGTCGCATATCGAACCGATACATTCCAACGGTCCAGGTTTCTTATTCCACTGAGGCTCTGAAAGTGGATGTGTATATCGGAATTCGTTTATCGGGGAAGAGCGAATATTGTGCAGCTCCATCCCATAGCTATTGAGACTAGCTGCTACTGTGCGTTCGCCGTTATTTGGCAAGCAAGAATGTAATTCAACTTTGGGAACTCCCAAAACTTTAAGGGCCGCAGCCCCGCGGCCGCCTGATCCGAAAATTTGATGCCAGTGGGGATCGTAGCAATATTCGGAATAAACCCCGCCAACCACTTTCATCATTTATTCTACTCAATTCGAAATACTTTTACTTTTACGCTTGTCGTGTGACATTCAAGAATTTTCGCCTCATAGCTCACGCCACTTTCGAGACATTCAATCAACGTCTCTACTTGAGCGTAAGCAATTGTACCTACGATTGCATTGTTGCGTCGAGAATTTCGAGCGACCACAGATGTCGTGCCGTTGGTAATTATTTGCTGAACGTCGAGAAGGTCATCACTCTTTAAATGTTTAGCTTCTTCAGGGATCACGGCTGAAAGTGGCAAGGTAATTACGATGCTGCAAGGGTCGTCGCCTTTACCGGGTAATATTGGCTTGGATGGTACAAAACCGCCGCCGCTTCCACTACCTCCTGACATGCGATGTGCTCCTATAATCCGAGTATTTTTTACTAATACGTAATAGGAGCTAATTGGCAATCTCATTTCTGGTTTGGTCACTTCTGCAACGAAGGGAAGTTTACTCTGCCGCCTGCCGCCTGCCGCCGTTTTCTGCCATTCGCTTTCGCGGGCCGACGCGTGAGCAGGGCTTTGAGGTATTTGCCGGTGGTGCTGCGCGTCGCCTCGACGCCGTATTCCTAAGTTCCCATGGACGACAAGTAACAGCCAATGCGGGCTTGTCGTGGGTACTGGCCCCCGGCATTCGCCGGGGCAGGCTGCGCCGGGATGACGGAAGGCGGGGCTACTCCGCTGCGACCGGCTTCAATTCATACACCTTGGAAAGTTTGCTGGCGGCGGCAATGTCGCCGTCGCGTAGTGCGTTTTCGACGGCTTCAAGTTTCAAGGCGTCTTCGATGGAAACATAAGGACCCCAAGCGTCATCATCGGGAATTCTGGTGATCGTGACTTCTGCCACGTACTTTCCCGCGTGCACGAATTTGGTTTCTGTCCGTGTCGTCATCGGCGTTTCCTGGTCAAGAGATCGTCCGACCACCGGGCGGGATCGGGACGATAGGCTGTAATGAGCCTCACTCCGCAGCCTGCCGTTTGGTGCCGGTGGTCTTTGAGGGGCGGCGGGTGAGGAGGGCTTTGAGGTATTTGCCGGTGTAGCTGCGGGGTTCTTTGGCGACATCCTCCGGTGTTCCGGCAGCGACGATCTCGCCGCCGCCGTCGCCGCCTTCGGGGCCGAGGTCGATGATCCAGTCGGCGGTTTTGATGACTTCGAGATTGTGCTCGATGACGACGACGGTGTTGCCCGCGTCGGCCAGTTCGTGCAGCACTTCGAGCAATTTTGCGACGTCGTGGAAGTGGAGCCCGGTGGTCGGCTCATCCAAGATATAGAGCGTGCGGCCGGTGGCGCGGCGTGACAATTCCTTCGACAGCTTGATGCGTTGGGCTTCGCCGCCTGACAGCGTGGTCGCCTGTTGGCCGATGTGGATGTAACCCAAGCCGACGCGCGCCAGCGTTTCGAGTTTGTCGCGGATCGACGGCACGGCTTTGAAAAAGTCCGCGCCTTCTTCGACGGTCATGTCGAGAATGTCGGCGATGGATTTGTCCTTGAATTTGACGTCGAGCGTTTCGCGATTGTAGCGCTTGCCTTTGCATTCCTCGCAGGTGACGTACACGTCGGGCAGGAAGTGCATTTCGATTTTGATGACGCCGTCGCCCTGGCATTTTTCGCAGCGGCCGCCTTTGACGTTGAACGAAAAGCGGCCCGGCTCGTAGCCGCGGGTTTTGGATTCGGGCAGGCCCGCGAACCATTCGCGCATCGGCGTGAACGCGCCGGTGTAGGTCGCGGGGTTGGAGCGCGGCGTGCGGCCGATGGGCGATTGATCGATGTCGATGACTTTGTCGAAGTGTTCGATGCCGTCGATGCGGTCGTGTTCGCCGGGGTGGTCTTTGGCGTTGTTCAGTTTGCGCGCGACCGATTTGTAGAGCGTGTCGATGAGGAGCGAAGATTTGCCGCCGCCGGAGACGCCGGTGACGCAGGTGAACAGGCCGACCGGAATTTCGGAGGTGACGTTTTTCAAATTGTTCGAGCGCGCGCCGACGACTTTCAGCGTTTTGCCTTTGGTGGGTGCGCGGCGGGCGCGCGGCACGGCAACCTGGCGGCGGCCGGAGAGGTAATCGCCGGTCAGGCTTTGCGGCGTGTCGAGAATGTCTTGGGGCGTGCCTTGGGCGATGATTTCGCCGCCGTGAATGCCCGCGCCCGGTCCGATATCGACGACGTGATCGGCGGCCATGATCGCGTCTTCATCGTGTTCGACGACGATGACGGTGTTGCCGATGTCGCGCAGATGTTTGAGCGTGATGAGCAGGCGGTCGTTGTCGCGCTGATGCAGGCCGATGGAGGGCTCGTCCAACACGTAGAGCACGCCGGTGAGGCCGGAGCCGATTTGCGAGGCGAGGCGAATGCGCTGGGATTCGCCGCCCGACAGTGTGCCCGATGCGCGCGAGAGGGTGAGATATTCTAGGCCGACGTCGTTCAAGAATTTCAGGCGGTCGCGGATTTCTTTCAGGATACGGGTGGCGATTTCGGTTTGTTGCTTGGTGAAGGTTTTCGGGATGTCGGCGAACCAGAGGTTGGCGGCTTTGATCGAGAGGTCGCCGACTTCGCCGATGTGTTTGCCGCCGATTTTGACGGCGAGCGCTTGCGGTTTGAGGCGATAGCCGCCGCAGGCATCGCACGGGTGGGCGGCCTGATAGCGCGAGAGTTCTTCGCGCACCCAGTCGCTGTCGGTTTCTTTCCAGCGGCGTTCGATATTGCCGATGATGCCTTCGAACGGTTTTACGGTGGAATAATTGCGCGAGCCGTCCCAGTAGGTGAACGTGATGTCTTCGTCGCCCGAGCCGAAGAGGAGGGCGAGTTGCACGTGCTTGGGCAAGCGCTCCCACGGCGTTTTCATCGAGACTTTGTAGTGCTTGGCGAGACTTTCGAGTGTTTGCTCGTAATAAGGCGAGGTGACGCCGGTTTTGGCCCACGGATATATCGCGCCTTTTTCCAGCGAGAGCGTGGGGTCTGGGACGACGAGGTCGGCTTCGAAGCGCAATTCGGTGCCCAGGCCGTCGCATGTCGGGCAGGCACCCGCTGGCGCGTTGAACGAGAACAAGCGCGGCTCGATTTCGTCAATCGAAAAGCCCGAGACGGGGCAGGCGAAGCGGGCGGAAAACGTGATGCGCTCGTGGGTGTCGTTTTTGGATTTGTTTGCGCCTTCGGTTTCGGTTTTCGACAGCGGCTTATCGACGAATTCGGCGATGGCGAGGCCGTCGGAGAGTTTGAGGGCTTGTTCGAATGAGTCCGCGAGGCGGGTGGCGAGATCCTTTTTGACGACAATGCGATCGACGACCACGTCGATGTCGTGTTTGAATTTTTTGTCGAGCTTGGGGGCGTCGGCGATGTCATAGACTTCGCCGTTGATCTTGACGCGCTGGTAGCCCTTCTTTTGCCACTCGGCGATTTCTTTGCGGTATTCGCCTTTGCGGCCGCGCACGACGGGCGAGAGCAGGAGCAGGCGCGTGCCTTCCGGCAATGCCAACACGCGATCGACCATTTGCGAGACGGACTGCGCTTCGATTGGCAGGCCGGTGGCGGGCGAATACGGAACGCCCACGCGCGCGAACAGCAGGCGCAGGTAGTCGTAGATTTCGGTGACGGTGCCGACGGTGGAGCGTGGGTTCTTGCTCGTCGTTTTTTGTTCAATCGAGATGGCGGGCGACAGTCCGTCGATGTGATCGACGTCGGGCTTTTGCATCATCTCTAAGAACTGGCGGGCGTAGGCCGATAAGCTCTCGACGTAGCGGCGCTGGCCCTCGGCGTAGATGGTATCGAAGGCGAGCGAGGATTTGCCCGAGCCCGATAGGCCGGTAAAAACGACGAGCGCGTCGCGCGGGATTTCGAGATCGACATTTTTCAGGTTGTGCTCGCGGGCGCCGCGCACATGAATGGTTTTCATGAGGTCGGAGGGGGCGCGTGCGCCGCGCGTGGCGGCGCTGGGGGAGGACGGCTTTTTCGGGGATTTGCTCATAGGAGCGAGGTTTAGCCGAGTGGCCGTGAGGCGGCAATGCGGCGGGGGTGCAAGACCGTAGTTATGCTGCGGTGGATTAAACGACATATCGATTGCAAATCTGGAGCGAGTAACCCGTCTGAACGCGCCATGAACCCGGCGCTCAAGGGGCGTTCAGGCTGGTGGAAATAAACGTCGTCGGTAGTTGTCCTGCCACAAGCTCGGTATAGTGAAATCACATCATGTCCCACGCCATCTCTTTTGATGAGGCCATTTCCATGTCTGATAGCTCAGCTCGTCTCAATCTCGGCGTTCTCGAAAAGCCGGTGAACCACACGATGCAATTTTTGAAATTTGCGGTGCTGGCGGTGTCGGTCGCGGCGGCCGTGCCGACGGCGCAGAACCTGTATTATTCGTGGAAGCACGACGTGCCGTTCAGCGAGGTGTCGCATCGGCTCGACCAATACGATCTTTGGATGAAGAACCTGGATTGCAAAATCGATTATCGCGCGTTGTCGACGGCGGGCGGCACCAAGGTCGATGTCGGGTCGTGCGCGAAGACGGGCGACATCGCGATAAAGGTGTCGGGTCCGAACGGGAAGGCGACGTATGAGTGGATTGCTTACAACAATTTGCAGAAGCCAACGTCGCGGACAGCGGGCGTGATGGGATTGTTCGTGACGGCCGCGCTGGCTGAACAGGCTGCGCCGCAATCGACAGTATCGAACGCGGATGTTTCTCAGCGTGTCGCGCAGGCCGGAATGGAAGTTGTGTGCGAAGCGAAAGTGAAAGATCAAATTTTACGGATCGTCAAAGACGGTGGAAAATGTTTCCGCGAATTGGTGTCGCCGTTCAAAGGTTCAATCGACAGCCGCGAAGAAGTTCCGTGCACAACGCAATGCACGCCTGCGGGTTAATGTGCGTTTTGTCGTTGCAGTGCACGCAAAAAACGTGATCGCGAATTTTGAAATGACAGCTTGACGACAGAGAATGAGAGGCACACATTACCTTATGTGAAGACGCTTTTGGTACGCATCAAACTGTGATGGGTCCCGGCCGATGGGCCGCTAAACCTCCGGTTTAGACGCGCGTAACATGAGGTTTCATGAGAGGTAGTTTTTGTGCGCACGCGTGAAAGCGTGATGCATTTAAGATGAAGCTCATATGGACTGCGTGTTTTGGAAAGCGTGCTTTGCGGCGAAACAGTTAGGAGGGCGGATGACTCCACCTGGTAGTCACTTGGGGCCTCGACCGACAACGCACGAGGCCAACGATTGATGAGCGAACACATCCTGATGGGTTTGTTAGCTGCAATCGGAACCATCACAATTTGGACCCTTCACACGAGGGCGGCAGCCGTCAAGGTGAGCCAGAGCCTCGCTTCAAAAGCCCGAACTGAGTTTGGGCACTCCATCCAAGGAAAGAACCCCGCGCGGATCTGATGATCCGGCGGGGTTTATCTTTTTTCAGCTTGAGCGTTTTTTGCTAATGCTCGTCCGTGGCAACCGAATGCCACGGACAATTGATGGTGAGTTTCGGAGTGGCTGGGCGTTACGAGCCAGCAGCGACAATTCCTTTGTCGTCAAAGGCGAAGTCCTCGCCGGTCTTGGCCATCCATGAGAATGCCCATGGACCCGTTAAGCCACAACCATCTTTGCAATCGTTGAGCTTCAGGGTTTTTCCAGCGGCAATTTTTTCGACGCGCTCTTTATCGCCCAGATCGACGCCAATCGTGTGATCCTTCGACGTCTTGTTGGTGATGGTGAGAGCCGAGGCGGCCGGGGCCATTAAGCTCATGGCGATGACGGTGGCTGTGATATGCTTCATCATAATCGGTTCCTCCAATTTTTTTGTAGCGTTGGTTGTGCTGACCAGAACCCGCGTTGGTGGCTGAGTATCTGATCTGACGCTTGGTCATCGGGATCGCCGATATCCGCTCGGGGGCGCAGATCATGCGCGCCCGATGACGAAGCATGACGATTGATTTAGGTGCGATGTCGGGCGATCCAAGACGGGTGTTTTTCCCGTGATAGTCACAAATGGTTCAGCGAACTGAGAGCGATGACTCACACGATTGTGAGCCGATCAATCTTTGTGATTGGTGATGGCGACGAAGGTGTCGTCGCTTTGGGCGCGGCGCTCGTGCATGAGGAAATCATAGTAGCCGCAACGGCTCTGCTTACCGGGGTACTCGCGGCACGGCGTTGGACGCGCGTGATAGATCGTGCAACGGCGTTCCTTCGTGTCGAAGAACTGGCAGATGCGGCCGTAGTGTTTGTCGCCTTTGCGGCGCATCAGATATTTATGGCCATGGCCTTCGCGTGTGTAGCGCCTTTTGGCAGTCGCGAAGCTGACTTTGAAGTATTTCGCGAGCCGTTCGATGTCGCGCTTCGTCAGCGCAATCACGGGATACGAGCAGCAATACCCAGGGCAGTTGAGACAATTATAGTGCGCCATCGCCGTCGTTGGCCGCCAGACATGCTAAAGGGTTGCACAAAGGGTTGTCGCCGAAACGTGAGATATCGGCGTCTGTGCCTTAGAGCATGTCATGATACAGTCAAGCGGCGGTTCAGCATCGTTAACGCGCAATTTTTAGGCGTGCGCGGCCTTCTTGCAACGGCCACGTTGCTGGTTTCATGCTTCGTGACGTCAGGAGACTAGCGCTCGGCGTCGCCTGCGTTATGGTCCGCCCCACCGACGCCCCAACCATCACATCACGTCAGATTTGCCTTACGGATGTGATACCTGCGTGTTCAGCATGGGCATGGCGGGGCGCGCGTTGGGCGATGTTGGGGGTGAGTTGCGTGTGTGGGAGTTGCAATGGCTGACGTCCGCAACGAGAGGATGGAGCGCGAGTCGCTCGTCAATCCGTACAGCCTGTTGGAAGCGGTCAATTCCGCGAGCGCGACGGTCAACACCGCGTGGCTGATTTTCATCGCGATCATGGCCTATGTGTTGATTGCGGTTGCGGGCGTGACGCACAAAGACCTGCTGCTGGAAACGCCGGTTGCGTTGCCGATTATGCAGGTGTCGATCCCGCTGCGGCAGTTTTTTACATTCATTCCGATTGTACTGGTGCTGTTTCACTTGGGCGTCGTGGCGCAGCTTGTGCTGCTGGCGCGCAAGACGATCGAGTTTCATCACGCGGTGCGGTTGTTGGAATCGAGCGATCAGCGGATGCATCCGCTGCGCTTGGAATTGCATAATTTCTTTTTCGTGCAGGCGATCGCCGGACCTGACCGCAGTCGCGTGATCAGCGCGTTCCTGCATGGCATGAGCTGGCTGACGACGATGATCTTTCCGGTTCTGCTGCTGCTCTATATTCAAGTTTCGTTTTTGCCTGTGCACGATGTGACGACGGCGTGGGTGCATCGTTTGGCGCTCGTGTTCGATTTGTTCGTGTTGTTCTTGATAGGCACGTTTTTGCTGCGCGCGGAGTCGTCGTTTTTTGAGGCGATGACGTTGAATGCGCGGGCGCATCCGGTGAATGTCGCGTTTACGTCGGCGGTGATGTTTTTTGTGGCGTTCGTGTCGTTCTTTGTGGCCACGGTGCCCGACGAGCGATTGGATCGCACGGCGCGGGTGTTGTTCGGTGCGCCTGAGCCGAAACTAGGACAAGACACGACGGTGATTGACGGAGGCTATGCATTTCCGATGTTGGCGTCGGCCGACACGGGCTGGCTGTTTGGCATGTTCCCACGCAATCTGCTGGTGACGGACGCTGACCTGGTGATTGATCGCGATGTTGAGCCGGGTGAGGCGACGCTGAATTTGCGCGGTCGCGATTTGCGTTATGCGCGGCTGGATCGCTCAGATCTGCATCAGGGCGATTTGACCGGTGCCGATCTCTCGCATGCGAGCCTCGTGGGGGCTGACTTGCGCGGCATTTCGCTGACATGCAGCGATCTTAATAGTGCAGCGGATGGCAAGTCGCGCGGAAGCGTTGGTTGCGCCATGGCGCGACAGGCCAATTTTTCGCAGGCCCGTTTGGATAGCGCCGAACTATCTGGTGCAGACATGACGGAGGCGCGTTTTCAAGATGCCTCACTGGGCTCGGCACGATTGGTGCGGGCCACATTGACGGCAGCGCAATTTGACGGAGCGCACCTCAATGGTGCCGATCTTGATGGCGCTTTATTGCAAGGTGCGGATTTCGAGGCTGCAGATTTGCGCGCTGCGAATTTGAGCCTGGCACGTCTCGAAGGAGCGGTGCTGCGGCGGGCAACTCTGGAAGGCGCAAACTTATTTCGCGCCACGCTGTGGGGCGCCGACCTCACGACTGCGATCATTACCGCCGCCGATTTTCGTGGAGCCTACGTTTGGATGACGCCGCCGCCGTCTGCCGATCCGCTGAGCCTTGGCGATTTGCGCGATTTGCAGATGCGTGCGCCGAATGCCGATGAGTTGGCTGGTCTGCAATCCGTGCTGGACGCTCATAAAGGTGATGGGGATTTGCGCCAGAGTCTGACAGCGTCGCTTGAACCGTTGATGTCGAAGACCGCTTCGGTAGCGTGGGAGAGTGGAGACGCCAATTCGCCCATTTCGATTTGGCGGCAATTGGCCTATGCGCCAACTGTTTCTGAAGAGTCGCAGCGCCAGCGATCGAGTGAGTATTTGGTGTCAATGATGTGCACAGCGCGTGGGGCGAGTGCGCAGCACATCGCTACGGGCATTGCGCGACGCGCCCAAGCTTCAGAATTTGCAGGCGATGCGGTGGCCATTTCTGACGCGACCTTGCGGGAGAGTTGTGCGCCAGCAAAAAGTATTGCCGAGGACGTGATGGCGGGTTTAGCGCGTGCGGTGGATCGGGTGCGCGCGGTGGCTCCGCAAGTCTCGGTGCCCCAATACACGCCGCCGCCAGCGCCGGTTGCGACGCCGGTGGTGCCGATCCCGGACCAGCCGGTGCCGCAGCCGTGAATGGGTGTGGGTTGCGAAAACGCTTGATTGATCGCAAAAAGTAATATAGAACAAAATAGGAACATACGGCGTTAAAGTGGGTTGGTGCTTGTGAGTTGCGGTGGGTGTGGGAGGTGCGCGAATAAGCGTGGACAAGACATGACAAGCGCGTTGCGGACGCGCTGGAGCGTCTAGTGTGACGTGCGAGATTCGTGCGCGGACAAGCAGGCGCGCGCCGCCTTATTTGGTGGATACAACACTTATGTCGTTTGGGCATTGATGCCTGGGCGTTGGCGATGAGATTGAGCTGCGCAGATTTGTTTGCGCGGGTTGTGACGTGAAGGAGAGAGTTGGATGGCTGGTTCCGTCAATAAAGTGATCCTGGTCGGGAATGTCGGCAAGGATCCGGAAATCCGTCGTACGCAGGACGGCCGCCCGATTGCCAACTTGAGTTTGGCGACGAGCGAAACCTGGCGCGATAAGGCGACGGGCGAGCGCAAAGAAAAGACCGAGTGGCATCGCGTGGTTATTTTCAGCGAACCTTTGTGCAAGGTGGTTGAGCAGTACGTGAAGAAGGGCTCGAAGCTGTATATCGAAGGCGCGTTGCAGACGCGCAAATGGACGGACCAGAGTGGCGCTGAAAAGTATTCGACCGAAGTTGTCTTGCAGGGCTTCAACGGCTCGTTGACGATGCTCGATGGCAATCGCGCCGGTGCAGGTGGCGGTATGCAGGAAAGCGGTCAATCCGATTACGGCGGCATGGACAGCGGCGGGTTTGGTTCTGGTGGCGGATATGGCGGCGGCGGAAACAGCGAGCCTAAGCGCATGAGCGGGAAATCAGGTGGCGCGTCGAAGGCAGCGTTTGACAAAGCGCTCGACGATGAAATTCCGTTCTAACGATAAAATGGTTGTGACGAATAAAAAATCGGCGGATGCGCTGGGGTGCGCGCCGCCGATTTAAGTTTCAAACGTGGCTGATAATACAGGGACGACAATATTCTATTGAGTTCGGAGCCGTTCATTCGCCCGATTTAAGATAGGAAATAATTTTAGCGCGTTCGCCTGCGTCCGAGATTCCGGTGTAGGGCTTCATATTATTGCCAGCGACGACCGCATCAGGATTTGCGATGAATGAATCAAGAGTTTTTTCATCCCACGTCACGTCGCCTTTTTTCATTGCGGGCGAATAGTTGGCGTAATCGGACGCACCTGATTTTTTGCCGACGATGCCGCCGAGGCTCGGACCTAAGCGATGGTCGCCTTCCTTGATGGAGTGGCATGTGCGGCAGGCATTGTTGTAAGCGGTTTGACCGTCTGCGCTGCCGGCGCCATCAGCTTTCGGCGGTTCGGCACTTGCAGCGAGCGTGGCGCCGATAAACATGGCGGACATCAAAACTGCGACTGTCAGAAATGGGTTGCGGGTCATGTACGTCACCTTCGCGGTTCTCATGAACTGTTGAGCTGATAACCAGGACGCGCGGGAATAGTTCCTGTGCTGCATAGGCAGGTGGCAAGTCTCAGCACGCTAAATCGCTGATAATTGTTCGGAAATTGGCGAGAATTTATTTGGTGGTTGAGCAGATCTCAACGCGACATGCGGCGATGGCTAGGCCAACTGAACGCAGTACAGATTAAAAAATCAGCGTTGTGCCATAATACATTGCCGAGCCATGGGGACGCCTGACGTTGGCTGTTATCGTTCGTCAGAGACCGTTTGCGCGTTAGCGAATATCGGTTGTACCGTCCGAGCTTTTTTCAACTCTGTGTTCTAGGACGCCTTTCTTTGGAGGCGTGCGCTTGAAAGCGGGTGCGCTGGTCAGGGTTTCGATAGTGGCGGCTGCCATAACGACATGCATTTTTTTGTCGGTGACTTCGATCTGGAGAGCTGAGCGCGTGATGCCGATTTTCTTTTCGCCGACGCCGAGGAAGCCGCCGACGCCCATGATGATGCCAGAGACGCGATCGTTCTCGTCGATGATGATGTCTTCGATGTCACCGATGACCACGCCATCTTTGTCGTGGACCTTGGCACCGATCAGCCGATCCTTTGCCAAATATTGCGTCGCTTGCTGTTCGGCGATGAAGGTAGGTTGTTCTTCCGCGAACGATGTTGGCGATAATATTGCGAGTACTGCACATGCTGCCGCCATGTTTCCAAGCGATCTCATCTTCGGTGTCATCGTGCTGTCCCCGCAGTCGGCGACCGTGCCAGTTAAGCGCGGCCATATGCATGTCTGAAATAGGCGCGGACTGTGACCATTCCAAGTCGTGAACCCTGTCGGCGATGAGACCAGGAGATGCAGAATTAATATATTGATTTTGCACGCTAAAATAGCTGTTTGCGAGTGCCGTGGCACGTCGCCGCGCTGTTGCAAGTGAAGGCTCACATCCTGTATATTATTTTTGTCTGATTTGCGTTTTGAGGGGCCCTGATTGGCGTGCTCCTGGAACGTCTCACTTGAAAGAAAAATCTCTTGGTCGATAGAAGCGACGACGATACGCCGGGCGCAAAAGAGCCCAGTGACATCCGGCCGATTACGATCGCCGAAGAAATGAAGCGCTCGTATCTCGATTACGCGATGAGCGTGATCGTGTCGCGCGCTTTGCCTGACGTGCGCGATGGTTTGAAGCCGGTGCATCGGCGCATTCTGTTCGCAATGAGCGAGCTGGGCCTCGATTGGAATAAGAAGTACGTCAAGTCGGCGCGCATCGTCGGTGAAGTGATGGGCAAGTATCACCCACACGGCAACTTGGCAATTTACGATGCGCTGGTGCGCATGGCGCAAGAGTTTTCGCTGCGCGTGCCGCTGGTCGATGGACAAGGTAACTTCGGTTCGATCGATGGCGACCCGCCTGCGGCCGAGCGCTATACGGAATCGCGACTGGCAAAAGTCGCGTCGTTCTTGCTCGACGATCTCGATAACGACACGGTGGATTTCCGCGACAACTACGATGGCCAGTTGCAAGAGCCGTCGGTTCTACCGGCTAAATTCCCCAACCTGTTGGTCAACGGTGCCGGTGGCATTGCGGTCGGGATGGCGACGAATATTCCGCCGCACAATTTGGGTGAGATCATCGATGCGTGCATCGCCGATCTCGATAATCCCGAACTCACCATCGACGAGTTGTGCCAGATCGTACAGGGGCCGGACTTTCCGACCGGCGGCATTATTTTAGGCCGCGGCGGTATTCTGCTCGCGTATCACAAGTCGCGCGGCTCGATCATCATGCGCGCGCGGGTGAAGGTTGAAAATATCCGCAAGGATCGCGAAGCGCTGATCATCACCGAAATTCCTTATCAGGTGAACAAGCGCGTTTTGATCGAAAAGATTGCCGATCTCGTGCGCGAGAAGCGGATCGAAGGCATCGCGGATTTGTGGGACGAGAGCAATCGCGAAGGCATTCGCGTCGTTATCGAATTGAAGCGCGATGCGGTTGCCGATGTGGTGTTGAACAACCTCTACAAATTTTCCGATTTGCAGACGACGTTTGGCGCCAACATGCTGGCGATCAACGGCGGGCGTCCCGAGAGTTTGACGCTGAAGGATATGATTTCGGCGTTCACGGCGTTCCGGCAAGAGGTCGTGACGCGGCGCGTCAAGCATCAGCTCTATAAATCGCGCGAGCGCGCGCATGTTTTGGTCGGTCTGGCGATTGCGGTTGCCAACATCGACGAGGTCATCAAGCTCATTCGCACGTCGGCCTCTCCAGCCGACGCCAAAGAGCAGTTGATGGCGCGCGATTGGCCCGCCAAAGATATGGCACCGCTGATCGAACTGATTGCCGATCCGCGCCATAAGCTCGCGGAAAACGGCACATATGTTTTGTCCGAAGAGCAAGCCAAAGCCATTCTCGAATTGCGATTGGCACGCCTGACGGCTCTGGGTCGTGACGAGATTGCCGACGAGTTGAACAAGATCGCGGGCGAGATCAAAGAATATCTGGCGATTTTGGCATCGCGTGCGCGGGTCGTCGAGATCGTCAAGGGTGAGCTGACAGCGATCAAGGCGGAGTTCGCGACTCCGCGTAAAACCGAAATTCTCGAACTCGAAGGCGAAGTCGAAGACGAAGATCTCATTCAGCGCGAAGATTGCGTCGTCACCGTTTCCCACAAGGGCTACATCAAGCGCGTGCCTCTGGCTGCCTATCGCGCGCAAAAGCGCGGCGGCAAGGGCCGCTCCGGGATGGCGACGCGGGATGAAGATTTCGTCACGCAGTTGTTCGTCACGTCCACGCATACGCCGGTGTTGTTCTTCTCCTCGCGGGGCATGTGTTATCGCATGAAAGTCTGGCGACTGCCGGCTGCCTCTCCGCAATCGCCGGGCAAGGCGCTGGTCAATCTGTTGCCGCTGGATGAGGGCGAAGTGATTACGTCGATCCTGCCGCTGCCGGAGGATCAGACGACGTGGGGCGACCTGGAACTGATATTTGCCACGCGTTCGGGCAACGTGCGCCGCAACGCGCTGGGCGATTTCGAGAATATCAATCGCAACGGCAAGATCGCGATGAAGCTCGATGAGGGCGACCAGATCGTGCAGGTGGCGATTGCGCATCCTTCGCAGGATGTGTTGCTGACGACAGCCGAAGGCCAAAGCGTTCGCTTCCTGATCGAAGATGAAATTCGTCTGTTCAAAGGGCGCGATTCCACCGGCGTGCGTGGCGTGAAGCTCGCCGACGGCGATAAGGTCATCTCGATGGCGATCCTCGGGCATGTGGATGTAACCGCAGACGAGCGCTCGGCGTATCTCAAGCAAGCCAACGCCATGCGTCGTTCGGACGATGCCGAGGACGACGCTGCGACGACGCCGGTGGCGGATGGCGACGAAGAGGCGAGCGGCGATGCGACGATCTCGCCCGAGCGCTTTTCAGCGTTGCAAGTGCTCGAAGAGTTTGTGCTGACGGTTTCTGAGAAGGGCTTCGGCAAGCGGTCGTCATCGTATGAATACCGCACCAGCGGGCGCGGCGGAAAAGGCATCGTCGCGATGGTGGTGAACGACCGCAACGGTCGCTTGATGGCCTCGTTCCCGGTCTCAGAGAGCGATCAGATCATGCTGGTGACGGATGGCGGGCAGTTGATCCGCTGCCCCGTGCACGACATTCGCGTGGCCGGTCGCAACACGCAGGGCGTGCGCATCTTCAAGACGGACGGGGCTGAAAAGGTCGTGTCGGTGGAACGCATCACCGAAGATGGCGAGAACGGCGAGGATGAAGCAAGCGCCGGTTAATGCCGGTCGTCTGGTCATGCCCACCATGGGCGATTTGTTAGTGATATTGGTGCGCGTCGGCTTGCTTGGTCGCGCGCCGCGTGGAATGACTTTGCTATGACCCGCATCGGCTTTTATTCCGGCTCGTTCGATCCCGTCACGCTAGGCCACAGCGATGTTATTCGCCGTGCGGCGGGGCTTGTCGATCAGCTTGTCATCGGCATCGGTATCAACCCTGGCAAGGCACCGATGTTTTCGGATGCCGAGCGTGTGGCGATGCTGGAAGACGAGACGCGCGCGATTGCCCAACAGACGGGGACGAAAATTTCCATCGTCACGTTTTCGGGGTTGGCGGTGGAAGCAGCGCGCGCGCACAAGGCCACTATCATCATTCGGGGCTTACGCGATGGCACCGATTTCGATTATGAAATGCAGATGGCCGGTATGAATGGCGAAATGGCGCCCGATATTCAGACTGTGTACGTCTCGGCGTCGCCGAACGTTCGGCACATTGCCGCGAATTTGGTGCGTGCTGTGGCGGCGCTCGGTGGCGATGCGTCGGCCTTCGTATCGAAGGACGTGTTGAAACGTCTCCAGGCCAAAGCCGCCAAACAATCCTGAGTCCTATGAGCGTCATGCAAAAAAGTGCGGGTTCTCTGCCGATCAAACGTCAGGTGCTCGATGTGGTTCGTGCGCTGCCCAGTGGGTCGGTTGCGACCGTGAACGATATTGCCATCCATCTCAAATGTATGGTGCCGCTGGTCGCGACGCTGCTGGCTGGATTGAGCGAAGACGAACGCGAGGGCGTGCCGTGGCATCGGGTGGTGGCCAAGGGCGGGGCCGTCGGGCGTGGGCCTCATCGCGATCAGCACGTTGCAAAGCTCATGCGTGAGGGCGTTTTGGTGTCGCCTGCCGGTGTGGTGCAGGATATGGCGCGGGTGTGCGTCAGAGATTTTGCGCGAATGGCGGATGGGTCGGCCGGGCGGGTTGCTAAGGCTCAAACGACGATGCCATCCGGTGCTCCCGGACTGGCGTCACGGTCACGCGGGATGCGGGATAAGCCTGGTGGCGGCGGCATCTCGTCCTGATTGTGCCAAATGATTTCCGCCTGCTTGCTAGCGAGCCGTCAAATCGCCATAAGGGCGGCATCTCTGCCAGCGCTGCTCGTCTCATACGCGAGATCGAGCAAGGATTGGGCTGCATTACCCTGTCGGCCCCGCGCAATCGAAAGGATACCCATGACACGCATTTTCATTTTCCTTGCCGCGCTCGTGATGTCGGCTCTACCGACGCTGGCTGCAGGCGATAAGCTCATCATCGAAACCAAGACCGGCAAGGTCGTGATCAAACTGCGCCCCGACTTGGCGCCGGGTCACGTCGAGCGCGTGAAGACGCTGGCTTCGGAAGGATTTTACAACGGCGTGAAATTTCATCGCGTGATGGAAGGCTTCATGGCACAGACTGGCGATCCGACCGGCACCGGAATGGGTGGATCGAAATTGCCGGACTTGAAGGCTGAGTTTACGCCGACGCCTTATAAGCGCGGCACGGTGGGTGCAGCGCGCACGGCCGATCCGAATTCTGCCAACAGTCAGTTCTTCATCTGCTTCACCGATAACGGCTGCGCGGGTCTTACGGGTCAGTACACTGTCTGGGGCGAAGTCATCGAAGGCATGGAAAATATCGACGCGGTCAAGCGCGGCGAGCCGGGCTCGGGCACGGTTGCCGATCCGGATGTGATGGTGAAAGTCTCCGTCGAATAGTCATCGGTCAAAAACACTAATCAAGAAAAGGAGGCCCTGATGGCCGCAATGAAAGATCCGGAAAATACGCTCATCATCGAGACGAGCCAGGGCAAGGTCGTGATCGCGCTGCGCCCTGATCTGGCGCCTAAGCACGTCGAGCGTATCAAAGCGCTGGCGCGCGAAAAGTTCTACGATGGCATCGTGTTTCATCGCGTGATCGAAGGCTTCATGGCGCAGACCGGATGTCCGCAGGGTCGTGGCACGGGACAATCGAGCCATCCCAATCTGCCAGCCGAGTTCAATGCCGAGCCGCATGTGCGTGGCGTGTGCTCGATGGCGCGCTCGTCGCAGCCGAATTCGGCCAACAGTCAGTTCTTCATCTGCTTTGGCGATGCAACGTTCCTTGACCGTCAATATACGGCGTGGGGCAACGTGATCGAAGGCATGGAGAACGTCGATAAGCTGGCGCGTGGCGAGCCGCCGCGTGCGCCGGATAAGATGGTCAGCGTGCGTGTTGCCGCTGATGTGGCGTGATGCGTGAGGTCAATTTAAAACCAGAGAGCGCGCCTTCGGGTGCGCTCTTCGTTGTTCTGGTGTTGGCTGCGTTGGCGGGTGCGGCCGGTGTCGGGTTGGCTGCGACGGCGGCGCATCGCGTCGAGAGCACGGCTTTGGCCACGGCTGCCACGATGCTGATGATCCATGTGGGCGTCGTGGTCGCGCTGGTGTCGATAGGCTTGCGCATGGCAGCGCCGGGTGCGTGGGCGATTGTTGCGGGTTTGATGTTGGCTTCGGTATGTTTGTTCAGCGGCGATATCGCGTTGAACACGCTCGCTGGGCGGCATCTGTTTCCGATGGCTGCGCCGATTGGCGGTAGCTTGCTGATTGCGAGCTGGATTGTGGTCGCTGGCGTTGCTGCGTGGTCATTCTTGCGCGGCCGTTGAGAGCCCGAGACGAGGCGCTGCCGTGCGGACCGATCTGTTCGATTTTCACTTACCTGATGATGCGATTGCGCTGCGACCTGTTTCGCCGCGCGATTCAGCGCGGCTGCTGGTGGTCAAGCCTTTGGCGGGATCGTGCGCGCGCGAAGATGCGGATTTGGCCGACCTCCATGTGCGTGACCTCGTCGAGCAGTTGCGGCCTGGCGATGCACTCGTTCTGAACGATACGCGCGTTATTCCGGCGGCGTTATCTGGCGTGCGGATGCGGGGCGATGTCAGCGCAAATGTTTCAATCAATTTGACGGCGCGCGTTGACGAAAACCGATGGCGCGCGTTTGCCCGTCCCGCTAAGCGGCTCGATGTGGGCGACCGCGTGCGTTTTGGATCGACGGCGTCGAGCTGTTTGATGGGGGCGTTGGACGCCACTGTTTCAGCGAAGGGTGAGGCAGGCGACGTCGAGTTTGCGTTCGATGTGTCAGGCGATGCCTTGGATGCAGCGATTGCTGCGACGGGCGTGATGCCGCTGCCACCGTATATTGCATTGAAGCGTGCGCCCGATGAGGCCGATCGCGAAACCTATCAGACGGTGTTTGCAGCCAAAGACGGCGCGGTGGCCGCGCCGACGGCTGGGTTGCATTTCACGTCAGAGTTGTTTGCCGCGTTGGAACGGCGCGGCGTCACCCAGCACATTGTCACGCTGCATGTGGGTGCGGGTACATTTTTGCCGGTGAAAGTTGACGATACCGACGATCACAAAATGCACAGCGAATGGGGCGAGGTCTCAAAGCAGACAGCCGATGCTTTGAATGCCGTACGCGCGAAGGGCGGGCGCATTGTGGCGGTCGGTACGACGTCGCTGCGTTTGTTGGAGAGTGCTGCGCGCGACGATGGCACGATCGCGCCGTGGTCGGGCGAGACGGCGATTTTCATTACGCCGGGTTATCGTTTCAAGGCGGTCGATCTGTTGCTGACCAATTTTCATTTGCCGCGTTCGACGCTGTTCATGTTGGTCTCAGCCTTCGCAGGACTGGGTACGATGCGTGCTGCCTACGGTCATGCCATTGCCAACGGCTATCGGTTTTACTCATATGGCGATGCGTCGTTGCTGTTTCCGGCGCAGCAGGGAGCGGCGCGTGGGTAACGACTTTGGTTTTCGATTGCTGGCGCGCGATGGCTTGGCGCGGCGCGGTGAAGTTTTTACGCCGCGCGGTGTGATCCGCACGCCTGCGTTCATGCCGGTCGGCACGGTCGCGACCGTCAAGGCGCTGTATCTCGATCAGGTGAAACAGGCGGGCGCGGATATTCTGCTCGGCAACACGTATCACTTGATGTTGCGGCCGGGGGCGGAGCGGATCGCCAAGCTCGGCGGGCTACATACTTTTATGCGCTGGGATGGGCCGATCCTGACGGACTCAGGCGGCTTCCAAGTGATGAGCCTGTCGAAAATCCGCAAGATCACGGAAGAGGGCGCGGCGTTTCAATCGCATATCGACGGTTCGCGGCACATGCTGTCGCCGGAGCGTTCGATTGAAATTCAGTGTTTGCTAGGCTCCGACATTCAGATGCAGTTCGATGAGTGCATCGAGTTGCCCGCAGAACGGCGCGAAGTGGAACGGGCGATGGAATTATCGCTGCGCTGGGCGGAGCGCTCCAAGCGTGCGTTCGATGCGCAGGTTGCAAGCGGTGGGGCGACACGCGGGCAAGCGCTGTTTGCCATCGTGCAAGGCGGCATCGATTTGGAGTTGCGTCAGCGTTCGGCAGAAGCGCTCGTGGCGATGGATTTTCCCGGATATGCGGTCGGTGGGTTGGCGGTCGGCGAAGGTCACGAGGCGATGATCGCGACGCTGCGCGGCACGCTGCCGTCGCTGCCGGAAGACAAGCCGCGCTATTTGATGGGTGTCGGTACGCCGCTCGATCTGATCGAAGCGGTGCGTAGCGGAGTCGATATGTTCGACTGTGTGATGCCGACGCGTAATGGTCGGCATGGGTATGCATTCACGTGGGACGGCGCTCTGAATATGCGCAATGCCAAGCACGCCGAAGATATGTCGGTGCTCGATCCAGAAAGTTCGTGTCCGGCCGCGCGGGAGTATTCGCGCGCCTACATCCATCATCTCATCAAATCGGGTGAGTTGTTGGGAGCGATGATTTTGTCGTGGGTGAACACGGTGTTTTATCAGGACCTGATGGCGGCGATGCGCAACGCCATCAGCGAGGGGCGGTTCGATGCGTGGGCGGCGGAGACGAAGGCACGCATCACGTCAGCAGCTTCTTCGCCTCCGTGATGGCGACGACGCGTTCGCGATGCACGAGATAGATGCCTGACGCGATGACGACACCTGATCCAACAAGTGTCCAAAGGTCGGGCAATTCGCCGAACATCAGATATCCGAGCGCGACCATGCTGAGGATTTGGAAATACAGGAACGGCGACACGCTGGATGCGGGTGCAATGCGATAGGCCAAGATCAACAGATAATGACCGAGGCCGCCGAATGCGCCAAGGCTGAGCAAGGTCAGCCATTGAAAGGCATCCGTTGGCCAAACCCATTCCGGTATCGCGACGATCGCGCCGCCGAACGTGCCGACGAGTAGCGCGTAGAACAACGTCACGAGCGGGGGATCGTAGGTCGAGAGCTTGCGCGTCAGCAGCATGAATAGCGCATAGATGAGCATCGAGAGAAACGCGACGGCGAAGGCCGGATGCACTTCTGCTACTCCCGGTCTGACAACGATCAAGATGCCGAGAAATCCGACGACGATGGCGAGCGCACGACGCCAACCGATGTATTCGCCGAGCATGGGGCCGGCAAGTGCTGCCACAACGAGTGGCGCTAGAAAAGCAATCGAGATGGTCTGGTCGAGGCGCAGATACTTGACGGCGATGAAATTGCAGATCGTCGTGCCGACCATCAAAAATGAGCGGGTGATTTGTAGCCCAAGTTTTTGTGTGCGCAGCAAGCTGGGGATGGTCCACGGGCCGAGGATGACGGCCATGAGGACAAACTGGCCGACGAAGCGCAGCCACACGACTTGCGAGACCGGCAATTGCGAAGTCGTCACGAGATACTTCGCCGTCGAATCCAGACAGGAAAAGAGCGTGACGGCGGTGCACATCAGCAGGATCGCGCGCAAGCGGTCCGGCATTGCCGTCAAGCGGGCGAGGATCGGGTGCGACGCGTGCGACGATGGTTTGGGGTTGTGCTGGAGCATGAGCAGATGTGCATTCTCGTTCGAGCTTTATGGGTCGCCCGTTTCACGGCCTCTCATACAGCAGTTCGCGCCATAGGCATGGGCGAATTGGTCAATGGACGGGCGTAGCTCCTATGCGGCGCGTGCATAGATTAAGGTTTTTATCCGCAGTCTGTCCTGTTGGTTGCTTGTGCCGTGAGAGGTCTCAAAGCATTGGAAAGCGCTTGAATAAAAGGGAAATGCCTGCCGTGACCTTTCGCGCAATCGGTCGTTTGGCAGCAGTGCTTGCATGGCGGGCAAAAGCCTTGTAACCCCACGGGTCTTGGGGGCCCGTAGCTCAGCGGTAGAGCATCTGACTTTTAATCAGAGGGTCGTTGGTTCGATCCCAACCGGGCTCACCATTTTTACCTTCGCGTTTGCGCGACGCGTGCGACATGTGTCCGCTGTCGGGCTGTCCGCACGGATAAGCTTGCCATTTGGGCGCGGTCTGATCAAAGCAGCATCATGACTACCTCACCCCGCAAGACCCCATCACCGGATTCGCCTCTCGGGCGCTTGTTGGCCGCTCCAGCGCGACCTGGCACGCTTATGTGGATTGGCGTGCGACCGGTGCGCAAAGCAGCGTTGGTCAGTTTGTCCTCGGCTGAGTTGATTGCCGAACACGGCATCCGCGGCGATCATTACGAAACGCGACACAACGGAGCGCGTCAGGTCACGCTGATTGCCAGCGAAGATATTGCCGCGATTGCATCGTTCATCGGGCGAGAGACGATTGGGCCAGAGCTGTTGCGGAGAAATTTAGTCACGCGCGGCATCAATCTTGCGGCGTTGAAAGGGCGACAGTTGCGCGTTGGCGATGCTGTGTTGGACATATCTGGCGATTGCGCGCCGTGTAGCCGGATGGAAGACACTCTCGGTATCGGTGGCTACAACGCGGTGCGCGGGCGCGGTGGGGTTACGGCGCGGATTTTGACGGGTGGTATTGTTCGTATTGGGGATACGTTGACTGTCGTCGATGTGACTTGATGAGTGAGCCTGCACAGCAGATGTGCGCTATAAAACTGATCCCTTGAAAGTCACATGATTTGGTTTCTGTTCGTTCTAGCCGCGTGGTGGGCGGCGGCGCTCTTGAAACCAATTGCGATACTCAATCATTTTGGCGCGTTGCTGTTGAGATGCGCGTCGTTTGCAGGTCGCAGCCTCATCGGTTTTGTCTGCGGCACCCCAACGCAATTCCACGCAGTCGTTGACGTTGTAAGCCATTTCCAGAGATGCCATGCGGTCAACGACATCTTTGACGGACAGCGTCCACTCTGAGCCATCGCTGCGCGCGTATGTAAATTTGCGCGCAGACAAGTCCGATGCGAGCACTGTTTCTAATTCGGCTTTGACATCGGCCACGCTTTTGCCGCTCGGCATGGCGTAGCGTTCGGGGCGGCGGGCGACGCGATCGGGAAAGCCACGGACAACATCAATGGCAATCAGCAGTCGCAGGTCGCGCGAAGGCGTAGCAAAATCTTCCCAGGCGCCGGTGGTTTCAAAAATCGACGCGCCGTCTGGCATGGCGACGACCGCACCGCCGCCGGTCTGGTATTTGCGGCCATTTTCTACTGATGTGACGCGGGCTTTGACTTGCTCTTCAAGCGACGTGATCGCTTCTTTCATCGCGCGGAGTGGATCGAGCGGAGAGGGTGACATGACGTCATCCATGCGATCGTAGAAGTCTTCAATTCCCAGTTGCGATTGATCGAGTGAGAAATCCGCGTAATGCGCGTTGGCTTTGATTTCGGTATTGTTGAGCCGTCGTAGGTTGCCGTTCTTATCAGCTACGATGGGTCGGAACCGTTTGAAGCCGGGACCGCCGAGGGCTGGGTTTTGTGCGAATAAGAAGTTGCCGCGCCAGAAGCGTTTGCGCGCGATCGTGCCGTCGGGTTGTCCGTCAATGGCGAGAAAGACACCTGCTGCATCGCCGGATTGCGCCACGCGCTTGGAAATCACTAACAGGTGGCCGTAAGGGTCGGCATAGACCGTGCCGGGACGTAACGTCTGTTGCGAGAGCGAAATTGGATAATAGTCGGTGTTGTTATCGTCGGCTGCGGTGCGTCCATTTCCGGAGTGCACGGCATTGGCGACAGTTCTTCTCAGGTAATGACCGAACGCGGGAACCAGGCCTTGCGGTAAGGTTGCAGGCTTGGTGGATGGTTTTGTCGATGGTTCGGAGAATATGCCGAGCAGGCCAGAAGAGGTGCTGTGTTGTTCTGGCGGCTGCGATGACGGTTCAAGCTTTTGGATTGTCCAATAGGCGACGCACTTGGGCGGTTTGCCACCACCGCCACGCGTGCACTTGGTGTATCCGAATGGAAGTCCCAGTTTGAAAGCGAAGTAAGCGCGCAGGAAATAGGGAAGATCTGCGCAGTCGGGACGGATGACTAAGTTTTTCTCGTCTTCGGCAAGCCCCAAGTGATTGAACAACAAGTTGCGCGAGCGGTCGCGCAAGACGTCGTGCAAGGCTGGCCATGATAATGTTTCGTCGAGTGGCGCATCGAACAGCGTTTCGATCCATGCGGAATAGAGATTTTCTGTTTCTCGGTTCCAGCTTTCGCGAATGGGCCAGACCGAGTTTTTCGTAGCGCTGGGTCCCGGCGGCTTTTTTGCTTTGACGGGGATATCGCGCGTGATGGTTGCGCACTCTGGCGTTGTGCCTTCGCGCGTGAGTTTGGCTTGCCATGTGCCAGTTGTGGGTGAGGCGACTTCGAGCGACCAGAAATAAGGTGGTCCACCGCGGCGGTCGCTGGATTTCACGGCGACGGTACCGTCAGGTGCGATCAGCGATAGTTCGCCTTCGACCGGGTCCTCAGACGCGAATACGATGCGCAGAGGTGCGCCTTTCCACGGCGCGATGGGCGACGATAGGACAGCCAGTTTGTCTGCGTCTTTGCAGGTCGGTGCTTTTTCGGATTGTGCATAAGCTGTGGAGACGAGGCATGTGCAGATGCCGAGGGCTACGGCGATGGCATGGACTGCGCGTTGGAGTTTGGGGAACACGAGAAGCCTCATGGTCGGTGCAATACGAATGACGTTAAATATGGCGCGAACGGCAGGACCTGTTCGCCAATCTTCCAATGTTTGCCCTGACCGCGGATGGTCATTTATGATCTCCCGGACCGGTATATATGTGGATGGTATGCACTTAAATGTGGAAGGTGCAATTGGAGCACACATTGTGCCAGGTATTTTGATTCGTTGTTTCGTAAATAGCTTCATTATCTAGCTTAGGCAGCTCGTTGCTTATCTGCCACGTTATTTCGGTGCTGAGTGGCAAATTGCTGATCCCTTGCGCCGAATGTCCGTCGAATCGGATAGCCATCGCTTAAATAGTAAATTTTTGTTCTGCGTCTCATGCAAATTTGGGCAACCTTTGTAGGGCGCAGATGGCTGTTTTTTATCGCTATATGGTGGCACTTGGGACGTTGAGCTTTGCGGTGGCTCCGGCTGCCGTGTCTCCGTCTTCAGCTCAGAACATCATTACTGACCAGCCCATACGAGACGCATCGGCTCAGCTTCGTTCGCGCAACACGACAAATCAGAGTATTGACGGTTTTACGATTGCGCCAGGAATCATTGTGTCTGTCGGCGGTGGTAGCGAGTCTGGCTATGACAGCAATCCAAATCAGTTAGATGATGGCCCGAGCTCCTATTACAGTCGTGTGAACGGTTACAGTCAGTTGACTGCGATACGAGAGAATTCGTTAACGCGAGTTCGGGTTGAAGGCGTTGGGCTCGCATTTACTGACGATGATGTCGGTCGAACAGAACGTGGATTAGGTCAGGCAACGGCCGAACATTTCCAGAGTTTAGGTCATGGCTGGAGCCTCTCCTTTGGTGGGCTCTATCGTTACAACGGCTTGTCGTTTGTGGAAGATCAAGTCGCTGGCGGTTTCAGCGAGGTCAATTTTACCAATGATAACATCGTTTCTTTTGTGCGCGGCAGATACACATCTTTGAAGTATCTGACGGACATCAACCTTTCTGGTGGTGTGCTCAATCCGCTGCAGCAAACGGACGCTTTCAATCTTGATCGGGCGGAGATTGGCGGCGGTTTCCTTTATGGAAAGTCTTCTCCTATCGCTGGATTTGTCGAGGGTGTTATCGCTGACGTCGATTACGTCAACACAGTCGATCCTGATTTTATTAATCGCGACGCCACTGACGGATTTGGTAAGGCGGGTGTGCGGTTTACATTCGTCCCGTCGCTGCAAGTCGATATGGGCTGGCGCTACAATCAGCGCGATTTGAATAATGACCCGCTGCTGGAAAGTTATTCATCGAACGACTTTGACTTTGCTTTGCGTTGGACGCCTTGGCCCTACTTTGCTCTGGCAGCATCCTATGATCGGACCATTGAAGAACCATCGACTTTCTTCAGCCGTCTTGCTGATACCCGGACATATGCTTTTAACTTCAAGTACGCCATCGATGAGCAGTTGGCTATCTCAGCAGACGTGCGTCGTCGGGTATTTGATGAAATTGGTACGCCTGTATCTGTGCCGGATATCGCGTATCGCATTTGGGACGTGAATGCTGAAGTCACCTACGATGCGACGAGGTGGGCCCAATATTACGCGGGTCTTTTTTACCAAAGCGTATCTGAGGAAAGTGGCGATCTCGACTTTAGTGAATTGCGCATCGGTGCAGGTGTGCGCGTTGCGTTATCAGAAAATGCTCCAGGTCCGCATGACTTCTTTTTTGGCGAGCGGCGCAATAGCGTGAGGAATTTCCCTCAAGGTGCCACCGTTGACGTGTCATTCGGTCCGGCATGGTTCGGGCTGCCTGAGAAGAATATTACGACTGTCATTGAAGGTATAGGTCCGGGGCCAGGGCTCGCATTCGATACGGCTGACCGTCAGATTGAAGACCATGACGGCGATGTATTCGGTGGTCGTGTCGGCATTATCGTCGATAAGGCTGCTGCTTATACGTTTGCCGATGGACGCAGTTTGAGCTTCGGCTTTGACGCAAGTTACTCTTATCTTAAATCAGGCGACCGTTCGGCTTGCGACTTCACCGCGACAAAAGACTGCGTGTTCGTCAACGTCAACGACTTTGATCCACTTGAAGAGAATAACACCGGGCTAGCTGGTCTTTTAAGAACTACAACAGACCGTGAACTGCACTATTGGAACGTAGCAGCCTTTGCTCAGCTCAGCCGTATGCATGGCGGTGGGTTGAAGGACGAAGGGTATTTGCAGCAGATGCCTTGGATTATCGGCGTTGATTTGCGTGGGTTAAATGAGCGAACGAAATTGCATTCTGTCGATATTTCTGTTCCCGACCCAGTCGATATTAACGAAGAACTCGACACCTATTATTCAGGTGTGTTTGTCGGTCATCGTCGCAGTTACCAACTCGGCCATGGCTTGACGCTCCATTCTGATACGCGAGGCGGGATCTACTATGCGAATTCGAATTTGGGTGTGAATTATCGTGGCTTCATACCCATTGAGGGCGATGAATTCGTATTGGAACAGGGTCGCGCAACCGACGAAAATGAAGAAGCAGCATTTATTGGAACGGCGAATGTTCGGCTCGACAAAGTGTTGTCATGGGGAATAATTGGTTTGTTTGGCCAGCTTGAATATTTCAGCTACGTTCCTGATGTTCGCTACAACAATGACGATTTTGCCGAACCTGGCCCTCCGTTCGGCGTGATCGGTACGCAAAAAGGGACGAAAATCGGTTCAACGGATGCGTTCGCGGCTTCCGTCGGCATACAGTTTTCTGTTCCGCTCAACTAGTCAGAGCTGACCTATAACAACAAAGCCCGGCAAAATCTGCCGGGCTTTGTTGTTTTGAGCTGCATCTATTTTAGTTGTTCACGCGAACGTATGCGCTGTTTTTAGTTCCGCTGACGACGCCGATGTAGCCGTTGCTCGATGCTTGTACGAACGAGTCTGAATCTGCTGCTGCGTGCGTACCCAGTGGCGTATGACGAGCAAGCGCGCGTGCCACCTCTTTGGTTACAACATACGTAGAACCGGCCGCTTTAATTTGCGTGTAAGTGTCGCTGCGTGCTTTGGCGATGATGCTCTTGCCTTTAGCATAAACCTTGGCCTTGGAGATTTTGTGTTGAACGTAATCGGATTTTCCAATTGCGAAATATTCTGTGTGGTTGCCGGCGTTGGCCCAACCTTCGACGATTTGACCGCCGTAAATCGACCGAATACCTGCATCTGCAAAAGTTGTGCTGTTATATGAGATATACTTAGTTTTTGCCTTAATGCTGGCTTTGGAATTCGCGTTTGCGTATGCGGAACCGCCAGTTTTCTTATATTTCTTGTATGCGAGTGTCGGTTGGCTGAATGTGACGCATGCAAGGGCTGCAAGAGCCAGTTTAGAAATTGTTTTGACGCGAGACATGGCAGAGTGCCTTTCGTGGACAACGGTTGGTGAAAAACCAGCACGTCGGGCTGTTGTCCGACGAGAGAGGTGGTTCAAAGTTGAACCCTGAACCACCCTTTTTTCAAATTGCGTTTTTCAAATTACGCATTTCAAATTGCGTGCCACTTAGCGAGCGTATCCGCCCTTGTAGCCGCTGCCGTAGCCTGTACCGCCGCCTACAACTGCAGACGAACCCGACTGGCTCTTAACGATGCCAAGGCCAACAGCAGCTGACGTGTTTGTGGAGTAGGCGCTGCCAGCGCTATAGCTCTTCTTATAGCCCTTCTTTCCAGACGAGCTGTGTGCACCAGCTTCTGATGTGCTTGTCGTTACACAAGCGCCAATGCCAACGCAGTTCGAGTCGCCGCCAGCAGCAGCGTCATGATAGCTCCAGGTGCCGTGGTTGCCGCCATAGCTCTTGTACGAGAAGCCGCCAGCGAAAGCCGTGCCCGACAGGGCAACGAGTGCTGCGGCAGCTAAGGTAATTTTACGCGTAATCATTACTCAACTCCCTTTATGTGTCTCAGGTCGAAACGTTCGACCATGATTAGGGAGTGCCAGATTATTCCCTGCATTCAACTGATACGTTAATTGAAGGTAAATATTGTCGTTTAAATAGCTCTATATAAATTAACTGTATGAAAACGAATTCGACTTCCGAAATGATTTTAATAATTCTGTCATATGAAAAGTAATGTGGTTAAATTGCTAGATTTTCACTCTGCAAATCCAACATACGCGGCCACTGCAATCCAAATGCCGATAATCAGCACTGCTGTTATGATTTCGACGCGTTTGTGGGTGGCGCGATAGCGTTTGATTCGGGTTGTTGGACCCTCTTCGTCGTCGGTCATCGCATCCCCCATGCTGTCGTTCGTCCACGCAGTTCGATCACCGCGCGCTTGGCTCAGCTATGATAGCTGTTTCGCTGGCTATCTGTGCTGCTGATTTTTGGATAGGCCGAATTGCAGTATCGCGCTTATCACGTGGCTACAGGCTCATACCTAAGGCTGATTGATGCATTTAAAAAGCCGTCGGGAGGACCGACGGCCTTTCTGTGATGTGAGCGGACGTTTTCGAGATGTTGATATCGATTGCGGACACTCACAACGGTGGCGTTACCGGGCTCGGAAGCGGTTCGATATCGGGTATTGGCGGCAAGTCCGGAGGCTTGGGCGTGACGTCAGGATTGGGTGGCTGCGTCGGATTGGGATTGTGGGGGTCCGGCATCTGTCCGGGCCCACCACCATTCGTGACGCGCGTGTGACTGGCATGCGTCGTGGTTGCTGGCATCATGGTTGCGGGTTCACAGGCGCTGGTTCCGGAGTTGCGGGTGCTGGCGATGGCTCTGGGCTCACCGGGTCCGCAGGCTGCGCGCTCGTTGGTGCCGTTTGATTGGGAGGCGTGGCCTGCGTTGCAACTGGGGGAGTATTGCTCGTGACCATTGGCGCTATGGCTGCTCCGAGGATCACAATCAATAGAAATGCGACGAGAACCCCTGCCATGACACCGCCAGATGAAGATGATGTTTCTTGAGGTGGCAATGGTCGGTGAATGTTGGGATTGGGATGAATGGGATTTTCCATGCGTTGGCTCCCGAGTTTTTGTTACGGATCAAATCTCAACGCATGTGTCTGTCATCGGTTCCTGGATCGTCGTCATGGGTGGTGTAGGTGATTGAGATATCGCATTAAAAAAAAATCCTGGCGCGCTGCTGAATAGCGGCCAGGTGTAGTTTTGCGATGCGTTGATTGCAGAACGTAATTCGGACTTGGGGCGCTTATCTCGTGCGAACTGCTGCCATGGGTTCGAGATTCCGCCTATCATCGCCAAAAATGTTTTGCAGCAGTCGGTCGAGAGATATGGGGCCTGGACCTGCAACGGCGAGCCAACCAAACAGCGCCATGTAAGCAACCTCTTCAAAGCCAAGAAGCGTTTCGAGAGAGTTGATTTGCTCCATCTTGGCGCTGATGATCGCGACGATCATGATGATGACGAGCGGTGTTGCGGCTATGCGCGTGAACAATCCAAGCAACAGAAATAGTCCGCCGATGAACTCAACTCCGGACACGAATGGCGTCATGATGTGAGGAAACGGGATTCCCCATTCGGTGAAGTTTTCGATCATGGTTGGCAGGTTTTGCAATTTTGCCCATCCGGTCCACATAAAAACCCAGCCGACAACGATGCGGGCAAATAATGGTGGCAGCCAGGTGAATACAGATGAGAGGCGAACTGGCATCGTAATAAGCCATTCGACGAGTGCGGTCATGGGGTCCTCGATTAGACTTGAGTGAGTGTTCAAGTGTGTCGAAGGGTCATTCGATCACCAGTCATAGAGTGTTACCCATGAGGTTGATTGGAGTGTTCCATGTCTTGATGCTCGGCTTGGCGCGTGCACGGCTGTTCGATGAATGGCGCGGTGGCGATTGTTTTCAACCAGCAATTTACAGGCTTCGGTCCAACACAGGCGATAAATAGGATAAAGCGACCAACCTCATGTTGATGTCGATTGCCGACAATTCCCGAAGCTAAGGCGATCAAAATCCAAGACAATAAAAATATACATAGCGTGATCGATTGTCTTGAAACAACCAAGCTGGTGCCAGCGTACCTCACTCCGGATGCCCATGATTGAAACACGTCCGAGGGACGGGCATCGGACACTCTCGGTTTTCAATTAATGTCCTCTGGAGGAAGAATTATGAAGATTTCGGCTAAGTCAGGCGCTTCGATCGCAACCGTTGCTGCTGCTCTGTTCCTTGCTGGCGCAGTTGCTGCTCCTGTTGCAAACGCTGCTGAAGAAGCAAAGGGCCACTGCGTTGGCGCGAACGCTTGCAAAGGCACCGGCGCTTGCAAGACCGCAAACAACGCCTGCAAGGGTCAGAACGCTTGCAAAGGCACAGGCTTCACATCGACGACGGCTGCTGAATGCGCAAAAATCCAAGGCGCAAAGTTTGAACCAGCAAAGTAAGTTTGAAACTTGAAGGTGGCCCTTGTGGTGTCCCCGCTAGGGCTACCTTTCTTTTATTCTGACATCACAGTTTATCATTTCCATCTGGTCGCAGCCTTTCGTACCCCCGTGCGATTGGTTGGCTTAGATGCTGTGAGCTCGTAAGTTCGTTTGAAGCGTAGCGGCCTAGCGATCCCTGTCGCTGGGCCGTGTCTGCTGTGGTGTGATGTTGTGGTGGAGACATAAGATGTCACTGACAAAAGTCGATCAGAGCGCTTCGGCCTTGCGCCCCGCAGAACATCTACATAGTGCGCGACCGCCTTATCTCGGGTTCGGTCTTGGTCTGCGCCCCCAACATTATACCGATATTCTCGAAGGCAATCCGGCGGTCGATTGGTTTGAGGTCATTTCCGAGAATTACATGGTGCCGGGCGGTCAGCCGCTGCGCATGCTCGATAAAATTCGCGATCGCTATCCGATTGTTATGCATGGAGTATCGCTTTCCATCGCCTCGACGAGCCCTTTTGACGAGACTTATTTAGCAGGGCTGAAATCTTTGGCAGAGCGCACCGAGCCGAAATTCGTCTCCGATCATTTATGCTGGACCGGCGTGCATGGCGTGAACTTGCATGATCTGTTGCCCATTCCCTACACGCGCGAGGCGCTCGACCACGTCGTGTCGCGTGTGCAGTATGTGCAGGATTATTTGCAGCGGCCAATCGCGTTGGAGAACGTCTCGACGTATGTGCAGTTCGGCCATTCAGAAATGACGGAATGGGATTTCATCGCTGAGATGACGAAGCGGACAGGTTGCTGGCTCGTGTTTGACGTCAACAATGTGTTCGTGAGTGCGTTCAATCACGAGTATGACCCGCATACTTTCATCAATGGAATTCCAGCCGACCGCGTCGTGCAGTTTCATCTGGCGGGTCATGAGCACAATATGACCCACATCATCGATACGCACGACGCTCTCGTGCCCGAGGGCGTTTGGGATTTGTATCGCGCGGCAGTGAAGCGGTTCGGGCCGGTTTCGACCATTATCGAACGCGACGATCACATTCCGCCGCTGGCCGAACTTGTCTCGGAATTGAATATGGCGCGCGGAATCGCGCAAGAGATGCTGCCTGAGTTGGCGGTGAAGGCGGCGTCGTGACGGGGAAGCGGAACACGGGCGCAACTGGACGGAAAGTTCAGGCTGATCGCTTTGTCGAGGCGACGCCCGCCCCGCTGACGTTGAGCGAAATTCAAGACCGTCTTCAGCGTGCGATTTTGAATGGCGACGATGCTGTTCTCGATAACATTCTCGATAATTCGCGCACGACGCGGCAGACATTATTTGGTGTTTATCGCAACGCTTACGTCGGGCGCCTTGTGGATATTCTGCAAAGCGATTATCAGCTGACGTGCGATTATTGTGGGGCGGACTATTTTCGCGAACAGGCCCGCGCATACGTGGGTGCGCATCCCTCTCATACACAGAATGCGCGTTGGTACGGCGTGCGGTTTCCTGAATTTCTCAAAGCCTCTGACGGTCATGCGGCGCATCCTGAGCTTGCCGAAATTGCGTTGATCGAGAAGACGGTGGCGGACGCATTCGATGCACCGGATGCTCCGGTACTCGGCTTCGAAGGATTGGCCGGGTATGCACCTGAGCAATGGGGCCAGCTATGCTTTGCGCCGCACCCGTCAGTGACGCGTCTCGATTTGGCGACCAATGCCTTTGCGCTTTGGAAGGCTTTGAAGGACGATGACGAGACTTTGCCAGAGGTCAGCAAATTGGATGTGCCGGAGCACATTGTGATTTGGCGACACGACACAGCGCCGATGGTGCGTGTCATGGGTGCGGAAGAAACCATGATGTGGACCGAGGCGTGTCGCGGTGTGCGTTTCGATGGCTTGTGCGAGATGGTGGCGACGTTCGACGATCCAGACACGGCGGCGGTACGGGCTGCAGGTTATTTGCAGGGTTGGCTCACATCGCACATGCTGACCACGGTGACGCTGGCTGGCAGTTCAAAGAAGAAACGAGCGGCGAAAGACGTCGAGCGCAAAGCGCCATCGCATGGGCGCAAGAAAACTGTTCCTCAATCGGGCATCGCGTAGTGGCCGAGCGTTCCAATTTTGCCGGTGGTTTCTCTGAACTGCGGGCGTTGCAAATTGCTGTTTGTATCGCCGGATTGGTGCCTGTGACGGCAGGTCTAGCAGGTGTTGTTTTTGGAGCGAAAGCATTCGGTGCGGATGGCGAGCTGGTCACGCTCGATAGTCATGTGCGGTATCTGTCGGGATTGTTGCTGGGCATTGGGCTCGTGTTCTGGTCGCTCGTACCACGCCTCGATACAGCGACGCGCGTGGTGCGTATTTTGACGTTGATTGTTTTTATTGGCGGGCTGGGTCGGCTGGTGAGCCTTTTCGTCAGCGGCGTGCCATCGGTTGGGATGCAGTTCGGTCTTGTCATGGAACTCGTGGTGACGCCGTTGCTGTGTTTATGGCAATCGCGCGTTGCGCGAGCTGAGTCATGACGACTGCAAAAAGTGCATTCGTTTCCGATTTGACGTGGGACGTGGTGCGCGATCGTCTGGTGGCGGGAGCGCCGGTCATCTTGCCGATAGGGGCTGGCAGCAAGCAGCATGGATTTCATCTGCCGCTGGGTACGGATGCCATCCAAGCCGACTGGTTTGCACGTCAGGTTGCGCAACGCTCGGGTGGATTGATTTGGCCGTGCGTTAATTATGGTTTCTATCCAGCATTCTCAGCGTATCATGGCAGCGTGTCGCTGATGCGCGAGACCTTTGAAGCGCTGCTGGTGGATGTGATCGACACACTGTTGGTGCAATCACGATTTGCCGTGATCGTGGTCGATACCGGTATCAGTACGATTGCGCCGGTGCGTGCAGCGATTGCGAATTGCTCGCAGGCGCAGCGTGTTCTTTACATGCCGATTTATCAGGGCAAGAATTTTTCAGATGTGCGCGCGACCCTCGTCCAACAACGTCATGGCAGTCACGCCGATGAAATCGAGACGTCGATCTTATTGGCGATGGCGCCCGATGTCGTCGATATGAGCCGTGCGCAAGCGTCACCGCAAAGCGGCGGACGACCGACATCCGGACCACTGACTCCCGATGATAAGTCGTCGCCAGATTATTCACCGAGCGGGAGTTATGGCGATCCGTCATTGGCGTCACGCGAGAAAGGTGAGCAACTGATTGCGGCCATGTTGCGCGATATCGATGATGCGCTGCGCACACTGTCATAGAACTGACGCGCAAAAATATTCAGTCATAGCAAGTCGCTAGCTTTGCGCCGTCAAATTGGCGCAGGTGCAAGGGTTGGTCGATATGCGTGCCGATGCTAGGTCTCCCGTGCAATGACTGCGCATCAACGTGCTGCGCATTCTTACACCAGGGACACTGCAATGAATTTTAAAACGTATGCGCGTTCGATGCTTGCCACTTTTATGATCGGACTGACAGCCTCATCGGCGATGGCAGCAGACTGCGGTAACGGACCTGGTGGATTTGACAGTTGGCTTGAGCGGTTCAAATCGCGGGCATCTGCGCAAGGTATTTCAGCCAATGCTATCAACGCTGGCTTGGGTGGTGTGTCGTACGATGCGCGGATTATTCGCCTCGATCGTTCACAGAAATCATTCAAGCTCAGTTTCGAGACGTTTTATGCGCGGCGTGCCGGACCGGCGCTGATCGCAAAAGGCCGTCGTTTGATGGGGACGCATGCGGGAACGTTGGATCGAGTCGAGAAGCGTTTTGGTGTACCGCGCGAAATCATTATCGCGATTTGGGGATTGGAGACGAATTACGGAGCGGACACGAGCGGTAAGTTCTCCATTCTGCAATCCTTGGCGACATTGGCTTACGATTGCCGTCGCTCGGCATTTTTCACCGGACAGTTGATGGATGGCCTACGCATCATTCAACGCGGTGACATGTCGGCTGCGCAATTGCGTGGCGGATGGGCGGGCGAGATTGGGCAGACGCAGTTTCTGCCGACGCCTTATGTTAAGTATGCTGTTGACTTCAATGGCGATGGTCGGCGCGATCTCGTCAGAAGCGTGCCGGATATTTTGGCATCAACAGCAAATTTCCTGAAAGCGCATGGTTGGAAAGCCGGGCAAGGGTGGGAGCCGGGCTCAGCAAATTACGGTGTGTTGAACGATTGGAACCGCGCCACAGTTTATCAGCGCACGATTGCGAAGATGGCTTCGCAACTGCGGGGCGGTTGATCGGCTGGGTTAGAAATCGAGGCGCAGAATTTGCACCGATGCGCCTTCGGGCATGGCAGGGGCGCTGATCGGTAGGTCGATCAAACAGTTTGCGCGCGACAATGTTGAGACAAGTGAACTGTCTTGGCTTGGAAACGGTGTGACGCGCGGGGGCGAGACCGTTTCGTCTAACGCGGCGCGCATGAAATGTTGACGGGGGCCGTTGGCTGCGAGCGGTTGCGCGAGGTGCGCTGTCAATCGTGTTGCGCTTTCGGTTCGGCCTAAAAGTTTTGCGATCAAAGGCACGAGAAACACGCGCGCTCCGATGAGTGACGCGACAGGATTGCCGGGTAGTCCAAGAATTCTTTGTGTGTGCGCTGAGATTGGGCGCGACCCAAAGAACGTCGGTTTGCCAGGCCGCATGGCGATTTTATAGAAATCGAGTTTCGCGCCAGCCGTTTCCAATGCCGGACGCACGAGATCATGATCGCCGACGGATGCGCCGCCTGTTGTGACGAGAATGTCGGCGTCTTGAGCTTCGCGGATTTTGCTAGCGAGGCTTTGCAGATTGTCTTTTGCGACGCCCAGTATCTTTGCGGTTCCGCCAGCGGCTTCGACCAACGCCGCGATTCCATATGAGTTCGAAGTGTAGATTTCGCCATCCTTGAGCACTTGGCCAGGCTCGACCAGTTCATCGCCGGTTGCGAGGATGGCAACAATCGGGCGCCGGACTAGAGGTAAAGACGCGTGGCCACCGGCGGCGGCAAGCAGAATACTGCGGGGGCCAAGTTGCTGCGCGGCTTTGAGTAGATCTTGCCCTGATTTGAAGTCTTGCCCGCGTGGACGAATGTTTTGTCCGCGTTGGGCGGCTTCGAGGATGGTGACATGCGTTCGATCTGGCGTGTGGGTATCTTCTTGGATGACAATGGCGTCAGCGCCACGTGGCACGGGTGCGCCTGTAAAAATGCGTACGGCTTGGCCGGACTTTAATTCTCCGCCGAACGCTGCGCCCGCTGCGGCTTGGCCGATGACAGTGAGCGTACAGGGAATGGTCGTGCAATCTTCGGCACGCACGGCATAGCCATCCATCGCTGAGGCATCGAAAGGAGGCTGCGTGATGTGGGCTGCGATGGCGTGTGCGAGCGTGCGGCCTGAAGCTTGGCGCAGATCGACGGTCTCGCTATCGAGCGTTGTTACGCCTGCGAGAACGTGGGCTAGAGCTTCGGCGACCGGCATCAGCGCCATGCACGTCACCTTTGTGCTGTAAATGTACCCGAGCGGCCGCCGGTTTTTTCCAGCAAACGGATATCGCCGATGGTCATGGATTTATCGGCAGCTTTCAACATGTCGTACAACGTGAGGCAGGCAACTGACACGGCGGTGAGGGCTTCCATTTCAACGCCGGTTTGACCCGTGACGCGCACTTGCGACGTCACATGCACGCCGATCGGATCGCTGGATAGCTTGAATTCGACGGAGACCTTTGTGATCGCGAGCGGGTGGCAGAGCGGAATGAGCTCGTGGGTTTTTTTCGCGGCCATGATGCCCGCAATGCGTGCGGTTGCCAGCACGTCGCCTTTTTTTGCCGTGCCGGTTTCAATCAAAGCCAACGTTTCCGCCGACATGGAGATGAAGCCTTCGGCGATGGCGGTTCGCGATGTGATGTCTTTGTCTGAGACATCGACCATGTGCGCTTGGCCTTGATCGTCGAGGTGCGAGAGCTTCACCATTACGCGTGCTCCGGCGTGAGGAGTGCGCGCGTCGCGGCCGTCACATCGGCTTGCCGCATCAGGCTTTCGCCGACGAGATAGGTGTGCACGCCGACTTTGCCGAGCCGCGCGATGTCGGCTGGGGCAAATATTCCGCTTTCACCGATGACGATGCGGTCTTTGGGAACTTTGGGGGCGAGTGCTTCGGTGGTGGCAAGCGTCACGTCGAAAGTTTTCAAATTGCGATTGTTGATGCCGATCATGCGGCAATCGAGTTTGAGCGCGCGGTCGAGTTCGGCTGCGTCGTGGACTTCGGCAATCGCATCCATGCCCCAGTCTTTTGCGGCAGCGGCAAGATCATGGGCGATGGCATCATCGACTTCGGCGAGAATAATGAGAATGCAATCGGCGCCCCAGGCGCGGGCCTCTGCAACTTGATAGGTGTCGATCATGAAGTCTTTGCGCAGCACGGGCAGCGTGCATGCGGCGCGTGCGGCGACCAGATAATCGGGCGCGCCTTGAAACGATGGGCGGTCGGTGAGGATCGAAAGACAGGTCGCCCCACCTGCTTCGTAGGCGCGCGCCAATGCCGGTGGATCGAAGTCGGCGCGGATCAGCCCCTTCGAGGGCGAGGCTTTTTTGATTTCGGCAATGAGGGCTGGTTGTTTGGCTTTAAGTTTTGCGGCGATGGCATCAGCAAAGGGCCTCACGCGCGGGGCCGATCGCGCGTACTCGGCAATGACGCGCAACGGTTTGACGATTTTGGCGCGCGCGATTTCTTCGCGTTTATAGGCGGTGATTTTTTCCAGGATGTCGGCCATCGAATTACACCACCTCGTTGGTGACGGCGACGAGCCGGTCTAGCGCTTGCGCAGCACGTCCGCTGTCGATTGCGGTTTTCGCTTGCTCGACGCCGTCTATCAGGCTGGCGGCTTTTCCGGCAACGATGAGGGCTGCGGCTGTGTTGAGCAGCACGATGTCGCGATAAGGGCCGTCTTCGCCTTGCAAAAGCGCGCGTAAAGCTGCGGCGTTGTGGGCGGCATCGCCGCCTTTGAGAGACGCGATATCCGAACGCGGGAGGCCGGCATCTTCGGGCGTGACCTCGAACACGGTGATGTCGCCGTTGTGGAGTTCAGCGACAGTTGTGATGCCGGTGGTCGTCAATTCGTCCATGCCGTCGGAGCCGTGGACGACCCACGCATGGCGCGATCCAAGATTTTTGAGCACTTGCGCAATCGGTTCCACGAGTTTGCGATCATAGACGCCGAGCACTTGACGCGTGACGCTTGCTGGATTGCACAAGGGTCCGAGCAGATTGAAAAGCGTGCGCAGGCCAAGATCGGCGCGGATCGGTGCCCAGGTTTTCATGGCGGGATGATAAAGGGGTGCCCACAGAAAGCCGACGCCGGAATCGGAGATCGCGCGCGTGACAGCGACAGGCGGAATATCGAGTTTGACGCCGAGTGCTGCGAGCACGTCGGACGCACCGGAGAGTGAGGTCACGGCGCGATTGCCATGTTTTGCAACGGTGGCGCCTGCGCCTGCAGCAACGAAGGTCGCGGCCGTCGAGACGTTATACGTGCCGTGACTGTCGCCGCCGGTGCCGACAATATCGATGGCGTCGGGCGGTGCATCGACGGTGCGCATGCGCGAACGCAGGAAATGCGCAGCGCCTGTGATTTCATCGATGGTTTCGCCACGCACGCGCAAACCCATGAGGAACGCGCCCATCGCGACCGGCGTGGCGATGCCCGACATGAGCAGATCGAGCGCCGCGCTGGTTTCGTCAGCGGTCAAGCGTTCGCCGTCGGCGACGCGTCCCATCAGGTGTTTCAATTCTTGAGCTGGGTTCATCAGCGTCTCTCACGCAGCCTTGCGGCTTTTGGGTTTAAAACCGGCGAGCTTCAAGAAGTTGGCGAGTAGGGCGTGGCCTTGTTGCGAGGCTATGCTTTCGGGATGGAACTGTACGCCGTGAACGGGATGCGACGTGTGCTGCAAGCCCATGATGATGCCGTCAGATGTTTCGGCGGTGATTTCGAGGCAGTCGGGTAGCGTTTCGCGCTCGACGATCAGCGAATGATAGCGCGTGATTTCGAACGAGGTTGGCAAGCCTTTGAAGATGCCGACGCCGGTGTGTGTGATCGTCGAGAGCTTACCGTGCATCGGTTGCGGTGCGCGAATGACTTTGCCGCCGTAAGCCTGTCCGATGGATTGATGGCCGAGGCAGACACCGAGCAAAGGCACGGTCGGACCTGCCGCTTTGATCAGGTCGAGGCAGACACCTGCTTCGTTAGGTGTGCATGGACCTGGTGACAGCACGATCGCCTGCGGTTTCATGGCGAGAACTTCGGCGCTCTTGATCTTGTCGTTTCGAATGACAACGCTTTCAGCACCCAGCTCACCCAGATAGTGGACGAGGTTATAGGTAAAGCTATCGTAGTTATCGATCAGGATGAGCATCGTTCGATCCAGTACGTTTGGCCCGTTCGTGTGGCCAGTTCAGCGTGGTTGCGCCGACAATTCATATGGGGTGGGTTTGCCGCGTTTGGGGGGTGAGCGTCAAGCGCGGTCCTTCGGCGTGATGAAGGCCTCCAAGCGGCCGTCGCCGGGCGCGATGTCGCGCCAGTTATTGGCCTCGAAGTTGATAATTGCGAGCCCGGCGGTTGGGTATTTTTCTAACAGGCGCGAGAGCGATTTCGCGTCACCTTTGCCAGCCAGCATGGCGGCCAGATCTTGTAGGCCAGGGTTATGCCCAACGAGTAACACCGTTTCCGGTCCGCTGGGGATTGCGCGCAGGCGGCGAAACAGGTCCATGGAACTTGCCAGATAGAGATCATCTTCGAACACGATACGGGGAGCTTTTTTGTCGCCAACCGAAGCGCGAGCCTCGTTTATCTCTTCAGCCGCGATCATCGCGCTTTCCAGCGTTTGGCGTGTTCGCTTCGACGTCGAGCACAAAATCAGTTCGGGTATGACATCCAGTTCGGCGAGTTTGCGGCCCATCAGCGGGGCTGCCATTTCGCCTCGCGTATTCAGCGGACGGTCGAAATCCGACAGGCTGGAATCTTCCCAGCTCGACTTGGCGTGACGAAGGAGAGCGAGAGAGAGCATATCACCAGCACTTGTGTGTTGACCTGAGTGCGCCCAACTTAGAGCATGTTCGCGTGTGCGTTAAGCACGCTGTTGAGGCCATTTGCCGTGGCACGCCACTCGGAAGGGCAACATGCAGACGCTGTTCGATGCTGTGATTTACCTGCTGAGTACGATTTTCAGTATCGTGTGGTGGATCGTCGGCTATGTGTTTTGGGTGGTCGTTTGGCTGTTGCTGCCGGTCGCCATCGTCGCATTTATCGCCATGCGGATTGCCGAAGCCGTGATCGGCAAGGAAACTGTGCGCGGATGGTTGAAAGATCGCTCGTTGCGCTGGGGTGGCGGCATTTGGGAGCGATTGCGTCAGGCGCTGGTGGCATCGAGTGCGTTGCCGTTTCGCGTGATGTTCTGGTTGGTTGCTTATACGGTCTGGCATAGCCTCATTAGCGTGTTTTGGACGCCGCGTTGGAAGCCATGGCCGCGTGCATGGGATAAGCGTTGGAAACCGACAGCCACGCCGACGGCCGCTGGTGCGCGGTCGCGCACGTCACGGGCTTGATATGACTTTAGGTGATTTTGGGTTAGGCGAACGTGCCGCCGTTGCCGTTTGAGCGCGGTGACGTATTTGCTGCGCGTGACGCAAAGCGCACCGCTTCTTGTGCCGCGCGGACGACGGCTTTTGCTTTGTTGATACATTCCTGCTGTTCGTTTTCAGGAATGCTGTCGTGCACGATGCCGGCACCCGCTTGGACATGCAACATGCCGTCTTTGACGATGGCCGTGCGCAGCACGATGCAGGTGTCCATCTCGCCGCCCGCCGAGAAATATCCGACGCAGCCTGCGTAAGGTCCGCGCTTGGCTTTTTCTAACTCGGCGATGATTTCCATGGCGCGGACTTTGGGTGCGCCAGAGACGGTGCCTGCGGGAAAGCCTGCCATCAGGGCATCGATGGCGTCGTGCTGGCTGCGATCGAGTTGGCCGATGACATTGGAGACGATGTGCATGACATGGCTGTATCGCTCGATCACGAATTGATCGGTGACGGTGACCGTGCCGGTTTGCGAGACGCGGCCGATGTCATTGCGGCCGAGATCCAGCAGCATCAAATGTTCGCTGCGTTCCTTGGGATCTTTGATGAGGGCGTCGGCGAGGGCTGCATCTTCGGCTTCCGTTGCGCCGCGCCGTGTTGTGCCAGCGATGGGCCGAATGGTGACTTCGTTATCGCGCACGCGCACGAGAATTTCTGGCGATGAGCCGACCATCGAGAAGCCGCCGAAATCAAGGTGGAATAAGAACGGCGACGGGTTCAAGCGACGCAGCGCACGATACAGCGCGAATGAGGGTAGGCCGAAGGGTGTGGAGAAGCGCTGCGAGAGTACGACTTGGAAAATGTCACCAGCTTTGATGTAGTCCTTGGCGGCGGCGACCATGTTGAGATAGTCGGCGGGCGAGGTGTTGGACACCGGGTCTGCAAGATCCAGAGCGTCGTGATCGGCCTGTGGCGGTATATGCTGAAGCGGCGCATCGAGGCTGGCGATGGCGCTGTTCAAGCGGTCGAGGGCCTTTTTGTAGGCTTCTTGAGCGGTGATGCCAGCTATCGGCCGAACCGGTGTGACCAATGTCATTTCGTCTTTGACGTTGTCGAAAATGAGCATCAGCGTTGGGCGGATCAAGATGGCATCAGGCACGCCAAGGGCATCGGGCCCCATGTGCGGCAATTGCTCGATCAGGCGTACCGTGTCGTAGCCCATGTAACCGAATATGCCCGCCGCCATGGGCGGGAGTTCATCGGGCAGATCGATGGCGCTTTCTGCCAACAGCGCGCGTAACGCGTCGAGCGTTTTGGCGGGCTCAGGTGTGAAGTCGTGTTCTTTTTCTAACGGATTGCGGTTGATTTCAGCCGCATCGCCATGTGCGCGCCAGACTAGATCAGGCGCCATGCCGATGACCGAATAGCGTCCGCGCTTCGATCCGCCTTCGACCGATTCAAGAAGAAAGCTCAACGGTTTTTGATCGCACAGTTTGAGATATGCGGAGACCGGTGTTTCTAAATCGGCGATGAGGCGCGTCCACACGACTTGCGCATTGTCGCGTGCGTAACTCTTTTCGAAGTCCGCGAGCGCTGGAAATATGTCGTCGGCAGAGCGCGTCATCACCGTATTGTCTGCTTTCGTCGCTTCGGGTTTATGACGCTTTCGACTCATCGGAACTCCGCAAATTTTGCGGACTTCCTGAGATTATTGTTGATCGGTTGCACCAAGCGCGCGCTTCAATTCGGCATCGTTGATGGATGCGTTCAAGCGGCTCTTCAAGCTCTCGGTGTATTCGGTGAGCGCTTGATTTGCCAGGCTCTGCTCAAGCTCGGCGACCAAGGCATCGGTTTGTTCTTTGGTTGGCGGTGCTGCCTTGATGATTTCACTGACGCGGAAAATTGTTTGCGAGGTTTTGTTGGCATTGAATGCGTGACCGGCTTTGCCAGCACCGAGCGTAAAGGCTTGCGTGACGGCGGCCTTCGTCAAACCTTGTGGTTCGACTGTGCGCGTAATGGGGCTAGTCTTTTCGGTTTTTGCACCCGCATCAGTTTCAATCGCCGACATCGGTTCACCCGCATTTACCCGTGCGGTGAGTTTTGTCGCCATCTCCGTGAGCTGACGCTCGCCTTCGCTGGTTTTGTATGCGGCCTTTATTTCTTCCTTCACCTCTTCGAATGGGCGCTGTTTGGGCGCTTCTGTCGATAGAATATTGACCCAGGCGTGCCCGCCGTTTTCCAATTCGATCATGTCATCGGCATTGCTACCGTCGGTCGCGAAGACGCGGCCCATGATTTTGGGAAGGTCTGGCGTTTCGAGTGATGGTTTGCCATCAGGTTTTAGGCCGCGCCGATCCGCAGCTTCGATTTCCTTGAATGAAATCTTCATGGCGTCGGCAATTTCTTTTAACGTTTTGCCTGCCAAACGATTGTCATCGACTTCGTCGAATTTTTTCGAGATTTCGGCTCGTGCTTTTTCCGTGGCCAGCTTATCGCGAACGTCATCCTTGACGTCGGCCAGCGTGCGCGTGGTGCCAGGTTCGATTTGTGTGACGCGTAAGATGACGGTGGCGAAACGGCCTTCAATCACGTCGGAAAATTTGTCCTTTTCGACGGAGAAGGCGACATCGGCGATTTTGGGATCAATCAATGCCGATTTAGTCACCAAGCCTAAATCGACGTCGGTGTCCTTGGCGCCAGCGTCTTTGGCGACATCGGCAAAGGTTTTCGATTTGTCGCGCAGGGCTTTCAACGCTGCCTCAGCCGTTGCTTTATCTTTGAAGGCGATTTGCTGAATGCGGCGCTGTTCTGGTGTGTCGTAAGTCGCTTTCGTCGCTTCATACGATTGAGCGATTTCTTCGTCTGTAACCGGCACCTGTGTTTTCAGATCGTCAACACTGAGGGAGAGCACCTGAAACTTTTTGAATTCGGGCGTCATGTATTTGGCTTTGTCGGCCTCATACAGTTCTTTGAGTTTGGCATCGTCCGGGTCGGCGACTTTGACAACTTTGTCGCTGTCGAGGGTCAGCCATTCGAGCACGCGCTTTTCTTCTTTGTATCCATGCAGCAGGTCGATCATCGGCTTGGGGACGGTCTGCCCTTTGACAAATGCGCCGATGAGATGGGTTCGCAATTCGTCTTTGCGACGTAAGTTGATAAAGCCTTGCTCCGACAGATTGACCTGATCGAGAAGCTGAGCAAATCCGGTTTTGGAGAATTTGCCATCTGCACCGGCGAAATCCGGGTCGGTTTGGATGCCGTCAACGATCGTTTTATCCGACAGTCCCAAGCCCAGTTGGCGCGCATGCGCTTCGATGGCGGCGCCGCCGACGAGTTGTGCTAGAACGCGCTGATCCAATCCTAAGGCGCGGCCTTGCTCAGGTGTGATGCGCTGGCTGGCGTCGCGCGAGAAACGATCCAACTCGTTTTGGTAGGCGCGCTGGAATTCTTCGACTTGAATTTCCGCATCGCCGATTTTTGCGATCGAGCCGCGACCGACGCCTGTGAACATGTCAGCCACGCCCCAGATGGCGAAGCTGAAAACCAGAATACCGAATAGAATTTTAGCGACCCAAGTCTGGGTGCCACGGCGCATTGCTTCAAGCATGGAAGGGGTCTGTCCCGTCGGTTCTGGCGCGTAACCGACCGCAACTCACTTGTGATCAATGATTGATCGTGGAGTTGTGCGGCCGACGTGCTGCCGGTGTTTTGCGTGCGGCCCGCGTGACGGGCCGATTTGGCGTGATATGAAGCGCAGGCCGTCGCAGATTGCAAGCGCGGGAGGCGTTTGGTTCGATTTCGCGCGCGCCATTGGCTAAATTGGGATAAATGGCCCCTGATAAGTTGGCCAAACGGGATGGGATGTCGGTATTGAGCGCGAAAATGAGACCGTTAGTCGCCGGAAATTGGAAAATGAATGGTTTGCGCGCGTCTCTCGACGTATCGCGCGATGTTTGCAGCGCTTTGGCGCGCGGGGACGTGTCCGCCGACGTTATGATTGCCCCGCCTGCTACGCTGCTGATGGCAATGGTTGGTGTCTGTGCCGGGTCAAACGTATCGGTGGCCGGACAGGATTGTCATACTGCCAAAAGTGGGGCGCATACCGGCGATATTGCAGCGGAAATGTTGCGCGATGCGGGTGCTACCGCCGTGATCGTCGGGCATTCTGAGCGTCGCACGGATCATGGAGAAACCAGTGCGCTGGTTCATGACAAGGCGGCTGCTGGCCACCGCGCCGGGTTGATGGCGATTATCTGCATTGGAGAAACGCAGGCTGAGCGCCATGCCGGTCAGACATTGGCCGTCGTCGCATCACAACTTGCAGCATCTTTGCCCCCGTCATGCGATGCCCGCAATACTGTGATTGCTTATGAGCCGGTATGGGCCATCGGCACTGGGTTGACGCCGACGGTCGATGACGTCAGGGAGGTTCATGGCGCGATCCGGCGCGATTTGGAAACACGATTTGGCTCGGCAGGCAGCGCAATGCGCATCCTGTATGGGGGATCGGTCAAGCCAGAGAATGCGCGTTCTTTAATGTCGGTTGCCCATGTTAACGGAGCTTTGGTTGGCGGGGCCAGTTTGAAAGCGCAAGATTTCCTAGACATTATTGCGGTTTGTGAGACTTGATGATGCGGAACGATGTTGTGTTGGCGGTGATGCTGGGGTGTGCGCCCTATCTTTTGGTCGCAACCGCGCAGGCCACGGCGGCACGGATCGATGTGGCAACCTGCCAAGACCTCAAAGTCGAGCAGCAAAAATTCATTGAGACGGGCATTCTCGCCGATTTGCAGCGCGGACCTGAGTGGGCCAAAACAAATCTGTCGCAAGATCGACTGCGCCAAGTCGAGCTTTATATCATGCTTGATGAGCAGCTGAAATTCGGCTGTCGCGAAGCCAAATTCTCCCTTGAACTTGAGAAGCCCGGCGAAGCGGGAAAGCAAACTGAGGGCGATCCTGCCGCCGGCCCGAACGCGCCGAAGGCTGCTAAAAGCAAGAGCAAGCCACCGGTTGCGAAGGACAATGCCGAGGGCGTGGTGGTCATTCCTCAGAAGGTCAAACCGGAAAAGTCGGTCGGCGAACAGCCCCGTCCGAAGACTGCCAAACCACCCAAGCCGAAAGCGAACGATGCTTACGTACCGCCACCACCTGGACCGGGATCGAGCCCAGGAGCAGGAGGCGGTGAAGGGTCTAGCCTTTCGGACTCCGATTGGATAACGACCCCGAAGCCTGACTCAGCGCTCGGAGTTACTCCTTGATTTCAAGGATTTGCAGCGTAAATACGCAGGGGCTGGCTTGGAGCCTGAGGTTGGTGTATTGAGCCTGCTTCGCGATTAAGCCGCTGTTTATTTTCGGCAGGCTCTTTGATACCCAAGATCAAGTCTTTCGATAGATTGGACTGACCCGTTATGGCTACCGTTCTGCTCGTCATTCATCTCATGATTGCATCGGCTTTGGTCGGTGTGGTGCTGCTGCAGAAATCAGAAGGCGGCGCGCTCGGTATGGGCGGCGGCGGTGGCGGCGGTGGTTTCATGACCGGGCGCGGAACCGCCAACTTGTTGACGCGGGCAACGGCAGGATTGGCTGCTGCGTTCTTTGCGACCAGCATCGCGCTGACGATCCTTGCTAACCGGACGGCTCCGCAAGGTTCGCTGTTCGATACAACGGCGCCTGCAGGTACGCCAGGCGCAACCACGCCAGCGACACCAACGGACGGTGCTCCTGCGAGCGGTGGTCGTGGTGGCATTCTCGATAAGTTGCAGCCGCCAGCATCTGCGCCGAGCGAAGTTCCGCTAAACCGCTAAGTCGCAAACGCAGCACAATTGCCCTGACGGAATCAGATAGATTTCGTTCGTTCATGGCGCGTGACGCATTCTCGTGCCACATTGGCGCGGGGCGGCTGTCGGAAGGATGGCTCCTCACGGGCGGCGGATGCGATGATGAACGTGTTAGGTTGTGTGGTTGCCGCGAAACGGCATTGGCCTGTGCTAGCCGCGCTGGGTACTGTCGGCTGCGCCAGCGATCTCAACTCGACGGTACAACTCAATTCTGTGTCTGGTTATCAGACGGCAACCGCCTTTTCGCCGATCGGCCACAGCATGAGCGCCATAGACGAAAATCGTTATCGTGTGACGGTCGTCGGTTCGGATAGCACGCCCAACGAGCGTTTAGAAAAAATTGCCCATGCGCGCGCGGCCGAGTGGGGCGTTGAACAGAAGAAGAAATTCTTTCAGGCCGCGCCAGCCAATTTCACGGTGAGATGCGGCAAGGGCTCCTATGTCCGGAAGGGCGAAACGGTCACGGCCAAAAAAGTCGATCACCGTGTGGCCGAGGTCGAAGTGGTGTACGCGGCCAACGCGTCTGATCCCTCCTACAGACCATCGAAGGATACCTCCGCCGCGCTGCAAGGGCAGTTGCAGACCGACGTGGTGCCACCCGATATGCAGGCCAGCTTGGCACAAGAGGTCAAAGCCCAGTGCGGCGGCTAGCCTCACCTGCTGAAGGTTCTTACGCGATCCTCACCAATTAACGCTTTGGCTTGGTGACGGTGCAAAAAAGCCGCTTCGAATCGTGCGCCAGATGTGACAGAACCAAAGCCCATGCAGCGGTATATTTTCATCACCGGCGGCGTGGTCTCCTCACTTGGTAAGGGCCTCGCGTCAGCCGCACTCGGCGCGCTTTTACAAGCGCGCGGCTACTCGGTCCGTCTCAAAAAACTCGATCCGTACTTAAACGTCGATCCGGGCACGATGAGCCCGTATCAGCACGGTGAAGTGTTCGTGACCGATGACGGCGCGGAAACCGACCTCGATCTTGGCCACTATGAACGCTTTACCGGCGTGCCGGCGAAGAAGTCGGACAACGTTACTACCGGGCGCATCTATCAGGACATTCTTGCGAAGGAGAGACGCGGGGATTATCTCGGCGGCACGGTGCAGGTCATTCCGCATGTGACGGATGCCATCAAGAATTTCGTGACATCGGGCAATGAAGATGTCGATTTCGTTTTGACAGAAATCGGTGGCACGGTCGGCGATATCGAAGGCTTGCCGTTTTTCGAAGCGATCCGCCAGCTTGGCAACGATTTGCCGCGCGGGTCGTCGATTTATATTCATCTGACGCTGATGCCGTACATTCCGTCGGCTGGTGAACTCAAAACCAAGCCAACGCAGCATTCGGTGAAAGAGCTGCGTTCGATCGGTATTCAGCCCGATATTTTATTGTGCCGTTCGGATCGCGATATTCCGGTCGGTGAGCGCAAGAAGATTGCGCTGTTCTGCAACGTGCGCCCCGAGGCTGTCATTCAGGCCCTCGATGTGGCGTCGATTTACGATGTGCCGCTGGCCTATCACCGCGAAGGGTTGGATCGCGAAGTGCTGGCAGCATTCGGAATTACAGGGGCGCCCAAGCCCGATTTGACACGTTGGGAAACGATCTCGCGCAACATTGCAGCGCCCGAAGGTGAAGTGACGATTGCTATCGTCGGCAAATATACCGGGCTCAAGGACGCATATAAATCGCTGATCGAAGCGCTCGTGCATGGCGGCATCGCCAATCGCGTGCGCGTGAAATTCGATTGGATCGAAAGTGAAGTGTTCGAGCGTGAAGATCCGGCCGTGCATCTGGAAGGCGTCAACGGCATTCTTGTGCCAGGCGGCTTTGGTGAGCGCGGATCGGAAGGCAAAATTCTGGCCGCGAAATTCGCGCGCGAACGCGGCGTGCCGTATTTCGGTATTTGTTTCGGAATGCAGATGGCCTGCTTGGAGGCAGCGCGCAATCTGGCAGGCATTCACGGCGCGGGATCGACCGAATTCGGCGAGACGAGCGAACCTGTGGTCGGCATGATGACCGAGTGGATGCGCGGCAACGAGTTGGAGCAGCGGCGTCAGGGTGGCGATCTTGGCGGCACGATGCGATTGGGTGCCTTTCAAGCATCGTTGGCCGACGGCAGTCGGATAGCGCGCATTTATGGCAGTACCGATATTTCGGAGCGGCACCGTCATCGCTACGAAGTGAATACGCGGTATCGGACAGTGCTGGAACAAGCAGGGTTGCGTTTTGCGGGTCTGTCGCCGGACGGGTTACTGCCGGAGACGGTCGAGTACCCCGATCATCCGTGGTTTATCGGTGTGCAATATCACCCCGAATTAAAGTCGCGACCGTTTGAGCCGCATCCGTTGTTTGCGAGTTTTATCGGTGCAGCGGTGGAGCAGTCGCGTCTCGTGTAATGAGCGGCAAGTGTGTCGCAGATGTGCGCTCATGGACAGTTGCGGTCGGGTGTCGCGCGTGCGAAGCGCAGTTCCAGATGTTAGGCGCTCGATAGGTCAGCGTGCTGCAACCGATGATGGGACGATCTTATGTTCACACTCGCGCTGACGCTTAACGTCGCCTTTTTCTTGGCGATGGTTTGGTCGTCGTATCGGCACTTTCAGCGTGTGGGGCGCGAGCCGTTGGGTGCAAGCTTGCTGTCGATGGCAACCGTTTGCGGCACGGTGATGGATACTTGGCTGGCATTGTCGTTACCGACTGCCCCCAGTTGGGCTCTGCTGATTGCCATTCTCTTATCAGTCACAGCGTTGATGGTTTTTTTCGCGGCCATCCGAGAAACACGCGCCGCTGCATTTTCATTGGCCTTTAGCGACACGACGCCAGGAGCTGTTGTTTCAAGCGGCGTCTATGGCGTGGTGCGGCACCCGTTTTATTCAGCGTACATTTTGTATTGGTCAAGTTGGGTTGCGTTGACGGGAATTCATCCAGCGGCAGCGTCATTCTGCATCGGAATGATTGTCGCGTATGTCTTTGCGGCGCGGAAAGAAGAACGACTTTTAATGACGCGGCTCGATGAAGAGTATGCCAATCTGATTACTCGGACGTGGCGCTTTATTCCCGGCGTGCATTGAAGGTTTTCGCACAGTGAGATGGCGAAGACGCTGGTGGATGACGGTTTTCCTTGTGCGTGAGGTTGGGTTGGGGTTGGCGTTGCTCATCGATTCCTGAAATTTTCAATGACACGCTTCAAGCCGATTACAAACCACCTGCGGGTAGCGGGTGTCGTGTCTCTGACCTTGTTCAGGATCGGTTTTGATTTACTGGTGATGAGCCTCGCCCAATGGATCATCGAGATCATATGCAAAAACCACCCGCATGGTTGTTTGTAAAACAAGTTCAGCGCAATATTTTTGCGACGATTGAGATTGTTCGCCAGTCGGGAATAGCCGGACGGAAAGCCCTTATCGACATTGGCGAAGTAAAGCTCGGTACTGAGCGACAGAGCGATGAGATCGGTTAAAGCGTCCAGGTTTGTCTGATAGCGATTGAGTTTTTTATTGTGGTGCAATGTTTTTCCGTTGGTGTCGGGTATCTCCGAAACGGTCATGATCGATGATTCAGTGAAAAAATTACGGGCGTATGCGATGCATGATACATCGTCGGAACAAACTACAACGGTTTTGTCACGGACGCGGTCTTTTATTTCAGAAAAATAACTTTCATAATCCGTTCGATAATCTGTATTTCGCACATGTACAGCTAAATAATCACTTGGAAGTGCATTCATCTTCCGCTTGATAGCCCAAGACACATGATCGCTGAATTTTAGTCGTGCCAGCGCGTCGATAGAATTATCGCCGCCGAGTGAGTTATCATTTACGAGCAAACGTTCGGAATAGTCTTTGTCAAACTAAACTGCGTTCGTTCGCCGGTAATGGTATGTTCGAAGCCGCCCCAATCATAGTTCCACCGCACTTCGTAGTTCTTGATCTGTCCTGCCAGCGCTGGCGGGTATGCGGTCATTTTGTTGAACGCATTTATTAAATCGGTATCGAGTGAAAGCACGACAGGTGCTCTCTGATCCTTCACTTCAAAATATTTCGACAGATCATCGCGGAAGCCCGATTTCGTCGTGTCGACGACGAGAGTGCGGTTGTATTTTTCCGAGTACGCCCAACATCGTTCGATTTCGCACAGGATGTCGTTGAGGCCGCCTCTGGGGCGGCAGAGGACGTACTTTTCCAAAGTTGCCGCCTTCTGTATCGTTCGTTCCCAAAGCTATTGACGGTTCAGTCTGAGAGCATGAACTTCATATAGCGTTCTGCCGACCTGTAATCAGTAAAATTTACAAAGCAAAATCATTGGCGGTACCGGCAGGACTCGAACCTGCAACCCTCTGCTTCGAAGGCAGATGCTCTATCCAATTGAGCTACGGAACCTGATCCAAAATCGATAAGCGGCGACGCGTTGAATTGCGCCGCCGCATTTTTCGTGTTGCTCGCGCAAAATATTACGGTGTCGGTGTTACCGGTGTTTCAACGGCTGCTGGCGCCGTCATTGTGGTCACGTCGAGTTTGACGATGCCGAAGTGGATCAATGATCCAAACAGGACAGCGAAGACAAGAGCCGTTGTGAATGCGTTGAGAATGCGGTTCGAGAACGAGATCGTATTGCCGATCAGGTCCAAGATGAATACGACCGCCGCAGCGATCAGCACTGGCTGAAGCCAGCCGAGTTGTTCGAGCATACCAGATGTCCCCTAGTGTTTTTACGAGCGGGCATTGTTGCTCGCTCTCAAGTCCTTCCTAGCATGGCTTTTGTGGCGTTTACCTATGTCAACCCAATCGAGCCGACCCACTGTGGCGGGTTCTCCACTGTGCCAAGCGCCGCATTATTATTGAAATGATATAACAGTTCACAAAACCGTGATCACGAAAAGTTTGGCTCTCGTTAGTGAAATGAGATTGGCGTTTTTCATGCAGACCCACTACATGACCAATCAACAGGAAATGCCTGTCAAAAAATTTTGGAGGATACATCATGAAAGTCTGGACAAAGCCGGCCGTTCGCGAGCAGGAAGTTGGTCTTGAAGTGACCAGCTATCTCCCAGCTGAAATCGACATCATCTAACGATTTCGAACCGTAAGGTTCTTAAGCGGCGGTCCTTGTGACCGCCGCTTTTTATTTGCGCGATTGGGTGTTGATCGACGATTTAGCGCATGGCCTTTGGGGTCGCTGAGTGAGCTTGGCCCGGCTATAACCGCGTTATGACAGAGCACACATCCTTGAAACCCTTGTCGCGGGTCACCGTTGGATCGGTGTCGTTTGCTAACGATGCGCCGATCGCTGTTCTGGCGGGGCCGTGTCAGATGGAAAGTCGCGCGCACGCTTTGGAGATGGCGTCGGCGCTGGCTGAAATTTCAAAAAAACTTGGCATAGGTCTCGTCTTCAAGGCGTCCTACGACAAAGCGAACCGGACATCGTTGACGGGGCGACGCGGGATTGGCTTGGACGCAGCCTTGCCGGTGTTTGCCGAAATCCGTGAGGCACTCGGGCTTCCTGTCGTGACCGATGTGCATGAGGTTGGGCATTGCGCGCCAGTCGCCGAAGTCGTCGATATTTTGCAAATCCCTGCGTTTTTGTGCCGCCAAACAGATTTGTTGATTGCTGCGGCCCAGACCGGTCGCGTCGTGAAGATCAAGAAGGGTCAGTTCTTAGCGCCTTGGGACATGAAAAATGTCGTGGCCAAAGTCACAGGGAGTGGCAACCCCAACGTGCTCGTGACGGAACGCGGTTCGAGCTTTGGATACAACACGTTGGTTGTTGACATGCGGGCCCTGCCACAGATGGCAGAGACCGGCGCGCCGGTGATTTTCGATGCCACTCATTCGGTGCAACAACCAGGTGGGCAAGGGACATCGTCTGGTGGAGATCGTCGCTACGTTCCGGTTCTCGCGCGGGCCGCCGTGGCGGCTGGTGTTGCGGGTCTGTTTATCGAGACGCACGAAGATCCCGACCGCGCACCGTCGGACGGACCGAACATGGTGCCGTTGAAAGATTTCGCAGCGCTCGTTGCTGATTTGCAGGCCATCGATCAGGTCGTCAAAACGCAAAGACGTGCGCGCTAGGCCCTTGGCGCACACGTCTTGGATCGTCGGTCAATGCTTGTATTGTCGTGGTATTTAAAGTGCCTCACGCCACATTGAGGTGCGGCGTCAGTCTATTTTTGTCGCATTCCAATTTCTACGTTCTGTCTTGGTGGTCGTGGTCTTACTTAGTGTTAGAAGTCCGGCCCGATGGCGGCTGACGCGATCTCGTGCACTATCGCGCCCGTCGTGAGGGCCGGAGTATCAGCGGCGTTAGATTTTCGACGACCAGCGTGCCACAACCGCCGTCGCGGATGCAGCGCTCATGATTGCGATGGGTGGTGCTGATATCGCTGCCTGGCACTCCAACTCGCAAACCGAGGTTTGCGGCCGAAGTTTCCCGACATTGACGGCAGCAAAGGCCATCGATGTTGCGGCAAGACTGAATGTCGAGAGGCAAGAGATGGTGGCAAGTGCACGCGAGAGACGTTCGTAGTGCATCGGTCAACCTCATGAAACGCGAGACTATGGATGACGACACTTCACTTGGCATGGACGATTTTGGTGTGGGGGAGAGACCAACCGCGATCGATGTCTTGAGGTTATGTCAACCTTGGTTAATGTCGGGTTAAGGTTAGTAATTTCTGAAGGATTATTTTTCTCCGCTTGTGAGCCGCCTGAAATACCTGGAAAAAGGTGGTTGATCCGGGGAAGGCGCAGGGGCGTTTAAGGGACGGCTATAGGGGGTAGTTCGCGCGTGAGACTTGCTGTCATTGGGGCTGGCATCACCGGTCTTGGCGCTGCTTGGCTGCTCGGTCAGAAGCACGAGGTTGTGCTGTTTGAAGCCGAGCCGCGGCTGGGTGGGCACTCCAACACGGTGACGGTGGCTGCGCCTGAGGGGCCGATCCCGATCGATACCGGGTTCATCGTTTACAACACGGCGAGCTATCCCAATCTCATATCTTTGTTTGACCGGCTCGGTGTTGAGACCGCTGAAACGAGCATGGGTTTTGCCGTGACCATGGATGGCGGCCGGTATGAATATTCTGGGAACGGCATCGGCGGGCTGATCGGTCAGGCAGGCAATGTTGCGAGCCCGGCGCACTGGCGCATGATTGGCGAAATTCTTCGGTTTTTTCGTGAGGCGTCTGGGGTGCGTGCGAGTAGCTTGTCGCTCGATGTGACGCTGGGCGATTGGTTGGATGAGCGTGGGTACTCCGAGCGTTTCATCCACGCGCACATTGTGCCGATGGCAGCCGCGATATGGTCAACTCCGGCAGACGAAGTGCTAGGATTTCCGTTTGCCTCGTTCGCGCGATTTTTTGAAAACCATGGGCTATTGCAAGCGTTCAATCGTCCAGCGTGGCGCACGGTACGCGGCGGAAGTCGCGAGTACGTGGCGCGTATCGAAAAAGCTTTTTCTGGCCGGAAAGTGTTGGGCGATCCGGTCATGTCCGTTCGGCCTGATGGCGATGGCGCGCGGGTGGCAACGCAAAGTGGACACTCGGAGCGTTTCGATGGCGTTCTTCTAGCCTGCCATGCCGATGATGCGCGTCGCATCGTCGGGGTGGGCGATGCGCGGGTGCACGAGCTCCTGGCATCATTTCGCTATGCCAAAAATGAAGCCGTACTCCATACCGATGCGACGCACATGCCGCGTCGGCGTCGCTTGTGGTCGAGTTGGAATTACCTCAGCTCCGCGCAAGGGCTGGGATCGTCCGACCGGAAATTATCGGTCAGCTATTGGATGAACCGGTTGCAGCCGCTTGAAACGAAAACCGATTATTTCGTGACGCTCAACCCCGTAACGGAAATTCCTGCGCATCATGTACAGGGTCGGTACGCCTACATGCATCCGATGTTTGACCGCGCGGCAATGCAGGCCCAGTTGAAACTCTGGCCGCTTCAGGGGCGTAACTCGCTTTGGTTTGCGGGGGCTTATCTTGGCTTTGGTTTCCATGAAGACGGGCTGCAAGCTGGGCTGGCAGCGGCGGAGGATATGAGCTTGCGTCTGGGTGGTGAAACGGGACGTGTGGTGCGTCCGTGGTCGTGGGATCGCGACAATCAAGGCCGCATTGCCATCACGCCTTGGCAAGATGACGCGCAGCAGAAAGTGCCTGCGTGATGTTGCAACAGTCTGCCATTTTCTCGGGACGTGTGGTGCATAAGCGGTTGCGGCCGAAATTGCATGCGCTCGACTATGGCGTGTTCACGTTCCTGCTCGATGTCGATGCGATCGATAGCGTTGGCAAACGCTTGCGGCTGTTTTCGCGCAATCGCTTCAATCTTTTTAGTTTCCATGATCGCGATCATGGAGCGGGCGACGGGACGTCGATCGGCGATATTGCGCGCCAAAGCCTCGTCGCGGCCGGTCGGCCAGTCGATGGGCGGCGTATTCACATCCTTACTTATCCGCGCATGTTGGGATACGTGTTCAATCCGCTGAGCGTGTTTTATGTGACTGCACCTGACGGCAAACTTGAATCGGTTGTTTATGAAGTCAGCAATACGTTCGGTGAGCGCAAGAGTTATGTCGTTGCGGCCGGCGATTGTCAGATGGGTGGCGTGTATGCGCAGGCGTGCGCCAAAGAAATGTTTGTCTCTCCGTTTGCGAGCGGCAGCGGCGGTTATACGTTTCGTGTGACGGTTCCTGACAAGACGGCCGTTGTCGCCGTGATGTTCAGCGATGCCGATGGCGCATTGATCAAAACCCATTTTAAAGGCGATGCAAGTGAGATGACGGATGCCGCGTTGCTGCGGCTAGTGCTGCGCCATCGCCTGCTGACGTTGAAAGTCATCGCCGCTATTCACTACGAGGCGTTCAAGCTTTGGTGGAAGGGCGTACCGCTGACCACGCGCCATGTTTCGCCGCGTTATTCGACGACACCGGTTTTTCATCACAAGCAAGGGTAAGGCACGATGCAGCAGCCGGAAGTTCTCGCAGATCCACAGAGCAAGTTCACGCCGCCGCGGCCATCATGGCGCGATGCTGCGATTACGCGCGCATTACATAAAACTTTTGGTGCCGAAACACGCGGGCGGCTCGAAGTTGTGTTGCCGTCGGGTCATCGCATTATGCTGGGGTCGGGCCATGAAGCGCCAGGGCGCGTCAAGCTCAACTCATACTCGTGCATTTGGCGGTTGGCGACGCGCGGCAGCTTAGGGCCTGCTGAAAGTTATATGCGCGGAGAAATTGATACGCCGGATCTCGGCGCAGTTCTGCGCTTTTGTTTGCAGAACTACAATGCGCTGGAGGCCACGGGCAGTGGCATGTTCAGTTTCAAGCCGCGATTGCCAGATATCATCTGGCATCGTCGTCGCGACAATACGCTTAAGGGCAGCCGCCGCAACATTGCGGCGCATTACGATCTCGGCAATTCGTTTTATCAACTCTGGCTCGATCCGGGCATGACGTATTCGAGTGCCGTCTATCGCGATGCGGCGATGGCGCTGGAAGCCGCTCAGGATGAAAAATACAATGTTGTGCTCGACGCGCTGGGCGATTTGAAAGGCAGGCGCGTTTTAGAAATCGGTTGCGGTTGGGGCGGGTTGGCCGAGCGTGCGATCCAGCGTGGTGCGGACGTAACAGGGCTAACGCTTTCCACGGAACAGCTCAGCTATGCAAAAGAGCGGCTCGCGAAGGCGGGGTTTGAGAACCGTGCCGATATGCGGTTGCAAGATTATCGCCGCACGGACGGTACGTTCGATGCGATTGCGTCTGTAGAGATGATCGAGGCTGTTGGCGAAGCTCACTGGCCGAGTTATTTCAAAACTCTGCACGATCGCTTGGTGCCGGGCGGTTCAGCCGCGATCCAGGCGATCACGATCGATGAGCGCTATTTCGATTCCTATCGTCGCCAAGCTGATTTTATTCAGCGCTATATTTTCCCCGGTGGCATGTTGCCGACTGTGACGCGGATGCGCGATGAAGCCGCCGCAGTGGGTTTGACGTTCGAGACGATTGAACGATTTGGCCATAGTTATGCGCGCACGCTGGCTGAATGGCGTGACAGCTTTCGCGCAGCTTGGCCACAAATTCAAAAGCAGGGCTTTGATGAACGCTTTCGGCGCATGTGGGAATATTATCTGACGTACTGCGAAGTCGGGTTTGAAAATGGCGACGTCGATGTCGGCATTTATCGCATGCGGCGCGCAGTCTAATCCCGTCAGACGATTTATGCTGTTGGCGTGTCGGGTGGTTCGCGGCTGGCGATTTTTCCGTTGAGCCAGAAATAAATACTGTACGGCAAGATGCGCAGCGTTTTCATCATCAGCATCATGCGCGTGGGGAATGCGATTTCGAAACTGCCGCGCTTTAATCCCGCATACATGGCGTCAACGGCGACCTCTTCTGTCACGAGGAACGGCATCGGGAAGGTGTTGGTTGCCGTCATCGGTGTGGCGACAAAGCCCGGATTGACGACGGTCATCTTTACGCCCTTGAGTTTCAGGTCTGCGTAAAGACCTTCCGCGAGATTGATGAGGGCTGCTTTGGTTGGTGCATAGGCCGCGCTTTTGGGTAGTCCGCGATAGCCTGCAACAGATGCAACGAGCGCAATGTGACCGGTGCCGCGCGCGATCATGGCGCGCATGACAGGTGCAAGGGCATTGATGACGCCAAAATAATTGACGGTCATGGAGTCTTTGGCTTTGGCCAGATCGTACTGCGACGCTGTCATCGGATGCCAAACACCCGCATTCAAGACCGCCAATTCGACAGGGCCATGCTCTTGCTCGATGGTGGCGAAGGTTTGTGCCACGGCCTGTTCATCGGTGACGTCGAGCGGGTAGGCGCGGATATTTGGCGACTGCTGTGCCAATTCGTTCAGCTTATCGGCCGAGCGCGCAGAGACGGCGACAATGATACCATCGCCTGCCATGCGCAGCGCCAGTGTGCGACCAATGCCGGTGCTTGCGCCTGTAATCCAAACCACGCGCCAGGGCGTGTGCGAAGAAGCCATACGTTACATATCCCAACCGCAGTCAGCGCGATCAGAAGCCGGTGAACGGCTGCACGAGGCGCGCGACGCGGCTTTTAAATTTCAAACGGCCTTCGACCGCTATGAGGCAGATGCAACCCTCAACCGGGTCGGCGATAGGCTGATGTTCAATGTGTTCATCGAGGTCGGCGACATCACCGGCGCGATAAACGCCGGATGCATCACTATAAGCACCGCGCAGCACTAAAGTCATTTCATTGCCGTGATGGCCATGATCGGGCACGACTTGGCCAGGAGCAATTTTGATGAGGCGGAGATCACCGCGCGAAGGATCGGACAACGTGATGTTGTGCGACCAAACGCCAGGGCCAACACGCTTCCACGGCACATCATCGAGCGAAGTGCCGAGAACCTTGACGAGTGGGTCTGGAACGTCACCGAGCACGCCCGCTTCTTGAGCGGGGCCTTGTGACGGCACGTCTGCATCCATTGCGCGCAAGGCCGCAACGGGAGCCGGGCGGCTCACAGGGGTCGGCGGCAACTGATCGAATAAAGCCGTGCCAATGTGTTCCATCGTCGAAAGCGTGCCGCGACAGCAAGGGCACATCGCGATGTGGCTAGCCATGACTGCGGCAAACGCCTCAGGCATGCTGCCGGCCGAGCAACTCATCAAGCTGGCGTCGCTGGGGTGGTGCGTGATCTTCATTTATTTCAAGTCCTCAACTGACTCGCGCACCTTATGATAGGCAAGCCGCATTCTCGATTTGACCGTTCCGAGCGGAAGCCCTAGCCGGTCGGCAATTTCGCTATGTGACAAACCCTCGATGTAGGAGAGGGACACAACTTCCAACTGATCGGGCGGTAATGTCGCCAACGCGGCTTGCACGCGTAACTTACGTTCCTGCTCGGCTAATATTTCATCTGGTAATGCGTCGGATGAGGCTTCCTCGTTATGACCATCGGGCAACTCAACCCAGGTTAACTCCCTACGCAGCCTGTCGATTCTCAGATTACGGGCAATCGTGAAAATCCAAGTTGTGGCGCTGCCCTTCTCTCCAGAATACAGACCTGCCTTGCGCCAAACGGTGAGCAAGGTCTCCTGAGCCAATTCTTCTGCCGTGTTTGCATCGGCGCCCTGGCGCATCATGTAGGCTTTGACGCGGGGCGCATAAGCTTGAAAAAGCTTGCGAAATGCTTCTACATCGCCACGTTCTGCGATCCGCTGGAGAAATTCGGCCATGGATAAGGGACCAGGAGCGTTCAGACCTCGACCGTCGGGCGGGGCGTTTAAGACAATCGGAATCATAGCCGAACCTCAATGGACATGTCACGTTAACGTCGCGCCATGGGGTTCGGATCGCGAGAATTCGACTGGCTGAGGTTAAAAGCGCAGGTGGAACGGGGGCCGGGTTGAAACTTCAAGAAATAGCCGTGTTGCTTGCGGCATTGGCCTTGGCTGGGCCTTTGGCGCGATGGCTGGGGATCGCGGCGGTTCTGGGCTACTTGATTGCAGGCGTCCTGCTCGGTCCGTTCGGGCTAGGCGTGATCTTCAGCGCCCATGATGCCAGTGAAATTTTGCACATCGCTGAATTCGGTGTGGTGTTGCTGCTGTTTCTGATCGGTTTAGAGCTGCGGCCTAAACGTCTCATGGCGATGCGGCAGGCGATATTCGGTCTAGGGGGCGCGCAGGTTGTTTTGACGTCGCTGGCGCTTGCGGCGGTGGCGATCGGTTTTGGCTTCAACTGGCAACCGGCACTCTTTGCCGGTGCGGCGCTGGCGTTGTCGTCCACCGCTTTTGCGTTGCAGGTGTTGGAAGAAAACAACGAGCTTGGTACGCGCCATGGGCGGCTCGCGTTTGCTGTGCTGCTGTTTCAGGATTTGGCGGCTATTCCGCTGATCGCGTTGGCACCGTTCTTTGCGGTCGCGGCTGCAAATGCGGCTGCAAGCCTCGACGTCGTGGCCTTTGCCAAGGCGCTCGGTACCATCGCGGGCGTTGTGATCGTCGGGCGCTACACCCTCGACTATATGCTGCGGTTGGTTGCGCTCTCTCGTGTGAAGGAAGCGATGACGGCTGCTGCCTTGCTAACGGTTGTCGGTGTGACGCTGATTATGCAGCAAGTGGGATTAAGTGCTTCTCTTGGCGCTTTCATCGCCGGTGCTCTGCTGGCGGAAAGCAGCTACCGGCATCAGCTTGAAGCTGACATTCAGCCGTTCGAAGGCTTGCTGTTGGGCATGTTCTTCACGGCTGTGGGCATGTCGCTCAATCTCAATTTGCTGTTGTTTCAGCCGGGGCTGATTTTCGGATTGGCGTTCGCGTTGATGGCGATCAAGGCCATCATTCTTTTTGGATTAGGGCGCTGGCAGGGATTGGAATCGGGACCAGCCCGCCGCCTTGCATTGGCTTTGGCACAAGGCGGAGAGTTTGCGTTCGTTTTGCTGTCAGTCGGCCAGGCCGCAGGCGTGCTTGGCAAAAGTCCCGCAGAAATTTTGGCGGTCGTCGTCACGTTGTCGATGGCGTTGACGCCGTTGTTGTTAGGTCTTGATGGTTGGTTGTTTCGTAAAGCGGCAACGCCCATGCGGGCCTTCGATACGCTTCCCGATAACGATGGGCACGTCGTGATTGCAGGCTTCGGGCGTTTTGGGCAGATCATTGCGCGTGTGTTACGTGCCAAAGGTATCCCATTCACCGCGCTCGATATCAGCGCGGAGCAGGTTGAGTTCGTCAAAAAATTCGGCAGTAAAGCCTTTTATGGCGATGCCAGTCGGCCTGAAATATTGGAGGCTGCACAAACCGATAAAGCGCGGGCATTCGTTTTAGCGATTGATGATATCGAAGCGTCGATGCGTACCGTTGAGCATGTGAAGGCGCGTTATCCGCACGTGCCGATTTACGCGCGGGCTCGCAATAGAACACATGCGCACCGTCTGCTCGACATCGGCGTGACAGCGCTGCAACGCGAGACCTTTATGTCGTCGTTGGAATTGACGCGTCAGTTGCTCGGCGGGCTTGGATATTCCGACCGCGTTGCGCAGCGTGCCATTCAAACATTCAAATCGCACGACGAGCGTCGCTTGATCGAGGATTACAAACTCGCGTCTGACATCGAGAAATTGCAAGCGCGTGCGCGCAGTGATGCGCTGAACTTGGAAAAGCTGTTCAAGGAAGATGCGGAAGAAGAGGCCAAAGTTTCGGCCAACGAGACTAAGGTTCGCGACGTGGCACAGCGTGTTTCGTGATAGCTGCATTGTGATAGTTTTTTTTCGCTTCCATTGATGAGCGCCACAGTCCTCAGATGACAAATTCTCCATAAACAGGTCTGCCTCGATGAGCCGCGCGTTCTGAGCCGTGTGGGTGGGACCAAACGAGGAGAATGAGTATGAAGTCGCTACATTGGCTTGCAGCGTCGGCAGTGCTGTTGGCATCAACGGTCACAGCGAGTGCTGCAAATATTGTGCAGGTGGCCAAGGGGGCCGGTCAGTTCGACACATTGATTGCCGCTGCGAAGGCTGCGGGTCTGGCACCAACATTAAGCCGCGGTGGACCGTTCACGGTCTTTGCTCCGACCGACGCGGCGTTTGCCAAGTTGCCAGCCGGGACTGTTGCGAACTTGCTGAAGCCACGCAACAAGCGGAAGCTTGCGGCCCTTTTGAAATATCATGTTGTTTCAGGTCGCGTGCGTGCCAAGGACATCAAGATGGGACGTTCGCATGTGCCAACGTTGAATGGCAAAGCGTTGACGGTGCGCAAGCACGGTGGCGTTCGCGTTAACAACGCGCGAGTCGTGAAGGCCGATGTGAAGGCGTCTAACGGCGTTATTCACGTGATCGACAAGGTTCTGATGCCGCACTAATTCGCACGAATATGCAGAAGAAATGGCTAAAACGGCGCTCTTATCAAAGGGCGCCGTTTTGGCGCGTGAATTGGCCGTTAGCGGCCATAGACGGGGCGGCCTTGCCCCGGTAAATGTCCCGGATCATTTTGCACCATGGGCCTTGATGCCCTGAACGGGACTTCCGATCACATGAGCACAGCGCAGAACCCACCGGCGGCGACCGCCACGGCGAGCCTCCAGGATATGGCGACGGCAATCCGTGCGCTGTCGATGGATGGCGTGCAAGCGGCCAATTCGGGTCATCCGGGTATGCCGATGGGTATGGCCGATGTGGCGACAGTGTTGTTTCGCGATGCGCTGAAATTCGATGCCAACGATCCCGCTTGGCCGAACCGTGACCGCTTCGTGTTGTCGGCGGGTCATGGCTCGATGCTGCTGTACGCGCTGCTGCATCTGACGGGCTATGCAGGCATGACGATGGATGAGTTGCGCAACTTCCGGCAGCTCGGTTCGAAGACGGCAGGACATCCCGAGTATGGTCATGCGCCCGGCATCGAGACGACGACGGGGCCATTGGGCCAGGGGATAGCCAATGCTGTTGGCATGGCGTTGTCAGAGCGTTTGCTGTCCGCGCGCGTCGGCAGCGATTTGATCGACTACCATACCTACGTGATTGCAGGTGATGGATGCCTAATGGAAGGCATCAGTCACGAAGCGATTTCACTGGCTGGACATTTGAAGCTCGGCAAGTTGATCGTGTTCTGGGACGACAACTCGATTTCCATCGACGGCGCAACAAGCCTTTCGGTCTCTGACAATCAGTTGCAACGCTTTGCGGCGTCGGGCTGGAACACGATTGCGGTCGATGGCCACGATACGGCTGCCATTGCTGCGGCAATCCAAAAAGCGAAAGCCGATTCATCAAAGCCATGGCTGATCGCGTGTAAAACTATTATTGGATACGGCGCACCGACCAAAGCTGGCACGGCAGCGACCCATGGTTCGCCGCTTGGCGCCGATGAAATCAAAGGTGCGCGCGAAAAACTTGGCTGGCCTTATCCGCCTTTCGAAGTGCCGGAAACTATTCTTCAGGCTTGGCGTTTGGTGGGCTCGCGGGGTGGCGCTCTCAACACCGCATGGAAAGCGCAGTTTGCGAAAGCCGATGCTGCGACGCGCGCGCTCATTGTCGGTCGCGATGTGACGTCGATTGCGGCGACGGCTGTGCGCGATGCCAAAAGTGCGTTTGCTGCCGATACCGCCAAGCGTGCCACCCGCGTGTGGTCGCAGATGACTCTGGAAAAGTTGGTGCCGGCATTGCCTGAGTTGTTAGGTGGGTCTGCCGATCTCACGCCGTCGAATGGCACGCGCACCAAACATCATACGTCGATTGCGCCTGCGAATTTCACTGCTAACTATCTGCACTATGGCGTGCGCGAACATGCCATGGCCGCTGCTATGAACGGGATTGCGCTTGCTGGCTCATTCATTCCGTATGGCGCGACGTTTTTAGTGTTCACCGATTATTGTCGTCCGTCGATCCGCCTGTCGGCACTGATGGGACAGCGCGTGATCTACGTGATGACGCACGACTCGATCGGTGTCGGTGAAGACGGGCCGACGCATCAGCCTGTGGAGCATCTGGCAGCGTTACGCGCTATCCCCAATCTCAATGTGTTTCGTCCGGCGGATGGCATGGAGACCGCAGAGTGTTGGGAGCTGGCTTTGGCTGCAACAGATCGGCCGTCCATTTTGGCGTTGTCGCGCGATGCGGTTGCCAGAATTCGCGATGACAGCCCGGAAAATCTCTCAGCCCATGGCGCGTATGTGTTGCGCGCGACGGACAAGCCGCGCGATGTCACCTTGCTTGCGACCGGCACGGAAGTCGGCATTGCGGTGGACGCCGCTGATATTCTGGCGAAGGACGGAATTCACGCGGCTGTGGTGTCGATGCCGTCGTTCGAATTGTTCGCGGCTCTCAGCCAAGACGAGCAATTGAAAGTTTTGGGTGATGCGCCACGTGTTGCCGTCGAAGCCGGGGTTGCGCAGTGCTGGCATCAGTGGTTGCGCAAGAAAGACCGGTTCGTCGGGATGTCAGGATTTGGCGCATCCGCGCCTGCGAGCAAACTCTATGAACACTTCGGTATCACCGCAAAAGCCGTAGCCGATGCTGCGCGGGCTGCCATCAAAAGCGAAATTCCCTGAGGCGTTGTGAAACGACCTTAGGTTAGCACTCGTAGTGGATTGAGCGAATGAACCTCGACAAGTTGAAAACCACATCCGGCATCGATGTGAAGGGGAAACGCGTGCTGGTGCGTGCTGATTTGAATGTGCCGGTGAGCGATGGTCGCGTCAGTGATGCGACGCGTCTTGAGCGCGTGGTGCCGGGGCTTGTCGATCTTGCCAAGCGCGGCGCAAAGGTGATTGTCATTTCGCATTTTGGTCGGCCCAAGAATGGGCCCGATAGCGCGATGTCTTTGGCGCCGATTGCACAGACGTTAGGTGAGCTTGCTGGGCAGCCTGTTGCATTCTCGAACGATTGCATCGGCGATGTGGCGTCTTTGACGGTCGCAACACTGCAAGACGGCGATATCGCCGTGCTGGAGAATTTGCGCTTTCACACGGGCGAAGAGAAAAACGATCCGGCTTTTGCCGAAAGCCTCGCTATGCTCGGCGATATCTATGTGGGTGACGCATTCTCTTGTGCGCACCGCGCACATGCGTCCACCGAAGGCGTGACGCATCATCTGCCGTCCTACGCCGGTCCGCTGTTGATGGAAGAAATCAATGCGCTGCGCACCGCACTCGAAAAGCCGCAACGCCCGACGGCTGCGGTTGTCGGGGGCGCCAAAGTTTCAACGAAAATTCCAGTGCTGAATAATCTTGTCGCCAAGGTCGATCAATTGATCATCGGCGGTGGCATGGCGAATACGTTTTTGCAGGCGCTCGGTGTGGCAGTGGGCAAATCTTTGGCCGAGCCCGAGTTCCATGACATTGCGCGTGAAATCATGGCTGAAGCCAAATTGCGCGGTTGCGAGATTGTTCTGCCTGTCGATGCCGTGATTGCGCGCGAATTCAAGGCTGGAGCTGCAAACAGCGTGGTCGCGCTCGATGCCGTCCCCGATGATGCGATGATCCTCGATGTGGGCCCGGCGAGTGTGGCGGCGGTCGCAAAGGTTCTTGCGACGTGCAAAACACTATTATGGAATGGACCGATGGGCGCGTTTGAAATCGCACCATTTGGCGAAGGGACGTTTGCGCTGGCACGTCAGGCCGCCGATCTGACGCGCGGTGGCAAGCTGGTGTCTGTCGCCGGCGGTGGGGATACGGTCGCGGCGCTCAATGCTGCGGGCGTGACGAGCGACTTCACGTATGTTTCGACAGCGGGCGGGGCGTTCCTCGAATGGCTCGAAGGCCGTGAGCTGCCGGGTATCGTCGCGCTGACGCGAGACGCCTAATGCAACAGGCGAGACTGGAATTGGAGTGCTGAAAGTTTCATGTTTGCCGATGCGCATATTTACTTCGGTGTCGCGCTCGCGGGATTGGCGAGCTTTTTATCGCCATGCGTGTTGCCGCTCGTGCCTCCCTATCTTGGTTACATTGGCGGGACCACACTCGATCAATTGACGGGCGAGGACGGCATTGATCGCCAGGTCTGGCGTCGCGTGGTGCTGGCGGCCATCGTATTCGTTCTGGGTTTTACGACTGTATTCGTGGCGCTGGGTGCAGGGGCGAGCAGTATCGGTCAGGTTTTGTTGTCGTATCGACAGCCGCTTGGCACACTCGCTGGTGTGATTATCATTCTTTTCGGACTGCACTTCCTTGGTCTTTTGCGTATTCCGTTTCTTTACAAAGAGGCCCGCTTTGAAGCGGGCAGCGATGGCGCAAGCCTACTCGGTGCTTACGTCATGGGTCTTGCGTTCGCGTTCGGGTGGACACCGTGCATCGGACCCGTTCTGGCAACCGTCTTGGCGCTCGCGGCCAACGAAGACAGCATGGGTGCAGGTATTCGACTGCTGTTCGTTTATTCGCTTGGACTTGGTATTCCATTTATTTTAGCGGCTGTCGCGATCCGTCCGTTTCTCGGCTTCATGAAGCGTTTTAAGAGCCACTTTGCGACGCTGGAAAAGGTGATGGGGCTGTTGTTGGTTCTCACGGGGTTGCTATTTTTGTTCGGTGCGCAGAATGCGCTCGGCCAATGGATGTTGGAGAATTTCCCTATTCTGGCGCAGATCGAAGCCATGGTGACGCCGGAAGGCTTCGGGAGTGAAATCATGAAGCAAGGCGCGCCATAGCTCTGCGCGGGTTTAGGGGCTAAGGTTTTTCAGCCATGCCGCAGACCCATGTTCCCATAGCTCTGACAATTGCCGGGTCCGACAGTTCGGGTGGAGCTGGTATTCAGGCCGATCTGAAAACCTTTTCAGCATTTGGTGTTTACGGCGCTAGCGTTATCACGGCATTGACGGCGCAGAATACGCGTGGCGTGAGTGGCGTGCATCAGGTGCCGGTCTCTTTCATCGCCGCGCAATTCGAAGCCGTGATGTCTGACCTTGCTGTGACCGCGATCAAGACCGGGATGCTGGGTGATGCGCCAACGGTTCGAACCGTTGCTGCATGTCTCGCGTCGCGGCCGACCATTCCGGTGGTTGTCGATCCGGTGATGGTGGCAACCAGCGGCGACGTGCTGCTTGATCCTGATGCCATCATCGCGGTGCGCGAGTTTTTGATTCCGCGCGCGGCGCTGATTACACCCAATTTGCCGGAAGCCGCCAAGCTGCTCGATGCGTCTGTTGCTGCAACTGAGGATGCGATCATCGAACAGGCGCGTGCCTTGCAACGGCTCGGCTGCTCAGCCGTTCTGATCAAAGGCGGTCATGGTGAGGGGGGTGAGGCTGTCGATATTTTATTCTCAGAGGATGAGGTGCATCGGTTCGTGCGGGCGCGCATCGCCACGAAAAACAGTCATGGTACGGGCTGTACGTTATCAGCGGCGATTGCTGCCGGTTTGGCGGAGGGTAAAAGTTTGCTGACCGCGGTGGAGGCAGCGAAGGAGTATGTCTGGCAGGCGCTGGTGTCTGGCGCCAGCCGAGACATCGGTACCGGGAATGGCCCTGTCGATCATCATTTTGGCTTGCGGAACCCGCGTCAGCGCGGCTAGCGCCCTTATTTGATGGCATTCCAGTGACACGTGTTGCTGTGCTGCACCTTGGTATTTTCATCGCATGGATGAATTTTCATCTTGGCTTGCGTTGCACACATTCGTTTGGCACGGTCCGTCGCGACGCGGGCTCCTGAGCACGTATGAAGCCAGGGTATCTGCACATGATCTCCGGGGGGAGAGCCAAGCTCGTTTCGCTCTTGCGACTGAGCCTGGCAGACCGGTCCGCTTCGGCGGGCCGGTTTTTTCGTTTCTGGATCATGCTGCGTGACGGCATGATCACACTGTTCAACGAATCGATTTGAAGAAGTCCGTAATTGACATCGCGACAATTGAGCACGCGTGTCATATCCCTGTAGTGTTGGGACAACTTGAAGATGTGAGCGGGTGGGCGCGTTACGCGTCTGCTTATGCGAGTTGGGGGCGGTGATGCGTAACACTCATAATGAGAGCCAGACGGCTTTGGCTGGGATCGAGACGTCCAGGGTTTCGCGTTTGGGATTGTCGCTCGGTGTATCACTCGTCGCGTTGTGCGCGACGACGACGATATCTTTGGCTGGCGGTTATGCCGTGCGCGAGCAGTCGGCCTCGCTGCTTGGATCAGCGTTCGCGGGCGCTGCGGCTGGCGTCGACCTCAGCTCGGCATACTGGAACCCGGCGGCGTTCGGGATTGCGAAGAGCGGCATTTCGGTCGAGAGCCATTATTCTGTGATCACGGCGAAGACTGAGTTGAGTAATGGAGTTTCGGATTTCCAACCGCTCGATCCGAGACGTTTTGAAGATTCAACTGAAATCGATAAAGTCGGGGTTCTTGGTTCGACTTATGCAGCTTATCGCTTGAACGACAAAGTGGTGTTGGGTGTTTCGACAGGTGCGCCTTTTGGTTTAGCAACCGAACCCGATAATCAAGATTGGGCGGGCCGTTATCATGGCCGTGCCGCTGATATGATTACTCTGAATGTTTCACCGACGCTCGCATACGAAATAGCACCCGGTGTGCAAGTGGCAGCAGGTTTGCAGCTTCAGCACATGCGCTTGAAGCTTTGGACGGCAAATCCTGTTGATCTTGCACCAATGATTCCAGCGCCGCAGCTAAATTCATCGAACCTCAAGGTAAATATCTCCGATGATGTTGGCGTCGGATTTACAGCGGGTATTTTGCTACAGCCTACGGAATCGACGAGCATCGGTTTAGGATTTCGTTCGAAGATTGAACATGAATTGGAAGGAAAGTCTTATTTTGCTGGTGATTTGACATCATCTAACGTCAAGGCTGATCTTGATACGCCAGAGATTGTGACACTCAGTATCGTGCAGGCGATAACGCATGACGTGCGCGCGCTTGGAACTATCGAATGGACCAATTGGAGCCGTCTCGGCGTTGTGGGTGTTTCTGGTTTGATCGCACCTCTTCCAGGCAACCCTGAAGTTCCAGCGGCAGTTGTTGGCCAATGGGACGATGGCTGGTTCTTCTCGGCCGGTCTTGAATACGATTATTCTCCACTGCTTACTTTGCGCGGTGGTGTGGCCTATGAGCGTTCGCCCATTCAAGAAGCTGAGCAGCGATTACTACCGCTACCTGATTCAGATCGCGTGTGGTTGTCAGCAGGTGCAACGTACAAATATTCAGAACACACAACTTTTGACGTCGGATATTCGCATGTGTTCTTTGAAGATGCGAGTTTGGATCGAGGGCTCCTTGCCAATGACGACGTGCGCTTCACGGCTGACGTCGAAAACAGTGCCAACATCTTTTCGGTCGGCATGAAGTCGAAGCTCGATTGGTTGTTGAGCGGCGGTTAAGAAGGCAACGCCAGTTCATTTAATCCGCGCGCATTTCGTGCATGACGGTTTCCAGCATTGCTTCGAGGCGACCCGTTGCTGCGTCGATAGCGGATGCGGCTTGCAGCGCGCGCGTACTCTCAACCGCTTGCGTTAGGCTCAAGGCATACAGCCGGCTTGAAAGCCGCGCGATATCTTCACAGGCTTTCGGGTCTAAGGGATTGGCCTGCAAAGCCCAAGCGATCTGGTGAATATCTTCTGCGGCTTTCATGATGGCTTGCGGCTGCACCGCGCCATCGGGATAGATGGCGTCCGCCATCACATGAGGGCGCTCCAGGAGTGCGGCGCGCGATTGGGCCAAGTGCGCTTTTAGAGTTTCGATGTCATGTTGCAGTTGGCCGAGCAATGCGGGTGGCTGGCGCAGCGAGGTTTGCAGTCGGCCGATGGCGTCTTCCAGTAAAGCGCCGTCGATGCGGCGTGCGCGGCGGCTATGTTCGGCGAGAAACCAACGCCCGCGTGCCGTTTCTACCAGCGCAGCTTCGATGGCTTGATAGTCGGTGTCGCCGTGCTCAGGCGCTGGCGTCGATAGTCGCTGCATGGCCGTCCAAATTTATCCACAGGTGTCCTAGGCATACGTGATTCGTTGACTGTCCCGATGCGGGCATCGTCGTCGTTTCATGCAGTTGATGCGCGTGAGAGTCTTTCGTGCCACGGCTTGGTGTGCGAGATATTCGGCCGCGCAATCAAAGCCGCGCTGAGGACCTCAACAATCATGTCACGTCGCGATGTATCGCCGAAACAGTTTGCGACGCGGCTCGGTCTGTTCTACGGCGCGCTGTTCGTCGTCTACGGCATGCATGTGCCGTACATGCCCGTTTGGCTGGACTGGCGCGGCTTATCTGCGTCCGAGATCAGCACGATCATGGCCGCGCCGCTTTTTTTACGCGTGTTTCTGACGCCGGGCGTTGCACTGATTGCCGATCGCAACGGAACGCATCGCGGTCTGTTGATCGGGCTGGCGTGGCTCAGTCTCGTGCTGGTTTTAGGTCTCAGTCAGGCTGAAACATTCTGGCCGATCCTGATGCTGGCCGTTGCACTCGTGATCTGCAACTCGACCATCATGCCGTTGACGGAAACGCTCGCGGTTTCCGGCGTGCGTGCGGCCGGGCTCGATTACGGGCGTATGCGGTTGTGGGGGTCGCTGACATTTATCGCGGCGAGCTTTGCAGGCGGCATGGCGGTGGCGGCCTATGGCGGCGGCATTGGTGTGTGGCTCATTGCCATTGGCTGTTTGGTGACGGCGATTGTCGCGCACGTGTTGCCGTCTCCGATGGCAGGTAGTGCGCGGAGTGCGCGCCTCGATGTGCCGATCTGGAAAGCCGCCGAGCCGCGCGCGCTTCTGGCACAGCCCGCATTCGTCATGTTTCTGTTGGCGGCCGGTGGAGTTCCAGCAGCGCACGCTACGTTCATGACGTTCGGCACGTTGATCTGGCAAAGCCAAGGATTGAGTGGAACGTGGATCGGCGCGCTGTGGGCGATTGGTGTATTCGCTGAGGTTGCGTTGTTTGCTGTCTCGGGTGTGCTCGTGCAGCGGTTCGGCGTACCGCGGCTGTTGGTGCTGGCGATCAGCGCGTCGATATTTCGATGGGTCGTGATGGCGATGGAACCGGGCTTGTCGGTTCTTATTCCTTTGCAAATGTTGCATGGCGTGACCTATGGCGTATCGCATATCGCAGCGATGCACTTTGTGCATCAAGCTGTACCAGCGCATGCTGCGGGGAGTGCTCAGGCGCTTTATTCGACAGTTGCAACCGGGCTTGCGATGGGTTTTGCGACATTGCTCGCAGGGTGGCTTTACACGGTGGGCGGCGCGAAATCCTATCTTGCGATGGCGGTCGTCTCTTTCCTTGCCTTAATGGCCGCGCTGCGTTTGCAGCACATTTGGCACGGCGGGCTGCTCATCGCAGAGACCGTGGCCGATGCACCTGCGACTATCGATAATGTCGTCGTCGCCGATTTAGCCCCAGAGCCGCGTATCGGCGGGTGACATGATGCCATTGCGAATGGCGATGGCGTGCGGGCGGTCGCGCGCGAGTAGAAGTGGTCCGTCGAGATCGGTCCATTCGGCATCGCTGGCCAGCAGCAGGGCAGGGGCAACGGCTAGTGATGTAGCGACCATCGATCCGATCATGATTTTCATGCCAGCGGCGCGCGCGGCTCGCTTGAGTTCGAGCGCGCCGGTCAGACCACCAGCTTTGTCGAGCTTGATGTTGACGGCATCGTAGAGACCAACCAGTGCGGGAATGTCACGTGCCGTGTGGACGCTTTCATCGGCGGTGATAGGGATGAGGTGTTCGATACTTTGCAAGAGTTGCTCGTCCGCTTGTGGCAAAGGCTGCTCGACGGTTTCAAAGTCCAGCTCTGCAGCGACGTGCAGAAACGGGACCAGCATATCGGCGGTCCAGGCTTCGTTAGCATCAGCGATGAGCCGGGCATCGGGTCGGGCTTGGCGCACGGCGCGCATACGCGCGTCATCGCCGATGCCGCCCAGTTTTAATTTCAAAAGTGGAAGTTCGGGAACGGTGCGCGCCTTTGCGGCCATTTGGTCTGGACTTGCCAAGCTCAGAGTATAAGCGGTGACGACGTCGATAGGCGCTGGAAGTTTGGCGCGCGCACACACCGATACGCCGGATCGCTTAGCCTCTAAATCCCACAACGCGCAGTCGATCGCATTCAAGGCCGCGCCGGGCGGGAGAACCTCATGGGGAGATCCTCCGCTTGCGATATGTTGCGTGGCGCGCGTGAAGGCGGAGAGCACGTTCTCGATGGTTTCGCCATAGCGGGCGTAGGGCACCGCCTCGCCGCGGCCTTCATGCGGACCGTCTTGAATCGTTACGACAACGACATCGGCCACGCTTTTTGAGCCACGCGAAATCGTGAAGACTTCGCGTAGCGGCCAGGCTTCATGACGAACATGGATGTCGAGCGCGCGCATCAATCAGATCGCTAGTGACGGACGAAGGCCTAGGTAACCGTGAAGGCAGATTAATTGATACGGCCTGCTGCGTGGGCGAGGAAGAGATAGACGCGCCCGGTATCGGAGATGAGATTCTTATGCGCGGTACGGCCGGTCGGGTCGCGGGCGTCGGCATCTTTGATGATGGTTTCGAAATCCGACAAATAGCGCATCACGGTTTGCGCCAACTCGCGATCCGTCTTCACGCGAGACGATACCGTATCAAATGCCGCGCGAGCTTCTGGCGCATAAATGCTGCGCACCATGACATTGCGCTGTCCGGCGCGAATGCGGTTCCAGATTGCGGAGGCCGTGGCCTGATCGACGGCGCGTGACATGAGCGCCGGGTCGAGGCGGAACGGCTGTTGCCCATCATTCGATGGGACAACAGGTGGCGCGCTTTGGGCATGGGCACGTGCCTCTGCCAGGGCTTCATCGTCATGTGAGGCGCGGGCTAACAAATCACCTAGCGACCAACCTTCGCGGACCGGATCGGGGGTCGGTTGCGGTGCGCGGCCACGCAATGCGCCGCCATGTTCGGCGGGTGGAGCTAAGGCCGCCAAAGGCGGTGGACGAGAGGCTGAGCCATATCCGCTGTCGGGTGGCATGACATCGCGCTGAGAATTTGTGCGCGAGGAAATCTGCGAAAGCTGTTCCAGTGCACGCATCTGATCTTGCAACGCGCGCCGCATTTGATCGGCGGTTTCGCGGGTCGTCTGCGGGAAGCGCGCGGCTTCTTCGCGAATGCGGGCGTGTTCGCGCGCCAGCGTTTCTGCAGCTTGGGCTGCGCGTTGCCGGGTTTCGTCTGACGCGGATGCTAAGCGCTGGGTCAAAGATTCGAATTCGCGCGACATGTCGCCTGACACGTCGTTGAAGCGATTGCGCAACTCGTTGAGTTGGCGTTCGCTTTCAGCTTCGGTCTGCATTTTGACGCGTTCGAGTTCAGCGATGAGAGACCGCGAGCGGGCCTCCGTTGTGTCGCGCAACTCTTCGCCGAGAACGCGGGCACGGGTCTCGATGGTCGTGAGCGAACCTTCGATGTTGGACGAGTAGCCAGCCAGCGTGCGGCCGAATTCATCGGCCTTGCCTGACAAGCGGTCGAGCGTGCGCGACAAGTCCGCGTGACGGCTTTGCAGTGTGGAATCGATGCGCGTATTGGCGTCGTCGAGGACGTTGGCGACTTTGAGGATTTTCTCGCCCTGGTTTTCGAACCGATTGGTGACGCCGTGGATTTGACTGAACAGATTTTCCGAAACGTTTTGCAGCATGCTCGATTGCTGCGACAAGCCTTCGATGGCCTTCATGGTCTGGCGCGTGATGTTTTCGCTCGTGCGACGGACCGCGTTGATACCGTTCATAACGGAATCGTCGAGATCGACGGCTTGGCGTGCGATGGTATCTCGGAACGTGCGCGCGTGAATATCGAGAGCGTTGGTGAGGAGTTCTGCTTTCTCGCTAACGGCGCCGTCGATGGCGGCAGTGGAGCGCATGATCTGATCGTCGAATAGTTCCAAGCGGCGTTGGAATGCATCGTCAAGTGAACGGGTGCGCTCAATCAACTGCATGTCGAGGGCTTGGGCGCGGTTCGAAAGGGTCGTATCGAGCGCGCGGGCGTATTCTTCGAATACGGTTTGTAGGTTTTCCGTGCGGTTGCCGAGTGTCGTGTCAAGCGTCTGCATGTAGCCGTCGAATGCCGTGCGCATTTGTTCGGTGCGGGTGCCGAGCGCGGTCGAGAATGCGGTCGTGTAATCTTCGAGGACCGATTGCAATTGATGCGTGCGTTCGCCGAGTGCGTTTTCAAAACGGCCGGTTTGTGTGGCGAGCGAGCCTTCAAGGGCTGCAAGGTTATCGCCAGCACCCTTGATGATGCCTGACAGTGTGACCTGCTGGGTCGAAAGTTTTTCGATCAGCATCGGAATTTCGGTGCCGAGAGATTTCAGCGTGTCGGTGACGCTGCCGGATGTGTTGAGCAAGGCGTGCCGTTCACCGGTCAGTTCTTGGATGAGACCGCGAATGCGTCGCTCGTTTTGTTCGTAGGACCGTTCGAGATCGGCGACCTGATTGTGGACGAGGGCTTCGAGTTCACCGGCCCGTCCTAGTGCGCGCGAGACGGCATCGTTCATGAACGAGACTTGACGGCGCACGGCTTGGCCGAGGCTGGCGATCGATTGTTCTGCGGCGCGATCGGGTTCGGCCAATCGAATGGCGACTTCGGTCATCGTCGATGATTTCAACGCCAGCGATGCGATATGCCAGTTCAGCAATGCGAGCAGCCAAAAGACGGCAATTGGAACGACGACGGCTGCGAGTGTTGTGAAGGCTGTGGGGCTCAGCAGCAAGGACGTGAGCGATGCGCCTTCACTCCATTGCGGGGCAAGGCTGAAAGCGCCAAATGACAAACCGACGGCGGCCCACACGATGCTGGCGATGGCGGTGATGCGGAAGACTTTGCTCGAAGGTTTTTGTTCGAGTGCGTAAATCAAACCGCCGATGCTTGGCACGTCGTCGTTGGCGGCAATTTTTCCGCGCACAGGACCTGCGGGTCGGCGACGCGCCACACGGCGCGGTGGTTGTTCTGGCGGGGTGATTGATGCGGGCTGATCGTCTGCCACTGCTTGTGCGAGGAGTGCCGGTGCTGACGGTAAGCTTGGCAATGTAGGCGCAGCATTTGCGGACGCTTCGTCCGATGACGCTGCGTTGGCCTGCTGACCGGCTATCGCCATCAGCTTTGCGAAGTGATCTTGTGACATAGCAAACGTCCCCGCCACGCGAACTGGTGTCCCAGCACCAACCCCATGGCCCCCATTCAAGAATTAACTCTAGGCGATTTCGAGAATCACGGAAACGGGAAATCTCACTTTGCACTGTTGGGAAGTTGCTGCAACTCCAAGATAATTCTGCAAAAGTTGGCAATTGCGGCGGGACGGCGGCGGAAATTGGCCATCCCAATGACGAATATTACCAACTCCTTGCGCGGCGATGTGAAATTTCAGGGTTTGAATTCACGGTGTTGAAGGCATCCCAAAGTTAGATTGATGCCATATCCAATCGCCAAGCGGCCTGAATGTGCTGCGCGAGATTGCGTCATCGCGTCGAGGTCAAATGAGCGAAGTGATACGCAGTTTCGTAAACCCTCATGCGGTGCCGATGTCATTGGTCTCAACGCGCATCGATCATGCCGGTTTGGGTAAGGCATGTCCTGTCGATCTGTCGCATTTGCGACGATATACGATGGGCAATGTTGCGCTTGAAACCGAGGTTCTTGGTCTTTTCTTGCAGCAATTACCGCAAACAATTTCTGCTTTGAAAACTGCTAAAACCGCTCAAGATTGGCGCTTTTCAGCTCATGCTTTGAAAGGCTCCGCACGCGCAGTGGGGGCTTGGCCTCTCGCCCAATTGGCTGAGCAGGCCGAAAAGTTGTGTCTGGGCCGCGACGACCGTGCGTGCGATGACGTCGTCGTTCAGATCGCGCAAGCCGCAGACGAAGTCCGTCATTTTATTGCGACGCTATCTGAGCTCTAAAACTGAGTTCTGACGGGCACATTTGCGATTTTCTGCGCGCATTAAGCCCCCATGGGTCCATATTCCTAGGCGTCTGCGTATGAGAGCGCTAGCTGACCACTGCTTGAAATGCGGGCGTCATACGACTAAACGTGCGCGGTCATATCTCGTGTGCGCGGCGACCTTTATACTTTGGTTTGAGTAGCACACATCCACCCACATATCAGGGCCTCGTAGTCACCATGACGAAGATCACTTTTATTCAACCTGACGGCGCATCGCAGACCGTCGAGGCTGAGAATGGCCTGACGGTCATGGAGGCTGCCAAGCTCAACGATATTGAAGGTATCGAAGCCGAATGCGGTGGCGCCTGTGCGTGCGCGACGTGCCATGTGTACGTCGATGAAGCATGGCGTGCTGCTGCCGGTAAGCCATCTGAGATGGAAGAAGACATGCTCGATTTCGCATTCGATGTTCGGGACGGCAGCCGCTTGTGTTGCCAGATCCGAGTTTCAGCAGGCATCGATGGGTTGATTGTTCGAGTTCCCGCCAAGCAATTTTAAATTTTCAAATCGATGGCTGGCGCTGCGTCGGCCGTACAGAGACCAATTCATGACAACGACACTTGAACAGCATGCAAGCAAGGCCGACATCGCGCCTGAATTGATCGAAACCGATGTCGTGATCATCGGCGCAGGTCCGTGCGGATTGTTTGCTGTGTTCGAGTTGGGATTGCTCGACCTCAAATGTCATGTGGTCGATATTTTGGATCGCCCGGGAGGCCAGTGTGCGGAGCTTTATCCGGAAAAGCCGATCTATGATGTGCCCGCCTTGCCGATCGTCACCGGGCAGGAATTGACCGATCGGCTGATGGAGCAGATCAAGCCGTTCGATCCGGTATTTCATTTTAGCGAACGTATCGATCAGTTGTCGCGCGATGCCGACGGTCGCTTTCGTCTGGTCACCGATTACGGCACCACGTTTCTGACTAAGGTCGTCGTGATTGCGGCAGGTGGCGGATCGTTCACACCGAAACGGCCACCCCTCGATGGGATTGCGGATTATGAAGGCAGTTCGGTTTTTTATTCCGTGCGGCGCATTGAATCGATGCGTGGCAAAGACATCGTCATCGTCGGTGGTGGTGACAGCGCGCTCGATTGGACACTCAATCTGCAACCGGTCGCCAAAAGTTTAACGCTTGTGCATCGGCGCGATGAGTTTCGCGCAGCCCCTCATTCGGTTGAAAAAATGCGCGCGCTTGTGGCCGACGGTCAAGTGCGTTTAGCCATCGGACAGGTGACGAAACTTGTCGGTGACGGCGGTCAGCTCTCATCGGTGGCGATCAAGACCGCAGATGGCGAAGAGACAATCCCGTGCACGGCGTTGCTGCCGTTTTTCGGTTTGACAATGAAGCTCGGTCCGGTGGCGAACTGGGGGCTTCATCTGAATGAAAATCTTGTACCGGTCGATACGGAGCGCTTCGAGACCAGCGAACACGGTATTTTCGCCATTGGCGATATCAATACCTATCCAGGTAAATTGAAGCTTATTTTATCGGGTTTTCATGAAGCCGCGCTGATGGCGCAGGCGGCCCATAAAATCGTCTATCCCGATAAAAAGGTGTTGTTCCAGTACACGACATCATCTTCGAGTTTGCAGAAGAAGCTCGGCGTGAAATAGCGCCGGTTTTGCGCAGTACGGCGTAGGCTACATCAATACGGCAATTGACCCAAGACCAGACGCCATCACTTTGCGCAGCTTCGTTGGCATGGCTTGTACGGCTGCCTTGGCGCGCGGGCGTACGTGCGCAAGATAGACGTGGGCATAGACTTGTCCGGCTAAATTCATCGGCACAGCCCAGTCGTTGACATCCATGGTCGCATCGGCCCAATCCATTTTGTAAGTCGCGGTGGGGGCCAACAGATCGTGAGTCGCAATGGCTTCTGAGTAATCGTCACGCAGGCTTTGTTCCATGAGCAGAATGCCTACGCCTGCTTTTTCGAATCTCAAATCAAAGACGATGACATGCTGTGCGAGATGGCCTTTACAGGTAAAGGATATCTCAATGGCTGCAGGCTCGCCGTCAACAGTGAGAGCGGCGACAACGCAATCGACAGACTTGTTTTTATCGGCGACAGCTGCTGCCATGAACTGAGCCATGCGTGCGTCAGACAGCGCAGTGGAAACAAGCCCTCTGTCACGCAACCATGCTGTCTTGAGATCAATCGCTTGACGAACGAGTTCTCCCGCGCGATGTCCCGCATGATGTCGCTCGAAGGCGATGGTTTTGCCGTCGCTCAAGCGACGCAAGAGGCGACGTCTGTTGCCACGACTTTTGGACGTGAAGCGGGTCTCGTATTTTTCGAACGTCGATGCGCTCGATAGATCAAGGTATGGCGCAACCTGCCGATCTGTTGTGATCGCCTGGAGTTCGGCCAAAAGCGGTGCGATGTTGGCGTCGGCGCGAACGTGGCGCAGGCGGACGACATCGCAGCGGCTGGTTTTTTGAATATACGCCCAAGCCTGACGCATGACGTTCAATCCATCGTCGATGCGATCCAAAAGGACATCCCCGTATTGACTGACGGGATCTCCCATCCAGAGAATTTGTTTGATACCGTGGGCGCGCTCGCTGACGAGGGGCCATATCATGATTAGGTTGCCGTCTCGGCGCGCCGTGACGATCGAGAGGGCCATCGCAGATTTATGTTTTTGATCTGCCGGTAGATAGGTATTGGCCCAATGCCAATTCCAATTGAACGTTTGGAAGACGTGCGTGCCCCGTCCCGCGCGATCGAAAAGGGCGTTCCACTCATGCTCGAGCGCATCGAATTCTCGGCGATCCGTGATCGTCTGGAAGTCGATGTTGTTGTCTTCGACGTGAGCGATTGGGCGAGCGGATGTGGTTTGCGGTTTGGTAGCGAACATGGTGGGTTCTGAAGGATTGAATGGCTTAAGGACCGATGCGTGTCGGCATCTATCAGCAAGGGCTGTGCCATGCGTCACCGGATGAAACGACGTGTAAAAATGCGCCTAAATATGTGCAATTTCGAGGAATGCTAGGCCTAAGAGCACTACGACATTTGCCAGAATGAACGCTTTACCGCGTCGTGTTGGGGCGGCGGTTCCCATAATGAGTGGGGCCGCCATAGCTGCGGCTCCCAAAAGGTTAATAGGAACGAGGCCCGCGGGGCCAATGCCACCACGGGCATCGGGGTATTGCAGCGTGAGAAACACGCCGATGGCAATTGCCAAAACAACGGCACCCAATAGGCGTGGCCAAAACCCGGTTTCTGGTTTTTGCATGCCGGTCACCGCGATGGCGGTGAGTGGGATGAGGAGCAGCGTCAGACCTGCTGACGCTTTCAATATCACTTCGAACCAGAGCAACTGTTGCACGCGATACTCTGTTGATTGCTGAACGTCTGCATGCTTCAGGGAAATCTATGTATATGGCTTATTGATCTAAGCCGGGTGCCGGATTAGGCGCACTCGATGAACTACCCGAACTTAATCCGCTGAACAGTCCGCCTTCTTCCTCTTGAACGGGTTCAGGCGGTTCAGGCGTGTAATCGCCAGCGAGGTGACGTGTCAAAGCTGTTTTGATTTTCGCTGTTTTTGCTGGCGAGCAATAGACGTCGCCCGGTTGTGCCGCAACAGCTTTCGATACTGCGCTGTAGGAAGTGTCATAGACTTGGCCAACGCGCGCAACGTCTGATGGATTTGTGAGGGCTGGTCCTTCGGCGGCGAGATAATTGTTTTTCAGTTTGATCGCATCGAAGTTGAAGCCGCACTTTTGTGCGCGTGCGGCTGTCGATCCGACTTGAAGTGCGCGCGAGGTTGGATCGTTTTTGATGACAGGCGCGGTGTTGGCTGGTTCACTTTTGCCGCCGAATAAAGAACCCGTCGAAAGCCCAGGCAGGCTTGCACCGCAGCCAGACACGCAAAGTGCAGAAACGATTACAACACACCGTTTGAGACGCATCATCATGGTGTCCTCGCAAGGCTCCCCGTCCGGTCATAGGCGTGCCCGGTTATTGGGCGCAAGCATTGGCTGAGGTCTTGGCTGTGGTCAACGGGGCATGGGTAACTATCAACCATAGCGGGTGTTTTAGCGTGCGTATCTGAGGCGATATAGCAGCGGATAACTCGCTGCGAGCATTGGGTTTACCGCATCAACTCGCGGGTTGCAGCGTCCAAGCCGTCGAGTGTGAGGGGATACATGCGCCCGCCCAAGATGCGGCGCACCATGCCGATCGACGGCGTCCAATTCCAGTGCTGTTCGGGGACTGGGTTGAGCCAAACGACGTGCTTGTAAATTTCGGTGACTCGCTGAAGCCAAAGCGCGCCGGGCTCGGGGTTCATATGTTCGACGGCGCCGCCTGCAATCGTGATTTCGTAGGGGCTCATGGACGCATCGCCCACGAACACGACTTTATAGTCGGCGGGGTACGTATTGAGAATTTGCCAGGTGTCGATCTTGTCGGTGTATCGGCGTGCATTGTCGCGCCAGACGCTTTCATACAGACAGTTGTGGAAGTAACAGTATTCGAGATGTTTGAATTCGCTGCGTGCTGCGGAAAATAGTTCTTCGACGTCTTTGATGTGATCGTCCATCGATCCGCCGATATCGAAAAACATCAGAAGCTTGACTGCGTTGTGCCGTTCGGGGCGCATGCGGATATCGAGATAGCCTTTTTCCGCAGTGCCGCGAATGGTGTCGGCGATATCGAGTTCGCTGGCGGCGCCCGAGCGTGCGAACTGGCGCAGGCGGCGCAGCGCGACTTTGATGGTGCGCGTGCCGATCTCAGATGTGCCAGCGAGATCTTTGAATTCGCGTTTGTCCCAGACTTTGATCGCGCGGCGATGGCGGCTTTCTTTTTGGCCGATGCGGATGCCGGCGGGATTGTAACCATATGCGCCGTAAGGTGACGTGCCGCCGGTGCCGATCCATTTATTGCCGCCTTGGTGACGGCCTTGTTGTTCGGCTAAGCGCTTTTGCAATTCTTCCATGATTTTGTCCCAGCCGCCGAGTTCTTCGATCTTGGCTTTGTCCTCGTCGGTGAGGTGGAGTTGCGAGACGAGACGCAGCCATTCCTCGGGGATCGCGGTCTCAAGCGTGTCGATGCCGAGGTCGAGACCTTTGAAGACGTGGCCGAACACTTGGTCGAAGCGATCAAGATTGCGTTCGTCTTTCACGAGGGTCGCGCGCGCGAGATAGTAGAAATCTTCCGCGCGGCCTCCTGCGACGCCCGAGCTGACTGCTTCGAGCAGCGTCAGATATTCTTTCAGCGTGACGGGAAGTTTTGCGGCACGCAATTCTGAGAAGAAGGTGGCGAACATGGGGGCAGTTTAGCGTGACTGCGCCGATCGTGCCATGCGGCGCGGGATGCTTTGCGCTGGGTCCCGGCTCTTCGCTAGCGCTTCGGCCGGGATGACAAGTAGGTTGGTGCGCGGCGGCTCAAACGAAAGAAGCCGCCCGGTGAGGGGCGGCTTCCGATTTCTGAGAGTTGGCGATCAGCTTAGAAGTTGATCAGAGCGCCAGCTTTGATGAGGTCGAAGTCTTCAAAGTCAGCGTGCGTAGCACTTTCGCCGTCCGAGAAGTCATCGCAAGCTTCGCCGCCGTT
>PERI01000002.1 GCA_002928515.1 Hyphomicrobium sp.
ATCTGGAGAGGTGTGTGGGGCATCGATGGTCAATATGACTTTGTCAGAGCCAAATTCGATGGTGGCGATAATATTCCGCGTATTCCACCGCACCGGCTCGGCGGAGGAATCTTTTATCGCGACGCCAACCTATTCCTACGGACTGGCATCTTGCACGCTTTTGAACAAGACGAAGTTGCACCCGAAGAAGCGGATGATTTCGGATCGACACCGGGCTACACCCTTGTAGATGTCGAAGCGAGCTACACCTGGGCTCTCGATGAAAATTCTAATCTTGGTAAGAGTTTTACACTCGGACTTAAGGGTGAAAATCTCGCCGATAAAGAGGTTCTAAATCATACTTCATTCAAGCGGCGAGAGGATGTTTTGCTGCCGGGTGCTTCTGTCAGATTGTTTGGATCGATAAAGCTCAACTGAGCATGACTTCGATGATTGTTATGTGCTTTTTCCGAACTGTCAGCTTTATCCGGAATTGCTCTTCTTTGCATTGCCAGCGACTTGCAGTTTTGGGATCGAGGGCTAAAATCTAAGGTATAAGTTTTTAGACCTGATTTCTGGTTCGTATGCTGCGTGGCTTCCGCAACGAAGGCCTATTTTATCATTCCAAATCAATGGATTATTTTTGGTTTAAATCGGACCTTGCAAGCATATGTATTTTCACGCGCTATCTGCACGCGGAAATAATTACTTCCAAATTTTGGACGGGCTTTCCGGGTTTCCAATATTATCGCATTTGTGAAGAGGTGACGATTGGCCATGAATTATCTCGATGGATTCTCTCATGTCGCAGAAACTCAATTTCTAGCGACACAGATTTCTTAACATCGATATGCTTTTCGTCACTAACTCTACTTCAGTATCTGGAATTGAGTAACAACAGAATAAGGGGGACGTGCATTGCACGCCGATTGGACCACACACTTCCCAGGTTTGCGGAAACTCGAGCCTGCCATTGCCGGTCCACTTGTTGAGAACAGCAAGCTCGTCAAACTTGCGGCTGGTACGCGGATATTCGGACCCGGCCAATCTCCCGAAGCGTACCTCTTACTGCTCGATGGAACCGTTCGGGTGCAGCAAGTCTCAGAGACAGGGCGCGAGATCGTCTTGTACCGAGTGTCAGCGGGTGAAAGCTGTGCACTAACGACAGCATGTCTTATGGGATATGAAGAATACCAAGCTGAAGGCATCGCCGAAACGGATGTTCAAGCCGTTGCCATTCCTCGCAAGACGTTCGATAACCTGATTGCGCAATCGGCTGAGTTTCGACGGTTCGTATTTACCGCCTTCAGCATGCGCGTGACGAATTTGTTTAAGATCATTGACGAAGTCGCGTTCTCACGCGTCGATATTCGATTAGCGCAAAAACTTTTGGAACTGGCGGACAATGAGGACCGCGTCTCACTGACACATCAGCAATTGGCCTCCGAACTTGGCACCGCGCGCGAAGTTATCAGTCGACAACTTCATGAATTCCAAAGGCGAAATTGGATTTCAACAACCCGTGGCGAAATTACTTTGCTGTCTCGGCAAGACTTACAGAAGCTCGCTGGCGCACCCTAACGCCTGGGCTATGTGACTAGGTCACATACACAAAGATCGCGCAGGCTTATGCAATCTCCCATCACCGGAGATTTGCTATGACTTGTAATATCGGAACCATCGATCGAACGCTTAGGATTATTGTCGGTCTAGGGTTACTCAGCCTCATCTATGTCGGCCCGCAATCACTTTGGGGCCTTATTGGCTTGGTGCCGCTGTTAACGGGCATTGCCAAATTCTGCCCCGCTTACCGCGCAGCAGGGCTGAGTACTTGTTCGTCGCGCGACCAATCATGACTGCAGACCAGAGCACTTCTTTGATTGAGCGCTGCTTGTATCGTGGCGACTTGGATTGCGCCACGCATCTGGCATCAATGTTGTTATTTTGGAAGCTCCGCAAATGATAGCCACAGAATTCACACCTTACGCCTCGATAGTCGGTGGCATATTGATTGGCTGCTCAGCAGTTCTGTTAATGGCATTCACCGGACGCATCGCAGGCGTCAGTGGTTTTATCTCGCGACTGCTACCGCCCTACACTGATAATCTGATTTTCGTCCGTCTCACATTTGTGGCTGGTCTCCTCGCGGCAGTGCCGCTCTACACGTTTGTTACCGGTTCAGCCGTGGCGCACACAGTGACGGAAATAACTGAGCTACTCATTGCTGGTGGTCTTCTTGTTGGATTCGGCAGCGTCACAGGCAGCGGATGCACGAGCGGGCATGGCGTTTGCGGATTAGCCCGGCTATCGCTGCGATCGCTCGCTGCGACGGCAACATTCATGACGACCGCTATCGCGACCGTTTTCACGGTTCGCCATATCTTGGGAGTTTAGAATGCAGATAGCTCTGACATTTATTGCTAGTTTACTATTCGGCATCGGTCTTATCGTGTCGGGACTCGCAAACCCTGCGAAAGTTCAAAACTTTCTCGATGTAGCAGGCTTATGGGATCCAAGTTTGGCTTTCACGATGGCTTTTGCAGTCATCACGACAGCGCTCGGCTATGCTTTGGTTTTTAAAAGGTCGAAGCCGATACTCGGCGAGGCTTTTTATCTCCCAACAGCCAATAAAATTGACGCTAAATTGCTTATTGGCGCTTCGCTCTTCGGAATAGGCTGGGGTCTTGTCGGATACTGTCCTGGCCCAGCCATCGTCGCGATGTCGCTTGAAGCCACTCAGACTATGATCTTTTTAGCTGCCATGTTGACGGGAATGTTCGCAGCGCGCGTGCTTCAGTTATTATTTGTGCCGCGGCCGATAACGCAGCCCTCGCCCTCAGTCAAAAATGTATAGGAGAGAACAATGAGCGCGATACTCCAAACCGTCGATATGACGATCAAGCCTGAGATCAAAGGCTTTTTCGATGAAGAAACGAACACCGTCAGTTATGTCGTCAAAGATCCTGCGTCCAAGTCTTGCGCAATCATCGATAGCGTTATGGATATCGACTATGCCGCTGGCCGTATTAGTTACCAGTCAGCCGATGACATCATCCGGTATGTTCTGGACCAAGGCTTGACCGTCGAGTGGTTAATCGAAACACACGCCCACGCCGACCATCTCTCCGCTGCGCCGTATATTCAGGGCAAGCTCGGCGGCAAGCTGGGCATTGGTGAAAATATCAGAATTGTACAAGAGGTCTTCGGCAAAATCTTCAACGAGGGTACGGAATTCCAGCGCAACGGCAGCCAGTTCGATCGGCTGTTCAAAGATGGCGATACTTACACTATCGGCGGTATGACAGCGTTTGCGATGCTGACACCGGGTCACACGCCAGCCTGCATGACGCACGTCATCGGCAATGCGGCTTTCGTTGGCGACACGCTCTTCATGCCTGATGGAGGAACCGCGCGTGCAGACTTTCCAGGCGGCGATGCGAAAGTACTTTTTCACTCGATCAAACGCGTTCTCGAACTTCCCAATGAAATGCGTTTGTTCATGTGCCACGACTACGCGCCTGGTGGCCGCGAAATCAAATGGGAGACGTCTGTTGCCGAGCAGAAGGCGACGAACATTCATGTGCACGAAGCCGTAACGGAAGACGAGTTTGTGAAGATGCGCAATGAGCGTGATGCAACTCTTGGCCTACCGAAACTGATTATCCCCTCAATACAGGTAAACATTCGCGGCGGTCAGTTGCCTGAGCCTGACGAGAGCGGCAAGCGCTACTTGAAAGTGCCCGTCAACGAATTGTGATCGCTTTCGTTAGGACTTCAGATGATCAGAAAATTGACTGACGAATTATCGATATCACCGCAAATCGCGGCGACAGATGTCGCAGACATAGCCGCGCGCGGGTTCCGATCGATAATGTCCAATCGACCTGACGGCGAAGGCGCCGATCAGCCCTCGTTCGCAGGAATCGAAATGAAGGCGCGAGAGCTTGGTCTTGCGACAGCTTATGTGCCTGTCAGTACGGGAAAGATCACTGACAGCGACGTTGCAGCATTCAACAGCGCTCTCACCGAACTTCCGAAGCCCGTTCTGGCGTATTGTAGATCTGGTACGCGATGCGCATCGCTTTGGAGCCTAACGGAAGCTAGCAAACGGCCACTTGCAGATATTTTGGATCGGACGCAATGCGTGGGTCACGATATGGCTGGTGTAGCTAGCCAGATCGAGAGCCGTGCGGAAGCCAGCAATGCGTCTATCGCCAAGCATGATATTGTGATCGTCGGTGGAGGGGCAGCAGGTGCCGCAGTGGCTGCAAGCCTACTTGCCCGCAAAAGAGATCTCGATATCGCTATCGTCGATCCGGCCGAGACACATTACTATCAGCCCGGTTGGACATTGGTTGGTGCAGGTGTGTTCACCGCCAAACAAACATCCAAACCGATGGCATCGATCCTACCGCGTCGCGTCACCTGGATCAGAGCTGCAGTTGTTGGTTTCGAACCTGACAAAAATTCGGTGATCATCGAAGGATGCCGCAGCATTGCGTACAATCATCTCATTGTCTGCCCCGGCATCAAGCTCCATTGGGGCGGCATCGAAGGTCTATCTGAAACGCTTGGTAAAAACGGCGTCACATCAAACTACCGTTACGACCTTGCGCCTTACACATGGAAACTTGTGCAAGAGCTGAAGTCAGGACGGGCACTTTTCACTCAGCCTCCGATGCCTATCAAATGCGCCGGTGCTCCGCAAAAGGCGATGTATCTTTCGGCGGATCATTGGCTGCGTGCTGGCTGTCTCAAAGACATCGACGTTTCTTTTTTTAATTCTGGTCCGGTTCTGTTTGGCGTCGCCGACTATGTTCCCGCGCTCATGGACTATGTGAATCGCTACGATGCGACTTTGAACTTCAGTCACACGCTGACAGCCATTGATGGGCCAGCCAAAATGGCTCGATTCATGCGCACCGCGCCGGATGGATCTCAAACAAGTGTCGAAACGTCATTCGATATGATTCACGTCTGCCCGCCGCAGACTGCGCCAGATTTCGTTCGCGCGAGTGCTCTTGCCGATGCCGCGGGATGGATCGACGTCGATCCCGCAACATTGCGCCACAAGACATATCGCAACATCTTTGGGCTCGGCGACGTCACTAATACGCCGAACGCGAAGACGGCCGCTGCAGCACGCAAGCAAGCCCCTGTCGTCACCGAAAATCTGCTATTTGATAAAGGCCTGCGCCGCACCGAGTGTGCCTATGACGGCTATGGCTCCTGCCCGTTGACGGTTGAGCGCGGAAAGGTCGTGCTTGCTGAATTTAGTTACGGCGGCAAAGTTTGCTCTTCGTTTCCCGATTACGTGATCGATGGCACGAAGCCGTCACGTCTCGCTTGGACGATGAAGGAGCGCGTCTTGCCACCGGTCTATTGGCAAGCAATGTTAAAGGGCCGCGAGTGGATGGCGCGGCCAAAAGGCATAGAATAATGTTGGGCCAAGCATTATCACAGGACCTTCTAGCGACATTATCTGGCTCACTGGTCGGCTTTGTGTTGGGCCTGATCGGAGGCGGGGGATCTATTCTGGCCGTGCCACTTTTGGTTTACGTCGTCGGCGTGGCGTCGCCGCATGTGGCTATTGGTACGAGCGCAATCGCCGTCGCTTTAAGCGCGCTTGCAAACCTTTGGGGCCATGCGCGCCAAGGCCATGTCAAATGGCGCTGCGCGTTGGTGTTTGCCGCAGCTGGCATTGTGGGAGCGGCACTCGGCTCATCATTCGGCAAGCAATTCGACGGCGAAAAGCTTCTCACTTTATTTGGCGTTCTCATGATTGTCATCGCAGCGGCCATGTTCTTTAAGAAGGCCAGCGAAGGTGACGTCGGCGTTCGACTGGATTGGTTGTCAGCGCCTCAGCTGATGCCTCTGCTTCTTATGTACGGAGTAGGTGTTGGAGCGCTGTCAGGCTTCTTTGGTATTGGAGGAGGATTTCTCGTCGTTCCCGGCTTGATAGCCGCCACCAATATGCCGCTCATCTTTGCGATAGGGTCATCTCTGGTCTCGGTAGCGGCATTCGGCTTTACGACGGCAGGTAACTACGCGCTTTCAGGTCTGATCGACTGGCCATTAGTCGGTTTCTTCATCATCGGTGGCGTAGTCGGCGGGCTACTCGGTCGTCGCGTGGCAGAAGCTATGTCGGGACGAAAACAACTTCTTGCGCAGGTTTTTGCAGCCATAGTCGCAACTGTCGGTGTTTACGTCGTGTGGCGCGGCTTAGGCGATTGACGTTCGTCCCATTTATCGTTTTTATTTATCAATTATAATAACATACGCCGGAGTACTGCATCGTATGTAGCGTGTGCTCCGCAAGGAAGGCCTATTTTTTTATTATTTTCAATTTTTTATAGCTTGTACAAGAGGAGCCCGAAGCCAAATAAAATGTTGGGTTCGCAGGACACTACGAAAATTTGCCTCTCTCGTTACATTGTCCATAAATCATTTATAATCTGAAACGCCAAGAAAATGCCCCTGCTACCCTATGCTTGTAGCAGACTTACGTAGTCTACTACACAGCTTCCTGCGTTGGTAGTATTGGGTTGGTCTGCTCTTCGATATACTTGGTCTTAAGCATCGCTGTCTCCTCTCTAGAGGTTGTATACTCTACCCAAATCTGGAGGGAATCTAGGGTCTCAGAGCACAGGACAACTGGAGACATCAGTTTTGTGTATCGATGCGAGTTGTAGCTATTTGTAAGATGCGTTGTTTCTTGCGGATGCTGCTGGCATCAACCAGCATCTGACCGGCCCAACGATATACGTTCCGGGTTCTCACTTGATCGCGCATTAAGCGCATTCGCTCATGCTGCTCGGCTTCTGGCATTATCAATGCTTGGTGGAGAGCTTCTCCCATCGACTGGGCATCGTAGGGATTGATAATGATCGCTTCGGACAATTCTCGAGAAGCACCAGCAAAACTCGATAGTAAAAGGACGCCTCTTTCATCATCACGAGCAGCAATAAATTCTTTGGCAACGAGATTCATGCCGTCATGAAGGCTAGATACAATACATGCGTCTGAAGCTCTGAATAATTCGAAAACTTCACTCGGCTCATGGTGGCGAATGATCAGCATAATTGGAGGATGCGCGGCGGTCGCGTATTTAGCGTTTATCTCATCAGCAACGCGCACTGCTTCGTCTTGAAGGCTTCGATAGGTTGGTAATTTGCTACGCGTCGGCGCTGCTGCCTGCACAAGCGTGAATTGGCCAATCCATTCTGGATGTGCTTCCAACATTTGATCGACCGCTCGCATGCGATCAAGCACGCCCTTCGTGTAATCGAACCTCTCTATGCCAACGGCAATTCTACAATCAGGGGAAAGTTTGAGCCTTTCACGAACGCTCTTTCGGCATTCTGCAATTGATCGTTGCTGCTTAAGTGCGGCAGGAGGCCAGTCGATGGAAATCGGATAAGGCCGCACGAAAGTTTCAAGCCCTTTCAAGGTCACGGATTCATGCTCGCGGTCTATGCGACTTTCAACAAAACGATCAACTGTCTCAAGGAAATTGTTGCAGTGAAACTGGGTGTGAAAGCCGATGATCGTACTGCCAAGCAGTCCCTCTATGAGCTCTTCTTTCCAAGGGAAAATTCCGAATGTTTCCGAGTTCGGCCAAGGAATATGCCAGAAAGTAATAATCGTTGCCTCTGGTAGGCGCTCGCGCAACATGCGCGGTAGAAGAGCAAAATGATAATCTTGTACCAAAACGATAGGATTCTTGGTTCTCACCTCCGCAGAGACGGTGTCGGCAAATCGTTCATTGATGGCTTTGTATGCCGCCCAATCTTCGGCTCGAAATATCGGTCTGGTAAATGCGATATGGCACAGTGGCCAAAGTCCTTCGTTCGCTAGCCCATAGTAATAACCGTCTTGCTCGGCCTCGCTGATCCAAACCCTTCTGAGCGTATATTCAGGCGCATCAGGAGGTACACGTAGTCGGTCCTTTGAATCGACTGTTTCTTTATCGGCAGTGCCACTGCCGTGAGCTATCCATGTGCCCCCACACGCGCGCATGATTGGTTCTAGAGCTGAGACTAGGCCGCTGGCTGGCGTTTGAAGTTCCACGCCATGGGGTCCGTGATTGTGAATGTAAGGTTCGCGATTAGCGACCACCAGCACTTCTACGCCTGGCAGTTCAGCGTTCATGATTTGACGTAGCGTGTCTTTCGTCCAATTGACGTTTTCAGCATCGACAGAGCCGCGACCAATCTTGAGTTGGCGCAGAACTTGACGCATCTCCCTATCTAATAAGCCAAAGCTGCCGACTTCCCCATGTCCATCTGGGATCGTTGCGCTTGTGATGGCCTTCTTAAAGGACTGCATCCATCTTCGGATGAGCAAGATTACGAGGCCAGTTGCAAGTGTTCCACTTAAAAGTAGAATCCCACCCAGCATGAGAGACGCATATCTGCGTGCTTCAGCGCCGCGACGGTCTGCGAAGCTCAAGTCATGGGCGATTATAAAATGTCCGCTTGATTCGCGCGTTGATATTGGAAATGAGCCAATGAGTGTGTCTCTTCCATTGACCCTTACGGAAGAAAAACTTTCTGTCTCAGCTCTGGCAATCTTTGCACATGTCAAAGATGCAGGCATCAACTTAGAGGCAATTTCGGGCGCATCGTCTCCTTTGCAGAAGGCGACAGCTAGGACGCGCGAGTCGCTAGCCACACGTTCGAAAAGATTTTGAATGCGCTGCGTCTCGTTGCCAGCAAGCATTCTTGCTAAGGGTTCCTGAACTGAGTTGAATACGAGTGAAGAACGCAATTCTACATCGCGACGCGACCAATCGGTCACCATCGTGCTCACGAGTGTTGCCAGCATAGCAAGAGATATGATTGCGACGACGAGTGCTATGGCACCGTATCTCGTTATAATACGAGACGGATACCCGCCTACCAAGCGGGAGCGTAAGGCTTGATTGAAATAAGAGATGCCTAGCACCTTTTTAACCGCGAATTTTTTAACATCAAAGCTTATGGTGTGCGCATTGGGTTCATAGGTCAACCCATTGTATGCTGATGAAGTAAACCACTGCTCATGCTGATTTACTGATACTGTTTTGAAATTGTTTTCGTAACCTTCAAATTGCAGCTCACTTCTTGTAATTGTTGTTGAAGTTTATCGATCTGAAGTAAGCCTGATTGGGAATCGACAGCTTTGACAACTGCGCTCGCATTTGTCGTTGCAGCCAATAGTGCGTATTCGATGTTGTGTGTTGCAGTAAAAATGCCTGCAAATGTAGAAACGAACGCATCTCCAGCTCCTGCGGTACTAACAACTTCACTTTCAACCGCTGGACAGAAAAGCGTCTCTCCTTGATGACCACAGTATGCGCCATATTTTCCATCTGTGAGGAGCACGGTGCGTGCACCCATATGGCGTAATCCCTCAATGAGTGCGGATGCTGTTTCGGCTCGATGGTTACCTTCGGCTATGTCATTTGGGGTGAGCGTATTGGCAGCGATTCTCCGCAAAGTCGCATTCTCAATCCCTGACAGCTCTGCAACTGCTTGCCGCACAAACGCCTCGGCTTCATGGCGATTGAGTGCAAATATGGATATGCTTGGTAATGAATCGCGTAGCTGATCAAATCTTGTCGATATTTGCCTCAGACCAGGATTTACGACAATATTTTGGCACTTGCCACGAGCCTGTCGTACTATCATCTGCAAAACAGCTGCCGATGCGCCGCTCAGAGCGGATACGTAAATCAAATCCGCTGCCAACTCATCTTGGGAAATATCTGCTTGGCAAAGCGTGGTGTTTGCGCCGCGAAATGTGAAAATTGCAGCATTTCTATCATGAGCCGAAACTATAGCCGAAGCCCCTGTTGGCGCAGACGAAGTTTTGATCAGTCCTTTCATTGATATGCTGTCGGCATCCAAAGCCTGCCTGACAACCTGCGCGCGTTCGTCGTCACCAACTTTCGCGATAATTGAAACTTTGAAATTTAGTCGTGCGAGCGCTATTGCGGAATTGACTGCTCCACCTCCGCAATGCGTCGAAATATTGGATGCCTCAGTTTTGCTACCCTGCTCAAGTAGAAGGAATGTTTTGCCAGCATTGTTCATGCTCATGCGTTCGATCAGCGCATCATCGATCGTTGCTATCGTGTCGACCATCGCGCCACCAATAGTCACGGCTGTCAGAGGCATCGCTTGCTTGCAATTCAATCTATATTTTCCCTATCATTGGACTGAGGTCTGGTCAGCAGTGAAGGTTGCCAACGCAACGCTCACACTACAAGGATGTTAGAGTTTTAAATGCGATCTGAGCCGCCTTTTCCATTTAACCTTCAAAATTTTTCGTTCTTTCTCGATATTGATGGCACGTTGGCAGAGATAGCTCGCTTGCCTGAGCTCGCTGTCGTTAGTCCCGAAACGCAAAATATATTAGCTTTGCTTTTTAAAATTACTGATGGTGCACTAGCCGTTGTTTCAGGACGTCAACTTGATGACATCGATAGAATGATTGGCCTGCCATTTTTGCCTGCGGCTGGCATCCACGGTGCCCAACTTCGTCTTCCCGGTAAACCCATTTTGCTAAACGATAGCTGTACTGCAGAACTTGATGACGTGCATATTCGGCTTCGAGAAGGTCTGCACGACGTTGAGGGTATCTTATGGGAGCGAAAGCCGCTCTCTGTCGCAATTCATTACCGGGCTATACCAAATGAGAGCCAGCGCATCATCGCGCTTGCTCATCAAGTGGTTAAAAATCGACCTGGATTAAAAGTAATTACTGGCAAGATGATCGTAGAAATACTACCCGCTTCATCAGATAAAGGTCAGGCCGTCACGCAGTTGATGTCTTATCCGCCATTCAAAGGCCGAACGCCTTTTTTTGCAGGAGACGACACGACAGACGAGGATGCTTTTATTGCTATCAATTCGATGGATGGCATTTCAGCAAAAATTGGCTCAGGACCATCGATCGCAAAGTTTGGATTTGAGAATTCAGAGGCGCTGCGTGCATGGCTCGCACGTCTTATCACTGCTGTATAAGGACACGTCTGCGTGAGTACTTTGGATCTAGGGCTTATTGGGAACTGTAACGTTGCGGCGTTGATCGACCAGCATGCACACATTGTTTGGTATTGTTTGCCACGTATCGACGGCGACCCAATTTTCCATCAGCTCCTTGGTACACCTCTGGATCGTCCAGGCAGCGGTGTCTGCGCAGTTGAACTCGATGGGTTTCAAAAAAGCGAACAAGCCTATGTTGAGAACACTGCCATCTTACGCACGGTCCTCAAAAGTTCTCATGGTGACGTCGAGATCATAGATTTCTCACCGCGTTATGAAACGCGTGGGCGAGCCTACAGGCCGCAAACACTCGTGCGCCAAATTCGTCCTCTTTCTGGCGCACCTCGTATCAAAATTCTACTTCGACCTAGTTTTGACTATGGAGCCAACGCTCCGGCCCTCACTCATGGGTCTAATCATATTCGTTACGTAGGTTCGAAATTTACGATTCGTCTGACAACAGATGCACCCATTGATTATGTGCTCAGTGAGACATCTTTTCATTTGCACGAGCCCATTAGTCATGTCTTGGGACCAGACGAGACATTAGGTGATTCCGTTCATGCCTTCGCTCGATCTGAGTATGAACAAACTGAACGTTACTGGCGTGCATGGGTTCACCGCTTGGCCATTCCTTTTGAGTGGCAAGAGGCCGTGATCCGTGCCGCGATTACTCTCAAACTTTGTACTTATGAGCCAACAGGGGCGATTGTCGCGGCAGTCACCACAAGCATTCCAGAGTCACCGAATACACAACGAAATTGGGACTATAGATTTTGCTGGCTTCGCGATGCTTACTTTGTTGTTCGGGCTCTGAACAGTTTATCGGCTGTCAGAACAATGGAGAATTATTTTAGATGGCTGATGAACGTGGTCGGGTCAGCTGAGGGTGAGCATATTCAACCTGTTTATGGCGTTGGACTTGAGCCGAAGTTAACCGAGCGCATCGTCGAAAGCTTACCGGGTTATCGCGGCATGGCTCCTGTTCGAGAAGGCAATCAAGCGTTTGAACATTTCCAGTTCGATTCCTATGGAAATGTAGTGCTCGGCGCTGCTCAGGCATTCATGGATCGTCGGCTACTTAGCCGTCCTGGCAAAGAAGAGTTTGAACTGCTTGAGCGGGCCGGTTTACAAGCCATCAAGCTATATGATCAGCCAGATGCCGGTATGTGGGAATTGCGCTTCAGCGCAAAAATACACACGACTTCGAGCCTTATGTGTTGGGCTGCTTGTGATCGACTTGCGCGCATTGCTCGGCATATTGATAGAAGTGATCGTCATGATTTCTGGCAGAAGCATGCCGATCATATCAAGCAAGAGATTCTGCGGCGCTCATGGTCAGATAAAAGACAAGCATTTGTAGAGAGCTTCGAGGGCGATAAACTCGATGCGGGCGTGCTATTGATGACCGAGGTTGGCTTTATCGATCCTTATGATCCACGATTCATTGCAACACTTAAAGCAATAGAGGATGTTTTAGGCAGAGGTCCATTTATGATGCGCTATGAAGCGCCTGATGATTTCGGTCCGCCAGAAACTGCATTCAACATTTGTGCTTTCTGGCGCGTCACTGCGTTGGCTCGCTCTGGCCGCAAAGACGACGCAAGACAAATTTTTGAGGCGCTGCTGGCAAGTCGAAATCATCTCGGATTGATGTCTGAAGATATAAAGCCAGACACAGGGGAGGCTTGGGGCAACTTCCCACAAACCTATTCAATGGTTGGCATCATTAACGCGGCTCGACTTCTGTCACGTTCTTGGGACTCCGAGATATGACGACATGGCGTTTGGTGTGCGATGTCGGGGGTACAAATATTCGTTACGCACGATGCACAGACATCGGTTTAATTTCACACGTTGTCACTATCCCTGTTCGCGAATGTATCTCGCTCGCCTCGACATTAAAAATCTATGCACATCAATTTCAAGACGCTGATCAATTAGCTGGTATCGTGATCGCAGCTGCAGGCCCAGTTGATAATGGGCTCGTACGACTGACAAATCATGATCTGACGATAGATGCTCGCGACGTTTCGGATGAATTTTCTGGCAAGCCCGTCGTCGTTCTTAATGATCTTGAGGCTGTCGCGTGGTCGCTACCTTGGCTGACAAGCTCCGATACACGGTCGATTATTTCTGTCGATAGCTCCATTATTGGACCTCGTCTCGTCATTAATGTCGGCACTGGTTTTGGCGGGGCGTTACTTATTAATGCGAACGCAGGATGGCATGTTATTCCTTGCGAGCCAGGGCATATGACGGCATCGTCAGAAATTCGAACCTTACAACACGACGATAACAAGCTATCGCGATTTTCCATCGAGGATTTGATTTCGGGTCAAGCCTTGAATGCCATAGTTCGCAACATAAACATTGATAGCGACGAGAATTTGCAAATCATCGACGCTATTGCCCCAGACATATTCACGATATTGAAATCACAACCCGACGGTCAAAGTTATATCGATCATTTCAGCACGTTGTTCGGAAACGTTTGTGGGGACCTTGTTCTCGCGTGTGGCGCATGGGGTGGCATTTATTTTTGTGGCAGCGTAGCGCGCGCTTGGTGCCGACATGGGAATGTTTCCGCATTTCACAGGGCATTTACAAATAAGGGGCCGATGAGTGCGCGTATGGTGCGGGTGCAAGTACATGAAATAATCACTTCACAACCAGCGCTGATTGGCTTGAGTGCGGTGAAATTATAGTACTTGGAACAGCTCCAATTTGCCAATTGATCGTTCAAAAATAGTACTCAGATGAACCTTGGCGCGTATCATCAGTCTAAACAAGAAACAGTTTCCGATTTTGGAATTTTTCCTTTTAATTTACAGTGTGGCGGCACCAAATGGTGCCGCCACAACTGTTGAATTTGTGAAGTCCTAAGTGCGATCGAGTTCCATGACTTTGGTCCACGCGCTGACGAAATCTTTGACGAACTTATCGCGAGAATCCTGAGCTGCGTAGAGTTCCGACACAGCACGCAATTCGGAATGAGCGCCGAAGATCAAATCAACCGGTGTCGCAGTCCATTTCATTTTGCCTGTGGCTCTATCGGCTCCCTCGTAAATACCAGGCAACTTTTCTGACTTTGACCATTTGGTCGACATATCTAACAGGTTGACGAAGAAGTCGGGCGTCAGTTGACCAGGCCGTTCCGTCAACACACCATGTGACACACTACCTGCATTTGCATTCAAAGCGCGCATACCGCCGACCAGAACAGCCATTTCTGGGATCGTCAGGTTCAGCATGTTGGCGCGCTCAACGAGCATTTCGGCTGGCGATAAGCGCTGATCTTCGAAGTAGTAGTTGCGAAAACCATCGGCTGTCGGCTCCATCGCCGTGAAGGACGTAACGTCTGTCTTGTCTTGAGTCGCATCCGTTCGGCCTGGCTTGAACGGTGCTTGAACGTCGCTGCCGGCGTCCTTCGCTGCCTTTTCGACGGCCGCTACTCCACCAAGCACGATCATGTCGGCAAGCGAAATTTTCTTGCCATCTTTCTGGCTGGCATTGAACTCAGTCTGGATTTTCTCCAGTGCCGCAATCGTCTTGGCAAGTTGTTTCGGATTATTGATCTGCCAATCTTTCTGCGGTGCTAGTCGTACGCGCGCGCCGTTTGCGCCACCGCGCATATCGGTACCGCGATAGCTCGCTGCAGATGCCCAAGCTGTGCGAATTAATTCAGGTCCTGTTACTCCTGATGAGAGAATTTTCTCCTTGAGAGCTGAAACGTCTTGTGCTTCGACCAGTTTGTGATCGACCGCGGGGACAGGGTCCTGCCAGATTAGCTCTTCTTTTGGAACATCGGCGCCGAGATAACGCGTGCGCGGGCCAAGATCGCGGTGCGTGAGTTTGAACCAAGCTCGCGCAAAGGCGTCTGCTAGCGCATCCGGATCTTTGGCGAAGCGTTCGGAAATCTTGCGATATTCCGGATCAAACTTCAGCGAGAGATCGGTGGTGAACATAATTGGAGCATGGCGCTTTTTTGGGTCATGGGCATCGGGCACGAGATCGGCCGCAGCACCGTCCTTGGGTATCCACTGCGTTGCACCCGCCGGACTTTTCGTCTGCACCCATTCGTGAGCAAAAAGGTTGTCGAGATACTGAGAGGACCAAGCAATTGGATTGGCGGACCAAGCACCTTCGAGGCCGCTCGTGATGGTATCGGCGCCCTTGCCGCTTCCACACTTATTCGCCCAACCAAAGCCTTGTGCTTCAACAGTCGTAGCAGCAGGTTCTACGCCGACGCATTCTTCCGGCTTGCGGGCTCCGTGTGCTTTGCCGAACGTGTGACCGCCTGCGATGAGCGCGACCGTTTCTTCGTCGTTCATCGCCATACGGCCGAATGTTTCGCGAATGTCTTTTGCTGCCGCGAGAGGATCTGGGTTACCATTCGGACCTTCTGGATTGACATAGATGAGGCCCATTTGCGTTGCGCCAAGTGGCTTTTTAAGTTTGCGCTCACCGCTATGACGGTTATCGGCCAAAAACTTTTGCTCTGGTCCCCAGTAGGTGAGATCAGCTTCCCAGTCGTCGCGACGTCCGCCAGCGAAGCCGAATGTCTTGAAGCCCATCGACTCAAGTGCCACCGTTCCCGACAGTACGATGAGGTCAGCCCAGGAAATTGAATTTCCGTATTTCTGTTTAATCGGCCAAAGGAGTCGTCGGGCCTTATCTAGACTCACATTGTCAGGCCAGCTGTTCAATGGCTCGAATCTGATTTGTCCTCCATCGGAGCCGCCACGGCCATCGGCTACGCGATAGGTACCCGAGGCATGCCAAGAAAGACGAATGAAAAGGGGACCGTAGTGTCCATAGTCTGCAGGCCACCAGTCTTGGGACTTCGTCATAAGCGCTGTGAGATCTTTTTTTAACGCATCAAGGTCAAGCTTTTTGAACTCTGTTGAATAGTCGAAGTTCTGTCCCATAGGATTTGATGCGGGTGAATTTTGTCGAAGTGCTCTGAGATCAAGACGCTCAGGCCACCAGTCCTGATTGGTAATTGTTTTAGTTTCGGACCAAGCGCTATGCGATGATCCCAAGAGCGGCATAGCCCCGATCGATAGGGCAAGCGCTAACATCGATACATTTTTCATTTTGTTTCCTCCTTTGTCGTCGGGCAGAACGCCAACGACAAAGGAGCGATATTCGCGCAGGTAAAAACGGAGAAATCAGTTTTTCCAATAGGCGCATCAGAAGATAAAATTGGCATCTAAGCGCCATCAATGCGTATTTAATTTACATATCTCTTGACGCATTTTTTGCGCCGAGCTGTTTGCTTTGAACGGTTTGCGAATTTATTCGCAAGTCGCCTTTTTCGTTGATATTTTGTCCGGGTATTTATTCTTAACTCTGATCACATTTAGTTGCGATGATATCGATTTTCTAAATTCATTTCGCGCACGCAATACAGTCGCTCACAAAATTCAAAGCTATATTTTTAAGATGTGAGGATCAGATCAGGCCATGTCATGTTGCTGCGTGCTACACGCCGTTGGCCTTGCCACAAAATTACAAATTTTGTTTATTGATTTTACCTCAATGAACTGCAAATTGCCTGTGAAGTCGGCAGATATCGCAATATCAGCTAAGCTTGGATTGCGAATAACTTGCATTCAACCCGGAAAATCAAACCAGAACTCGATGAGATCAAAAATAGTTGCCTTTTCTTCATTGAACTTAGGTTTTGCGCTTTTACCTGAGCATGAGATCTGATCAAAGGCACGCGTATCAAACGAATAGAAAACGCCGTTGACGCGAAAAGCCTCATCAACAAGGCGGTAGTCGCAGCCTAATTCAAAAAAATGCGATTTTATCTTTTCTGTGAGAGCAATACCAGGGTGTACGCTGCTTCTGGATTTGATATGTGCCTCAATCTCAGGGGCAGCATAGCGGCAACTGAAATAGCGGTTTGCCTCAAATTCGCAGTTTGCAAACCATAAGATTTTAGAATTTCTTTCCGATGCAGCGATGCTTTTGTCATCGGCTGTTGTACACAATAAAAGAAGTGCTGCCGCAATTCTTAAGGAGTTTGGCAACGACTTCATGTAGGTCAGAACCTTATCAAGCACACTCGTGAAACCTAAAGATCAAGTTTGGGGACGTTTTCCGGCATTGTGCCTTCGGGCAGGCAAGGTCGGCCGAAAGCCGTACACTTCGACGGGCCGTCAGGCGTCGTTTCGCAGGTAATGTCTTTTTCAGAAGCAGATTGCCAGTCCTCATACCCTTTGCCCAGCGCGCCTGCGCGTGACGACCACCACGCTGTTGCCGCCTCTCTTGCTTTGATTTCGGTTTCACCGGATGCGGTGCCGCCAGCTACGCGATCTCCGCAAAATCTTGCAGCTCTAACTTCATAAACAGTCGTGAGTTGCACGAGCATAAAAATGAACGTGGCTGCCGCCGCATGCAGCACGTAAGTACTTTTTGCATTATACTTATTCATGAGGCTTTGCCTGTCTTCTCGTACAACTATTCGATTGCAGTAAGTTTGTATCCGCGCGCTTTAAGCTGTGCCACGAGCCCTGTCTCACCCATTAAATGCAAAGCTCCAACAGCAATAAATGAACCACCTTCATTTATTAAAGGTACGGCGCGTTCCAACATGCGGATGTTTCTTCTATCGACAAGATCATGCTGTAGCGACGCTACCGCTTGGTCATCTAATCCTGCGTCCGGAGCGAGTTCGCGAGTTAAATCCCATACTGCTCCAAGGCGACGAAATCGATATAGCTCAGCCATCGTGTGCGCCATATCGTCAACACGGTCATAAAGCTTAACGCTGGCCTTCAGCCAAGCTGCTTGAGCATTATCTGCGACTGAAGCCATGGTTTCATATTGCTCCAGCATTTTCTCTAGACCGACGATTTTAATTTTACGCGCTTTAGCTTCTTCGGCGACCATCAAATCTAGCGATTTGAAACCCTTCTCATGTTTGGACTTTTGGCAATGAGAGTCCGCCAAGAACATTGTGATAACCCATGGCCGAAAACCCAGTGCCATTTCTTTGGGGAAACCAGCCTTGAATAAAATATTCTCTACGATGCGGAGTTCTTCTTCGTCGAGGATACTGAGTACAGGTCGTTCGGTCGTGACCATAAGTGGGCCGGCTTGTGCCATCGCATAGCGCATAGCAGCACGCGAAATTTCAGCGGACTCTAGTGCGACGACCTTCGATTGAGCCAGAGCTTCCAGTACTGTCGGCCGCAGAGAAAAGAGGCTCTCGTCAACAACATGAACGGTCGCAAATAAGTAAGATGGCTGTGCGCCATCTTTATCGACTTTCCATAGTATAGTTTCGCTATTGGGTATTGCCGTTGCGTTTTTCAGCAGCCTTTCAAGAGCGGTTCTATCGCGTTGATCCAGTTCATATAGAAGACTGGTTGACGTACATTTTTCTTGCGAATTTCCAGTCATTGCGGATGCAGGCCATGACACCAACGCGAGTATCAAAACAAATACTGCGTTAGAATAAGCTCGGTAACGAATTAGAGCACAAAGACGACGGATTACTGCCATGACATCTGCTTCCTATTCATCTTCAATCGCAATGCTATCTTCGCGCATCACCCTTTGGCTTCAAGCTTGGCTTTGAGACCCTCCAGCCCTTGCTTAAAAAAGTCACTCATGGCTTTAAGAGCAGCCGCGTCATTTCTGCTTTCAGGCGGTTCATTGGTGGTATCTGCGCGGTAAAGGCGCGATGACCATTCGATTTTGCTGCCCTCACCATCTGCCATCACTTTCATCGATGCGGTATAGGATCCGACTGGGAAGGCTTCGATATTTTCTTTCGATAATCGATACGTGATCTGCATTTTGGCTTCGTCGACTTCGTCGAGGCCCTCTACAAGATCTCCGCCAGATTTCAGTGTCATGGTGCGGGATGCACCTGCGACTTCCCCGCCCTCACCCGCCGACTTTGCAAGCCCGGTATGCCAGCTAGATATTTCTGCGAATTTCTTGATAACAGCCCACACTTGATCGGGCTTTGCAGCAATCGTTATTTCTTCATTTGCTTTTTGCGGTGTTGGTCCATGTGCGTTGGTTTGTGTAGACCCTACGACTGCAAATAGAATTGTAGTTAGAATGGATAATTTCGATTTCATAACCCCTGCCTCATTTTCATGTTTTTATTTTTGGATTCATTCGTGCGGCTAGTGACAGACCAAAAAGTCCAGCCGCTAATATCAATGCCACACTAGCTGGAAACACAGCCGCGCTTCGTTCGATTTCGATGGGTCTGAGTGACGATGCTGAAAGTAACGGCTCAGCCAATTTTCTGTGTGATGCTAGATCGACAAACGACATACCAGTTCGTGAGGCTAAATCTTTGAGATAATCTCCACGCATCGATGTCAAATGTTCTTCGCCGACGACAACGTCACCGCCTTGCGGAGCATTCCTTGGATGCCAGCCGATAGAGTTTTCCATGCCTTTGCCTGGCAATCCGTGACGATTTACATGTGGTACGTCCCCAGCGGCGTAAGAGCCCGTCTCGCGCCCGTCGTCATCATATTTTGGGATTGGCATTTTTACAGCGCCACCAACACCGACGATTAAGCCTTTAACGTCTCCAGGCTTACCTTCGAAATCAGGAATTCCGCTTGCAGGCAGCGGTGGCGCCTCTTGGCCATCGGTCAAGAATAGTATGTTGCTTTTGAAGGCTCCTGCCGAAGTGATGGCATCGTATAGACCGCGTGCGACATAGCTATCGCCTTCCCATGCCATGCGCCAATCGAGTTCGTCGATTGCTCCATTCATAGCCTCGTAATCTGCGCAAACATCTGCCGGCGCGAACAATGCAAATGTTCGACGCTCAGTAAAAATTCCAAGTCCCATGCGCGAACCGCAAGGCAAATCTAGTACGAGCTGCCGCAAGGCTGTGCGGGTCGCCTCTAAACGAGATGCTCCATCTTCGGCTCCGTCGCGTGCGTTCATACTGCCTGTCACGTCGACAATTGCCATGACATCCAGCACCCGTTGTTCCCGCGTCCATGCAAAGTTGGTGAGTGCCAGCAATGTTGCAAATGTGGCCCCCATTAACATGAGCCCGCGCTTTTCTTTCAGGATGTCGAGATCGATCATGGCAAACCTTTCGGTACGCCAGGCAGGTCAGTCCATACGCGTTTGGGTGCATCGGGTGGGACTTCTTCGGGCTCATTATCGCCTGATGGCAAATCGCGCACCATGCGCATAGCCACGTCGAGATTGTATTTTACGTCCCATACGTCTGGAGACTGACGCAGTGCTAATCGATATTCACTTTTAGCGACGTTTACGAGCGCAGTTGCGCCGTCGATATCCCCCTTCGAAATTAGGGCCGTTGCGCGTCGGACCCGGTCGTTGGCAAGATTATAGAGAGTTTGAGCGCGATGTTGATCAGCCATGCGCGGTGCTGCTGCATTCGCGATGCCTTGCGCTTCGTCAAACCGATCTCGTCGAAGCAATTCATTTATGCGTGCGAGGAGAAGCCTATCAGGGGCGCGTGCGATATTGACGTCTATGTCTTGTCCGCTGTTCAGCGCGCGCACCATGTTGTTTGCGTCCAGCGCCCGCCAATACGCTACTGCAAAATACATGACCGATGCTGCACTTGTGGCCAGAGCAGACCACAGCAGAGCCGATCGCCACATGGGGAGGGCTTGTTTAGCTAATCTACGTAGCTCCATATCGCCCTCCGTTAGGGCCGATACCACGTTCAAACAACTTGGCCAGCAACAGAATAAACAAACCAGCAGCAGCGATTGCATAAGCCCAACGGGATAGATCTCGGCGTGGGACTTTTTCATTGTAAGCTATCGGCATTCGTTCGAGTTTGCTGATCTCTTCAATAGCAGCAGCGACCGCTTCAGGATTTTCTGCTTCAAATGCTTTGTATGGAATTCTTAGCGACTGAAAAAATTTGTTCAGATGTCGCTCGGGTAAAACTTGTGGCGTGTCCTCTTCTCCGGACGCAGGTACATCGAAAATGCCTTTCGTGCCTGCCGTTCTTAGAAAAAGCCAATACAGGCTAGTTCGTTGACGAGCGAATTCCGTACGCAGGCTATCTTGCAGTCGTCGCCCAATGACGGCCGCACCATCAGATACCAGTACAACCGCACGCGAGGCATGGGATGGATCTTGCGCCTGCATTTTCATGGCTAGAGCTAATCCACGACCAACATCTGTAAATGCCAAGCCGGGACGGTCCATAGCGTCAATGGCTGCAAATAATATGGACTTGTGATCGGTAAGGGGCAGTACGACCATCGGTGATGTCGAAAATGCAGCGACCCCAAAACGATCGTGCTCACGTTTGGCAACAAAATCTTTGAGGAGACGCCTTGCAGCTGCAGACTTCGATTCTTCTCCGCCACTCGTTTGCTGGCCTGCAAAGTTGTTGTCCATGCTCGACGATCGATCAATCAAAAGAACGATGTGTGCGCCTTCACCAATGCGCTCGATCGATTGTTCACTCCAGGCTATGCCTGCGTTGCCAAGGATCAAGCCCGCAATAGCCGTGATACCTGCCATTCGAAGCGCCCAATCAATGGTACCTGACAGTGGGTCAGTCTCGAATTCAGATAGCGAAGGATAGGCTTGTTCTTGCTGCGCTCCGAATACGAGTGGGAGCAAAGCAAGGGGGAGCGCAAACAGCCAAAGTGGCGACGTAAAAATCACGCAGCGCCCCTTTCCCTTTGTGCCAAATCCCGCGCAAGTCGATCGAGCTCGTCGCGTGACATGCGCGAATGCGCAGACTTTGCATCGTCAGCAAAAAAGGCCAGACTTGATGCTTCAAAGAAATCTTTTACGCGTGTTTCAAGTGGTTGAAACTCGGGGCGCGCATTGAGAAAGGCCGACACATCCCGCGAAAACAGGCGACGTCCATAGGCTTCATCAAAAGCACGATGCAATGCTCGCAGATTGTGAGCGTATACTGCTTCCACATGGTCTTGACCGCTGCTCAACATGGCACGTAGAGCATGTGTGAAAGGGCGTCTTCCACGGTACCGGAATGGCCAAAAGGCGTATTGGTAAGCAAGAGCAACGATTGATAATGCGAGCACAATGCTACTGATCAACAGTGCAGTTCTCAGATCACCTGTACCAATTGGACGAGATTGAGCGTCGGCGCGCAACGGGGATGCGTCGGGGTCAGATGATTTTTCGATAATAATTTCACGAAGCGGAGAGACGATCACCTCAAGTTCAGGAACCACTCGTGTCACAGACGTCGGTGGTGACACATCCTGACGATCAGTGTCGACTAGCTCAGTTTTAGGATCATTAGACCGACTGAAGTAAAGTTTTGTTTTTGGTATTGCGACGCGTTTTGGTTCGAGTGCCGAATAAAACATCTGATACTTGAGTATTATGCGATGGGCTTGGCCTTCAGCACTGGGTAATTTCTCGGTCTCAACACTGACCAAATCCAGCCAATAGAGTTGTGGGCCAGGACGCGGTAGCGCTGCGACGCGGAGTTGCTCTGGTCCACGCGTCACAACATCAATCTGACGCACCAGGACATCTCCAAGGAAATATCCGTACGGGCGTGGATCGGACACTGATATCGAGATATCGTCGGCTCTTGCAGTGGAAGCCAAAAAGAACAGTAAGATGGATATGAGACATTGCCTCATGCGGCATACCCGTACATCAGGTAAGAACTCAGTCGATCCCAATCGATCCGGTCCTTAATTTGGAATGCGTCACGCCCTGCCTCAGCACATCGCGCATGCAGAGAAGCACGGCGCGCATTTCGCCGTCGTCTCCATTCTTCTTTTAATTTCGGACGCATCGCTACAAGTCGGCGCGTAGATGTCTCGATATCGTAGAGGCGGAGCAAGCCCCAATCTGGCAGTTTGTCGATCTGTCGACTGTCGTCGATTTCGATGGGTATGACATCGTGGGCTGCGAGATCTGCGAAGGAGTACTTGAGTTCATCGTCAGACCAAAGAAAATCAGAAATGAGAAACACGAGCTTGCGTGGCCCAACCAGCATAGCTGCCGCTTCGGAGATGCCTGTTACTCCGGCATTCGTTGGGTTTAAGGACCTGAGCTTGGCCACCGCGTCGCGATGGGCACTTCGTGATCGCGTGCGCGATAGAAAGGTTTCTGGTCTAAGAGTGAGATCAAATGCGATGAGCCCGAAGTCATCTCCTGCGCGCGATGCGCAGATCGAGATTGCTTCGCTTAAATCAGCGGCAATTTCGATTTTATTGGTCTCGCCGCGAAATGCCATTGAGGCAGACACGTCAACCAAAACATATACGGAGATCGCTGTGCTTTGTTCTAATCGCTTGACTTTCAGCGTTTCAAAAGGATCTGCGAGTGAAGCACGAAGTGCTAACCTGCGCGGATCTGGCTGATTTATCAGAGGTGCTAGATCTTTAAATACACCACCCCCGCCAGTCATTCGACTCCGATGCGTTCCATTGCGGACGCTACTGGATCTCCAAGGCAGCCTGTAGGCTATATCGCGAAGGGCATCGCTGGTCATGGTGCCGGTACCTTATCGAATACGGCCTTGATAAGATCACGTACGATTGCATCGCGACGCAATTCATAAACGGGTTCCAAGAAAATGCGGTGCGCCATGGTTTCATAGAATACGTCGCGAATATCTTCAGGGATGACATTGCCGCGACCTTCGAGCCAAGCGGCGACACGAGCAGCGCGAATGAGGTAACTGATGCCGCGCGGACTTGCTCCTCCGGCAATGAGACGCTGTGTATCGACGCCGGTCAGCGAGATGCCGCTTACATGTGGTTCGCGAATAGCAGACCAGATATCCAGGACGTAGCGCTCTAGCGCTGGACTGAGCAGAGTTGTCGCCTGGATCGAACGTGCGATGTCATTCAATTTGGTATGGTCGAGAACTGCTGGCGCGACGCTGCCGATGAGCTTATCGACGTCATGAAATTTGGGATCGAAGGCAAGGCTGCGTCGGCTGTCGTCATCAACCGGAGCAGATATTGCAACCTCCATAAGGAATCGATCGCGCGCAGCCGCTGGTAATTCAAACGTTTCCTCTCGCTCTATGCGATTGCGATCGGCAAAAACGAGCAGGTGAGGAAATTCGTGATCTTTGTTGAAAGCAGTGATGCTTCTTTCTGCCATCAACCGCAAAAGTAGTGAATGCACCTGCGGGCGCGCTCGATTGATCTCGTTAAAGAAGAAAACTGAAAGATCAGAACCGTAGCGTAGGACTGGGCCAGGCTCGACACGAGGCTTACCATCCTCATTCAAGAAGGTGTGGTAGATCATGTCCGAGGGCATCAAGTCGATCGTGCCTTCGATCCGCTCATAGGCACCGCCAAGACCACGCGCGGTCGCTCGCAACAGTGTCGTCTTGCCGACACCAACATCGCCTTCAAGAAGTACATGGCCACGCGCAAAGATTGAGATTGTCAGCAAGTGAATTGCGCGGGTTTGGCCGACAACGGCTTTGGAAACTTCACTCTCAAAAGTGGACGCTTGGCGGCGTGCTTCAGCAAGAGTATGCGCTGAGAACTCTGTATCGGCAGTGATCGATGCCGTCGTCATTCGGGTCATGACGGACCTCCAACTATGCGGATAGGACCGCACAGCGCGATAAGTGCGCGCTCGGCCGGTGCCGTTAAATAAAGAGGGGTGCGGCGCAACCGCACCCCAAGGACCTCGGAGAGGAGTAGTTTGACTTGCAAGCGCAGCAAGTTCCGAGGAAACAGTTTAAATTGACGGATCAGATCTTGCTGACGTCGTAAACCCACTTGCCAGTCTTCTTGAAATGCTCAGCGCGCTTTTTGTTGCGAGCTTCAGCAGCCGCCATTGAGTCGCCCTGCTTGGCCAATTCTTTTGGATCGTGCTTTGGGTCATATTTCGAACCAGCAACCTTATCAGGGTAGCCGGGCTTTGCTTCCCAGCAGTTGCCAGCAGCTTTGCACTTGGTGCCGTCGTAGGCGATTGCCGCTGGCGCAGAAATTGCGACAACGCTGAGAGCTGCAACTATTGCCGGAATTGAAATCTTAGTCATTGGCATTTCCTCCAGTTTTTCTTCGTGAAAGTGAGGACGTTTTCGCCCCTTCGTTTCCGCTCAAGCCGCCGCGCGCTCTGCATATTGCTTGCGCGCACGTCGCCTAGTCGCCGGAAATTTTGCATTCTGCCTTTGCTGCCTCAGCCTTTCCTGCGCCTTCCCAAGCTTTCGAGTCGAACGGCTTGAAGGCTGCTTTTTGCGGCTCAGACAGCCAAGATGCGTCTTTGACATCGCCGGTATTCAAGTTGCGAATCCAAGCCATCATCTTCAAAACTTCATCAAGTTCGAGATGTCCGCCGTGGGGTCCCATCATGCCCTGTGCGCCACCAAAGATTGTCTCGAACAAACCTTTGTCAGTTAGATTTTTTGGGTAGGTCCAGTAGCCATCGTTTAAACCAGGACCAAGTTTTCCCTCGCCGACGTGACCATGACATCCAGAACACGCGACAAGGTAAGCCTCTTCGCCTTTAGGAAGGCAGCCGATGACGCCATTGTAAGGGTTGACAGCTGTTTCTAGGAACTTCTTGACTGCTGGTGTATCGCGCCCCTTTTCGGGAGCCTCCTCCATAATTTTCAACGTTTCACCAGTGATGGTGTGTTGAAAATTTTGCTGTGCATTTGCGGCAAGGGCCGACATTGAAACAGCCAGAATTGCAACGACGCCTCTATTCAATTTCAAGATCTTCACTGCTCATTCCAATCTTCAGAATTCACGAATTTCTGTGTGACGTTAGGTGCGCGGAGGTGCAGGAACGAGCGGTATTCCTTCCTCTTTCAGCACCGCTTCAATTTTTGGCCTCGCAATGTCGAGCGCTTTATCAATTTCAGCGAACAGTTCAGTGTCGCCTTTGCGAACTGCGATTGATTGCTCAAAGTGGTGGGGTACGGGCTCACCATCTACGCGCCGATTTCCTTCAGGAATGACGGTCATGCGCAATTTGTCATTGGCTTTGACAAAACGAGCGATCTCTGGCGCAAATCCAACAGCAAGATCGGCAGTCCCGTCGGCTACTTCGCCAATCATTCGCTGTGGTGGCACGCGCGTATATTTGTTGCGCTTGCTCTGGAAATTCGAAAGTGAGCGCGAGTAAGTGATGTGACTGGTCCAAAGATCAAGTTGGTTCAGCATCACATCTGCCGGAGTACCTTCTACGAAGCCAATGTTCTTAGCCTTGGCCAAGTCTGGACTTTTCCAGTCCGTGATTTTGAGGGGAGAGTCTTTGCGCTGCACGAATACATATGGCGCGACATAATAAGATTTTGTCGTGGCGACTCGGGCATCACCGGTGTCAACGCCCATGACGACGTCACAAACTTTCATTTCCAGTTGATCGCGAATAGCGTAGATCGCTGGCTTATTCGACCAGAAGAAATAGGCTTTTCGGCCCATGGCTTCGGCAACAATTTCCGCGATTTTATTTTCAAATCCCGATTTGTCACGGGCAGAATAGGGTGCTTCATCAGCTGCGGCACAGATGCGAAGTAGCTTCGCTTCGGATGCAGCTTGCGCGCCTTCGTCGTCAGCGGCAGCCGGCATTGCAACAACCAAAGCGAAGACTGCAGATAAAGCTGCAATTTTACGCGATGCATGTTTCAGCGCGCAATTTGCACTTATCGCACTCATCATACCGTTCATGCCGTTCATGTTGAACTCACTTCATATTGAATGTTGGCTTCAGATTGCGGTCGCATGCTCATGCGAACGACGTGCCGCGCGAAGCGGTTACCGTGTGGTGAAGGGGTTCGGCTCCCGCATCGCGGCCCTACGACCTTGCGGCCGCTGAGGTCTCGGCTCGTGGGCATCACGGCGCCGACTTTATAGTCGGCGCCGTGACATTTACCCCGCGAGATCAGCCCTTCTGACCGTACTCGCCTACGTTCACGTCATCGTATGGGTTCTTGCCATCAAGTGAGAACACTTGAAGTCCGCCACCCATCTGCGTGTAGTTCTGGAGGTTCTTGAAGGCACCAACTGCGCCGAGGCCAGCGGTAGGATCCTGCAAGTCGAACACCAGTCCAACGCCCGGCCAACCACCAACTCCGTACATAATGGCGACATATTGAGTGCCATTGTGTTCATACGTCATCGGGTGACCGATCACGCCGGAAGGCAGCTTGTGCTTCCAAAGGAGTTCGCCAGTGTCGGAGTTACGAGCTTTGATGAAGCCATCAAGCGTTCCGTAGAACACCAGATTGCCTGCGGTTGCGAGCGTACCGCCCCAAACCGAGAAGCGCTCCATCTTCTCCCACTTATATTCGCCGGAGATTGCGTTGTAGGCCTTGATTTGACCGAGACCCAGATAGTTCTGGCGGTCGCCTTTCGGGCCAGGATACATCCACAACGTTGCGCCAACGAAGAATTGGCCAGCGCGGTATGGAAGCATGAATGGCTCCCAGTCCATGCAGATGTGGTTGATGCCCATAAAGAACAGTTCTTTCGTGGGATCATACGAGTCATGGCCCTGGTTGTGATAACCCATAGCTGACGGGCACACTTCCTTAGCCTTGTGGTCCATACGCGTACCGAATTCTGGATCGCGAACTGGCAGACCCGACTTGAGGTCAACCTGCTTCACCCAGTTGACGGTGTCGTCCAGCTTGTTAGCCGAGACCAGATCGCCATTCTCGCGATCAAGTGTGTAAACGATGCCGTTACGATCGGGATGCGTCAGAAGCTTGCGCTTCTTGCCAGCTTTGTCGGTCTGCTCAGAGAGCATCATGACGTTGACGCCAGCGTAGTCCCACTCGTCGTGAGGTGTTTTCTGATAACCGAACTTTGCCTTGCCGGTGTCAGCATCGCGACCCCAGATCGTCATTGTCCATTTGTTATCGCCTGGACGCATGGTCTCGTTCCAAGGCGCCGGGTTACCGGAACCGTAATGGAAGAGGTTTGTGTCCGGATCATATGCATACCAACCCCAGTTCGTGCCGCCGCCGATCTTCCAGGCGTCGCCTTCCCAAGTGCCGGTGCCGAGACCCTTTTGGCCGTAGTGTGGGTTTGCTGAGTTGAAGTCGTCAGCAAGTCCAACTTCTGCGTCCGGTCCAGTTGCATAAACGCGCCATACCTGCTCACCCGTCTTTACGTTATAAGCAGTGGTGTGGCCACGCACGCCGAGCTCAGCGCCCGACGAACCAACGAGTGCGAGATCCTTGATCACGTAAGGAGCTTGCGTCAGCGTCTGACCGACCTTGATGTCGCCGTTCTCAACCTTCCAGAACTCTTCGCCTGTGTCAGCGTTGAGCGCGACCAGATGGCCATCGAGCTGCGTTTTGATGATCAAAGATGGTGTTTTGCCGTCGCCTGGCCAGTAAGCCAAACCGCGGTTGACGAGATCGCAGCACGCAACGGAGCGCGCAGCAGGATCCTGCTTTGGCTTATGCTGCCAAAGAATGTGGCCAGGGTCGTTCAGGTCGAGAGCGAACGTGTTGTTCGGGAACGACGTGTGGACGTACATCACGTTGCCGATAACAAGTGGCGTACCTTCGTGTCCATGCAAAAGACCCGTAGAGAATGACCAAGCTGTCTTCAGCTTCTTGACGTTCTCAACATTGATTTGCGTTGCAGTGCTGTAGTTCTGTGAGCTGTAGTTGCCGCCCGGCATTACCCAGTTTTGTGTGCTCTTCGAAAGCTCGACGAGCTTAGGGTTTGCCGTGGCTGTCGACGCCATCCCGAATTGCACAGCCATAGCCAATGCAATGCACGATGTAGACGCCATTAATGGCGTCAAATTGCGATCCTTCATGCCCTTCAACCTCGCGTTTCCAAATTCCAGCTTGGTTTTTTCCGACGCAACAAACTGGATGAACCACCGGTTCTTCCTGCTTGCCCGTCCAAAGTTTCCCGAAGGAGGTTGCAGCGACCCACCAGACGCTATCCTCGAAACGAGCGGTCAGCCTCTGGTTTCGCGGCGCTGGAGCCGGAAACTGTGCGAGGTTGACCTTGGGTCCAACGCTAGAACCCATCCTCGGATTGGTCTTTAGGTTGATCGGCAAAACCGGGCAGGAACATTTTGCAAAGCGCGTTGCCCAAAGTTGTAATGGCGTCGCAGTCACTCCTTTGTCATAGGCAAGCAAAGTTATCCCTTGCGCCGCTTGGGTGAAGAACCATGCACAGAAGCCAAATGCTTGTTGTTACTTTGAACGACAAAATCTCGAAAATTCTGACATCTCTGGCTGTATCTTGTTGTTTGCTGATTGCTGGATGCGGCGATGAGCAAGTGTCCCAGCAAGATTCGGTAAGAGAAAATAGCAGTTCAGCCAGCGTTGAAAGTCGCCCCGATTGGCTGGAACTGAAAGACGACGCGATACCATCCGATTGGTTGATAGAAAGATCGCGAGCTGCTGGCCGACCTGTCAACGACACTGAGATCAAAGAATTGAAGTCAGCCCTCAGCATCGCAGTTCTTCGCTTAGGCGAATCTGCGCGCATGATTGTGAATCGATCGGCTCAACTAGAAACGATGTTGAAATCTGAAGGCCATGACGAAAGTGCGATTCGTTTGGTGCCGATGTTGACGAGTGCCATTGGAGAAACTGGACAGACTGAAGGTTTCGGTGCCGTCAGCCAGCATTACTACAATATGAGAAAATCCGGAATGACGTCTGCGGAAGCGCTTGAAGACTTACGCAAGCGATACGGACCGCGCGGATAAATCGTAGCAAGAAATTATACTGCGAGTCACCTTACGTGCTGAAAATTGCGCGAACGTTTTCGGTTAGTCAGTGGTTCGGACGATCTGTCCGTCGCCAACTGATCGCCGCTGTCGGCATCATGCTCGCCCTCGCGACACTTGCTGCAGGCGCCATTGCTGTTGTCAACGGTCGCAAGGCCGTCGATACAGAAATGCGGGCCTCAATCGAATTCGCAGAAAGATATTTGCGCGCACTCGTTCAGCGCATCAGTGCTGAAGGCCGAACGGAAAAGCTTGAAGATATTTTATCACTTGAGGCGGGACCACTTCGCCACGCACAGATTTATGTCCAACGCGACAACAGCGATCCTAAACTCATTGAACCGCATAGTTCGTTGCGCAACGATCACGACGATACCACTGCTAGTCCTGAATGGTTTACGTCGGTGATGCAGCCGCGAGATGTTGAGCTCATGCGGCGTTATATTTTTTTTAGCGAGGCGCGTGCATCTATTTTAATTCTTGGAAATGCCGATGATGAGATTGCTGAGAAGTGGCAAGAGTTATCAGCGCTCGCTGTCATTTGGTTTTCGGTCATTGGTTTGTTGCTGTCGGGGCTGCATGCTTTGATGGGCCGTATTCTTGATCCTCTCGTTGCCTTAGCGCGCGGCTTGACTGCGCTTGAAGCTGGCCAACGCGATCAGAGGGTTCATATATCAAGTGTCAGCGAGTTGGCGGAGATCTCTCAAAAATTCAATTCACTTGCTGTCTCACTCGATCAAGCGCGCGACGAAAATGGCTCTCTCTATCGTCAGATGCAGGATGTTCAAGAGGAAGAACGGCGCCAAATCGCCAGTGAATTGCACGATGAAGCTGGTCCATGTCTTTTTGGAATTACAGCTAATACGGAATCCATCGTCCGTCTGACTGACAATCTGCCGGCCAATCAGGCCGATCAAATTCGCAAGCGGACGTCAGAAATTCTCACAGTAACGGAACGATTAAAATCTATGAATCGTGCTTTGCTGCGGCGTCTGCGTCCGGTTTCGATTGGCAAAGTATCGATTTCTGGTCTGACTTGGGAATTGCTCCGCGATTTTGAGCGGCGTCATCCAGATGTGAAATTCGTTGCATCGATCGAAACATTTTCTCGCAGCTATGGCGATGCCATCGACTTGACGGTTTATCGATGTGTTCAAGAAGCTTTGACGAATGCTATTCGCCATGGACAGGCCACCAGTTGCATCGTCAGTCTTGAAGAATCTCGCATTGATCCTGAAGCATCGCACAACAAAAAGCCGATACTCATCAATCTGACGATACGAGATAACGGTGTCGGCGTGCGGCCTGGCGCGGAAATTGGATTTGGCCTGGCGGCGATGCGTGAACGCGTACTTTCCGTCGATGGAACTTGGACAGTGAGTGAGAACTGGCCCGCAGGCACAATGGTCACTGTCTCTATACCGGCTTTCGATGCAAGCCCAACGAAAGTGAATTTGGTACAGCCAGAGCGAATTGCATCATGACACGTGTTCTCGTTATCGATGATCATCCCATTGTGCTCCAAGGATGCCAGCGCGTCCTCGAAGATGCGGGCGCGACTGCGATCACGCTTGCATCAACGCCGGTCGAAGGCTTTCGAGCTTATAGAACCGAAAAACCAGATCTCATTCTCGTTGACCTTGCGATGAACAAAGGCGTTCTGGTCGGCCTCACGTTTATTCGTCGATTGCGCATTCACGATCAGCGTACGCCAATACTGGTATTGACGATGCATGACGATCCAGTGATCGCCAGTCATGCGCTGAGACTGGGTGCCAATGGCTATATTTTAAAAGACACGTCATCCGTCGATATTGTCAAAGCCATGCAAACGGTGCGTCAGGGTAAAACTTTTCTTAGCCACGCTATCGCTTCAGCCATTGCTGTCATGGAGACTAAAGGACGATCCAACCCACTTCACGCAATGACGTTGCGTGAATTGCAAACTTTGGAACTCGTTGCGGAAGGTAAACCCTATGGCGCCATCGCCGAGGAGCTGCATGTCAGTTACAAAACGGTTGCCAACACATGTTCGCAGATCAAAGCCAAACTGGGCGTTAAATCGCTACCGGAGATGATGCGGATCGCAATTGAGCATCTTCCTGAGATGTCGGGCCGAAAATTCGATGAGCGACGGTCGAAAATCTAAACGCGCACGGGAACAAGTTGCAATTTTTCTGCCGTGACTTGGCGCCATCGACTGCCGCATCTAGTGCGCTATCAGAATTCTTCGGAAGGGTATCAAATTATGCGTAAAGCGCTTTTATTGTTGGCACCATTTGTCTTGTGTGGACCAGCATGGGCTGAAAAGCCTTGCAAAGAACAGGTCGATGAGGCGTTCGCCAAGTTGAGGAATAGTAAGGCGTTTCGTCTTGAGACGACGATCGTGAACGCGCAGGGTCGCCTAAAAATGCAAGCTGAATATCTATTGCCTGATCGGATGCATCAGAAAGTATCGGTCGGGGAAGAAAGCGGGCCAATGGAAATGATCGTCATTGGAAAAAAGGCATGGTCTAACCAGGGTCAAGGTTGGGCAGAGTTACCAGAAAAATTTGCTGAGACGGTTGCGACCCAAATGCGCGATACGGTTGCTGAAGCGCCGAAGTCGATGACGGAATTCAAATGCCTTGGTGACAAGGAGTTTGAAGGCACTACGTATGCCGTTTATCAGGGTATTCTTGCAACGCCACTTGATCCAGCCGCGGAGCAAAAGGGCCCTCGTGTAACAGCCGTGCAGGTCCCAAACCAGCAACACGTTTACGTCGATAAGACGACAGGACTACCTGCTCGGAATATCGTGAATTCAGTTACAGAGCCCGACAAGCGCTTGTTTGACGGCCGATTTACGATCGTCGATGGATTGAAAATTGAAGCACCTGAAATCAAGTCTAACTAGGTGTTAGACCGCAATCGCTCATGCTGAGAGCGGTGATGATAGCATCCTAGTTCGTGATTATAAAGTAAGGAGAATGACGTCATGGTCAGACGCATAGCTATTATTTTGTCACTCACATTTGCCTCGCATGCAGCGAATGCCGCCGATGGAATGGCCTACGAAGACAACAAACTGAATTTCCGTAATTGTCAGGGAGAAAACGTCACTGCGAGATCTTTTGGGGCCAAGTTTTCTCTCAGTCGCGCTGGCGCATCTCCTAGTGAGCCAGAGGATGCGATTGAGTTTGCTACATGGGACGGGGAATGCGCCAAGTTTAGTTGGGATTCGGACAAATCCGAATTTCAAACAACGAGCCACGGCGCGCAGGTCGGTTCCAGAGTGGTCAAATACGTTGCCTGGGATGGTGGAAAGTGGATGGCGACGCGCACTGGCGCGGGATTCTACATTTCGCGCGTAGCTAAAAACAATGTTGCTTCAATGTCTAAATCGAATTTTGCAAATGCTGCACAGTGGTTGAAGAGGAGCGATCCAAATAATTTTGGGGCGGTTACTCTCATCGATGCGCTGACTAAAGCCGCATCAACTGAATAAATTCCTAGGTCAATTGGAAACGCAAGGTCGGCGATTGCAAAGTGTCCATGCGCGAATTGCCAAACGTTGCATTGTAAAATAGTCGAACCTGACGCCTGTTTTAGGTGGCTAGTTTGGTTGCTTGCAGCTTTCCGTCTGATGGTCGGTCGCTTGAGAGCACTGGCGCCAACACTGCCGCTCATAGCAAAAAAAACCTAGGGAGTATGAAATGTCCAAGACCATGTCAGCCGCTATTGCGGCACTGTTGTTGTCGTCAACTGCCGTCTACGCCGGCTGGGCTGATCATTTCAAGACGCTCGACACCGATGGAAACGGCCGCATCAGCCGCACTGAATGGGAAGCTAACCAGCAGAAGCTCAAACTTGATCCGACGCCAACTTTTACTGCGATGGATAGCGACGTGAATAATGGCGTCGATGAGGACGAATGGGCTGCGGCAGAGAAAATGGCGAAGGCTTTCCCTGTTGCATGCAAGTCAGCTACGTCTTCTTGGTGCGAGAAGAAGTACTAATATTTCGAAACGACGAATTGGCTCGAAACCCAGGTGATGTTTCTGGGTTTCGAGCGATCAAAATTTGATGAGACACTGCGTTACTTCTTATTTTGGACATTCATCAGGCGTTGGTCCGATAAGCTGGCTTTAATGGTTTCAACCGCGCGTGGCGGGAAAATTGATGATCTCGCTAGCTCATCGATGATAGCGCTGCTAATTTGGAAATTTTCTTTGGCGCTTTAGCGATAGTGGAATGGGACTGCAAAGCTGACCGAGTCACTTCCGCCAGGTGGTGGAGGGAACGGGCCCGCACTGCGAACCGCAGCTAATGTTGCGCGATCTATGACGGCGTTGCCCGAGGATGACGATATGCGTGCTGATCCAAGGGCGCCTGAGCGCGAAACAGAAAATGAGATAACCACTGTGCCTCGCACACCATTGCCATTCGGACGGCGACTCGCGACCTGGGCGCGGACACGCGCAGCGTAACTCACAACGTCACCTTTGCTGGCTGATATTCGGCCAGACGATGCGGCGCTGCGCTTTGATGCGCGTGTAGATTGATGCGCATTCTCTGCCTTATCCGCTTCATTAGCCGACTTTTTCTTGATCGGCTTAGGGGTGTCTTTGCGGCGGGGCGTCAATGCTTCTGGTTTCTCTTTATTCTTGATATCGTTTTTCTGCGATTGCGGATCTTGGGCAGTCAGAGCTTGTGATGCTTCATCGGTAACTTTTTCACTTGTTGATGTAATTATTTCTAATGCATCTTTTGCAACAATTTCACTTTGCGGCGTGGATAGAGCGATTGGTTCAGACGGCAAGTCCTTTGTCAGGACTTCTTCTGGTTGTGTCTGTTTTATCTCTGGTGGGCTTGATTGCATCGAATCAGCTCTGGATGCTTCAAGCTCTAACTCGGGTTGGTATCGTGACGCCTGAGTAACGCTGGTCGCTGTTAACTCGACACTGATGGCTTCGGATTGTTGCGTTGATCGTCCAGCCTCAGCGAGATGACGATCGATCAGCAAAGCAATTATTGCAGCATGGGTGGTCAAAGATACTAAGAGAAATATTGATTGAATCGATCCGATAGCCCAGCGACGTTTTCTAATAATGCGATTGGCAGCGCCAGACCCTCCGCGGGTCGATTGCGACATCCGCGACATGCTTGTTAGCATCATCGTCATACGCATCAGTCGGCTTAGCTTTTCGTTTGATCGTACGATGCCCTTAGTTTGTTAAAGTTCTCCAGTTGCTCGGCCACTAACTCTCTATTCTCGTCGCGGCGTACAAAGATCTTGAACATGGCTTCGCCTGCTTCATTGTAAAACTGAATTGAACATGAACTTCGGCCCATAAATGGCCGACTGACAAATGCAATCGTTTGACAATTCTGCGCGCGGATGTGCCCGCCGATCGGGCTTTCACCGTGCAGGTTGAAGTAACCACGACCAAAAGTACCAGCAGGCAAAATCCCTTCGCATTCGAGTACGATGTCGTTGGTGTGCACTATGAATAGGATTGCTCCCCATTGTGTAATTTCGCGCATGATCGGTTCAAATTCTGCTCCCGATACAAGAACGCGATGTTCTTCTGCCATCTCGCGAAGCACATCAAGTGGGGTCACACCATAGTCTCGCGCAATCTGCTCGACGATACCGTCAGCGTTGCGCAATAGCCGTTCACGTAGTGACAGACGACCCGCTTCTTGGGCAATTGTCGTTTCAGTCATTGGATAACCTCGTCCGGTCGAGACTTACTCGCCATGAATTTCGCAGATTGAATGCATCTGGATTTATGCCGCGACATCGGCTGATTGGAGCACACGTGCTGTGCCATCCGACTGGACTTCTTGGAGTACTTGAAAGCCTTCGAATTCAGGATGACCCATGAAGAGCTTCTTTCCTCCGCCTGCACCGGCATGTGCCTTGCGGAAAGATTCAGATTTCGTCCAGGCTTCGAAATCTGCGTACGATCTCCAGATCGTATGTGAAGAATACAATGCGTGGTCTTCACGTACTGGGCCACGCAGTAAATGGAATGCGACGAAGCCTGGCTCTTTGTGTAGGTGGCTTTCGCGCGACAACCAAACGTGCTCGAAATCCTTCTCAGATCCAAACTCTACTTTGAAGCGGTTCATGGCGATAAACATCGTATCCTCCTCAGTTATAAATGAAGCGCAACAGACCGGATGCTGGGGATCAGGACCGGTCTGTTGCGCGTTGCACTTGGTTGCTTTGATGAGGACGGGAAGACCTCAATTCGCTCCAAGACGCATGGTGAGCCCAACGCGCGCGTTCAGGCCTGGACTGTTTTGCAGATCGAGATATTGGACATAGTTCTCATCGAAAACGTTATCGATGTTGGCGTTCAAGGTGAATTGCTCGCTGATTTCGTACTGCGCGAACAGATCGAGCAACGCATAGGACTCTGAAAATGGAATAGTTGTAACCCCTGTTGGAGGGGCTTGTTCGTCAACGAACCGCGCTCGCGCGCCAGCAACAAGTTTGTCGTTGAGTACGCGAAACCCAGCGGTCACTGTGATCTGATCGGCTGGAATACTAATCAGTCTTTCGTCTGTCTTGTCGTTCACACCTTCAATATGAGATGCGGAAATACCAACGAACCAAAGTCGCGCGTCATAGGCAGCCTCGACTTCCACGCCTTCAAGCGTAGCATTCGCGATATTCATATACTGAAATGTATCGTCTGTTACGATTGGACGCGTGCCGCCGCTATCATTATTAGGGTCAATCGATACGCCTTCGATGTAGTCGGAGACTTTATTGCGAAAGACGACGACTTTGCCACGAAAGGCATCGTTTGCTGTAAAAATGCTGTCGTATTTTAGATTGACACCGAATTCGAAATTTTGTGCCGTCTCGGCATCTAGGTTAGGGTTGGGTATGATCTGGAACGGCGCAGGCTGAGGATGTAAGCCAGCCTGAAACGTCTCAGTGATTGACGGTGCACGATAGCCTTCTGCATACGTTGCAAACAGCGTCATACCCGTCAGGGGCGTAACGCCCAAAGTTACTTTGGGAGAAACACGATCTCCGTCCGACCCTTCAGCTCCAGATCCGCTCAGATCGTACTGGTCGTAACGCAAGGCCGTGATGAGATCTACCGTATCAAAGAATGTGAGTTGGCTTTGAATGAACGCGCCTGAAACCGTGCGTTCTCCTGTTGGCGTAAACTCGTCGCCATTATCGAATATGTCTTCCGTCTTAACTTTATCGCGGAAGGCGTCTCCGCCATAGGTTAGCGCTAGCTTGGTATCGCCGAAATTCATCCGCGATGTATTCCATACATCAAAACCTTCTGTCTCGATCTCAAAGGATCGCTGAGCACCCACCGGGGAAACAATAACTATCGGGAAAGGAGGGGCTCTGCATCCTGCTGGCGGAGGCGTAATAGCGATGCACGGCAGCGACAGCGCGGTCAGCCTGGTCTGCGTCAGATCAGTGGTGTTGCGGTAAATCTTTGCGCTGAAATCAATGAGCGGATTGTCTGGACTTTGGAACGTGTAGCCTAGTGTGTACTGTTGATTGTTAACGTCAGTATCGCGCGGTGATGCTCCGGTCTGCGTCTGGTCGGTGAATTCAGAATTATAGTCGATGAGTGTGCCTGTGATTTCGTGGCCGACGGCCGGACGCCAACGCGCCTTGATGAGCGCTGAATCAGTCTCATCGCCCGAATTTTCAACGTCATTGCCAGCACCGTCTTCATATTCGTTCGACGACCGACCGTTGACTTGTCCGAGGATGTCAAAATTTCCAACTCGGACTGCCCCTGTCCCGCTGGCCAGGAACCCGTCGCCATTTGACGAATACTGCGTACGCGAACGCACAGCAGCATATTCACCAGGTTTCAAAATATCGTCGGCATCCAAAAGATCGAATGCCACCACACCACCAATCGCTCCCGAGCCATAAATTGTCGCTGTGGGACCTCGCGTTACCTCAACTTGTGAGAGCATTTCAGGCTCTAAGTAGAATACGCCGTTTGCAGCATGACCGCTGCGTTGGAAGTTTTGTCGTGCGCCTTCGATTAACACGTTCACGCGGCCAAAATCTTGTAGACCGCGAATGTTGACAGCCTGTGCTGTGTCTTGCGCTGTTTCCTGGGTTGTCACACCAGGCAGCGTATTCAAAATATCTGAAACCTTCTCGGCCTGGAACTGTTGGTCCAGCTGATCTTTTCCGACAACGCTTGCTCCAGCCAAAGCATCAATCGCGCTTTCTGTTGTTTTCGAGGACGTCACGACAATGCCGTCGAGTTGAATTTCTTGCGCCCCTGCTGGAAGCGTCAACGCAACCCAGCAAACACCCGACAACAAACGACATCTCGAAAAGTTTCGCAGCATTTCAATTCCCCCAAATCAGCCAAATGCATTACGGTTGGCTGGCTAGCGAGAGCATCGAAATTTGCTCATGGCGGGCTTGCTGATATCGGCCGTTTCGCGCACTGCGACAGTGCTCAAGACGCGACCTATATGCTTAGTTAGTATTATATATTTTTTTCGTCAATATTATTATGCATTCTTGCGGGCGCATTGCGTCGCATCTGCGACTTGGCTGTGACAGTGCGTTAGGTCAACATCTGGCCGATATTCAGAAGATTTCCGTCGTCATCTATCCAATGGAATTCGCGTAGCCCCCAAGGTTTTTCGACTGGGGATTGCAAAGCCGGAAAGTGCAATTGAAATGCTTGGTAGACGGCTTCGACATCAGCAATCCTGAGATAGGCTGCAACGCAATGAGGAACCGGTATGTGTGATACTTCCGACATATGAAGTTCGCATCCAAACCCACGCATTATGATGTACTGCGGAGATGCACCGATAATCGTAAATCCTATTTTTTGGTAAGTTTGCTGAGCGCGCGAAATGTCTGTTGTCAGTAATACTGGAATTGCTAAAGGAACAGCGATCTGTGTGCTATCAAATTGCTTTATGGCATTTTTCATTCTGCTGCTGCCCCAGAAACTGACCGATCTAGAGACATAGGAAGCACCCATGGTGGTGACGATGGGTTGGATTGCATGACCGATAGGTCGCACGCATACACCCGAGAGAGTACATCAGCGCGCAATACATGCTGCGCGCTGCCTTCGGCTACGATCTTTCCATTTTGCAGCAGAATAATTTCGTCGGCGATGGCTGCTGCCAAATTGAGATCATGTGCGACAAGCAATATTGCTCTACCCAAATCGGCTTGTCGGCGCAGACACCGCATTACAGCGCGTTGATGAGCGAAATCCAGACTTGCCGTCGGTTCATCAAGTAGCAATGCGTATGACGCTTCCGTGCTGCGCGCAGCAACTGATAGTTGACATAATGCGCGGGCGATATGGACGCTTTGCTTTTCACCACCTGACAGTTGATCGTAACGGCGCGTCTCAAATCCCTTTAGGCCAATCTCTTCAAGAGCAGCATAAGCGAATTGGACACCATCGCTTTCAATTAAATTAAATCCTGGAACCGATGTGCCGAGAAGCACTATTTCCAAAACGGTAAATGGAAATGCCGTTTGCGCAACTTGCGGGACGACGGCACGCCGATTTGCCAAATTTGAAGCAGACATTTCGCTCACGTCATTTCCATCGAGCATCATCTGACCGCTTGTAGGTCTTAATTCTCCGCTCATCACACGCAAAAGCGTTGATTTACCTGCACCATTAGGGCCTATCAAAGCGGTCAAGCGGCCAGGTCGCAAGCACACGCTGACGTCGTCAAGAATTTTTCTTGCGCCTCGGACAATGGTGACGGACCGCGCTTGCAGCACGTTATATTCCTCCTACAGCAGCACCACGTCTCAATACCAAATGCATGAAAATAGGTGCGCCTATTGCCGCCATAACGATGCCGAGCGGAAGTTCCGCTGGCGCTACCAACATACGAGCGAGAATGTCAGCAACGAGGACGAGTGCTGCTCCAAGAATGGCACCTGCCGGTAACACGATGCGGTGATCTGGTCCTGCAACTAGTCGAATGAGGTGAGGAACAATCAGTCCGATAAAGCCCACGATACCTGCCACAGCAACGGCCGCGCCGACGGAGAGCGCGGTTGCTGCAATCGCTACACGTTTCGCGTATTCGACATCAATACCGAGATGAAACGCTTCTGCTTCTCCCAGTATGAGTGCATTCAGCGGTCGAGATAGAAATGGTAAAGTGACTAGCAATCCCATCGCTAGCGGAATTATGGCTGCAACCTTGCTCCAGCTCGCACCGGACAAACTCCCCATCGACCATAAAGTCAGATCTCGAAGTTGCCGATCATCGCTGAGGTAGGAAATAAATCCTGTGGCTGCGTTGGCAAGTGCTGCGATGGCGATGCCAGCTAATAGTAACGTTGCGGTTTCGAGTTGCCGTCCTCTTGAAGCGACAACAACAAGAGCTGCCGTCGTTGCCAGTCCGCCAACCATGGCAGCAATCGGCAAAGCGTATATGCCAAATATGAATGTCCAGAAACTCAGATATGTGCTGCCGAATGCGATCGTTGCGACAGCTGCGAGTGCTGCACCCGATGACACCCCGATTAGTCCAGGGTCTGCCAGTGGATTGCGAAATAACCCTTGCATCGTAGCGCCAGCAATTGCCAGAGCTGCACCGATGAAGGCTCCGAGCAGAGAGCGCGGCAAACGGATATCGAACAGTACCAGTCGATCTCGCTCAGCTGATGGATCGTCGGTCAATCCTAAAGCCGCCGACATCGCGCGCGGCAGGGCATCAAAGGTTATTCCCGTTGGGCCGATTGCGAGGGAAGCGACGAATATGATTGTGAAGCCAACAGCCAAGAAGCCGATCAATGTCGATCGGCTTTGCTGATCCCGAAATGTGCGGGTTCTCAATTCTCTGACGTCGTTCATGGGCGCAGTGTTGTGAGCAGAGACGATTGCTCCGGGTAGAGAGCGCGCATGAGATCTGAGGCCGCATCAGGAGCGCGCGGTCCAAAACCAATCATGTAAAGTCCATCGACGCCGAGAAATCGATTATGGGTCAATGCTGGACTGGAGCGCAGGCCTTGTAGCGATTTCGCTTCTCCGACAGCATCATGCCTGGGGTCACTTTGGTTCATGACGATGACCACATCCGGCGCCAACTCTACAAGTTGCTCATCTGTAACCGGTTTAAATCCTTCAATGCCCCCCGCAGCGTTTACCGCTCCCGACAGCGTAATCATTGCGTCAGCGCTAGTGCCGCGACCTGCAACGGTCGCGCGTCCATTTCGAACACCAATGACAAAGATAGCCCTTCGCTTATCTTTGATTTGCGATCTTGCCTTTTCGACGGTTGCAAATTTCGAAAGAACTTTTTCTGCGAGGTCGTTGGCTTGCATTCGGCGTTCAATCAAATTGCCGACATTGCGAATTTTATTGGCCACACCTTGGGGATCATTCTTGTCTTCAATTTCTCTATAGGGGATTGATGCTGCCTTCAGCGCGACAACAACTTCAGGCGGACCTGCTCTATCACTTGCAATGATTTGAGTTGCGCCGGTAGCCAATACGCCTTCTGTCGATAACGCGCGCAAATAGCCAACATTTTTCTTAGATTTAAGGGCCTCGGTTGGATATTGACTCGTTGAATCGATTGCAACGATCAATTCCGAAGCACCTAGCGCATAGATAATCTCTGTGATGTCACCACCGAGCGATGCAATTTTTGACGGTGCTCTAGGCGTTGGCTCTGCGCCTGCGGACCCGGTTGCAAGCAGGACCATGACAAACACAGCAGCTATTGCTGAATGGGCAATCAGCGCTGTGGGTGAGGTGTTACACCAGGCCGACAAATATCGTTTCATAAGTTTATGGTCCCTCAGCGCGTTAGGATTAGTTTTCCAAGTGATGTCACGCGCAATCGGTAGTCTTTGCCATCGTGCTCAATCACAATCTCCTTCGTGCCTCGCATGAGATCGACTGTGCGGACTCGTAATAATTTTTTGAGATCAGAATCATCATTGGGCTGATCCGACAATTTTGTTTCTGGCGCGTTTTTGTCGATCATAGCGATCTGATATTTGGTTTGCGATTGACGACCAACAAACATTGTGTTTCTCGACCGATGCACATTAGTGAAGCCAAACGCCGGCGCGGTTTTGATTGTCATTACCTATCGCTGACTTCGCATCGCATGAATTTTGCTCAGCTATTTGCCTCAAATGCGATGCCTGGAAATTTGCGATTAAATCTGCTGTCTGACATGTACGAATGGCTGCATCAGAAATGCGAACGACATCATGAAGTATGTTTTTTGTAGCGCATTCGTCTTTCAAGCGGATCGCTTTAATTAATGTCATCAGTGCGAGTTCATCGTTGCAGATGTGCTGGCATCCGTAGCCGAGATAGCTAAATTTTCCCTGCCGCTCGACCCTCAGCGCGCGAATAAAGGAGGTAACTCTCGCAACGTATTCTGGCCCTCTGATGGGTCCGAATTCCTTGTCCGCCGCATTGAGTGCGACATCCCAGCCTTCACCAGAGCCTGAAACGTAAACGTCGCAAATGCATCTGAAGATATTGACTGTCAGCATTTCAATCGGAGCGAACATCAATTCACTCATCAATGGAAAGCCACCTGCCCGTCCAGCGCATTCATCTAAGCAGTCGCTTCTTCGACCACTGTCGCTATCAATCTTCGTAGCTTTCGAACGCAAGTTTTGTCGCGCCATCTCGGTAACCCAACATTTGATTGATTTTGAGAATCTTTTTGCGACTGGCTATCAGTCCCTTCGGACGAGCCATGTCTTCGCTAGTAGCCTTGGATGCGCTCGTATTTTGGCCCAGGTTGATCGTCGGCGAGATGTCTCAGCAGACTATCTAAAATATAGGATTGCCCACTCGTGACATTCCAAACGTCTCCCAGCGATGCTGTCAGGAGCGATAATGTCCACATGGCATCAGAAGATGCGGGGCATTCACGAACTGCCATTAGCAGGTCGGATTGATGTTTCATGTCTTCAGCTCCAAAAGGCAGGGTTCAAGGCCCTGGTAATGGCTACTGTTCGACAAGACAATTACTTACCAAATAAGTCAAGTTTAAACTTGTCGCGAATTGCGACCGTTTCTGTTTTTGAAATTATGCTAATTCTAAGCTTGGCTTACATTTTGAATTTTCTGGCTAACTCAAGCTTACTCCAATGAGCCAAATATTTTGAGGTTCCATTTGTATTCAGCGCTTTGGGTTTGCGTTGCGCGCTTCTTAGCCAAGATTTTTTTCTTGCGCTTTGGTCTTGGCGCGACTTTCGTGATGGCATCTGGCGACGTGATATTGTCACCTGAAGCTGATGCATTTTCTAACGCCCTAGTATCGATGTCTTGCAACAATTCTTCTCGCAAACTGTTTGCAGCCCCAGGTCTTGTAAGCGCATCAGGCGATACGAATGCGGGCAGAGGATCAGGTAAAGATCCAGTCGTTATCGATTCCTGATTTGTGGCTTGCGACGGCACAACGATCAAAGCACCTTCGCCTTGTTGAGCCAAGGCGACCGGCGCGTGCGTTACAACGCTCAAAATAGCTAAGCTGAACGCGAGCCTTGTGGAAATTGTCATCATTGCGCTCGAATCGAATCAATCGTCAGAGCCGAAATATGATCGCGGAGACCCTAGACTGCAAGTTACGTCATGCAAGGATTTCGTCGCTAGTGCTTGTAGAATCGCAATTCAGACAATGAGTATTTCTTATTCTGCATCTTCCACGCTGCCCTTAATGCAAAAATCGAATTTGCTTCCTTGATCCCCACGCCACGTTTCATGACATCATAATTATTTATGAATGCTGAGCTGGGCGCTCAATTCTCATGCGACGTGATTGATAGACGTGCACATTATGTGGCTGGCGTGTCAGCGTCACGCACCATAGACTCGGCGCTAATTGGCGGATTGTTTCCGTATAAAGATAAGGGGCAAGGATACGTTCTGGGAGTTCACGTCGTGCGAGAGCCTCAGGCTCAGACCGACTAGATGGACGAACGGAGTATGTGCATGTTGCTAAGATCGGCGAAACTTTCGATTGCGGCTCTGTCGTTTTTTTTATCCAATTTTGCAATATCTCAGCCTGCGTTGGCTGCCTCAGAGCCTGGCAATACAGCATTTGTCATGTTTTGCACTGTGCTCGTCTTATTGATGACGATACCGGGATTGGCTCTCTTTTACAGTGGTATGGTGCGCAGTAAAAATGCTCTTGCAACCATGATGCAAGTCTTCGCAATTGTATGTCTGGTTTGCATCGTGTGGCTGCTGTTCGGATATAGCTTGGCCTTTACGAATGGTGGCCCACACAATGATTGGGTCGGTGGCTTCTCCAAAACTTTTCTCGCTGGCGTAGCACCGACATCTGAAGTTGCAACGTTTAGCAATGGTGTTGCGATTCCAGAATACGCCTACATTTGTTTTCAGATGACGTTTGCGGCCATTACTCCAGCACTCATCGTCGGTGCCTTTGCCGAGCGCATGAAGTTCTCGGCAGTGCTTGTATTCATGTTGCTGTGGGTAACAGTCATTTATATCCCGATTGCACACATGGTCTGGTATTGGCCCGGTCCTGACGCGATTGGCTCAGCGGCATCTGCCGTCGCAAATGCAACCGGTCCCGCAAAGGAAATTGCTCAAGCCGCTCTTGATGCCACGTTGAGTGATGCTGGTCTTATTTTTCGATGGGGTGCCATCGATTTTGCCGGCGGCACAGTCGTGCATGTCAATGCAGGTATCGCAGGTTTGGTCGCGGCTTTGATGCTTCGACCCAGGACCGGTTACGGACATGAACCGATGCAGCCGCATTCGCTCGCCATATGTATGATTGGCGCAGCACTTTTATGGGTTGGTTGGTTCGGCTTCAACTGCGGATCAAACCTTGAAGCGAATGGTACAGCCGCTTTGGCTATGATCAATACTTTTGGCGCGACGGCTGCTGCAGCCTTGGCATGGATCCTCGTGGAGTGGGTGGTTCGAGGTAAGCCAACACTGCTGGGATTGTTGACTGGTGTAGTTGCAGGTCTCGTTGCCATCACGCCTGCTTCTGGTTTTTCTGGTCCTATGGGTGCGATTGTTTTGGGACTTTCAGCAAGCGTGATCTGTTATTTTTTCTGCACTGTGGTTCGCAATGTATTTGGCTACGATGATAGCCTGGATGTGTTTGGCATTCACTGCATGGCCGGAATTGTCGGCGCGCTGGCGACAGGCATACTTGTCGATCCGCAACTCGGCGGCACAGGCGTTCTAGATTACGTGTCGAAGCCCGGTGATGCCGTCGTTACTTACGATCGAATTGCGCAGATGACTGCTCAAGCCAAAGCTGTCGGCTTGACGCTATTATGGTCTGGCATTGGCTCGGCGGTACTTCTCAAAACCGTTGATCTCTTCATCGGACTGAGAACATCGGTCCACAATGAGTACGTTGGCCTCGACATCTCAGAACATGGAGAGCGAGCTTACACCTGAGCACACAACGAATTAAGCCAGTCGGCATCGTTAATCACACCCGATTTTAGATGGATTTACATCGCAATGTGCAGGTGTTTCCGAAGGAACAGCGCCACAGCTGGCGGTGAGCCAAAGTACTTTCATGAAACGGGCATTAGCGGCCCGCAGTCATCGAGTACTTTTTACAGGAGATCGCCATGTACCTTCAATCTGTCTCGAAAATCGTCGCTGGTTTGGCAGTTGCCATATTCGGCCTATCGACGGCTGCGAACGCTGGTGGCTGTGGTCGAGGATACGGCGGTGGGTATGGTGGCGGCTATAGCTCATACCAGTCGCAGCCCTCAGCGCGATATGCGGCTCAAGTCCGTGCCAAAAAAATTGCAGCCGCGCGCGCTGCGTCTGCAGCATCTAGAAAGCGGGTCGCCTTGGCGCAAGCTCGTTCTGCAAAGAATTCGGCAAAACCAACAGTCGTAGCTGATGCTCAACCAAAAATTGATGCTGACGTAAAGACTTCAACAGTTGCGGCCAAAGCTGACGTCGAACAAACAACCGTTGCCGTCGTCACGGCACTGCCCAAGTGCTATCGTTTCTTTCCTGCTATTGGTGAGCGCGTAGAGGTTGCATGCGATACGACGAAGTCGAACAAGTAAACATACCGCTTACAAGTATTCATGAGCTTCTGTTTATGGAAATCAATCGTTCATTGGCCACCAGTCCAGTGCGGACTGTATTTAAGATTGTTTGACTGCGTCTTTAATCGACGGCGCGCCCACCGACGCGGGGAAGGCGAGATGCTTCCAATTTTGGATAGAGGTGCATGACCGTCCGTGAAAATTCGTAACGCGCGAGCGTGAGGCGAGTGAGATTTTCTGGAAGCGGGGTATTCATCGCCTCTGTTATGTCTAAGCCCTGTTCGAAATTTTCCGAGATGATGCGTTCAACGTCATCCAGCCAATTCTTGGTTTGCGATACAGCTCGCTGCGATGCTTCGACCGGTCCATGTCCTGGTACGGTAGTGCGGGCTGATACATCGTTCAGCTTGCTGAGTGATTGTCGCCAAATGCCAAAGTCTGCGTGCGGTGTCGTCGGGGCGCGATCGAGAAAGGCGAGATCACCTGTCACGAGTGTGCCGCTAGTTTCATCGAATATGGCTAGGTCACTCGTTGTGTGCCCTGACAAGGGCAACAGACGCAGACGCCGACCGCCTATGTCTTCTACGCCAGATTTCGCTATAGATATGGTTGGAAGTACGATCTCGGTGCCACGCATCCAGTCTCGCGCAATGTAGTACATCGCATCCGAGAAAGTGTTACCCATTTCTTTTAAGCCGGTGATCACGCCTTCTGGCGCTGCAATTATTTTAGCATCAAAACCTTGATTCCCAAACGCATGATCGGGGTGAAAATGGGTGATGTAAACGCGCGTTATTGGCTTACTCGTCAATGACTGAGCAAGTGCCGCCAAGGCTTCGCCAAATCGGCGCGAGGGACCGGTATCTATGACGATAGCGCCATCGGTTGAATCCATAATGACGATGTTGGCAATGGCCCCGCCATTTTCAAATGTTATCGCCTCTTGCGCACCCTCGATCACCCACACGCCATCAGCAATTTCCTGTGGTTTCAATGTGTAAGACAGCGGGGCGGCTTCGGCAACGAAAGCAGGTAAAAGCGGTGCTGCAATCGTGCTCGATAGTGCTACCGCCAACTGTCGTCGCGTGAGTTGGCTGAACATATTGATCACGAGCGATTTCGAACTTTTGGTGAAATTGACGGGGTCAAGCTTTGTTTCCATGGACTTGCAATAGTAGATCGCAGCATTGTTCCATTGTTGTCGCGACCCAAAACTGTGATATCGCCGCTCGATAGCGTGTGTTTGATCAACATCGTCAGAGTTGGATCTTCTGCAACTGGCTCAAATAGCTCCAGTTTGCCCACATCTTCTCCTGCACCATTTTTTAGAGTAAGCTGCTCAATATAAAATGCAGGCGTGTTGTCTTTTGCTAGACCCGTATCCATCGGATGGCGCACGCGCAATCTTAATCGCGCTGTGCCGTTGGCTTCACGCCAAATCCGCCCTTGTGAGTCTCCAAGTGTCTTTGACCAATCGGCATCATCGCGCGCCATGGCCGGCGATGAGCACCCGCCACCTGCCGCTTCAAGAAAAACACCGCCAACATGCCATACACCGTCGGTTGTTTGAGCCGCTGCGCGAACCGGCGTTGCTTGTTCGACCTTCAAGCGCAATGAAATGTAAGGCTCGGATTTGCCTGCGACGGGCGTCAGCGTCATGACATGTTGGATTGGGTTGAGATCAGTAATGATAACTAACTTTGTGACATTGGGCACGAGTCTCGCGTCAGCTGTGACCGGAACTTGTGCTTGATTTTCGACGATGGGCGGAATGATGACTTTGACGCGATCGTCGAAAACGATGTCGCCAGCGCCAAGAATTTTTTGCGCTAGGTCTTGCCATACAGGTGAAGAGAGTGGGTCGGGCTTGACGTCGGCGTAGGCGACCGGCGCGGCGCATATCAATGCAAGCATACAGCATGCTTCCACAGCAGTACCTATTTGCATCGCGCGGTCTAACATGCTGCGGCTCCAAATGGCTTCATTTCGGTTTTAGTTCACTTATTCTAATCATGGCGGGACGATATAAGTTACTCAATATTCGCCAAATATCTTTGCTCATTTTTCATTGGTGCGTAATTAGTGAGAATATTACGGATTGTGTAGCCTAGATCGCGACTCTTTTCTTCGACAGAAATTCCAACGATTGATGACGTGCGAAATATTCCCGGCATCTCAGCAGAAATAAATTCAGCGACGGTATTTCGTTCCTTAAGAAGCCCTTCGAACTCAGATCGCCCCCCCAAGGTTACGACACCGTGGCCATCTAAAAATTCTCATCAGTTGGTTAGAATAGTATGTGACAAAAGAAAAAGATTGCACGTCACGGTTATTACTATTTCTCGTAGTCGTGCGCACTATGCGCGATTGTCGTCGCCAGCTCGTGATTACCTTTGCAAAAGTCGGGAACATTTATTCCTTTGTACCAGCGATAATGACACTTTTTAGATTTTTTATGCCGCGAACGATCTGCGCCTTTACGTCTTGTCGTCGGAAAGTTATCCGGAACAGCCCGCTCAAACCTGAGTTGGTAGCAGACTTTGCTACTCCACTGAAGATGAAGCCGTATCGACTTTCGTCGATGTTGAGAGTTTACGTCCCGTCAAATCCGTTAAAGTAGGTCAATATCCGTGGAGTGCTGCAGTGCGATTCAAAACAAGCGGCGAGGCCGCACCATAATATTTGCCTCACGTTCTATCGCGTTTCGATTTATTTCTGCCCTAACCATTGCTTGCATGGTTTTGCTCGCAGATTCTGGAGCAATAACACAGGCAGCTGAAGACAGTTCTTTTGATCGCACAACGGGATACCGTATCGCGCATTATCGCGCTGCGGTGCCTGACACAGTTCCAGGCGGAACGCGCGTTGATCTCGACAAAGTCGATCAGCTCATCAAAGATGGTGCACTCCTGCTCGATGTCATGCCCTCGGAAGGCGCGGGGCCAGACCCCGTGACTGGGCAATGGCGCTTATCCCGCCCACACCAAACTATTCCGGGGTCTGTTTGGGTGCCCGATGTTGGTCGGGGTATTATTTCCACGGCCTACGAAAACTATCTTTCAGAAAACCTCAAACGCCTAACTGAAGGCAATTTCGACAAGAAGCTCATCGTATTCTGCCAGTCCGATTGTTGGATGGCTTGGAATGCCGTGCAGCGTATCTCAGCACTCGGTTACAAGCAGATTTTTTGGTTCCCCGAAGGCACCGATGGGTGGGTCGAATGGGGCGATCGAAAATTGACCCCTGCTGATCCCGTAAAATTTTTAGTCCCATCAAAAGCGCAATCATCTAAGCCTTAAATTTTGCGCTTAGCTCTACATAGTCCAGTCCGACAACACGCTGTAAATCCTTATCTTTTTTTATAATACTAATTGCAATTCGAGCTTTCGACGGATTGCGAGCTTCGTATACGTCTTGCAGCAGTATCATTTTAGCGATTTGAAGCATGATGCTGGTATTTTTTGGGGGGGTATTGATTATGTCTTGGGCACACTCGGGAATTGCTCAAAAACGCGAAAGAGTCCTTTTTCAGAGCCTATGCCTACTGTTATTGGCCGTAACGGCCTTCGCTTCTGATGCGCTCGCTCAGCGCCGACGCGGTGGAGCTGATACAGCGCCGGCAATTACACTCGTCGATATCAAAATGGAGCGCTTGAACGATCGTGTCGCCGCGGTTGGGTCTGGCCGCGCGCGCCAACAAGTCACTCTAACGACTCGCAATGCCGGGGTGATCGCCGAAGTTTTGTTCGAAGGAGGCGACAAAGTCGAGGTCGGACAAGCTCTCATACGACTCAATTCTGAGCCCGAGGCGATTGCGGTAGAGACGGCAGAAGCGCAACGCGCACAGGCTGCCGACACCGTCGAACGTTTTCGGCAGCTCAATGAAGGGACTGTTACCAGAGTTGCAAAGGCTGAAGCCGATACGGCGCTTAAGGTTGCCGATGCGGCTTTGCGCCGAGCGCGCGATGATCTAGAGCGCATGACAATCAAGGCACCATTTGCTGGCGTCATGGGTCTCACAAATTTGAATGTAGGCGACTACCTCGCCGTTGGAAATCCCATTGCTACTATCGACGATCGCTCGACGCTGATCGTAGAATTCACTGTTCCTGAAGCCGTCGCTCCGTCCATCAAAGTTGGTTTGGATGTGCGTGCGAATCTGATCACTCGCACAGGGCAAGTGATTAATGGCAAGGTTCAGTCTGTGGGTACGCGCATCGATCCAGTGTCACGCACGCTCATGGTGCGTGCAGAAATTCCAAATCCAAATTCCGAACTCATACCAGGATCGACATTTTCGGTCAGCATTCAACTGCCGGGCGAAGAAGCTCCTCTTGTCCCAGGACTTGCCATACAGTGGGATCGCAAAGGTGCTTATGTCTGGCGATTGAATGAGGCGAATACGGTTGAGCGCGTGGATGCCGTCATCCTAGCGCGCGACGGTGATCGGGTTATCATTCAGGCTGCATTAAAAGTAGGTGATAAGGTTGTGCATGAAGGCGGCGGCTCTCTGCGCGCCGGACAAGCTGTTCGGCCGCAACCCACATAAATTATGAAGCACTTATCTGCTTGAATGTCATGATCGATATTTTTTCCGGAACACTACGATGAGCGCGACGAGCGAATCCTTGCCAGCAGAAAAAGTTGGAGATGATGGTGGATGGGTGGGGACATTTGTGCGTCGGCCCATTCTGGCCGTCGTCTTAAATCTGCTGATTATCATCGCAGGCGTTGCGGCTATTCAATCCATCGAAGTGCGCGAGCTGCCGGACGTAGATCGCCCTGTCGTGACGGTGCGTTCAAGCTATCCTGGCGCTACTCCTGAAAGTATGGATGCGCAAATTACTGCGATCGTAGAAAGCGCGGTTTCGCGCGTACAGGGTGTAACCAGTATTTCGTCTAACTCGTCCTATGGCTCGAGCCGGGTTTCGATTGAGTTTTCAAGCGATGCAGATTTGCAAACCGCCGCTATGGATGTTCGCGATGCTGTTGCTGGCATTACCAATCAACTGCCGAGCGACATGGATGACGAACCGCGAGTCGTGAAGGCCGATGCCGATGCAACGCCTATCATACGCATGGCCATTGCATCTGATAAATTGTCTGAAAGCGAGCTCACCGATCTTGTCAGCAACGTCATTGAAGATCGCTTGTCGGCCGTCGAAGGCGTAGCCGCAGCAAACTCCTATGGCCTACGCGCCAAAACGATCGAGGTACGTGTTTCATTGACGGCGCTGGCCGCCCGTGGCCTTAGCCTTACAGATTTGATAGCTGCGATCAATAAAGCTTCTGTTGCCACACCATCCGGCGCACTAGAAAACGCCACCCAACAATTGCTTGTGCGCGCCGAGGCACCTGTCACTTCGCCAGAAGATGTCAATGCGCTGGAAATAAATTCGCAAACTAAAGTTGCCGATGTCGCTTTTGTTCGTTGGGCTTTTCAAGAAGCAACTGCCATGACCCGGCTTGATGGCAAGACGGCGATCGGATTGGAAATTATCAGACAGGCTCAAGCTAACACCATCAAGATTTCAGATGGTGTCCGCACAGCTGTTGAAGAATTGCGCAAATCTCTACCCGAAGGTGTCGAGATTGCCATTACGTCCGACGATGCCATATTCATTCGTGAATCTATTCGCGAAGTCATCATCAGTCTCTTGCTTTCGACCCTGATCGTTAGCCTCATTATTCTGCTATTTATGCGTTCCATGCGCGCAACAATTGCACCGGTTATGGCCATTCCCGTTTCGCTGATCGGAACTATTGCCGCCATATGGGCAGCCGGTTTTTCGATTAATCTTTTGACCTTGCTGGCTCTTGTCGTCGCGACAGGTTTGGTGGTCGATGACGCGATTGTTGTCTTGGAAAATATTGCACGCAGGCGCGCTATGGGAGCAGGGCCACGCGCTGCTGCGGTCCTTGGAACGAAGGAAATCGTGTTTGCCGTTTTATCAACGACTGCAACTCTGGCTGCTGTCTTTATTCCCATCTCATTTATGCCAGGCATCGTCGGCAATCTTTTTTCTGAGTTTGGTTTTGTATTAGCATTTTCGGTGACGATTTCATCGGTTGTTGCACTCGTCTTATGCCCGATGTTGGCAGCCAAGCTTGGGACAGGTCCTGACCCATCGGAAGGCAGCGATCAATCCGGTTTTTTTGGGCGGCTAGGTAGCCTCATCGCTCGGATTTATTCCGGCATTCTTGAAATTTGCTTGCGCCTGCGCTGGATCGTGATTGCAATTTGCGTTGGCTTTGCTGCGTTCGGATGGCTTGCTTACAAAACCCTACCAAACGAAATTACACCAACCGAAGACCGCGGCGTTATACAGATTCGTCTTAGCGCTCAGCAGGGTGCAAATCTAGAATACATGTCTGAGAAAACTCGAGCTATTGAGAAGGTGCTTGCCGAATATAAGGACAAAGGTGAAATTACTGGCGTTCTGACCACAGTTGGAAATGGTGGCACGAACCGCGCAGCCGTTGTTGCCTCACTTGCGCCATGGGGTGAGCGCTCCCGCTCACAACAACAGATTCAAGCTGAGTTGCAGAAGAAATTTGCCGACATTCCAGGTCTTCAGATTTCTCTTCAGTCCCCAAATAGTTTGGGTATTCGTGGAGGTGGCCAAGGACTTCGTTTTGCGATTGCAGGTCCAAACTATGATCGCTTAGCCGATAAAGCTGTCGAATTATCAAATATATTGACTGAGACACCCGGATTTCGAGGTGCCCGAACGGATTTCGACACGACGCAACCGCAGCTGTCTGTTCGCATCAATCGCGAAGCTGCTACCAAACTTGGCGTATCCATTGATACGATCACTGGCCTTATCAATGCGATGATTGACTACGATAAAGCTGCCGACCTTTTCATTGAGGATGAAATCATCGAAGTACAGGTTAAAGCTGGCGGTCGGCCGATTAATGATCCTTCAGATCTGCGCAATTTATTTGTGAAAGCTAGTGACGGCAGCTTTATTACCTTGTCATCGCTGGTAACGATGCAGGAAGTTGCGATTGCTCCAAGTTTAAGCCGTGAAGATCGTCAACGCTCTGTTGCCGTCAGTGTGCAACGTAATGAAGGCATCGTCCTTGGCGATGCTGTCGCTACTATGCGTGCAGTTGCAGCCGAAGTACTTGATCCGGACATGTCCATCGTGCTGCTCGGTGAAGCGAAAACTTTGGCTGAGACAACTCAAAATACTGCGTTTGTTTTCGGCATCGCGCTATTGATTGTTTTTCTCGTCCTTGCTGCTCAGTTCGAGAGCATCGTCAGCGCATTAGTCATTCTGTTCACAGTTCCGTTTGGCTTAGCTGCAGCGACCATTGCTATTCAACTTACGGGGGGCACTCTCAACGTCTATTCTCAGATTGGTCTTGTATTGCTGGTCGGCGTTATGGCGAAGAACGGCATTCTCATCGTCGAGTTTGCCAATCAAAGACGAGACGAAGGAGCTAACGTCGATACCGCCATTCGAGATGCAGCCATTACACGTCTGCGGCCTGTCATGATGACAATGGCTTCATCGGTCCTTGGGGCGTTACCTCTCATATTCGCTACGGGTGCTGGTGCTGAATCGCGTCTTGCTCTGGGATGGGTGATTATCGGCGGTCTTGGCTTTGCGACACTCTTCACGCTATTTCTCACGCCTGTGGCATTCCGCATCCTGGCGCCGCTTTCGAAACCGCGCGCCGATGAGACACGCATCCTTGTACAGGAGCTTAAGTCAGCGGTGGGCCAGTAAGACATGGTCCTTCACGCTTTATCAGCCGATCCATTTTATTTTTCAGAGTTGTTCTCGGCTTCGACTGTTAAGCGTGACAAGTTTTTGTACTTCAAATATTGCCCCCAACGCTCATTGTAGGGATGCACAAACGGTGTTTGCGTTTGGTCGTTGGCTAGCGGAAGCTGTGCATTGTGCCAGGCAAAAACGCCACCACGTAAATTAAGAATTTCGCTTGCGCCTTGTAACTTCAAGGCTGGCTGGGCAGCACTAGCAAGCTTAGAGCTGCGATAGCCAACTGAGCAGTAAAAGATCAGCGTCTTTCCGGACAAGTCTCCAACAGCGCTTGCAATACTTTCCGGGTCAGCATTCGGACTTATGCGTATTGCACCCGGAATTCTAGAAACGGCAAACTCATCCGTTTCCCTCACGTCAATCAGTACGGCTGATCCTTTATTTTCTTCAATCATAGTTTTGACCATAAACGGATCGGCGTGTTGAATTTTTGGAAACTCTTGCTCTAAGTTTTTTTCTACAATCGATAAATTCAATGATTGCTGCACTATCAGATGAGAACCGAATGCCCAAAAGCATATTGCTGCTCCAAGCAACGCCGCTATGGGTATCATTTTCGCCATGTCTTTTACTCGGACCAACTTTTCTGTCTGGCTTTGCTTGAGAGCCTAAGAAATCTTATCTCAACATGATGTTTGTGATAGGCGATACGTGCTACGAGGCTGATTGTTACATTCTAAACTGATTTTTCATCATCCAGCTTAGAGCTGGCCCATTCGCATGCCTCTGTTTGCATTGTTTATTTTCCCGCGTAATCGCCAAGTTCTCTCAGATGAAATTACATCAAAGAGACAATTTAAATCATTGCGTTGGTGCTTCTTGAGTGTTCAGCGCTGATCATAGATCTTTTCGATGCCTTCCTCTTGAGAGCATTATTTTTTTGAGTTCGTTTTGCGATATGCTCTAGTCGTCCACCTCGCATGCGATTTCGGTTCGATTGGGCGAGTGACATGCCAGCGGCAACTGTGCGCAAGACTTGTTCCGCAGCGTCCGCGAGCAAGTGCTCGGCAGAGCTCATAGCATCGGCGAGCGAACACGGCGTGGCTATGATGCTGCTATATGCAGCTATACCCTGCTCATGATTTGATTTTGCTCCAGGGCCAATGGATCCTGCCAACGCAAATACCGGTATCCCTCGTTCGCGAGCACGTCGGCCAACTTCAGCTGGCACTTTTCCGTACGGAGTTTGCTCATCAAGTGCTCCCTCTGCGGTCAGCACAAGATCAGCCTGCGCTAACAACTCGTCAAAGCGGAGATACTGCATTATGATATCGTAGCGAGGGTGTAGCTTTGCGCCGAGCATTCCTAGAAAGGCAGCACCTAATCCGCCGGATGCTCCGGTTCCATTGGCTTCACCGACATCGATCCCCGTCGTTGCAAAGATCTGAGAAGCGTAGTTTGTTAGCCCTGCTTCCAGCAGATCAATTTGATCAGGTCTTGCCCCTTTTTGTGGACCATAGACGCGGGTAACGCCGCGGGGGCCGAGTAGATCGTTATGCCAGTTGACAGTTACATCGATGGTTACATGACGTAAGCGTTGATCGAGACCACTTAAGTCTATCGCGCTCAAGCTATTGAGCTCGGCGCCGCCATAGCCAATTTCATCATGATTTGCGTTTGTCAGGCGACCGCCAAGGGCTTGTATCATTCCTGCGCCGCCATCGTTCACGCCGCTGTCGCCGCAACCGACAAGGATATGTTCAGCACCTAAATCAAGTGCTTTTAAAATGAGTTCACCGACACCGTAGCTCGTCGTAAGCGCAGGATTTCTTTGATCTCGCGGAACACGAGAAAGTCCGCAGGCTGCCGAAATTTCCAGGATCGCTGTTTTTCTATCAGTGCCTCCCAGAATTCCTACGTGCGCAGAAATTTTACTTCCCAATGGTCCGGTTACGTCTACTGGGTACAATGTTCCGGTTGTCGCGCTGGTGAGCGCACGAGTAAATCCTTCGCCACCATCGGCGATGGGTGCCTTGAGTATGCGTGCGTCTTGCCAAGCGCGGGCGACGCCTTCGGCTATAGCCTCTGCAACGTCAAAAGGATCTAGACATTCTTTAAAGCCTGACGGCGCGATGAGAACTGTAAGCGACATCTGAGTTTGCCTCGTGGCGTTGTTGTGAGCCATTTGACCTAACAACGCTCAGTTTCTGACTTTATTCCCTATGATTTGAGTTGCAGACCAAGAATTGGCCAAACGTATAGTGCCGCTACCAGAAGCAAAATCATCATAATCGGGAAAAGCGCGGCAGCTAATCGCAGCAAGTCTTGTTGGGAATAACCACTTTCTGAAACGCTATGAAAAAGTGTCACAGGTTTTGCACTTACAGGAAAGGTTTGGCAGAACCCAGTGGCGATAACGGTCAGGAGAACGAATGTCGTCGGTGAATAGCCTTTGGCTGCCAATGGGAGTGCTAAAGTTGGGATCAAGATGGCCGCGCGCGCACTGCGCGAGATGATCACAAGATGCGACCACAATGCGATCAAACAGATCACAGTTACAATCATTGCATCGGATTTCCATAAGTAGGATGGAAGTGCTGCAATAACGCCATTTGCGAGCCATCGGCCCGCTCCTGTCGTCAACATAGTCTGACCGAGAAAAATCGCTGCGGCAAAGAAGATGACGAGAGGCCACTCTACGCCACGCATCGCAGTTTTGAGATCGACGCCTGAATATGTTTTGAGAGATAGGATAAGCGCTGCCGCCACACCAATCATCGCCAGCCCGATGTTATGAATATTCGATGTTGCCCAGAGAATGACAGTGAACGCAGCTGTGGAAATGATGAATACTTGTTGTCGATTGAGCTGGCCGATTGCGGGTGCTGTTTCTTTGTTATCCTGCAGAACTTCTTCACGATCGACATAGAGCCTTAGAATGATCTCCGTTGCAGCGAAACATGACGTCAATGCAATGGGCAGGCATAATGCAAGCCATCTTGCATAACCGACCGGTTCAGCTTGTGGCGCTACCGACGTCAGCAATTCGAGAGCAATCAGATGCGCGCCTGCGCCGGTCAGGAAGCCACCTGCTGATAAGAGAATGACGCTCGGAAACAACAACGAATATGCTTTGATGAGGTTTGGTGAGTTTGTTGTTGCTACCAACCCTGAATAAATAGGCACTAACATTGCTGCGCGCGCTGATGTCGATGGTACCACCACTGCTGTCGCTGTGATGAAGAGTGTGAGCTTATAAAATAGTTCTCTGAATGACTTTGCGTTCCTAAGTACAGATTTCGCAATCAATTCTGTAATTTTCGATTGTTTTAAAACCTCTGCCAACATGAAAGCTGAAATGAGCAGCCAGACAAACTCGTTGCCGAGAGATGCATAAAGTTGGCTTTCTAAAGCCGCACCTGTGATTACCAACCCAAGTGCTGCTGCAAGCGATACTAACGTATCGTCGATTGGGGTCATGATCCAACCGACCATTGCAAGTGCAAAGATTATGAGCGTCCAACGACCTTGCACCGATAGAGTTGTGCTGGCATCCCATATGCCGATTGAGATCGCGACTGCGAAAAGCAAAATTGCGAAATATTTGATTGAGACCAGCTCAATGGATTGAGTGTCTGATTTGCTCACTGCCATCCACGATCCAGAAGGCTGCGCTCATCATTTGGTGCCAATGCTTCACGAGCTCCGAGAATATTCAATAGTCCTTGGAGGACATCGGCTTCATTGGCTCCAGATGGTACATAATCTGTGCTGGACGCAGCATTCGCCACTTTTACACGTGCAGCTCCTTCAACAACCCATGTAGCTGCACCAGCGTTGCGACAGGCGACGCCTGCTGCGACAGGTTGCTTTCCTAATGCATCATCGAGCACTTCGATTTCACGGCAAATTCGATCTTTAGAATCTCGAAATGTAGCAATCACTAACAAGCGCTCAGACTTAGCCTCATCGTTTGTTGCAAGTTCAGTACCGCTCGGCTGCTTCTCTAAAAGGTTTTCAAGGGGCGTACCTTTGGCAACGGGGCCTAGTGCTATGGATGCAGTTTGAATTGTCGTTGGGTTCAGTTGAGTCATCCAAGAACCTGCAGTAGCACCAATCACGAGCGCAATACTGGCAGCGAGTGCTAAGGCCATAGACGAATTTTTACTGATCGACTTGCGAAACTCAGACATTTGAATGACTGTTGATTTCGCGCGTGTTGGCGAGCTCATGACCGCATCGATTAGTTTATCGGGCACAGCAGAATTGAGTGTTGGTACGTAGGCTGCCTTTATACGTTCAGCATTCCGCTGGAATTGTTCGACCAACGCACGCGCCTCATCGTTGACTTCCAGGAAAGCTTCAATTTCAACTGCCTCTTGATGGCTCAACTCCCCGTCGGCGTAAGCCATCAATTTCTCATCGGTAGGATGGGTTGTCATAGAACTCACCTGTTAAATTGCGTGAACTGCTGCATCTTGCAGCGCTGAAGCCAATTTTTTTCGTGCGCGGGCTAGACGGCTCATGACTGTACCTATGGGTACATCGAGTACTTCAGCTGCGCTTTGATAGCTCATGCCATCTACGACAACTAAGGCGAGCAGCTCGCGTTGCTCTGCAGGCAACTCATTTATTTTGGCTCGGATGATAGCAAGATCGGCTCTTGCTTCGGTCCGCTCATGAATACGCGCATCAAATCCTACAGCGTTGATATCTTCATTCACGACTGTATCTTTCGCGCGGCGACTACGTGATCGCACTTCATCGAGAAACGTTGTTTGAACTATTTTAAACATCCAACTATCCAGCCTTGTGCCGACTTCATATTGCGACAAACGGTCTAGAGCCTTTAAACATGCGCTCTGCACGAGGTCGTCAGCCTCATCTTGTCGGCCAGTCAAAGCGAAGGCGAACCGCCGCAGACGTGGAAGCAGCGCGACAATTTGGAGCCGAAGTTCAGTTTCCGAACCGGTCATGATAATTTTTCGTCCTGCTTACAGGGAATACAACGCTGCTTGACGCGTTCTATTCCCAAGTCCAGTCATTATCGTCAAAATTTTTACATGTTCCGAGGAAGTCGATGAAATTCTTAGGTCATTTTCTTATCATCTTGACTGTTGGATTGCTGACCCTGTGTTTACCAACACAGCCCTGGTCGCCTGAGTCCGGCTTTGCTTTGGCTGATGATGACGATGACGACGACGAAGACGACGACGACGATGATGATGATGATCGTCCAAGAACACGTGCAGACCTCGTTGTTATTGGCCTCAGTCCATCTGATCGGCAGCGCCTGACGCGGAACGGATTTCGCATCGCTTCGCAAGGCCAGTCAGGTACACTTGGCTCGTCTATTGCGCGAGTCCAAGGACCTCCTGGCCGAAGTTTGACGGCAAGTTTGCGAACTATCCGTAGCATTGCACGCGGCGCACAAGCGGCACCGAATAGTATATACCAACGATTTGCATATCAGCGCTACGATACGGAAGGTGAGGCGTGTCGAACTCAATGTGCAGCATTCAATATTACAGAATGGATTCCGGATATTGGTAATTGTAGCGTTGGTTCTGATATCGGTGTGATCGATACGCGGGTTGATCTTAAGCATCCGAGCCTTGTTGGTGCGAAGATCGTAACCAAAACGTTGCGTCGCTCTGATCGTGCACCATCACATGACGCCCACGGCACCGGTGTGGTCAGTCTTCTGGCCGGACGTCATGGATCTAGCGTGACTGGTATCGTTCCAAATGCGCGCATTTTTGCAGCCGATGCTTTTCACCGCGTGGGCAACTTAGATCAGGCGGATACCTTTGATCTCGTTGCGGCACTTGACTGGCTTTCAGAAAGCAAAGTTTCTGTGATCAATATGAGTTTGTCAGGTCCGCCTAATCCAATATTGGAAAAAAGTATTGCTAACATTCTACAACGAGGAATTAGTATTGTTGCGGCAAGCGGCAAGCCGTCAAGAAATTCAAGCAGTGGATATCCAGCACGCTATAAAGGCGTTGTCGCTGTATCGGCAGTCGACTCTAATTTGCGAGCGTCGCGACTTTCCAATCGAGGCGACTATGTTGCTTTTGCTGCGCCAGGTGTTGGCATCTCAGTTGCTTCTGACAAAGGAGGCACAGCGACTGTCGATGGCACCTCATTCGCATCTCCTTTTGTTGCAGCAGCTATCGCCTTGCGCATAGCATCTGGCGACACACCCACAGTCGCAACGGAAAAACTTGCCAGCTCGGCAAAAGACCTCGGATCTGTTGGTCGTGATCCTATATTTGGTTGGGGCTTGATAAGATTTCAGGGCCTGCCGAACTGCAATTAGAGAAGGTCGAATACCTTATAAAATCTTGCATCATTCAATGCGTATTGGTTGAAGCCGAATATAGGCACAACAAGTCGTGGGTCATTATTTCGTTTGTGTTGCTGCTTTCTTGGCAGCGGTCGCCATAGTTACATCAACTTTGTCACCCTCGCGTAGTAGCGCATTTGGGCTCAATATCACGCGATCTTTTTGCGATAGGCCCGATATGACTTCAACGCGCTCACCCAGATCACGACCTACATTTATGGCCCTAAATGATACTTTGCCGTCAGCGTCTGTCGTTGCCACGCGCTGTTGACCATCGCGGATAACAAGAGTGTTGGCTGGTACGCTGACGACTTCCAGAGCGCCTGATATTTGAAGTTTGACTTGTCCGTTTAATCCAGCAGGAATGCGCTCGCCGGGATTGGGCATAATGAGTTCGGCGCGCATTGTTGCAGAGCTTGGATCGATGAGCCCCGCACTGCGCACGACGCGAGCGTCAAATACTTCTCCAGGTAGTTCATTGAACGTAACGCGTGCTTGCGTGCCTGTACGAACTTTCAAGGCATAGGATTGCGGTACATCGATTTCCACTCGCAATTCGTTTAAACGTGCAATACGAAACAGAGCTTTTCCTGATTGATTATCGTTCGTCGAAATGCGATCGCCACGATCCACTTGACGACTAACAATTGTGCCATCGAAAGGAGCTTTCACACGTTGAAAGCTCTGCAACTCTTCGAGCCTGCGCACTTCTGCTTCTGCGGCTGCTAAATCCGCTATCGTCGTGCGCTCAGTCGCTTGGCGTTCGTCGCGCAACTGCTCCGATACATGTCCTTTGGTAACGAGAGACTGCGCCCGTTCAAAATTGAGCTTGGCCAATTCTAATCTTGCCTTCACTTGTTCCACGGCAGCTTGTGATCTTGCCAGCTCTTGGGCTACTTCTGGCGCATCGACTACAAGAAGCAGATCACCAGCTTTAACTTTGTCACCGATATCGACGAAACGTTCAGCCACAAATCCATTTGCCCGCGAGGCTACGAGCGCTTGTTCAACAGGTGCCGTTCGCCCAATGAGCGATAACTCACCTTGTGAATTCACAGGCTCGGGATGAACGACACGCGCTTGACGCGCGGGCGACGAGGATTGATTAGGCTCTTTTGCTGGTTGCTGAGCTAGAATACTTTGTTCGTTAGCCAGCCAAGCAGCCCCGCCGGCTATCGTCAGGATTATAAGGCCGACACCCATCGCCAACTTTTTACGTGTCGTCGACATATTATGCCGTCCTCTTATTCGCCAGCTTGCATGGCAGCATTTTCCATGGGAGCAGTTTCGTGAGTTGATAGCCGTAATTTATGATGTGCACGTCTATTGGCTAATACAGCAAACAGGAACGGGACCAGTGAAAGCGTAGCGCATGTGCCAAGGATAAGGCCACCGACAACAGCGCGGCCAAGGGGCGCGTTCTGTTCGCCACCTTCGCCTAGCCCCAAAGCCATGGGCACTATGCCGATAATCATCGCGGTTGCCGTCATTAACACCGGTCGAAAACGGGTTCTAGCTGCCTCTATCGCAGCATCAAATGCAGACCGACCCGCCAATAGCTGATCCCGCGCAAAACTTGTGACGAGCACTGAGTTGGCCGTTGAAACGCCGATGACCATAATAAGTCCTGTCAATGCTGGTACCGACAGCGGCGTCCCTGTCCAATAAAGCCCTAGCACTGCGCCTGTGATCGCGATTGGCAAGCCACTCATGGCAATTAAGGGAAACAACCACGACTGAAAATTAACGACCATGACGAGGTATACCAGCACAGTGGCGAGCGCGAGCCCACCAGCCATTTCTGCATAGGCGCGATCCATTTCGCGTGCTTGTCCGGCAATATCGATACGATTGCCGGGTTTAAGGCTTGGCGTTACATCGGCGATGGCTGCGGAAATTTCATTATATACGCTGCCCAGATCACGGCCTTCGACGTTTGCCAATAGAGTTACTGTTGGTTGCAAGGTCGTTCTTTCAACGTTTGCTGGCACTGGTCGCAATTGAAGTGTCGCTATTGTGCGCAGAGCTACGACTTGCCCGCCGATCGAAGCGCGAACAGGTGTATTCAAGAGTTGCTCGACTGAAATTAAATTAGATGGCGGCGCTATGATTTGGACTGCATAAGAACTACCGACATTGGGATCGCTCCAAAAACTCGGCGTTACAGTCCCAGAAGATCCGAGCGTGGCAAGGAGTGCGTTGGCCGCGTCTTGCGGTGTTACGCCGAGCTGAAGTGCGCGAGCGCGGTCGATCTCAATATTGTAACTTGGTAGATTGCGAACTTGCCGGATGGCCACATCGGATGCGCCATCGATGCTTTGAACCTTGTCAATAAGCTTGCGTGCGACTTCGTTATTGCCAGCAACATCGCGACCAATTATTCGGACTTCAATCGCAGTTTGCGCGGAGCCTGCCAAAGTCTGAGAGGTCGCGTCAGCCGGACGGAAATATACTATCAACTCCGGAAAACGCTCTTTGATTACGCGACGAATTGCGGAAATGTAGCCGGCCGTCGGAGCATGCTGAGCACCCAGCTGAACGAGTATTTCGCCGTCGAAAGATCCTATGACGCCGCTTTCAACCCAAGCTAAATTGACGGGCTCTGGTGAGCCAATATTTTCAGCGATAAAACCAACTTCATTGGCTGGGATGACGTCGCGTATTGCTCTTTGGACTTCGGCAAACGTGCGCGCTGTTTCTTCCAGCCTTTGGCCTGGGGTTGCGCGGACGTAAAGTCGCAACATGCCAGCATCGGTTTCTGGAAAAAATTCACGACCGAGTTTGCTAGCGGTCAACACACCTACGACGACCACTGCAGTAAATACGATAGTCGGGATAATTTTATAGCGTACGAGCTTTGTTATCACACGAGCAGATGACTCTGATGCACCGTCAATAGTGCGCTCTATCCTCTTCGAAAGTGCTGAATTTTGGTGACTTTGCGCGTCATCAGAAGAGTGCGCTTTGAGCATCATCATCGCAAGCGAGGGCACCAGCGTGCGTGAGAGGATGTAAGATGCGATCATTGCAAATATGACGGCGAGTGCCAGTGGCACGAATACAAACGCCGCAGTGCCAGTGAGCAGGAATAGCGGCGAAAACACGATGCAAATTGCCAGCGTGGAAACGAATTCTGGAAACGCGACCTCACTTGCACTCTTGAGCACCGCGTCATTCAGCGGCATGCCATTTTCAAGATTGCGATTAATATTTTCAATCTCAACGAGGGCGTTATCGACCAGGATGCCGATGGCTAACATCAGTCCGCCAAGCGTCATTAAGTTGAAGGTCTGACCTACTAGAGACAATCCCGTTACAGATGCCAGCAATGCCAACGGAATGGATGTCAAAACAATCAGAGATGATCGCCAGCTACCAATAAAAATGAGAACGACGAGCGCAACGAGCAGACCAACTATGAGGGCTTCCTTCAAGACGCTATCGACAGCGTTCGTCACGAATACGGATTGATCGAATACTGGCTCGATTGTCACGCCAGGCGGTGCTGCTGCGCGCAGTGTCGGCAAGCGCTCTTTAATCTGGCGAATGATATCTACTGTCGAAGCATTGCCGAGTTTCAAGATCGAAACAAGAACTGCGTTTTGCCCGTCTAGTCGAGCAATATTCGATTGTACAGCTTGACCATCGCGAACACTTGCTACATCGGCGACTTTCACAATGCGACCGTCAACCGATCGTAGCGGCAATTCTGAAAACGATTGAATGGCCTCTGGGCTCGCGTTTGTCGTGATCATAATCTCGCGCGAGTCTGTTCGGAGTGATCCTGAAGGCAGTGTTAGGTTTTGAGATCCAACCGCACGTGCCACATCGCTCGCCGATAAACCATAGGCCTGCAATGCTTCTGGCCTGAGATCGATCATGACTTGGCGTGCTGCACCTCCATAAGGCAGAGAAAGTCGAATTCCCGGAATTGATTGGATTTGCCCGCGCAATTGTAGGCGTGCGTAGTCGAACAATGCACCGTCGGTAAGGGTGTCAGATGCCAAGACCAATTGCAGCACTGGCACGCTTGAGGGAATGTAGGGAACGATGAGCGGCGGTGTTGTGCCAGTCGGCATACGCCGCAAAATCGTTTGGCTCACAGACGTCACTTGGCCGAATGCATTCGTGACATTCGTTCCGGGCTGGAACTCGATGCGAATGATGGCGACGCCATTTAAAGTTTCGGAGCGTACTTCGCGGATATTATCGACGTTGTTCATGATTGCGAGTTCGCTGAACGACGTCACTTTGCTAGCCATCTCTTGTGCGTTCAGACCTTGATAGGTCCAGATGACATTGATAGCTGGGATATTTACTGTTGGTAGAATGTCCGTGGACATTCGGCGGGCAGACAATGCGCCAAACAGTAGAAGCAGGATCGCGAGAACGCCAACACTGTGTCGGTGGACGATGGCGTATTTGACGAGCCACATAATCTAGTCCTCACGCGATCAGCTCGGCGCCTGTGGCCAACATTTCAAGTTATTGATCGTGATGCAAATTCTAAGGGTCTTGACCGATATGCACTAGTTACAGCGCGGCAAGGTCATTGAAAAAGTCATGTGACGAAAATCTTGCAGCCTAGTTTTTGGGCATGGCACATGGGTCTGATCAAATAAACACGCGCGCAAATCTAATTTTTGGCGCGCGTGTTCAATCCTGATCCTAGATTATTGCTTAACGCCTTCGACGTGAAGCGTTAGCTCGACATCCTTAGAGGCCGGACCAAGATCTTTTGTGATCCCAAAGTCTGCCAATGCGAATTTAGTAGTCCCCTCAAATCCTTCTCTAGTGCCGCCCCAAGGATCTTGACCGCCGCCAATACGCGTTGCTTGGATTGTCAGTTCCTTGGTCACGCCATGCAAAGTCAAGTTGCCGACAATTGTTGCCTTGTCAGTGCCATCCAATGTCACTTTCGAACTTTCGAATGTCGCCTTAGGGAACTTCTCAACATCCAAAAAGTCTGCGCTGCGCAAATGCTTGTCGCGCTCAGAGTGGTTCGAGTTGACACTTGTCGTATCGATTTCCACTTTGACTTGAGAGGCAGCCGGATTATCGGCAGCAAATGTAAAATTTCCTGAGAATTTATCGAAGCGTCCCACCAACCAGCTAAAACCTAGATGCTTCACGCGGAAATTAATCGACGCATGAGCTCCTTTGGTATCGATCACATAATCCGCCGCGATGCTCGGCGTGCTCATTGTTGTCACAACTGCGATCAAAGCGGCGAGTGCGTAGCGACGTATCATAGTGGTTATCCTCAATGTTGTTGCGATCTATCTATTTTTGGTTGGCCCTGACCACATACGGGTCAATGTATTGTGCTGATCGAGCATATGGTGTTTGAGAGCTGCAAGAGCGTGAACAGACGCCAACGCTAGAGTTGCGTAAGAAAGATATTCGTGGATCAAGCCAGCGCTATCTTCATACCCTTTCGCTTCAATTATAGATGGTATGGATATCAATCCGAATACATCGATCGATCGGCCGTCGAGCGTTGAAATGAGATAGCCGCTTACGGTGACCGCAATGATGAGCGGATAAAAGCTTGCGTGCACTAATCTCGCTGCTTTGCGTTCAAAGCTGGTCAATTCTTGATCGCTCGGTCGTACACTCACAACACGCCATACCAAGCGCATCCCTAGAACAAAAAATAGTACTATGCCGATGCTGCGATGGAAGTCTGGAGCTGATGTGTAATACGAGCTGTAATAATCGAGACCGACCATCCAATACCCGAGGGCAAAAGTAGCGACAATGCCAACTGCCATCGTCCAATGAATGACACGCGAGACAATGCCGTAGCCTTCAATGGTATCTTTTAGACTCATGAATTCTATGTACGTCCCCCAGAACGTTCAGCACGGTACAAATCTGACTTAACCTGCCAAAACGGTATGCCTGTAAAACGTGTATATGTGTGGTCAGTATTGAGGTTTCAAGACTGCTGAGCCTAGCATAGCCAAACGACTTCCATTTCCACCTCGCATAACTCAGCGATTGGGAAAAATTCTAAGTAGCTAAAATTCTGGGAGTGAGATCATTCAGCAAAATGGCACGGACGGTTCTCTTGACCATCGGTCGATTGCCTAAAGCGCTCGAACTTGCGCGTGCCTTTAAGAATTATGGCTACCGAGTAATTATTGCCGATCCTTTCAGGTGGCATTTGACCGGCGTGTCACGAGACGTTGCGCGTAGTTTTCAAGTCGCCGCGCCTGCGGACGATTCAGAGGCCTACCTTGACGACATTATCAGCATCGTCGAACGTGAGAGCGTTGAGCTGATCGTTCCGGTTTCCGAAGAGACGATGTATGTGACTGCGCTTAAGCCGCGACTTGATCCTGGGGTCACGCTGTTTTCGATGCCTCAAAATTTGATTCTTACCCTTCATCATAAAAAGAGATTTATTGATTTCGCTAGCGCTCTCGGTCTTCAAGTGCCGGAGACCTACGATATTTTGGATCATCGCGCCGTAACCTTGGCAGAAACCACAGACACCGTCATCAAGCCAATCTATTCATGCTCTGGTCGCGGAGTGCGATACTTGAAGCGCGGGGAATCCATAGCTCAGCCCCCGCATTCTGAGCATCTAATTGTACAAAGGAGAATTGAAGGGGATCTCTACTCGACATTCTCTATCGCGCAAAACGGGTGCGTTTGTACGACCATTATTTATCGTGCTGCTGTAATGTCTGGCACTGTGGCCGTGTGCTTTGAACGAATTCCTAAACAACAGGTTATTCTGGATTGGATCGATCATTTTATTCGCAAGACTTCTTATACTGGCTTCGTATCATTTGACATGATCCTTCGCCCTGATGGCCAAGCTTTCGCGATAGAATGCAATCCACGCGCAACTAGCGGCATACATTTCTTAAAAAATGAGGATCTTTGCACCGCAATTCTTCATGTGACGGGCGATGCAAGGCCACGCTTGCGAACCGCACTCTTTATGCAGCAATTATTTCCATGCCTGACGGAAACACAAAAATCATTCTTCAATAGGAAGAATTTTCGCAGCAATCTCCATCATCTCATGACAGCGCGCGATGTGACATGGCAATGGCGAGATCCGCTTCCCCTGCTCCTCATGCCGATCATGGCCTCGCAGATTATCGCGCGATCCATTTGCAAAGGTGAGACATTTGGAGAGGCATCGACGTTCGACATTAGCTGGCGCGAACGCGACACCCAAAATCATATCAATGCCTAGTCTGGATTCGTCTCGTCACGTGGCACCGTATCTCTTCGGCTGGACTCGTCGTTAAGCGTGCGACAGGCCGAACGCGGTGTGGGTTGCTCACATGGAAATCAAAACGACGGATCAAACGCGCGAGAATGAGAGTGCTCTCTGTTGTGGCGAATGCAGCACCTACACACACGCGCGGACCTTGTCCAAATGGCATGTAAGCTCCTGGCGTCAGTTCGCTCTCACGCTCTGGCGTAAAACGATCTGGATCGAAGTGATGTGGATTGCGCCAGTACTTGCTGTGGCGATGTATGGTCCACGGCGAAATCATGATCATCGCACCGCGCTTAACGCGATATTTTCCGATTATCGTATCAACGTTGGATACTCGAGGAATGAAAGTAATTGGCGGATAGAGGCGTAATGTTTCTCGGAAAACGTTGCGCACAAACGCGAGTTTTTTTGTGTGTTCGATTTCAACGGGGCCATCACCGACAATCGTGTCAATCTCACCTCGCATGCGCGCTAGGATATTGGGTTGTGTCGCCAATATGAAGAAGACCCATGTGAGAACACTGGCAGTTGTTTCATGGCCAGCAAGAAAGAAGACACCGAGCTGATCAATGACCTCGTCGCGCGTGAAAGTTGATTGCGATATAGAATCGCGCGCACCAATCACAGATGAAGCAATATCTTCATAACTTTCGCCTGTCGCGGCTATATGTGTATCAACAAGATCACCAAGATGGCGTCTGATACGCGCGCAAGCTGCGAGTACTCTTGGATGCTGCGGAATTTTAGCCCAGGGCTTATCTAATATGAGCCGTTTCAATTCTACTTGCGCGAGGCTTCGTTCAAATTCACTGAAGCTTTCGAAGACATCTTGAGCCGTTTGCGATTTCAACGATTTCGAAAAAACTGTTCGCGTAATCACATCTGCAGTTAGCTGGCTCATTGCAAGATCGAGCGATAGGCTTTCTTGTTTTTGAGCTAGATGTTCGAGATGGTTTTCATAGTCATCTACAGCCGCTGACATGGCAGTAAAGGCACGGCTCAGATGAATGTGCGAAAATGCAGGGTCAATCATTCGCCTCTGGCGACGCCATAGATCACCACTTGAAACAAATATTGAATTGCCAACCAATGGTTCAAGCGCGCTCACCATCAAGTCGTTTTTTGGAAAGTGATCTGAAGGGTCAGCCATAATCTGTCGCGTCAGTTCTGGCGCGTTGACGATTAAGATGGATCGCCGCGAAAAACCTAACCAGCCAGCATCAACCTTGTAGGCTTCGGGTGGCAACAGGCTCAATAAATCGCCATCGCCACGCATGGCGGCTCTCATCAATGCCGCGACAGCCGATATGGGTCGAGGTCGCGGTGGTTCGTACACGTGCTGGCTCCGAAGCAAGTCCTATTATTTTGGACTGTGCGCATCATACAGCACTGGTCAAGCCCTTGTACTTCTTGTGTACAGTCTGCTTACGTGTTCCTTGATGTTGTTGAATATTTGCGGCTTGCATTTCACACTCATTTTCCGGCAATTCACGTCAGACGTTCATGGAACACGACGCCGACACTATTTGTTTATCACTGACGCTTTTAACGGCAGAAATTGCAGCATCTCATTTAGGTTAAACTTTACATGGCCAATGATCGCATTCTTGTCGTTGGCTCTGGTGCAGGTGGATTGGCAGCGGCTATTGATATGGCGCGACGTGGCGCAGACGTCACTGTACTTGAGCGCGCGGCCGTCGTTGGCGGTAAGATGCGACATGTTTCAGTTTCAGGAACAGGTATCGACGCGGGTCCAACCGTATTTACGATGCGTTGGATTTTCGAGAGTTTGTTTGCAGATGCTGGCGAACGACTATCAGATCATTTGGATTTAACACCTGCTCATATACTTGCCCGCCACGCCTGGCGGCAAGGTGGGCGACTTGATCTGTTCGCCGATATCGATAAATCCGCCAATGCCATTGCAGAGTTTTCGGGTTCCAAAGATGCGGAAGGTTACCGAACATTTTGCGCACGCAGCGCAGACATTTACCGCACGCTTGTGCAGCCCTTTATTGCGAGCGAGCGACCTACGTCTCCCATCGATTTAGCTTGGCGAGTGGGATTTGGTAAGTTGGATGCTCTCTGGCGCACCGCGCCAATGAAGAGCATGTGGTCTGCGATCGGGGAACATTTTGAAGACCTACGATTGCAACAATTATTCGGGCGTTACGCGACTTATTGCGGGTCATCGCCACTACTTGCACCAGCGACGCTCATGTTGGTCGCTCACGTCGAACAAGACGGTGTTTGGCAAGTTAAAGGCGGTATGCGCGAAGTTGCGCAATCCTTGATGAAACTTGCACAAGCCCAAGGAGCTAAATTTCGATTTGAAAGCGAGGTTCGACATATTATCGTTGAGCGCGGTCGCACAAAAGGCGTCGTCATGAGCAGTGGCGAGCGGCTTGACGCTGATGCGGTTGTATTCAATGGCGATGCGAATGCAATCGGCAGTGGCTTACTGGGTAGCGATGCATCTTCTGCCGTGCCATCTACGCCTCGTGCAGATCGTTCGTTGTCAGCCATCACTTGGTGCATTAAAGGGCGCTCATCTGGCTTTCCGCTTGTGCATCATAACGTTTTTTTTGCAGAGAATTATAAGCAAGAGTTCGAGTCCATATTCAACAAGCGGAAAATTCCGATGACCCCAACAGTTTACGTTTGCGCGCAAGATCGCGGCGATGACGCGGCCGCTACTATCGAAGGCGACGAGCGTTTGCTTGTGCTGATCAATGCGCCTCCTGATGGCGACATCAGCGCCTTCAGCATTGATGACATTTCTGATTACGAGACACGCACGTTCGAACTTCTGTCAGCTTGCGGTTTGGAAATCGAAAAACATTCTGATGCGTCCGTTGTGACGACGCCCGGCGCGTTTAACGACCTTTTTCCTGCAACGGGTGGCGCGCTCTATGGGCGCGCAAGCCACGGCTCAAACGCGACCTTTCAAAGGCCAGCCGCGGTTTCTCGCATTGCAGGTCTCTATTTTGCAGGCGGCTCGGTGCATCCTGGGCCTGGCGTTCCAATGGCGGCAATGTCGGGCCGACTTACGGCTGCGCGTGTGATCGAAGACTTAACTGCGCACCGTGAAAGTCGAAGGTCTGTCAGCGTAATGACTATTCCGGTGCCAAGCACATAGTACAAGTGCCGCTGTGTGGAAGCCCGCTTTAGACATAGGCTGGGTCCGGCACAATATCATCGAGAATTTTCGCCGACGATATAACGCCTGGTAAACCCGCACCTGGATGCGTCCCGGCACCGACGAGATACAGCCGCTCGACATCCTCGCTCAGATTGTGGGGCCGGAACCAAGCGCTTTGAAAGAGTTGTGGTTCGAGTGCAAACGCAGCTCCATTCACGGACAACAGGCGGTCTTGAAAATCCTGCGGCGTCATTAGTCTTGACGTTACTATGCTATTTTTAAGTCCTGGCATGAGAGTTGACTCGAGCCGCTCCTCAATCGCCGCGCGATAGGTTTCGCCACGCTCCGCCCAATCTATGCCGCTTTTTAAGTGAGGCACAGGCGACAATACATAAAATGCATCACAGCCTGCGGGGGCTAAGCTCGGGTCGTTCGCAGTCGGGCGATGTAAGTAAAGGCTGAAATCTTCCGCCAATTTCTTTTTCTTGAAAATATCAGTGAGCAGTCCGCGATAGCGCGGACCGAGCATGATGGTGTGATGATAGACATCATCAAACCGGCGATTTGTTCCGAAGTACCAAACGAACAAACTCATGGAATAACGAGCGCGAGATAACTTGCGGTCTGTCCAATGGTGCCTTTTATGTTCTGACAATAGCTTGCTGTAGGTCCATGCTACATCGGCATTTGAGATCACCACGTCGGCAGGAATCGTCTCACCGGATGCTAGCCTCACACCCTTCGCGCGATTATTCTCGACAATGATTTGTGCGACCTCAGAATTGCATCGAATTGTTCCGCCTTGCCCTTCGATGAGATTTCCTAGCCCGCGCACCAATGAGCCGGTGCCGCCAATGGCATAGTGCACGCCAAACTTTCGTTCGAGATGTGCGATGAGGCAATAATAGGCCGTCGTGTTGAACGGGTTTCCACCAATCAGTAGCGGGTGGAAGCTGAACACTAGGCGTAGCTTTTCGCTTGTGAAATATTGGCTGACTTTTGCGTAGACCGAACGATATCCACCAAGACGTACGAGGTCTGGGGCAGCACGTACGAGCGTACCTAGTTCGTGGAATGGCCGACTGGCCAACTTGCCGAAAGCAATGTCGTAAATTTCTTCGCTTGCCTTCATGTAGCGTTCGAAGCCTTCGAGATCACGCGGCTCTATGCGCGCTACTTCCGCGCGCATAGAATCTGCATCCGACGAGCAGCAAAATATGTCGCCGTCGTCAAAGCGGATTTTATAGAAGGGTTCGATACTCCGCAGATCGACATCGTCAGAGAGTTTGCGACCGCATAGTGACCACAGTTCTTCGAAAAGATACGGCGCCGTAATGATTGTTGGGCCTGCGTCGAACGTAAAGCCATCTTGGCGAAAGACATATGCCCGACCGCCTGGTGCATCGAGCTTCTCTAAAACTGTTACGCGATAGCCGCGCGCTCCCAATCGAACTGCTGCGGCAAGTCCGCCAAATCCAGACCCGATAACGATCGCATGAGGGCGTTGACTCATAGTGCCGTCTGGCATCATCCCGGCCTTTACTTCAAATAATTGGTTATTGGTTATGTCTAAAAATTATACGGGCCGCTCTCTTGATCTGGATTTTATCCAGAGAAGAGCGCGGCCCGCGCGTTTCGTTTATGTTGCGTAATTCTCGATCACCAAGAGTTACGGATAGGCGGCTGGGGCAAGGCCGTGCTTCACACCCCAATCGTACCAATTGTCGACTGCCGTGCCGGTAAGCAGGATACCAATACCGCCCGTCAGCGGACATAGAACTGCGAACCACCAAGCCCAGCGATGGACCGATTCCATGGTGGCATTGAAGCCCATGGTCCAGCGCCAAAATAGTGCAGCACGTTCAGAGGCAGTTCCACGATCCGTTATCTGCTCGATTTCACGTTCGCCACCGTATCGCGATACGGCAAGGATCGTTGCGCCGTGCATGGCAAATAAAAGTGCTGAGCCATACAAGAATGCAATCGAGAGCATATGGAACGGATTGTAGAAAAGGTTGCCGTAATTCAGCGAAAAGTTGTTGGTCCAGTCGAGATGCGGAAAGATACCGAATGGAACAGCTTCGCTGAAATTACCCATGAACAGCGGACGGATAAATCCGAGCACGAGATAGAGCCAGATCGCGGCGGCAAATGCCCAGGCGACGTGTGTCCCCATGTTGAGCGCGCGTGCACGACGGTACATGCGCACCCACCAGAGGATAATCGAGGTCGTCAGGAAGAAGCCTGCCATCAACCACCATCCGCCTTCTTTCAATGGCGGAATGCTCAGGCCGTACTTGGCTGCCGGCGGATCAAGAGAAAGATAGGCCAATCGGCGCACGAACTGTACTGGGTCCCAATTGACGGATGCCAGCATGTTGAGGCCGATAATCTCGAAAGCTATAACGAAGCATACTATCGAGATAAAGCCTGTCGTTCCGAGATAGACTGGGCCAAGCTGGGCATCGCCCAACTTACCGGCCCAGTACGAGAAGCGCGTTTCTGTTCCGCGCGGTGAGTTTTGCGGTGGCAAGTGCACGCCGAGTTCAGCGGGTGAGCGCACCTGGACCTGCGTGAAGATATTTTGATACTCAGCCATGGTCAGTCCTCATCACTTTCCCCAGATGCTTAGGTCGAGCCACCAGTTCCACCAGTCGGCCCACGGATTACCTTCAAGCCATAGCGGCCCGCTAATAATCATGCAGATGGCACTGAAGATTACGGCTGCGAGTGCCAGGAACAATCCCAGGCGATGGATGCCGAGCGTTCCGATCGAATAACCAATTGCGTCACGGAAGAACGTGTTCTCGTGCTCTGGTGTCTTCACCACTTCTCCCTTCTTCGGGTTGGTGGCGGACAAGATGAGCGAGCCGTGCAAAGCGAGTGCGAGACACGTTGTAAAGAAGAATGTGATCGCAATCATATGTGCTGGATTGTAGTGGAAATTTCCGTACTGATATCCTGTCGTCGATACCCAATCGAGATGACTCGAAAATCCGTACGGGAAGCCATACGACCATGATCCCATAAGGATCGGGCGGAACACAACCAACGTCACATATGCAAGAATGGCGACGCCGAATGCGACTGGTACGTGATAACCGATACCGAGTTTGCGGCAGATTTCTACTTCACGCAGCGCCCACGATACGAATGCGCCAATGGCACAGACCGTGACACCTTGCCAAATACCGCCTTTCAGCAGCGGCGCGACGCCAAGTCCATATTCGACTGCAGGCGGATTGATGCTTAGTCGGAATAGATTCCAAGTGGGGCCGTTGGCGACACCCCACAAAATAAGACCGACGCCGACATAGATGAAGAAAACTGTCAAAACTCCGAAGAAGCCGACGAAAAACGGCCCCACCCAGAAATCGAACAAATCTCCACCGATCAGCGTGCCACCGCGTACACGGTACTTTCTTTCAAAATTGAGCATGGCCATGGCCGGATCCTCCACTCAGTCGGCTCTCAGCCGGCTGCCTCCTTCTGCTAGTGGTTTGGGAACGGAGGGAACACTCTTGCGAGGTTCCACCCGTTCCCAGTTTCCTGAGTTAGACCAGCTCTTTTTTGATGAGCGGTAGTTCGATCGACGTCGTCTTCGCAGCAGCGCTTGGCCCTTCGATCCAGTTGAAGCGGCTTGTGCTCAACAGGATGAAGTGGATCAACACTGCCAGTGCGAAGAGAAATGTGAACAGTGCGATCAGCGTGCGACGCGGATCGAACAGAAGCCAAATTCTCCACATGATAGTGCCTCCTATGCTTTGAACGAAGTGATGTAGCTAGCGGCGTAGTTCACCCCATCCATTAAGGATGCGTAGCCACCGGGCCCTGGAAGCCAGGGACGCCAGTTCCACACGAGGAAGTGAGCGATGAGCGCGATCACCGTGAAGATGATAAAGCTCGTCATGAACACGCCATGAAACGCTTTCGCTTCGGACTCTGTGAGACCCGAAACGGAACCGCTTCTGTTATCAGCAGCCATGATATGACTCTCCGTGTTTGCCTTGCGGCCGTTACCGCACATCTCCCGCGCGGCAGGGACAACCATGACGAACGCCGTCACGGACGACATCCTTCCGGACCCCGGAAGGAATTCTGTTCAGTTCAACCCATGAAGGCGTATGCAGCGCATGTGTTTGCTGCCTCCTTGGCTTGCTCGAATATCGATTTTCTCGGACTGCGATCTGCGCGCTTGCGCAACCAACGCATCGGCAAGATGCGTTCCACAGTGGCGGCGACTAAAAACACCGCAAATGCTGCGATAAATATCAGCCGGAATTCGATACTTTCCGTGCGCTTGAATTTTGATTGTGAGCGGCGCCGATTGTCGATTGTGAGTGCCATGGTCGTGCCCTCCGTCCTTTGGAAACTTGCGGAATCATTTGCCAAATAGGTTGTCATGCGGCGCGGCCCTCCTTCATCTGGAAGGCGCGTGTAACGTGTTCGGAAGTGACGCGTTCGTCACCATCGCGACGTGCATCACGTTCAGCGGCGTCGCGTAAGCGTTTGGCCGCAGAAATTCGAACTAGAACAGGTTCGCGCTCTAGGATGTCATCGAACACGCTCTTGGCGTCTTCATCCCATGGCAACTGCTCTTGCGGACGCGCGAGTGTCGCTTCAACTTTGTCGAGCTCGCTACCGAGCGGCAAAATGTGGAACAGCGCATCAAACAATGCGTTGCAAACTTCTTGCACGAGATATGTCGCGCCAGCGTAGCCCATGAATGGCGTGCCCGTGTGCCGCCGAATAATTGCGCCGGGGAATGATGCTGGAATGTACATCGAGCGTCCTGCCGCTTCGGCGATATACATACGCTCATTGTAACTACCGAATACGATCAGGGGCGGCGTTTTGCGAATAGCCTCGCGTACAGCATCGTTGTCTGGCTTTACCCCCGCACGGCGAGAAAATGCAAAGTTGCAAGGCAAGCCCATTTCAGTTTCGAGGAAATTGCGCACGCCGCGGGCATACGTTTCATTGGCGACGATAGCGAAGCTAGCCGTGCCGAAGAAATCCTGCGTCACCGAACGCCACAAATCCCACAGCGGCTTGATGGTTGTGTGCTTTTCGCGCTCAATAAATGGTTCTGGATCTAGACCGAGCAGCTCACCAAGCGAGCGTAAAAATTTAGTGGTTGAGTGTAAGCCGATAGGTGCCTGCAGGTATGGGCGTTCAAGGGCTTCGCACAACATGCGGCCGTACTCGCGATACATGCAGACGTTGACGTCGGCATCGACAAGCTTAGGCACATCAGCGACGTGGCTGCCGAGCGGGAACACCATATTGACGTCAGCGCCAATGCCTTCGATGAGGCGGCGAATTTCTGCCACATCGGACGGCATGTTGAACGTGCCATAGATGGGACCGATGATATTGACGCGCGGTTTCTCACCCTCTTTGCGTGCAGGTCGCGCGGGAACTTTCTTGCGACCGTACTGCGTCCAAAGCCAGAAAATCGCCCGGTTTGCGCTCTGCCATTGATCTTCGTCGATTGTGCGCGGCAAGAAGCGCTGAATGTTGGTGCCTTCCGGCGTGACTCCGCCGCCGATCATTTCAGCAATCGATCCGGTTACCACGACGGCTGGCAAAGACGGGTCGAGCGATCTGTGCGCGCGACGCATCGCGCCTTCTGTACCGGTCTTGCCGAGTTCTTCTTCAGACAGCCCGGTTACGACGATGGGTAACTCGTGGGGCGGGAGCGCGTCGGTGTAGTGCAAGACCGATGTTACCGGTAAATTCTCGCAACCCACAGGACCATCGATGATGACCTGCAGGCCCTTTATCGCCGTGAAGGCGTAAACAGAACCCCAGTAACCCCCTGCGCGATCATGGTCGAGGATGAGCATCAGATCATCTCCTCGGCCTTGCGCTTTTTCGCCTCTTTATCGAGACGGCGCTTATATTCGATTTTGAAACCTGGATTGTCTTCGGGCTTTTTCTCCCAGACACCGGCAGAGAAGCCTTGGCCTACGCCTTCAAAGAAAGACTTCATGCCGTCGAAGCGGTGCTTGTTGGCCAACGCGGCGTTGACAACTGTTGCCAATGAGCCTGCTCCAGCCGGGCCCATCAAAGGCCGTGCTGAAATCAAATTCGTGAAGTAAAGACCCGGGATTGCCAGCTCTTTGGCTTTTTGCACAACGGGTGTCGTACCGATGGCAAGATCGGGCTGGAATTCGTGAATAGCATCGACATCTTGTTCCAATGATGCACGGAACACGACGCGCACGCCGCGGGCTTCAAGCCATTCGCGGTCAGCTTCCGACCATCGCGTTTTCGGGCACGCGCTGCCGACATAGTGGACAGTCGCGCCGCTTTCGATGAGCAGGCGAGCGACGAGGAGTTCGGACCCTTCGTAGCCTGATAGCGTAATGCGACCCTTGATCGGCATTTTAGCCAGCGCCGCTTGAATAGCTGGCAGCACTGCATTCTTGGCAGCATCAATGCGGGCTTTGGGAACGCCGCAAGCTTCGCCAATACCGTCAAGCCATGCAGCTGTGCCGTCATAACCGACTGGTGCTGAGCCAACGATGGGGCGTTTGGCTGCTTCAAACTCGCGGAACGATGCAGTGTAGAAGGGATGGATGGCCGCAACAGCCGCACAGTCTAGAGCGCTATATAGTTCGCGCCATTCGCGTGTGGGGACGACCGGACCTGCTGCCAGTCCCATCGGCTCCAACATCGCACTGATGCTCATGGGATCGGCGGGGAACATTTCGCCGACAAGCGCGATGGTCGGCTTCGTTGCACGACCTGCACGTGGCGCAAGGACTGGGCCTTGCTCGGCTTCGCCGCGCGCGTATTTCAGCATTGCGCCAGCGAGAACATCTTTGGCTTCCGCGTGTGTTGGCACGCCAAAGCCTGGCACATCGATGCCAATGATTCGAACGCCGTTGATTTCCTTTGGTAGCAATTGCAGCGGCACGCCGGATGCTGTCGGTACGCACAAATTAATAATGACGACGGCGTCGTACAGGTCGGGGTCGGCGAGCTTATAGGTCGCGTCGCGGATGTCTTCGAACAGCTTGCCCGTGACAAGCGTTTCAGAGTTGAAAGGCACGTATCCGACGGTGCGACGCGCGCCATAAAAATGCGACGTGAACGTCAATCCATACACGCAGCACGCCGAGCCTGAGAGCACGGTTGCCGTGCGGCGCATGCGAAGGCCGACGCGCAGCGAACCGAATGCCGGACACATACTTTGGGGCTGATCGTGCGGGCCTTTGGGATAATCCTGCGCGTAGCGATCAAGAGTTTCGCTCTTGCCTGCTGCTTTCGCAGCTTCGAGCATTTTGTCTTTTCCCGAATGGCAGCCTAAACCATCGGTCGCTGTCGCAGACTTGTTAATTGCAATCACGTCTTTAGCTGCTGGAACTTCAGCTACTGCATCGTTCGACACCAACACTTCGGACGCCTGATCATAAACAACCTCTGTCGAGGTCGTCGCATGATTTTCTGATTTTGGCCCCAACTCGGTCATTGCGATTGCTGCGCCTTGGTAATGATCAAACGGCTTCGTAAACAACTTCGAGGGACGGCTTCTCGATGATCGTACCGCCGCACATATCTTCGAAACTCGCGGGCTCCAGCGTCACGCCGCGGCCGACAACATCGGCTTTGAACAACGCGAGGAGGTCATCTTGAGTGAGTGGCGTGGGTCGTACGGGTGGTGCCGTGGCGACGTTTTCGGAAAGCCCCGCAAACAACGGTCCCCACTCACTCGCGTGCGTGCCGATGATTTGATAATTTGCGCTCTTGCGGCGGATATCTTCGTTGGCTGGAATGGCGGCAAGTACGGGGATGCCCGCAGCGTCGGCGAAAGCCTGCGCTTCCCCGGTGCCATCGTCCTTGTTGATAATCATGCCGGCGACGCCGACGTTGCCACCGAGCTTGCGGAAATACTCAACCGCCGAACACACGTTGTTGGCAACGTACAGTGACTGCAAATCGTTCGAGCCGACGACAATAACTTTCTGACACATGTCGCGGGCGATCGGCAGGCCGAATCCGCCGCAGACGACGTCGCCCAAGAAGTCGAGCAACACATAGTCAAAGCCCCACTCATGGAAGCCTAACTTTTCGAGCAGTTCGAAACCGTGGATGATGCCACGGCCACCGCATCCGCGACCAACTTCGGGTCCACCAAGTTCCATTGCGAAAACGCCGTCGCGCTTGAAGCACACGTCAGAAATCTTGACGTCTTCTCCGGCTAGCTTTTTCTTCGCAGATGTTTCGATAATCGTGGGCGTCGCGCGTCCGCCAAAAAGCAGTGATGTCGTATCGCTTTTGGGATCGCAACCAATCAACAGCACACGCTTGCCTTGTTGGGCCATCATGTAAGAGAGATTTGCTAGCGCAAAGCTTTTGCCGCTGCCACCCTTGCCGTAAATAGCGATGATTTGCGTTTGCTTGGTTTCAGATCCTTCTTCCGGGACGGCATCGGGTTCAATCGAAGCCTCCACGCGGAGGAAGTCTGCCATGCTTGGCTGTTTCGTACTTTTGGCCGGGGCCAAAGCGACACTGCCGCAAGAACTCATGAGCATGCTCTCCAATCTAAAATCATTTTGAGGCATAGGGGGTCGTTGAAGGCTGTGCGATATGCTGAGCTGGCATCCATCGCATCGACGCGATGTGTGATGAGCCCGTCGAGCGATAAACGCCCGGTTTCGACGAGATCGCGAACTGCGACCATGTCGGATTCACGCCATTCGGCAGCAACGCGTATGCGTGCCTCTTTCATAAAGGCTGGCGGAAAGGCAAATGTCAGCGGCTCGCTATAAAATCCAGCGAGAACGACTTCTCCGCCATGCGTGATATGCGAGATGAGAGTATTGAGCAGACCGGCATCACCGCTTACGTCGTAAATGGATTGATAGTCGCGACGCGAATCTGCTGCGGGGTCAATCACGCGATAGCCATTGGCATCACCGGTGCGATCGGCGTTCGTTTCCCAAACCGTAGGTTCCGCACCATTTATAACCGCTATGCGTGCAATCAGCCGCCCAAGCACGCCATGTCCGACGATGAGATCGGGTTGACGCGCACCATTGGCAGCTACGGCGTGATAAGCGGTGGCCGCTAGAGCGAACAATACGCCTTGTTCGCCGATGGCATTATCGAAGCGCCAAGCGCGCTGACTTGGCACCACGAGGCGAGAGGCTGCCCCGCCAAAAAGTCCTTTGACGTCGCCGAAGCATTTTGCACCAGGCACGAATACGCGGTCACCAACCGACACTTTTGCATTCAAGCCGGCGTCACTGACACGCCCAACCGACTCGTAGCCCGGCACGAGCGGATAGCCCATGCCTGGGAACATCGGCATCCGGCCAGACCACAACAACCGCTCCGTGCCTGTGCTGATGCCGCTCCATTCAATATCGACGACGACATCCTCGTCACCGACATCTGGCAGCGTCATTTGGCTCAGCACGAGATGCTCTGGCTTTTCCAGAACCACCGCAGTTGTACTTAGACGTGGGCGTGCCATGTCAAATCTTTCGGCTACTTCCCCGAGGCAGACCGCCCCATATGTGTAACTGTAAGCTGACGCACCATGATGTCAAGGCACGTTTACATATTTCATGAAACTTCGGTGACGATCAAACTTGTTTGCAAGGGCATGCGCGTTCTGATTTCGCGCGCAGACGTAAAGCCTTCGCGTTGCAGCATGGATATGATTTCTGAAGCTGAACGCGGGCGTCCACTGCCCATCGCCATGAGATAGAAGCCGAAATAGGCGTCGCCGACGGTTTCTGCGCGACGCGACCCTGACATTGGTTCGGCGACTATTAGCTTTCCGCCTGGACGCAAAGCGCGCCGCACTTGAGAAAATAATTTTCGAACGGGCTCGTCGTCATGGTCGTGGATAATGCGAACCAGCGAAATGAGATCGGCACCTTCGGGCAGCGGATCGCAAAAAAAGTTACCGCCGTGAGCGGTGGCGCGTTGTGATATTCCCGCGCTTGCAAACTTCTGTCGGGCGCACTCTGCAACGGCAGGCAAATCAAAAACTTTAAGTTCAATACTTGGAATTTTTGCTGCAACGGCACGGACAAATGTTCCATCTCCGCCACCGACATCCATCAAACAGCGATGCTGTGCGATTGGATAAGTCGCCAATATTTCTTCAGCAATCAGCGTTTGCGATGCCGCCATCAGCGCGGTGTACTCGGAGATGCGCGCGTCTGCTAAGTCAGTTGCTGATGTGGATGTGGCGTATGCCCAGTAACTGGACAGCGCTGCATCTTTACGTTCACCCCGCAACAATGCCACCGGATCTGATAAATCGGCATAGAGCATCGCGTGATGCTCGATCATTTTCAGAATTCCAGGATTGCCCGCAATCACGGCACCGTGGGGGCCAAGACCGTAGCGATCTGCACCAAACCGCTCGACAAGCTTTAAAGCAGCAGCCGCATCAAGCAGTCGGCGCGTCGGTTCAGGAGCGAGATTCAGTGCACTAGAAATTTGGGATAAATTCCGCGCTCCACCGCTCAAGAGCTGGAAGAGTTGCAACTTCACACACGCGTATAATATTTGCGAATAAACGAAGCCTGCGCATAAATCGAAAACTTCGCGGGCACGACGCTGCGCCACGGGGCGCGTCAAGGGCAAAGCCGATGCCCATCTTTGAAAAGTTAAACTGCCTAAAAGGGCGTTGCGCGTTGCAGATGTCTTCTCACGAATTTTGTTCACAATTGGCGATTCTAAAACGCGTGCGAAACCGCGAGGGTCACCCATAGATCCCTCGGACATCAGGCTGCGCGCTGCGCGATGCCCTTTGGCACGAACGCTTTCGAGGCCGCTATGATGATGCCGCGTAATTCTTGTGCCCCGGGGCATTGGGGAATCGATTGGACGGCTTCTGACAATAGTAATTGCAAGCGATCTACGGCGCCGCCGAAGCCGAGCTCAGCCGTCGCACTTGGTCGATTGTGAATTGCATCCTGCCCTGATGGCTTGCCGATATCTTCAGCGTTCGACATCAAATCATGGATATCGTCGGCGACTTGATAGGCCTCGCCTAACCGCTCTCCAAGAAGTCTCCAACGATCAGGATCGGCGCCCGCTGCTAAAGCACCAGATATTGTGGCTGCCGCAAAGAGCGATCCCGTCTTGGCTTTATGATAGTTTGAGAGATGGATATTCGGCTCTGATTCCCAAGCTTGGCCTGCGATAATACCAGTCGGCGCGCCTGTTGAGCGCGCTATCGTCATGACCAATCCCGGCAAACGCTGCGGGACAAGTGCTGCGCCGCGAGCCAATGTCTCAAACGCCATTACAATCAACGCATCGCCGACGAGCACCGCTTGCGCTTCGCCGAAAGCTTTGTGCACAGAAGGCTTGCCTCGACGCAGTTCGGCATCGTCAAAGCACGGCAAATCATCATGAACGAGCGACGCGCAATGCAAGATTTCTATGGCCGAAGCAGCAGCATCTGTCAGTGCTGGGTGATCGTCTCCGCAAGCGGCAGCCACCGCCAAACAGAGCCGCGGTCGAATGCGGGCACCGCCAGGTTGGACGGCATACCGGATCGCCGCGGCAAGTTTGGGAGGACATTCTGGGACCTCCGCTCGCTCAAGAGCCGCATCAAGGGCCTTCTCAATTCGCGTTGTGGCGTCCATGAGGGCCTCTCGCGCGCGGAGCTGTAAATTTGGTTGGTCGTCAAATAGTGTCATTTAATATAGACACTACTCTCTGACACACGCAATGCCAAATTGGCATCATCTGCAAGAAGGTTAGCGATACGATGCAAAGTGATGGCGGCCCCGATTTTTCCCAGGCGGTCGCGAATAATGGATATGCATGGTGGTATGTCGATGCGATCAGCGACGACGGCCACCATGGCCTCACCGTTATCGCCTTCATAGGAAGTGTCTTTTCACCTTATTACGCGCGTGCGCGCAGCCGGGGCTTGGGAGATCCAGCCAACCACTGCGCGATCAACGTCGCGCTGTATGGCAAAGGGGGCAAACGCTGGGCTTTAACCGAGCGTGGACGAGGCGCCCTTACGCGCTCTAACAATGAATTTTCTGTTGGCCCGAGCCGGATGTTTTGGGAGGGCGGCGATCTCGTTATCGATGTCGATGAGATTACGGTGCCCATCCCCTCACGCTTGAGAGGCAAGATTAGGCTCAGTCCTTCGGCCACCACACGCCGCTCATTTCAATTATCTCGAGACGGTCAGCATTATTGGCGTCCGATTGCGCCTTTCTCTCGTGTTCACCTCGATTTTCAAAAACCTGGCCTATCATGGTCTGGACCGGGATATTTTGATTGGAATACAGGTGAAACGCCTTTGGAGGACACGTTTTCGGGCTGGGACTGGGCACGTGCAAGTTCAGACAACGGCACGACGATTTTCTATGACGGTTTGCGTCGGCGTGACGGGGCGTTTTCATTGGCGACGGCCATCAGCAAAGACGGCACGGCGTCAGATATTGAATCACCGCCACCCAGAGCGCCATTGCCGACGACATCCATCTGGCGCATTCCACGCGAAACACGCTCTGATGCCGGAGTTTTGCCGCGCGTCATCGAGACGTGTGAAGATACACCATTCTATGCGCGTTCGATGATTGAAACACGAATTGGTGGCAAAGCCATGCGTGCCATGCACGAGAGTTTGTCGCTTGACCGTTTCGATAAGCGATGGGTGCAAACTTTGCTGCACTTCCGGATGCCGCGCATCGCAGGCTAGCTATGATCGATGTTCGTTTTGTTGTCAGGCTGCGCGCGTGGCGTTTCGAGTGAGTTGGTGTTTTCTGATTCAGGCGGCTTATCGAAGCGCTTGCAATACCATTCTAGAATGAGCCAGCCGATTGCAAATGCAATCACCATAAAAAATTCAAAAAATGCCAGCGGCCAGGCAGACATGCGCGCGCGTTCCTATACGTCGGTTGAAGGCCGCGTGCCGTTTTTCGTCTCAGCGCTTTCACTCTTATTTTCTTCACGCATGGATTTGCGCAGCGATATCAATTCGTAGGCCATCAGACCAAGTGCGACGCCAAAAACACCTACGATTTTCAATATCCCGTAGCTGGTTTCCATAGCCCGCTTCCGACGTTGAACTGGCCACATGAAGGCGCAGCGAAGCATAACGCCGCGCCTCAAAGGTGGTCTCAGCCTGTACGTGCTGCCGTCAAGTCATGGGTTTGAGAGCGTCCCAATGCTTTGAAAACCGTCGAGATAATGCCCGCCGCATCAAGACCTGCTTTGGCATACATGGCTTCAGGCTTATCTTGGTCGATGAATGTATCGGGCAGCACAAGACTGCGTACCTTCAGGCCTTTGTCCAGCAGCCCCTCGTTTGTCAGGAAGTGCAGAACATGGCTTCCGAAGCCACCAATCGCGCCTTCTTCAATCGTGATCAGTACTTCATGATCGCGCGCCAACTGGCGGATGAGATCTTCATCAAGCGGCTTCATGAAGCGCGCATCGGCCACGGTTGTCGATAATCCAAACGCGCCAAGTTGATCGGCTGCTTTGAGAGATTCTTCCAAGCGTGTGCCAAGTGACAGGATCGCGACCTTCGATCCTTCTCGCACGATGCGGCCTTTACCGATTTCGAGTGGCACGCCTTCTTTCGGCATCGCAACGCCTGTGCCTTCACCGCGCGGATAACGGAACGCTGAGGGCCGATCATTTATTTGGACTGCGGTTGCAACCATGTGCGTCAGCTCGGCTTCGTCGCTCGCCGCCATAATGACAAAATTCGGTAGGCATCCAAGATACGCCAAATCGAATGACCCTGCGTGCGTTGGACCATCGGCGCCAACCAGTCCAGCGCGATCGATGGCAAAGCGAACCGGAAGATTCTGGATCGCAACGTCATGCACGACCTGATCATAGCCGCGTTGTAGAAATGTCGAATAGATGGCCGCGAAAGGCTTGAGGCCCTCGGTTGCAAGGCCGGCTGCGAATGTTACGGCATGTTGCTCGGCGATGCCGACGTCGAACATTCGATCGGGGAATGCTTTGCCGAAAAGATCGAGCCCCGTGCCATCCGGCATTGCCGCCGTGATTGCAACAATCGAGCTGTCTTTCTTGGCTTCGGCAATCAGACTGTCTGCAAAGACGCGCGTATAAGACGGCGCATTCGGCTTCGGTTTGACTTGCGCGCCTGTGATCACATTGAATTTAGCAACGCCGTGATATTTGTCGTCGGAGGCTTCAGCGGGACCGTAGCCTTTGCCCTTCTTTGTCACGACGTGGACTAGAACTGGCGCTTGGTCACCATCGCGAATGTTTTTCAAGACCGGTAGTAGCTGATCGAGATCATGGCCGTCGATGGGCCCGACGTAGTAGAAGCCAAGCTCCTCAAACCACATTCCGCCTGACCAGTATGTGCGCGACATTTCTTCGACGCGGGCAGCGCGACGCTCCCATTTTTTCGGCAACTTTTTAGCCAACTGCTTGGCAAAATCGCGCCAGCCCAAATACGTCCCGCTCGATGTTGCGCGCGCGAGATATTTAGACAGCGCTCCCGTTGGTGGGGCAATCGACATGTCGTTGTCGTTCAAAATGACGATCAAACGTTCATCGCGGGCACCGGCGTTGTTCATGGCCTCATAGGCCATTCCAGCGCTCATAGCACCGTCGCCAATCACGCAAATGACGTTGTTCTTGCCGCCTTTTAAATCGCGTGCGACCGCCATCCCGAGACCGGCCGAGATCGAGGTTGAAGAGTGTGCTGCGCCGAAGGGGTCGTATTCACTCTCTGCGCGTTTTGTGAAGCCAGACAGGCCACCCGGCTGGCGCAAGGTTCGAATGCGGTCTCTTCTGCCGGTGAGAATTTTATGCGGATAGGCTTGATGCCCCACATCCCAGATCAGTCGATCGTTGGGCGTATCGAAGAGATAATGAATTGCGACCGTCAGCTCCACCACGCCCAGCCCAGCACCTAAGTGACCGCCCGTAACAGAAACCGCATCGACAAGTTCGTCGCGCAGTTCGTTAGCGAGTTGCTTCAAGTCGGATTGCGGCAGCTTTCTCAAGTCGGCTGGCGTATCTACTCGGTCCAGCAGCGGCCGCACAGGAAGCGTCGGTTGAGGTGTCTGTGCATTCATGGCGTTAACTCCAGTGCAAATGACGGCTGCTGTGAGGCTCTCTTTTGAGTAACCTCAGGCCGTGGTCTCGTCACGTCCATTTCGCGCCGAGGCGCGAGATCCGGCATGCGATATTTTGTTTTGACGTGCAGCCACGTCGCGTATCCAATGATCAATACGATCGTTCCAGCCAGATCGAGCGGCGATAATGTACCATTTGTATTGAGCCAATAGTACGCGAAACAGAGCTTCAATGTCAGCCAAGCCAATGCGATCATAACGACAGGCGCGACCATTTCTCCGAGTGCCGCGACCGAGTGTGGGTCGATTGGTTTTGGTTGGACACGGTTAAGGCGGATAGCTTCTGAGCGGGCTTCCACGATCCGGGTGCGGTGTGCCTGAGCAGCGACGAGCAGATAAAGGCCATACGCGCCAAGCAAGCTGCCAATCCAATATTTCATGGCTGCGCCTCCAGTGGAAACGCTAACGATGTTGACGAGCGCGCACGCCCGCGCTCTTCGCGAGCACGCATTTCACGACGTTCGATACGCTCCAAAATTTCCAGAAGTACCAGAGCTTTGCCACGAACATCCCACCACGGAGCATCCAACATGGGTGCGGCGCTACGAGGGCCAGATTTTGATTGGTGGGCTGCCGCGTGGACCAAAAAAGCCGCTTCGGCCACTGCGCCAGACTTGATATCTGCACCCCACATCGGCGTTGCCGCTACGGCGCGGCCGAGGAGTTGCAACTTGCGGCCGGTTGGCACCACTGCGCGATGCGCGATCGAATTGCAGCCTTGTCGCTTAAGTTCGTGGCCGATTTCCGCATACAGATATCTGGTCGCGTAAATGCCTGGTCGGCAATCGGCTGGTAGTCGCGCAATTCCCGCTCCCGAGCGCACATAAAGGGCGTCGGCTGTGGCGAGAAGGCGTGCGATGACCGATGCGATTTCAGCGTTGAAGATTGGATTTTTCAACCATGCATCGGGGTCTAATCCACTCTCGCGCATCCAAGCGCGCGGTAAATAGAGACGACCAGAACGTGCATCTTCACCGACATCTCGGGCGATGTTGGTGAGTTGCATGGCGATGCCCAGATCGGTCGCACGGGCTAGATCAATTTCAGATCGGCGATCCATCAGCAGCGCCATCATCGCACCCACGGTGCCGGCCACGCGCGTCGCATAAGCTAACAAATCTGGCAAATTTTCGTATTCGCGGCCGTCGGCGTCCCAGGCAAAGCCTTCGAGTAATGCTTCTGGAATGGCGCGTGGAATATCGAAGCGTGCAACTGTTTCGGCGAACGCACGATCGGCAGCAATATCCAAAGGTCTTCCGGCGTACGCACACTCTAATCTGTGTTGCAGCTCGCTTAACCCTGCGCTGCTGGATGGGCCTAGATCGATGACATCATCGGCGAGGCGACAAAAGGCATACAGCGCAGATGCTGGCTCTCTAATCCGTCGCGGCAACAGAAATGACGCGGCGTAGAATGTGCGCGAGCCCGTGCTCAACAACGCCCGGCATTCAGCGAGATCGGTTTCAAAAGTTCGGCTGGGCTCGTATCGCATGCTTCGGCTGACCCCACCCGTCATTGATTGCGTTTCTGAATTCATAACTGTCAACACAGAATGACATTAAATAGTGTCAGCTTGCCGCATGCAAGCGTTTCGCTGACTTTCCATAGAAAATCTTGCAGGCATCATAGGCGGGCATCCGGCAAAGTGATGCCGTTCTTGATGGCGCTCGCAATGATGATATCTGCGACCGCGGCTGGCTTTTCTTCGTGCGCTAAATGGCCTGCATCTGGCAGCGTTGCGACCTGAGACCCTTTGACAAGCGCCCGAACTCTCTCGGCGTCGGATGGGGGAATTGCCCGATCCCGCGCTGCAGCGATCAAACATAGCGGTGTGATCAATTGAGGTAAATCTCGCGCTAATGTGTCGAGGTCCCACCGCGCCATCATACCGAGTGCTGCAGCGCAATGAGACGGCGAGGAAAACAATCGGCCGTAAAGTTCAATATCCTCAGGTGTCGTGATGGAGCCAGTTCCCGCCAAAAGTCTGTCAACTGCCATGCGATCCAGAGCGCGCCAAGCGAATAGCCTGGGAATGAATGGGTTGAGACACATCAATTTCGCAAGGGGTGAAAAAATATGTCCGGCAAGTCCCTGAAACGGCAGCAGAGCACCGTTCACGCTGACAATCACTTGCGGCGTCAGGATTTTGTCGAGAGACATACGGATAGCAACGGCAGCACCCGCTGAATGACCCGACACTATATTCGGCGCTATTCCCAGTGACGACATCAACTGCCCAACAGCCATCGCCATACCTGGCAACGTGTAGGCATGAGCAGGTGGCTTGCTCGTAAAACCGTGGCCGGGAAGGTCTGGAATGACGAGCGTAAATCTATCGGCAAGGTATGGCGCAATCTGGCGCCATGAATGAGTCGATGCGCCAGTACCGTGCAAGAGTAGCAGCGGAGGCCCTTGGCCAAAAACCTGGACATGCCATTGAAAACCAGCGGCCTCAATGAACCGACTAGCGTTGCGATTGGGCCAGTCGCGACCGTCGGTGGCGAAATTCATAGCGTTCATGATAATTGTCGAAATCTCGCTTGCGCGATCATACCGTCCTCGCACGCGTGCTGGCCTTGACAGCGTTCGACAGCGTTGCAGCGTTGGCATACGGCAAGGGCAGATAAACTGCATCCATGGCTTTCGCCAAGCGCTCCGATTGCTGTGCGGGATGCGGCGAGGTATCGATCACCAAACTCCGCACACCCGCAAGTGCTAGCGCGCGTGCTGCATTCAGCCCATCCGCTTCCGCTTGTGGGCGTCCCGGCTTGCCATCGCGTGAGATATTGGCGCGACCGTCAGTTAAAACGATCACAGATGGTGTTTGCCCTTTACGACGCACAGCATCGGCAAGCATAGCTGCTGCATCGATGCCGAGTGCTAAGGGCGTGCCACCGCCACCGGGCAATCCAGCCAAGCTACGTTTAGCCCGCGCCAGAGAACGTGTCGGAGGCAGCAGAAGTTCTGCGATTTTCCCACGAAATGCGATCAACGCCACGCTATCGCGGCGCACGTAACAGTCGGCCAGCAATAATTCAACCGCGCCTTTAGCTTCAGCAAGTCTGTTCAAAGCAGCCGAGCCTGAAGCATCGACGACGAAAATCGTCGTCGATTCGGAATTTTGCTTAAATCGCGCAATGCGAAAGTCGTCTTTGCGAACTTCGACCCGTCGCGGCTTCGTTGACATTGTGTAGTCTGGGTTCGCGGCTGCCCGATAATCGGCCTCTCTGCGTCGCAAGGGCTGCCACGCAGCAGCCGCTCTCAGGGTTTCGACGACGTTGAGGCGCGCACCGGATTTCAAATCACCTCGACGGGTCCCTGCCGGTCGTCCTTTGCGCAGAGATTTTTGCTTCACACCTGCTCTGCCGGAGGACCTTTGCCGCGCTCGACGCTCTTGTCCCATTTTCAAAGCCGCAAGCAAGCCTGCCGGTATTGCTGCTTTTACCGCCTCTAAGATCATGTCCGCCAGGACTGGATCATCATTTTGCTTGTCTTCATCAGAAGGCTGATCTGCGTCTCGATCAGGGGATGGCGGTTCCGGCTGATCGGGCGTCTCTTGTTCCGGCGGTGCGTCTGCCGGTATGCGGGTTGCGCGCGGTGCCAGCACCAATTGTGCAGCGGCTGTCGCGTCATCTTCGTTGACGACAGTGCGTCCTTCGAATGCTGCGGCTGCGCGCGCGACCCGCACGGCTAGCAACGGTGCACGAAGGGATTCGATCCCCATCGCCAGCGCTGTTTGACAGAGCGCGACGATAATCTCGTCTGGAACATCGACATTTTGATCGTGTGCGCGGGCTTGTCGAATGTCATCTGCGACGTGTTCTAAAATAATAGCTTCGCGGTGTGTGACGACGTCGAGATCGAGTAAAAATGCTAGGCGATCGAGAAGCGGAGCTGACACACGTTCGTCGTCGGCTATGCCCTCATCCAAGGCAATGATACCGAATGTAGTGGGCACTCCTGCTCCGCTACTGTCACGCGCAAACGCAACATGCCCCTGGTCAACAGCGCTGGTGATGCGCGCAATGGTGCCCGGTTCCAAACGCTCGGCACCCGCCAATATCATCACCCCGCCATGCGCTTCGGCTAGCAAGCCGCGTTCGGCGATGGGCTTGCCGGCTTTCAACGTGGCTGCGAGATCAAGTCCGCCCAGCAATCGCTCATCGGTGACATGGAGCGGCACACGACGCACCGGCATCGTTTCATCTAGCAGAGAGACAAAAAAACTCATCCATCGGTCCCGCACCGGACCAGGGCGCGCGCGAATGGCGACCCCACCTAAACGCGTCGGATCGATTGCAAATAGTACTGCGGCTTGCATCGCAAGACCCCAAGCCGTCGGATTGGCTGGGTCATGGTGCATCAAACCGCCTTGCGCTCGTCTTGTGGCGCAAACATTTCACGCACAGCCCGTTCGACACGCACCGTCGAACCGGAATCGTCGAGGGGATTGCGGCGCAAGCGATGACGTAGCGCCAATGGGGCTATGCGCATCAAATGCGCATCGGTGACTTCGCGGTCGCCATCGAACGCAGCCAGCGCACGCGCCGCGCGCAGCAATGTCAGCTCTCCGCGCAAACCGTCTGTGCCCAACGCCATACATAACCGCGCGCCGCGTTCCAATGCGTGGTCTGATACAACGATGGTGTCGAGACGTTTGCGGGCTGCCTCAAGTTCTGAGCGAATTCTGGCATCGGCTTGTTTGTAGCGACCGACAAATGCATTGGGATCGCGCTCGAAGTTATCGCGACGACGCACAACTTCAATGCGCGTTTCAATGTCTGTTGGCGTTTTGACTTCGACGGACAGTCCAAAGCGGTCAAGCAACTGCGGGCGCAATTCACCTTCCTCGGGGTTGCCGCTTCCTACTAAAACAAAACGCGCAGCATGACGCACGCTTAAGCCTTCACGCTCAACGACGTTTTCGCCAGACGCGGCAACATCGAGCAACAAATCGACGAGATGATCTTCCAGCAGGTTGACTTCGTCGATGTACAGAAATCCACGATGGGCACGCGCGAGCAGGCCAGGTTCAAATGCTTTTTCGCCATGTGATAGCGCACGCTCTAAATCAAGCGCGCCGACGACCCGATCTTCCGTTGCACCCAGTGGCAGATCGACGACGGGAACCGGCACTTCTTCGACTTCAACGGGAGCACCCGTCTTGGATATCGTATCTGCATTTTTAGAATCTGGATCGGTATTGTAGCGGCATCCTTTGACCACCCGCATGGGCGGCAATAGACCTGCGAGCGCTCGAACTGCCGTCGATTTTCCCGTGCCGCGATCGCCGAAGACCAGCACGCCGCCGATGCTTGGGTCGGTGGCTGCGATTAGGAGGGCTAGTTTCATTTCGTCCTGGCCGACGATGGCTGAAAATGGAAACAACGTCGGCATTGCGTGAAATTTCCCAATAGCTCGAATGGCATCGCGTGGTCTGGTAGCAAAATAATCCTATAGCCTGACCATCTGGGGCGGAGATTGGCAAGCGCGTGACCGACGCGCAAGCAAAACTCGCGCGAAACCATATTAACCGATAGCGCTATAGTCGGCGAACCCATGAGGACGTGCGCGAGACGACGCTGCTAGCGCCTTGCGATGGCAAAATCTCGCAACACGTTGGCTTCGAGTTGCACCTCATCCAGACGATGCTTGAGCACGTCACCGATACTGACAAGTCCCACCAGTGCGCCATTCACGACGACCGGCAAGTGGCGGATACGCCGTTGGGTCATGACTTTGGCGACCGCCGCAACGCCATCTTCGGGCGCACAGGTCACAACCGCCCGTGTCATCAGTTGAGAGACCTTTATAGACGGCAGATCGCTGCCAAACTCTGCGAGACCGCGGACGAGATCGCGCTCGGAGATGATGCCTTCAACGGCACCGCCTTTACTGAGCACAACCATCGCGCCAACGCGCTCGGCATTCAATCCATCGGCGAATGCACGAATTGTTGCGCTTGGTTCTATGGTCTTAACTTCAGGCCCTTTGACTTTGAGAATGTCTGCTACGCGCATCACATCACTCCTTTGCGACCCCGAATGACCCTCAGAAATCCCCGTATGCAATCGTTGTAGCGTTTCAATCAGTTGCGTTCGTTCATCGACGGTGAGCGGATCGCTGCGTTGTTTTTCGTTGACGCCAAGCAAGGTCGGCAAATCTTCGAAAACAACGTTACTTGCGCTATCTGTTCGTTCACTACAGAACGCGCTCCTCGATAATACCACAGGTAATCCGAGTTCGCGCGCTGCTATTGCGCCAGATGCGGTGGCTTCGATGACGAGACAATCGTGCGCTTGAAGACCCATCGATTCTATTGCCGTGCCATAGAGCTCTTTATTGGCGGCACTTGCGTCGCCGTCGCTGCGTCCTGGGGAGGTGCAAATCGTAAATGCTTTTGGTGCCCAAGAGCCTAGCGTTTTCAGCAGCAATGTCTCGGCATCTTTGGGTTCGAGCAGGGTCGTCACTGCCAAACGCAAACCTTCCTGACGTGCTGCGGTCACCAGTTTTCTGACGGCTGGCCGCGGCTCGATACTGGTTGTGTCAATGAGTTCTGAGAATAGTTTTCCTGCGCGACGATGCATGGCGTCGATCAGCGGGGAAAGGTCTTGCGTCTCAGGCCTACCTTTTAAGGCTAATCGAACGAAATGGGCCATGCGCGCGCGCGCGGTGCCAACTTTTTGCGATTTCGCAAAGCTTGCTCGATCGTAATTCCACTGAAAGCCCGCGTCTGCGAAAACCTGTGCAAAAGCCTCGCGGCGCAGGTCCTCGGTCTCAGCCAGCGCTCCATCGGCGCGAATTATGATTGTTTCGAGCGCCAATATGCGCCGCCTCTCGCACCACACCTCAACGATAAGTGAGTGGTGTATGCCGATCTACCCGCCGCGCCAACGCGACGTAAGGTCTATGAGATGCGCGGCCAACGCTGCTCCAAGTGCTGCCCCAATCCAAGTCCAATGGGCGTCCGTTATGGCTAATCTGAGCGCCAAAAATAAACATATGCCAGCCAGCAAATTGCTGAGAACCTGGGGCACTTTAATGCCTTGGCCGGTTGACTGATGGTAGGCAATGAGGGCGATCGCTTCGAGTGCCATTAAGCCTATGATGATATCGACGATGCGACCGGAGGCGAACAAGTCTTCCAAGTATCTACTTTCTATTGCGGTGCACTATCCGGGCTTTTGACGCTTCCATTCATTGGTCACAAGGTCATCTTAACTTTAGCTCGTGCGCGCGACGCCAAATAGGTGCGCTAGATCTTTGAAGAAGATTCTGACATGCGCGATGGGTTTGGAACGCACCAACTCTTTGTGCATGTACGATTGCCAAGTGAGCTGCTGCACATCGCGATCACGGCAGATATCGACAAAGCGTTCGCGGCGGCTATCGTTCTTGTACCAAAAATATTGCATCATTCCGAGCACCCAAAACACGGTGCCGTGCGCCTTCATGAAACGTTTGCGGGCTGTTTTAAGTTGGCGTGCATCGCCTGTTACTAAATATTGATGCGCTGCATCGGCGGATAAGCGCCCGCCATACATCGCGTAATAAATGCCTTCACCCGATGCTGGCGCAACGACACCAGCTGCATCGCCTGCAAGGATCACATCGCGGCCGTTATCCCAGCGCTTCAGCGGTCGCAACGGAATAGGTGCGCCTTCACGACGAATAGTTTCCGATCCTGTTAGTCCTGCAATGTCGCGCAACTCTCCAACGGCTGTTCGCAGCGAAAACCCTTTATGTGCCGATCCCGTTCCAACGCTTGTCGTGTCGCCGTGCGGGAAAATCCATGCGTAGAAATCAGGAGACAATGAGCCTTGATAAAAGACATCGCAGCGCTTGGCATCGAAGGCCGAGCCATTTTTCGTGGCGGCCATGGAAGCTTCAGGTGAAGGGGAGCGAACGATTTCATGATAGGCGAACACAAAGGGTGTTCTCTCCGCGCCTGGTATGGCTTGGCGCCCAACTGCGGACTTTGCACCATCCGCGCCGATCACGCAGCGCGCACGCACTGTTTCCAATGTTGCTTCATCGCTGCCTTTGGGTCGATAGGAAATGACCGAAACGCCATCTTTATCGCGCGTGATTTTTTCAAATGTGCCCGTGCGTCTCACGGCACCGTCTTTTTCTGCGCGCATGCGTAGCCATTCATCGAACACATCACGATCGACCATTCCGACGTAGCCGCCTGACTCAATCGGCATATCGACCTGTTTATTCGCGGGCGAAACGATGCGCGCACATGTGACTTTGGCGACGATCAATTCGTCGGGAATTTCGAAATCTTTAATCAAACGCGGAGGAATTGCTCCGCCACAGGGTTTGATTCTGCCAGCGCGGTCGAGCAGCAAAACACTATGGCCTTGCTTGGCCAGATCACTTGCTGCGGTTGCCCCTGAAGGTCCACCACCAACCACAACGACATCGTAGATTTCGGTGTTCGTCATGACACTGACCCTCGCTGGAATTTTGCAAGACTTGTATTTTCAAGCTGCGCATCAGAGCGCGCTGATTTTTTGTCTGGGGCAATCGCTTTGGCAGCGAGCCCCGCTGCAACGACAAACAAGACAGCCTCTATAAAAAATACGGTGGTGTATGCGGTCACCGGTTGATCGACGAATTGGCGAATGACATCCACGCCGACGGCACCAAGGAAACCGCCAGAGCCAAAGGCTACTGCTTGCGCTGCACCCCACATGCCCATGCGCACGCCTTCGCGCGACTTTGCCCCTGAGCCTGCCAATTGCATCATCGAGCCAATGGCGGACACTGCGAATGCCCCGTTTGCCAGCCCCAGCGCAAAAACAGTGGCGCGCAAAGGCCAGTCTGGCCCGCCTGTGCCTGATGCGACGAGCGTCAAGAGCGCCATCGCCGATGCTAGGCATCCAGCGATTGTCCAGCTCCGCAAGCTGCCGATGCCAAGCCCTGCGCTTCCGGCAAGTGCTACCAATATCATTCCTGAGAACACGCCGCCGTGTTGCACGCCTGCCAATTTTGTCGATTCACCTGGCGTCATACCGAACACAATGCCGGCGAACGGCTCCAAGATGAGATCCTGCATGCTGTAGGCTAGCATCGAGATGAAGACGAAAATCGTAAAGCGCCGGGCTTGCGGTTCACTCCACACTTCGCTGAGGGCCTGACGGAATGGCGGTTTCTCTATGTGCTTGCGAGCTTCGATTGCGGCTTGTCCTGCCGCATCATCTTCCATGCGCCAGAGTGCGATCACAGTTACGAGCACCGCAATCGCCGATACGGCAGATGTGACGGCTACCAGTCTCTCTGGAGAAAATGGATCTAGGAAATGTCCAGCGATGATCGTTGTGACAACGAAGCCTGCAATCATCATCAGCCAGACAATGGTGGCAGCGGCGCCTCGCCGATCCTCACCGACACGGGTAGCAAGAAACGCTAGAAGCGTCGTGCCTGCTGCGCCGACACCTGCACCGATGGCAGCGAAAGATACTATGGCGAGGGCTATTCCAGCGGCGACATTGGTTGTCATCCACGCGGTTGCGATCGCTGCACCTGCACCGCCCAATGCTAGCGTAATCATTCCGCCGAGAATCCAGGGTGTGCGGCGTCCACCGATGTCGGAACCGTAGCCCCATCGCGGGCGAAGAAATTGCAGCACGTAATGAAAGGCGACGAGCGCTCCGGGAAGGACGGCCGGTAAAGCCAATTCAACCACCATAACGCGGTTCATCGTCGAGGTTGTTAGAACGACAATCGCGCCAAGTGCTGTTTGCACGAGGCCCAGACGCACGATGCCGATCCAACCCAGCCGATCTTGCACATCATCCCCCTGCCAGCACGTCGCGGATTGCGAACGCACTGATCAACATGCCGAGCACGTAAAGCGTGACACCGGTGCCGTTGTACCAAGGCGCCAATTCACGCGGTTTTTTTATCAATTTTGTCATGAGCAAAATTTGCACAGCGAGAAGCGCTGTTACACCTGCTGCGTGATACGACTTGTCCCACGATACCAGCAGCGCAATCACAACAACTTGTGCGAATGCCATGACGATACATGCCAGCTTCGCCGCGCGATCAACGCCGAGCTGAACAGGAAGCGATCGCACGCCCATCTGACGATCACCTTCAACCGACTTAAAATCGTTGAGGGTCATGATGCCGTGAGCGCCGACGCTATAGAGAAATGCCAACAGCGTGATGCGATAGTCCGGCAGTCCACCGACGATGACGACGGCGCCTGTGAACCACGCCAATCCTTCGTAGCAAATTGCGCAGGCCGCATTTCCCCACCAGCCGTTCTCTTTCAATCGCAATGGCGGCGCACTGTAAGCCCATGCCAATGCTAAACCGACGACCGCTGCTACAAATCCCCAGACCCCCAACAGCAAAGACACCGCGAGCGACAGCAGCGTCCATGCAATAGCGATGTATAAACCCCACCGACCCGGTATGCGACCCGATGGGATCGGCCTGTTGGGTTCATTGATCGCATCGACATGCCGATCGAACCAATCGTTCGCGGCTTGGCTTGTCCCACACACGAGTGGACCTGCCAGCAAAACACCGGCGACAAAAACCAACCAATTGGTACTTGAGAATGTGAACCCCGCAGATACGAGGCCACACATAAACGCCCACATCGGCGCGAACCACGTGATGGGCTTGAGAAGCTCAAGCACAACGGCAGGTTCAGGGCGCGAGATCGTTAAAGCAGGCTGGGCCATGCGCAAAAAGTACGCTTCGACCCGCATAGTGTCAATCTATGCTTACACTATAACTGACGCATTTTTATTGACATTTTTGCGATAATAGCCGGGGCGGTAGAAAACTCGCGCGTCAATCTTCGAGGTCATCGCCATCTAGATCGCCAAGACCATAACGACGGAGCTTAGAGTATAAACCTTGCCGGCTCAGACCCAACATTTCCGCAGCAGACGCGCGATTATCGCCCGTTAGTTCTAATGCTGCCTCAATGCATAACCGCTCGATAATGTCGGTCGTATCACGAACAAGTTCTTTTAATGAAACGCGTCCTACCAATTCCGTCATTTGCTCAACGGAGCGCGGCAATTCACGGCGGCCATTGGAGACGGCCATGGCTTTGCGTCCGGTCAAGCGGATCGTGAAACCCAAACACGGTGCTTCACCATTTTCTACGGAAACCGCGGAGACTTCGACATCTTCCGACGATCCGTATTCACCGCGCACAATGGTTGCGAAATTGCGGATCGACCCGCGCTCTTTCAAATTAGAGGCGAGCACCTTGACATCGACATCGTGGCGACCGAGCCAACGCGATAGCGGTTCGCTCGCAGCTTGTTCTTCCGATGCAATTTGCGCCAATTCCAGGAACGCGGCATTGGCTTTCAAGACTCGACAATCGAGATCTGTCACGACAAATCCGTCGGGCAGCTTGTCAACAAAATCGAACACGTTCGATTTCGAATGAGATAGAGCCACGCCAGACACAGGTGACAAACGGATCAAGAAATGGCTGACATTTTCTTGCCTAAACAGCGAAGCCGAAACCGTAAACGCCTGCTTGGTATCGACCAGACGCGCCGTCACATCTTCAGCGCGACCGACATTGCGCACGGCTGCAAGATGGGCTTGAAGCGACTTGACACTATCGGCGTCGAAAATCTCAGGGAATGAACGACCACCTAGCCGCTTGACGGCAGCACTAAGCAAACGTGTCGCCGATGGATTGGACTCCACAATCCGCATGGAGCTCGCGTCAACGACAAGTACGGCTTCAGACGCGACCTGGAATAAAAGTCTATAGCGGGTTTCGGCATGACGAAGCCGCGCATACTCGCGTTCCATCGATTGATGGGTTTCGACCAAACGTTGTTGGAGTGCTGCAATCGCGCGCAAGGAGCGACCGACAGCAACGACGCGACCATTATCGCTCACTTCAACGACAGAATACCGGACAGGAACATCCGGCCCGCGCTTCGATGGATGATTGACCTGTCGTGAACGTTGCAAATCCTTGGAACCTGCCGCATCACGCAGCAAATCCTCGATTTTTTCACGGCTTTCCACAGTCACGGTATCGAGCCAGCGCTGGCCGACCCACTTGCCGTAACCTTCTTTGATCAGATCTTCGTTGCCAACAGCGACGTCACGGATCACGCCTTTAGAGTCGATGACGAGAGCAATATCAGCGGCAGCTGCGATCAGACGCGAAGCGGCTTCGGCATCGAGGTCTCCGAGGGTCTTCTTCGGAGCGCGGAATAAGTCCAATGCTGCGCGAGCGGACTGCGTATCCATTCCGGCACTTATGTTCCTGTAGGTAACGTCTTTATTCCCTATATTCGCTCGCTCAGTCGATTAACAGCTCCGCGCTGCTAATCCGAGCAAGGCAGGAAGTCGCAGGATAGCCTCGCGGCCATCGGCTGCCGTCGCATCAGCACCTACTGCGGCGACGAGATCTGGGTTCGCATTAATCAGCGGACCACCGACCATGATTCCAGCGGCACGATTCTTAGAGTGTCTACGAGTCACTTGTATGGCTGACTTTACATGTTCTGTGAAAATTTCACAGCCAATAGAAAAGCCGACCACATCGAAACTGTGTGTGCGGACGATATCTTTTAACTCAGCGTGGTTTTGCGGGGCGACCGGGTGGACGTTCCACCCGGCGCGTCGAAAAAACTCCTGAACCATTGAAAGCCCTAGGGAATGTTGCTCTCCAGGGCACGGCGCCAAGAGCGCAGTGCGCGTCGCATGGCGACGATCTTCATGAATGTCCAACGTAGGCGTTAACCCGCTCAGCATGCGCTGCAAGCGTGTTAAACCGACCGTGACGTCAGTAAAGTCACATAAATCGGCTTTCCACATATCGCCCAAACGACGTGCCGCAGGCCCGATAACGTCAAGAAAAAGCGTCTCCGTGGTCACGCCGCGCAATTGAAGAGACTCGAGAAACGCTATCCTGACATCGGCCGGTTGATGCAGTGCGATGTCCGCTAAGGACACGACATCGCCATCAGCGGGCAGAATATGCGACATGGTATTTCGAGATGTTTTGGCTGGATCAAGTCTATGAGCCAACATTAGCCGCGGAATGATTTCACTTTCAATCGTTCGAGCAAGGGCTGCGTGCTCTCCTTCGACACCGTGTCGCCGCTTGGGCTTAGTTCGCGACGAAGATCGCGTATTGACCGATGCTGAGTAATTTTCTTGCCCACCCCAGTCGGATACAGCTTCGACGAGTTGCCTAGAACTGGCCATTGACGCCTCCCTAACCCGTCATCGAACGCCTGGAATTTAATAGCGCAACATCGTCATTTATCCAGAAGTCAGGTGGCGGAACGCCTTCATGTTTTTTATTTATCGCAGACTTTAAGCACAGAGTGTCGCACTTCACCACTACGAATTTGACTATAGGACGCCTCGCACGAAATTTTGTAAAGTTAAATGTACGTCTATTCAGGTTGACATTCTTACTGCGGCAGTCCTAGTCTCTGACATAACGCCACAAGCAAAAGCTTGGGATGTCAGGGGAGCAAAGACGCGATGTCGAGCGGCCAGTCGCGGCATTCTCAAGGCCAATCGCTCTACACGGCCGATGAACGCCAACGCCGCGATGCATCGCGCTGGACACTGGTCCAAGGCATTTTGGCGCCCGTCCAATTTGTTATTTTTATCATCAGCTTATGGTTGGTCATACGATATCTGCTGACCGGCCTGGGTGAGGACGCAGCAACGGCGTCAATCGTTGTCAAAACGCTGGCGCTTTACACCATTATGATTACTGGCGCGATCTGGGAAAAGGACGTGTTCGGTCAATATCTCTTCGCTCCTGCCTTCTACTGGGAAGACATGGTGAGCATGTTGGTGCTCGCGCTGCACACGGCTTATTTGGTCGCCCTGTTCACAGGCGCATTGAGCGTCACAAGTCTGATGCTGCTCGCGCTCGCAGCCTATGCGGCGTACGTCATCAATGCCGCTCAGTTTGTTTTGAAATTGCGCACCGCGCGCCTGCAAAGCCCTCACCATCAACGACTTGATGGCTCTGCGATGGAGGCCGCCCAATGACGGTCCTCATTCCAATTCGTCCCGAAAAATCTGCTCTCGATGGATGTGGCGTTGAGCGCCCAATCTTACGCGAGCGCGGTCAGCGCGAAGTCTTCTGTGGATTAACCGGCATCATCTGGCTGCACAGAAAAATTCAGGATGCGTTCTTTCTTGTTGTTGGGTCACGCACCTGTGCTCATCTCGTGCAATCTGCTGCAGGCGTGATGATCTTCGCAGAGCCGCGATTTGCAACGGCCATCATTGATGAGCGTGACCTTGCTGGATTGGCCGATTGCAACGACGAACTCGATCGCGTCGTGACACGCCTGCTTGAACGTCGCCCCGATATTAAATTGCTGTTCTTGGTCGGATCGTGTCCGTCGGAAGTCATCAAACTCGATCTTTCGCGCGCTGCCGAACGTTTATCGCGCCAATATACGCCCCATGTGCGCATACTGAATTATTCGGGCAGTGGTATCGAAACCACATTTACCCAAGGTGAAGATGCGTGTTTGGCTTCTCTCGTACCTGAGATGCCGCGCGTCGATGCGTCTGCGCCAAAGTCATTACTCGTGGTTGGCGCTTTGGCCGATGTTGTCGAAGATCAATTCAAGCGGCTGTTCACACAACTCGGCATCGACAGCGTCCATTTTCTGCCACCGCGAAAAGCAGCCGACTTGCCGTCGGTCGGACCCAATACATCCTTCTTACTCGCGCAACCCTTCCTCACAGAAACTGCGCGCTTGCTTGAAGTAGCAGGCGCTCAGCGGCTGCTTGCGCCTTTCCCACTCGGTGCTGACGGTACGACAGGGTGGCTGAAGGCTGCTTCAGATGCCTGGAACATTCCTGCGCACGTTTTCCAAAGCGTAATCGCGCCCGCCGAACGACGCGCCCGCGCCGCTCTTGAGCCATATCGTTTCCGACTGGGTGGAAAGCGCGTTTTCTTCTTTCCAGATTCGCAATTGGAAATTCCGCTCGCACGTTTTCTTGCAACCGAACTCGGCGTCGATCCCGTCGAAGTCGGAACGCCTTATCTGCACAAGCAGCATCTGGCGATGGAACTCGATCAAATTCCAACCTCGACGCTGATCAGCGAAGGTCAAGACGTCGAACGGCAACTAGATCGCTGCCGAGACGCGAAGCCTGACCTCGTGGTCTGCGGCCTCGGACTTGCAAATCCACTCGAAGCTGAAGGCTTCACGACAAAATGGTCGATCGAACTGCTGTTCACGCCCGTGCAGGGCTACGAGCAAGCAGCCGATCTTGCTGAACTTTTTGCCCGTCCGCTCGTGCGGCGGACACGGCTTGAGGTATAGAAATGCAATTGACGTTGTGGACGTACGAAGGCCCTCCGCATATCGGCGCGATGCGCATCGCGACGGCCATGGAGGGCGTGCATTATGTGCTACATGCCCCACAGGGCGACACATATGCAGATCTTCTTTTCACGATGATCGAGCGCAATAAAAAGCGCCCACCGGTCACGTACACAACCTTTCAAGCGCGCGATCTGGGTGGCGATACCGCTGATCTTTTCAAGTCAACGGCGCGTGACGCTTATGAGCGCTTCAAACCCGAAGCGATGTTGGTTGGTGCGTCATGCACTGCCGAACTCATTCAAGACGATCCAGGTGGGTTGGCTAAAGCGCTTGGGCTTCCAGTGCCGGTCGTTCCCTTAGAACTGCCTGCCTATCAGAAAAAAGAAAACTGGGGCGCGGCCGAAACTTTCTACCAACTCGTGCGAACGTTCGCTGGGCCATATGCTTTACCACCCGGTACCAAGCGTGAGCCGCGCGCGGCTGGCGTTCGTGCAAGCTGCAATATTCTGGGACCCGCAGCTCTCGGATTTCGTAATCGCGACGACTTGAAAGAAATCACATCGCTCCTTGGTGAAATTGGCGTAGATATCAAAGTGGTTGCTCCGCTCGGCGCGCGACCTTCCGATCTCGCACGTCTTGGCGACGCTGATTTCAATGTCGTGCTGTATCCTGAAATTGCCGGTCAAGCCGCAACGTGGCTGCAACGCACATTCGACCAGAAGACGGTCAAAACAGTGCCGATTGGTGTCGGCGCGACACGGGCCTTCATTGAAGAAGTTGCAAGCCTCGCCGGTGTCGATGCGAGCCATCTTTTAAGCCCTGAAGCGTCGCGCCTGCCTTGGTATTCGAGGTCGGTCGATAGCACGTATCTCACCGGCAAACGCGTATTCGTGTTTGGCGATGCGACGCACGCGATTGCTGCGGCCAAGGTTGCGTCGAAGGAACTTGGTTTCACCGTCGTCGGTCTTGGGACGTACAGTCGCGAATTTGGCCGTGAGATGCGCGAGGCTGCGAAACTCTATGCCGTCGAACCTTTGATTACCGACGACTATCTCGAAGTCGAAGCCAAGGTTCATGAACTGCAGCCCGAACTGGTGCTCGGTACGCAGATGGAGCGGCACATCGCTAAGCGGCTTGGCATTCCGTGTGCCGTCATTTCATCGCCGGTCCATGTGCAGGACTTTCCTGCGCGTCATTCCCCACAAATGGGATTTGAAGGCGCGAACGTGTTGTTCGACACGTGGGTTCATCCGCTGATGATGGGCTTAGAAGAACATTTGCTCGCGATGTTCCGTGAAGATTTCGAATTCCATGACGACGCTGCGCCTTCGCATCTTGGTCATTCAAAAGTTCGCGAAGCGTCAAAGGCTACGACTCCAATTGCCGATGCTGCAATCGCAAGCGCTGCTGCTGTTGCCACAGCTTCGGACGCGGATGTCAGTGTTGTCGAAGCGCCCGCAATTATCAGTGGATGGGCGCCAGAAGCCGAACACGAACTCGCAAAAATTCCGTTTTTCGTTCGCGGCAAAGCGCGACGCAACACGGAACGTTACGCCGCCGAAAAGGGAATAGCGACGATCACAATCGAGACCTTGTACGATGCAAAAGCACATTACAGCCGCTGAAGCCGCACGTATGCGCGGCCCAACGGTCCGCGTCGTTATCGTTACGCTCGATGCGCATCTGGCGAGCGCTGCCGAACGCGCGCGGCCAGAACTCGAACGCGCAATTCCAGGTCTCGAATTCAGTCTTCACGCGGCTGCCGAATGGGAGCACAGCCCGGACGCGCTCGCACGCTGCCGTGACGACATTTCCAAAGGCGACATCATCATCGCCAATATGCTGTTCATGGAAGATCACATCCAAGCTGTGCTGCCGTGGCTGCAAGCCCGACGCGAGCATTGCGATGCCATGATTGGATGCATGTCGGCGGCTGAAATCATTCGCCTGACGCGGCTTGGCAATTTCTCCATGGACGGCTCGCAAGGCGGCGCGATGGCGTTGCTTAAGCGGCTGCGCGGTAGCTCCAATAAAGAAAAGACGGCGTCCGGTGCACAGCAAATGGCGATGCTGCGTCGGCTACCGAAAATTCTGCGCTTCATTCCAGGTACGGCGCAAGACGTGCGCGCTTACTTCCTGACCCTTCAATACTGGCTGTCAGGGTCGGAAATCAACGTCGTCAATATGGTTCGCTATCTCGTGGATCGTTACGCGGACGGTGCGCGTAAATCGTTGCGCGGTACGCTCGCTGCTGCTGCCCCTCAGGAATATCCGGAAGTTGGTGTCTATCATCCACGCCTGGAAAGTCGTGTCAGCGCTGATATCAAAGATCTACCGTCGGCGCCTACGATCACGCGCGGGACAGTCGGCTTGCTGATCATGCGGTCTTATGTGCTGGCTGGAAACACCGCCCATTATGATGGTGTCATTGCAGCGCTTGAGGCGCGTAAACTGCGCGTCATCCCGGCATTTGCAACCGGCCTCGACAATCGCCCTGCCATCGAAGCCTTTTTTACTCAAGATAATGGCGCAAGTGTCGATGCGATTGTCTCGCTAACGGGATTTTCTCTCGTCGGCGGGCCAGCCTACAACGATGCACGCTCTGCTGAAGATACGCTGGCACATCTCGACGTGCCTTACATCGCGGCGCATGCGCTCGAATTTCAATCGCTAGAGCAATGGGCGTCGTCAGACCGGGGTTTGATGCCGGTGGAATCGACCATCATGGTCGCGATCCCTGAACTCGATGGCGCGACTGGACCGATGGTGTTTGGTGGTCGCTCAGATGCAACGGGCGAAGCTTGTACGGGTTGTAACCGAGGCTGTGTCTTCAACGATGCGGGCATCGAACGAAATATGCATGTGTGCGGCGAGCGTGCCGCCATGCTCGCAGCGCGCGTCGATAAATTGATCCGCTTGCGCAAGGCCAAACGCGCGGAACGCAAGGTCGGCATCGTGTTGTTCAACTTCCCACCGAACGCCGGTTCGGTTGGCACGGCGGCATTCTTGTCGGTGTTTGCATCGCTGCACAACACGCTGAAGCAATTGCGCGATGAAGGCTACACCGTTGAAGTTCCAGAAACAGTCGATGCATTGCGTGACAGTCTGATCGTTGGAAATGCGCAGCGCTTTGGCACCAGCGCCAACGTGTTGACCCGCATTCCAACGGACGATCACGTCACGCGCCAACGCTGGCTCGATGAGATTGAGGCGCAGTGGGGACCGGCACCTGGCCGCCAGCAAAGCGACGGTAGCTCGATTTTTGTTCTCGGTGCGCGGTTTGGAAATGTCGTCGTCGGCATCCAGCCCGCATTTGGATATGAAGGCGATCCGATGCGTCTTCTGTTTGAAAAGGGCTTTACGCCGACACATGCATTCTGCGCGTTCTACCGCTATATGGCCGAAGATTTCGGCGCGCACGCGCTTCTGCATTTCGGCACGCATGGCGCGCTCGAGTTTATGCCCGGCAAGCAGACGGGCATGTCGGCTGATTGCTGGCCGGACCGTTTGATCGGCGATATGCCGAATCTGTATCTCTACGCGGCAAACAATCCATCCGAAGGCATGATCGCGAAACGCCGCGCCGCTGCGACGTTGATCAGCTATCTCACGCCGCCGATTGCGCAGGCTGGCCTTTATCGCGGTCTGATCGACTTGAAAGCATCGATCGAGCGTTGGCGCGGAACGACGCCGGAAACTGCCAACGAACGCCCAGATCTTGCAACACTCATTCAAGCACAAGCGGCAGGTCTCGATCTCGTCGCCGCCGAGCCGCAATGGTTGCTCGATGCCGCCGAAGCGGCCGTTACTGATTTGTGGCACAAGGTTCTGGAACTTGAATATGCGCTGATACCAAATGGTCTGCACGTTGTCGGTGAAGCCATGTCAGCCGAAGACCGGGTCGATCTGCTCGCCGCGGCTGCGGAATCGACACACGGGGCGACGATCGCTCGGGAAACTCTGGTTGCCATCGTTGCAGGGCATTCGCCTGAGGATGCGCTGGCGATAGGTTCGGATCGCGGCAATGCAGCTTTGCTCGACGTCCTACAAGAGCTGTCAAAAATGAATGTTCTGCTCGCGCAAGACAGCGAGCTTCCTGCCATTCTCCATGCGCTGGATGGCGGCTTCATGCGGCCAGCGCCGAGTGGAGATTTGATCCGCGCGCCGCAAATTCTGCCCACCGGGCGCAACCTGCATGGTTTCGATCCGTTCCGCATCCCAAGTGCGTTTGCCGTAGCAGATGGCGCCAAGCAAGCGACTCGCTTGCTTGACCGTCACAGCGCCGACGGCAATCCTTTGCCGGAATCGATTGCTGTCGTTTTGTGGGGCACTGACAATCTCAAGTCCGAAGGCGGACCGATCGCTCAGGCGCTGGCACTGCTTGGTGCGAAACCTCGCTTCGATAGTTACGGCCGCCTGTGCGGCGCGATGCTCGTGCCGCTGGCAGACCTCGGGCGGCCACGCATCGATGTCGTCGTAACGCTGTCAGGTATCTTCCGCGATCTTTTGCCATTGCAAACGAAGTTACTCGCTGAAGCGGCATTCCTCGCTGCCAGCGCCGATGAGCCTATCGAGCAAAATTTTGTTCGCAAGCACGCTCTGGCCTACATGGCCGCCAATAATTGCGATCTGGAAACAGCATCGCTGCGCGTGTTCTCGAACGCCGATGGCACCTACGGGTCCAACGTCAATCAGTTGATCGAGAGCGGCAATTGGAACAGCGAAGACGAATTGGCGGAAACGTATTCCAACCGCAAGAGCTTTGCCTACGGTCGTGGTGGCAAGCCCGTGCAGCAAACGGCACTCCTGAAAAGTGTGCTCTCGGGTGTGAAACTCACTTATCAAAATCTTGAATCGGTTGAAGTTGGGGTCACTACCATCGATCACTACTTCGATACGCTTGGCGGCATCAGCCGCGCCGTCAAGAAAGCCAGCGGCGAAGCCGTGCCCGTGTATATCGGCGATCAGACACGCGGCGAAGGTTTGGTGCGCACGCTCTCGGAACAAGTGGCGCTGGAAACCCGCACCCGCATGCTGAACCCCAAGTGGTATGAAGGCATGCTCAAGCACGGCTATGAGGGCGTGCGCAATATCGAAGCGCAAGTGACCAATACGCTCGGCTGGTCGGCAACGACAGGCCAGGTTGCGCCGTGGGTCTATCAGCAGATTACGCAGACATTCGTTCTCGATGACGAGATGCGCGAACGCTTGGCGCAACTCAATCCTACGGCTTCGGCGAAAGTCGCAAACCGCTTACTCGAAGCGCATGAACGCAAATACTGGCAGCCTGACGCTGATGTTTTGGAAGCATTGCGTCGCGCTGGAGAAGAACTCGAAGATCGCCTTGAAGGCGTCGGCATGGAGGCCGCAGCAGCATGACCACCACCCTCATTTCGCGACCGCCTGCCCCAACAGCCAAAAAAGGTGATGGGGAAGGCAGCGTACAAGTTCACCTCGATCCCAAAGTCCAAATCTCGACGGCTGCAAAAGTTTTTGCCGTGTACGGGAAGGGCGGTATCGGTAAGAGCACGACATCGTCAAACTTGTCGGTGGCGTTCTCTAAGCTTGGCAAGCGTGTGCTGCAAATTGGCTGCGATCCCAAGCACGATTCCACCTTCACGCTGACCAAGCAGTTGATGCCAACGGTCATCGACGTTCTGGAACAGGTCAATTTCCACACTGAAGAGTTACGTGTCGAAGATTTCGTATTCGAAGGCTACAACGGCGTGATGTGCGTTGAAGCGGGCGGTCCGCCTGCCGGCACCGGATGCGGTGGGTATGTTGTCGGTCAAACCGTCAAGTTGCTCAAAGAACATCATCTGCTTGATGACTCGGACGTTGTCATTTTCGACGTCCTCGGCGACGTGGTGTGCGGTGGATTTGCATCGCCGCTGCAACATGCCGAGCGCGGCCTGATCGTCACCGCCAATGATTTCGACAGCATCTTCGCTATGAACCGTATCGCGGCGGCCATTCAGGCCAAGTCGAAAAATTATGGCGTGCGCATCGGCGGCGTTATCGCCAATCGTAGCAAAGACACCGATCAGATCGATCGCTTCAATGACGCGATTGGCCTCGAACGCTTGGCGCACTTCCCTGATCTCGATGTCATTCGCCGCTCGCGTTTGAAAAAATCGACGCTCTTTGAAATGGAATCGTCGCCCGAGCTCGAAGCCGTCAAAGACGAATATCTGAAGTTGGCAGCCGCGTTGTGGGTCGGGTCTGAACCGCGCGAAGCCCGGCCGATGAAGGATCGTGAAATCTTCGACTTCTTAGGATACGACTGATGCACACGCTTTCGTACCGCCAACGCCGCGGACAAATTCAGAACTACTTTGACCGTACGGCGTCGGAAACCTGGGCGCGGCTGACGTCTGACGCGCCTGTCAGCCGTATTCGCGCAACCGTGCGGGCTGGCCGCGATCGCATGCGCGCCATTTTGCTAGCGACACTGCCGGACGACCTCACTGGACGCCGCGTGCTCGATGCTGGATGTGGTACTGGTGCGCTCGCCGTCGAGGCCGCACGTCGCGGTGCCGATGTGGTTGCCATCGACATTGCTGGATCGCTGGTCGATGTCGCACGGGAGCGCGCATCGAGCGGATTGATCGACACGGGCAAAGGCAGAGTTGAATTTCTCGTTGGCGACATGATCGATCCGTCGCTTGGCCGCTTCGACCACATCGTCGCTATGGACAGTCTTATTCACTATCGCACACCAGATATGGTTGGCATGGTTGCAAGCTTGGCTAGCATGGCAGATCGATCGGTTGCCTTCACGTTCGCGCCGCGCACGCCGCTGCTGACTGTGATGCATTCGGTCGGCAAGTTGTTTCCAAAATCCGATCGTGCACCGGCTATCGAGCCTGTCGATAGCAACGAACTGCGTCGGCAAATTCTGGCGCATTCTGGCCTTGCCGGTTGGCAGCCACAGCCGACAACGCGCATCGACAGTGGGTTTTATATGTCCGAAGCGATGGAGGTCTCGCGCGGATGAAGCAGCTGAATGCGAGATTGGCTAGCCAGTGGGCAAATATCAGCCCACGCTTTTTGCCGTTCGCGGATGCTGCGACGCCTGAGCTTCCTATGGTTCGCTTACTGCGCTTGTCGATGTTCCAGTTCTCGGTCGCGATGGCTGTGGTGCTGCTCAATGGTACTTTGAACCGCGTGATGATCGTCGAACTTGGCGTGCCAAGCTTCATCGTCGCGCTGATGGTTTCACTACCACTTCTATTTGCACCGTTGCGCGCATTGATCGGCTATCGCTCAGACAGTTTCCGCTCCGCACTGGGATGGCGGCGCGTTCCATTCATTTGGTTCGGGTCCATGCTGCAATTCGGCGGCCTTGCGATTATGCCGTTTGCGCTGCTCATTCTATCGGGCGACACGACGGGGCCGGCTTGGGTCGGGACGGTCGGTGCAGCGCTTGCGTTTCTTCTCGTCGGAGCTGGTCTCCACACCACGCAAACGGCCGGTCTTGCGCTTGCGACAGATCTCGCGCCTGCCGGCAGCCGTCCGCGCGTTGTCGCATTTCTGTATGTCATGCTGCTCGTTGGTATGGTTGTCAGCGCTTTTGTATTCAGCGCGCTGCTGGCAAACTTTAGTCAACTCCGCCTCATTCAAGTTGTGCAAGGGGCGGCCGTCGTAACGATGGCATTCAATATTATCGCGTTGTGGAAGCAAGAAGCACGCAATCCTGCACTTGCCACGCAAGCGCCGCCGGAGCACTCGTTCAGCGAGGCATGGCGCTCCTTCACTCAGGGCCACCAGGCCGTTCGCGCGCTTGTCGCTGTGGGGCTTGGAACCGCTGCCTTCAGTATGCAAGATATTCTGCTGGAGCCATATGGTGGCGAAATTCTCAACCTGACTGTGGGCGAGACGACGGCTCTGACGGGATTACTCGCGCTCGGCACACTTGCTGGATTCGCGCTGGCCGGACATTCGATGACACGCGGTGCTGACCCTTATCGTCTCGCAGCCTTCGGTGCGATCGTCGGGCTCGCTGCATTTCCAGCCGTCATGCTCGCAGCTCCCGCTGGTTCTGCAATTCTGTTTCGCGTCGGTGTTGTGCTGATCGGTTTTGGTGCCGGATTGTTTGCTGTCAGCACGCTGACGGCTGCCATGGCCATGGCTCAGGACGATAACCGCGGATTGGCTCTGGGCGCATGGGGCGCAGTGCAAGCCACAGCGGCTGGGTTGGCTATCGCGCTTGGGGGCGCTGTTCGTGACATCGTCTCGACACTTGCGAATTCCGGTGCGCTTGGCGATGCGTTGAGCGGTCCGGCCGTTGGCTACAACGCCGTCTACAATATCGAAATTTTACTGCTGTTTGCCACGCTTGTCGCGATCGGCCCGCTTGTTCGTCCTGTGCAAGCTGACCGCCCACTTCACTCATCTAAATTCGGTCTGTCAGAATTTCCCGGATAACGCATTTACACACGGAGGTATCCACCATGAAACTTGGACAAATCACGAGCTACATTGATGTAGCGCAGGTAATGATATGGCTATTCTGGGCTTTCTTCGTCGGGCTCATCATCTACATTCGCCGCGAAGATCGGCGCGAAGGCTATCCGTTGTTCTCGGAGCCATCGAACACCTATAAGAGCGGCGATTTCTTCTTCATTCCGCCGCCGAAAGTTTTCAAACTTCCTCATGGCGGAACAGCGACGGCACCGAACGGCAAAGTCGATGCCCGCGATCACCGCGCTGCGAAAGTCGAACCTTGGCCGGGCGCGCCGCTAGCACCGATTGGCGATCCCATGCTGGCTGCCGTTGGACCAGGTTCCTACGCTGAACGCTCCAACACCGTTGACCTCACGCATGAAGGTGCTGCTAAAATCGTACCGTTGCGGGTTGCCACGAATTTCTATCTGGAATCGCGCGATCCAGATCCGCGTGGCTTCGATGTGATCGGAGGAGACGGCAACTCCGGCGGCAAAGTTACCGACGTTTGGGTCGATCGCTCGGAAGTCATCATCCGTTATCTCGAAGTCGAGGTTGCAGCCGGTAAAACGGTTCTGTTGCCGATTAACTTCGCCACTGTCGATGGCCGTCGCGGCCGCGTGAATGTTAAAGCCATCTTTGGCCATCACTTCGCGCAAGTTCCGGCGATTGCGAACGCCAACCAGGTGACGTTACTGGAAGAAGACAAGATCACGGCTTATTACGGCGGTGGTACACTGTACGCGCATCCATCCAGGCAGGAGCCGCTGTTTTGAGTGACGAATACGAAATCGAACCTATTCCAGGTTTGCCTGCTTACCTGCCAGAGGGGGAAAGCCTCCTCTGGCAAGGGGCACCGGTCTGGACATCGGTTGCCCGACACGTGTTCCATGCCGGTCTGGTCGCCAGTTACTTCGCCATTCTGATTGCATGGCGCTTGGGGTCGGCTGCTTGGACAGGCGACGACATGATGACGGCGCTGGCTTCATCGCTATGGCTATTGGTCATCGCAGCCGTCGCGCTCGGTGTCGTTGCGCTACTTGGATATCTGACGCAGCGGACAACAGTTTATTCGATCACCTCGCGACGTGTCGTGATGCGGTTTGGAATTGCGCTGCCGTTAACGGTCAACTTGCCATTTGCCTGCATCGCAAGCGCCGATCTCAAAGCCAATCGCGACGGCACGGGCGATGTTGCTCTCACGCTCACGGGCAACGGCAAGCTCGCTTACTTCCATCTCTGGCCCCATGCGCGGCCATGGCACCTTAAGCAGACGCAACCGATGTTGCGTTGCCTCGCTGAGCCGTCGCGCGTCGCCAATTTGTTATCGCAAGCCTTGAAAGATGCGCATCCCGATGCAGCGCGAAATATCGTTCGCCCGAACCAGGAAACGGTGACTGCGACACGAGGATCGGCAGGATTTGGTACTGCGCAAGCTGTCTGAGCCTTGCGCCGTTACTTCGCCACTAATGTCGCGCCAGACTTTGTTTTGAAAGGAATGTTGACATGGACCGGCCCAACGAAAATTCAAACGCTTCGGCTCGCGTCGTTGCCGCCGATCAGCTCGAAGAGCCATTCCCGCGCATTGTGCTCATCGGGGCGGCGATCCTGATCTCGATTACCTTTATGTTTGCGTATCTCGCTCGTCAGCATGAGATCGGTTCAACGCGCATGACGCCAGCGGCGGCCATCGAAAGCATTGAATTTCGATTTGTCACGCGCGAAGACGGAACCGTTGCTATTCATGATGTTCAGCGCAACACCGACATCAAGACACTCAGCCCGCAGAGCGACGGATTCATTAAAATCGTGATGAAAAGCTTGGCGCATGAGCGCAAAGTGACCAAAGTTGATCCTGATGCTCCGGTCCGGCTCAGTCATTTGGTGGACGGGCAGACAATCCTTGAGGATTTGGCCACGGGCCGTATTATATTGATCAGCGCATTCGGCTGGGGCAACAAAGAAGTGTTCGCCGAATTACTGAACACGCGACGCGAATAAATTTGGGAGCGAGTAAGGATGGCCGACCCGTTTATGGGGAAACGTCAAATTGATGTGCCCTGTACCATTGAAATTGAAAACACGTTCGACAGCCTTCATGCCCATGTAGAATTGCACGGCGGCATTGAAGTCGAAGCTGGGGACGAAGTTTTGGTCCACGGCGATCCGATCCGCGTACCTTACGGACAGAAGCTCACGCTACAGCGCATGGCGACGGTCACGCGCGCTGGCAGGTTCACGCGCATGATGACTGCTCTCATGGCACGCCTAGAACTCACGGAGCTTTACGAAGTTAGTTTCTCTTCCGGGAGGAAGTTATGACCATTGAAACTCTCGGTCGCGCGCCCAACGATACTACGCGCATTGCCGCTGAAGATGCGATGCTCAGCCCGCGTTTCTATACGACCGACTTTGCCGAACTCGACACACTTGACGTGAGTTCCGTGCGACGGGAATGGGACGAGCTTATCGCCGAATTGCGCGACGATCCCAACAAAGGTCACTTCAAGCGCACTGAAGCGTGGGATGCATTCGATCTCAACGACCTGCCAGAAGGCTTGCGAAAAGAATTTGTCGATTTCCTCGTCAGTTCGCTGACGGCTGAGTTTTCAGGCTGTGTGCTCTACGCGGAAATGAAAAAGCGCGGCACAAACCCCGATGTCAAAGAACTCTTCAAATATATGAGCCGCGATGAAGCCCGTCATGCCGGGTTTATCAACGACAGTTTGAAAGATCTCGGGATCGGTATCGATCTGGGCTTCCTGACGAAAGCCAAGAAATACACCTTCTTCAAGCCGAAGTTCATCTTTTACGCGACGTACCTTTCTGAAAAAATTGGCTACGCGCGATACATCACGATTTTCCGGCATCTCGAACGGAATCCGGATCGCCGCTTTCATCCGATCTTCAAGTGGTTCGAGAAGTGGTGCAATGACGAGTTCCGTCATGGCGAAGCGTTTGCGTTGCTGATGCGGTCGAACCCGCAATTGTTGTCTGGCGTGAATAAGCTTTGGGTGCGGTTCTTCGTTCTCGCCGTTTATGCCACGATGTATGTCCGAGATCATGCGCGTCCTGAATTCCACAAAGCGCTCGGCATTGATGCGACCGAATATGACTACAAAGTTTTCCACCTGACTTCGGAAATTTCCAAGCAGGTGTTTCCTTTGACGCTCGACATTGATCATCCTGTGTTCAGGAGCGGACTGGAAAAACTGCGTATCATCAACGAAAAAATCAACGCGATGGAAGGTCAAACAGGCGCGGCTGCAAAGCTAAGACGATACGGCCTCGGCGCATCTGCCGTCGCCACGTTCCTGCGCCTTTACACTTTGCGGGCCGTTGATAATCCGCTGCCGCAGCAAATTCGGATGTCGCCAGTCTGGTAGGCTGAGGGGAGTTCGTCGCCTTGGCCTATGTCGCACCGATCCTCTATGCCCTCTTCGTTTGGTGGTTTTCGACGGGCTTAGTTATGTACGTCGTGGGGCGTGATCGCCGTACGCACGTCAATAGTATGCTGGTAATGTCCGCACTCAGCATCGGCGCATTCTACGCCCTCTGGGTCACAAGCAACGACACGAGCGTCGCGGGTGCATACATGGCGTTCACGGCAGCCCTCGTCGTTTGGGGCTGGCATGAGATGAGTTTCTTGACCGGACTGATCACCGGATCACGGACCACGCCGTGCCCGGGCCGTCCGAATGAACCGACCAACACGCGTGCGCCGCTTGTGCCAGCCATCCAATCGGTGATTTTTCACGAGATTGCGATCGCAGCGACGGCAGGGCTTTTGTTCGCGATGTTGTGGAGCGGGGCCAATCACGTCGGACTGTGGACGTTTGTGATCCTTTGGCTGATGCGATTGAGCGCAAAGCTCAACATCTATTTTGGCGTGCAAAATCTCACCGAGCATTTTTTGCCAGCCAACCTGCAATATTTGAAAACATACTTTTGCCGCCGACCGATGAACGCATTTTTCCCATTTGCAGTCACCGCTTCCACGACAGCTACGGTTCTCCTTGCGGCAGCAGCCGCCCATGTCGCAGCGACGCCGTTCGATGTGACGGGCATGACATTTTTGGCCACGCTCCTGGCATTGGCCGTCCTCGAACACTGGTTTCTGGTCATGCCGATCCCTGCAGAGCGGCTTTGGAGCTGGGGTCTGGCCTCACGCAGCGAAATCCCAGAGCCTGACGCACGCGAGAGCGAACGTGTGGTGTTGGTCACGACGTAAAATTGACTTTTATAATCACATCTCCCTCGCAAATCGCACTGCAACAGTGTGAAGTGCGCTTGACACTTTATATTGTCAGCCTAAACTCACACATCAGGACGTGTCGCGCGGTGTGCGCAGCTGGCACTGCGACCGGAGGTCGGAATGAAATACGACGTCATCCTCGGCAAGCATATCGATGGTCTTCGGGCCGAGGGCCGGTATCGGATATTCGCGGATGTGCGGCGGCGCCAAGGGGCGTTCCCCTCTGCCGAGCAAGTGACGCAAACAGGCAGTAAGCCGATTACGGTGTGGTGCTCGAACGATTATCTCGGCATGGGTCAGCACCCATCCGTAATTGCTGCCATGCATGATGCCATCGATCGGGTTGGCGCTGGCTCAGGCGGCACGCGCAATATCTCCGGCACGACGCATTATCATGTCGAATTGGAAGCTGAGATTGCCGATCTGCATGGCAAAGAAAGCGCGCTGCTCTTCACGTCCGCGTATGTCGCCAACGATGCGACGCTCTCGACGCTCGTCAAACTCATGCCCGGCACCGTCATTCTGTCGGATGAGAAAAATCACGCCTCGATGATAGAAGGCATTCGACACGGCGGTGGACACAAATTTGTGTTCCGCCATAACGATCTGGCTGATCTCGAATCGAAGCTGCGCGCTCTGCCTATCGGCTCGCCAAAAATCATTGCGTTTGAAAGCGTGTATTCGATGGACGGCGATATCGCGCCCATCGCTGCGATTTGTGACTTGGCCGATAAATATGGCGCGATGACCTACATCGATGAAGTTCATGCGGTCGGCATGTATGGCCCGCGCGGCGGCGGTATTGCTGAGCGCGAAGGTGTCATGAGCCGCGTCGATGTGATCAACGGAACGCTGGCCAAGGGCTTTGGTGTCATGGGCGGATACATCGCCGCTAGCCGTACACTGTGCGATGCTATTCGTTCCTTTGCACCGGGCTTCATTTTCTCGACATCACTGGCTCCGGCAGTTGTCGCCGGTGCGCTGGCGAGTATCCGCCATCTGAAAGGCAGTTCCGTCGAACGTGCCAGTCATCAAGAGCGTGCGCGCACCCTGAAGGCTCGTCTTGCGGCCGCTCGCATTCCTGTCAAAGACAACCCGAGTCACATCGTGCCGATCCTGGTTGGCAATCCGGTGCATTGCAAAGCCGTGACCGACTCATTGCTCGGCGGCTTTGGCATTTATGTGCAGCCGATCAACTATCCGACAGTTCCTAAAGGTACCGAGCGGATGCGACTCACCCCATCGCCGTTGCATACCAACGCGCACATGGACGAGTTGATCACCGCGCTGAGCAGTCTTTGGGCCGCCTGCCCCATGGCCAATGGCAAGTTCGTGCGTCTCGCTGCAGCTTAATGCTGTCTGCAAACACTATCGGCATATGCGCGCTCATTGCGATGCAACACGCGTGAACCATAGTCGGACTTTGATCCCGATTTCTTGGTTCCGCCATTGACCCGCCGCAACGGTCATGCACACAACGGATGGGTGCCAATTGGCGCATCAATCAACTTGTGTCGGGCTTTTCACCACCGTCCATGACATCTGAACCGCTATCGGGTTACAAATCACGCGTTTTTCCCCGCATCCTCTTTGCGGATCGCACGTTGATGCCGGTAGTCGCGTGGACGCTGACTGCGGCGATCGCGGCTGCTCTTGCCTATTACCACTGGACGTACGAAGGCTGGCGCGAAAACATTCTTTTTGCTGGTGCCGTGACGACAGCTCTCGTCGCCTTCCTGAGCCTCATCACACGCCGGGTTTTGTTTTCGATTGCGGTTGTTGCTTGTCTCGTCGCCATGATTGTCGTCGCATCCGATGTGAAGCGACGCTACATCGACATGGTTTTGCACGCTTACGACGTCGTGTTTTATCTGACCTCGTTTGCGACGCTGCGCTATTTATGGGTCGATCATCACGCCGCTTTGCTGGCGATAATGGCAGCGTTTGCAGCAACCGGGTTGCTTAGCTGGCTGCTCTATCGTGCTGACGGCACACGCGTTACGCGTACGACAAGCGCGACCATCATGCTCGTATGTGTCGGGGTTGCGATTTGGGCCAGTCACGCTAAGGGTGAGCGACGCAACACCTTGTTTTATTGGGACGCCCTATATCTCTCATCGTTCTATTCATCGTGGGCAGAGACGGTCGAGACGATCTGGCGCGGACAATTGCTGGAAGCTTTGGCGACCCAACCCAAACCCCTGTTCCAGATTCCAGCGGTTTGCGAGCCGACAGAACGCCCCCCGCACATCATTTTGATACATCAAGAAAGTGTCGTTCAGCCGTCGCTGTTCCCAACACTAAAATACGACACGACCCTCGACCCATTTTTTACTTCGCACGATGGAAAGTTGCATCGCCTGCGCGTTGAGACCTATGGCGGCGCATCTTGGCTTACGGAGTTTTCCGTATTGGCTGGCGTCTCCACATACTCTTTTGGTGGGATGCGGACCTTCGTGCAATCGCTGATGCAGGGCAAAGTTCACGACACGCTACCGCAGAGCCTCACGCGGTGCGGCTATCGCAACAGTGTGTTCTACCCCGTGCCCAAAGATTTTGTCTCGAACGGGCGCTTTTATGCCGCCGTTGGTATGCCGGAAATTTTTGACTACAAGGCGCAAGGTGCAAAACGCTTCAACGAACGCGATCGCTTCTATTACAACAATGCCCTGAAGCATTTCGAGACCCACATTGCGCAATCTCAGAAACCCCTGTTCACGTTCATCATCACGGCTGCGACGCATCTCCCGTATCACTATCGCTACGATCCAGATGTCAACGTCCCTGGTGGTGGCGCTGGTACGGCACCAGAAATGAACGAATATCTGCGTCGGCTGGGTATGGCGCGCATGGATTACGTCGAATTTCGTGCAGAGTTGCAGCGCCGCTTCCCAAACGAACGTTTTCTGATCGTGCAGTATGGCGATCATCAGCCGGTCGCGACGCGAACTCTGCTTGGCTTTGACGCCGGGCTGACAGCCGAAGACGTCAAGCTCACGCCAGAAAGTCTCGGTCTGATCACTTACTACAGTATCGACGGCATCAACTATCAACCGCCGCCGATGCCGGATGTCGAAACACTCGAAATCCCGTACCTCGGTGCTGTCTTGCTCGATGCAGCACGGCTACCGCTATCTGAGGCTTACAAGGAACGATTGCGTCTGCTGGCCGTGTGTGATGGCCGATATTTCACATGCCCAGCGAAGTCAGAAATTCTCGGCTTTCATCGGCGTTTGATCGATTCAGGACTTGTCGAAGCACGTTAACGACTAGACGGCTATTTCTAGCGCTGCCATTGCTGCCGTGGTCTGCCTGTGGCACCGTCACGCCATCATGGGCATCCTTGCGTCTCTCCATGCTCTATCATTTCATACATAGGGCTTAAGTGTCGATGGATTCGACAAAATCAAGTCATGCGGCTTGCGGTATTCGCGTCGTTGCAACGACCATCGCGGTGACGCGCGATGCTGTGGCTTCGGCACGCCATCAACTCAACGATCAAGTCTTCCAGCATATCATTGCATTTTTTTCCATCGAGCATGATGCGCAGATCCTGATTGATGAGCTTAGAACATCATTCCCCGACACGCCCATTTCCGGTTGCAGTACGGCTGGCGAGGTCGGTCCGCTGGGCATGATGCAGGGCGGTCTTGTCTTGATTGCATTTCCAGAGACAGGATTTCGCATTCTCAGCGAAGTCATTCCGAACATCGATACAGCCGGTGTCGAGCGAGCATCAGAAATTGCACGCCGTCTTAAAATGCAAATGATTGGCGGGGCGAGCCGCGTTTTTAAAGACAACGTGTTTGCCATTATTCTGATCGACGGCTTGTCGAACAAGGAAGAAGCTTTAATCGCGGCCGTTCACATGTCGCTCGACGATATCGAACTGATCGGCGGCTCCGCAGGCGACGGTCTGGCATTTCGCGATACGGCCCTCATTCACAGGACAACGCGCGTCGAAGGAAGTGCCATTCTCTTCGTTATCGAGAGCGCTGCACCGTTTTCTGTTTTTAAAACGCAGAATTTTGAACCGACGCCGATAAAGTTGGTCGTCACAGCAGCCGATACAGAAAATCGTATCGTCTATGAGTTGAATGCCGAACCAGCGGCGCGCGAATATGCAGCTGCTATTGGACTTTTGCCGAATGATCTGGGGCCATTTAGTTTTGCTTCGTATCCGCTCGTGGTCAAAGTGGGTGGCGATTATTACTGCCGCTCTATTCGCAACATGAACCCCGATGGCAGTTTATCATTTTTTTGTGCGATCGATGAAGGGCTCGTGTTTACGGTCGCGCGCCCACGCGACATGGTACGCTCGACGCTGGAAACGCTTGAGCGGATCGATCAGGATTTAGGTGGCACTGATTTTGTTCTGGGCTTCGATTGTATTTTACGACGTCTTGATGCCGAAAGCCGGCAAGTTCGACATCAAGTCGAAGCGATCTATCAGCGCTTTGGCGTGACCGGATTTCATACCTACGGCGAACAATACAATGCCATGCATCTCAACCAAACGCTAACCGGTATCGCGTTCGGTAAATCTCCGGCAACGAGTTAGTGCCATGACCAGTTCTCCGCGCGATTATCTTGAGACAAGTTCATTCGTGACAAGAATTTCCGATCACGCAACCCATGACGGTGGAGCGCCTGACTTAACGCGCGTGATCACAAAGCTTACAAAAATCAATGCCGCTCTTATGCAGCGCGTCGAACGCTCCATGGATCAACAGGCTAACGCATTTTCGCTGTTTCAAACTGCAATTAGCCAAGAAGCGCAAATTCGCGCGCGTACCGAGGAACTCAATCACGCCCTGTCAAATTTGGCGCACGCCAACAACGAACTGCGCGCGGCGCGAGATGCAGCAGAACGCGCGAACCTGTTTAAGACGCGATTTTTTACCGCCGTCGGCCACGACCTCCTGCAACCGCTACATGCGGCACGTCTGACGTTGTCAGAACTTTCCGACTCACAAGTCGAACCGAACAACGCACGGATGACGGCCAATATTTCGCACGCCCTTTCGACCATTGAAGAACTGCTCACCAGCATTCTCGATATTTCCAAACTCGAAGCTGGTGTTTTTTTACCGAACATTCAAACCGTCGCCCTTGGCGATGTGTTCGCGCGACTGGTCGCGAGCCTCGATCCGCTGGCGCGTCGAAAAAATCTGGCTTTGCGCTGTCGGGCGACAAACTTATGTGTGCGATCCGATCCGCTCATGTTGCGGCGTATTCTGCAAAACTTGCTCGTCAACGCTGCCAACTATACCGACAAGGGCGGACTATTACTGTCTGCACGTCAGCGCGGGCCTCGTGTTGCCATTGAAGTCTGGGATACCGGCTCTGGCATAGCGCCGACCGAACGAGATCGGATATTCGAAGAATTCCAGCGCGGCACGGCATCGGAACGTTCAGGTGGCGTTGGCTTCGGCTTGGGTCTTGCGATCGTGAAACGCATGACTGAAGCCTTGGAACATCCCCTAGAACTGCGCTCGCGTCCTGGGCGCGGCTCTCGCTTTACCGTTTTGGCGCCGTTTGCTGCAGCCCAAGCGACGAACATGCCATCGCCTCAACGGTTTGAGCCCGACACGCCTGGACTATTATCGCAGCCCCTGATCGTGATCGATAACGATCTCACTGTGCTGGACGCCATGCATACATTGCTCGGTCGATGGGGCGCCGATGTGCGTTTGGCCCGCGATCTCGACGACATCTCAGAAATTTTATCTGATCCAAGCTTCGATCCCGCCCTCATTCTCGCGGACTATCACCTCGACAACGGTGTGATCGGGATTGATGCTGTGGCACGCGTACGCGATTTGAGGAACCGACAGATCCCTGCCATCTTGATTACTGCAGATCGCGCCGAAGCAACGGTCATCGCAGCGATGACCAACGGCTGCGAGTTGCTTCATAAGCCTGTGCGCCCGGCGGAGCTTCGGGCCCTCATGCAGCATCTCTTGAAATAGATCTCGCTCTGGCTGCGATGTCTATTTTCAACCTTCGCCCATTATAGTGTCGAAGTTGATCTTTTGTGCTTCAATCACGGCTTGTGTTCGCGACGCGACGTTCAGCTTGCGCAAAATTTCAGAGACGTGCGCCTTCACCGTCGTTTCTTCGATCTGCAATTCATGGGCAATTTGTTTGTTCAACAGGCCCTGACGCAGCATTTTCAAAACACTCAATTGCTTCGGTGTCAGCATTTGCAAGCGTTGCACTAAATCAGCGGGCGCGCTTTCGGCTTGAGGTCCTGAGGGCGGGAGATAGCCTTTCGGCAAAGTGACAGAGCCATCCATGACATCGCGCAGAGCGGTGGCAATATCGTCGCGCGCTGCGGATTTAGAGATGAAACCTGCCGCGCCATAGCGCATCACATCTTGCACAATTCTGGGATCTTCCAATGCCGAAACAACAACGATGGGAATTTTTGGATGGAGCGTGCGAAGTTCAAGAAGACCCTCAAAACCTTTCGTTCCAGGAAGGGCTAAATCGAGCAACACAACATCGAAGTGTGTGCGTCCCTGCAATTGCGTTTTGGCGGCCTCGATCGACGCTGCCTCGACTGTCTGAACGCTGGGAAACACGGATGTAATCGCGCGCTGTAGCGCTTCGAGAAACAGCGGATGATCATCGACAATGAGAATGTGCGATGGTGCTGCCACGGTGTCTCCCTTGGAACGATATTTGTTTCAGCCATTCTGGGCGGCTGTTTGAGCGGCGATTGACATCTGTGAAGGTGCGCCGAACGTTGTCATAATCGTAGTGCAAACCAACGCCACATACGACTTTGGTGCTAGACCGCAGTCAATATAACAAAAACTCAATGAATCCGGTTATTCGATTAGGCGAAAACACCTCCCGTTGCCGTGGTGCCAGCAGTGCTGCCAGCAGGTTGGGTCGTACCATAAGTTTGAATCGCCCCATTCAGCACGGCCGAATAGCGCTTGCCACTTATAGTCCCGGTATAACTGCACGTATTGTGTTGGATATACCCGAGCGTTGAGCAATTGATCGTGGTGGTAAATGTGCGTGTGCCACAAGTGAATGTGCAGTTAAAGAACGATATTTTTCCTGCGTCTAAAGACCAAACCATGTTGTTAGCATTCGATGCAATTGAGATGGACTGGTTATCGCTATTCACAAAGCCATCAAATTGGGCAACGATATGCGTTCCACCTGCGCCTAAGGTCCCAAATTCAAGGCCAGAGCCGAGTTCGATAACACCGCCACCGAAAGCTAAAATGTTGTAACCATTTGTTGCTGCATTCTCGAGACGCAAATTCTGAAGTCTTGCTCGCGCTCCAACGCCAAAGGCTTCGATTGCACCCCGAAAGGATGCACTTCGCGAGATGATCGTCGTGCTGCCTGTACCAGTGATGACGAGATCGTTGGTCGAGGCTTGACCAACCATGACTGGAATTGAAATTGCGCCGACGAAGGTCCCCGCACCAACGCTTATCGTTACGGCGAACCCGTTGTAGTCGATTTTTGCCGAAGCATTTAGAGCGCCTTGAATCGTTAAAAATGCCCCGGTATTCGAGTTGATCAACCCTGAATTGCTGTCATTCCCGTCTGTGCGAACGTAATACGTTCGATTGGCCGTCAATACTTCGCGATACGACGATTTTGGGAACGCTACGCGTCCATTGTTGCGGTCGATGACTATGGCGTCATGGAATGTCGAGCCATCCGGCGAAACTTTGAAACGAAAATCATCGTCCCCTGTCGTGCCGATTTCCGCGCGCCCTGAAAACCCAGTCTGAAACAAGAAGCTTGCAGTGTCTCCCGCTGCGGCCTTGTTGATTTTGATTTGATGCCCGTTGCCGACGTTGTTGAACAGGCTTGCTGCGCTGTTGATCGAAAGCCGGTTTGTGCTATCCGCCGTAGCATTGATGCCAAGCGTTGACGGCGTAATCGGCGTATAGCGCGCATCGCCACGAGCGTCGTTGTGATAGTGCGGGTGATCGTCGTCACCTAGTCCGGTGAGTAAGCCGTGATCGCTGGTGCCACCACCTCCGCTCGTTGATACTGCCGACCATCCGGCGCCATCATACACAACGAGCGCGTTTTCATCGGCAATCCAAGCCAGCCAGCCTTCATTGGGAGTGTAAATTTCCCAAGCGCCATCTTGGAAAGCTGCGAGTTTGCCCGTGGCTCCCGTCCAAGCCCCCGTTGCGCTTGCTGCCACGATATAGCGTGCGCCTTCATCTGGCGTTGACGGCGGCGTTGCCAGATCGCGATCCAGAACGGCTATTTGCACAAGGCAATCGAGCGCGCGGATCGCCTCGTTGTGGGTGACGTGCTTCTGCGATTGAGCAGCCAAGATGTACGGCAAGGCAAGGTTGGGCGTATCGGTCATTCTAGCGTCGTCCTCAACGAGCCTCCCTCGTTATCGCTAGAATAAATCCGCCAGTGAGTGCGGGGATAAGTTTTTTTTCATGAAGCATTTCAGCGCGCTTAACTACGTTCCGCGCGGCTTTGCGCGGGCTGTTGGTAGCGCGTTCGCTGGGTCTTCCGGCCAAACATGTTTGGGGTATTGGCCACGCATATCAGCGCGCACCGTGCTCCACGATCCGGCCCAGAAGCCTGGCAGGTCGCGCGTAATTTGGATTGGCCGATGTGCGGGTGACAATAGGGTCAGCGTTAATGGGTACCGTCCGCCCGCGATGCTCGGGTGTGCCTTCAATCCGAACAATTCCTGCACGCGAATGTGTACTGAGGGTGCGCCTGCGCCTTCGTAGTCGACGGCGAAACGATTGCCGGTAGGCGCTTCGAAATGCGTTGGCGCATCGGCATCTAAACGCTGGCGCAACGCCCATGGCAGCATCACATCGAGTGCCGCGGCGAGATCATCCGGCGTGATCTCAGCTAGCCTCGTTTTGCCTGGCACGAAGGGCTGCAACCAAGTTTCGACTTGCGCAGATAAAGCGGCATCGCTGAGATCAGGCCAGTCTCCCGCGGCTGATTTGAGAAATGCAATGCGGGTGCGCAATTGCATCTGAGATTTTGACCACGGCAGTTGATCGACACCCGATGTGGCAATGCCTGCTGCCAGCACAGCCGACACATCTTCTCCTGCACGTAACGCGCGCTGCTCGCTCGACAGCACGATGGCGTCAAGACGACGCGTGCGTCGCGCGCGAACTGCACGCGCTGCGGTGTCGTAACTCACCTCATCGACAGTCTTGATGCGATCGCCGGCTATTTGGATCAGTTCGTTCTCGTCGAGTGCGGTGGCAAGTAGGATGCGTGTTGCTGCTGCCCGACCTTGCATTTCAGCGATGACAAGATAGGGCGCACGCGCCAGCGGATGGCCGGGGTCCAATTGTCCAGCACGTCCGTTGGCAAGCAGAAACTGGCCGGTCGTTCCGCGCGATTTCGCGATGCGATCAGGATACGCGCGCGCAAGAATTGACGCTGGTGAATTTGGTTCCGCGCTCACGTGATCGGATAGTGCAGGATTCATAACTGAACGCGCCCATCCTCGCGCCAAGCGCCGCATGTCTTCGGCGCGACGCGAGCGGTCGCGACGAAAGTTATCTAATCGCACAGTGAGGTCGGCATCGTTGCCGCCCATACCGCGCTCCACAAGAACGGCAGCGATATCTGCTGCATCTTCGATTGCGTTGCGCCCGGGTGCCGTCAGCACCATGTGCGCCAAACGCGGCGGCAATGGTAGGGATCTTAATCGGCGTCCTTGGGGTGTGATGCAGCCTGCATCATCCAGTGCGTCAATGACCTGCAAGCTCGCGCGTGTCGCAGCGATCAATCCTTCGCTTGGCGGATCGAGCCAGGCTAGCGTGCGTGGGTCGGGCGCCCCCCATTCAGCGCAATCGAGTAACAAGCCTGAGAGATCGGCGCTGCGAATTTCCGGATCAGCGAACGGGGCAAGGCCTTGGGTTTCAGGCTCTTCCCAAAGTCGATAGCAGACGCCTGGTTCAGTGCGACCGGCGCGGCCACGTCGCTGATCGGCGGCCGCGCGTGAGACGCGCACGGTTTCTAGGCGTGTGACACCGACATCCGCCTCATATCGGGGCACGCGCGCCAAACCGCTATCGATCACAACGCGCACGCCTTCAATGGTCAGCGATGTTTCTGCAATTGACGTGGCCAGAACGATCTTGCGTCGCCCTGGCTGAGCTGGCGAAATGGCGAGATCTTGCGCTGCGGGGGTGAGAGCGCCGTAAAGCGGCGCGATATCAACGGCACGATCGTCAATGCGCTCCGACAACTTTTCGGCAACGCGGACAATCTCACCTTGACCGGGTAAAAATACCAGCATCGATCCTGTCTCACGTGACAGCAATCGCACGATCAGGCCTGCAACATCATCGTCGATGCGCTGAGACGGACGGCGCACGTAGCGCGTTTCAATCGGAAAGGTCCGACCTTCACTTGTAATGACAGGCGCATTGCCGAGCAGCGCGGCGACGCGCGTGGCTTCCAGGGTTGCCGACATGACAAGCAACCTAAGGTCTGGCCGCAAACCCGCCCGTGCATCAAGCGCCAGCGCGAGGCCAAGATCGGCATCGATTGAGCGCTCGTGGAATTCGTCGAATAACACCGCACCGACCCCTGTTAACTCCGGATCGTCGAGTATCATGCGCGTGAAGACACCTTCGGTGATCACTTCGACGCGAACGTTTGGTCCCGTTTGCGAAGACAAGCGTGCACGCAAACCGATGGTCTGCGCCAACTTTTCGTTCAGTGTCACCGCCATACGCTCGGCTGCGGCGCGCGCTGCAATACGGCGCGGTTCGAGTACGAGAATTTTGTTATGCTGAAGCCATCGTTCATTCAAAAGCGCGAGTGGGACTCGGGTGGTTTTGCCAGCGCCGGGCGGAGCTACGAGCACGCCAACGCCCGTGTCTGCAAGCGCGCGGCGCACGTCGTCGAGGACATCATCGATCGGGAGTGATTTGCTGGACCTCATCATCGTCACATCGCACACCGGCGCGCGAAAATCATGCGCTATCGGCTTGATCGCGGCTATGTGTTGCGTGCAGCCTCGGCCGCCTGACGTATGGCCTTGATGTTGGTTGCGTACGCGGCCTGTGCCCCGCCTTTGAACACCGCTGAGCCAGCGACCAGAACATTCGCGCCAGCGGCCGCAACGTGCGCCGCTGTCTCTGGCGTTACCCCGCCATCGACTTCGATATCGATGTCTCGGTCACCGACCATGTCTTTCACACGACGAATCTTTTCGAGCACGGACGGTATGAACGCTTGCCCGCCAAAGCCTGGATTGACCGTCATGAGTAAAATGAGATCGAGCCGTTCGAGCACATGAGCAATCGCCGTTTCCGACGTCGATGGATTGAGCGAGACGCCAGCTTTTTTGCCAAGCGCTTTGATCGCCTGCAACGAACGATCAAGATGCGGCCCGGCTTCTGCGTGCACGGTGATGATATCCGAACCCGCAGCCGCGAAGTCGGATAAATACGGGTCGGCTGGTGCAATCATCAAATGGACGTCGAAAATTTTCTTTGATGCGCCACGCACGGCTTTAATGACAGGTGGTCCAAATGTGATGTTGGGCACGAAATGTCCGTCCATCACATCGCAATGGATCCAGTCGGCGCCAGCCGCATCAATGGCGCGCACTTCTTCGGCCAAGCGGCCGAAATCCGATGACAGAATGGATGGTGCGATAAGTAGCGGACGCACGATGGGCAATTCCTTATTCGACGACTTTGCAGGGGCAAGCTAACCGGATTCGCGATCGGGGCAACGGCTAGATGTTACAACGCGCGGCGGCGACGCTCGACGAGCTGTAAAATCAACGGTGTTAGGATCAACTGCATAGCGAGGTCGAGCTTACCACCAGGAATGACAATCGAGTTCGCGCGGGACATAAAGCTATCGTGGATCATGGACAGCAAATAGGCGAAGTCGATGCCGCGCGGTTCCTTGAAGCGGATAATGACCATCGACTCATCGGGTGTCGGAATCCAACGTGCCGTAAACGGGTTCGATGTATCGACCGTTGGCACGCGCTGGAAATTGATATCGGTCTCGGTGAATTGTGGGCAGATGTAGCGCACATAGTCGGGCATTCGGCGCAGAATAGCTTCTGTTACCTCTGCTGTCGTGTAACCGCGGTGGGCACGATCGCGATCGATTTTTTGAATCCATTCGAGATTGATCACAGGCACGACGCCGATTTTTAAATCGGCATAGCGCGCCAAGTTCACGTCGTCGGTTACGACCGCGCCATGCAAACCTTCATAAAGTAATAAGTCGGTGCCTGGCTCGATCTCTGCCCAAGGCGAGAACGTGCCTGCCTTACATTTTGCGATCCTCGCTTCGTTATCATCGTGGATGTATTGCCGCGTTTGGCCTTTTCCGTTTTCGCTATACGTGCGGAACAGCGTTTCCAAATCTTCGAGAAGATTTGCTTTCGGGCCGAAATGACTGAAGTTTGGATCGCCGAGCTTTTCAGCTTTGACCATCGCTTGTTCCATGCCGATCCGGTCATAGCGATGGAACGCGTCGCCTTGCACGAATGCCGCCTTCACATCCTCGCGTCGAAAAATATTTTCGAATGTATGCCGGACCGACGTCGTCCCCGAACCCGACGAACCTGTGACCGATATAATGGGATGCTTGATCGACATTCTTGAATTTTTGAACCTATGGAAACGGGTTGATACGTGTTGGACACAATGACTTTACGGCATAGCGCGAAATAGCCCTCGACGGCCAAAGAGTGGCGATCTTTCACCCTTGAACGGTTGCCCTGAGTACAATCGAATGACCCGATCGACCTCGTCGCGAGATCCGCAAATGAGCGGCGATTTCTGATGCAGCGACGCAGGGACGACATCAAGCACGCGCTCGCGTCCCGTCGAAGCGCGGCCGCCGGCTTGTTCCACAATCCAAGCTATCGGATTGGCCTCATAGATCAAACGCAAGCGTCCTTGATGGAAGCCTTTGCGATTGTCGCCGGGATATAAATAAATGCCGCCGCGAGACAGTATGCGATAAATGTCGGCGACGGGTGACCCGGTCCATCGCATATTGAAATCTTGCCCGCGTGGCCCGTCCGCGCCATTTTCGCAATCGTGCACGTACATGCGGATCGGCTCATCCCAGTGGCGCGCGTTGGATGTATTGATCGCATACTCAGATGTCTCGGGCGGTATGGCCACGCTTTTGTGCGTCATGATGTAAGTTTTCGTTGCGCGGTCGAGCGTGAAAATACAGGTGCCAACGCCGACAGTCAGCACCAGCGTGGTCTTTGGACCGTAAACGATGAAGCCCGCCGCCAATTGGTGCGCTCCGGGTCGCAGAAATGCCTGTTCACCCGATGACGAGGGATGGCGCGGCAGAATTGAGAAAATCATACCAAATGAAATATTGGCATCGACGTTTGATGACCCATCGAGTGGATCGGTCGCGACCAACAGTGGTGCCTTGACATCGAATATCACCGGCTCGGACAATTCTTCGGAAGCCAGAGCCGCAACAGGCACATTTTTCAACGCATCCATAATAGCGGTGTTGGCAAGGACATCGATTTCCTTTTGCTCATCGAATTCGCCTGCGCGTGCTGTGACGCGTCCGAGGCGGCCTGCCAAATCACCTTTGCCGACAAGTTCGGACATGGCGACACTGGTTTCGGCTAAAGCTGAAATGGCGTCAGCGACCGCGCGGCGGGTCACACCGTCCAGTGTCCAGTTGGATAAATAGTCTTGAAGCGTGACCTGACCCATTGAGCGCCTTGAAAACGGCCGCTCCGTTTTGGAGCTTTGATCCTTTGTAATCCAACTTTAGTCTCAGATGCGAGCGGTCATCGCGCAATACGCGCGTTCTTGCATAGGCAATTTTGAATGAGGTTTACGGATTTCGCCATGGCTGGCTGCCAAAATGGGGAGCGTTAAGGTTTGCAGACCTGCTCCCTTCAGCACGATCAACCAAAGGTCTGAGTTGCACTCAGAAAACGGCAGCGATCATGCTCGACCGATACTGGCGTATCGGAAACCAGCTTCGCGGGCCGTTGCAGGTTGAAACACGTTGCGCAGATCGACCAACGCATCGCCGCGCATTTGGGCACGGACTAAGTTGAGATCGAGCGCACGGAACTCGTTCCATTCCGTGATGACGACCAGAATGTCGGCGTCCTTGACGGTTTCAAGTGAACTTTCACACCAGACCACACCGGGCAATAACGGTTCGGCCTGCTTTCGACCTTGCGGATCGAAAACGCGGATGGTCGCGCCACGCTCTTGGAGGAGCGGGAGGATGACGAGGCTGGGTGCATCCCGCATGTCGTCGGTGTTCGGTTTGAACGTCACACCGAGAACGGCGATTGTTTTGCCACGCAAGCCACCTGTCGCTGCTTCCTCGACGCGCTTTGCCATGGCGATCTTGCGCTCATGATTGACGCGATCCACTTGCTCGATGATGGACAACGGCGCCTTGTATTCGCGTGCTGTGCGGACAAGTGCCGACACATCCTTGGGGAAGCATGAGCCACCATATCCGGGGCCAGGATGCAGGAATTTATCACCGATGCGCCGATCCTTACCGATGGCACTCGCCACTTCCTGAACGTCGGCGCCGACCTGTTCGCACAAGTCCGATATTTCATTGATGAAACTGATTTTCAAAGCGAGGAAAGCGTTGGCTGCGTACTTGGCGAGTTCGGCTGACTCGCGCGATACGAACATGACAGGCGATCCGCGCAGCGCAAGTGGCCGGTATAGCGCTTCCATCACGGCGCGGGCTTTCTCACTGTCGGTGCCAACGAGCACGCGGTCGGGATGGGTAAAGTCTTGGATCGCGGAGCCTTCACGCAAAAACTCTGGATTGGAGCAGACAGCCGTTTCCAGATCAGGACGCAATTGCTTCAATCGATCCTCGATCTGGCGGCTGGTGCCAACCGGGACAGTAGATTTCGTGGTGATGACCGTAAAGCCGTCGATGTGGGGTGCAAGCTCATCAACAGCCGCAAAAACGTAGGACAGGTCTGCATATCCGTCGCCGCGCCGCATCGGTGTGCCGACCGCCAGAAATACGACGTCAGCCGACTTCACGGCTGGGCCGAGGTCGCTGGTAAAGATGAGCCGACCGGCCTTCATGTTGCGCTGAATGAGATCGTCGAGACCCGGCTCGTAAATCGGTGAGCGACCGGCGTTCAATTCGTCAAGGCGTTTGGGGTCGTTATCGACGCAGGTTACGTTCCAGCCGAATTCGGTAAAGCAGGCTGCCGAAACGAGACCCACGTAGCCAGCGCCGATCATACAGATTTTCAAAGCACTCTCCTGCCCCCTACGTCTCCGCCAAAGCGCTATCCTAAGTCTGGCGTGGCGGCAATGCGTCCATGCTTCTCATCAGCTTGCCAATGGACGGCATCTCGCGCAGCGGCATACAAATGCCGCAGATTAAGTGTCCGGCTGCGATGGTCGAGCGCAGCCTCAGGCAAGGCATTAACCCAACTATGACTCACATCAAACCTGACCATATTGATCTCACGATTGTCATTCCCGTGCTTAACGAGGCTGCGGGATTAGCTCCGCTGATGGCACGACTGGTGCCTGTGCTGGAGCAAACGCGATTGCGATGGTCGATCGTTTTTGTCGATGATGGATCGACCGATGGCACGCTCGCTCAACTTCGTGCGCTCAACGCTGCAGATCATCGCGTGAAAGCCATTGCGCTCAGTCGCAATTTTGGCAAGGAAATTGCCGTCGCGGCGGGTCTGCGATGTGCGCAGGGCGACGCCGTTATCATCATGGATTCCGATCTCCAGCATCCGCCAGAAACGATCCCCCAATTCGTTGCGAAATGGCGCGAAGGGCACGATGTTGTTTTTGGCCGCCGCACCGACCGTCATGCTGATAGCGCTTGGCGGCGGGCTGGTGCGCGATACTTTTATAAGTTGTTTCATGCGCTGTCTGGAACCGCGCTTCAGGAAGATTCGTGTGACTTTCGATTGCTCAGTCGGCGCGCCGTGACTGCGATTAATCGTGCAGGCGAGCGCGTGCGCTACAACAACGGTCTGTTTGCGTGGATCGGCTTTCCTTCGGTCGGCGTTCCGTTCGATATGCCACCACGACCAAGCGGGGAAGCATCACGCTGGGAGGCCATCAAACTCGCACGTCTCGCACTTGATGGATTGGCCTCGTTTTCGACGTTTCCGTTGCGCGTTTCGTCTCTGTTTGGTTTGCTGATCTCACTCATCGCCTTTGTTTATATGGCGATCATTCTTGTGAAAACTTTGCTCTACGGTGACCCCGTTCAAGGTTATCCGACTCTGATGGTCACGGTACTTTTCTTCTCAGGTATCCAGCTTATTTTTCTCGGCGTGATCGGGGAGTATCTCGGTCGGGTTTATGAGGAAGTGAAAGCACGGCCATTGTTTTTGGTGCGGGAGGAATTGGGTTTCGATGACTCAGACACTTCGCATGGCGTTCCTGCGCCCACATCCGATACTGCCAACGACAATCGAGCATGACCGCTAGCATCATCCTATGCGCGGATGACTATGGGCTGAGCGCGGGACAATCGCAGGCTATTGTTCAGCTCGCGGAACGCCGACGCATTTCCGCGGCCAGCGCCATTGTGACGGCGTCGAGCTGGCGAGCGGATGCAACGGCTCTTTGCGCGATGCGGCCGACGTTAGCACTCGGCTTACACATCAACGTCACCGATGGTGTGCCGCTGGGTAATATGGCGCGCTTTGCGCCTGATGGGACATTACCATCCCTTCCGCGCGTGATCTTAGGATCACTCATGCGCCGACTGCCCTGCGATGAACTGCGCGATGAAATCGCGCGCCAGCTTCGGGCATTTGAACATGCCGTTGGCGATCTCCCTGATTTTATCGACGGTCATCAGCATGTTCATGCCTTGCCGCAGGTCAGCGATTGTTTGTTTGATGTCCTCAAGCACGTCGATCCGCTACGTCGCATTTTATTGCGTGATCCAACGGATGCATGGAGTCGCATTCTTGCTCGACGTTCTGCTGTCGCCAAAGCCAGTGTTTTGACCCTACTCACGCAAACATTTGGTTCAAAGGCGCGGGCGCATGGCTATCGCACCAACGATGGATTTTCCGGCGTCAGTCATTTCGTGCCAACATGCAAAGCCGTGACCCTTGATTTTCAACACGCGAGTAAGAATCTGGGTCCATTCCATGTGATGATGTGCCACCCGGGTTTACCTGTCAGCTCTCACGCATCAGAAAGTTCGCTCGGCGTCAGGCGCTCACTTGAGTTTTCAGCACTGATGAGCCAGGAGGTATTGCTGGAGCGCGTGTGGCTTCCTGAACGCGACGCGCATGGGTCGATAATTTGGCCAAGCGCCGATGTGGACTGTGAGCAATGACCGACAAATACCAACAGGGTGCCGGTTTTGTTGCATCCGGCATACTCGCATTTTCAACCGACGCCGTTGTTCTATTCTTGCTTACTCGGCTTTTTGGCGTGGACCCATTTTCTGCGCGCGTTGTCGCCATCGCTCTTGCCATTATTGTTGCGTATTTCGCGCACCGCACTCTCACATTCAAAGTCTCCGATGCCCCTACGCTTGCGCAGTTTGCAAAATTCGCAAGCGTTGGCGCTGGCGTTTCGGTGTTGAATTATTTGATCTACGCGGGACTTCTTCTCGCATTTGCGACGATCACACCGCTCGTTGCGCTGACGATTGCGTCTGCCATCGCCATGGTCGCCAGCTATCTGGGTTATCGCTACGGCGTGTTTAACAAGCCATCGATATAGTGCAGTTCAAAATTTGAACTCATCAATTTTTGCGAACGCCTGACGCAGCGCGTCCGACCACGCCGCCGAAAGGCTCTTGAAGTATTCATCGTCGGCCGAAATGCGCTTCTCACGCTTCACGTCCAGCGAATTACGTTCGTAAATCAAAATATCGAGCGGCATACCGACCGACAAATTCGAGCGCAGCGTGGAATCGAACGATAGCAGCATCAATTTTGCCGCTTCGCCCAGTCGCATGTCTGCGCGTGCCACGCGATCAAGTATGGGTTTTCCATACTTGTGTTCACCGATTTGTAGGAACGGCGTGTCGTCGGTCGCTTCGATAAAGTTGCCTTCGGCATAGACTTGAAACAGACGCGGTGGCTCTGACCCGATCTGGCCGCCAAAAATAAACGACGTCGTGAAGTTGATGCGGCTCGCCTCAAGGGCTGGGCCGTCAATGCGGCGTGCCTCGCGCACAGCGTCTCCGACCACGCGGGCAGCGCGATACATATTCGGAACGTTGAGCAAATGTGTATTCTCAGCATCGGGATTTGTCAGCGTCAGCGGCTCGTTCAAAAGGCTTACAACCGTTTGTGTGATGGCCAAGTTGCCCGCCGTGAGCAATACAAGCACACGGTCGCCGGGCTGGCGCCAGGATTGCAACTTGCGATATTGGGCGATGTTATCGACACCGGCATTGGTGCGCGTATCGGCGGCAAACACCAAACCACGATCGAGCTTCATGGCAACGCCATAGGTCATTCTCAATTCCCCGTTCAGCGCTCTATTGCTGCTGTATGTTCTGCTGCTGAACTTCGACCATGACGTCAAGCGATTCATGGGCACTGCCGCGTCGGGTTCCACGTATGGGCGCAGCAGAGATCGCGTCGAGGCCCGTTGCTAACCGCACGTAGCGGTCTGTTGGGCAAAGCCGATTAGCTGGATCGAAGCCGACCCAGCCCAAGCCGTCGATCCATGCTTCGGCCCAGGCATGATGCGCTTCGGCTGGTTCGTTTGAACCCGACAAATAGTAGCCGTTCACATAGCGCGCCGGCACCTTCAGCGTTCGCGCTGCTGCAATGAATACATGGGCGTGATCTTGGCACACGCCTTTGCCATCGGCGAGCGCTTCGGCGGCGCTGGTGCGTGGCGAAGTTGAACCAACTTCATAGGCGACTGCATCCGCCACCGCATGCATCAACCGATGCATGCCAGCGAGCGTTGCGTCGGCTTGTGCGGAGCGCGCTAAATTAAACAGCGCATCGTTTGGTCGTGTTCGATCCGTGTCGCGCAGGAACGTGCGAACTGGGGCTGGCTCCTGCAATCCTTGCACGATGCCCGAGCGATCCTCGGTTTCGACGACGCCCTTGGCGATGATTAGAACTTCACTGTGCAGATCGGTGCATGTCGTCAAGTGAACGGTGTTGCCATAGCCGTCTCGAAACTTTGTCGCTCTATCGATGCCAGGCGCAGTTATGCGCCATTCGATGACGCGTTGACCTTTAAACGTGGGTGGTGTCAGTCGCAGCGTTTGGATCGAATAGCGCGTGGGTTCGCTGTAAGTGTAGCGGGTGACATGGCCAATTGAGACACGCATGGTTCGATCCGGTTCAATCGGTAAAGTGGTAGGCTTGGGAAATTTCATGACCGAGGCGATTGTTGCGCGCGATCAAATCTTGGACGAACTCGTGCAACCCGGTTTGGAAAATGCTTTGGATCTCGGCATCCATCAATAAATCGCGCGTCGATTCGGCGGTTATATGGCACGGGTGGCGTGTGCCGTACAGAATAGCGAGCTGCTGCAAGGCATCCGTCATTTCATCGTAACAGCTGCGCAAGGAGCGCGGCATTTGCCGATGCAGGATGAGGTATTCGGCGATGCGCAAGGGGCGCACGGAATCTTTAAAGACCCAGCGGTAGCTGCGATGCGCCGAGACCGAACGCAATATCGATTGCCACTGGAAGTTATCCTTGCCGCTGCCGACCATCTCGCTCGATGGCAACAGATGATAATACTTCACATCGAGAATACGCGCAGTGCTGTCGGCGCGTTCGATGAAGGTTCCGACTTGGCTAAAGTAATAGGTGTCGTTGCGCAGGATGGTATTGAGCATGGCGCCACGATACAGCGCCGAGCGCGAGCGCACCCAATCCAGCAATTCGGGCAACGAGTTGGATGTCACCGACGATGGTTTGATCGCTGAAAATTCTAACCATGCACTGTTAAGGCTTTCCCACATTTCGCGGGTGAGCGCTGTGCGTTGTGCGCGGCCATTGCGACGAGCGCCCGCTAGGCAACTGGCGATGCTCGATGGATTGGAGGTATCGAACAGCATGTAGTCGATGACATTGCGGGTTTCGAGTTCGCCATGGCGCGCGACATAGCCATTGAGACATCCGCCGCTTTCCAGGGTCGAGCGCCATTCTTGATGAAAGCCTTCGCCTTCGCGCGGTAGCAGCACGATGCGGTAGCCGACTTCGATTAGGCGCGCGATATTTTCTGCGCGCTCGATATAGCGCGAGAGCCAAAACAGGTCATTCGCCGTGCGTCCAAGCATCGTGATTTATTCCTGAAGGACCCAGGTGTCTTTGGTGCCGCCGCCCTGACTCGAGTTGACGACGAGCGAGCCTTTGCGGAGCGCAACACGCGTCAAGCCGCCCGGTACAAGGCGTACTTGATCGCCGACCAATACGAATGGACGTAAATCAAGGTGGCGTGGCGAGACGCCCGTCCCGTCGAGGGTCGGGCACGTCGAGAGCGAAAGTGTGGGCTGGGCGATATAATTCGATGGATTGGCGATGAGTTTGGCTCTGAAGGTTTCGATTTCTGCGGATGTCGCCGAAGGTCCTACCAACATGCCATAACCGCCAGACCCATGCACCTCTTTAACGACGAGTTGCGGCAAGCGTTCGAGTACATATTTCAGCTGAGCTGGATCGCGGCAGCTATAGGTTTCGACGTTGGGCAACAGCGGCGCGCGGCCGGTATAAAATTCGATGATGGCTGGGATGTAGGTGTAAATCGCTTTGTCGTCGGCGATGCCCGCGCCGGGTGCGTTGACGATGGTGACACGGCCGGCGCGATATACATCGAATATACCTGGCACGCCCAACATCGAGTTGGCATTGAATACGAGTGGGTCGAGGTAGTCGTCATCGACGCGACGATACAAAACATCCACGCGCTTCAGGCCGAGCGTCGTTTTCATTTGCAGCAGGCCGTCGAGCACAACGAGGTCGCTCGCTTCGACCAATTCGATCCCCATCTGATCGGCGAGGAACGAGTGTTCGAAGTACGCGCTATTGAACGGTCCTGGTGTTAACAGCGCGATCACCGGCTCTTTGTCGAGGTTCGGCGGAGCGACGCTTTCCAGCGTTTGCAGCAAACTGTCAGGGTAATGCTCGACCGGACGCACGCGGTTGCGGCTGAACAAGTCCGGGAACAAGTGCAGCATCGTCTCGCGGTTTTCCAGCATGTAGGATACGCCGGACGGCGTGCGGGTATTGTCCTCCAGCACCATGAATTGGTCTTCACCGGTGCGCACCATGTCGATGCCGATGATGTGGCTGTATATCCCGCGTGGTGGATCGACCCCGATCATTTCCGGCACGAACGCTTTGTTGCCGATGACCAGTTCTTCGGGAATGATCCCGGCCTTCAAAATTTCTTGACGATGGTAAATGTCATACATGAAAGCGTTGAGGGCGCGCACGCGCTGCTCAATACCGGTTTCCAAGCGGCGCCATTCTGAGCCGGAAATGATACGCGGCAGGATGTCGAACGGGATCAAACGCTCGCTCGCGTCATCCGAGCCATAAACCGCAAACGTAATGCCAGAGCGCCGGAACAAGGCTTCGGCTTCGGCGGTTTTTTGCTTCAAGGTTTCGATGCGTTGGACGCCGAGCCATTCGGCTACGTCGCGGTAAGGCGCGCGCACACCACCGCCGTGCCCGTTCATTTCGTCGAATGCGGCGGCCACCCGTCACCCCTCTTTCGTTGAGCTTACGCGCGATCATCGCAAGGGCTAGGCCAACTCGCCAAGCGCCTTGATTTCAGGCGTTTAGCAAGTCGGCCGACCATAGGGTCGCCTTCGCAATGATCAGATTGCCTATATCATAGGCAACGTGCTGGGGTTCAAGTTGTTCCTCAAACACCGCGCCGCGACAGGCCCGCCGCGGTCAGCATACCAGTCAAAGTCATCATGACGGCGGCGGCCAACAGCGCGCCTGTCGTGCCAACACTGTCAAAGGCGATGCGATAGGCGATAGGGCCGACGGCTTGTCCGAGAAAAAAGAAAAACGCATGGGCTGCGACCGCTGAACCCCGAGCATCGGGCGCAAGTTCGGTGGCTTGGGTTTGCAGCGAATTGTGCAGCATGTAAAAGCCGACGCCAATCAAAACGAACACGGCCATTTCGACCGGCCAGGAGCCACCAAGCGTCAGCGTGGCGAAGCCCAGGCCCGCGAGCGCGCCGCCGACGCGCATCACATTCAACAGTCCGAGCCGGTCGAGCATCACGCGCACGAGCGCCGTGTATATAAATCCGCCGAGCGCGAAGCCTGCGAGCACGAAGCCCGCTTCCTTCAAGCCGCCTGCACCGCGCTGCTCCAGCATGACGGCGAGGTAGGGAAACAAGCCGAACACAACGATGCCTTCGATGAACACGGCTGTGAAGCACACAATCGTGCGCGGATTTTTGAATACGCTGCGATAGCCGTTGCCCAAAGCGGACACTTTGAACGGTGGTCGTTCAGCGAGCGGTCGTGGTTTCAACTGCCACAGCGTCATCGCCAAGGCTGCGAACGCCAATGCCGTTGCCGCGACAAACGACACGCGCCAACCGTATTGCGAGGCGATCAGACCCGAGCCGACCGATCCGGTGAGTTGGCCCGCGATAATTGCCGACAATAATTTCGATAACGCGACTTGGCGTTCGAGCATGGCAAAGCGATCGCCGACCAGTGCGAATGCGAGCGGAATGATGCCGCCGCCCGCTGCGCCGCCAATGATGCGGGCCGCATACAGCGCATCGATGGATGGGGCGATGGCGGCCGCCAACAGGCACAGCATCATCACGGCGAGGCTGATTTTGATAATGCGCGCTTTGCCAAGCGTATCGCCCAGTGCACCGAGCAAGGGTTGTCCCAGCGCATAGGGGAACGTGAACGCGGAGGCGAGGAGCGCTGCCGAAGCCGCGCTGATGGCCATATCGCGCGCGATATCCGGCACAACCGGATCGACGATGCGCATCGACATCGAGCTGACGAAACAGCTTGTGGCCAGCACGGGAAGGAGGCGCATCAATTGGTCTTAACCAGAAGCGCAGCTACAGCAAACGAGGCTTGATCAGAGTACCCGTTAGCAACATGTACACAATTCACAGAAAACAGTTGTCCGCCTTTGAAGTTACCCACCGAATCATCACAAATTACGCACAAATTATGCACAGGTCGGACGCCTCGCAATGAATTACCGTGAAATGCATCAACTTGCACAGAATCCTGCCGGGGTGCGGTCGCTCGCGAGCAATCTTAGAACCCTACTCGGAACTGCAATATCTGACAAAGAAGCAGATTTTCTGGGGAAACTCGAACGTTTCACCGAACACGGGCACCTTTCAGTACGCCAGCAAGAATTTCTCTGGTCGATACGAGAAAAGACTTCTCGCAAATCTATTCAGGGCAAATATCGTGCGAGTACGCTGGTGAAACATCTATGGGAGGCAAGGTGCGACCTTCCCTATGAGCATGAAGAAAACCTCGAAATTCTAGTCGCATTAGGAGATGGCTTGCGGCTATCGCATTCTCAATGGCGTTGGATTTTTCAGCTTTGTCGCGAACTTAATCTAATCGAAGATGAATACATTCCGCTCACGTGAAAAACTTTGTGCGGTCGAGACCCGACCGCACAAAGTGATTGTCCATTCGACACACGTATTCTCCGTCGACTAAAACAGCCCTTGAATTTGGCCGTTGTCGTCGAGGCGGATCGAGTCGGCCGATGGCACCTTGGGTAGCCCTGGCATTGTCATGATTTCACCAGTGACGACGACGACGAACTCAGCGCCTGCCGACAAGCGCAACTCACGCACAGGAACGATGTGGCCCGTTGGCGCGCCGCGCTTGGTGGCGTCGGTCGAAAAAGAATACTGCGTTTTCGCCATGCACACCGGCAAGTGGCCAAAGCCTGCGGCTTCCAAATCCTTGAACTGCGTTTCGACGCTCGCGTCGCAGGAAATGTCGGCTGCGCGATAAATCTCAGTAGCGATGGTTTTGACTTTGTCGCGCAGGCTCATGCTGTCTGGGTACAACGTTCTGAAATCGGCCTTGCCTTCGTCGATGACGCCGACAACATGACGCGCGAGGGCTTCGGTGCCTTTGCCGCCGTCCGCCCAGTGCGTGCACAGGAACGCTTTGGTGCCCATGCTCTCGGCGGCTTTTTGCACCTCAGCGATTTCAGCGTCGGTGTCGGTGATGAACTTGTTCACGGCAACGACGGCTGGCACGCCGAACTTGTTGATGTTCTCGATGTGGCGCTTGAGGTTATCGCAGCCTTTGGCGACGGCTGCCGCGTTTTCCGTTTTGAGGTCGTCTTTGGCGACACCGCCGTGCATCTTCAATGCGCGGACGGTTGCGACGATGACCACGGCCGAGGGCGCGATGCCTGCTTTGCGGCACTTGATGTCGAAAAACTTTTCAGCGCCCAAGTCCGCGCCGAAGCCCGCTTCGGTGACGACGTAATCGGCGAGCTTCATGGCGGTGCGGGTTGCCAGCACCGAGTTACAGCCGTGGGCGATGTTGGCGAACGGTCCGCCATGGATGAACACCGGATTGTTTTCCAGCGTCTGCACCATGTTGGGGGCGAGCGCGTCTTTCAAAAGCACGGTCATGGCGCCATCGGCTTTGAGGTCGCGGCAGCGGACCGGTTTCTTATCGCGGGTGTAAGCGACGATGATATTGCCGAGGCGGGTTTCGAGGTCTTTCAAATCTTTGGCGAGGCACAGGATCGCCATCACTTCGGAGGCAACCGTGATGTCGAAGCCATCTTCGCGCGGGAAGCCGTTCGATACGCCGCCGAGCGAGTTGACGATCGAGCGCAGTGCGCGGTCGTTCATGTCGAGCACGCGCTTGAACTGGATGCGGCGCTGGTCGATGCCGAGGCTATTGCCCCAGTAAATGTGATTGTCCATCACGGCAGCGAGCAAGTTGTGCGCGCTGGTGATGGCGTGGAAGTCGCCGGTGAAGTGCAGGTTGATATCTTCCATCGGCACGACCTGGGCATAGCCGCCACCTGCTGCGCCGCCCTTCACACCGAAGCACGGTCCGAGCGAGGGTTCGCGCAACGCTGCGATGGCCTTCTTGCCAATGTGGTTCAGGCCGTCGCTCAGGCCGACCGTCGTGGTGGTCTTACCTTCGCCCGCAGGCGTCGGGCTGATGGCTGTGACAAGGATCAGCTTGCCGTCCTTATTGCCTTGGATCTTGTTGATGAAGTCGAAGGACACCTTCGCCTTGGTCCAGCCATAAGGCACCAGCGCGTCGGCGGGCACGCCCACTTTGGCTGCTACGTCGGCGATGGGCTGCTGCTTGGCTGCGCGCGCAATTTCGATGTCGGACTTCACGGTCACGGCGGGGTTCCCTCCAAGGACTTGGGCTGGCTGGCATGGCTGCCAGTCTGATTATCGCGGCTGAGTTACGAGGCTGGGCGTCGAGGGTTGGCTTCGAAGTCCGGCGGGGGCGATATTGGACTTTCGAAGGACCGTCGCCAAGGGTCGCGCGCAAAAAAGCGCATCTGCCGATTGTCGCATTTTTACTTGGCGCCTTTACTTGGAGCCCGGCGACTGCCCCGCGGGGAGCCAGCCGGAAGCGTATAAGCGCGCGTGGACATGCGTTCCGCATACGTCAGCACGCGGATGATAGGAGACCGGGGAGCGGGGCGGTAAAGGCCCTCATAATTGCTCTGTTTTGGATGCGGCCTTCGCCGCCCCACACGACGGGGGACTGTCCACCACCATTCCTCGGATTGCATCCCTGCCCGAGGCGTCACCAACATTTACGCGTTGGCGGCAGGAAGACCCTCACCAGCTTATGGGTTTGGATCCTGGTCCGTCGGCGTATTCGTACAAGGCCGCCAGCGCACGTCTGCACCCCCGGTCGTTGAATACGCACGCGAAGCATGCGGCTCATTCGACAGTGCGGGGATAAGTTTATTTTTAAAGGGGTTAACGCGCTAAAGCTATGCCAACCGAACGAAACCGGTGGCTGACGAGCGCTATCAGCCCACCCGCCGCACGACGAGCACGGTCGCGTTATCCTGATGGGGTTCGCGCATGGCTTCGATGCTTCGTATCAATGCGGTGGCGACGGCTTTTGCACCATCTTTCGCATAGGCTTGAATGATGCGTGCGATTTCACCGGACTCGAGTGTCGCGATGCCGTCGCTGGCGAGCACGACATAATCGCCTGCTTCCAATGCTAACGGCTGACGCGAAACGTCGATCATGTCGATGTCTTCGCCGGTGACAGCCGAGCGCAACATATGGCGACGTGGATCGCGGCGCGCTTCGTCCTCGGTCAATTGTCCGGCAGCGACGAGGCGATCGAGTTCGGGGGCGAGCGAATGGTCTTCGTTCAGAACAGCCACTTCACCGCGCCGGAATAAATAAAGAGGGCTGTCGCCGACGCTGACCCATTCGACGCCGTTGTCTCCGAACGCTGCGCCGATCAATGTCGAACCCATGCCTGACAGCAGCGGGTTTTGCGCGACCTTGGTGGCGAGCGCTGCGTTCGCTGCATCGAGTGCCGAGCGCAACCGTTCGGCCCCCGCATCATCTTTATTTTCGGCGACGGTCGCGAGAAATTCTTCGCACACCATGCGGCTTGCAAGTGCGCCGCCGGCGTGACCGCCCATGCCGTCAGCGAGCACGGCAAACCCGCCGCCGTTTTCAGAGGCGATGGGCGCAGCCGTGATCGACTCCGGCTTTCCCGCCCCATTGTGGTCGAGCGGCCAAAAGGCGGCGGTGTCTTCCTGATAGTCGCGTGCGCCGCGGGTGGCGGCGACCGCATGTTCGAATGGGTGCATGCGTCCTATGATTCAGTAATTTCAGACCAGTCAAAATCGGCACCGCAGAATGGCACGAATGCCACTTGCGTGCGCCCGAGCGTGACCACGTCCATCGGTTTCAATTCGACCGCTGAGGTTGGCCGTTTGTCGTTCACGGACACGACGTTCGTTTTAGCAAGGTTTGGTACGAACAGGAATGACCGATCGTTGGAATCGTAGCGCACGTAGGCTTGGGCTTCGGATGAAATCGTGTCATCGCCGAAATCCAATGGGATACGATTGTCCGGCGAGCGGCCGAGCGTGTTGTTGCCTTCGAAGATTGGCCGGAATGAGCCCAGACCCGGACCGCCGACAATCACCAGGAAGCCGACGACGGGATCGCGGTCGAAGGTGCGGCGCTCGATCGGCTGACGGCCGCGCACGAGTTGTGTGCGTTCGGATTTTTTCGGTTCAGGCGCTGCTTCGCGGCGCACGACGCGCGTTGTTGGCGGTGCATCGTTTGTTGGTTGGTCAGCGGGCTTTGCGGCTGAGCCATATTTGGCAATTCGAGCGGCTTCTTCGGCGCTCGGGCTTGCAGCAGGCGTCGCTTGGGCGGGCGCTGCTGCTGGTGACGGAGTAACGGGTGCAGCGGCGGCAGGGACCGGTGCTGCTGGCGTTGCTTTGATCGGCGGTGGCGTTTGCGCTCCGGCTAATACTGCTGGCTGCGTGTCATCACGGCCTGCCGCCATCAAGGCATCTTTCAGTGAGCCGAAAAAGCCGTTGGCTTTAGCGCTCTTGGTATCGTCACTCATTGTCATCTCGCCCCGCTCGTGGTCCATCGCGATCTCCTCGCTTATAAAAGAATTTCGTTCACTTGTCTGAGTTAGAAAACTGACGCTTGACGCACGCGTCATACATGACCTGTTCGGAAACGCAGTCGGCCGGGACCCAAATCGATCACGTCGCCGTCGTGCAAATGACAATCGGTGCAGCGTTTGCCGTTGACGGCGATACCATTGCCTTCAATGCCGGAGAGACCGGCAACGAACCAATCGCCCAAATCTTCGCGATAGATCGCAGCGTGATAGCGATGCACAGCGGCACTCAGGATACGCATGTCATTGTCATCTTCACGGCCGATGCGAAACATGTCGCGCAAAATCGCGAACCGGGCGTGCGATCCACCGACAATTTCGACGAAGGCATGACTTGATACACCGATGGCCTCACCGGATATTTTGTCATTGATTGCAGCATCATGACGGCCGCGGTAGCGCCGGGTTGCATCACGCGAGCGTTGAGAATGGCGTGTGATGGAGGCGGCCGTCGCGAGCAAAGGTATCGACAACGCTGCGGCGAGACCTAGCATCAACGCTGGGGCCACGTTGTATCCACGCTCGACGAGTGTTGAGACGTTGGATGCGATAAAAACCGTAACATCGTGCGTTGTCGAAACAATCGATGCCGTGCTTGCAGCATCCCAGGCGACGAGATAAGCCGCGCTGAAAATTGCTGCCGCGCCCATTATGACAGCGGTCTTGGAAGTCCACACTGTGCGCTCAGATGTGCCCATTTGCACGACCCCTGTATCCGATTTGCAATTGGGCCGCGCGATGGCGGCGCAAGCAAGGCCGGAAAACGACGCCATTAGGATTTGTTCATTTTGGGTTCATGCTCTTTCGCGCGCCACAATCTTGCGGCATGCGATCAAAGCAGACAAAAGTGAAGCGCACTCGCTGCTATCATAGAAACGGAGTGGCGCGAACGGGGTCATGACACAACTGGTCGCTTTGCCGGATGGCACAGAACTTTCAGGCGATTATACGATCCGGCGCGTGTTGGGCGCGGGCGGGTTTGGCATCACGTACCTTGCCGATGAAACTGCGCTGTCACGCTCCGTCAGCATCAAAGAATATTTCCCGGCTGATTTTGCCATTCGCGATGTCCAAGCCGCCGTGCCGCGATCAAAAGATTGCACGAGCGATTATGCTTGGGGCTTGGACCGGTTCTTGGAGGAAGCGCAGACCTTAGCGCGCTTCAATCATCCGCATATCGTCAAAGTACACCGAATCTTCCGCGCCAACGGCACGGCTTACATGGTGCTGCACTTCGAGGAAGGGCAAAGCCTGAAATCGTGGCTGAAAACTTTGGGCCGCGCGCCTCGTCAGAAAGAGATCGACGCGATTTTGGCTCCGCTGTTGGATGCGCTCGAAGCTATTCACAACACAGATTTTCTGCATCGCGATATCGCGCCCGACAACATCATCATTCGCAAGTCGGGCGATCCGGTGCTGATTGACTTCGGTGCGGCACGGGGCGAACTCGCAGCGCATTCGAAAACAAAAACCGTGTCTGCACTCGTGAAGCCCGGCTACAGCCCTTACGAGCAGTATGCCGAGTCGAGCCGTCAACAGGGGCCGTGGACCGACATCTATGCGCTAGCTGCCACGCTATATCACGCGATCACCGGAAAGCGTCCGCCGGACTCGCCGTCGCGCATGTTGAAGGACGAGATGGTGCCGGTGCGGGATGCGGCGCTGTCGAGTTATCGCAACGGATTTTTGGATGCGTTGCAGCGCGGTTTGACGCTTGCCATCGACGGCCGCCCGCAATCGATTGCGGCTTGGCGCGGGGCATTACTGGCGCCCGATCCTGAAAAGCCCGGACTGATGGCGCGGATGCGCGAGCGTACGGAAGTTCGGCGTGGGGCCGATAAGGCTGCGGCCGGACGCGATCCTGTCACGCACACGCATGTGCCACCGCCGCCCGATGTTCCTGGGCCCAAAGGTGGACTTCTCGATTTCGTGGATGCGTTGAAGCAACCGAAGGCTGCGGCGGTGACACCTCAGGCAAAGGGGGCGCCTGCAGCCTCGCCTGGAAAAGTTGCGCCTGCTGCGGATGCGAAAGCCAACGCCAAGAACAAGAAAAAGTCGGCCGCTTCTGCGGCTGCCACACCGCCAGCCAAGGTTGCAGCGGATATGGCTGCCAAAGCAGGCGGAAAACAACCGTCAGGCCGACGTCGCACGCGTCCCAATCCGGATGTGGCACGCCATAGTGGCATGATGCGTGGGCTGAAAACGCGTGTCGCCATCGCTGCGGCTATGGGCATTGCGATATTTGCATTCAACGATGAAATCGCGCGCGTGTTGAGCACGCCTGCGTCCGGTATTACTACTGGCACGATCGCGACGGGGAACACAACAACACCGCGCACGCGCATTGAAGCGCTCGCGCAAAGCAGCGCATTCAAAGCCCATGATGGTGTGATCGAGCGCATCGCATTGAGCGGCGACGGTCGATTGATCATCACGCTGGGGACCGACAACATTGTAAAAATTTGGGCGGCGGACGGTCATGCGTTGCAAGGCGTCATTCTGTTGACCGATGGTCCAGCAACATCGCTGGCGGTGCGCAACAATCGCGCGGTTATCGGCCACGTCGATGGCAGCGTCGGCGTCTATGATCTTGAAACACGCAATCGTTTGTATCGCTTCAAGCACAACGATTCGACTGTGTGGTCAGTCACATTCGCAGGCTCGGAAGATCGCATTGCGGCGGCGGGCCAAGATGGGGCGGTGGCCCTGTGGCAGACGTCGTCTGAAACCGCGCCGGAAACTTTGCTGCAAGGTCATGATAACGCCGTTCAGACATTAGCGGTCGATCCGTCGGGTCGGCAGTTGGCATCGGGAGGTGCGGATCGCAGTGTGAAGCTCTGGAATCTTGAAACCGGCAACCTGCGCCGGACATTGCGCAACAATTCCGATTTCATTTCCACGCTGAGCTATGCGCCGGACGGGCGGCTAATGGCCTCTGGATTGATGGATGGGAAAATTCGCATCACGTCGGCGAGTTCAGGTCGCCTTCAGCGGATCATTTCCGCGCATAATTCGCGTGTGACGGCTATCGCGTTTTCTGCAGAGAACGACTTGATCGCATCGGCGGCTGAGGACGGTAGCGTGCGGTTGCGTGCGCTGAAACGGTCGCGTCAGTTCTGGTCGCTGACAGGTCTCAACAGCGGGGCGAAAACGCTTACCTTCACCAACGATGGCACCACACTGCTCACGGGCGGCCAAGACGGCTTCGTGCGGGTTTGGTCACTGCCCGACTCTCAGGTTGCTCAGCGTAATTAACCGCAATCTGTTGCGCGCTAACGAATTTCCTGCGCTCACGACGCGTCTCGACGCCGATGTCGGATCAGTCCATACCTCATAGTACGTGACGTTTACGGATTGAGGAGACTTTGTCATGGACGTCGATGCCGTCTTATTGGCCCGCATCCAATTCGCGTTCACGGTGACGTTCCACATCATCTTTCCAAGCTTCACAATCGGCTTGGCTGCGTTTATCGCCACGCTCCTTGTGCGCTGGCGCATGACGGGCGAGGAGCGCTTTCAGCGCTTGGCGCGCTTCTGGACCAAAATTTTTGCCATCTCGTTTGCCATGGGTGTGGTGTCCGGTATCGTGCTCTCATATCAATTCGGCACGAACTGGAGCCGCTTTTCTGAAGTGGCCGGCAACGTTGTCGGGCCGCTGATAGGTTACGAAACGCTGACAGCGTTTTTCCTGGAAGCGACATTCCTGGGCATCATGTTGTTCGGGTGGGATCGCGTGTCGCCGAACTTGCATGTGACTTCGGCGGTACTGGTTGCGGTTGGCACATCGATGTCGGCGTTCTGGATTCTCGCTGCCAACAGTTGGATGCAAACGCCGGCCGGTCACGAGATGATCAATGGCATCGCGCATCCGGTCGATTGGGTGCAGATTATTTTCAATCCAAGTTTTCCCTATCGTTTCGCGCACATGTTTACGGCGGCCTATCTGACGACATCGCTCGTCGTGCTGTCGGTTGGCGCGCGCTATCTCGTGGCGAATAAATTTCACGAAGATGCCAAGACGATGATCCGTATGGGGCTCGGCATGGTGGCGGTGCTCGCACCATTGCAGTTGTTAATTGGAGACGCGCACGGGCTGAATACCGCCGAGCATCAGCCTGCCAAAATTGCTGCGATGGAAGGGCATTGGGATGGCTCGAAACCGGCAAGCCTTGTGCTGTTTGGATGGCCGGATGCTGCGGCGGAAACCAATCACTATGAGATTTCAATTCCCAATCTGGCCAGCTACATCATCACCCATGATTTCAATGGCACGTTCAAAGGATTGAAAGATTTCAAACCTGAGGACCGGCCTCCGGTATGGGCGGTTTTTGTATCCTTCCGCGTGATGGTCGGCATTGGGCTATTGATGATCGTCACCGGGTTTGTTGGTGCATATCTGTGGTGGCGACGGACGCTGTTTGATACCGGATGGTATTTGAAGGCCGTCTCTTACATGTGGCCGCTCGGCTTCATTGCGATTGTCGCGGGATGGTGGGTGACGGAGATCGGGCGTCAACCGTATCTCGTGTATGGAATTCTCAGAACTAAAGACGCCGTCTCACCGGTTGCGTTCGGAGCCGTGCTAACCAGCTTGACGCTGTTCGTGCTGGTCTATTCGAGCGTGTTTTCGATGGGTGTTATGTATATCAATCGTCTGATCGAAAAAGGTCCGGAAGGCAAAGCCGCCGAGACACCCGACGTCTTGCCGTCGCGGCCGTTATCGGCGGCGCAAGATTCAGAACCGCAACCCGGCGCGGCGGAGTAGCACCATGGAAGGCATCGCTTATTGGCTGCCACTCGTCTGGGCTGCAATTTTGGCAACAGCCGTGACACTGTACGTCATTCTTGATGGCTTCGGGCTTGGGCTAGGCATCTTGTTTCCGTTTGCGCCGGAAGAAGAGCGCCGCGATGTGATGATGAATACGATCGCGCCTTTCTGGGATGGCAATCAGACGTGGTTGGTTCTCGGCGGCGGCGGATTGCTGGTCGCGTTTCCCAAAGCCTACGGCATTATCATGTCGGGCTTATACCTGCCGATTATCATTATGTTGCTGGCGCTCGTGTTTCGCGGCGTCGCGTTTGAGTACCGATGGGTATCAAAACCAAAACATTATTTATGGGATCTGGCGTTCTCTTATGGCGCTATCGTTGCGACCTTCATGCAGGGCATTCTGCTCGGTGGATTGCTGCAAGGCATCACCGTCGTGGATGGTCAGTTTGCAGGTGGAACATTCGATTGGTTGACGCCGTTCTCGATCTTTTGCGGCATCGGCTTGCTCGGTGGTTACGCTCTGCTCGGGACGACGTGGTTGATCTTGAAAACGGATGGGCCGCTGGAAACGTGGGCGCGCGAGAAAGGCAAGCAAGCCCTTGTCATCGTGCTCGCCGTTTTCGCCGTGGTGAGTTTGTGGACGCCCTTCGCCTTGCCGCAGATTTTTGATCGCTGGTTCTCTTGGCCGAACATGCTCTATCTCGCTCCTGTGCCGGTTCTGACTGCGCTGGCAGCACTGTCGTGTTGGCGCGGGCTTTCGAGCGATGCACAATCGCAGCCATTCATATCGACGATTGCGTTGTTCTTGCTGGGCCTCATTGGGCTTGTCATTTCCAACGTGCCGTATCTGGTGCCTCATTCACTGACCGTGTGGGAGGTGGCAGCGCCGCCCAGCTCGCAGATGTTTATGCTGGTTGGCACGCTCATTATGCTGCCGGTGATCCTTGGCTACACCGCGTTCGTGTATTGGACGTTCCGGGGCAAGGTGCGTGCGGGGGAAGGGTACCACTAAGCCGTTGTTTCATGTGATGACTTCGGATAACGGCCCTTGACGACAAATGACGGCCATCATTTCTGCTCAAGCTTATTTTGCTGAAGCGAATCGCTCAGGGCCTGCGGGGAGTGGTTTTAGATGTTCGGATGGCGCAAACGAAGCGAAGGCTTCGAATGGCGCGAATATGTTCGCACCACAGTCTTGGTTCGACGCGCCGACCGCCAACGTCGTATCGACGATGCGCGCCATGCAGCGCTCGCCAAAGTTCATGATGTGCGCGAGCGCGGTATTGAAGCTGGTAAGGCTGGCGTCGATGCCGCCGCAGAGATCGCGCAACGTGCCGCGCTTACGGTTTGGCAACGCGCCTGGGCCGGGATCGTCGCCGCTTCAAGATTCGTTTTTCTAGGATTGAAAACGGCCTGGGTGGGTGTGCGCACCTTCGTTGTTGGGCTTTTTGCGAACCGTGAACGTCCATCTTTTCAAATGCCGTCGTTCGAAAAGCCGTCGTTCAAATTTCCGATTTTCGATTTCAGACCTGCTATTCAGTCTCTCAAACAGCGCGGTTCTGGCGTTCGTTTTATGCCGGATATCGGTCCGCGCGGATGGCAATATGCAGGGTATGCGGCGCGCGGTGGTGCGGTGCTGGCTTTGATTTTGGTCGGCGGTCAGATGCTCGGTAGTGGGGCTGGTGTGGATAGCGCCAACACCATCAATGTGACCGGCTCCATTCTGGCTCCGCCTGAGGATCTCACGGGTCGCGCAACTGTATTGGCTGGCGATCGTTTGCGCGTCGATGGCACGACCATCAAGCTCTCTGGCGTGATTGCACCGGATGCGAACCAGCCGTGTTTAAAAGCGAACGGGCGACGCTGGGCGTGCAGCGCATCGGCACAGCGCGCGCTCGACCGATTGGTACGTGGCAAATTGGTTTCCTGCAATCCGACGGCCAGCAACGACGCTGGCGTCACACTGGCTACGTGCACCATCGGTGAGGATGATATTGCCAGCACGTTGGCGCGCGGTGGTCATGTGTTCGCATCAACCGGCATGTTCTCGACTTACCGTGGCGATGAAGACGTTGCGCGCGCTGCCAAGATCGGTTTGTGGCAGGGTGAGACCGTTCATCCCGATGATTGGCGCGCGCGGGTCTGGGAAGAAGCCAAGCGAACGGCACCCGATGGTTGCCCGATCAAGGGTTTTGTCAAATCGTCAACTCTCACGTACGCGATGCCGTGGTCGCGCGACTACTCACGCGCAAAGGTCCGTTCAGGCAAAGCTGATCGCTGGTTCTGTAGTGAGGATGAGGCACGCGCTGCGGGATTTAAAATTTCCAGCAGTTCTTGATCGCTGCGCGCGCTACTGCCACTGAACGACAAATGGCGAGAGACGCACGACGACTTTATCGTTGGCCGACGTGATGAAGCCAGTATCGGCCGCAACGCCGCCCATTTTGACTTCGTCGCTTGCACGGACGCGGAACGAGGTGTTTTCCACGCGTAGAGACCCGTCGATCCACATGCGCAAAATCCCGTTGGCGCGCCCAGGCGTGTTCATGACGACTTCCTGGTCCACTTTAACCCAATGGCCGCGCGGCCATTCCGCTTGACCCTTGGATGCGAACCAAGATCCGCCAGTGTACGGCGAGCGCACGTCAATACCGATTTCGCCGTGCTGTCCCCAGCCGACATGCGCCGTGAATGTGCCATCCGATGTTTCACCGTCCACAGATGTCACGGTGCCTGTGCCCGTCAGGCCCGGCAAATGACCGGATTCACCGAACTTGAAATTTTCCGGCAAGTACACGCTGTAGCTGAGGCAAGCAGACGAAGCTGTGCCAATGTCATAAACGGGCCAAACAAAGCCGAGGCCGTTTTGAATGCGTGAGCCTTCGCTGGAAATTTTAGCCAGCGACACGTCTAAACTTTTGCCCGACGGGCTATCGGAGGCGAGAACGACTTTTGCGTTTTCGAGCACGCCCCATTCGCGCAGGCCAGCGCGTGCTTGAAGTTCGATTGTTGAAAGCGGCGCGCCATCTTGTGCGTCGAGGGCAAACTGCATACCAGCCGGATAGCGTCTGGAACATTGCGCGGTGTGTTCCGTGACGAGAGCGGATCGCACCATATATCCAGCCACAAGCGCCAGAACAGAGACGCCTGCTAGATTGAAAACAACGGTGCCACTCGACATTCTACGCATGTTGCAGTCTCAAAGCTCGATCCCGTCACGTCAGCGCTCGCAGTGATCTCAGGCTCAGGAATTTCCCGCAGCGCATCCTCCACAACGTTCGCAAGAACGACCCGACCTCAGCACGATGAGCAACTAACGCTGAGGCCCGACCCTGTCGAACCTGAGACCAACCTACAGCGGGCGCGTTAAGGATCGTTTAGAAGTGGCAAATCGAATGGAATTTCTGCGTTAACTCTGTCGTTCAGGCGTGAGCTGCGACATCAATCGAAACGAATTCATTCAAAGTATTGATATAATTCAGAAAATTTTTCCCGGATTTAGGATGTTCGAGGGGTCGATAGCGCGCTTAATTTGGCGCATGACGTTAACGCCTGGGCCTAGCTCATCGGTAAGATAGCGCATTTTTCCTTGACCAATACCGTGCTCGCCCGTTGCGGTGCCGTCGTGGGCAAGTGCGCGGGCCACGAGGCGATCGAGGAACTGCTCGACTTTTGAGAGCTCGGCCGGGTTGCTTCTATCGAACACAACAATCGCGTGAAAATTTCCGTCTCCGATGTGGCCGACGATGGGCGCTGTCAGGCCGTGCGCTTCGATGTCTTGAGCGGTCTGCGCTACGGCCTCAGCCAGATGAGACAGTGGCACAGCAACATCGGTTACGAGAACGTCTTTGCCAGGCCAGGATGTTTTAACGGCCCAAAAGGCATCGTGGCGTGCTTTCCAAATATGACGACGGCCGGCTTCGTCTGCGGCTGCGCGCAAATCGCGCCCTCCTTCATCCATGGCCATCGATTTGAAACTATCAAAATCGCTGAGGCAGGATGCTGACGAGCCGTGAAACTCAAGAAACAAAGTCGGGACTTCTTCAAGGCCCAAGCGTGCGCGCGCGTTCACACAGCGTACTTGAGCCGCATCGAGAAGTTCAACGCGCGCGAGATTGAGACCCGATTGTATTCCAGCAATGGCGGCACGACAGGCTGCACCTACGTCATCGAAAGCTGCGATAGCTCCAAGAACTGTTTCGGGCACCCCATAGAGTTTCAAAGTCAGATCGGTGATGATGCCGAGTGTGCCTTCCGAGCCGACGAGGAGGCGCGTGAGATCGTATCCAGCGGCTGACTTTCTTGCCCGTCTGGCACTGCGCACAATGTCTCCCGTAGGCATCACGGCGGTGACGGATATAACGTTGTCGCGCATCGAGCCGTAGCGCACGGTTGTGGTGCCGGACGCCCGCGTCGCCGCCATGCCACCCAGTGTTGCGTATTCCGCTCCGGGATCGACCGGGAAGAACAAGCCGGTCGATTTCAATTCCGCATTCAGTTGCTGCAACGTCACGCCAGCTTCTACCGTGCAGTCCATATCGTCGGGACGGACCGCGAGGATTTTGTTCATGTGTGTCAGATCAACGCTGATGCCACCCAAGGGCGCATTGACGTGGCCTTCAAGCGAGGTGCCAGCGCCATAGGCGATGAGCGGCACTTGAAATTGCTGGGCAATGCCGACAAGCGCTGCAACTTCCAGGGTCGTTTCTGGCCATACGACGACATCGGGCCATTGCGGTGCGACCGATGTCAAAGAATTGGCGTGGTGGCTGCGAACGGCTGTGCCGGTGTTGACCCGGCCCGTCATGATCTGCTCCAGGGCGGCAAGACAATCCGGTGGGCAACGTTTCATTTCGGTGGGTAACTGATCAGACGAAGGATCGGGCGTGCCATCTGCCATGCGTTCGTGCTCCTGTGGCGCACTTGTGACGATGCCACTATTCGACCGCTTTGTGCCAGTGTTGGCTTGGATTTTGTTCGCCGATGTGACCTCAACTCGTGATGCCAAGCCTCGGATAGATCGACTTTAAGTTTGTGTTGCAGATTCACACCATAGGACAGCTCGAACGGCAAACGACCGCTCAACTGGATGCCATTTTCATCCCATACCGTTAAACTCTTGGCGGTCTTGCTGCACGGACGCCGTGCTCAAACATAGGGGAGTTTTTCATGTTTCGTAGGTTGGTCTTGGTGCTTTGCGCCATTGTGGCCACCGGCGTCTTTGTGACCGCCGAGGCTCGTAAAAGATATCGACACTACGACGGCGATCAGCTGATCGTTATATCGGAGCAAGACATCGATCTGGCTCTGGATCGCTACACGATCGACGTCAGCAAGGCCAAGGGTGCCTATAAAGGCATTCGCGTGCGCAATGCGCAGGGTGAGCTTTTCGATCTGTCACGCGTGCAAATCGTTTACAGCGACGGTTCGGTCCACAATGAGGATCGGCAGATCGACATGTATCGTGGCGAACGCAGCCGACCGATCAACGAGACGCCCGATCCGCGCTTTATCGATCAAGTGAATATTGTGCAGGAGCCTGGGCGCGGTCGTGGCCGTTTGCAGGTGCTCGGTATTCAAGATGCTGAAGGCCGCCGCATGGACCGCAGCGGCGGTGGCGGCAATTATTCAGAACGTCGTCCTGAAACGACGACATCTGGTGACTTGGCCGTTCGCCCAACAAGCGAAACACCAACGACTGCGACGCCGGGTCAGGCGACCGAGGGCGGTGATGTTCTGTTTGGCGCACAATACGTGGGCTTTGGCGTTGATCGCGATACGATCCGGGTCGGCAACGAAGTCGGTAAGTTCGACCGCATTCGCTTGCGCATTCTCGACAACGACATCCACATCAACGAACTCAAGGTCGTCTATGCTAATGGTGAAGTGGATTCGTTGGCCATCGATGCTGACATTCCGAAAAACTCGCGCACCACATGGATTGATTTGAAGGGTGACCGGTTCATTAAAGAAATTCAGATGAGCTATCGGTCGCGACCTAGCTTTAGCGGTCAAGCGCGCATCGAAGTGTTCGGACAATATGCCGATGGTTGGCTTGGACCGAACGGCGAGGGACGCAAATACAATCAAGGCTGGGTGTTGCTGGGTGCACAAACCGCAGGCTTCGTCGGCTTCGATAAAGATGTCGTGCCGGTCGGGCGTAACGAAGGTGGGTTCCGTCGTCTGCGCGTCAACGTGAAAGACCGCGCCATCACGCTCAACGAACTCAAGGTCATCTATCTCGGTGGCACCGAAGAGACGATCCCGGTTCGCACCCGCGTCGATGCTGGCGGGAGCTATGGTCCCATCGACCTACGCGGTGAGCGCCGCCAAGGTATCGAGCGGATCGAAGCGAAGTATCGGTCGCGCATCTTCGACTCGTCGGCCAAGGGTGGCACGGCCATTGTCGAAGTTTGGGCGCAGCACTGATCGTGCTGTCAAACCAACACACAAATGGGTCGCAGTTCGCTGCGGCCCTTTTTTCTGCGGATTTTGACATTCAGCCGATATGGTGGCGTCGCAGCACCGTAAAACTGGTGAGATAAGTGCGTCTAATGTGGGCATTTGGAAAGTTTGATCGCGCCACTTACACGAATATGATACCGCCTGTGGCGAGGTTTTACCTGACCTCACACATTTCCGGGGGACTTCGACCTTGAATCTCAGTCTGACGCAGCCGCTCATCGCCGAAGCGCGGTCCGGCTTTGACATTGCGACAGCGCCTGCCGCGCGCACAGCCATTGCTTCTGGCGAAGAAACGCAAAAGCAGCGCGTGCGACGCCTTGCAGCCCATTGCAATGCATATCGCGGCGCAGTGCCCAAGCTCGCGGTCGGCCAACTCCTATCGACGCTGGTGCCTTTAGCGCTGATCGTCGCGGCCATGTTTGCCACGGTGCAAACGGCTTACTGGGCGACACTTCTGCTCGCCTTTCCGGCTGCTGGATTGTTGGTGCGTGCTTTCATCATTCAGCACGATTGCGGACACGGCTCATTTTTTGCCTCGCGCCCGCTCAATGATTTTGTCGGCCGCTGCATGAGCGTGTTGACGATGGCGCCTTATGGTTTGTGGCGACGCGAACATGCGCAGCATCATGCGAGTTCTGGCAACCTCGATCGACGCGGGGCTGGCGACATCGATACCTTCACGATTGCCGAATATCAGGCGCTGCCGCGCCTGGAGAAAATGCGATACCGGCTGTATCGCAATCCGATTTTCTTGTTTGGCTTTGGCGTGCCGTTTTACTTCATGGTGTTGCAACGTCTGCCTTGGTTCCACGCTGTCAAGCCGAGTGAAGCTTGGAAGAGCGTGATGGGGTTGAACCTCGGCATTGTCGCCTTCTATGGACCGCTGGTTTATGCGTTCGGTTGGTCGGATGTTTTATGGGTGACACTGCCAATCGTACACATTGCATCAGCCGTTGGCGGTTGGCTGTTCTTCATTCAGCATCAGTTTGAAGAAGCGCATTGGGATCAAGCCGAAAGCTGGGATTTCCAAGTGGCTGCTTTGCTCGGTTCGTCGTTCTACGATTTGCCCAAGGTTTTAAACTGGTTCACAGGCAACATCGGGTTGCACCACATTCATCATCTCAACAGCATGATTCCAAACTACCGGTTGCAGAGTTGCCTTGAGGCAAGCCCGGAATTAAAGGCCATCAACCGTTTGACGTTGGCCGACAGTTTGAAATGCGCAAGCTTGAAACTTTGGGATGAGCAAGCACGCCGCATGATCCGGTTCGACGAATTGCCGGCCGCATTGGCTGCTCGTACGGCGGCGAACTAGATCTGTCTCAATATTACGGAATTTGGGGGCGCGGCATTGCTAGCGCCCCTTTTCATTTTAACATGAGACCTCTAAGTCAATTTCGTTCGACATCCGCAAGACTCTAACTTTGAAGGCCGCGTTATGGATCGACCTGACGCTTTGAGTGCCGCCGATGAGTTGCTGACGATCCGCGACTGGTTGCGCTATGGTGTCAGCGCTTTCAACGACGCCAAGCTCGTGTTCGGTCACGGCACGGATAACGCGCTCGACGAAGCTGCTTTTCTTATTCTCTCTGCGCTGCATCTGCCCATAGATACGCTCGATCCGTGGCTCGATTGCCGTCTCGCGCAATCTGAGCGCGTGCGCGTCAGAGACTTGATAGCGGCTCGGATCGCTACGCGAAAGCCCGCAGCTTACTTGACGCAGACCGCATATATTCAGGGTCGGAAATTTTATGTCGATGAGCGGGTGATCGTGCCGCGATCGTTCATCGGTGAACTGATCTGTCAGGACAGCCTTGCTGCGGTCGTAACTGATGCAGATGCGATTTCGTCGGTGCTCGATCTGTGCACGGGGTCTGGGTGCCTAGCCATTCTTGCCGCCGAGGCTTTTCCCAACGCGTCGGTCGATGCCTCAGATATTTCGAGCGATGCATTGGCCGTCGCCCGACGCAATGTGGATGATTACGATTTGGCCGCGCGGGTGCAATTGATTCAGTCCGACCTATTTTCGATGCTGCCGACGCGGCGCTATGATCTCATTATTTCCAATCCGCCCTACGTCACCGAGGCATCGGTTGCGACATTCGCGGCTGAATATCAATCCGAACCGCTGCTCGCGCATCTTGGAGGGCCTGACGGGCTCGACCTCGTGCGTGTGATATTGAAACACGCGCGCGACTATTTGGCCCCGAACGGCATTCTTGTCATTGAAATCGGTGCTGGGCGCGACGCGTTGGAGGCCGCATATCCCAGCTTGCCATTTATCTGGCTCGATACCGAAACCAGTGAGGGCGAAGTGTTTGCCCTCACTGCTGAAGATCTTGCCGCCAGCTAGGCCGCGTTAGCCGAATGCACCGAAGTGGTGAGATATACCGGTGCCGATTTCGCGAACGAATTCGTACGATGTTTCCATCGGCTCCAGGATTTCGTTTTCCAATCGGCCGTAATCGTCGATGCCGCGCGGACGGTAGCTTGCTTGTTCATCGATGCCATCAGCTGTCGATTTCGCGACATGCGGGAATGCCTTGCGCATGATGCCGACGACTTCTGGTATATCGAGACCCAAGGCCATGTCGAGCACTTGGCCGTGAGATAATCCGTCTTGCGGTGTAAAGCGTGGCAACTGAGCCGCCAGAATGAAAATGCGCATAATCAGTGCGAGACGAATGGCCTGGAGCAAGTCGAGTTCCAAGCGATTTTCGTCAGGTATTTTACCGCCTTCAAGCTGCTGATCTTCGAGGATGGCGTGCAGATCAATCGCATCCAAGCGCAAATGATGCACGAGTTCGTTGATCGCGCCTTGGCGATCGTCCGGCAGCAGATGCGTTGCCAATGTGCGGAACGCGGCTTGCAGCGCTGGTTCGCGTCCCCAGGAGGCGCGAGACGCCCAGAAGCCTGCATCGAATACGGAAGCATTGGCTCCCATGGCGTTCAAGCTCGACAGCGTTTTGCCGTGCGCAATCATGCTGAGAAGCGTGCGCAGGCGCTTTGAGCCACGCGCCAATTTGGCAAAGCGCTCGCGGTCGTTGCCGACTGCCGTGCCAAGTCCAGCGACGACGTTTGCCACATAGCCGAACTGTTGCAGGATTGCGTTATTGGGAATGGCGCGCATGCGCGCGGGATTGCCGCGATCAGAGGCATGATCGCCCTGACGCTTCACCGGACGCGAGCCGGTTTTAAACAACAGGTTCGGACCGAACGCACCCAGGACTGCGCGATAGCCGTCGTGCGCAAACAACGATTGTTGGAAGGCGCGCAAACGCAGGAAGAAATCGAGACTGAGATTTTGTTCTGCATAGAATGGATCGGCGTCTGCGGCCGGCACTTCACCATCCATGATAATGGTGGCGAGGGCGCGTGTGGTTAGTGCGCGATTGCCGAAAAACAGATAGCCGTCGCCACCCTGGAAACTGGTTTCGTGTTTTACGGTGAGCTTATTGTCGGCGAAGCGACGGCGTGCTTCGTCGGAGAACACGTAGTGCAACCGAGTTGGCAGGTCGCCAGGATGGGCGCCGCGCCCCATCGATTCACCGTGGGTCGAGAACAGTAGCGTTTCGACGCCAGGAAGTTTGGACGCGTGTACCAGTGCTGCGATATCGTGATAATAGCGCTCGATGGCCAGCGTTGCCGAAATCTGGCCGATAAAGCGACCGGCATCTGAGAAGCCAGTTTGCAGGGAAATACGCTTGCGACCCAGAACGTATTCGCGATAGGCGTTTTCTTCGAGAAGGCGGCCGATGATACGCGAGCCGTTTTCGAGACCCGATGGCGTTTCGAAGAGCGGCGAGATATCGGTGATGTGTTCGACGCCAAAGAGTTTGGCAAAGAACACCGCGATCAACACCGTAGCCGGGCTTTCGCATTCGGCGATGAGGAAACGGATCGGGGTTTCTTTATCGATATGCTTGTGAATCTGCGCCGTTAGCGCGAACTGACGTATTGCCGTTGCCGTCTCCAGATCGAGCGTCGCAAAGTTGACCGTCTCACGCGGACAGTTCTCGATCATTTCGACGATGCGCGCGAGCGATTGGCTTTCAGACAAATCGCGCGTCCATGGCTCGTGCACATAAGCGCGGAACGCATTGTTGAGCTGTAGCGCGTTGATGCGCAGATGAATGTGGGCGGTGCCCAGACCGGTAGCATCGACGAGCCCGGCCAACGCTGCAATAGCGCGTTTCATTTGCGGTGCTTGAACGACGTCGATCAGATTTGCGAACAACGTCATCAAGGGTTCGACCGATGACAAATTGTAGCCATCGGTTTTGGTGATGACATTGGCGGCTTTGGCGAGGTGAGCCGGTTCGTTGCCGATGCCTTCGAGCGCTTTGATTTGCTCATCTACGGCGGCGATGGCGAGATCGAGTTTGCCCGTGATCTGGCGCGCGACGCGTTGGGCCGCGTCACCTTCACCGAGCTTATGCTTGAGGATGACGAAACGCTCGCGAATGTCATTGAGTGCAGCGCGCTTTTCCATCAGTCGGACTTGGAACGAGAAGGTCCAGGCGATGTCGGTGCGGCCGTCGAGGTCGTAACCGATCCACGAGGCGAAGGTCGTCATCTTCGGGCGAACTTTATAGGCGGCGTCGCCGTATGTGCGCGAGGCCACGCTGTAGAAACCGTGCAATAATTCTTCATAGGCATTGCGCAGATTGCCGATCGCGTCTTGCGCACACTTGTGCTCGTACTGAAGGCTCATGGTCGCTTCAGGGCGATGCGCGATACCAATCGTCGAGTCTGCGGACGGATTTTCGCTCACTGCGATTTCTAGCATGCGCTTATAGAGCGCGTCGGACAGGCCAAATGTTGGATGCGCCGTCAACACGATGCCCGTGCGCGCGCGTGCCCAGCGGTCGGCGAAAGCTTGGATATCTTTGCCGCTTTCGGATGCAGTTTTTTCAATGTAGGCGGTGAAATCGTTGAGCGTCGTTGCCTGATCGACGTAGCCGATTTTCTGGCGCAACTGACGTGCACGGCGCACGCACGAGCGGTCCATCAAACGCCAGGCTAGGCCTTTCAATTCGTCGAAGGAGATGTCGCCTGATTCTAAGCGACGCGACATATCGAAGGCAACGTTCAAAATGGGATTGAGCGATGGGTTGTCAGGAATTTGCGCACGCATGCGCTTCAATTCATTGCGCAGCTCAATTTCGTCGAGCTTGCCCGACCGCGCCGCTCCCGCTTTGTCCTGCATGCCCCGTATCCTCCGCACAATTTTGATTTTTTTTAGTGTGCCTTGCGCGCTCGCACAAATCCACAGTGGTGTTGACCGGGCCGCGTTATGGCCCGGTCACAATGAGTTTTGCTTATGCGACCTTTTTCATCTTGCTTAGAACACTGGCAACCGTCGATCCCATTTCGGATGGCGTTGGTGCAATGGTCACGCCGCAGTCTTTGAGCAGGACAACCTTCTCGGCAGCCGACTCACCGAACGCCGAAACGATGGCGCCTGCGTGACCCATCTTGCGGCCTTTGGGTGCCGATAGACCGGCAATGTAGGCGACAACAGGCTTTTTCATATTCTGTTGTGCCCACAGACCAGCTTCAGCTTCCTGCGGCCCGCCGATTTCGCCAATCATGAGAACGGCATCGGTGTCAGGATCGTTCTCGAAGTGCTCGAGAACGTCGCGATGAGACGAACCGTTGATCGGATCGCCGCCAATGCCCACCGATGTCGAAATGCCGATGCCGAGCTCCTTGAGCTGCTCTGCCGCTTCATAGCCGAGCGTGCCAGAGCGACCGACGATGCCGACGCGACCGGGCAAGTAAATGTGGCCCGGCATAATGCCAAGCATCGCTTTACCTGGCGAGATCGTGCCTGCGCAGTTGGGTCCCGTGAGGATCATGCGCTGCTCTTTCTTGTAGCGGCGCATATAACGCTTTACGCGGATCATATCCTGGGTCGGAATACCGTCCGTGATGCAGACGCAGTATTTGATGCCTGCGTCAGCAGCTTCCATGATGGCGTCTGCCGCAAACGGCGGCGGCACGAACACGATGGAGGCTTCCGCGCCGGTCTCATCGACGGCGCCTTTGACGGTATTAAAAACGGGACGGCCGAGATGGGCTGTGCCGCCTTTACCAGGTGTTACGCCGCCGACGACGTTCGAGCCGTAGTCGATCATTTCTTGTGCGTGGAATGTGCCGATACGTCCGGTAAAGCCCTGGATCAGGATCGGCGTCTTTTCGTTGATAAAAATAGCCATGTTGTGCGTGCTCCCAATTAGGCGGCTTTTTTAGCGGCCGCGACGGCTTTTTTCGCCGCTTCGGCGAGCGTGTCGGCGCTGATCAGTGTCAGACCGCTTTGCTCGATGATCTTGCGACCTTCTTCGACGTTGGTGCCTGCCAAGCGCACCACAACCGGCATCGTAATGTTGAGTTCCTTGATGGCATCGACGACGCCTTTGGCAACCCAATCGCAGCGGTTGATGCCGGCGAACACGTTAACCAAAATGGCCTTCACGTTTTTATCGCGCAACACCACTTTGAACGATTTCGTCACGCGCTCCGGCGAAGCGCCGCCGCCGATATCGAGGAAGTTGGCAGGCTCACCGCCGGCCAGCTTGATCATATCGAGAGTTGCCATCGCAAGACCGGCACCGTTGACAACACAACCGATGTCACCATCGAGGCCAACGTAAGCGAGGCCACGATCCGAGGCATAAGTTTCGCGCGGATCTTCCTGGCTCTTGTCGCGCAACTCCGCAATGTGCGGGCGACGGAACAGGGCGTTTTCGTCAAACGACATTTTGGCGTCGAGAGCCAAAACCTGCTTTTCTTTGGTGATCACGAGCGGGTTGATTTCCAACATGATGGCGTCGAGATCGCGGAAGCCGCGATAGCAACCCATGATGGCTGGCACCAACTTGTTGACGATCTCGGGATCGACGCCGAGACCAAAGGCGATTTCGCGCGCTTGGAACTGCTGCATCCCAACGGCCGGGTCAACGCTGACGCGGATGATGGTGTCGGGCTGCGAGGCTGAGATTTCCTCGATGTCCATACCGCCTGCGGCTGAAGCCACAACCATGATGCGTTCGGCAGCACGGTCCATCACGAAGCCGAGATACAGCTCCTTGTCGATGTTCGTTGCTTCTTCGATATACAAACGCGAGACGAGCTTACCGGCTGGGCCGGTTTGCGTCGTCACGAGTTTGCGGCCGAGCATGCTTTCGGCAGCAGCTTCGATTTCGCTTTCGTTCTTGCAGACCTTGATGCCGCCCGCCTTGCCGCGCGCACCCGAATGGATCTGCGCCTTCACAACAACAGCACCACCCAACTCGCTGGCGCGATACGTCGCCTGCTCGGGGCTGTAGGCGAGACCGCCGCGCGGGATCGGTACGCCGAACTTCGCCAGAAGTTCTTTTGCTTGATACTCGTGAATGTCCATATCTTGAACCTCCTCCTTGGGATGGTTTTTCCGCTTCTAGCGATTATGATTTTGCGCGTGCGGCTTCAGCAGCTTTGATGGCAGCTGCCGTACCAAGAAGATGCTTGGCCATCTTTTCAGATGCTGCGTCGATCATCTTGCCGTCGAGAGAGGCCGCACCCTTGCCCTGGGCTTCCGCTTCTTTCAGTGCCACGAGAATGCGTTCAGCGCGCGAGACTTCGGCAGCGGTTGGCGAGAACACTTCGTTGGCCAATTCGATCTGCGACGGATGGATCGCCCACTTGCCTTCGATGCCGAGGGCTGCTGCGCGACGTGCGCCTGCCTTGTAGCCTTCTGGATCGTCAATGCCGCCGAACGGACCGTCGATGGGACGCAAACCGAATGCACGGCAGGCGACCGTCATGCGCGACAACGGGAAGTGCCACTGGTCGCCGGGATAGTCTGGGTTCAAACCGCCGATGACGACAGTACGTGCTTTGTTGAAGGCCGAGTAATCGGCAACGCCGAAGTGCATCGATTCCAAGCGGCTGTTTGCCGAGGCGATGGCTTCAACGTTGGCCATGCCGAGCGGCGTTTCGATGAGAGCTTCGGTTCCGACTTGGTTCTTCAAGCCTTTGGCGACTTCGATCTGGCTGACGATGGTTTCGACCGTATAGACGTCGGCTGGCACGCCGACTTTCGGGATCAGGATCGTGTCGAGCTTCGAGCCGGCCTGCTCCATGATATCGACGACGTCGCGATACATGTAGTGCGTGTCGAGGCCGTTGATGCGCACAGAAACGCTCTTGCCGTTGCCTTTCCAATCGAGATCGTTCAGAGCCTGAATGATATTTTTGCGGGCCTGTTCTTTTTCTGGCGGCGCAACGGCGTCTTCGCAATCGAGGAATACATAGTCGGCAGCGCTTTTGAGAGCGCGGTCGATCATCGTCGGGTTGGAGCCCGGAACCGCAAGATACGAGCGCTGCAAGCGTTGTTTGCGGAGCGGGTAAAGTGTGTAACTCATGAGGCGTAGCCTTCCTTAGTTGGGCGATTTTTTTATGTTCAAGATGCGTTGGTCCTTATTGGACAAGGACCATTGCGCGTGACTGTCGATGGAGCGAAAAAGGCGCTAGATCGTTTCGATCCAGCGCCTCATTTCATTAAGCAGCTTTGGCGACGGGCGCTGAGGCTGACTTGGTTGCCGTCTTGCTGAAGTATTCAGCGGCGGCACCGGTGCCCGATCCGAGCTTGATGTTGACGCCGGAATCTTTCAGCGCCATCTCGACGGCGAACAACACGCCGCCGACCATGAATTCATCGAGCGCGCCGAGGTGGCCGATGCGGAACACTTTGCCGGCGACTTTGTTCAGTCCCGTTCCGAGCGATGTGTTGTAGCGATAGTAGGCGGTCTTCAGCACGTTGTTGGCATCGATACCTTCAGGCACGAGGATCGCCGAGACGGTGTCGGAGTGCCACTTCGGTTCTTTCGCACACAGCTTCAAGCCCCATGCATCGACGGCAGCGCGGACGCCAGAGGCAAGGCGCGTGTGACGGGCAAAGATGTTGTCGATGCCTTCGTCAAACATCATATCGAGAGATGCACGCAAACCGCGGATCAATTGCGTTGCTGGTGTATAGGGGAAATATCCCAGATCGTTGGTCTTGATCATATCTTCGAACGAGAAGAAGCAGCGGTTCATGCGGCCGTTCTGCGTCTTGTTGGCGTCAAGCGCCTTCTGGCTCACGGCGAGGATGCCGAGACCGGTTGGAAGCATGAAACCCTTCTGTGAACCCGAGACGCAGCAATCGACGCCCCATTCGCCCATACGCATATCGAGCGAGCCGACTGACGACACGCCATCAACAAAGAATAGGGCTGGATGCTTGGCGGCATCGAGTGCTTTGCGAACGCCTGCGATGTCCGACGATACGCCGGTTGCGGTTTCGTTATGCGTTGCGAACACGGCTTTGATTTCGTGGTTTTTGTCTTTAGCGAGAATGTCGGCGTACTTTTCGAGCGGCACGCCTGTGCCCCACTCTTCATCGCACAACTCGACTTTGAGACCGAGGCGCTCGGCCATATCGACCCAAAGCAGCGAGAATTGACCAAAGCGCGACATCAAAACTTTGTCGCCGACTGCGAGTGTGTTTGTGATGGCCGATTCCCAAGCGCCGGTGCCGGATGATGGGAAAATGAAAACGCGGCCATCTTTCATTTTGAAAACCTTCTTAAGGTCTTCGAACACGGGCAATGTAAACTTTGGGAACTCGCCCGAGCGCATGTCTTCCATCGGCAAGTTCATGGCCATGCGAACTTTGTCGGGGATCGTTGTCGGACCAGGAATGAAGAGATGGGGCGTTACCGTCATGTGCGTTTCTCCGCGCTGCGTTTTGCGGCAAACCGAACAGCCCCGATCCATCGGGGCCAGAATGACTTCGGATTGCGATTGAATGGTCTCAGCGCGTTCGCAGGCTGCGCGCTAAGATTTATTTAACGCGGGTAATTTGCAATTTACCACCTGTAAAACAACACCCTGTTGGGGAGGTTTTCGGGGGCTGGTGGGTAGGCAGAACTACCCGTTACATTGTGCATTGCACAATATCACACACGGTTTCGCCTAATTATCCGAGCGTGTCGTTGACATGTGCAGCGCCACAGCCATCGCGCGGTTGGACACGCCAAGTTTGTCGTAGAGATTTTTCAAATGATATTTGACGGTGTTACGGGAAATGCCGGTGCGGGCTGCGATTTGCAAATTGGTCCAGCCATTGGCCAACGCGCCGAGCAGTTCGCGTTCGCGCGCGGTCAGACCGTCGAGCGGATCGTGATTGAGCAAATCGATATCGACATATGGAAGCGACAAGCGGCCGCGCGCGACGGCAACAACGGCTTCGAGCAAAACTTGTGGCTCTTCGGCTTTTGAAACAAAGCCCCAAGCGCCGCCTTTGATGGCTTGACGCAAAACATCGCCGCTGCGCTCACCCGTGTAGACGATGACGCGGGTCGATAACTTTTCGCGTTTGATACGCGACAGCACTTCGCCGCCGCTCATGTCCGGCAAGGCCCAGCCGACAACGGCGATTTGCACCGGCTTTTGCGAGATCGCATCGAGCAATTGGGCGCCGCTCGCGTAGATTCCGTTCACGGTAAAGCGGCCGTCGCGCGCGACCAGCGTTTCGAGCCCGGCGCGTACGACCGGATTTTGATCTGCGATTGCGACCTCGATTTTTGACGGCATCCGCTAGGCGGTCCTTAGAATATTGTCTGCGAGGTTGCTTCAGATACTTATGTCCGCGCAACGCAGCCGAGATTTGGCGACCCCGGCGTGATTTGAACACGCGACCTACGGTTTAGGAAACCGTTGCTCTATCCAGCTGAGCTACGGGGCCAGCACGCGTGACACGCTCACAATTTGCGCGACGTGAGAAAATCTATGCGTGCCGCGTCGGCACGCGTCAAGCGACCGACAGGCGCAGATGACGGTGGGCAAATTGAACAAGGCAATTGCCGAGGCCCGTTGTGAACGTCAGGATCACAACGTTTAAACGTGATGACGTTTAGGTTGCATCTCGCCTTCATCGACACTACGAATATGCAATCTATGGTTGCGATAATTATAGTTTATTTTATACTTAAAGTTGTATTCATGCCGATTTTTGTCATGCTTGGCAATATAAGAGCGAAGTACTTGACCGGTCGGCCCAATTTTTGGGGGCGGCGATGGGCACGATCCGGGTGGAATTCGTTCCGGTACAGAAATTCGGGCTAGGTTTGTTTGGCCTCGATCACCTTCACGTCGTTTATCAGGACGAGACCAGTTTCACAGACAGCCAGGATTATTGGTACGTCCTTGAAGGCATCCAGGATGGATTTTTCTTGGGAGGAACGCTGGGGGCGCTCGGCGAGAATGGGCGCACGTCGCTGTCTGTTGCGAACGGCGGTTTTGGCGACGAGCTGATCGATAAAATTGGCACGCCCGAGGATCGCGGCTCGCGCATTTTGACGACGGGTGCCACAGCCATCGCGACGTGGGATCAACTCGCTGCCTATGGTGCGGACATCCAAGATCAAGCGCTGCCGTATATCGCGCTGTCGTTGCCGTTCTCATCGACGCCGACGATCAATTCGACATCCTTCATCGCTTCCGTATTGTGGTCGATTGGCATCGATCTCAACACAGTCATGCCATTCGGACTGCGCGCGTCACCTGGAGCTTCGACGCTGATCGGCAGCTCGGATGCCGACGATATTCAGATCGGCGGGAATTTTACCGAGCTTGTGACCGGCACAGGTGGCGATACGCTGCGCGGCACGGGTGCCAACGAAAAATTCTACGGCGGATTGGGCGATGATGTTCTGCAATGGTCGCCGGGCAACAACATCATTCATGGCGGACAGCCACGACTTGCCTATTCGGAGGACGGTATCGATACCGTCGATTATTCCGGGGTCGGACAAGTGACCATCAGTGCCAATAAATATGCGATCGAGCACAAAATTTCGACCTATGTTGCAGAGTTTTCCAGCGGCCGGGACCAGTTATTTTCCATCGAACAGGTGGCATGGGATCAGGCCAACGATGTCATCATCGCAGGTGATGGCGTCGAATTTTTGCAGAAGTCATTGTTACTCGATCTGAAAGGCGATGGCGGTGGGCGCGGTGATGAGTTGGGCTTTGCAGGCAGTGATGAAGCGCTGTTGATCAATGCCGTGAACGATACGACCATTTCTATCCAGACGCTTGCGAACGCTGGTGACGATGCCGGGTATTGGGCGCAGTCGGTCGAATGGTTGCAGGGCTCGGATGGTGACGATCGCATTTATGTTGGGGCGAGCGTCGTTGGCGTTGAGGGCGGTGTCGGCAACGACGTGATTGACGCTCGTTTGGTGACCCCGTTCAGCGGCCTCAGTCCTGACGGATATGACATCGAAATTTACGGCGGTGACGGCGACGATATTGTGGTGAGTGGCGAAGGTCGTACCGTTGCTTATGGGGGCGCTGGTAGCGATTCATTCGTGCTGTCTGCGTTTACGACCGGCGAACACACCGTCGAGTTCGTGATCGAGGATGCAGACGCCAGCGACTTTTTGTTCGTGCCTTACGATTTTCTCCAAGAGACGCGCGGCGATTTCGATGGTTCGCGTTTGGTCCAAGTTTCTGGCGGACCCTTCAAGCTCGACGATGTGAATACGCAAACTGCATTTACCTGGGGCACGCCAGGCCCGAGCTTTAATTTTCAAGAGTTCGTAGGTGCCGTCACTTTCATGATGGACGGCAGCGATCTTGTGATCTCGCTCGTGCAGGGCTTCATTGAAGAATTTACAATCGACTACGGCCCTGGCGAGCCGCCCGGCCCGACCTTTACAGCCATCGTCGGCGATGCACCGACGGAAGCGATTGTGCGCGTCAAGAATTGGAGTGAAGGCGATCTTGGGATTTCATTCCCACTCGATTGGGACCCCGACATTTTCAACGAGCTGGAAGACTTCAGTGATTATCCTGGCCTCGATGGCGTGCGAGCTGAGGCGCTCGCGCCTTACCGGTTTCGCGATCCGCTTGAAGTGCGACCCGACGCTTATGTGCCGCTGGAAATCGCAAGCGCTTTGTCAGGTGGCAGTGTCGCTTCGGCGCGCAATACTTTTTCTTCGGCATCGACGGCGAACATAGACGGCGGCGATGGAGATGACATTCTGTTCGCTGATGCTGGCGGTCCTTACACATTCAACGGCGGCGCTGGCAACGATGACATCACAGGCTCAGCGGGCGCAGACACATTAATCGGTGGCGCGGGCGACGATGTGATGCGCGGGGAGCGCGGCAACGACACTTACAGTGTCGATAGCGTGGGCGATGTCGTGATCGAGCAGGCGGGCAGTGGCTTTGATCGCGTCATTTCCGTTATCGACTATACGCTCGGCGACCATGTGGAGAACCTTGCGCTTGTCGGTTCGGCGGTAATTGGTACTGGCAATGCGCTTCGCAATACGCTTGAGGGTAACGATCTCGACAATAGTCTCAGTGGAGGCGATGGCGACGATACGCTGGCAGGTAACTTGGGTGACGATACGCTGATCGGCGGATCGGGGAGCGATGGTTACGTCTATGAATTGGGCGATGGGCGCGACATTATCATCGAAACAGCAGACCTCACGACCGAAGATATCCTCGTTTTGCTAGGCGATATCGCCCCCAACACCGTCTCGCTCTTGCGCCACCCTGACCATCTCAATGATCTCATTTTTGCTTTTGAAGACGGGGGTCGCGTCACGATCAAAGATTATTTCCTGGGCGAAGGCCACGGCATCGAGGGTGTACAATTCGAGAGTGGCGACATCTGGAACGCTGCCAATTTGAGCGCCTTTGCGGCCCAATCGGCCGTGACTTCCAATACTGCGCCTGTTGCGCGCAATGACGCCTTTGCCATCCGCAGTGCTGGCAGCGTGACGATCCCGCTCTTGGCGCTGATCGACAATGACGAAGACTTAGATGGCGACGCTCTGTCGGTCATCGCGCTCGATCAGGTCACTGGCGGCAGCGCTACGATCGATGCCAACGGCGATATTCTCGTCACAGCCAATGCGGGCGATGAAGTCCGCAGCGTATCGTTTCAATATACCATCTCAGATGGAAGGGGTGGTGCGGCGAGGGCCACGTTCGAATTAGGTATCATCGCCGATATTATTCCTGAGGAGATCGACAACACCGCGCCGATCATTCGCAACGCGCGGCTTGGTAACGTTCGAGAAGATCAATCGGCCAACGGGCGCATCGTCGTGCGCGATAGCGACGGCGACGACTTGATTTATGCGGTCAAAGACGGCGCCGGGCCAAGTCGAGGCAGCGTAGTTTTTTCAACGGATGGGCGTTTCACCTACACGCCCGACGCCGATGCGAACGGTAGCGATAGCTTCACGCTGATTGTCAGCGACGGCATAGCCGCACCGGTCGAACAGTCGTTCTCGTTCGATATTCGCGCTGTAAATGACGTGCCTCAGGCGAATGATGACGTCGGCTACACGGTTCAAAGAGGAATGACTCTCAGAATTTCAGCGGAAGAGCTGTTGACCAACGATGTCGATGTAGATGGCAACGCGTTAGACATCATCTCCGTTTCGCGCGACATCGGCGGTCGTGTCAGCCGAGACAGCAACGGTGACATTCTGTTCACGGCACGCAACAACTTCACGGGCGAAGCGTCTTTTACCTACCGCGCTAGCGACGGCGCAGGCGGACGCGATACTGCGACTGTGACCATCAACGTGATGCCCGACGCTGTTGAGCCCAGCAGTCTATCAACGCAATCTTTTCGGAGCGTATTGGACGGTGACATTGTTCAGTATCCGGCTTTGACGCAAGTGCAACGCGCGGCGAATACCGACTGGGAAGATCGTCTGCGGGAAGAATTTGACGTGTCAGCATCGCGCTTGGGAAATTTCGCGACACTGCTGCATGACAATTTCGCGGAGCTTGTATCTTTGCAGCACGCGCATGATCAGCCGACATCGGAGCAAAGGATGGTGACTTTTGTCGAAGACCTTTTGTAAGGACTGATGGCTACGCCATAGACGTGCAGGTTCCGCTTTTGGCGCGGATAGATTTGTGCTCACATCTTGCGTCATGGCACTTTGTAAATTCACTGTGAGCTTCAATTGCAATCCAAGGATATCGCCCCTTTGCGATCGACGTGGGCGGCTGACTGCTTTGCTTTTTAGTTCGCTTGTGTTGAGCGTTGCCGTCGATAGCAAAAGTTTTGCTGACCCAACGCCTGCAATCGACAAAGCTCTTGCGTCGTGCGTGTTAGAACCGGGGCCTGTCGGTACCGTTAGCCGCATCATAGATGCGGAAACCATCGCAGTAGATGATGGTAGTGACATTCGCTTGATCGGAGCGCTGGCGCCGCGCGCTTTCGATGCGAGTGCAAAACCTGCAACCTGGCCAAGTGAGACCGCGGCCACAGCATTTCTATCAGAACTCGTACTAGGGCGACGCGTGCGTCTCGCTTTTGGCCGCGGGCCGCGCAAGGATCGTTACGGTCGGTACTTAGCCCATGTCTATTTGGCGGAAGCTGGCACACAGCATTGGGTTCAAGGCGCGCTGCTTTCTGCCGGCTGGGCACGCGCATACGGATTGCCGGGCCACTTCGATTGCGCGACAGAGCTTATCGCCCATGAAAATGACGCACGACGTGCACGAAAGGGCCTATGGGCCGTCGGTGTTTATCGTGCGAAACCTGCGGCGCGACCGCAAGCCCTGATGAGATCTCGCAATCGATTTGAACGCGTTGAAGGCGTGGTTGCCTCCGTCGCACGCACAGCTTCAGGCGTTTATCTCAATTTCGGTCAAGATTGGCGAACAGATTTTACCGCGCACGTCCCAAAAGAGATTTTGAAACTGCATCCGGATTTTGCGAAAGCACTCGATCAATTCAAAGATGCGCGGGTTGCGGTGCGGGGCTGGATCGAGCGCCGCAATGGGCCGATGATCGCGATTACCGATCCAAGTCAGATCGAACGTCTGGATGCAACAAACTCACCGATTGTGGGTTCTAACAGTCCACCACGTCCCAACGCTTCCGAGCCAACACGGAGCTTACAGCCGGATCCGCTCAAACCATACATTGACGACGACGCAAATAAAAACCTCCCAGACGGTCCCACTGAGACGCGTCCGGGCGGCTTAGATTTGTAGGTTTGTTGTCGTCGCGGTTAAGCGGCTTCAACAACCGTCGGTTCGCCATCGGCTGCGAGGCGTCGACTTTTTGCGCTCTTTGACAGAACTTCCGTAATGCGTTGTACCGCGCCACGTTCGTCGAGCTTTTCAACGGCTGCCAATTCGCGCGCCATGCGATCGAGCGCATCCTCATAAAGCTGACGTTCGGAATACGACTGCTCTGGCTGTGCTTCCGAGCGATAAAGATCGCGGACAACTTCAGCGATGGAAATCAAATCGCCAGAGTTGATCTTTGCCACATACTCCTGAGCACGGCGGCTCCACATCGTACGCTTCACGCGCGCGCGGCCTTTGAGTGTGTCCATGGCTTTTTTCACGAGCGGCTCGTCTGCCAGCTTACGCATGCCGACGCTGGCGAGCTTGCCGGTCGGAACGCGGAGTGTGAGTTTTTCTTTGTCGAACGTAATCACGAAGAGTTCGAGCGACATGCCAGCAATTTCTTGCTCTTCGATGCCGACAATGCGACCAACGCCATGTGCCGGATAGACAACGAACTCGTTGGCCTTGAAGCCGTGGCGCTGGTTCACAGGCTTCTTTTGCACAGCCAACATCTGACGTGCTGCTGAAGCTTTTTCGGCGATGGCTTTTGGCGACAAGGCTGGACCACCCGGTGTTTGGCCACCTGCAACAGGGGCTGTTAGTTTTTGACCCACGGCCTTATGCGCAGCGGCCGGCACGGCGCGCTGCGTTGTTGTTGCAGCGATATGTGCTTTCGGCGGTATAGCTACGGTCGCTGGCTTCTTTGCAGCGGCAGCTGCAGGCTGCACCTTGATTGGCGCCTTCACTTGCGGCAGAATTTTCTTAGCGACTTTCGCCTGAGCGGGGGGCGCGAGATGAGTTTTGGCCTTGGAAGCCGTTGCCTTCACAGGAGCCGCCACTTTGGCTTTGACAGCCACCTTGGACGTCTTTACAGGGGCAGAGGCAACCTTAGAGGCAGACCCTTTGCGCGCAGCTGTTTTGGCTACGGGCTTAGAGCTGATCGGCGCTTTTTTCTTCTGAGCCATTGCATTCATCTCACTCTTGCGTACACAGCCAGACCGACGTATCGCCGATTTGGCCACCGCTCAAACCGATAGGTTTGAACCTGGGGCATCTCCGGGGCGTGATTACCCGGCTATTCACACGCGTAAATAACCGCGCCCTAGCTCTTTCGAGGGGGCGTGTCACCACGGTGTCGTCTTGGCCTCACTTAGCAGACCCATCCCGGCCCTGACCGCTCCGTCACGGTCGATATCGTCACTGCCATATTGACGATAAAGCAGGGTATATATCTTTTGTTCGCGGATGTTTTGGGTTTGTGCTCAATTATTGCCATCACAAGACAATACTAGCACACTCTGGCCGAAAATTGAAGGCCAGGTTCCTGAGACACGGTGGTTTGGTTTAAAATCATTTACCAAAAGAGTCGTTGCGGAAGTCGCAACTTTTCTATTAACGGTTTGTATTTCCCTACAAAAATAAGAGTTTTGCTTGTCTCAGTCGCCTTCGCCTGGGTTCTGTGAGAAATATTTTTCAAACTTGCCCGATTCATCTTTGTAGGTATCGGCATCAGCAGGCGACGGCTTCTTGGTCGTGATATTGGGCCAGGTTTCGGCAAACTTCCGGTTGAGTTCTAGCCATTGTTCAATGTTAGGTTCAGTGTCCGGTTTGATAGCTTCGACCGGACACTCGGCTTCGCAGACGCCGCAATCGATGCACTCGTCAGGATGAATGACGAGCATGTTTTCGCCTTCATAAAAGCAATCGACCGGACAGACCTCAACGCAATCGGTGTATTTGCACTTGATGCATTTTTCATTGACGATGTAGGTCATTCTGCGTCCCGGTCTTTATCATTCAAGGTCGCGTCCGCTGGACAACGCGTTCTCACTTCATTTCAGCGCATCAATCTCACATCGACATTTGCTTCACGTTCTCAGTCTTACGGCTCGTTGAAGCGATCCTTCAAACGTTCAGTTTGACGACGTTCCCGCTTTGTTGGCCGACCCGAGCCAGGATCGCGAATACCGAGCGGTGCTTGCTCGGTATCGCTCTGAGTACTGGCAGAGCCGTCAACTCGGCGGGCAGATGTGGTCCGATCTGGCGCGGGTGTCAATTCCTCAAACAGCGCAGCGGCCTCGGTCGCCGGGCCTCGACGGACGCCTAAGGCCTTAATCGCTATGACCCGCACGCGTGGGCCCAGCGAAAGTGTCACGACGTCGCCCGCTTTGATGATGTGGCTGGTTTTAGAAATTCGCTCGCGATTAACGCGAACCTTGCCGCGTTCAATAAGGACTTGAGCCAAGGTTCGGGATTTTGCGAAGCGCGCGTACCAGAGCCATAGGTCGAGCCTTTGGCCCTGAGGAGACACATCCGTTGCATTTGACTGCTGGTCTTTGCGCGTCACTCAGCACCGTCGCGATCACCGTGATCCGGGACCGTCTCCTCGCTTGTCCATGCTGGCTTTCAAAGCGGCCAAAGCCGCAAATGGGGAATCTGGATCAGCGCTTCCGCGCTTGGGTGGTGCCGCAGAGATGACTTCCGGTTGGCGTCGATGTTCGTCACGGCGTGGTTTGTTGCGATTGAAATTGCCGCCTGGACGTCCGCCGTCGCTGCGATCGCTTCGCGGCGATGTGCGTTGATCGGCTTGGCCACCGCCGGCAGGCTTTGCGCCGCGATCTCTATCGTTTCGGTCGCGGCTTTTGTTTCGGCCACGGCCACCGAATTCGCGCTTTGCTCGTTCACCGTCTGGCGCTGCCGATGTTGCCGGATTTGCACCATCGCCACTCGTCGTGGCGATCGATGGATGTGTCGTTGTACCGTCTGCGCCGACAGTTGACGATGCTGGCTGTTGTTTGTGATTGGCGCGATGTCGGTGGCGACCCTCTGGCCCGCTTCCTTGACGTCGCTCTGAACGCTCGGGACGTTGATGCCGACGCGGTCGCCAGATTTCTTCATAGACGTCTTCGGAAGCCGTCGCTGTTGCTGTTATCTCCGGCGCGCTGACAACGTCGGTGCTTGCAGCGGGTTCGATAGCGTCCAGCAGCGGTCCGGTTTCGGCGGCACCAGGATCGGCACCCAGCGCTGGTGTTTCATCTACGTGAGGTGTTGTGGATGCGTCAGGGGTTGCGCCATCATCGGACTGCGGCGTCACGTCCGATGCGGTCACACTCGGGGCAACTGCTGGCACTGACTTCACCAGGCGGCGTTCGACGCGGAAGCCGAGTGTCTTCAAGACTTCGCCCAGTTCAGCGGCAGAACAGCCCAAGATCGACATCATCGCGTCTGTCGGTTTGAAGCCGCCATCGCCGGTCGAGCCCTTAGGCGGCTGTTCGGTTTTTTCCGGACTTGAACGCCATGCCAACAACGGCCGAATGGAATCTGCTAGGCGCTCCAAGATATCCAAACGCACAGCGCGTGGTCCGCACACGTGGAAACCGTTGGCGCGATAGAGCGCCTCCGGCGTAGCGGGATCTGCGACAACTGAGGTCAAACCTGGACGCGGCAACTGGAATGCGGTCGCATCTGCGTTATTCGAAGTATTTTTTAACAGCCACAACGTGGCGGCAAGTTCCGCTGCAGCGGGCTTCAACATGGTCGGGAAGAAAATATTGAAGGCACCAAAACGCAGACCGTATTTACGCAGGTCTGCACGTGCGGTCTGGTCGAGTGAGGATATTTCTTGCGCTACAGTCTCGCGCTTTAAAACGCCGAGATTTTCTTTCAAGCGAAATGCGATGCCGCGTGCGAGACCTTGCAAATCGCTGGCATTGGAAATTTCAACGAGCGGCTTCAAGCGCTCGGCAACGATATCTTTGATCCACGCCTTCAATCGTTCGACGACTTTTTCGCGATCTGCTTCGTTCAAGTGCTCGTCGGCAATTAAGATTACGCTTGGCTGCAACGGATCTTCTGCGGCTTCTAGTTTTCCAATTTCATCGTCTCGCCAGATGATGCGCGCATCGCGCGTGAGTTTGAATGCATCGTTCTGAGCCGCTGCCACACGGCGCGCACGCATGCCAAGCTCGCGGGTTAAAACCAGCGTTGCAGCTTGACGCGTTGCCTTGCCATCGACGCCTTCAGTGGTGGCGTCATGGGTGAACAGAAATCCTTTGAGGCGACCGACGAAATGATTTTCGACCGTGATGGCGCCATCGTCTGCGATATCCGCAGTGAGCTCGTCTTTATCTCGCATACCCTTCATCAGTGCGCTGGTCCGACGATCCACGAAGCGTTGTGTCAAACGTTCATGCAATGCATCGGAGAGACTATCTTCAATTGCCCGGGTCCGTGCCTGCCAATGAGCAGGGTCCTGTAACCAATCCGGCCTGTTGGCAACAAACGTCCAGGTGCGGATGTGGGCAATGCGTGTGGCTAGCGTATCTATATCGCCATCCGTGCGATCTGCCAAAGAGACTTGCTTGGCAAACCAGTCCTCGGGAAGTCGGCCCGAGCCATCGGCAATATGCTTGTAGATTGTCGAGACGAGTTCCGCATGGCTCTGCCCGGATATCTTGCGATAATCCGGTATTTGGCATGCTTCCCAAAGCTTCATAACAGCAGCAGGCGTGGTGGCAAGCTCCGTAATTTCGCGATCGGCACTGAGAGCATCGAGGGCTGCCAAATCATCGGCCGTGCGGGCACGGGCTAAGCGTGCTTCGCGCGGGAATTCCCGGAGACTGTCATGCAGACGCGCCAGTGAAGTAAAATCAAGCTTGCGATTGCGCCATTGCAACACGCGCACGCTGTCAAAACTATGCGACTCGAGCCGCTCGACCAGGTCAGCATCCAAGGCATCTGCGCCGCCCGTGACACCGAATGTGCCGTCGTTCATGTGACGACCGGCGCGACCGGCGATTTGGCCGATTTCACCCGCCGTCAAATTGCGATGGTTCTGGCCGTCAAATTTCCTGAGTGCCGAGAACGCAATGTGATCGACATCTAGATTGAGGCCCATGCCGATAGCATCGGTTGCGATCAGAAATTCTACGTCACCGGATTGATACAAAGCGACTTGAGCATTGCGGGTGCGCGGTGACAATGCCCCCAAAACAACCGCCGCACCTCCGCGTTGGCGTTTGATCAATTCGGCGATGGCATACACTTCTTGGGCCGAGAACGCGACGATAGCGGTGCGCGTTGGCAGCCGTGTGATTTTCTTTTCGCCCGTGTACGTCAGCTTCGAGAGACGAGGGCGGGAAATAAAGTTCGCACCAGGAATGAGGTCGCTGATGGCATCTCGCATTGTTTGCGCGCCAAGCAAAAGGGTTTCGGATCGTCCACGAGCGTGCAGCAGTCGATCGGTAAATACATGGCCACGTTCGGGATCGCCGCTGAGTTGAATTTCGTCGATGGCTAAGAAATCGACGTCGATGTCGCGCGGCATTGCCTCGACCGTCGATACCCAATAGCGCGCACGTTCGGGTTTGATTTTTTCTTCACCGGTGATGAGACCGACATTATCAACGCCAACGCGCGCTTTGATCTTGTCGTATACTTCGCGTGCAAGGAGGCGCAGCGGCAGGCCAATCATGCCGCTTTCGTGGCCCAGCATGCGTTCGATGGCTAAGTGCGTTTTACCCGTGTTGGTCGGACCAAGCACCGCCGTCACATTACGAATGCGGGCTTCAAAATCACTGGCCATGCCGTCTTGCCCTCTGGCACTTATGCCGCTGCTGGTCGCACAGTGGACCATAGCAGCGGTTGTGTCTTCAACGTCTGTTGGGCCTTGGCATTGCAGAGCGCGGCGCTTAGATCAAGGTAATAGTGCAGCGATACGCCCACACACGCTGCAGCGCTCATAAATTACGCAGACTGACCGCGTTGCGGCGATCACTATTCGCTACTGTCGCAAAGCAATTTGCGGGTGGTTCGGCGATGTAATCGTGACATTCTCGGCTGCCATCATGCACGGACCAAGTGTTGTCGGAATGGTAATGCGATACGGCACAAAGATATCGGCGCTCGGGATCGGACGGAAAGCAATTTCCAAATTGTTGTAATCGACCCACGGATCGACAAAGTCTTTCGGCTTGTGACCGGATATAGGTTGGTACTTGACGCGACAGACGATCAGTTCGCGCGGTTGGCCTGACGGGCTTTTATCGGAAATTTTTTCCGTGCCCTTGGGCGACATGACCAGATCAAAGCGCGCCTTGCCATCGAAGATCGGAATGCGTTGTTTGCAGGGGTTGGGCCCGACCGCATGGGACATCGCCATGATGGCTGACATAGGGTCGAAGACGTTCTTCAAGTGGTCAGCGGCGATCGGCACAGCGTCTTTGCGCGGCGGCTTATTAGGTTCTAAAGCGACGGATGACACGCCGCTTGAATCAAAGCCAAGCTTGACGGACCCGCCCTTCTTTTTGGTTTTGAAATTCATTTCGTAGTTCGCAGGCCGCGGTTTGTTGGCAATAAATTTGCCGTTGCTTTGAATATCGCCCCGCCATTTGAACGCGCCGAAAACGGCTGAAACTTTAGCCGAGCTATTGGAAACGTAGGACTTGCCGTCGAACTGCGATTCAAAATCGTAAGATCCGACATCCAAACCATTGAAGGATAATTTATAGCGAGCTTTGACATCCGTGGTTGCGCCGTTGCCATCAGCCGCTTGTGCGCTGGTCAGAATGCCTGCAAAGACGAAAGGTGTAACAATGGCTGCAAAGAACGATGCTTTGGTCATGCTTGGCTGTGGCCCCTGTTGATTATAGGCCGCTGGCAAAATTGTCCCGCAGCACCGCCTACAGGCCTGACGAGTTAGGATGTATTTGCGACGATTGTGCGGCTCGACGACAGAGGATTAACCTGCGCTGTTTTCAAGCCATTTTGGGGTTATGGGCGGTCTGCACAGCGGCAAATTCAGGGGTCGTTTAGTCAGGTCGTCACGGGTGCTTGACGGATATCCTATGCCTCCCCTATACAGCGCATGAAAACCCGGTCGCGAAAGCTTCCGGGTCGCTTATTTTTAGCCAAACGTTGAATCGGTTTCCGCGCGCCCATGGGAGTGCTGCGGCCAAGGAGAATATCATGACGCGGCGCTGTGACTTGACTGGGACGTTGCCACTTTCAGGGCAACTTCGCAGCCACGCTGAAAACAAAACCAAACGTAAGTTCCGTCCGAACTTGTGCAATGTGACTTTGCTGAGCGATGTGCTGGGAAAGAAGGTTCGCCTTCGCGTCACGGCACGGGCTTTGAAGACCGTCGAACATCGCGGTGGGCTCGATGCTTTCTTGCTCAAAGCCAGCAAGGACGATCTGTCGGCCGAGTGCCAGAAACTGAAGCGTGAAATTGTCAAGGCGCAAGCAGCTAAGGCCGCTTAAGCTTCGCGATCAAAGATTCGTTTTTCTAAATCATTGCAATCCCGCTCTTGAGATAACCTCAGGGGCGGGATTTTTGCGTGACCTTGTCTTGCAAGGAGAACTGCAACAACAGTGTGCGTTGCAGAAAGCGATTGTAATTGTCGTCTGAGACGACGCTGAGAATGATATCGCCCGATCTTGAACGCGTAACGGCGAGACCTTCCATATTATCGATCTGGTGTTCCAAATTGGCTTCAATGAGAATGTCACCGGCTGCGGTTTTGCCAAGCGCTAGCTCGTTGGCAGCTATTCGACGGATGCGCATTTTTACGCCTTCCAACCAACGGAAGCGTCGCTCTAATACAAACAACGATCCGTCATCCAAACTGGCGATGTCCGTGACGTCATAATCGCCGATGTTGGTGACGAAGAATGGCTGGACCTTGCCACCGGTCCAGATCCAGCCTGTGTGATTTCGCGCGCGATTGTAAAAACGCTCGGCGATGGCGATCGTTTCGCCTTTGTAAGGCCCACCGCGCATGACGGTCATCGATTCAAGTCCGGCATTGCGGCTCAGCGCGCGCACGTTTGAAGGCTTGGCTAAAATCTTGCGCGTCGGCGAAATGCCGTTGCGTGAAATATCGTATTGAGCGATGCGCGCGTTTTGCTCGAAGGCGATTTGAATTTTACCTTCCCTCACTGCACCGTCGATCAGCGCTATGGCTTCGGCGTCGCGGTCGCGCGGGCGTTTGTGCGGCTTGCCGTCTTGACCGAGCAATGGGCCCATGCGGGCGTTTTCGATCCCTTTGGGTGCTGCACCATCCATCATCAATGTGCCCGTAAGCCAGATACCGCTGTCGGATACCGAGACAAATGATTTGCCATCCGCGTCGAACGCCAAACCTGACCACCCGCCGAAGTAAGGGTTATCCGGTGCGGTCAAGACCAGTCCGCCGAGGAATTCTAGTTTTCCTGTGTCGACACGACCGACGCCGCCTCGATTGAAAGACGTGATCGGTGCGGCACTGATCGTGATTGGTCCGACGACTAGTCGCGTGGGATCTGGCTTGGCCTCTGCGCGCGCCGACGTTTCAAAGATCGCTCCAATCATCCCAATGGCCGCGATGACGAGGGCAACTCTGTTCACGGTGGTGCTTATGACGATGCCAGCCATCAATGGACGCGCCTTGATCTGCGACCTAAACTGGGTGTCAATTGCCCGACCGTTTCATCTTCGAAGAGTTCGACGAGTTTTTCAGTCATAGCTCCTGCCAATTCAGATGCATCCGTGATGGTGACGGCACGGCGGTAATAGCGCGTGACGTCGTGGCCGATGCCGATGGCAATCAGCTCAACCGGCGAGCGGTTTTCAATTTCGTGAATGACCTGACGCAAATGCTGTTCCAAATAATTTCCTGAATTCACAGAGAGTGTGGAATCGTCCACCGGCGCGCCGTCGGAAATCATCATCAGAATGCGACGCTGTTCGGGCCGCGCTAGCAGTCGCGCATGGGCCCATGCCAAAGCTTCGCCGTCGATATTTTCTTTCAGCAGTCCTTCGCGCATCATCAAGGCAAGGGCACCTTTGGCACGGCGCCAGGGCGAATCTGCTGTCTTGTAAATGATATGTCGCAAATCGTTCAGGCGTCCGGGGGCTGACGGTTTTCCGGCAGCTAACCATTCTTCGCGCGCCTGTCCGCCCTTCCAGGCTTTCGTCGTAAAGCCCAGAATTTCGACCTTCACGCCACAGCGCTCCAAGGTGCGGGCAAGAATGTCGGCACAGCACGCTGCGACCATAATCGGGCGACCGCGCATCGAGCCGGAGTTGTCGAGCAGTAGCGTGACGACGGTATCGCGGAAATCGGTATCGCGTTCACGTTTGAATGAGAGTGCGTGCATCGGATCGGTGATGATACGCGTCAGGCGGGCCGCATCGAGCACGCCCTCGTCGAGATCGAAGTCCCAAGCCCGACTTTGTTGCGCTAACAGGCGTCGCTGCAATTTGTTGGCAAGACGCGCGACGACTGCTGCCAAGGTTTTGAGTTCTTTATCGAGAAACGCCCGCAGACGGTCCAATTCTTCAGGCGACGACAATTCGTCGGCCATGACTTCTTCGTCATAGGCACGACTAAAAATTTTGTAGCCGAACGATTCAGGGTTATCGAGAACGCTGGTATTGGGACGCCAAGGGGCTGGCGCATCGTCTTCATCGACGGCGCCATCGTCCATATCCATATCGTCGGTTTCGCCCGCGTCCGTCATCTCCTCGGTTTCGGAGAGTTCGCCGTCGGATTGCTGTTCTTCGGTTTTTTGGTCTTCGCCGTCTGAGCCTTCGTCCTGGTTCTGTTCGGAGTTTTCTGCGCCACCTTCGCCGACGTTCTCGTCGCTGTCGTCTTCGCTGACCTCCGGCTCGCGCGCGTCGATCTGGTCCATCATTTCGAGGACCTTGAGCAGGTCGCGCACGTTGCGGCCGAATTGCTCCTGATTCTCAGGCAGAGTTTCAAGACGCTTTAAAAGTTTCGCGCCGCGCGTTTCGATCAACGGACGCCACAGATCGACGAGACCTTTGGTCGATGCAGGCGGTGGCATGCCTGTCAGGCGCTCTCGTAAGATGAGTGCAAGCGCATCTTCAAGCGGGGCCTCCGTGCGATCCGTCACGGCTGCGAAACGACCGTGACTATAGTAATCTTCGAGGCGCGCGGTGAGGTTCTTGGCCATGCCGGGCATGCGCGTGGCACCGAGTGCTTCCACCCGGGCGCGTTCAGCGGATTCGAATACGGCGCGGGCTGGCCCCGGCGGCGGGCAGACGCGGCGATGAATTTTTGCGTCGTGGCAGCCCATGTTGAGGGCGAGGCTGTCGGCCCAGCCACGCACGATGGCGATGTCTTTTGCGGTCGGTGCGCGCGGAGGCTCGGGCAGTTGCACGGACTTGCCTGCAACTTCTGCCTTACCCGGACCAAAGCCGATTTCGACTTCGCTATCACCCGCAATGGCGCGGAAGGTCGGCGCGAGCGCGCGCTTGAGCGGCTCGGATGGGGCTTCGCGGCGTTTGGTGGGTGGGGTTGCCATAGTCTCAATCTCGCAGCGGTCAGATATCGAGCGGCAATTTCAGGGTATCGCACACCATCACGATTGCGTTCCCTCAATACCCATTGGTTCGTTAGCTCAAAGCCACGTTCGCGGTGCTTTCAGGCAATTCTTCGCCAAAGCAGCGCTGATAGAACTCGGCGACCAAAGGCTTTTCGAGATCATCGCATTTGTTCAAGAACGTGACGCGGAAAGCAAAGCCGATGTCGCTGAAAATCTCGGCGTTTTCGGCCCAGGTCATCACTGTGCGCGGACTCATGACGGTGGAAAGATCGCCGTTGATGAACGCCGAGCGTGTGAGGTCGGCGACGCGGACCATGTGCGAGACCTGCTTTTTCTTGGCCTCGGACTTGGCGAACGACTTGACCTTCGAGAGCACGATCTTGGCTTCGTCGTCATGCGGCAGATAATTCAGCGTAGCAACGATCGACCAGCGGTCCATCTGGCCTTGGTTGATCTGCTGCGTGCCGTGATAGAGCCCCGAGGTATCCCCCAAGCCAATGGTATTGGTGGTGGCGAACAACCGGAATGCGGGATGCGCGCGGATGACTTTCGATTGATCGAGCAAGGTCAACTTGCCGGATACTTCCAACACACGCTGGATCACGAACATGACGTCGGGGCGTCCCGCATCGTACTCGTCAAACACCAGTGCAGTGTTGCTTTGCAGAGCCCACGGCAAAATGCCTTCTTTGAATTCAGTGACCTGTTTGCCGTCGCGCACAACGATGGCGTCTTTGCCGACGAGATCAATCCGCGAAACGTGACTATCGAGATTGATGCGCACGCACGGCCAGTTGAGGCGCGCTGCAACCTGCTCGATGTGGGTCGACTTGCCGGTGCCGTGATAGCCTTGGATCATCACGCGGCGATTGTGTTTGAAGCCTGCTAGAATCGCGAGCGTTACGTCGCGATTGAACAGGTAATCGGGATCGAGATCGGGTACGTGCTCGTCGGCCTTAGCGTAGGCTTGAACTTCCAGATCGCTGTCGATGCCGAACACCTGACGGACAGAGACCTTCATGTCCGGCATACCAGCCGATGACGCGCCAGACCCGGCGCTAGGTTGCGTGCGCATGTGTTCTGAAATTCCCGGCTGAAATTCAACTGCTGTTATTTCGATCTCGGATCATGCCGAGGCCCACCGCTCTCGACACTGCGAGCGGGTGGAACGGACCGCTTTGTGCGGCTCACACCATTCCCGACTGTTTCAAGTAATTATAGGCTTGAATGATCTCGCGCAACTTTTCCTCGGACCGGCTGTCACCGCCGTTGGCGTCTGGATGGTGCAGTTTCACGAGTTCCTTAAAGCGCGACTTGATGTCCTCCTTGGAGGCAGCGTCTGGCAAATCCAAGGTTTGTAGGGATTTGCGCTCTAGCGGCTTCAACTGGCGCCGATAGTCGGCGGTCGCAGAGCGCGAACTGCGCGCCTTTCTCGGCTGGCTGCGCACGCTGGCCGCCACCCGCTCGGCCGCTTCAGCGGTGCGTGCGCCATCGCGCGTGCCATGCGCCCAGGCGTTCGCGCCTGCCTTCCAAGTCGGCCGATGACCGGTCAACGCGTCTTTGCGGAAGTCATCGACTTCGGCGTCGCTCATGCCGTCGAAGTAGTTGTAGCCTTGATTGTATTGTCTGACGTGATCGACACAGAAGCTGAAATATTGACCTTCTTTGCCGCGTCCCATCGGGGCTTTATGTCGGCCGGGCTTGTCGCAACCCTTCCATTGGCACGTCGGCGTTTGGCCTTCGCGCTTGGCGGAGCTGCCCCGCTTAGACGAGACACGGATGCTGTCAAAAAATTTCGAGTCTAATTTCATGGCGAGCGAGTATGCTTGTTTGAACGGTTGGAAACAAGACACAACGGTGTGCCAAAGAGTTGCGTTGCAATTCTGGCATAGGGTCTTTAACGGCGCGTTTCTTTAGCGCGCGGTAATTTTGAGACGTGAGGCGTGGCGGTGACGGCAGAACAACGCTTGAGAGATAAATTGACAGCAGCGCTCGATCCCGAGCGGCTGGACATCATCAATGAAAGTGATTTGCACGCGGGCCATCGCGGATCGCCCGGGACCGGTGAAAGTCATTTTCGCATTTTGATTGTTTCGGCAGCGTTCGCGGGGCAAAGCCGCGTTGAACGCCATCGTCGGGTCAATGAGATTTTAAAGGACGACGTGGGCACACGCATTCATGCTTTGGCATTGGCTACCTACGCACCAGGAGAAGCGGTGCCACAAGCACGCGTCGACTAGTCGGTGACAGTGGCGATGATACTCGCGTCACCTCAAGGTGACGCGAGCAAACCGAAGGTGCTTATCGCTTATGAGTTACCAGCAGCGACGGACCCAACCGCAGCGACGCTTGCCCCAAGAATTACGCCAGCAGTGGCGCACCATACGGCAATGACGGCGATGGCCACGCCAATGACGGCGATGCCAACGGCGGTGATGGCGAGCCTCTTGGACTTGACCTGCGGTCTGGTCCTTCATGACGCGCATAGCGTCAGCAGCGTGACCGGCGGGTACGGCTTGCGCACCACCGCTGATGCCCGCAAAAGCGAGAAACAGACCAGTGAGGGCAAGAACGATCAATCGTTTCATGTGACTATCACTCCCGATTTTAGAAACAACACACATCGTTTTTATATGGCCAATATGAAGTCGCGTCAGATGAGCCAAGCTATGGTTACTTTAGCGTCACCATGTGACTGCCATTCGCCGCTCCGGCCTTATCGCAAAATGCGGCACTTAATTTTGACCATGGACGGGTTGTGCGATCAACCCCAATCGGCGTTGAGTGAAGGCAAATTCTAACTATCAGCTCTTGCTCGCAGCGCAGCAATTTTGGGCACTGTCGTAGAGGTGTCTCAAACTACCCGTTAACCCGACGTGTCGTAGTCGTGAGCGTCATCGTCGGCGAGACGCGCAATAGGCTTGATGCGCAGCGCGGTGATTTTATTTCGGCTCTTGCGCAGAATTTCAAAACGATAGCCGTGAAAAGTGAAAACTTGACCTGGCTCTGGGATCGTCTGTGCTTCGTGAATGACCAGCCCGGCGATGGTGGTTGCTTCTTCGTCGGGCAAATCCCATTCCATATGCCGGTTGAGATCTCGGATGGCGATGGTGCCGTCAACATTGACCGTGCCGTCTGCTTGCGGGCGAATATGAGTTTCTTGGGTGTCGTGCTCATCGGAAATTTGCCCGACGATTTCTTCTAAAATATCTTCCAGGGTAATCAGTCCCTGCACCTCGCCATACTCATCGACGACGAGCGCCATTTGCGCTTTGCGCTTGAGGAACTGATTCAACTGATCTTTGACGCTTGTGGTGTCGGGTACAAACCAAGGCGCGGACGCAAAGCTCATAATGTCGAGCTTCGATGGGTCCCAGTCGGCGCGACGCAACGCAGCCAGGAGGTCTTTAGTGTGCAGTACGCCGACGATATTTTCCGGTTCATCCTTCCAGATCGGTGCCCGGGTATATTGGGATTTCAAAAGCTCATCGAGAATTTTTGCTGGCGCATCGTCGGCATCGATCGTTTCCATCTTCGTGCGATGGACCATGATGTCTGCAACTTCTAAATCGCGGAGATCAAGGACACCGCCAAGCATCTCTGCGTCGCCTTTGGCTACAACGCCCCCTTTGGCTTGCAGATCAATCGTGCCGCGTATTTCTTCACGCGCGGCAAGTATGTTGGCGGCATCATCGGCCTTGCCGGGTGTCATTCTCAATACTTGTCGCACCAGAAACTCGATGGTCTGAGTAAACGGCGTCAGAATATAGATGAGACCGCGCATGATAGGTGCGACCGCGAGCGCCACGCGATCAGAATATGCGAGGGCGTAGGTTTTCGGGAGAACGGCGGCGAAAATCACGATCAGAATCGTGATCGCAGCTGTGGCGTAGGCAACACCCACTTCTCCGTAGAGCTGGACGGCGAGGTTTGCAGCGAGCGCTGCTGCCAGCACATCCACCAGCGTATTGCCGAGCAGAACCGTACCGATCATTTTTTCCGGGCGTGACAGCACGTCATTGACGACTTTTGCTTTTTTATTGCCGTCTTCTTGCAAGGCATGCATGCGCGCGCGCGATGCGGCGGTGAGTGCCGTTTCGCTGCCATTGAAGAATGCTGACAAGACTATGAGGAGTAGAATCGCGAAAAGGCTGAGGCCGACTGCGAATGTCATGGGGTGCTTGAGCGTCCACTCGATAAGGATCTAACGAATGCAAATTGTAGCACAGTTGACGATGTGCTTAGCGGGCGATTTCACGTGTCAGAAATGCTTTGACAGTTTCCGGCATAACGTCGCGCGTAATGAAAGCTTGGCCGATATCGCGCGCCAGGATGAATGTCATTTTGCCATCGCGAACCTTTTTATCTTGGCCCATGAGGCGATACAGCTCTTCTGCATTGGCCTTTGCGCCTGGGATTTGGCCAATCTTCGTCGGCAGGCCAACGGCATTGAGATGTGACGACACGCGCTCGGCGGTGCCATGCGGTGCAAGCCCACATTCCTGTGACAGGCGGAACGCCAAACACATGCCGATCGCAACGCCTTCCCCATGCAAGAGCCGGTCGGAATATCCGGTCCATGCTTCCAGGGCATGTCCGAACGTATGACCGAGATTGAGCAATGCGCGATCTCCCGTTTCCGTTTCATCGCGCGCCACGATGGCAGCCTTCGCTTTGACGCTCGTTTCGATGGCTTGCGTCAAGGGTGGACCGCCATTGCCAAGGACGCTTTGCCAGTGCGTTTCAAGCCAGGAGAAGAATGCTGCGTCACCTAGCAGGCCGTATTTTGCGACTTCGGCATAACCGGCGCGCATTTCACGCGGCGGCAAGGTTGCGAGCACGGCGGTATCGGCAATCACCAAACTGGGCTGATGAAAAACGCCGATTAGGTTTTTACCTTGCGGTGTGTTGATTCCGGTTTTGCCGCCGACCGAGCTATCAACTTGAGCTAAAAGTGATGTTGGGATTTGGACGAAGCGAACGCCGCGACGCAGTATGCCTGCCGCGAAGCCCGCCAGATCGCCGATGACGCCGCCGCCGAACGGTACAACCATGTCGCCGCGTTCGAGACCAAGTTCCAAGAGTTGTTCGCAAAGTGGAGCGAGTTCGCGAAAACTTTTCGTGCCTTCTCCTGGCTTCAGGCTGATCGATCCTGCGTGCAGGCCTAAAGACTTGAGGCTGGCTTCAAGCGTCGCCAAGTGGTGGCGCGCGACGTTCTCATCGGTCACGATCCCGCATTTGATCGCTCCGAAGCGCTGCTTGATGAGTGCGCCGGCATCATTGAGCAAGCCATGGCCAATCAAGACGTCATAGGATCGTTCGGCGAGCGCGACGCCAACACAGCGCGACGCTGTCGCCTGCGGTGAACTTGTCAAATCTGTTGGTGCTAGTGGCATTGCAGCCAACCTCGTCAGAATTTCAGTGACTATGATATCGTGCGGTTCGTCTCGGCTTTCGACCGTCAAATCGGCTTGGGCATAAACCGGATATCGTGTTTCGATGAGATTGCGCATCGTTACTTCAGGATTTCCGTTGCGCAGGAGCGGGCGCGTATCGCGTTTTAAAACGCGGCGCATGAGAACGGGAAGATCGGCGCGTAACCAAATTGAAATCGCGGTATCGCTGATGCGTTGGCGCGTTTCTGGATTCATGTAAGCGCCACCGCCAGTCGCTAGAACTTGAGCGCCGTTGGTGAGCAGTCTGGCGATGACCTTGCGTTCGCCAGCGCGGAAATGATCTTCGCCGTGATCGGCGAAAATCTCATTGATGGTTTTTGCCGCAGCTTTTTCGATTTCTTCATCCGCATCGACGAACGGCAAGCCAAGGCGTGCTGCCAAGCGTTTGCCAACGGATGATTTGCCACTGCCCATCAAGCCCACAAGCACGATGGGCTTGTTGCCTAGTTTGGCTTTGATGCTGTCAACCGCTTCTGTGTCGGTCATATGAATTCCATAGGCATTGAGAATGGCGCTCACTGACAGGTGCCAAGAGTATGACGACAGCTGCCCGAGAATGCGGTGTGGTCATGCCATGAACGCAAAATCGCTGCAAATGGGATCGCGGGGCCGCGCGCTGGTTGTGAGATCGTGAATTCATGCCTAAAACAATCTCTATGTGAATGCCGCGATTGCTCACAACATACTGACGCCTCACTCAAGATCCACAGCGTGGCGGCAGGGGATTAAGACATGCCAAGCCTATTCCGCTTCCTTTTTATCGTCGGCTCCGTTGGCGCACTCTTTTACTTGGGCATGTATATACTTGCGACACGTTTCGAGCCTGAGCAGCAAACCGTGAGTAAACCTGTGACCGGTGTTAAGATTCGCCGCTAACCCGCTAATTCATGATCCGAATGCTGCACACATCATCCATATATCTTGCTATTTTCGCGCTCATCCAGCCGCTTTGCGTCCTATCTAGCAGCGGGATTGCTCAAGGACGATCACCTTTGAACGCGACCGTCGGCGGCGTCGAACGCGATGAACTCGCTCCCGTGATGTCTGCTGATGGGTCCGGGCTTCCATATGAACTATGGCGCGGTCTCGATGTGACGTCACTCGAAACGCTGATCAGCGAGCTGGAAATTCCACCGCGCTCACCTGCGCTGCACGGGCTTTGGAAGCGTCTCATTACATCGCACGTTGCACCGCAAAGCGGCGCATCGGCCGATACAAAATTTACAGCCCTGAGGCTCGAAGCGCTTTATCGATCAGGTCTTGGCCAAGAGGCCGCGAGCGAGCTTTCTAAACTCTCTGCTGCTGACGATCCTAACCTATCGGCGCTGGCTGCACGCAATGCGCTCGCGTCTGGCAATTCCAATCAGGCATGCGAGATCACGCAGAAAGCGGCTGGCCTCAAATCTCAGATGCCCAAACAATTAAAGGCTCAAGCTATTCTCATGGCCGGCTATTGCGCAGTACTCGCTAAAGATACGGCCGGGGCAGGACTTGCCGCCGAAATTGCGCGCGAAGAAGGTCTAGAACAATCGCTGGCACTGGATGCGCTCGATGCGATTTCGATTGGGACAAAAATTCAGCCGGTGCCAACCCAGAAAATTTCGCTGATCGATTATCGTTTGTCAGAAAGCGCCGGTGGATTGCCACACAAATCTGTTCTCGATCATGGTGAACCGGCCTTGCTGGTCGCACTTGCCAACGATCCCGCGACGCCGGCTAATCTTGGCATGCCTGCGTCTGAGGCCGCGGCCCGGCTGAATGCTCTGTCAGCGGAAACGTTGGCTGCGATCTATCGCGCGAACGCAAAAAGTGAATCAGCCGACGCACTGTTGTCGGCTTCTGCATCATCTCAGCTCGATCGTCGCGTGAGCCTCTTCAAAGCTGCCGAGAGCGAGCAAACGCCGCAGAAAAAGACCCGCCTGATCCGAGCTTTTCTCGACGATGCGAAAGCTCACGGTATGACGCTTACAGCCTTGCAGATGGTGGCCGCGACGACGGCTCAGATCAATCCGCAACCAGAATTGAGTTGGTTTGCAGAGACGGCATGCGAGATCGGGTTGGCGAGCGGTCAAACAGATGTGACACGGCGTTGGGTGGCTCTCGATCCATCGTTAGCGCACTGGTTAGCTCTTGCCGATATCGCCGACGCTACAAAATCTGGTCGTGATGCCGATCTGACGGCACTAGAAAATCTAGCCGTGCGTGGTCGCTTTTCATCCGATGCTCTGCATCGCCTCGCGACCGTGCTCGATGCCCTCAATTACAATGTGCCTATTCCGTTGTGGGATGCCGCTAGCCGAACGCCGCAACCTAGCGGTGGATATCTGCCCCCGACAGGTGTGCTTTCAAGTTTGCAAGATGCCGCCAAGAAAAAAGAATTCGGTCGTACCGTACTCCTGGTTATGAAAACCATCGGACCCAATGAAGCGGATGGCGCGCACATGATTGCCCTCGGCGATAGTATTCGTGCGTTAAAGCGTGCGGGACTGGAGAGTGAAGCGCGTCGTCTTGGCGTCGAGGCATTAATTGAGTCGTGGCCGCGCATGGCAACGAACTGAGGTCACATGGACATGACTGGCGATACCGCACGCCATCGTCTAACCGACGTTGCAACCTTCCTCGACATGATGAGTGCAGAGCGCGGTGCTGCAGACAATACGCGCGCTGCCTACACGCGAGATCTCGATGCCTATCTGACTTTTCTCGATGCACGTGGCGTGGTGCACCGACACGCCCATGCCAAGGATGTTCAAGCGTATCTCGCAGCGCTATCTGCAGATGGATTGGCTGCAACCTCGCGGGCGCGTCGGCTTTCGTCTGTGCGGCAGTTTTACAAATTTTTGCTGGCCGAGGGATGTATTGAGGCTGACCCCACGACGGCATTGTCGGGTCCTAAACGACAGCGTGCTTTGCCTAAGGTGTTGAGTGTTGTCGAAGTTGATCGTTTGTTGTCAGCTGCAGCCCAACGCACTGAGGTGCAAGAGGGACGCGCGCTTTTTCGCGCTCTGCGATTCAACTGTCTGCTGGAAATTCTGTATGCGACGGGCATGCGTGTCAGTGAGCTTGTTTCGCTGCCGCGGTCCGTTGTGCGCGGCGATCAGCGGGTCTTGACGATCACAGGCAAAGGCGGCCGCGAACGTCTCGTCCCGCTCAATCCGGCCGCGCGTGTGGCGCTTGATCGTTACCTTGCCGTTTCTGGTCGATTTGACAATTCGCCGTGGTTATTTGCTTCGAAGGCTGCCGAGGGCCATGTGACCCGGCAAGGCTTTGCGCTCGATTTGAAAGACATAGCGATAGAAGCAGGGCTTGATCCTGAGCGGGTCTCGCCGCACGTTTTGCGTCATGCGTTCGCGAGCCATCTGTTGGATCGCGGCGCCGATTTGCGTGCTGTGCAGCAGTTGCTTGGCCACGCCGACATTTCGACGACAGAAATTTACACGCACGTTTTACAAGAACGTCTCAAAAAACTCGTCAACGATCATCATCCGCTCGCCAAGACTTAATTCGAAAGCCATACCGAAGTCATTACGATGGAGACTGCCATGAGCCGCCTTTACGGAAATAACCATCGCGCATTGCAGATGGCGTTCGATACCCGCGCCCTTGCCGATCGGATCGAAGATATTGCGGTCAAGCCGGAAGTCGATGATGTGGGCAAAGCATTCATCGAAAGTCGCGATATGTTTTTTCTTTCTACAGTCGATCACAATGGGCGACCGACGGTATCTTACAAAGGTGGGACACCCGGCTTTGTACGTGTCGTTTCTCCCAACACGATCTTGTTTCCCAGCTACGATGGCAATGGCATGTATTTGTCGATGGGTAACATTACAGGAAACGCTGAAATCGGCATGTTATTTATTGATTTTGAAAAACCGTTTCGTTTGCGTCTGCAGGGGCGTGCCGAAGTGATCGTGAGTGGGCCAGAGCTGGGTCTATTTAAGGAGGCGGAATTGGTCGTCAAAGTTGCGGTTCACGAAACTTGGATGAACTGTCCGCGCTATGTTCATCGCTACCAAAAAGTCGAACCTTCGCGTTATGCGCCTGGGGTAGAAGCCGACACACCATTTTGCGAATGGAAGCGCATCGACGGGCTGCAAGATGTGGTACGCCCGAGCGAACGCGAGACTGTTGCGGAGATGGGCACGACCACTATTGAAGATTGGATGGGCAAAGTGTTGACGGGCGACAAGGGCGCTTAGCGTCATCGTTCAGATAGCTTCGGTGAATTTGAAGTACGGCTCAACGCTGAGCGCTTGCCTTAAGGTAAAAACGATCGAAGCAGCGTTAAGCCAACACTGGCCATGAAAATTTCTCAACGCCTTGCGGAATAGCCCGTTGCAAGTCATTGTTTGGTTATGACCATTCCCGCGTATCCATCACCGAAATCAGACAGATCGTCCTTGCTTGTTCGCAGTTTTTCTGGACATCCGCCGGGTCTGCCGTCGCTCTTCTTCACCGAGCTGTGGGAGCGATTTTCCTATTATGGCATGCGCGCACTGCTCACGCTGTTCATGGTGGCCGCCATCGCCGACGGCGGGCTCGGATTGAGTACGGCTGACGCGGGACGCATTTACGGCAATTACACGATGGCCGTTTACATGCTTGCGATCCCCGGCGGGTTCATCGCCGATCGCATTCTTGGCGCGCGCCGCGCTGTGATGTTGGGCGGCACATTGATCGCGCTCGGGCACTACGCGCTCGCTGTCCCCATGATCGAAACGTTTTATCTCGGTCTGGTCCTCATCGCCTTGGGCACCGGATTATTTAAACCGAATATCTCGGCGTTGGTTGGTGCGTTGTACGGCCGCGATGATGCGCGGCGCGAAGCCGGATTTTCCATTTTTTATATGGGCATCAATATCGGCGGGTTTCTCGCTCCCATCGTCACTGGATTTTTGGCGCAAAGCGCATGGTTTAAGTCGTGGTTAGAAAGCGCGGGCTTTGATCCAACGCAAAGTTGGCACTGGGGATTTGCCGCGGCTGGCGTGGGCATGACCATTGCGATGATTATCTTTGCGCGCCATGCGCACGGCCTGCCTGAACCCGATAGCCAGGATCAAGACGGCTTGGCGAGCGATGAAACGCCGGGTCAAATTCTACGCAGTACAGCCGCTATGCTTGCAGGCACACTGGTGTTGCTCTGCTTGGTGCTCGCCTCCGATATCGAGGGATTGACTTGGCTGCGTTGGCTGTTCGTTGCTTTACCGATCGCTGGTATTATCTACGCCGTGCGATTGCCGAGCGATGATGCCAAGCGAATGGCGGCCATCGGAGTGCTGTTTATCGCGGCGATGATTTTCTGGGCGATTTTCGAACAGGCTGGAACGACCATCGCGCTGTTTGCCGATCAACTGACGCGCACAGACATCGGCGGCATTCCCTTTCCGTCTGCCTGGTTCCAATCGATCAACCCAGTGTTCGTGATTGTGCTGACGCCGTTTTTTGCAGCTCTGTGGATGCGATGGGGTGTGAAGCAACCGTCACCGGCCGTGAAATTTGCCTTCGGATTGGTTTTTCTGGCGACATCGTTTTTGCTGATGGTGCCCGCGGCTACGCTTGCAGTTTCTGGCCGCGTGTCGCCGCTGTGGCTGGTTGGATTATTTTTCCTGCAAACCGTCGGCGAGTTGCTGATCAGTCCGGTTGGACTTTCGACCATGACGCGATTGGCACCGTTGCGAACAACAGGATTGGTGCTGGGACTTTGGTTCCTGGCCGCAGCCTTCGGCAACAAACTCGCTGGCGTATTGGGAAGCGGGTTTTCAAGTTCAGACCCTGCCGCGTTGGCCACATCCTTTTTGACCCAAGCTGGGCTGGTCGCCGTTGCTGCAGGATTGCTATTCCTTGCTGCGCCATGGGTGAAAAAGCTTTCTGTGTCGGCGCGTTAACCGCAAGAGCTTAAATTTGGAACGGTCGTTCTTGAACTTGGTGGCATTTGGCACCCATGCCGCCTTGACACCTCCAGCGCTCGGGGGTGAATGTCTTTCGCGAGTTGTAGAGCAGCGCACAATGTATCTTGATGCGCTCCAGCGCTCGTTTCTCATCTGGCCATATGGCCGCAACACTTTCGAGAGGCATCGCCCCCGTGAGCGCTTCGAACGCCCTACGCACGTATCTCGATTTCGAGAAACCTATTCTTGAACTCGAAAACAAAGTCGCTGAACTGAAGGCCCTGCAAAAGGACGGCACCGGTCCGCAGATCGCCGATGAAATCACGAAGCTAGAGCAGAAGGCTAAAGCGGCACTTCTGGATACGTATCAAAAGCTCACGCCCTGGCAGAAGACGCTGGTCGCGCGCCACCCCGAACGACCGCATTGTCTAGAATTTATCAACGGTCTCATTGAAGATTTCACCCCGCTCGCAGGGGATCGCTATTTCGCAGAAGACGAAGCCATCGTCGCGGGCGTCGGTCGGTTTCGCGGTCGCTCCGTACTGGTCATGGGACACGAAAAAGGTTCTGACACCGAAAGCCGCATCAAGCACAACTTCGGCATGGCGAAGCCGGAAGGCTATCGCAAAGCTGTGCGATTGATGGAATTGGCGGACAGATTCAATCTGCCTGTGATCACATTTGTCGATACCCCCGGTGCCTATCCCGGCATCGGTGCGGAAGAGCGCGGTCAAGCTGAAGCCATCGCGCGCTCGACAGAATGTTGCTTAAAGCTCGGCGTGCCAATGGTCACTGTTGTTGTGGGCGAAGGAGGCTCGGGCGGCGCGATCGCGATTGCCACGGCCAACCGCATTCTCATGCTTGAACACGCCATCTATTCGGTGATCTCCCCGGAGGGTGCGGCATCGATCATCTGGCGCGACAGCAATAAAAAAGAAGAAGCCGCGACCAACATGAAGATTACGGCGCAAGATCTCGATCAGCTCGGCGTCATCGATGTGATCATCAAGGAGCCTGCCGGTGGCGCGCATCGCGACCGTGAGTCGGTCATTATTGCGACGGGTAATGCTATCGCGCGGGCATTGTCCGAGTTCGACGGTAAATCCCCTGATGAGGTTCGCCGCCAACGTCATGACCGGTTCTTGTCGATTGGCCGCTAGTTAAAATAGCGCTCGGGCGCTTTTACTGTTTCCAATCAATGCGCAATGCACCTGCATATGCCGCGCCCCTGCCGCATTCATCCCCATACTGCGCGGCTTGCGACCGTTGACAGGGCGGGACTCGATGCGCACTAGTCTTTTCAGGGATTCTGTAATCATTACTGAGTATTGGGACTTTAATCGCGTTGCTGGCACTGCTGCCGCGCGCGGCTTATTGAGCATAAAGGCTTGGGCTGTTGCAGAAGACTGACCGAAATCGAGCGGCGATCAGTGTCGCAACTTATTTGCGCGCAAGTCTGATGGCGTTGAGCTTGTCCGTATTGGCTGCCTGCTCGTCGAATGCCCCGGTTATCCCGCCAGCCTCTGAAGTACCGCTCTCAAAAGAGGCCCTCGCACTTCTCGGCAAAAAGGGCATGCAACCTGGATCGCCGATTTTTGTCCGCATCTTCAAAGAAGAATCCGAACTCGAAATCTGGAAGCAGCGGGACGATGGCCGCTTTTATCATTTCAAAACGTATCCGATCTGCAATTGGTCGGGCGAGATTGGTCCAAAGCTTGTGCAAGGTGATCGTCAGGCGCCTGAGGGATTTTATACAATCACGCCCAAACTGATGAATCCGAACTCAAAATTCTATCTGTCATTCAATCTAGGTTACCCCAATAGCTATGACCGCTCTTACGGGCGGACGGGTGATTTTGTCATGGTGCATGGCAAGTGCCGGTCTGCGGGTTGCTATGCGATGACCGATGCTTTGATGGAAGAAATCTACGGGCTGACCCGCGAAAGTTTGAAGGCTGGACATCCGAGTTTTGAAGTCCATGCGATGCCGTTTCGCATGACCGACGAGCGAATGGCGCGCCTCAAGACCCACAAGTGGTATCCGTTCTGGAAAACGCTAAAGCAGGGCTACGACCATTTCGAGAAACATCGCATTCCGCCGACTGTCGCCGTGTGTGAGCGACGTTATGTTGTGAACGTTGAGTCTCCGGGACGTTTGGATCCAACTGGGTATTGTCCGCCCTTCCGTCGTCCTGTGATTGCGGATTATACGCCATTGCCGGAGCCGAGTTTGACGACAATAGCTGATGGCACGAAGTACAAAGGGCTCGTCAGTGCTGACGTCGATCCAACGCTGGCCGATATCAACGCAGTGCGAGCCAGTCAGCCAACGGGTGCTACATCATTGCCACAAAGTAGCGCGGCGCAGGGCGCGACGGTGACGCCATCGCCGTGATTGGAATGATTAGATTGAAGTTGCGGAGCGCGTAAGATGTCTAAGACATCGGCGAGTGAAGGCACCACGCAGCCCAGACGTCGATTTCGCTTTTTTCGTTCGTTGGGGATTGTCACACTCGTCATCGTGGCGATAGCGGCTGTGATGTTGGCACCATTTTGGATACCCATTCTGCGCGACGGTGACGAAGGTCTTATTGCTGCCGAACGCTCCAAGCGACGCCTACTTGCCAGTGTGGGCCTGCCAATGCCCAACACACCTGGCACGGGTCAGTTACCGCAACGCCTTGCCGACCATGGGTTGCGCTCTGGGGCGCCGATTTTCATACGCATTTTCAAGCGTGAATTCGAGTTGGAAGTTTGGATGCAGCGCGATGGATTGTTTCATCGCTTCGCGACTTATCCGATGTGTGTTTGGTCGGGCAAGCTTGGGCCAAAATTCCGCGAGGGCGATCAGCAAGCGCCGGAAGGTTTTTATACGGTCGATGCGTCGGCGCTTAATCCGAACAGCCAGTGGTATCGCTCATTCAATCTAGGCTATCCCAACGCTTATGATCGCGCGCACAATAGAACTGGTTCGTTTTTAATGGTGCATGGTGGGTGCGCTTCGGTCGGGTGCTTTGCCATGACGGATGCCCAGATGGATGACATCTGGCAACTCGTTACGGCCGCTCTGAAAGGCGGACAGAAGCGATTTCAAGTTCAAGTGTTTCCGTTTCGCATGACCAACGACCAGCTCGCACACTACGCTGGTCACCCTTCCTATAACTTCTGGCAAAAGCTCAAAATTGGACACGACTTGTTCGAATCGAGCCTTTTACCGCCGCGGGTGCATGTCTGTAACGATCAGTACGGATTTGAGGCCGGAGGAACGGCGACATTGGGCGATACGCTCATCGAGGCACGCTGTCCGCAGCAAACGTCCATCAATTCGACGAAGTAGGCTATTAATTCAACGTTGATGGGTTGCAAAAAGACACTACGAGCGGCTGATCAGAACGGCTATGTTGCGGCGGGTTACGAGATTGGCTTTCCGGATAGCGGGACGATAATGACGCTCAGGATTTCCGGCAGTATTGGAATTTTTCTGGCAGGCTGGATCGGCCTTTGTCAGTCTGCGTCTGCGCTGTCCATCGAACTGAAAGATGTCGCCGCGGACCGCGTCGAGCGTCAGCGCGCCGCCGCATCCGGATCGCTGCCGTTACCTGGCACGCCCAATATCGCAGCTTTGAATGATCGACTGCAGCAGAGCAACATAGCTCTGTCTGCGCCTATGCTGATCCGCGTCTTCAAAGCCGAATCCGAGCTTGAGGTGTGGAAAGAGCGTGACGGGCAATTCGTGCTGTTTGCGACTTATCCGATCTGCCATTGGTCCGGCACGCTTGGCCCTAAGCTGCGTGAGGGCGATAAACAAGCTCCGGAAGGATTTTACACAGTCACACGGCCACAGACGCGTCATGTCGGGCGCTGGCCGAAATCGTTGTATCTGAACTATCCTAACGAACTCGACCAGTCGCTCGCACGCACCGGCGATCTTATTCTGATTCACGGTGGCTGTACGTCAGTCGGCTGCTTTGCCATGACCAATCCGGTGATGGATGAAATTCACCATCTCAGTGTATCATCCATCGAAGCAGGCCAGGAACACATTCCGATCCATGTGTTTCCGTTCCGCATGACAGTGATGAAGATGGCCTCGCAGGCGCTTTCACCCTGGGCACCGTTCTGGGCAAATTTGAAGCAAGGCTACGACGCGTTCGAGCGCACGAAAATTCCTCCTGTCGTTGGCATTTGCGATGGGCGTTACAATTTCCAACCGGCTGCGACGGCTTGGGGCTCCGGTCCGTTGCAAGTCTGCGGTCCCACGCTTTCAGCCATTCGGGACCAGGACAATTGGTTGAGAGATGTGCCGACACCGGCGGCCTCGCCTTTGCGTATCGAGCAGCAACGCCAGCAACACCCTGGTGTACAAACACAGCTTGGCAACGGTCGGCAGAGTTCGCTGTCGGGTCGCATTCGTTGCAATCTGGCCCGTGCGAGCTGTCGCAAACACGTTGCATTGAAGACCCAAGTTGCCGCTAAGCGCCGCGTGCTCGCAGTTGCCGGTCCGCGTACTGAGCGCCTTCGCAAACCGCAGCGCCGCGGCTCAACCTAATCATTGTCGCGTAGGGACTGAAACATCGCGTTTCAAGCTTCGCGATGTCGCGCTGATTGGGCTTGCTGGATATCGTAAGTTTGCGATAGACGCGCGGGACGATGCCCGCTTGCCAACCGAAAGACAGGTCGATGGAAACTAAATCTTCGCCCAGAAAAATTGAGAACGCGCTGGAGCAAGCGCTGTTCGGTTCGCGCTGGCTGCTTGCGCCGTTCTATTTCGGTTTGGCGATATCTCTCATCGTGCTGCTGATCAAGTTCCTGATGGAGCTAGGTCATCTCGCGTTGCATGCATTCACGTCAACGGAATCAGATGTTATTCTCGGCATCCTGACGCTTGTCGATCTTGCACTGACCGGGTCTCTTTTGATTATCGTCATTTTTTCCGGATACGAGAACTTCGTTTCCAAGATCAATCACGACAATCATGAAGACCGGCCGGAGTGGATGGGTACCATCGATTTCAGCGGCTTGAAGCTCAAACTTCTGTCGTCGATCGTTGCCATTTCCGGCGTGCAATTACTCAAGCAGTTTATGTCGCTCAAAGTTGTGACGCCCGAAACGGAGCGGGTCATATTCTGGATGGTCATCATTCATGTGGTCTTTGTGATTTCCAGCGTATTACTAGCAATCTCCGATAGAATTTCCGGTCACGGTGGTGGAGCAGACACCAGTTCAGATCAGAAGCATTAGTTTTGCCAACAGAACTTTGCTTCAGAGGTCATCGGCACTAAAGGGCGTCCGATCCGCGTGTGATGTATCGCGTGCCGAGCACCACGCCGTCCATGTTGGTTCTTAAAAAACATGAAATAGCGTGCGCGGGTGAGGCGACAATTGGTTCTTGACTGTTGAAGCTGGTATTCAAGAGGACCGGCACACCGGTTTCTTCTGCAAATGCTGTAATCAAATCGTAGAAGCGGCGGTTGTCTTCACGCCGCACGGTTTGAATACGACCTGTACCATCGACATGCATGGCGGCTGGGATCAGATGCGCTTTGTCAGAACGAATGCGGGGTGCGAGAGTCATAAATGGATCTGGCTGATCGATTTCAAAAAACTCACTGGCACGTTCATGAAGAATAGCGGGCGCAAATGGGCGGAAGCTTTCGCGCTTCTTGATTTTTGAGTTGATGATATCACGCATCGCTGCGGATCGCGGATCGGCAATAATCGAGCGATGACCAAGCGCACGCGGGCCCATTTCAAATCGGCCCTGAAACCAGCCTAGGACAGCACCACGCGCGAGGTCTTTTGCTACGCGGTGATATAAGGCCGGTTCATCGAGAATTTCGGCCGACAACCCTGCATCTTCAATCGCAAGGTCAATGTCATCATCGCTATATTCCAAGCCATACGATGCACGGGTGAGTTCAAATTTTCTCTGGTGCCCGAGCTTTTGATGATAATGCCATAAGCACGCGCCCAATGGCGCACCGGTATCGGATGCACCGGGCGGTACCCAAATTTCAGTGACGTCGGTCTGTTCAAGTATTTTAGCGTTGGCCACGCAATTTAGCGCAACGCCACCTGAGAATACCAAATTGTTGGTTTTGGCATTGCGGGTCAATTCACGCACGATGTGCATGACGGTTTCTTCTGTGACGTGTTGAAGTGCGAACGCAACGGCTTTGTGTCGATCCTCAAGCGGCATGCCGGGTTTACGAGGCGCACCGAATACGTCGGTGAATTTACGCTTCAGAGGTTTCCATTCGCCAAACGTATCGAACGAAAAGTAATCCATGTTCACGGCGTAGCGCCCATCGGGCAGCAGCTTCACGCAGTCTCGAAATCGCGCAACATAACTGTCATCGCCGAGGGCGGCCAATGCCATGACCTTGCCTTCGTCGGACACAGGTTTGAAGCCTAGGAATTCCGTGACGAAGGTATAGACCATGCCGATCGAGTTGAAGAACGAACTGCTCCAGTGACGCTCTATGCGATTGCCTCGGCCAGAGAACGCTGTCGTGGCTGCATCATCGCCGTAGCCATCCATTACGAGAACGGCTGCTTCTTCAAAAGGCGAGACAAAAAAAGATGCGGCGTGTGACTCGTGATGCCCGACATTGACGATTGGCGGTTTGGGATTTTTGGTTGGAAATCTTCGTTCGAGCCGGCGATTTAAATAGAAATTGAGGATTGCGATTTCGTTGCGTTGAGCCTTGTGAGAACTCTCGGCTAATAAGCTCAAGCTTCCAGGGAGTTTTCCGAATACCGCTTTTGAAAAGCTGCGCCGCAACCGGGTTTGATCCCACGGTGTGACGATGGCATCGATATTGGCGAAGCCCGCGCCATCTTTGCCCAATACAGCCGAAATGGCATGAGACGGAAAACTGAGCGTGCCCTTTTCGCGATTGAGCCGCTCTTCTTCTATAACGACTTCGATCTCGCCATCGTTGAGGATTGCGATCCCGCTATCGTGCGTGGCACCGACAAGACCGAGAATCCTCACCGTTCAATACAACCCGCTTTTGTTCGATCTCAGGGTGCCAGACGCCTAGCTTGACTGCCCTCAATCCATTTGACCGTGGCAGTGTTTGTATTTTTTACCCGATCCGCAAGGGCAAACTGCATTTCGAGATACCCGACCCCAGGTCGCTGGATCTTTTGGATCCAATGCGCCTTCGCCTTTGCGGACTTGAAGGGGTGGGCGTTTGTCTGGCTGTGGGCTTGCGCGGCGGGCTCGCGCGCCTGACATGGCGGCGTCGGCCATGGCAAACTCGTCGTCGAATTCATCGCGTCCCGTGCTGGCATCTATGTGATGGGCTTCCATCGGCGGGAGTTCGACAGGCCGCAGGGCCGGCTGCTCTTCAGGAGGTGCCAGTTCGACATGCATCAACTGGCCTGTTACGTTTTCACGCAATTTGCCGAGCATGTTTTCGAACAGAACGAAGGCTTCACTCTTGTACTCATTCAGCGGATCGCGTTGCCCGTAAGCGCGGAAACCGATGACCTGGCGCAGATGTTCAAGCGTCACAAGATGCTCGCGCCACAGGTGATCGAGTGATTGGAGCAAAACCATCTTTTCAATTTGGCCATAGAGTTCGGGGCCAAGCTCTGTTTTTTTGAGTTCTGCGCGCACGTCCGTGGCATTCACGAGACGCTCTTTAATTTCAGCGTCCGCAATGCCTTCTTCTGCAGCCCAGTCTTCGATCGGCAAGTCGAGATCGCAAATATCGGCAACTTCAGCGCGTAGGGCTTTGGCATTCCACTGTTCGGCGTAGGCGGTGGGCGGAATGTGGCGCGTGACGAGTTCATCAATCAACTGATGACGCAGATCGACAATCGTTTCTGAAACGTCTTCTTCGCCCATGATGTCGAGACGCTGCTCGAAGATGACCTTGCGCTGGTCATTCATCACGTCGTCGTATTTCAGGATTTGCTTGCGGATATCAAAGTTGCGTTGCTCAACTTTTTTCTGCGCCGTCTCAAGCGACTTGTTCATCCATGGATGCGTGATCGCCTCGCCTTCTTTGAGGCCCAGCGTTTGCAAAACCTTGTCCATGCGATCGGATCCGAAAATCCGCATCAGATCGTCATCGAGAGCGAGGTAGAATTTGGAGCGGCCTGGGTCGCCTTGACGACCCGATCGACCGCGCAACTGATTGTCGATGCGGCGGCTTTCATGGCGCTCGGTTGCCAAAACGTAGAGGCCACCAGCGTCGAGCGCGAGTTGCTTTTTGACAGCGATGTCGGCTGCAACTTCAGCACGCTTGGCTTGGATAGCCGCTTCGCTTGGCGCTGCACCTTTTGCGGTTTCTTCGGAAATCCAATCGCGCAACCGATACTCCGCGTTGCCGCCCAACTGAATGTCGGTGCCGCGACCAGCCATATTGGTGGCAATCGTGACTGCGCCGGGCACACCTGCTTGCGCGACGATGCTTGCTTCTTGTTCGTGGTAGCGAGCGTTCAAAACCTGATGCGGGATCGGATCGGTTTTTTCCTTCTTGGCCGTGGCCAATAGCGTGTTCAATGTCGCTGCCATTTTCGTGAAATGCTCGCGCAGGTCCTCATCTTTGCCGGGCTTTATGGCCTCGGCTTGATCGGAGAGCGATTTGGCAAGCTGCGTGATGTAGTCACGATCTTTTAGACGCGCTGCCAGTTCCTCTGACTTTTCGATGGACGTCGTACCGACAAGAATAGGCTGATTGCGAATTCTGGCATCGGCAATCGACTGGACGATGGCGTCCAGTTTTTCTTTTTGTGTACGATAAATTTCGTCGTCATCGTCAATACGCAAGACGTTCACGTTGGTCGGAATCTCGATAACTTCGAGATTATAGATATCCATGAACTCAGACGCTTCCGTCAGCGCCGTACCTGTCATGCCAGCGAGCTTTTTATAAAGTCGGAAGTAGTTTTGGAACGTGATTGACGCCAGCGTCTGGTTTTCGGGTTGCACTTCGACACGCTCTTTCGCTTCGAGCGCTTGGTGCAAGCCTTCCGAATAGCGCCGTCCCGGCATCATACGGCCGGTGAATTCATCAATGATGATCACTTCGCCACCTTTGACGATGTAGTCTTTATCGCGCTGGAAGAGCTTATGGGCTTTCAACGCCTGATTGACGTGATGGACAATGGTGACGTTATCGATATCGTATAGCGATCCCTTCAACGTACCTGCTTCGGTGAGCAGCTTTTCCATCTTCTCGTTGCCAGCGTCGGTTAACGCCACTTGGCGCTGCTTTTCGTCCAACTCGATATCTTCAGCGGCGAGTTGCGGAATATAGGCATCGATCGTTAGATAGAGATCGGCTTTGTCGTCGAGCGGACCGGAAATAATGAGTGGGGTTCGCGCTTCATCGATCAGGATCGAGTCGACTTCGTCAACGATGGCGAACGTATGCTCGCGCTGGACCATTTCGTCTTTGCGCATTTTCATGTTGTCGCGCAAATAGTCGAAGCCGAGTTCGTTGTTGGTGGCGTACGTGACATCGCACGCATAAGCCGCTTTGCGCTCTTCATCGCTCATGTTGTGGACGATGCAACTGACCGATAGGCCTAAGAAGCGATAGACTTGGCCCATCCATTCCGCGTCGCGTTTGGCTAGATAGTCGTTGACCGTGACGACATGAACGCCCTTGCCAGCAAGCGCATTGAGATACACAGGCAGCGTCGCAACAAGTGTTTTACCTTCGCCGGTTTTCATTTCAGCAATATCGCCTTGATGCAAAACCATGCCGCCCAGGAGCTGGACGTCGAAGTGGCGTTGGCCGAGCGTTCGCTTGGCGGCTTCGCGCACCGTCGCAAAAGCTGGGACCAGAATGTCGTCGAGGGTCGAGCCTTGACTCAGCTGCTCGCGGAACATCGCTGTGCGCGCCTTCAGTTCGTCGTCTGTCAGTTTGGCAATTTCGTCTTCTAGGTCGTTGATCTCGGCGACCCGAGGACGAAAGCCTTTCACCCTGCGCTCGTTGGATGAGCCGAATATCTTGGAAGCAAAGCTACCGAGCGAGAGCATAATTTTCGTCCTTAAAAGGGTGCACCGACCAACGCACCGTTGGCCAACCCTTGGTTCAATCCGTTGCAGGGGCGAGATGCCACGAGGGCACATCGGGGAAAAGCTTGCGCACCTTCGACTGCGTATTGCCCAGGCGAACGCCTCCATTGGGCGTGACGCCACCGACATCGCCTGAAGCCGCGCGGGCCTCTGGTTAATCTGGGCAGACATAAGAACGCTGCCCCCCAGATGTCAATGATTGCGGGGCTGACAAATGGCACCAGTCGAGAGCTCACTACGCACCGGAACAGACTGAGACTTCCCTTGGTGATGTCGAATTATTAACTTGGATTTAGGCCCGTCGAGGGCTATCGAACGGGGCCTTTCCGGCGCTCTTACTCAGGCAACCTGCTAGCTGGTTTCCAACCTCATTTGCCCGCCGGTTTCAAATATCAGCCCCAACGATTTCGAGGAGCCTCCCGTGACCACCCGTTTTGCTCAGTCCTTTTTGGCTTTGGCGCTCGTGTGCGCGGCCGGTGGGGCGTTTCCCCTTGCATCGCATGCGCAGGAAAAGGTCGTTGCAACGATTAATGGCAAGGCCATCACAGATGCTGATCTGGCCGTCGCCGAAAGTGAAATCGGTGCCGACATGGGCAATCTTCCGCCCGAGCAAAAGCGCATTTCATTGCTTGAATTTCTGATCGATAATCAATTGTTCGCGGAAGCTGCCGAAGCGGACAAGCTCGGTCAAGGCGCAGACTTCGAGACGCGATTGAATTATTTAAAGCGCCGCGCGTTGCGCGAGATGTATTTTGAGAAAGTCATCAAAGGATCGGTCACTGACGCCGATGCGCGTAAAATCTATGACGATCAGGTCAAGCTTCTGAAGCCAGAAGAAGAAGTTCAGGCACGGCATATTTTGGTCGAAAGCGAAGACAAGGCGAAAGAGCTGAAAGATAAGATCAAAGGCGGTGGCGATTTTGCGGCACTTGCCAAAGAGAATTCCAAGGATCCAGGCTCGAAAGAAGACGGCGGTAACTTGGGCTACTTTGGACGCGGGCAGATGGTGCCGCAATTCGAAGAGGTCGCTTTCAAACTGGCGAAAGGCGATGTGTCTGAGCCGATCCAAACGCAGTTCGGTTGGCATCTTGTGAAGCTGGAAGATAAGCGCACGAAACAGCCGCCTGCATTTGAGATCGTGAAAGATCGTATCGTGCAGTCGTTGTTGCTGCAGAAGGCGCAACAGTCGGCCACGACACTGCGCGCTCAGGCTAAGATCGAATTTGTCGATCCCGTGATCAAGAAGTCGATTGAGGATCGCAACAAACAGATCGAACAGCAGAACGCTGCTCCGGCCAAGGACGAGGGCGCGAAGCCCGATGCTGCAAAGCCAGATGAGAAAAAGTAAGTTTTTTCGTCATAATCGATGAGTTTGGATCGGGCCGCTTGATTTGAGCGGCCCGATCTGTTTTTGGGGAGCCCTATCGAGGGGCGACGCACCCGTCCATACAGGAGATTTCAACGAATATGGGTAAGGTCAGCACACTATCGCCGTTCGCGCCCAGCTCGCTGGCTCAACTCCCAGCACTCGACGGCGTCGCTTTCGCCACGGCCGAAGCCGGTATTCGCTACAAAGGCCGAACTGATTTGCTGGTTGCCATGCTTGACCCAGGAACGACAGTGGCAGGCGTGCTGACCCAATCCAAAACAGCATCCGCTCCTGTCTTGCTGTGTCGGAAGCATTTGAAAAAAGGTGCGGCGCGTATTCTCGTCGTCAATTCTGGAAATGCCAACGCCTTTACCGGACACAAGGGTGACGAGGCTGTTGCTGTCACCGTTCAACATGCGGCTGATGCGGCCGGTTCTGCCAAGCATGAAGTTTTTGTTGCCTCGACCGGCGTCATTGGCGAGCCGCTGGATGCAGGCAAGTTTGCGCATTTGCTCACTGATCTCGCGCAGGCCGCAACGCCGGATATGTTCGAGGCCGCAGCGCGCGCAATCATGACGACGGACACATACCCTAAGCTTGCAACGCGTTCGGTCTTGATTGGCAATACTGAAATCACGATCAACGGCTTTTGCAAAGGTGCCGGCATGATTGCACCGGATATGGCGACGATGCTGTGCTTTATATTCACGGATGCAGCCATTGCGCCTGACGTATTGCAATCTATGCTCGGGGCGCACGCGGAGACGACGTTCAACTGCATGACAGTCGATGGGGATACTTCGACGAGCGATACGTGTTTGATGTTTGCCACCGGCAAAGCTGTAGCGCGCGGTCAAAAGCCGATCGCGAAGGCAGGCTCGAAGAAGCTTGCTGCATTCTCTGACGCGCTGCATGACTTGATGCGCGATCTTGCGATCCAAGTTGCCAAGGACGGTGAAGGTTTATCGAAGTTTGTTACTTTCACCGTCGAGGGTGCAAAATCGTGGGCGGCTGCGCGCGCCATCGCATTATCATGCGCGAACTCCCCCATTCTAAAGACAGCCATTGCCGGTGAAGATCCCAACTGGGGTCGTGTCGTCATGGCAGTCGGCAAATCTGGCGAAGCCGCCAATCGCGACAAGCTGGCAATCTGGTTTGGGCCGCATTGCGTGGCGCGCGATGGCGAGAGGTCTGCTGAATACGATGAGAAAACGGTCGCAGGTTATATGAAAAATAGCGACATCGTCATTCGCATCGACGTCGGTGTTGGCAAGTCTTCGGCTACCGTTTGGACGTGCGACCTGACACACGATTATGTGTCGATCAATGCCGATTACCGGAGCTGAGGGCGCGCTCGATGGATCACGCGTTTTGGCATGATCGCTGGCAACGCGGAGATGTTGGGTTTCATCAATCGTCGGTTCACGATCAATTGCAACGCACTTGGCCAAAGCTGGCAGTTCAAACCGGCTCATCTGTGTTTGTGCCTTTGGCTGGCAAAAGCTTGGATATGGCTTGGCTTGCACAGCAAAGTCATCGCGTGATTGGCGTAGAGTTGAGCGAGATTGCGGTTGGAGAATTTTTTTCTGAAGCTGCGTTGACGCCGACAATTGTGCAGACCCCATCGTTTTTAGTTTTTAGTGCGGGACCATTCACAATTTATTGCGGTGATATTTTTGACCTGACTGCGCAACATCTGGCTGATGTTACAGCTTTATATGATCGTGCTGCACTTATCGCACTACCTGACCATTTGCGTCAGCGTTATGTCGACCATCTCACGCACCTGCTAGCGCCTGATAGCCAAGTGCTACTGATTGCCATCGACTATCCTATCGGTGAAATGGAGGGACCACCTTTCGCGGTACCATTCGAGGAGGTTCATCAGTTGTATGCGCCAGCATTTGATATCGATGTGATTGAAATCCGCGATGGGTTGGCTCACAGCGATAATCTCAAAAAGCGCGGTATTACGCGGCTAGAAGAAACCGTCTATCGTTTGCGACGGCGCGCATGAAACCTATTATTCTCGTTGCAGCCGTGGCTTTGATCGACGCTGACAATCGTGTGCTGATTGCACAGCGACCTTCGGGTAAGTCAATGGCGGGACTTTGGGAGTTTCCGGGCGGCAAGATTGAACCTGGCGAGACGCCTGAAGCAGCACTCGTTCGAGAAGTGAAGGAAGAGCTTGGCATTGAGGTTTGTCTTGAGTGTCTGGCGCCGTTCAACTTCGCCAGTCACAGCTACGAGACATTTCATCTGCTCATGCCGCTTTATATCTGCCGCACATGGGAAGGTGAAATTGCGCCACGCGAAGGGCAGCAGTTCGCTTTCGTGCGCGCGCTCGATCTCACAAAATACCCTATGCCGCCTGCCGATTTGCCACTCATCCCGTGGCTGCGCGATTTGCTGGCTTAGTTGCTGCTCGGCTGTACTTAAGTTTTTCGCGGCGTTTTTTCGCCTGCGGGCTGTTCATTGACACCCAGTGCGTCCGCCAAGCGCATCGTTGCGGAGCCGGGTGCCAGTGGTTTTTGCTGATTGTCGTGCGGAGCCCACGCGGTGAGCGTGATGATTTCAAATGTTGCCGGAACGCGGCCATCGGCTTCAGAAAATCGCTCGGAATAAACGTCTGCTGCGCGCAACAAGAGGCGACGCGTTACGGGCACACGACGGCGTGCGGTGAGCATGTTGCTCGCACCCATGCCTTTGATATCGCGCATCAGGTCCAGTGCCGTTGCGTAGCGCACTGTCACCACGTCGCTGTCGGCAACCGGCAGTGCAAACCCGGCCCGTTGCAACAAACCACCCAAGTCTTTGACATCGGCGAATGGCGCAACTCGCGGCGATGCGCCACCCATAACTTCATCTTCGGCAATCAACCATGCTTCACGCAGCTCCTTCAGAGTTTCGCCGCCAAGAAGCGCGCCAAGAAACAAGCCATCAGGTTTCAAGGCGCGGCGGATTTGCACAAGAGACCCAGGCAAGTCGTTCACAAGATGGAGGGACAAGCCCGAGACAATCAAATCCAAGCTTTCGGCGGCGAACGGTAAGGCTTCCTCGTCAGCTCGGACGATGGGGCCATCGGAGCGCGCCAACACTCGATCGGCACTGTCGGTATCAACGATGTGTTTGATTTTTCCTGTGGTGCGCAAGTGGCGGGATACAAGTCCGTGATGCGCTCCGACATTCCCAGCATAGGCAAAGTCTCGGCGAATGATGGAAAGTCGCTCACAGACATCCTCAGACACGCGCTTCAATAAGAAGTCATGGCGATGTGCATGTTCGGCAACGCGATTGCGCCGAGATTGCAAAAGCGCGCGGTCAAAAATCTCCGGTGTCGCGGGTGGCGATCGATCCGATCCGACAGTCATGTGCGATCTGAGACCTTTGATCCATGCGAGTCTGACATTCACGCCAACTCGCCGTTCCATAATGCTCGCAGGCGTTAGCGCAATCGGCTAGGCTCTCGCAATGGCATTGATCACTCAAAGCTCCAAATTGCCGGCTGATGCTGAGACTTGGGACAATAGTCCTGAGCAAACAAGTGCGACAGGGCAAGGTCGCCAGAAGCTTCGCAATGCTGCGCGACGGCTGATCGATACAATTTTGCCGCCACTTTGTCTTGGCTGCGAATGCCGTATTTTATCTCATGACGCGCTGTGCCCGACATGCTGGCCTAAAATTGATTTTATTCGTGCTCCTCTGTGTGATCGTCTGGGTCTGCCATTACCTTATAGTTCTGGGTCTTATGGGACCGACGGACCGATAATTTCTGCCGCTGCGGCTGCAGATCCACCACGCTATGATCGTGCACGCGCAGTTGCAAAATTCGATGGTTTGATGCGCGATCTCGTGCACGATATGAAATATCAAGACAGCCACAATGGCCGACGTCTTTTCGGACGCTGGTTGGCAGATGCGGGGCGCGAACTATTGACCGATGCCGACGCACTCGTTCCCATACCGCTGGCGCGTTTTCGATTGCTGTCGCGGCGATTCAATCAGGCGCAGATTTTAGCAAGCGAAGTGCAGCGGCTGACAGCCATTCCTGTTCGACATTTCGCACTCCTTCGAACCCGCTCCACGGCGCGGCAGGTTGGAATGTCGCGCGGGCAACGGCAACGGAATGTGGCGGGCGCGTTTGTGGTACCAGAGCGCGCGCTTGGCGAAGTTGCTGGAAAAAAAATCATTTTGATTGACGATGTCATTACTACAGGTGCCACAGTTTCAGCAGCTGCGCAGGCGATGAAAAAGGTTGGAGCGGCGCGCGTCGATGTCTTGGCGCTGGCACTCGTCTGCTAAGTTCGACGCCTAGGCCATCAATTGCCCTCAAAAGCGCGGCAAGACGGCATTTTAGCTTGAGAATGTTGGCAATTTGCTGCGAACGGTCTAACTTCATTGCAAACCTCTCAACATGCGCCGGAGGGCGGCTGCACGGATATGCACAAAGTCAAAGTCTATACGGCTGGTCACTGCTGTTATTGCCATATGGCAAAAGAGCTGCTGCGCCGGAAAGGCGCCCACTTTGAAGAGGTGGATTTGACGGGTCGTTCAGATTTGCGCGCCAATCTTCGCCAGCAGGCGGGTGGGCGCGATACGGTTCCGCAGATTTGGATCGGTGATCTGCACGTGGGTGGCTGCGACGATCTTTACGAGCTTGATCGATCTGGAAAGCTCGATACGCTGCTGGCGCAATAGGTCTTCACCTCTCATGTCAATCATAGATATGCCGACGTCGTTTCGCGCAGCCCTTGTTCAGATGCGCTCAGGTCGTGATGTCGATCGCAATATCGCCGATGCAATCAACCTCATCCGTGACGCGGCTAGCGCGGGTGCTGACTATATTCAAACGCCTGAAGTGACGACACTGATGGAGCTTGAGCGGGCGCGGCTGATGGCCGAACTCGAACCCGAGCAGGACAATCGCGCATTGTCAGCTTTCACAAATCTCGCGCGCGACATTCGTGTATGGCTGCATATCGGGTCGATGGGTATCAAGCTCGAAGATGGACGACTTGCCAATCGTTCTTACGTCATTGCGCCTAACGGTCAGATCGCGGCGCGCTACGATAAAATCCATATGTTCGACGTCGATCTTGGCCATGGCGATGTGTATCGCGAAAGTGAAAGCTACCGGGCTGGAGACGCTGCCGTCATTACGCCATTGCCGTGGGGGTCGCTAGGTCTGACCATATGCTATGACTTGCGCTTTCCAGGGCTGCATCGTGCCTTAGCAAAGAGCGGTGCCAAATTTATCGCGGTGCCCGCCGCTTTTACGCGCGTCACGGGTGAAGCGCATTGGCACACATTGCTGCGCGCACGCGCCATTGAATCGCAATCGTTCATTTTTGCCGCAGCTCAAGGCGGGCTTCACGAGCATGGCCGTGAGACATTCGGTCATAGTTTGATCATATCGCCCTGGGGGCAAATTCTAGCTGAAGGGACAAAAGAGCCTGGCGTTATTGCCGCTGACATTGACGTGGGTGTTCTGGAAGATGTTCGACGCCGGTTGCCATCGCTCACGCACGATCGCCCATTTGATGTGGTCACGCTACGTGGAACGGATGTGAAGGTTGCTCGCACATGATTAGATATCAACTGGCCTGCGAGCATGAGCATGCCTTTGAAGCGTGGTTTGGGTCGATTGCCGCTTTCGAAAAGCAACGGGCGCGCGCGCTTGTCGTATGTCCACAATGCGGTTCGACTCATGTCGATCGAAGCCCCATGGCGCCCGCTGTCGTGACTGGCAAAGCAAAAGTTTCTGCCGCGAAAGCTCAGCCCGACAACGCCAATTTAGCCGTGCACAGCGGAACGGGCGCGGAGCTTCAAAAGTTGAAAGCTACGTTATTGGAAAACTCTGAAGCCGTCGGTGAGCGTTTTGCCGAGGAAGCGCGCAAGATTCATTTCAACGAGGCGGCGCCGCGCAGCATTCATGGCCAAGCCAGTTTCGATGAAGCGCGTGGCTTAGTGGAAGACGGGATACCGTTTGGTGTTTTGCCGATTTTGCCAAGCGAACGTAACTGAAGCGTTGCTGAGCGTCGGAAATCCAATGTCCTGATTCGTGAGCTGATCCAGCGTATACGCCAAAGCTTCATCGAGATCTTTTGTTTTGAAGATTGGCTGCGTGTAACCGGCGGCCGTCCAAAAGAAGCATTTTTTATAGTAATGCCAAATGCCCCAAACGTGATTGGCACGTTCAATAACGACGCCTTTGGTTGGACCCATCTCCACCTGAAATCCATGGTCTTGTAGCGAGACTTCTTGCTCCAATGCAGACAAGAGTGCCTGCATGGCTCGATTTCGTGTTCCCATCGTCGTGCGCTCCTGTCCTGCCCCGTACATGCGATCGTTTTTTTGAATCGCATTTGTGAGACATGTGAAATTCACACATGCTCGACGCTGTAGATGCACTTCGCGTTTCAGGACTTCAAAGGTAAATAAATTTATACCTTACTAAAGAATGAACATGAACGAGCGTGCGTCGAGGATCGGAGATTTGATCTGCGTACTGACGATCAAGGCCTTGAAAATGAATATTGTTCATGCCTGTCTCGTTAGATGTCATGGCACTGTCGCTTTTGACCTTCTAACTCTCGGTGTTATCTCAATATTCGAACCATCGAGACTTGTGTATGTCCCAAATTAAGCCGACGCCGTCGACGTCACGCGCCATTGAAGATGCCGAAGATGCCGGTTCGAACCCGGTCAAAACGCCGACAATCGGCGACATAGTTGCCGCGCGCTTATCGCGGCGCGCGTTAGGTCGCGGACTACTTGCCGTCATGGCTGTGGATGCGGTTTTACCGCTGACTTCTGCCAGCGATGCGCGCGCAGTTGAGGTTGGAGACACTTCTCGCTTCACGTTCGCTGAAGTGACAGCGGGTTCAGATGAAACGCATCATGTCGCGCAAGGTTATGATGCGGATGTCCTGATCCGGTGGGGCGATGGTGTCCTTGCCGATGTGAAGCCATTTTCACCGCTGAAACAAACAGCCGATGATCAGGCTCAGCAGTTTGGATATAATAACGACTTCATCGGATTTTTACCGTTCGACGGCAAAAGCGATCACGGCTTGCTCGTCGTCAATCACGAATACACCAGCGCTGAAATGATGTTTCCTGGTCTTGGTGCCCTCGACAAGGATGCACGTAGAGAAGCCATCACGCTGGAGCACGTTGCCACAGAGATGATGGCGCATGGCGGGTCCGTGATCGAAGTGAAGCGCGTGGATGGAAAGTGGACAGTCGTTGCAAGCAGCCCGTACGCACGACGCATCACGGCAGACACAGTGATCGAGATTTCCGGGCCAGCACGCGGTCATATCAAAATGCAGACCGTTGCAGACCCCACAGGCACGCGTGTCAGCGGCATGTTGAACAATTGCGCAGGCGCGATGACGCCGTGGGGTACGTGGCTGACGTGCGAGGAAAATATCAATGGCTATTTCTATAATAAGTCAGCGTTGGACGCTCATCCCGATAAGGCGGCATTGAAGCGATACGGCGTACCCGCCGAGTGGTATGTCTGGGGAAAATTTCACGATCGATTTGATATCGGCCGCGAGCCGAATGAAGCGAACCGTTTCGGCTGGGTGGTGGAAATCGATCCGCGCGAGCCCAATTCGACGCCCGTGAAACGCACGGCTCTAGGTCGTTTCAAGCATGAAGGCGCTGGCAACATCGTCAATTCAGACGGTCGCTTCGTCGTCTATCAAGGCGACGATGAGCGTTTCGATTACGTCTATAAATTTGTGACGCGGGATGCGGTTGTTCTGGGCGACCCGAAAGCCAATAAAAATCTGCTCGATCATGGGACGCTTTACGTCGCGCGATTTGAAGCCGATGGGACGGGGCGTTGGTTGCCACTCGTTCACGGTCAAGGTCCGCTCTTTGCCGCAAATGGCTTCATTGACCAAGGCGATGTCGTGATTTTCGCGCGCCAAGCCGCCGACTTGCTTGGCGCGACGCCGATGGATCGACCGGAAGATGTGGATGTCAATCCAACTACGCACTCAGTTTATGTGATGCTCACGAATAATTCGAAACGTAAAGATAGCCAGATCGACGCAGCCAATCCGCGCTCGAATAATAAGTTTGGTCACATCATTGAACTCAAACCCGATGGCAACGATCACGCAGCGGTGACGTTCACCTGGAACATTCTGGTCACTTGTGGCGATCCCTCGATTGCTGCTGTGGGTGCAAAGTTCAATCCCCTGACCACCAAAGATGGCTGGTTTGGCATGCCGGACAATTGCGCTGTCGATGCGCTTGGGCGGCTTTGGATTGCGACCGATGGCAATTCAGCGTCACGGACCGGTCGCACCGATGGTGTGTGGGCGCTCGAAACCGAAGGTGCTGCGCGCGGCACCTCGAAGCTGTTCTATCGGGTGCCGGTTGGTGCCGAACTGTGTGGGCCGTGCTTTACGCCCGACATGGAAACGCTGTTTGTGGCCGTGCAGCACCCGGGCGAATCCGACGATGACGACCCGAACGCAAAGCCTGCCTCGTTCGAAACGCCAACAACGCGTTGGCCGGACTTCAAGCCAGATATGCCGGCCCGCTCTGCCATCGTGGCCATTACCAAGCCAGGTGGCGGCAAAATCGGGGTCTAGGCCCTAAATTGAGGCCTCAAGGCTTATGCTGTTAAGGACGGTCGGATCGACCTGCCAAGCGAGGCAAATTGACGGTTGCCCGTTGGGGCGAAAGCGGTGCAAACATCGTGATCGCTGGGGCCGATATGCGCCCCGTTCCGGAGATTGCCCCGCCGATGGCTTCGACCGTCACGAAACTCGATACTCAAGCGCGCGCGCAGACGCGACCCATACTCACACCTGCCATACGGACCGATTGGAGCCGCGCTGAAGCGCTAGCGCTCTACAATTTGCCGTTTATGGAGCTGCTGTTTCGCGCGCAAACTGTGCACCGGCAAAGTTTTGATCCCAACGCCGTGCAAATGAGCCGCTTGCTGTCGATCAAGACAGGCGGCTGCGCGGAAGATTGTGGCTATTGCAGTCAATCGGCGCACCATGAGTCTGGTCTCAAAGCCTCCAAGCTCATGGAAGTTCAGCGCGTCATCGAAGAAGCCCGAAAGGCCAAGGCCGCAGGCGCGACGCGTTACTGCATGGGCGCTGCTTGGCGCAGTCCCAAAGCGCGCGATATGGATGCCGTGGTCGCGATGGTCGAAGGTGTGAAAGCGCTCGGCATGGAAACGTGCATGACGCTGGGCATGCTGTCAGACGATGATATCGGCAAATTGAGTCACGCCGGTCTCGATTACTACAACCACAACGTCGATACGTCGGAAGCATACTATTCCAAAGTCATTACGACTCGCACGTATGCGGACCGTCTGGATACCTTGGAACGTGTGCGCGATGCTGGCATCAAAGTGTGCTCGGGTGGCATTGTCGGCATGGGCGAGGAGCCCCAAGATCGCGTCGATATGCTGGTGACGCTCTCGAATTTGAGCGAACATCCAGAAAGCGTGCCGATCAACATGCTGATTGCCATCCCAGGTACGCCACTGGAAAGCGTTGAGAAGATCGATGCCATTGATTTTGTGCGCACCATCGCGGTCGCGCGGATCATGATGCCAAAGTCTCACGTGCGTTTGTCCGCAGGCCGCACTGAAATGAGTGATGAAACACAGGCCCTGTGCTTCTTCGCTGGTGCGAATTCCATTTTCGTCGGCGATACTTTGTTGACCGCCGACAATCCGGGGGAAGACAAAGATAGTCGCCTGTTTGCCAAGCTCGGATTAAAGCCGATGGAATTGGCACCAGCCCTGCAGACGTCAACCCCATGTGAGCGTGAGCCCGCAGACAATGCGGATCGTCAGGATGTCCGCCAATCATGATCGTGCGCTTGATGCGCTTTTGCGTCGTGGTCGTCTGAGGACGCTTGAGCCGCGGCGCGGTTTTGATTTCGCTTCCAATGATTATTTGGCGCTGGCAGAGTCGCCGGAATTGCGCGATGCGGTCATGCGTGCGCTCGAACGCGGTGTGCCTATTGGCGCTGGCGGCTCACGATTGTTGCGCGGAAACACGAGCGAGCATGAAGCGCTTGAAGCTGATGCAGCTTCATTTTTCGGTGCGGAAACAGCGTTATTTTTTGGCGGTGGGTTTGCGGCGAATACCGCCATTTTTTCGACGCTGCCCGCACGTGGCGATCTTATTATCTACGACGAATTGATCCATGCCAGTGCGCATGAGGGCATGCGGTTATCGAAAGCTGAGTGTCGCTCGGTTCGCCATAACGATGTGCAGCACATCGAAGATGTTATTCAGGCATGGCGCGTAGACGGGGCCACGGGGCAAATCTGGATCGCGGTTGAAAGCCTTTACAGCATGGATGGAGACCGTGCGCCGATCGATGACCTTGCTACTATGGCTGCGCGTTACGATGCGATGGTCGTCATCGATGAAGCGCATGCGACGGGTGTATTTGGACCAAGTGGACGCGGATTGGCAGCCCACCTTGAAGGGCAAGCCAATGTGATTTCGTTGCATACGTGCGGAAAGGCTCTCGGTGTTATGGGCGCTCTGGTGCTGGCACCAAAGGCACTTCGCGATTTTCTTATCAATCGTGCACGGTCTTTTATCTATGCGACCGCACCATCGCCACTCATTGCAGCCACTGTTCGTGAATCTCTAGATTTAATCGCACGCAGTCCGCAGCGCATCGCGCGGTTACATGAGCTGATCACGCATGCGGGGCGCGAATTTCACGCGAAAATGGGTTTTATTTCATCGAGCTCTCAAATTCAGCCGATCATCGTTGGTTCAGATACACGTGCAGTTGCTCTTGCGGATGCGATGAAGGCCAAAGGCTTCGATATTCGCGCCGTGCGGCCACCAACCGTGCCTGAGGGAACGGCTCGGCTACGTATGACGATCACGCTTCATGTCGATGAGGCCAAAATTTCAGCCCTCATTGCAGCGCTTGCCGAAACGCAAGCAGAGTTGGCGGCATGAGCGTTCAAATTGTCATCGCAGGCACGGGCACCGATGTCGGCAAGACCGTGTTTGCAGCAGCCCTCGTTCGCGCATTGGACGGTTTCTATTGGAAGCCTATTCAAGCCGGGCTCAATGGCGAAACGGATAGCCAGAGTGTTGCGCGACTGAGTGGACTGGATGCTGCTCGGATTTTGCCAGAAGCGTATCGCTTATCGACGCCTGCATCACCGCATGTCGCTGCAGAGATCGATCATATGGAAATTACGATTTCCAAGCTGATGCCCCCGCGCACGCAGAGCGCACTCATCATTGAGCCAGCGGGTGGTTTGGCGGTGCCGATTACGCGAAAATTATTACAGATAGATTTGCTGGCGCAGTGGAAATTGCCTGTGGTTCTGTGCGCTAAAACAGAGCTTGGAACGATCAATCATTCGCTTTTGTCGATTGAGGCTTTAAAGCGACGGGCTATTCCGATCCTTGGCGTTGCATTCGTTGGCGATGAAAACGTCGATAGTCAGCGCACGATTTGTGAGATGGGTGGCGTCCGACACCTCGGGCGACTGCCTTATATTAGACCTCTCACGCCTGATGCGCTGCATCGTGCGTTCGCGTTGAATTTTAATGTTGCCGATATTCTTGGCCTTGAGGCTTCAGGACCATGAGCGATCCATACGCATCGCCGGTCTGGCATCCGTTCACCCAACATGGGATTGAACCGCAAGCCCTTTCAATACGAAGTGCCGAGGGTGCTTGGCTTGAATCCACAGACGGTCAGCGCGTGTTCGATGCGATTTCGTCGTGGTGGGTCATTACGCATGGCCACAGGCATCCGAAAATTGTTCGTGCCATTCAGGAGCAAGCAGAAAAGCTCGATCAAGTGGTTTTTGCGGGTTTCACGCATGAGCCCGCCGAATCCGTTGCGCGGGCGCTTATTCGCGTCGCGCCTGCTGGCTTGTCTCATGTGTTTTTCTCAGACAGCGGATCGACGTCGGTTGAAGTCGCGTTGAAGATGGCCCTTGGCTATTGGCGTCACCGTGGCAAGGCGCGTTCGCGCATTCTGGCTCTCGAACACGCGTATCATGGCGATACCGTCGGCACGATGTCGGCAGGTGCGCGTGGCGTTTTCAATGCCGCTTATGAACCGCTTCTGTTCGACGTTGGCCGCATTCCATTTCCGACCACGGGGAAAAAACAAGCCACAATCGATGCTTTGCACGATGCCTGCAAGCAAGGCGACGTCGCCGCATTCATTTGCGAGCCGCTGATTTTGGGTGCTGGCGGCATGTTGATCTATGACGCTGCCACACTGGCCGAAATGCATCGGATTTGCGCGTCATACGGCGTGCTGTTCATTGCCGACGAGGTGATGACCGGTTTTGGGCGAACGGGCACGATGTTCGCTTGCGAGAAGGCGAGCATCACGCCCGACATCATGTGTCTCGCCAAAGGACTTACAGGGGGATCGTTGCCACTCGCGGCAACTCTGTGCAAGCCTGAGATTTTTGAAGCGCATCTGTCGAAAGATCGCGGGCGCATGTTTTTTCATTCGAGCTCTTATACGGCTAACCCGATTGCGTGCGCGGCGGCTGTCGCCAATCTCGATATTTGGCGCACGGAACCTGTGTTGCTACGCGTTGAAACTTTGTCTCAGCTCCAATCGCAAGCGCGAAGTGTCATTTCTCAAGACAATCGTTTTCAAAATGTCCGACAGGTTGGGACTATTTTGGCGTTTGATGTCGCGAACGTTGCAGGTGGGTATCTTGCCGATGTGGCGTTGACTCTGCGCAGTCGGTGCCTTGGCGAGGGAGTTTTGATCCGGCCATTGGGATCGACGATTTATGTGATGCCTCCTTACTGTACGACCGAGAACGACCTGACCCACGTCTATGATGTCATTTCAAATGCGGTCACGGAGGTATGTCCGTGAGCGGTGTTGAGATCATCGGCCTTGGGCATTATGTCCCCGACCGTCGCGTCGGTAATGACGAAATTGAAGCGCGCCTTGGCTTGAAGTCCGGGTGGATTGTTCGGCGCACTGGGATTGAAGCGCGGCGTTATGTTGCCGACGACCAAGCGCTGTCCGATATCGCGATTATTGCAGGCGAAGCCGCGCTCGCGCACGCTGGTATCGCGCGCAGCGACGTTGCCTTGCTCCTGCTTGCCACATCTACGCCGGATCATCTGCTGCCACCGACAGCACCGCTTGTTGCGCACCGCCTTGGGCTTTCAAGCGCGGGTGGCATCGATATGGCAGGTGCGTGTGCTGGTTTCATCTACGCGCTGACTTTGGGCGACAGCTATGTGCGGACACACAATGCGCCGGTGCTCATCATTGCGGCGAATATTCTGTCGCGTCGGATAAACCCTGCGGATCGCCCCAGCAGCGTGTTGTTTGCTGACGCGGCGGGTGCCGTTGTGCTTGCGCCGAGCTTACGGGCGACAGCGGGGGTACGCGCTGCAAAATTGGCGGCACAGGGGCGAAGCTATGGCTTAATTCACATTCCAGGTGGTGGGAGCCGGAGGCCATTTTCACAGGTTGCTGATCCGACGGAAACGCTCATGGTGATATCCAACGGGCAAGCTGTTTATGCTGAGGCGGTTGCCATGATGACGGCGTCGGCGCGAACGGTTCTCGATCAGGCAAAGGTCACAGCGCAACAGGTCGATCATTTTATTCCGCATCAAGCGAATGCTCGCATGATGGCGGCGGTGGCGCATCAGCTAGACATTGCGGATGACAAGGTATGCTCAACGATTGGCGCCTACGGCAATAGTTCGGCGGCGACGATCCCGTTGACGTTGTCGATGTGCGCTCCACAGCGAGCCTACAAGTCTGGTGATAAGATATTGATGACGGCGGCGGGCGCTGGCTTGACGGGCGGCGCTATCGTTTTTGAGTCCTAAGATTATGCGCACGCAGGCGTGCCAATTCAAAAGCAAGGATTGAGGTGCGCAGGTCATGCCCATAACGTAATCTTTCTAGCATCGACTCATCGATCTTTGGATCTGACTGTGACCAGAGCGCCACGCATCGCGAAACCGAAGTCTAAAGATGTCAAGCTGACAGACGTCAACCGTTTGTGGGCAGCCGTTGTTGCGCGTGACGCAACGCACGACGGGCGCTTTGTGTATTCGGTCGCGACGACCGGCGTCTATTGTCGTCCATCTTGTGCGTCACGGTTGGCGCGGCGCGAGAACGTTCGGTTTCATGATTCATGTTCGATGGCTGAAGCTGCAGGCTTTCGTGCATGTCAGCGCTGTAAGCCTGATCAGATTTCGCTCCAGAATGGATATGCGGCTAAAGTTACGCAGGCTTGTCGGATCATCGAGACGGCAATGGTGATGCCTACCCTTGCTGATCTGGCTGCTGCCATTGAGATGAGCCCGTTTCATTTCCATCGAATCTTTAAGACTACGACGGGCATCACGCCGAAAGCCTATGCGACAGCCCATCGTCGCAAAGTTGTGCGCGATCAACTTTCTAAAGGTCAGTCAGTCACAGAAGCCGTTTATGATTCAGGATTTCATTCAAGTGGCGGCTTCTACGCCCAGTCTACAGATCTTCTTGGCATGAGCCCCACTGCATTTCGAAAATGTGGCGCGGGCATGCGCATGCAGTTTGCTCTTGCTCACTGTTCGTTGGGTGAAATTCTTGTCGCTGCGACAGGCAGAGGTATTTGCGCCATTTCGATGGGCGACGATGCCGAAGCTTTGCGGCGCGATTTACATCACAGGTTTTCGGACGCGCAGATATCTTCAGGCGATAAGTCTTTCAATAAGCTTGTCGCTCAGGTTGTCGCGTTGGTCGAGCGGCCAGGGGGAAATATGGATTTGCCGCTTGATGTGCGCGGCACCGCATTCCAACAGCAAGTCTGGGCGGCATTGAAAAAAATACGACCTGGAACAACGGCAAGTTATTCTGATGTCGCAAAGTCGATTGCTCAGCCATCATCGGCGCGTGCTGTGGCACTGGCCTGCGGCGCAAATCCTGTCGCGGTTGCAATCCCATGTCACCGTGTGGTCAAAAGCGATGGCGCATTGTCTGGCTATCGCTGGGGCATTGAGCGCAAACGCGCGCTTCTCGATCGCGAGGCAACATCGAAACCCTCGCGCACTAAAAAATGACGGCTGCAATCGTGGGATCGCAGCCGTCTCGTTACTTTAGTGTACCAGTTCACCAAACTTACCGGCATTTAAGTCGGTGACAGCCTGGCGAATTTCTGCTGCTGTGTTCATCACGAATGGTCCATGAGTGACGACTGGTTCGTTGATCGGCTCACCGCTGAGTACCAACAGCTTTGCATCGCTGTTGGCTTCAATGGTGATGTGGCCACCTTCGCGCTCGAACAATGCGAATTGGGCTTCTCGAACAACGTCTGTATCGTTCATGAGTACGGTACCACCCAGCACCACAACGCTTACGCTATGACCTTCTGGGAGTTTGAGCGTTGTCGTCTGACCGGACTTCAAACGCACGTCCCAAATATCAACCGGCGTAAACGTCTTTGCGGGTCCCCTGGAGCCTGCGTAGTCACCAGCGATAACGCGCACAGTTCCCGCGTTACCAGGCAAATCAATCACCGGAATGTCGGCATTCATCAGCGTCTGATAGCCGGGGGTCGCCATCTTATCTTTGGCTGGAAGGTTGACCCACAGCTGCACCATCTCAAGTGTTCCACCGCTGCGCGTGAACGCTTCGGAATGGAATTCCTCATGCAAGATGCCCGATGCTGCCGTCATCCACTGCACATCTCCTGGGCCGATGCGACCACCATTGCCAGCGGAGTCGCGGTGCTCCAACTCGCCTTGATAGACAATCGTCACCGTTTCAAATCCGCGATGCGGATGTTGTGGCACGCCTCGCGGCTTATCAGCGGGCTTGAATTCCGCAGGTCCAGCGTAGTCGAGAAGCAGAAACGGGCTGATATCCTGGCCATGGCTATGGTGAGAAAATAGCGATCTGACGGGGAAGCCATCGCCGACCCAATGCCCGCGAGGGGCGTGATACACACCGAGAGTTTTGCGCATGTTCTGTCTCCTTTCTAGGCCACATGGACTTCGATTAAGCGGCGTATCGTTGAGGAGTTACTTGGGAACGTAGATGAGTGGCGACTAGGCGCATGGCGCGCGCACCAGTGTCGCATTCCGCGCATGATCTGGCGGCCACAAAAATGAACGCGAACAACAAAAGTCACTAAGCGACGCGGCGCACGCCTTTAATGCGTGAGGCCAAAATCTTATCGATCCGGCGACCGTCCATATCGACGACTTCAAAGCGCCAACCGTTGGCTTCGACATATTCACCGGTTTTCGGAATATGCTGAATTTGCATCAGCACGAACCCGGCAACGGTTTCATAGGCACGTTTCTCAGGTAGCACGATGCCGATCTTGTCGGCCATTTCGTCAACCGGCATGGCTCCTGACAGCAGCCACGAGCCATCGTCGCGTTCCACCGAATAGGGATCTGTGCCTTCGGAGTCCGAACGGAACACCCCGGCGATAGCTTGCAAAACGTCCGATGGCGTGACGAGGCCTTCGAAATGGCCATACTCATCATGGATCAAGGCCATGGGAACGGATGCATCACGCAGAATGGCCAGCACATCGAGTGCGTCCGTCGTCTCAGGGATGATCGGCGCTTTACGCACATGAGAGCGCACTTCGAACGGTTTACCTGCCAGAATGGTGGCTAGAAGTTCGCGGGTTTGAACCACACCCAGCATTTCATCGGCCGATCCATTTCCAACCGGCAGTCGAGAATGTGGGGTTGAGATCAAACGATCTTTGATGAGTTCTTCGGGCGCCGTGATATCGATCCAATCGACATCCGTGCGTGGCGTCATCAGGCCGACAACAGCACGATCGGCTAAGCGCATGACGCCGGCGATCATCTCGCGTTCGCCGCTTTCTAATATGCCTGCGGTTTCAGCTTCTGCAATGATGGTCTTGATTTCTTCATCCGTCACACGGCTTTCGCTCTCAGTGGCCTGTCCCAGCAATCGGAACACCAGCTTGGTCGAGGTATCGAGCAGAGAGACAGCTGGAGACGCAATCTTGGAGAACGCAGTCATCACAGGAGCGACTGAGCAGGCGATACCTTCGGCATTGCGTAGTGCGAAATTTTTGGGAACGAGTTCTCCGATGATGACCGATAAATAAGTAATGATCAGGATAACGATGCCGTAGCCGAGCGGTCCTGCCAGCGCATCTGACAGGCCAAGCCCAACGAGATAGGCGGATGCGTACTCGCCGAATTTTTCGCCAGAGTATGCGCCATTGATGATGCCGATCAGCGTGATGCCGATTTGGACCGCAGACAGAAAACGTCCAGGATTTGATGCGAGGGCAAGAGCGCTATTGGCGCCGGTTCGCCCGCTTGCGGCCATTGCCTTCAAGCGCGGGTGCCTGGCGGAAACGACCGCCAACTCCGAAAGCGCAAAAAGTCCGTTCAATAAAATGAGCGCGAGTACAAAAAGTAATTCGGTCAAAGCTATCGCGGCCGACGTTTTGCGTCCGCGCCACTCCATGTTGTCGATGATGCTAGCAGTAGGCAGCGAATACGCGAACGTCAACGTGGTTGATATGCATCGTGTGACATCTCAGTAAATTCAATGACTTATCGATATAATTCCCTTTGATATGACGATTTTACCGGCATCGCTCAGCGACATTTACAAACCGAAGTTTAGGTTGATGGTGCACCGATGTGCTGCGTTCTGGGTTCGTGTCGCTCCATTTCAACACAGCACCCAAATGCAGCGCGGCAAGACACGTTTTTACAATTTCCAATTTTAAGATGGTTTCGGTGTCGGAGCGGACAGGTCTGAAGCGTCTATAGACATCGAAACCCACGGAGCACGCATCATGCAATATGCCATTCTCTGCTATCACGCTGAAGACGTCGTGTGCGCTTGGTCCAAAGAGCAGGACGACGCCGTTATGTCGAAACTCATGGTTGTCCATGAGCGCATCGCAAAAGCTGGCAAGCTTGGACCGGTTGCGCGGCTGATGCCAACGACTGCGGCTACGACATTACGCAAAGATCAAGATCCGCCCTTGGTGTTAGACGGTCCGTTTGCCGAAACGAAAGAGCAGTTGCTCGGGTTTTATATCGTCGATGGCGAGTCGCTCGATGACGCGCTGAACATTGCCCGCGATTTGGCAACAGCCAACCCCGGTGGGGCCTACGAGATACGGCCCATCATGTTTTATGAAACAGGTTCCGCTGCGAAGTGACCGATCTGACTTGGATACATGCCGCATTAACGTCGGCGCGGCCGCAAGTTGTTGCGGCTCTGCTGCGCTATTTTCGCAATCTCGACACGGCCGAAGAAGCATTTCAAGAGGCGTGTTTACGTGCCTTGAAGACGTGGCCAGCGAATGGGCCGCCTCGCGATCCATCGAGTTGGTTGATTATGGTCGGGCGCAATTCGGCGATCGATGCTGCGCGTCGGCAGAGCAAACAACAACCGTTGCCTGCCGACGATTTGATTTCCAATTTGGATGACGCTGAAGCCGCGCTCGCAGACCAGCTAGATGGTGCTGGGTATCGCGACGATATTTTGCGCCTTCTGTTTATTTGCTGTCACCCCGAGTTGCCAGCGACGCAACAAATTGCGATGGCTTTACGTGTCGTATGCGGACTTTCGGTGGCGCAGATTGCACGCGCGTTTCTGGTTTCGGAAAGCGCTATGGAGCAGCGCATCACGCGAGCCAAAGCAAGAATTGGCAAAGCTGAAGTGCCGTTTGAGGTGCCAGGTGCGGTGGAACGCTCAGAGCGTCTCGCGGCCGTTGCAGGCACGATCTATCTGATTTTCAATGAAGGCTATTCGGCGAGTGGCGACACGATTTCGGATCGTGGCGCTTTGTGTGACGAAGGCATAAGGCTGGCGCGGCTGTTACTGCGATTATTTCCAAGCGAACCTGAGATTATGGGTTTGACCGCGCTCATGTTGTTGCAGCATGCGCGTGCAGCAGCGCGTTTTGACGGCGAAGGCGCAATCATTTTGCTAGAAGATCAAGATCGCAGTCTTTGGAATCGCAGACAGATCCATGAAGGTCTTGCGATGTTGGATAAAGCGATACGGCATCGGCGGCCCGGCGCGTATCAGATTCAGGCGGCTATCGCCGGATTGCATGCGAACGCGAAAACATTCGATCAGACGGATTGGGCTCAGATCGAAGCTTTGTATGCAAGCTTGGAGGTGGTGCAGCCTTCTCCCGTCGTTTCGCTCAATCGCGCCGTCGCGTTGTCGAAAGTGCGCGGTCCGCAAGCGGCGCTGGACATGATTGAACCTTTGGCTGCGCGCTTGTCCGGCTACTTTTACTTCTTTGGATTGAAAGGTCATTTGCTCAAGCAGCTTGGCCGTGTGGACGATGCGAGGGAAGCCTTTAATCACGCGATTTCATTGGCAAATTCCACGGCAGAGGCAGCTCACATTCGCAACCAGTTGGATCGTCTTATGAAAGACAACAGCTTGGCTGAAAACCACAAGATCAAAAAAAATTAGACGCGCATGTCGCGTTCATGTCGGAACGCCGATGAATGGTTCGTCCTTGCGGTGTTCGCTACGACCGATTTGGCAATACGCAGATTTTGTTTGGATGATTTCATATGTAAGGAAGCGACATCATGAAAGTTATGGTCATCGTTAAAGCCAACGACGATTCAGAGGCTGGCATTATGCCAAGTACAGAATTGCTGACAGCCATGGGGCAATATAACGAGGAACTTGTGAAAGCCGGTATTATGCTCGCCGGTGATGGATTGCATCCGTCATCCAAAGGCGTGCGGGTGCAATTTTCCGGTGATCAACGGACGGTCATCGACGGTCCGTTTACAGAGACCAAGGAACTCATTGCGGGCTATTGGATTTGGCAGGTGAAATCTATGGCGGAAGCGATTGAGTGGCTCAAGCGTTGCCCCAATCCGCAGGGCGAAAATTGTGAACTCGAAATTCGACCGGTGTTTGAAGCCGACGATTTCGGTGCAGCGTTCACACCCGAACTGAGAGAGCAGGAAGACCGCTTGCGCGCGGAGGTTGCCAAAAAAGCCACCTGAAGCGCCGTTTCGATGATCTGGCGCGCTTTGTGACGGATTGTAGAGCCCAAAGGCTAAAATTATCGCTGATTCAAATTGGTATGCAAAATCCGCAAGGGAATGATACAAACCGGCGAATTCAAAGCTCCCAACGTGTGACGTCGATGGTCGATCCAGATTTGATTTGGCGACTTGCTTCTTCGTCCGCAGCAATTGAACGAAGTTCGAGGACGTGATGCTGAAGCACATCGTGGCATGGCTGGTCGTCGGTGTGGCGATCGTGAGCATTTCTGCTGGCCTTGCGCTTTACAAGAAGACCGAGATCGAAACGGCGGCCGCGGCGGCGGCAGCTTCACCAGAGCCTTCCGAAGCCGTCGCAACCGTGCGCGCGCGGCGCGGGGAATGGACAGCATCGACGCGCGCCATCGGAACTGTGGTCGCGTTGCGTCAACTGGAAATTCGCAACGAAATCGCGGGTACGATTTCAAAGTTAGGATTTACATCTGGCAGCATTGCCGAAGTCGGCCAAACACTTGTGCAGTTCGATGTGCGCCAAGAACAGGCTGCGCTTGAAGCCTCACAAGCTGAGGCGCGTTTGACAAAGCTGACTCTTGATCGTCGTGAGAGCTTGCGCGGCAGCCCCGCATTTTCCGCACAAGAACTCGATAAGTCGCGCGAAGAGTTGGCGGCTGCCACAGCCCGCGCGCGGGCGCTTGAAGTTGCCATTGAAAAGAAACGTATCGTTGCGCCGTTCAAGGCGCGCGTCGGCATTACCAATTTGCAGGATGGTGCCTACCTCGATGTCGGGACTTTGATCGTGACGTTGCAAGGCGTCGATACCGATGCTTACGTCGATTTTACGTTGCCACAAGACGGGGCGGCAGCGCTGCAAGTCGGAAGCACGGTCACACTGACAAGCGCTGCACTTACTGCGAACCCAGCCACGGCGAAAATCGTTGCGGAAGATAATAGTGTCGATGCTGGCAATCGTGCTGTGCGGTTTCGTGCTGTTGTTGCTGGTCTTGGGGAGACGTTGCGACCCGGCACCTTCGTCGATGTGACAGCTATCACATCTCAACCACGTGAAGCGGTGATGGTGCCTCTGGCCGCATTGCGACGTTCGCCGAGCGGACAGCATGTATTTGTGATCGCGGAGGAAGACGGAAAGCTTCGCGCTCGTGAACGTTCGGTTGAGACGAGCGCTGTGCAAGGGAGCGATGTTGCGGTCGAGAAAGGCCTCGACGGCGGGGAGCTGATTGCGGCTTCTGGATCTTTCAAATTGCGCGACGGCCTGTTGGTGCAAACGGAAATGCCACCGCAGGCCAATAGTGGCGATCGCGTCAACTAGTCAAACGGGGACGGGCGATGCGCGCCATAGAGATTTTCGTTCGTCGTCCGGTGATCGCGATCGTCATCAACTTGGCGCTGGTACTCATCGGATTGCGGGCCGCCACGCAATTGCCGATCCAGCAATACCCGCGCATCGAAAGTTCGTCGATTGTCATTACGACGGTCTATGTCGGCGCGTCGGCTGACGGGATTCGCGGGTTCGTTACGACGCCTATCGAGCGGGCCGTCTCATCGATCACCGGCGTCGATTATGTGGAATCGAGCAGCGTTGCAGGGTTGAGCACGGTCACCGTGCGCTTAAAGCTCAATCATCCGAGTACTGTGGCATTGACGGAAGTCGGCAATCGGCTCGATCAAATTCGCAGCGAGCTTCCGGTCGAAGCCGAATCCTCGGTTGTCGAAGTGCAACGCGCCGACCGGCCTTACGCGACGTTCTACGTCAGCGTCACATCCGAGACGATGACTCCATCGCAAGTCACCGATTACCTATCGCGCAGTATTCAACCGCGGCTCAGTACGCTGCCAAACGTGCAGCGCGTTGGCCTCGAAGGCGCGCGGCCGCAAGCGATGCGCATTTGGCTCGATCCGGAACGGATCGCGGCGTTTGGCATCGGTGCCAGCGATGTGGAAGCGGCACTGACGCGCAATAACTTTCTTGCTGCCGTCGGCCGTACCAAGAGCAACGAGATCCAAGTCGATCTGCTCGCCAATACCGACTTGCGCACGGTGGACGAATTCGAGCGGCTGATCGTGCGCGAAGATGGCGACCGCATCGTGCGCATTTCCGATATCGGGCGTGTGGAACTCGGGGCTGAAGAGGATACCTCCAACGTCCGTCACAACGGGAAAGACGCCGTCTATCTATCGGTGTGGCCGTTGCCGGGCACGAACGAGATCGCTGTCGCGTATGCGCTGCGCGACGAGTTGGAGAAGATCAAGCCGCTGATGCCGCGCGGGACTGATATCGCGCTGGCCTACGACGGCACCGTCTATATGGAAAACTCTTTGAAGGAGATTGCGACGACCTTCAGCGAGACGGTGGCGATTGTCGGCTTGATTGTATTTTTGTTTCTTGGCTCAGCGCGCAGCGCGCTCGTGCCGCTTGTGACGATCCCGATTTCATTGATCGGCGCACTGGCCGCGATGATGGCGATGGGCTTTTCCCTCAATCTCCTCACTCTACTCGCCATTGTGCTCTCGGTCGGACTCGTCGTCGATGACGCTATCGTCGTTGTTGAAAACGTGTCGCGCTACATGCGCGACGGTATGGGCCGTGTGCAGGCCGCTCTTATCAGCACTCGACAGCTCTTTGCGCCGATCGTCGCAATGACCATTACCCTGGCGGCGGTTTATGCGCCGATTGGATTTTTGTCTGGCCTGACCGGCGTACTTTTTAAGGAGTTTGCGTTTACGCTGGCGATTGCGGTGATTGTCTCGGGCTTCGTTGCTGTCACGTTGTCACCGATCATGAGCGCGTACACAGCACCGGAAGGCGGACATGAAGGTCGCTATGCGCGATTTGTCGGCCGCGTGTTCGATCGGGTTGCGGACGGTTACGGAAAAGCACTCGATGTCGTGTTGCAATTACGCGCCCAAGTGTTGGCGTTTGGTGCCTTCATCTGCTTGCTTGCTGTGCCGCTTTATATGTTCTCTGGCCAAGAGCTCGCGCCGGTCGAGGACGAAGGCTTTATGTTGCTCATCGTCAATTCAGCGCCGGATGCGTCGCTCGCTTACACGTCTGGGCACACGGGTAAAATTCTGGAAGTGGGCAAAAAGCTGCCCGAGTTTGAAGCGATGTTTGAGATTGTTTACCCATCGACGGGATTCGGCGGATACCTGTTCAAAAACTGGCATGATCGCCAGCGCAGCGCTCACGAGATACAGCCTGAAGTGTTTGGCGCCGTTTCACAGATTAAAGAGCTTCAGATATTCCCGGTCTTGCCGCCTGCCTTGCCGGGTGCTGGTAACTTCGATGTCGAGCTGGTCTTAAAAGGGCCGGGCACGCCGCAGGAGATGGCGGGTTATGCTTCGCAACTCGTCGGTGCGGCTTTCGGTAGTGGACAGTTCATGTTCGCCGATACCGATCTGAAAATCGACCTGCCACAAGTGCGCGTCGTCGTACATCGCGAACGCGTCGCAGATATCGGGCTCGATCTCGCCGATGTCGGGCGTCAGCTTGGGGTGCTGTTGGCTGGCAACTACGTCAATCGCTTCACTATCGATGGGCGCGCCTACAAAGTCATTCCGCAAGTTGGCGTCGATGCACGAGCCGTGGCGACCAGCCTGCTCGACTACAAAGTACGCACGCGCGATGGAAAATCTATTCCGGTGTCTGCGTTGGCGACGCTGGAGACATTCACTGCACCGCGCACGTTAGCGCGTTTCCAGCAGACCGATAGCTTCCGCGTCTATGGCGGCGTCAAGCCTGGCATTACCAAGGCTGCCGCGCTTGAGACGTTGGAGCAGGCGGCGCGCAACATTTTGCCGAACGGTTACACGATCGATTACGCAGGCGAGTCGCGCCAAATTCGGCAAGAGGGCACAACGCTTGCCGGAACGCTCGGGTTTGCGATCCTGCTGATCTATCTCGTGCTCGTTGCGCAGTTCGGCAGCTTCCGCGATCCTCTTGTTGTGTTGCTTGGATCGGTGCCGCTGGCGCTGACGGCGGCGCTGGTGTTCACGTTCTTCGGGTTCACGACCATCAATATTTACAGTCAGATCGGCTTGATTACATTGGTCGGGCTGATTGCGAAAAACGGTATTCTGATCGTCGCATTCGCGAATGAATTACAGATCGCGGGCAAAGACAAATTGGCGGCGATCCGCGAAGCATCCATCACGCGCTTGCGGCCAATCCTCATGACAACGGCTGCCACTGTGTTTGGGCATTTGCCGCTGGTGTTCGTGACGGGTGCTGGTGCAGAAGCGCGCAACAGCATCGGCATCATGCTGGTGAGCGGCATGGCGATTGGCACGCTGTTCACGCTTTTTATTCTGCCGGCGATCTACATGGTTGTTGCAGCCGTCCATCGGCCTGAGGAAGCGATCGACGAGATTGACATGCCGGGTCCGCAGCGGGTCGGTGCTTAGGTTCGGCATTTTTTGTACCAGCCGTTGACTGTCACGCTGATGTTGCGATGCAAGACTTGCGGCTGTGCGCCTGCCTAGGCTAGATGGCACGACTCACATTTCAAAGCGGGCGACACATGCTGGAACTCCTCGGCTTCATCAGCTACCTGATCACGCTCTACACTTACGTCATTATCGCCAGCGTGATTTTGAGCTGGCTGATGGCATTCGGCGTCATCAACGCCTACAACCCATTCATTCGCTCGTTGTGGCAGGGGATCAATGCCGTCACTGAGCCGCTGCTGCGGCCGATCCGGGACGCGCTGCCCAACATGGGCGGGCTGGATATTTCGCCAATCATTCTGCTGCTCGCCTGCTATTTCGTGCAGAGCGTGGTTTTGCCCAATATCGCCAAGCTGGTCGTGTGAGCCGGACGGACGAGGCCGGAGATCAGAACGACAAACCCTGGCGGCACGGCGCCGCGTGCGTCATTGTGCACTTCCGTTTGACGCCGAAATCCTCCAAAGAGAGTATTGACGGGCTTTTGACATCCGCTGAGGGCTCGGCGTTTCAGGCGCGTGTGCGCGCTCCTCCCGAAGACGGTGCAGCCAACGCGGCGCTGGAGCGGCTCGCAGCCGAGTGGCTTCAGGTTCCCAAACGGTCTGTGCAGCTTTTGACTGGGGCGAAGTCGCGTCTGAAATCCTTGAAGATTGTGGGCGATCCAGATGCTCTGGATAAACTTTTGCAGCGTAAGCTTCATGAGTTTGTTGGCATTGACGATGGCACCATCAATGACGAGGCCGAGCGGGACTAACGGGTTGAGCATCGCGGCATCAATGCACGCGATGGCTGATTGAAAAAACTAGGCAGGAGGAAACGCGCTGATGTCCGCAGCTCAGATCATCGACGGGAAGAAAATTGCAGCCGATGTGCGCGCGGAAGTCGCCGCAGAAGTCGCGCGACTTGTGAAAGAACACGGCATCAAGCCGGGTCTTGCTGTGGTGCTGGTGGGTGAAGATCCGGCGAGCAAAGTGTACGTCAAGAACAAAGCGCAGCAGACCGTCGAAGTCGGCATGAATTCGTGGGAACACAAGCTGCCCGCCGAGACGAGCGAAGCGGACGTTCTGGCGCTCGTCAATAAACTCAACAACGATCCAGCATGCCACGGCATTTTGGTGCAGTTGCCGCTGCCCAAACATATCAACTCGGAAAAGGTTTTGAACGCGATCAGCCCCGACAAGGATGTCGATGGGTTTCATCCTGTCAATGTCGGCCGGTTGTGGGTGGGCGAACGCGCGCTCGTGCCATGTACCCCGACAGGGTCTGTCATTTTGGCGAAAACGGTGCGGCCGAATTTGAGCGGGCTTGATGCCGTTGTCATCGGGCGGTCGAACATTGTCGGCAAACCGGTGGCTGCATTGCTGTTGCGTGAGAATTGCACGGTGACGATTGCGCATTCGCGCACCAAGAATATCGAAGATATCGTCAAGTGTGCCGACCTGGTGATTGCGGCTGTCGGTATTCCAGAAATGGTCAAGGGTAGTTGGATTCGTCCCGGTGCAACGGTGATTGACGTCGGCATCAATCGCGTGCCGTCAGAAAACGGCAAGACCAAGCTCGTCGGCGACGTATCCTATGACGAATGTGCGGCTGTGGCGGGCGCCATCACGCCGGTGCCGGGTGGTGTTGGCCCGATGACGATTGCGTGCTTGCTGCGCAATGCGGCGCAGGCAGCGGCGATGTTGGCTGGCGTGAAGAGCGCATTCGGTTGATCTGACACTGCGAAATACTTTCGTCCAAGACTTTGGAAAGCCGGGAGCCCATGCTTCCGGCTTTCTGTATTAATATTATCGAAATTATACATCAACGATTTGATGAATGCTGATCTCGTATATTTTCGTTGAAATATTGGCCCGCAGATGAAGCGGATAACAAAGCTAAATATTTCCATTCCGGCACGTCGTAGTAGGTATAATTGCCGCCACTCGTAAATGAGAGGTATAGGTTTCGTGTAGCAGGATCGTAGTCGGCGCTTTTAATGGCAGAAGAATTTAGGGCAACCATAAATCACAATCTCCCATCCAGCTTGGTAATATGAAATCAGCTATGCTGCACGCTGTTGGCGCATCGTTTCGGCGCGGTAGCTCAAAGCTTCGGCGACGTGGATGCGGCTGACCGTTTCGGCTGCATCGAGATCGGCAATGGTGCGGGCCACGCGCAGCGTGCGATGAAATCCGCGTGCCGACAGCGCCAGCGTTTCAGATGCTTTGCGCAATAGCGCGACGCCCGCTTCGTCAGGCATGGCGGTTTTTTCGAGCAGTTGGCCGGAGCAGGCTGCGTTGGTCAGCGTGCCAGATACGCCAAGGCTCGCGTATCGCGCGCGTTGTCGCTCGCGTGCGGCCGTGACGCGGGCGCGGACTTCGCCACTGCCTTCGCGCGCGGCGGGCAGCACAAGATCGGCGGCGGAGACGGCGGGCACTTCGATTTGTAAATCGATGCGGTCGAGCAATGGTCCCGATACGCGGGCTTGATAGTCGGCGGCGCAGCGCGGGCCACGGCGGCAACTCTCGCCGGGCGATGAACCACCGCATTTGCATGGGTTCATGGCGGCGACGAGCTGGATGCGCGATGGATATGAGATGCGATGGTTAGCGCGCGCAATGACGATTTCGCCTGCTTCGAGCGGTTGGCGTAGTGCATCAAGCACGTTGGGTTGGAACTCGGGGAGTTCGTCAAGAAACAACACGCCGAGATGGGCGAGCGACGCTTCCCCCGGTTTGGGGCGCGAGCCGCCGCCGACGAGAGACGCCATGCTGGCTGAATGATGAGGTGAGCGAAACGGACGCTCGACCGTCAGCTTTCCGCCCATCAATTCGCCCGCGAGCGAATGAACCATGGAGACTTCGAGGATTTCCGGCATTGCGTAGCAAACGCACCAGATAAAAACTGGTAATTCCGAGGACTTAAAACGATGATTGTGAAACTAGCGATCCACCCGGATCAAATCCGTTGGTATGCGCAAAGCGCTCTTAGCGGCTTCGATACCCTAGACAAAGACGACGCAATAGAGAACGCATGTCACGACCTAAGAAGTATTCTCGCGTACCTAGACGCGCTAGATGCGGCAGACAAAGCCGTTGCTGTAGCGGGCGTCGAAGGGATCAAACCGAACGTCCGGTTGGAACTTCGTATCGGTCACGACAACGCTGGTCATCAGCCCCACCTCAAGATTGCGCGGTTCCCAACGGTCTAGGGGCTTTTCTGGATTGTCGATCTGCGTACTGGCCAAAAGGTATTTGTCTTTGGTCGAGCGATAGACTCCATATGGAGCTATCAGACGTTCCGCGTGGTCGTCTTTATATCGAATGCGAACTAGCAGCCGATTTTTTACGGCATCACAAAGTCGCGCTTGAAAATTCAGGTTTCGAGGCGCTGGTATGTCGTCCTTCGACCCTAAAGCCCAGCTTGGTTTTCGCGCCATGTCCGCACCCCAGAATCGTTTGCTGGGGAGAATAATACCATGGCTGACCCCCACGTCGTGACCGCCCTAGCTCGCAAGCGTGCAGAGCTATCCGGCGACATTCAAACCACCCAAGTAAAACTCCGACAGATGGTCCTAGACCTCGAACGTCTGGACGCAACCTTGCTTATGTTTGACCCAGACTATCGAATAGAAGCCATCAAGCCTAAAGCGTTCCGACCACCTGAGGATTGGAGCAAGCGAGGCGAGATGACCCGGCTGATTCTCGGAATTCTTAGGCAAGCAGCAGAGCCGCTAACGTCTCGCGACGTTGCCTTACAGTTGATCGCAGAGCGGGCATTAGAGCCAAACGATAAGATGGTCCGGCTGATGACGAAGCGTTGTGGCGTGGCTCTCAGAGGCCAGCGCGATAAGGCTACAGTGCAATCGTTTGATGGACCGGGAATGAGTGTGCTTTGGAAGTTGCCATAAAGCATCCCTCACATCGTACACGGTGTTCAATAATCTTGGTTCTTGTGATTTGAATAATGCTCATCGTAGCTTCTATGCAGGGCATGGGGGCGACAATGGTGCGAACGGTTTTTGTATTAGCGACGGCGTTCGCTGTGGCCGGTTGTGCGGGACGCGCTCCTGACTTAGTGCCGCTAGTCCAAGTGACAGACCAGCAATTGACGTGCGAGCAAATCGTAGCCGAAGCCAAAATCAATAATGAGCGCATTACTCAGCTTGCCCGTGAGGAAGGCTGGAAAGTAACGCAGAATGTTGCAGCTGGTGTTGTAGGTCTTGTGATCTGGCCAGTTTGGTTTGGGATGGATTTCCAAGACGCCGCTGGTAAGGAAGGCAAGGCGCTGTCGCAGCGCAATGAGTATCTAGGCACGCTTGCACAGCAGAGGTGCGCGCCTCCCACGACTACCGCAAGCATCCCGGATAAGCGCGACAACCGCTAAGGCTGGATCGTCACGCACTCACCCGGCTTGATGTTTTCCAAGCTCATAGTGTTGACCGTCCGACCATCTATTTCGGTGGTCCGAACTTCGGACGGTCCGACAGCTTCGCAATTTGGTTTGCTCGGATAATTCAGAAGCAGCAGCACAGCCCCTACAGCAATGAACACGGCAAAAGCCCCAAGGTTGGATTTCCAATCAGGAGGCTTGCCGCCGTAGTCGGGGGATTTTTCGTAGCCAGATGGCATCGCTTATAACAGTAGCGCCACTAATTGTGGCGCTACTACTTATTAGGCGGCAACCGCTTTAGAAGCGCCGTCGAATGTTCCACAGTCTAACTCCGAAGCGCCGTTTAGGAAATCAATCTCTAAGTCGCCGGTGGCTTCGTACTCTCTAAAAATAATGTTCAATGATTCTGACATCACTGAGCCTGGCCGGTGTTTAACTAGTTGATTGATAACGTCAGCAAGCTTCACTGCGCCACTAAGTGGTAATCCAACCTCATGGAATAAGCTGCGAACACCCTTAATGGAAAATCCAACATACCGGGGATCAAATGCTCCGCGGTGGTTGCACTCATATACGGTGTAGAACGGATTGATACGGTGCTCGGTTACGCTACGATCATGCGTAAGCACTCGGATACAATCCATGTACTTATCAAAATACGCAACTGGCCGAAAGCGCTCTAAAACTGCGCTAGATGGCAGAGCGATCGTAGTATCAGTCACCGCGTGCTCCTTCCCAGATTCTTAGCTCCGGTGGCTAACCGGCCCCCAGAGCTGTCTGTCATATCTAGATTCAAAATCTATGGGCGCTCCTGGTACGTTGGGATCAGCGGCGATCCAAGTCCAATGTTCCAGCCAACCATATATTTCGGGAAAACTCTCTAACATCTCGTTACGAGAGATGTAAACGCAAAATACACGATTTGGTTCCGCTGGGAAGTGCTCTAAATGCAAGTTATGCGGGTCATTTCCAGCAAGTTTTGCGTCTCGGGCCTGCGTCCATGTCGCAGCGAGCTTCCTGCTGGCGGCCTTACCATCGTCGCCTACCATCATGTCCCTACGCAAACCTTCAAATAGGTGCTGAGTAAATATTAGGCCTGGACCGACGATGCCATACAGCTGACCAAGGTAAAAAGTTAGGCCTAAGCTAGCGTCTCTAATGACTTGCTGGGGCATTCGGCCAATTAAAAGGTGGTCTCTCCCAGCTAAAGTCGTACTGCGGTCATCCCAAATCGGAGCTTCGGCGACCAATACTTGACCGCCTGGTTGTGCTAGGAGCCGCAAATGTGCCTCCTTCAAAGTTAAGGGCCGTTGCTTTTACCAATTTTGAAAGAAACTGCAATTGGCGCGTATTAGCGCTGCCAATACCCTTTCCAGTTCCGGCTAACTGGATGCGACATTGCAAGGCCAATTGCTTTGCGCGTAACGACGCCATTGCTTTCCATGCGGTGATCTTCAAGCCATGCAGCGTGTGATGCGTAGGCATTCAAATGCTGCGCTGAAACGTGGTGATGTTGGCCTTCCACCATTTTGCGAAGCCGTGAAAAGTAGCTTTCCACTTGGTTTGTGCAGACGCCGTTCAAGCTGTAGGCCTCGCTGTGATTGATGCGAAGCGTTGGAAACAGCGCGTGCAGTGCATCCCAGTGTGAGGCTTCGTCGGCATGAACTTCGGCTGTGCGGTTCACGTTGCGCGATACAAGCGAAACGCCGTCAGCTTCCTGCTTAGAAACGAAGGACAACGTGCGGCCCTTACGTTGGCGGATCGCGATCACAACGCGGCGTTTGCCTGTCTGGTTCTCAGACAAGCGACGGTCAACGCGGTCTGCTTTCAGGTTCGCAGGGCGGATATGGCCACCGAAGTAAGCGCCGTCGACTTCAACAGTGCCGTCAAGTTTATGGTCTGTGGTTTCCGAAGCCATCGCCTCGCGGAGCTTGTGTGCCCAAACCCAAGCCGTCTTGTGCTGCACGTCGATATCGCGCGAAAGCTGCATGGCAGAGACGCCCTTGGCAGCGTTCGCAACAATCACAACAGCCGCGAGCATGTCCGTGAAGCTGAGCTTGCGTGACGCGAAGATCGTTCCAGACGTGACCGAGAACTGGTGCTGGCAAGCCTTGCATTTGAACTTGCGGCGGGTCGTGATTTCGTAGGCTTGGTCATGGTCGCATCGCGGGCAAATGGCGATCCCGTTTTCCCAACGTAGGGTGCGGAAAAGGTCATAAGCCTTGGCTTCGCCGCCCTGGAAAACGTCCTTGAGGGAGATCGTGCGAGCCGCTGCGGTAAGTTTGAATTGAGTAGCCATGTCATCACCTGCGATACCTATGTATCGTATATGATGACGTAATGTATCGTTGTCAATAGCAAAAGCATCGTATATGATGATATATATCACATAGGAGATGCAACTTGCCCGAGAAAACAGACTGGGAAGCCAAGGTTCAGGGCTTGCTCAAATCAGAACTGAAAAAGCGGGGCGTTACCTACGCTCAGCTTGTTGAAAAGCTGGCAGCAGTAGGAGTGACAGAGACAGAGCCGAATATCCGCAATAAGCTCGCAAGAGGGAAATTTACAGCGGTGTTTTTGTTGCAATGTCTGACAGCAGTTGGCGCACTAACATTGCGATTAGAGGACTAGTCGCGCTTCTTTTTTTGGCGTTTCTAAGCGCGAATTTCCTATGGCATTATAAGCAAGAACATACCCGCCAGCGCCAAGACGCATCCGGCAATCAAAGTGAACAAGTCAACGAGCAACGGCAAGCCACCTGCATCGATGTCGCCAAGAAGCATTCGTTTCCGTGTTTGACTTACGGACCGTCCGCTGAACCCAGCGAGCAATACACCGCATACGATTTGAAAGCCCAGCAGGAAATGGCCGAATGGGCTTTGGCCATGGTGCTGATTAGTGTGGTCGGTGTCATCGTGACCCTTGCTGCTACCGCTTACGTCGCCCTGACTCTTGATGCTACGCGAGAAATGAACCGAATTACTTCGGAGGCTTTTGCTTTCGAAAGACGCGCATGGATGAGAGCCGGTAAAGAATTTTTCATGGGCGAAGTTGAAATTAAAGGCGATACAATCAGAATAACTGCACATCCCGTGTTTACAAATATCGGGCAGACGCCAGCGCGAGCCGTTGTCATAGAAAGTGAAATTTTTGCAATCAGTGATCGATATTCCGTGGGTGCTCGGATTGACAGAAAATTCCTGATTAAATCCCGTAAAATGACTCCTTGGCAGAAGGGTGATATAGTCTTTCAAAATGACATTGCACCTACGCCGCCATTCGCTTCTTGCAGGCTTCACTCTGCACCCGGCCCGAATGCTGAGGACTTCCCTACGACTTTTTCCGTTAAATACATTTGTCGATATTTGGACGGGACGTCCGAAGAGCCGAGAGTCACTTCTTACTGTTACGTGTTGAAGTCTGACACATATCTGTTTTACGACCGCCCACTTTTCGAGCGCCAAAGTTTTATTGTTAAAGAGGTTTCCGAAATGCCCAACACTCGCGAAGTCTCCTGACGCCAAAACCGCCGCAGCGGCCACAACCTTGAACACCGAGTTCCTTTCTCGGCATCCGCAACAAAAACTCCAAAAATTTTAGACCATTATTATCGGTCAAATTTCCTTGGTGCGTTTGCTACGCAATGCCGAGGATTTCTTCGGGCGCGAGCGGTGGCAAAATCGACGGCAGGCGAGACGCCAGCATCGACTTGCCGGAGCCGGGTGGGCCGATCATCAATAAATTATGCGATCCGGCGGCTGCGATTTCCAAGACGCGCTTGGCCGTTTCCTGGCCGCGAATATCGGCAAGGTCGGGCAGAACGCCATCGGCACGCGCGATGTTTGGTTTGGGGCGCGGAATTGTTTGCAGGCCCTTGAAGTGATTGACGAGCGAGAGCAGGTGCGGGGCTGCCAGAATATCAATGTGCTCGCCAGCCCACGCGGCTTCGGGACCGGCCGCTTCCGGGCAGATCAAACCTTTGCCGATGATGTTGGCGCCAATCGCGGCGGGCAATGCGCCGGGCACGGATCGGATCGAACCGTCGAGTGCCAATTCGCCAATGGCTGCGAAGTTAGCGATGGCTGCTGGCGCGATGGCTTCCATGGCCACCATCATCGCGAGCGCTATCGGTAGATCGAAGTGGCTGCCTTCTTTCGGTAAATCGGCGGGAGCGAGATTGACGGTCATATGCTTGTAGGGAAGCCCTAGACCTACACCGTGCAAAGCGTTGCGGATGCGCTCCCGGCTTTCGGCGACGGCTTTGTCGGGCAGGCCGACGATGGCGAATGCTGGCGCGCCGGGCGTGATGCGGACCTGGACTTCGATGGGGCGGGCTTCGACGCCGACGAACGCGAGCGTGGATATTTGTCCGTACATGCCGCCCCCTGGGACCTGCTTTCAAAAACAGGCTAGGACGGCGAAAACAATTTGGGCAATTATCCACTTGACAAACCCAATGGATCTACTACATTGGAATCAATAGGAGATTCCAATGTCTATTCTCACAAAGAAATATTTTCATGATGAGGCCGCTGCTTTCGTAAAGCTTGAAAGCATCGTTTGGCCCCACGGCCCTGTTTGCCCGCACTGTGGCGCTGATAAGCGCGTCTATGAACTTAACGGCGTTCGCTCCAAGCCCAGCAAGAAGAACCCGGAAGGCATTGAGCGCCACGGCCTCAAGAAGTGTGGCGCTTGCCGCAAGCAATTCACGGCGCGCGTCGGCACTGTTTTTGAGTCGAGCCACATCCCTTTGCACAAGTGGTTACAGGCCGTGCATCTCATGTGTTCGTCAAAGAAAGGCATCAGCAGCCATCAGCTGCACCGCGTACTGGAGATCAAATACCAATCGGCATGGTTCATGAGCCATCGTATTCGCGAAGCCATGCGCACTGGCTCGTTGTCTCCCATGGGTGGCGCTGGCGGGATCGTGGAAGTTGACGAGACGATCTATGGCCGCGCTGACACGCACCCAAAGGGCCGCCGTCGCAATACCAATCGCAAGATCACAAACTCATCGCATAAGAACGTGATCGTCTCGCTTGTGGAACGTGGCGGTTCGGTTCGCAGCTATCACGTCTCTGGCAGCACAGTTTCTGAGGTTATTCCGATTGTGAACGCCAACGTGTCTAAAGAGACTGCGATGATGACCGATGGTTCGCCGCTTTACAAACAGCAGCTTGGCAACTTCGCAAGCCATGATCGCGTAGATCATTCAGCAAACGAATACGTGAGATATGAGCCGACCAAGACTGTCCACACCAACACTGTCGAAGGCTACTTCTCAGTGTTCAAACGCGGTATGCGCGGCACCTACCAGCACTGCAAAGAAAAGCATTTGCACCGTTATCTCGCAGAGTTTGACTTCCGCCATAACAATCGTTCAGCGCTCGGAACTGAGGACGAAAAGCGTGCCGACCGCGCGTTGGCTGGGGCTAAGGGCAAACGTCTAACCTATACCGTCGCTCGTCCAACCTAGGCGTTCCAAAAAACGAATCAATTCCAAGGGGTTATAAGAACCCTTTGGAATCATTGACTCTTTCGTTGACTTTAAGCCGCGTTCTGATATTGTTCTATCGCTGGTGCGAAACGCTGGGACTACCTGAAGCTGCGGGCGTCGTGGCTCCCGGATCGGATGCCGATCAGAATGGTCGGCTACGAACCCTCCGGAAGAATCAGGCCAGGGCGCACCAGCTTTTCACGTGCGTAGCCAAAGGACAGAAACAGCTTCTGTTGGTCACTTGATAAGTTGGCCTCTGATAGCTCCCATGGCAATCCAGTAACCCCCCAGCTCGCCGCTGACTTAGGCGTACCCTTAACTGCAATGCGAGGTCGGAGATTTTCAACAAATCTCCGATCACATCGACCAAAACGATTTTCATCAACGGCGCGAGAAAAGGCACCCGCAACAATGTCTGCTATTTGTAAGCCAGCAACATTTTTGGCAGGTGCAGTTGTAACCATATCCGTCTCAACAACCGGCCAAGCCAAATAGCCTGGCAGAACGCCACTTTTCGAAGCGTAACGCCTGCGGTCAACTTCAAGATAATTTTTGAAGGGGCCTAGATAAAAACCGCCACGCTGAGCGATTACAATCGCTACAGGTCGAGGTTCGCCGTAATCTTTAAGGCTTCGCCGATGACACCAAGCCGTCGCTCTTTCGAGCAGGATTTTAAGAACGAAGTTTGGGAAACGAAGAGTTCTACGCGGTTGCGCGCTGAAGCTTGTCCCGTCGTCTCCATAAATTCTAAGATCGCCGGCCCTCTCAGCGCGCACGTTGCGGTAGCCGATCATGTTTTCCTTGTGAGATATAAGCACAAAGGAGCGCAACGGCATTTTGCCAATAAATCGCGTTGCCCAAAGTTTCGTTCGTTCGTCCAAATCGGTAAAATGAAGTCCTGCTCCCTGATGATTCCGCCGCTGGCCGTTTATTCTAGCCGTCCAACTTGGCAGTTTCGGTTCATTCGCTGCCGACACAACAATCGCCGAAAGTATGAAGAATTCTGAGGCAGCTTTTCTGAGAGCTTGATCGCCGAACTCGTCACAAAAAATGTAATAAGCCGGTGGATGAAGAGGTTTTGACATGGCAAAGGCACCTGTAGAAAAGGCACCGACTCAGCGTGAGCGCTTTATAAAAGCTGCCCGCGAGATTGGCGCGAATGAGGACGAGAAATCTTTCGAGCAACAGCTGGGCGCTGTTGCCGGTGCTAACTCGTCCACAGGTGCCAAGAAATCGAAGCCCGCGCGGGCTTCGACTAAGAAGTGATATTCGCGCCAACACGGTGCGGCCTTTCGAGCGTGTAGTGCCCGGCGCGTTTGACAAGGGCGCACGAATGCGCGACTCAAAAAGGACTATCGTTCTCGCACCGGGCTCGGTTTCGAGAACAAGGGCCGTAGAGGGTGGTGCCTCTGCGGCCCAAATTTTTTATCGAATCAGAATCTACCTGAAACACCAGTTAAAAGTCGAGTCTGGGTTTGTCATCGGGATAATCGCGACAATTTGTAAAGAACAAATACGGAACGTCAGTCACTTACTTGTTCGCGATCAGCCTTTGGTCATCAACAGCGAAAGGCCGACGAGCGAGCTGTTGAGAAATTGGATTTCGATGAGCTGGCGATTTTGCCGGACGATGATGTCCATGTTGGCCGAGATATCTCCACCGCGCACGGCCACGCGAAATCCGTTCGGTGTGACGCTGCCGGTTAAATCCCCTGCGATGTTGCGCGTCGTCTCCTGCCATTTTCCTGTGAGAGCACCGGCGGCGTGCTGAATTTCGCTTTTGACTTCGATGCTGCCGCCTGCCGTTGCGCAGCGGATGTTCTGCTTCAACTCGTCTTTGCCTTCGGTGATGAAATAGGTCGCGCGGCATTTGACGGTTTCGGGTGGGCTATCTTTGAGGCCAAGGCGGCCCTCACCCGTCCAGCGTCCGGCGAGGACTGCGAACGGTGACGTGTCGGATGCGGAGGCGTCGGTCGCGGAGAAGACTGCTGCGAGCAGCACGAGCGAGAGAAACAGAAAGGCGTAGGCGACGGTGGTGGGGAATATGCGACGTGTCATGCAGTCGTGGTCCTCGGATTTGTGACGCGCAACAATTGTGTGTTTCAAGACGCAGCGATTTTGCGTTCGATGGCGTCCCAGATCATGGCAGCGATATCGTTGCCGCCAAACGCTTTGACTTGTCGGATGCCTGTTGGCGACGTGACATTGATTTCGGTCAGATAAGGACCGATGACATCGATGCCGGTGAACAGCAACCCACGCTTTTTCAATTCAGGTCTGAGACGCGCGCAGATCTCCTTGTCGCGTTTGGTGAGCTTAACCGGCGCGGCCTTGCCGCCGACGTGGAGGTTTGAGCGGGTCTCACATTTTTGCGGCACACGATTGATGGCGCCTGCGATCTCGCCATCGATGAGGATGATGCGCTTGTCGCCGGCTTTTACTTCCGAGCGATACTCCTGCACCATGAACGGTTCGCGGAACACGGTTTGGAACAATTCGACGAGCGATGAGACGTTGCCATCGTCGGGCTTCAGGCGGAACACCGCTGCGCCGCCGTTGCCGTAGAGCGGCTTGACGATGATGTCTTTGTATTTGTCGCGGAAGGCGAGCACGTCAGCGAGTTGGCGCGTGACGAGCGTTGGCGGCATGAGATCGAGGAAATCGAGTACGAACAGTTTTTCCGGCGCGTTGCGGACGTGGGCCGGGTCGTTGACGACGAGCGTTTTAGGATGGATGCGTTCGAGCAGGTGCGTGGTCGTGATGTAGTTCATGTCGAACGGTGGGTCTTGGCGCAGCAGCACGCAATCGCGTTTGCTCAAATCTTCGACGCGCGATTTGGTGAGCGCGTAGTGGTCGTCGGCTTTGTCTTCGACGGTCAGCGTTGCGCCGCGCGCGAGGAGTTTGTCGCCGTGGAGCGCAAGATTGTTCGGCGTGTAATAGAAAATATCGTGACCGCGCTTTTGCGCTTCGAGCAGAATTGCGAACGTTGAATCGCCGCGAATGTCGATGGCGTGGATGGGGTCCATCTGGACGGCGATTTTGAGGGACATGTGCTGGCTCGATTCTGCGAATTGCGAGGTGTGCTTAGCATAGTTGGTGACGAAGCGTCAGCGTCCGAACTGCGCGATAAATGGGCGGCTAACTTGCACGAATCCCCGCCTTTCCCTCAAGGGGACTTCCAAGTGGTCCCGCGGGGATGACGTTTCGATAAAACTAAAAGAAATTGTAGGGGTCGATGTCGAGGGTAACGCGAATGTCGCCTTTCAGTTTCGGGATGTCGGATTCCCAGGCGCGCAAATAACTTTGCAGATCCTGATCGCGCGGCGCACGCACCAGGAGCCGCCAGCGATAGCGACCGCGCACAATGGCAATGGGGGCTTCAGCAGGACCTAGCACCGTGATTTTTTCCGATGGCGGAGCGCGGCGTGCGATATCGCGCGCGGTGCGTTCGGCAAGTTCTTTGTCGCGTGCCGAGACGATGACAGCGGCGAGACGCCCGTAGGGTGGGAGCAGACCTTTCTGCCGGGTTTTGATTTCGTAATTCAAGAATGCCTGACGGTCGCCTGCAACGATGGCGGCCATCACCGGATGATCGGGTAGATGCGTTTGCACAAATCCGCGACCGACCGTGTGCGCGCGACCAGCTCGACCCGTCACCTGATGCAACAATTGGAATGTGCGTTCGCCTGCGCGCGGATCGGCGCCATGGGCCAATCCCAAATCGCCATCGACGACGCCGACGAGCGCGAGGTCAGGAAAGTTGTGACCCTTAGCGACGATCTGCGTGCCGATGATGATATCGACGTCGCGCGCTTCGATGCGATGGATCATCGCGCGCATGTCGATCAGGCTGGGGATGAGATCGGACGAGAGCAATGCGACGCGAGCATAGGGGAAGCGTTCGGCCACTTCTTCGGCGACGCGTTCGATGCCGGGGCCGCAAGCAACGAGGCTGCCAGGTGCCGCGCAGTTCGGACACTTTTCCGGCAGCGAGAGAGAGAAGCCGCAGTGATGGCAGTCGAGACGCTTTTTGAAGCGATGTTCGACGAGCCATGCGGTGCATTGAGGACATTCGATGCGATGGCCACAGCTTCGGCACAGCGTGAGCGGGGCGTAACCGCGACGGTTCAAAAACAATAGCGATTGCTGGCCTTTTGCGTAGGCGTCCGTCATGGCGGAGACGAGGCGCGGGGCGAGCCATTTGCCAGGCTCTGGGCCTTCGCGCTTCATGTCGATGGCAGCAACGTCCGGCATATCAACGCCGGTGAAGCGACCCGGCAAAACGAGATGGCGGTAGCGTCCGTGGAGCGCGTTGACATGGCTTTCAATGGACGGTGTGGCCGATGCGAGGACGACTGGAAATTTTCCAAGGTTGCCGCGCACGACGCACATGTCTCGTCCCTGATAGTGGACGCGGTCGTCTTGTTTGTAGCCTTGGTCGTGTTCTTCATCGACGATGATAAGGCCCAATTGCGGGTAGGGCAGGAAGAGTGCCGAGCGCGCGCCGACGATGCAGCGCACGTCTCCAGTGGCGACGCCTTTCCAGATGCGGCCGCGTTCGGCGGCGGCCAAAGCTGAATGCCACTCGACTGGTTTTGCGCCGAAGCGACGTTCAAAGCGATCAAGGAATTGGCTAGTAAGGGCGATCTCGGGCAACATGATGAGCGCCTGATGACCCGCTGCCAATGTGCGCGCAACAGCTTCGAAATAGACTTCGGTTTTGCCGGAGCCTGTGACGCCATCGAGCAGCGTGACGGAAAAATTATCGGCATCGACGGCGCTGATGAGGCCGCTGACGGCGTGCGCTTGATCATCGGTGAATTCTGTTTGCGCGTGAGTTGGATTGGGTCGCGGGAATTGTCGCTCGGGGATTGCGACATCGACGAGGCTGCCAGCCAACACGAGGCCGTCGATCACGCCGGTGGAGCAGGCGGCCAATTGCGCGAGTTCGGATTTCGAGCGGATCTGACCGTCGGCTGCAAACTGTAAGGCGCGGGTGCGGGCGGGCGTCATTTTCGATGGTGGGGGTGCATCATCGACGAGGCGCACGCCGAAGCGCGGTTTGGGGGGATCGAACGCGCTGTCGGCGCTCATCATCATGCGGGCGACCATACCGAGCGGTGCGAGGGTATATTTCGCCACCCATTCGGCAAAGCGCAGCGACATGATCGGCAGCGGCGGGACGTCGATCCTTGTTGTCAGCGCTTTCAGCTTTTTCGGATCGAGAGGCTTTTGTTCGCCTTGAGGTGTATCCCAAACAATACCGATGCGGCTTTGTGGGCCAAATGGCACCAGCACGAAATCTCCCGGAGCAATCTCAAAGCCAGGCGGCACGAGATAATCGTAGGTTTGACCGAGCGCGACGGGCATCAAAACCGGCACTGTGGGGCCCGGAAGAGCCGGGTTATTTCCCATGATTTCGAGCAGACTTTCCAAACCGGGGGCCGCCAACTAGAAGCTATGTCACCGTATCGTCATAGCAGCATCATTGCGCAGTTCAGGCATGCTCAAGGCACGCTATGCTGCTGGCGCAAACGATGGACTGACGTGACCGGGACTTAAAGGACGAGTGTAGGAGACCTCAATGAAATTCTTCGTCGATACAGCGGACGTGGCCGAGATCAAAGAGTTAGCGGCGACGGGCTTGCTCGACGGTGTGACGACGAACCCGACATTAGTGGCCAAAGCTGGGCGTGACTTCAAAGAGATCATTGCCGAGATTTGTGCCGTTGTTCCAGGTCCGGTGTCGGCTGAAGTGGCGGCGACCGATTTCGACGGCATGATGAAGGAAGGGCGCGAGTTGGCGAAGATCGCCGATAACGTGACCATCAAGGTGCCGTTGACACTCGATGGCTTGAAGGCGTGCAAGGCGTTTGCGAGCGACGGTACGATGGTCAACGTGACGCTATGCTTTTCGGCGAACCAGGCGCTGCTTGCGGCGAAGGCTGGCGCGACTTTCGTTTCACCGTTCATTGGCCGGTTGGATGATATCGGATTGAACGGTATGGATGTGATCCGCGAAATCCGTGCGATCTACGACAACTATCCGGACCTTTCGACCGATATTCTTGCAGCGTCGATCCGCACGGTTGGGCACGTCAAAGAGGCGGCGTTGATCGGCGCGGATGTGGCGACTATTCCGCCGTCGATTTTGAAAGCGCTGGTCAAGCATCCTCTAACGGACGCGGGGCTCGCGACATTCGTTGCCGACTGGAAAAAAACGGGTCAGAAAATCGTTTAGTCGGCTGCGATATGTTGGCGTTTTGTCGTTAACCCAACTTTATTTTGCGAAAGTTATCCCCGCTGTTTGGCGCCATGGCACACTGTCGGTTTGGGGCGATGTGCGCCTGCTTGAACAAGGATAGCTGACGGCGTGACGGTTAAAATTCTATCGGCTGCTTTGATTGCGCGCTTCGTCGATATTGTCGGCGCGGCGCATGCGATTTTGCGGCCGGAGGAGCAGGCTGGATATTTACGTGAGTGGCGCGATCGCTATGTCGGGCGCACGCCTGTTGTTCTGCGTCCAGGTTCGACGGATGAGGTATCGCGCATTTTAGCTTTGGCACATGCCGAGCGGGTGGGCGTGGTTCCTCAAGCAGGCAATACCGGTTTGGTTGGTGGGCAAATTCCATCGGCAGCGGGCGATGAGATAATTCTATCTGTTGAGCGCATGCGCGCTGTGCGCGATGTCGATGCAGCGGGTGGGACATTCGTCGTTGAAGCGGGTGTGACGCTGGCGGACGCGCAAGCTGCGGCTGAGGCTGTCGGCATGATGTTTCCGTTGAGTCTTGCCTCGGAAGGCAGCGCCCGTATCGGTGGTGTGCTGGCGACCAACGCAGGTGGAACCGGTGTTCTAGCGTACGGCAACGCGCGTCATTTGACGTTGGGTCTTGAGGCGGTTCTGGCGGATGGCCGCGTTTGGCAAGGTTTGCGGCGGTTAAAAAAAGATAACACGGGATACGATCTGCGCGATCTTCTGATTGGATCGGAAGGTACACTCGGCGTTATCACGGCGGCGGCGTTGCGCATGGTGCCGCGTCCGGCGGGGCAAGCGACGGCGGTTGTGGCGCTTGCGCGATCCGAAGACGCGTTGGCTTTATTTCGACGCATTGAAACGTTGGCGGGCAGCGGGCTCACGGCATTCGAATTTTGGTCGGCAGGTGTGCAGGATTTTGCGTTGGCGTATGGGGCTGGTGTGCGCGCGCCAATTCGAGGGTCGCACCCTTGGTATGCGCTCATCGAGTTTTCGAGCGGGTGCGCCGATGGGCGCGCGATGGGGCAACTTGCCGGTCTGCTGCAAGCAGCGAGCGATGATGGCATTGTGCAAGACGCCGTGATCGCGCAATCAGGGCAGCAGGCCCGTGACTTTTGGAAACTGCGCGAGAGTTTTTCAGAAGCGCAAAAAGGTGCGGGTGGCAGCATCAAGCATGACATTTCTGTACCGGTAGCGCGTATTCCAGAGTTTCTTGAGCGCGCGGGTCGGATTGTCGAGCAGGTGTGTGCCGGGGCAAGACCGGTACCGTTCGGACATTTTGGCGACGGCAATATTCATTACAACGTCTCGCAACCGGTCGGCATGGATAAGGCCGCGTTTCTTGCGTTCTGGGAGACCATGTCAGAGGCTGTGCACGCCCTCGTCACAGACATGGACGGTTCGATTTCGGCGGAACATGGCATTGGTCAGATGAAGCGCGAGGCACTGGTGCGGGCGAAGTCTGACGTCGAGATCGAGATGATGCGGGCGATCAAACAGGCGCTCGATCCGCGCGGTATTTTGAACCCGGGCAAAGTGCTGTAAGCCGTATTGATAGTGTTAACGCGGCGTTAACGATTCGGGCCAAGGGTGTGAGCGGTGCTCAGTTGATGCGTTATCTTGAGTCCTGGATTTTTTGAAGTTGGTTTTTCCTGAACGCTAAGCCGGAGTGAGATGGATACGCTCGACGACATTTTGATGGATGATGCGCTTCTGCCGCTGGGCGAGGATTTACGCGCGGCGATCCGTGATTGGCTGGCGCATATCGGCAATGAGCGCGGACAGAGCGAAGCGACGCGAGAAGCTTACGAGCGCGACCTGCGTCAGTTCCTTGGATTCTTAAAACGACATTTGGGTCATGCGCCGTGCCTGGGTGACTTAGAAAAACTCGATGCCAAAACGCTGCGCGTGTTTTTAGCAAACCGGCGCAAATCTGGCGTCATTTCACGATCGCTGGCGCGGTCGCTGTCGGCGTTGCGCATGTTTTTCAAATGGCTTGAGCGTGAAGAGGTTTTGAAAAATCGCGCGGTGATGCAGATCGCGTTACCGAAAATTCCGCACGGTGTGCCCAAGCCGTTGACGGTGGAATTGGCGGCGCGTGTGGTCGGCAGTGACGCACGCGATGACAATGGTTGGATCGCAGCGCGCGATACGGCGGTGCTGCTGCTGCTTTACGGATGCGGATTGCGCATCAGCGAAGCGTTGAGTTTGACGTTGCGGACCGCGCCGCTCGATGGTCGCGACGTGATGCAAATTACGGGTAAAGGCGGACGCGAGCGTATGGTGCCGGCTCTCGCCATCGTATCGCAAGCTATTGCTAAGTACGTGGAGCTTTGTCCTTTCCCGTTAGCGCCGGATGGACCGCTGTTTCTTGGCGCACGCGGTGGGCCGCTCTCGCCGCGCCTCATTCAACTGGCGATGGAAAAACTGCGCCACGACTTGGGATTACCGGATACTGCAACGCCACATGCTTTACGCCATTCGTTTGCGACACATTTGCTGTCAGCGGATGCTGATTTGCGGCAAATCCAAGAACTTCTGGGTCATGCCTCGTTGTCGACAACACAAATTTATACCGAAGTGGACCGCGAACGCCTACTGAGCGTTTATGATCAGGCGCATCCTCGGGCGGGTGCGCGATAGATTTGTGTACTGAGTATTTATCGTCTGTCGTTTACGAGTATCATCATGTCTGTTTTTCGCACTCTCGCTTTTGTTTGTTGTGTCGTTGTCGCTGGCTGCTTCGGGTCCGCGAATGTTTATGCTGCGGAGCCCTCGAAAAAGACTGAAAGCGCCGCGTCGTGTCATGGCGACGACATGCTGGCTGAACTCGCAGAAAAAGCTCCAGATCTGTTTCAGAAAGTGCAAACCGAAAGCCGCGCGCTCGGCAATACGGAAGCCGTGCTTTGGAAAATTGAAAAGCCTGGCGTTGGCACATCGTATTTGTTCGGCACGATGCATTTGAGCGATCGGCGACTGACGGAATTATCGCCTGCGGTGATGTCGGCAATCAAAAGTTCAAAAACTCTGGCTCTTGAAGTCGCGGATCTTTCCGAAAAGGCGCTGGCCGATGGCATGAGCAAAGCGACCGATCTTCTGATGTATTCGGACGGCAAAAATTTGCAGAGCCAATTGACGGCTGACGAATATAAAATTGTTCAGCAGGTTGTTGCGAAGTCCGGCATGCCGGGAGAATTTGCCGGCATGTTTAAGCCATGGCTGGTCAATATGCTGTTGGCGTTATCGGATTGCGAGCGGCAGAAGGTTGCTTCCGGTGCGGCTGTTCTCGATATGAAAATCGCTGAGGAAGCGCAGAAAAATAAAATCGCGGTTGTCGGACTTGAAAGTATCGAACAGCAGTTGAGTGCGCTCGCATCAGTGCCTGAAGATCAGCAATTGCAGATGTTGAAAGTTGGTCTGAAATATGCCGATCGCGCCGACGACATGATGGAAACGCTGGTGCAGATGTACTTGAAGCGTGAACTTGGCGCGGCGATGCCGTTTCAAATTGCGCTCGCTTCACAGCACGGTATTTCCGCCGATGCCTTTGAAGGTTTTAAGACATCTTTGCTTGTGGAGCGAAACGCGCGGATGCGCGACGCCGCAAAATCGCTGCTCGATAAAGGCGAAGTGTTTATCGCTGTTGGAGCGTTGCACTTGCCAGGGCAAACCGGATTGGTCGCGTTATTTCGCGAGGCGGGCTTCACAGTTTCAGCCGTTGAATAATATCGCTCGTACTTTAGAAGCGGCTCGCCACTGAATATCCGACCACGGCCGCAGCACCAGTGAGAACAGCACCCCAGACCGTGTCGGCGACTGCCAGCGACACGGGCCAATCGCGCAAGGTTGCAAGATTGGTGAGGTCGTACGTTGCGTAGCAGAAAAATCCGAAGGCTGTGCCGAGGATAGCGGCGCGTTGCCAATCGCCTGCTTCGACAGCGGGATTGATGGCAAACATCATGATGCCGAAGATGTAGATGAGATAAAACGCGAATGCCGCTGGGATGTTGAAGCCATCACCCATCAAGTGACCGATGCCAGAGCGGTAAAAATCTTTGGCGACGAAGCCCAGCCAAACCATATCGACGGCCAAGAAAAACACGAGGGTCGCAAAGTAGGTGGCGGGAAGTCTCATGTTTTTATCTCCCGGGTTTGGTCGTGCTGCATCGGATATTGCAAAGGGTCGCTCAAGATGTAACGCGGATGTTCGGCGATTGGTTCGCTAGTTCGCGCTGACTTTGGTCTCAATCACATATGAATGGCGCGTTTTCCGGCCGCGAGTGCAGCCTCTTTTACAGCTTCGGTGAGCGTCGGGTGAGCGTGGCAGGTGCGGGCTAAATCTTCTGCCGATCCGCCGAACTCCATAATCACGGCGGCTTCGGCGATCAATTCGCCTGCGTGAGCACCGACAATGTGGACGCCCAGGATGCGGTCTGTTGTGGCGTCAGCGAGAATTTTGACGAAGCCGTCTGTGGTGCGATTGACCTTGGCGCGGCCGTTGGCGGTAAAAGGAAATTTGCCGACCGTGTAAGCGATGTTGTCGGTCTTCAGTTCTTCTTCGGTTTTCCCGACGCTGGCGACTTCGGGGTGCGTGTAGATGACGTTCGGGATGACGCCGTAGTTCACATGGCCTGCTTGGCCAGCGATGGTTTCAGCGACGGCGATGCCTTCATCTTCGGCTTTGTGGGCGAGCATCGGGCCTGCGATCACGTCGCCGATGGCAAAGATGCCCGACACGTTGGTTTGATAGTGGCCATCGACGAGGATTCGTTTTTTGGCATCTAGCGCGACGCCCGCTTCGGCGAGACCGAGGCCCTCGGTGTAGGGCGTGCGGCCAACAGCGACGAGTACGACATCGGCGGTGACGGTTTGCGAGGGCCCGCCCGATGCCGGTTCGACGTGGGCTGTGACGCCTTTCGGTGACGCATCGACGGCCGTCACTTTGCTGCCCAAGCGGAAGGCGATGCCTTGCTTTTCGAGAATGCGCTGGAAGGATTTGGCGACATCGGCATCCATGCCCGGCAGGATGCGTTCGAGATATTCGATGACGACCACTTCGGCGCCGAGACGACGCCAAACGGAGCCTAATTCCAGTCCGATGACGCCAGCACCGATGACGAGAAGTTTGGCGGGGACCTTGCTGAGTTCCAGTGCGCCCGTGGATGAGACGATGCGTTTTTCGTCGATCTCGATTCCGGGCAGGCGAATGACATCCGAGCCGGTGGCAATAACGACGTGTTTTGCCTCAAGCGTTTGCGCTTCGCCGTCATCCAACGTCACGCCGACTTTACCGGGGCCATTGATGCGTCCGGTGCCGTGATAGCTGTCGATTTTATTTTTCTTGAGCAAGAAGGCCACGCCATCGACGTTGCCTTTCACGCCTTCGAGCTTGAAGGCCTGCATTTTAGCGAGATCGAGTTTGGGGGTGACGGCGATCCCCATGGCCGCGAAATGATGGTTGGCTGCGTCGTAGGCTTCGGAGGCATGCAGCAAGGCTTTCGATGGAATGCAGCCGACGTTCAAGCACGTGCCGCCGTGGGTTGCGCGTTTTTCGACAACGGCGACTTTCATGCCGAGTTGGGCGGCACGGATGGCGCATACGTAGCCGCCGGGGCCGGTGCCGATGACGACGAGATCGTAGGGCGAAGGCATTGCGATTATAGTTCCAAGATGAAGCGCTGCGGGTCTTCGAGGCATTCTTTGACACGCACCAAGAAGGTCACAGCCTCTTTGCCGTCAACGATGCGGTGATCGTAAGAAAGCGCGAGATACATCATCGGACGAGCGACCACTTGGCCGTTGCGCACGACCGGGCGCTCTTCGATGCGGTGCATGCCAAGGATGCCGGATTGCGGCGCATTGAGAATTGGCGTGGACATGAGCGAGCCGTAAACGCCGCCGTTCGAAATCGTGAAGGTGCCGCCCTGCATATCTTCGATGGACAATTTTCTGTCGCGCGCGCGGCGGCCGAAGTCGGTGACTTTTTGTTCGATCTCGGCGAGCGTCATGCGGTCGGCGTCACGCACGACGGGGACCACAAGCCCCTTCTCGGTGCCGACAGCGACGCCGATGTGATAGTAATTTTTGTAGATCAATTCATCGCCGTCGATCTCGGCGTTGACGGCAGGGATATCGCGCAACGCTTGGATGCAAGCTTTGACGAATAGGCCCATGAAGCCGAGCTTCACGCCGTGGCGCTTTTCGAACACGTCTTTGTATTGCGCGCGCAGTGCCATGACGGCGCTCATGTCGACGTCGTTAAATGTGGTCAGCATGGCGGCGGCGTTTTGTGCGTCTTTGAGACGGCGGGCGATGGTCTGGCGCAATCGGCTCATCTTGACGCGCTCTTCGCGGCTGGCGTCGTTGGATGCTGCCGGTAAGCGCACGTCTTTCATATTCAGCGCGATGGGCGGGGCAGGTTGGACAGCGACAGCGTTTGCGCGCGGTGCGGCGGGTGTCGGCATGGCTTCGAGGTCGGCTGCTGTCGATTCTGATGACAATTGGGGGGCTGGTTTGTGAGCGGCGGCTGTGACGTCTTCTTTCAAGACCTGGCCGCGTTTGCCTGAGCCAGAAACGCTATTGGCTTCGATGCCTGCTTCGGTCAGTGCTTTACGGGCAGCGGGACTGGGCGGCATGTCGGTTGATGCTGCTGGCGATGGCGCGGGGGGTGCCTTCGGTGGGGCTTCGGCTTTCGTCGCCGGAGCTGCTGGCGCTTTGGCTGGTTCTGCCGTTTTGGCTTTCGCCGCAGGTGCGCCGCCCTGAAGAGCAGCCAACAAAGATCCTACTGCCACGGTCGTTCCAGACTGGACCAGAATATCGCCCATGATGCCCGATGCGGGTGCGGGCACTTCCACCGTCACCTTATCGGTTTCGAGTTCGACCAATGGCTCGTCAGCCTTTACGGCCTCGCCGACTTTTTTGAACCACTTGCCAACGGTGGCTTCCGTGACGCTCTCGCCAAGGGTCGGAACGCGAATTTCAATCGACATTTTGAGCCTCAATACCTTCGGTTAGGTGCCGAGCGCGTCGGCGACAAGGGCCGTTTGCTCTTTGATGTGCTGTGAGAGAAGTCCGGTTGCGGTCGAGGCGGATGCCGGGCGGCCCGCATAGCGCGGGCGACGGTGAATGTAGCCCAAGTGCTCTAGCACCCACTCTATGTTGGGGTCCATGAACGGCCATGCGCCCATGTTCTTGGGTTCTTCCTGGCACCAGACAATTTCAGCGAATTTGAAACGTCCGAGTTCCTGGATGAGCGCGCGCGCCGGGAAGGGATAGAGTTGTTCGACACGCAGCAGATAGACGTCATCACGGCCTTGCGTGTCACGCGCTTCCAGCAGGTCGTAATAAACCTTGCCGCTGCACAGAACCACACGACGGATTTCGTTGTCGGGACGAAGTTTCAACTCTGATTGGCCAAGTTGCGCGTCATCCCATAGCAAACGATGAAAGCCGCTACCTGGACCTAGTTCTTCAATGGTCGAGATCACACGCTTGTGACGCAGCAGCGATTTCGGTGTCATCAAGATGAGCGGCTTACGGAATTTGCGATGGAGTTGGCGGCGTAAAATATGGAAGTAATTCGCAGGCGAGGTGCAGTTGGCAACTTGCCAATTGTCTTCTGCTGACAATTGTAGAAAGCGTTCAAGACGGGCGGAGGAATGTTCCGGGCCTTGGCCTTCATAGCCATGCGGCAGAAGGCAGACGAGGCCCGACATACGCAACCACTTGCGTTCTCCCGATGACAGAAATTGATCGAAGATAACTTGTGCGCCGTTGGCGAAGTCTCCGAACTGCGCTTCCCATACCGTGAGTGCGTTGGGTTCGGCGAGTGAGTAGCCATATTCGAAACCGAGGACGGCTTCTTCCGACAGCATCGAGTTGATGACTTCGAAACGAGCTTGGTTTGGTGCGATGTGTTTCAAAGGCGCGTAAGTTCGGTCGTTGTCTTGATCAATCAGGACCGAATGGCGCTGCGAGAAGGTGCCGCGCTCGACGTCTTGACCGGACAGCCGAACAGGAAAACCATCCATGACCAGCGTCGCAAACGCCATATGTTCGGCCATCGACCAGTCGATGCCTTTGCCGCTATCGATCATCTCGCGTCGTTTTTCGAGGAGTTTGGAGATGGTTTTGTGCGGTGTGAACGTCGGGGGCAGGGCGGTAATGGCGCGACCGATGTCTTGGAGTTTGTCGATTTCAACGCCGGTATTGCCGCGCCAATCGTCGGTATCGGGACGCGCAAGCCCTGACCAGCGGCCATCCAACCAATCGGCCTTGTTAGGCTTGTAGCTATCAGATTCGGCGAATTCAGCGTCGAGGGTTGCACGGACGCCGGCTTTCATTTCATCGACTTCGGCACTTGTGAGCACGCCTTCTTCGACGAGGTAGTTGGAGTATTTTTCAACCACGCCCGGATGCGCTTTGATGCGCTTGTACATGGCGGGTTGCGTGAACATCGGCTCGTCGGTTTCATTGTGACCGAAGCGGCGATAACAGAACATGTCGATAACCACCGGCTTCTGGAAGCGCTGGCGGAATTCGGTGGCGATTTTGGCGACGTGCACGACGGCTTCTGGATAGTCGCCGTTGACGTGGAAAATCGGCGCTTCGATCATTAACGCGACGTCGGAGCAGTAGGGCGATGAGCGCGAGAAATGCGGGCTCGTCGTGAAGCCGATCTGGTTATTGATCACGAAGTGGATCGAGCCGCCGGTGCGGTGACCTCGAAGGCCCGACAAGCCGAAACATTCGGCCACCACGCCTTGACCCGCGAAGGCCGCGTCGCCGTGAATGAGCAGCGGCATGATGGGCGTGCGCTCACCTGCGGCGCACCCATGTTGGTCTTGTTTCGCGCGGACCTTACCCAGCACGACGGGATCGACAATTTCCAAATGCGATGGGTTGGCGGTGAGCGACAAATGCACGTTATTGCCATCGAAGGCGCGGTCGGACGACGCGCCGAGATGATATTTGACGTCGCCCGAACCTTCGACATCATCAGGCTTGAACGATCCGCCTTTGAATTCTTTAAAGATGGCGCGCAACGGTTTCGACATCACGCTGGCGAGAACATTCAAACGACCGCGATGGGCCATGCCCATGACGATTTCGCGCACGCCGAGATGGCCGCCGCGCTTGATGATTTGTTCGAGTGCCGGGATCATCGCTTCGCCGCCGTCGAGGCCAAAGCGCTTGGTGCCGGTGTATTTGATGTCGCAGAATTTTTCGAAAGTTTCGGCTTCGATCAATTTGCGCAGAATGGCTTTGCGGCCTTCGACCGTGAAGCGGATATCTTTTTCCGCGCCTTCGATGCGTTCTTGAATCCAGCCTTTTTGTGCAGGGTCGGTGATGTGCGTGAACTGCACGCCGATCTGGCGGCAATAGGTACGGCGCAGGATCGCTAGGATCTGCCGCATGCTGGCCGTCTCAAGGCCCATGACGCGGTCGATGAAAATCGGATGATCGAGATCGGCATCGGTGAAGCCGTACGTCTCAGGTAAAAGTTCACGATGGATTTTGCGGTCGGCGAGGCCGAGCGGGTCGAGATCGGCGGCGAGGTGGCCGATGACGCGGTAGGCACGGATCAACATCAAGGCACGGATAGAATCTCGCGTAGCCCGCAGCGATGCGGCGGGCGTCAGTTCGAAACCGGTATGCTGCGCTTGTCGCTCGATTTTGCCACGGATCGATTGTTCGACTTCGCCGTAGTCACCCGTGAGTGCGCCGACCAAATCGCGATTGGTGCCGCTGTCATTCAGCAACATCGATAAAGGTGCAGCCCACGCGGGTCCGCCGCTTGTTGCACTCGTCGTCGTCGGTTCCTTCAGGCTTTCAAAAAAGTGACGCCATTCATCGGAGACGGCACCGGGATTGCGTTCGTACTCGGCCTGCATGTCCTCGATGTAGGGTGCGTTGGCCGCATTCAAGAACGAGGTGCGAAGAAAAGCTTCGTTAGGCGCGTGGCGCGACATGCTCGATGTCTCTCCCGTTTGGAGCGCTGGCTATGAGCCTGCTCTCCTTGACTAGAAACGCGGTCGCGAACGCATACTGGGTTCAGCGCGATACCGACGTTTCAACCGTCAATGTCGTTAGGCAACATTACGCCCGCAAGACATCGACCAAAGTTCGTCCCAGCGCAGCAGGGCTCGGCGAAATGGCAATACCGGCAGCTTTCATAGCTGCGAGCTTGTCTTCGGCCTTACCTTTGCCGCCGGAAATGATTGCGCCTGCATGGCCCATGCGGCGGCCCGGAGGCGCGGTGACGCCTGCGATAAAGCCGGCCATCGGTTTTTTGCGACCTTTGGCTGCCTCGCGGCTTAAAAACTCGGCGGCCTCTTCTTCGGCCGAGCCGCCGATTTCGCCGATCATAATGATCGATTGCGTTTCGGGGTCTGACAGAAAGAGATCGAGCACGTCGATGAATTCCGTGCCTTTGACGGGATCGCCGCCAATACCAACGGCTGTTGTTTGGCCAAGGCCGACGTCGGTCGTTTGTTTGACGGCTTCGTAGGTCAGCGTGCCCGAGCGCGATACAATACCGACGGAGCCTTTTTTGAAGATGTTACCGGGCATGATGCCGATCTTGCATTGATTAGGCGTCAGCAGCCCCGGGCAGTTGGGCCCGACAAGGCGTGATTTCGAGCCTTCCAGCGCGCGTTTCACGCGCACCATGTCCATCACCGGGATGCCTTCGGTGATGCAGACGATGAGTGGCAGTTGTGCGTCGATGGCTTCGAGGATGGCATCGGCTGCGAACGGCGGTGGGACGTAGATCGAGGTCGCGGTGGCGCCGGTTTTGGCGACGGCTTCGATGACGCTATCGAACAGAGGCACGTCAGCGAGTTCTGCGTCTGGATGTTTGGTGCCACCCTTGCCAGGCGTGACGCCGCCAACGATTTGCGTGCCGTAAGCTTTTGCTTGTTTGGTGTGAAATGTGCCCTGACTGCCGGTGATGCCTTGGCAGATTACTTTTGTTTTTTTATCGATCAGAATAGCCATTGCTGCCCCGTGGTGCGCCCGCGCTGCTTGAGCCTGCAATGTTGCGCATTTTTTGCAGTGCAGCAAGGGCGACGAAGGTTGTGGGGCGACTATAGTGGGAGGTAGCGATTTGCGGTCGGTATTTCTGGAGTTTATCGCTTGATGAGCGCCACATATGCGGCGATCAGGCCGAGAATTGTGCCTGCTGATGCCACAAGGCCGCCCACGACGACGATATTGCCGAGCACAGTGTTGTAGAAGTGGTCGGGTGGCAGAGCACCTTGGCGGGTTTCGAGATAGGCGGAGTAGGCAAGTGCTGCCGTTGCGAGGGCAGCAAGAGCCAACGCCGCAGACGACATCATGGCCGCGCGACGGCCTTTGGCACGCACGATGGCCGCTACGAGACCGAAGACCATGCCGCTTGTTAATGCGAGCGCGATGAGCGTGATCCAGACCATGGCGCGACCCTGCTCGCGTTAAGCCGCCTTTTTGACTTCGTCGGTGATTTTCTTGGCGGCGTCGCCGAGGTCGTCGGCGGGAATGATTTTTAAGCCCGACTCCATGAGCAGTTTTTTGCCAAGTTCGACGTTGGTGCCTTCCAATCGCACGACGAGCGGAACTTTGATATCCATCTCGCGGGCGGCAGCGATGACGCCTTCGGCGATGATATCGCAACGCATAATACCGCCGAAGATGTTGACCAAGATGCCTTTGACGGCGGGATCAGCGAGAATGAGCTTGAAGGCTGCTTGGACTTTTTCTTTTGAGGCACCGCCACCCACGTCGAGGAAGTTCGCCGGTTCCATGCCGTGCAGCTTGATGATGTCCATGGTTGCCATCGCGAGGCCTGCACCATTGACGAGGCAGCCGATGTTGCCGTCGAGCTTGATGAAGGCGAGGTCGTATTTCGAGGCTTCGATTTCGGCTGGGTCTTCTTCGCCAAGATCACGATAGGCGACGATTTCCGGGTGGCGATAGAGTGCGTTGGAGTCGAAATCCATCTTGCCGTCGAGGCACACGAGCTTGCCGTCTTTGGTGACTATCAGTGGATTAACTTCGAGCATGCTCATGTCTTTTTCGACGACCATGCGATAGACGCTTTCAACGAGCTTGCCACACGCTTTGACGGCATCGCCTTTGAGGCCCAGCGCGAACGCCACTTGCCTGCCGTGATGAGGTTGGAAGCCGGTGGCCGGATCGACCGTCATGGTGTGGATTTGCTCGGGCGTATCGTGGGCGACGTCTTCGATGTTCATGCCGCCTGCCTGGCTGACAATGAATGCGATACGTGATGTGGCGCGATCGACGAGCGCGGATAGATAGAGTTCGCGATCGATCGCAGAACCGTCTTCGACATAAAGGCGATTGACAACGCGGCCTGCGGGACCGGTTTGCACGGTGACCAGAGTATGTCCCAGCATTTCTTTGGCGAAGGTGCGCACTTCGTCGATGGATTTTGCAAGCCGCACGCCGCCCTTTTCGCCAGCGGCGGCTTCCTTGAACTTGCCCTTGCCGCGTCCGCCCGCATGGATTTGCGCTTTGACGACATAGACAGGGCCAGGGAGTTTTTCAGCCGCCGCGACCGCTTCATCAACGGTGAATGCCGGATAGCCGACGGGCGTGGGTATGCCAAATTCGCGGTAGAGTTCTTTGGCCTGATATTCATGGATGTTCATAGAAATAATTCCCAAAACTCAGAGTGCAGCGCGTGACGAAGCTGACGTTGGAACGCCTAAGCCAGCGTCGGCTGAATAGTTTTGCAGGCGTCGATCAGGCCGGAGACCGACGCGACCGATTTATCGAACATGGCCTGTTCCGAAGCATCTAGATTGAGTTCGACGACTTTTTCGATGCCGCCCGCCCCGATGATGGTCGGCACGCCAACGTAAATATCTTTGAGGCCATATTGGCCGGTGAGATAGGCGGCGCATGGCAGCATGCGCTTTTTATCGCGGATATAGCTGTCAGCCATGGCGATGGCGGATGCGGCGGGTGCGTAGAACGCCGAGCCGGTGCCGAGGAGAGCTACAATCTCGCCGCCGCCACCGCGCGTGCGTTTGATCATGGCATCAAGCTGTTCTTGGCTGAACATTCCGAGCTTAACGCAATCGGGAAGCGGCACGCCGCCGATGGTCGAGTAGCGGACCATTGGGACCATATCGTCGCCGTGGCCACCGAGCGTCATGGCGCGCACATCTTCGATGGATACGCCTGCGGCTTCTGCTAGGAAGCAAGAAAATCGCGCGCTGTCGAGAACGCCCGCCATGCCGACGACCTTGTTGGCGGGCAAACCAGAAAATTTTTGCAACGCCCATACCATGGCGTCGAGCGGGTTGGTGATGCAGATGACGAAAGCATTTGGCGCATGCTGTTTGATGGCAGCGCCGACCTGTTCCATGACTTTCAAATTGATGCCGAGCAAGTCGTCACGGCTCATGCCGGGTTTGCGCGGCACGCCTGCGGTGACAATGCAGACATCGGCACCTGCGATGGCGGCGTAACCTTCCGGGCCGGCACCGGATAATTTCGCATCGTAGCCTTCGACGGAAGCGGTTTGCGCTAGGTCCAGCGCTTTGCCTTTGGCCACGCCTTCCATGATGTCGGTCAGGACGATGTCGCCCAATTCTTTGAGACCTGCAAGGAGCGCGAGCGTGCCCCCGATCTGGCCAGAACCGATCAGTGCAATCTTCGTGCGCGCCATGCCTATGGTCTCCTCATTCGACGTCTGTTGGATGGGTCGTGCTGGGGTGGGCTTGTTCAACCTTTTGAATAGAGAAAAAATGCCTGAGGTCAAATCGAAGGTGGTGGCCATGACGTCAATTGCGACCATGGTGTGGGTGTCTGACTAGGTGGTGGCGTCAGGTTGAGGCCCTGCCGCCGGAATGGCCTGCGAGATAGGCCTCAGAGCGCATTTCGGTCAGCCTTGAAGCCGTTCGCTCGAATAGATCGGCGCCATCGCCGTGGGGATAGAGGTCGTCGGGTTCGGCTTCGGCTGAGGCGATCAGGCATATGCGGCTGTCGTAGAGTGCGTCGATGAGATTGATGAACCTGCGGGCGACGTCGCGGCGGCCGCGCTCTATGACGGGGATCGCGTCAATGATGACGGTATGGAAGGCGTGGGCGATGTGCAGATAGTCGGTTGCGCCGAGTGGCTGGTTGCACAGGTCGTCGAATGCGAAACGGGCGACTCCCATGGAGGCGAGCGGTACGTTGAGCGGGCGACCCTTGACGTCGATGACAAGGGACTTGCCGGGATGGCGGCCGGTGAGGCGGTTCCAATGGGCATCGAGCGCGGCGGTGGCAGCAGCATCGACGGGCGTGAAATAGAGTTGTGCGCCTGACAGCTTATCGAGCCGGAAATCTTTCGCGGCCTTTAGTTCAACCACGTCCATGTGGGCCGTGATGAGATCGATAAATGGCAGAAACAGTTGGCGGTTGAGCCCATTTTTATAGAGCGCTGAGGGATGTGCGTTTGACGTAGCGATGACGACGGTGCCAGCGGCGAACAGGCCCGCGAACAAGCGGCCGAGGATCATCGCATCTGCAATGTCAGTGACGTGGAATTCATCGAAGCACAGCAGACGGGCTGAACCGGCGATTTGGCGGGCGACGTGTGGGATCGGGTCGCCGGGGACTTCAACGCGTGCTTTACCGATGCGATCATGCACGTCTGACATGAATTCGTGGAAATGCGCACGTCGTTTGGGTTCGACGTCGATTTCTTCAAAGAACAGATCCATGAGCATGGTTTTGCCGCGGCCGACGCCGCCGTGAATGTAGAGGCCTTTGGGGGCTGTTTGAGATTTTGTGAAAAAACGCTTGAGCAGGCCGGTTGTCGGAGCGTGGTCTTTAAGTGCGACTTGTAGGGCATGGAGGCTGGCCGCGACTGAGCGCTGTGCCACGTCGGGTTCAATCTCACCCAAATCAACGCGCTCATCGTAGCGCTTGAGGATCGTTCCCGTCGGACCCATGGCGGGTTAAATCCTCACTCGCTCTTTGCTACGATCAACACAGACGCGACCCGCTGTGATGTTTCTTGATCCGACGCGCGCGACCGAATGTCCACCGATGGTGCCGAGTGCACTCGAAATCAGCACGAACAGGGGCGTTTTAAGCGCGCAATGCGCAATCGTGCAAGGCTGGTGTGCGCGCACTGCGGCCTGTGAGCCAAGGCCGGACGCAGTTCGGTACTACATGTTCCGTGTTGGACGAAGTAAGCGGCCTTCCGCTCTTTGGCACGACGTATTGACCGAAAGACATGGTGACTATGGACGACTTGGAACCTGAAACTCCTCGATTGTATGGCATGAAGCGCAAAGTTCTGCGCAGCGAACTTGGCTTGGCGCGCGATCATTTGTTGAGGCTGGATCGCGACGGGCGGCATCGTCGTTTCGGGCACGATGTGTCGGACGGCTATATTCACTCTTATGCTTTGAAAATGGCCGATATCGGTAATTTGACGTTTGGGTATTTTATCGACGGCCAGATTCGGGCCATTGCTGAATTGAAGCGAGTTGAACATTCTTCCGGATTGGGCTGGGGGCAGACGGCGGAGGCTGCATTTTCAGTCGAGCGCGATTACGCCAATAAAGGGCTCGCCACTCTGCTGATGGGACAAGTTATCCGCTCAGCGCGCAATCGCGGGATTCACCATTTGATGCTTTATTGCATGGCCGATAATGCCAAGATGCAATCGATTGCCAGAAAATATCAGGCTGAATTGCGAATTGAGGATGGATCAGTCATGGCCGATATCGTTCCCAAGCGCTTCGATTATCTTTCTATTGCAGGGGAAGCCTTTGACGACCGTTTGGGCCGCATGCACGCGATGATGGATTTGCAATCGCGTATGATCCGCAAAGCGTGATTTTGAAAAAATGCAAATTGGGGAATTGGAATTCTCAATAATCGACTGAATATCGACGACGTGATTCGCATTTTTTAATTTTAGGGGCGAATTTCGCCTCCATTTCACCCCCGAATTCGCAATCCAAGTCGCCTCTAATTCGGTGATTGACTCCAAAAAACAGAAAAATTGCGACATTCATGCAACAGAATTGCCGGAATGGAGAGAAAATTGAATCCGAATTCAACTTCTCTATCAACAAATTGCGCGAACTTGCTCATCTTCACATTGTTCGAGCTGATTCGAACTCTAGAGGGAGAATATACCTATGGCTAAAGCAGCAGCGAAGCGCAAGAAACCAGCCGCTAAGAAGGTCGCAAAGAAGACCGTTCGTAAGCCGGCCGCTAAGAAGACGAAAAAGAAGGCTGCCTAAATCGTCTGTGGCTCCGCTCGCCCTGGACTGGGCATCGGGCGACGGGGCAACACGATCAGGTTGCCGGTGCTCTACTTGGGCACCGCTCATTTCAAAAGGTTGGTGGCAGCGATACGCGCCACCAGCCTTTTTTGTTGCTTGGCCTTTTTTGTTGTCTCAATGGTGGATTAGACGCGCCGTTCGACCATCAGCTTTTTGAGTTCTGCGATAGCCTTGGCGGGCGACAGACCTTTCGGACAGGCTTTGGCGCAGTTCATAATGGTATGGCAGCGATAGAGCCGGAACGGATCTTCCAAATTGTCGAGACGCTCTCCGGTGGCCTCATCGCGACTGTCGATGACCCAGCGATAGGCTTGCAGCAAAATTGCCGGGCCTAAATAGCGATCGGAATTCCACCAATAGCTAGGGCATGACGCCGAACAGCAAGCGCACAAAATGCATTCGTATAAGCCATCGAGTTTTTCACGGTCGTCGCGCGATTGTTTCCATTCGCCAGGTGGGGTGGCTGTATCGGTTTTCAGCCAGGGTTCGATGGAGCGATGTTGGGCGTAGAAATTTGACATATCCGGCACGAGGTCTTTGATGACCTCCATGTGGGGTAGTGGGTAGATTTTGACCGCGCCGGAAACTTCGTCCATTCCTTTCAAGCAGGCGAGGGTATTGGTCCCGTCAATATTCATTGAGCACGACCCGCAGATGCCTTCGCGGCACGAGCGACGGAACGTCAATGTCGGATCGATTTCATTTTTGATTTTCAAAAGTGCATCGAGCACCATGGGACCGCATTGCTTTTGATCGACGAAATACGTGTCGATGCGCGGGTTGTCATCATCGTCTGGGCTCCAGCGATAGACTTTCAATTCCTTCCAATCGCCTTCGCGGTCGGGGCGGTTCCAGGTCTTGCCCTGGGAAATCTTGGAATTTTTTGGAAGGGTAAGTTGGACCATGACCGACTTTCGCGGGAAGGGACAGAATTTAGATGACTACACAAGCTTGGCTGACCAAGACTGTCAACGGTTACAAGACGACCATGGGTCACTCGAAACTGCGGTTCTTTGGCCTGTTATGCGGTTTTCTGATATCGCTTTAACTCACGCACGAGGCTGATGAGCGCTTCGGCGACTACTCCGCCCGTATCGACCGCGACACGCAAGGTGGCGCGCTCTTGCATGAGTGCGTTGAGCTTTTCCTGCTGTTCGCCAAAGCCAAAGAAAATCTCTTCGGGGGCATCGATGTCGCCATCTTCGATGGCCGTCATCACGTCGAAAGCATTTTGCGCGGCGGCCACAAGTTTGGAGGCAATATCATTCATGAGATGTAGATATTCGCGTTGCGCCTCAGCGCGAATGCGTTTGCCGTGAACACCAAATTTCATCGGGGCTGCCGATTGTCCGCCTTCGCCGCCAAAGACTTTGGGATGACGTTGAAAGCGTCGGAAGATTTCTGCCAGGCCTAGACAACAGGTTTCGAGATCGCGCAACGCTGCGCCGGTTTTACGCTTGGTGCGCGTGCGGCTGGCGGTTTTTTCCTGACCTGACCAATTGATGGCAGCAATGGACGCGATCGCGCCAAGTGCTGCCAACGCGGGCAGAACCGCCGCAAACGGATCGGGCGGCATGCGCGTGTCGGCGTCATCTCGATCGTCAGGGATAGATTGGCTCACTGCGTTTTCCCTCAGCGTTGCGGGACACTACAGCAGCTTGGTGTCAGAACGCTATTCTTGACAGGAGCAGATCAATACACGCGCGCTTTGGGTTCGATGTAGGCGATTTCGTTCGTCAGCGTGTTTTTGTGGACCGGTCGGTCGTCGAGTTTGACCGTGCAGGTGTGATCGTCAGCCCAGGCCAGGGTGTGTTTCATCCAATTGACATCATCGCGCTTGGGGAAGTCTTCGCGCGCGTGCGCGCCGCGGCTTTCCTTCCGAGCCTCTGCACCGACTACAGTAACGGCTGCCTGCGAAATGAGGTTATCGAATTCCAGGGTTTCGATCAGGTCCGAGTTCCAGATCAATGAACGGTCGGTGACGCGAATGTCGGCGGTGTCTTTCCAGACTTGCGAAATCTTTTCGACACCTTCCTTCAGCACTGGGCCATCGCGGAACACGGCACAGTTAGCTTGCATGATCTTTTGCATGCGCAGGCGCAGCGCCGATGTCGGCGTGCCGCCGTTGGCGTGTCGGAATTTGTCGAGACGCGACAGCGCCAACTCGTGACCGTCTTTGGGCAGATCGGGCTGCGAAGCTTGCTGTTCAATCGTGTCGCCGCAGCGCAGGCCTGCGGCGCGACCGAACACGACGAGATCGATAAGAGAGTTCGATCCGAGACGATTGGCGCCATGCACTGAAACGCAAGCTGCTTCGCCAATCGCCATCAAGCCGGGGACAATGTGGTCGGGATCGCCGCCTTTTTTGGTCAGGACTTCGCCGTGATAGTTGGTCGGTATGCCGCCCATGTTGTAGTGGACGGTCGGCAAAACGGGGATGGGTTGGCGGCGCAGATCGACGCCGGCAAAGACTTTGGCATTTTCGGTGATGCCGGGCAGGCGCTCGGCGAGAATTTTTGGATCGAGATGGTCGAGATGGAGATAGATGTGGTCGCTCTCCGCACCGACGCCACGGCCTTCGCGAATCTCGATGGTCATTGAGCGCGAGACGACATCGCGGGATGCTAAGTCTTTGGCGTGCGGTGCGTAGCGCTCCATGAAGCGCTCGCCTTTAGAGTTCGTCAGATAGCCGCCTTCGCCGCGCGCACCCTCGGTGATGAGGACGCCTGCGCCGTAAATTCCGGTTGGGTGGAATTGCACGAATTCCATATCTTGCAAAGGTAGGCCCGCGCGCAGCACCATCGCATTGCCATCGCCGGTGCAAGTATGCGCAGACGTGCAAGAGAAGTAGGCGCGGCCGTATCCGCCTGTCGCTAAGATTGTCCGTTTTGATCGGAAGCGATGAATAGTGCCGTCTTCTAGGCACATCGCGACAACGCCACGGCAAGCGCCGTCTTGGTCCATGATGAGATCGAGGGCGAAATATTCTATGAAGAATTCCGCCGAGTGGCGCAGCGATTGGCCATAGAGCGTGTGCAGCATAGCGTGACCGGTGCGGTCAGCTGCGGCGCAGGTGCGCTGTGCGGGTGGGCCTTCGCCGAATTCCGTGGTCATGCCGCCGAACGGGCGCTGATAGATTTTGCCGTCTTCAGTGCGCGAGAATGGAACGCCGTAATGCTCCAATTCATAAACAGCGGCAGGCGCGTTGCGGCAAAGGTATTCAATGGAATCCTGATCGCCGAGCCAGTCAGACCCCTTGACGGTATCGTACATATGCCAGCGCCAGTTGTCTGGGCCCATATTCCCGAGTGAAGCTGCAACGCCGCCTTGGGCCGCAACCGTATGTGAGCGGGTTGGAAAGACTTTGGTAATGCAGGCGGTGCGCAGACCGGCTTCAGCGCAGCCGAGCGTCGCGCGCAAACCAGCGCCGCCAGCGCCGACGACGACGACATCATAAGTGTGGTCGGTGATGGGGTAGGCAGATTTCATGATTGGTGGTGCTGCCGCTTTGCCGTTCGATTTACTATTCAATGCCGACATTGCGGTTAGGCCCCGAAGCTCAATTTTAGAATTGCGAAAATACTGGCGAGTGCCACGAATGCTGCGAAGAATGTATTCAACATTAGCAGCACGATTTTGCTCGCTTCGGTGTGGACATAGTCTTCAATGATCGTTTGCATGCCAAGACGCATGTGGATCGTTCCCGAGATGATCAACGCTAGCAGCGCCAGTGCAATGAGCGGATCGGCGAGCTTTGCTTTGACCGTGGCATGGTCCGCACCAATGAGCGAGGCAATCAGCCAGACTAGAAATAAACCCAGGAACAGATTGGCGACAGCGGTGATGCGCTGCTTCCAGAAGTGATCCGCGCCCTCTTTTGCCGAACCTAAATGACGTGCTGTCTTTAACGGGGTTCGCATGGCCATGGATCAAGCGCCTCCGCGTGCGAAGGCGACGGTAAACCAAATTAGTGCTGTAAAAATGAGTGACGCGGCACCGCTGCCCCACGACATCAGGTCGATGGTGCCGAGGTCATAGCCGTAGCCCAAATCCCAAATGAAGTGACGCAGCCCGCCCATCATATGATGCAGCAGCGCCCAGGTGTACCCGATGAGGACGACTTGGCCGTACCAAGGCGCAAACCAGCTCGACACATAATCGAAGTAGGCTGGACTGGTTGCGGCGGCAATGAGCCACCACACCAAGAGGATCGTTCCGAAATACAGCGCGACGCCGGTTAATCGATGCAGGATCGACATGACCATATTGATCAGGGGCGTGTAGATTTGCAGATGCGGTGAGAGCGGCCGTGCGCGCCGCGCGCCCCGCCCAGTCGTGGCATCCGCCATCGGGCATCCTATAAGTTTCAATCTCAGAACCGTTCTAACGGCTGGGGGCGGAGAGAGCAATTCGCCAAATGCCACATCAATGAGGGGCTTTCGGCGCGTTGATCTTTATTTGAGTGTGATGACGCCACAAGCGAGGCGTGTTCCGGCGTCGCCTTCCGGGTCGGTCAGGTGATCGTCCGCCTTATCAAAAAGCACAAGTGCCGAACCGTTCGAGTCAAATAGGCCATCTTCCACGTCTTTGGTGAGTGCCAGGAACGGGCTTAAGACTTCGGCGACGGCCGTGCCGTCGGCATTGGCGAAGATATTCGGCAGATCGCCCGCCATTGGGCCTTCGTCGTTGTAAAACCCATGCTGCGCGCCGAGCGGATTGAATATCGCGCCAGCGCTTGTGAAGTCCCCCTCACACGAACCTGTTTCGTGGACGTGGACACCATGCGGGCCCGGTGGCAAGCCTTTGAGTTCGAATTTTATAAGGACGCCTGCGGCCGCTTCGGTGAATGTGACGATGCCGATATCGGCTCCGGCCGCGTTCTTTATTTGAGCCGTAGCCGTTTGTGCTGCGGCCAACGCTGATGGCGCAAGCGCAAGACCTGAGATCACAGCAATAGCTGCGCGAGTGAAAGCTAGCATGCAATACGCCTCCCGAATTTGCCGGACACTATATCGAGGGGTGTGTCATGCGCCAGGGGCTGGCTCGTCAATTGAGATTAGCGCGGTAGCACGAGCCAAGTATCGAGGTCGATGATGACGCCGTCGGCATAGTCGCCTGTGTCAGTTTTCAAGGGATGGTTTGCGCAATCCATATTCTTAACGCCGACAAGTCGCACGCGAAGGGCGCCAATATCGGAACGTCCAGGGATTTCAGATTTCTCTAGGACTTCCGACCACGCGTAAATTGTGTCGCCAGCGAACGTCGGCGCTACGTGGCGTCCGCCGTTGATGGCGGCAAAGTGGAAGGCGTTGCCCAAACCGTTATAGGAGAGGGCGCGAACAAGCGAGATCACGACACCACCGTATACAATACGCTTACCAAAGCGGCCTTTGGATTCGGTATGCAAATTGAAATGCACTTTGGCAGTGTTTTGATAGAGACGCGTTGCTATCTGATGCTCGGCCTCTTCAAGCGTCATGCCATCAACGTGATCGATCTTCTCACCGACATCGTAGTCGCCCCAGCGATGGGTTGAGCCTGCCAGCGCGACATTGTAGTTTGCGATGTGGAGCGGTGGAACGGCTTTCGCAAGCTCTGCGGGATCAACGCGGTCTGGCAATTTTGGGACAACGGCTTCAGGGGCTGGCGAATTTTTATCGCGTTTGCGGACCATGACCCAGCGGCAATATTCGAGCACGACTTCGTCATTCTGGTTGCGTCCGGTCGAACGCACATAAACGGTGCCGGTTTCCCGATTTGAATTTTCTTTCAAACCGATGACTTCGGATACGGAGTTCAGAGTATCGCCTGGATAAACCGGTTTCAAAAAGCGGCAATTTGCATAACCAAGATTGGCAATCGCATTGAGAGAAATTTCCGGGGTGGTTTTTCCGAATACGACATGAAACGTCAGCAGATCGTCAATTGGCGAGCGCGGATATCCCAACGCTTTGGCGAATTCATCGGACGATTGCACGGCAAAGCGCGAGCCATAGAGCGCGGTGTATAGTGCGACGTCGCCGTATGTAACGGTGCGCGGCGTCGGGTGGATAATTTCCTGGCCGAAACGAAAGTCTTCGAAAAAGTTGCCGGCGTTGGTCTTCGTGCCCGTCATCTTGTCGGCCTCTTAATGGATGAATGCACGCCTAGAGCGCGACATATGACGGGTGTTATTCAGGTTGTCTTCCGGTTATCGCAACAGTTTTTAGTGCCGGGCGCTCGCGGTCAACAGCCGCATCCTGTCGCGTGGCTTTCAAAACCACGGTTCTTCGGCACGCGACCGAGCGTTAATGGCTTGGGCGATGGCTGCGACGCGTCGCGCCATCACCAAGTGCAATCGCTCAACCATTCGGCCATCGACCGTAATCACGCCTTTTCGGGCATTTTCTGGTTGTTCAAAAGCTTTGATGATTTTTTGCGACCAACTGACTTCGTCTTCGGTCGGGGAAAAGACCTCGTTGCAAGGCGTGACCTGTGAGGGGTGGATCAGTGTTTTGCCATCCATACCGAGCGTTCGGCCGTGTTCACATTCGGCGCGAAATCCGGAATCGTCTTTGAAGTCGTTGTAAACACCGTCAATGACATCGAGACCATAGGCGCGGGCGGCGACAAGGGTCATGGCTAACCATGGGACGACCGCAAAGCGATTATTGCTCGCGCGCGCTCGGCTTTCTTTCAGCAAATCGTTGGTGCCGAGCACAAAACAGGACAAACGATTTTCTGGATCTGGCGCGCAAGCAGCGATTTCTTTGGAATTGATAATTCCAAGTGGCGTTTCGATCATAGCCCACAAGCGAATTTTAGGATGGGCATCAGCCGCCTTCATGACTTTTGCCGAACCGATGATGTCGCCGGGTTGTGAAACTTTCGGAACGAGGATGGCGTCGGGTTCGGCAGCTATGGCCGCGTGCAGATCGTTCATGCCCCATGGCGTTTCGATGGGATTGACGCGAAGGATGACTTCGTGACTGCCAAAGCCTGCTTCGCGTATCGCGGTAATTGCGCCAGCGCGTGCAGCTTCTTTATTGGTCGGTGCGACGGAATCTTCGAGGTCGATGATAATGGAATCAGCTTGTATGCGGCGCGCTTTTTCGAGTGCGCGTTCATTGTCGCCTGGAATATAAAGTACGCTGCGCCGCGGCCGCATCGCCATGACATCACCCTTTTGAATCATGATTTGTGCGTTGCAGCATAGCAAGTGGTGATGAAAGCGCTACCCGCCTTTTGTCTCAAAGTCGAATGTGGGCTGGTGCTCAAGGCGGCGGCGTTTTAGCCTTTGAAGTCACTTTGATAATTGGGAGGCAGCGTGGCTCGGGCTCTCGTGATTTCGTCCTATGTGGCGCAAGGGAGCGTTGGGCTGCGTGCCACGATGGCGGCATTGGCCGGGCGCGGGATCGATGTCATCGCACTGCCAACGATCACGCTGTCGTGCCATCCGGGGCATGCGCATTTTGCTGGCGCGGTTGTTCCCATTGCGACTTTAGACGACATGCTCAATGCGCTGGATGCCAACGGCGCGTTGGCTGGCGTCGATGCGGTGCTGACGGGATATTTGCCGAGCGAAGCGCACGTGATGTTTGCTCAATCCGCGATTGATCGCGTCATGGCGCAGAACTCAAATGCATTTGTTATGGTCGATCCTGTATTGGGCGACGATCCTGATGGGCTTTATATTGACGCGTCTGCTGCGAAGGCCGTGCGCGATGTGCTTGTGCCGGTTGCGCACATTTTGACGCCGAACCGATTTGAGTTGGCTTATTTGAGTGGCACAGCAATTGATTGCGAAAACGATGCCGTCGATGCAGCGCGCACACTAGGTGTTGCGCGCGTCGCTGTTACGTCTGTTCCATTTGGTCCCACAAAACTTGCGAATGTGCTCGTGACGTCTGAATGGGTGTTGCGAACAGAAGCGACAAAAGTGGACCATGCTGCACACGGCACTGGTGATGTCTTTGCGGCCATTCTGCTGGCTCGCCTGTTAGAGGGAACCGACGAAAAAAGCGCTTTGGCGAGTGCTGCGGCAATTGTCGCTCACGCTATCGCGATCAGTGGAGATGCTCCTGATCTGGCGCTAGAGCGCGTCGATTGGACGTCGCAAGACGTGACACACGTATCACCTGAGCGATTGACGTGAACGATGAATCGGCCTGGGTTGCTGGTGTCGATGGCTGCCGTGCGGGTTGGGTCGTCGTTTGGCATCCACTGGATGCAAAGCAGAGCGCACGGGTCGCAATTTTTGCGACGTTTGCTGATGTTCTTGCAATGCCCGAAAAGCCTGCGGTCATCGCTATCGATATTCCTATTGGGTTGCCTGACATCACAGGTCCGGGCGGACGGTCATGCGATGCGGCGGTGCGAAAATTTTTAGGTGTGCGCGCATCTAGTTTGTTTTCGGTGCCGTCGCGCAGCGCTGTGTATTCAGCTGATTATGGCGCAGCATGTACGCAAGCTTCACGTACATCCGATCCGCCGCGCAAAATTTCAAAGCAGGCTTTCAACTTGTTTCCGAAGATGCGCGAGCTGGATGGGCTGATGACGCCGGACATTCAGGGTCGTGTCGTCGAATGTCATCCCGAATTTGTGTTTTGGCGATTGAACGGTTCACTCGCTCTCGAACATTCAAAAAAGTCTTCTCACGGTGCTCGTTCACGCCGCGATTTGCTGGTTCGTGCGGGATACCCGAGTGCTGTGTTTGATCGCGTGTCGTTCCGCAGAAAGGATGCATGCAAAGACGATGTCATCGACGCCTTCGCAGCCGCATCTGTGGCCTGCGATATTTTGCGCGGTAAAGCGCGACGTGTTCCGGTCTGTCCTGAAATCGATCGCAAAGGACTTAGGATGGAGATTTGGGGCTAGTCGTCGCTCAGACATTGCCTTTATCTGTCAAATCCTTACAACGCCATCAGCTTCATAAATGCAATGAGGACGATGATGGCCGCTGCACCTTCTGAAAAATCTGGCCTCGATCCTGCGGCGCTCGGCGGCATCATTTTGTTCATTGCGACTGTTCTCGCGCTCATCATAGCCAATTCGGGTTTCAGTCAAAACTATTTCACTGCGCTTGAACAACCGCTGACGGTTGGCATCGCGCCACTCGCGCTTACCAAAACGGCGTTGCATTGGATCAACGATGGTCTGATGGCGATTTTCTTTTTGCAGGTCGGGTTGGAGATCAAGCGCGAGATGCTGCAAGGCGCGCTGTCACATCGCAAAAGCGCAGCATTGCCGTTCATTGCTGCGCTTGGCGGAATGATTGTGCCTGCTCTGATTTATGTCGCGTTCAACTGGAACGATGCTGCTGCGCTTCGCGGTTGGGCCATTCCCGCCGCGACTGATATTGCCTTCGTGCTTGGCGTATTGGCCGTGCTTGGGTCGCGCGTACCCAATGGATTGAAAGTTTTTCTTTTAGCGCTCGCCATTATCGACGATCTGGGCGCCATCATCATTATCGCGCTGTTTTACACGACAAACTTGTCGCTTTCTGCGCTCGGCTTGGCAGGCGTGGGCCTTGCGATGCTTGTGGCTCTTAATATGAGTGGCGTGAAGCGAACGTGGCCATATTTGCTGGTTGGCGCGTTCATTTGGGTTTGCGTTTTGAAATCTGGAATCCATGCGACTTTAGCCGGTGTTGTGACCGCGTTGGCCATACCGATGTCCGGGCGACCTGAGGAAGAGAGAAGTCCTTTGCGCGATTTAGAGCACGCGTTGGTGCCGTGGGTCAGCTTTGCCATCGTGCCGATTTTTGCGTTTGCAAATGCTGGTGTGGCGCTCGGTGAAATTACATCCGATATGGTCCTGGCCCCGGTTCCGCTCGGCATCGCTTTAGGTCTGTTCTTTGGCAAGATGATTGGCGTATTCGGATTTTCGCGCCTTGCCATCAGCAGTGGTATCGGTGAGATGCCGCAAAGCACGTCAAACATTCAATTGCTGGGCGCTTCCGTGCTCGCAGGCATCGGTTTCACGATGAGTTTGTTCATTGGTATGCTGGCCTTTACCGACCCGTTACTGGGCAGCGAATTGCGTATTGGCGTACTTAGTGGGTCTGTCGTTTCTGCGATCGTCGGCTATCTCATCCTGCGACTGGCCTATCGCCCGGCTGGACAGGGGGAAGTTGCTCGTTAGGGTAGGTGCGGGAGCCGGGAAGGTCTGCTAATGGCAAGCGCCATCATCTAGGGAGTGGAATAAGCCATGAGCAGCTTTCCTGAGAATCTGACAGACAGATTTCGCCGCTTCAAGCATCGTCATTTTGCGCCGCAAGCCGATCACTATGAGGAATTGGCGACCCACGGTCAGCACCCGGATACGATGCTGATTTCGTGTTGCGATAGCCGCGTCGATCCGGAAACGATCTTCAGCGCTATGCCGGGCGAATTGTTCGTGATGCGCAATGTGGCTAATCTCGTGCCGCCTTACGAAACCGGAGGCCGGTATCACGGCGTCAGTACAGCGATCGAATACGCAGTCTTGAATCTGCGTATCAAGCATCTCGTCATCATGGGTCACTCAGGTTGCGGTGGGGTGCGCGCAGCTCTCGATCAGTCGGCAGCCATTCAGACGGAAGCGCAGTATATCAAGCGCTGGATGTCGATGTTAGATGAAGCGCGCTTGTCGGTTTTGGCTTCGCATCAGATGCGTCCGCAGGCGGAAGTTCAGGCGGCGCTTGAGATGGAAGGCATCAAACAGTCCATTAAAAATCTGCGCACCTTTCCGTTCGTTAAAGACGTTGAAGAAAAGGGACGCTTATCGCTGCATGGTGCGTATTTCGACATCAAAACCGGCACGCTTTCAGTGTTGAACCATTCGCGTGGCGTGTTTTTCCCGCTCTAGTTCGCACCTATTTATTGGGTTGGAAGGCTCGCTGATCTGCGGGCCTTCTCAATGGCGGGCAGTATGCGGTCTTTGATCGATGCTTGGCTCAATGGCCCGACATGCTTATGAACGATCTGGCCCGCGCCATTGATAACAAACGTTTCCGGCATTCCGTAAACGCCCCATTCGATTGCTGTGCGACCGCTCGAATCGGTGCCGACGGCGGTGAATGGATTGCCGTAGCGGCCGAGAAAACGGCGTGCGGATGATGCTTGATCTTTGTAGTTCACACCGAAGAGGTTGATGTCAGCCAATGCTTTTAGATCGGTCAATAACGGGTGTTCTTCGACGCAAGGTCCGCACCACGATGCCCAAAAATTGACGACCGATACTTTGCCAGAGGCAAGATCTGCAGAGGTGAAACCTGGCACTGGTTGTGTGTCAGAGTTAAAGCCTTCAATCGCCGGGAAATTCGATTGCGGGATGGTTTTGCCGATCAGCGCCGATGGCACTTTAGAAGGATCGCCGCTGGAGAGCGCTAAGGCGAAAAAGCCTGCGACAGCTGCAAACAACGCCACCGGCAATAGCCGCAAAAAACTCGATTTATCCAGGGTCACAGCGACCCCGCCGCGTGATTATCATCGGCGTGGCTGGGAACGGAGGTACGACGCTTAACGCCGCGTGCTTCGAGGTCTTTGAGCGCTGCAGCTTGACGCCGGCCGTCAGCATAAAGCCAAGTTATCAGGGCTGCGATGGTGACGCCGACAATGGCATACGACGACCAAATAAATGCTGCGTGAGGTCCAAGATCCATGTGGTTATCCAGCGGCCGGAGTGGGCTGCGATGTACGTCCGTCGCGTCTGGCGATGTCCGACAGTCTCAGCGCTTTGACACGACGGCGCAGCACTTCGTTGCGCATCGCTTTCATGTGCATTGCAAAGAATAGCAATGTGAACCCGAGCGCCATGATGAGCAACGGGATACGCATGCTTGGATCAATTGTAGATGTCAGTCCCGTTGAAGGCTGGTGAAGTGTGTTCCACCAATCGACTGAGAATTTAATGATCGGCAAGATTGCGACGCCGACGAGGGCTAGTACGGCAGTCAATTTTGCCGCTGTCGATTCATCATCGAGCGATGAGCGTAGCGCCATCAAACCCAGGTAAAGAAAAAACAAGATCAGCACGGATGTCAGACGTGCATCCCATACCCAGTATGTGCCCCACATCGGCTTGCCCCATAACGATCCGGTGAACAGCGCGAGGAAAGTAAATGCAGCGCCAATCGGAACGGCGGCTTTGGCAGACACGTCCGCTAGGGGATGGCGAAAGACGAGCAGTCCAAAACTGGACAGCGCGACGAGACCATAGGCCATCATAGCGAGCCACGCGCTTGGCACGTGGATGTACATGATCTTGACGGTTTCGCCTTGCTGGTAATCGATGGGCGCGACGGCAAAGACCAGGAACAGTCCATAGCAAAGAATTGCGGCGGCAGCGCCTGCGATCCACGGCAGTACGATGCCGGATAGCTGCATGAAGCGCGTCGGATTGGCCAGCTTTTGCGTGATGGTCTGCATCGCGAGGATGTAAGCCTTTCGTGATGAGTGTGCAATGAACGAGGTCTGTGAAAATTGCGGCTTTTGGTTACTGCATTTGAATGCGTAAAGCCGCCGCAGCCGCCCAAGGGCCGAGTGCGACGGCCGCCAACGATATGGCCGACAAAATGAGAAACGAGGCCGTGAGGCCATCTGGACCTGCGGCTGCCGACACTGCGGCGATGCCAAAAATCAGCGTTGGGACATAGAGCGGCAGCACGACGAGGGCGAGGAGCAAGCCGCCGCGTCGCGCTTTGAGCGTGAGTGCTGCGCCGATGGCACCGAGAAAACTGACGGCGGGCGTGCCCGCCAGCATGGTCGCGATCAGTACCGGATAGGCCTTCAGTTCGAGATTTAACAGGATGCCAAGAAGCGGCGCGAGGAGTGCCAGCGGAATCCCGGTCGATATCCAGTGCGCCAGTGCTTTTGCCGTGGTGACGAGTTCGAGGGGCAAAGGTCCCGTTGCTAGGACTTCGAGCGTTCCGTCATCGTGATCGGTTTCAAATATGCGTCCCAGTGAGAGAAGGGCTGCCAGCAAGAGCGCAATCCATAAGATGCCCGCAGCAATGCGCGAAAGCAGATTGAGGTCCGGGCCTAGACCGAGCGGCATGAGGGCTACAACGATGAGGAAGAAGCCAAATGCTGTGCCAAGCGCGCCGCCGTCGCGCGCGGCCAGACGCAAATCGCGGGTCAACAATGATAAGAAGGCTTTCACAGATGTATCTCTTGTGAACTTTCCATCCGCGCAGACGAGGCTGTAAGCTGTAATTGTTTGGTGCGTTCTAGGCCGAGCGGGAGATGGGTTGCCGCAATCACCATGCCACCGTTTTTGGTATGGTCGTTCACGGCGGCAGCGAGCAACCCGACCGATACGGTATCGAGCGAAACGGTGGGTTCATCGAGTAGCCAGATCGGGCGAATGGCGGCCAGTACGCGTGCCAAGCCTAGGCGGCGCTTTTGTCCGGCTGATAAATATCCGGCTGGGTAGTCCTCAAGATCGTCGAGTTGAAAGTGGGTGAGCGCACGCGCGACCCGACTATCTACCTCGTCGTCATCCATCAGGTAGCGCGCCCAAAAGACAACGTTCTCGCGCACGGTCAATGTCGGTTTGACGGCATTGGCGTGGCCAATCACGTGGGCCTGCTCGCTGATCGATTTATCGGGATCGCCACCGTCGAGCCTGACGGACCCGAATTGAAGCGGGAGAAAGCCTGCCAGGCCTCGTAGCAACGTGGTTTTTCCCGCGCCATTTGGACCTGTGAGCAGCATCGCTTCGCCGGATGAAACAGCGAACGACAGCCCTTCGATGATGGTACGGCCGCCGCGGTTGATGACTAACTGTTCGGCGATCAACTGCACGGCTGTGACACCAAAGATGGTCGGTTGAAGGGGCTGGGTGGCAATTCGGCGCAAGTTGGCCGGAATTGTCCGGAGAGGCTTCTGTTTTTGCGGTGCATCATATAAATGCAGGGTACATCTTTCGCTAGCGCAAAAACAGGGCGCTTGCTCCTGGATTTCTCAATCCTGGTTGCTCTCGTCCTGATCCGCCGGCACTCCGGCGGCGCAGCTCTTCGTCACTCTTCGCCTGGGAGGCCTGACCTTGAGCGCCGTCACACCGATATCACTCGACAGTTTCAAATGCCGCAAGACGCTCGACGTCGATGGCAAAAGCTACGTTTACTATTCCTTGCCCGATGCCGAAGCCAACGGTCTTAAGGGTATTTCCAAGCTGCCTTTTTCGATGAAGGTCTTGTTAGAGAATTTGCTGCGCCACGAGGACGGTCGGTCGGTGACGAAGGCCGATATCGCGGCGATGGCCGAATGGCTCGACAATACCGGCAAGACGGAAAAAGAAATCGGCTTCAGGCCTGCGCGCGTTTTGATGCAGGATTTCACCGGCGTTCCCGCCGTCGTCGATCTGGCCGCCATGCGCGATGGCATGACCAAGCTCGGTGGCGATCCGAAGAAGATCAATCCGCTGGTTCCGGTCGATCTCGTGATTGACCATTCAGTGATTGTCGATGAGTTCGGAACGCCTAAAGCGCTCGATAACAACGTCGCGCTCGAATATGCGCGCAACGGAGAACGCTATAACTTTTTGAAATGGGGTCAGGGCGCGTTTGAGAATTTCCGTGTCGTGCCGCCAGGTACCGGCATCTGCCACCAAGTCAATCTCGAATACTTGTCTCAGACAGTTTGGACCAACACGATGGCTGACGGTAGCACCGTCGCCTATCCCGACACGCTGGTCGGCACCGACAGTCACACGACCATGGTGAATGGGCTTGCTGTTTTGGGCTGGGGCGTGGGCGGGATCGAAGCGGAAGCTGCGATGCTGGGACAGCCGCAGTCGATGTTGATACCGGAAGTGATCGGCTTCAAGTTGACGGGTCGTTTGACTGAAGGCGTAACGGCGACCGATCTTGTTCTGACCGTCACGCAAATGCTGCGCAAGCGCGGTGTGGTCAACAAGTTTGTGGAATTTTACGGGTCTGGCCTCGACAACATGACGTTGGCCGATCGCGCGACGATTGCCAACATGGCACCGGAGTATGGTGCAACGTGCGGCTTCTTCCCGGTTGATGGTGAGACGTTGAATTATTTGACGATCTCAGGCCGTGATGCGCATCGCATTGCGCTGGTCGAAGCCTACAGCCGCGCTCAGGGCATGTATCGCGAGAAGGGGTCGGTCGATCCTGTGTTCACTGACACATTGATGCTCGACCTCGGTGAGGTCGTGCCGTCTATGGCAGGTCCGAAACGGCCAGAAGGGCGCATCCCGCTTACCGGTATCAAAAGCGGTTTTGCGACGGCCTTGGCAGACGAATACAAGAAGCCCGGCGAATTGGATAAGCGCGTTCCGGTCGAGGGTCGGGATTTCGATTTGGGTCACGGCGATGTCGTCATTGCCGCGATTACAAGCTGCACGAATACGTCGAACCCCAGCGTGCTGATTGCAGCAGGTTTGCTGGCACGCAATGCCGTTGATCGTGGTTTGACCTCGAAGCCATGGGTGAAAACATCGCTGGCGCCAGGATCGCAAGTGGTGGCGGCATACCTGGCGAAATCCGGTTTGCAGGTTTTTCTGGATCAGATTGGATTCAATTTGGTCGGCTTCGGTTGCACGACGTGCATCGGAAATTCAGGGCCACTTGCAGCCGATATTTCCAAAGCCATCAACGACAACGGGTTGGTTGCGGCCGCTGTGCTCTCAGGCAATCGTAACTTCGAAGGCCGTGTTAGTCCGGACGTGCAGGCCAACTATCTGGCGTCGCCGCCGTTGGTCGTTGCCTATGCTCTGGCTGGTACCGTGCAGATCGATCTCACCACCGAGCCGCTCGGCTCAGGACGCGATGGCAAGCCCGTTTATCTGAAAGATATTTGGCCGACATCGCAGGAGATCCAGCGCTTCGTTGTCGAGAACATCACGCGCGAGATGTTCAAATCCCGCTATGCCGATGTGTTCAAAGGCGACATCAACTGGCAGGGGATCAAAACCGGTACCGGGTTGACGTATGGTTGGGATGGAGAGTCAACTTACGTTCAGAACCCGCCGTATTTCCGCTCCATCAATAAAGTTGCGACCGCCATCGAAGATATTTCGAACGCGCGTATCCTAGGATTATTCGGCGATAAGATTACAACCGACCACATCTCTCCGGCGGGATCGATCAAGGCTGCTAGCCCGGCTGGAAAGTATCTGCTCGAACATGGCGTGACGCCAGCTGATTTCAATCAATACGGTACACGACGCGGAAACCACGAAGTGATGATGCGCGGCACGTTTGCCAACATCCGCATTAAGAATCACATGGTGAGAGATGCCAATGGTGTCGTGAAAGAAGGCGGGCTGACGATCCACTATCCGTCAGGGCACGAAATGGCGATCTACGATGCGGCCATGAGTTATGAGGCCGAGGGCGTGCCTTTGGTCGTGTTTGCGGGCGTCGAGTACGGCAACGGCTCGTCGCGCGATTGGGCTGCAAAGGGCACCAACCTTTTGGGTGTGCGGGCCGTCATTGCGCAGTCATTCGAACGCATCCACCGCTCGAACTTGGTTGGTATGGGGATCGTTCCGTTTACATTCGAGCCCGGTACGACTTGGCAGACACTCGGTCTGAAAGGCGATGAAACGGTGTCGATTGCAGGGCTTGCCAGCGTTAGGCCGCGTCAAAAATTGATGGCGGAGATCACTTCGGCTGACGGCAAAACAATGTCGGTTCCGATCCTATGCCGGATCGATACCCTCGATGAACTCGAATATTTCCGTAATGGCGGTATTCTGCACTACGTTTTGCGCAATCTTGCGGCTTAACGTTTCAGCATGAATGTAAGCATTTCAGTTCAAATTTTTTAGACGTGTAAGACTTAGCCGGTTTCGAGCGAATGAGAGGAAGCTCTCACCCGTTCGTGACCGGCCTATTGTGACTGGCCTTTAACTTTAGCGGACGAGGATTGCGCGCTAAACATTGGAAATACTAGGGTTCTCTATATGGGGCCTTTTGGACAGGATCAATTTTATGCTGCGCCGTACTTTGATTGCGATGCTTGTTCTTGCCTCTGCTGCGATGTCTCCAATCCGGGCTGCCGATGACGCGCTATCGAATGGTGATGTCCCAGGAGGTTTGGAACCAACGCCCGTGCGTGCGGTGATCGAGCTATTCACCAGTCAGGGCTGTTCGTCATGCCCGCCAGCGGATGCCCTTCTCAAAAAACTTTCCGAAGACCCCACCATCATCGCGTTGTCCATGCCGGTTGATTACTGGGACTATCTGGGATGGAAAGATACGTTTGCGACGCCGCGAAACACAGAGCGTCAGCGTGGATATGCCAAAGCGCGTGGCGATGGTGCGATTTATACGCCGCAAGCGGTCATCAACGGCACCGTGCACGTCAATGGCAGTTCGCGCAGCGATATCGATGCAGCGATTGAAGCGACGGCGCGAAAAGATAAGGGCCCGCATGTTCCCGTGCGCGTTTGGCAGGAACGCAACACGCTGAATATTGCAACAGCACCCGCAGCGCAGGGCGAGACTGTGCGTGAGGCAACAATCTGGTTGGGCGTCGTTCAGCAGTCAGGCTCCGTCGCTATCAAAAAAGGTGAGAACGCCGGTGAAGCGATCACCTACACTAACATCGTCAAAGACTTGACGCCCATCGGATTGTGGAAAGGCCAGGCTATGCGGATACAAATTCCGCGCGGCGCCGTTATGCAGGCTGATACGCAAAAATTTGTAGTCCTTATGCAAGAAGGTCGAGCAGGTCCCATCATCGGCGCGGCTTGGGCGAACTTGTGGTAAGCGCTGATTGCTCTGTGAACTTAAGCTGCCAGACCGCGCTTTTTGAGTAGTCCGTCAATTTTTGGTGGTCGTCCGCGAAACGCGACGTAGGCTTCATGCGGGTCGCGCGTATTGCCGGCCGAATAAATAAATTCATGCAACTTTGCGGCTGTTGCAGGATCAAACACATTGCCGGTTTCTTCGAATGCGGCAAATGCGTCGGCATCCATCACTTCCGACCAAAGGTAGCTATAATATCCTGCGGCATAGCCACCGATAATATGCATGAAGTGTGGAAGTCGGTGGCGCATGACTATTTCAGGCGGCATGCCAATTGCTGCGAGCGTTTGACGTTCAAACGCCTCGACGTCAGCCACTTTATCGATGTCAGCGGTGTATAGCGCCATATCGACGAGCGCAGACGCAGTATATTCCACGGTCGCAAATCCTTGATTGAAGTTCCTTGCGGCAGTGAGTTTGTCCATGAGTGTGCGCGGTATTTGTTGTCCTGTCTGGTAGTGCAGGGCGTAGCGTTGCATCACATCATCTGTCGTCAACCAATGCTCATAGAGTTGCGACGGGAGCTCGACGAAATCTCGAGATACAGATGTTCCAGAAATCGATGGATAGGACACATTGGAGAGCAATCCGTGAAGGCCATGACCAAACTCGTGGAACAGAGTGCGGGCATCATCAAACGATAGCAGTGCTGGGCACCCGTCTGCTGCCTTGGAAAAATTCAAAACATTGATGATGACGGGACGCTCGCCTTTGCCAAGGCGATGCTGGTCTCGGAAACTCGACATCCACGCGCCTGAACGTTTTGATGGTCGCGCAAAATAATCGCCATAGAATATTCCGACGTGATCGCCGTTACGATCAAGTACTTCCCAGGCGCGAACGTCGGCGTGATAGCGTGGAAGATCTTCACGGGGTTTGAATTCGAGGCCGAATAATCGCGTGGCACAATCAAACGCGGCGGCTATCATATTGTCCAATGTCAAGTATGCGCGAAGTTCAGACTCGTCGATATCGAATTTAGCTTTGCGGACTTTCTCGGAATAGTAGCGCCAATCCCATGGAGCAATTTCGAAGTTTTCTCCCGAACGTTGCGAGACATCTGCGAGCGACGCACGTTCTTCGTTGGCACGCTGAACGGCCTTGGACCAAACTGATTGCAGCAAATCACTCACCGTCTCAGTGGTTTTTGCCATGGTGTCTTGCAGACTAAAATCGGCAAACGATTTATATCCGAGCAAGCGAGCATACTCATCGCGTAGAGCAACGACCTCGGCAACGATTTGGCGGTTGTCGGTGTCTCCGCCATTTGCGCCACGCGAGATCCAGGCTTTAAAAGCTAGCTCGCGTAAATCGCGACGGGTTGAATACGTGAGAAACCCTTCCACGCTCGAACGCGCCAGCGTGATCAGTGCCTTGTCGGCTAACCCTGCATCCCTTCCCGCGCGCAGGGCGCTTTCTTTCAGCGCGTCAGGTAGCCCAGCTAGATCACTTTCGCTATTAAGAACCATGCGCCAGGATTGTTCGTCTTTGAGAACGTTTTGCATGAATTGCGTGACGAGACCGGCGAGGCGCGCATTGATTTCTTTCACGCGCGATTTTGCAGATGATGTGAGCCGCGCGCCGGCGCGCACAAATGCCAGGTGATGGCGCTCCAGGACGCGCAGATCTTCGGCGCTCAATTTCATTGTGGCGCGGCGTTCGTAGAGATCGTCGATGCGATGAAACAGTCGCTTATCGAGCAAAATGCGCGTCTCGTGTGCCGCAAACTTGGGTGCCATATCGCGTGAGATATCTTGAAGCTCCGGCGTTGAATCCGTTGCTTCCAAATTGCTGAAAACCGCGGCTACGCGCGACAGAAGTCGGCCACTTTTTTCTAGGGCTACGATGGTATTGGCAAATGTAGGCTTGGCCGTGTTGGCCGCTATTTTTTCTATTTCCGACTTGTGTGATCGAAACGCGGCTTCTAGCGCTGGCTTGAAATGCCGGGCTTCTATTTTGTCGAATGGCGGAAGGGAGAAGGGTGCAGGCCAGTTCGCGAGAAGCGGATTTGTGGATTTCGGCGCGGGTCGGCGTACTGGCTTCGCTTTGATCCGTTTATTCGACTTCGTCACGCCTGCAGCCACGACCATATGGATCTCCTGTTCAATCCATATACGTGCCAAGTGGTCGCTCGGCTTATAAGAAAAGCTTGTTTTCCCGATAAGCTTCTCTTTTTAGCGCCCAGAATCAAGAAGGACCGGCTGGGGAACCGGCCCTTCTGAGGACGTCGACAGGAGACTTCAAATGATCTTGGCAGGGGAACCAAGATTTCAGGGACGACATCGAACATCTGGGGAAAAGATGTTCGGCAGAGTTGCCGAAGACCCGGCTTTTGATTGTGACCCCGGGGGGCTGGGGGGCTGAGTGTCCAGAGCCTTTTATCGGAACCGGGCCTTAGGCAACGGGGAACAGACTCGCGTTTTAATGCGGCGATTTATGGTCGCTGAGGGGTCGTCAATTTGGTCATGGCTGGATATTTGCCGTCGCAAATTCCTTATTTGACTGGCTTTGCTCAACGACATGAACTCTTGCAATCGCGACGCGTTGGCGCAATCCTAGATAGTGATTTGAGGGAGGCGCGCTTTTGAGCGACTGTGACCCGATTATATTCAGCCCGCGCAGCGGGCAACCCATGCCAGCGCAGTCGGCGCGCAGCGGATTTGAGGTTCCAGCACTTACAACGACTTTCAACCGACAAGAACTGACTGCCATTCTTGATTTGTATGGTCGCAAGGTCGCTGCGGGCGCGTGGCGCGATTACGCCATTGATCTCATGCGCGAGAAGGCCGTTTTTTCTGTCTTTCGCAAAGCCAGTGAATTTCCGCTTTATCGCATTGAGAAAGATGATCGCTTAGCGCGCAAGCAAGGCGCTTACAGTGTTGTTGCTGCCGGGGGCCTCATCATGAAACGCGGTCACGATTTGAGACGTGTGCTGGCTGTTTTAGAAGATCGATTTGAGGTTGTCTCGCGATAGGCCGTAAAAATTTTTGTTCGTTCGCATATGGTGTATGGATGCAAAAAGGCCCCGAAAAACGGGGCCTTTGGCTAATTTAAACATGCGTCGCAAAATTATTCTTCGGTGTTCATGATCCCGAGCATGTTCAAGATGTGTACGAACAGCGTGACGAAGCTGCCGTAAAGCATAAACGCGCCGAAGATCGACGAACGATTCAAGAATTCCTGACCGCCTTCGCTCGCGCCAGCCAAGTACATGTTCTTGATGTTTTGCGTTTCCCAAGCCGTCACAACCGAGAACAGCAAGACGACGATGGCCGAGATACCGAAGCTAACCATTTTGCTCGTGCCAGGATCGGTGATGAAGAAGAAGCTCACCAGCATCGCGACGATCATGCCAATCGACGCCATGGAGAGGAAGCCGCCCCAACCGGTCATGTCCTTTTTCGTCGTGTAGCCAATGACACTCGTTGCAGCGAAGGTTGCCGCAGCGATGAAAAACGCCTGACCTACGAGGCCGATATGTCCCTTGGACATAAAGACGTAGATCATAGGAGCCATCATTGCGCCCCATAGCGCGCAGTAGAGCCAGTAAGCTCCGTGCGCGAGAACGGCGCTGCCCGAGTAGAACAGCTTATGGGCAAAGAAGCCGAGGCCAAGAACGGCCGCGAATAGGACCCATTTCAAGGGGCCGGATGCAATAGCGGCAAGTGCTGCTGGGCTGTTCATGAGCGCCAACACGACAACGGCCGTGCCAGCGACGCCAAGCGCCATATAGTTGTAGGTGCCAATCATAAACGACCGCAAGCCCTGATCCACAGAGCCGCCAACCGACCGGGCCCCACTCTGGGTTACAGCCGGTCTTGAATAGACTTCAGCCATCGTCTCAAAATCCTCCATAGTCTTGGCAATTAGCGCCAGACTTGCACGAGATATGCGTGTCCCTGGCCTGCGTTTCAAGTCCTTAACGCTCGCCATAATATCATTTTTTTACTCAGAGCGCAGTGCTGGGACTGCCGGGGCGCGTAAAACCGACCATGTCCCTAATCCACCAAACACGGCAATCAGAATTCCGGCTAAGGCCAAGGTTTGAAAAACAGCGTTCAGTGAGAATACGAATTCCAGGTCCATGACTTGCGTGACTGCGACCATGGCGACGAGACTGCCCAATAGGATAGCCACCAGAGCAGCGATGGTCGCCAGCAGCGCATATTCGAAGGCGTGTGCGGTCAAAATCTGGCGGCGGCGGGCGCCGATGGTTTTGAGAATAACTGCCTCCAGAATGCGGCGGCGCTGAGCGGTTGCCAGTGCTCCTGCTAATACCAGGGCTCCGGCTGCAAGCGTCACGCTGCCAGCGACCTGCACAGCGGTCATGATCTTTGAAAATACCTTGTTGAACTGGTCGATGGCGTCTCGCACACGGATGGCACTTACAGATGGAAAGGCCTTTCCAAGGTCGCGCACAAGATCAGCTTCTGAGCCGCGCTCAATACCTTCAGGTAGAGTAATCGTTGCCAGCAAATTGTGAGGCGCGGCCTTCAATGTGTTGGGGGAAAACACCATCACGAAATTGATCGCCAAGCTCTCCCACTTGACGTCGCGCAGATTCGATATGGTCGCGTCGATGTTGCGGCCTAGCACGTTGACGGTCACGCTGGAGCCAACACTTAACCCTAGTTTTTCAGCCAGCTCGCGTTCGAACGACACCAGCGGTGGTCCATCATAATTATTGGGCCACCAAGCGCCTTGCACAACATGCGAGCCGTCTGGAACAGTTTCCGAGTAGCTCAAACCGCGATCTCCTGACAGCACCCATTGGGCGTCAGCGGGCGGCTTGATGTCTTCGACCGGCTTGCCGTTCAATTTGATAAGCCGACCGCGCAGCATGGCGGCTTCGGAGAACTGAACGCCAGGAATTTTGCTCGTTACCATTTGTGAGAGAGCGGCAAAATCTTGCTTGGGCACATCGAGTAGAAAATAGTCGGGCGATGTCTCTGGCAGGCGGCCTTTCAGTTCATGAACCAGTGAAGCGTTGGCGAGTGCGACGGCCACGAGCAACGACAAGCCCGTTCCTAGCGATAAAACGACGGACCGTGTGAGGCCATCTGGTGCGCCGATATTGCGGATCGCGAGTGCCAATTGTGGCGATGCTGGTCGAGGCAGCCGACGGGCAAAATGCGTGACCAGGATGCCCAGACCGCTGAACACGGCCAGCATTACGATCAAGCCAGCGATGACATAAAAAGCAATCAAGCGCGGCTGAGATGTTGCCAGCGCAAGGCCTATGAGGGTGGCCAATACACAGGCAATAACGACCATGACAGCAGTGCGAGGGTGGCCATGGATGGCTTGGGACTGCTGGCGAAATAGCACGCTCGCGCGGACATTCTCTGCGCGGCCGAGCGGCCAAAGCGCAAACAGCAGCGCAACAAGAAAACCATACAACGCCGAGATTCCGAGACTCAACGGTGAGACAGTGAATGCAGCACGTATGGGCAGCATGTCACCATAGAAGTAATTGATGAGACTCGGCACGAGCACGCCAAGTGCCAGACCGATGGCAATGCCGACGGCACTCATGGCGAGAATTTGCACCAGGAAAATGCCCATAACCTGGCCGCCCGTTGCGCCGATGCTGCGCATCGTGGCGATGACCTTCACGCGCTTATCGATGAACGTTGCTACCGCATTTGCGATGCCGACGCCGCCAACCAGTAGCGATGCCAAGCCGATCAAAATGAGAAACTGCCGCAACCGATCCAGTGTCCTGGTGATTTGCGGATTAGGGTCGTGGCGGTCGAGCGCAGTAAAGCCAGCATCGCCGAGATTTTTCTGAGTTTGCGTCCGCAATTCTTTCAAAGTGTCGCGATCGTCGGCTGTATCGTTTGGGCGCTGGACGGCATAACGCCACCGAATGAGCGTGCCGGGTTTGACGAGGCTAGTCGCGGCTAATGTGTCCAATGACACGAAAATGCGTGGTCCGTAAGTTAGACGATCTGCAACGGCGTCTGGCTCAGACTGAAGGATGCCCCCGATCTTAATGTCGGCTTCACCGATGCGAATTTTGTCGCCAACTTTTACGCCTAAGCGTTCCAGCAGCATGCCGTCAGCAACAGCTTTTCGTCCTTCAATGGCGCGTGCAAATGGCTGCTGATCAACGAGCGTTATGGCGCCTGCCAGGGGATAGAGCGCATCGGCCGCTTTCAATTCAGCCAGTGCTTGATCGGCGCCATCCATGCGGCGCGCCATGGTGCGCATGGTCGCCGTCTCGCTGATCGTTCCCAGGGATTGAAAGACAGCGCGTTCATTTTGTGTTGCGCGGGCGTGCATGCGAGCGAACGTTAAATCGCCTCCTAGGATAGCCTCACCCTGACTAGCGAAGCCTGAGCGCATCGCGTCGCCCAGGGCACCAACCGCAGCAATCACCATGACGCCTAATGCCAGGCAGGCAATAAACACGCGAAAACCACTGAGGCCTCCGCGTAATTCGCGCATACCGATGCGTACAATCGTGCGCCAGTTTGCGTTGCGCGTGACTAGCGGTTGTGTTGATGACATAGCAACGCTCATTGCGAAACCACGCGCACTGGAAATGATTTGGTGTTTGTGAGCTCGTCAGAGGCAATGCGCCCATCGGCCATACGGATGACGCGATCAGTCATTGCGGCCAGTCGTTCGTCATGCGTGACGAGCACCAATGTGGCGTCCATACGCGCCTGTAATCCAAACAACAGATCAACGATCTGACGGCCGGTTTTGCCATCGAGGTTGCCTGTCGGTTCGTCTGCAAGGATTAATCGAGGACGGCGACTGAGAGCGCGCGCAATGGCAACGCGCTGTTGTTCGCCACCCGACAACTCGGCTGGAAAATGATCGACGCGGGCGGCAAGCCCAACTTCATCGAGCAATGTGCGGGCTGTTTCAAACGCGCCGCTTTCGCCTGCTAATTCCAAAGGCAGCGCTACGTTTTCCAATGCCGTCATTGTGGGAACGAGATGAAATGATTGGAAAACAATGCCTATTTCTGCGCCGCGCAAAACTGCGAGATCGTCTTCGCCTAAGCCTTGCAACGCGCGGCCGCGAACCGAGACGTTGCCTGAGGTTGCGCGTTCGAGACCCGCAATCACCATGAGGAGGGAAGTCTTGCCGGAGCCTGACGGTCCAACAATTGCTGCGGTTTGTCCCGCTTGGACGGACAGTGAGACGCCGCGCAGAATATTGACCGGGCCGGCACGGCTCGTCAGGGTCAATTGGATGTTTTCGAGTTCGATTATAGCATCAGCCACGGGCTTTCATGATCCTTGCTGGTTGAGGTAACGGCTTTGCTTTTTGACCTTGGTTGAGGTGTCACGGTTCCAGGTCTTGTCGTTGTCCGGCTGAATGTTTACGTGAACATCACCTGACTTGACCGATGCATGAGGCGGAAACATGAACTTATTCCAGAGATGCGCCGCCTCATTTTTCATCCTTTTGGCATTTTCAACGCCGGTTCTTGCAATCATGATGGCACTCGGTTCTGCATACCCCTTGCGTGCTGAGGAGACACGACCAGAGATCACCATCATTGCATTCGGCGATAGTTTGACGGCGGGTTACCTTTTAAATGCGCGTGAGGCATTCCCTGCGCAATTGCAAATGGCCCTTCAGGGTCGCGGACACAAGGTGCAGGTGATCAATGCTGGTGTATCCGGCGATACGACGGCTGCTGGCTTGGAGCGCTTGTCGTGGGCGTTAGAGACCAAAGCGGATGCGGTTATTCTAGAACTTGGTGCAAACGATGCCTTGCGCGGATTAGATCCGAAAGAAGCCCGCGCCAATCTCGATAAAATTTTGACTGCCATCAAGGCAAAAGGTGCCGATGTTTTGATTGCAGGCATGAAAGCGCCGGGCAATTGGGGCGATGATTACGCCAAAGAATTCGATGCCATTTTTCCGGATTTGGCAAAAAAATACGATGCCGTGCTGTATCCGTTTTTTCTCGAAGGCGTGGCGCTGCAATCATCCATGGTAATGTCGGATGGATTGCATCCAACGGCTCAAGGTGTGGCTGAAATCGTCAAGCGTATCCTTCCCGAGGTGGAAAAATTGGTTGAACGATTGTCTGCTCGAAAGTTATCTGAGGGCACTCGGTAGTTTTAACGTTATACGGATGCGAGGTGATTTTTGCCCCGCCTATTTACTGCCATCGAGTTGCCAAGCGAGTTGCGCGACGAGCTGTATCGTTTGCATCAGCCATTACCTGGTGCGCGCTGGATCCATCGCGACAACTATCATGTCACGTTGCGATTTGTCGGCGATATCCCGCGCCACGAAGCGCGTGAGTTCGCAGATAATTTAGCAAGCATCGAGGTTGATCCTTTCGAATTGCGCATCACCGGGCTTGGGGTTTTTGGTGGCAACGACCCTCATGCCGTGTGGGCTGCTGTCGATATGTCTCCCGCACTCGAAGAGTTGGCGCGGGCCCATGAGAAGGCAGCACGCAATGCTGGTTTTCCTCCTGAAAAGCGACCATTTAAGCCGCATGTGACATTGGCGCGATTGAAGCATTCCAATCCGTTGGCCATTGCGCGATTTCTGACACGCTACGGCGGATATCGTTCAAAGCCCATTTATGTCACGCGCACAGTGTTGATGTCGTCACGTCCTGTGACCGGCGGAGGGCCCTACGCGATTGAAGATATTTTTCCAATGCGCGGTGGCGATTTCACGTTTGAAGATCGCGATAGCGTTTGGTGAGCGTACATATTGAAATCGGGCCACGAACTATAGAGTCAGTACAACTTTGCCCTGTGCTTCACGTCTGTCGAGCACTCCGATGGCCTCACGTATTTGTTCGAGGGGATATGTCGCGTGCAGACGGGGTCTCAGTTTTCCAGCTTCGGCCCAACCGAGCACTTGGCGCATATTGGCGGCTTGTCCCGCCGGGTCGCGTCGCACGGCTTCACCCCAGAAAACACCGATGAGTGACGCGCCTCTGAGCAATAATAAATTGAGCGGAATTTTTGGGATGTCTCCGGCTGCAAAGCCCACCACAAGGTAGCGACCTTTCCAAGCTAACGCGCGGACGAGGGGTTCAGCGGCTTCACCACCAATGCAGTCATACACAACATCGGCACCTTTGCCGTTTGTTAGGTCTCTGACTGACATTTTGAGATCGTTGCCTGGAAATGTGATGACGTCATCGGCGCCGCAGGATTTTGCGATGTCCAATTTTTCTGGAGATGACGCGACCGCAATCACACGAGCGCCGCGCAGTTTGGCAACTTCGATGGCCGCTTGTCCCGCGCCTCCTGCGGCTCCTGTCACCACAACTGTTTCGTTTTCAGCTATCCGTCCGCGATCCATGAGGCCGTGAATAGCCGTGCCGTATGTGACCGAAAGTCCCGCTGCAACCGTGTCGGCGACGTCGCCAGGGATCGGCACGAGCGATGCGGCATCGACGATGATTTTCTCGCGCGCGCCGCCCCAATTGACATAAGCCATGACCCGCTGGCCGATTAAATTTTGCGATACGCCTGATGCTACCGCTTCGACGACGCCTGCGATCTCTGCGCCAGGAGAAAATGGTAAATCTGGCTTGAATTGATATTTGCCCCGCGTCATCAAGGTGTCGGCAAAATTCAATCCGACCGCTTTCACGCGCACTAAGACTTGGCCAGGATTTGGTGTCGGTTCAGGCACATCTTCGATGACAATATGCTGAGGCCCGTCGAGGCTCTTGCACAAAGCCGCCTTCATGTGAGACCTCCCAGGTTATGCACGGCCTCAATCTGAGCGCCCATTTTGAAACTTTTAGTCGACGAACACGCTCGCGCAACCCGCACATCGGATGCATTCACCGCCATGACAAGAACAACAAGCACCTGGCCGCCAACTACGAAAGGATATTTTGCTATCGGCGCTGAGCGTATGTCGAAGTCTCTCAATCTTGGCAACCTTATGCGATCTGCACACGGGTTCGGGGCTAGCTTTACCTTTACTGTTGGAGCGACATATCGCGCGCTCGAAGCACACGCGGATACCTCAAAGAGCCAGCTTCATGTCCCGCACTACAACTGGGATACGCTCGATGATTTGGCACTGCCAAATGGCTGCAAATTGGTGGGTGTCGAACTTCTGGATACGGCGATTGACCTGCCGAGTTTTAGACATCCGCTGCGTGCTGCCTATGTGCTTGGGCCGGAAATGGGGTCCTTGTCGGAGCCATTGCTCGCGCGATGTGATTATGTGGTCAAGATACCGACCAGCTTTTGTGTCAACGTCGCGATGGCGGGGGCTATCGTTATGTACGATCGCGTGAAGTCGTTAGCGCGCTTCGCGGATCGACCGATTGGCGAAGGCGGACCGTGAGTGGTAAGCGATAATGTCGCTGTTTGCATATCGGTTGTTAGCGACGCTCGCGCTTGGTGCGCAGGTGAATATACAGAGCGCCCTCTCCGCCATGTTGGATAGCGGAAGTCGTGTAGCTGACGACCAGCGGACGTAGGTCGGGCTCTTCCAACCAGCGGGGCACGTTGCGCTTGAGGACGCCGCGATCGCGTCGCGAGGTCATATCAAATGGCCGTTCATCATCTTGATCGCGACTGTCGATCTTGCCCTTGCCGGTGATGACAAGCACCCAGCGCTGATCTTTAGCGATGCAGCGATGCAGAAAAGCGCGCAAGGCTGCGTGGGCTTCGTCCTGGCGCATGCCGTGCAAATCGATGCGAGCCTCGATTTCTACCTGCCCTGATCTGAGTTTGCGAGCCTTTTTGCGGTCGAAGTCGGCGATCGGCGGCGTGGTTTTTACAGTAACTTTTGAAGGTGCCAGCGGCGGATTAGTGCGGGATTTTTCATGTTTCGAGTTTGAAGTCGCAATTTCCGATTTCAATTTTGTACGCGGCGTATCCTCGTTAAGACGGTCGGCTGCTGGATGAAATCTTTGTTTGGCGCGTTTCAACGGTTCAATCGATTGCGCCGTATGCGACCACAATGCTTCTTCATCGTCGTCAATGTGCTTTCGGCCGCCTTTTGCAGACGGCTTTTTCACGGCCGCTCACTCGCGGTTGTTTTGCTATCGGTCGGGTCATTGGCGACCAATATGTAAAAGCGTCCGGGATGTTTGGTGACGCCCGCTTTGCGACCGGCTGCATCGCCCGAGCCGAAATAAATGTCGCCGCGTTCTGGTCCTTTGATTGCTGAACCCACATCTTGCGCAATCATCAGTCGATGAAATCCGCCACTCTTAGTCGCGTGTTTTATTTCCGGTGCCGCTACATAAATAGGCGTGCCGATGGCATGGAATGCGGTATCGACCGCCAAACTGCGCCCGGGCTGCAAGGCAATTTTTAAAACTCCCATAGCGCTTTCAGACTCAGCGCCTTTAAGTTCGCGGAAGAATACGTAGGACTGGTTCTTCCACATAATCGGTTCAGCGCGCGGGCGGTCTGCTTTCAGCCATGCCGACAAAGACTTCAACGACATGTTGTCTTGCGTCAGCTTCCCGGCGTCTATCAGATGGCGTCCGATAGATGTGTAGGGATAGCCGTTCTTTCCGTCATAGGTAATGCGAACCGTCTCACCATTGGGGAGCTCGATGCGCGCCGAACCTTGAATTTGCATAAAGAAGACATCGACGGGGTCACGGAAAAAGAGAAGCTCAAGTCCTTGGTCGCTCAGAGCGCCTTGCTCAATTTCGGCGCGAGTTAAATGCGGGACAAGCCCAGCATCGGTTTGGCGCATATGCGTGAGTTGATGGCTTTTTGCGCCACGTTCGCTCTCGGCAACCATATTCACTAAATCAGGTGGGCGCTTATAGACCGGGGTTTGAAACTCACCATCACGCGTGCGCGAGCCTTGCACCAATGGTTCGTAGTATCCGGTCAAAAGGCCGGGGTTCACGGATTGCGTGACTGCGTTGGGAGTAAAATGCGTTTCAAAAAATAACTTGGCTCCAGCTATGGTCTGTGGTGCAGCGGTTCGCGCGATGCCTAGAGCACGTTCGCAAGCCGACAATAAATTTTGGCTGGGAGTTTGAGTTCCGGATTTCGCTCCAGAGCGCGCAGCTGACAAAACTGGTTTACAGGACGCGAGAAAGGCTTTCCATGCCGACAGATGGTCATCATCAGCCCAGCCAGGCAAATCTGCATAGGTTGTGGGATCTAGCGTTACAGCATCGGTTGTCATGCGGGGGCCGGGTTGCTGGATAGCAGGGATTATGGTCGTGATAAAACCTTGAGAGAATGCATCCGCACGGACCTGAGTGGCAAGGCCAATGGAGTGCAGAGCCGCGACCGTTGCGACCATAAGAGTACGTAAATCCAGAGATCGCGATAAATCGATGTTCACGCGGCACCCCCCGGAGCCAAGCGACGCTTCCCGTAAAATGTTTGCCGATCTTGGCCTAATTCGGCGCTTGTGTCGCCACCAAACGCCAATTCGGGTTCGATAGAGCCCGGGGGTTGGAAACATCTCGGCTGAATGTCCAGATGTCGGTCACGTCTTTGATCTTTTGCGGATCGCCTGCGATCACGTCGCCTGCACGATTGCGCGTGGCATTGATGAGTTCGCTGACGAAGCGGACAGTCATGAAGGCGACGCCGCCTTTCATTTCAGCTTCAAGAATTTCCGCTTTCTTGATGCCTACAAACTGTTGGTCAACGACTTCGCCCCGCGCCTCACGCTCGCCAATCGCGGCGACAAAACCATCGTACACTTCACGGCTGAGCAAATCCTTGAGGGCTTTGCGATTGCCGTCGGCAAATTCAGAAACAATCATTTCGTAGGCTATGGATGCGCCGTTCACAAAAGCATTTGGCTCGAAATGAGGATCGTACTTGGCGACTTCCAACAACCCTTCGGTCACGCTCGGATCGACGACCATATAGGCGCGAATTCGTGTTTCGGCATCGTTGACTTCGGCGTCAGGTTGAACCGGTTCTGGGCCGTCAGGATTGCGGCGCGGTAGTGTTATGACATCGGCTGATTTGCCATCGACTTGTGTAGCTGCCGCTTCCCGTTCGCGGGTTTTCAGCCGCTCAACTCGCTGGTCATCTTCATCCGTTCTGTGGCCAAGTACGCTGCGCAATTTCAGGATTGCCACAGCCGCGACCACCAGTGAAATGATAGTGAGAAGATCAAACTGACCGTTCATACGTGTGCGTTTCCTAACAACGACTGAGACCTCAAGTCCTGGCAACCTGCACTGTGATACGTGGGGTCTGAATTCCGGTTTATCTACGGGCGCAATGCCACAGATATAGGTATCTGGGCAAATCCCAAGATTCTATCTGCCCTGAGATTGCACAGTATGCCAGTTAGAGCTTGGCGCAAACACAAGCTTTTAGGCTAGCTTGCTTAAATCTTGGCACCTTGGACGTGGCTCTTGCCACGCGACAGGCATATGCTTCGACGCTTTATGGCACAGGACGATGTCACAACCTTCACGATTGGCCGTTTTGCTCGCGTTTGTTGCCTTTCCCTTGTTGGAAATTGGTGTGCTCATTCGCGTTGGCCAGGCGATAGGGTTTTGGCGGTTGGCTTTGCTCGTTGTCGTGACGGCGATCTTGGGAACCCTCGTCATTCGCCGGGTGGGTATGGCGATGTTTTCTCAAACTCTCGATGGTCTTGAAAAGGGTCGCACCGGTTTGGAGCCCGTGTTGGATGGCTTTTTACAAGTGATCGCTGGAATGTTGCTCATTTTCCCTGGCCTCATATCCGATGTCATTGGCATTTCGTTGTTGGTGCCGCCCGTGCGAAAGGCGTTGATTTCCAGCGGGCTGTTCAAGGTCTTTGGCGGAGGTGTATTCACCTCATCTGCGGCTCAGCGCGATGCTTGGGGGACAACACGGCCCACTGAGCGCCCTCCACACGACGCGGCGTCTGATACGGAGAGTGGCGTGACAATTGAAGGTGAATACGAACGGGTCAGCGAAGAAACGGTGCGAAAACAGCAGTCCCTGAAAACAGGACGGCCAACACGGTCTCCATAATCGGGAATAGTCACTCCGAATTTGGCGAACTTGTCCCGGTTATCGTCGAGCCGATTGCACGCTGCACTCCGCCGTGCTAGCGCACCGCAACTTTAGCGATCATTCACCACGAGGACTTTTATGTCTGACACAAAAAATGGCACAAACGGCGCTTCTGAGGCAGTTAAGCCCGAAGCTCAGCAGCCAATTCAGGCCAAGATCGTCAGCCAGTACATCAAAGATTTGTCGTTCGAAAACCCGAACGTGCACAAATTGCTCGCAGGGGCTGGAGAGCAGCCAAATCTTCAGATCGAAGTCAATGTGAGCGGTAAGCGGGTTGAAGGCGATCTCTACGAAAGCTGCATCAATTTCAAAGCCACGGCCGTCAATAATATTGCGACCATCTACGTGTTAGAGACGGTTTATGCTGGGCTATTCAAAATCGAAACGATTCCTGAACAAGCTTTGGAGCCGTTTTTATTGATTTCCGGTCCGACGATGATTTTCCCGTTTTTGCGCCGACTGGTCGCGGATGTGACTCGCGAAGGCGGTTATCCGCCGTTGTTGCTCGACCCGATTGATTTTGGTGGTTTGTATTTCCGCCGCTTACAAGAGCGCAACAAAACCGCGACCGCCAATGCATAAGTTGGAGATCTTGAACGATCTCAGCTTTTGCTTTGTGTCCAATATTTTTGCCAAATTGCTTTAGTGCCAAGCTTTTCGATAAACGTGCGATGCGCTGCTATCTCGCCTGGTGAAATCCTGGTGGGCAGCGCATCAGGTCGTGCGCGCGCTTGCTGCGAATTGTTTGCGGAGAGATTGGCTGCTGACACCGCTGATGCACTGGCACTGTGCAAGCCTAATGCTGCTTGGCGCTCACCCAGCAATTCAATGTACACTTCAGCTAGCAATAGGCTGTCCACGAGCGCACCGTGCTTGGTGCGTTTTGTAGCATCGATGCCGTAGCGTTTGCACAACGCATCCAACGAATTGGGCCCGGCTGGATGTTTGCGACGCGCAAGTGCCAGCGTATCGACCACGCGGTCATAAGAAATCGATTTGAAGCCCGCGCGTTCCAATTCAAAATTCAAAAATCCGATATCGAATTGCGCATTGTGAATGACGAGCGTGTCCTGGCCGATAAAATCTAAGAACGGCTGAGCAACTTTGTGAAACAACGGTTTATCTTTAAGGAATTCTGTCGATAGGCCATGGACGGCTTCTGCCTCGGCAGGGACTTCGCGTTCGGGATTGATGAACGCATGATATTCGCGACCCGTCGGAATGCGATTGAACATTTCGATGCAACCAATTTCGATCAAGCGATCCCCCCGTTTGGGATCAAAGCCTGTGGTTTCCGTGTCGAGGATGATTTCGCGCATGTGGTGATCGACTTCTTGTCTTAGCGCCAGAATTGTTCGTATGCCGTGCCGCAGCGTTCATCGAGCGTAGTTCGTATCGTGTCGATTTGCTTGTGGCAGTTCTCAACTGTGCCACTCGTATCCACAATGAAATCCGCGCGACGCCGCTTTTCGGCATCCGACATTTGCCGAGCCAAAAGCAGATCGAGTTTCGATTGGGACATTCCAGGTCGAGCCAAAACGCGGCGGCGTTGAATGTCTTCACCGGCAGTCACAACAATCGACACATCAATATATTTTTCGGCCCCACTTTCAAAAAGTAATGGAATTTCGAGCACGGCCATTTTGGCTTTTTCTGTCGCTTGTTGTTGCAGGAAAAGCTTTTGGCTGGCGCGTACCTGTGGGTGGACTATGGCTTCCAACTCAGTAAAGCGCTCAGGCCGCTGGATGAGTATGGCTGCCAGTTTGCCGCGATCGACTGCGCCATTGGTTGTTGCTCCCGGGAAGGCTGCTTCGATGGTTGCCACAAGCGGGCCAGCGTACAGGCGATGCACCTCTGCATCCGCATCAAAAACGGCAACGCCGCGTTCGAGGAAACGAGCAGCCGCCGTCGACTTACCCATGCCTATCGAGCCTGTCAGGCCGATGATCAGCATCATGTGCTCTCGACATCTCGCTTGATCAACCGCACGAGGTCATCGGTGACTTCGGGGCGGACACCAAACCATTTTTCGAAGCCTGGAACAGCTTGGTGTAAGAGCATGCCCAGACCGCCGACGGTTGTAAGGCCGCGTGCGATGGCGGCTTGAAGAAACTTTGTTTCCATTGGGACATAGACCAGATCGGCAACGATGCATTGCTGGTTTACATTGGCGAAATCGATTCCAGGATCGCCCTCGCCATTCATCCCAAGCGTCGTCGTATTCACGATCACCGCTGCGTCTTGTGAGTGCTCATTGCGCGTGTCCCAATCATAGGCTGAGACTGCCGGGCCAAAATACTCGGCAAGCTCGCGCGCGCGATCCATCGTACGATTGAAGATGCGAATATCGTGAAGGTTGGCTTGTAAAAATCCATAGACAACGGCTCGCGCAGACCCACCAGCGCCCAACACGACGATGGGACCGGTGTTTTGCTGCCACTGCGGTGCTGTCTGCGATAGGTTCGTCATGAAGCCGTAGGTATCGGTGTTGGCACAAGCAATCTTGCCATTCTCAAACCAGATCGTGTTGGCTGCGCCGATTGCCGTTGCAGAGCCGTGCTTGATCTCGGCCAGTGCGAAGGCTGCCTCCTTATGCGGTACCGTAACGTTGCAGCCAACAAAGCCTTGTTCTTGGAGGGTCAATAAAAAATCTTTGATGGCGTGGGGCTCGACAGGCTCTTTTGTATATGTGCCGTTGATGTGGTGAGTTTTGAGCCAATAGCCGTGAATCAGTGGCGAGCGCGAATGCGCAATAGGCCAACCGACAACACACGCGCGCTTCATGATTTCACCACTGCGAAATGTCGGAGCTGTTCAAGGAGCGGCAACAGCGGCATGCCGAGCACTGTGAAATAATCACCCTCCACTTTTGAAAACAGGTGCACACCCATGCCTTCGATTTCATAGCATCCGACTGCGTTCAGCGCGTTCGGTCCCGCTTCAGATAGATATGTGTCTAGATACTCGTTTGTGAAATGACGCATGGTCATAACGGCCGTATCTACAGCATGCCAAATGATTTCATTGTTGCGCGCGATGGCAACGGCAGACACGAGTTCGTGCGTTCGCCCGCGCAAAATGTCGAGTGTTTCGCGAGCTTCGTCCATGGTCTTTGCTTTAGAAAACATACGGCGACCAAGTGCTAAAACTTGGTCTGAGCCGATGACATAACAACCCGGATTTGCATTTGCGATTGACAAAGCTTTTTCTGCGGCAAGCACCGTCGCTACGTCTGCCGCTTCGACACAATCGCTTTCTGAGATCATGGCGGCTTTAATAGACTCTTCATCGACATCAGCAATCACAACATCACATACCACGCCGGCCGATTGCAGCATGGCACGTCGCGCCTTGCTCCCAGACGCTAAAATGAGACGGGGGGCGTTGTCGTTATCCATTCGAGGTTTCGATTTCTGACTTCGAACCTGTTTTGCGATCTTGCAATAGCTTGATGATCATAGTTGCTGATTCTTCGATCGACCGGCGCGTGACATCAATGATCGGCCAGCCATATTGTGCAGCAATTTTTCGCGTGTAGGCAATCTCGGCTATAATCGCATCGCGATCGACATAGCTGTCAAGATCTCGGTCGGCCATTAAGATCGCTCGATTACGTCGTACATCGGCAATGCGATCGACGTTGGCAACGAGGCAAACGACGAATGCCATATGCGGTGCGGTCAATTGTTCGGGAATGGGCACGCTTGGCACGAGTGGCAAGTTGGTTGTCTTATAACCGCGTTGCGCAAGATATAGACTTGTCGGTGTTTTCGACGTGCGCGAAATACCAAGCACGACAATGTCGGCATCGTTCATATTGTCGGGCAAGCGACCATCATCATGGGCCATGGTAAAATTCATGGCGTCGATGCGGCGAAAGTATCCTGCATCTAACACATGCTGTCCGGCGACCGTCGGGGTTTGCGGCGCCCCTAAGTAACTTTCAAAAACTTGCATGATGGGTTGCAGGACATCAAGGCAGGGAATTTTAAGGTCCCGACAGTGTTGCTCTAAATCTGCGACCAACGATTTATTGACGACCGTATAAAGCACGATGCCCGGCTGCTGTTCGATGTCGGCCAACACACGCTTCAATTGGCGCTGCGTTCTCACCAGCGGATGGGTATGCTCAATAGCGCGGACCATTGGATATTGAACTGCGGCGGCTTTCGCTATTGCCGCGAGCGTTTCACCGGTCGCGTCCGAGACCAAATGCATGTGAAATAAGCTCGGGAGCGCCATCGATTATCCTGGTCGGTCATTGGCTGACATCCCTGTGCGGAGATGTACGACAGAGCTGTTCAAAACGAGATGGTTATCCTGCTTCGGTGAGGTCGGCCACTCGGTTGAGAGAGCAACTTGCCAGTTGTGGTGGTTGATACGCACAGCCGAACCCAAACGATATTGGTTTTATTGGAAATCGATAGCCAAATTGACATCGTGGCTTTACTCGGTCTGTCCCGTGGTTCTCCACACGCTACGCGCTCATGGCGGTCCAATTCAAGTCTGTAAGCCATTGATGCTAAACTGTGGCTTGGTTCTATTGCTGGAACTTGTGCTGAGCAGCTAGAGGTCGTAGGCGTTGGGTTCACGATAGGACAAGCTGTGTGCATGGTGGGGAATGACTGTTAATCCCCGACATCCAAAGCCCTAAGAGTCATAATAGAAACGTCTAAAAAACTTTTCAAAGTTTGAAGTGAAGGGGAGTGAAGCAGTGCAAAACTTCGATGCGGCGACGGTGACGTATAAATTTCTCGCGCCGTTTCGCGGTGAGGCTGTCAGTCCTCCGCCGGTGTGGTTGATGCGCCAAGCTGGTCGATATTTACCAGAGTATCGGGCGACACGGGCTGAGGCCGGAAGCTTTCTCGATTTATGTTACAATCCCAAGCTTGCAGCTGAGGTAACGTTGCAGCCTATTCGTCGTTACGGATTTGATGCATCGATTTTGTTTTCCGACATTTTGGTGGTGCCGGATGCATTGGGCCAAAGCGTGCGCTTTGCCGAAGGCGAAGGTCCACGGCTTGATCCCATTCGCGATGTTGCAGGTTTAGCCCGACTCGATCTATCGAAGACCGGCAGCAAGTTTGCGCTCGTGTGGGAAACGGTTGCGCGGTTGCGGCAAGATTTGCCACCTGAGACCTGTTTGATTGGATTTTGTGGCGCACCGTGGACGGTTGCGACCTACATGGTGGAGGGGCGCGGATCGTCCGATCAGGCTGAGGCACGCAGTTGGGCTTACCGTGATCCCGATGGCTTCGCTCAGTTGATTGAGGTTTTAACGGATGCATCGATTACGTATTTGAGTGGTCAAATCGAAGCCGGTGCCAATGTCTTGCAAATTTTTGATAGCTGGGCTGGAAGCCTTGCAGAAGACGAGTTCGAGCGCTGGGTGATCGCGCCGACGACAAAAATTGTTCGAGCTTTGCGTGCGCGATATCCGCATGTGCCGATTATGGGTTTTCCAAAAGGCGCCACATCGCAATTGAAGTCTTTCGTCGCTGCGACTGGTGTTGATGGTGTGAGTTGCGATACGTCGTGTCCGTTGTCTATCATGCGCGATGTTGCTGACGCGGGAAAAGTGGTTCAGGGCAATCTCGATCCTTTGCTCCTTGTGGCGGGTGGCGCTGCACTGGATCGGCGTGTGGATGAGATTTTGGCGGCGCTGAAAGGCCGCCCATTCATTTTCAATCTCGGTCACGGAATCGTGCCAGAAACGCCGCCTGAGCATGTTGCTCAACTCGTGAAACGCGTGCGTCGCGGCGCATAAAATTTGCAGGCGGGCAACCGACATCATGGCAGTAGCGTCTGATCCATCACAATCGGCTGGCAAGCGCGCAGGGCTTGCCTTGGCCGTCACCGTGGCTGTCACGGCTGCAGTTGTGTTGATCTTTGGCGATTCAGCTTACCTCTGGATCAAGTCTATTCATGTGGTTGCGATCATCGCTTGGATGGCGGGTCTGCTCTATTTGCCGCGGTTATTTATCTACCATTGCGATGCGCCTGTCGGGTCTGTGCAGTCGGAAACGTTTAAGGTGATGGAACGGCGTTTACTCACCATCATCATGACGCCGGCTATGGTCATTGCTTGGGTGCTAGGTCTATGGCTTGCTTACACAGGCGGGCATCTCTGGTCCGGTTGGTTTATCGCGAAATTTGCCCTGGTGGTTGTTCTGTCCGGCGTACATGGCAGCTTCAGTGCTGCGGTTCGGGCATTTGATGGAGACAGCAATATTAAGCCCGCGCGTCATTGGCGCATGGTCAATGAAATACCGACGGTTTTGATGATTGGCATCGTTATCCTGGTCGTCGTGAAGCCGTTTTGAAGTCTTTTCAGACGCATGGCGACCTGCTATAAGTAATTCGTCCTCATAATGGATTTTGGCCAGACGGCGCGTCCGTCCCGGCAAGTCGGCCATCCTCCGGTCGCATGCCCGCAATTCCGGTAAGGCGCCCGCTTTACCGCTGTCTCGCCAGACATCACGATTCCCCACCCCCTTACGCTCGCCGCATCAGATGCGGCTTCGGAGTTTTTCATGAAAGAAATGAAGCTGGAGGATTTGAAGAGCAAATCCCCCGCAGAGCTTGTCACATTCGCTGAAGAGGCTGGCGTCGAGAACGCCTCCACGATGCGCAAGCAAGAACTGATGTTTGCGACGCTGAAGCAGCTCGCCACACAGGAAACAGAAATTACAGCGACCGGCGTCGTCGAAGTGCTCCAGGATGGCTTTGGCTTTTTGCGCTCGCCAGAAGCGAACTATTTGCCGGGGCCAGACGATATTTACGTTTCGCCATCGCAAATTCGGCGCTTCGCCCTTCGAACCGGAGATACGGTTGAGGGTCAAATTCGCTCACCAAAAGACGGCGAGCGCTATTTCGCTCTGCTGAAAGTGTCGAATATCAATTTCGAAGATCCGGAAAAGACCAAGCACAAAAGCCATTTCGACAACCTGACACCACTTTATCCGACGCAATGGCTCAAGCTAGAAATTGAAGATCCGACGATCAAAGATTTATCGCCGCGCGTGATCGATATCGTGGCGCCCATGGGTAAGGGTCAACGCGCCCTGATTGTCGCCCAGCCGCGAACCGGTAAAACGGTATTGCTGCAGAATATCGCCCATTCGATCACGACCAATCATCCAGAGTGCTACTTGATCGTGCTGCTCATCGATGAGCGGCCGGAGGAAGTCACCGACATGCAGCGTTCGGTGAAGGGCGAAGTGATTTCTTCGACCTTCGATGAGCCGCCGTCGCGCCACGTGCAAGTTTCGGAAATGGTGATTGAGAAAGCTAAACGTCTTGTTGAGCATAAGAGAGACGTTGTCATCTTGCTCGATTCGATCACGCGCTTGGGTCGTGCCTACAACACTGTTGTCCCTTCATCAGGCAAGGTGCTGACGGGTGGTGTCGATTCCAACGCTTTGCAAAGACCGAAGCGGTTCTTCGGCGCAGCGCGAAACATCGAGGAAGGTGGTTCCTTGACGATCATCGCAACGGCGCTGATCGACACTGGCTCGCGCATGGACGAAGTTATTTTCGAAGAGTTCAAAGGCACCGGCAACTCAGAAGTCGTGCTCGATCGTAAGGTCTCCGATAAGCGCGTGTTCCCCGCGATCGATATTGCGAAGTCCGGCACGCGCAAAGAAGATTTGTTGGTGCCGAAAGATCAGCTCAAAAAGATGTATGTGCTGCGGCGCATTCTCAATCCGATGGGTACGCAGGATGGTATTGAATTCTTGATCGACAAGTTGCGTGCGACCAAGACCAATGGCGAATTCTTCCAGCAGATGAATACGTAATTTTCTGCTGAAGCATAAATACATAAAAACGGCCGCTTCTTATCTGAAGCGGCCGTTTTTTTGTTCAAACTATCTTGAATTATTCTGCTGCCTGCATGCTGTCAATTTTAGCAACTTGAGCCGGTGTTTTGTTGCTTTTTGCATAGCGATCAGGTTCGCCTTGGCCTGGCTTGTAGACAAACGGAAAGATCATTTGTTCGACGAATGAGTGCCTTGGAAAATTTGGAACTTCGTCGATGCCAATATCTTTGGCGGTTATCTCGCGGGATGGCTTTTCGTTAAAGGTACCCAGCAATTTATCCCAGATCGTGAAAAACAAGCCGAAATTGCAATCGCCTTCGGTACCCCAATTGACGTGGTGCAAATGGTGTAGGCGACCTATTGAAATATGACTTTCAAAAGGTCCAAGGCGTGAATCGACATTTGAATGCTGAACGATGAGGGTCAGCGAAATCATCACACCCAATAAAAGCGCAACGTCGACGGGCATACCTAAAATGACCAAAGGCGCCGTACCAATCACCATGTCGATCGATTGATGGATGGGATGTCTGACGATGCCATTAAATCCGTAAAGGCGACCGACACCATGATGCACCGCGTGCAACCGCCAGAGCGGCGCATAGTGATGGCTCCAATAGTGGATCAGCATAAACGCAAGATCTGCGAAGACGAAAGCCATCGCGAGCTGAGCCCACATCGGCCAATCCGTCGGCCAAATACCTTCAAATGGGAAAAGCCAAGTGATGACTGGAATTAAAAGCGCGCCATTGATGACCGACACCTCATGCGCAATTGTGTGCAGCACATTGGTGCCAGTGTCGCCATGGGCGTGATGATCCGTCCACTCTTCGAAGTACGGCGCGATTTTCTCTGCTGCGAATGCAGATGCGAAAGCTGTGACGAGGATCAGAGCAAGCCAAGCATAGGAATACCCATTCGACACGAGCAGGTATGCCGATACTGGTAGAACGATCAGCATGAAGGGTACGTAGGCGTAACGGACAATATTTTGGGCGATATGCATGCCGACGAACTTTCAGCCTCTATTTCGTGATGATCAGGCGCATGACGATCTTCGTTGCAATAGTCTCGGGTATTTCAGTTGAGAGGTTATTGAGGAGAACGCACTTTACTAGATTTTGTTCTCGCATCCATTAAACGTGCTCGTATTTCATTTGGTTCTAGAATTGGTCTGCTACAAACAGTATCTTGGCAGATGTAAACTGATGTTTCTAAATGCTTTTCTACATTACTCAAAAAATCGATGTTCATTTTTTGATTTGGCATATCGTTAACTAAAATTTCTAAAGCCCCTGGAACAGATAGTTTTTTCAGCTGGGCCAGAAAGCGGGCGCTCGTGTCATCACGTATTGCAATTTGTACCAGCAACTCAAGGTCCATTGAAGCCGCCAATAGCCCGCAATGACCAACTGGATTGGCGAGCGCGGTTTCGGCGAACGCGTTGAGAAGTGCGCGCGCTTTTGCGTCGTAGTCGGCGTTTCCGGTCAGCGCTGAGAGCGCTACGAGGTTCCAAAGTTGTATGGCGTTGGCGTGTGGCACTGCATCGTCGCCAGCACTTTTTAGGCGGACGATCACGTCGAGTGTGTCGTCTGCTGACGTGAAGTAACCGCCGCGTTCATGATCCCAATAATGACGATCGAGCGTTGCCGTCCATGCGGTTGCGTGCTCGATATATTCATTGCCTGACGTTGCCTGGTAAAGGCGAAGTGCGGCCCAAATCATGTTGGCGTAGTCTGATGCGCTGGCCGGTGCTTTAGCCTCACCAGCACGGTAGGAATGCCATAGTCTTTTGTTGTCGGACTGCATATTTTCGGTGATGAACGCAAAAGCGCGCTCTGCCATCGCGAGCCAATCTTTGCGCTCAAAGACGATAGCTGTACGCACCAGCGCTGCAATCATCAAACCATTCCAATCGGCGAGGACTTTGTCGTCCCATCCGGGGCGTATGCGATGTGCACGGTGCGCGAGCAATGTTTCGCGCAAAGTTTTGAGCCGAGCCTCATCATCTTGTGACAGCAGAGTTTGGCTATCGAGACGGTTGAGGATGTTATGGCCTTCAAAATTGCCGTCGGCTGTTACGCCGTAAATTCGAAAGAAGAAAGCCGCGTCATCGGCACCTAAAGCCGCTTCGATGTCTTGCAAACTCCAGACGTAAAATTTGCCTTCTTCGCCTTCGCTGTCAGCGTCCAGCGAGGCAGCAAATCCGCCACCTTCGGCGATCATTTCACGACTGAGCCAATCGACGGTCTCGGCTATGCGGGTGGCATAAAGCGAATCTTGCGTTTCTCGCCAGGCTTCTGTGAGTAGATCGATCAAAAGCGCATTGTCGTAGAGCATTTTTTCAAAGTGCGGCACGAGCCAATCTTCATCGACCGAATAACGAGAGAAGCCACCGCCCAAGTGATCGTAGATTCCGCCCTGACAGACATTTGTGAGCGTCGTCACAACGGCGCGCCGCGCCGTTGTGTCATCAAAGCGGATGGCCCCGCGCCACAACAACCAGAACACATTCCATTGCGGGAATTTCGGTGCGCCGGACAAACCTCCGCGCTCAGCGTCAACGGCACGCGCTATGCGCGAGACGAGATCGCGAATTTTAGAATCGTCGGGGAACTCTGAGGCGTTTGTTTTGGTAGATGGCTTCAACGACTCGACTATTTTGCCAGCGTTACTCGCGACAAGGTCAGGTTGGTTTTGATAGGCCTCTGCGATACGCAACAGGACTGTTGCAAATGCAGGCCGACCATAGCTCGCGGTTTTTGGAAAATATGTTCCACCCCAGAACGGTCGTGCATCGCTATCCAGAAACATCGTGAGTGGCCACCCGCCTTGTTCGCCCAGGCGATGCAACGCGCCCATGTAAATCGCATCGATATCGGGACGCTCTTCGCGATCGACTTTGATGTTCACGAATAGGCCGTTCATGACATCCGCAGTAGCTGCATCCTCGAAGCTTTCGTGTGCCATCACATGGCACCAGTGACAGGCGGCGTAACCGACTGAGAGCAAAATCGGTTTTCCAGTGCGCTTGGCTTCCGCTAAGGCTTCGGGTCCCCAGGCCCACCAATGAACCGGATTGTCTTGATGTTGGAGCAGGTAGGGACTGGTTTCTTGCTTCAGGCGGTTTTCGCTCATTGTCGGAATTTACTCTCAGAGACGTTTGAAAGGACATTTTGCATGTCGCAGTTGCGATCCTTGACGATGACGCTTACGCGGAACGGATGACAACGACGACTACCATTTTTGCAGTTTCAAGCGGAGCGGGCCGGGCTGGCGTCGCGGTGCTGCGCGTTTCGGGTCCGGCCGTCGCTGAAATTTTGCGGGCCATGGTCTCGCCAGTACCGACGGTTCGCCAGGTTGCGTTTCGGACCATCCGCCACCCGGTCACAAAGCAACCGATCGACCGAGCCGTCGTATTTTGGTTTGCGGCACCTCTGAGCGAAACTGGTGAAGATGTTGCAGAGTTCCAGGTTCACGGCGGACCGGCCATTGTTCGCGCCATGCTCGATGCGCTGGGATCGTTTCCGACTACGAGACTGGCCGAACCTGGCGAGTTTATTCGGCGTGCGTTTGAGCATGGCAAAGTTGACCTCGCTGAAGTCGAGGGGCTTGCCGATCTGGTTGAAGCAGAGACGGAAGGCCAAAGGCGTCAGGCGCTCGCGCAAGCTGGAGGTGCATTATCCAGGCTGACGGAAAGCTGGCGTTCGCAGTTGATCGACATCGCCGCCTTGACGGAAGCTGGGATCGATTTTTCGGACGAAGGCGATGTCTCAAGCACTGCATTGGCAGCAGCGCGTACGCGCGCAGTGCCGCTTTTGGCTGATATTCAAGCGCATCTCGATGATGGACATCGCGGTGAAATTTTGCGGGATGGATTTCGTGTCGCGCTTTTGGGGCCACCGAATGCGGGCAAGTCCAGTTTACTCAACGCACTCGCTCAGCGCGATGTCGCTATCGTTTCTGACGAGGCGGGAACTACGCGTGATGTGATCGACGTTCGGCTCGATCTCGAAGGTTTGCCGATTATAATTTCAGATACAGCTGGCATGCGTGAAACTGCTGGACTGGTTGAGCGCGAAGGCATGCGTCGCAGTCTCGCTGCGGCACGCGATGCCAACCTGGTTTTGTGGTTGAGCGAAACCGGTGATGATCTGCCACCACATGAGATAGCAGACCGCCCTGTGCTAGCCATTCACACAAAAGCTGACCTCTTCGAACCCGTTCGTGTTTCACGTGAATCAAAAGTTAACGGCGGATTGGCTATTTCGAGTACCACAGGCGCAGGGCTCGACGTTCTTTTGAGTCAACTGGCGGAGCGCGCGCGGTCAACTATTGGAGTTTCTAGCCAAATCGATGCGCCTGTTGTGACGCAAGCGCGGCATCGACACAGCCTCGAATTGGCGCGAGTTGCACTCAGCTCGTTTATAGAGAGAAGCCCCTTAGAGCTGGAATTGCGCGCCGAAGATGTGCGAAGAGCGGTGTATGCGTTAGGCCGTATTACCGGTCGGGTCGATGTCGAAGATGTTTTGGGGCAGATCTTCAGTCGTTTTTGCATTGGAAAGTAGGGTTGCGCGGCCGCCCGAATCGAGTCTCGATTTCACGTGAAACGCGGCGCGATGCGACTTTGCCCCCTATGTCCGCTTCGGATAGGGTATTTGGACCATCTCATAAGTCGCCTTACGGGCGCACACGTTCAGAGCGTTTTAAATGGACTACGTCACATTTGACGTCATTGTTGTCGGCGGCGGACACGCTGGGACCGAGGCTGCTGCTGCTGCCTCGCGGATGGGTGCGCGGGTGGCGCTGGTCACACATTCGGCGGCGACCATCGGTGAAATGTCCTGTAATCCCGCCATCGGTGGGCTTGGAAAAGGCCATCTCGTACGCGAGATCGACGCTCTTGATGGCTTGATGGGCCGGGTGGCGGACCGGGCCGGGATTCAATTTCGCCTGCTCAACCGTTCGAAAGGGCCTGCAGTCCATGGGCCACGTACTCAGGCGGATCGCAAGCTTTACCGCCAAGCGATGCAAGCCGAGATCGCAGGGATTGCCAACCTCACCGTCCTAGAGGGCGGAGTTGAGGATTTGATCGTTGTAGAGGGTCGCGTCACTGGCGTGGTCACGGCCTCGGGACATCGATTGCTGGCCGGTGCCGTCGTTTTGACGACGGGTACTTTCCTCAATGGGCTCATTCATATGGGCTCCCAGCGCATCCCGGCAGGCCGGGCCGATGAGCAACCGGCGCTGAAGTTATCGGAGCGCATGTATGCGCTGGGTCTGACTATGGGCCGTTTGAAGACCGGTACGCCCGCGCGCCTGGATGGAAAATCGATAGATTGGTCGGGCCTTGAGATGCAGCAAGCCGACGCTGATCCGGTGCCATTTTCATTTTTGAACGATCGCATTTCTACGCGCCAGATCGCTTGCGGCATTACCCATACGACGTCGCATACGCACGACATCATTCGCGCCAATCTCGATCAATCCCCTATGTATTCCGGGCAAATTGAAAGTGTGGGTCCGCGATATTGTCCGTCGATTGAAGACAAGGTCGTGCGTTTTGCGGATCGGTCCGCGCATCAAGTTTTCCTAGAGCCAGAAGGCTTAGATGACGACACGATCTATCCCAACGGTGTGTCGACGTCTCTGCCCGTCGATGTGCAGGCGGCGTTTTTAAAGACGTTGCCCGGGCTCGAACATGTGGTCATCAAACGCCCTGGATATGCGATCGAGTACGACTACGTCGATCCGCGTGAATTATCTCCGACCCTCGAAGTGAAGCGGTTGCCCGGGTTGTTTTTAGCGGGCCAGATCAACGGCACGACAGGCTACGAGGAAGCTGGAGCTCAGGGCCTCGCTGCCGGGATCAATGCCGCTTTGAAAGCCGGCGGCGGCCAAAAGGCGTTCGTGGTCTCACGATCCGAAGGTTATCTTGGCGTGATGATCGATGACCTCGTGACACGAGGGGTCTCAGAGCCCTATCGGATGTTTACGTCTCGTGCCGAGTATCGCCTTCGGTTGCGAGCCGACAATGCCGATCAAAGGCTGACGCCCTTTGGTAATGTTATCGGCTGTGTGGGCGAGGGTCGTGCGGCAGCATTCGCCGCCAAGGACAGAGCGCTTCGTGATGGGCATGACTTGCTGAACCAACTCAGCCTCACACCCACGGAGGCCAGTCGTAGAGGCTTGGTCGTCAATCAGGATGGCCGGCGCCGTAGTGCCTTTGAATTGCTGGCTTTTCCGGCCATCACACTGGATCGGCTGGCCGGTATTTGGGAAGATATTGCGCGCATCCCTCCTCGTATTGCTGCTCAGCTTGAGATTGACGCGAGATATGCGTCTTACGTTCGGCGTCAGGATGAGGACGTTGCAGCGCTGCACCGCGATGAGGCCGTTTCGTTGCCATCGGATCTCGATTTTGCGGCCATGCCGGGTTTATCGACCGAGCTGAGCCGTAAGCTTTCGGTCCAACGCCCTACGACGCTGGCCCAAGCTGGGCGGATCGAGGGTATGACACCAGCCGCGCTTTTGTTGTTGTTGGCCCACGTGAAATCGGCCAAATCGCGCAAGTTTGCTTAATGACATCAGTTTCATGCCCCCGAATCAATGACGCTCAAGCGTTTCAACGAGCCTTTTCGGTTTCACGTGAAACCCTAGATAGACTCGTGACTTACGAGACAATGCTCAAGCAGTGGCAGAAGACGATCAATCTGGTTGCCCCGGGAACGTTGAGCGAGATTTGGCATCGGCATTTTGCTGACAGCGCTCAATTGTGGCGCTATCGGCCAGAGAACGCCGAATCATGGCTCGATCTTGGATCTGGCGCGGGGTTTCCGGGGCTCGTACTGGCGATCATGGCCAAGGGCGAAGGGTCTAGCCGTCATATTCTGGTCGAAAGCGATACCCGGAAAGCCGCGTTCTTAAGAGAAGTGGCTCGGAAGACCGGAGTTGCTGTGGACATCTTGTGCACAAGAATCGAAAGCACAGAGACTCTTGCTAGAGTGCAACGTGTGTCTTGTGTCACCGCTCGGGCGTTGGCACCTCTACCGCGTCTCGCCAGTTTGGTGGCGCCATATTTTGCGTCAGATAGCGTTGGTTTGTTCTTGAAGGGTCGCGAGGTCGCGGCTGAACTCAAGGAGGCAGCGCAGTCGTGGGACTTTACTTGCGACTTGAAGCCTAGCCTGACAGATGCAGACGGTCGTGTTGTGTTGCTTACAGCGTTGAAGGCGAAATCGGAGGGGTAACCCGTGGCCGGATATGTTTCAGGTCTAGGAAATGCGGGCGCACAATTCGGCGGACCGCGGATCATTGCGATTGCCAATCAAAAGGGTGGCGTCGGTAAAACGACGACGGCGATCAACCTTGGTACGGCCCTGGCCGCTGTGGGCGAACGCGTGCTGGTGCTTGATCTCGATCCTCAAGGCAACGCTTCGACTGGACTGGGTATCGATGCAGACTCACGCAAGACGACGTCTTTCGACGTTTTGATTGGTGAGGCTTCGCTGATCGAAGCCAGTGTGCCGACGGCGGTTCCTGGACTTTACTGTGTTGCCGCCAACAATGATTTGGTCGGTGTCGAATCGCGTCTGCCCAACGATGCGTCGCGGGCCTACAAATTGCGCGATGCCATGATGGCTTTGATGGGTGCGCCGCGTCCGGGTGAGGCGTCTTTCAGTTACGTGCTGATCGACTGTCCGCCATCGCTCAACGTTTTGACATTGAATGCGATGAGTGCGGCACATGCCGTCATCGTGCCGGTTCAGTGCGAATTCTTTGCGCTAGAAGGCATTTCGCAGCTCAAGGATACGATTGATCAAATTCGCGCAACATTGAACCCGAGCTTGGAAATCCAAGGCGTCGTTTTAACGATGCACGATGCACGCACATCGTTGTCGCGTGAGGTCGCCGATAACGTGCGCGCCTTCTTCGGTGCTAAAGTTTACGAGACCATGATCCCGCGCAATACACGCGTTGCGGAAGCGCCATCGCACGGCAAACCAATTTTATTGTACGACTATGATTGCGTCGGCAGCCAGGCCTACATTCGTCTTGCAACCGAAATCATAGATCGCGAGCGTCGATTTAAAGCCGCATAAAATATGATGTTCTCGTGCGTATGCGCTGTGCCAAAGATCACGTTAGAGGATCACGACATCCATGAATTCACCCTTGCCAAAAAGCCGTTTGGGTCGCGGGCTTGCTTCGCTCATCGGGGAGCCTGCGCCATCGGGCATTCGTCTTCCAGCCGAGGGTGAGCAGCGCTTGGTGCCGATTGGGCAAGTACGATCGAGTGCATTCAACCCGCGCAAAGACTTTCGCGATGAAGAGCTGAATGAATTAGCAGACTCCATTCGCACCAAAGGTTTGGTGCAGCCTATTATCGTGCGCCCTTGTCCCACGAGCAATGGGGATTACGAGATCGTCGCGGGTGAGAGACGTTGGCGTGCCGCGCAGAAAGCTGGCATGCACAATGTGCCCGTGATCGTGCGTGAATTGAATGACCGCGAAGTTCTCGAAGTCGCGATCATCGAGAACGTTCAACGTCAGGACCTCAACGCCATCGAAGAAGCGACCGGCTATCGTGATCTTGTCGAGCGGTTCGACTACAGTCAGGAACAGCTTTCGGAGATTATCGGCAAGAGCCGTAGTCACGTCGCGAATACGTTGCGACTTTTGAAGTTGCCTACAGGCGTTCAAGAGTTGGTACAGCAGGGTCAATTGACGGCTGGCCATGCGCGCGCGCTGATCGGGCGAGACGATGCCGAAGTGATGGCCCGGCGCATTGTCGATGATGCGCTCAATGTGCGTGAAGTGGAGGCTTTGGTTCAGGGCCGCGCGGATGTCTCGACGCCAGGCTCGACATTTAAACGTTCGCGCGACAAGGATGCTGACACAAAAGCATTTGAAAAAGACCTGAGCGATCTCCTCGGCTTAAGAGTGGAGATCAAGCGTAGCTCGGGCGAGAGCGGTACTTTGTCGATCAAATTCGGCAATTTCGACCAGCTCGATTATATCCGTCAGCGCTTGGGCGGCGTGTAAACTTTAAGCCTTTCCGTGAGATTATGCGAACGCGGCCTTGACGAAGCGTGGGCTGCTTGATGGTGTGCGCGCCATTCGCGTGGCTCATCTCAATTTGTGTGCGTGTTGCGCTGTAGGAGTTTTAGGATGGCCGAACTAGGCACTCTGGATCGTCTGGTCGCTTTGATTGCAGCGCGTCGTATCGCTGATGCTGATACATCTTATACGCGACAGCTCTTGGATTCTGGTCCGGAACGATGTGCCAAGAAATTCGGTGAGGAAGCGGTTGAAGCCGTCATTGCCGCTATCCAGGCTGAGCCCAAAGCTTTGCGCGCTGAGGCTGCGGACGTGTTGTATCACCTGCTTGTACTGTTAGAGAGCCGCGATATTCAGTTTGCAGATGTGCTCGCTGAGCTTGACGCGCGAATGGGAACTTCTGGTTTGGCAGAGAAGGCAGCGCGCGCGAAGGGGGTTGCGTGACCCGTCGTAAACTCGCGCGTAAACGGCGGGTCCCGCGTCGAAAGGGAGACGTCGAAACTTCCATACCGTTCTCGCCGTATCGTGTTTTTTCACGCGAGGAATGGGCGCGGCTTCGCGCAGATACTCCCATGACGCTGAAGCCGAGTGAGTTGGAAGAACTTTCTGGCGTTATCGAAGAGTTGTCGGTCGATGAAGTCGAGCAGATTTATTTGCCGCTGTCGCGCCTGTTGAATTTATACGTGGCAGCGGCCCAAAAGCTTCATTCGGTTTCGTCAGAGTTTTTGAGCCGGAAAGATCTCAAAGTTCCATTTGTCATTGGCGTGGCAGGCTCTGTGGCCGTCGGCAAGAGCACAACGGCGCGTGTGCTCCAGGCCCTGTTGGCGCGCTGGCCCGATCATCCGCGCGTCGACCTGATGACGACGGATGGCTTCCTCTATCCCAACGCCGAACTCGAACGCCTCAATCTCATGGATCGCAAGGGGTTTCCTGAGAGTTTCGATACGGCTCGATTGCTTCAATTTCTGGGGGATGTGAAGTCAGGCATGGCTGTCGTGACGGCGCCGGTTTATTCGCATTTCCAATATGACATCCTGCCAGGGCAAACTCTGTCCGTTGAGCAGCCCGATATTTTGATCATAGAGGGTCTCAATATTTTGCAGCCCGGTGAAATGCCGAAAGACGGCGGGACGGTCCCATTCGTCTCCGATTTCATTGATTTTTCGATTTATATCGATGCCGAGCCGAGTGTGATTGAGCAATGGTATTTGACCCGCTTTCTGCGTTTGCGCAGCACGGCGTTTCGTGACCCCGGATCGTATTTCCACAAATTCGCAGCTCTAGCGCCAGAGCATGTCAAAGCCCTCGCACTGAAAATTTGGCGCACCGTCAATTTGAAAAATCTGCATGAGAATATTCTGCCCACGCGCCGGCGCGCGCAGCTCATTTTGTTCAAGGGCGAGAACCATCGTGTGAAGACGGTGGCTTTGCGGAAGCTTTGATTTAAGGCCCAAATTGAAGGCAAAAAGAAAGGCCGCTTGGGGCAGCGGCCCGCTAGTTGTTCTCGCATTTCAGGTTTCAAGGTTCAGGGTAGGCTTCGTGCCTAGCGAAACTGTCCGGCCATAGCTTCGGGCAGTTGCGGGTCCAACGGGCGAGGAGCTTTGCTCGCCGTGGTGGCGAAGGTGACGGCGGCACTCGATCCGGCACCCGACGTTTTGGTGTACAGCTTATATTTGTCTCTTAATCGGCGAATGGCGGATGGATCGGAAAAGCCCATCACACGAATGGCAGTTGTTGGCTTTAATCCAGGTTGTATTCGCAGAAGTTCGGCAAGACGTGCAATTCGGTCGCTATCGTCAATTCCAGTCCCGATAGGGCGTCCGCGGCGGCCGGTCTTGTGAAGCATGAAAGCGAACCTCAAACGATTTGATTCGTTCATTTGAGAGTGCTGGAAGTCGTGGTTTAATTCCAGGGAATTTAAATCAGCCCCTTCATTATTTAAATGATTGGATAAAATCAGACACAACTGAACGTTGTTCATTTATGAATTGGTATATTTAGTTTTATGGTTCGTATTGCAATTATCGATTCCTAATTATGGAATAATGCCACGGTCTTGTGCAAGCTTTTGTAGCGAAACAGCAGGCCGCGCACCGATATGGCTTATAATTTCTGCGGCCGCTAAACTTGCCAGCTTGCCAGATATTTCTAATGGATATTGGCGCGCATATCCGAATAAAAAACCTGCTGCATAAAGATCGCCAGCGCCTGTCGTATCGATCACGCGCTTGATAGGTTCTGCTGCAATTTCCATGCTTTCTCCTTGTGAAAAAATGATCGAGCCCTTGGCGCTGCGTGTGAGTACGGCGAGTTTTGTATCTTGCCTTGCTGTGTTTGCAGCATCGTCAAATGATGATGTTTGATATAGCGATTGTATTTCACTTTCATTGGCAAATAGAATGTCAATTCCGGAACGAATAAGTTCTAAAAAATCGTTGCGATGACGATCAACACAAAATGCATCGGATAAAGATAGAGCAACGGAGCGTCCTGCGCTGCGCGCTTCTTTTATGGATTCGCGGAATGCACGTTTCGCACCTTCACGATCAAATAAATATCCTTCGAGATATAGAATGGAACTATCGCGAATGAGTGTGCGGTCGATTTGCGATTCATCCAGCGACGTCGAAATTCCAAGATACGTATTCATCGTTCGCTCGCCGTCGGGCGTCACGAGAATGAGTGATCGAGACGTCGGATCGGAATTTGCAATCGGTGTAGAATTGAAGGCGACTCCAATGGCGCGAATATCGTGCGTGAAAATTCTGCCGAATTCGTCGTCGGCGATTTTGCCCATGAAGCCGGCCTGTCCTCCGAAGGACGCTACACCAGCAATCGTGTTAGCTGCCGACCCGCCAGAAATTTCTACCGCTGAGCCCATGGTGGCGTAGATCGCAGCAATATCTCCAGCCTCTACGAGCCGCATGCTGCCTTTTGATGCCCCAATTTTCGTAAGATAGGCGTCGTCGCAACGGCCAATAATATCGACGATTGCATTGCCGATGCCGACGACGTCTGTACGGGTCGCGCTCATAGATATTCCCCCATGTTTTGCGGCGGCACTATAGGCGCTGGGGTTGATGGAACAAGCGCGCTGCAGTGTTGGCTTCAGCGACGGCGGGCCGCACCTTGATGCCCTGCCGCAATGGCCGACAACGCTAATATGAGACGTTCAGCAAGCACGTCTTCCAAAGCGGAAGTCCGACGCGCTGTCAAAGCTGTTTCAGAGATCCGGGTGAGCGCTTGATCGAGACTTTGGCGTGTCCAGGATCGAACTTGGGCAGCAAATGCATCGCGTTGTTTGAAATGCAGAGGTGGGCGTAACATGCGCAGCGCGTCGTCGATGGTGCTGCCGTTGTCCATGTCGCTGCGCACGCGATGTAGTTTGAGAAAGTAGCGCTGAATGATGAGTATGATGACTTGGGCGTTCTCGCCAGACCCTAGGGCGCGTCCGTAATCCGTAACAGCATTCGTGCTTCGTCCAAGTGCTGCGGCTTCGGCAATACGCTCTAACGCCAAATCCGCGGCATCTCCGACGATGGCTTCGACGTCGTCAACGGTGATGATGGGACGGCCATATGCAAACAGAGCAAGCTTTTCGATTTCGGCTCGTGAAAGTGCCCGGTCAGCGCCCAATCTACTCAGCAAGAGTGAGCGGGCGTCGTTTTCGAGTTTTGCGCCATAAGGTTCCAGCACGCTTTGAATGAGCCCATCGAGGTCGGCTTGTTGGTCCGGGTAGCATCCGATCGCTGCGGCATCTGCGCGTTCCTCAAACAAGCGCCGTAAAGCATCGTCGGTCTTTAGGTTAGCCGCCTCGACGATGAGAAAACCTTCAAGTGGACCGTCTTGAAGTATTGGCTTCAAGAGTTGAGCTGATATGCGTCGTCCTGCGATGGCGCGAACGATTTTGCGGCCTGAAAACATGGGTCTGGTTTGCAATTCAATGGCCAGACGTCCGCTATCTTCGTCAAGATTCGTGTCATCGAGGCGCAGGATCTCGCCTTGCGGGTTCTCGCGCGCTGCGATCAGTTTCGCCAAATGCTGCGCACGCTCGGAAACGAGGCCAGGATCAGAACCATAAAATAGCACTGCGGAAGTGGCCTGAGGCGGCGCTTTCAAAAACGCAGCGGCTTGCTGGGTTTTGATCGCGACCATGCAGGTTAGGCCCTTAGGTTAAATTATCTCGGGACACTCTATTCGAGATGGGGAGAGATCGGCCGACCAATATCAGGCAGCGCCTGCAAGGTGCGCCAGCAAACGGGTCCGCAGCTCCTCGCCGACAGTTTTTGCAGCGCGATTTTCTGCATCTTCGCGAGCCCGGACGTTGGCAAAAATCGATGTCACGCGCTGGAACGGGGCGCGACTGTAGCTCTTGCCTTGGGCGATCACGGTTTTATCTGAAACGCGGATTAGCTTGTAGGACGTGTCGAGGTTGTAGACCTGTCCGGCTGCATTGCCATCTTCACCGACGAGTGTCGAAGACAAGGATTCGCGGATGGCGATATCCAAGCGATATTCCGGTGGCAATGGAGCTCCACCACCTGTGGTCTGGAAAATCAGCTCATTGCGAATGCGTTGACCGACTCGGCCAGGGATAGGTGCAATATCGACTTTAGCGAGTTTTTCATTGGCGCCTGCGCCACCAATCGATGACGCGCCGTGCAGTGGCCTGAAGCCTGTTGACCCGTCTCCGCAAGCGGAGAGCAATGTCAGAGAAGCGGCGCCAAGTGCGAACGCAATGCTGCGCAGCCCCTTATTCAAGGTGCGCCACCCAGATACGTGCGATGCGTCAGCCGACAACATTCACAATCCTTTGCGGGACTACGATGACTTTTTTTACAGGCCGTCCCTCAAGTGCGCGGATCACGGGTTCTAATTTCAGGGCTGCGGCCTCAACATCCTCAGTCTTGGCCGTCCGCGAAATCACCAGTTCGTCCCGGCGCTTGCCATTTACCTGTACGGCAATGGTCACTTGATCGTCAACGAGGAGGGGGGCTTCGACGCTTGGCCAGGGTTCGTTCGCGAGCAACCTGTTGTATCCAAGCCGCGCCCAGCATTCTTCGGCCAAATGCGGCATCATCGGGCCGATCATGGTCACCAGGAAGCTTGCAGCCTCGCGGGCCGCATAAGCCATGTCTGGGCCGCCTTTACCGAGTGCGGATTGGAGCACATTGGCGAATTCGTGAACATTGGCGACCGCGACGTTAAAGCGTAACGCTTCGATGCTGCGGCCCACCTGGTCCAAGGCGCGGTGCGCGGCTTTGCGGACTTCGAGGGCGTCGGCGCCGAATTCGGCAGGGCGTTTTAGGCTCGCGTCGGGGTATTTTTCCGCGATGTCATCCACGATGCGCCAGACACGCTGAATAAAACGTCCAGCCCCAGCGACGCCGGCCTCGGTCCAAATCACGTCGCGTTCTGGAGGGCTGTCGGACAGCATGAACCAGCGCGCACAATCGGCACCATAATGGGCAATGATGTCATCGGGATCGACGAGGTTCTTTTTCGATTTCGACATCTTTTCAATCGAACCGATGGCGGCTGGCCGTCCGGTGGCGATTTCGACGGCTTTGCGCGTCGAGCCATCGCCTTCAAAGCGCACGTCTGTCGGCAGCAGCCAGTAGCCGTCTTGCGATAGATAGGTTTCGTGCGTGACCATGCCTTGCGTGAATAGCGCCGCGAATGGTTCGCGCGTGTTGGTTGCAAAGGACAGGTGGCCTGTGTCGCTCATGGCGCGGGCAAAGAAGCGCGAATACAGCAGATGCAAAATCGCATGCTCAATGCCGCCGATATACTGATCGACCGGCAGCCAATATTGCGCAGCTTTTTTATCGACCGGCTTTTGTGATTTCGGTGCCGTGAAGCGCACGAAATACCAAGAGCTATCGACAAACGTATCCATGGTGTCGGTTTCGCGTTGTGCGGGCTTTGCACACTTGGGGCACGGACAATGCTTCCATGTAGGATGACGGTCGAGCGGATTGCCTGGCTTGTCAAACGTCGCGTCTTCTGGAAGCGTGATGGGTAGATCCGTTTCCGCGACTGGCACCACACCGCAATCGGCGCAATGGACAACTGGGATCGGACAGCCCCAATAGCGCTGGCGTGAAATGCCCCAATCGCGCAGGCGGAAATTGACTTTGCGTGCGCCCTGCGGCTTTCCGTTGAGAATTTGTTCTTCCAGCCGCATCGCGGCTTCTTCGAACGCTGTTTGCGTCGAGAGCCCATCGAGAAAGCGTGAATTCATCATCACGCCATCATCTTCATACGCTTTATTTTTAAGAGCGAATGTCGCTGCGTCTTCGCCTGGTGGGAGAATGACGGGCACGACAGGGAGTTCGTAGCGGCGGGCGAAATCCATATCGCGCTGATCGCCTGATGGGCAGCCAAAAATTGCGCCGGTGCCGTAGTCCATGAGGATAAAGTTAGCGACGTAAACCGGTAGTTGCCAGTTTGGGTCGAAGGGATGCGTGGCTCGGATTCCGGTGTCAAAGCCGCGCTTTTCAGCGGCTTCGATTTCTGCAACCGATGTGCCCATGCGGCGGCACTCGTCGCAGAATTCTGCGAGCTTGACGTTGTTTTCCGATGCGGCGCGCGCGATGGGGTGATCGGCTGCGACGGCTAGAAACGATGCGCCGAACAAGGTGTCCGGTCGCGTCGTATAGACTTCGAGTTCAGAAATATTTTTGGGCGCGGTTTTGCTATCGAGCGCCCAGCGGATCAACATGCCTTCTGACCGGCCAATCCAGTTGGCCTGCATCAGGCGAACTTTTTCCGGCCAGTTGGTCAGTGTGTCGAGGTCACGGAGTAGCTCGTCCGCATAGTCCGTGATTTTGAAAAACCATTGCGTGAGCTCGCGCTGTTCGACAAGTGCGCCTGAGCGCCAGCCACGGCCGTCGATCACTTGCTCGTTGGCGAGCACGGTATGATCAACGGGGTCCCAATTGACCTTTGACGATTTGCGGTAAGCAATGCCTTTGTTCAGCAGGTCGAGAAACAGTTTTTGCTGGTGCTGATAATAGTCGGGCGAGCAGGTGGCGATTTCGCGCGACCAATCGAGCGACAGGCCCATTGATTTCAGTTGACCGCGCATCGTGTCGATATTGGCATACGTCCATTTGCCAGGATGAACCTTGCGCTCCATGGCAGCATTTTCAGCGGGCATGCCGAATGCGTCCCAGCCCATGGGATGCAGAACATTGAATCCTTTGGTGCGCTTATAGCGCGCGAACACGTCGCCCATCGCGTAGTTGCGCACGTGTCCCATGTGGATGCGTCCCGATGGGTAGGGAAACATCTCGAGCACGTAGCATTTGGGCTTGGACTCGTCCTCCGAGGCCTCGAAAATGCGACCTGTTTCCCATGCGTGTTGCCAGTGTTTTTCGCGCTCGGGCGCGTTGTAGCGTTCGGTGGACATGGGGGTCGTGAAATCTCTTTTTGTGGGGCCGGTTTTAGAGCCAGGGCGGCGTAATGAGCCTGAAAGGTTAAGTGGGGTCAAGGCGGGTGGGACTGGCTTGCTTGCTCGCTAGCAATATGTCGACATTTTTCGATTTTGAGGACACATGCCCACGGATATGTCGCTGCCAGATCCATGTTTGGTTGGATATGTGCATGAATCCGTGATTTGTGGACACGTCGCGTTAAATATGGTATAAATTTACATTTTTTGTACCATATATTCTGAGAAGTGGCATTGGCGGCGCCTCGTTGTGCGCTTTATGGAATAAAATTATCAATTTTGTTCCATATTTCACTCCATGTGGCGATGTCTGTTCCGTATTGAATTAAATGTGGCGCGAAAAACTGATTCTAGATCCACGGGGCTACAGCAATGAGACATGACCCCGGCACACCTTACAATTCCCTGCCATTGTTACCGCCAGCTCAAGACCTTGAGACCAAGGCCGTCCTCAAGCGCTGTGTCACCGCGCGTGCGGCGGTTGCGGAGTTGCGGCGTGCTGGCGAACTCATTCCCGACCAATCGGTGTTGATCAATACAATCCCGTTGCTCGAAGCTAAAGACAGCTCAGAAATCGAAAATATCGTCACGACGAACGATGCGCTTTTCCTTGAAGCGAGCCAAGTCGAAGACGGCAATGACCCTGCTGCGAAGGAAGCGCTTCGTTATCGTGCGGCGTTATTCAGCGGCTACGAAACTCTGAAGAGCCGACCACTTACGGCGCGCACTGCGATCGACATCTGTAGCCAGATCAAAGGCGTCGAAATGGATGTGCGCAAAACGCCTGGGACGCAGCTCAAAAACAGCTTCACCGGCGATGTGATCTATACGCCGCCGGACGGTCAGCAGCGGCTGCGCGATTTGCTTGGCAACTGGGAAATGTTTGCGAATGCCGACGACGATATCGATCCACTCGTGCGCATGGCCGTGCTGCATTACCAATTCGAAGCGATCCATCCGTTTTTGGACGGCAATGGGAGAACGGGCCGCATTCTCAACATCTTGGTTTTGATCCAAGCGGGCCTACTCGATATTCCGACGCTTTATTTGAGCCGTCATATCGTCCGCACCAAGGGCGACTATTATCGACTGCTGCAGGGCGTTACGTTGCGTGGCGAATGGGAGCCATGGATCATCTATATGCTGACGGCGATCGAGAATACGGCAACCTGGACCAACGCACGCATTCGCGCGATCCGCTACCTCATGCAAAATACTACGGATTATGTTCGCGCCAATGCGCCGAAAATCTACTCGCGGGAACTGATTGAGATCATATTCGCACAGCCTTACGTGCGCATTTCGCATCTGATCGAAACCGATATTGCCGAACGCCACGCAGCCGCTCGCTATCTCAAGCAGCTTGCTTCGATTGGTATTTTAAGCGAGGAAAAACGCGGTCGCGATAAACTTTTTATTCATCGCAAGTACATGGATCTGCTGGGCCGTGACGATCACGAATTCCCACCTTATTCGGTGCCCACTAACGAGATATCGCAGACGCGTGGACTGAAATACAAAAGGCGGAGCGAGGACTGATCCATCGCTCCGCCGTTTGGTTGTCGATTTAGCTCGTAACTTTTAGCACGTATGCGCGGCAGCACCGGCTTCAGCCACTTCATGATCCTGAGCGCCGCCTCCGCCTGATACGCCAATCGCGCCGATGACGACGCCGTTTTTGTCCTTCAACGGAATGCCGCCTGCGAAAATCATCACGCGGTCGTGGTTCGATGCGTGGATACCGAAAAACTGATCGCCTGGCTGGCTATTTTCAGCCAATTCCTTGGTTGAAATGTTGAAGGCGCGCGACGTGAATGCTTTGTTGATCGAAATATCGATCGAACCAATCCAGGCATTGTCCATGCGCGCGTGGGCAATCAAGTTTGCACCTTCATCAACGACGGCGATATTCATCGGCTGGCCGATTTCACCCGCCTTCTTTTCAGCGGCGGCAATGATGCGGCGGGCGTCGGCAAGCTTCAGCATGATCAGGTCTCCGGGATGTCATATATTGGTTGTGGCAGGCGATAGAAGTTCGCTTCTATGTAGTGTGCAGCGCTAATTACCACCAGTGACAACTTGTTCCGCGTGAAAATCACTGTTGCGATGATGAACGAGACGGGCCAAGAGACAAATGTGATCCAGCAAAATCCAACAGATACGTCGCTTGATCGGCTCGCCGCGGTACGTGCGCTAGTCGAAGGTGCCGCTACGGCTGCCAAGCGCAGTTCAAGTTCCATAGAATTAATCGCGGTTTCAAAAACGTTTGCGGCCGATGAGATTCGACCCTTGCTCGAAGTGGGTCATCGTGGCTTCGGTGAAAACCGCGTGCAAGAGGCGCAGGGTAAATGGCCAGATCTGCGTCATGACTATCCAGATCTAGAGTTGCACTTGATCGGTCCGCTGCAATCGAACAAAGCCAAAGAGGCCGTTGCCTTGTTCGATGTCATTCATACGATTGATCGGCCGAAAATTGCCAAAGCCATTGCCGAAGAAATAACGGCTCAGTCACGCAAGCCGACACTGTTCGTTCAAGTCAACACCGGCGAAGAACCGCAGAAGGCTGGCGTGGCACCGCGCAATACGGCTTCGTTTGTCGCTATGTGTCGCAATGAGTTGGGTCTCGAAATTGCGGGTCTCATGTGTATTCCGCCGGTTGAGGATGAGCCGGCTATTCATTTCGCCTTTTTGTCAAAGCTTGCGCGCGACGTTGGTTTAACGGGCCTCAGCATGGGCATGAGTGGCGATTATGAGACCGCGATTGCGTTTGGGGCGACGCATATCCGGGTTGGCAGCGCCATTTTTGGCAGCCGCTAAGTCCACAGTTTTCCATAGCAAAATTTACGCGCGCCGCATCGTCGTGCCGGTGTGATGCTAGCGTTCTGGGAATGATTCGTTTGCGCGCGGCTGCTGCGCTGAATGGGGATGACCATGACCGCTGCTCAGAAAAAAGATCCCGTTGAAGCCGAGGCTGCTGCGGCTGCCTCAGAAGCTGCGAGAGACGCTCGCAACGAAATCATAGAAACAGCGCAGAAAGCAAAGCCCGCCGCAGCGCTCACGAAGCTGCAAAAATCGAAACTAGAAGCCATCGAAGCCGCCAAATCCAAATGGCACGACTTCTCGGTCGATGTTTGGATTACGCCGTTCAACTCCATCGAGTTCGGATTTTGGAAGCGCGATCGTAATCGGGGCAAGTCGCGTCAGTTCACAACCGACATGGACGTGTTCGCTGAAATTATCGAAAACGGCGAGCGTACGGGTGTGCTTGGATATCGCAAAGAGCTTTGGAACGATGCGACTGGAACTGACAAGCGGCTCGTGTTCAAGCTGTTTTCTGAAACGCTCAATTGGCGCGCGAGCATGGACTTGATGCTGGGCCGTTCCATCCAGCAAACGCTGGGTGCGCGCGGATTGCCGGTGACGACGTTCTCGATCAACACTAGCGACGATGATTTCGTCATCTATCTCGAGCGTTCAGCCAACAAATGGCCGCTGATGCCCGAGAACTTCTCGTTTTTCATTATGGATGATGGGGTGCCGAAGTTTTATCGCTTCCGGCGCGATTTCATCAATATCGGTGGCGACTACGCGCTGGTCGATCAGTTCGGCGAGAGCGTCGGTCATATTGATGGGGCCATCCTGACCATTGGCGGGCGGTGGCGCTGCACTGTGCGCGGTGATCATGCCGATCCGCGCGTACTCATGGTCATGAAGCTGTTTGCTGGCATGATTGTGTTCAACACCGAAGCTCAGCGACATGTGAAAACGTTGGCACGCGACATCAAAGCAGGTCGCATCACGCCCGACATTCAACGTCAGGAATCTGATCTTTACATGAACCCACGGCGCGTTCGGTGAGACTAGCCTGCCTAATTCTACATCATTAAGATTGGTTATTTGACTTAAATGTAGGCATTTCGCTGATGGTCGATCGCTGGGGAAACTTGGCTATGGCGCTGAAATGCCTGCAATAAATAGCGATGCGCATGTTGGCATAATTCTTGATCGCTCTGCCCGATGTTGGACCAGCCCGCACGTATTGTGGGCATCCGCATAACAACCCAGCAAATGGGACATCGGGGTAAGGGGGCGCGACGGTTATGGAGCAGGCTCAACAAGGGGCTGACGTATTTTTTCTACTGATGGGAGCCATTCTCGTCTTTGCAATGCACGGCGGGTTTGCGTTTCTCGAAGTCGGTACCGTTCGACATAAGAACCAAGTCAACGCACTCGTCAAAATTCTCGTTGATTTCGCGATATCAACGGTTGCGTATTTCGCAATCGGTTACTCGATTTCTTACGGCGTTTCCTTTTTGGCGAACGCGGAAACACTCAGTTCCGCTCAGGGATTGGATCTCGTAAAATTCTTCTTCCTTGCAACGTTCGCAGCGGCCGTTCCGGCCATTGTGTCGGGTGGCATCGCCGAGCGCGCACGCTTCGTGCCGCAATGCGCGGCGACGGCACTGTTGGTTGGCTTTGCTTATCCGCTGATCGAGGGTGCGGTCTGGAATAAGAACTTCGGACTTCAAGACGGATTTTTCGCCACGACTTTGGGCGCACCGTTCAAGGATTTTGCGGGCTCTATCGTCGTTCATGCGTTCGGTGGATGGGCAGCTTTCGCTGCAGTGCGTCAGCTTGGAGCGCGTATCGGCCGTTACGATCGCGGTCGTTCGATCAGCCCGCCGCCATCTTCGATCCCGTGGTTGGCGATGGGGTCGTGGTTGCTGTGTGTGGGTTGGTTTGGCTTCAACGTGATGAGCGCGCAAAGCTTGAAGGGTATTTCCGGTCTGGTCGCGATCAATTCTTTGATGGCGATGTGCGGTGGCATTCTCGCTGCGCTGATTGCAGGCCGTAACGATCCGGGTTTTGTTCATAACGGTGCGTTGGCAGGGCTTGTTGCCGTGTGCGCAGGCTCGGATGTGATGCATCCTTTGGGTGCGCTTGCAACGGGCGCTGTGGCTGGCGTGGTCTTCGTTCAGATGTTCCAAATATCGACCAACAAGTGGCAGATTGACGATGTGTTGGGCGTATGGGCACTGCATGGATTGTGCGGTCTGTGGGGTGGCATTGCGTGCGGGATCTTCGGATTGACGGCACTGGGTGGCCTGGGTGGCGTGACGTTTGCCTCGCAACTCGTCGGTTCGCTTGCTGGCGCGCTGTTCGGATTTATCGCCGGTACAGTGATTTACTTCATCGTCGATAAGCTGTTCGGTTTCCGAATGTCGGCGGACGATGAGCGTCGAGGCGCGGATTTAGCGATCCACAAAATTGGCGCGAATCCCGAAGATGATGTGCGGCTCGGTCGCGTGTAATTTTGAACTGATTTTACCGACGAAAAAATCGGCCGGAGCGATCGTCGCTTCGGCCGATTTGTTATGAGCGGATGGACAAATAATTACGACTTTGGCGCTGACAGCGACGAGGTATTTCCTGCACCCGTCACGCGCCAGATTTTGTTTCCAACATCATCGGCGACAAGGAGCGCTCCATCTTTGGCGATTTCCACGCCGACAGGTCGGCCTAGAGCGTTGCCATCGGCATCCAAAAAGCCGGTCAACACATCTTGTGGTTCACCATTCGGCTTGCCATTGGCGAACGGAATGAAGATGACTTTGTAACCACTGGGGGGTTGGCGATTCCACGAGCCATGTTGGCCAATGAATGCGCCGTTGGAGAAAGTTGCTGGCAAAGTCGAAGCGGGACCGAACGTTAGCCCGAGTGCCGCCGTATGCGCGCCAACTGCGTAGTCAGGCATGATGGCTTTGGCGACGAGATCGGGACGTTGTGGCTCAACGCGGGTATCGACGTTCTGTCCAAAATAGCTGTAAGGCCAGCCATAAAAGCCGCCGTCTTTTACGGACGTGAGATAATCCGGAACCAAGTCATTGCCGAGTTCGTCGCGCTCGTTGACGACCGTCCATAGCTCGCCGGTCGTGGGCTCGAATGCCATTCCATTGGGATTTCGCAAGCCAGAAGCAAACACGCGGGTTGCGCCTGTGGCTGCATCAACTTCTAAGATGGCCGCGCGATTTTCTTCTTCCGCCATGCCGTGCTCTGCAACATTGCTATTGGAGCCAACGGTCACAAATAACTTGCTTCCGTCTTTGCTGGCCATGACGTTTTTGGTCCAATGATGATTACGTGGACCGCCTGGTAAATCGGCGACTTTCTGTACCGCTGAAGTTATTTTTACATCTCCCGTGCGATAGGGAAATTTCACGAGTGCGTCAGCGTTGGCGACGTACAGCGTCTCGCCAACGAGTGCCATGCCAAACGGTGAATTCAGACCTTCGATAAATGTGTGCTTGGTTGCCGGTCCGCCATTGTCTGAGGGACGCAGTAACGTGATGCGATTTGCGCTTTTTACGCCAGCACCTGCTTTGCCCATGAAATATTTCATGAACCAAGCTTTGATGCCTTTGTTGGCTTCTGGCCTTTCGGGTGCATTGGTCTCAGCGACGAGAACATCACCGTTCGGCAAGACATGCATCCAGCGGGGGTGATCGAGATCGGCAGCAAATTCGCTGACAGACAAATTTGCAGCGGGGGTTGGTTTTCCGCCTTGCATCCATCCTTTTGCATCCGCCACTTTGACGGTAGGAATGAGACTGCTTTCCGGCTTAGGTAATGTCGGATTTGGTCCGTAGCCGATTTGTTGCTCAGCAATTGCGCCCGTTGTCTGTATACAAACAGCACACGTAATTGCGAATGCAGTTGAATATTTTCTGTTGCGCTTCATCGCGTTTACAGCATCCCTTGATCAATGCGCCGTCGCCATCAAAATAGATTACGGCTGATACATTGAGGTACGCACGCGCGATTGAAAAGTTCCCTGAACAGAGCGACCCTTCTCAATAAAGAGAAGGGACGTAGAGCGATTTCGGCACCGGCTCGCGTGTGTAATCGGGATTGTGCACGCGGGCAGGCAGAGCGATTGGATCGCGTTGCACGTCGTCATAGGGAATTTGACTGAGCAAATGTGCGATGCAGTTCAAGCGCGCGCGCTTTTTGTCATCCGCTTCGACGATCCACCACGGGGCCTCGGGTCGATGGGTGCGTTCAAGCATTGCTTCCTTGGCCTTGGTATAGGCCTCCCAACGACGCCGCGACTCCAAATCCATCGGCGATAACTTCCATTGCTTGATGGGATCGTGGATGCGCATTTGGAAGCGGAGGTGCTGTTCGGCATCTGTAATCGAGAACCAATATTTCACCAGAATGATGCCTGATTGAACGAGCATCTTTTCAAATTCTGGCACGGTGTGAAAGAATTCTTCGACGTCATTGTCGGTGCAAAAGCCCATGACGCGCTCAACACCTGCACGATTGTACCATGAGCGATCGAACAGCGTGATTTCGCCTGCGGCTGGGAGGTGAGGCACGTAACGCTGGAAATACCATTGTGTGCGTTCGCGCTCGCTTGGCGCTGGCAAGGCGACCACGCGCGCGACACGTGGGTTCAAGCGCTGGGTAATGCGCTTAATCACGCCGCCCTTACCTGCTGCGTCACGACCTTCAAATATGACGACGACTTTGAGTTTTTTATGAACAACCCAATCTTGCAAGCGCACGAGTTCGCGCTGCAAACGAAACAGCTCTTTGAAATAGATTTGGCGATCGAGAAGCCCGGCATCGCTATCGCGATCTTCGCCATCGAGGAGTTTCGACAGACGGTCATCGTCCATTTCCATTTCAAATTCTTCATCGAAGCTATCGGCAATTTCAGCTTCTACGCGAGCAGCGAGTGCGCGATCGTGTTTGTCTTGATCTTGGGTCATGTCAGCCTGTGTTTGATGTGCGCGCGGCGTGAGAATTTCTAATGACGACATAGGGTAAATGTTACGGGCGTGTGACACCCGTCATTGATCTCAGCTTCTGCAATTGAGAGGAATTGTTTCGGAATGTTTCAAATATCGCGGAGGTATTCGGCTCACATTTGGTTATTAAATTGCGTCATGTTGTCTTCAATTTCAGCATGGATTTCGCGCGATAGTCGCAGAAATTGACAAGCTTGAGCGTGTGCTCATCCGCTAACTCACCTCTTTCACTTAGAAAAATTCAATTCCCGCAATAGTTGTGCGCATTCAGTCGATATGCCGCGCGCAGGATTGTCCTCTTGTTTTCGCCTCATTACGCGGCTCGATGCCGAAATTGTTTGAAGCGAATACAGGAGAGTACAGATGCGATTAGGATTATTCGCAGTGGCGCTGGCACTGGCTGCGCTGGTTGGCGGACCGAAAGCAGAAGCGCGTCCCTACTACGAAGAGACGGGCTATGGCGTTGAGTCGTGGGGCACACCCAATCGCGGGTATTCACAGCGCAGCAGATCGAACAGCCGGACATATCAAGTCCGTCGTTATGAAACGACTTCCTATGAAAGCCGTGGCCGCTATCGCGGTGGCGTTGGCCCGCGTCCTGGCCGTTGGTGTGGTTGGTGGATGCGCACGCAGCTCGGTGGCGGTCCGGAATTCAACTTGGCCCGCAACTGGCGCAAGTATGGTCGTCCATCTGGTCCGCAGGTCGGAGCGGTTGTGGTTTGGAACAGTCACGTCGGCATCATCACGGGTCGCGCTGCCAACGGTAAGTGGATCGTGAAGTCGGGTAATGACGGTGGCCGCGTTCGTGAGCGCGCACGCTCAGTCGCTGGCGCGACGTTCCGGGTCGGTTAACACAGTTCAAGTAACTCGCTCTTCCCGTTTGGGACTTTAAGGCAAGCCGAGTTATCGGCTTGCCTTTTTGCTTTGAAAGGCGACTACAAATTGAGTTGGTAAGAGTGAGGAACCCAGCGAAAGCCCGAGCCCTGCAATCGCTCGACGTAACCCATAGATGGGAACGGCATGTGATATCCGACTACTGGAAATTTTTCAGTCGCTGCCATCTCGAAGATTCGCTGACGCGTTAATGCGGCTTGAGCTTTGTCCACGTCGAAGGCGCAATGCCAATCTGGACGGGCCAATGATGCGACTTGATGATGTGCGCAGTCGCCCCACAACAAGAGCGATTGATTGTTGCTCTCGATTAGAAATGCGAGGTGACCAGGAGTGTGGCCGTACGCTTCGATTGCGCGAACGCCAGTGACGATATCTTCGCCCGGTTTAATAAACGAAAATCTATCCGCAATCTGCTTTGTGTTGGTACGAAAAATGACTGCGAGTTTTTCTAGTTCGCCTGAGTGTTTACCTTCAGGAGCCCAAAAATCATAGTCGATTTGGCCGATGAAATAGCGTGCATTCGGAAATAGCGGAGAACCGTTTTCCAACAATCCGCCGATGTGATCGGGGTGGCCATGACTAAGAACGACGATATCGATTTGCTCTCGTGCAAAACCTGCAGGCGCTAACTGTTTTGCTAGCCATCCGCCGTTTGGGCGCGGTACAAATCCGTTTTCGCCATTGCCAGTATCGAACAAGATAAGTTCTTTGCCAGTGTTAATCAGCGTTGGCGAAAAACCCGGTTGATACTTTTTCTCTGGAAGTCGATTGTCACGCATCAACTGCTGCACATCAGCTTCTGATGTGTTTGCGCCGATGATGGGATACGGCCCATCAATAAAGGCCTCAGAGTCTGAAATGGTCGTGATTTCGAATGCACCAAGTTTGCAACGGTAGAATTTTGGTTGGGCCAATCCGATGAATGGCGCTGCCGCAAACGCTCCAGGGATCGAGCTATTTGCTACAATCGTTGCGAGTCCTGTAGCTAGACCTGATACCATCACGTCGCGTCGGTTAGGTGTTTTAGTTTGTTTATGCATCGCGTCGCTGCTCCTCAAACTTCTGAATTGTCTAACGCCCTTTGCTGCACTAGGGCATGTCGGATGAGTTTTGTCGGACACTAGCGATGACGTCTTCGAAACGCTTGTATGAACGTGCTGTGAAAAACGAAGCGCCTTTGGCGCCGCTTTGGCATGTCGGTGATGGAAAAATGTTGTTTGCTGGATGTCTCGGACGCAATGTCATGCATAGTCACAGCGTGCCGGTGCTACTTGCAGCAATATATGAAAAGTTTGTCTTGCGCATTGGTGGATGTAAGTGGGTGTATTGTCGGACTGCCGTTATCCCCGCGGGTACGGCTTACGAGTTTGATGCGGGCCATCGACCGCTCGCTGTTATTTACTTGGAACCAAACGTTGCGTCGGCTGATGCGCTATTGCCGTTTGTTCGGACGGAATGCGAGATGAGTGGGGCGGTGGTTGGTCAGGGTGGTCAATTAGGTTTGATACGTGATCTGTATGAAACTGCTGATAGCCCGCAATGGGTCTGCCAAGCCTTAGATGACCTTATCGGTTTCTCAAAGGTAAAGGGTGCGCGCTTGCGCGACGAACGTATTGCGCGCGCTGTCGATAGCTTATCTCAGCCCAACGGGCATACCCTTTCTATCGACGACATCATAGCACAGATCGGTCTTTCACCGTCGCGCTTCCAACATCTTTTTACTCAGTTTGTCGGTGTGCCGTTTCGTAGTTATAGATCATGGTCACGAATGAGGTTTGCTGTTCGAGAGATTATTGCGGGCAGTAATTTTACCACTTCCGCGCATGCGGCTGGTTATTCAGATCAATCGCACTTTGCTCACGATTTCAGGCGTATCTTTGGGGCGCCCGCATCGTGCAGCTTGGCAAATGTGCGGCAGTCGCCCTTACCATGAAGCACTAATCAAAACATGTTTGGCGATAAAAGCACGTTGCCTTGTTTTTGCCCTAAGTGTTTGACGTCAATGTATTTGGCTCATTGAGTTGATTTGGGAATTGGGTCTGGGGGTGGTCGTGTTGAAGCCGAGCATTATTTTGCCGGTGGTCCTCGCTCTAAGCGGTCTTGCTATCGGCGGCTTTTGGTTTGGTATGAGCAGCACACCTAATGCCGAAGAGCGTGCGCGCGTCGCTGCCTTGCAGCCTGTTGACCTTGTGCGGGCACCGATGGTCCGTGCGCCGCGATTTGTCGAAGGCGACACCGCATCTATTGCGCGCGAAATCCAGAAAGAGCTCAATCGTGTGGGTTGTTACGATGGTGCCATCAATGGCCTTTGGTCTGCGCGCACGCGCCAGTCGATGAAGGACTTTATCGATGGCGTCAACGCGCGTCTGCCGATCGATAAGCCGGATGAGGTCTTGCTCAGTCTCGTGATGGGTCAGTCAGAGATTGTATGCGGTGGTGGGCCAACGCAGGCGGCCAACGTGCAAACCGACACACAAACCGAACCGGGCACCAGCTCCGTACACATTGTACCGGTTGTGACCGCTCTAGTGCCCAGCGACGGACTTGTTGCTCAGGATCATCGTCAGTCGCGTGACAACGATATTTCTGCCGGTGCAACAGCGATAGCAGCCGCTGCCGCTACGGCTGTTGCGATTGCGCCGGTTCGTAGCGATCTGCCGGGCAAAAGCCAGCCGCTGGAAATCTTGCAAGGCAGTTCAGAGCCGATGGTGTCGGCTGCTCGTGTCGTGCCGCCCGATGCAGAGGCTATCCGTGACGACCAAGCCCATATTCGATCAGACCAGAAGACATCGAAACATCAAAAGCGAACCCGACGCAGCTCAAGGTATAAAAACAAGACGCCTAAATATATGCGATCATTTGTACGCAGCGTGAAGGGCACGCTGGCATCCTTCGGGATACGGTGATAGTCGGGCTTATCGGTGCTTGGCATAGACTGTTGGGCTAATCCCCGGTATGGCGACATTCGATATTCTCACCGCACAAAGTCTTGATGTCCCATTCCATCCACACGTTGACCTCCGGCGCGATCCTTTCGCCATTTACGCAGCTTCGACGTTTGCTGTCCGGCGTAGAGCCTGGTCATGCTCAGCCGATCGAGCTGACAATTGGCGAACCGCGTGAGGCGATGCCTCAATTTATTTCGACCAAACTCAACGAAGCTTTCGACCTTTACGGCAATTATCCACCTATTCGTGGTTCGGACGCACTCAAAAGCGCGATTGCTGGTTGGTTGGCGCGACGTTACGCGATTGCAGGCGGCGTCGATCCAGCGCGCGAAATTTTGGTTCTGAATGGCTCGCGCGAAGGATTGTTTTTCGCGTGCATTCCGGCGGTCGGTCGAAAATCCATTTCGCAGCAACCTGCGATCCTGATGTGCAATCCTTTTTATTCAGCCTATGTCGCTGGCGCATTGGCGGTTGGCGCCGAAGCCGTGCCGCTGAATGCCACGCGCGCGACCGGCTATCTGCCAGACCTCGATGCGTTGTCTGATGATCGCGAGCTGCTTTCGCGCACGGCGGCGTTGTTCATTTGCTCGCCTGCCAATCCGCAAGGCGCGGTTGCAAGCGCGGTTTACATTCGCCAGGCTCTGGAGTTGGCGCGTGCCTACGACTTCATGCTGTTCTTCGATGAGTGTTATTCGGAAATTTATACAGATGTTGCGCCGACCGGGGCGCTGGAAGTTGCCGCAGCAACGCCAGGGCGGCTCGCCAATCTCGTTGTCTTCAACTCGCTGTCCAAGCGTTCCAACTTGCCTGGATTACGCAGCGGATTTTGCGCGGGCGATGCCACGTTTCTCGAAAGCTTCGCCGAAATTCGCAACATGTGCGCACCTACAGTGCCAGGACCCGTGCAACACGCATCGGCCGCTGCATGGGATGATGAAGTCCACGTCGAACTCACGCGGGCAGCCTATAAAGAAAAATTCTCTATTGCAGACAATATGTTAAGCGACAATTACGGTTACAAGCGCCCCGCTGGCGGGTTCTGCCTTTGGCTCGATATGAGTCAATTCGGTGGGGGAACTGAAGCGGCGGTAACCTTATGGAAACGCGTGGGCGTCAAAGTCATTCCAGGTCGCTTTCTGGCCCTGACCGGCCGTGACGGAACCAACCCTGGCGTGGACTATGTTCGCGTCGCCCTGGTTCAAGATCCCGCAACGATCCGGGAAGCGCTCGAACGCACGATGTCCGTGCTGCGTTGAAATGAGTTCGTTCGCGCTGGATTGTTTATGTCGCTGGATACAAGAGGCATTGATCCTCAACGGCTGTTCCCGCAGTCGATGGAGGACCGGCTTATAGGCTGGCTCGGCCGTGCAGGAGGTCTTTTCCTTCTTGCAGGTGTGGCTGTGCTTTGGGCGTGTCTGCTGTCTTGGTCTGTCACTGACCCAAGCCTGACGCATGCGACGGCGACTGAGCCGCGCAACTGGCTTGGACCGTTGGGTGCGATCCTTTCCGATCTGCTTTTGCAAACTTTGGGGTTTGCGGCGGCGCTTGCGCTCCTTGCGCCCGTCATGTGGAGCTTAGAATTGCTCAGTGCGGAGCGCATCGAGCACGGCCGTGGCAAGTTGGGTTTTTATCCGTTGTCGGTACTGGCCTTGGCGGGCGCGCTATCGGCATTGCCTGTGGTTGCGAGTTGGCCGCTGCATCATGGCTATGGCGGCGTCATCGGCGATGGCGTGTTGCGCCTTGTGGCTAGCCTATTTGCATTTGTGAATGCTCAGCGTTCCGGTCTGGCTGCTGGCGTCCTTTTATGGATCGTGGCGCTCGCATTGTGGGCACGCTCCATCGGCTTCGATAGTGAAGCAGCGGTGCACACTGTGCGCAGAGCTTTGCAGAATTATTTCCGTGACCGGCACGTGCGTGCGGTGAGAACCACACAGCGCGTTGAGACACTCTATGATGAACATGTGGATACGCAGCATCCCTCATTTGAAGATATCGATCAGCGTATTGAACCTGAATTCGATCATACTGATGGCTTAGCTTCAGGTCAGCTCTTGAGAGAGCCTCTTGGTCCGCACAGCGTTGTGCCGCGCGAATATCGCGGATCAGGAAGAGATCATCGGCACAATCCTAGCAACGCGGCTTGGGGCGAAGAACCAGCATTTCCATTTTTGCCGGGTGCCGATACCGCTCGCACATCGCACATCGCAACGGATGACCTTTCACCGCGAGAGACAACATTCGATGCATTTACAGATGCTGAAAGCCAAGCCATCGCGCAAAGGTTCGCACCCGCGCGTGCGGATCGTAAACCGAGCGTCGCACCGAAACCGAATGTAAAATCAGTTCTGAATAAGAACTCTCAAACTGCAGCGGTAGCCAGCCCTCCAACACGTCGCAGACCGGAACCCGGTTGGCAGCGGCCGTCGTTGAATTTGTTGATGCGTCCGGTGCCGACAAAGCCAGGGGCAGAATTTACCCAGTCGGCTCTGCGCGGCCATGCGCGATTGCTCGAAGACGTCTTGGGTGATTTCGGCGTCAAAGGCGAAGTCAAAGACATCAAGCCCGGCCCGGTGGTCACTTTGTATGAGTTGGAGCCTGCGCGCGGCACGAAATCTTCGCGGGTTATTGGATTGGCTGACGACATTGCACGCTCGATGAGTTTGGCGAGTGTGCGTGCTGCTGTCGTTTCTGGTCGCAATGCCATCGGCCTTGAATTGCCGAATATGCGTCGCGAGCCGGTGCTGCTGCGCGAAATTTTGGAATCGGAAGCTTACAAAGCGAGCGATGCGACTCTGCCACTTGTGCTGGGCAAGAGCATCGGTGGCGAGCCTATCGTCACAGATCTCTCACGGATGCCGCATTTGCTTGTGGCTGGTACCACCGGATCGGGCAAGTCGGTTGGCATCAACGCGATGGTGTTATCGCTGCTTTATAGGCATGCGCCCGAAGACTGCCGTCTCATCATGATCGATCCGAAGATGTTGGAACTGTCGGTTTACAACGGCATCCCACATTTATTGACGCCGGTTGTGACCGATCCGCAAAAGGCAGTTGCGGCTTTGAATTGGGCCGTGTCGGAAATGGAAGAGCGCTATAAGCGTATGGCGTCACTGTCGGTCAGAAATATTGACGTGTTCAATAATCGCATTCGCAATGCCAAAAAACGCGGTGAGTTGTTGTCCCGCACGGTGCAAACCGGTTTCGATCAGTCCGGTCGCGCTGTGTTTGAAAATCAGACGATGGACCTTGCACCACTTCCCCACATCGTCATCGTCGTCGATGAATTCGCCGACCTGATGATTGTTGCTGGCAAAGATGTGGAGCAAGCTGTGCAGCGCTTAGCGCAGATGGCGCGCGCTGCCGGCATTCATCTGATCATGGCCACTCAACGACCGTCGGTTGATATCATTACCGGTACGATCAAAGCGAATTTCCCAACGCGAATTTCTTTTAAAGTGACGTCGAAGATCGATAGCCGGACGATATTGAACGACCAGGGTGCAGAGCAATTGCTGGGCCAAGGCGATATGTTGTTCTCGACCGGGGCTGGTCAAATAATGCGTGTGCACGGCGCGTATGTTGCCGACGAAGAGGTCGAGGCGATTGCCGATGCTTTGCGGCGTCAGGGCACACCCATTTATGTCGATGGCATACTCGATGCACCGAAAGTTTCGGAGATTGCCAGCGGTGCGCGTGAAACGAGCGACGATGACTTGTACGATCGTGCGGTTGCCATCGTGCTGCGTGACCGCAAAGCATCGACCAGTTACCTACAACGACGGTTATCGATTGGATATAACCGCGCGGCTGATCTCATCGAGCGTATGGAACGTGAAGGTTTGATTTCCGCTGCCAACAATGTCGGGCGTCGCGATATTCTGGTTGCTGGAAGCGGTAGTGCTGATGCGGCCTAGCCTTTAAGTGCCGTCTCCAGGGACGGGACGCGTGTTGGTGCGATGCGCTGTTGCGTCGTCTTTACCAAGCCTGTTTTCCAATGGCCTAATTGGATCGTCTGCCGCGTTATCGACGCATTTCTTGCGGACACAGCCATAGAGATTTCGAGCCCCGTTTCGCGGGGCTCTTTCGTGCTATTTGGCGGGCGGCTTGGGGAACCACGATGGAACGAACAATCATGTTTGCAAAGGCTATCGTGTTGACTTCGCTTGCTGGAGCTTTTTTGTCGGGCGCGGCGATTGCCCAACAGGCACCAGCCCCGCAACCTGCAACGCCACCGGCTGCTTCTCAACCTAGCAAACCACCTGTCGATGGATGGGCCGGAGAAGTTGCCCCGGTGAAATCCACCGATGGACTTACGTTGGATGAGAATCAGTCGAAGGTAGTGAAAATCGTCAGTGACTATTTCTCAGCTTTGAACGACATGAAGGGCAATTTCGTTCAAATCGGTGCTGACAACAAACGTATGCGCGGTAAGTTTTTCGTGAAGCGCCCTGGTCGGTTTCGCTTCGACTATTCGCGACCGTCACGACAGATCATTGTTTCGGATGGCGTGAACATGGCCATTCAGGATCTCGATTTGAACAACGAAGATCGCCTGAAACTTGACGACACGCCATTCCGCATGTTGTTGCGTAAAGATGTCGACTTATTGCGCGATGCCAAAATTTATGAAGTGCAGCAGTCTGAAGATCAGATCGTGCTTGGGTTGCAGGACAAAAGTCCGGATACGCCAGGCCGTATTCGACTGTATTTAGCCACTAAGCCGACGCTAGAACTGAAAGAATGGGTAACAACCGACGCACAGGGCCTGGACACGCGGGTCGAGGTCTCCGCCCTTGTCAAGGGTGAAGACATTGATGCAAAAATCTTTAAAATTCAGCAGCTTGGAGCCCATCGTACAACTCCCAATTAGGGCTGAGATAGGCAAATCAGTGTGTTGCTCTAGAGACTCTCAGCAAGCGCCGTCCTGTGGATAACATGGATCATTCGATCACGTTTTCGTGATCGATGCTGTAACCCCCTATTGAAAAAACACGCAGTGCGCTTAACTCACAGTCATGCAGGCGGCGTCACCCTGTATTCGGTAGTGCCCCCCGTCTCACCGAAGATGCCGCCTCTGGCACCGGCTTCCCTCCCGGTGCCGAGCGCGAATAGCGCAAATCGCGCCCAGTCCCTCCCCCCGGGACTGGGCGTTTCTATTTCCAGCAATCGATGTCGATTTATTTTCCCTGAGGCAATGCGAGAAGGAGATCGTTGGCCGTCATCTGAACATCTGTGCCGAACAAATGCATCTCACATTTGATGACTCAGTGAATCAATGACGAGCGATAATTTGTGTTCGAACTGGGTGCGGGTAATTGATCGAAATTTGCAACTTGTGCCAACGCATCATCGACCGATTGCAATTCTAGCGCGAGGCGTTTTAAGCGTGCTGTTATTTGGCTCGTCATATGCTCAGCCAGACTTAAATCCTGCTGCATGAGGGCATGCATGTCTGTGCGGGTGATGCGCAGTGCGCGCACCGTACTGCGCGCGATGACGGTGGACGTGTGAATTGTTTCGACAAGCATGGCGAGTTCGCCGAGCATCGAGCCCTCGATGACAGGCTCTGATTGTGAACTTTCATCCGATTGACTTAAGCGGACTGCCTCACCGGAAATAATAATGATGGCGGCGTCGCCACTTTGATCTTCTTCGATCAATGGTTCGCCGGGCTGATACACTATGCGATCCGCGCAGCGCACGATTTCAGTCAATTGAATGGGTTTGAGGCCGCGAAACAGCGGCAAAGCCAAAAAAGGTTTGACGAGGGCATCGATTGCCATCGGTCACGCTCCACTCGGTTTGTCATTCGGGACTGGAACGCAACAGAAGCAACATTCAACGCAAGACGGCGGGCGGACCTATCGATCAACAACCTGACACGCAAACAGCGTTGAGAACTTAAAGCAACACTGGGGCTATTGAGCACGACGGAGTCGTGGCGTCCACCCATGGTATGACAGAATGTGGATAGATGACGCAAAACTGGGACAAGTTTGTCAAAGCACAACAAGAGTGTTGATAGCGTCAAACTGATTCATATGAAACATGTCGCCGAGCTTATGGCGCGAGCTTGTAGCCGCCACTTTCAGTAATCAGTAGTTCTGCATTCGATGGATCTTTTTCGATCTTTTGGCGAAGTCTGTAGATGTGCGTTTCCAGCGTGTGCGTGGTGACTCCGGCATTATAGCCCCAAACTTCATGCAGCAACACATCGCGCGATACGACTTTGTCGCCTGAGCGATAGAGATACTTTAAAATTGACGTTTCTTTTTCTGTCAGACGGACCTTGGTCCCCGTCGCATCAACCAGCAGCTTTGATGCGGGCTTGAACGTGTACGGACCAATTGCGAAGATCGCATCTTCGCTTTGTTCGTGCTGACGCAATTGGGCACGAATGCGCGCCAGGAGCACTGCGAACTTGAACGGCTTGAGTACATAATCGTTCGCACCCGCATCGAGCCCAAGAATTTGATCGGCGTCAGACGTATTGCCCGTCAGCATCACAATTGGTGTTTTGAAGCCGCCTTTGCGCAATTGCTTGACTGCCTCGCGGCCATCCATGTCGGGTAGACCGACGTCGAATACGACGAGATCAAATCGACCAGCTTTTGCCGCTTCCATTCCCTTGGAGGCCGTGTTGGCTTCTGCAACTTCGAACTCGTCGTGCAGGATGAGCTGATCCTTGAGAGAGGTGCGGAGATCCTCGTCGTCATCGACGAGAAGGACCTTACGGGCCGTGCTCATGGATTATGGCTCCAATTTCAAATCGACTGGTTGGGTCAAACGTCTAGCATCTCGACGTTCGGCAACATAGGCTTTGAGGGCGATGAGACAAGGGGATATGAGGGGAATTGCTTGCGATCAACCATGATAACTCAGGGCCATACTCAACGAATCGTGAAGCCTAGCCACGCTGTCGTCCGGGTGCGCAGGGCTTCCGCGTGTCGCGGCGTGCTCTCATTTTCTGGTCTAACAATCCCATGCGCGCTTGGCCGTAGCGGCATCCGAGCCATCAAGCGGGAGGGTGATGGGGCCAGCCCACGCGGCTCATGGTCGGTCGTTTGCGTCCTCTATCATCCCGGTCGTGTGCGACGCCCACGAACACGTTTGCCGGTGCATCTGATCGGCGTTGATGATGGTTGGTGCGATGAGGTTGGCGATCGCAATTACAATTGTCGCGTGAAACATCCCTATCCGGTCAGCGCAGAAAAAATGCGCCGAGACGATGGACTGTACGATTTCGTTGTCGTGCTCAACTACAACATGCGGCCGCGCGTGCAGGGTCGAGGCAGTGCCATTTTTCTGCATGTCGCGCGAGATGGCTATCTTCCGACAGAAGGCTGCATCGCCGTCAAACGTGATCACCTTCAGCGCATGTTACTAACATTGTCGCGATACAGCATAATCCGCATCGGCCAATAAAAAGGCCCGGTCGCTGGAAGCGCCGGGCCAAGATGGCAACATCTAGGGGAAGATGTGCTCGGGAGATGAGGAGGAATGAAACGCGGCTCGATGTGAGCCGCGTTCCAGTGTCGTATCCTAGTAGTTGTAAGCGCGCTCGCCGTGATCGGTGATGTCGAGACCTTCGCGTTCCTTGTCCTCGACTGGACGCAGACCGATGAGAATATCGACCAGTTTGAACAAGATCGCCGAGCCGATACCGCACCACAGGACGGTGAGGCCAACGCCCTTTGCCTGCGCCGTCAGCTGGGTCATCATGTCGTAGGCGCCGACCTGAAGCGTGCCTGGAACCGAGAGATAATCCGGGATACCAGCGCCGCCCCATTCCGGGTTGACGAGCAAACCAGTGGCAAGTGCGCCGATGATGCCGCCGACGCCGTGGATGCCGAATACATCCAAGCTATCGTCGTAACCCAGTGCGCTCTTGATGGCTGTGCAGAAGATGTAGCAGACCACACCGGCAACGAGGCCGAGTACGATCGAACCCATCACACCCGCAAAACCGCAAGCCGGTGTAATGGCCACCAGACCTGCAATGACGCCCGAGACCAAGCCAAGAATCGATGGCTTACCCTTGGCGATCCATTCAACCACGATCCATGCCAGTGCAGCCGCGGCTGTGCACACAAACGTGTTCAGCATCGGAACTGTGATGAATGAAGAGGCTTCGAGGTTAGAACCGACGTTGAAGCCGAACCAGCCAACCCAGAGAAGAGCTGCACCGATCATGGTCATTGTCAGTGAGTGTGGAGGCATGGCTTCGCGGCCGTAACCGACGCGCTTGCCGAGGATGATCGCGCCGACAAGACCGGCGATACCAGCGTTGATGTGGACAACAGTGCCGCCTGCGAAGTCGAGGCCGCCCCATGCGAAGATCTGACCGACGTCAGCCAATACGGCATCGTAGGCAGCTTTGGCTTCAGCCGGTGCATTTTCGCCGCCTGCTGCTGCAAGAGCCTTAGCAGCATCGCCGAATACGTCCGGACCGCCCCAGTACCAAACCATGTGTGCCATCGGGAAGTACACGAACGTGACCCAGAGAGCAGCAAACAGCATCCATGCCGAGAATTTCATACGTTCTGCAACAGCACCAATGATGAGAGCTGGCGTGATGCAGGCGAATGTCATTTGGAAAGCAATGAACAAGTACTCAGGAATGTAGACGCCGTTGGAGAACGTCGCTGCCATTTTCGTCGAATCGACCCCTGAGAGGAACGCTTTCGAGAAGCCACCGACGTAGGCGTTCAATTCGCCGCCGTTGGTGAAGGCCATCGAGTATCCGTAGGTGACCCAGATTAGCATCACCATGCAGATCGTGGCGAACACCTGCATCGACACCGACAGCATGTTTTTGGTTCTGACCAGACCGCCGTAGAACAGCGCGAGGCCTGGAACCGTCATCAGCAAGACCAGGATTGTTGCAGTGTACATGAAGGTGATGTCGCCCTTGTCAGGCGTCGGTGCGGCGGCAGCCGGTGCGGCTTCGGCAGCAGGCGCGGCTTCAGCAGGTGCTGCTGCTGGTGCTTCGGCTGGTGCCGTGGTTGCCGCCGGGTCAGCTGGCGGCGCTGCGTCCTGCGCCATAACGGGTAGCGCGGTGAGCGCCAGCGCTACAACGCAAAAGGCTCCCAAGGCCTTTGCATGTCGCGCCAAGTTTCGAAAGTTCATCATGATAGCTCCCTGATTAGACAAACTGATGCTCAATAAAAAAACGCGCCGTCTCAGAGCGCGTCGTCGTCGGCTTCCCCTGTGCGAATGCGCACGGTGTGTTCGATTGCGGAGACGAAGATTTTTCCGTCACCGATTTGACCGGTTTTGGCAGCGCGCTGAATAGCAGCGAGCGCCTTGTCGACTTGACCACCCGGCACCACGACTTCGATCTTGATCTTCGGAAGGAAGCTCACGGCGTATTCTGCGCCGCGATAGATCTCTGTGTGGCCTTTCTGACGGCCGTAACCTTTGACCTCCGTTACGGTCATGCCCTGCAAGCCGAGATCGGTTAGCGCAGAGCGAACCTCCTCGAGCTTGAATGGCTTAATCACGGCAGTGATGAGCTTCATGGGGGCCCCCCTATTTTGTCCGGCCGAAGCCGGGTGCTCTGTAACAACTGAACCCCGCCACACTTTCGCGGTCGGGTCTCGGGCCTCAGAGAGTCAAGAGCCGTGCCAACTCAGTAACGTTCTATTAAGATGTTGAATCAGCTTGATAAACACATTTTACTGTCGGCTCGACCCAGAGGTGAGGCCATTCAATACGCACAAAAATTGTGCAATTAAGACAAAAAGACTTCTATTTGAGCACAAACGCCGTGTCGCGCTTGCGCATCAAGCCTTCCTGGACCGTGGATGCCACGAGGCGGCCTTGACGGTCATAGATGGCGCCGCGGCAATACCCTCTGGCGCCGGACGCGGATGGGCTGTCCTGGACGTAGAGAAGCCAGTCATCGGCTCGGAAGGGGCGATGGAACCACATCGCATGATCGAGGCTGGCCAATTGGATATCTCGGTCGAAGAGCAGCTTGCCGTGGGCAATCAGGGCTGTGTCGAGCAAGGTAAAGTCAGACGCGTAGGCGAGCACCGCTTGGTGGATGAGGGGGCTATCGGGCAAGGCACCGTTGGTGCGCAGCCAGATTGATTGCGTGGCGGGTCGCGGGTCGCGGCTGGCGTAGCGCGATGCATCGACAATACGGACATCGATGGGGTGCTCGCGGTTCCAGTAGGCCCGCATGTTTTCAGGCAGGTGTGCGAGCATGCTGCTCATCAGGGCTTTGGCGCTGGGCAGGGTTTCTGGTGGAGGTACGTCGGGCATCGTCGATTGATGCTCGTAGCCGTCTTCGGCTTTGTGGAACGAGGCGCTCATGGCGAAGATAGCGCGATCCTGTTGAACGCCTCGGACGCGCCGAGTGGTAAAACTTCCGCCATCGCGAATCCGCTCGACTTCATAAACGATATCGATTTGGGGGTCGCCGGCGAGGAGGAAGTAGCCATGCAAAGAATGGATCGCCCGGTCGCTTTCGACGGTATTTGCGGCTGCCATTAAGGCTTGGCCCAAAACCTGGCCACCATATACGCGTTGCCAGCCTTCAGTCGATCGTGGACCGCGAAATGTATTGTCGTTGATGTGCTCAAGGGTCAGAGTTGCGATTAAGGTATCGAGAGCTGTTGAGGCACGGGCAGTATCGTTGGTCATAACCACCTCGCGCTTGCGTTATCGACAGCCATGAAAAACCGCGTATGGAAGACTTATGGATGCGCGATGTCTGGTCCGGACAATGGGCCGGAAACCGTGATCGTGTGTCAAGCAACTTCCATGTCGCTGTTGCGAACAATTATCGAGAAGGTTTTATAGCGTGTCGTCGCAGCCCGATCATTTTGACGTCGTCATCTCAGGCGCGAGCTTTGCCGGTTTGGCTTTGGCGCGCGGTCTGTCACAAGCCTTCGCTGGCGACATTCGAATTGCACTGCTTGATCGTGCGCTATCGCCCAGTGCGCATAAAGGCGACGGTCGTTCCTTTGCGATATGGGCGGGTGCTAAAACCATTCTTGAAAGTCTCGGCGCTTGGTCTGCGATTGCGGAACATGCCGAGCCTATGACCTCTATCGAAATTACAGACAGCGCACTCGATGATGGTGTGCGCCAGACACGCGTCACATACGATGCCCGAACTTCGGATGGTGCTCCGGCCGCGTTCATGGTGCCTGCCGTTGTGTTGCACCAAGCCTTGCTCGACACGATCTCGTCTGATGACGCCATCTATTGGATTGCGCCAGCCGAGGTCACAGGCGTGGCGCTGGATGAGCCCAACATCGGTGTTTCGCTGGCCAATGAGCGCACGATTTTCGGCGCGCTGTGCGTGGCCGCCGAAGGACGCTTGTCGACTTTGCGTGATGCGGTTGGCATCAAAACAGTCGGTTGGGGATACGAGCAAACCGGATTGGTCGCGACTGTTGCGTTTGAACTACCGCACAATGGAGTAGCTATTCAGCATTTTCTACCTGGCGGCCCTTTTGCCGTCCTACCGCTCAAAGATAACCAAGCCTGCATCACGTGGAGTGCTGCGTCCGACGAAGCCCAACGCATGATTGCACTGTCTGATGCAGATTTTTTACGCGAACTCGACGCGCGTATCGGTGGGCGCTTTGGTGCCATCACGCTGGTCGGTGCGCGTCAGTCATGGCCATTAGCTTTGAAAATTCCGCGCGCATTGACGGCGCGTCGCTTCGTTTTGATTGGCGATGCCGCGCACGGCGTGCATCCAGTAGCCGGTCAGGGCGTCAATCTCGCGCTGCGCGATGTGGCGGCGTTGATTGAATGCGTCACCGATGCTGCGCGTTTGGGGTTTGATGTTGGTCATCAACCTGCGCTTGAACGCTATGCGCGTTGGCGGCGGTTTGACTCGACGATGTCTGCAACATTGTACGATGGATTGAATCGTGTGTTTAGCATCGACAATACAATACTGCGCGCTGGACGTGGCGCGGCGCTGGGCTTGGTCGATCGCAGCGACGATCTCAAGCAATTGATTATTTCCGAAGCGGCAGGATTGAATGGCGAATTGCCAAAGCTGATGCGTGGCGTTGCCGTTTAATCAGTGCCATCGTCTTTGTGAACTTCGGCTTCTTGAGGTTCGGGATCACCCACCATCACCGGAGCAACGACGGTGACGCGGCCATTTTCAAAATCGACGATGGGTACATTTGTCTTTGTAAAGGGGATGAGTTCGGTCGTGCTCTCGTCGTCCTTGCGAATTTCTATCAAGTCTCCTGCGCCGAAATTCTGAACGGCGATGATGCGGCCTAACGCACTGCCGTCGCCAGTGATGGCAGTTAGGCCGATCAGATCGGCATGGTAGAATTCTTCATCGTTAGCTGGCGGTAGTTTTGCGCGCTCAACATACAGATCTTGACCGCGCAGGGCTTCGGCAGAGTTGCGATCTGTGACGCCGTCGATGCGTGCGACGATGCCTTTGTCGGTTACGCGCACCACGCGGAGCTTGTAGAATTTCGCGCCGTTTGCATCTGACAATGGGCCGTAGGATGCAATGTCTGCGGGTGAGCCGGTAAATGTGCGCACCAGGACATCGCCACGGATCCCATGTGCACTCGCGATTTGCCCGAGCAGAATCAGGCGTTGCTTTGTTGAGTTCATAATGCCGTGATGCCTTCCTCGCCCGATTAGAGCACGGGGCCTAAATAGGTGACTTCGATAGCAACCGATTCACCACCAATATTAACCGTCGTGCGTTGATTTTCAGCTTCTGGATCGAGCGTACCTAAAACCGCCAGAGAGGCCCCCTCAGCGCTCGCCGTAAAACCCGTCACCAAGACACCTTCGGGCGGGATTTCGGCTCTCATACGCAAATCTATGGCTTGTGAGGAGTTGGCTTTCGACACGGTACCTAGATAGACGCCGCCATGGGGGTCTGAGCCCATGATCTGACCGTCCCGAAAGATGACGAGTGCTTCGTCATCTGCTCGCTCAGGTTGCAAGCCCGAACTGTATGCAATTCGATAAATCCCATCTCGGAACATCCGGGTACGTCTCTTTGTGCTGAAGCATGGAGAATCGAGCTTGTTGTCAACGCGTTCCAAGAGTTGGGCCAGTTGTATTGCAGACGATAGATCGCAAAAACCCCCCGGTTTGGCCGGAGGGTTTTTGTTGCCACATAGGTCGTCTTTGTTATGCGGCGTCGCCAGCAGAGGCGGCGGCAGCAGCAGCTTCTGCGGCCTTGGCTGCTTTCTCGGCTTCGGCTGCAGCGCGTTCTTGCGCTTTCTTCTTTGGCTTTGCCTTATCGGGATTGTTTTGAGCTTCGCGCTTTGCGAGACCAGCGCCGTCGAGGAGACGCAGGACGCGGTCGGTAGGCTGGGCGCCAACGCCGATCCAGTGCTTGACACGATCTTCCTTCAATTTCACGCGCTCAGGGTTGTCCTTCTTGAGCATCGGATCGAAGGTGCCAATCTGTTCGATGTAGCGGCCATCGCGTGGCGCTGTGCCGTGAGCGACGACGACATAATAGTATGGGCGCTTTTTAGAACCGCCGCGCGAGAGGCGAATTTTGACTGACATTGCGATCTTCTCCAGTTTGATGATTGTGATTGAGATGGGTAAATTTCAAACGTCACTTTTTCTTTCCGGGGAAACCCGGAAATTTCGGAATGCCGCCGCCGAGCCCTGGCAATCCGCCAAGGCCAGCGAGGTTTTTGGGTAAGCTGCCTGTTTTGCCGAAACCTGGTTTTCCGATTCCTGGTTTTCCGATTCCGGGCAGGCCACTGGCGATTTGTTCTTTCAAGTCGGCAGGTAATTGTTCAAGTGCTTTGGGATCGAGCTTTGCCAGTTCGGCTTGCATCGATTCCAATTCTTGCGCCGAGGGTGCCGGACCGGCGTTGCCGCCGCCGGGCATGCCCATCATGTTCGCCATCCGGCCCATCATGCCAGGATTACGGCCCATGGTTTTCATCATGTCCGCCATCTGGCGATGCATCTTGATGAGCTTGTTGATCTCTTCGACCTTCGTGCCGGAGCCTGCCGCAATGCGCCGCTTGCGTTTTGCGTCAAGCGTTTTCGGATTTCTGCGTTCGAACGGCGTCATAGAGGAAATGATGGCGCGCTGATGTACGAGGCTTTTGTCGAGACCGGCTTCGTTGATCTGGCCTTTGATTTTGCCAACGCCCGGCAACATGCCGAGCACACCGCCCATGCCGCCGAGCTTCTGCATCTGCTTTAATTGTTCGCCGAGATCTTCGAGGTCGAACGACCCCTTCTTCATTTTCTCAGCAATTTTGGTAGCTTTTTCGACGTCGATGGTTTGAGCTGCGCGTTCGACGAGGCTGACGACATCGCCCATGCCGAGAATGCGCGAAGCAATGCGTGCGGGATGGAAGTCTTCGAGTGCATCCCACTTTTCGCCGACGCCGATCAGTTTAATCGGTTTGCCGGTGACAGCGCGCATCGACAGTGCAGCGCCGCCGCGGCCATCGCCATCGGCACGTGTCAGAACAATGCCGGTGACGCCGATGTGGCCATCGAAGGCCTTGGCTGTGTTGACGGCGTCTTGGCCGGTCAACGCGTCGGCGACGAGCAAAACTTCATGCGGGTTGATCGCGGCTTTGACGTCGCGCACTTCGTCCATCAATTCTTGATCGACGGTGACACGCCCGGCGGTGTCATAGATGATGACGTCGTAGCCGCCGAGACGGGCTGCTTCGGTGGCGCGTTTGGCAATTTGGATCGGCGTTTGGCCAGCGATGATCGGCAACGTCGCAACGCTCGTTTGTTCGCCAAGCACGCGCAATTGTTCTTGTGCAGCGGGACGACGCGTGTCGAGCGAAGCCATCAAAACTTTTTTGCGATCGCGGTTCGTCAGGCGATAGGCAATCTTCGCCGTGGTCGTGGTTTTGCCAGAGCCTTGCAGGCCGACCATGAGAATTCCGACCGGTGGACTTGCGTGTAGATCGATGGGTTGTGCGTCCGAACCCAACATCGCGGTCAATTCGTCGTTGACGATTTTGACGACCATCTGGCCAGGAGTGACCGAGCGCAGGACTTCGGCGCCGACGGCTTTGGCTTTCACTTTGTCGGTGAAGTCGCGCACCACATCGAGGGCGACATCGGCTTCAAGCAGTGCGCGGCGAACTTCGCGCATGGCTTCGCCAACATCGGCTTCGGTCAGCGCACCGCGCCGCGTCAGCTTGTCGAGGACGCCTGAGAGGCGGTCTGTGAGCGATTGGAACATTTACTGGCTCACGGCGATGGTCGCTTCGCGACCCGCCTCCGCTAGGGCGGCGCCACGCGCCGGCGGGACTTGCCCGCTCGTCTCGCTGCGCTCGTCGAAGTGTTCTTGCCGCACGGCTTAACTTTCTAAATCAGCAAAACGAAAAAGCACCCGAAAGCGCCACGCGCTGTCGGATGTTGACCCCCCCTGCCTCCCGGCATACCGCTTGGGTGTGCCATGTGCAGGGCGGCGGCTCTGAGTTTCAGGGCCGTCGGAGTAGCGGGTGTATGCTAGATGGCGGGGTTCAAGTCAACCTTGGCCGGATGCCGCGGACCTTGACTGTCCTTTCAGCATGCGGTGCCAGCGACGCGTCAGGCGAAAGACGCGGCGCTGATAGCGGCGTTCTTCAGGGGTGAGGCAAATGCAGCCGTAGCAATATGCGGGCCGGGTGCGCGCAAATGCGATGCGGAAGAGGAGTTTATTGGGCTGGTCCCTGGCGGCAGGCATGATGCACACTCAACCTATGTGGCAGGCGTAATCCGTAAAAGTTTACCATCGGCGTCATCGGTTAGGACCCACACGGCACCGTCTGGGCCTTGGCGTACATCTCGGATCCGATCGCCGCGATCTGCAAGCAATTTTTCTACAGCCACGACTTTGTCTCCGTCCAGAACAAGTCGTTCTAGCACGGCGCCGGCAAGACCACCTGCCAAGACATTGCCTTTCCAGTCTTTGAAGAGATCGCCGGTATAAAATGCCAAGCCTGACGTGGCGATCGATGGCTTCCAGTAATAAACCGGTTGCTCAAGTCCGTCTTTGCTCGTGCCTTCGCCAATTTTGCCGCCGCCGTAGTTTTCGCCCCAGGTGATAATGGGCCAGCCGTAATTTTTTCCAGCGCGTGGGATGTTCAATTCATCGCCGCCTTGCGCGCCGTGCTCGGTGGTCCACAGGGTACCGGTCGCAGGATTGAGCGCAGCGCCTTGTAGATTGCGATGGCCATAGCTCCAAATTTCGGGTCGCTTGCCGTCTTGTCCGACGAAGGGGTTGTCCGTGGGTACTGTGCCGTCGGCGTTGATGCGGATGACTTTCCCCAAATGCGTATCGAGATCTTGCGCCAAGTCGCGTTGCGAGGAGCGCTCGCCGGTTGTGATGAACAATGTGCCGTCAGTATTCCAGACTAGGCGCGATCCGAAATGATGACGTCCGGAGAAGGCTGGCTCTTGTCGGAAGATGACGAGGCCGTCTGAAATTTCGCCGCCATTATCTTTGAGTGAAAGTTTTGCGCGCACCACCGACGTGCCGTTTTTGGAGTTCGCGCGTGGTTCTGAGAACGAAAAATATATTAGTCCTGAGGTCGCGAAGTCGGGGGCGAGTAGCACATCCAGCAAGCCCGCTTGGCCGCCTTGAACGACATTGGGTAGTCCTTTGATAGGCTCTGAAACTTTTCCGTCCATAGCGACGATGCGCATGGTTCCGGGACGTTCAGTGACGAGGATGCGACCATCGGCTAGGAACTGCATGCCCCACGGGTTTTCCAGGCCATTGGCCACTTCGGTGACGGTGATCGGTGTTTTGGGTGCAGCAGGGGCGTTCGTCTGCTCGGCTGCAACGGAGCCAGTTGCCAGGATTACTGCCGATATAACAGCGGGGGCCATGGTTTTCGTCAGCATTTGCACCTCGATTGATTTGTGTTTTGTCGCTTAGGTGGCCATATATGGTGGCATGGCGACAAGCACCAGCATCCCGTTCGTGAAAATGAATGGTCTCGGCAACGAAATCGTTGTCGTCGATCTTAGGACAAGCGCGAAAATATTCACGCCTGACGAAGTTTCGGCCATTGCTGCGGAGCGATCTTCGCGCTTCGATCAGATGATGGTGTTGCACGCGCCTAAGACCAAGGGGACGCAGGCGCACGTGCGCATATATAACGCAGATGGCTCGGAAGCCGGAGCATGCGGAAACGGCATGCGCTGCGTTGGCTGGTTGTTGTCGAAGTCGCTCGGCCAAGATGCCTTCAAAGTTGAAACTCGTGCAGGTGTGCTCGACGTCATCGTGCGCGATCAGTCGTCGATTACCGTCGATATGGGTGAGCCCAAGTTCGATTGGCAAGATATTCCTTTAGCGGAAGAGTTTCGCGATACGCGTGCTATTGAATTACAAATCGGTCCCATCGACGATCCGATTTTACATTCGCCGTCGGCTGTCAATGTTGGAAACCCGCACGCGGTGTTCTGGGTTGATGACGTGATGAGTTACGATCTGGAAAGGTTTGGGCCGATGCTGGAAAATCATCCGGTATTCCCCGAGCGTGCCAATATCTCTTTAGCGCGTGTGACAGCGCCAGACGCCATTATACTGAGAACTTGGGAGCGGGGCGCTGGCTTGACGCTCGCGTGCGGGTCTGCTGCGTGTGCGGCCGCCGTGTGTGCGGCTCGCAAAAAATTGACGGGTAGAAAAGTCACAGTCACGCTGCCGGGCGGACCGTTGGTCGTTGAGTGGACGAGCCAAAATCGTGTTTTGATGACGGGGCCGGTCGAGTTCGAGTACGAAGGTATGATCGACTCTGGTAAACTGTCCGAAGTGCCAGTTTAACGCAGCACCAGCGTGCAGTAGTTCTAGCACCCCTTGCCGATGTCGGTTACGTCGTAGGCGCGGTTTCGCACCTTGGATTGAGCCTGTTTCATGACTGTCTCTACGTCAGATCCTGTCGTCATTACGCTCGGCTGCCGACTCAATGGATTTGAGTCTGAGGTGATGCGTCGGCACGCGGCTGATGCGGGGCTCGATAACGCTATCATTATCAATACCTGCGCTGTAACGGGCGAAGCTGTGCGCCAAGCCGCTCAAACCATTCGTCGGGTGCGTCGTGAGCAGCCGTCGGCACGCATTATTGTGACGGGGTGCGCGGCGCAGATCGAGCCTGAACGATTTGCAGCGATGCCCGACGTCGATCATGTGATCGGCAACAGCGAAAAATTGAAGGCTGAAACTTTCGCCGGGTTGGCGACTTCGGATTTTGAGCGCGTGCGCGTCAACGATATCATGAGCGTGCGGGAGCATGCGCCGCACATGATCGATGGCTTGGCATCGCACACGCGCGCGTGGGTGCAAGTTCAGAATGGTTGCGATCATCGCTGTACGTTTTGCATTATTCCATATGGACGTGGGCCGTCTCGGTCAGTGCCCGCCGGTGAGGTTGTCGCGCAAATCGACAGGCTTGTGGAGAGCGGCGTTGCCGAGATCGTTTTAACCGGTGTCGATATTACGTCATACGGTCCAGATCTACCCGGCAGTATGACGTTGGGTAAGTTGGTCCAGCAGATTTTACGTCATGTGCCGGATTTGAAGCGATTGCGGCTGTCTTCGATCGATCAAGTCGAAGTCGATCGCGATTTAATAGCCGCTATCGCGGATGATGCGCGTGTTATGCCGCACCTGCATCTGTCGATGCAGTCAGGCGACGATATGATTTTGAAGCGCATGAAGCGGCGCCATAGCAGCACTGATGCTATTCAATTTTGTGAAACCGTGCGCCGCTTGAGACCGGATGTGGTGTTCGGCGCCGATCTCATCGCAGGTTTTCCTACTGAGTCGGATGAGATGTTTGAGAATTCCATGCGCATTGTCGATGCCTGCGGTCTCACCTATTTGCATGTGTTTCCGTTTTCGCCGCGCGAGGGCACACCAGCTGCACGCATGCCGCAATTGGATCGCGGGCTCATCAAGTCGCGTGCTGCGCAATTGCGCGCCAAGGGTGCGGAGCAACTGAACCAATATCTGGCCAATCAAATCGGTCGGACCGTCGAAGTGTTGACTGAGAACGGCGGCACGGGGCGAACACCACAGTTTACAGAAATGAAATTTTCAAGACCTGATGTTCCGACGGCTGGCCAAATCGTTTCCGCAAGAATTGTTGACTGCACTGAGACGCGTTTGATTGGAGAAATTGCCGCGTGAGCGAACCAGAACGCAAAAATAAAGGACTGTTCGGGCGTCTGTTCGGTGCAGCACAAACCACGTCAACTCATACGGATCATACGGTTGATGTTGCGAGCACTGCTGATACTGAAAAAGCTGTAGAGGTCGAAACTGATCATGCGATGACGCCGCCAGATGAAGCGTCTGCCGAAGACATCCAAATCCAAGCCGATCCAGAGCCAGCTAAAGTTGGATGGTTTCAGCGTCTCAAGGCAGGGCTCGGCAAAACGTCGGCGAAATTGTCAGACGGAATTACCGGGCTTTTCACTAAGCGCAAACTCGATGAGGCAACACTCGAAGACTTGGAAGATTTGCTTATTCAATCCGACATTGGATTAGTAACGGCACAGAAAATTATCGACGCTATTTCGAAGGGCCGATTTGAGAAAGGTATTTCGGCTGACGAAGTGCGCTCAATTCTCTCCGATGAAGTCGAACGTGTGCTGGGGCGGGTCGCCAAACCGCTGGTCATCGATCCTGCGCGAAAGCCTCATGTGATTATGATGGTGGGGGTCAACGGCACCGGTAAAACTACGACCATCGGCAAATTAGCTTCTAAGTTCCGACGCGATGGGCTGACAGTGGTGCTAGCGGCTGGCGACACGTTTCGAGCTGCCGCCATCGACCAGTTGAAGGTTTGGGGTGAGCGGGCCGGTTGTCAGGTCATTTCACGCGCGGTGGGGTCAGATTCCTCTGGGCTTGCTTTTGACGCTCTCAAAGAAGCTCAAGCGCTTGGTGCCGATGTTCTTTTGCTCGATACCGCCGGGCGGTTGCAGAACAAAAAAGTGCTCATGGAAGAGCTGGAAAAAGTGACGCGCGTCTTGAAAAAGCTGGACGAGAGCGCACCTCATGATGTGGTCCTTGTTTTGGACGCAACGACGGGGCAAAACGCGCTGTCTCAAGTCGAGGTGTTCGGTGCGCAGGCTGGTGTCACCGGGCTTGTCATGACCAAACTTGACGGCACGGCGCGAGGGGGAATTTTGGTCGCGATATCTGAGAAATTCGGTCTGCCGGTGCACGCCATAGGCGTTGGCGAGGGTACGGACGATTTGCAACCCTTTGAAGCTGCCGAGTTTGCGCGCGCGATTGCGCAGAGTTGACATCAAGCTGTCGTCATCTGTCCGCGTCATTATAACGAGAAGAAAAGAGATTCGGGAGTTCCTCGCCAAGATGTCAGCGCGCAGACGACTTTATCCGTTCAATGCCGAACAGACTGTCAATATTTTGAGCGAGTTCGGCCCGCTCGTCACGATGTTTGTCGTCAACGCAATGTACGGCATCAACGAAGGAACGTGGGCGCTAATTATCACGACCGTCATCGCGATTGCGGTCATGTTTTATATGTTCCGGCGACCGCCGATCTTTCCATTGATCGCATCTACCGTCACGGTTGTGTTCGGAGCTCTCACACTCATCACGCATGATGCGATGTGGGTGCAGATTAAAGTGACTATCTTCAATGCCTTGTTTGCAGTGTTTTTGTTGGTTGGTCTTCGTTTCAAGCGCAACTTTTTCAAATATGTGTTCGACAAGACGTTTCACTATACCGACGAGGGCTGGAACAAGTTTACGTGGAGCTTTGCCCTGTTCTTCTTGCTGACCGCTGTCGCAAACGAATACGTGCGGCTGACGTACAAGGAAGATCATATTTATAGTATCCTTGGACACCAGATGAATGGCGTCAATGTTTGGATCCTATTTAAGATCGCGATTGTGTTGCCGATTACCGGCATTTACGCGTGGGTCTTGACGCGTATCATGCATAAATATCGCCTGCCCGACCAAGCGGCAGAGTAATGGGTGGAAACAGCATGTCGGACGACACCAAGACGCCAGCACCGTTAGCCGCGTCCGAAGCCCCTGAGTTTGACCGCAAACAACTTATCAAGTTGGGTGTCGAGCTTGGGCCATTGGTAGTGTTCTTTATTGCAAACTCGCGCCTGGGCATTTTCTGGGGTACCGGCATTTTTATGGTCGCGACGATTATCTCGTTGCTTGTCTCGCGTGCGGTTCTCGGGCGAATACCTACCATGCCGCTGGTGTCGGGTTTCTTCGTCGTCGTTTTTGGCGGTCTGACGCTCTGGCTTCAAGATGACCTATTCATCAAGCTGAAGCCTACAATTGTGAACGTCTTGTTCGCGACCATTTTACTTGGCGGTTTGGTCGCAGGGCGGTCACTTTTGAAGGTCGTCTTTGATGACGTGATGCGCCTGACGGAAGAGGGTTGGAAGCAACTGACGTTGCGATGGGGCTTATTCTTCGTATTTCTCGCAATTTTGAATGAAATTATATGGCGCAATTTTTCGACTGATTTCTGGGTCAGTTTCAAAGTTTTCGGCATTATGCCGCTCACCTTTGCGTTCGCGCTTGCCCAGATTGGCTTGCTCAAGAGGCACGAACAGCCTTGACCTAACGGATCGTAAATAGGTCCTCTAGATTTCAAACATTATCTATTTCTACTTTTTGCCGCAGCATTTTGATTGCTTTGTCGAAGGCGAATATTAGCGCCACATTTGAGTTCTTCTGGACGATGAAATCGCCAATATGTTTTATTACCAGCCATGTTGGCGGACCGTGATTTCGTGAATGTTTCTCGACGCCGAATTTTAGAACGCAAGGCCGGTGTGATGATCGACGTGTGTTGACCTCATGGCTTTGCCAATTGATAGCGTCAAGGAACGGCGATGGCCCGCGAGACAACGACACACCGATTGGACAAATCTCCGCTGCATCTTTTGCATCGTGCTGGTCAAGGCGCGACCGAGGCGTTCGAGAGAGAAATGGCAACCGATAGCCTGACGCCGCGTCAGTTTGCTGTACTGGTCACCGTTTCGCAAAACGAAGGATTGAGCCAGACTAATCTTGTCGAGCAAACAGGAATCGATCGCTCGACGCTTGCCGACGTCGTGCGTCGCATGCTCAAGAAGGGGTTGATCAAAAGACGTCGTACGCGTCACGACGCGCGCGCTTATTCCGTCAAGTTGACGGACGAAGGATCACGTATGCTCAAGATTGCCGATCCTTTGGCTGACCGGGTGGATGACCGCATTCTGTCGAGCTTACCGGTTGCTCGTCGTGAGCGCTTTATGCAGGATTTGCGTGCGATCGTTCATGGTATGGGGCGTACATCTGCTAAGCGGCCACTCGATCAAGCTTGAGTGAGCTAAACGCTCCACGGGCGCCTAGATATCAAGAACACCGAGCGTCTTTTCGCAGCTATTAAGCTGCTTTTTTCGGGAGCAGGCGGCGCTCGATGAGCGTTTCAGCGATTTGCACTGCGTTCAAAGCTGCGCCCTTCAATAGATTGTCGGACACGATCCACATCGCTAAGCCGTTCTCAACGGTGGCATCTTCGCGAATACGTGACACATAGGTTGAGAATTCACCGGCAGCCTCGACCGGGGTGATGTAGCCGCCAGGCTCACGTTTATCAACGACCATGATGCCCGGCGCATTGCGCAACACTTCGCGCGCTTCCTCTGGGCTTATGGGCCGCGCAAACTCAATATTGACCGATTCCGAATGGCCGACAAATACCGGTACGCGCACACACGTTGCCGTAAGACGAATTTTCGGATCGAGAATTTTCTTGGTCTCGACAAGCATCTTCCATTCCTCTTTCGTGTAACCGTCTTCCATGAAGACGTCGATGTGAGGAATGCAGTTGAACGCTATTTGCTTTGGAAATTTCTTGGGTTCCATTTCCTGACCCGGCACATACTTGCCCTTGGTCTGGGTCCACAGTTCGTCCATCGCTTCTTTGCCCGCACCCGATACCGATTGATAGGTCGAGACGACAACGCGCGTAATGGTTGCTGCGTCATGGAGCGGCTTGAGAGCTACGACGAGCTGCGCCGTGGAGCAATTCGGATTGGCGATGATGTTCTTTTTCGTATAGCCGCCGATGGCGTCGGCATTGACTTCGGGGACAATCAGCGGAACGTCCTGATCGTAGCGCCATTGCGACGAGTTATCGATCACAATGCAGCCTTGCGCGCCAATGCGCGGAGCCCATTCCTTGGACACCGTTGAACCAGCCGACATCAAACAAAAATCGACGCCCTTGAAATCGAAGTTTTCTAGGTCGCGGCATTTCAAGGTTTGGTCGCCGAACGAAATGTTCGTTCCCAGCGACCGGCGCGAGGCTAATGGGATTAGCTCATCGACGGGAAATTTCCGTTCGGAAAGAACGTTGAGAATTTCGCGTCCGACATTGCCGGTGACGCCGACGATCGCAACCCGATAGCCCATGAATACGTCCTTGAATATTGCGCGCGATCCTCAAAAAGTGAGGGCGCGGTCTAATGGTGTCTCAAGTGGGATGCCATACGCGGGACTGTCTGCGGTTTCAAGAACCTTGATTGCCGCTGGCGCCGCCGCCAATCTTCACTTTGAAAAAGGGCTTAAGCCGTCAACGCTCTGAGTTCGGTCTCGATGGCTTGCCCCATTTCCGTCGTGCCGACCTGACGCATTCCGGGCTGCATGATGTCGCCGGTACGTAGCCCCTTATCCAGAACGCGGGCAATGGCGCGGTCAACGAGGTCCGCCTCTTTGCCCATGTCGCATGAATAGCGTAACGCCATCGCGAAGGATGCAATCGTTGCAATCGGATTGGCGAGACCCTTACCTGCGATGTCAGGCGCCGAGCCGTGAACGGGTTCATAAAGCGCTTTGCGCTTGCCGGATTTTGAATCGGGAGCGCCGAGCGAAGCGGACGGCAGCATGCCGAGCGATCCGGTCATCATTGCGGCTTCGTCAGATAGGATGTCGCCGAACAGGTTATCCGTGACGATCACATCGAACTGCTTTGGATTTCGGATGAGCTGCATGGCGCAGTTGTCAGCAAGGATATGTTCGAGCTGCACGTCAGGTGCGTAAGATTTATGGACTTCAGTCACAACTTGGTTCCACAGCACGCCGGTTTTCATGACGTTGCGCTTTTCCGCCGAGTGGACTTTGTTGCCGCGTTTGCGGGCGAGATCGAAAGCGACCTTGGCGATGCGTTCGATTTCGCGCGATGTGTACAATTGCGTATCGATCGCGCGACGTTCGCCATTTTCTAACGTGACGATTTCTTTTGGCTCGCCGAAATAAACGCCACCCGTCAACTCGCGCACAATCATGATGTCGAGGCCTTCGACAAGTTCACGCTTTAAGCTCGAAGCATCAGCCAACGCGGGATAGCAAATCGCTGGGCGCAGGTTGGCAAATAAGTCGAGATCTTTGCGCAGGCGCAGCAGGCCAGCTTCAGGGCGGTGTTCATAAGGCACCTTATCCCACTTCGGGCCGCCCACCGCTCCGAACATCACGGCATCGGCCTTCATGGCTTTGGCCATAGCCGCGTCTGTGATGGCAACGCCATGGGCGTCATAGGCAGCGCCACCGACCACATCGCGTTCGACCGCGAATTTCGCACCGTTACTGCGGGCGTTGAAAAACGCGATCACGCGCTCGACCTCGGCAATGGTTTCGATACCAATTCCGTCACCAGGGAGCAGGAGAATCGCATGCGTGGTCATAATGGTGCCTATCGGATGTCAAGGAGGGGATTTACTGGATGCGGAGTGCTACCTTTTCGGCAGTCGGTCGGCAAGCGACGTGGCAGATAAATGGCACTTTGGCGCACGGGGCAATCGATATGAGATCAGTTGTGAGCGTCGCATTTGGTTTGTTGACCCTTGCTGCCGCCCAGGCCAACGAGCCGCCTCAACTGTCATTACCGCTCATCTGCGAGCCCCACAAAACCTGTTTTATTCAGAGCTATGTCGATCTCGATACCAGTCCTGCGGTGCGCGATTATGCCTGCGGAAGTGCGACTTATAACGGTCACAGTGGCGTTGATTTTCGCGTTTTGTCCGCTGCGGCGTCAGGTGCAGGTGTTGCGGTCATTGCAGCGGCAGACGGGACCGTGACCGGTGTTCGCGATGGTGTGGCCGATGCATTCGCCAGCCAGAGTAAACCGAGCGCCATCGCTGGCAAGGAGTGCGGCAACGGCGTCGTGATCGATCATGGTGGCGGTTGGGAGACGCAATACTGCCACTTGAAGCAGGGGAGCGTGAAGGTCGCGCAAGGGGCTGCTGTCAAACGCGGAGATCGCTTGGGTGATGTCGGATATTCGGGCATGGCAGATTTTGCCCATCTGCATTTGTCGGTGCGTCACGACAATAAAATTGTCGATCCGTTTCTGCCTCAATCGCAAGGTGGATCGTGCGAGCGTTCCAGTCGGAGTGCGGGGCTGTGGCAACCGGCAGTCGCGGCTGCTTTTCCCTACCGACAAGGTGAAATTATCGGTGTCGGTATCGTCGGCGCGCCACCCGACCATGCGACGTTGGAAGCCGATCACGGCAAAATCGAGCCGTTGAACACAAGCTCGCAAGCGATGGTCATTTATGGCCGTTTCGTCAATTTGATGAAAGGTGATCGACTTCGTTTCGTCATCATGGGGCCAGTCGGGACCATCGTCGAGACCGTGAGCGACCCATTGGCGAAAAGCAAGGCCACGTTCACATCGTATGCAGGCAAGAAACGCAAAGCGGATTTATGGCCGCCGGGACGTTATGAAGGTCGTGTCGAACTCGTGCGCGAGGGTGGCGTTATCGCGACCAGCGTTGCGACGCACGATTTGCGCTGATTGCTCGCGACGACTGTTAAAAGGGTAGCGGAAACGCGAGAGTGAATCCGCCGATTGTGGCGATCATCCCAAATGCGCCGAGTATTGCACTGCCAATCAGCAAAGCGTTGCCGCCTGAAATGATCGCAATCGACGCCAGCACGATAGCGATTTGTAAAAGGGCTTGGCCGTAGTCAAAATAAGGATCGCGTGTGAGCGCGTCATCACGCACGGCTTCGAGCGCTTTACCTTTGGTCCACAGTTCGTCGAGGCCCTCTTGCTTTTCAGGATCGGTCGTAAGCTTTTGTGCTTGGGCGCGATAATCAAGGATTTTTGAGTTGATGTTCTGTTTAACTGCATCAGGCATGTCTGGCGTCGTCGCTAGCATGATTTCGAGATTGTCAGCTTCGATGCGGAGCGATTGTCGGCGGGCATTCTTGGCTTGAAAGAATGCCCACGTATTTGCCGCTTCAATATTCTTGAGCATCACATCTTTCGACGCATTGCCCCCGCCCATGCCGCATATGGCGAGAATGACCGCAAGGATGCCGATATAAACACCTATCAGTTTGTCGCGTTGGCGCGGATCCTTTAAGATGGCATCGCGTGCTACGTCATCCACTGACATCGGCTCCCCTCTTTCTGTTTCAAGAACTCAGATCGACGCCGACACGCTCACATTATGCGGTCTTCAGGCGGGGCTGCGAGCGAACGTGCGGGCAATAAATCTTTGCGATCAATGGACCGCCCGTCTGCACCTAAGCGATACAAAATAGGTGCGCCTGTCGCCAATTCCCGTTCGAGAATTTCTTCGCCGTCGATGTCTTCTAAAATCATAATCATGGCGCGCAGAGAATTGCCGTGGGCCACAACCATCACGTTTTTGCCTTCCGCAATCTGGGGCCAGATGACGGCGTCGTAGTAAGGGCGCACGCGGGCTAGCGTGTCCTTCAGGCTTTCACCGCCGGGTGGCGGGATGTCGAATGAGCGACGCCAGAGTAGCACCTGCGCTTCGCCCCATTTTTTGCGAGCTTCGTCTTTGTTGAGACCCGACAATTCGCCGTAGTCGCGCTCGTTCAGTGCGAGGTCTTTCGTGATTGGTACGTGCGTCTGATTGAGTTCACCAAGGATGATATCGAGTGTGTGCTGAGCGCGTTTCAAGCCGCTGGTGAAAGCAATGTCGAACTTGATGCGATGATCCTTGATCATGCGACCGGCAACACGCGCTTCGATCAGGCCTTTGTCGGTCAGATCGGGATTACGCCAGCCGGTGAACAGATTGAGACGGTTCCACTCACTTTCGCCGTGGCGAACCAAAACCAGCACGTTATCGGAAAGGGCATCTGTCATGTCGTGTGGCAGTGTCTCCGTGCGTCGAACGCGTGTGTTGGTGTCAAATACCCAAAACGTCGGTCATGGAATAGAGACCCGGCGCGCGGCCTTTTCCCCATAGCGCAGCGCGCACAGCCCCACGGGCAAAAATGCCGCGGTCGGCCGCAAGATGGGTGAGTTCGATGCGCTCGCCGTCGCCAGCAAAAATAACCGTGTGATCGCCCACGACGCTGCCACCGCGTAATGTTGCAAAGCCAATGTCACCAGATGTTCGCACGCCAGTGTGTCCATCGCGAACGCGGACTGAGCGGTCTGAAAGATTGATTTTTCGACCTTCGGCGGCGGCTTCACCGAGCATCAGAGCGGTGCCCGATGGGGCATCGACTTTCATGCGGTGATGCATCTCGACGATTTCGATATCGTAGTCTTCGCCCAAAGCTGCTGCGACGCGACGCGTTAAAGCTGCAAGCAGATTGACGCCCAAGCTCATATTGCCAGCTTTGATGATGGCGGTACTTTTGGCAGCATCGGTGACTGTGGCAAGCGAGGTTGCATCGAAGCCGGTCGTGCCGATGACGTGCACGGTGCCATGCGCGGCTGCAAGCTTGGCAAATTCTGCTGTCGCTTTTGGAGATGTAAAATCAAGGATGACATCGGCGTTTGATATCACGTCCGCTGCATTTGAAGAGACGACGATACCAAGAGGATCTAGGCCTGCGAGAGTACCAAGGTCGTGGCCAAGCGTTGCAGCTTGCGGTGGTTCCGTTCCGCCACTGACTTCGCAGCCGGGCGTTGCGGCGATGGCGCGAACCAACTCTCGACCCATGCGACCAGCGGCGCCCATAACGGCGATTTTCATAGTGGCTCCCGGGGTGGCTGATCACATTGAATGTGCCGGGGATATAGCAACCACACTTGGCGATAGGAAGTGCACAGCGCGAGATTTCGCGCATCGTGAACACTTGGCAGCGTCAGGCTGCGTTATGTCCTCTCACCGTCGGCACGCGCGAGGGCCTGTGAGATCAGTGACTTTGCCTCGTCCACATGTCCCCAATGGTCAATCTTCACCCATTTGCCGGGTTCAAGGTCTTTATAGTGTGAGAAGAAATGTTCGATCTGCTCGATCGAGATCGTGGGTAAATCCGTGTAGGTTTTGACCCCGCTGTAGCGTTTGGTCAGTTTGTCCGAGGGCACAGCTATGATTTTCTCATCGCCGCCGCCATCGTCCTCCATCACGAGTACGCCCACAGGGCGACAATTGATGACGGCGCCTGGAACAATGGCCCGCGTGTTGCAAACGAGGACGTCAATTGGGTCGCCGTCGGCTGACAATGTGTGCGGCACGAACCCATAATTTCCTGGGTAGCGCATCGGCGTGTAAAGGAAGCGATCGACGAACAGAGTTCCTGAAGCTTTATCTAATTCGTATTTGATCGGTTCGCCACCGACAGGCACTTCGATGACGACGTTGATGTCGTCGGGCGGTGAGTTGCCAGCAGAAATGGCGTCGAGGCGCATCGCGTGGTCCTTCGTCAGGATGAGATTTGTCTTGGTCGATAGCGTGTGGATAGGCTCGGGCACAGACATGACGCGAATTTTGTCACGATACAACGCGGCTTTGGTGCAGGTGGTTTGAAAATTGGGCGCCTTGCGTCCATCTGTTGTCGCGGTCAACCCCAGGAATAAGCGATTTTTTCCAGCACTTTACCGCTGAACTTTTCGGTTGTTGAGCCAACGGGGCGTCCGCCACGGCGCCAATAAAAGTCGCCGGCCTCCTGATTATCTGCAAGTGCCCAAACGACCAGCCCATCTAACGAATCCAGATCAAGTCGATGGCGACAGGCTTCAAACAGATGCTGTCCAAGTCCCAGGCCTTGATAAATCGGCGTGACGTAGAGTTCGTAAATCTCGCCGCATGGGCGCTGCACGCTTCGGGCAATGCCGCAGGTCGCGTAGCCGACAATGCGACCGGCCACTTCGAGCACAAGAAAATGTCGTTCGGTGCGGATCGATGCGCGCCACCACGCTTTGTCGCGTCGCTGAACGAGGCGTGACAAGTGCAGAGTTGGGATGATGCCGGTGTAAGCATTCAACCATGCGTCGCGGAAGATGCCGACGAGGTGTTCGGCATCGGCGGCTTTAGCTTTACGAACGGAAATCGCAACGCGGCCTTCGATCATGGCGCGAGCTTAGCGCATTGCGACGATGGCGTCATTACGCGCGAAGAGTTTCATGCGAGCAAAGTAAAAGCGCCCGAAGCGATTTGCTTCGAGCGCCAAATTTACCAGCGTAGGCTGACTTTTTTCGCGAGGCTTAGCCAGCGGTCTTGAACTGTTCGAACGACTTGGTCGTTGCAGAGCCGACGGTTTCCATCGTCTGCTTAGCGACCTTGTTAGACAATTCGAAGAGTTCCTTCGACTGCGAACCAGCGATTGCAATTTGCTGCTGCCAGTAGTTGGCCTGGAGACGTGCAATTTCTGGGAACGTGCGTGCGCGCGCCATAGCTTGAGCAACTTCGAAGGCTGCTTCAGTGTTTGCGAGTGTGTTGGCAACGATCTTTTCGCCGATCGACTTTGCGCCAGCCTGGGTCGTGAGAAGGACGTCTTCTGCAACCTTGGCGTTGTCCTTCGCGGCTGCCGTCATTTTATGGTAAGCGTCGCGCGACTTGGCGACGGCATCTTCAGCGAACGCCGACAGATTTTCTGGAACCTTGGCGTCTTTGCCGGCTGTGAAAATTTCTTGTGCCTGACGTGTGAAATCCTGGACTTGGCGTGTGAAAGGATCGGTCATAGGGGGTCTCTCCTGGGTTCAACTCGTTATGCTGAATGCGACCCAAAAGGCCGCGTCGTGAACTTGCCCTTCTGATATATGTCACCTTATGGTGCAGCGCAATATGTTTTTGCTCTGCACCTCAGAAATGCATCATTTGACGCAGTAATTGCCCAATACGTCAGCAGAATTGCATCTTGTGTGGCATGATTGAATGTCACAATGTGGTTTTTGTCTCGCAACTGCGAGACACGTGTATATGCAGCCGCTTTTAGCGAAGTGCTGGAAATACATCGCGATAGCCTAGAGCGCTCGCATCGAACAGCACGTCAGACGGTGTCAGTCGGCGGGCCAAAGCCAGTCCGTTCAGAGTACGGCAACGTGAAAGCGCAACGTAGGTTTGGCCGTGGGCGAAGGTTCCTCTGCCCAGATCGACATAGACATTATCGAGGGTCAGGCCTTGCGCTTTGTGGATGGTCAGGGCCCAAGCCAACCGCAGCGGAAATTGCTTAAAGGTGCCTGCAACCGTCTCGACGATTTTCTCGGCCGTCTGATCGTAGGCATAGCGGCGATGTTCCCACGAGACCTGCTCGATTTCGTACTCTTTGCCATCAATCTTGATCCAAACTTGCTTGGGACTAAGCCGGGAAATGCGCGCTACTGAGCCGTTCACCCAACGGCGGTCCGGATCGTTGCGCAGCATCATAACTTTAGCGCCTGGTTTGAGATCGAGGGCTGCGTCGGCGGGTTGAACGTTGATGTTGAACTCGCCGGTGATGCCGGCATCGAAGCGGCTTAAGTCGCCGGGAAGTGCATCCAAATAGGCTGTGTTGATGCGGCGGGCTGCGGCGTTGGTCGGTGTCAGTATTACGTAGGGCTCGCCCTCGGCGAGCGTTCGGATCGGGTGCACGCGGGTGTTGAGAAGTGTGAGGTCGTCGTCATCGACATCGCCATTGCGGATGGCGTTGAGCGCACGGATCAAATCATCGTCGGTTTGTCGAAAGACTTGGCCCAATTCCAGCAACGACGTGCCTGGACCGTCTTGAAGTGCCGAAATCGAGAAGAAAAACGGCCCGCCGTGAGCGTCTGAGAGATGAGCAGCGATCTCCCCATCATTGACGACCGGGGGCAGCTGATGGAGATCGCCGAACATCAACAAGCGTAAACCCCCGAACGGCTCGTTGGGGCGTCCGCGATTGATACGTAGCGATTGATCGATGCCCCACATCAAGTCCGATCGCACCATCGAGACTTCGTCGATGACGAGAAATTCGAGTTTGCGCATGAGCCGACCGTTGCGGCTGCGGCGTATATCGCTCGATTGAATGAGGCGAGGCGGTAATCCAAAAAATGAATGGATGGTCTGGCCGCCAATATTTATGGCTGCCAATCCGGTCGGGGCCAAAACCACCATACGATCACCTGCGGCGTCGCATAAAGCACGCAGCAGCGTTGATTTTCCGGTCCCTGCGCGGCCTGTAACGAAGAGATGCCCGCCTGGCTGGGCGATGAACTGTCTGGCGGTTTCGAATTCCGTCGTTGGGGTAACGCCATCGGGCCAGCGCATATCCCGACTGATTTGCAAATGATCTTTCACGTCTTGAGAGCCCCGCGCGCGGCGCCATGCCGAATTCATCACAGCGGTGCCGCCTCAGCTTGGCTTTGTCAAACATGTCGCTGCAGACGTGCTGTGGACGGACAGCCAATAAAAAAGCGCGAAGCTTACACAGCTTCGCGCCAATCTTCATTCAATCGATGACAGTCGCGAGATTAGTCGCGGATGATGGCCATCAACTTGTAGTCCTTGTCGAACTTCAAGTCATACGCAGCGCCATCTTTGCACTTTGCATCGTCAAGTTCGTAAAGGCCTGTGCCTTCGCTTTCCTTTTCCCACTTGCCGCCTTCGCAGCCCCAAGCAGAAGCTGCAGCCGAAGCCTTCTTCGCTTCGTCTTCAGACAACGGATCATCGGCAAGTGCTGGCATAGCGAACATTGCAGCAGCGGCTGCCATGATTGCAAAACGCTTCATGTGATAGACCTCCAGAAATCAGTTAACGGGTATCGCGTCCTACAGGTGGCGCGCACGGCGAGAACATTCAACAGCGCTCGGGAAAAATTCCCGAAGCCATTTTGTCACGGCCTCATTTTTATGCAGCGCCGGCTTCTCGCTCAGATTCCCTTTTGCGTTCCTGGCGCTTGCGCTCGTTGGGGTCGAGCCAACGCTTCCTTAAGCGTATCGATTCCGGTGTCACTTCGACGAGTTCTTCATCGGTAATGTAGCTCATGGCCTTCTCAAGCGTCAGGCGCATGGGTGGCGTCAACGTCAGCGCTTCGTCTTTTCCAGATGCGCGAACGTTGGTCAGCTTCTTGCCTTGTACGACGTTGACGATCAGATCGTTGTCGCGCGTATGTTCGCCGACAATCATACCCTCATAGACGCGCGCCTGTGCGCCGATCATGAAAGCTCCGCGATCTTGTAAATTGAAGATCGAGTACGCGGTCGCTTCACCCATGCCATTAGAAATCAGCACGCCCGTTCGGCGTCCTTGGATCTCGCCTTTGAATGGTGCGTAGGCGTGGAACAAGCGGTTCATGACGGCTGTGCCGCGCGTATCTGAAAGCAGTTCTGACTGATAGCCAAGCAATCCACGCGTCGGCACGAGGAAGACCATGCGCGTGCGACCACCGCCAGAAGGGCGCATTTCCATCAGATCGCCGCGACGTTCGGATAACTTCTGTACCACGACGCCGGTGTGAGCATCATCGACGTCGATGATGGTTTCTTCGACAGGTTCCAATTTTTGATTGGTTTCTTCGTCGGAAATAATCACGACTTTGGGTCGCGAAACCGTCAGTTCAAAGCCTTCGCGGCGCATGTTTTCGATGAGAATGGCAAGCTGAAGTTCTCCGCGACCGGACACGGTGAAGGAATCGTTATCGTCGCTTTCTGCGACTTTGATGGCGATGTTTCGTTCCGCTTCGCGCAACAGTCGGTCGCGGATCACGCGGCTTTGGACTTTGCTGCCTTCTTGTCCGGCAAATGGTCCATCGTTGATGCGGAATGTCATCGACAGTGTCGGTGGATCGACAGGCTGCGCTTGGATAGGTGTTTCAACAATTGGATCGCACAACGTGTCGGCAACGGTTGCTTCGCTCATGCCTGCGACGGCGACGAGTTCGCCAGCGTGGGCTTCCTCCACCGGTACGCGTTCGAGACCACGGAACGCCAAAACTTTCGACACACGGAAGTTTTCAACCAATGAGCCGTCGTGGCGGATGGCCTTGAGCGACATGTTCGGCTTGATCGTGCCCGATGAAATGCGGCCTGTGAGAATACGGCCGAGAAACGCGTCCGCCTCAAGTGTTGTTGCCAGCATTGTCATGGGACCGTCATCGACGGCAGGCGGTGGCACATGGTTCAAGACCAGATCGAATAATGGCGCGAGATCGACTTTCGGTCCTTCAGGGGCCATCGCCATCCAACCGTCGCGGCCTGATCCGTAGAGAACAGGGAAGTCGAGTTGCTCGTCGGTGGCATCGAGATTTGCGAACAAATCGAAAATTTCGTTCAGGACGTCGAGGTGGCGTTCGTCAGGTCGGTCGATTTTGTTGATGGCAACGATCGGACGCAGGCCGCGTTTCAGCGCCTTCGACACGACGAATTTCGTTTGTGGCAGAGGGCCTTCTGACGCGTCCACCAAAACGACGACGCCATCGACCATGTTCAAGATGCGCTCCACCTCGCCGCCGAAGTCGGCATGGCCCGGCGTATCGACGATATTGATGCGGGTATCTTTCCAGACGACGCTTGTGCATTTTGCAAGAATGGTAATGCCGCGTTCGCGCTCTATGTCGTTGGAGTCCATGGCCCGTTCGGCCACTTTCTGGTTTTCGCGGAAAGCGCCCGATTGCTTCAGCAGTTCGTCGACGAGGGTTGTCTTGCCATGGTCAACGTGCGCGATGATCGCGATATTTCGGAGTTTCATACTTGGACCTGAGGTTAACGCGCCACCATCAGGGCCATGGGACTACCTAGGGGCAGCTTGGGCTTATGCGGCGCAAAATCTGACCGCGACCTAGCACGCTCGCGGCCTGACGGCTAGGCGGAAGGCCGATTGCGTGGTGCGGCTTAACGGGTTTGCGACGTGAATATTGGCGCAATATGAGGCGGTACATCAGTTCGCCTAGCATGGAACTTGCGATTGAACCGGCAAGAGTTTGGCTAGGCGGTCATTGAGTGCCTTGTCCGTCTCAAAGCGGCACAGAGCAGGTCTTATGTTTGAACGCAATCGGATCGATAACCCACAACAGAACGCCACTGTCGCGGCTGAGATCACGCTGGCAAATGGTGAGGTTGCTAAAGGGCGGTTTCACATTACTGCGGCGCGATCGATTTATGACGTTCTCAATAGCGGAACGCAATTTCTCGATTTTGAAAGCTACGACGGTGATCGATCGCTGATAGCTAAAGCAACGCTTGCTAGCATAAAGATTGTTTCGGTGCCGCAAGCTGGCTCGTTGAACGCGCGCATGCGCGACGGCGATGGCTTCAATCCCAGATCTGTTTTAGGCGTCGGGTCCGATGCATCGTGGGATGATATTCGACACGCTTATCTTGCGCTGTCCAAAACGTATCATCCCGACCGATTTGCTGGCGTCGCATTGCCCAGCGAAGTGTGCGATTATTTGGCTGCTATGGCGCGTCGCATCAATACGGCTTATGCAGCCTTAGAGGCACCGAAACAGAGCGCACGACGGGCAGTTGTTGAAAAGGCGCAGCCGATTTTCACATCGCGCCCGAGTTAGAGTGCCGCGACGCGACGGTCAGGATTTTCTCGCGCTGCTCTCTTGCCCATTGGCGTCTTTTTCTTTTGCGCGCTCGGTTTCCAGTAAGTCTGAAATATCTTTTCTCGGCGATGGATCACGATCCATTTTGCTGCGCTGGTATGTTTGCCGAACCAGGGCTGATACGTGGGCGCCAGGTACCTTTGCGCGTCGTGCGCCTGATACGAGTAGGGGGTGATCGGGTTCTTCGAGGTCGAGCTCTTCGAGGAAAGTTTCACGCAAAGCATAAAAGCATTGCAAGATGCAATCGCGGACGAGTTTGCGCTGTTCCGAAGATGCTTCGGGCTGAATGCGCGGGTCGAGCGTCTGGATTGCGCGACGCATGTCGTGCAGCGGTGCGTAGGGATAAAGCCCGATCAAACCGTCTGTTTCACCAGCATTGCGATAAACGATCCGCATCGTGTCGATGGTCTCACTAATCCGACTAAAGGCTGTGAGATAATCATCTGTCGAGAGATAGGGTTTTTCGCAGAAATTGAGCAGTGTCGATTTGGTGCGCACGATACTGCGCCATTCCTCTTCGAGACTTTCGACGAACTTGGAGCGCTTTTGGAAGAGATTTGACAGATACGCCACGCCGCCCGTCGCGATGAGCAGCGACATGTCACGCATGAATTCGTAAAGCTGACCTGCAACGTTGACGACAAATGTCGGGATGCCAGGAATATCGTCCGCAAACTTTGCCGCCAGCAAAATCAGCAAAATGAAAAATAGTGACCAGTACAGTCGTGACAGTGTGCGGTTGACAGAATTGCGGGTCATGCGGTGACATCGTCCGATGCGCTAGTGATGCACTATAAAATTACTGCCGTCTGGCAAAAGGTTAGCGGCTATTCAGGTACTGCGTTCGGTGTTGTGGTCTGTGTCTCTAGAGTCGCGATATCTTTTTTAAGGCGACCGAGTTCCTGTGACCGCCGCGCCATTTGCAGATGAATTTTACCGACCTTTTGATTGACGTCCGATGACGGCTCGCCGCTGCGATAGACATCGAAGATGCGCTGTTGGTCGTCTTTAATCGCTTCATTCAATTGGCGAACGCGTTCCTTCAAATTCTCAAGCTTGACGAGATCGAGCGTGCTTTTCTGATCGGCCTTGGCTTTCAATTGCTCTTCGAGTTCTTGAATGCGTTTTTGTGTGGCCTTTGCTTGCGCATCGGTGTCCGGTGCCGCGCCGGGCGTAAAGGCTGTGTTGAAATAGAAATCTCCGACCAATGCTGAATGATCCCATGGCACCTGCTTGCCGCCGGTATCGGCCAGAACTTGTTTGCGGACACCGATCATCACGGCCGTTAGATTGCGGCCTGGATCTTTGATGCCTTTGGCGAGGGCTGCTGTGAACGGTGAGTTTCGGCCGGTCCCGTCGAGTGCAACGTTTCCTGGTTGTGTCGAATACGCGACGAACGTGCCGACACCGGTTTTTACTTCGGCTAGCCCTTGTCCAATGCTGCTCGATCTCGTGCCCATCGTGCGTGCCAGATTGCGGGCCAGTGGATTGTCGCGGCAGGCATCCAGGAACACGATATTGGTTTTGCCTTCTCGATTGAGTTCCATCTGCTTCAAGATGAAATCCAAACTAACAGTGTCGAAATCCAAATCGCGTTCGTTGGCGATCATGGCATCAACGGGCACGAGATGGTTGCGACCAGAAACTTGCAATCCGTGTCCGGCATAAAAGAAAACGGCTGTGTCGGCATCGACGAGGGCGCGGGAAAATTCGCGCACTTTGGCATCGAAGCCTTGCTTGTCGAGATCAATACCCAGGATCACGTTAAAGCCGAGGCCGGTTAGGGCTTCTGCCATGTCGTTGGCATCATTGGCTGGGTTGGCCAACGGACCTGCGTGGGTGTATTTTGAATTGCCGATGACGAGGGCGGTGCGTTTGTCGGCCTGTGCTGTTGCGATGAAAACTATCGTGCTCACCAGCACAGCACTGATGACAACTAAGCCATGCCTTATTATACGCAACACCATATCAAATCCCCTCGATCACCCTCTGTCTAGAAAAGCGTTCGATTGCGACCGATCCAAGACGCGGTGTCAGCGGCCGCGCAATCCGAGCGTGCGCAGACGAAGGGCATTCAATTTGATGAAACCTTGCGCGTCTTTTTGATCGTAAGCACCCTTGTCGTCTTCGAAGGTCACAAGTGTCGGTGAATATAGAGACTTTGCGCTGGATCGCCCGGTGACGATGACATTGCCCTTATAGAGTTCGAGCGTGACTTCGCCCTCGACGTGCTCTTGGCTCTTGTCGATCAGCGCTTGCAGCATTTCGCGTTCTGGTGCGAACCAGAAACCATTGTAAATCAACTCGGCATAGCGCGGCATGATCTCGTCTTTGAGATGCGCGGCACCGCGATCCAGCGTGATGCTTTCCATTGCGCGATGGGCGCTAAGTAGGATTGTTCCGCCCGGCGTTTCATAGACGCCGCGCGATTTCATGCCCACAAAGCGATTTTCAACGAGATCGAGACGGCCGATGCCGTTGTCACGACCCAGATCGTTGAGGGCTTTGAGCAGCGTCGCGGGGGACAGCTTTTTGCCGTTCAGAGATACCGCATCGCCCTTGTCGAACCCGATGGTGATGGTCGTCACTTTGTCGGGTGCATCCATCGGCGAAATGGTTCTTTGATAGACAATCTCTGGCGCTTTCTTCGCAGGGTCCTCCAGCACCTTACCTTCAGATGAGGAATGCAAAAGGTTGGCATCGACCGAAAATGGGCTTTCGCCTTCTTTATCTTTCGCAACGGGGATCTGATGCTGGCGCGCGAAGTCGATCAGATCTTCGCGACCTTTGAACGTCCACTCGCGCCACGGCGCAATAATCTTGATGCCGGGTTCGAGCGCATAATAGCCAAGTTCGAAACGGACTTGGTCGTTGCCTTTGCCGGTGGCACCATGGCAGACGGCATCGGCGCCGACCTTGCGCGCGATTTCGATTTGTTTTTTTGCAATGAGCGGGCGGGCAATCGAGGTGCCCAGCAAATAGACACCTTCGTAAACGGCATTGGCGCGGAACATCGGGAATACATAATCGCGCACGAATTCCTCGCGCACGTCTTCGATGAAAATGTTTTCTTCCTTGATGCCTAGCATCAATGCTTTTTGCCGTGCCGGTGATAGCTCTTCGCCTTGGCCTAAGTCGGCAGTGAATGTCACGACTTCAGCATTGTAGGTTTCTTGCAGCCACTTCAGGATGATCGAAGTGTCGAGACCGCCCGAATAGGCGAGCACGACTTTGTTGATTTTGCCTTTGTTGGCCATGGCGAATGTCCTGGTCAGTGGGTGTCGGTAGGCAGGTCTCAAGATACGGGGCTATGAAGCCCGGCACTCTTACCAGGACCAAGATGGGTGGCAAGGGCATGCGCCACTCGGAAGCGGCTGCATTCGCCGTCAACACTTATGAATTAAGCTTTTCCAATATGTCTCGGTTGGTTCGTGTCGATGACCGTTGCTTTTAAAACCAGAACAATCAGCAAGGTCAGCAGCGCCGAAATCACGACGTCGGTGAAAAAATGCGCGCCCATGGCCATGCGATTGGCGGAGATCACAATGGTCCAAACCGTTGCCGCTGCGATTATCGGCAGACGAAACGCACGGTGGCAAATGAAGGCGAATGCAATGAGGACCATTGCGGTCGAAGCTTCGCCCGACACAAACGAACAATTGGTCGCGCATTCACCCCAAGGCCACCAAGGCGATGTGTATTGGGCCGAACCGCCGAAGGCTTCTATGGCTTCGGGTCGCGATCGTCCCCAATGCTCTTTCAAAATCAGATTGACGACGATGCCAGGTCCAATGGCAAACGCGCCCGTCAGAAAAACTAGGTTGTTATCGGTCGGCCATTGCCATGCGCGACCGCGAATTAGGCGGATGGCGATGAGCGCCAGGACCCAGACGATGATAATAGTTGGAACCATGCGACCCGCGCTGCGTAAAGTTTTGAGGAGCGGATCGCGCGCCAGCCAAAAACCTTCGATTGGACAATAAAAGAATGATGCGATCGATGTATCGAGGTTCGGTTGCAGCCAAGCGGCCATCGAAATAGCCATCATCGCGGCGATTACAATGCGAATGATTGGACACGATTGCGTGCGGTTTAGTGCATCGCTTGCAATGAACGATTGCGGCGCTTTCTGGCGCTTCACCGCCATCTGGCGAGGCGGCATCATCCAGTCTTCAAAAACCATCGCCGTTCCCCCCGGACCAGCAGTCAGTCGTGATGAGGGAACTAGGCGGCGATTATTGAAGCCACATGACAGTCTTAAACTGTCACAACGCTGTCGCGCTTGAATTGTGCGCGATGGAAATTCGGTTCAGAAAATCAGTGGCGCGTGTTGCGCCGTGTGCCATCGCCCATGATGATATTCGTCGGAAATGGCCACTCAATGACCTGCGTGGATGCGTGTCCGCCGTCTGAGCGATAGGCTGAAAAAACTTTGAGAGCTTGCTGGCGAGCTGCTTCGGCAGCATCGAGTGCCGAGGTGCTGGCGCGCGCTGCGGGAAGTGCCATCGCATATGGCATGCCGGCCGACACCATCATGGCTGCCATCGGCGATTGATACATCGTCCATGACATGGCGGGCGACGACCAGAACGCGCGCATCATTCCCAACCAGACCTCTGGACCTGTTGCCGTGGCTTGTGTTCCGAATGCTTGATTTAAAAATAGATTTGAAAACGGTAAGCCGAATGGACGTGCAAACATATCTGTTGCAGGGCGCGATGCGGAACTATTTGCGCCCATCATGAAAGCCCATGGGTTCATGACGGACATAAATGCAGTCGGAGCGCTAGAAGTATTCGACGGCTGCCAAAATGAAATTGGATTATTCTGCGATTTCGAGTGGCCCCGCCATGCATCGAAAGCCCACGCCCACGCTGCAATTGGATCGGTCGGCATCGGAGCGGGTTCTTGCGCGCGCTTGGCATTGGGGTTGAATGCCAATGCGGCTTGATCCTGCCAGACCTTAGTCGCGGCAAGGGACAGCTCAGCACACTGAAACATCGCATCGGCAGCGCTTCTAATGAAGCGCCAATGGAGTTCGGCGTCGTACACGGGTGGCCTGCTTTCCCTGAAAAATCGAGAATAGCAGAATTGTTGCATTGCAGCAACGGCGCAATTTTATTTCCGCCTAACTTATACGACTGCGAGCTTCAATTTAGAGAAAAAATTTCATATTCAATGCATTAGGCCCTAGTAGGCTCGGTTGATGCGGTTGCCATTTTGAGGGATGCCGCCATTTTAGCCGCGGTGCGATCTGCAACCGTCATCCGAGGGGTCGAAGTCGTGTTGATAGGCGGTGCGATAGGTTTTGGCGTTTCAACTTTGCGCTTTGTGGTGGGGCCGTCCGATGTTGCGTCGGGTCCGGAATGGCGTCCGGCGACCAGCCAATAGACGAACCCGGCGAACAATCCGGCCGTCGCAAATGCTGTCATGGCATAAGAGTTGTAAATCGTGGGCTGGCCGGCAACTTCACTGGCGTATTGCGCATAAAATCCGAGTGCTGCAATGCCAACACCTGCGATGAGATAATACCCTAGGCTTCGAATTTTTTGCCACTCGCCAATACCGGCTGCAATTAGTGTGAAGGCTGCCGCAAAGATTGCAGCGTGGGTTGCGGCCAGAAGCCCCCACACCAAAGTCTGCGACGCTTTTTCAGGCAGAGCTTCCGACGGAAGAGCCATCAGCTCGGCTGGTGTTGTGACAAAGAGAACCGTGACCAGTCCTGCGGCTATACATGCAAGGATAAAGCCGATGGTGACACGCACCAGCATTTTGAACATTTGCGACCCCGTTCATACGCACACACACTTGAGCGGTGACTATATTCTACATGCTTATCGCTACAATTCTCAATGGCAAATCATGCGCTCGTGTCGGAGCCCGCCGCGAGTGCGCTCGCGCGGACTTTGATGCTTTCAGATTTCAATTGTCCGCAAGCAGCAAAAATATCGCGACCGCGCGGTGTGCGGACCGGGCTTGCGTATCCGGCTCGGTTCACGACGTCGGCAAAGCGTTCTATGGTTTCCCAGTCTGAACACTCGTAACGTGTGTTGGGCCATGGATTGAATGGGATGAGATTGATTTTGGCTGGGATGCCCGCCAACAAACGGACGAGCGCACGCGCTTCGGCGAGACTGTCGTTGACGCCTTTCAACATCACGTATTCGAAGGTGATGCGTTTGGCGTTCGATAATCCCGGATAATCGCGGCAGGCCTGCAAAAGCTCGGCGATTGGGTACTTCTTGTTGATCGGCACCAGTTCGTCTCGCAAAGTGTCGTTGGTGGCGTGGAGTGAGATGGCCAGCATCGTACCCGATAGTTCGCCCCAACGCGGAATTTCAGGAACGATGCCAGAGGTTGAGAGCGTAATGCGACGCTTCGACAATGACAGACCATCGCCATCAGAAGCGACGTCCATGGCATCCTTTACGTTATCGAAGTTATAGAGCGGCTCTCCCATGCCCATTAGCACGACGTTGGTGATCTTGCGTTCGGCTGTTGGCAGTAATCGGCCATTCTCTGGAACGGCTGCACCTGCCCAGTCGCCGATGCGATCTCGGGCTAATAATATTTGACCAACAATTTCCTGGGCTTCGAGATTGCGCACGAGCTTCTGCGTGCCCGTATGGCAGAACGAGCATGTCAGGGTGCACCCGACTTGGCTTGAAATGCACAGTGTGCCGCGATCGCTCTCTGGGATGTAGACGGTTTCGATTTCGGGTGCACGCGCATCGCGGTCGCGCTTGGGTAAGCGCAGCAGCCATTTGCGCGTACCATCAACGGAAATTTGTTCGGTGACGATTTCAGGTCGCGCCAATGTGTAATGATCGGCAAGGGTGCGACGCAAATCTTTGGAGACGTCGCTCATGTCGTCGAAGCTCGTCACGCCGCGCGCGTAGATCCAACTCCACAACTGAGCCACGCGCATTTTGTGCTGCTTGTCAGGAACGCCTGCCTTGGCAAGCGCATCCTTCAGACCCGCGCGCGTCAACCCGGCCAGCGAAGGCTTGGCCGTGTCGGCGTCGTTCAGGATCAAGACCGTATTTTCGGCCGCACTAACCATGTTGGTTTCGACTTTCGCAAAAGCGTGAAACGTTGTTTTTAGCGATGTTCGTTGGTTGTGAATAGCGACTTGGTCGCACAGCCCGCTTGGCTGATTAGAGAATAAACCGGCTTAAATCGGCATTTTTAGCCAGTTCGCCGACACGGTTTTGCACGTATGCACCATTGATCGTGGTGGATTGTCCGCTGCGGTCGGATGCATCGAACGAGACTTCATCGAGCACGCGCTCAAGGATGGTTTGCAGGCGTCGTGCGCCGATGTTCTCAACGGTTGCGTTCACTTCCACCGCCGTGTCAGCGATTTTGTCGATGGCATCGGGTGTGAAGGCGAGTGTCAAACCTTCGGTCGCCATGAGCGCTACGTACTGCGTGATGAGGCTGGCTTGTGGTTCGGTCAGGATGCGGCGAAGGTCGTCACGCGTGAGTGCTGAGAGTTCTACGCGGATCGGCAATCGGCCCTGCAATTCAGGGAGCAAGTCCGATGGTTTTGCGACGTGGAATGCACCAGATGCAATGAAGAGCACGTGATCGGTCTTCACGGGTCCATACTTGGTCGTGACCGTCGTGCCTTCGATCAAGGGAAGCAAATCGCGCTGCACACCTTCGCGCGAGACTTCAGCGCCGCTGCGGGTCGTTTCACCGCGCGAGCAGATCTTGTCGATTTCATCCAGGAACACGATTCCGTTGTTTTCGACGGCTGCGATGGCTTCGCTCGTGATCAGATCATTGTCGATCAGTTTGTCGCTTTCTTCTGCGATGAGAAAGTCGAAGCTGTCTTTCACGGTCACGCGCCGCGACTTGGTGCGCTGGCCGAGCGCTTTGCCTAACATTTCGCCAATGTTGATCGTCGACATCGAGCCGCCTCCCGGCATTTCGAACATTGGTAAAGATGGCGCAGATTCTGCGACCATGATGTCGATTTCTTTGTCGTTCAGTTCATTGCCACGTAGTTTTTTGCGGAAACTTTCGCGCGTCGATGGCGATGACGTTGCGCCGACAAGGGCATCGAGTACGCGTTCTTCTGCCGCTTTCTCGGCCTTGGCGCGCACGTCTTTGCGCTTTGAATCTTTGACGAGAGCGATGCCGACTTCCACGAGATCGCGAATGATGCTTTCCACATCGCGGCCGACATAGCCGACTTCGGTGAACTTCGTTGCCTCGACTTTGAGAAATGGTGCGCCTGCCAATTTTGCCAAGCGTCGCGAAATTTCCGTTTTACCAACACCGGTCGGGCCGATCATCAGAATGTTCTTGGGTAAGACTTCGTCGCGCAATTCGCCGGTCAACTGTTGACGGCGCCAACGGTTGCGTAACGCAATTGCGACGGCGCGCTTTGCATCACCCTGACCGACGATATACCGGTCGAGTTCAGAGACGATTTCGCGGGGTGAGAAGTTCGTCATGGGTTTTTTTAGTCCGTTTGAAATTGCATGATGAGGACGCCGACAGTCTTGCCTTCGAGATGTGGGACGGGTCGAAATCCTGCTTTTGTGTAAGCGCGCACAGCTCGGAAATTGTCAGGGTCAGGATCGATGATGATGGTTCGGTGTCCGTCGCTGGCAAGACTTTTGGCGAAAATTTTGAGTACGGTCGATCCCACCCCTTGTGATAGTTTGTCTTCTGGACCAATCGATAAATCGACACCCACCGCGTCTGATGGCAAGTCCAACAACCACGGATTGTCTTTGACCCATTGTTCGGTTTGATGCGGTCCAATATCCCAGGCTTGAATGTAGCCAGTTGGGATACCGTCAAGCTCGAAAATAAATGGTCGGGTGCTGTCTCTGCCCTCGATCATATCGCGAATGTGATCAATCTCGGGCTCTGTTGGTCCCCACCACTTTTGCCAGTGTGGGCTTGAAATCCATTGAGTAAGTATCGGTAGGTCGCTTGAAGTGACACGACGGAATGTGATGGTCGGTGCCGTCACCATCGGCATCACGCGTCGAGGCTTTCGACGACAAAGTTGGTATTCGTATAAACACAAATCTCGGCGGCAATCGCCATCGCCTTGCGAGCAATGGTTTCTGCATCGAGGGGTTCGTCGATCAGGGCGCGGGCGGCGGCGAGGGCGTAATTGCCGCCCGAACCTATACCCATGACGTGGCGCTCGGGTTCGAGCACGTCGCCCGTGCCGGTCAGAACTAAGGTTGTTCCGGCGTCTGCGACAATCATCATCGCCTCCAGGCGGCGCAGATAACGATCCGTGCGCCAGTCTTTTGCCAGTTCGACGGCCGCGCGCTGCAACTGGCCAGGGTATTGTTCCAGTTTGGCTTCGAGGCGCTCAAACAACGTGAAGGCATCTGCTGTCGCGCCGGCAAACCCGCCTATGACGTCGCCGCGCCCTAACCGCCGCACCTTACGGGCGTTGGACTTAATGATGGTCTGGCCCAGGCTCACCTGCCCGTCGCCTGCAATCACGACCCGATCGCCCTTGCGAACGGTGAGTATGGTCGTGGCGTGCCAGGAGGACTGGTCTGAATTTGTTGGTGTATAGGTCATCTTATGATGTGAAACATTGGGCGCGGGGCAATCTTAATCAAGAGCGAACCTTCACGATGTATGAATTTCGGGACAGCGCTGGCGGCGTGGGGCTATCCCAGGATCGTTGCAACCTGTTAAACGCTGGGTAGCCACGGCACAAGGCGCTTAACTGTACCTCAAGCCATGGCGATGATGCCGACCGGAGACGAGACGTGACACGCACCGCCACCATCACGCGCAAGACCAAAGAGACCGAGATTACGGCGAGCGTCGATCTCGACGGAACCGGCGCTTATGACATCGAAACCGGGATTGGTTTTCTCGACCATATGCTGGAGCAACTTGCACGCCATTCGCTGATCGATATCAGGCTGCGGGCTAAAGGCGATCTGCACATCGATTTCCATCACACGGCAGAAGATACCGGCATCGTCATCGGCCAGGCCATCGCCAAAGCACTTGGCGATAAGGCTGGCATCGTGCGCTATGCCGATGTTCATTTGCCGATGGACGAAACACTGACGCGTGTCGCCGTCGATGTATCGGGCCGCCCGTTCCTGATTTGGAAAGCTGACTTTTCGCGCGCTAAGGTCGGCGAAATGGATACCGAGCTGTTCCGCGAATGGTTCCAAGCCTTTGCGCAGAACGCAGGCATCACCCTGCACGTCGAAAACCTTTACGGTGAGAACAATCACCACATCGCAGAGACTTGCTATAAAGGCCTTGCACGCGCGTTGCGTGCCGCGATCACGCTTGATCCGCGTCAGGCCGGTCGCATCCCCTCGACCAAAGGTACGCTGGTCGGTTAGTTTCGTTGGGTCATTGTAGTAAGTTGGTTGGTGGGCGATGGCATTTGGATTGTTGGGTTCTGGGAGTTCGTCGGTGGTCACCTATACTGTCCATGAGAGACCTGATCCAGCACCCGACCGCCTCGACCGGGGCGATGCGCTCGTGTTTATCAAAGACGGTTTTTCGTGGTTGACGGCGTTGTTCCCGCCGCTTGGCTTCATTTCAAAATCGCTCTGGCTTGCGACGTTTCTTTATCTCGTGGTGGTGTCGGCGATCGTTGCCGGATTGACTCACATTTCATTCGAGCCGACGTGGACGTCGATCCTTGTCACGGCATTGAACATTTATCTCGCGTTCGAAATCTCCAGCATTGAGCGGTGGTCATTGGATCGCGCGGGATGGCGCATGCTCGGTGTTGTGACAGGCCGCAATCTTGCCGATTGTGAGCGCCGTTTCATGGAGAGCTGGTTGCCGTCGCAGCCGATGATCGCCACGGCGGGCGAAGATCATGAAAATCAGTCCGCTCTGGCCAATAAATCTCGTTTTCTGACCTCGCGGCCTTGGCCTTTCCCCGCACAATCTTAAAGTCCGATCCTTGATGCAACGCGTCGTCCTCATTGATTACGGATCTGGAAATCTCCATTCCGCTGCCAAAGCCGTGGAGCGCGCTGCGCGCGACGGCGAGATATCGGTCGAGGTGATCGTCAGTGCGCGGCCGAATGATGTGCATCGTGCAGATCGCGTGATTTTGCCTGGTGTTGGTGCTTATGCCGATTGCAAGCGTGGGCTTGAAGCGGTGCCGGGCATGATCGACATGCTCGAAGAGGTTGTGCGCAAACACGCGCGGCCGTTCCTCGGCATTTGTGTGGGTATGCAATTGATGGCAGAGCGCGGATTAGAGCACGCGGTGACGCCAGGGTTCGGTTGGATCAAAGGCGACGTGCAAGCGATTGCACCCAACGATGCGGCGTTGAAAATTCCGCACATGGGATGGAACACGCTGAACGTGGTGACGCCGCACGCGCTATTGGATGGTCTTGCCACCGGCCCGAACGGATTGCACGCGTATTTCGTGCATTCATTTCATCTGCAAGCGAATGAGCGTCGCGTCGTCGTGGCAGAAACCGATTACGGTGGACCGGTGACGGCCATGGTTGCGGATGGCAACATCGCCGGCACACAGTTCCATCCTGAAAAGAGCCAGACGCTCGGCCTCAGGCTGCTCGCGAATTTTCTACGCTGGACGCCATAACGCGAACTGGACTTGGCTGCGGCGCGACAATCGCGTGCATGGCGGAATGCAATGCCGCCCACATCATGCGCGGTGCGCTGAACATTTCTTCTTGTTCCTCATCTTCGAGGCGACCTTGAAGCCAAGCCATGCGCGCGGTGAGGGAAGATTCCTTGCGGCTTAATTCGTGAATACGCAACTCGCTCTGGTCATCGAACAAAATAGCGAGGCGTTTTTTAATCTGCTCAGCGGTGAGCCAGGATTTGACGTACCAAACGCCATCGCCTGAGCGCACGTATTGGCTCGATATGTAGGGCAGTGAGAACGAGACAGCCCAGGTGTCTTGGCCGGCAAATTTGGGGGTGTGGTGGATCAGATAGGTTTTCATGGCGATGCATCCGGGGGAGAGGACGAGTTGCGGGAGAGTTCAAGATCAGGCGAGATACTCGGGACGCAACACACACAACTGCAACGCATGACGCTCAGAAAAAGTTGGGAGCCGGGGATCGAGGGGGATCAAATCCCCGGCATCACCATTTCGAGACTTTGAGTGGGACGGACCAGCGGGAACGGGCTTGGGGGAGAGGCCCGCCCCACTCAAAGACCTCAACAGGCTTTTGCGAACGGCAACTCGGGTTCCATCGGCTCTGGCGCCGGAGGAGCCGGGAAGGCGATGATGTTGCTGTCGGGGGCAATGTCGAGACCGGCGCGACGCTGACGGAACCAGCGTAGAGAGGTGTTGGTCAAAACCGCTTCGCGCTTCACAGCCTGAATGACGAGGCCATCGTCTTCGCCGAGAAGGTCTTTCATCTCGGCTTCTAGCTCGAACTCTTCGAGCACCGATGAGACGTACCAAGTGTTCGACAGAGGGCGGGCCCACTTCTCACCGAGACCCATAATGACTTGAGCCAGAACGTGCTGGTTGCGGTTCGGTTTTGCGAGATCATACGAGATCAAATACGTGCGCATCGCGGCTCTCCTTATGCGGGGTGGCGGGTCGAGATTACGCGACTTAGACCCAGGGTGGGGCGGCTTTACGGTCGCCCTGAACATAGGAAGAACATGCCACGAATCATTGGCACTGTCCAGTGCTTGTTCGAAAAATGTTCTCTTTGAGTTCCCCTATGGTTTTCCACGGGGAACATCGATCCGGCCTTCCTGCGACACCGCGTCAGGTGTCTGAAAACAGGCTCATTTGGGCCGGATGTGGGGCCGTGGAGACGCGTCGATGGGGGCCGGGGTCAATGCGGGTGTCGAGACCCGGATAGCGGTCCTGGAAAATCCTCAAGGCCGTGGCGCGACTGCCGGGAAACCGGACCTCTTCCCAGATCTCATACAGGCGTCGGGGGTCGCAGCCGTAGCGGCGCACCAGCTCCGTGGGGCGCACTCTAATCCAGCGCGCGATCCAGATGTTGACCGCGTCGTCCTCCGTCAGCGGGCGGGGCGGTGCCATCGGCGATGGGGCGGTCAGAAACGCGTGGCCGATGGGCCGGTTTGTGGAACGTGATGTGGAACGGGCCATCGGACGCAAACTCACTTCGACTTTATAATGCTTTGCTCGATCTTATGTCGCACAGCTTGACGCGAGGCGCGATACACGATTGATCGCAGCCAATGACAGCATTCTGATGGCCGCATTTGGAGACATTCACAGCGCGCGCCTCAAGCCCAATCGAGACTGACGTGATCCTATTCCCTGCCATTGACCTAAAGGACGGCCAGTGCGTCCGCTTGAAACTCGGCGATATGTCGGAAGCGACCGTCTTTAACGACGATCCGGCAGCACAGGCGCTCAGCTTCGAGCGTCAAGGGTTTTCCTATCTCCACATCGTCGATCTCAATGGTGCGTTTGCGGGCCATCCCGTCAACGGCGCTGCCGTCGATGCAATATTGAAAACGATCACGATGCCCGTTCAACTGGGTGGGGGACTTCGCGATCTGGCGACGATTGAAACATGGCTTGCGAAAGGCATACGCCGGGTCATCCTCGGCACGGTCGCGGTGCGTGATCCAGCACTCGTCGCTGAAGCCTGCCGACGCTTTCCAGGTCAGATCGCCGTCGGCATCGATGCCAAAGGCGGCAGAGTTGCGGTTGAAGGCTGGGCGGAAACTTCAGAATTGACCGCTATCGACTTGGCGCGCCGATTTGAAGACGTTGGCGTCTCTGCAATCATCTATACCGATATCGACCGCGACGGGATCTTGAAGGGTATCAACTGGGAAGGCACAGCGGCACTGGCGCGCGCCACGCGCATTCCCGTGATCGCGTCGGGTGGACTTGCCTCGCTCGACGACATCAAAGCGTTGCTGCGTCCCGAGCACGCGATGCTTGAAGGTGCCATCACCGGTCGCGCGCTCTATGACGGGCGCATCGACCCCAAACAAGCACTCGACTTATTGAGGGCAGCATGAACATCGGCGATACCGTGCGCGTGACAAAAATTCCGGCCGATCTGCCGGCTGACAATGCACAATTGCAAACGCTGTTTCGCGGCTGTCTGCATGAAAATTTTAAGATCGCCGCGTTCGATGGCGATCTCATTGAACTGCATGTGGGTGAAGCGTTCGGCAAGCCCGCCGACTATCATCAAATTTGGCTCGATGCCGACCATGTGAAACTGATCGAGGCTTGACGTTTTGACCACTGCAACACTCGACATTCCAGCCGAGCAGATCGCGCATCCCGAGATCGCGCGGCGGCGCACGTTTGCGATTATCTCGCATCCCGATGCCGGTAAAACGACGCTGACGGAAAAGCTGTTGCTGTTTGGCGGCGCTATTCAGATGGCGGGTGCTGTCAAAGCACGCGGCGAGCGACGTCGCACGCGCTCGGACTGGATGCAGATCGAGCAGCAGCGCGGCATCTCGGTGACCAGTTCGGTCATGACGTTCGAGCGCAACGACATAATTTATAACTTGCTCGACACGCCGGGCCACTCGGATTTTAGCGAAGATACTTATCGCACGTTGTCGGCCGTTGACGCGGCTGTGATGGTAATCGATGCCGCCAAGGGCATCGAAGCGCAAACGCGCAAGTTGTTTGAGGTTTGCCGCCTGCGCGATATTCCAATCATCACCTTTATCAATAAAATCGATCGGCCGGGCGAAGATCCGCTGACGCTGCTCGACGATATCGCGTCGGGGTTAGCGCTCGATCTGGTGCCCATGGGTTGGCCGATCGGCATGGGTCCGGATTTTCGCGGCATCATCGATCTTGTCGGAATGCGCGCATTGTTGCCGGAAGGCGAACGCAATTCACCCTACGGCCGGGCTGAAGCGCTGAGCGAATTGTCAGACATTGCGAGCATCCCGGGCATCGACGAGGACATCGCCGCGCGCGCGCTCGAAGGCGTGGAACTCGCGCAAGGTGCGCTGTCCTCGTTCAATCTCAAGGCGTTTCGCGAAGGGCATTTGTCGCCGGTGTTTTTTGGCAGTGCACTGCGCAATTTTGGCGTCGAGCAGTTGCTCGATGCGTTGGGTCAATGGGCGCCGGGGCCGCTGCCGCGCGTTGCGGTTCAACGCACCGTGCAGCCCGGAGAGGATCAAGTCACCGGCTTCGTGTTCAAGGTCCAAGCCAACATGGATCCGAACCATCGCGACCGCATCGCGTTCGTGCGGCTGTGTTCGGGGCGCTTCAAGCGCGGCATGAAGCTTCTGCATGTGCGCGACGGAAAGTATATGACGGTGTCGTCGCCGACGTTATTCTTCGGTCAAGGCCGCGAGACTGCGGATGAAGCGTTCGCGGGCGACATTATGGGTTTGCCGAACCATGGCACCTTGCGGGTTGGCGATACGTTGACCGAGAAAGAAGTTTTGAAGTTCACAGGCATCCCGAATTTTGCGCCCGAACTTCTCCGTCGCGTCATTATCGAAGACGCGATGAAGGCGAAGCAACTCAATCGCGCTTTGGAAGACCTCGCTGAAGAGGGCATTGTGCAAGTGTTTACGCCAATCGCGGGGGGGCGACCAATTCTCGGCGTCGTTGGCATCCTTCAATTTGAAGTTTTGCAGTCGCGTGTGAAGGTCGAATACGGTGTGCCGATTAGTCTTGAGCAAGCGCCGTGTGAATTGGCGCGCTGGATATCGTCGGATAATCCAGCATCGTTGCAAAAGTTCATCGACGCACATCGCGGCGATATCGCAACCGACCGAGATGGCGCGTTGGTGTTTTTGGCAGAAAGCCAATGGATGTTGAAATACAAAGGTGAGAAATTTCCTGATGTGAAATTTTCTGCCTTGCGCGAGCGTGGAGAGTAACGCCGAACTATGACGCTCAAAGTTCGCATCATTCCCTGCCTCGATGTTAAAGACGGACGCGTCGTCAAAGGTGTGAACTTCGTCGATCTGGTCGATGCGGGCGATCCGGTCGAAGCGGCCGCGGCCTACGATGCCGCCGGTGCCGACGAGCTTTGCTTTCTCGATATCACCGCCAGTCACGAAAACCGCGAGACGATTTTCGATATCGTCGAACGCACAGCGAAACGCTGCTTCATGCCGCTGACTGTCGGCGGTGGCGTTCGCACGGTCGAAGATATTCGCCGTCTGCTTGAAGCGGGGGCCGACAAAGTATCGATCAACACTGCGGCGGTGACGAACCGCCAGTTCGTGCGCGAGGCATCCGAGAAATTCGGTGCCCAGTGTATCGTTGTCGCAATCGACGCCAAAAAGGTATCTGGCGAGGGTGAGCCGCTGCGTTGGGAAATTTTTACTCACGGCGGGCGCAATCGTACCGGTATCGACGCCGTTGCATACGCGCGCGAGGTTGTGGATCTTGGCGCCGGTGAAATTCTGCTGACGTCGATGGATCGCGACGGGACCAAGGCTGGCTTCGATCTGCCGCTCACGCGAGCCATAGCCGACGCCGTCTCGGTCCCCGTCATTGCATCAGGCGGCGTGGGTACGCTCGACCATCTCGTTGATGGTGTGCGCGAGGGACATGCGAGTGCCGTGCTGGCGGCTTCGATTTTCCATTTCGGGACCTACAGTATCCCGCAAGCCAAAGCGCATATGTCGCGGGCGGGGCTTGCCGTTCGCTTAGACACGACTGGAACATAATGGGCGGGTGTGCGTTCTGATGTTATGCCGATATCGAGTCGCGGCGCAGAACGCTTGAACGTTTCAAGGTCGGCGCTTTTAGCCTCCGAATCAGGCATCATGGCAAAAAAATCGTCATGGTTGTCGGTTCGAGGTCGCATGTCCAAGCAGCCTCGTTCATTCAAATTTTGGGACGGAGGGTCACATGGCTTTAGAATCACTCATCATCTTGCTCGTCATCGGTGCGATTGCAGGTTTCCTCGCAGGCTTGATCGTCAAGGGTTATGGCTTCGGCGTAATCGGCAACATCGTTGTCGGCATCGTCGGCGCATTCATTGGTAGCTGGCTGTTGCCACAAGTTGGCTTTGCTATCGGCGGCGAACCCATCGTTGGGCAAATCATCAGCGCGACCATCGGCGCTGTCATTTTGCTCGTTTTGCTTGGCGTTCTGCGCCGCGCATAAACGAACTACACATTCTTAATTTAACGCCGGGGTGCAAACTCCGGCGTTTTTTATTGTCTGCGATAGCCGTTCCAAGTCTCGCCCAGCTTTACAAGCATCGGCATGGCGATCGCCCACATGAAAGATATGCTGGCGATGCCAATCATGCGTGGTTCATGAATGGTCATACCGCCAAGCTTCTCACCAGCGATGTAAGACAGCGGCCCTAATAGAAGTCCGAGAATCGCTGCGAGTGCATAGCGATTTTTCATCCAAGCCATCGAGACATTCATCAGCGTCGCAAAGCCGAGCCACAACGCGATCAGCCAAAATGGTGGGAGAAATGGAATGGGTGCTGGCGCGACATAGCTGACGATACCGCTCGCTATCAGTGCACATTCCCCGATAATGCCCACGAGCCCTGCCATGAGAATAAGTTTCAGTTCAGATGCTTTGTCTGACGCGCGTGACAGATGGAGAGCGATGACGGCCATCGTGACAAGGAGGCCAATCCATGGCGCTCCATACGCGGCGCCAAGCACACATGCGAACCATGCCAGTTGAAACGCGATGGCGTTAAGCGCGATGGCCATGGGGTGGCTCCGATTTGTCGGGAAAACTGCACAACTCACTTATGGAGCAGCGCCAGCATTCGGGTTTACGTGCCTTGCAAAGATAGCGTCCATGTAAAATCAGCCAGTGATGCGCGTGCATGGAGTATGCATCAGGAATACAGCGCAGCAGGTCAGCCTCGACTGCCAAAGGGTTTTTTCCTTTCGACAGACCGATACGATGGGAGACCCTAAAAACGTGCGTATCGACCGCCATAGTCGGTTGACCAAACGCCATATTCATCACCACGTTTGCTGTTTTGCGACCGACACCCGGCAGCGTTTCGAGGACATCGCGGTCGGCCGGCACCTGAGATTGAAATTCCCTGACGAGACGCTCGGAGAGCGCCATCACGTTCTTGGCTTTGGTACGATAGAGCCCGATCGTTTGGATGTACTGGCGCAAGGTTTCTTCACCGAGGGCCAACATTTTCTCAGGGGTATCGGCCAATTTGAACAAGGCGCGCGTCGCTTTGTTGACGCCAGCATCCGTGGCTTGCGCCGACAGCACGACAGCAACCAGCAGCGTGTAGGCGTTGACGTGCTCCAGCTCGCCTTTTGGTTCAGGCTCTAGAGCGTGAAAGCGGCGAAATATTTCTTCGATGGTGTCTGGCGATGGTCTGCGGCTAGCTCTGTGACGTTTGATAGGCGGCTTCGTTGTTTGCTGCTTGTCGTTCGGCTCGTCAGACTTGCCTTTCAGGCCAGAAGGCCGGATTGTCTTGGGCGTCGCCGAACGTGAGATGCGGGGCATGGCGGGGGATGCCTTTATTGCGGCAACAGGCTGCGGTTATTCGGTCCAGTTAAACGGTCATTGCGGGCGGATCAATGGAAGACGTTTTAAGTACACCACGCAAAGTGCAGGAAGATACCTTTGTGCTGCATCCGCATCGTTCGCTCAGTCCGCGCGGTTTTCTCATTTTGATGGGCTTGATCGGTGTTGTGAGTTTCATCATCGGCTTGGCCTTCGCAATGATCGGTGCGTGGCCCGTGATGGGTTTCTTTGGGCTGGATGCGGCGCTGATCTACTGGGCTTTCAAACTCAATTATCGTTCCGGTCGCCTGTATGAGACGGTGCAAGTTTCGCCGGATATTCTCAAGTTGACGCGCGTGCATCCGTCGGGACGAGAGGAAAAGTTTGAATTCAATCCGTATTGGGCGCGGGTGCGTTTGTCGACCGACCGACCTGACGGTCGCACATCGATTCGATTGGCGGCGCAAGGGCGAGAGGTTCTATTCGGTCAATTTTTGACCGACGACGAGCGCCGGGCTTTTGCCGATGTTTTGTCAGACGCGCTTTTGCAATCGCGTGGCGGTGCGCGGATATAACTTCTATTCGTCTTTGACCATCGTCAACGCCGCGCTGCGATCGCTCGATTTCAGTTTCAAGAATTGCGCGCGGGCGGCTTTGATATCGCGTTCAGCACCACTTTCTGACGCCAGTTTCAATGCTTTTGTAGCTGCGTGATCTGCGCCACAAATGAAAATCAGCGCACGCGCTAAGCGTCCCATCATTGCGGGATCGATTTTAATGTCATCCATGCTCATGTGGGCCCGTTATTCCTAGGCTCATTTGAAACGACCGCCTTTTTGCAGCACTTCGATTTTGTAGCCGTCAGGATCTTCGATGAAAAAGAATGTTCCGAATGGCTGGCCGTCGTGGGACATCGATTTGATGTCTTTGGGAAGATAACCGGCAGCTTCGATGCGTGTGCGTTCTGCACTCAGATCATCGACAACAAATGCCATATGGCCGTAGCCATTGCCTAGATCGTAAGATTGCTCGCGACCTTTATTGACCGTGATTTCCAACTCAAAATCGTTCTCGGTATTCTTCATGTAAATGAGCGTGAATTCGGGCCAATCTTTTCGATCTGCGATTTTCAGACCAAAGCACGTTTCGTAAAATTTGACAGAACGCGCTTCATCCATCACGCGCACCATCATGTGAACAGCTTTGGCCATGCCCATCTTTTCCTTTATAACGTTATAGCCAAGGACGTACTGCGCTGACTTGTTGCTCAAACGAAGTTATCGCGTTCGCCTTCTCAAGTGTCAGGCCGATATTGTCGAGACCGTTCAGAAGACAATGCTTACGGAACGGATCAATGTCGAATTTTATGATGCCGCCGTCGGGTCCGCGAATTTCTTGGCTTTCAAGATCAACGGTTATCGTTGCGTTGGCACCGCGCTCGGCGTCATCCATCAGTTTATCGACGTCGGCTTGCGGTAGCTTGATCGGCAGAATGCCATTCTGGAAACAGTTGTTATAAAAAATATCGGCGAAGTCGGGGGCGATGACACAGCGGATTCCGAAATCCAACAGCGCCCATGGCGCGTGCTCACGGCTCGATCCGCAGCCGAAATTTTCTCCAGTTACCAAAATTTTGGCGCTGCGATATTGCGGCTTGTTGAGTACGAAGTCTGAAACTTCTTTGCCGGTCGCGGGATCGAAACGCATTTCATAGAACAGAGATTTTCCAAGACCTGTGCGCTTGATCGTTTTCAGGAACTGTTTGGGAATAATCATATCGGTATCGATATTGCGCAGCGGCATCGGCGCTGCCACGCCTGTCAAAACCGTAAATTTATCCATGGTCAGCTCCTGAGTGCTAAATCGTCCGGGTCGTCATGCGCGCAACGCATCGGCCAGTGCGCGAAAAAATCCTTCGGCTGATGTCAGTCGTTTCGCGTGCCGAAACGCGCCGTGCTCGACAAGCGCTGCTTCGAGCTCAAACGGTTCGAGACGTTCAAGGCGCCGTTTAACGCCCGCAGGCTTGCGTCCGTCAAGATGCTGTTCGAGCGCAGTCACTATGGTCTCTACATATCCTGATATTCGGCCCAATTCGCGGGTGGCGGCCATCATGGCGGAGCGGTCGTTCGGGCTGATCTCCAGGATCGAAAGGGCGTTTGCTGCCCGTGCTAAGGTCGCCGCAATCTCCTCGGCATAGAGCGCGATCTTCTCGCGCCGTGTCATGTCGAGGGCTGCGACCTCTCCAGCCCAATGGTAAATGGTTCGGGCCAGGCCGATCAGGCTGTGGGCGTAGTCTGCAAAACGCATAGCGGCGATCTCTGGTGGTCATCATCGCACCAGTTTACGGCCGTCACACAGAGCGGGGATAAGTTTATTTTACGGTCGGGTCTGCGTAGCATTTACGCATGTATTCACAGCGGTGGCTGCCGGAAAAATGCATGCTGTCACCCTTGGCGGGTGAAATAAAATTGCAGACTTCTTCCAGCCCTTCCGGTGTTAACCAGCCTTGGCGCCGTCCTCGCTGCACAGCAAAGCAATCCGCGGTTTCCTCATCGGGGCCGCGGAACTGGTGCCCGCATTCATGCGCGTAGATCCACTGCTTCACCGGCGTTGACACACGATCCAGCAGCTTGGGGTTCATAATCAAAAAGCCAGGATAGGCCGCGCCATAGTCGTCGAGCTTATGGTCCATGACGGTGGGGCGCTGGCCGCACAGCTGGCGTCGCCCATCGAGTTTGAACTGACCGGGCGGTACCAATTCGGCCTCACCACCCACGTGGGCCACGTATTCATCTGGTGTTGGAGTTGGTGTCGTGATTTGTGCATGAGCTGAGCCGAACGTCGCCGACATGGCCAAGCCTACAGCCATCGTGCAGCACGCACCACGCCCAAGAGCTAATCGCATCATATGGCGAAATGTTCGTCTCGAACTCACGCTTGTGTTCTCAAACCAAGTTATGTTCAAAGGCATCCCTAGCATGGCGCGAAAATCAGACACACACAACTGCTCTGACCATGTCGCATGACGAGCACGAAGCGTCTGTGACAATCGCGCCCGTCAGATCGTGGCTTCGGCTGCAATCGTATCCATATCGTCGTCTGAAAATCCGAAGTGATGGCCGATTTCGTGGATCAGCACGTGGGCGATCAAGTGCCCGAGTTCTTCATCGCTGCCAGCCCACTCATCGAGAATGGCGCGGCGATATAAAAATACCAGATCGGGCTCGCGCGGCGCATCAAGCACACTCTGCTTTTCAAGACTGACGCCTTGATACAAGCCCGTCAATTCGAATGGATCGTCGATACCTAGGCTCGACAGAATTTCCTCACTGGCAAAATCCTCGACGCGAATCACGAGGTCGCCTGCGACATCTCGGAAAGCATGAGGAATTTTTCCCCATGCGGCATGCGCCATAGCCTCGAAGTCGGCGAGACTAGGGGCCGTTGCTGTTTCCCAATTTAAATTAAATGTCACGACACTGCCTTTTGTTCGTTTCGAGCGAAACACTAACACGTTTACCATCGAAAGTGATTTGTCATGCAACGCGCGCAACTCGTTGTCGTCTCGTGCGTTACGATTAAGGCTATATGCGCCAAGATATAGGCTGTGATGCGACGATATACCCGTCGCCCATTCCTTACAGTTTAACCGTTTGTGGCCCATGTGAGCCTGCACTCATTGCAATTTGAAAGTTCTCATCATGTCGTTAAAGACGTCTCCTAGTTCGATTGCGTTTCGGCCGCGTCAAGACAACGTATTAAGCGGCACAGCGAAATTTCCATTCGAAATTCACGTCCTGACCGGCGAACATCATCGTGACGATGCCTATGCCCTGCGTTACCGCGCGTATCATGCAAGCGGCATTTTAGAAGATGATCCATCAGGTCAGTTTCAGGATCGCGCCGATCAATTCTCATCAACAGCTATCGTCATTGCCTACGACAAGGGTAAGTGCGTTGGCACGGTTCGGATTTGTTTTAGTCATCCGTGGTTGCCGCTGACAACGCTGCCTTGCGCCCCATACTATCCAGCTCTGAAGGACGTGAAGCGGTCGGCTGCAGGCGCGCTCGTTGAAGTTGGTCGCATGGCGATCGATCCGGACATCACGAACACTTCATATCGTACAACGCTCTACGCAGCGCTTGTCCGTGCTGGCTTCATCGCAGCTCAAGCGGGTGGGGCGTCCCATGTGTTGGTGACAACAAAGGAAAGTGGCGTCGGTTTTTATAAAGCGATGCTTGGCTTTAAAGTTGTTGGCGAGCCTGGGCGCTATCCACCTGGCGATATTCCAATCACGTTGCTGGTCGGAACCATCGGTGAGGCGCAACTCAAGCAACGCGCGCAGAATGCGTTCTTCCGCATCACGCTTGATGAAATTGGCAGCATGCGCGCTGCACTGGGTCCTGCACTCGCGCGTCCATCTGTGACGGTCAATGCGCCCGTTTATGGTTCGCAGATCCGATAATCATTCGTGCAGAATAAAATACGCCGTCGTTAGCAATGCGCGCTAACGGCGGCGTTTTATTAAGCGGAATTTCCTTCAATCGTGTTGGCGCACGGCGTTAGGGATTATTGTTGCCAAGTCCTCACATCGACGAAGTGGCCTTCGAGCGCAGCGGCTGCCGCCATGATGGGCGACACGAGATGGGTGCGGCCCTTATAGCCCTGACGCCCTTCGAAGTTGCGGTTCGAAGTGGAGGCACAGCGCTGGCCTGGCTTCAACTGGTCGGGGTTCATGCCGAGACACATCGAGCAGCCCGGTTCGCGCCATTCAAAGCCTGCAGCTTTGAAAATTTGATCGAGACCTTCAGCTTCCGCCTGCTCTTTCACCAGACCAGAGCCAGGAACGATCATCGCATAGGCGAGGCGTGATGAAATTTTCTTGCCATCAACGACGCCTGCGACGGCGCGCAAATCCTCGATGCGCCCATTCGTGCATGATCCGATCCATACGACATCAAGTGGAATGTCGGTGATTTTGGTCCCGGGTGTCAAACCCATGTAGTCTAGCGCACGAACCATCGACGCGCGCTTGTTCTCGTCGGAAATTTTTGTCGGATCGGGTACAGCACCTGCTACCGAGATGACATCTTCCGGCGACGTGCCCCACGAAACGATGGGCGGCAAGTTGGCGGCATTCAGACGAACTTCGCGATAGAAGTGCGCGCCTTCATCGGACTGCAGTTTTTCCCAGTATTTCATCGCCTGTTCCCAGGCAGCACCCTTGGGTGCTTTCGGGCGATCTTTGATAAAGGCGAATGTCTTTTCGTCTGGCGCAATCATGCCAGCCCGCGCCCCGCCTTCGATCGACATATTGCAGATCGTCATACGGCCTTCCATCGATAGCGCACGGATCGCTTCGCCCGCGTATTCGATCACGGAACCTGTGCCGCCTGCGGTGCCGATCTCACCGATGATGGCGAGGATAATGTCTTTGGCACCGACGCCTTTTGGGCAGGTGCCATCCACCGTCACGCGCATATTTTTGGCTTTGGTTTGAATCAGTGTTTGCGTGGCGAGCACGTGTTCGACTTCGGATGTGCCGATGCCGTGGGCGAGCGCTCCGAATGCGCCATGCGTGGAGGTATGACTATCGCCGCAGACGATGGTGGTGCCGGGGAGTGTGAACCCTTGCTCGGGTCCGACGACGTGCACGATACCCTGACGCTTGTCGCGCTCATGGAAATATTCAACGCCGAAATCTTTAGCGTTTTTGGCCAGCGTCTCGACTTGGATACGACTGTCGTCATCGGCGATGCCTTGCGAGCGATCCGTCGTTGGCACGTTGTGATCGACGACGGCGAGCGTCTTTTCCGGCGCTCGGACTTTGCGACCTGACATGCGCAAGCCTTCAAACGCCTGTGGGCTCGTCACTTCGTGCACCAAATGGCGGTCGATGTAGAGGAGGCACGTGCCGTCGTCAGCGCGCTCGACTACGTGATCTTCGAAAATTTTGTCGTACAGCGTTTGTGCCATGTCGCGTGGGGCCCTTCGGCGGCAATGTTGGAAAGTCGTGCGTTTAGATAGCGTTCCGAACGCTGACACGCAAATTGCCGTTAGTCGCGGGCCTGAGAGGCAGCTCTGAGCCTTCTCGAAAAGCGCTTTAACTCAAATAAACCGCAGATTTTATTACGGAAAAGGCCGAACTAGCAGCGCCTAGGGACGCTGTCAGTTCGGCCAAGTTGAGGGGAACGACACTGTTCCAGATGGCTGACACACCCAGGCGGTGGCAATCGTAAACCCGGCTGTGACGCGCCTCATGCGTGAAGATACGACTGAAGTGGCATTCGGATCAAAAAAAATTTGAGGCCGGGGGACATTGCTTAACATCGGCGAATTACTTCGGGCGTTTGGCCTTGACGACCAGAAAATCTCGCAAAAGCTGCACTTTTTTTGATGAACGTAGTTCTTCGGGAAAGGCAAAGACCATCTGCAAGGTCGGTTGTTCGATCTCGGGGAGAACTGGGACGAGTTCGCCCTCATCCTCGGTCATGTAGTCGGGGATCATGCCTATGCCGATACCGGCTTTGATGGCGAACTTGATGGCGACCACGCTATTGACGCGTAGCACGGCTGCGCGGCGCTCCAGGCCAGAGCGTCCTGCGGTCTCGATCCAGCTCATGGCATCCAAGTGTTGGGCAGGCAATCCGCTATAGGCGACAATCCGGTGTTGATCGAGGTCGGCTAAATCTTTCGGTGCGCCAAAGCGGCGAATGTATTGTGCAGACGCGAACGCCCGAACGCGGCTTTCAAACAGTGGACGGCGCACCAAGTCGGCCTGTTCCGGCTCGCGCGTCCAGATGGCGACGTCAGCTTCACGCATCCCGATATCGACCTGCTCATCGGTCAAGATCAATTCGATGCGAATGTCTGGATAGAGATCAGTGAATTCGCGCAAGCGTTGCGTTAGCCATACCGTGCCAAAGCCAATCGGCGCGGTGACGCGTAAATCGCCGGAAGGCTTGCTTGTGGTGTCAGACAAAAGCGTTTCTGCAGTTTTCAGTTTGGCAAACACTTCGACAACTGTGCGATTGAGCAGTTCGCCTTGCTCGGTCAAAACGAGCCCGCGCGCGTGGCGATGAAACAGCGTGACTTTGAGATCGGCTTCGAGGGCTGAGATTTGTCGGCTCACAGCCGACTGGCTCATGTGCAGTTGTTCGCCGGCATGCGTGAAGCTGCCTGCCTCGGCCGCGGCATGAAAAATTCGCAGCTTGTCCCAGTCCATCGCCTGCGGTCCAATTTCCGAGTCAGCCGACGCGTGGCTCGCGCCGGGTCTGGCGCGCGAACTGTAACGCAACTTTATTGCGTTGCAATAGTTGCATAGCTGGAAAGCTATTCGGCCGCGTGGGCTGTGCTTTCCAGTTTGGCCAGGAAACGCTCCGCTTCGAGCGCGGCCATGCAGCCCATCCCGGCGGCTGTGACGGCTTGACGGAATACTTCGTCCTTTACGTCACCTGCCGCGTAAACGCCCGGTATGGCTGTCGCCGTCGAGTCTGGTGCTGTGATCAAGTATCCCGATGGCGTCATTTCGAGTTGGCCCTTGAACAGGCTCGTTGCCGGTGCGTGGCCGATTGCGATGAACACGCCATCGACCGCGCGTTCGCTGATCTTGCCGGTTTTCACATTCTTCAATTTGACGGACGTGACAGATTTTGGTGCAGGGGTGCCGACGATTTCCTCAATTGCTGAGTCCCACACGACTTCGACTTTTGGATTTTTGAACAATCTTTCTTGCAGAATTTTTTCCGCGCGGAAGCCGTCGCGACGATGAACAATCGTCACCTTCGAGGCAAAGTTTGTCAGGAACAAAGCTTCTTCAACGGCGGTGTTACCGCCGCCAACAACCATGACCTCTTTGCCTTTGTAGAAAAAGCCATCGCAGGTTGCGCACGCCGAGACGCCGTGACCTTGGAACATTTCTTCCGACGGCAAGCCAAGCCAGCGCGCCTGTGCGCCGGTGCAGATGATCAGTGTATCGCAGGTGTAGATATCGCCGCTGTCGCCTTCGAGACGGATCGGTCGGCTGCGCAACTCCACTTTGTTGATGTGGTCCATGACAATTTCGGTGCCGACGTGGGCTGCCTGGGCCTGCATCTGCTCCATCAGCCAAGGGCCTTGGATGGCATCGGCAAAGCCCGGATAGTTTTCGACATCGGTCGTGATGGTCAATTGTCCGCCTGGCTGCGAGCCCTGGATCATCAGCGGGTTCAACATGGCGCGCGCAGCGTAAATCGCGGCTGTATATCCGGCGGGGCCGGAGCCGAGAATGATCACTTTGGCATGGCGCGGCTGGTTCGACATCGGCTTGATCCTTGGCAATCTCTGGGCTGGTTATTAGGGGTTTCGGGAGGACAACGTCAATGAGACGGAGGTGATTGTCAGCCTTGCAAATTGATGTGTGAGATGTTTCCTGCGACAGGCTGGCACGGGTATGCGTTCAACGGTTTCTAATGGCAGCAATGAGAGGGAACGACGTGCAAGATTTGCGACCTGAAGGCGATCTCACAACCGGGCAACGTATTCGTGCAATTCTCGTCGGCTCATCAGGCAACCTCGTCGAGTGGTACGATTTTTATGTCTATGCCGCGTTTTCTTTATACTTCGCCAAATCGTTTTTCCCTGAAGGTGATGAGACAGCCCAGCTTTTGAGCACGGCAGCTATTTTTGCAGTTGGCTTCCTCATGCGTCCGATTGGGGCGTGGGCGTTTGGACGCCTTGCCGATCGACGCGGGCGACGGATTGCATTAACGGCGTCAGTGCTCTTGATGTGTTTCGGATCAGCCCTCATCGCCGTTACACCAACCTATGAAACAATCGGTGTAGCCGCGCCGATTTTGCTGCTCATTGCCCGCCTCATTCAAGGTTTGAGCCTTGGCGGCGAATACGGCACGAGCGCCACCTATCTGTCGGAAATGGCGACGCCGGATCGGCGTGGCTTTTATTCTAGCTTTCAATACGTGACGCTGATCGGCGGGCAGTTGACCGCTATGTCCGTGCTGATCGTGTTGCAGACCTTCGTTTTGACGACTGAAGAATTGGAAGAGTGGGGCTGGCGTATTCCTTTCGTCATCGGCGCGGGCCTTGCCGTGATCGCCTTCTTCATGCGCCGCGATATGCACGAGACAGAGGCCTTTACCCGCGCCAAGCGACATGACGGTTCTTTAAAAACGCTCATTCAACATCCGCGTGAGGTCGCTATCGTCATCGGACTGACGCTCGGCGGCACGGTCGCATTCTATACGTTCACGACCTACATGCAGAAATTTCTGGTCAACACCTCGGGATTTGCCAAGGACACAGCCACGCTGATTACGGCGTCGGCTTTGTTTATTTACATGCTGCTGCAACCTTTGGTCGGGGCTTTATCGGATCGGATCGGGCGACGACCTATTCTGATCGCGTTCGGTGTGCTCGGTACGCTGTGCACCGTTCCGCTTCTGACGACACTTGAAGGCACGCGCGATGCCGTGTCTGCATTCGTGTTGGTTATGACGGGACTGATTATTATTTCTGGCTACACGGCTATCAATGCCGTGGTGAAAGCAGAGCTGTTTCCAACTCACATTCGTGCCCTCGGTGTTGGCTTACCGTATGCGATTACCGTCGCGTTATTCGGAGGCACGGCGGAGTACGTCGCCTTGTGGCTCAAGTCAGCCGGTCATGCGCAATGGTTTTATTGGTACGTGACGGGCTGCATCGCGCTTTCGCTGGTGGTTTATGCCTGCATGCGCGATACGAGAAGCCATAGCGAGATGGACAAGGACTTGGGGCAATAATTCAGGCGTGTGATTGATTGGATCATGACAGTTTGTGAACGCAGCTTGTGTGTGGTTGCTTTGCAACTGCGACAGAACGAGTTCGCTTTGAAAGAATTTTGAAGGTATGATCGAGCATTGCAATTGCATAGGGCGCGCGGCGCGCTTGATACATTTGTGATGACGCAACCTTTAGGGCCTTTCGCATTCATGATCGTTTTATTCTTTCGACCTGCGATGTGTGCCTCCGTTCTTGTTATGGCTGCGGCGTCTGCCCAGGCGCAGGGTCGGTCCATTGATCTTCAAGTCGGCGGTGCGGCGACACTCTCTCCGAAGTATGAAGGCTCAAAGGACTACGAGGTGCGCGGATTTCCCATCGTTGCGCCGGTGGGTTCAGGCGAAGATGGCAAGGTTCAGTTTCGCGGAATCGACGATGTCAGGTTTCGTCTATTTCAGTTCAATGGGTTTGAGGCTGGACCGCTGGCTGGTTATCGGTTCGGCCGAGATGAAGATGACGCAGACCTGTTAGAGGGCCTTGGCGACGTCGATGGAGCCTTCGTGCTTGGGGCGTATGCCGCCTACAACTTCGGCTTTATCAAACCGTTCGTGTCTTATCATCACGGTGTTTCGGGCGACGACACGGGCGCACTTTTGCGCTTTGGCGCAGAAACAAAATTTCCAGTTTGCGAAGGTGTTGCGGTCACGCTGATCGGTGGGGCAACGTATGCCGATAGTGATTATAACGATTCCTATTTTTCAATTTCGCAATTGCAAAGCGAGCGTTCAGATGCTGGTCTTGATCGCTACGACGCCAGCTCTGGCATCAAAGATGTCTACCTCGGCGCATCGACGGACATTCCTCTCACGGATGTTTGGATTCTGAAGCTTACAGGCAAATATTCGCATCTCGTCGGCGATGCGGCCGACAGTCCCATCGTCGAGACCGACAGTCAATTCACCGGCCTAGTCGGTTTGACATATCGTTTCACGATCGAGCGCTGACGAGCAGGCGCTGCCCTTAAATCAATTTTAGTGCTTTAAAGCTTGCGTGACCGTTGCGACCGACAATGACGTGGTCGTGGACGGCTATGCCCAGAGGTCGTGCTGCGTCGATGATCCGGTTGGTCATGTCGATGTCGGCGCGTGACGGTGTCGTGTCACCCGAGGGGTGATTGTGCACCAGAATTATCGCCGAAGATGAGAGTTCGAGCGCGCGCTTGACGACTTCGCGGACATAGACCGGTGTGTGATCGACGGTGCCGTGACCTTGCACTTCGTCGGCAATGAGATTGTTTTTTTTATCGAGAAAGAGAATGCGGAATTGTTCGCGTGCTTCGAAGCCTTGGGCGAGGCGCAGGTAATCGAGCACGCCGCTCCAAGACGATAATGTCGGCTTGTTGGCAATCTCGCCGCGTGTGAGTCGCTCGGCTGCGACTTTGATGAGCTTGAGTTCATCGATGGCGCGGTCACCCACGCCCTCGATTTCTTTCAGGCGCTCGGTAGGTGCTGCGATGACTTCGGCAAACGAGCCGAAGGCTGCGATTAATCGTTTGGCGATCGGTTTGGTGTCGCCGCGCGGAAAGGCGCGAAACAAGATCATTTCGATCAGTTCGTAGTCCGGCAAAGCCGACGCGCCGCCATTGCGGAAACGATCACGCAACCTTTGCCGATGACCGACTTTGTCGTCGATGGGCGAACGCAGCGATGGTGCGGTGGTTGCCGTGTTCGTTTCAAAGAACGCACCCTGCTCACCGGCGCTGATTGTCGAATCGCCGGTTCGCTTGGGTTTGGTCATGTGGGATGCGGTCCGATCAAGCGGCGGCGCGAATGGTGTAGGGTGGACAATTGTAACCAGCGGGCGATGTGGTGAACACTTCGCAACCTGTTTCGGTCACGCCAACCGTGTGCTCGAATTGCGCTGAAAGTTCGCGATCGCGGGTGACAGCCGTCCAACCGTCGGCCAGAATTTTGACATGTGGCTTACCGAGGTTGATCATCGGTTCGATGGTGAAAAACATGCCGGGTTCGAGTGTGATGCCTTCCCCGGGTTCGCCGTAATGGAGAATGTTGGGTCGGTCGTGGAACACGCGCCCTAGTCCATGGCCGCAGAAATCGCGCACCACGCTGCAGCGTTCGGATTCTGCATAGCGTTGGATGGCGGCACCAATATCACCAGTGGTGTTGCCGGGTTTCACAGCGGCAATGCCGCGCATCAATGACTCGTAGGTTACTTGGATCAGTCGATCCGCGCGGCGTGACACATCGCCGACCGTATACATGCGGCTGCTGTCACCATGCCAACCATCGACAATCAACGTTACGTCGATGTTGACGATGTCGCCGTCTTTCAATGGTTTTGCGTTGGGCATGCCGTGGCACACGACATGATTGATCGACGTGCACGACGAATAGCGATAACCGCGATAATTGAGCGTCGCAGGCAGTGCGTTGTGATCGCGCGCAAACGACAGGACAAAATCGTCAATCGTGTCTGTCGCCACACCAGGCTTCACAATCTCGACAAGTGCATCCAATGCCGATGCTGTGAGTTGTCCCGCTTTGCGCATTGCAGCAAAGGCGTCTGCGCCATGCAATGGAATGCGCCCGTCACGGCTGGCGCTCTTATTAACCTCAACGTTGGACATCGCGCGAATATTCTCTCAGCATCATACTCTCGTCTCGCGGGTAATTTAGTGCAAAAATTATCGTGCGCAATCAACCGCCGCATCAAGACGGCACAGCACTAGGGAGAAAGTATCTATGAAGCAAGGACATGGAGTCTTTTACTTTGCATTTGGTGCAGCGGCATTGATGGTCACTGGTGCGCAGGCCCAGTCAGAAAATTCAACGCCGGCTAAGAAGCCTGCATGGGCGGCCGAGGCGACTATGAATCCTGACTATGTTGGATCGGGTGCACCTGCTGCGCCTGCAACACCGCCTAGTGATGCGGCAACGCCCGCCACGACAGATGATGCGGCATCGCGGGCTGCTGAAGAAGAAGCGGCAACCGAAGCCAAGCGTAAGGCCGATCAAGAGGCTGAGGCTGCTGCGGATAAGGCTGCCCAAGAAGCCGAAGCGCAACGCAAAGCCGATCAAGAAGCGGTGGAGGCTAAAGCTAAAGCTGAGGCAGAAGCCGCCGCTGCTGCCAAAGCTGCCGAAGAAGCTGAGGCTCAGCGTAAGGCAGAAGAAAAGGCTGCCGCCGAAAAAGCAGCCGCCGATGCCGAGGCGAAACGTCTTGCTGATGAGGCTGCTGCCAAAGCAGAGGCCGAAGCCAAACTTCAGCAGGCTATCGAAGGCTGTCGCGATTCTTTGAATGCCGAAGTCACGGCATCGAAGTTCAGTTTTGCGAATGAGAGTTGGGCTGTTTCTCGATCTGGCCGGGCTGTACTGGATAAAATTGTTAGCATCATCGCCGATTGCGGAGATGTGACGATAGAAGTCGGCGGGCACACGGATTCGATTGGTTCGGAAGCGAGCAACAAACGCATTTCTCAATTGCGTGCCGATGCCGTCGTCGCAACATTGAAAGACAAGGGTGTCGATGGTTCGAAGCTTACGGCTGTTGGCTACGGAGAAGAAAAGCCCGCTGCATCGAACGATAACGCCGACGGTCGTCGGCAAAATCGTAGAATCGAGTTTCTCGTATCTGCGAAATAGCGCGATTCCGATACCTCTGATGTCAACCGATGGCGGCTCTTAGGAGCCGCCATTTTTGTGCGAGTGCGCAGGCAACACCAACATGGCAGTATTGCTCACGTGCCGATCACTCGCTTGTGAGATGCTATAACGTGCCAACTTGGCTTTTGAGGCGTTATATAAGATCTGACAATGAAGGAGATGATTGTGCCTCAGAACCAGATGATGTCCGGACTGTCTGCCTTATTGGCATGTGGTTCGTTCATGCTTTCTGCAAGTCATGTTCAAGCGGCCGATGTGCCGCCGCCGCGCTGGGACATTGTTGAGGTTTGCCAAAATCTGGAACAAGAAGGTGGGCCGTGCCCGCGCGTGGAGAGCGATACGCGGCGCGCATTACTCGATCGTTGGACGGCTTTGCCGGCAGAAAATCGCATTGCGTGCACACAGGAAGTCGATGTGGACGGAGAGCGGAGCTATCGCAAACTTGCCGCTTGCATCGATGATTTAGCTTTGAAGGCATTCGAAGCTGGTACTTACGGTCGTGATCCAGCAGCAAAGTCAGCAACGCAGTAATTTTGCGGCTGGTTCATCACAACAAAAAAGCGCCGGAGATTGCTCCGGCGCTTTCGTGTTGAACCACTAAACAGGTGCTTTATTAAGCCTGCGCTTCCTCGGTTGGAACTTCTTCGACAGTGATTTCTGCGAGAAGTTTCTGTGCCTGGCCAACCCAGTCCTGCTTTTCGATCTGGCCGTTGAGCGTCAGGGTTTCATCGATGTTGGCGATATCCTCATCGGAGAAATTCGCAATCTGTTCGATCTTGTAGCAATTGAGTTGCTTCAAGCGTCCCTGCAAATCGGCATTGATGCCTTTGATCTGCGTCAGATCATCCGGCTCGCCCTTGGGCTTCTTGAAGCCTTTCCAAGCAGCGTTCAAGCGACGGGCGCGGGCGTCTGTGCGTTCGACAATACGAGCCGCTTTGCCGCGACGTCCACGCAGATAATACAGTTTTGCGCGACGCACTTTACCGCGACGGATGACTTCGATTTCAGCGATGTGTGGCGAGTAAACGGGGAATACGCGCTCGACGCCTTCGCCGTATGAAATTTTGCGAACCGTGAAGCTCTCGTTCAGGCCAGAGCCTGCGCGTGCGATCACAACGCCTTCGTAGGCCTGCAAGCGAACGGTTGCTTCCTTGGCAGCCTTGCCTTTGGCTTTTTTGTCTTTTGGGTCTGCGTCGCCAGCTTCGACAACCTTGACCATCACTTTGACAGTATCGCCAGGACCGAATTCGGGCACGTTCCGCTTGGCGAGAACGGCGTCCATCTGCTCGCGCTCGAGCTCTTGAATAATATTCACGGTGGTAAATCCTTGTTGTTTTTCATTAAGCAGAGGACCGGCCCGGCCTCATCGAGGAGGCGGGATGATCGTGCAGCCCAATAAGGGCTCCCGTTTGAGGGGATGATTGTTACCGGGCTGATAGCCCAATCGGGCGGTGTTGTCGAGGGTCGTTAGCTGCGTCGGAACGGCAAAATTCATCAAAACTGAGGGTCGAAGCTAGGCTGCTGACTTTATGGGCAAATTATTCGACGGCGGCTTTCAGATTGACACGTTCCGCGATGGCGGCGGCGGTTTCTTTTCGTTCGCTATATCGATCCACTAAATAGTCGCTGCGGTCGCGCATGAGCAGCGTGAACTTTACCAATTCTTCCATGACGTCCACCACTCGGTCGTAATACGCCGAGGGTCGCATGCGCCCTGCCTCATCGAATTCGTCATAGGCTTTGGCAACTGAGGATTGATTGGGGATCGTGACCATGCGCATCCAGCGACCAAGGATGCGCATTTGATTGACGGCGTTGAACGATTGCGAGCCCCCGGACACTTGCATCAAGGCCAGCGTGCGACCCTGGGTAGGTCGCACAGCGCCGATATTCAGCGGCAGCCAATCGATTTGCGATTTCAGAATTCCCGTCATGGCGCCGTGACGTTCTGGGCTGCACCAGACTTGGCCCTCCGACCAGCTCGATAACTCGCGTAGCTCTTGCACTTTGGGGTGATCGGCGGGCGCGTCATCGGGCAATGGCAAACCGCTTGGATCGAAGATGCGCGTTTGTGCGCCTAATGCTTCGAGTAGGCGGGCTGCTTCGAACGTCAAGAACCGACTGTAAGAACGCGCGCGCAAAGAGCCATACAACAAAAGGATACGCGGTGCGTGCTGCGAAATACTTTTCGGTTCAAGTGCTTGCGAGTTCGGGACAAGAAACGATTCATGTGAAATGTTGTGGAGGTCGTTCGCGCCATTTTTCATACGGCGTTAGACCTTCTCAACGCCACGCGCAATTGAGCTGCGACCAATATCATCAAGGTGCTTTTGAAGTGCAATTTGATCGAGCGATGCCAGCGGTAGATTGGTGAAAATGCTGATCCGCTGGTGCAGCATGCGATGCGTATCGGCGAATGCAAAGCGGATTTCAGCTTCAGTGCCTTCCACAGCCGCAGGGTCTGGCAGACCCCAGTGCGCGGTCATGGGTTGGCCTGGCCAATAGGGACAAGCCTCGTTGGCCGCGTTATCGCAAACCGTGAAGACGAAATCGAGAACTGGAGCGCCAGCGGCAGCAAATTCGTCCCACGATTTTGATCTCAAGGCGCTGGTATCGTAATTGAGCTGTCGCACGAGATCTAAGGCGTAGGGATGGACACTGCCTTTTGGCTGGCTGCCCGCACTGTAGGCTTTGAACTTGCCTGAACCCAATCGGTTCATCACACATTCGGCGATAATGGAGCGGGCAGAATTACCGGTACACAGAAATAGAACATTGCGAATGCGATCAGCCATGACACGTCTTCTCCACGCAACAGGATGTGAGGTCTGCGATCATCGGCCCGCAAATTTCGGACCGGCCCCCGCAGCAGTCTTTGAACAAAAATAACGTCAGTGCGCGAAACCTTTCGATGTCGGCGCGATAGACAATCGAGCGACCATTGCGTTCGCCATGGATGATGCCGGAGTTGGCGAGAATCGACAGGTGGCTCGATAACGTTGTTTGCGGCACGTCGAGGCGTTGCGCGATGTCGCCAGCCGGCAGCCCGTCGGGTTCATGCGTGATGAGCAGCCGAAAGATATCGAGCCTCGTTGCTTGCGCCAGGGCCGATAGAGCTGAAAGAGCATCAGATGTATTCATATTTCTAGAAATACCGAAATGACATTTTGAAGTCAAGCCGGTTTAATATTTCTAGGGGCACGGTTGGCAATATGGCGCTCGGGCAGGATTAGATGCGCAGTGCGCTTGGGCAAGTTTGCGCGACGAGCATCGCGGATGCCGGCTGATAGAAAATTCCATAGTAACGCTAGAACGTCAGCCCCAACGCGTTGCCAATCATGTCACCCACGGTTGCGTCTTTCTGGCGGGACTGCTGTTGCGTTGGCCGTTTGGCTGCGACGGCTGCCGGATTGAAATTGGGTTGCGGCGGCGCGAGGTGGTTTCGCCCTTTGTTGATCTTGTCCCATGCACCGTCGAGCGCTTGGGTCACGCGTTTTTCGTGGCCGTAGATATCGCGGAAGAACTTTACTTTGCCGCCGTCATCGACCCAGGCGGTGAAGTAGGCGAGATGGATTGGGATTTTTTTGTCCATTTCGATTTCGTTATTAAGCGGTCCTGACTTTGCCATTTGGGCGACTTTTGCAGCATCCCAACCTTTTCCTTCAGCAAGCATGAGTTCGGCGAGACGCATCGGATTGCGCACGCGCAAACATCCGTGGCTGAGTGTGCGTTGCGCGGATTTGAACATCCACTTGTCGGGAGTGTCGTGCATAAAAATGGTGTGCTGACTGGGAAATGAAAATTTCACATAACCGAGCACGCTGCGCGGTCCAGGCGCTTGCGTGACGATGTAATTGCGAATGTCGTCTTTGCTCCAATCGATACGGCGCCAATCGCGCGGCTCGCCACTTTTGGTTTGGATTTCCAATCCATATTGGCGCATCAAGCCGCCGCCGCGCAGCAGGCTTGGCCACAACTCATGCACCATGATGCTTTCCGGCACGCGCCATTTCGGGCGCAACACAACATGCTTCAGGGGCCGAGAGTAAACAGAGCTTTGCTTGTCGAGCATACCAACGACAATGCGCTCCGAATGGATGGGCGCGCCGTCTTTGTAAACCGTCTGCATGAATTCAGGGATGTTATTGAAGACATGCACCGCGCCCAAGTCGTCCCACATCCAACGCCACATCTCCATGTTGGTGCGTAGGCGTTTGGCGGTTGCGTTCAATGCACCAGCTTTACCATCTTTGGGTAGTTCAGCGAGATAGGCTTGGCGTAGTTTTTCAAATTGTGGATGCTTGGGATGAAACCCGCGCAGTGCTTCGGCGGGATCTGTTGCGGACGCGAGAGTTTCGAGTACTTCATTCGGTGCGATCAACTGTGGTTTGCGATCTAGATTGCTATTGAGCATCTCGGCTGGCTCGGCGATGCGGCCGCCGCGCGCGTGTCGTGCATAGGTCATGGCCGTGCGTGTGATCTTTACGTCGAGTTCTGCAAGCAAGCGGGGATTCGAAATGACGGCGGTTGCGAGTTCAGGAAGCTCAAACGATTTCGGACCGAGGCCGTAATCTCTCGCATTAGCTAGCTCACGTGCGAGGGTGTGTGCGCCTTCGCTGATGCCGGTTGGTGTGACCCATAGAGGCGTGCCGCGTTTTTCATAGAACGCTACGCGTGCATCGCGATCGGCGCGCTCATGTTCGCTGGCGTTCGCGGGGAGTTGGGCTGCTGCTTCGCGTAATTCGCTTGCGAGCGATTGTGCTTGCGGGGTTGAGACGACCGCTGGCTCAGTATTGGGTTGTGTTGTGGTTTGAGCGTGCGCCTGCATGACAAACAGCAACAGCGTAGCACTTGCGACTGAAAGCAATTTCCCTGTCGTCATGGCTTGCGGCCTCGTTGAATACGCGTGCGAATCGTCATTGAAGCGCATTGTGCATAGAAAAAAGTGGCAGCGCAAAGAGCAGTGCCCATTTGCGCATGATTTTGCCGTTAGCGTGGCTTCTTGAAGTCGGTCGACAATGTCGAATGAGCTTTGAGATCCGGACGACGCTCAGCCGTGATGCGTTCGGCTTCATCGCGTCGCCAAGCTGCAATCTTCTTATGATCGCCAGAGAGCAAAACATCGGGGATTGTACGCCCCTCCCAGTCGCGGGGCTTGGTGTACTGGGGATATTCAAGCAAACCGTTCTCAAAACTTTCGTGCGTCAGACTGTCGGCCGCTCCGAGCACGCCGGGTAACAAGCGCACGATGGCGTCGAGCATGACCATGGCCGCCAGTTCACCACCAGAGAGCACGTAATCGCCAATCGAGACTTCGCGCACGTTGCGGCCTTCGATGACACGTTCATCGATGCCTTCGAAGCGACCGGCGAGCAGAATTGCGCCGGGACCAGTTGCCAATGTGCGCGCCATGTCTTGCGTGAAAGGTTCGCCGCGCGGCGAGAGATAGATCAATGGGGCATCGGGCGATTGCGTGTGCGCATGATCGAGCGCTGGTCCCAGCACGTCTGCGCGGAGCACCATACCAGCGCCGCCGCCCGCTGGGCTATCATCCACTTGCGCATGTTTGCCCAAGCCGAAGTCGCGAATTTGAATGGCGTCGAGTGACCATAATTTTGCGTCCAACGCTTGACCCACGAGCGACACGCCGAGAGGGCCCGGAAACATATCCGGGAACAGCGTCAGAACCGTTGCGCGCCACGGCGGTCGTCCGTCTGACTCTGGAAAATGGGCCATATGTTTTGTGTCTGTGAAACTCTGCGCGGCGTCATTTGTCTGCACCGAACCCACGGTGACGAATGTCTCAGACGCCTTCTACGATGGTGATGTCGATGGTGCCAGCGCCCTGACGCAAAGCTTTCGCTTCAGCATACTCGGGAGAGGTCGCGTAGCCGTGGGCGTGATCATAGGTTGGGAATTCGAGAACGACATTGCGGATCGTGCCGTTGCCTTCGATAATTTCGCACTTGCCGCCGCGCACGATTGGCTTGCCTTCGTATTTGTCGAGCGCGATTTTCGACTTTGCGACGTATTGCGCCCATTTGTCGGCGTCTGTGACGGTGGCATGGGCGATGACGTAACCTTTAGGCATGTGCGCGTCTCACTTTTGTTGGCTCGATATTCGATACTGAATGATTGGCTTGGGAATTCGTGTGCGAGGCATAGCGTGTGGGCAGCGTCGTGCGCAACTGCGGTTGCGCAATTGGGATAACGGAGGTGGCGCAGTCCGTGTCAGGCGCTCGCGATTTGGTCCAGAAAAGCGTGTGCTGCCGCTTTGGGATCGGCAGCGGCTGTGATTGGACGGCCAACGACGAGATAGTTGGCGCCCGCTAAGATCGCATCATGGGGTGTGGTGATACGCAATTGATCGCCACTGGCGCCGCCCGGTAGGCGTATGCCCGGCGTCACGATCAGGAACGCGTTTGACGTTGAAGACCGTATGGCGGCTGCTTCATGGCCCGATGCGATGACGCCATCCAAACCCGCCTGATGGGCCATTTGCGCACGTTTGGAAACCAAATCGTGCGGATTGCTTGAGATACCTTGTTCCTTGAGGTCGTCGTCATCAAGGCTAGTCAGAACAGTGACAGCCAAGATTTTGAGTGATGAATTGCCTCGTCCGTTCACGGCCGCTTTCAGCGTTTTATTATCATGGCCGTGGATGGTCAGGAAATCGACGCCGAGCTGTGCAGCTGACGCGACAGCGCGTTCGACAGTGTTGCCGATGTCGAGGAATTTCAGATCTAGGAATACGCGTTTGCCCTCGCTCTTGAGTTCGCGTGCGAGAGCGAGGCCTTCCGAAAACAGCAATTCGAGCCCGATTTTGTAAAAGCTGACCGTTGGACCTAGCAGGTTTACAAGATCGCGTGCGTCGTCGTAGCTCGGCACATCGAGCGCGACGATGAGCTTTTCCCGAATGGTGTCATCCATCGTTTGGCTCCTTAGCCGTGCAATACATGCGCTGCGCGTGCGAGCTTCTGAATCAGCAGCTTGAACTGTTCCTGGCTATCTTTGTTTTTCAAGTGATTGTGCTCGTCGAAAGCATCGACGGCGCGGGGGACGGCGAATTGGTCGGGCAGAACGAGTGCGTTCAAGCCATTTTCAAAAACCAAACGCAACTGCGACAGGCCGCGCAAGCCACCCATCCCGCCGGGCGATGCAGCGCCGAGTGCGAACACGCGCGTCTTGAAAATTTCCAGCGGAGCTTCGCCTTCGTCGCGGATATGGCTGACCCAGTCGATCGCGTTCTTCAACAGCGGTGAGAACGAAGCGTTGTATTCGGGGCTGGCGATAAAAATGCCCGAGTGCACTTTCATCAAGGCTTTGAGTTTGCGCGCGTTGTCGGGTGGGCCGGATTTTGCTTCCAGATCGCCATCATAAATTGGCATTGGGTAATCAGCCAGATCGACGAAGGTGGCGGCGATGCCATTGGCCTCGGCAATTGTCGCACCGAGCTTGGCCAAGCGCTTGTTCCAGGATTTTTCGCGCGCGCTGCCGGCAAAAAACAACAATCGCGGTTCTGATTTCGAGGCAGCCGTCATGAGGCAGTTCAATCCTGTTCGTTAAGCGCCAAATGGCGGGGGATGGAAGGAGACGAGCGGACACAGTATCCACACGTTCTGTATCGACGTTTACGACGGTAGCCCATTACGGGATCAGCCGCTTTTTCCTTCAAAAAATTCTTTGACGCGCGAAAAGAAGCCAGCACTTTCCGGGCTGGTTTCCTTGTGACTAGCTTTCTCGAACTCTTCGAGCAATTCGCGTTGACGGCGCGTGAGATTTTTCGGTGTTTCGACATCGACCTCGATGTACATATCGCCCGTGACCTTCGAACGCAGCACAGGCATGCCTTTGCCTTTTAAGCGAAACTGTTTGCCGCTTTCGGTGCCTTCCGGAATTTTGACACGCGTTGTCACGCCTTCGAGAGTTGGAACGTCAATCTGTCCGCCGAGCGCTGCCGTCGTCATCGCAATCGGCACTTTGCAGAAAACATCCGAGCCATCGCGCTGGAAAAATTCGTGAGACTTAATCGAGAGGAAAATATAAAGATCGCCGGTGGGACCACCGCGGAGGCCCGCTTCGCCTTCACCTGCTAATCTGATACGTGTGCCGTCTTCGACGCCGGCTGGTATGTTGACGGAGAGCGTGCGTTCTTTCGTGACCCGTCCCGAGCCTGAGCAAGCTTGGCATGGGTCTTCGATGGTTTCGCCGCGGCCTTGGCAGGCTGGGCACGGGCGTTCGATGGTGAAGAAGCCTTGGCTCGTTCGCACTTTGCCAGCGCCGCCGCATGTGCCGCAGGTTTTCGCTTTCGTACCAGGCTTTGCGCCTGAGCCGTCGCATGTTTCACACGAAACGCTGGCGGGAACGCGGATTTGCGCTGTCTTGCCAGCATAGGCCTCGGCCAAAGTAATTTCGAGATTGTAGCGCAGGTCGGCACCGCGTTCGCGTCCTGTGCGCTGGCGGGCACCGGGTTGGCCTCCTCCGCGACGCCCGCCCATGAATTCGCCGAACAGGTCGTCGAAGATGTCTGACATCGAGGACGCGAAATCGGGACCAAATCCGCCTTGGCCGCCGCGTCCGCCCATGCCGCCCTCAAATGCTGCGTGCCCGAACTGGTCGTAGGCAGCGCGCTTTTGGGGATCTTTTAAAGCCTCGTAGGCTTCATTGACTTCTTTGAATTTGCGCTCGGCGTCTTTGTCGCCTGCATTGCGGTCGGGGTGGAAATCTTTTGCGAGACGGCGATATGCGGATTTCAAATCCTGATCGCCTGCTCCCCGAGACACCCCTAAAATTTCATAATAGTCGCGTTTGGCCATGGTGGGGCTTGTCTCAACCGGCTGGCCTCGGGGCGGCCAACGTGCCTCATCGTGCTGTGTGAATGTTTGCGACTTAATCGGGTCTCGCTAGGATCGGCAACTCATGATTGAGCGCCGATCCTCAGCTTGTGTGTCAATAGCCTGCTTCGCCTGAGGTTATGCAGACTTCTTCTTGTCATCTTTAACTTCTTCAAAGTCGGCATCGACAACGTCGTCGCCGCCTTCTTTGGCTTCGCTGCCGCCAGCATCAACGCCCTCGGCACCGCCCTTGGCTGTGTAAACAGCTTCGCCAATCTTCATGGCGACTTGTGTCAAAGCGGTCGTTGCAGAGCGAATGGCTTCGGCATCTTCACCAGCCACGGCATCTTTCAATGTCGTGATGGCTGCTTCGACATCGCCTTTGATGGCGGCGACGGCGGGGATCGATACGTTCTCAGCAAGAGATTTTTCAACCCCGTGCACCATCGCTTCCGCCTGGTTGCGGGCCTCGACCAATTCACGCTTGGCCTTATCGTCGGCGGCGTGTGCCTCGGCGTCTTTGACCATCTTGTCGATGTCGGCATCCGACAGACCACCCGACGCTTGGATACGGATCGACTGTTCTTTGCCGGTTGCTTTGTCCTTGGCTGAGACGTGCACGATGCCGTTGGCGTCGATGTCGAAGGTCACTTCGATCTGCGGTACGCCGCGCGGTGCTGGCGGAATACCGACGAGGTCGAATTGACCGAGCATCTTGTTGTCGGCTGCCATTTCGCGTTCGCCTTGGAACACGCGAATAGTAACCGCGCTCTGGCTGTCTTCGGCCGTCGAGAACGTTTGGCTCTTTTTGGTCGGGATCGTCGTGTTGCGTTCAATGAGACGCGTGAACACGCCGCCCAGCGTTTCGATACCGAGCGAGAGCGGTGTGACATCGAGCAATAGTACGTCTTTGACTTCGCCCTTCAGAACGCCGCCCTGGATGGCCGCGCCGATGGCGACGACTTCATCTGGATTGACGCCCTTGTGGGGCTCTTTGCCGAACAGTTGCTTGACGATTTCTTGGACCTTGGGCATGCGCGTCATACCGCCGACGAGAACGACTTCGTCGATTTCTGCCGCTTTCAAGCCAGCGTCCTTGAGTGCCTTTTCGCACGGACCTTTGGTGCGTGTGATCAGGTCGTCCACCAAACTTTCCAACTTGGCGCGCGTCAATTTCATCGTCAGATGCTTCGGACCCGAGGCATCGGCCGTGATGAACGGCAGATTGATTTCGGTTTGTGGCGCGCTAGAGAGTTCGATCTTGGCTTTTTCAGCGCCTTCTTTCAGACGCTGCAAGGCAAGCTTGTCAGACCGCAGGTCAATGCCTTGCTCTTTCTTAAATTCGTCGGCCAAGTAGGCCACGAGCTTCATATCGAAGTCTTCGCCGCCAAGGTGCGTATCACCATTCGTCGACTTCACTTCGAAGACGCCGTCGCCGATTTCCAAAATCGACACGTCGAACGTGCCGCCGCCAAGGTCATAGACGGCGATGGTTTTGGCATCTTTCTTTTTGTCGAGGCCGTAGGCCAGCGCTGCGGCTGTCGGCTCGTTGATGATGCGCAACACTTCGAGGCCGGCAATCTTGCCAGCGTCTTTGGTGGCTTGGCGCTGGGCGTCGTTGAAGTACGCAGGGACGGTAATCACCGCCTGGTCAACTTTCTCGCCGAGCTTGGCTTCCGCCGTCTCTTTCATCTTCTGCAAGATGAAAGCAGAGATCTGTTGCGGGGAATATTGCTTGCCGTGGCTTTCAACCCAAGCATCGCCTGTTGGACCTTTGATGATCTTGAAGGGGGCGAGCTTCATATCCTTCTGGACATCCGGGTCGTCGAAGCGGCGGCCAATCAATCGCTTGATGGCAAAAAATGTGTTGGTTGGGTTCGTGACGCCCTGACGTTTGGCTGGCAGGCCAACTAGGCGCTCGTCGTCAGCGGTGAACGCGACGATCGAAGGCGTCGTGTTCGCCCCTTCGGAATTTTCAAGAACTTTAGGCTTCCCGCCGTCCATCACTGAAACGCACGAGTTCGTGGTGCCAAGGTCGATACCGATAACCTTACCCATCGTCTTTCATCCTTCTTAAGTTGCGGCAGACCGGGAGGACCCACTTTAGGCGTCCTGCGTGCCAGCCCGTAAACGGGTCGATGGCACCGGTCCCCAGGATTCCGATTGCATAACCGGTGTGTATATAGGCAGCCGTTCTCGCCACGCAACGGTTCTAAAGCCACGTCCTCTATCAAGTTTGCCGGCGCACTGTTGCAAGGCGCGCCTGACAGGGCGGGCAGTTCAAGGCAAAATAGCTGCGAAATCTGGCGATCTTGGTCATTTCGTTAAGATCAGAGCAGCATCGCAACTCTTGTTCGGCCTGGTGCACGACCCAAGTGTGCGACGATGGCTCTCACTTCCATAAGATAGTGGGAGTAGCTTTCCAGTCAGCATAAAGGCCCAGATCACATATCCTTGGACGAATCGTCCGTGGATGAGGTTTGCTCGCTTGACGTGTCTGGCTGAGGAGCAGGCGATACTTCGGCCTTTGGCGCGCTCGGCTCACCATTTCGACCCGCTTTGGGTCCACCGCGTGACACGACCACCATGGCGGGTCGCAAACAGCGGTCGTCAATCAGATAACCTGTCTGGAAAACCTGCAAAACCGTGCCATTGGCAACGTCTGGATTTTCTTGCTCCATGACCGCTTGATGATGATGCGGATTGAACGGCTGTCCGGCGGGGTCAATGATTTTCACGCCATGGCGATCAAGGCCACCACGGAATTCGCGCTCGGCTAAAATCACGCCGTCGAGGAGCGTTTTGAGCGCGGGATCATTTTCAATTGCATCTTTGGGGACGGCTGCAATAGCACGCTGAAAATTATCGCCGACCGAAAGAATGTCTTTGGCAAATTTGCTGATAGCGTATTTGCCGGTTTCTTCCTTTTCGCGTTCCAGACGACGACGGACATTTTCCGTTTCGGCAATCGCACGCAATAACGCATCATGCTTTTCAGCAAGTTCGGCGTCCTTCTTGTCGATTTCACTCTGTAAAGCCAAGATCACTTCTTTGAGCTGTGCCGGGCTGAACATCGCCTCAGAATTGTTTTCATTTGCTGCTGGCTCGTGTGGCTGCTGACCGGCTGGCTGAGATGAGGCTTCTGACGCGCCGGGCGTTGTGACGGTCGAACGTGACGGGTCGGTGGGATTGTAGTCGTCGCTCATGGTGCGTTGTGTCTCTTGGAAGGGGACGTCATGTCAGCGTCGGTGAAAGTGGAACGCGATATTGCGCGGCCTAGGTTTCAGCCCGCGGATATCGGCCTCAACGCGTAAAAAATCAAGCTGCTTGGACGCTTTGTCCGTGCCGTCATGAGGTGCCTAACTTGGCCAGTCAAGTAATCAAACGGCTAATCAGTTTGGCAGTATAGTCCACCATAGGAATGATGCGCGCATAATTCAGCCGCGTTGGGCCAATGACGCCCAAGACGCCAACAATCCTGCGCGTTTCGTCGCGGAAGGGTGCCACGACCAGGGACGACCCGGACATGGAGAACAGCTTGTTCTCAGAACCTATGAATATGCGCACGCCATCTGCCAGTTCCGATGCGCCCAATAATTGCACGATGTCGCGCTGGGATTCGAAATCATCGAACAATTGACGGATGCGCTCTAAATCTTCAGCGGCCGTGACGTCTTTGAGCAGATTGCCTTGACCCCTTACGATCAAACTTTTGCGCTCATCGGATGAGCCGGACCATTCAGCGAGGCCCGCCTTGATCACTTTTTGGGTCAGCGTGTCGAGTTCCGCTTTGGCTTGCTTCAAGCTTTTCTCAATGGCGCTGCGGGCTTCGCTGATGGTCAATCCACGGATGTGGGTGTTGAGATAGTTTGAAGCTTCATGCAGCGCAGATGGCGGCAGACCTGCTGGTAGCGCGATAATGCGATTTTCGACATTCTGGTCTTCATCGACGAGCACCACGAGCCCTTTGCCCGGCTCCAGCGGTACAAACTCGATGTGTTTCAAGCGCGCGACTTGCTTTTCTGCCAGAACGACGCCTGCGCAATGCGACAGGCCAGACATCATTTCTCCGGCCTCGGTCAATAACTGATCGACCGACTTTTCGCGCTGATAGGCGATTTGCGTTTCGATTTGCCGACGCTCTTCCTGGGTAATGTCACCGACTTCGAGGAGGCCATCGACGAACATGCGCAGGCCAAGTTGGGTCGGCATGCGCCCAGCCGACGTGTGTGGGGAGATTATCAGACCGAGGTGCTCAAGGTCTGACATCACGTTGCGGATCGATGCAGGTGACAGAGCTATCGGCAGAGCACGCGACAGATTGCGTGAGCCGACCGGCTCCCCGGTGGTCAAATAGCTTTCGACGATGCGCCGCAGAATTGTGCGCGAGCGTTCGTTGAGCTGCTGCAGCCCAGTTTGTCCGTTGCTACCGGTTTCGAAGGGTGGCCGATCAAATTGTGTCACGCTTCCTCATGTATGGAGCCTTTGGGCGTCCGTCAAACGGTTGGCGCGCATTGATACCGATCTGTTGGGTTATGGTTTCCGGGTTTCAGGTTGAAGCTGGCGAGTTCGTTCATTAGGGTCGCGCCACATTTAGCTGCAAAATTGTGAAAATCACCAGGAGCCCTATGCGACCTTCCAAACGCCAGCCCGACGAACTCCGCCGCGTGTCTATTGAACGGGCTGTCTCTAAACATGCCGAGGGCTCGTGTCTGATCAAGTTTGGTGACACGCATGTGCTGTGCACCGCCAGTCTTGAAGAGCGCATTCCGCCGTGGCTCAAGGGTCAGGGACGGGGCTGGGTGACGGCTGAATACGCTATGCTGCCGCGCGCCACGCACGATAGGACCCGGCGGGAAGTCACCAGTGGGCACCCGTCCGGGCGCACGCAAGAAATCCAAAGGTTGGTCGGGCGCGCGCTTAGGGCTGTCGTAGATTTGCCTAAACTGGGCGAACGGCAGATCACGGTCGATTGCGACGTTATTCAAGCGGATGGCGGGACGCGCACGGCGGCCATCACCGGCGCCTGGGTTGCACTGCATGACTGCATCGAATGGATGAAGTTGCGCGACATGGTGAAAGACGGCGTGCTGCGCGATCAAATCGCGGCGGTGTCGTGCGGTCTCTACAAGGGTGAGCCTGTGCTCGATCTCGATTATGCCGAGGACAGCAACGCTGACGCTGATGCAAATTTCGTGATGACCGGTTCGGGCGGCATCGTTGAAGTGCAGGGCACGGCCGAGACCACACCCTTTACGCAAGAGAAATTCGATCAGCTCATGAGCTTGGCCAAAAAGGGCATTGGTGAGTTGGTTCAGTTGCAAAAATTGACCGTTGCTTAAGCGAAAGCGTTCTGCTGGTCGAATGGGCTGTATGTTTTGTTCGGTCGCATGTCGGTATCTCAATGGACCTCGATGGTATGAGTGATGTCGCCGTTCCGAAGCTGCGCGCTGGGACCAAGCTCGTGGTCGCCAGTCACAACCCCGGCAAGGTGTGGGAGATCAATCAACTGATCGCGCCGTATGGACTGGACGCAGTATCGGCTGGCGATCTTGGTTTGGCGGAGCCTGAAGAAACAGAGCCCACGTTTGCAGGTAACGCGCAGCTCAAAGCGGTAGCGGCAGCTAACGGGTCTGGATTGCCGGCGTTGGCAGATGACTCTGGCTTAGAGGTGGAATGTTTGGGCGGTGCGCCGGGCATTTATTCGGCGCGCTGGGCGGGTCCCGGCAAAGATTTTGGCTTGGCGATGCGTAAGGTCGGTGAAGAAGTGACCGCGCGGCATGGCTGGTCCATACCCGGACCGCGTGCCAATTTTATTTCGGTGCTGTGCCTTGCGTGGCCGGGCGGCGAGACGCAGATTTTTGAAGGTCGCGTATTTGGACATCTCGTTTGGCCGCCGCGTGGCGGCAATGGTTTTGGCTACGATCCTATGTTCGTCGCCGATGGCGAAACCCAGACATTCGGCGAAATGGAACCGGCGCAGAAATATGCGATCTCTCACCGCACACGCGCGTTTGCAGCGTTCAAGGCTGCGTGTCTTGAGCATATCCAATCGACCGAGCCAGTCGGTGCTACGGGGCGCGATTTGGCAGCTCTCCATGCAGCGGCGGCAAGCTTATCGACGCAAACCGAAGCTGCGCAGTTTGTGCTGCGCTTGAAGGCCGATCTTTCAGAACATAAGGCGCTTTGGGCGCATGTCACGTTGGAGGATTATCTCTCAGCGCTTGCGCGCGAACTCGATGCATCACATCAGCCGCATGCACCTGCTTGGCGCACTCTTGCGCATGCTTTACTCGCGGCCAGTCGCAATGGGTGACGCGATGACCCCATCTCGGTCCGGCTTGGACGCCAACGATCCTGGTTTTGGCGTTTATGTGCACTGGCCATTTTGTGCGCAGAAATGTCCGTACTGCGATTTCAATAGTCATGTGCGCTTCGGCGGCTGGGATGAAGATCGATTTCTGTCGGCTTATCTGCGCGAACTCGACGATGCGCGGCAGCGCACCGGGCCACGTATCGTCAACAGCATCTTCTTTGGCGGTGGTACGCCATCATTGATGAAGCCTTCGACGACGGCCGCGATTTTAGACCGTATCGCCGCGTTGTGGTCAGTCGGCTCGGATGCTGAGATCACACTGGAAGCCAATCCCGGTAGTGTAGAAGCTGGTCGCTTTCGCGGTTATCGCGACGCTGGTGTCAATCGCGTGTCGATGGGGTTTCAAGCCCTCAACGATGAAGCCTTGAAGAAGCTGGGGCGGATTCACACGGTTGCGGAGGGACGTGCTGCGCTCGATGTTGCGCGCTCGACGTTTGCACGATTTTCCTTCGACCTGATTTATGCGCGGCCGGGTCAGACACCTGATGCCTGGCGCTCCGAGCTGTCGGATGCGCTCGATATGGCAGGCGATCATCTGTCACTTTATCAACTCACGATTGAGCCTGACACGCCTTATGCGGCTTTGCAGGCGGCTGGAAAATTGATCGTTCCCGATGAGGATGCCGCTCTTGCCCTTTATGAAATTACGCAAGAATTGACACATGCGCGCGGATACGGGGCCTACGAAATTTCAAATCATGCGCGGCCTGGCCAAGAGAGCCGACACAACTTGTTGTATTGGCGGTACGGCGAATATGCCGGCGTTGGCCCCGGTGCACACGGTCGTTTGATGACATGCGACGGACGCGTCGCAACGATCGCTGAGAAGCATCCAGAAACATGGGCGGGACAGGTTGAGGCAAAAGGCCATGGGCTTATCGACATCACATCTCTATCAGCTACCGAGCAGGGCGACGAAATGCTGCTGATGGGGCTGCGCTTGAGTGAGGGGGTCAATCTTGCTCGGCTTGCCGCACTCGGGTCTGTTAGACCGAGTTTGCAAACCGTCTCCGAGTTGGAAGCGCTCGGGCTTTTGCAGTCGATATCGACGGGCAACGCTCCGCCGCACGCCATTCGGGCAACGCCTAAGGGGCGCTTTGTATTGAATGCGGTTGTGGCAAAGCTTTCTGAAAGTTTCGTGCCGCTCGAAGGCATCGCTTCCGGTTCTGTTGCGACCTCACAGCCAACTTCCCCTTTGCCGCAGCATGCTTTAAGCACGCCTGCATGATGCGACGGCTCTATGATTGGATGATGCGCAAGGCGGCCGATGAGCGTGCGCCGACTGCGCTTTTCTGGGTTTCCTTTATCGAGAGCTCGGTATTTCCCATTCCACCCGACGTGATGTTGGTGCCGATGGTGCTGGCGCGGCGGATGAAGGCTTGGTGGTACGCAACCGTTGCAACGGTCGGCTCTGTGCTGGGTGGCGTTCTGGGCTACGCGATTGGTTATTACTTGTTCGATACGGTCGGGCAGCCAATTCTGAAGTTTTACGGCAAGGCGGACAGTTTTCAAACCTTCGTTGACTGGTTCAACGAATGGGGCGTCTGGATTTTGATCATCAAAGGCATGACGCCGTTTCCCTATAAGGTTTTGACGATTGCGGCGGGTGTCGCCAGCATGAATCTCTTGTCGTTTATGGTTGCCTCGGTGGTGGCGCGTGCGATGCGCTTCTATCTCGTGGCAGGGTTGCTGTACTTTTTTGGCGAACCAATCCGTGATTTTATCGAGAAGCGCTTGAGCCTTGTCACAACGGTATTCGTGGTTCTGCTCGTTGCTGGGTTTGTGGCCGTTCGATTTGTGTTCTGAACATTGCCGATCGGACTTGCGTTGGAGTTTATGGCATGGCGTTTGATGGATCGGTCGATCGTGGTTTGGCCTATCAACTCGGTGCTCTCTCGCTGTTCGCTTCGGTCGCAGCCATTGTGACGGCTCTGGGTTTTCAATATCTCGGCGGTTACCACCCTTGTCCGCTGTGTCTGATGCAGCGGTATGCCTATTACTTTGCAATCCCAGTGTTGTTCGTCGCTCTCGCGCTGACTGCTGGTGGCTATCGCGGTTGGGCGGGGCTGCTGTTTTTCCTGGTTGCTTTAGGCTACCTCGCAAACACAGGTCTTGGTGTCTACCACGCGGGCGCAGAATGGAAATATTGGCCCGGTCCCGACACTTGCGGTGGCGATCAGGGCGTCGCAGCCACAGCCGGTGGACTGCTCAAAGATCTTGAAAGCATCAAGGTCGTGCGTTGCGACGAAGCCTCGTGGCGAATGCTGGGCTTGTCGTTTGCGGGATGGAACGCCGCCATTTCATTTGTGTTGATGGCTTTGACTTTGCGCGCGGCATTTGCCGTGCAGGACGGCGGCGCAAACAGCCGCTAAATATTTGACCTGTCAGGTTGTCCACAAATCTCGTGCGACGAGAAAAGATTGATTTTGTTGCCTTCACAAGACAGTCAAGCGAATATCATCGCGTGGACAAGATCGCGCCTTGGCGTTGCCTGAATGTGACGGCTATTCTCTCTTCGTTCGCGCAACACAACTGGGTCGAGTGCGAACGGGGGGAGATGAGCAGCTGAGGGGTTCGTAGTTTCTGCGTTCACGTCCTTATCTCGTTGCAAATCTTCAGTTCAGCACTTTGACCCGGTCCGTGTGTGTTCGCGTCAGTCGATTTTTGTAAGCGTTGCGTCAGGGTTGCGTTTCGTTGCGTACGAGTACGGACAAAGATTTCAAGATTTTTGTCCGGGGCGATCATAAGAATTTAGGTGAGCCGCTTCGACAAACTCGTTGAAGCGTAGGTCTGAGGGGCTCACCCATTTTATGACTTTGTGTGCTGTTGCGTTGCGTGCGTCACCTAAGGAACCGATTTCGGAGGACAGTCGTTTGTTCTCCAATGAGCTGGCAGACATATGGAGTGTGAGCGAGTTAGCCCTCAATCCAGACATCACGCACCACAGTCTCGCGTAGTGATGTTCCAGCGCTCTGTGTGTCTGCCGCCTACCTCTTGTTGCAACGTGCGTGTGCACCCAAATGATTTTAGCGTGCAGCGTCATCCCCCGGAGCTGAACACATGACCCCCTCGGTCCCCGATCATCTCAATCCCATTCAGTGGCATCAGGCCATCGCTGTCAGTCGCCACACGTGTGCACGCGTGTTTCGCGATGGCGGGACAGCCAGCGATGCTTTGGCGACGTTTGGCTTAACGGCCGATGACGCCATCACCTGGGAGAAAGCGGTCGATCACATTGCCGCTGAGCTGTGTGCGCATCCGATGGCGCGAGCGGCATAAGTTGCCTTTAGTATTCGATTGATATCCTTCCAAAATAACTTCGCCCCGTCTCGCGAGACGGGGCGCTTTTGTAGTTCGGAAGCCGCGCGAATATGTGGATGCGCTAGGGTTCCAGTTCCGTATCCCAATAAAGATAATCGAGCCAGCTATCGTGCAGATAGTTTGGCGGAAACAAACGCCCGTTGCGGTGGAGTTCGAACACTGTCGGACGGTAAGGCTCGAATGCCGGGTGCATACCGGCATCGCGCGGCATCAACCCGCCCTTCTTGAGATTGCATGGTGCGCACGCCGTGACGACATTGTCCCATCGCGTCAGGCCACCGCGCGACCGTGGAATGAGATGATCGAACGTGAGGTCGCTTTTGTCGCCGCAGTATTGGCATGAGAACCGGTCGCGCAGAAACACATTGAAGCGCGTGAACGCCGGGTAGAGTGCCGGTCGGACATAAGTTTTCAGCGATACGACGCTGGGCAAGCGGAATTCGTGAGATGGGCTGCGGACCACGCGCTCGTATTCGGAGACGATGTTGACCCGATCCAAGAACACCGCTTTGACGGTGTCCTGCCAACTCCACAACGAAAGCGGATAATAGCTGAGAGGCCGAAAATCGGCATTCAGCACAAGGGCCGGACAATTGTCCGGTATGGAAACGTGAGCATTCACAGTCGCGCAGTCCTCGCGGTTTTGCCGTCGAATCGCGTCGTTAGTCCCCACCACACGGCCGGGATACTAGTCCTGCATATCAGTTCTGTGAAGCTTCCCCGTTTTCTTGCAAAAAAAGTGGAATATTGGCGCTATTTCCGCAACTTGCTATTGAGGAGCTTCGGTTTCTTCTGAGCCGACTTAGGTGCGTTGCATGCGCGGGCGCGCCCATAGTCCGCCCACAAGAGGCGAGCGGCTATGCCACGCCAAGGTCGCCATTGTTCGGCGAGCGCAGTCAAAGCATGGGGCGTTGGGCGTTCCTTCAACGCAAACAATCGTTGTGCTGCGAGCTGAAGAGCTAAATCGCCCGGCGCAAATGCGTCTGCGCGACGCAACGCAAACAAAAGATAGATGTCGGCGGTCCAAGGTCCGATGCCGTGTAATGACGTCAACTGGGCGATGATATCGTCCTCGGGTAGGTCGCTGAGCGCTTCGATATCGATTGTGTTTGCAGCGACTGCGTCGGCTAGAGCTTTCAAAGTTGTGATCTTTGCCGAGGACAACCCGTAGCCGGCAAGGACAGTGTCGGATTGCGACAACACAGTTGGAGCATCGAAAGGCGCTACACCGGTTTTCACGCGCGACCAGATTGCGTTGGCGCTTGCTGTCGATAATTGCTGGCCGACAATGATTTGCGAGATGCCCGAAAAATTTGCGTCGAAAGTCCGCAACGGCGGTGCACCATTGCTGTCATAGAGTGCGGCCATCACATCGCACTGCCGTGCCACTGCTGCAGCGCCTCTTGCTACATGCTGCTCGCTTGCAAGCACCTTCATACGCTTGTGGGTCACGCTCCATTTCTCCATCAGAACACTTTATGTCGCGAGCGATCAGGCGTAAAATAAGAGGCTTCTTGCAGGTCTATCTCGGCATCCAAGAGGCGCGTTTTCCCATGACTCAATGTGCGGTTGCAGGTCGTGTCGTTTGCTTCGTTGTGTTCTGTGCGATGTTTGCTATGTCAGTGCACGGACAACCCCGATTTAAAAATTGGGATACCTTAAAAAATCAGCGTCATGGATTTTCGATTGGATATCCGAATGACGTTTTTGAGCAAAAGTTGCCGCCGACGACCGATGAAGGTGGCATCTTTTTTTCCAAGGATGGCAAGGCAAAACTCCTAGTCGGGGCGTTTGCAAATGAGGGCGGCAATTCGCTCACGGATTATCGTGAGTTTCTTTTGACTGAGCACTATGCGGGCGCAATTATCGATTACGCGCCTTTGCGCAAGCGTTGGTTTGTTCTGTCGGGCATACGTAACGATGAAATGTTTTATGAGCGTGTGAGTTTCACGTGTGGAGGCAAATTGATCAACAGTTGGGCGATGTTGTATCCGGTTGCGGAGCGTAAAATGTATGACCGCGTGGTCGAGGCTGTGGCGCGTAAATATACCCCTGGCGAGGGTCAAACGGGGACCTGCGATTGAGCGCGGTCGTCACGCGCTTTGCGCCGTCGCCAAATGGTTGGCTACATGCCGGCCATGCCCTTTCGGCGTTGACAGCATTTGATATCGCCCAGCGAAATGGCGGGCGGTTTGTGCTGCGTATCGAAGATATCGATGTGGCTCGTCGTAGCCCGGAATACGTCGCGGCGATTTACGACGATCTGGCGTGGTTGGGATTAACTTGGCAGGAGCCAGTGCTGGTTCAGTCCGAGCACTTTACGGAATATCTGGCGGCTGCTGACAAGCTGATCGCGATGGGATTGTTGTATCCTTGCTTTGCCTCGCGTGCCGAGATTGAGGCTGCTGCCGATCCTTCGCGGGTCGATCCTGATGGCGCTCCGCTTTATCCGGGACTTTGGAAAAAAGTTGCCGCGGAAGAGATCAAAAATCGCTTGGAAACTGGTGACACGCCAGCATTGCGATTGGATATGGATGCGGCCATGGCCGCGTTGCGGGCCAAGATCGGTGAAATGCCGTTGACGTTCACAGAAATCGACGAGAACGGCGTTGCGCGAACACTGCGTGCCGAGCCAGAGCGTTGGGGCGATGCCGTTATTGTGCGCAAGGATGTTCCAGCTAGCTATCACTTGGCGGTGGTTGTCGATGATGCGCGCCAAGGCGTGACACACGTCACGCGCGGACAAGACATTATGCCAGCCACCGGTTTGCATCGATTGTTGCAAGTTTTGTTAGAGCTTCCTGAGCCCGTTTACAGCCATCATCGTTTGATCCGCTGGTCTGATGGACGCAAGCTGTCCAAGAGTTCGGGCGATATGGGCTTGCGCTCGCTTCGGCAAGAAGGTGCTTCGGCCGAAGATATCAAGCGGGCGATAGGGTTTAGCTAAGTTTTGCTTAGACTTTCAGGCGTGGCGAGAGCGCCGCGCCTGAAGGTGTTTCTAGAACAGCCCTATTTTTCTCGCGCTCCGCGACGTACAGTTTCGGAGTTGCGACTTTGTATTGGGGCGTTGGTGTGAAGAAGCCATCTCATGAGAGCGTGCGACGGGGGATGAGCCGACCGAATTTGGTCCTGCTGTCGAAACCTCCATCGCGTCATGGCCACCAGGGGTTGGCTGCTTCGCGGCCTGTTCTCAAAGGCACGCCTGTCATTATTGGAGCTCAATCCAATAGTCGTGTCGATGGGTTGCTTAAAACATCAACATTGAAATCGTCGCGTCGATCCTTTTCTCATGGTGTCTTGGTTGACATCATTGTGCCAGTCGAACTTGCTTCGGCAAATTCAACTGCATCAAACACGTTGTGGTCTCATCGCGCGACACCTGCTGTCTTGGTTATTGCGGTGTTGATGGGAACTGCAGGGCTGGCGACATGGCCCGTTCGCAATCAACAGTCGGCACCATCGAGCGGTGCTCGCGATATAGCGATAGCAGCGCCGAGCTCTTCAGATCCTCAGAAACCGTTGCGGCGCGAGGTGCAAGCTGGGCAGGTCTTGGCCATTGCATCGCCGGAACCCGACGAACTTCAGCCCACGGGCGCTCCAGATCTGATTGAGACAGAGGCACTGTCGTCCCTCATTCCAGCAATCGTCGAAGAGTCAGAGGTTTACGAAGGGTTGGAGCGTCGATGCTCTTTGGATGAAGTTGCCGATGAGCCAGGGCAGTTGCAGCTGTCAGCGTTGGCTACGTCTGAGACGACGACGCGTGATTTCGGGGCCGCGCTTGCTCAAGCTGCTCAATCGCAGATCGGCGAATTTGTCGTTTATACTGACAGCTACAAACGTCTGTCCTTTCCCATGGGCGATGTTCCATCGCTCTTTGGCGTATGCACGGATGTGGTTATTCGCGCTTACCGTGCCGTCGGCCTCGATCTGCAAGGGCTCGTGCATCGCGCGCGGGTCGGCAGCGGAGACACGAGCATTGATCATCGGCGCACGGAAGTGCTGCGGCGTTTCTTTGCTGCGCAAGGGCGTAGTCTGCCGGTGACGGATGTGGCGGAAGATTATTTACCTGGCGACATCGTCACCTATCACCGTCCGCAGAATAGAGGCAGCCAATCGCACATTGCTATCGTTTCGAATGAGATTGGCAGCTCCGGGCGTCCGCTCATCATTCATAACAGGGGCTGGGGACCGCAACTTGAAGACGGGTTGTTCGTCGATCGTATTACGGGTCATTACCGCTACAGCGGTCCGAGCAAAACGCAGCCCATCCAAGTCATTCGCCAGGTGCGCCGCACGCTAAGTGCGAAGCGTGCCGCAGCCGCATTGCGCAAGAGTGCTCTGCGATCCTCGCGGGCTAGATTGACGAAACTCTCCTCGGCGAAATCCAAAGATGGTGAAGGATTGCAGCAAAAAAAATCCAGCGATGGCTTTTAATCATTGCATGACGCACGGAGTAACAAAGCCTGCATAGGCTTATGCAACTCATCGATTTATTCATCCATTCATTTGAAAAATTTGAATTAGCCACTGCGATTTTCTGGAATGATGCGAGATCAAAGTTGGATCGCTGTGTTATTCGCGAATATTCGAGGGTGCTCATCATCAGCCTGATAAATGAGATAATTATAATTATAAAACAATGGCTTGGTAATGTTTTTTTGCAGCCTATTGGGCGATAAACTTATATCGCTACATCGCATCTCATAACCAATTTACTAAAAATTAAATCGAAGGTCGTCTTTGGTTTGGCAGTGCAGCAATATCTGCATCCGGGCGGGCGCTTGTCTAATTCGGCAAATCAGCTCAATTACATATGGCGCTAATTATTGGGTATTTCCCTATGCGGGTGCCGAACCTGAAAATTGTGATGAGTGACTTTGCAAGTGCGAGGCGCGTATTCGCGCGTTCTGCGCAAATCTATTTTTTGGACTCTGGCTTTAGCAAGCGTGCGTGGCGTGTGACTTCTCCAATCGCTAAGGGCGCTTCCATGCACAATGAACCTGATACTTTGCGTCTCAGCGCATCGGAACAGTGGTCGCGTATTACGACCGTTCTGGTCACGGCCATTGCCGGTGCTGAAGAAGCGCAACGATTGCAGAAGGCCGCTACGCAACAGCTCGATCTTGCGCAATATGCGATTTCAACCTTGACCGATGAGTTGGCGGCCGTCATGGCCATACCCGGTCGTCGCGAGCGTGCTTCGGTCCATCAGTTTGAGCCCGTTTTGGTGCGTGCAGGCGATCGATCTATCGCCGCTTAAATCTAGCGATACATCACATTTTGCGCGAAACAGTTGCCGATCGCCGCAAAAGCGGTTTGATGTGCGGATGATTTGTGCGCCCCAGCTTCGCGCCGTACTTGCTTAAGGATGTTGCAGTGTCGCGTAGCCCCAAGGTTCAAGCTAGCGATAGCGACGACGATGCGACGAGCAGAACGAAGAGCCATGATGCACTCGTATCGGCGGTTACGCGCGATTTAGAGCGTCAAGCACTCGAACCGCTCGCGCCCGGGCTTTATCTCGTGGCAACGCCCATCGGTAATCTTGGCGATGTCACCTTGCGGGCCCTGACGGTGCTTCTGAGGGCAGATCTCGTTTATTGCGAGGACACGCGCCACTCCGCGAAGCTCCTGCAACATTTTTCAATACGTGCCGTGACGCGACCATTTCATGACCACAACGAGGAAAGTGAGCTGTCGCGTGTGCTCGTGGAATTAAATGCAGGAAAGCGCGTCGCGATAATTTCTGATGCGGGTACTCCGTTGATATCCGATCCGGGCTTTAAGCTCGTGCGTGCGTGCCGAGAAGCCGGGCATGATGTGTTCAGCATTCCTGGAGCGTCGTCGCTGCTGTGTGCGCTATCGGCGAGCGGGCTACCCACAGACGCATTTTTCTTCACAGGGTTTTTGCCGCCTAAAACCGCAGCGCGTCGGTCGCGTTTGGCCGACATCAAAGATATCCCTGCTACAGTTATATTTTTTGAAGCACCGCAGCGCGTTGCAGATTCGTTGGCTGATATGGCCGATGTGCTTGGGTCTCGCGATGGTGTTGTAGCGCGCGAATTGACGAAATTGCACGAAGACTACGCCCGTGGCCTGCTTCCTGACCTCGCCAAAGATATGGCTGAGCGCGAGATCAAAGGCGAAGTCGTGATTGTGGTGGGACCCGCTGCGGCTGCGATCGTGACCGATGGTGAGATTACCGAAAAACTGTCTGTGGCTTTAAACAGCATGACCATGAAAGATGCTGCTAAAGCCGTGGCGGACGCGTTGTCAGTTTCGAAGGCCCGCGTTTATAGCCTTGGCTTAAAACTCAAGGATGATGAGCCGTGAGCCGAGGCGACGAACAATCCTCGCGCGGTTCGTCTCTGCAACGCCAACAGAGATACCGACGTGGATTGAGCGCTGAAGTCATCGCAGCTGGATATTTGATGCTGCGAGGTCATCTCATTCTCGCACGGCGATATAAAACGCCACTCGGCGAAATCGATTTGATTTGTTTAAAGCGAGGTCGCGTCGCATTTATCGAAGTGAAAAGCCGTAACACGCGCGATGCGTGCGAAGCGTCGATCACACCACGCTTGCGCCAGCGCGTGCGGCGTGCGGCTGATCTGTGGCTCGCGCGTCATCCCCGCTATCATCAGCATCAGCTTGGATTTGATGTCGTGTTCGTCACGCCGTGGCGAGTGCCCGTGCATATCGCCAACGCGTTGTAAGGCTGGTGGTCAAAAATAAACGGCCGGACCTTCTGGCCCAGCCGTTCTTCAATGGCGCGGCGCTCCTGGCGCTCGCTGACTTTTTCGAAGTTGAATTTAGTAGTCGTAGCGGTCGTAGCCGCGGTCGCGTGATGCTTCGGCCGCAATGGCTAAACCAAGAATGGTCGCAAACGCGCCAATAGCGATGTTTCGGCCGTGCTTATCTTTGCGGTGGTGGCGATAGCCATGATGACGACGGTCGCGACGATGATCGCGTCCAAAATCGCGGCGCGACTCCTCATATCCGCGACCACGTCGGCCATCGCGATCATGGTCGCGGGCCTGGGCTGCCGATGCCAAAGGCACAACGGAGCCAACTGCGACAGTGGCTGCGATCATCGCGGATGTGACTGTTTTACGAAATGACATGGTGGACATCTCCCGATCCTGGTCGGCCGCGGTGTCCTCATCCGGGTCGCCTGCCAACGAACACCCGTCAGCTTACGCCTCATCATTAGCGAGGTGCTGTTGAACGCAGTTTGAATAGATGTTGCAGCATCTGTTCATATTCGGCGGCGCTGAAAAGAATGCGAAATGCTTTGTAAATTCTGGCCATTTCTAAATACCGCGCGTAGGCGCGCACGCGATGCGACGGCACTGTCGTAAAAGCCTGCTAATGCGGCATCGCGCCCTGTCTGCGGGCGTTGATGCACAGGGGTGCGCGTGTTAAGAGCACCGCGGCTTTCATAAAAGGGCGGCTGGTGGGGCCAAGTCTCCGATGTTGCCCTTTGGCTGACAGCGAACATTCCCTGAATCGGGCGACGAACGGGCCACATTCTCAGGCCACGCCCCACATGCGTCCTATCGGACGGAAACGCGAGCGAGCGACGTGGCAACTGGCGAAACAGTCGTAGAAGGTGTGGCGGGGCGCTATGCAGCGGCCTTGTTCGATCTGGCGAAAGACAGCTCAAAAATCGCTGACGTCGAAGCCGATCTGGTGAAATTTCAGTCCATGTTGGATGGTAGCGCCGATCTGGTTCGCTTAGTCCGTAGTCCTGTCATCTCCGCTGAAGATCAAGCGCGTGCGCTGGACCTCATTCTCGACAAAGCGGGAATTAGCGGCTTGGCTGCAAATTTCTTCAAGTTGATCGCCAGCAACCGGCGCTTGTTTGCGATCAGCGATATGATCAAAGCATTTCGTGTGTTGGCAGCGCGTGCGCGAGGCGAAGTGACAGCCGATGTCATCAGCGCTGTAAAGCTCAATGATGCGCAGACCGCCGAGTTGAAGCAGGCCTTGAAAGCTTCGGTCGGCAAAGACGTAACGCTCAATAGCCATGTCGATGAAACTTTGCTGGGTGGTCTGATCGTCAAGGTCGGCAGCCGTATGGTGGATTCGTCTCTGAGAACCAAGTTGCAAAACCTCAAGGTCGCCTTGGGCGGTGCAGGAAGCGCATAAAACGAATTCAAAAAGCGGCGTGGCATTCAATGTCAGGCCGCTTTGGACTTTTGAGACATTGAAATCAACCGGGCTCGGTCAACGGGTCTTATAAATTGAAACGACCAAGCTAAGGGGTCAAACGTCACATGGACATCCGGGCCGCAGAGATCTCCTCGATCCTTAAGGATCAGATCAAGAATTTCGGCAAAGAAGCAGAAGTCTCCGAGATCGGCCAGGTGCTGTCGGTCGGCGACGGCATTGCGCGCGTTTATGGTTTGGATAACGTCCAGGCTGGCGAGATGGTCGCGTTTCCAGGCGGCATTCGCGGAATGGCGCTTAACCTGGAAGCCGATAACGTCGGCGTTGTTATTTTCGGCGACGACCGTTCGATCAAAGAAGGCGACACCGTCAAGCGCACGGGCGCGATTGTGGAAGTCCCTGTCGGTAAAGGTTTGCTCGGTCGCGTTGTCGATGGCCTAGGCAATCCCATCGACGGCAAGGGTCCGATCAAGTCTGACAAGATGATGCGCGTTGACGTTAAGGCCCCAGGCATTCTGCCACGTAAGTCGGTGCATGAGCCAATGGCGACCGGCTTGAAGGCTATCGACTCGCTCATCCCGATTGGTCGCGGTCAGCGCGAACTCGTCATCGGTGATCGTCAAACGGGCAAGACTGCCGTCATTCTCGACACGTTCTTGAACCAGAAGCCGCTCAATGCTGGCACGGATGAAGGTTCTAAACTGTATTGCGTGTACGTCGCGATCGGTCAGAAGCGTTCGACGGTTGCGCAGTTCGTTAAAGTTCTCGAAGAGCGCGGTGCGCTGGAATATTCGATCATCGTTGCTGCGACCGCTTCAGATCCAGCACCTATGCAGTACCTGGCACCATTCACCGGCTGCACGATGGGCGAATTCTTCCGCGACAACGGCATGCACGCTGTGATCGCGTACGACGACTTGTCGAAGCAGGCTGTCGCTTATCGTCAAATGTCGCTGTTGCTGCGTCGTCCGCCAGGCCGCGAAGCTTATCCTGGCGATGTGTTCTATCTCCACTCGCGCTTGCTGGAACGCGCTGCCAAACTCGGCGATGCGGCTGGTAAAGGCTCGCTGACGGCGCTGCCGGTTATCGAGACCCAGGGTAACGACGTGTCGGCATTCATTCCGACCAACGTGATTTCGATTACGGATGGTCAGATATTCTTGGAATCGGATCTGTTCTATCAGGGCATTCGCCCCGCTGTGAACGTCGGTCTGTCGGTGTCGCGCGTTGGTTCGTCGGCGCAGACCAAAGCCATGAAGCAGGTTGCCGGCAAGATCAAAGGCGAGTTGGCCCAGTATCGTGAAATGGCCGCGTTCGCTCAGTTCGGCTCCGACCTCGATGCCGCAACTCAGAAGCTGTTGGCACGCGGCGCACGCTTAACTGAGCTTTTGAAGCAGCCACAGTTCTCGCCACTCAAGATGGAAGAGCAGGTTGCTGTGATCTTCGCTGGTACGCGCGGATATCTCGATAGCATTCCGGTGTCAGCGGTCGGCAAATTCGAGCAGAGCTTGCTGACAGCGTTGCGCGCTGAGAAGTCGATCCTCGATACGACTGCTAAAGAAAAAGCACTGTCTGCCGACACTGAAAAGAAGCTGGTCGATTTCCTCGATCAGTTCGCCAAGGGCTTCACGGCTTAAGACCTGACCCCTAAGGAGACCGCTCCATGGCGAGCTTAAAAGATATGAGAAACCGCATCGCCTCAGTGAAGGCGACGCGGAAAATTACCAAAGCGATGCAGATGGTGGCAGCCGCTAAGTTGCGCCGTGCTCAGGAGGCTGCGCAAGCGGCGCGTCCTTATGCCGAGCGTATGGATGCGGTGCTTTCGGGTGTTGCTGGGCGTATCACTGACAAGACTTCGGGATCGCCATTGCTTATCGGTACCGGCAAAGACCAAGTGCATCTGTTGATCGTCATGACGGCTGAGCGCGGATTGTGCGGCGGCTTCAATTCGAACATTGCGCGTCTTGCTCGTCAGGATGCGATGCGTTTGATCGGTCAGGGTAAGACTGTCAAAATCATGACGGTTGGCCGCAAAGGTGCCGACAACTTGCGTCGCGACCTGGGTAAAAACATTGTTGAGCGGATTGAATTAGCGGGCATCAAGCAGCTTGGGTTTTCGAATGCTGAAGGTATCGCAAATAAAGTCTTGGCGATGTTCGAGGCTGGCGAATTCGACGTCGCGACTTTGTATTTCTCTGAATTTAAGTCTGTGATTTTGCAAAAGCCGACAGCTCTACAACTGATCCCAGCGAAAATTCCTGAAGTCGATAGCAGCGCGCCCAAGGGTGCGATGGCTGTGCAGGAGTATGAGCCAAGCGAAGAAGAAGTTCTCGGCTTCCTGCTGACGCGCAACGTGTCGACTCAAGTTTTCCGCGGGCTTCTCGAAAATGCTGCGTCTGAGCAAGGGGCTCGCATGAGCGCCATGGACAACGCTACGCGCAATGCTGGCGACATGATCAACAAGCTGACGATCAAGTACAATCGTCTGCGACAGGCCAACATCACCAAAGAACTCATCGAAATCATTTCGGGCGCCGAAGCGCTCTAATTACAATCGAACCTGTTGAGGAAACGATACTATGGCTAGCAAGATTGGTAAGGTCCGCCAGGTTACGGGCGCCGTCGTTGACGTGCAATTCGACGGGCATTTGCCGGAGATTTTGAACGCACTGGAGACGAGCAATAACGGCGTTCGTCTGGTGCTCGAAGTTGCTCAGCATCTGGGCGAAAATACCGTGCGCACGATTGCCATGGACTCGACGGAGGGTTTGGTACGGGGCCAAGACGTCACCGATACAGGCTCGCCGATTTCGGTGCCTGTGGGTGACGAGTGTTTGGGCCGCATCATGAACGTCATCGGTGAGCCGGTGGACGAAGCCGGTCCGATCAACACCAATGCCGTTCGCGCCATTCATCAGCCGTCGCCGAGCTTTGCCGAGCAGTCATCGGAAGCACAAATTCTTGTTACGGGCATCAAGGTCGTTGACTTGCTCGCACCTTACGCAAAGGGCGGTAAGATCGGTCTGTTCGGCGGCGCTGGCGTCGGTAAGACCGTTCTCATTATGGAATTGATCAACAACATCGCCAAGGTGCATGGCGGTTACTCGGTGTTCGCAGGCGTTGGCGAGCGGACGCGTGAAGGCAACGACCTGTATCATGAGATGATCGAATCTAACGTCAACGTCGATCCTAAGAAGAATAACGGCTCTACTAAGGGCTCGAAGTGCGCGCTTGTTTACGGCCAGATGAACGAGCCACCCGGTGCGCGCATGCGCGTCGCGCTGTCCGGCATTACCATTGCCGAAGACTTCCGCGACAAGGGCCAGGACGTGTTGTTCTTCGTCGATAACATCTTCCGCTTTACGCAGGCTGGTTCGGAAGTGTCGGCATTGCTGGGTCGTATTCCATCGGCTGTGGGATATCAGCCGACGCTGGCGACCGACATGGGCGCCCTGCAGGAGCGCATCACCACGACGCAAAAGGGTTCGATTACGTCGGTGCAGGCGATTTACGTTCCTGCCGACGACTTGACCGACCCGGCACCTGCGACGTCGTTCTCGCATTTGGACGCCACCACGACCTTGTCGCGCTCGATTGCTGAAAAGGGCATTTATCCGGCCGTCGATCCGCTCGACTCCACGTCGCGCATGCTCGATCCACGTATCGTTGGCGAGGAGCACTATGCGGTTGCTCGTAGGGTCCAATCGATCCTGCAGAAGTATAAGAGCTTGCAGGACATCATCGCGATTCTCGGTATGGACGAATTGTCGGAAGACGACAAAATGACCGTGGCCCGCGCGCGCAAGATCGAGCGTTTCATGTCGCAGCCCTTTACTGTCGCCGAAGTGTTTACCGGTTCGCCCGGCAAGCAGGTGCCATTGGCAGACACAATCAAGGCGTTCAAGGGCCTGTGCGAAGGCGATTACGATCATCTGCCGGAACCAGCGTTCTACATGGTCGGCACCATTGAAGAAGCGATTGCCAAGGCTGAGAAGCTCGCAGAAGCGGCATAATAATTTTGCTTGCCCATGAGGGCGGGCGCAGGGAAGGAATTGACGTGGTTGCCACAACACAAGCGTTCGGAAGTTGCTGCGAAGAGCTCAAAGAAGCTCTGGAAGGTGGCGATTTCGAACCGCTGGTCACTGTCGGTTCGGACGGCGTGATCTACATGACAGTTGGACTTGTCGATCTGGAAGACGATGAGCCAGGGCTTGTCGATCATCCGCTGTTTTTTTGCCCGTTTTGCGGAACCGGGTTGCAGACCCCCGAAGACGTGCGTGCGAAAGTGGGCAGTGGTGATGAAGACGATGAGACGGCATAGCAAGTCGCATTCTCGCTGGCCGCATATTTGAAGTTTAAGGACGAACCGCGATGGCAGCTACATTCAAATTCGAACTCGTTTCGCCTGAGCGCGTTTTGCTGTCGGTCGATGCCGAGCAGGCCATCGTCCCAGGCGCGGATGGCGAGTTCACCATGCTTCCGGGTCATGCGCCCGTTATTGCCACATTGCGTCCCGGTGTGTTGGATGTGTCTGCACAGGGCAGCAAAAAACGGTTGTTCGTCAAATCTGGCTTTGCTGAAGTCGATCCTGCGCGTTTGACGGTGCTTGCCGACAAAGCGTTCGACCTCGATGATATGACACCGTCGATGTTGGCAGCCGAACTCAAAACGGCGGAAGCAGAGTTAGTGGGTGCCAAGGATGACGAAGCGCGCATGATCGCGGATACGCTTGTCAGCGAGCTGAAGCGCTTGTCGAGCCGCGCGGCTTAAGAACTTAGATCATTGCGCTGATGGCTTAGACTGTTTCGCTGAAATCTTTCTCAGCGAGATGAGAGAAAGCGCTTGTCACCTGCTCATAAAGCTCGCGCTTAAACGGTACGATCAGCTTTGGAACACTTGCTATGGGTGCCCACCGCCAGGTTTCAAATTCGGCTTTCGTGCCTTCTTTGGCGGCAATATCGATTTCACTTTCGTCGCCGAGGAAATGCATCGCAAACCATTTCTGGCGCTGGCCGCGATATCGACCTTTGAGCGCGATGCCGAGTAAACTTTCGGGCAGTTCATAGCTCAGCCATTCGGGATGTTCAGCTAAGACGTCTACGCTGGTAATCCCGGTTTCTTCGCGCAGTTCGCGCAGCGCAGCGATCCGCGGCGGTTCATATTTTTCAATGCCGCCCTGTGGCATTTGCCAGATTTGAGCCGTGTGGTCGCCAGCCCATTTCGGTCTCCGACGCCCAACCCAAACCTTGCCATGCCTATTGAGCAGCAGAATTCCCACGCTCGACCGCAAAGGTAAGGCGGTTTGGAATTCAGTTGGTTTGGACAACGTCTTCATCAGTCTCGCGTTGCATAGTTGTCTCGATAGACATGAGCGAATCACATGTTGCTAAAGTACACGAAAATGTGGGATCGCTGATGACGGTCGTCACCTTCTAGGTCTTGGATGAGGCAGGAGGTAGATTGTTGGTTGCTCTGCCTGTTGCTGCCGCGTTGGCTATGTTTTGTGCAATTCCGAGTTGAGCGGGACTGCGAGTTTCGCAAACTCAGATAAAACTTCGCCATAGACATCGCGTTTGAACGGCACAATGAGGTCGAGCAGTTCGCTGACGGGAGCCCAACGCCAAGCGACGAATTCCACTTCCAGACCTGGTGGTGGCGTGATGTTGATTTCGCTGTCAGGCCCTATAAAACGATACGCGAACCAGCGTTGCTTTTGGCCACGATAGCGACCGCCCCAGGCCTTACCGATGAGGTCGCGCGGAAGGTCGTAATGCACCCAGCTCGGGAACTCGGCGATTTGTTCGACTGACGTTATGGCCGTTTCCTCGCGCAATTCACGGCGTGCCGCCGCACTGGGATCTTCGCCGTCATCAATGCCGCCCTGTGGCATTTGCCACCAAGCTCCGCGTCCTTCGGCTTCGTTTTTGGCATCGGCGCGACAGCCGATCCAGACGAGGCCTTCGCGATTAATGACCATTTGGCCGACGCAGGGGCGATAGCCAAGGTTGGCGTATGGATCGGGATTGTCGCTTGACGGCGTTGGGGGTGGTTTCGACAAGGCTTTTTATCCTGCTTGGCTTGCAAAAAGATGGGCGCCACGAGGGCGCCCATCGGTAGTTCAAATTTGTTTTGGGGATAGCCGAACATATCAGTTCGGTGTGGTCTTCTTTTCTGGCTCAGTGCCAGCCGATGGCGGCGTCGCTGCTGCTTCTGGTGTAGCAGGCGGCGTGGTGGTTGCAGCCTTGTTGGCAGCCGGCGGCTCTTTCGCTGTGCCACGTAGGAACGACAGCGCATACTGGAGCTGCGTGTCCTTTTCAGGCTCTTTGGGAACGTAAGACGATGAGCCGGAAACTTCTTCCTTCTTCTCTTCGGTCTTATCCGAACCTTCGGTTTTTTCCGTGCCGTCAGCATTCTTCAAATGGCCGCGCAAGCTGGCTTCACCGCGTGGCTTTTCATTGGCCATTTTAGCTTTGAGATCGTCGGGCAATTCCTCTTCGATCAAGATGTCGGGATCGATACCTTTGGCTTGGATCGAACGATTGGATGGCGTGTAATAGCGCGCTGTGGTCAAACGGATCGCGCCATTGGCACCGAGCGGAATAATCGTTTGCACCGAGCCTTTGCCGAACGACCGTGTGCCTATGATGGTGCCGCGCTTATGGTCTTGCAAAGCACCGGCCACAATTTCGGATGCCGAAGCAGACCCGCCATTGATCAGCACGGCAATTTTCTTGCCGTCTGTCAGGTCGCCGGGACGGGCATTGGCACGCTGGGTTTCTTCGTTATTACGGCCCTTGGTCAAAACAATCGCGCCGCGCTCAAGGAAGTCATCGGAGACAGCAATCGCCTGATCCAACAAACCGCCAGGGTTGTTGCGCAAGTCAATGATGTAACCTTTGAGTTTTGGGCCGATCTCTTTGTTCAAATTTTCAATCGATTTGACGACGTTCGCGTGCGTTTGTTCGTTGAACGTAGAGACCTTGATGTAAGCGACATCGTCTTCTGCGCGCGCCTTAACTGCGTTGATACGGATGACATCGCGCGTGACTTTCACGTCGAAGGGTTCATCCTTACCTTTGCGCATGATTGTCAGTGTGATTGGCGTATTCACCGGTCCGCGCATTTTCTCGACGGCCTGTTCCAGTGTCAGTCCAGTGATCTGCTCGTTGTCGAGGTGGGTGATCAAATCGTTCGATAGGATGCCGGCTTTGGCTGCTGGCGTTTCATCGATCGGGGCAACCACTTTGATGACGCCGTTCTCCATCGTCACTTCGATGCCCAGACCACCGAACTCACCGCGCGTTTGCACCTGCATGTCGCGGAAATTCTTTGGGCTCATGTAGGATGAGTGCGGGTCGAGCGAGGACAGCATGCCGTTGATCGCGTTTTCGATCATCTGAGTGTCGTCGGGCTTTTCGACATACTCAGAGCGCACGCGCTCAAACACGTCGCCGAACAAATCGAGCTGTCGATAGAGCTCGGAGTTCTGTGACGGCGTCGCCGAATACGTTTGCGTGACGTTCATGAATGTCGTGGCGGCGGCAAGCCCCGTCATCAGCAGAAACGTCCAGAATGCATAATCAGTCTTGCGCATTAGCCTTGTACCTTCTGCTGACCTGACACCCACCAGGGATCAGGGTCGATGGGTCGCCCATCTTTACGAAACTCTACGTATAAAACGGACGCGCCGGTTTGTGTCGATGACGATTTGGTAACGCCGCCCATCGTGCCGACGGGCTCTGCCGCGAGCACGAATTGACCTGGTTGAACGTCGATTTGCGACAGTCCAGCCAAGAGAATATGATAGCCGTCACCGGCATTGATGATCAAGAGTTGGCCGTAGCTGCGAAATTCGCCAGCATAAACAATCCAGCCATCGCATGGCGAGGTAATTTGGGCACCATTGCGCGTTTCCAGGACCATGCCCTTGGATTGGCCGCCGTACTGTGTGCGCTCACCGAATGCCAGCGCGCGTCGCCCTTGGGCTGGCATCGGCAGTTTGGCGCGTGCTGAGGCAAAAGGAATGGCCGGTTTGATGCGCCCGGGGTTGCCCAAAATCAAGCCCGTCGATGATGGCGCCAATTCAACGATTTGCGGTTTGAGTTTTGGGGGCGATAACGCGGCGACCTGGGTCTCTGTTGCCGCTGGCGGCGCTATTGTGACGACACCCGTATCGGCTGCTGCTGGGACAGCGGTGGCGGTAGTTGTGGCATCGGGAGAATCTGGCGATGTTGGTGTCGCAGAAGCCGTTTCGACAACGACGGATGGGTTTGCCGTATCTGGCGCTGGCGAGGGCGGATCTTTCTTTAACTCGTTCTGATAGTTGCCAAGAGCACTGACATTGGCTGTGACCGCTTGATCCAGCTTTCCAATCAATTCGGAGAGATCTTCGACATTCTTGCTGATTTCGGCTGAAGCTTGGCGCACCGCAATCAATTCGTTTTGCCGGTCGGCAATGGTTGATTTCTTGGCTTCCATGAGGTTGGCCAAGCGCGTGCGCGATTCATTCAGCCGATCGGTTTCCGCTTGCAGGCGCTGGCCTTCGCTGCGAATGTCGGTCATGACACGCAGCAAATCGTCGAGGCGTTGAGTCAATTGCAGGGCTTGGCCTTTCAGTTCAGGAAAGGCCGACGATAACAGCATGGCGCTGCGCACCATCTTCAAAGCATCTTCGCGGCGTGTAATCAAAACGGGCGGTGGGTTGCGGCCCATCCGCTGGAGCGCACCCAGCAACGTCGCTATTTGTCCATGACGTTGATCGAGCGAGCCGCGGACAATTTTTTCTTGGGCTTCAAGCTCGACCATCCGGCCTTCAATCGACGTCAACTGCGCTTCGCTGCGTTGTACTAAAGCTGCTGTTTCAACCAGACGGGCGTTCAAACGCTCACGCTCGGAGTCGAGATCTGAAACGTCGGTTTGTAGAGCCTGGGCTTTCTTCTGCGCTTCGCTCAATTGGTTTTGACGCGCGTCAAGTTCGCGCTTGGCTTCATCTGGCCCAATGGTTGCTGCCGTCTGAGCTGACGTCTGACCTGTTGCCAGCAACGACATGCACAATGCCAAGCATGCTGCGCGCGCAGCTCGACCTTTGGCAGTTGTGGTGATCTGGTGGTTTTCAGTATCGAAGGGCAAACTTGGTCTCGTCATCTTCGTGGGAGAGGGGCCGCCGCGCATCCGTCTCAGTATGTGATCTAAGGTTAAATTCTAGGCCGCTCAGTGAAGCATCATCCAGCCATCAGGATTAAGGCTTTTCTTGAGGTTGGCAACTTGCAATTGCGTAATGAAAGCAAGGGTTCGGTCGATACGTCAGTGTATCGTGCAAGCCTCTTTTATGTTCGATTTGCGTTGCCGCCATGGCCAATCACGCATAACTAGTGGGATGCTCGGCTGAGAGATTACTCCCATGGAAATGTTACTTTACCATTCAACAACCATCGCCGTTTTTGCGGTGCTGATAATTCTGGTTTTAGGTCTGCGCAGCATGTTGAAGGGCGATAGTCCAAATCTCAGCCAAAAATTGATGCGTTGGCGTGTGGGACTTCAGTTTTTCGCGATCCTGGTCATTATGACGTATGTGTTTTTCGGACGATGATTGGCAGGTTGCGTGTCGCCAAACGGCCGCTCACGGGCTGCATTAGGATGGGAGCTTCATGGTCGTCTTAAACCGCATTTATACCAAAACGGGGGACGCTGGTACGACTGCGCTCGGTTCCGGTGAGCGCGTGCCTAAAACATCGGTGCGGATTGCCGCCTATGGCACTGTCGATGAAACCAACGCGCAGATCGGCATGGTGCGGGTGCATCTGGCCGGTGCCGATATCGCTGTCGATGAAATGTTAGGTCGTATTCAAAACGACCTGTTCGATTTAGGTGCCGATTTATGCGTGCCAGATCGCGGCGAGAAACTTCCCTATGAGCCGCTGCGCATGTCGGATGCGCAGGTAAAGCGGCTGGAAGATGAGATCGACCAGATGAATGCTGTTTTGCAGCCTTTGAAGTCTTTCATACTGCCAGGGGGCACACCGGCTGCGGCGGCACTGCATGTGGCGCGAACGGTCAGCCGTCGTGCCGAGCGCATCATGGTCGAACTTGCAAGCCTACCCAATGAGCCGGTGAGTTCTGCGGCTTTGAAGTATATCAATCGACTTTCAGATTTTCTATTTGTTGCTGGTCGTTATGTAAATGATCACGGCAAAGCCGACGTGCTTTGGGTTCCGGGTAAAAACCGCTGACGGCGAAGTGCTTGCAAATTCGAGAGGGTCGCCCGCAGTGTTTGTTCCCTTAGGTGATGACAATACGCTCAAAGCCATTCGCTTTCAGTATGTGACCGTCACATTGATTGCTCTCAACGTGTTGGTGTTTTTATTTCAGTCGTCGATAGGTGGTGATCAAGCTCTCATTGCGAGCTTTGCTGTGGTGCCCCAGGAATTGTTTCAAGCTGGCATGTTCGATTCTAGCGCTGCAGTTTCCAGCGATCTGATCCCTGTTCCCGAACGGGCGACGTTGATCTCCTATATGTTCTTTCATGGCGATGCCATGCACCTGATCGGCAACATGCTGTTTTTGTGGGTGTTCGGGGATAACGTTGAGGATGCGCTCGGGCACGGGCGTTATCTGGTTTTTTACCTGATTTGCGGAGTGGCGGCGGCGCTGTTGCACGCGGCCATCTTGCCTGAGAGTTCGGATGCTTTGATCGGTGCGAGTGGCGCGGTGTCCGGCGTGATTGCGGCTTATCTCATGTTACATCCCCGCGTCGGGGTTTGGGTTCTCGCATTCAAATTCTTGCCTTTGAAAATTACGGCTGCCCTCGCCCTGGGCATTTGGATTGCTTTGCAGGTGGTTATGGTCATGCTGCCGCAAGTTGGTCCTACGGCATGGTGGGCTCATATCGGAGGTCTTATTGCCGGGGCTGTTTTGATCCTCGTGATGCGGCGGCGCGGTGTGCCTTTATTCAGCTAGCCCATGTCGCTTTGAAGTGCGGGTCACGTTATTCAGGGCATTGAAAGCTAACATTTATTCCAGGCTCATTTAACCGCCCGGCGCGACGCCTTGCGGCAATTGACTTCATTTGAGCCCAACCGTAGCTTCCACACTTCGCACATGCGAAGGTGACGCTGAACAGCGGCTTATGCTGAATTTTATCGCATTTATCTCTGGTCGCGTTTCGAACACTCCACGGTCGCGCAAAAATGTCGGCCAAGCTTTGAAAAAAGAAGAATTGGGAGCGCCAGGGCTCTGGCGGAAGGCATGAAAATTATTGTGCCCGTAAAGCGGGTCGTTGATTACAACGTCAAAATTCGCGTCAAGCCGGACGGATCGGGTATCGATTTGGCGAACGTCAAAATGTCGATGAACCCTTTCGATGAAATTGCCGTCGAAGAAGCAGTACGCATGAAAGAAAAGGGTGGCGCGAGCGAAGTCGTCATCGTTTCGATCGGATCGACGAAGGCCCAAGAGACTATTCGCACAGCACTAGCCATCGGCGCAGACCGTGGCATTCTCATTGAAACGCCAGATGGCGCCACTGTTGAGCCGCTGGCTGTTGCAAAACTGCTGAAAGCTATCGTCGAGGCCGAGAAACCCGACATGGTCATTTTGGGTAAGCAGGCGATTGACGATGATTCCAATCAGACGGGTCAGATGCTCGCCAGTTTGCTGGGCTGGGCTCAAGGCACCTTTGCATCGAAAGTTGAAGCATCGGCCGATGGCGTCTCGGTGACGCGTGAAGTCGATGGCGGTCTCGAAACGGTGCGGCTGAAATTGCCAGCGGTTGTGACGACGGATTTGCGCTTGAACGAACCGCGCTATCCATCTCTCCCCAATATTATGAAGGCCAAAAAGAAGCCGCTCGACATCAAGAAGCCAGATGATTTCGGCGTGGACATCGCACCACGACTGAAAGTTCTGAAAACATCAGAACCTGCTACGCGAAAAGCTGGGATCAAAGTGTCCAGCGTGGCGGAATTGGTGCAGAAACTTAAAACCGAAGCTGGAGTGCTCTAATGTCCATTCTTCTCCTGGCGGAGCACACCAACGATGCGCTTTCGCAAGCCACTGCGAAAGCCTTGTCAGCGGCCAAGGAGCTCGGCGGCGAAGTTCACATTCTCGTCGCAGGCTCAAATTGCAAAGCTGCGGCGGAAGCTGCAGCGAAACTTGACGGCGTCACGAAAGTGCTGGTCGCAGATGCCCCGCATCTTGCCAACGCTCTTGCTGAGGAAATTGCGGAAGTTCTTCTCGCACTCGTCGGGCCATACAAAGCGATCGTCGCGCCAGCGACTGCGTCGGGTAAAAATATTCTCCCGCGCGTAGCAGCCAAACTCGACGTCATGCAGATTTCCGACATCACGAAAGTGATTTCGCACGATACTTTCGAGCGACCGATTTATGCCGGCAATGCCATCCAAACGGTCCAATCTTTGGAAGCGAAGAAAGTCATTACGGTTCGCACGGCTGCATTTCCTGTGGCACCAGAGGGCGGCTCAGCGGCTATCGAAGCGATTTCTGCACCCGCTGCCGTCGGTGCTTCGGCCTTCGAGAAGGCCGAATTGACCAAGTCCGATCGTCCTGAATTGACAGCCGCCAAAGTGATTATCTCGGGCGGTCGCGGCATGGGAAATGGCGAAAACTTTGCCAAGTACATTGAGCCCGTTGCTGACACGCTGGGTGCCGCTATGGGTGCCTCGCGCGCAGCGGTCGATGCTGGCTATGTCCCCAACGATTTGCAGGTTGGGCAAACCGGCAAAGTTGTGGCGCCCGAACTCTATATAGCTGTCGGCATCTCGGGTGCGATTCAGCATCTTGCAGGTATGAAAGATTCCAAAGTTATTGTCGCGATCAACAAAGATGCGGAGGCACCGATTTTTCAAGTAGCCGACTATGGACTTGTCGCTGACCTGTTCCAGGCTCTGCCGGAACTTGAGGCCGAACTGAAAAAATAGCCGACGGCCGATGACTTGATCGACTAGCGCGCGCACGACACTATTGCCTTGTGAAGGAATGCTCCGAATGCCTCAAGTCTCCAAGCTTAGCGACAAGAGCAAGGCAGGTCCGAAGCCCTCGCGGTCGATAGCCAAGGTGGGGATTATCGGGGCGGGGCAAATGGGCAGCGGCATTGCCCATGTCGTTGCGCTATCTGGCTATACGGTTGCGCTCAATGACCTAAAGCGCGAGTCCTACGATAAAGGCATCGAGCTTATCGGCCATAATATGACGCGTCAGGTCGCTAAGGGTTTGATCAAGGATGCCGACAAAGATGAAGCGATTGAGCGGATTACGTTTGCTCCGTCGATGGCAGATTTCGGCGACTGCGACCTTGTTATCGAAGCTGCAACAGAAGACGAAGATCTCAAGCATAAGATTTTTGCAGCGCTCTGCCCGCATCTCAAGCCAACGGCCTTGTTGGCATCCAACACATCTTCAATCTCGATCACGAGGTTAGCTGCAACCACAGACCGGCCTGAAGATTTCATCGGCATGCACTTTATGAATCCGGTGCCGCTGATGGAGCTCGTCGAGCTTATTCGTGGCATTGCGACTGAAGACGAAACGTTCGCGACGGCGCGCACATTTGTCGAGAGCCTGGGTAAGAAAATCGCTGTTTCGGAAGATTTTCCAGCCTTCATCGTCAATCGTATTTTACTTCCGATGATCAATGAGGCCGTCTATACGCTTTACGAGGGCGTCGGGACGGTTGAAGCCATCGATAAGGCCATGAAACTGGGCGCGCATCATCCTATGGGGCCGCTGGAACTGGCCGACTTTATCGGGCTGGATACATGCTTGAGTGTGATGCAAGTGCTGTATGAGGGCCTGTCGGATTCTAAATATCGTCCGTGTCCTCTGCTCGTGAAATACGTTGAAGCCGGATGGCTCGGGCGTAAGACGCGACGTGGATTTTACGATTATCGCGGTGAAAAACCGGTGCCGACGCGCTGATATGATTTTCTGATTGGTTTCGTGTTTATTTGGGGCGGTCCGATGGCTGCCCCGTTTTTATATTTTGCGCGCTACCGGTGGAGGAACGCGATGTCGTCATCAGAAAAAGTTGCATTCGTAACCGGTGCGGGATCGGGCATTGGTCGCGCCGTTGCCATTAAACTGCAATCCGCGGGTTATCACGTTGTGCTTACCGGACGTCGTGTCGGTGAATTGGAAGCAACCGCACGTCTGGCACATGCTGGTGGCGGTGACTGTCTTGTCATACCAACGGACGTATCTGATCAAAAGTCTGTGCAGGCTAGTTTTGCTGCATGTCGCGCTCGTTTCGGTCGGCTTGATGTTTTGTTCAATAATGCTGGTACCTTTGCACAAGGTACGCCGATCGAAGATGTATTGCTGGAAGACTGGAAGCGTGTTGTCGATGTGAATTTGACCGGTGCTTTCTTATGTGCGCAAGAAGCCATTCGGATCATGAAAGCGCAGACGCCCAACGGTGGCCGCATCATCAATAATGGCTCGATATCGGCGTACGTTCCACGGCCTTTGTCCGCGCCCTATACCGCAACAAAGCACGCCATGACTGGGCTTACGAAATCAATTTCGCTCGACGGGCGTGCACATAATATCGCGTGCTCGCAGATCGACATTGGGAATGCTGCAACCGACTTCACGGCGAAAATGGCGTCGGGGATTTTACAAGCCAACGGGCAAGTGATGATCGAGCCGCGTATGGATGCCGATCATGTTGCCGATGCTGTTCTTTACATGGCGAACTTGCCGCTCGAAGCCAACGTGCAATTTATGACCGTGATGGCCACGGCGATGCCGTTCATAGGACGCGGTTAAATGACCTGTGTAGATTGCATAGGAATTTCCGACCAGACCTCATGACAGAGATCTGGTCGGCCCCGCTTTCCGTGCCGATCCAATATGGGGGGACGGTTCGCACCGGCACAGAAAAGCGCTATTTGAGATTAGTTTGGAAGAAGAACCGTATCGACGACGTGGATCACGCCGTTAGACTGGTTGACGTCGGCAATGGTGATCTTGGATTTGTCACCCTTTGCATCGACGACAACCCATGCGCCGTTGTCGCTCATCACTGTGATGGTGCCGCCAGCAACAGTTTTGAGTTCGACCTTTCCGCTGTTGGCTTTTGCCTTGGCTTCGAGATCGGCTGCCGACATTTTGCCGGCGACGACGTGATACGTGAGAATGCCGGACAACTTCTCTTTGTTTTCTGGCTTCAAGAGTGTTGGCACGGTGCCTTCAGGCAACTTTTCAAAGGCTGTGTTTATAGGCGCAAACACTGTGAAAGGACCCTTGCCTGACAACGTGTCAACGAGACCTGCTGCCTTGACGGCTGCAACGAGAGTTGTGTGATCCTTAGAGTTCACAGCATTCTCGATGATATTCTTTGATGGGAACATTTCAGCGCCACCGACGCTGACGGTCTTTTCTTTCATTTCTGCAAATGTTGGCGTTGCGATTGCGCCGAGAGATAAGCTCAATGCGAGAGCTGATGCTCCAAGTAACGAGGCGCGGATGGATTTAGACATCGGTATATTCTCCGGGGTTATTCATGCGCATCAACATAGATGCGCAACGAAGTAACGATGCGGAGATCGCTCGGTTTCACTGAAAGTAGTTTTTAAATTTATGTTATTTTGTGATCCATCGCAGTATCGCCATCATTGCGAACTGAGCATCACACTTATGATCGTCTGGTGACTGTCAGCGCGCATCCGCAGGGATGAGTTTGCCTGCAAATACCACGGGCCCAGTTGGTGCCCCCGTGGTGGATCCACCCTCAGGTTCAAGGCTAACGGCAAACGTTGCGGCTTCGATCACGTCAGGTTGGTAGGCTGCCAGTGATGGGCGTTGCATCGCCGTTGGCTCATCAATAACACCCAGCGATTTCGGTGCACCAAGACTGTCGTGCACGAGCCAGAGTTCATAGCTTTTGCCCGCTTCCGGCTTTGCAGCGACGGGACGTACTGTCATCAATCTGTTGTCAACATCAACAGATACAAGAAACGCGGGAGAGGCTGCGTCTTTCTGTAAAACGGCAACCAAATTTTTGGACGGTGGTTTAGGTGTCAGCTCGCGCACGCCAATGAAGACGATGAGACTTGCAGCTAGAGCCGACGCAATCGCTGCCGAGTTGCGCCAGAAGCTGACGCTTCTCTTGAGTTTCATGACATCGGCGTTCGATTGTGTGCGCAGACCGCTTGCGCTCGACATGCGCATCTGAATTTGCGGATAGATGTGATCGGGTGGCGTTATCTCAGGGATAGCTTCAAGTAATGGGCTCAGCCGCTGCTCCCATGCAACAATCGCCGTATCGAGCGCGCGTTCGCGCTGACGACGCGCCGCGACGGCCGTGCGTTCGGTCGCGTCCAACGTGCCAAGCACGTATTCGCCAGCCAGTCCGTCGATGTCGTCTTGATCGGTCATCCGCCGAGGCAGCCTTTGAGTTGCGTTAAAGAACGACGCAGCCACGTTTTCACAGTATTCACCGGCTGGCCGAATTTTTCAGATAGCTCTTCGCGGCTCAAGCCTTCGCAATAGGCGAGCACGACCATGTCGCGGCGCGGCGGTTCGAGGCGAGACAAGCAGTCGGCAAGGCGCTTACCGTCGTCGCCGCGCATGACCCTTGCCAGCGCAGATTCATCGTCTGACTCGACGTCGAGCAATTCAGGATGATCTTCAATCGATTCTGGTCGCTTACGGCGCAATTCATCAAGCGCGCGGTTGCGCGCTATAGCCGCCATCCAGGAAATTGGGGACGCGACGCGTGGATCGAAATCGCCAGCTCTGTCCCAGATTTTCACGTAAACCTCTTGCAACACCTCATCGGCGATATCCCTACGCTGCAAGATACGTAAGATGATTCCATAGAGTTTCGCAGACGTTGTCCGATAGACGCTCTCAAAAGCAGCCCGATCTTTGCGAGCCACTTGCGCGAGGAGGTTACTCAGGGCTTGCGATGGGGTCATCGGCGCTTTTTGCTTGTTTCCTTGGCAACCGACTGAATATTCGGCGGTTACCCTATAGCCTGCTCTGGTTCTCGCGACTAGTCGTTAACCTCCCGATCATTAGTGGCTAATTTTGACGTGTCGTCCATGCCAACCAAAGCGCTACGGCGACGAGGCTGAGCGATAAGGTTTTGTTAATCAGGATCACTTGTGCCGAATTTGTGAGCGCAGTTCTGGCCTGAGCCGCAAGCAAGACAATGGCTGCGTGTACACAGGTTGCCACGATAACGTAACTGACACTGAGAGACAGCGTTTGCGCGAGGAGAGGTTTTCCTGCGTCGATGAAGGGTGGCATTACGGCCAGATAGAAAACCGCAGCTTTAGGATTGAGGAGATTTGTAATCAAGCCACGTTGAAAATAAGTTGCGAGTGACTTGCTGTTGTTTTTCTGGTCAGCGTTCTTCGCATCATGCTGACGCCAGATATCGTATGCGAGCCACAGTAAATATACGACGCCGCCCCACCGCATCACTTCATAGAGAAATCTTGATTGCGCAACGATGGCCGCTAAACCGAAGGCTGCCAGTAATCCGACGATCAGCAATCCCAACGCCACGCCTGCGACCGCTGCTAATCCGGCTTTTTTGCCCTCCGATATGCTGAGAATTGCCAAATAGGTCATGTTTGGACCAGGCGTGAGTTCGATAATGAAAGCGGTCCAAAGAAATGCGAGTGGCACACCAGCGAGTGAAATGCCTTCAAGCAGCGTTGTCATCGCGGTCGGCATGTGAACTGCGCTCTGAGATTTCAGTCTGCAAAAAGCCAGTTAAGTCGTGTGTCAGGTAGTGAATATGTTCGGGAAGTTCGCGCCAGTCACGCACTTTCAGTTGCGCAGGGTGGTCGATGTAGTCGGAGTGCACGAGCACGGTGGTCATGCCGAGGTCGCCTGGCACTTCCAGGTTGTGGGGCATGTCTTCGAACATCGCAGCATTGTGGCTGGTTATGCCATGGCGTGAAACCATGCTGTCGAATGCGCGCCGCTCGGGCTTTGGAATAAACTCAAGGGCTGCGATATCACAGATATCTTCAAACAAATGCAGCACGCCGATTTTAGCGGCGACGTTTTCGGCATGACGCCTGGAGCCATTTGTAAAAATCAAGCGACGTCCTTGCAGCGCCTCGATTGCGGCAGCGAGTTCGGGTAATTCAGGTACAACGCTCAAGTCAATGTCGTGAACGTATTCAAGAAATGGTTCAGGGCGCATTTTATGCACCTGCATGAGACCTGAGAGCGTCGTGCCGAACTGACGGTAGTAAGCTTTTTGTAGATGGCGCGCATGCTCGTAGGGTACGCCGATCGTATTGGCGATAAATTCGCCCATGCGATGATCGACTTGCGCGAATAAATTACACGACGCAGGATAAAGCGTGTTGTCGAGATCGAAAATCCAAGTGTCAATGTGATTGAAAGTTGACGCGCTTGGATTGCGCCGGTGAGCGGGCTGCGCGCCAGGTTTGTGCCCTGGCATTGGCGAGGTCACGATTTCGCTTTCTTGCGTTCTGCGCGGCGCACAAGCGTACCGACGCCGTGCTCGGTGAACAATTCGAGCAGCACACAGTGGGGAACGCGGCCATCAATGATGACAACGCCCTCGACGCCAGCTTCTACAACTTCAATACAACCTTCTATCTTCGGGATCATGCCGCCCGAAATTGTCCCGGCTTTGATCATTTCTCTGGCATCTTCGATGCTCAGTTGCGGTATGATGTTTTTATTCGCATCGAGAACGCCTGCCACATCCGTCAGCAGCAATAAGCGTTTGGCCTGCATGCGGGCCGCCAGCGCGGACGCAAAGGTATCGGCATTGATGTTGAGTGTTTCGCCGTCACGGCTAATGCCGACCGGGGCAATGACTGGGATGAGATCCGATTTCGAGATCACTTCAACGATGTGCGGATTTACCTCCAAAGGATCGCCAACATAGCCAATATCAACGACCTTCATCAGATTGGATTGGGGGTCGGGCATTTCGGTGATCTTTTTTGCGATCATCAGGTTGGCGTCTTTGCCGGAGATGCCGACCGCCTTGCCGCCTTGCCGGTTGATGGCCGAAACGATTTCTTTGTTGATCTTGCCCGACAGAACCATTTCGACGACTTCAACTGTCGGCTTGTCTGTGACACGCAAACCGTTGACGAAATCAGATGTGATTTCGAGCTTCTTGAGCATGCTGGCAATTTGTGGTCCGCCGCCGTGCACGACGATCGGATTAATGCCGGATTGCTTGAGATAGACGATGTCTTGCGCAAATGCATTGGCGAGCGCTTCATCGCCCATGGCATGGCCGCCAAATTTCACGACCACGGTTTGCTCGTCATATCGGATCAGGTGCGGGATGGCTTCCGCGAGAATACGTGCCTGTTGGTGTGCAGTCAGGGCATCATCGGACATTGCGGGCAATTTCTTTTCTGGCAAATCTTGGGCTGACGTCACGAATTTTCCCCAGCTGGCTATTTGTCTGGTCGGCATACATGTTGTGGAGCGATAGCACTCTGACCGCTCTTGCGGTCTTATAGCGGCTCGGGGGCAAGCCTCAACGGAATTTCCTCACAATCTCACACTAGCAAGGGTGCTCATAACCGGGGCACCCTATGATTTGCATAGCATGCGTCTCATAAAGCGCTGGTGGTGTTAAGAATTGACGCATTGCACGGTATTCTGAATGCCTGCACGGTCGATTGCGGGGGCCATGATCGGGTGAATTCGCCAATCTCACAGTTCGATGCACAGTTTGGTCAAATACCAATGTCGCCCATCTTGGCGGCGACATTAACACGCGCCTATGATGTCGCGACCGGCGCTGGAGCCCCCGAAGTTTCGCTAGAGCACGTTTTGCTTGCCTTGTGCGACGATGTGGAAGCGGTTGCGGTACTGGATGCAAGTCGCGTTGCCATTGATCAGCTTTATTCGGAAGTGGTTGTGTATCTCAATCAAACGCATGTTCCCAATCAAGCTGCTGGTACTCCCAAAGCCTCCGCCGATGTCAGCCGAATTATTGAAGCAGCCGCGGCCGCAGCGCGCGGTGGACGCCGACGCGATATCACCGGTGCGATAGTTCTTGCTGCGATTGTTGGCGATGGGCGCAGCGTGGCTGCGCAGATCTTGCAGACGCTCGGCCTGACGTTTGATGAGGCCATTAAGGCGCTGCAACGTGCGCTCAATCAGCCTGGGCTTCGCGAGGCGCCCGTTGATTTGCCGCCGGCTGAAGATGTACTTGCTCGGGCGCGCGAACGCGTGCAGTTGCGTTCTGCCCCGACGTTACGCGAAATCATGAATGAGCCCGCGCACCGTCCAGCACCGCCGCCGATGCGCCAGTTGGCACCGCCGTCGGCCTCAGAGGTGGTTGCGGTCGATGTGCTTCATGAACCACGTCTAGATGTGCAAGTTCATGACGATGTGAGTGGCCATCAGTCAGATTTATTGGATACGTCCCGCGCTGAAAGTGCTGACAGCATTTCCGTAGAAAGCCAGCCAGCAGAGTTATCTCCTCGTGAAAATGCTCGGGACAGTTTTGATTCACAAGTAACTGATGTGTCAGAAGCAGCTTCACCTGTTGCGGCCACTGACAGCGAGCTTCACAATCCGAAATTTATTCATGAACACGACGCTGCAAGGGTCAACGTACAGCCGGAAAGCCACCACTTAGGTAAATCTGACCACATCCAAGTTGTGAGCGATCAGAATTTTCAAACGCCTCGCGAAGAGCAAAGTCCGGCATTTTACCGTGACCAGAACGTTGCACCGCTCGATTATGGCGAGCATCAGCCGACGTTTCCATTGCCGATGTCGCGTCCTAGTGTAGGTGGGCCGCATCGCGATGCGCGTGGATCGTTCCATCAGGCAGAAGCAGTTCCTCATCCTGATTTAGCTCCAGATCATAAATCCATTTCGGATGGGCCGTACGGAGCGCGCACCGAGCCGACATTTGATATTCCGCGACCTGTACCTGTGCAGCCACCACCCCTTCCAGGATCATTAGGCACGGCCCCGACGGGCAATCTGTCTGGGTTGTTCACGCCAGATACGCGCAATGCAATGCCGCCGCCCAATATTCCGCAACATCCCAGTTTTAACAGCGCACCGATCGCGCCGCCCTATCCTTCGTTGCCTGGTGCATCGACGGGATTGCCGGATCCGTTTCCGCCGCGACCATCGCATCGCGAATACGCTGGCTCTGGTGCTTTGCCATTTCCGCAATCGCTGCCACCTGGCTTGCGATTTCCAGGCGCCTTTCCGACAGCGTCACCGGCCGCACCCGAAAGTGGTGGTGGCATCATGCCGTATCCAAATCTCGACGCTCCAATTAGTGTTGACCAGCGTCAACACGCGACGGGAACTGCTGGTGCTGCCCCAAAACTGAAGAGCGACAAATCTATAAATCGCGCTCAGACCTCTGAGACGGGTCAGCTCGCTGAGAATATTCCGCGCGCTATGCGGATTGCGAAAACGGAGCGTGTGGAAATTCGCATCGCCAAGGCTGATATTTTAGCCATGACTGGCGGCCTCGATGGTGGTGGCCAAGTTTTTGCGCACGGCATTGCCGTCACGCCGGCCATGTCGGTGCGATTGCGCGCGCCAGATGGCGGTTTTTTTATCGAGACGGCTTCGCCTGAGACGCAGTGGATCGAAAATAGAAATGGTTTAGCTGCTGATGATTTCGCCAGTTGGCGTTTTCTGGTTACGCCCAATGAGCGAGGTTGGTCGCAGTTACAAATCGTTGTCTCTGCCCGAACCATGGGTGCGGACGGTATAGCTGCTGATACCGAACTGCCTGAGCAAATCGTCGATGTCAAAGTGCGGACGAACTTAAAGCAATCGTTCTCGCGGCTGGTTGGTTGGACAGTTGCGGCACTCATTGGCGGCGTCTTGGCTCGATTTGGCGAGGCAAGTTTCGATACCGCTCAATTGATCTTTCAGCGCGTATCGAATTGACAATTGGCCTTCAATTTTAGGAGTGCGTATCAAGCAAACGCACGATAGAGGCTCGCAATTCTTCGATGCCCATGCCTTTTTCAGCCGAGGTCACGAGAATTTCTGGATAGGCTGCGGGATGCTTTGAAAGCTCTGCGCGTGTTTCGGCTGTCACTTTTTCTAGCGCGGTTCGGCTGATCTTGTCGCCTTTGGTCAGCACGGCTTGATAGGAGACGGCCGCTGTATCGAGCAGCTTCAAGATGCCAGCGTCGGCTTCTTTGATGCCATGACGCGCGTCGATCAGAACGAACACACGCAGCAATGTGCGGCGACCCGATAAGTAGCCACGCAATACCCGGTTCCAGGCTGCGACTTTGCCTTTGGGCGCTTCGGCGTATCCGTAGCCGGGCATATCGACGATAAACAAACGTTCGTCGGGAAGCGTGAAAAAATTCAGCTCTTGCGTGCGGCCCGGTGTATTCGATGCGCGCGCCAAATGTGTTTGCCCGACCAGAGCATTGATGAGCGTTGATTTGCCGACATTGGACCTGCCGGCAAAGGCAATTTCAGGCCTATCGTCAGGTGGCAGATGATTGAGGTCAGGCGAGCCGCGCGCAAAAGTCCACGCGAGCGTAAATAACCTGCGCCCTGCTTCGATCTCTTCGGCCGTCAGCGGTGCGACGCCCGACATAATTTCTAGCCTTTCACTGCTGCCGTATCGTCAAGAAAATAAGGTTCGCGATTATCCTTTGGGATCGCTGGTGCCGAAGAGTTTGGTGAGCGGTGCAAACGTTCGTTTGAAATTTTCGATGAGATGGGTTTCAGCACCGTTCTTCTTATTGATGTGCCACTGCTGCAAAATCGACAGCGTGTTGCTCCAGGCCCAATAGATCACAAGACCCGCTGGGAAGCTTGCCAGCAAGAACGTGAATACCAACGGCATCCAGGTGAAAATCTGCTGTTGAATGGGGTCTGGCTGCGGTGGGTTCAACTGCATTTGAATCCACATCGTGATGCCCATGATGATGGGCCAAATGCCGATGTGCAAAAATTCAGGGACCGCAAACGGCAATAAGCCGAACAAATTAAACAGCGACGTTGGGTCAGGCGCTGAAAGGTCTTTGATCCATCCAAAGAATGGCGCGTGACGCATGTCGATGGTGACGAAGAGCACCTTGTAGAGCGCGAAGAATACTGGAATTTGCAGAAGGATTGGCCAGCAGCCGGCTAAGGGATTGATCTTTTCCTTGCGGTAAAGCTCGAACATTTCTTTTTGCTGACGCTGCGGATCGTCTTTGAAGTTTTCTTTGATGCGCACCATTTCTGGTTGCAACTTCTTCATCCGCGCCATGCTCTCGTATTGCTTATTGGCGAGGGGATAGAACGCGGCTTTGACGAATACAGTTAGGATCAGAATGGTCACGCCGAAATTGTGCACGACGTTGTTGATCTGCTCCATCAGCCAGAACAGTGGCTTGGTGATGAAGTAGAACCATCCCCAATCGACCATGCGATCGAACTGTTGAATGCCGAGCGCTGCCTCATAACCGTCGATAACGGTGGCTTGTTTGGCACCGGCATAAATATGACCTTCGACGCCTTTGCGCGCGTTTGGCGGGATCACGACTGCGCCGCGCAGATAATCTGTTTGAAATGTATCGCGCTCGCCCGGTGCCGTACCCTTCACGGCAGAATACATGGCTCGATAAGGCTCTTTCTGATCGGGGATCAGTGCGGCTGCCCAATACTTGTCTGTGATGCCGAGCCAGCCGCCGGTGGCATTCTCAATTGTTTTTGGAGCACCGCTGGATGCGGCATCGGCATAAGTGATTTCTTGAAGACCTTGTACGCCGGACACACCGATCAAGCCTTCGTGTAAGATATAAAAAGCCATCGATTTCGGTTGGCCATAGCGATGCACGCGTGCGTAAGGAAGCAGCGCGACGTCGGATGACGTTTTATTCTCAACTTCATCGACGACTTTGAACATGTAGTCTTTGTCGACCGACACCGTGCGGCGGAAGACAAGTCCTTCGCCGTTGTCCCAGGTCAGCGTGACGGGCGTTTCCGGCGTTAGCGCGTCGCCTTTTTCTACGCCCCATAGTGTGTCGCGGTCAGGTACTTTGGTTTGTGTGCCGCCCTGTGGCACCCAGCCGTGCTCCGCGAAGTAGGGCTCTGGTGCGCCCGATGGTGACAGCAGGGTGACCTTGTTGGAATTTGGATCAACAGTCTCGCGGTATTTCACAAGTATGAGATCGTCGATGCGACCGCTCTTGAGCGCGATGGAACCTTCGAGAGACGGCGTGCGGATCGGCAATCGGGGCGATGCTTTCAAAGCATCATCCCGGGACATCACAGCGGTTGGTACTTGTCCGGCGCCGACGGGTGTGGAGGCGGATGGTTGGGCAACAGGTGAAGAAGCAACGCCTGGAATACCTTGGGCTTCGCCCGCCCGCTGCGCTTCAACGCTCTTTGCGTATTCTTTGCGCGCTTGCTCTTGCAGCACTTGCGGGCGTGCGAAAAAGTACTGCCAGCCGAGCAGCACCGCCAGCGACAGGACAATCGCGAACAACAAATTGTTTTGGTCTTTAGGATCGTTTTCGGAGTTCATGCGGTCCTCAGGATGGCCTTCGCTTTGCTATGGCCTATGCGCGGCCCGCAAGCGATGGCGGAAAGTTGTTGCAAAAGAAAGGGGACACCCGGTCACGTCGGGTTTTTTTTATTCGATTCCGGTAGATTTGCCTGGGCTTTGAACGATTTTGATGTTTGGCGGCCGTGGAGCTTATCGAGTGTTCGTGTGAGGTCCGATACAAGCTCTTGGAAGGGGCGTGATAAAGCGAGATTGCGGGCGACGATCACGTAATCAAATCCAGGCTCTAGGTGCGCTTTTGCATGTCCTGCTACGACAGCCTTCAAGCGTCGGCGGATACGGTTGCGATCAACGGCTTTGCCGAGCTTTTTGGTGACCGTGTAGCCTATGCGGCTGGCATCATTTGCAGGGGCGGATTCCTTGCAGGCTCGTTTTCGGCCTTCGATCAGAAACGAACCGCAGGACGCCCGTAAACCTCCGCGAACGGCGAGGAACTCGGAGCGAACCTTTAATGTGGCGATAGTTGGAATGGAAGCGTCCTCCGTAGGACCAGGCATCACCAAACGCCCGAGACCAAGGAACGCAGCCGAAACTAGGCTGAAAGGCGCTTGCGGCCCTTGGCGCGACGGCGGGCAAGTACGCGTTGACCACCGACGGTCAACATACGCTTGCGAAAGCCGTGGCGGCGTTTGCGCACAAGGCGGCTTGGCTGATATGTGCGTTTCACGCGACGTCTCCGTGACCATAAATGCCGCGTCGTTCCAATGAACAATCGGGCAAAATTGATTATTTTTCATAGGCTTAAGCAAAAGCGCCGATTGGCCCAAATGGACCCTGGCAAGCTCGCTATATGCCCGGAATTGGCTGTCTTATAAGGGGCTCGCTAGTTCAAGTCAACGCGGGCAATTTGGCTGTTTTCGAGCTTTTGCGACCTCCCCATGACATTCGACCATCACGGCCAAGTGAAGTGGATTTTCGCAGATCTCGAAACATGAGGGCGATGACTGGCGTAATGCCAGTGTCGCGGATTTCGACGACACGTCTCACATCGTGAGTGTCTTGAAATTTGTCCATTCTGAAAATTTAAATCCTTAGACTAGAGGACGATCGCTCGTGCGCGCTTTCATAAATCGCCAAATCTTTCCCGTCGCAGCTTGGTTGGCTTCATCGTTCATTGCGTTTGCTGTGCTGACTTCAGAACCCGCAGCAGCGACTGAGCTGTCTGATCGATTTGCCAAAGCAAAAGCTGGGTCGCAGGCCGTCGTCGATCATGACGCTTGGACAAGACTTTTGAAAACTTATGTCGTCGTGTCGGACGATGGCATCAATCGCGTGACGTATGCTGATTTCAAACGTGATGGCCATCAAGCGCTCAAGACATATATAAAGGGTCTTGAAGCGACAGATGTTGCAACTCTTGATCGCGCTGAACTCTTTGCGTTCTGGGCTAACCTCTACAACGCGAAGACTATTGATGTCGTCCTTGATGCGTATCCGGTCGCCACGATCAAAGACATCAAACTCGGCGGCGGCTTGATCGCGGCGTTCACAGGCGGGCCTTGGAAGGCGAAAGTTACAAAGGTTTCCGGCGTCGAACTCAGTCTCGACGATATCGAGCATGAAATTTTGCGGCCTGGCTTTGGTGATCCCCGCGTCCACTATGCTGTCAATTGTGCTTCAATCGGCTGTCCCAATCTGCTGACTGAGGCTTTCACTGGCGCAAAACTTGAGGCTCAACTCGATGCTGGTGCGCGCGCATATATCAATCATGCGCGGGGCATTTCGGTTCGCAATGGGTCTGTCACAGCTTCGTCCATCTACGATTGGTTTGGCAAAGATTTTGCCGATGTCCCAGGTGGCGTTCTGGGTCATGCAAAAACCTATGCAGCTCCGGGATTGAAACGAGAGCTAGAAAATATCACGGCGATTTCAAAATACGGTTATGACTGGTCGCTCAACGATGCCAGCCGATAATCGCAATCTATCCAACGTATCGAGGATGCCTGATATGGCTGTTGATGATACAAATCAAAAAAGTGACAAGGCATCAGGTGGCCTCAAGCGATATCTGCCTTTGATCGTCCTCGCGCTGGCGATGGCGGTGGTCTTTGGCATGGGTTGGCATAAATATTTGTCGCTCAAAACCATTGGCTTGAATTACGAGTCTTTGAAAACTTTTGTCGCGGACAACGCGGTGTTGGCATTGTTGGCCTATGGTGCCGCCTACATTGCCGTTGTCGCACTGTCGCTGCCCGGTGGTTTGATCATGACGCTCACCGGCGGCTTGCTGTTCGGGTGGTTGTTGGGTGCTGTGGCAACGGTGATCTCAGCGACGCTCGGTGCGACGTTGCTATTCTTGATCGCGAAAACGTCGTTTGGTGAGACGCTCGCTGCCAAAGCCGGGCCGTGGCTGGCCAAGCTGCGCGACGGCTTTCAAGAAAATGCTCTGAGTTATCTGTTGTTCTTGCGTTTGGTTCCTGCATTTCCATTTTTTGTCGTCAATTTGGCTCCAGCGTTGCTCGGTGTTCCTCTGCGGACGTATGTGCTGGGTACATTTTTCGGCATCATTCCCGGCACGACGGCTTTTAGTGTGGCGGGGGCCGGTCTTGGCAGTGTGATCGAGGCGCAGAATGCCAGTTATCAAGCGTGTTTGGCTACAAATCCCGCCAATCCCGATGTGGATTGCCCTTACTCTATCGACACGTCCGCGTTGGTGACAAAAGAGCTGCTCGCAGCATTTGTCTTGCTCGGCGTCGTATCGTTGATTCCAATCGTTTTGAAAAAGTTGAGAGGCGACCATGGCCAAGGATGATATGAGCCCTGTGGGCGTGAGCAGCGAGACTTTGAACGTCGATTTTTGTATCATCGGTGCGGGGTCAGGTGGTCTGTCTCTTGCTGCTGCCGCCGCTGCCTTCGGCCAACGCGTGGTGCTGATCGAAAAGCACAAGATGGGCGGCGACTGTTTGAACTACGGCTGCGTGCCATCGAAGGCTTTGCTTGCCGCTGGTAAACGCGCGCAGGCCATGCGCACGGCTGGCAAATTTGGCATCTCAGCTCACGAGCCGGAGATCGATTATCGCGCCGTGCATGATCATGTGAAAAGTGTGATTGCAGCGATAGCGCCCAACGATTCCGTCGAACGGTTCACCGGTCTTGGCGTGCATGTCATCACTGCGGCTGGTCGCTTCGTCGATGCCGATACGGTCATGGCTGGAGACCATCGCATCAAGGCAAGGTTTTTTGTGATTGCGACCGGGTCGTCACCTGTAGCGCCGCCTATTCCTGGATTGAAGGATGTCCCGTACTTCACCAACGAAACGATTTTCGACAATGCTGAGAAGCTGCCTCATCTGATCATCATCGGCGGTGGGCCAATCGGTTTAGAAATGGCGCAAGCGCATCGCCGACTTGGATCGCAGGTCACAGTGCTGGAGGGTGCGAAGGCGCTGGCCAAAGACGATCCTGAATTAACACCGGTTGTGCTCGATAAATTGCGCGCTGAGGGCGTCGAGATTTTTGAAGGTGCGATGGTTTCAAATGTATCGGGAAGCAACGGCGCCATTTCCGTTGCTATTTCTCTCGATGGAGTGACGCAGACGATCACGGGAACGCATGTTCTCGTCGCTGCTGGCCGCAAGCCTAATACTGCCGATCTTGGATTGGAGGCTGCGGGTATCACGCATGATCGCAAAGGCATCACCGTCAACGCCGGGTTGGTAACGAGCAATCGCCGTGTTTACGCGATCGGCGACGTGGCCGGTGGTTTTCAGTTCACGCATGTTGCCAACGATCATGCTGGCATCGTGATCCGACGTACGCTGTTCCGTTTGCCGGCCAAAACCACTGGACGGCCTGTGCCTTGGGTCACCTACACCGACCCCGAGTTGGCGCACGTCGGACTGACGGAAGCGGAAGCGCGCGCCAAGCACAGCAAAATTAATGTTTTACGTTGGCCCTACCACGAGAACGATCGTGCCCAGGCCGAGCGCGAAACAGCCGGCCACGTTAAAGTGGTGACGGATAAGCGCGGGCGCATTTTGGGTGCTTCCATTGTTGGCGTGCAAGCTGGCGAACTCATTCAAATGTGGTCGTTGGCCCTGTCGCAAGGCATGAAAATTAAGGCCATGACAGAATGGATTTCGCCCTATCCGACCTTGTCGGAAGTTAATAAGCGGGCGGCATTTCGTTACTTTGCAACGGCTGCGGGTAACCCGTTTGTGCGTAAAGCCATCGCACTTCTCGCAAAGCTCGGGTAATAGTCTCCTAACTTGGAGACCAAACTTTCGTGCAGCGCGCGCTTAAAGAACGGCCACCCAACGGTGGAGATGATGGCATCGTCGGCATAGTGTTGTCGGCTCGCGATGCCATGCGTGATGCACTGTCGCGCATGTGGGAGCGGCGCGGGCTGCCTGCGCGTCTTTTGCTTCTGACGGCTGCGTTTGTCTTGATTGCCGAAGCGCTGATCTTCCTGCCTTCGATTGCCAACTATCGGGTCAGTTGGTTGCAGGAACGATTGACGGCAGCAAAGCTCGCGGCTCTTGCGTCCGAAGCTATACCTGGCGGTGAAGTTCCCTCTGCATTGCGTGCTGATTTATTGCGAACCGCTCAGGTGCGGGCGATTGCATCGCGCAGCGAAGGCGAACGTCGGCTTGTTCTGCAAGCTGACGGTCCTATCACCATTGATACGGTTTATGATTTGCGCGCTGAGCCCGTCACGGCTTGGCAGAGCTTAACCCATAAGCTCACGCAGATTGGCGATGCCATCGGAACATTTTTTGCGCGCGAAGGACGCACGATCCGCGTCATTGGTAAAAGTGGTAGCGATAGATCCGATCTGATCGAGATCGTTATTCCGGAAGCGCCTTTGCAATCTGCCATGCTCAATTACGGCCTCAATATTCTATGGCTATCCATCATCATCGCCGCACTGACCGCGACGGTTGTGTATTTCGCCTTGAGCCGATTGCTTGTGAAACCGCTCACGCGATTGACGAGCAATATGCTGCGCTTTTCGGAAGACCCTGAAGATGCCAGCCGCATCATGCCGGTCTCCGGTCGTATGGATGAAATCGGTGTGGCCGAGCGCGAGCTTGCGAGTATGCAAGCGCAACTCGCGTCATTGTTGGCGCAGAAAAACCGCTTGGCACAATTGGGTCTGGCTGTTTCCAAGATCAATCACGACCTGCGCAACATGCTGGCCAACGCGCAGCTCATATCCGACCGCTTGGTCGATATTCCAGATCCGACCGTACAGCGATTTGTGCCGAAACTTATCGCGTCGCTCGATCGTGCGATCAGTTTTTGCAACTCATCGTTACAATTCGGTCGCGCGTCAGAAGCAGCGCCACGACGCGACTTGATGCTGTTCAAACCCTTGGTCGAAGAAGTGGCCGAAAGCCAAGGTTTGCCGCGCGAAGGTTTCATCCAGTTTTTTGCCGACATGGAGCCGTCGCTTCGCATTGATGCCGACCGCGATCACCTGTTCCGCGTTCTGAACAATCTAGTGCGCAACGCGATCCAGGCGATTGAGAGCGTTGAGGGCAAGGCCGATGGGGAAATTCATGTCGCGGCCCACCGTGAGGGTCGCAAGGTCATCGTCGATGTCACGGACAATGGTGCGGGTGTGCCAGCGCGAGCGCGTGACAATCTGTTCAAGGCTTTTCAAGGATCGACCAAGAAAGGCGGCACGGGTCTTGGTCTCGTGATCGCCGCGGAGCTTGTCCAAGCGCATGGCGGCACGCTGGTTTTTGTCGATGGCGAGGGCGGGGCCCACTTCCGGATCGAGTTGCCAGATCGCTCAGCACATTGACGCGATGAGGGCTGATGGATGGCATGCGCTGACCTGCCTCGCCTGTGGGGTATTTAGCTGCGCGTTAAGGACTTGCGCTGGACGCGGCCACAGACTAGGAAAGTCGCTTCGCCGCCCCGGCTCGTCGCAGTCGGTGGGCAATAGCCCCTTATGGCGGCGTGGCATGCGCCCGTAGCTCAGCTGGATAGAGCATCAGACTACGAATCTGAGGGTCAGAGGTTCGAATCCTTTCGGGCGCGCCATTTCACCAAGTAGGATTCGAACACTCCGATACACGGACGACGTTTGAAAACCAGTGACGACTGAGTTGACCCGTGTGAACAGTTGGCGGGCAAGTCTGCATTCGGAGCGATAGAAGCCCGCGATGAAATTCCGTCGACTTCCGCTTTATACTCAAAGCGGACCTCAAGTCAGCGAGCCTACTAAGCTTCATGCCTCGTTCTGAAAAGGCCTACAGACTCATCGAAGCCTTCGAAGGCGACACGGCAAAGGACTGTCAAAACAAAAAGGCAGCGGAATCTCTAATTGGAAAAATTCTGGACGCCCTGGACCTACAAACTGGAAAAGGACGACTATGCCTGCGCCGCTAGCCGATGTGCGACCGAATTTCAGATTCGACCTGCACACCCGGACTTAGCAAGGCCATGTTTGACATGCCCGCAGACATACTCATCCTGCATAAATACTTTCACGCCGGCGGCTTGACGAATTTCAACGTCATGCGCGTGGACTCGCCGATATCCTTGTAAGCGCGCCACTGCACGGAGTTCTCCTCAACGCCTCTCAAGTTCGGTGGCAGGCGCCAGACAGACTCGCTCGCCGTCGGCCGATCCTTCGGGTTGACGTTCAAATCGCTGGCTTCAGCGAATTTGAATCCGGCTGCTTCGAACGCTGCCACCACGCCGGACTGTTTGAGATATCCGTTCGTGCCGTCGGCCCACGCATCCGGCGCATCCTCCGCCGCTTGATGCTGCACCACGCAGGCGATGCCGCCCGGCTTCAAACTGCGGAACGCCTCGGCGAGCGCTGTTTTCAGATAGCCCGCTTCACCGTCAAAGCGGTTGAGATTATGCAGCGAGCGAATGAACAGAACCTTGTCGGCGCTGCCGGCCATGCCATCGGGCATCTCCGTGATCGTGTAGCTGTCGATGGCGCCGCCTTCCGACACCGGATCGGTCGCAACGAGCTTGGGCCAGCCCTTGTCACGCTCGACAACGCTCTGCACCCGCGCGTCGTCCCAGCCAAACCGCTTGAACATGCCGAGCGGATAATTCGCGCCAGTCAACCTGCCGTTCTTGCCGAGATAGGGATGCAGGATGCGCGAGTACCAGCCGCCACCAGGCAAGGTTTCGATCACCGCGTCGCCTTCCCTAACCTCGCAGAAGCGCAACGTCTCCGCTGGACGGCGCGCGCCATACCTCGCCTTTGTCGCCTCAGGTTGGGCGGCAAGAATGTCTGCGAGTCGCTTGTCGGCGACTGTCTCGCTCGCTGACGGTGCCGCCTGTTCTGCCTGCGCAGCTAACGGTGCGGCAGTCGCGAGAAACATGGTGCCAGCTAACGAAACCGCCCGGTAAAATGAAGCCATTCCTGATTTCCCTCCTATTGCAACAGGCATGGCAAATCGGTCCGGAACTGGACCGTCACGCCTCAGACAGCCCTTACGTGGCGATTCTGCCCTGGCCGAACAACCCACAAGCGCATTTTTCTGTCTTGCCGGGTCAAAAACCGCTGGCCTTCCGAATTTCATCGGAGATCACAAAGCTCGCGTGTACATCGCACGCCACGGGCCCTTTAGCGGAGAACAGCACGCGCACTTTGGCGGACGCGCCGGGGATTTCGTACTCGTCCGCCGTCTCCAATGAAGTCAGCAGGAAAGCTGGTGGTCCGCTGTCGGCCCGTCGCTGACGAACGGCACCCCGGAATAGCGGCCGCTAGCAAATATGAAGCAGACCTGATCCGACGTTCAGCCAGCCTAGTCGATGCTTAAAGATTAGAGAGGCAAGCACTGCCAAGAAATGGCCAGCCTTTTGTCTGGCGCGCCATTTCTGCCATATCAAAATAGATATAGGAATTTTCCGAGAGCGAGAATCACGGCGATAAACTTCGTCTTAATGGCGATCCGTCTGCGGACACACTCTTAGCTAGGGGTACGTTGGCGTGCTGTTGTGTCAGGACTTATCGGTGCGTGAAAGATTTTACGACCCGAGAGATCCGAATGGGGTCTTGGGTCGAAAGGTGCCCTCCTTAATTGCGCGATTGGCTTGTCCAGCGAGAGATTCTTGACGGAGGTTCGCTAAGAAACTTTCGCCGTCGATAGGCGGACCGAACAAAAATCCTTGGCCGATTGGACATCCCATTTCTGCCAGCAGTGCCCGCTGATCCTCGGTCTCAACCCCCTCAGCCACGACGGTAAGGCCCAACGCGCGGCCAAGATCAATGATGGCCTGAACGATGACTATTTTGGAGGGATTGGTGGCCAGTTCAGTGACGAAGCTCTGGTCGAATTTGATTTCGGTGACCGGCAATGCCTCTAGCAATCGGAGGTTCGAATAGCCTGCCCCAAAGTCGTCTACGGATAGGCCGACGCCGATATCCCGAAGTCGGCGGAATGCTTCTAAAACGCCTGGTGGATCATTGAGAAAAACGCTCCCTGTGATTTCCAATGTCAGCCATTCAGGTGCTGCATTGGTCAGAAGAGCGACGCGACACAAAATCTCTGGCATGTCGCGGTGCAGGAATTCCGTAGCTGACACGTTCACCGAAAAGCGCAGCGGCCGCTCACGACCCCGGTTGACGCGTTTGGCAAAGTCGGCGACGGCGACGAGACCGCGTTCGCACAGAGCAAGAAGCAAACCGGTCCGTTCCGCATCGTCGATGAAACGGCTCGGCGGCTGAATACCAAAAAGGGGATGTTTGCGACGCATTAGGGCTTCCGCGCCAACCCACTCGCCTGTCGAGAGATCAATCTGAGGTTGGAATTGATATATGAACTCGTCGTTTGCAAGAGCGACCTTCAACTCGCGGGTCATCCGAATTCTCCGACGCGCTTCATCTTCATCTGCCCGCTGAAACCGGCGGGGCCCGCTCAGCGGATCTGACTTGGCCGTACGCAGCGCAGCGCAAGCATTTCGGATCAAGGAGATCGCAGTGATACCATTTTCGCTCAGCGCGTACCCGATGGTGAAACGCAATGAGATTTTCGACCCAGGGATCACATAATCGGGTGCGAGCGCTGCTGATACGCGCGTCACGCAAGCCTGCGCCATTGCTTCACTGGGTACGTTGAAGGCAAGGCCGAACTCGTCGGCTCCGATACGGGCGACCAAAGACGCCGCAGTGCCGCGAAGTCGGCGGCTGATCTCCTGCAGCAATGCGTCTCCGACATCAAAATCGTATCCGATATTGATATCGTTGAAGCCGATAATATCGATCATAAGGATCAGAGATGGGCCGGATTGCTTCGTGAAAAGCCTTTTAACAGCGCCGATGAAAGACTGGCGGTTGAGACACCCCGTTGCAAAGTCGATGTTTGCGGCGCGATCTAGGGCGATCTCTGTCTTCCGGATGGCCGACACGTCGCGGAGAATACCGAGGTAGAGCAATTCTCCGGCGACCGTGATCGGTTTAAGGCTCAGGCTGTTCCAGAAGACAGATCCGTCTTTCCGATAGTTGCGCAGTGTAACGGCGACCGGTTCCGCGGCCTTTATGGCTTCACGGATACGCGCAACCTCCGGCTGATCGCGTTCGCTTCCCTGAAGGTAACGGCAATCTTTGCCGAGTACTTCGTGGCGTCCATATCCCGTCAGCTCTTCGAAGGCCTTGTTGACGTATATAAGTGGCCCACTGCCCGCAGACATGCGGGCAATCGCGATGCCGTCGGACAGTTGCTCGAACATATTCGGTAAGATTGATGAAAGCACAGTTTCTGAGCCGATATACGGCTCGTTGCAGACTGGGCCCTTAGGTCGAATAGAGTCTGAAGGCGTGAGATTTTTGAAGTCTTCCATGTCTCGAGCATTGGCGCGGACTGCGCAGAGGAGCAATCCGTCGCTGCGGTCGATTCGAGACAAATGTCAGCCTATTTCGGACAAACTTGCTTTGGCTCCGTCGCCAGAAGTTTGGAACCGTTCGCGGTACTCGGAAGGCGTCGAGCCGATATATGTGAGAAAGGCGCGTCGCATCGCCCGCGCGGATCCAAAACCGCTTTTTGCTGCAATCGAGTCGATGGGTAGCCTGCTGCCTTCTAGGAGGAAGCGCGCGACATCGATCCGTGTCAGGTCCACGTATTCGGACGGAGCGATGCCCACCTCCTGCGTGAAGACCCGCGTAAAATTGCGAACGCTCATCGCGGCGATATTCGCTAAGGCATTGACGGACAAATCCTCGGCGGGATGGTTTAGAATGTATTTCAAGACATTGTACAGACGGCTTCGTTCGACGGCTTGTGCTGCAAGTTGCACGCTGAACTGGGACTGGTCCCCGGGCCTTTTCAGGAACACGACCAGACGCCTGGCGACGTAGAGTGCTACGTCGCGGCCGAGGTCCTCCTCGACCAGCGATAGACCGAGATCGATCGCCGCACTCGATCCAGCGGACGTGACGAGGGTGCCATCGCGAATAAAAACGCGGTCACCGTCGACCTTTGCGTCGGGAAAGCGCTCGGCGAGAAGGGGAGCAAACTGCCAGTGGGTTGCCACCTGGCGGCCGCGAAGGAGCCCGGCGTCGCCGAGCAGGAAGGCCCCTGTGCAGACTGAGCCGTGGCGACGTGTCTGCGGGGCCAGTTTACTCAGCCAGTCGATGACTTCTCTGCCCGGTGAATTGGGAACGCCGACACTGCCGGCGACGAGAAGTGTGTCGGGACCATTCTGACAAGTCAGATAGTCTGAGTCCGGCAGAATTCTCATTCCTGATCCGCAGAGGATCGGTCGATCTTCCAATGACACAATCTTGACTTCGTAGAACGCTTCGGACAAGCGAGCGTTCGCTTCCGCGAACACGTCCATCAGTCCAGCCAGTTCTAGAGAGTGCACGTTCGACGGTGCGAAGATGACCACCCTCATGTTAGACTCCGCGGCTACCCTTGTGACATCGCTGTTTTCTGTGAGGTAGCCTGCCGATGGCTGCCAGTTGGTGCATGTGAAGGTTCGTTGTTCTGATCAGACACCACGTGATGTCACTTCGCCGGTGATGTTCTGCCAAGCACCATATGCTCAAATGGTTGCTAGGGTCAGTGCGCGATGACTGCTTTGAAAAACGATATACCCTAAAGCTACAACTTCTTCTCAACCTGCGCCATATGAATGAAGTTGATTTGGATTATTGAATTTGATGCACCCAGAATTATAACGAGACATCAAGCGCATATTGGCTCATGGTTTCATCGTAAGTGGCGCGATAACATAAAATTTCACGCACGAATTTCATAAACGCAGCTTGGCCGCGCTGAGGATTTCGTACTCGTTCGCCGTCTCCAATGAAGTCAGCAGGAAAGCCGGTGGTCCGCTGTTGACCCGTCGCTGACGAACGGCGCCCCGGAATAGCAGCCGCTAGCAAATGTGAAGCAGACCTGATCCGACGTTCAGCCAGCCTAGTCGATGTTTAGAGATTAGACGGGGAAGCACTGCCAAGAAATAGCCAGCCTTTTGTCTGGCGCGCCATATTTTTTCGATTTCTGATAGTTTCTTACTGCGTTTTTTATACCGAACTGGCTTTCGGCACGCGGAGGGTGGCGCAAAGGCCGGGATTGGTGTTTCTGAGAGAAAGAGTTCCTTTGTAGGACTCGAGGATATCTTGCACGATTGCGAGACCTAGTCCTGCACCTGAGCCGCGTTCGTCGAGGCGCCCGCCACGACTCAACGCTTCAGCTTGGCATTCTGCCGGAATTCCTGGACCGTCGTCGCAAACTTCGATGACAACATCACTTCCATCTAAGCGGCATTTTATAGACAGCACATGGCGCGTGTGTCGCGCTGCGTTTTCAATAACGTTGCCGAGCGCTTCGGAAAGATCGTCACTTTCTATATTGGCATAAACTTGTTCGCAGCCTTCTGTCCGCCACTCGATGTTGTGTCCTTGCGGCGTCATTTGGACGACGCGCACGACTTGGTCGATGGCTGTTGGTACATGCGCTCGTGCCACTCTCGTCGATGTTGCGCGTCGCGCTTTTGAAAGCTCGCGTTCAACGTGTTGCTGCATGGTTTTGGCGAGTGTCGCCAATCTTTGCGCGGCTTCTGTCTGGCCTTCCCGCGACAGCCGCTCGATTTCGATTTGCAGAACTTGCAGCGGCGTTCGCAGACCATGCGCAAGGTCGCCGGCGCGAGTTTTGGCGCGTTGTAATTCCTTGTTGCGCATGTCGAGCAACGCGTCGAATTCCACGGCCAGCGGCTGTACCTCAGTTGGAAAGTTCGAACCCAGGCGGTGACCGGCACCCGTGCGGATCGCCGAAAGTCGTGTTCGCACAGCATCTAGAGGGCTCAATCCAAAATAGACCTGCGCCCATGCGGCTGCGATCAGCAGTACGCCGATCACGACAAGTAGAGGTGTCAGATCGCCTGCAAAGGCGCGTACAGATTTTTGAATGTCGGCTGAGTTCCAGGCGACAGCGATGCGAGCTGTGCCACCTCCGATACGGGCTGGTAATTCGACTCGGCGCTGGAGGACATACAGTTGAGATTTGGACGGCCCACCTATGCGATGGTGATGGATATCGTCATCAACGCTCGGCTCATTGGGCAAATTCAACTGTTCGTCCCAGAGCGATCTTGAGCGCGTCACTTTCCCCGAAGGTTCTTGGACGACCTGCCAATACAGCCCCGATAGCGGCGTTTCAAAACGCTGGTCTGCCAGCGGACGACTGATCCTTAAACTGCCATCGGGTGAAGTTTCGAGATGAGCCGATAGTTGATTGAGGAAGACGCTGAGTTCGGCATCAACGCGGCGTTCGACATGGCGTTCGAAAATTAAAGTTAGGCCGTATGCGGCGATCGATAGCGCCAAGATGATCGATAAAATAGCGGCCGTCAGAAGTCTCAGGCGCAGCGAGTTTAATAACATTGCTTAGCCCGCAGATCGACCATCGACGACATAACCAAAGCCGCGCCGCGTTTGAATGACGTCGCTGCCGACTTTGCGACGCAGTCTTGTCACCAAGGCTTCAAGCGCGTTGGCGTCGCGCGCATCGTCGTCACCATAAAGGTGTTCGATCAATTCGCTTGGCGATACGACGCGGCCTTGGTGGAGAATGAGATACGCGACTAAGCGATATTCCAAGGGTGATAACGGTAACGCTGCGCCGTTCACTGTGACGCGCATCTGGCGGGTATCGACAGCAACTGGCCCGGCTTCGAGGATGGGTGAACTTTGACCTGCTGCACGACGGACAAGCGCACGAACGCGAGCGATCAATTCTTCGATTTGAAATGGTTTTGCCAGGTAGTCATCCGCGCCAGCATCTATCCCTTCCACACGTTCCGGCCAAGAACCTCGCGCTGTGAGAATCAGAACCGGCATTTTGCGACCGGCAGATCGCCACCGCTTGAGCACGGCGAGCCCATCCATTTTTGGCAGGCCAAGATCCAAAATGACCAAGTCAAAGTCTTCTGTATCGCCGCGAAACCATGCATCCTCTCCGTCCGATGATACGTCCGTCAGGCAACCAACACTGCTGAGAGCTGTCGCAATGTTTGCTGAAATGACGGGCTCGTCTTCAACGAGAAGGACGCGCATTAGTCGTCATCCTCTATGCTGAGAATCGCGCCGGTTGCGGCATCCACATCGATTTCCAAAAGTTTTCCTTTGGGCGTCAACACGTCGAATTCGTAAACGAAGCGACCTCCATCTTCGCTGTCGAGTTCGATGCCTAGGATTTGTCCAGGCAAACGAGGTTTGACGATTTCAGTGATTTCAGAGAGCGATTTCATGCGGCCTTCTAGGAGAGCTTTACGTGCGCGTTCATGATCGCGTGCATCATCGTCGTCCGCTGCCGCGCCAGAGACGCCAAATAACAGTGCGATGGCGATCGCACTGATGAAGGCGGCTCTGTTCATACTAAAATATCTCAGACTTTTCATAGCCCTCATGGTGTCAGAGTTCGCCTGACATTTGGCTGACAAGTGGCATCAGGCCGTCGTCAGGGCCCATGCGGCATGGTGTGGGCAAGGTGATCGCAAGGGTCGCCGAGACTTAACTGTTAGGAGATCACACTATGCGCAAGTTTTTTATTCTTCCTTTGATGGCTATTTCTGTAGCTTCCGTTGCCCCTGCGTTCGCTGACAATAACTCATATGGCCGCCTGAATGTGCCGCGTGGCGAGTGGTTATCGCCAGATGCGGTTGGCAAGAAGCTGACGGGTATGGGTTACAAGGTTCATAAGATTGAGATCGACGATGGTGCCTATGAATTCGAAGGCACGAACGCAGATGGCATTTGGATCGAAGGTCATGCCCATCCAAAAACCGGTGAAATTCTCTTGGGATATGACGATTAACGCGATTGGATACGGCGCGCGTAGCAAGAGTTGCGGCGCCGTATTCGTTTCTAGACCCTCCATTTAGGATGGTCTGCACAAACGCAGCGCGGCCGCGCATCAATTCGAACTTAGACAAGTCCGTGGAGCGCAGCCGCGTAGGGACCCGGAGACGCAATACCTAATTCCAGGGCCACAGCGATTAAACGCGAAAATGGTTTCTGAAATGAAAACGCGGGGCTCACGGTTTGCTGTTTCCATAGGTTCACTCCGCATCGCGCTTTAGTAGCCATGCCATGATCGGGACGCTGATCGGATGCGGTAGAATTTTCAAGGCGGCGTGCGAGATTGGACCTAGCCAACCAGGCGCGACGACGCGCAAGCCAAAATAATATCCTCGATAAGCTGCGCGTGCGACTGCATCCGGCGAGAGCGCAGGAATGATGCGACGGTAGCGCGCTGTGTCTGCGCCCATCTTAGCGTGAAAGCGCGTTTCAACCGGGCCTGGTGCCAAGACGCAGAAGCGTACGCCGCTGCCGTAGTTTTCTACTGCCATCGCTTCCGTGAGCGAGACGACGTAAGCTTTGCTTGCGTAGTATGCGGCCTGATGTGGGCCTGGAACATAGGCGCCGAGAGAGGCAACGTTGAGCAGTCCGCCACGGCGTCGCGCGAGCATGGCGGGTAAGGCGTGCCGACTGAGACTGGTCAGCACGAGGATATTGAGCTCAACGAGTTGCGCGATATCAGTTTCGTCTTGCTCGACAAATGGGCCAGCTAGACCAAGGCCTGCGTTATTGACGAGAACATCGAGAAAATATCCGGCTTGTTCGAGGTCCTGTGAGATGATGGCAAAGGCTTTCGGACTGGTGAGGTCGCAGGTGATAGGCAGCACAGGCTGGCCTGTGTGACGTTCGATTTCGAGTGCGCTGTTTTTTAAGTCATCTTTCGTGCGCGCGACAATTGCCACGTGATGACCATGGCTTGCAAAGCGTTGGGCAATCGCCCTGCCTATTCCGCGCGAGCCTCCCGTCACCACGACGGCAGGTTTCAAGTGCGCAACGGCCTGTCGGGCTGCCGCAGCACTCGCATCATTTTTTCGTGCCCGACCGAGCCATAGGTCCGCGTTCCGGGTCGGGCCACCTGGCATGCGTATTTAACTCCAAGATGCCGTGAATGTTTTAGACGGCGCGGATCTGACGAGGCGCTGTCAAGTCTTGACTTGGCTCGCTCGATCCACTCGTCGCCGCCTGAGCGTGCCATAAGTCATACTGCAATTGAAGCGCATGCCAAAATCGCGCGCTGATATCGAATGCTGCACCAAGCCTTTGTGCCAAGTCAGCCGTGACGCGAATCCGCTCGTCTAACAGATTGTGAACGGTCGCGTCGGCAACGCCGAGTTTTTCGGCGAGGCGTTCCGGTGACAAGCGTACATGCGGGAGAAAGTCTTCGCGCAAGACTTCTCCGGGATGCAGCGGCGGTGTGTCGGCATCAAAGTTGAGAATTTTGAAGGGCGTGACGGATGGCGAGGATTGCAAATGTGGCATGGTCTTCTGAGGAGTTGGTGCGCAGTGAAATTTGGGTCGCCAGCAGATGACGACCACATGCGAACCAAGAGACCGCGCAGACCGATCGATTTCAGGGCGCTCGCGTGATCGAAACGCGGCCATTTGCTGAATGCATGTTCAGCTTGGCGCACATGTGGTGCGAGATACTCGCTGTTTTGGAAAATGGTGCCGCTTAGGTGACTCGAACACCTGACCCCGTCATTACGAATGACGTGCTCATCAAAATCATAATGCAACATGATGTAAGATGGATCGTCTTATCTATCTGTTTTTATTTATTTTTCTGGATTTCCATTGGCCGGGCTTTGGCTTAGGTTCGCACTGAGTTGTTACATAAATGCTCAATACGGATCGCCAAAATGATTTCGCAGACAAGATTTTCATCTCAAGCGGATGTTGAAGGCATTCAACCAAAAACGATGCTTCAGTTTGATCTCACTGACGGTCGTCAACGTGGACTGTGCCTCAGAGTTTCGTATGGAGGGACCAAAACGTACTTCGTGGCCTACAGATTTCATGGCCATCAACGGCGCATCACCTTAGGGCATCACCCGCATTTGAAACTCAAGGATGCGAGAAGCGAAGCCAACACTATTCTGGCGATGGTTGATAGGGGTGAAGATCCCGCAGCCCAAAAGATAAGAAAAAGACAAACTGAGAAATCAAATACGTTATCTGGCGCTGTCGTTGACTACATCAACAATTACGCCAAACCAAACACCAGATCATGGCAAACAACTCAGCGCATACTTGAAGCAAATTTTGTAAGCAGATGGCGTTCAATTTCACTTAGAAGCATAGATAAATCTATGGTGCGGGATGCTTTAGAGGATATTGCCAGCAACGGTCATCCAAGCGCGGCCAATAAAGCGCTGGCAATTATCCGCAAGTTTTTTAACTGGTGTGTTGAAGAAGATAGATGTCCTAGCTCGCCGTGTAATGGTCTGCGCATGCCTGCAAAACTAAAATCTCGCCAGCGCGTGCTATCAGAACAAGAGATTCGCTCAGTACTGACGTCAGCTAAATCACTGGGCTATCCGTTTGGCCACATGGTGACACTGATGTTCCTTACGGCTCAGAGAAGATCAGAGGTCGCAGGAATTACTGAGAGCGAAATCAACTTTCAAAGCGCACTGTGGAAGCTAGCCCCAGAACGCACTAAATCAAATCGCTCACATGTTGTGCCCCTAATGCCGTCAGCAGCAGCTATTATCGCAGATTGCTGTCGAGTGAGTAGACCACTTTTGTTTCCAGCCCGCGGTCGTTCCAATCGCCCCGTTTCTGGTTTTTCTAAATGGAAACAGCAGTTGGATAGAAGTTCAGGAGTGCGTGATTGGTGTTTACATGACATCCGCAGGACAGTTTCCACTGGCCTGGGGGAGCTGGAAGTTTTGCCTCATGTAATTGACAGAGTGCTCAATCATTCAACTGGAAAGATTGGAGGGTTGGCCAAGACTTACAATTGTTATGAATATGTGAGTGAGTGTCGTGCTGCTCTGAAGTTATGGGAAAACTACCTTACTAATTTAATCGGATGCGAATTGGTATTCACGGAAAACACAAATACAAATTCGTCTTTAAAATTTTTTGAATATAGCTATTAGGCAAGCATATATCTTAATTCAGTCGGTTTGGATATTTTTTCAATTCTAATAGTTTTGAAAAATGCAATAAGCAAAATGTCGCACTGGCGATTTCCGACTCGACTCTGGAAAGGAAATAGGCGACCTATATGAAGCTTATATAGCCTCATATTTGTCAAAAGAGTAGGATATCCCGTGAATAGAATTATATCAATAAAAGATATTTCCTCAATTGTTGGTTGCTCCTTGAGTCATATAGCTAGGCTTGAAAAAATGGGTGAGTTTCCAGCAAGACGGCAAATTGGATCTGGGCGCGTAGGTTGGTTAGAGACTGAAATATTGAAATGGATTGATGAAAGACCAAAAGCAATGAATCATAAGGAATCTAGACTAAAAACGAAGTGCGGGTAGTCGCCTCTTTTTTTGATTGCATCAAACACCTACCGTCACAATGTATTGCTTGATGCCAGTATTCCCAATGTCTATTCTGCCAACAATAATGTCTAGTTTCTGGAGAATTGATTTCATCAACGCATTCGCTGTGAATGATTCTTTATATTGCAATTTGAATAAGCTTTATTGCTATAATATTCATATTCAGTAGAAGAAATTGGTTGTAATGTTTGCTTGCTCGCTACGCGAGTTCTCACTTCGTGAGAAGGTTCACTAATGTAATATAATTTAATGGAATTATTTTAATGAAGCATTCGATTCTATTATTGCCAGTGGATGAGGTGGTGAGCTTTTGCCCTTATGGGCAAAAGCAGCAAATTTGCCTACGTGTTTTCAGCGGCGTCCGATTGAGAAACTTTTGCAAGAAGGGGCGGTTGGGCGATCTCCCTTTACTCTCAGCTTTATACCAACGCAAAATTCAGCAACTATCGGGTCAGCTTGTTGAATTTGTCAGGTTGTCAGTTGAGACAGAGCCTGTCGTGACGGTGAGGTCTTGAACGGAAATAATAGTACGATGTGTCCAAGCAAGCATGTGAATGCCGTTCGTCTTGCTACTCATTCTCCAACAGAGGGTAGTGACACAAAGACGAGGCCTGCCACCTCGATTTCATCACGTACTCTCAGTCCAGAGGGTGACGGGCGCCGACATAAGCCGCGCCAAGCATACATGCAGGTATACACTTATTTATAGTTCTTCAATTTAGTCGAATCGTCAGGAGTTGGTCTCGTGGATAGTGCTTCGTTCCAGAAAATTTCACCGGTGAAACTTGAGCCTGAACGCGACACGGGTCATCGTAATTTGCAGGAAATCGCGGATGAGATCTGGTTGCATTACAAGCAAAGCGTTGCAAATATTCTTACGGTTGCGGATATATGCTTCGAAGCAGATAGCGGACTAATCATTGGTCAGCGGAAGCAACTTATAGCTAAGCTACCCTTCGACGAAGCTACGTTTTCGAAGTACGTCAAGATCGGCAAGGAAATTTTAAGATTCAGCAATGATCGCAGAAAACTACTCCCCGCATCATTCTCAACGATTTACGAGATAACTTGCTTAGGTGTGGCGGATACGGAGAAGGCATTTACGACTGGCGTCATTCATCCGGGCCTAACGAGAGAAGACCTTCAAAGCTGGAAGAGAACTAAGCGTTCTAAGAGTGAGCCGGAGGACATGGATTGCTACGCTCGCGTTGATGTTACTAGAGACGTCACTGAGGAAGTTAAAACCAAAATTTTTGATGCACTTCGCGCATTTGAAAATGAACCGGCTGTTGATGTGAAATGGATTCTTGAAGATAAGTTGAATTTTGCGCGACTGCGCACCATGAGGCGTTGCATGCTTATTTCTACCCGACGTGTCGTTGGTGAAGTGCGCAAACAACATAAGCGGACGCATAAATCGGACTGGCCAAGTCCTAGCGAGCTGCAAATTGATCGCAACTCAACAGACGACGAAATCAAGAACGTGTTGGCGATTGTCGGGCGGCAAGATGAATTTCAAGACATAGTCGAACTTGCTTGGCGGGGCGAAGTATATGGCGTCTCAAACAGACGATGATGGCCTGTGTCAGGATTGCAACTTAAAATGTTAAAGTGCCAGCGGACGAGTTGTTTGTCTTTATGACTATGCTGTGCCGGGTTTACCTAGCTGATTGATTTTATTTGTAAGACCGTCTTCGCGGGCAGACTTGGAAGTTTTTTTGTAGCTAGTTATTTTATGGAGTTTTGTAGGTGTCAAAACCAGTTGTACTCGTGGTTGGTGGCGCTGGCTACATCGGAGCTCATACTTGTAAAGCTTTAAGCCATGCTGGCTATGTTCCCATAGTACTAGATAACCTCAGCACAGGTCATAAATCTTTTGTAAAATGGGGGCCGTTAATCCATGCGGATATTAGAGATGCTGCGAGTTGTGCTGCTGCAATAAAAGAGCATGCCGTATCTGCCGTTCTTCATTTTGCGGGTAGTGCGTACGTGGGTGAATCCGTATCTGACCCGGCGAAATATTACGATAACAATGTTTTGGGTTCATTATCGCTGCTTCGTGCAATGCGAGAGGCCGACTGCTCAAGAATTTGTTTTTCTAGCACGTGTGCAGTGTATGGCGAGCCTGACAGCATGCCAATTCGCGAGGACACTCCGCAGCTGCCTGTCAATCCTTATGGTGCGTCAAAACTGATGGTAGAACGCATTCTCATGGATTTTGCGAAAGCGTACGATCTAAAGGCGATTGCGCTCCGTTATTTTAATGCTGCCGGTGCTGATCCCGATTTGGAACTTGGTGAGCTTCGTGATCCCGAGACCCATATTATTCCCCGCGCCATGATGGCTTTACAAGGCCACCTCGACGATTTTTCTGTCTTTGGCGAGGACTTTCCAACTCCTGACGGGACGGCAATTCGTGACTACATTCATGTGTCTGATTTAGCGGCGGCCCACGTTACTGCAATTGGGCGTTTGTTAGGTGGCGGGCAGGGTGGGGTGTTCAATCTTGGTACGGGCCGCGGGTACTCAGTCAAAGAGGTATTAGACACGATTGAACGAGCAACTAGGCAGAAATTGCCAAAAGTTGATGGTCGAAGGCGTCCTGGCGATCCCGCAGCGCTATTTTCTGATCCGACTCTAGCACGCCAAGAATTGGGTTTTGCGCCCAAGTATTCTGATTTGTCGTTTATTATTGAAACTGCCTGGGCTTGGCATCAACGAGCTCATCCAAAGAAAAATTCAACTATTGACCGCAATGAAATGTTGCTCGCGGGTTGATTTGGAGCCGGTGATCTAAATGAACTCAAATTGGTGCTTGTTCACTTCGTATGATGATAACTTTAAGCGGGTATCCTCGTTTGCTATCCCGGCGATGAAAAAGTATGCGGCCAAACATTGTATGGATTTTGATGAACACGTAAACTTTCAATGTGGAAGGCCAGTGTCATGGAGTAAGATTTATCTGGCGCTTGATAAATTTGCATTAGGGTACGAATACATTTTTTGGGTTGATGCCGATGCTGTTTTTTGTCGTTTTGATGAAGACATTCGTAGTTTAATTACGTCTGACGCTGACATTTATTATGCACTAGAGAATATTGGGCAGGACCGATCAAGGCTAAATGCTGGAGTGTGGGTTATGCGAAACACGCATGACACATTGAAATTTCTCCACCGGATTATCAGTCTTGATCGTTATACCAATCATAAATGGTGGGAGCAGGCAGCCATTATAGAAGCGCTAGGCCTTCGCTCAATGTTTGACAACGACGACCACGGAATTGATGCCCCAACAGAATTTATGAAGAAGGTGGCGTGGTTGCCGAACAGGTGGAACTCCTTCGCAGGAATGGACTACAACCCAACTGCGAATATTCGCCATTTTATTGCGCTTGATAATAATGGCAAAGAAATTGCTATGCGCATCGATGCACTAATTTCTCGTCTTGAGCCAGAACGATCAAGCATGGCAGAAGAAGAATTTCTGCAGATTACTAAACTACTTTGGAAATCTTGCATAAGAAAAGTTCATGTCCATCAACGTATGTATGCTCCGCGCACACTCCAAAATATTAGTCGGTTTTTTCGAGGTAGACCACTTTCTGTTCTAGCAAAGTAACGATTGATTTGTTGTTGCCTCAATACTAGCTAATGTAATCGTATGAAACTTGCATATTTTTATATGCGAAAATTGTTCATTGTTTTTTACATTCCGCAGACTGAGTAAATATCAAGATGTGAAGGTAATTCCCACTTGATACGAGGATCAGGCACGTGGGTGACCGGATTTACTTTCCCTCGCCAAGCAACGCCCATAATTTGCATCGTCATATAAACCATTGTCGACCAGCCGCTCACCCGCAAGATATTTAATCCCTCTGCCACGTCTGGAGATGACAGATCGTGAAAGAGAATTAGAGCATCATTTGACATGAGTTCGGCAACGGCCCTAGCGTCATTGAATGGTGCTGGCTTTTCATGATTACCATCGATGAAAGCAAAACTCCAAGGGGCCCCACGAAGTGCTTTTGCTGTTCTTAACGCTGCTGGGCTAGTATATCCATAAAGTCTGGTCTGGATCTCTGCATCCAAAGTTTGGACTAAGCACTGAAGTTCGGTGCGAAATTCAGGCTTTGCTAGAACCGGATCAATTATATCAAGTTGAATTCCCGCAGTTATGATGTGCGCTGAAGACCAGCCTCGCCAACAACCGATCTCCACACCGGCTTGCCCTGCGAAAATCGCTGCGTTGCCGTACAATATCGCTGCCTCATCTGTGGAGATAAAACCTACTAATCTATCGCGATCGTCGGTATACCAACGATGAGGTATATTTCGTCTAAGGTGTGGCCATGGATTCGAGTCGGGTGAGGTAAGGACACGTCTTGGAAACATGTGGTCAACGGTTCTGTGTTGCAGGCCAGGTGACTTATAGTCCCAAAGTTCCATGCGGCAACCCTTGCATATTAGCAGCTTAACTTTTTGCCTTACTTCAGGCTAAGTTTTCAAATTTGGATAGTTATGCATGCGCTCAGTGAAGAACCTTATTCCTGCATGGCTTAAGGGCCCGGTTTGGTATCGGTTAGAACGTCGGAATAAAATTACTCTAGGGCCAGATACTAAGATATTTTCTAATGGTAAGTTTGGAACACCAGGACGACGGAAATTAGTTTTAGCTGGACATGAAGCTACGCGAACTGGTGCACCGCTGATACTTCTTGAATTGGCTAAAAACTTTTCAAGCAATGAAGATTTGGAGCTTCTATTATTTTTAGAGCGAGGCGGTCCGCTGGTCAGCGAATACGCAAAATTTTGCACGGTAATAATAAACAATAATTACTTCTATAAAATTGGTCAACCTAGAGTAGCTGATCTTATACATGAAATTTCAGAGCCAAGACCTGTTTCAGCAATTGTAAACTCGGCGGAAACATGGCGTTTAAGTCAGCAACTTCATGAATCAGGCTTATTCATTATCAGCTTAATTCACGAAAATATGGCTCGATATCAAAATGAAGCGCTAGATTCTATTTTGGATAATTCTGCTCGTATTATTTTTCCTGCAGAAGCACTTAAGCAAGTAGCGATTAATACAAGAACTACGTTTGATCGGTCAGAAGTATTGCCTCAAGGATTGCTTAGGCCAAATTTCGGACAGCGGGACAAATACGCCGCAATATTGGAAGTAAGAAATCAGCTTAATATAAGTCAGGAAAAGCCAATTGTGCTAGCTTGTGGCACACGTGATCTTCGCAAAGGTTTTGACATTTTCCACCAAGTTGCACGCGCAGTTATCGCAGAAAATATAGTTCGGCCTCATTTCTTATGGTTGGGTGGTTCGACCAGCCGCCGTATCATGGATCGCGTAAGCGTAGATTATTGGCTTTCCTGGGACAAAGAAGTGCTCGATTTAGGCAATGATATATCACACATAGATGAAGTCCCCGACCCTGAATTATTCTTTTTGGCCGCAGACGCGTTTATTTTAACGTCGCGAGATGATCCTTTCCCGTGTGTTGTGCATGAGGCGATGAGTGCTAAGCTACCAGTGATAGCATTTGATCGCGCTGGTGGAAGTGCTGAGGCGCTTGCAGATGGGGCAGGCATTATCGTGCCTTACTTGGATGTAACCGCAATGGCTAACGCTGTAACAACTATTATTTTAGAGCGCGCAAATGCAAATGAAATGATAGATCGAGCGGAAAAACGTGTGAGGCAAACCTATAACTTTGAAAACTATGCCTCAAAAATAAGGAATATGCTGCATGAGGCAGAAGTTCAACATCCAAATCCGTAACTACTTATGATGACCGCACTGCATGCGTTTTTACTTTACAACTGAACAATTTCATTTTCTAACTTCGCGTAAGGTTATGAACTCTGCTAATTTTTTCTGACAATCAAAGTAGCATTTCATATACGGTATATTTTGTGATTGCTGGGTGTCTGAATGGCCAGTCTTCGAAAGAGAATAAAAAAGTACATTAAAAAGATCTATCAAAATTATAATCCGCTATTTTACAAATTACTTCATCCTTCTCCAGGCAATAGATCTCCGCATAGCGTTGCAAAACACGGTGAAGTCGATCAGTACGCGGTAATCAATGCTGCGTTCGATAGAACGTATTATTTAAGACGCTACGTTGATATAGCGATTGCAAAAATTGACCCTGTAAAACATTACATTGAATTTGGTGCTCGTGAGGGTCGAGATCCTTCGCCAGATTTTGTGACCAGCTATTATTTAAAACGCTATCCCGATGTGAAGAAAAGTGGATTAAATCCATTTTATCACTACCTCAGGTTTGGACAATTTGAAGAACGAGGGACGAATTTTTTTAGCCCTGGCGAGCCGGAATTCGATTTAATGTGTGAAATAAGCGATCTGTCGCCAATACAGGTTTCCACTGAAATTTCTAAGAGGCGGCAGAATTTAAGAGAGCGTCTAAATAATGGAATTTTGGGAGAAATGGTATCCAAGGCAGGTCAATTAGAGCCATTGATTTTGCACTCTTGGTTGTCAGCGTATACCGCGCAAGTGCCTCCATTTCATTCAGAGTGGGCTGTAAATCAGATAACGGCAATGTATCGCCTACATCAGGCCGCTAAGTACCGAAGGGCTAAGGCCGTTATTGTTATGCGTTCATGCGGCATAGGGGGCGTTAGTCGGATTGCAGCACATCTTGCCAATGCATTAGTTGATATATATGGCGAAGATGAAGTCGTTGTTTTATATACGGACTCAAGTGATAAGAAAGCACTTGAGTGGTTCCCTGCAAGTTGTCGACTTATTGATGTTGCAATAGTCACTCAGAAGCTTGGGAAGGCTGAGCGAGAAAAGCTAATAGTAGAGTTCATCCGCTGTCTTCAACCCACTACTGTCTTTAATATGAATAGTCCTTTGCTTTGGAGCGCTATGGGAGCTTATGGCAAAGCCCTAGCACATAGTTGTAATTTGTATGCCTATCTATTCTGTAACGACGTAAATATATTTGGTAATGTAGAAGGGTATCCGGCAAAGCAATTTTATAGATACTTTGACGTATACAAAGCCGTCATAACGGATAGCGAGTTTCTGAAAGACGAATTAAGTGAGAAATTCTTAGTGCCTTTGACGCAAATGCACAGGTTAGTGGCAATTGCAACGCCGATTTCCAATCACATGCCAAATATTGCTTCTGCAAATCGGCAGTCTGGCCAGCGCCCTAAAGTATTTTGGGCTGGGAGATTCGATCGTCAAAAACGTATCGACATTGTGATTAATATTGCAACACGTCTTCCAAACATTGATTTTCATATTTGGGGGGAGTCAGTACTCGACAACGCATTTAAAAAAATGAAGCTACCTAAGAATATATTCAATGAGGGATTATATACTGATTTTTCTAGTCTACCTCTGCAAAACTGCGATCTTTGGCTTTATACTTCTCAATGGGATGGCGTGCCTAATGTGCTATTCGAAGTTGCTTCCGCCGGTGTTCCCCTCGTAGGTTCAATAGCGGGGGGGTGCGGTGAAGTCCTGATAGAAGGGTTATGTGAGCGAATTGATAACATTGAGGATGTAGAAGCATTTGAATTAGCTATAAGACGAGTTATTGCTCAGCCTCAAGAAGCAAGGGTTCGTGCGAATCTTCTACGAGATCGCATCTTGCAGGCTAGAACACCCCAGAAATACCGAACAGCCATTGAATCATTAATTACTCATAGTGAGATATTATGATCAGTGCAGATCTTACTGTTATCGTAACTGCCCAGACCGAGACTGTTGTGGCTGGACCAGCAATGCGTAGCGCTGAGATTGCTATAGGCAATGCAGAAGCCGCAGGCTTTGTAATTGAGCGAGTAATAAGTTTAGATAAGGCATCGCATCTATGTCGTGAATATTTTCAACAATCTGCATTCGCGGCTTGGAAGAAAGTTGAGTATGATTTTGCAGATCCATATATTACTCGTAATGCATCAGTCGAAAATTCACTTGGTCGCTGGATTGCATTTCTAGATGCTGATGATTTATTTAGCGAAAATTGGCTTGTTACCTCTGCAAAGCTTCTTGTTGAGTTAGAAGGAAGCGGTGGTAATGTAATTGTACATCCTGAAATTAATTGGATATTTGACGGTGCTATATATGTATTTGCAAAGCTGTCACAGGATGACCTATTATTTTATCCAGAATATTTTTATCTAGACAATCCATATGACATGCTTTGCATGGCCCCACGCAAAGCATACCTCGAAATCCCATACGTAAAACGAGACGTTAATAATGGTTTTGGTTACGGAGATTGGCAGTGGAATATAGAAACTATGGCGTCTTCATGGAGGCACGTCATTGCCGAGAATACAATTATTTTCAAGCGGCGAAGAGATACGTCTGTATTTTTAGAAAGTAGCTTGCGAAAGTCTGTTATCCATCAAATTGAGCCTATGGCGATTGACAGACTTAAAAAGTTAGGTCGGTAGCTGAACAGTAAATTATTATAATGAAAAATATAGATATATCAGTTGTTCTTAACGTGCACTCAGAAACTGTAGTATCGGGTCCTACGATCCGTAGTGCAGAAAGTGCAATTTTGATTGCTGAGGCTGCAGGGTTTATAGTTGAACGGCTTATTTGCTTTGATAGGCCGTCGAGAGAATGCAGATTGTACTTTACGCAACCGATATTTTCTTTATGGCGTAAATTAGAATTCGATATCGGCGATCTGGGTATTGTGCGTAACAAAGTATCTACATTGTCTAAGGGGCGATGGATTGCATGGTTGGATGCTGACGATTTATTCAGTGAAAATTGGCTTGTTTTAGGTGCACAATCGCTAGCATCTAGTCGTAGTAGCGGTGATAAAGTAATAGTCCATCCTGAAATGAATTTAGTATTCGATGGTTATGCGAATGCCTACACTAAGTTAAATCAGTCAGATATACTATTTACGCCATACTATTTTTATTTTTTAAATTATTATGATTCTTTATGTATGGCGCCACGAGAGTTGTTTAGTGATGTACCATATATTTGCAGTGATTTTGAGCTCGGATTTGCGCTCGAAGATTGGCTGTGGAATATTCAAACTATCTACGCGGGCTGGAAGCATGAAATTGTAAAAGATACTATCATTTTTAAGCGTAGGCGTGATATGTCATTGGTAGTAAAAAGTAGTCAGAGACGAACTATTCTTTGGCCTGTCGAAGCCCTGGCAATAGATGAAATCGCAAAATTGCGGTGATATCGGCTATTATATTTTAGATTTATATCGTAATATTAATAGTAGTTGCTTGAGCAAAGCATGACTTGCCAAGTATTTATTCCTAATTACTTCTTCTCAGTATTTTGAGTTATTTTAATAGTTGCTGTTATTTTTAATAACTTTTTCAAATTGAGCCCTTTATCCATAAACAATCCATAATTAAATTTTAGATTAGCGAAGATATGTGTAGTTGTTCATATGTTATTGAAAGTATTGGTGCCGCTTAGGTGACTCGAACACCTGACCCCGTCATTACGAATGACGTGCTCTACCGGCTGAGCTAAAGCGGCTTTCCGGACGCGGCGCACAGCGTCGCGAGACGCGTGGGATAGCCTTTGCGGTCGGCAAAAGCAAGCGTTGGCAGAGTTTGGTGCTCGATGGCATGTGCGTCACTTAATGGCGCGAAACGGTCTCTTTGAATATGACGCTGTGGTCTCGTCCTCTGATGTGTCCGGTCCCGGATCGTCGGGTGCGCGCGGCGCTACGAAGAGTTTAGCATCGCCGCTCTTCGGCTCTTTCTGGCTGTGTGACGTCGGTTGCACGGGACTGGTGGGTTTGTTCGCGGTCAAGCGTGACTGAGGGGTTGCAGTGATCGTGGCCTCATCGGAACCATTTCTGACGGGTTTGATTTGTGCCGCCTCGTCTGCACGTCCGCGGATGGCGCGTTCGGTGACGGGCTGTAGGCGGATCGGCTCCGGCTCGGCTTGAGCTGGATTTGGTGGTTCTGATAGCGTCGATGATACTGTACTGGCAGGGACATGTTCCATCGCAGCCGTCAGCGTCAATTCGGCTTCAGCTCGTTGATTCGCCGTGCTTCCAGTGGCGGCATCGATAGCCAGCAACTCTTCCAAGCGTGACGTGACAATCTCTGTGCGCGCTTCATCGCGTGATTCAACTGGCACGCGCCATTGGTAAGCGTCAAGCTTGCCGGTGACCGGTGAGATCGCTTCCCAATGATCAGAGACGACGCCGTCGGCCATCCATACGGGGTCTCGCGATGCTGTCACCGCGCGTGCAAGCCACTCTCGCACGCGGCCTTTATCGCCGCTCTCACCTGCTTCGATGCGAGCCATGAGTGTTGCGACGCGTTGGGTCAGTCGATTGGCGAGCAGTGGTTCGAGCGCGTAGCGCGCCTCGTCAAACATGCGCGCTTCAATGGCGGTCGTGGCAATGGCAATTGTGCTTTCGATGGAATGTGGATTGAGCGCTGCGAGTTGGCGTACGCGGTCCAGCCGATCGCGGGTGCTGTCACCGATGCGCGCGTGTGCATACGCCGTCGCAAGATCTGGATGGGGAGATTTGACCCAAGTTTTTTGCAAAACTTTTGCAGCCTTCGCTGTATTGCCGCGTGATGCATAAATGCGACCGGCGACTGCAGCAGCCGGTACGAGGTCTGGGGCAAGGGCATGGGCTTCGAGCGCAAATGTCAACGCTTGATCGGTCCCATTTTCTTCAGCTTCGATGGCTTTTGCAGTGAGCAGCACGGCTCGTTTGCGATCGGCAACAGCTTTTTCGACATTACCTGTGCGCTTGGCATGGTCCAATGTTTCCAGTGCGCCAGCCCAATCTTTCTGTTGGCACTGCATGTCGAACAGGGCATCGGCAGACCAGCCCAGTTTTGGGTTTGTTTTGAGTGCGCGCCCTGCGAGTTGGCGGGCAGCTTCGGCCGAGCCTTCGCGCTCGGCTTCTAGATATAGACCCCGTAACCCGAGCTGCTCTGTTTCTGGAGACGACAACATGGCTTCATAGATGCGCCGTGCCGTCGCGCGATCGCCTGACAATTGTGCGGCTTGGGCGCGCAATAGCTGTGTCATCGGTTCATGGGGCAGCGCATTGCGGGCCAATAAAGCGTAACGGTTCGCGAGGATTTTATCCCCGGCGCCAATAGCGATCATGCCACTTGAGAGCGCATCGAGGCCACGTTTTTTGCGTCGATTGAGGATTCGTTCGCCGATGATAGCCGGGCTATGCCAGAGCGTGCGAGCGATAGACCAAAGAAACACTGCGCTCGCCATGACAATTGCAAGAATGACGACGGCGCGGAACACTGTGGTTTCGATGTCGTATCCTTGCCACGTAACTTGCAATGTGCCCGGCCGGTCGGCGAGCCAACCCAAACCGCTTGCAACCACGACGACGGCCAAGAGATAAACGACGAGACGTAGCATGACGCGTACCTTTGACTGTGCTTACGGCTGAGTTGACGGCGTTGTTGCCGATGAAGAGCTGAGCGATGATTTGAGTTGTGCTTCGATGGCAGCGACAGCGGTGTCGATACTGACGCGCGCGGCAATTTTATTGAGAAATGGTTGCAGAGCGTCTTGAGCTTTTGGCGATAAATCCTGAGCTTGCGTTAATGCATCGCTCAGTTGGCCTTCCTTCAGCGCGTTCTCAATACGTCCAACAATGGCTTCAGTAGTTTTATCATCGGGTGTGTGATTGATTTTGCGCACGCGGACGACGGACTTGGCGCCAGCGATCAAGCGGTCTACCACGCTGGCGTCTTCCGGTTCCGTTTCGGAATCGATGGCGGCGTAAGCCGCTGCGCGGAATTCCTTTGCAAGCTCGTCCGGTGAGGGAACGCCTTGATCTTTGAATTTGGCCAGACTTGAGAGATCAATGTTTGATCCAGCGGCTTTTTGTACGTCTTCAAATTCAGCGGAATAGCTCTGTCCATTGTTCAAGGCGCGCTTGAGATTTTGCAATTCGAGAGCGAGTACGATGCGTTCGGAATTCTCTTGGCGTTCGCCTTCGGCTTTGACGATGGCTTGCAGATTTTGCTCTAGGCTAGAGATTTTCTGTGACAACGGTCCTAGTGCAGTGGCAATATCCGATGGTTTGGCTGTGCTGGATTTCAGTCCATCCAATTCTGATATCAGCGCCGAGCTTTGTTCTTGCGCGAGCTTTGCGGCGGCGGCGGTTCGGTCCGTTTCAGTTTTCATCGCCAACAAACGTTCTTCGATGCGCACTGCATCGCTTTTGACACTGGCGACGTCGCGATCAATTCGTTGCGTGCCGGACTTTGCGGCTTCACTGGCTTCGGTGGCCGATAAAATGCGGCCCTCCACGTCTTCGGCGACACTCTTTCTGAGCGCAGTGAGTTGCGTTGCGAGGCTGGTTTCTAAATCAGCAACTTTGCCGGTGAGAGCAGCGAGTTGTTCAAGTCGGCCTGCATTCGGGTCATTTGCGCCGGCATCGGCGAGCGCTTTCAATTTGTCCTCGACTGCCGATAGCCGGGTCAATTGCTCGGGTTCACCTGCGTCGCTGGCTGCAGAGGCAAGGGCTGCCTTGGTTTCTGCAACGAGGCGCGACTGGCTGTCTTTGATGTCGGCTATCGACGTGACGGTTTGCTCAAGCGCTGCGAGACGACTTTCGGTGGCTTTGTTGACATCGGTTGCTACCGGCGTCGCGGTTTTGGATTCTAACAATTTCACGCGGGCATCGAGCGCTGTGGCGGTATCTGACAAACGCGATGTGCTGCCCGATAATCCCAACTGAGGAAGTGCCCATTCGGCTGCTGCGAGTGCCAAGATGGCACCGATCAAGCTTGCGGCAAGATGCGAGAAGAAGCCGCCGCGTTTTTTTTCTGGCGCATTCATGGTGCGATCACTGTTCGATTGCGATGACGATGCGCTATCTGGTGATGCCTTTGCAGATTCTGTGTCTGTTGGTTTCTGTTGAGGCTTAGAGTCAGATTTAGTGGTCCCGCTCGACGCATAACTTGATGCTGGAGCCGGATGTGGCGTTGCGTCGATTTCCGTCGCCTTGAGATCAAGTGTAGAGTGGGGCCGCTTGGGCGTGCCTGAGGATGCGCCAGCTTTTATGGGATCATCGTTTTTGTCTGCCATGGGAGCAAACGCCTCCTACGTTCGTGGTCGCGTTCAGGATCTGAATTCCTGAGTGACATACAAGTACATTTTGCTTTTGGTCTGCGGCCTTGACATGGCTTGGGTGATAATATTGCGGGTTTATCTTAGATAACGACTACGCCCATGTCACAAACCATTTATGGTCGCTTTTTATCCGGTCTTTGTATCGCCCGCTAGGCTTTGAACGACGGCTAGCAAAGAGTTGAGGTCGGGGCTCTGGGCTATCTTAACTTTTGAATTCCGTATTCTGTCTATGTCATATGTGCCATCACCGCTTTCGTGCAGCGCAGTTGTCAGAGCGTTGGCGACCGCTTCTGAGAGGCAAATATAGGTCAGGCCAGCCGTGTTCACTTGTAAAGCCAGTTTGGTCATGAGTTCGCACCACGTCTGTGCTGTACGCGGCGACATCAAAACGACGGCATCAATGGCTCCGCATGCGAGATCTTCAATAACTTTCGACGGCAGGCTTGGGGCCGCAATCGATCGATAAACGGTGATTTGCTGGAGCTGAATATTTTCTTTCGATAGTGCCGACTTCAGATCGAAGGCTAGGTGATCACCGGCGAGGTGAATGAGCGCACCGCTCTTCGAACGATTTTGGGCAACGATTTGGGGAACGAGATCGGCGGCTGTGCCTGCACCCGTTATGACGTTTTCAAAGCCTAGTCGATGGGCTACCTGCGCTGTTGCGTTGCCGACGGCATAGAGCGGTAATTTTTGAGCGCACCCTAAGGCCTCAGAATTTTCCAACGCTGCAAGGGCGTTGCGGCTGGTGGCAATAATGCCGACTGAGTTGTTGAGTGCATCGGTTGCAATCGGTAGCCACGCAATTTCGATCAACGGCGCAATACTGACCGCACAACCGAGCGCTTCGATGCGCTGCTTCAAGTCTTGCGCATCGGCTTTCGGTCGCGTGATCAGAACGTGCATCAGGCGGATGACCGTACCAGAATACTTGCGTCTGCTTTCGAGAGCACGTCATCGGCGGCATCGAGGCCGAGGTTCAAAGCGCTTTCCGGAGAGCCTGATCGCGCCACATCGTAGCCCTTCTTGCCGTCCGGCGACAGGATCTGTCCGCGGAACAACAGTTTGCCGGACTCCAATTGCGCGTATCCTGCAATCGGTGTGCGGCATGAGCCTTCTAGTTTGGCGAGAAATGCGCGTTCGACCGTGACTGCGAGCGCCGTGGAGGCGTCGTTGAGCGGGGCGATCATGTGGGAGGTTGCTTCGTCGCCCGCGCGGATTTCCAGCGCGATGGCGCCTTGTGCGACGGCGGGCAACATTTGGTCGATGGGGACTGGTGCGGTGATGCGATCTTGCAGGCCAAGTCGTTTCAAACCGGCGACGGCGAGAAATGTCGCCTCGGCGACGCCCTCTTGTAATTTGCGCAAACGGGTTTGCACGTTGCCGCGAAAACCGACGACTTGCAGATCGGGGCGTTTATGCAGCAGCTGCGCTTGGCGGCGCAGCGACGACGTTCCTACAACTGTACCTGCGGGAAGGTCGGCGAGGCTTTTATGCGTGAGGGATATAAATGCGTCGCGCACGTCTTCGCGTGGCAGCACCGCACCAATCGTCAACCCGTCAGGTAGTGCCGTCTGCATGTCCTTCATCGAATGCACGGCGACATCAATATCGTTGGCGAGCAGCGCGTCTTCGATTTCTTTGGTAAACAGGCCCTTGCCGCCGATGTCGGCGAGCGGTCGGTCGAGAATTTGGTCGCCGGTCGTTTTGATGACGGTAATCGTGATAGCGTCATGGCTCAAACCATGGGCTTTCGCGATACGGTCTTGGACTTCGTGGGCTTGAGCGAGCGCCAAAGGAGAACCTCGGGTACCAATTCTTAGGGTCGTGGCTTGCAAGTCGGTTTCTCCAGATGCTAGGCGGGCGGTGCAGTCGCCATTAATGCTCTAATGACGCGCCAATGCCAACCGGACGTGCGAAAATCCTGAATAGATGACACAAGCCCCCCTAAAATCCGCTCAAACGCTGCTCGTACTGGGCATCGAGACAAGTTGCGATGAGACGGCTGCTGCCGTCGTCTCGCGCGATAGCGATGGGCGTGGACGTATATTATCCAATGTCGTGCGATCGCAGTTCGATGCCCATAAAATCTACGGTGGTGTGGTGCCAGAGATCGCTGCGCGGGCGCATACCGTTTGCTTGGATGAGATCGTCGCTGCTGCTTTGCAGGACGCGGGTGTCAGCTTGCACGATGTGGATGGGGTTGCTGCTGCGTGCGGTCCAGGTTTAATCGGCGGTCTGATCGTGGGGGCAATTTCCGCAAAGGCGTTGGCTCTGGCGGCAGATAAGCCGTTTCTGGCGATCAATCATCTGGAAGCGCACGCGCTGACATGTGGGCTGACCGATGGCGTTACACCCCCCTATCTGATGCTGCTCGTTTCAGGTGGGCATACGCAACTCTTGCTGGTCGAGGGTGTTGGACGTTACCAGCGTCTGGCGACCACCGTCGATGATGCGCTTGGCGAAGCATTCGACAAAACCGCCAAACTCATTGGCCTGCCGATGCCGGGCGGTCCTGCTGTTGAACGCGCGGCACTGAAGGGCGATCCCAAGCGGTTTAAGTTTCCGCGTCCGATGCTTGGCCGGGACGATCCAAATTTTTCATTCGCTGGATTGAAGACCGCCGTGCGTCATGCGGCGCTTCCGTTGTCGCCGTTGAGTGCCCAGGATGTTGCCGATTTGAGTGCTTCTTTTCAAGCTGCGGTGTGCGACAGCGTTTGCGATCGCGTCGGACGTGCGATGGCCCGTGTCATAGAGGGCTTGCCAGTTGCCTCGCCACGAAAGTTTGTTGTTGCAGGCGGCGTTGCCGCTAACAAAGTTTTGCGCACAGCTCTGGTTGGGGTTGCAGAAGATTATGGGTTCTCCTGTCATGCGCCGCCTTTAGAATTGTGCACAGATAATGGTGCCATGATTGCTTGGGCTGGTGCTGAGCGGATGGCATTGGGTTACCGGGATGGTTGGGATGCGCGGGTTCATCCGCGCTGGCCGCTCGATCCGGATGCGGCACCGGCGGTGGGTGCCGGCGTGAAAGCGTGATGGATGCTGCGATAATTTTGGCGTGTTAGGGATGTTGGCTCATCGGGGACGGGAAACTCGTTTTGAAACTTGAAACGATCAGTGTCATCGGCGGTGGTGCGTGGGGTACGGCGCTGGCGCAGACCTTTGCGCTGAGTGGCAAGAGCACTGTGTTGTGGGCACGGGAAGGCGATGTCGTCGATGATATCAATACGCGCCAAGTCAACCGCGTGTTCCTACCTGGCATTGCTTTAGAACCAAGCATTGTTGCAACCAGCGATCTGCAACAGGCGGCGGCCAGCGATATTTGTTTGATGGTCGTGCCAGCGCAGTTCGTGCGCGCCGTTGCAAATGGCTTAAAGCCGTTTCTCACATCTTCCGTGCCGATTGTGATGTGTTCGAAAGGTATCGAGCAATCGAGTGGCAAGTTGATGGGCGAGGTCATTTCGGAGATTTTGCCCGATGTGCCGTTTGCCGTGTTGTCGGGTCCGAGCTTTGCAACTGATGTGGCGCGTGGGCTGCCGACAGCGCTGACGCTTGCGTCTCGCAACGAACCGATTGGTCGCGCTTTGGCGTCGGCACTATCGTCGCGACAGATGCGACTTTATTGGTCGAGCGATGTGACTGGGGCGGAACTGGGTGGTGCGGTCAAAAATGTGTTGGCCATTGCAGCCGGTATTGTCGAGGGCCGTGAATTGGGTGCCAGCGCACATGCTGCACTGGTGTCGCGCGGGTTTGCCGAGATGCGCCGTTTTAGTGAAGCCATGGGCGCGCGGTCGGATACGCTGCTGGGATTATCAGGTCTTGGCGATCTCGTTTTGACATGCGGCAGCGCGCAGTCACGTAATATGTCGTTGGGGCGAGCGCTCGGTGAAGGCAAAAAATTGTCTGACATTTTGGGCAGTAGATCGGCGGTGACCGAAGGGGTTTTTACCGCTGCCGCTGTGGTTCGTCTGGCACGAGCCAAGGCCATCGAAATGCCAATCGCCGAGGCCGTGCACGCCATCATTGAAGGGCGTATCAGCGTCGATGATGCCATTTCGGCTTTGATGCAGCGGCCACTTAAGGCTGAAGATTAGGATCACTCAGGATTAGGATTGATCAGACTTGGGCAGCGTGACGACGCGCCAAACTTTATACATCGATTGTGCGTTGCCGAGGGGCACGCGGACTAGATAATCCGGCACATCGTTGGCAATGAGGCGCGAACGTAGCGTACCACGGCGCGATTCCTTATCGGCGGACGGTTCGTCGAGGCCGTCACACAATATGATGTAGTTGACGTGCTCGCGTTGCAGCCAGGCTTTTGCATCCTGGTCATCGCGATTTTCCAAAATGTGATTGTTGGCGAGGATTGCGTTTGGAATGCGATGGTAGGGCGCCGATAAAACCCGAAGCGGTGTCAATGTTGCAATGTATGCTCCAACGTCGATATGCGCAGAGACCAAACCAGGTGGCAGGTCTTGCAAATCTTTCAGTGCTGCCGTGGAGCGACAGGCTTTGGCATTCGCGCGCAACTCCGTTGAAAGTTTTGGTGCGAGTGCCAAGCGCGTATCGATCATTGCTGAGACGTGAATGATGACGGCTTGGCTGGCTATCGCTGCAGCTGCCAAGCGCACGGTTGGCGCGCTGACATCTCCAATGGGCCCAAGTCTCGCTATGGCGATGGCCAGAGGTGCGACGACGACAAAGCTGGCATACGAAATGTACTTGTACTGCCAGCACGCCAGCGCCACCAACGTGGTCAGAATTGCAAGAAACACAAAATCAGCGGCTGATCGCGTGGTTCGTGCAGCTTGATATTGAGCTGCTACACCAAGCGAAAAAAACGTTATCAGACCGAGCGATTGTTCCAGATTACCTTTGAAGAAGTCGCGGACAATGCTGCGGCCTTCTGCGACGTAGTTCAGCCAAACTGTTTTGAGCTCACTCGGCAATTGTCCCATTGGACCAGCGAGACATTGAGGTTCCAATGCGCCAAAAACGGCTAGGGCGATGACGCCTGCGCCAGCAACTGCCGACAGTCGTGCTGACAGCGGCCACGAATGGCCATAGCGCATAACGGCGACGAGTCCTGCTCCGCCAATGAGCGATAACGCGACGAGATTGAGCGAGATGGCATCGCATTTGGCAGCTAGCCACTGTGTCGGTGGTATAGTCAGCACAAAACATGCCGCGAACGTCAGCATGAATGCGAGTATGAGATGTTGCGCTGGTCGTTCCGCTTGTTTGTCGAGCAGTCCCCACAATCCCGCACCAGCGATGATGGCGACGACAGGTGCCAACGCTTCGTAGCCTACAGCGACGGCTAAAGCGCACAAAGCCCCTGCGATTTGCCAATAGCGCACCGAGGTCGGATGCGCCCACAGCAAAAGCGTGGCCGAAACGGTGGCCGCAATCATGACGTTGTGGTGATCGATACGACCGATGGAGAATTGATACAGTCCTAGCGGGCAGAGAACGGTCAATAGTGCTGCAATCGCTGCACCGTATGGGCCGGATTTTTTTGCAGCCGTCGAAATGACGACCCAAACCAACGGCGCACAAACGATGAGCGGCCAAACCATCAAGGTGATGGCTTCAGCGGTCTCAGTCGATACAAAAAGTGAGAACAGACCAATCATAGCTGCCAACGGAAGGTCTATGAGGCGCGACCAATGCGAAAGCATGCCGAGGTTGCCGCCCATCGCGTAGGTTTGAGTATCGAACCAAGGTGCCCCCGCCATGAATTCTCGCACTTGCAGCAAGCGCGCTGCGTCATCGGCATCGCGAAATGTCAAAGTCAGCCCGGCCGTGTTTTTAATCAGCGCCAAGACGCTTAAGACAATCATCGCTGCAACCCAGAACCATCGATCGGTTGGGGTTTGCTTCATGTAAGCCGTCACGCGGTCGCGTGGCGAAGCGCTGAGTAGTTCGGTGGTCATGGTGTCCCCTTCGACGGTGGCTCACCTTACCGAATGCGTCTTAGTGGATTGTAAACTCTGGTTTTGGCAGGGCGCGCTGCAATTCATTTCAAGCGGGCGCGGAAATGTGCCGAACCCTCAGCCTTTATTTACCCTTCCTGCTTACCTTTAGCGCCAAGCCGCTCAATGCTGACCGTTGATGCGGGTGTCGTCGTGTTTTGAAATCCAAGCAAAGGCGTGATTTATGTCCCATAGTGAGGTTTTTGTGATTGGCGCCGGTCCGTCCGGATTAACAGCGTCTTACCTTCTCACCAAGCAGGGCATTTCGACGACGGTGATCGAAGCTGACCCGGTTTATGTCGGCGGCATCTCGCGCACGGCAAATTATAAAGATTTCCTGTTCGATATCGGCGGGCACCGGTTCTTTTCGAAATCGCGCGAAGTCGTCGATCTTTGGAAGGAAATTCTTCCGCAAGATTTCATCACACGTCCACGCATGAGCCGCATTTTCTATGACGGCAAATATTATTCGTATCCGCTGAAAGCGTTCGAGGCGCTTGGCAATCTCGGTGTGATCGAAAGCTCGATGTGCGTCTTGTCATTTATGTACAAGCAAGCATTTCCAAACGAGAAGCCGGAAACATTCCATGAGTGGGTCGCCAATCAGTTCGGCGAACGCTTGTTCTCGATTTTCTTCAAGACCTACACCGAAAAAGTGTGGGGCATGAGTTGCGATGAAATCTCAGCCGACTGGGCAGCACAGCGCATTAAAGGTCTCGATCTTTGGTCGGCGATGTCGAACGCCCTGCGCAATTCGATGAAGCCGAAGGGTTACACCGACGGCACTACGGCTAACGACGGAGAAGTCATCAAGACTTTGATCGAAAGCTTCCAGTATCCGCGCAAGGGACCCGGCATGATGTGGGATGCTGCTGCGCGCAAGACACGCGAGCAAGGCGGTCGCATCGATATGGGCACGCGCCTCGTTTCGTTATCTCAAGATTCCACATCGCAAATCTGGACTATCAAAGCCGAGACGGTCGATGGTGAGCAGAAAACCTATACGGCAAAGCACGTCATTTCATCGGCCCCGATCCGCGAGTTGGTTCATTCGTTCAACGAAAAGCCAAAATGCGTCGAAGCTGCCGATAAACTTCGCTATCGCGATTTTATAACGGTGGCTGTGGTCGTCGATAAGCCGGACTTGTTCCCAGACAACTGGATTTATATTCACGAGCCAAGCGTCAAAGTCGGTCGCATTCAGAACTTCCGTTCATGGTCGCCAGAGATGGTGCCGAACGAAAAGCTCGCCTGCCTCGGCCTTGAGTATTTCTGCTTCGAAGGCGATGGCCTATGGGCGTCGAGCGACGAGGATCTGATTGCGCTCGCACGTTCCGAGTTGGCGATCATTGGCCTTGCATCGGAAGAAAATTGCATCGACGGCTGTGTTGTGCGCCAGAAGAAGGCTTACCCGGTTTACGACGAAGGCTACAAACAGAACGTCGAAGCGATCCGTTCTGAGTTGGCAGCCAAGTACCCGACACTCCATCTCGTCGGTCGTAACGGCATGCACAAATACAATAACCAAGACCACGCGATGATGACGTCGATGCTGACGGTCAAAAATATTGCGGCTGGCGAAATGCTGTACGACATCTGGAATGTCAACGAGGATGCCGAGTATCACGAAGCGGGTGAAACGGGTGCCGAAGAAGCGCTGAAAAGCGTTCGCATGGTGCCACGCCGTGTCGAGAAAGCCGCCTAATTGTGATGGTGCTGCGAACATACGCCAAGCAACATGGCCGTGAGCTTATGCAATTTGCGAGCTATGGCGCGGTGAGTTTCGGAGCGCTTATCATCGATTTTGCGGTCTATTGGGGTCTTCTGGCTCTGGTCCACTATGCTTTTGTGGCGGCTATCGGCGGATATGTGTGTGGCGTGCTGTTTCACTACGCCTTGTCGTCGCGCGTGGTGTTTCGCAGCCGATTCCATCAGCGTGGCTTGATCGCTGAAACATCTGCGCTGGCCAAGTTTTTTGCGGCTGGTTTGTTAGGTTTGCTGGTGACAGCCGTGATCGTCGGCATTTTGGCGGATGGAATGGGCGTCAATGCTTTGCTGGCGAAGCTGATTGCTGCCGGTTGTTCGTTCATTGTCGTTTTCATCGCTCTGCGTGTGTTTGTATTCAAACATTCTGAGCAGGATCGTTTAACAGAAGCGACGCAGCCGATTGCTGCATCGGCAGTTTGAGGGGATCGCGGTCATGTTTATCGCAAATTATGGCTTGAAGCATTTGGTGCAGAAGGCGGCGATGGTCGCGCGTTTGCCGATCGCTTACTCACATGATCACCCCTACACGGGATTGAAAGAGCGCGCGCATCGCGAGACGCTCGATTTTATTCTCGACGCTATGCCAGACGCACTCGCCTTCGATACGCCGCGCGAATTGATGCATCATGCTTTGTCGCGGGTGAGCGTCGATGGGCTCTATGCTGAGTTCGGCGTCAACGAAGGCGGTACGATTTCCTACATTGCCAAACAGAAACCCCGTGTCACCGTGCATGGTTTCGACAGTTTTGAAGGGTTGCCGGAAGATTGGTCAGGCAACGCCATGGCGGCAGGGTTCTTCAATCGCAAAGGACAATTGCCGAAGGTTCCGGCCAACGTTCGCTTGCATCCAGGTTGGTTCGATAAAACTGCGCCGCAGTTTGCAGCATCACATTCGGGTCCGCTCGCGTTTCTGCATGTCGATTGTGATCTGTATTCTTCGACAGCGACCATTTTCGAGGCGCTCGGCGATCGCATCGTTCCAGGTACCGTGATTATGTTCGACGAATATTTCAATTATCCGAATTGGAAGGCGCACGAGCACAAGGCCTTTACTGAATATCAAGCATCGTCAGGCAAAATGTTCAAATACATCGGCTACTCGATCCAGCAAGTCGCGGTCATTACGCTTTAGGTAATCTGGGCGCTGTAGATCATCTGGTCGATTCAAAAGTTTTAGTGTCGCGTCTCAAACCCCGCGCTCATCAGAGTGCGGGGTTTTTGTTTGCGCGAATACTCGCGCTTCGACTATCACATTGCAAAGTCTCAACGCATATCTTGAAAGCTGCGCGCATGCCCGGTTATTGGCTCATGAAATCTGAACCTGATGCGTTCTCTTGGGACATGCTGGTTGCCAAAGGTGCTCAGGGCGAGTCCTGGGATGGCGTTCGAAATTATCAAGCGCGCAACAATATGCGGGCGATGAAGATCGGAGATCTGGCATTTTTCTATCATTCCAACGAGGGCAAAGAGATCGTTGGCGTTTGCACGATCATCGCGCTGGCCCATCCTGAAGCTAAGGATGATAGCGGCACCTGGGAGTGTGTGGACGTTAAAGCGGTGGTGCCAATGCCGCGTCGTGTCTCGTTGAGCGATGTCAAAGCCAATCCAAAGTTGGAAAAAATGGCGCTCGTCACTTCTATGCGGCTCTCTGTTCAGCCGGTGAAGCCCGACGAATGGAAAGAGGTGTGCCGCATGGGTGGGCTTGATCCAAAAAAGCTCACAGCGAAATGAGTAAAATTAAGCTCGATGCCGGAGACGAAGTCGCGGCGTCAAAGTTTATTGTTGCCAACACCAAACTTATGTCGCCGCCGCTGGTTCCGGAAATCGTGTTGCATCTGGCTGAAGAGTCCATGCCGATTTGGCAAAAGTCAGAAGACGAGCTTGGCGAAATGAATGTGCCGCCGCCCTATTGGGCGTTCGCTTGGGCGGGTGGTCAAGCCTTAGCTCGGTATCTGCTCGATCATCCAGACATTTGTCAGAACAAACGCGTGCTCGATCTGGGTGCCGGATCAGGATTGACGGCGATTGCAGCGTGCCGAACAGGCGCACGCGACGTGCTTGCTGCCGACATCGACGAACTCGCGCTGGCTGCTTGCCGAGCTAACGCACGCGCAAACTCCGTGCAATTTTCCACTACGCGCGATGATTTGCTTGCTCGGCCCATCGATAGGTTTGGTGTGCTTCTCGTGGGTGATTTATTTTACGAGCGTACACTTGCCGATCAGGTCATCGCCACAATAGATGCAGCAAAGGCACTTGGGGCTGTGGTGCTGATCGGCGATCCGCAGCGCAGTTACTTCCCCCGTGACCGCTTCACCCGACTTGCCGACTATCAGGTACCCGTGACGCGCGATCTGGAAGATTCCGAGATCAAGCGCACGACAGTTTGGCTCGCATAGCCATAAAGCATTGAAAATAAATACTATTATATTCTTTGTGCTGTTTCGCCTCGTTAGAATTGGCCGGTGCGTCCAATCGTCAATTTCGACCTTTGCGCATGTTGTGGCGGCGCATCGGGCCTTCCATAATGGCGTTCAAAGGCCACTGCTCAGATGGCCGACCGGAGGAATAACGACATGTCCGACAAGACCTATCCCGTGCCCGCAGAGTGGGCGCAGCGCGCATTTATTAATGCTGCGAGCTATCAAGAAAAATACGATCGGTCCGTTGCCGACCCGGAAGGGTTTTGGAGTGAAGAGGGACGTCGGCTTGCGTGGATGCGTCCTTACACACGCGCTAAAAATACTTCGTTTGAAGCTGGCAAAGTCGATATCCGCTGGTTTGAAGATGGCACGCTGAACGTTTCAGAAAACTGTATCGATCGTCATCTGCCGACACGGGCGGAGCAGGTGGCCATCATCTGGGAAGGTGATAATCCGCAAGAGAGTGAGCAGATCACGTATCGTCAGCTGCACGAACGCGTGCAGCGCTTTGCGAATGTTTTGAAGAAGCACAACGTCAAGAAGGGCGATCGCGTCACCATCTATCTGCCCATGATCCCTGAAGCTGCTTATGCAATGCTCGCATGTGCGCGAATCGGGGCCATTCATTCGATTGTGTTCGGCGGGTTCTCGCCTGACAGTTTGCAGAACCGCCTCGATGATGCAGATTCCAAATTTCTCATCACGGCCGATGAAGGCTTACGTGGCGGTAAGCCCGTAGCTCTCAAAAAGAATGCCGATGCGGCGTTGGCTAAGAGCAAAGGCGGCGAGAAGGTTTTGGTTGTGCGCCGGACAGGCAATCCGGTGCCGATGACAGAGGGCCGCGATTTCTGGCTGCATGAAGAAATTTTGACCGTTCCGGCCGAGTGTCCGCCGGTGGAAGTCAATGCCGAAGATCCGCTGTTCATTCTCTACACGTCGGGCTCGACAGGGAAGCCGAAAGGCGTCGTGCATACGACAGGCGGGTATCTGCTGTACGCGTCGATGACTCATCAATACGTGTTCGATTATCACGACGGCGATATCTACTGGTGCACAGCCGATGTGGGTTGGGTCACCGGTCACAGCTATATCGTTTACGGTCCGCTCGCGAACGGCGCGACGACGTTGATGTTCGAAGGCATTCCAACCTATCCATCGACATCACGATTTTGGGATGTCGTCGATAAGTGGAAGGTCAACATTTTCTATACGGCGCCTACTGCCATTCGTTCTCTGATGGGTGCTGGCGACGATCTCGTCAAGCGTACCAGCCGCGCGTCATTGCGTTTGCTCGGATCGGTGGGTGAGCCTATCAATCCGGAAGCATGGGAATGGTATTATCATGTGGTGGGTGATGGGCGTTGCCCGATTGTCGATACCTGGTGGCAGACGGAAACAGGCGGCATTCTCATAACGCCATTGCCCGGTGCGATTGCGACCAAACCGGGTTCGGCGACTAAGGCATTCTTCGGCGTGCGGCCTGCACTCGTCGATGACAAAGGTGCGTTCCTTGAAGGTGCGGCACAAGGCAATCTCGTGATTTTGGATAGCTGGCCGGGTCAGTCCCGCACGGTTTATGGCGATCACGAACGCTTCGAGCAGACGTATTTCTCGACTTATCCCGGTATGTATTTCACCGGCGATGGCTGTCGTCGCGATGAAGACGGCTATTATTGGATTACCGGTCGCGTCGATGATGTGATCAACGTATCCGGCCATCGTATGGGCACTGCCGAAGTGGAGAGCGCGCTTGTCTCGCATCCGAAAGTTTCGGAAGCCGCTGTCGTTGGCTACCCGCACGATCTCAAAGGACAAGGCATCTATTGCTATGTCACGCTGAATGCGGGGCAGAGCGGTGATGACAGCTTACGCAAAGATCTCGTGGCGCATGTGCGCAAGGAGATCGGCCCGATTGCTTCGCCGGATCTCATTCAGTTTTCGCCGGGGTTGCCGAAAACGCGTTCGGGCAAGATTATGCGGCGCATTTTGCGCAAGATCGCCGAGGACGATTTCAGCAATCTGGGTGATACCTCGACGTTGGCCGATCCCGGCGTCGTCGATGATTTGATCGGCAATCGTCAGAATCGAAAGTCGGCCTGAGATCAATCAGTCGTTCGATGAAACACATGAGAGCGTGGCGCAGGTCACGCTCTTTCCTTTTTTGCGGAGTTCTAACGGCAGGATTTCAAGTAACCGCGATCGAAGTGGAAATGGTCGTGATGGGCTGCGTTGTAATCCGGTCCCAGCACGACACGAAAATAGCGACAAGCGCCGCGGTGCACGTCGCGCAAAAATTTTGCTTCTGTGGTGTCGCCCTGCCAATCCTTTTTCAAACTGATGCGTCGTCCGTCGGCTAAGGTGAAGGCGCCAATGTCGAGTGCGTTGGCTGTTGCGTGTTGGCTGCGGAAATCGCCCCAAAACTTGCTGCCGATGATGTTGCGGCAGGAATATCCACCCATGTTGAGAAGGCCTGTGACGCTACTCTTAAAATGTAGCTGTGCAGCAGGTTGCACGACGTGCGCGACCCACATGCCAAATGCGGCTGCCATTTCACAAGTCATCGCGTTGACTGGAATTTTTGCGCTGCTTGCAGACGACATGCGCACGCCGTTGATCCACCCGCATCCATCTTTGTAGGGCTGATCACTAATGGGCGTTGCGATGAGGATCGGCGCTTTCAGTGTTGCTGCGCATAGAGCCTTGTCATGGCGTAACGACGTCAAGCGAAAATCCAGAAACCAACTGTCTTTGTCACTGAGATCTAGTGGACTGATCGGGCTCATGCGCTGCGGGATCGCTCCCGACCAAAATGCCACGAGAATTGCGCCGATTGCGACAAGCACTGAAAACTTGGCGACGAGGCGCTTCAATTGCCGAACGGTTCTGTCATAGGACGTCGCGCGATCTGTCATCCGTCACATGCCCATCTCACTGCCCGCGCGTGTGTGGTCGCGTTCGTGGCCAAATGCCAAATGGCGCCCTGTTGCCAGAGCGCCATGTAGAGCGTCAGATAGGTATGAATTTGGGTTATTTCGAGAGGCGCAACTGCGTCAGCTTGCTGGCAATGTTTTTGAATGCTGCCGAAAGTTCTGCTTCGTTCTCAGCGTTTGCGAAATAACCATCGCCTGTCGTCGCGCACGATCTCAATGTTTGAATGGCGTTGGGATCGCTGCCCAGGCCAAAGCCGATCGAAAAGACTTTCACACCTTTGCCTTTCATCGCATCGCATAAGGCGATGGCCTGTTGCGATGATTTTGTACCATGAAATGCGGTGTTGAATTCACCATCGGTCATGAGGACGACAGCCTTGATGAGTTTGTCCTTTTCGACGAGTTCGTAGGCGTCCGGTGCGCTGCCGCCACTGAACGTAGCCGACCAATCTTCCGAGATCATATTCCACGCCCATTGCACGCCGAAGTGACCGCCGGTACTGCCCTCTGCCACGTAAGCGTTGACTTTGCTGACGACGGTATCTTTGTCGTCTGACAATGGCGTGATGCCCGACGGCGGACAGATGAACGCATTGTGCAAGCCGCCTGTGGGATCGACATCCTTCGGGCTATCGGCTTTGACGTGAAACAGCCCGACGCTATCGCTCGCACCGCCGCCTTGACGTTCGGACACGCAACCATCCGTCGATTTTTTCGTGCCAATGGATGATGCCAGTGCGCCGAGCTTTACACTTGCGGAATAGGGAGCCAGTGCGATACGGACTTTTTGCGGAGAATTTTCCTGCTTCGGATAAAGTTCTTCGGCAAATTCTTTGAACGCGGACTTCAATGAGTCGATTTTGCGCTTGCCGCCGATGGAATCTTTCATTGATCCGGTGATATCGAGCGCCATGCCGACCTCGATGTCGCTCTGCTTGAAGATTGCGGCAGATGCTACCGGCACGTTCAAACTTTTGTAGCCGCCGATGCGCGCCAGTGTCGTCTCGATGGTCGATTGGACGTTGATGTCGACGGTTCCAGCCTCGCGATTGATCTGGATGTCTGGCTCGTTAATACTTTCGAGTGGACTGGTCAGGTTCAGGTTGGTCGTGAAGTAGGTTTTGCCAAGATCGATCAATTGCTGATCGGACAAGTTTCCGTTCAGCAGTTCGCGGCCGACCGCTAATGACGCACTATCGATCGCATCTGAGACACGGGTTTTGAGGTCAACCGCGCGCGAGAAATCGAGTGCCACGCCTGCCATAAAGAAGATAACGAGCGCCATAAGCCCGAAAAGCATGGCAACTGCGCCGTTTTCGTCGCGGCGAAAGCGCAGAATGGCAAGTGTCCTAACGCTGGACATGTGTGTCTCCGTGAAACATCGATCGTTCGATATCGCTGGAGATGCAACACTGGTGCCTGAATGCTCTTTCAGATCAACGATGTGAAAGGTTTGTGCATGTGTGGTTACAGATTCGTAAATCTAGGATTCGAAACCTGGGTTTAAAAGTCAGACGCGATACCGCCGGTTTCCCAATCGCCGAACCGGATGGGATCAGGTCCTTCCCGTCCACCGATCTCTTTTGCGGCTTCTGTTTTACGGGCGTCTTGGCGACGCGCTTTGGCCTCGGCCAGCGCACGCTGCGCCTCAGGCGTGAGTTGCTTTTGCGGCTGGCCGAGCGCTTCACTCGTATCTGGAAGCGGTTCCGTCGCGTCGTTCGTCATAGTTGTCTCTTCGAAATAGCGCCAAGTCTGCAAATTGAGGAGCGCATCGCCAGATATTGGGCCAAGCATTTTTGCACTGGCCCTTAACCCAGGCCAGAATACATCATATATACGCCGAGCGTGAATGGCTGGATGACGTCCCACGCTGACGAGGAGTTGCCTTATGCCTATGAATTATGCCCGAACTGCTCTTTTGCTTGCGGCATTGACTGCAATTTTTGTCGCAATGGGTGCAGCCGTTGGCGGCAAGGGTGGTCTGCTGGTGGCATTTGGCGTCGCGATGGTGATGAATATCGTCAGCCTGTGGAAGTCTGACACGATGGTCTTGCGCATGTTCAAGGCGCAGGAAGTCAACGAAGCAACCGCGCCTGAATTGTACGGCATCGTGCGCAGTTTGGCGCAGCGTGCGGAACTGCCGATGCCGCGCGTTTACATCATGAATTCTCCGCAGCCTAACGCATTTGCAACGGGACGTAGTCCGGCGAATTCCGCGGTGTGCGCTTCGACCGGTTTGCTTGAAGCTTTGACGAAAGAAGAAGTGGCAGGCGTCATGGCGCACGAACTCGCCCACATCAAAAATCGCGATACCCTGACGATGGCGGTTGCTGCGACAATCGGCGGTGCAGTTTCGATGTTCGCGCAATACCTTCAGTTGGGCATGTTGTTTGGCAGCGCTCGCAACGATGATCGCGGTGGTCTTGGCATGATCGGAACTTTGGTAGCTGTTATTATTGCGCCGCTTGCGGCGATGATGGTGCAGATGGCGATCAGCCGCTCGCGCGAATATCAGGCCGACCGCATGGGTGCGCAGATTGCCGGTAATCCTATTTGGCTCGCTTCCGCTTTGAAGAAGATCAACGCGATTGCACGGCGTATTCCCAACGAGCAAGCCGAAGCTATTCCTGCAGCAGCGCACGTTTTCATTATCAATCCGCTCAACGGGCGCGGGATCGACAATCTGTTTTCGACGCATCCCAATGTCGAAAATCGGCTCGCTGAACTCGAAGCGATGGCGCGGGAGATGGGTATCAGTGGTAGCGCGCCGTTTGATGACACGGCTGCTACGCCATCGGGCAGTGATGATGCTGGCAGCGTTTGGGTGGCCGGGCGTAACTACACCAACAAACCCAAGCGGCCGTGGGGTTAATGTGAGGTCGCTAACGTGGAGCTAAGCTACCAACGGGCCTGTGTGCGCCACCGTGATTGCGCGTGAAAAGCAGTGTGGCCATCGCCGATGGATTAGCTGCGCGCGATGTTGCCGCCTCAGCGCTGTTTTCGGTGTTCGTCGAAAAGCGTGCGTTCGACGATGTGTTCGCCAAAGTTTCGGAAGCGCGCTCTTTGGCGCCGCGTGATCGCGGGTTTGCTCGATTGATTGCGGCGACCGTATTGCGCCATCGCGGTTCACTCAACGCAGTGATCCGCAGTTTTCTCGATAAGCCGTTGCCGGAAAATCAGGGTCGCCTTGAACCGATCCTGCTGGGTGCTGCTGCTCAGTTGCTGTTTCTCAGAACGCCACCACACGCGGCTATTTCGTTGGCTGTCGATCAATGTCGCGTCGATAGTGCGGCGCGCCGATTCGATAAATTGGCCAACGCTGTTTTGCGTCGGGTCAGTGTCGAGGGCGATGCCATTCTGGCTGAACTCGATCCGGTCACATTGAATGTGCCACATTGGCTTTTAGTGCGCTGGCAGAATACTTATGGACATGCGGTTGCGCGCGAGATTGCGCTGGCTTCGCTGACAGAAGCACCGCTCGATCTGTCCATCCATGGCGATGTGAATGCATGGGCAGAAACTTTAGGCGGCAGCGTGTTACCGACGGGGTCCGTGCGATTGGCTGCCTCAGGACGCATCGAAGATTTGCCTGGATACGATGACGGGGCTTGGTGGGTGCAGGATGCCGCTGCGGCTTTGCCGGTGAAATTATTCGGCGATGTGCGCGGAAAGCATGTCGCTGATTTGTGTGCTGCGCCTGGCGGCAAGACTGCGCAGCTTGCTGCTGGCGGCGCGCGCGTCACGTCCGTCGATAAATCGCCAGGTCGGCTGAAGCGGCTGAAAGGCAATTTGGCTCGGCTCGGCTTGGACGCGGAAACGGCTGTGGCTGATGCGTCGGCGTTCGATCCCGGCTATCAGTATGATGCCGTTTTGATTGATGCACCCTGTACTGCGACAGGCACCATTCGGCGACACCCAGACATTTTGCATTTGAAGCGCGATGACGATGTTGCAGCACTCGCGGCCGTGCAGGCTCCCATTCTTGCGCGTGCAGCAAATCTGGTGAAACCAGGTGGCACACTCGTCTATTGCACGTGTTCATTGGAGCCCGAGGAAGGTCGTGATCAAGTCGCAAAATTTCTAGCCATGTATCCGGAATTTTCGCGATCACCTGTTACACCTTTTGATCTCGTAGGCTCTAGCAGCGTCGGTCACGACAGCGTCAAGTCCTGGATTTCTGACGAGGGCGATCTGCGGACATTGCCGCACCACTTGTCCGACTTGCCGTTCGGACAGACAGGAATGGATGGGTTTTTCGCAGCTAAGCTGATCCGCGACGCTTAATGCAGGGGAAATAGGGGCCTGCTCAACAGTCTGGCTCGCGCTGTGCCTTGTTTTGGTGCGCCCGAGCGGGTAGTTCGAATTGCGGGGTTTCCGCATCGCTCGTAGAAATCCACCAGGCGGCAAGGGCGCAAAATGACGGATTTAAGCCTATCCGAACGGCTGAAAATTCGCTCGCTGGCTGCCGAGCAAACTCGGCGGCGGGCGATCACCCGCACGCTGTCGTCGCCGCTCTTGAGGTGGAGTTTTGGCACTGCGGCCGCCGATCAAATTTTGATCGTGCCCCAAGAGTTGCGTGCCGACGATCCCAGCTTCTGGTTCGAAGTCGAGAATGGCCAATTCGGTCTTGCGTCCGAGATTGCCGATCTCAAAGGTGCTTCACCGTTTCGCATCGTGCCGCCCAGCATAGCGTGGGAGCGCGAACTCCACGGGTTCGGTTGGTTACGCCATTTGGCAGCTGCCGAGAACGACGATGCAGCATTGGCTGCACGCAACTACGTGTTGGAATGGATTTCGATACAGCGCACACATCGCGGCGTTGCTTTCGAGCCGGCAGTTATCGCGCGTCGGTTGATGTCGTGGATTGCACAAGCCAACATGCTGCTCGAAGACACCGATGCGCGCACGTATGGCACGATCATGAGCAGCATCGGTCAGCAGATCATCACGCTCAAGACGACATGGCGTAATGCGCCTGATGGTGTGCCACGGATGGTCTGTTTGATCGCGCTGATGTTGGCCGATCTTGCCGTTGCCGGTCACGATCGACAGCTCCATGAAGCGCAAAGCGCGTTAGTGTCGGAGTTGAAGTCCCAGGTGCTTGAAGATGGTGGGCATATCAGTCGCAATCCCAGCGTGCTCGCAGAATTGGTTCTCGATTTGCTTCCGCTCGGGCAATGCTTTCAAGCGCGTGGGCGCCAGGCGCCTGACGAAATTGCGAGCGTCGTCAAAAAGGCGTTGGCTTTTTTGCGCTTCATGCGGCTTGGCGATGGCATGTTGGCACGCTTCAACGGAGTGAGCACCGGATCGCCCGCGGCGTTAGCTACCGTGCTTGGATACTCCGGGGGCGAATTAGACGCGGTTTCGGCTGCCGAAGCGTCAGGGTATGGGCGCCTAGAGCGTGGCGAGACCATCATACTGTCAGATATCGGTTCGCCACCGCCGCTGGAAATTTCCACCGAGGCGCAAGCCGGAGCTTTATCGTTTGAAATGACGTCGCGTGCGCGGCTGATCTTCGTCAACTGCGGATTTCCAGGCCCAGCTCACTCCGATTGGAATTCCGTTGCGCGCGCGACCGCCAGCCATACGACATTGTGTTTAGCTGAAACGTCATCGTCGCGCCTCGTGCGTCACCCTCAGTTGGAAGCCATCGTCGGCGGGCTGCCTATTCGTGGACCGGATATGGTGGCGGCACGCTTAAGCGATGAAGGCGGCATTGCTGTGCTGGCTGCCAATCACGATGGCTATGTGAAGCGGTTCGGTGTGTTTCACAGTCGTCGCCTGGAGCTGTCGGCCAACGGTCAGCGCCTCGATGGATTGGATCGGCTTGAGCTCGTACCTTCAAAGCACAGGCTCGACGCCGAGTTGCCGTATGCCATCCATTTTCATGTGCATCCCGATTGCCGGTGTGAGCGCGGGCCGACGCGGGACAGTTGCCGCATCCGCGTCGGTGATGGGCAGGTATGGCTCTTCAAGGCCGATACGGGCACCGTATCCATCGAAGACAGCTTGTACTTCGTCGATAGCGCGGGTCCGCGGCCTTCTCTGCAAATCGTGGTGCGCGGGACGATGCTGGCATCTGTCGAAATTCGCTGGGATATGGCAATCGAAAGCGGACTGTAGCGCGGCACAACGGCGCGCGGTGTGTGCCTAATGCGTCGCGGGATTGTTGGTTGCGCGATTGGCATGGTATCGCCCGACATGCTTCAATAGGATTTGGTTATGCCCAGCTTGAAAATTCGCCGCGCTTTGCTGTCTGTTTCCGACAAGACAGGTTTGGTCGAATTTGCGCGTGCATTGAAAAGTCATGGGGTAGCCCTGGTTTCAACTGGGGGCACTGCTCAGGCGCTGAAAAGTGCCGGTCTTGCCGTTACGGATGTCGCCGAACTGACCGGCTTTCCCGAAATGATGGATGGACGCGTCAAGACTTTGCACCCGCGCGTGCATGGTGGGTTGCTCGCCATTCGCGAGAACGCGGAGCATGATGCATCTGCCGCTCAACACGCCATCGAGCCCATCGATTTGCTCGTCGTCAATCTCTATCCCTTCGAGGAAACGGTAGCGAAGGGTTCTGCTGCGGATGCGTGTATCGAGAATATCGATGTCGGCGGCCCTGCGATGATCAGAGGTGCTGCCAAAAACCACGATAGCGTAACAGTAATCGTTGAGGCGGAAGACTACGCGCGCGTTCTGGCGGAGATGTCGGAACACGATGGGGCAACGACGCTCGATCTTCGGCGTCAACTTGCGGCCAAGGCTTACGCACGAACGGCGGCTTACGATGCGGCGATCAGCAATTGGTTTGCGCAAACATACAGCAGCGCGACCCCGACGTGGCGGGCGTTCGGCGGGCGGCTGGGTCAAGCGCTGCGCTATGGCGAGAACCCGCACCAGTCTGCGGCTTTGTATGTGACGGATTGCTCGCGGTTCGGTGTGGCAACGGCCAAGCAGGTACAAGGCAAAGAGCTGTCGTACAATAATATCAACGATACCGACGCGGCCTTCGAGTTGGTATCGGAGTTCGATACTTCTATTCCGGCTGTTGCGATCATCAAGCATGCCAATCCATGCGGCGTGGCGACCGGTAGCAGTTTGGCGGATGCCTATGTCAAAGCACTCGCGTGCGATTCAACGAGTGCGTTCGGTGGGATCATTGCCTTCAATCAAGCCATCGATGCCGCGACGGCCGAAGAAGTCACTAAAATTTTCACCGAAGTGGTGATTGCGCCGGATGCATCACCGGACGCTCAGGCCATATTTGCAGCCAAGAAGAATTTGCGTCTTGTTTTGACGGGTGGGCTCGCCAATGCCAGCGATGTCGGATTGTCCGTGCGATCGGTGACGGGCGGGCTACTTGTGCAATCTCGCGATAATGGTCGCGTCGAGGAGCTCAATCTCAAGGTTGTGACCAAGCGGCAGCCGACGCGTCAGGAGCGGGCGGATATGCTGTTTGCGTTCAAGGTCGCCAAGCACGTGAAGTCCAATGCCATCGTTTATGCAAAGGGCGGGGCGACAGTTGGCATCGGTGCCGGTCAGATGAGCCGGATCGATTCCGCGCGCATTGCAGCGTGGAAGGCTCAGGAGGCGGCGAAGGCTCAGGGATTGGCCAAGCCATTGACGATCGGTTCGGTTGTGGCGTCAGACGCATTCTTTCCGTTTGCCGATGGATTGCTCACGGCGGCCGAGGCAGGCGTTACCGCGGTTATTCAACCGGGCGGGTCCATGCGCGACGATGAGGTGATTGCGGCTGCCAACGCAAAGGGGCTTGCGATGGTGTTCACCGGCATGCGTCATTTCCGGCATTGAGGTGTTTCATTTGCTCGGCGTTGTGCGAACGAATGCCATCATGGCCGCGCCGATGATGAGAAACGCCAGTAGCGATGCCATCCCCAGTCGCTGACTTCCGGTTTGCTGAGTGACCAGCGCCACGATCAGCGGCGCCATGAACGCCGTTACTTTTCCTGAAAATGCGAACAGTCCAAAATATTGCGTGATTTTGTCAGCGGGTGCGAGGCGTGCCAGCAATGATCGACTGGCGGCTTGGATCGGTGCTGCCACTAGGCCCACGATGATCGCGAAGGCGAGAAAAGTTTGCTCACCGACGGATGAGAAGGCTTGAGAGTTGGTAATTTTGGCTGCGACTTCTGTCGTGAAAAGAATGTGCGTCTGATCGACGGAAAGAATCCCGACCGCGCCGATTAGTAATATGGCCAGCGCGGCGATGATGACGGTTTTGGGTCCAAAGCGATCGTCGAGCCGTCCGCCGATCAGTGCGCCGAATGCGCCGACCAAAGTCAGCACGATGCCGAAGATGCCGAGTTCCAGCGGTCCCCATCCGAACACGGATGCGCCATAGATGCCGCCGAATGTGAAGATGGCTGTCAGACCATCGGTGTAAATCATGCGGGCGAGAAGAAAGATCAACAAGCTTGGGTGCGAGGGAAGCGACTTAATCGTGTTCCAAAGTTCTGCACCGGCTGAACGCTCTGCAGCCTGCGATTTCAGAGGTGGTTTGCGATCTGGGACAAACAAAAAGAACGGAATGATAAAGATCAAAAACCATACGGCTGCGAACGGTCCCGTCAAACGATCCCCTTCGCGTGCACCGGTATCGAGACTGAGTAGCGGTTGGAAACCAAGCAGCGTCGTTGACTCGCCCGGAAGCGGAACCAGAAATCCGGCGACGAGCGCTAAGCTCGCCAAGCCACCGAAATATCCGACTGCCCAGCCGTTGCCAGACAATCTGCCAAGTTCGTCTTTTGGCACGAGACCGGTCATGATGGCGTTCGAGAATACGCCCATCAATTCAGCAGCGAGCGTTGCGATAACGAAACCTGCAAGGATCAGAAAAATTGTGGTCGTGTTGGCGTCAGGGGTTGCTGTCCACAGCGTCGCTAAACCAGCGAGAAACACGAGTGCCAATGCGGCAATCCATGGTTTGCGGCGACCTTGCCCGTCGGCGACAGCTCCCAAGAATGGGCTGAGGAACGCGATGAGCAATCCGGCGACGGCTGCTGCATAACCCCACAACGCTTGTCCGCAGGCGGCCTTTTCACTGCCAACGGCGATCATGGAACCGCAAGCTGCGTTTTGGACGACAACGTTAGCGAAGTAGGGGGCAAACAGGAATGTTTGCACGAGCGTGTAATAGGGCTGCGCGGCCCAATCGAACATCATCCATGACACGCGGGCGCGCAACGGTGCGCGTGCGATAGGTTCGCTTGTTGATGAGTCAGCTGAATATGACGTCGTCATATGTCGTCCCCCCGGACCGCGTTACGGCGCTTGGCTCACGCGTTCGTCTATGGCGCGTTCTGCGTCAGGTGTCCAATACGATCAGGCGGTCGGGCAGTTCGTTGGTGTCGATGCTGCCGGGCGGGAAATGTTGAGCCAAATGCTGACCCACTTTTTCGATAGCACGCATGAAGGCTGGAGCGGGGTTGCCTGCGCCGAGTTCGCGCGTCAGGTCATCGACGATCGTTTGCCAAGTGCCGCCAGGCACGCGCGCGTTGATCTCTTTGTCAGCGAGAATGACGGCGTGGCGCTCTGCGACCGATACAAAAATGAGAACGCCCGTTCGGCCAGCTGTGGTGTGGAGGTTGAGCGTGAGGAATTGTTCGGCCGCGCGACGATCGACGTGGGCATTGCGAAGAGAGCGTGGAACGAGCGCGGTGCGACGCGCACGCGGCCACAGGACAATGAGAAGTGCTAAAAAAACTAAGAGCTGTACGAGATAGATCCACTGTACCGTGATCCAGGTGAAATGGATGAGTGGCCATGGAATGAGAAGTGCTGCCAGTGCGGCCCAGAGGAACGGCACGTAGTAATAATTTTCACTTGCCTGCGCGACGACGGCCATGATTTCACCGGACGTATTGCGTTCTGCTGCGGTGATAGCAGCAGAAATTTGCTGGCGGTCAGAATCGGAAAATAACGTCATAGCCGTTTGCTTTCTCAATTTGATGGCGGCTTGTTCGGCGCGGATGCGCGCCTTTACCAATCGCCAGAAGCGCCCCCGCCCCCAAAGCTGCCCCCGCCCCCTGACCATCCGCCACCTCCACTTCCACCGCCGCCAGACCACCCACCACTTCCCCAATCGCTTGATCCGCCAGGGAAGATTATAAAGTCGTCGTTGCGTCGTCGTCTGCGCCGTTTGCCGTCAGGGCCGATCGTCTGTTGCATTTCACGCTGAGCGCGCACGTTCAAGTAAATGATCAAAGCGATAATCAAAAACCAAACGACCAAATGAATGATCACGGTCGGATCATTTTCAGGCGTGCGACCGCCTCTTGCGCGCAACTTCACTTCTTCCGCATCGCCAAGCAAGACAGCTTTGATATCGCGAACGCCATCGCGAATGCCGCCTGAGAAATCACCGCGGCGAAATTTGCTGAGGATGGCATTTTCGATGATGAGTTTCGACATCGTGTCGGTCATCATCGGTTCAAGGCGGCGGCCGACTTCCATGCGCACTTTGCGCTCATTAGGCGCAATCAGCAAAACGATGCCGTTGTCTTTATCTTTTTGGCCGATGGCCCACTTGCGCGCGAGCCCAATACTGTAATCTTCGATTGGATAGCCTTCGAGCGACGGCACCGTGACGACGGCGACCTGATCGGTTGAGGTTTGTTCGAGAGCTTGCAACTCGGCTTCAATGGCCGCGCGATCTTCTGGGGTCAGAAGGTTGGCATTATCGACGATGCGGCCGGTCAGTTCGGGATATGTCGGTGCTGCAAGCGCGAGGCTCATGACTATGAGAAGGGCAGCCAAACACGTAAGGAGCGCAACGCGTGCGCTTCTCACCTGCTTGACTGCGTACGTTTCACGCCATGCGTCTGCAAGACCAACGCCCATCATGCACATCCTCAAAGGTCGGATGACGGAGCGTTAGTTTTTGAAGTCCACCTTGGGAGCGGCTTGCTCGGCGGCGGAGATATCAAACGTCGCCATTTCTTTGGATGCTGGATACATGAAAGACTTCCACCAACGACCAGGAATGGTCACGAGTTCGGTGTTGTAGACGCGAACCGCCTCGATGTAGTCGCGGCGCGCGATGGCGATGCGGTTTTCGGTTCCGGCCAGTTCGCTTTGCAGCGCGATAAAGTTTTGACCGGACTTGATATCTGGATAACGTTCGATCACGGCCAGCAATCGTCCGAGTGCGCCGCCAAGGGTGTTTTGCGCATCCTGGAATTGCTTCATCGCATCGGGATTGTTCAAAATGTCGGCTGGAATTTGAAACTGTGTAGCTTTAGCGCGGGCTTCTACAACTTCGGTCAGTACGGATTTTTCTTGTTCCGCAAAACCTTTCACGGTGTCGACAAGATTGGGAATGAGATCGCTACGGCGCTTGTACTGGTTCAGCACTTCTGCCCAACTGGCTTTCGCCGCGTTTTCATAAGTTGGAATGTTGTTGACGCCGCAGCCTGACACCAGGACTGCCGTCATGAGGGCCGCAAGCACGGCCAGTGTGCGGTTCAGAAAGCTTGATGCGATGTTTGTGGTCATGACGGCAACCGTCCTTATGTTCGATGTCAACGTCGTGAATGTTCAAGCGACCGTGGTTGGAGCAGGTGCAAGTCTGCGCAGTACGACTTAGCAGATTTTCTGGAAGGATTGCCAAATCCAGATTGTGGCCTTGGCGGACGCACTCAAAAAAGCGCGCCGAGTGGAGCGCCTGATTAAGTTGATGTGACATGAATGAACAATTGGAGCGGGCGAAGGGATTCGAACCCTCGACCCCGACCTTGGCAAGGTCGTGCTCTACCCCTGAGCTACACCCGCATCCTTTTGGGGTCAGCGCCTTGCGGCGCCGCGAGACACGCCTTATGGCGCAAGTGCCCAGCTAATGCAAGGGGCGGTCTTGGCGTCATTTGGGCTTGTTTTCCAAGCCGAATGGCGGGGACATCTTTAATCTGAATGTTAGACCACAAGGCAAAAGCGTCTCATGCCATTCACCCGTACCGAACTCTTGGATCAATTGGCTGCGATGGGCATTACTACGACCACGGTTGAACATCCGCCTGCTTTTACTGTTGCCGAGAGTAGTTCTGATGCGTTGGCCCTGCCGGGTGCGCATACCAAGAATTTATTTCTCAAAGACGACGAAGGAACACTTTTTCTCGTCATTGCTAAAAGTACGACCAAGGTCGATCTGAAGGCTTTATCCAAGCTTTTGAATGCTGGAAGGTTTTCATTCGGTAAACCGGAGTTGCTGATGGCGCGGCTTGGCGTGACGCCTGGAGCGGTCACGGCATTTTCGGTGATTAATGATACAGAACGTCGCGTCCGTGTGGTTTTTGACCAAGAGTTGATGGTGCATGACAGCATCAACTGTCATCCGCTGGAGAATACGGCCACGACCAACATTGCGCGCGACGATCTTTTACGGTTCATTCGCGCTAGTGGCCATGAGCCTAAGATTTTGACACTAACGTCTGCGGCCTGAGTGCTTCATACGGCCCGACGAGGAGACACGACGCATGGATTTCGGCACGCGGACACCCGCAGCCACAGACGCTCCTGCGGCTGGGATCATTAAAGACGCCACGTCGGCATCTTTTGTGGCCGATGTCATCGAGGCGTCAAAGACCGTTCCGGTCATTGTCGATTTTTGGGCACCGTGGTGCGGCCCCTGTAAGCAGTTGACACCTCTGCTTGAGAAAATCGTACGCGGGCAGAATGGTAAGGTTCGCCTTGTCAAAATCAACGTTGATGAAAACCAAGCTATTGCGGCTCAGTTGCGCATTCAATCCATCCCAACGGTTTACGCATTTCGCGACGGACAGCCGTTGGATGGTTTTACGGGCGGGCAACCTGAAAGCACGTTGAAGGCTTTTGTCGATCGTCTCGTCGCGGTTGATTTGCAAGACGATCTGGCGAGCGTCATTGCGACGGGCGATGAGTTGCTCGAACAGGGCGATTTGCAAGGAGCCGCGGAGGTCTTCGCAGCGGTCCTGCAAGAAGACAAAAGCAACGTCGATGCCGTCGCGGGGCTATCAAACTGCTATCTTGCGAGCGGTGATTTAGAGCGCGCGAAACAGACGCTTTCTCTCATTGCCCCCGACAAAAGATCGTCAGCTAAGATTCAAAGTGTTTCTGCGGCTATCGAGCTGGCCGGAAAGGCCACCAACGCAGGCGATCTTGAAGGACTGCGTCGGCGTATGGCGGAAAATCCAAACGACCATCAGGTGCGCTATGATCTGGCTGTCGGTTTAGCGACGCGCGGAGAAAAAGCTGAAGCGATGGAATTACTTCTTGAATTATTCAGACTTGATCGCACCTGGAATGAAGAGGCTGCGCGCAAGCAACTTTTACAATTCTTTGAGGCCTGGGGTTCCAAAGAGCCTCTGGTGGCTGAAGGGCGGCGTCGGTTATCATCGTTGCTGTTCAGATAACCGGTTTGCAGTATGACATAGCTTCGGCTGTCGCGTGATTGGTCACGCAGGAGACATTGTGACGTGACACTGACCGACCGTTATCGCCGTCCTGCTGATTTGCCGCCTCGCATTCCGGTGTTTCCATTGCGTGGGGCGATTTTGTTGCCGCGGGCAACTTTGCCGCTCAATGTTTTTGAGCCACGTTATCTCTCGATGCTTGAAGACGTGATGTCAGGTTCGCGCGTCATCGGTATTCTTCAGCCTGAGGGTCACGGAGATGACGACGAACAGGAAAGCCCAGTCGGTACGTCCGCTGGATTGCGCAAAGTTGGCTGTGTGGGTCGCGTCACGTCGTATCAGGAATTGGACGATGGACGACTGATTATCACCTTAACCGGCATCATGCGATTTACGTGCATCGATGAAGCTGAATCTGGCACACCTTATCGCATTATGAGCGTGAGTTATGATCGCTTCGCAGCCGATCTAACTGAAGGATTGGGTGAAGAATTTGTCGATCGTCAGAATTTGCTCAGGGTTTTGAAAAGCTACCTCGAAGCGAACGGATTGAAAACCGATTGGTCGGCCATTCAGCGCGCTTCCAATGAGTTTCTGATTAATGCGCTGTCCGTCATGTGTCCGTACGGGCCAGAGGAAAAGCAAGCGTTGCTAGAAGCAAAAGATTTGAAATCTCGCGCCGATGTTCTAGTAGCCCTTGCCGAGATTGAACTCGCCTCGAATGGCAGTAGCGGCTCAACACTCCAATAACTACCCGGGTCGAAACATGAGCGATGCACCGCGCCAGCAAGATACTTCGTCGGCCAAGACGATCGACGCCAAGCTGCTTGAGCTGCTGGTCTGCCCAATGACGAAAACAAGGCTCGTTTACGACGCCCAAGCTCAAGAGCTCATCAGTCGGGCGGCCGGACTTGCTTTCCCTATCCGCAATGGCGTGCCGTTGATGATTGAAGACGCCGCCAGACGGCTGACCGATGACGATATAAAGCGCTTGTAGGGTGTGGGCGTCATGGCGCTGATGCGCTTATCCTTTTGTAGCGCGTAGAACCACAGTGCTCGAAATACGGTTAACCTCTGCTATGGCTTCAAATTTTAGCTGTGATCAGAAATATGTCATGGAATCGTGCTAACCCCCGTCGATCATATTAAGGGAGAAGCGCCCATGGCCATTTGGCATTCACGGGCAGAGCGTGGATCTGAACCGGGCGACGCGGTTCGTAAGCGTTTCATGGATTTAACAGGGCTTTCGGCGCTGAAGCCGCAACCCCTGCCAACGCTGCCCTTCGAGCGCAGCGTCACTCCCAAAGTTTATGGCCGAGCAGGCAATCTCGAAGTTCGTTTGGCGCGCACGCGTTCCGAGATCAAGCTGGCGCAGCGCTTGCGCTTTCAAGTTTTCTACGAGGAAATGTCTGCGGTGCCATCGCGTCTAGCGCAATTTCGTCGCCGCGATGAAGACGCCTATGATGCAGTTTGCGATCACTTGTTGGTCGTCGATCTCGATCAGACGACACGCCATTGGCGCGGTGGTAAAGATGCACCGCCGAAAGTCATCGGCACCTATCGCGTATTGCGCCAAGACGTGGCTGAGCGCCATCTCGGTTTTTATTCCGCCGCTGAATTCGATATCCATCCTCTCATCAAGGCGCGGTCGCCGCGCTATAAGTTCGTTGAGCTCGGCCGCTCGTGCGTCTTGGCACCGTATCGCAACAAGCGGTCTATCGAACTGTTGTGGCATGGATTGTGGACGTATGTGCGCGAACACAAGATCGATGTGATGATCGGTTGCGCCAGTTTCGAAGGTGTCGATCCGAAAGAGCACGCCATGGCCTTGAGTTTTTTGCATCACCATGCGTTAGCTCCGCCCGAGTGGCGTTGCCGCGCTCATGCGAATCTCCACGTGCCGATGAATTTAATGCCGAAAGATCAAATCGATCAGAAGGCAGCGCTGAAAGCCCTGCCACCGCTCATTAAAGCCTACTTACGCGTTGGAGCATTCGTCGGTGACGGGGCTGTTATTGATCGGCAGTTCGGAACGACAGACGTGCTGATGGTCATGCCGGTCGAGAAAATCGATCCGAGATATTTTGAGCACTTCGGCACGCCAGGCGAGACCAAGAGCAGACTGGCTATCGCGACTTAAACTGCGCGCTTGGGATGGCCACTCGCATCCGCAATCTTTTTCTGGCGCTTCAGATGCCGACTCGCATCCGCACTCTTTTCTGGCGCTTCAGATGCCCACACGCATCCGCGCTGGGATTATCGCTAAACGCGACCGGCACCATAAGCCGCCAAAGCTGCGAGATTGACCACGTCTGCGTCGGTAGCCCCGAACGAGCAGATCTGCACGGAATGCGATAGGCCGACGATCAACGGACCTATGATGGTTGCCCCGCCAAGTTCCTTAAGCATCTTGGTCGAGATAGATGCGGCGTGGAATGCAGGCATCACGAGCACGTTGGCGGTGTCTGACAGGCGACAGAAAGGATAGTGGCGCATCAGATCGCGATTGAGCGCGACATCGGCGGCCATGTCGCCATCGTACTCAAAATCAACCTGGCGCTCGTCGAGAATACGGACGGCTTCACGGACTTGATCTGAACGTTCGCCACGCGGCTGGCCAAATGTAGAGTAGGCAAGTAGCGCGACGCGCGGCTCGATACCGAAGTTGCGCGCGGCGTGGGCTGCCTCGGTGGCGATGTTGGCTAGTTCTTCTGCTGTCGGCATATCGTGGATCGAGGTGTCAGCAATCAGCACGGCGCGGCCACGGCTGAGTGCCAACGAAACGCCGATCACGTGGCGGCCAGGCTTTTCATCCATGACGCGATGGACGTCCGCATAAACGCTGGTCCAGTTGCGTGTCACGCCTGAGACCATGGCATCGGCATAGCCGTGCACGACCATCAGAGCTGAGAATACGTTACGCTCATTCGCGACGAGACGTTCGCAATCGCGGCGCAGATAGCCGCGGCGCTGCAAGCGCGAGTAGAGAAAATCCGCGAACTCGGCGACGTGGGAAGAGCTACTCGTGTCGATCAATTCGAAATCGCTGCGCAGAGGTATTCCAAGTTCACGAAATTTTTCCGTCACGATCTTGCGCGAGCCGATCAAAATCGGTTGGCCGAAGCCTTGTGTCAAAAATGTATTTGCTGCGCGAATGACGGCTGGGTCCTCGGCCTCGGCAAAGACAATGCGCTTTGGGTCGCTGCGGACGTGATCGAATGTCGATTGCAGCCATCCGGCTACCGGGTCGAGGCGGGCCTTCAATCGTGCGATGTAGGCGTCCATATCGACAATCGGTTTTCGCGCCACGCCGGAATCCATCGCGGCTTTGGCAACCGCTGCTGGAACGTGAGCGAGCAAGCGAGGGTCAAAGGGGGCTGGAATAATGTAGCCCGGTCCGAATGTCGGTCGCTCGCCGTGGAAGGCGGCTGCGACTTGATCGGGGACCTCGGCGCGGGCGAGTTCGGCAATGGCTTCTGCAGCTGCAATTTTCATGGCGTCGTTGATGGTGCTCGCTTGGACATCGAGGGCACCGCGGAAAATAAAGGGGAAGCAGAGCACGTTGTTGATCTGGTTGGGGTAGTCGGATCGCCCTGTCGCCATAACGGCATCGGGGCGCACGGCTTGCACGTCTTCCGGTTTGATTTCGGGATCGGGATTGGCCATCGCGAAGATCAACGGCTTGGCCGCCATGCTCTCGACCATCTCGCGCGAGACGATGCCAGCCGCGGAAAGTCCGAGAAAAATATCGGCACCTTTCATGATTTCAGCGAGCGTGCGCATTTTCGTTTTCTGAGCGTAGGGTGCTTTGTAAGGGTCCATTAAGGTCGGACGACCCTCGTAAACAACGCCCTCGATATCGGCGATAAAAATGTTCTCGCGCTTCATGCCGATTTTGACGAGTAGGTTGAGGCAAGCGAGCGCTGCGGCTCCGGCACCTGCGCACACGAGTTTGACTTTTGCGATGTCCTTGTCGACGACCTTTAATCCGTTGAGCATTCCGGCTGCTACGACGATGGCGGTGCCGTGCTGATCGTCATGGAAGACGGGGATATCGAGCAAGCCTTTGAGCGTTTCTTCGATGACGAAGCACTCAGGCGATTTGATATCTTCCAGATTGATGCCGCCGAACGACGGGCCGAGATAGCGCACTGAATTTATGAAGGCGTCGGCGTCGGGTGTATCGACGAGCAGATCGATCGAGTCGATATCGGCAAAGCGTTTGAATAAAGCGGCTTTGCCTTCCATCACGGGCTTGGCGGCCAATGCGCCTAAATTTCCAAGGCCGAGAATGGCCGTGCCGTTCGAGACAACGGCAACGAGATTGCCTTTATTCGTGTAGGCGTAAACGTCGCCCGGGGTTTGGGCAATCGCGAGCACGGGAATGGCGACGCCCGGCGAATAGGCCAGCGATAGGTCGCGCTGGGTCGCGAGCGGTTTTGTGGTTGTGATTTCAAGCTTGCCGGGTTTGCCGCTGGAATGGAATTGCAAGGCTTCCTGTGCGGTAACTCGGGCGGCGCGAAATTGTGTGGCCATGTGGCAATAGACCGTCTGTGAAGAGGAAGCCGATCACGGCGCGACGCCGTTCGGCTGCGGATTGGGCGGCACGATAGGTTGCGGCTGGCGTCTCAGCAACCTATGCATGGGTCCGGCTTAAGTCGGGGGTGCGCTGTACTGGCGATACGTCTCAAGACGCGGGCTCGGCGATCATTATAGTCAGAATGCGTGAACACAGTGCGCGAGACGTGAAAACGGTTTACGGCACCCGTCATGGCTAAACATAACGATGTCCGCAAGGACAGGGAAATAGCCGTCGAAGCTGGTGCCGACGCCGAAGTGTCGCACGGGCCGACGATCGCTCATGCTGCAATCGAAGCAACGCCCTCCATGGCGCAATATCTCGAAATTAAAGCTGCCAATCCCGATAGCCTTCTTTGGTATCGGATGGGCGATTTCTACGAATTGTTTTTCGAAGATGCAGTTGCTGCATCGCAGGCCCTGTCCATCGTGTTGACGAAGCGTGGGCGGCATCAGGGTTTAGACATTCCGATGTGTGGGGTGCCGGTCCATCGCGCCGATGAATATTTGCAGCGTCTCATAAGGCAGGGATTTCGCGTTGCTGTGTGTGAGCAACTCGAAGATCCAGCAGAGGCGCGCAAGCGGGGTGCGAAATCGGTTGTCAAACGGGATGTCGTGCGTCTCGTCACGCCAGGTACCATCACCGAAGACGCGTTACTCGATGCCAAAGCGCGCAATTATCTGACGGCGATCTATCTTGCGACACCCAGCAGCATCGCGGTGACGCAAGCGAACGCACGCGTGGCGCTGGCGTCGATCGATATTTCATCGGGCGATGTCGAAGTTGGCGAGGTGAGTGGTGCGGATTTACCGGGAGAATTGGTGCGTTTGGCGCCAGGTGAAATTTTAGCGTCAGATTCTTTGTTGTCCGATGCGACGATGCGGCAAATCCTGCAATCGGTGGGGGCTGCCTCGACGCCGATACCTGATGCCTATTTCAATCCCACGTCCGGTGCGCGCGATTTTAAGGCGCGTCTTGGCGTTAGCGATCTCGATGGATTTGGAACATTCTCGCGCGCGGAATTGGCGGCCGTTGGTGCAGCCTTAAAGTACATCGACCTGACGCAACTTGGCGCAAAACCTGTCCTGCGCGCGCCCAAGCGAAGTGGCAGTGGAGCGACGTTGGTGATCGACGCGGCGACGCGCGCCAGTTTGGAATTGGTGAAAGCCCTTTCCGATGATCGTGGCGCGACGTTGCTTGCCGCGATGGATCGAACCGTCACGGGTGCTGGCGCACGGGAGTTATCTGCGCGTGTCTCGAGCCCGCTCGCGTCGGCTGCTGAGATCAACGCGCGGTTGGATGGTGTGGAATATTTGATCGGCCAGCGTCGGTTGATGGACGACATTCGTACCTTTCTAAAAACGGCGCCGGATTTGGCGCGTGCATTGCCGCGTTTGGGTTTTGGCCGCGGTGGGCCACGAGATTTGGCATGCGTGCGCGATAGTCTTGACGTCGCGCAGCGGTGTCATGACGCTCTCTTGAAGGCTGGCGGTGCGCTCGGTTTGCCGACTGTGCTTGTGTCCATTTGTGAAGGCTTGTGTGCATCTTCGCGCGCGCTTGCCGATACATTAACAGCGGCGCTCGCCGATGATCTCCCGCATCTGAAACGCGACGGCGGGTTTGTGCGGAATGGGTACAACGCCGATCTCGATACGGCGCGCGCGTTGCGTGACGACAGTCGCACGGTGATGGCACAGCTCGAAGCGCAGTACATCGAGAAGACGGGTATTAAGACGCTCAAGGTTCGCCATAATAATATTCTTGGTTTTTATGTCGAAGTCACGCAGCTCAACGCCAAGCCTTTGCTGTCAGAGCCGCTGTCGGATGAATTCCGGCATCGCCAAACGATGGCCAACGCCGTTCGTTTTACAACGCGCGATTTGGTTGAAACAGAAGGCATGATTGCCTCGGCGACCGAGCGCGCGATTAGTCTTGAACAAGAGATATTTGCCGATCTTGCAGCCGAGATTGCGCGTGCTGATCGGACATTGGGTTTGGTTGCGGCGGCATTGGCCGAGCTCGATGTGATCGCATCTCTTGCTACTCTTGCCATTGAGCAAGGCTATGTCCGCCCGATACTGGATGAGGGCGATACATTCGAGATTATCGGTGGACGACATCCGGTTGTGCAGCAGGCGTTGAAGGCTGCCGAAGGCGCTGCATTCATTGCCAACGATTGCATCTTGGTGCGTGCCAATGCGTCTGCGCTCAGTGCATCGCCCGAGGCGCTTCCGGAAGCCAGACTATGGCTGGTCACCGGTCCCAACATGGCCGGAAAATCGACGTTTCTGCGTCAGAACGCACTTATTGCTGTGATGGCTCAAGTGGGGTCTTTTGTGCCCGCTGCGTCTGCGCACATCGGTATCATCGATCGGCTGTTTTCGCGCGTTGGCGCGGCTGATGATTTGGCGCGCGGACGTTCGACGTTCATGGTGGAAATGGTGGAGACGGCTGCCATTCTTAATCAGGCGACGCATCGCTCGCTCATTATTCTCGATGAAATCGGACGCGGGACATCGACATTCGATGGTTTATCGATTGCTTGGGCAACGGTCGAATATTTGCACGATGTGACGAAGGCACGGGCTCTCTTTGCAACGCACTACCATGAGCTGACGCAATTGGCGCGCCGATTGGACAACATTGCCAACGTCTCGATGGACGTGGCTGAGTGGCAAGACAGCATCGTATTTTTGCATAAGGTCAAGGCAGGCGCGGCTGATCGTTCTTACGGCATACAGGTTGCCAAACTTGCGGGTCTGCCGACTGCGGTCGTGTCGCGGGCGCGTGATGTTTTGAATAGGCTTGAGAAAGCCGACCGGCGACCCAAGGGTGGCAGTCAAATCATGGATGATTTGCCACTTTTTGCAGCATCACAGCCGGACCGTGAGCAAAAGCCTGCGCAATCAACCGCCTTAGAGCTTGCGCTTCGCGCCATGCTGCCCGATGAGCTAACGCCGCGTTCAGCCCTCGATAAACTTTACGAACTGAAGGCGCTTGCTGAATCCTCCAAGACATCGGACCGCTAACGCGTGAATCAGATTTTACCGCCTTACTTCGATACGCAGGCCCTGCGCCATAAACTGACTGGGATCTATAACGATGCCGGCGGTGCACCGGAGGCGCGCCCTGTTGTCATCGAAAGTTTGAAGGGGTTGGTCAAAAATGCGCGGCATGCCGCGAGGACTGCACTCGAAGCTAGCGGCAATGGCCGTCAGTGCGCTTCGGGTTTGTCAGAATTTCAAGACGATCTCATTCGCTTGATTTACGATTACACGGTGACGCACGTTTATCGGGCGACCAATCCTTCTGACGCGGAACGTATGAGCATTGTCGCGACCGGCGGTTACGGACGCGGTTTGCTAGCACCGGGTTCCGACATCGATTTGCTGTTTCTGCTTCCCTACAAACAGACGCCGTGGGGCGAGAGTGTTGCCGAGTACATGCTCTATGTGTTGTGGGATTTGGGCTTCAAAGTTGGTCACGCGACGCGCACGGTTGAGCAATGCATCAAGCTTTCAATTGCCGATACGACTATTCGCACGGCTTTGCTCGATGCGCGCTTGATCCATGGCGACCGGCAACTGTTTGCTGAGTTCGAAGATCGCTTTAAATCGGAAGTCGTTACTGGCAGCGCGCGGCAATTCATCGACGCCAAAATGGCGGAGCGTGATGAGCGCACGCGGCGTATCGGTGAAAGCCGTTATAAGGTCGAGCCGAACGTCAAAGACGGCAAAGGTGGATTGCGCGATCTGCATACTCTGCACTGGTTGTCGAAGTATATTTTTGGACAAGAAGTCGGCAGCGCTGCTGTTGAGGCTGGAATTTTCACGCCTACTGAAGCGCGCACCTTCCGACGATGTGAAGACTTTCTTTGGAGTGTGCGCTGCTTTTTGCACTTCTTGACCGGACGGGCTGAAGAAGTTCTGAGTTTCGACGTCCAGCCGCAGATGGCTGAGAGTTTGGGCTATACGGCACATGGCGGTCTGCGTTCCGTCGAGCGCTTTATGAAGCACTATTTTTTAATCGCAAAGGACGTTGGCGATCTGACAACGATCCTATGTGGCGCGCTGGAAATGCAGCAATTGAAAGCGGCGCCGAGTGTGTCGAGATTTTTGCGCCCGCTCACTTGGCGCACGCGGCGTGAGGTTCGCCAGAAGACGGATTTCCGTGTCGATAATGATCGGCTGAACGTTGCGGACCCTGATGTCTTCAAGCGCGATCCTGTCAATCTGATCCGATTTTTTGCGCAAGCTGAAGCGACCGGTGGATTTTTACATCCAGATGCCATCCGCTTGTTGCGGCAATCGCTGCGCCTGATCGACGACAAATTGCGAAGTGACCCAGAGGCCAATCGATTGTTTCTGGAGCTCCTGACTGGCAGTGCCAATCCTGAAGGCACGTTGCGGCGCATGAACGATGCAGGTGTCTTGGGTCGATTCATTCCAGACTTCGGACGCATCGTCGCGATGATGCAGTTTAATATGTATCATCACTACACTGTCGATGAACATTTGGTTCGCACAGTTGGAAATCTCACGGCCGTCGAGCAGGATCTCGTGCGCGATGAGTTGCCGCTGTCGTCGGAGCTGATGAAAAATATTCAGAACCGGCGGGCGTTGTTTGTCGCGGCTTTCCTGCACGATATCGGCAAGGGCCGGAAAGAGGACCACTCGATTGTTGGCGCACGAATCGCACGCCGGGTTTGTCCGCGTCTCGGATTGACAACTGCTGAGACGGAACTCGTCGCGTGGCTCATTGAAGAGCATTTGACGATGAGCAATGTTGCGCATTCGCGTGATATCTCCGATCCGCGTACGGTGCAGGATTTCGCGGCTAAGGTGCAAAGTCCGGAGCGTTTGAAGCTTCTCACATTGCTGACAGTTGCCGACATTCGCGCCGTTGGCCCGGGTGTGTGGAATGGCTGGAAGGGGCAGTTGTTACGAACGCTCTATTATGAAACCGAGCCGCAAGTGGCGGGTGGTCATACGCAAGTCCAGCGTGATGAACGCATCGAGGAAGCGCAAGCTAAATTGCGTTCTGCTCTTTCGGATTGGGATTACACGGAGGTGCGCGGCTTTATTGCCCGCCACTATCCGAGCTATTGGCTGAGGACCGATACCAAAACGCAAGTTGAACATGCTGAGTTGTTGCGTGATGCGGCTCGCAATAACTTGCAATTGGCAACGCGGGTTAAAACCGATGCGTTTACAGCCATCACGGAATTGACCGTTTTTGCACCCAATCACCCGCGCTTGCTCGCCTTGTTTGCCGGGGCTTGTGCGGCGGCTGGGTGCAATATTGCTGGCGCCCACATCACCACGACACGCGATGGCTTCGCGCTCGATACATTTTTGCTCAACCGCGAGTTTGCGAACGATGAGGATGAATTACGACGCGGGCAGCGTATCGGCGATATGATCGATCGATTGCTGAAGGGTGAGGATAACTTAAAATCGCTGCTGCAAAAACGTCGATCCGGTCGGCGCGGCGTCGAGGCCTTTACGGTTGAGCCTGAAGTGATCGTCAATAATGCCTTATCGGAACGATTGACAGTGGTTGAAGTGTCTGGGCGAGATCGTCCGGGGCTGCTCTACGATTTGACGAGCGCGCTGTCGGATTTGTCTCTAGATATTGCCTCGGCCCATGTCACGACTTTCGGTGAGAAGGCCGTGGACGTGTTTTACGTGACCGATCTTGTGGGTAAGCAAATCGTCAGCGATGTGCGACAGAAGACGATCAAAGACCGATTGTTGTCTGTTCTGAGTATGCCTGCGAAAGCTAAAGTTTCGAAAAGTCTCCCAGTATAGGTTGCATTTCATTTTTGTGGGTCGCGAAACCATGGCAGATGCGCTTCATCCATGAAACTTTATCGATCCTTCGCAACGGTTGGCGGCTTGACGCTTATTAGCCGCGTGTTTGGCTTCGTGCGCGATATCTTGATCGCGGCAACGCTGGGCTCGGGTTGGGTCGCCGATGCGTTTGTCGTGGCCTTCAGGTTTCCCAATCTCTTTCGCCGCCTGTTCGGTGAAGGCGCGTTTAATTCGGCGTTCGTGCCGATCTTCGCCAAGAAAATCGAGGGCGAGGGACGGGAGGCTGCGCGGACATTTGCCGAAGATGCGATGGCTGGTCTCGTTTTTATCCTGCTCATTTTGACGATCATTGCTGAATTGGCGATGCCGTTCCTGATGTATGGATTGGCGCCGGGTTTTGAGCAGCAACCGGAAAAATTCGATCTGGCGGTACTGCTGACGCGGATTACGATGCCGTATCTGCTGTGTATGTCGCTCGTCGCTTTGATGTCTGGCGCTTTGAATTCGGTTGGTCGGTTCGCTGAGAGTTCGTCAGTCTCGATCGTACTCAATGTGTCGATGATGGTCGCGACGCTGTTGTCGCTTTGGTACGGCTACACGGCCGGGCCCGAAGCGGGTGTCATTCAGGCCTGGGGTGTGTTTGTGGCTGGGCTGCTGCAACTAGCACTACTGATGTGGGGAATGAAGCGTGCCGGTCTGACGTTGCGTTTGAAGCGTCCGCGCATGACTGATGATTTGCGTCGCCTAGTGCGGCTCGGTGTGCCTGGGATCATTTCCGGCGGCGTGACACAAATCAACATTGCCATCGGCACGATCATCGCCTCGATGCAGGCGGGTGCCGTTTCGCATCTTTATTATGCCGACCGGATCTATGAGTTGCCGCTGGCGATTGTTGGGATTGCGATTGGCGTTGTGCTGTTGCCGAATGTGGCACGTCAACTGCGCGCCGGGGACGAGGCGGCCGTGATGGACAGCCAGAACAGGTCGCTCGAATTTGCCATGCTGTTGACGATACCGGCGGCCATTGCACTGGCTGTGATGCCGGTCGAGATCGTGCGCGTGTTGTTTGAGCGCGGCGCGTTCACGGCTGAAGATACCGCATCAACGGCGTCCGTATTGCAAATTTTTGCGCTCGGCTTGCCGGCATTCGTCCTCATCAAAGTTTTTTCGCCCGCATACTTTGCTCGCGAAGATACTAAGACGCCGATGCGTTATGCGGCCATCAGCCTAACAGCCAATACGCTTGGTTCTATTGCCTTGTTCTTTTGGTTCCGCGACATCGGGCTTCGTCCGCAGCTCGGAATTGCGATCGCAACGACATTTGGCGGTTGGCTGAATGCTTGGTTATTGTGGTCCACGTTGCGGCAAAGAAAAGCGTTCGTTGCTGATGCGCGTTTGATCCGAAACATGCCTTTGATAGCCGTGGCGAGCGTCACCATGGGCGCGGTTCTGATAGGTGCTGCACACGTGCTTGCGCCGTATCTTGAGCGCAGTCAGGGCTTTCTCTCTCAGAGCATGTCACTGACCGTTCTCGTGGCAACGGGATTGTTGGTGTTTTCTGCCATCATCCTGGCGACGGGTGTGATGTCGCTCAATCAATTGGCTCGCTTTACGCGGCGCGGCTCATAAAGACTCAGAATGGCTTGCGCCTATCGCACGCGCACGCGATAACCCGCGCCGGACTTAGTGTCCGATTCACATTTTCTATGAGACCCACACCATGACGATCAGCCCGCGCGTATTTTCCGGCATGCAGCCGACCGGCAGCTTGCACCTTGGCAATTATCTGGGCGCGATGGTCAATTGGATCAAGATGCAAGAGACGCATGAGTGTATTTATTGCGTCGTCGATCTGCATGCGATTACCGTGTGGCAGGACCCTGCAGAATTGCGCACGGCCATTCGCCAAGTGACGGCTGCCTATATTGCCGCCGGGCTCGATCCAAAGAAGAGTATTCTGTTCAATCAGTCGCAAGTCTCAGCGCACGCTGAACTGGCTTGGGTATTCAATTGCGTCGCGCGATTGGGTTGGCTCAATCGCATGACGCAATTTAAAGAGAAGGCAGGCAAAGATCGCGAGCAGGCCTCGGTCGGGCTCTATGCATATCCTAATCTCATGGCCGCCGACATTCTCGCATACCGGGCGACGCATGTTCCGGTCGGTGAAGATCAAAAGCAGCATTTGGAGTTGGCGCGCGATATTGCTCAGAAGTTCAATAACGATTTTCGCGAGAGCATAATCGCGCAGGGATTTGCAGATGGAGTTTTCTTTCCGCAGCCTGAGCCCGTCATCACGGGGCCTGCCACGCGCGTCATGAGCTTGCGCGATGGTACAAAGAAAATGTCGAAATCCGATCCGTCGGATTTATCGCGGATCAACCTCACGGACGATGCCGATACCATCGCCAAGAAAATCCAAAAGGCCAAGACCGACGCTGACCCTATTCCAACGGAGGATGGTGGATTTCAAGGCCGTCCGGAGGCTGAGAACCTCGTCGGAATTTATGCAGCGCTTGCCGATCAGACGGTTGAGACCGTTCTTAAAGATTTTGGTGGCCAGCAGTTTTCAGCCTTCAAAAAAGCGTTGGCTGAAGTTGCCACCGATAGGCTCGGCCGCATTGGCGGCGAGGCGCGACGATTAATGGCAGATTCCGCTGCGATCGACGCCGTGTTGGCCGATGGTTCGGCGCGCGCGCGTACTATTGCCCAACCGGTGATCGATCACGTCAAGGATATCGCTGGTCTTATTCGCTCGTAATTGCGCGTTTCAAGCATTGCCGGGCGCGGCGCAGAGTGGCAGCATGACCCCATGAAACAGCGTCGGTCTTTTGAAGCCGGTCATCGGCGAAAATTTCTGCTCGTAGTTGACGACAGCAGCGAAGCCGAAAGCGCGCTTTATTATGCAGCGAGCCGGATCACACGATCGAGCGGCTCGCTGGTGTTGCTGTACGTCATCCAGCCCGGCGAATACCAACACTGGGCGGGTGTGCGCCAAGTCCAGATCGAAGAAGAGACTAACAAAGCCAAAGCGATGTTTCGCTTGTTTCGCCGCAAATTACAGTTGGCTGGTTTCGAGCAACTCGACGTCGAGGATGTCGTGCGCGAAGGTGAATTGGCCGATGAAATCGTTAAGCATATTGCCGATGATGAGGATGTCGCAATTTTGGTCTTAGGAGCTTCTGTGGAGGCCGTTGGGCCTGGGCCGCTGGTAGCCTCGCTGGCGGCAGGAAAGCTCGCAGGCGGCTTTCCTGTGCCCGTTACGGTAGTACCTGGTCAGCTTTCTCTGGAGGACATCAAAGCTCTGGCTTAAGTTGGCTCAGGCCATGAATTTGATGATGCAGCCTGCGCTAAATTAACCTTTGATCGGGCTCATCTTAGGCTCGACATTGCTGCAATGCAGCCTATATTAGAAGTATTCTAACTCAGGATTCGGCGCGAGAGCTGCGCCATCCTATGTATCTAGGCTTGAAAGCCGAAACAGAAAGGGATGCCATGTTCATCCAAACCGAAGCGACACCGAACCCATCGACCTTGAAATTTATTCCGGGCAAGTCTGTTCTATCGGAAGGCACTGCTGATTTTCGCACGCAGACGGATGCTACGGGTTCGCCGCTTGCTGCCCGCTTGTTTGAAATTTCCGGCGTCAACGGCGTGTTTCTCGGCTCCGATTTTATTTCGGTGACCAAGGGCGAAATCGAATGGCAGCATTTGAAGCCGATGGTGCTCGGTGCCATCATGGAGCACTACATCTCCGGGGAAACCGCCACGAGCGGTGAAGGCTCGAACGACGTGAGCGAAGGATCGTTCGATCCTGCCGATGCCGATACGGTTGCAACAATCAAAGAGTTGCTCGAAACTCGCGTCCGTCCGGCGGTTGCGCAAGATGGCGGCGATATCACGTTCGCGGGTTTCCGCGAGGGTATCGTTTATCTGCAGATGCGCGGTGCATGCTCGGGTTGCCCAAGTTCCACGGCGACACTTCGCCATGGCATCGAAAATCTGCTGAAGCATTTTTGCCCTGATGTGCAAGGCGTTCAAGCGGCTTGAGCCGCAACCTGGACATCCGATAGCCCCGCTTCGGCGGGGTTCTTTTTATCATTCTCTAAACATGAGGATTTCATGAGCACTGCGTTGGCTGCAACGGCATTGGATCAACTGTTTCTATCTGCGCGCACCCACAACGCGTGGCAGACGCGCGATGTGCCGGAGGCGCTTTTGCGACAGCTCGTCGATCTCATGAAGATGGGTCCGACGAGTGTGAACTGTTCGCCAGCGCGCATCGTGTTCGTCACGTCGCCTGAAGCCAAGGAGCGCTTGAAGCCACATCTGATGGAAGGCAATGTCGATAAGACCATGGCTGCGCCGACAACGGCGATCATCGCCACCGATTACAAATTTTATGACCACCTTCCCAAGCTGTTCCCTCATACCGACGCAAAAGCCTGGTTCACAGGCAACAAGGAATTTGCCGATACGTCGGCGTTTCGCAACGGCAGCCTGCAAGGCGGATATTTCATCATGGCGGCCCGCGCGCTTGGGCTCGATTGCGGACCGATGTCCGGCTTTAACAATGCGGCCGTCGATGCAGAGTTTTTTACCGGAACCGAAATTAAGTCGAATTTCTTGTGCAACTTAGGCTATGGCGACCCGGCTGGCCTGCGTTCACGTTCTCCACGCTTTACCTTCGACGAAATGGCGCGGATCGTTTAGTACGCTGCTAGAATGAACATTCTGGCTTTTGATACGTGTTTCGATGCTTGTTCCGTTGCTGCGGGACGGCAATTGCGCTCGCTGACCCCATCGATTGCCGTGGCTTACGAAGCGATGGCCGTTGGGCACGCTGAGCGGCTGATGCCGATGATCGAAGAGGTGATGGCAGAAGCGGGCCTTTCGTTTGGGCATCTCAATCGCATTGCTGTGACGACAGGGCCGGGCACATTTACCGGCACGCGCATTGCCGTATCGGCAGCGCGCGCGTTGTCGTTGGCGACAGGGGCACCGGTCGTCACACTCAGTAGTTTGCATTTGATGGCGATGAACCCCGTCGTGCCATCAGGGCGCGGACGTCACATCGCGATTGCGACGGACGCGCGGCGCGATGAGGTTTATTTCCAAAAGATTGATCGACATTCCTTGCTACCCGTAACGGCACCTGCACTTGTGAATATCCATGATGCGGCCTCAGCGCTTGGCGCGGGACCGATTGCCGTTGCAGGCTCGGGTGCGGAGAAACTGGTTGCTCACGCGCGCGATCAAGGCGTGGATGCGCAAGCCATTCTCCCCAATTTATTGCCCGACGCCTTCGACGTCTTATTTGCTGCGTATGAGTTTGAACTCTCTGGTGCCGTCGAACCGCTCTACTTGCGACCGCCGGATGCCAAGCCGCCTGCTCTAGGTCCTATTGTTGGGGCAGGACCATGACGTCGAACGTGACGCCGTTTCGCAACATCAAGCATGTGAGCTTACTGTGGGCCGATCCAGAACGCGCAGCTGAATTAGCAGCACTTCACGCGCGGCTATTCAGTCCGGCTTGGGACGAGGCATCGATCACGTCATCGCTAGAGCACCCGGCGGCGACATCGCTGGTGGCCGTTGCGGGCAATCCGAAAGTGATTGTCGGATTTATTCTCGGACAGCTCGTTGCCGACGAGGCCGAAATTTTGTCGATTGGTGTGGCGCCGGATTGGCAGCGCGCGGGCTTAGGGAAAATGTTGGTTGAAGGCTTGGCTCGTGCGAGCAAACGCGGCGAGGCAAAACGACTGTTCTTAGACGTGGCTGAGGACAATGCTGCAGCACTCGCCCTGTATCGTAAACTTGGTTTCAGTGAGGTCGGTCGGCGGCAACGCTATTATGTCAGTTCTGACGGGTCTGCTATCGATGCGCTGATGCTGGCGCTGGATCTTTGAATTCCGCAACGCTTCGGGCCTTCATTGTGGACACGCAGGCGCTGGGTGGACCATTCCCACGACACTGCTTATAACACCTGAGACCTGCGTGCGCGCGTGCTACAGCCTCATCGATATGACCAGCCCACGACCACACACAACATCCGATCTTGAAACGCGCTGTGTCGAGCACGGTCTGCGCATGACCGGGCAGCGGCGCATCATCGCGCGTGTGCTATCGTCTGCAAAAGATCATCCTGATGTCGAAGAGGTGCATCGTCGTTCGCATGCGCTCGATGCCAAAATTTCACTTTCGACGGTGTATCGAACATTGCGATTGTTTGAATCTGTCGGGATCCTGGAACGGCACGATTTTGGGCATGGTCGAAGCCGTTATGAGCAAGCCTCGCGCGAACATCACGATCATTTGGTCGATATGGACAGTGGACGCGTGATCGAATTTTCCAATGCCGATATCGAAGCCTTGCAAGAGAGGATCGCGCGGGAGCTTGGATTTCGTCTCGTCGGCCATCGCCTGGAACTTTATGGCGTGCCGATAGCGAAGAAAAAAGTATCGAGCCGGAACGGCTGAAGGATCATGCCCAGTTATGGGAACACTTCGTGCAAGTGCGGTTCTCACAGGATTTTTTGCTCTGACGCTTCCGCTCATGCCGGTGCAAAGCGTGTTGTTACGCGTAGCCCCTCAAGCGGCTCGGCGTTTTCCACACTGGTATCACCGACAGGTCTGCCGCATCCTTGGCATCCGGCTCGTGGTCGATGGCGCAGTCAAAGCCGGTGCCCCGGTGTTGCTCGTCTCCAATCATACGTCGTGGCTGGATATCATTTCATTGTCGGCGCTGGCGCCAGTGTCATTCGTAGCAAAAAAAGAAGTTGGCAGATGGCCGTTTGTCTCATCACTGGCCCGACTGCAACGCACGGTTTTTGTCGATCGCACGCGCCGACAAGCGGCGGGTGAGGCAACGGACGAGATCATGGCGCGACTGAGCCAGGGCGATACGATCGTTCTGTTCGCCGAAGGCACATCGAGCGATGGCAACCGTGTGCTTCCCTTCAAGACATCGCTGTTTGGCGCGGTGAAGGGGCCGCAGGCGATGGGTTCCAATACCGTCGTGCAGACAGCAGCTGTCGTCTATACGCATCGGCGCGGCTTGCCGTTGTCTCGGGCAGATCGGCCGCGCGTCGGCTGGTATGGCGATATGGAAATGCAATCGCATGCCTGGGATGTTTTAAAGTCGGGTCCGTTAACGGTGACGATCAAAGTGAGTGAGCCGGTGCCGCTCGATACGTATGCCGATCGGAAAGACTTAGCTATTCAAAGCGAGCGCGCGGTTCGCCAAGCCGTTCACGGTATTTTGCGCGGTCGTGCGAGCGATGCGACACTCGTTCCGGTCGAGCCGCAGCCAGAAAATCGACGCCAAGCCGTTGGTGCGCGCTCAGGGCTAAGCGAAAAGTGGACATGAGGGCCAATGAATATGCTATGCGGCCATCAAACATGATCTTTTTCTTTGATCGATAGGCCCCCTTCGTGACGAAGCCTGAACATATCGCGTTGTTGGATTCTGCATCACCTGCGGATAGCAAAACCTACTATCTCAAAACGTTCGGCTGTCAGATGAATGTCTATGATAGCGAACGGATGATGGAGGCTTTGGCGCGCGATGGCTACAGCGCGACGGATGCTCCCGATAACGCCGATCTGATTATTTTGAACACCTGCCACATCCGCGAAAAAGCCGCTGAAAAGGTGTATTCGGATCTTGGCCGATTGCGCGACATTAAAAATTTGCGGGCTGCACAAGGCAAGAACACCGTCATAACGGTCGCTGGCTGCGTGGCGCAGGCAGAAGGTCGAGAAATCACCCGACGCCAGCCGGCTGTCGATTTGGTGGTTGGTCCGCAGAGCTATCATAGGCTCGACCAGTTGATCGGTCGCGTTGCGAAAACGGGTGACAGAATCGTCGAAACCGAATTTGAAGGCGAGAACAAATTCGCGGAAATGACGGCGCCGCGGCGCGTGTCGTCACCGTCGGCATTTCTGACCATTCAGGAAGGTTGCGATAAATTCTGTACGTTCTGCGTGGTGCCTTACACGCGCGGCGTAGAGTTTTCGCGACCGGTCGCAGACCTAGAGCAGGAAGCGCGCGCACTCGTTGAGGCAGGCGCGGTTGAGCTGACGCTGCTCGGACAGAACGTCAATGCCTATCATGGTGAAGGTGCATCGGGCCGTTCAGTATCTTTGGCGGAGTTGATCCGACGCCTCGCCGATATCGACGGCATCCAGCGCATTCGTTACACGACCAGCCATCCGCACGACATGAGCGACGATTTGATTGTCGCGCATCGCGATATTGCGCAGCTCATGCCATCTCTGCATTTGCCGGTGCAGTCGGGTTCGGATCGGTTGTTGGCGGCCATGAACCGCAAGCACACGGCAGCAGATTATCTATCGATTATCGACAAGGTCAAAAGCGCATGCCCTGGCATCGCGCTGTCGAGCGACTTCATTGTCGGTTTTCCCGGCGAGACAGATACCGATGCGGAGGCGACCTTGGCGCTCGTCCGCGAGGTCGGTTTTGCGCAATCTTTCTCATTCAAATACTCGCCCCGGCCCGGCACGCCGGCTTCGGGTTTTGGCGAACAAGTCCCAGAGGCTCTCAAAACGGAGCGTCTGCTCGCATTGCAGGCGTTGTTGGAAGAGCAACAGCTCACCTTCAATAGGGCCAGCATCGGTCAGGTGGCGACGGTTCTTTTTGAGCGCCTCGGTCGCGAAGGCGGGCAACTTGTGGGTCGGACGTCACACCTGCAGCTCATTCACGCGACAGGCCCGGCCTCGATGATCGGTCAGATCGCACGTGTGGATATCACGCAAGCCCGACAAATGAGCCTTACAGGTGTCATCCAAGCAGCATAATTGCGCTTTACGGCTCGCCAAGGTTAAATGCGGATAGAGTTGGCGACCTGTGCCGTATGGCGCTTGCGCATGCTAGTTTGAATACGCGAATGCGATTCGACTTCGTGCGTGGAACATACCATCGGCGGTCCTCGTTAGGACTGAAACACGAACTGAGGAGTGACGGGATTTGGCAGCATTCCGCGGGTCTCCCGCATCGGCTTCGCGACGGCCTCAAAAGGCGGATGCAGAAGCTGCGCGCATCGTGGTTCCATTTGAAGATAACCGGATGCTGACCCGATTGCTCGGGGAATACGACAGCCACCTCGCCCTCATCGAAGATCGTCTCGGCATCGATGCCCACGCGCATGGCAACGTGATCATTCTCACCGGCCCAGCGAATGCCTGCGCCATCGCGCGCGACGTGTTGGAAAAACTTTACACGCGCATTTCTAAAGGCGAGGCGATCGGGGCTGGCGATTTCGATGGCCTGATCCGCCACGCGCGTACCGATGGTCCCGTGACCGACGGACAGGCACAGGTCGCGACTCGACGCAAAGTCGTGAAGGCGCGCACGCAGGCGCAAAGCACATATATGCGGGCCATCGAAAAGCACGACCTTGTCTTCGGCGTCGGCCCTGCGGGTACGGGTAAAACGTATATTGCGGTTGCGTATGCGGCGCATTTTTTGGAGCGCGGCCTCGTTGAGCGCATCATCCTTTCACGTCCAGCCGTTGAGGCAGGCGAGCGGCTTGGATTTTTACCGGGTGACATGCGCGATAAGGTCGATCCGTATCTGCGGCCTCTCTACGACGCGCTGTACGATGTGTTGCCGCCTGAGAAAGTCGAGCGCGATATCGAAACGGGCGTCATTGAAATTGCACCGCTGGCGTTCATGCGCGGGCGCACGTTGGCCAATGCTTTCGTCATCCTCGATGAAGCGCAGAATACTTCCAGCATGCAGATGAAAATGTTTTTGACCCGTTTAGGTGAAGGGTCGAAAATGGTCGTGACCGGCGATCCTTCGCAGATCGATTTGCCACCGGGCATGAAATCTGGTTTGGAAGAAGCCGTGCAGTTGCTGAGCGATGTGGATGACATCACAGCGGTTCGTTTTGCCAACGCCGATGTTGTGCGCCGCGATCTGGTCGCTAAAATCGTGACCGCATACGACAAAGTGAAGTGATGCGTCATGCCTGCAAGGCAATCTAAGATTTTTCCCTGTGTGACGGTCGATGTCGTTGAAGACGGCGGCGATTGGTCAGGTCTGGCGGACCCCGAAAGTATCGTGCAGGCCGCCGTCGATGCGGTCGCTCGTGTGCCCGGCGTACTATCATCCGATGCGACGCTCGTCGTGGCGCTTTCAACAGATGCCGCTGTTGCCAAGCTCAACGCAGATTTTCGCGGCAAGGCGAAAGCGACCAATGTGTTGTCGTTTCCGGCAGGCAAAGGTGCCGCGCCAGACTTCATAGGCGACATCATTTTGGCCGCTGAAACTGTTCAGCGCGAAGCGGTCGAGCAATCGACGCCATTCACGCACCATGTCCAACATCTCGTCGTGCACGGGTTTTTGCATCTCATCGGATACGATCACGAAACCGCAGGCGACGCGGAGCGCATGGAAGCGCTAGAGATCGAAATTTTAGCAAGCCTCGATATTGCAAACCCCTACACGGGCGAGTTGCAGCCCGCTCAACAGGAGTGATGGAGCCACCGCTCCGATACCGGACCCATGACCGACCCATCTCACGAAAAACCCACACCCGATCAAAGCGCTAGCGATGAAACGCGTGCTTTAGGTGCACAAGGGTGGATGCAAGTTTTACGTATGAAGCTGGGTTTGACGGGCCCTCACAATGTGCGCGACGCGATCGAAGGTGCGCTGAAAGCACACGATCCCACCGACACGTTCACAGAAGCCGAGCGCAGCATGTTGGAGCGCTTGCTGCGATTTGGAACGAGCCGTGTCGAAGACTTGATGGTGCCGCGTGCAGACATCACGGCGTTGGATGAAACTGAGCCATTGTCTGAATTGTTAAAAACATTCGACCATGCCGAAGTTTCGCGCGTTCCGCTGTATCGTGAAACATTGGACGATCCGCGCGGCATGATCCACGTGAAGGATTTGTTTCGCTGGTTGATGGCGGAGGCGACCGGCACAACATTCAAGCCGCCAAAACCCGATGACGAGGAAGATACCAGCCGTTCGTGGGACAAGCTCGATTTGTCCAAGTTAGATTTATCGCGCCCATTAACGTCTGTGAAAATTCGCCGTCAGGTTTTGTACGTGCCGCCGTCGATGCCGGCTGCCGATCTTCTGATCCGCATGCAATCGACGCGCATTCATATGGCGCTGGTCGTCGATGAATATGGCGGCACCGATGGCCTAGTTACGATTGAAGATCTTGTCGAGCAGATCGTCGGTGATATCGAGGACGAACACGACGAAGCAGAAGAAACCAACATCTATGCCGATCCTAAACTCGGTCTGACTGCAAGTGCGCGGACGCCAGTCGATGAGCTGGAACAGCATTTGAATTTGAAGCTGTTGTCCCAAGACGAGGCTGAAGAAATCGATACGTTGGGTGGGTTGGTGTTTTCTATTCTCGGGCGAGTTCCGGCACGGGGTGAGTTGATCCGCCATGCGACCGGCGTCGAATTTGAAGTTCTCGATGCCGATCCGCGTCGGGTGAAGAAATTGAAAATTCATCTGCCGCGTGCGGGTGTTCATACACTTGCTGCCAAAGCATCGCCGGATGCGCCTAAAGCGTGATGGACCAGCAGCTTTCCAGAGCGCGATCAAGCCTTACTCATTTTGCTCGATGGATTTCGTGCAGTACCGGCAAGCGTCGTGCTGCCATAGCGTTCGTGGCCGGTAGTTTTTCCGTACTCGCTTTTGCTCCGTTCTTTGCCGCGCCGGTTTTGTTTGTCACGTTGCCGATCTTTATTTGGTTGATTGACGGATCGGCGAATTGGCGTTCGGCGGCGTGGGCGGGATGGTGGTTCGGGTTCGGATATTTCTTCTTCAATTTGTTATGGCTCGGTGAGGCATTTCTCGTTGAAGCCGAAAAATTTGCTGTGCTGCTGCCGTTCGCTGTGACGTTGCTTCCTGCGGGGATGGCAATTTTCTGGGCGTTGGCTGCGAGTGCGGCTCGGATGTTTTGGTGCGATGGGGTATCGCGCATTTTCGTATTCGTCATTGCGCTTTCGGTCGTGGAATGGCTGCGTGGTCATGTTCTGACTGGCTTGCCGTGGAACGTCATAGGTTATGCACTCACGGCACCGTTGGAGCTGATGCAAGGGGCAGCGGTGATCGGCGCGTATGGTTTGACAGTTGTGGCGATATTGGTTTTCGCAACGCCACTTGTCGTTCTTGCGCAGACTGGATTTACGCGCCGCACGGTCGTTGCGAGTATCGCGATACATTCATGTTTGCCGCTTGTCCTACTCTATGGCTACGGCTTCTGGCGCTTGCAGGAGCCTGAAACGTTTCTTTCAGACGTGCGTGTGCGGATCGTGCAGCCAAGCGTGCTTCAACGCGAGAAATGGAAGCCTGAATTTCAACGCAAAATTTTTGACGATCATTTGCTGTTGTCGGTGACGAACTCTCAAGGCGTGCGCGATGATCTTGATGGCATCACGCACGTCATCTGGCCAGAGGCGGCCATGCCGTTCCTCCCTTTGGAACAACCTCAAGCGTTGCAAGAAATTGGTGCCATACTGCCGTCCGGTCGGGCTCTCGTGACGGGTGCGCTGCGTCGCGATTTCACAAGTGCTGATGCGCCGATGATGACCGTGCCGCCAATGTTCAACAGCTTGCTGGTTTTCGATGATACGGGTTCGCTCACTGCTCAATACGATAAAATTCATCTCGTACCGTTCGGAGAATATTTGCCGCTGTCGCCGCTGCTCACCGCACTCGGTTTTCAAAAATTGACGCACGGGCTTGGTGTGTTCGCAACCGGTGTTGAGCCGCGACCCGTTATCGATATTGCAGGTCTGCCGACCGCCCTGGCGCTGATCTGTTATGAAGTGCTGTTTCCTGGAGCGATTGTACAATCGGCATCGCGCCCCGGCGTCCTCATCAACCTCACCAACGATGGCTGGTTTGGAAATTCGACCGGGCCAAGGCAGCATTTCCATCAGTCGCGCGTGCGGGCCGTCGAAGAGGGCGTGCCGCTGATCCGGGCGGCTAACAACGGCATTTCCGCCGTCGTGGACCGCTATGGTCGTGTGTTGCATTCACTGAGCATGAACGTGCGCGGCGTGATCGACAGCGACGTGCCGGCTGGTGCTGCTGCGACGCATTACTCACGCTTTGGAGATTGGGGTTTGGCGTTGCTACTTGCGCTTGTCGCTGGTGCTGCTTTTGTCACGCGTCGGGCACATCGCGAGCATTAAGCATGCTTGGCAGTTTGTCGCGCCCACACCTCTGGTTGACGCCTGCTCTGTCCGCACCTAGGAAGTGTGCCATAAGTACCCTATGGCGGGGCATTGGGTGGTAGCGACGCCGATGGCAGACGATCCTTCATATAGTACAGACGGCGATGCTGGCGATGACCTGCCGCGTGGATCGCGGCGTGCCAATCCAATGGATGTTCACGTTGGGACCCGCGTGCGTTTGCGCCGCATGTTGCTGGGTATGAGCCAGGAAAAGCTTGGTGAACATTTGGGCCTGACGTTCCAGCAAGTTCAGAAATATGAGAAGGGCGTCAATCGCATCGGCGCTAGCCGCTTGTTCGACCTTGCCAAAGTGCTGGGTGTGCCAGTCCAGTTCTTTTATGACGAAGCGCCCGTCGGTATGCAGGGCATGGCCGAAGAGCAAACAGGATTTTCCGAGCGTCCCGGTGAAAGCTATGTGGTGGAATTTCTTGGCACGCGCGATGGGCTCGAACTGAACAAGGCTTTTGCCCGCATTCAGGACCCGCGCGTCAGGCGTGCCATCGTCGATCTGGTGCGCTCGCTGGCTGGCGAAGATAACTAACAGACAAGCGTCGTTTTGCCTTGGCAATTGGCTGGCCGGGCCCTGATGCCTCGCTTGACCCCTCTGATAAAGACTGCAACAACCCGGCGTCTTTTGTAATGAATCGTGCGCTTAGACGCACATCCTGGTGACGTTGCAATCAAGCAGGTCGCAGGCAAAATTTCTGGGAGCCAACGTGGCACGCAAATCGTTTCTATTCACGAGCGAGTCTGTTTCTGAAGGTCATCCCGATAAAGTTTGCGACCGCATCTCAGATGAAGTCGTCGATGCTTTTTATCGAGAGGGCGCGAAGGAAAACCTCGATCCGTGGAGCATTCGTGCGGCGTGCGAAACCATGGCGACGACGAACCGGGTCATCATTGCGGGTGAATCGCGTGGCCCAGCCGGCGTCACTGTCGCTGCCATTCAAGATCTCGCGCGTGCCGCTATCCGCGACATCGGATATGAGCAAGACGGGTTTCATTGGGCCAACTGCAACATTGAAGTTTTGCTGCATTCGCAGTCGGCCGATATTGCCGCCGGTGTCGATGCCAAGCAGCCGACAAACCAAGAAGAAGGCGCTGGCGATCAGGGCATCATGTTCGGATACGCTTGCAACGAAACTCCAGAATTGATGCCTGCGCCGATCTACTACGCACACAAAATTTTGGCTGACCTCGCGCACGCGCGCAAAAGCCAAGAGGGCGACGCAACAAAGCTCGGTCCAGACGCCAAGAGCCAAGTGACGGTGCGCTATGAAGATGGCAAGCCGGTTGGCGTGACGCAAATCGTCGTTTCGCATCAGCATCTTGTTGAAGATCTCACGTCACGGCAGGTGCGCGATATCATCGAGCCTTACGTGTTGAAGGTGTTGCCGCAGGGCTGGGTGTCTAAGGATACCGTTTGGCACATCAACCCAACGGGCAAGTTCTTCATCGGCGGACCTGACGGCGACTGCGGGCTCACGGGTCGCAAAATTATCGTCGATACGTATGGCGGTGCTGCGCCTCACGGTGGCGGCGCGTTTTCAGGAAAAGACCCAACGAAAGTCGATCGTTCAGCCGCCTATGCGGCGCGCTATTTGGCAAAGAATGTGGTTGCATCGGGGATTGCCGATCGGTGCACGATCCAAGTTTCTTACGCGATCGGCGTGGCGCGTCCGCTGTCGATTTATGTCGATACGCACGGCACAGGCAAGGTCGATGAAGCGGTGATCGAGAAAGTTGTGGCCGAGGTCATGGACCTGACGCCGCGCGGCATTCGCAGTCATCTTGACCTCAACCGTCCGATCTATGCACGCACGTCGGCTTACGGACACTTCGGTCGTTCGGCTGCCGCCGATGGTGGGTTCTCGTGGGAGAAAACCGATCTGGCAGCTAAGATTGCCAAGGCTGTCGCTTGATCGCGGCGGTTGCGACATTCACGATGTTTGAAAGCGGCCGCGCAAGCGGCCGTTTGCATATGTAAAGTTTTGAACCATGACGGACGCTGTCCGCAAACTTGAATTGCGATCTTTCGGTCGTCGTCGCGGGCGCAAACCCAGCGATCGACAGGCTGCATTATTGGCCGACGTGCTGCCGCGCGTTGCCGTCGATTTGGCTGCGCCAGTTGTGTCGCAGACGACCACATGGCTGGAGATTGGCTTTGGCGGCGGCGAGCATTTAATTTGGCAAGCGATTGCCAATCCGCACACTACTTTGATCGGTTGCGAGCCATTCGAGGATGGCGTGATGAAAGTTCTGAGCGCCATCGAGGAGCGAGGGCTTTCGAACATTCGCATTCACATGGGTGACGCCCGCGATGTGTTGCGCGCATTGCCAGATGCTTCGATTGCTCGGGCGTTCATTCTGTTTCCCGATCCTTGGCCTAAGCGCAAACAGCGAAAACGGCGCTTGGTGAATAGTGCGCTGCTCAAGCTGCTCGCGCGCGTCATGCAGCCTGGTTCAGAACTGAGGATCGGCACGGACATTGGCGACTACGCTCGGACGATGCTGGAAGCGTTTCAAAATGAACCAGCGTTTCGATGGATGGCCGACAGCCCGGCTGACTGGCGCATCAGGCCTGACGATTGGCCTCAAACCCGTTATGAGGCCAAAGCTGCAGAGGAAGGCCACCAACGCACGTATTTTCGCTTTTCTCGCGTTTAGTGCCGATACTCCGTCTTGCGCCTGACGCAAATCTCGCCTACATGAGCGTTATTCCAAACCAAGAGACTGCTTAAAGAGTGGACCCTAGAGGCCCGCTCCCAACGGTCTTTACGACAAGGTTCTTCGTGACGCTCATGACTGCCGAGGCCGAGGCTAAACCATCGTCGAGCACGCTCGATCAGACCCGCTTTATGCGGGAGACCGGGCTTGCGGCTGACGTTGCGGCGATTGTCGAGCCGGTTCTTGAAGACCTCGGTTTTCGCCTCGTGCGGGTTACGCTGTCAGGTGCTGTCGATCGCATTTTGCAGATCATGGCCGAGCGACCGGATGGCACGATCACGATCGATGACTGCGAAACGATCTCGCGCGGACTGTCGCCGGTGCTCGATGTTGCCGATACGGTTCCGGGGAAATACCGGTTGGAGATCTCTTCGCCCGGCATTGATCGCCCGCTGGTACGCCCGAGCGATTTCGAAGACTGGTCCGGACACGAAGTGCGCATTGAATTGAAGCAGCCGGTCGATAATCGCCGCCGCTTCAAAGGTACGCTGGAAGGTTTTGAAGACGGTGAAGTGCGCATTGCAACCGAGGTTGGAGCGTTAGGCATCCAACATCTGGGTTTGCCAGTCGCACTCATTGCCGAAGCCAAGCTGGCTTTGACCGATGAACTTATTCGTGAAGCTTTGGCACGCGCCAAAAAGCGACACAGTGATCGCCCCTCGGACGGGGCCGAACTTGACGAAGACGATCTGGAGGATTGACCCATGGCCATGGCAGGCATTAGCGCCAACCGGCTCGAACTTTTGCAAATCGCCGATTCCGTCGCGCGCGAGAAGACTATCGACAAAAAGATCGTCATCGAGGCGATGGAAGATGCGATTCAGAAAGCTGCAAAGTCGCGCTATGGGTCTGAGAACGATATTCGTTGCGAGATCGATCCTAAGACGGGCGAAGCGAAATTAACGCGTGTGCTCGCGGTCGTCGATGTTGTCGAAAACGATTCCACGCAGGTTAACTTAGAGGATGCGCTCAAGCGCAACCCAGATGCCAAAGTCGGCGATTTTATAGCTGAAACTTTGCCACCTTTAGAGTTTGGTCGCGTAGCGGCTCAGAACGCCAAGCAAGTCATCGTGCAAAAGGTGCGCGAAGCCGAGCGTGATCGGCAGTTTTCAGAATTCAAAGATCGCATCGGTGAAATTCCCAACGGCACCGTCAAGCGCGTCGAATATGGCAACGTGATTGTCGATCTGGGACGTGCTGAAGGCATCATTCGCCGCGATGAAATGATCCCGCGCGAAAACGTGCGTCTTGGCGACCGTATCCGTGCGTATATCTACGATGTGCGTCGTGAGCAGCGTGGCCCGCAGATTTTCTTGACGCGCGCTCGATCTGAATTCATGGCGAAGCTGTTCGCTCAGGAAGTGCCCGAGATTTACGACGGCGTTGTGGAAATCAAGTCGGTTGCTCGCGATCCAGGTTCGCGCGCGAAAATCGCAGTCATTTCGAAGGATTCATCCATCGATCCCGTCGGCGCATGTGTCGGTATGCGTGGCGCGCGCGTGCAAGCCGTTGTCAATGAATTGCAAGGCGAGAAAGTCGATATCATCCAGTGGAACCCGGAGGCTGCGAGCTTCATCGTCAACGCTTTGGCACCGGCCGAAGTTACCAAAGTCGTTTTGGACGAAGATTCCAATCGTATCGAAGTCGTCGTTCCTGAAGCGCAGCTTTCGCTGGCCATCGGGCGGCGTGGTCAAAACGTGCGTCTGGCTTCACAACTGACTGGGTGGGATATCGATATTTTAACCGAACAAGAAGAGAGCGAACGCCGCCAGAAGGAATTCGGCGAGCGCACACAGTTGCTGATGGATTCGCTCGATGTGGATGAGGTCATCGCGCAGTTGCTCGTGACCGAAGGGTTTGCCTCGATCGAAGAGGTCGCATTTGTCGATCTCTCTGAGATCGCGCACATCGAAGGTTTCGACGAAGATACGGCGGAACAAATTCAGACGCGCGCGCGTGAATATCTCGAACAGCAAGAAGCTGATCGCGATGCCAAGCGTCGAGAACTGGGTGTTGCCGACGAGTTGGCGGAAATCCCCGGCATTACGACGGCCATGATGGTCGCTTTGGGCGAGAATGGCGTTAAGACGGTTGAAGATTTCGCCGATTGTGCCACCGACGAACTGGTTGGTTGGACTGAGCGTAAGAAAGAAAAAGACGCCGAGGCTGTGCGCCACAAAGGCTTCCTCGATGGCTTTGAGCTTTCGCGGACCGATGTCGAAGGCATGATTATGGCGGCCCGCGTCCATGCAGGTTGGATCAAGGCTGAAGATTTAGAACCCGCAGTGGTTGAAGGCGAAGGCGACAATGCTGAAGCCGACGGCGATCAACTTGGCCCTCAGGGCTAAGGTTATGTTTGGAAAGGCAGCGGACAGGCGTGGCGGCAAAACGACAGCACAGGCAGACGGACGATGACCTGGTATCAGATACCGGCTCTGAGCGTCTGTGCGTCGTTACGCGCGCCGCACTTGAGCCCGATGCCCTTCTGCGATTTGCGCTCGCCCCAGATTCTAACTTGGTGCCCGACCTAGACCGGCGTTTGCCCGGTCGCGGCGTCTGGGTGACCTGTGATCGTCGGCTGCTTGAAAAGGCGATTGCGACGCGGGCATTCGGTCGAGGCTTTAAGCGTGACGTGCGCGTGCCGGACGGACTGCCCGATTTGATCGACACGATGCTGTTGCGTCGGATCATCGCCAACTTATCGCTGGCCAACAAAGCTGGCCTTGCGATCGCTGGCTTTCAACAAGTCGATGCCGCGCTGGAAAAAGGGCAGGTCGCGGTGGTGCTGCACGGCCACGATGCGGCGGCAGACGGTCGGGGCAAGCTCGACCGTAAATTTAAGGCTATTCAACAGGACAGAGGCCAAAAAGCCCCTGTTAGCGACATCCTAAGTATCTCAGAAATGAGCTTGGCTATGGGGCGGCCAAGTGTGGTACATGCTGCCCTAACACCCGGAGGACTGACGGATCGGTTTTTGAGGGAGGCGGAGCGCATTCAGCGTTACCGCGCCTGTCCACCCATCGTCAGTCAAGATTTTCATGAGCCGACGCAAGCTGAAGGTTAAACGGATAACGCATGACGGATTCTAACGACCAAACGGACAAGACCCTGCGAGCAGGCGCGCGCAAACCGCTGTCGCTGCAGAGAACGGTTGAGTCTGGTCACGTGCGGCAGAACTTCAGCCACGGTCGCTCCAAATCTGTGGTGGTCGAAAAGAAGAAGACCCGCAAGCTTGGGCCAGGTGGCGTTGAAATGGCGCCAGAACCTGTGGCTCCTGTCGCCGCACCTGTGATTGAGAAGCCGAAACCGGCGGCTCCTATTGCTGCGGCTCCGGCGCCGACGGCAGCCCAACAGCGCACGCTGTCTGGCGAGGAGCGCGATGCGCGCGCCCGCGCTTTGGCGGCTGCTCGTGCTGAAGAGCTTGCACGCCCTGTTGAAGTTGCACCGGTTCGGGTCGAACCGCCGTCTGCGCGCGCATCTGAGCCAGTTGCTGCCGTCGAAGACGCACCGCGCGTGACGGCGGATGCGGCTGCAAGTGCTGCACCTGCAAAAGTTTCAGCTCCAACGTCAGCTCCGGCTGCTCGCGGCCCAAGTGCGCCGCGACGCGATGAGGGGTCACGCGATGGCGGTCGTCCCTCGTCGTTTGCAAGGCCGGGCGGGGCGCCGCGTCCGGGTGGCAATCCTAGCTACATGCCGCGTGAAGCCGGTCGTCCGCGTGAGATCGATTTTCCAGGCCCGCGCCGTGGTAGTCCGCCGCCTGCTGCGCCCGATCCGTCTTTGGAAAAGCCGACGCGTGCCGCGCGTCCGGTCGTTAGCAAGCCACAGCAAGTGGAGGACGACGATACCCGCAAGCGCGGTCCAGGCGGCGCGAAAGTTGCGCGCCCGGCCGTCAAGCTTCCAGACGATGGCCGTCAACGTCAAAAATTGACGATCACGAACTTCGACCGCGAAGCGCAACAGCGCTCGCTCGCATCGCTCAAGCGTAAGCGCGACAAAGAACGACTGAAGGCCATGGGCATTCAGCAGCCCCGCGAAAAGATTTCGCGAGAAGTCATTATTCCTGAAGCTATTACGATTCAGGAACTGTCGAACCGCATGACCGAGCGCGCCGTTGACGTCATCAAATATCTTATGAAGTCTGGCGAGATGCATAAGATCACGGATGTGATCGATGCCGATACCGCCGAACTCATCGTGCAAGAATTCGGTCACACGACCAAGCGCGTGTCGGAAGCCGACGTTGAAATCGGTTTCGTCGGCGAGAAGGACGCGGAGGACACGGAGTTCGTGTCACGTGCACCTGTGGTCACGATTATGGGTCATGTCGATCACGGCAAAACGTCTTTGCTGGATGCGATCCGCTCGACCAACGTGGTGTCTGGTGAAGCTGGTGGCATTACGCAGCACATCGGCGCGTATCAGGTTGTGGCCGCCAATGGCGATAAAATCACATTCATCGATACGCCCGGCCACGAAGCCTTTACGGCGATGCGCGCACGCGGTGCTAAAGTTACGGATATCGTGGTGCTCGTGGTCGCAGCCGACGATGGCGTGATGCCGCAAACCGTCGAAGCCATCAATCATGCCAAGGCTGCCGGCGTGCCGATGATTGTTGCGATCAACAAAATCGACAAGCCGCAGGCTGACCCGAAGCGGGTGCAAACAGACTTGCTGCAACACGAAATCGTCGTTGAAAGCATGGGTGGTGAAACGCTTGAAGTGCCGGTTTCGGCTTTGAAGCGCACGAACCTCGACAAGTTGTTGGAAGCAATCCATCTGCAAGCTGAAATTCTCGATTTGAAGGTCAATCCGACACGTCCGGCGGAAGGTATCGTCATTGAAGCGAAGCTTGAGCGCGGTCGCGGTCCAGTTGGCACGGTTCTCGTGCAGCGTGGCACACTCAAGGTTGGTGACATTGTCGTGGCCGGTATGGCATGGGGTCGTGTTCGTGCGTTGATCGACGACCATGGTGCGAATGTTCCGACGGCTGGGCCTTCGGTGCCGGTCGAAATTCTAGGCTTTGACTCAGCGCCTGACGCTGGCGATCAGTTCGGCGTCGTCGAGAATGAAGCGCGTGCGCGCGAAATTACCGATTATCGTGTCCGCAAGCGCCGCGAGACGCTCGGATCGGCTGGTACGCCGCGCACACTCGAGCAGATGATGCAGACGCTCAAAGATGCGGCCGGGCAGAAAGAGTTCACGCTGCTCATCAAGGGCGACGTGCAAGGATCAGTTGAAGCCATCATCGGTTCTCTCAAGAAGCTTGGGACTGATGAAGTTATTGCACGCGTGCTGCATACCGGCGTCGGTGGCATCACGGAATCGGATATCGCGCTGGCGTCGGCGTCAAAGGCGATTGTCATTGGCTTTAACGTGCGCGCCAACGAACAGGCGAAGCGTGCTGCCGATACGCAGGGCATCGAAATCCGCTACTACAATATCATTTACGATTTGGTGGATGATGTGAAAGCGGCCATGTCGGGTCTGCTTGCGCCGACGAAGCGCGAAATCTTCCTCGGTTATGCGGCGATCAAGCAGGTCTTCAATATCACGAAGGTCGGCAAGGTTGCAGGCTGCCAAGTCACCGAGGGCAAGGTCGAGCGTGGGGCGAAGGTTCGCCTGTTGCGCGATAACGTTGTCATCCATGAAGGTTCGCTTGCCATTCTGAAACGCTTCAAGGATGACGTGAAGGAAGTGACGGCTGGTCAAGAGTGCGGGATGTCGTTTGCGAACTATCAAGACATTCGCGAAGGCGATCAGATCGAGTGCTTCCAGGTGGAAACCATCGCGCGCAGCCTGTAATGCGCTCACGCCCACACGGCAAAGTTTGCCGTGCGGGCTGCTCTTCTGCGGCGCGATGCATTGGCGCCCGGCTCTAGAGCACCGAAGTCATTAAAGTCGAATAAGCAATTGAGTGAAGAGGCCGGGCGCGGTCCCATCCCGCGGCGGAAAACATATGGCGAAAAAATCAGGAAAGCCTACTGCGGGGCCAACGCAGCGCATGTTGCGTGTTGGCGAATTAATCCGCCACAAAATCGCGGAGATGCTGGCGCGCGGCGATATCCATGACGATGTGTTGGCGTCTCATGTCGTGACCATTCCAGAGGTGCGGATTTCACCGGATTTAAAGATTGCGACGGTTTACGTCATGCCGTTGGGTGGCAAAGACGTGAAGCCCGTGATTGAAGCGCTGACGCGCAATCGCAAATACATTCGTGCTGAAGTCGCGCAAACGCTCAATCTCAGATATGCGCCAGACTTGCGCTTCCGCGAGGACGAGACGTTCGAAGAAGCGACCCGCATCGACCGTTTGCTCGACAGCCCTAAAGTCCGACAGGACACGGAAAAGAAATAACCATGGCACGCCGGAAAAAGGGCAACCCCGTTCACGGATGGGTGGTGCTCGACAAGCCGCTCAATATGACGTCCACGCAAGCGGTGGGTGCTGTGCGCCGCGCCTTCAACGCGCAGAAAGCAGGGCACGCAGGCACGCTTGATCCGTTAGCGACCGGCATTTTGCCGATTGCATTGGGCGAGGCCACCAAAACAGTACCGTTCGCAGTCGATGGCGAGAAAGCTTATCGCTTTACGGTTCGTTGGGGCGCTGAGACAACGACCGACGACGCTGAAGGTCCAGTGGTCCATGCGAGCGATGTGCGCCCGTCCGTGTCAGACATCGAAGCGCTGCTGCCGCGCTTCATTGGCGACATCATGCAGACGCCGCCGGTTTTCTCAGCGATCAAAATTGACGGTGCACGCGCTTACGATCTCGCCCGCGATGGCGAAGAGGTTGTCTTGCAAGCGCGTCCCGTTTTCATTGAACGCTTTGCGCTGATCGAACACATCGATGATGCAACAAGCGTTTTCGAAGCCGAGTGTGGCAAAGGCACTTACGTTAGAGCGTTGGCGCGCGACATGGGTCGATTGCTCGGCTGTTATGGGCACGTCATTGCTTTGCGGCGGACGCGCGTTGGGCCGTTCGATGAAGCCACTGCTGTGACGATGGAGCAGATTACGTCGGCTGCTGCGCGCGGAGATGACGACAGCGTTCTGAAACTGCTGGCACCGGTCGAAATGGCATTATCCGATTTGCCGGAACTTCTCGTTTCGCAAACCGATGCTGCCAGCCTCGTGCGCGGGCAAGCAGTGCTCATTCGTGGACGCGATGCGCCGGTTTTATCGGGACCTGCTTACGCCACATCCAAAGGTCGCTTGATCGCCTTAGGTGAGTTGGATAAAGGCGCGCTGCATCCGACCCGGGTGTTTAATTTAGGCCCTTAGGCTCATTTGGCATTTATTCGATATAAAGGCTCTGCCCAGTCCTGGGGCTGCAATATCACCCTTGTTTTGGGGTGTTCACGAAAGTCTGAGCAACTTTCGCTTGCGCATTTGGGAAATAGGGCCTATCGCAGCGGCATCGACTTTGGCCGGACAACAGGGCCGCTATGTTTGTATCACTGGATTTACCATTGACCAAGCGTACGTCTAGAGCTTCCCCCAACATCGACAAACCGGGTGACTTGGTTCGTGCGTCCGCACGCGCTACTAACCCAATACTAGCTTGCCTTGAAAGGGTAAACTCATGACGTCAGGTACCGTGAAATTCTACAACGATCAAAAAGGCTTCGGCTTCATCGCTCCCGATGATGGCGGCAAGGACGTGTTCGTCCATGCAACAGCCCTTGAGCGCGCTGGTATGCGCGGTCTCTCGGAAGGCCAGAAGGTGAAGTTCGACACGCAGGAAGATCGCCGCACAGGCAAGATCGCTGTCGGCAACATCCAGGCTGCCTAAGATCGTTTGTGTCCGCTCACGCGGATTATGAGCTCACAAAAAGGCCGTCCTTCTCACGAAGGGCGGCTTTTTTATTTACCGTCGATGATGAGCCAAACTGGGGCTACGCACGTTTAGGCATTATGAAAAATCTAATGTTTCTATGTGCGAGTGCGTTTGTGACGGTCTGCTTCAGTTTATCGATAGCGGCTCGTGCGGCACCAAATTGCAAGGTTCGCGAGGGCGTTGTGGCAGAGGTCGCGCCAGGCCCGTTCCTGCCGTCAACAGAAACAGTGACGATGAAATCGACCTACAACGCTGAGTTCCGGTGGAACATCAACGACAGAGAAGCCATTGGCTGGATGCGCATCACAGAAGCTGACGGCCGTGAAATCGGCTGGGTGCCGGTCGGCCACGAGGCCGTTCAATGCGGCGAAGGCAATTGATTTTATTGAGATATTTTGGTCGCAAATCGACCTCGCGTTTCGCAAGCTTTCGTGTATAACAAGCACGAACCGCGCGGGTGCAACCGTACCGCGCGGTTTATCGTTTGCGACCCAGCTGGACGACATCCCGGCTCGGCCGCTTTTTGAAACTCCCATATGAAAGGAGCTCCCGATGTCGGAAGTAGCACCCCACCGCAAGGTGGCGAAGACGGCTGTCATCAAAGACAATGCCACCAAGGCGAACGATACCGGATCGCCGGAAGTTCAGATCGCGGTTCTGACCCATCGCATCAACGAACTCACCGATCACTTCAAGCTGCACAAGAAAGACAACCATTCGCGCCGTGGCTTGCTCAAGATGGTCAGTCAGCGCCGTCAGCTCTTGGACTATGTGAAAGCCAAGGATAACGGCCGCTATCAGAAGATCATCGAGAAGCACGGCATCCGTCGCTAATGCGCGGTATGCTCGCGCATTTCAGATGTGGTCGGTCGTTATGGCCGCTGCGTCTCACCTAGAAAAAGCTTGTGCGCCGGTGCCGAGAGAGGCCCTGGCGCATTCCGCGTTTGTGCTCAACCGATAACGCACAAGCGAATGTCCGACCGAGAAATAGAAAAACGAAAACGAAAGACCAAAAATGTTCGACATCCATCGCGTGGAAATTGATTGGGGCGGCCGCAAGCTCCGACTAGAAACGGGCCAAATCGCACGTCAGGCCGACGCCGCCGTGCTTGCCCAATATGGTGAAACAACTGTGCTGGCGACCGTCGTCGGCGCACGCAGCGTGAAACCTGGCATCGACTTCTTCCCCCTCACCGTCAATTATCAAGAGCGCACATACGCTGCCGGTAAAATTCCAGGCGGTTACTTCAAGCGCGAAGGCCGCCCGAGCGAAAAAGAAACGCTCACCTCACGTTTGATCGACCGACCGATCCGGCCGCTGTTCGTTGAAGGCTTCAAGAACGAGACGCAAGTTGTTGTCACCGTTCTGTCCCACGATCTCGAAAACGATCCCGATGTGCTCGGCATGGTGGCCGCATCTGCTGCACTGACATTGTCTGGTTTGCCATTCCTTGGGCCGATCGCTGCATCGCGCGTTGGTGTGATCAACGGCGAGTTTGTGCTCAATCCGATGGTCGATGAAATGAAGGAGTCGTCGCTCGACCTCGTGGTCGCTGGCACGCACGACGCCGTCATGATGGTTGAATCGGAAGCCAAAGAATTGCCCGAGCAACAGATGCTGGAAGCCGTCATGTTCGGCCACAAGCACATGCAGCCGGTTATTCAAGCGATCATCAAGCTCGCAGAAAAGGCTGCCAAAGAGCCGTGGGACATCCAAATTCCTGACAAAGGCAAGTATCAGGCCGACGTCAAGAAGTTGGCAGAGAAGGCTTTGAAAGAAGCTTTCTCGACCAAGGAAAAAGGCAAGCGTAATGATCTCGTTAGCGCGGCTAAAAAAGCTGTGTTCGATGGCGTAAAATTACCTGATGGCGATGCCAACGAAAAAGTATTGCTGACGGACGCTTTCAAAGCGCTCGAAATGGACATCATGCGCGGCGACGTTTTGAAGACGAAGCATCGCATCGACGGACGCGATCTCAAAACTGTTCGTCCAATCTTGTCGCAAGTGCATGTTCTGCCACGCACGCATGGATCGGCATTGTTCACGCGTGGTGAAACGCAGGCCCTAGTAGTCGCGACGCTGGGCACGGGCGATGACGAGCAATACATCGACAGCCTTGAAGGCACCAAGAAAGAGCGCTTCCTGTTGCACTACAACTTCCCGCCCTACTCGGTCGGTGAAGTGGGTCGCATGGGTTCGCCAGGCCGTCGTGAGATCGGTCACGGTAAGCTCGCTTGGCGCGCTGTACGTCCGTTGTTGCCCGCACACGAAGAGTTTCCCTACGCGCTGCGCGTCGTTTCGGAAATCACCGAGTCGAACGGGTCGTCATCGATGGCCACGGTTTGCGGCGCTTCGCTCGCCTTGATGGACGCTGGCGTTCCGCTGAAGTCGCCTGTCGCTGGTATCGCGATGGGTCTGATCAAGGAAGGCAATGATTACGCCGTATTGTCGGATATTCTCGGCGACGAGGATCATCTGGGCGATATGGACTTTAAGGTGGCTGGAACCGAGAAGGGTGTCACTGCGCTGCAGATGGATATCAAGATCACCGGCATTACCGAAGAAATCATGCGCGTTGCGCTTGAGCAGGCACATGCGGGTCGCCTGCACATCTTGAATGAGATGTCGAAAGCTCTGACGGGTGCACGCACCGAACTGGGCGAGTACGCCCCGCGCATCGAGACCATCAAAATTCCGACCGACAAGATCCGTGAAGTGATCGGTTCGGGCGGTTCGGTCATTCGTGAAATCGTTGCTGAGAGCGGCGCGAAGATCGATATCGAAGACGATGGTACTGTGAAGATCGCGTCGGCCAATCGCGAGAGCATCGAAAAGGCTCTTGCGCGTATCAAAGGCATTACACAAGAACCTGAAGTCGGCACGATCTACAAAGGCAAGATCGTGAAGATCATGGAGTTCGGTGCGTTCGTGAACTTCTTTGGTGCGAAAGACGGCCTCGTGCACATTTCGCAGTTGTCGAATGGTCGTCCAGCGACCGTCGGCGAAGTCGTAAAGGAAGGCCAAGAAGTTTACGTGAAACTCCTGGGCTTCGATGATCGCGGCAAAACACGCCTGTCGATGAAGATTGTCGATCAGACAACGGGCGAAGAAATTCCGCGCGCTGAAGGCGAGCCGGAAGAAGTGTTTGAGTCCCGTCCTCCGCGTCGCGAAGGTGGCCGTCCCGGTGGTGGTCGAGGTCCGCGCCGCTAAGGCGTGATCCAAACTTTCGATCAAAGCTTAAAAAAATTGGCCGCCGGGTTTTACTCCGGCGGCTTTTTTATTTGTGCGCTTGTTTAGATTAGAACCAACGGCAGCGTGTGGCGCCCCAACGGTTCTTATAGCAGCGGCGATTGGTGCACTGAATGCGGCCAACGCCTTTGACGTGGCGATGATAGCCGTTCAGGCCGCGCTGACAGGTCCGGTGCCAGCCGTGGACTTCCTCCACCATCGAAGACTGGATGCCTTTGAGTGGGGCGAGGCCAGCGCCAGGCGCGGCGATCACAGCGGATGCAAAAACTGCGCTGGCTGCAAGCGTGCAGGCGGCGAGCGTGAGCTTAGAAATCATATCGAACAAACTCCTCTATCCCGATTGCCGAGGAGTTGCTCCCCCCGGAGAACTAACGACGTCTCAATGTTAACTCAGCTCGGCAAATGCCGACAACACGAGAATTTTTCTGAGATCATGGGTTGTTAGGCGAGAAGCATCACACCTGCCATCGCCACCATCCCGAGATCCTCGACAAGCGTAATCGTTGACATCGGCAGTTTGAGGACAGTTCCAAGGCAAGCGCAGGCAATCTTGCGGTTTTGGCGCAGCACGTCGATGACGCCAAGACTTGAAAAGCCCATCAGGAGTATGGTCGCGATATGGGTCCATGTCGGCTCGAAGCGAAACAGGTAAGCGAGGCCAAGTGCCAGTTCCAAAAATGGATAGATGTAGCCGTAGGCGTGCCAGCGTTTGGCGAGTAGGTCATAGCTCGCGTAGGCATCGGCGAAGCCCCGTACATTGAGAAACTTGAAAGCTGAAAAGACCAGGAAAAAACCGGCCATGAAATTTGTCATCCACGCGGCTAAGCGTGTTTCGCCCGGTGCTGGAGTTCCGGCCAGCGCTGCAATGGCAATATAGCCGACGATCAGGAACAGCGGCCAGTATGTGGCCAACGCATTACCGTCATCGTTTTGTCGTGCGGTGGATGACCCGATGCTGCTTGGGGACCGTGTTTCAGGCGCTATCGTGTAAGCGCCAGCTTTCATCACCGCTGCCTGAATAGTGGCTGGTGTTGCGTAGGTATTGGGATTTGAGAGCACCGCGCGCGGCGGATTGAGCGTTACGCTCACAGTTTCGGCAAACGGCTGCAATACCGAGGTGATGCGTCTGACGCAGGCACCGCAGTGCATTCCCGACACTGTGTAGGCTTGTTCCATTTCGCTCTATACCACGCGTGCGCCGGTACTTTGATATGGCGACGTGCTTGGTTCCGTTCAACTTAAGATTTATGCCTTCTCAAAGGCTGCGACATCGGGCCAGAATACGCGCGCTTTGGCGCTGACGTCTTGAGGATCGCCGGTCGTCAAAAGCGTCAATCTTTTCCCTTCGTTGCCGACGAGAAAGTTTGCACGGCGGTGTAGGTAATCCTCGAAGCTGTCAGCAACGATGACTGGCTGGGACAGTATGCGTGTCGATGGTGGCAGATGGCGTCGAAATAAATGCTCGACCAATGGGAAGTGGGTACAGCCAAGTATCGCCTGATGCGGCAGACCGTTGGACGTTTGCGATAAAGCTGATTGCACACCTTCAGCTACCAGGACATTGAGTTCGCTTTCAGGTCGCTTGTCCTCAATGGCTCCGGCCAAGTCCGAGCACATTTGCTGAATAACGGTGACTTTCGGACAACGCTTGCGGATCTCTTCAGGGAAAACGCCGGATGCAATGGTGCGCATGGTGCCGAACACGGCAATCGTGTCGGTGTTATTCTTTTGCGGATATTGGGGCGAAGTGACAGCCCAGGGGGTTTGGGTTGCGGCTTCGACAGTCGGCGCAACAATGCCTAGGACATTATGTGTTCCGGCCCATTTGCTGCTGGGTAGCCATTGCTGTTGTAAGCGGCGGAGCGCGACGGCAGTGGCTGTGTTGCAGCCCAGAAGCACCAACTTGGCGCCTCGTTCGAACAAGTCTTCAACGCAGGCACGCGTCAGATCGACGATCTCGTCAGACGGACGATTGCCGTAGGGCACATGCGCGTGGTCGGCGAGATACACGAAGTCAGCGCGGGCAAAGCGCGCTGACAGTTCGCGTAACACGGTGAGGCCGCCAAGACCTGAATCGAAAACGCCGATCATGCGCTTGAGTGTTTGCGACGGCACTCGCGCGCCGTCAACTGATGGGGCTGAGATTTATTCCGCGGCTTCTGATGGCGAGCGGCTTTGCGATTTGCTCTCGGTGTCGAATTCTTTGAGCGTATCCAGCGTTGGCATGGCGACAGTGTTATAGCCGCAATCGACAAAATGCACTTCGCCCGTGACCGCGCCCGCGAGCGGCGAAAGCAGGTACAACGCTGCGCCGCCGATTTCATCCAGCGTCGGTGTGCGCTTCAGCGGTGCGTGGTCACGCTGGTAGTTGAAGATCACGCGGGCATCCGAAACGCCAGCCCCGGCCAGGGTGCGCATGACGCCGGCCGAAAGCGCGTTGACGCGAACGCCTTGCGGTCCGAGATCGGCTGCAAGATAGCGCACGGAAGCTTCCAGTGCCGCTTTGGCTACGCCCATGACGTTGTAAGACGGCACCCAGCGTGTCGCGCCGCCATACGAAAGCGTGAGCAAGGAACCGCCGTTGGGCATCAGTTCGGCTGCGCGCTTGGCGATTTCGGTGAATGAGAAGCACGAGATAATCATCGTGTTAGAAAAATTTTCGCGCGTCGTGTCGGCGTAACGGCCCGACAATTCGCGGCGATCGGAGAACGCCAGTGCGTGGACGACAAAGTCGAGGCCGCCCCACTTGTTCTTTATTTCATCGAACACGGCATCGACGCTTGCCAGATCGGATACATCACACGGCAAGATCAGATCGGAGCCTGTCGATTCAGCCAGCGGGATAGCGCGACGACCGAAGGCGTCACCTTGATAGGTAAATGCGAGTTTGGCGCCTTGGCCTGCCAGCACGCGGGCGATGCCCCAGGCGATGGAACGCTCATTGGCAACACCCATCACGAGGCCGCGCTTGCCCGCCATCAGCGGACCCGGCTTTGCAATGTCGATGTCGGTCATAGGAAACCTTTCTGTGCGACCCTGATCCTTGTAACCGTGGGTGCGCGCGTGAACGTCAAACCAGCCCGCTCCGGGCTTATATAATCTCATCGTCTGGTACCGTCGAATTCAACGCAAAACAAGCAACGTGCCAGGTGGAAACCTTAGTTAACCATCATAGCGAGAGAAGATTAGAGTGGCATTGGTGCCGCCAAAACCGAAGCTGTTCGACATCACAAAGTTAAGCTGTGCGTCGTCAATGCGCGAGCGCACGATCGGGAGATCGGCAAAGGCCGGATCTATGTCTTCGATGTTTGCGCTTTCGCAAATGAAGCCGTTGTTCATCATTAAAAGCGAGAAGATCGCTTCCTGTACGCCGATGGCGCCGAGCGAATGACCGGTAAGCGATTTGGTCGCTGCGATGGGTGGTACGTCGCTGCCGAATACGGTGCGGATGGCTTCGATTTCTTTTGCGTCACCGACAGGTGTGCCTGTGCCGTGCGGATTGATGTAGTCGATTTTTGAAATGGCTTTTCCGTCGAAGCCTTTGAGTGCAATTTTCATGCAACGCGCAGCGCCTTCGCCAGATGGGGCTACCATATCGTAGCCGTCTGAGGTGGCGCCATAGCCGACGATTTCGCCATAGATTTTTGCGCCACGCGCTTTGGCATGTTCGAGTTCTTCGAGGACGAGCACGCCTGCGCCGCCCGCAATTACAAAGCCGTCGCGGTCTTTATCGTAGGCGCGACTGGCTTTCGATGGCGTTGCATTGAAGCGCGTCGTCATCGCTCCCATGGCGTCGAACAAATTCGACAATGACCAGTCGAGTTCTTCGCATCCGCCTGCAAACACAACATCCTGTTTGCCCCATTGAATCATTTCGGCCGCATTGCCAATGCAGTGCGCGCTGGTCGCGCAGGCCGACGAAATCGAATAATTCACGCCTTTGATTTGAAACGCGGTCGCCAGTGCAGCGGACGGGCCCGAACACATCGCTTTGGGGACTTCGAAGGGGCCAATTTTTTTGGGCCCGCCAGATTTGATCGTTACGTCTGCTGCATCAACGATGGCGCGGGTCGATGGCCCGCCTGAGCCCATGATGATGCCGGTGCGTTCATTGACAACGTCTGTGGCTTCTAGACCGGCATCGCGAATGGCCTGATCCATGGCGATCCAATTCCAACCGATGCCCTCGCTCATAAAGCGCTTGGGCTTGCGCGGAACCATGCTCTCCCATTCAATCGTGGGCTCGCCTTGGACTTGGCATTTAAAGCCAAGTTCGGCGAATTTTTCGGAGCGCGAAATGCCTGACTTCGCCTCACGCAACGAGGCGATCACTTCCTGGGTGTTGTTTCCGATTGATGAAACAATGCCCATTCCTGTAACAACAACGCGCCGCATGCGCCCATGGTCCCCTCAGAGAATATCGCAGTCCGGCCAAGCGCCGTGCGACAGTGTTTTAGCTTGCTGACGCTTCGCTGGATTTCAATAGCACGCGAAGGTCTTTAGCCGTGTAGATCACTTCGCCGTCAGCTTTGAGTACGCCGTCGGCTTCAGCAAGTTTCAGTTTTCGCGCAATGACGCGCTTGATGTCGATGACATATTCCAGATGCTTTACGTCGGGCGTTACTTCGCGCATGAATTTGACTTCGCCAACGCCTGACGCGCGGCCTTGTCCCGTCAGCCCAAGCCAGCCCAGATAAAAACCCGTAAGCTGCCATAGAGCGTCCAAGCCAAGGCACCCTGGCATAACGGGATCGCCATGAAAGTGGCAATCAAAAAACCAGTTAAGGCGCTCGTTGCCCGCGACCTTTAGTTCGGCCACGATTTGTCCTTTGCCGTTCGCGCCACCGGTTTCTGAAATGTGCGAAATGCGGTCGAACATGAGCATGGGAGGGAGCGGCAACTGTGCGTTACCCTGACCGAAAAGCTCGCCGCGACCGCAGGTCAAAAGGTCTTCGAAATCAAAGCTAGAGCGGCGATCCGCCATATTTTTCCTCGTCTTCGTGAATTTTAGGAACGCCAATACGTCTTTGAAGCGGGGGTGGTAACATAACCGCTGGTGATCGCAAAGCTGCTGCGGGAGAGCCAATGGGCCTGCGACAAGCTGTATAACTGCGAGAAACCCTATGATTTGCCTGAAGTTGCGGTCTGACGCCGTAGTGTCTATATTGTCGACAGTATTCGTCAGAGTGCTGATGCGCCCTGACCCTCATGTGTTGGGCGAAATGTCCATTGCAAACAAGAGAGATTTCGGAAGCGATGTCTGATCATCAGACTGACAAGACAGCACATCAGGCTTTGGTACCTGACCTGTTGCGAAGAGCCGGGTTGCGGCCCACGCGCCAGCGCTTGGCACTGGGGGCTTTGTTATTTGGCGAGGGCGATCGCCACGTGACGGCGGAGCAGTTGCACGCCGAAGTTGCGGCGCAGGGCGAGCATGTGTCTTTGGCGACGGTCTATAATGCTTTGCATCAATTCAAGAAGGCCGGTTTGGTGCGCGAGTTGGCCATCGACGGCACGAAGGCGTACTTCGATACCAATACCTCCAATCACAGCCATTTCCTGCTCGAAAGCACTGGCGATTTGATGGACATTCCCGAAGACACTGTTCAGGTCTCTGGCGTTCCGGAGCCGCCCAAAGGCATGCGCATCACGCACGTCGATGTTGTCGTTCGTCTGGCGAAAATAGATTAAGCAAAATCGCTTTCAGCTTTTACAACGCGCTCATGTCCGCGCGGCGTTACTTGATGGTTTCGCCTTGATAGACGCCCCAGAGCATTTTTTGTTCGATGTAGCCGGTAAATTTGTCCACCGTAACGCGGCACCATCGCCCATCGCACAGATGCAAATCGGCGATCACGCCGGCTTCTACTTTGACAACGACCGATGAACTCGCGCTGTCGCTGGAGCGAATGGGAACCTGCGGTGGTTGTGCGCCACTCTTGCGTTCCCATGGTAGCACGAGGCCGGTTCGCCGACCCGATAGAAACGATTGCAACAGCCAACCGGTCGCTCCGTCGGCATCTCGGACTTGACGCCAGCCTTCGAATTCTTTGACGACTTCAAGTGGTAAACCGGCGCGGCGATAGACCCAGCCGGTCGGATACTCTGTGCCAGGACCGTTTCGCAAATTGACGCGGTCGGATTTCAAACTGACAAAGCGCGGCACCGGCAAACCACTGCCACTGGGCACAGCCGCTTGTTGGCTCATGGCTGGTAGCGGTATCGCTATGATAGCTAAGAGGCGTGTAAAATACCTCAACAACGGCAAACCTGCGCCATGCCGGACGGACCTGCGATGAGCGGGTGGGCGAGGTGTCAGATGCGCGTACAAGGTCGTTGGACTTCCTATTCTCATGGCTGGTCATCGTCGATCTGGCGGATTTCTCATTGCAATGCACGCAGGCCGATCACTAGGGCATACGTCAATCAGCACTTTGTCATCGCCAAGGCCATCTGTTAGACACGGGTTTCAAACTTTAATGTTTCTGCGGACAAGAATCAGCAATGGCCACCTCTTTGAAGAAACCGGTTGTTATCGTTACGCGCAAGCTCCCAGACGTGGTCGAGACACGCATGTGCGAATTGTTTGAAACGCGGCTCAATGACGATGACAAGCCGATGACACAGGCGCAACTCATCGAAGCCGTGAAAACAGCTGATGTGCTCGTACCTACTGTTACGGATCGGATTGATCGCGCCGTGCTCACGCAGGCTGGTCCTAAACTGCGTTTGATCGCGAATTTCGGCACCGGCGTCGATAATGTGGATCTGGATACCGCACGCAATCGCGCCATTCTGGTCACGAATACGCCTGGCGTTCTAACCGAAGACACAGCCGACATGACGATGGCGCTCATTCTTGCCGTACCGCGGCGGCTGGCTGAAGGTGCGGCCTACATGCGCGATCCAAATACAAAATGGTCGGGCTGGTCGCCAACCTGGATGTTAGGACATCGGATTTACGGCAAGCGACTTGGTATTATCGGTATGGGTCGCATCGGGCAGGCTGTGGCGCGACGCGCGAAGGCGTTCGGATTGCAAATCCACTACCACAATCGCCGCCGGGTTTCGGACGCGATTGAGCAAGACCTCGAAGCGACATACTGGGAAAGCCTCGACCAGATGTTGACGCGCGTCGATATCGTGTCGGTGAATTGTCCGCACACACCTGGCACCTACCATCTGTTGTCGGCGCGGCGATTGAAGTTGCTCAAACCGTCAGCCTATATCGTCAACACCGCACGCGGTGAAGTGATCGACGAAAACGAATTGGCACGACTTCTGGAGTCAGGGGCGATCGCTGGTGCAGGTCTCGATGTGTTCGAACATGAACCCGCCGTCAATCCGCGTCTGCTCGCGTCCGATCGGGTGGTTGCTCTCCCGCACATGAGTTCGGCGACAATCGAAGGCCGTATCGACATGGGCGAAAAGGTGATCATCAACATTAAAGCATTTGCAGATGGCCATGCGCCGCCCGATCGCGTGCACCCGGCGATGTTGTGATTCAAGTGCCCCATAGTTTCGAGATCGCCAATATATAGAACGTGACCGTCGCTCCATAACCTATGGCCAGCCAAACCGTATCGATCATGCTGAGCGGTGGCAGCGGGCGCGTTGACGCCTGAGGCTTTACGAGAATGCTAGGCGCAATGATAAAAAACAGCGCCAGCAAAATGTAATCGCCGATCCAGATCGATAACGCGCCACCTGCGAACAAGGCTGCGACTTGAAACGCGCGCACAGATTCAGCGCCAGCGCGCGACAGCAGCGACTGCATGATATGCCCACCATCGAGCGGAAAAATTGGCAGCAAGTTGAAACCATTGAGCAAGGCACTCAAGAGCGCCAAGCGTGTCAAAACCGGATCGTTGCTTTGTTGGCTGAGAAACAAGAGCAGTGCTGTCGATATCAGGCTCAAGCCTGGCCCCATCAGCGCGACGAGGCCGCGCTCTACTTCGGATTTTGCCGTGCTTGATCCAATAGCGACGCCGCCGAAAAATGGCACGAAGTATATGCCTTTGACGGGTATGCCCGCCCACCGCATAGCGAGTACGTGACCCAACTCGTGGATCAAAATCACACCGATCAGCATGGCGGCAATTGACGGACCAAATAGTGCGAAGAAACTCGCAAACGTCAATGCGCCGGTTATGATGGCGTCGCGGACGCGCGTTGTCGGAGGCGGATTGCCATCTCTGGCAATTTCAACTGCGGTATTTCTGAGCCGTGTCGCGGATTGCACTTGCGACAGTGGAATGAGCAACCGGGTAAGAAAGCGATCATGCGTTAGATCGTGTGTCGTCGTCACCCGTGAAGATTGATCGTCTCCGGTAACAGCAACGGCCATGACATAGTCGCTGCCATAGCGATAAATCGGGTCTGACTCTGTTTGCAGAATTTCAAGGCTCATCGCTTCGCCCACGCGCATTTCGAGAACCCGATAGGCAAACGAGAATTGTTTATCGCCCATACGCACGGCACCTGCGAACACGCCAGGTCTTGAAGGATCAGCATCGGTATCAATTTCAATTTTGGGCTGGCCCGCGAGCGTGATTTTGTTGGCTGACACAACCTGCCATGTGATGTCTTTTGGCGCGGCAACGTTATAGGATGCCACATAGCGGCGTCGTTTGATACCTAAGAGCAGGTCAAACGGAATGCGTGCGAATTCTGCTAGGAGGTAGAGGAGATTGGAAAGAAACGCTGGCAAGATCACTTCCCCTGGACGCACTCCACTTTTCGTCTGGCCACGTTTCGGCTGGCGTTGCGTCAAGACTGTGACGGGATCGATTTTCTGATCGTCGTCACTCGGCTGCGCAGGCTGGATTTGTGGTCGTGCGATGTTGCGACAGGTCTTGGATTGTTGGATTTAATCCTGTCAGTGGATTGGTGGGATCCCATTTGATCGTCACAGTCTCGAAACGGCTCGCTGCTGCATCGTAAATTATCAGGCGACCAGCCAAGGTATCGCCCAGGGCGAGAAGCTCCTTGATGACTTCGGTCGCTTGCAATGTGCCGATGACGCCGGCAATGGGTCCTAGTACACCCACTTCAGAACAGTTGGCGACGAGGCCAGCAGGTGGCGCTTGCGGAAACAAGCACCGCAACGTTGGATAGGGTGTGCCGTCTGATTGTTTCTCGAACGGTTTGAATACCGAGACATAGCCATCGAGTGAGCCGAGTGCGCCATAGACGAGCGGACGGCGTGCGAAGTAGCAGGCATCTGCGACGAGGTAGCGGGTGGCGAAATTATCGGACCCGTCTGCTACGAGATCATATTGCGAGATGATGTCGAGTGCATTTTCAGCGGTCAGGCGTTCGGCGTGTTGTTCGACTGTAACGTGCGGATTGATCTCGCGGATGTTTTCCGCTGCGCTGTCGACTTTCAAAGCTCCTGCATTGCGCGTGCCGTGGATAATTTGGCGTTGCAGGTTGTCGATCGACACGCGGTCATCATCGATGATGCCAAGTGTGCCGACGCCTGCTGCTGCGAGATACAGCAACACGGGAGAGCCGAGGCCGCCTGCGCCAATGACCAGCACGCGGGCAGCCTTGAGACGTTGCTGCCCTTGCGCACCAACTTCGCGCAAAACGAGATGGCGCTTGTAGCGCTGGACCTCGTCTGCGGTGAGTGTGGTCATATCTTTTCCTATGGCATTCAGGCTTTCGCAGCCGGTTCGACGAACAACTCGCTTGAGAAATAACGCTCGGCTGACGATGGTGCGAACGTCACAATGGTCTTGCCTGCAAACTCTGGTTTTTGTGCAACCGTGATGGCGGCAGCCAGGTTAGCACCTGTCGAGATGCCGCCCGGGATGCCTTCGACACGCGCCAACATGCGCGATGTTTCGAGCGCTGTCTCACTTGCGACCGTGACAACCTCGTCGATCAAATCGCGTTGCAAAATTGAGGGAACGAAGCCTGCACCGATGCCTTGAATTTTGTGAGGACCGCGTGCTTGACCTGAGAGAATTGCGCTTGTTGAAGGTTCGACGGCAAACATTTTAAGTCCGGGAATACGCTTTTTAAGTGCGCGACCGACGCCGGTAATCGTACCGCCAGTACCAACGCCAACAACGATGGCGTCAACTTTGCCGCCCGTGTCGTTGTAAATTTCTTCGGCAGTTGTCAATTCGTGAACCAGGGGATTTGCTGGATTATCGAACTGCCCTGGAATAACAGCATCAGGCAACGACTTGGCGATTTCTTCGGCGCGCGCGACCGCCGTTGGCATGCCGCCCGGTCCAGGCGTTAATTCAAGCTCGGCGCCCAAGTGGGTGAGAATTTTACGGCGCTCGATCGACATGGTTTCGGGCATGACGAGGATCAAGCGATAGCCACGTGCCGCCGCGACGAACGCTAGGCCCACGCCGGTGTTGCCAGAGGTCGGTTCGACCAAAACTGTTTTGCCGGGTGTGATGCGGCCTTCGGCTTCGAGCACGTCGATCATCGAAACGCCGATGCGGTCTTTGACGGACGAAAGGGGATTGAAAAACTCGAGCTTGATAAGGATGTCGGCTGTTAGGCCCTGATTGGCCTTTACATTGGCGAGCCGCACCAATGGAGTGTGGCCGATGGTTTCGGCGATGTTCTCATAAACGCGTCCGCGTCCCCAGGTCTTCGTGGCGGCAAGGGTTTTTATTGTGTTGCTCGGCATGACGTTTCCTGTGTTTCCAAGGTCGCGAATGGTTGGTTGTTTCTGGCAGGTTCATGGCGTTGGCTCAAGTGCCGTTGCCTTATGAAATGAACTGCAAAGCTTATCGTGATTATCAACGTGCCGATAAGCGTTCAGTTTTCCCAACCTTGACTTTTTGACCTTTGGGACGAGCCCGTTTCGCTTTTGATTTGGATTGCGCAACGGATTTGCGTGATGTTGCAGTGCTTGAGGGTTTTTTGCCAGCGATGCCGGTTGAGCCAAAACCACCGGTTCCGCGCGACGTGGTATTGAGAATTTTTACTTCGATAAGATTGGCGCGCGTGACCGGTGCGAGGATGAGCTGTGCGATACGGTCGCCGCGTTGGATTGTGAAAAGCTCCGATCCCAGATTGATCAAGATCACCGAGACTTCGCCGCGATAATCTGCATCGATCGTGCCGGGGCTATTCAAGACTGTGACGCCGTGTTTTGCAGCAAGACCCGAACGCGGGCGAACTTGTGCTTCGGTCCCTTTCGGAAGGGCAAACATCAAGCCTGTTGGCACCATCACGCGTGAGCCGGGTTTAAGGATGATCGGACTTTCGTCCGGTAGAGCAGCAAGCAGATCAAGGCCCGCTGCATCGTCCGTTTGATAAGCAGGTAGCGTGAGACCTTCGGCGTGCGGCAAGCGGCTGACATTAACCGCGAGAGTGGAGGAAGATTTTTTAGTTTTGCGCGAGGTCATTCGGCGGCGGTCCGGCGTGGCGACACGGTTTCAGCCGCACGCGCCATCAGTTGCGCTGCGACTTCGGATTTGTGCATTTCCGGCCAACTCTCCACGCCAGCGCGTGACACCAGGTGAACGGTGTTGCGATCGCCGCCCATGACGCCGCTTTCTGGCGATACATCATTGGCGACGATCCAGTCAGCGGCCTTCGATTTCAGTTTTTTGCGGGCGTTGGCGATGACGTCTTCAGTTTCGGCGGCAAAGCCGATGACGAGCGTTGGGCGCGCCTTCGTCAGATGACCAATCAATTTCAGAATGTCAGGATTTTCCGCGAGCTTGAGCGCGGGCGGTTCGCCGCTTGAGCTTTTTTTGATTTTTTCAGATTTTGGTTTGGCGAGCTTCCAATCGGCGACGGCGGCGGCGAACACGGCAATATCGGCTGGCATGGCTTGCTGAACAGCTTCTAGCATTTCGGCCGCTGTGACGACACGTACGAGATTGATACCGTTTGGTTCGGGTAACGACACCGGGCCGGAAATCAACGTGACGCGCGCGCCGAGGCGATGCGCGGCGGCGGCGATTTCATGGCCCTGTTTGCCCGATGACCGGTTGGCGAGATAGCGCACGGGATCTATGGGCTCGTGGGTCGGACCGCTGGTTATGAGCACATGTTTTCCGGCCAACGGCTTGGCGGATTCATACTTTGTAGGATTCAGTCTCTGCTCAATTGCAGCAATCAACTCTGGCACTTCGACCAATCGGCCGACGCCGGCTTCTCCGCGCTCAGCCATTTCGCCGATGCCGGGGCCGACGACTTCGACGCCGTCGTTTTGGATTTGCGCGACGTTGCGCTGGGTTGCTGGATGCTGCCACATGCTTGGGTTCATAGCGGGCGCGACAACGATGGGTTTGTCGGTTGCCAGCAAGACAGCGGTCGCTAAATCGTTGGCGTGACCTCCGGCCATCTTTGCAATCAGATCGGCTGTTGCGGGCGCTACGACAACTACATCGGTGTCACGCGCGAGCCTGATGTGTCCAATCTCGCGCTCGTCATCTAAATTGAACAGGTCGGTGAACACGCGTTCGTTCGTCAAAGCGCCGACGGACAAAGGTGTTACGAACTCATGGGCTGCTTTTGTCATGATGGTGCGCACAGTGTGCCCGCGCTCGCGCAGGCGTCGGATCATATCGAGGCACTTATATGCCGCGATACCGCCGCCAATGATCAGAAGAATGCGCTTGCCTTTTGTCGTCACGTCGCCACCAAAACTTGGTCTAATATGAGATTTCTATCTTATCACACCTGACAATTGCGAACCGTTAAGGCGCGGCCAGATTAACCATAAGGTCAGGGGTACATCTTGAGTGCTGCTGCAAGTCAGCTTTTTGGCGGCCTTGCTAGATGACTAAAGGGCACTAAATGCACGGACACGGCACACATTTGAGATCCTTCGGAGATAAATTCATGCGCGTCTCGCTTATCGCCAGCGTTTTGCTTGTCAGCTTAGGCTTCGTTTCGCCGACCCGGGCGCATGAGGCGACCAGCAAAGGTGTGACTGTCGCCCATCCGTGGGCACGGGCGACACCGGGTGGCTCGACCGTCGGCGTTGCCTTCATGGAGGTGAAGATGGCGGATGGCGTCCAAGATCGACTGATTTCAGCTGCATCGCCAGTTGCGGGCCGGGTCGAAATTCACACCCACATCATGGACGGCGACGTCATGAAGATGCGCAAAGTAGATAGCATTGACGTGGCGTCGGGCCAGTCGCACGTCCTCAAGCCCGGCGGCGATCACATCATGCTGTTTGATTTGAAGCAGCCGCTCAAGGAGGGCGATCTCGTCAAACTCACGCTAACTTTCGAGAAAGCTGGCGCCATCGACATTGAGGGAACGGTCGAGCCCGTCGGTGCCAAAGGACCTCACGGCATGGATGCTCAACCGGTGAACAGTGATGAAAAACCTAGCAGTGATGACCACAACGCGCATCAGCATCATTGAGTCACGCAACCGTCGTAATTATCATCTTGGTGACACATGTTTTTTAATCTGCGCTACCTTGACGCATAAAGTCTCTTGAGCCATGGTGCGCGCGCTGTCGGGGTCCGGACCGGATTTTCGGCAATCAAAAAACAAAAAAACGGTCCAAGTCTAGGGACGTACAGACAGGGGTGGTGCTTCAAGCGCCGCCCCTTTCTCGTTGCAGACGACCGCTGCCGGTAAAATGGTCGCCCGCCACTTATTCAGTCAAGTCTCGCTTGTGCGTCTCGGGAACGAACAGCAACCCGATGATGACGGTCATGATGGCAAACGTAATCGGATACCACAGGCCGAAATAGATATCGCCCGATTGCGCGACCATCGCGAACGCCGTCGCGGGGAGCAGACCTCCGAACCATCCGTTGCCGATGTGATAGGGCAGCGACATACCGGAGTAGCGAATTCGTGTCGGGAACAGTTCGACGAGTGCAGCGGCGATGGGGCCATAGACCATCGTCACATAAATCACGAGCAGGGTGAGCAGCGCGATAATGGTGAGTTTCTGCACGCTCCAGATGTCGAGCAATTTAGAGAAGTTGGCGAGACCCGCTTGCGGTTCAATAGCGATTTTGACGATCTCTGCATTGTCGGCCGTCGGATAGCCGGCATTGGCGAGTGCGGCGGCCGTCTTGGTATTGAAATCGGGATCGTTGACGGCGAGTGGGGGTGCATCGTTGATCTGAATTGTAGCTGGTGTCCCAGGCGGTGCTGCGACGGTTGTGTATTGCACGGCCGACTTGGCGAGCAGCTCCTTGGCTTGATCGCAGGTGGAGGTAAACTTTGCTTTGCCGGTGGGGTTGAATTGGAAAGAGCATTCGGCTGGGTCGGCTGTGACGACGACGGTGGTCGCGAGTTGGGCGCGGTGCAGCGCTGGGTTGGCGGTTTGCGTCAACATTTTGAATATGGGGAAGTATGTCAGTGCTGCGAGCAAGCATCCGGCAAGGATGATCGGCTTGCGTCCGATGCGGTCTGATAATCTGCCGAAGACAATGAAGAAGCCGGTTCCTAGTATCAATGCCCAGGCGATGAGCACGTTGGCGGTGAATTCTTCGACACGCAAAATCTTCTGCAAGAAAAACAGCGCGTAGAATTGTCCGGTGTACCAGACAACGCCTTGACCAGCGGTCAGACCGAACAATGCGATTAGACCGATCTTTGCATTCGACCATGTGCCGAAAGCTTCTTTCAATGGAGCTTTGGATTCCGTGCCTTCGTCCTTCATTTTTTTGAAGGCCGGGCTCTCGCTCATTTGCAGGCGTATGTAGAGCGAGATCAATAGCAGAATGATGGAAGCGAGAAACGGTACGCGCCAGCCCCAGGCTTTGAAGGCATCAATCGTTGTGCCGTTGGCGAGGGTGACGGGTGGATAGTTGGCGTTGATGAAAATTTGAGTGAACATAATCACGATGAGCGACAGCAATAGTCCGAGCGTCGCCGTCGTTTGGATCCAACTTGTGAAATATCCGCGCTGATTGCGTGGTGCGTGTTCGGCAACGTAAGTCGCAGCTCCGCCGTATTCGCCGCCAAGCGCCAAGCCTTGCGCCATTCGGAGCAGGATCAAAATAATAGGTGCCGCTGCGCCGATCGCTTCATAATTGGGGAGTAGGCCTACGAAAAACGTTGAAAGGCCCATGATGAGGATGGTGACCAGGAATGTATATTTCCGGCCGACAAGATCGCCGAGGCGACCGAATACGAGAGCGCCGAATGGGCGGACGATAAATCCGGCCGCGAAAGCCAGCAGTGCAAAAATCGCTTGGGTAGATTCTGGATAGGCGCTGAAAAACTGCGGTCCTATCACCGTCGTTGCCAATGCGCCGTAGAGATAAAAATCGTACCATTCAAAAACGGTTCCGGCCGAGGATGCTATGATCACCTTGCGTTCTTCACGCGTCATCGGCTGGTCGCTCGAACGCTCTGCGCCGTGCGTGTCCGCTGTGCTCATTGTGATGATGCCCCTCACCCTCAATTCATCGTCTTTTGCGGGCGACCGTGAACGACCGATAGGCTGTCGTCAATGCTGCCTTGATCGTAACGCGATCTCGCGTCACAAGGCCGGACCTGTCATCCAGAGGCTGCAATTTCGTTGATGTCAGGTGGGATCGCCAGAACGGTCGGCCGGCTGAGAGTTGGCAGAGATCGGTCATTCGGATTGAGGTGTAGGGCATGGCTCAAAGCCCAAGCAGCGCAGATATCAGTGCTGGAAAAGCGCGGAGTAGCGATGTGGAAGGCGCAAGCCGACCCTCGCGACGGCTTCTGATCGCGGCGTTGGTTGCTTGGCTGATCCTGACCTTCGTGTTGCCGCTGGGCGCACTGACATTCAACGCCATCAGCATAGCCGGTTTTCCGCTAGGGTTCTGGATTACGGCGCAAGGGGCGCTTGCAGCCCTAGCACTCTTGGCATTTGGTTTTGCCTGGCGGGCCGGTGGCATCACGAGCGGTGAAGGGGCGGCACCGCCTCTGAATTTTGCCAGCGAGGCTTTGGGTGCTGTTGGGCTGATCGGGTTTGTCGGCGCAGTTGCGGCGCTGGGTTACGATGGCTTGGCGTTTCCGCTCGCACTCACTGCGGGACTGGCGTTGATGGCGATGTTCATTGCCCCGCGTTTCGTGCTTTATCCTGTGCGGTCGCTGGGTGGATTTTTTACATTGCGCTATGGCGGCGTATGGCCACGCCGTTTGGCTCTTCTGATAGCCGGTGCCGCTTCGGTTTTATTGCTGGCCGCTGATTTGCGCGGAGCAGCCCTCGTGCTCCAAGCGCTACTTCACAACGACTACGCTTTATCGATTGCCATAGCGACGGTTGCCGTTGCGATCATTTGGATTGTGAAAAGTTTCGTCACAGCACGTTCAGCCACCAGCTTGATCTATTTTGCATTGCTGGCGAGCTTTGCTGTGTTTTTGTTTTCTCTGGCGGTGCCACATTCGAATACACCCATTCCGTATTGGGCCTACGGGACTTCGATCAACGATCTCTCGGCGCTGGAGCAAAAGCTCGTTGCGGATAAACTGTCCGACATTAAATCGCTGCGGCCGATGTCGTCACCGTTCCTGCAACTCTCGATGATGAATTTCGCTGGCCTTATTCTGGCACTCGCGCTTGGCGTGGCGGCACTTCCGCATTTGCTTGGACGATATGCTTCGCGCGGCGCGGTTTTGCCCGGTGATGCTGCGCAGCGCGGTGCGATTGCGACGGGTTGGGTGGCTGTCATTCTTATGGGTGTTGCAGCATTTGCTGTATTCGCGCGGCTTGGTGTGGGTGGCGTCATTGCAAAGGGTGTCGAGACGACGGTTGTGCCCGAAACCATCGGGACCTCTCGGGCGCTAGGGTGGGTCGATGTTTGCAGTGCCACTGTAACGTCGGCACCAGATATTGCTGCCGCATGCGCCAAAGCACCGGGTCAACGTGGATTTCTGCGTGTTCAGGATTTGGCATTTTCGCATGATGGATTTGTCGTTTCCGCGCCCATGCTGACGGAATTGCCTTGGGCATTAGTAGCGCCATTTTGGCTGGCGTTGTTGATTGCGGCACTGGCAACTGGATATGCCATCGTTGCTGGATATCTCGAAGCCAGCGGTGAGACGAGGCAGGCGCCGCAGATAGACGGTGCGTCGCTTCAGCCAAAGTCCATTACGCTGGCAGCAAGTTTGATGTTGGCCGCGTCTTTCGTTGCAGCGGTGTCTGGTCTGCAAATTTCTGAGTTGGCATCCGAAGGTTTGGCACTGATCGCGGCAGGGTTATTTCCGGCCTTGCTGCTTGGACTGTATTGGCGCGGTATGACGGCCAGCGGAGCTGTTGCAGCGATGCTCACCGGCTTTATGATCGCTGCCCTTTATATTTTTGGTGTCCGTTTGTTTCCAGTACAGATGTTTGAATGGACGGGTCATTTTTCCAATGCTGCGCCGGGTGCGGTGCGCAAATTCGAAAGCTTGCAAGTGGCACTGGTCGCCGCCGAAACCGATGATGCGCGCGGGCTCGCCGCCTCGGTGTTGCGACGCCATGCGGTGACGATGGCGAATTGGTGGGGCCTGCGTCCTGCCGCGATTGTGCTGATCGCGCTGCCCGTGGCCTTTATTGCCGGGTATGTGGTGGCGATCATTGATAGCCGACGCGGGGCACAGGCCGGCATGCCGAGCAACTAATAACTGGCGTGAGAATTTGCGAGTCGTCTAAGACTGCTTGCGTCGCCTATTCCGGCATTGTGCCTGAGGCGGACTTGCGGTGGTTAGACCATGGCAGACGACAGGTACGATTTGGTCGTGATCGGCGGCGGCATCAATGGCGCCGGGATTGCAGCCGATGCCAGTGCGCGCGGGTTGCGGGTTTTGCTGGCTGAGGCGGGTGATTTAGGTGGCGCCACGTCGTCGGCCAGTTCAAAACTCGTGCACGGCGGATTGCGATATCTGGAACAGTATGCGTTTCGCTTGGTGCGCGAGTCCTTAGCCGAGCGTGAAATCTTGCTAGCCAAAGCACCGCACATCGTTTGGCCGATGCCATTTGTGCTGCCCACTGTCGATGGGATGCGGCCAGCGTTCATGTTGCGCGCTGGACTCTTTCTTTACGATCATCTCAGTCCGCGTCGTTCGTTGGGTTCGTCGTCTCGGGTCGATTTATCGGAAGATGCTGCGGGGCGATGCTTGCGTGCCGATATCGGGTTCGGCTTTCGCTACTGGGACTGCTGGGTCGATGACGCGCGCCTTGTTGTGCTCAACGCCATGGCGGCTCGGGAAGCAGGGGCTACTGTGCTGACGCGGACGCCAGTCACGTCGCTGCGCGTTGAATATGACGAGTGGGTGGTTTCGCTTCGTGAAGCCGGTGGTGATCGGAACGTTTCTGCGCGTTGCGTCGTGAATGCTGCGGGGCCTTGGGTTGGCTCGGTCGCGGGTTTGGTTATTGGCACACATCATGAGCCTCCCCCACGACTGCGCCTAGTGAAAGGCAGCCATATCGTGGTGCGACGCGTGACGACCAGCAATGATGCCTTCATTTTTCAGCATCGAGATGGGCGGGTCATATTTGCGTTGCCGTTCGAGCAAGACTTTACACTGATCGGCACCACAGACATCCCGTATGACGGCGATATCGGCGCTGTCTCGATTGCGGAGGGTGAGGCTCGGTATTTACTCGATTTGGCGAACCTGTTTTTTCGTATTTCCCTCATGGCCACAGATATCGTGTGGTCCTTTTCTGGCGTGCGTGCGCTGGATGATGATGGCAGCGAAAGCGCATCGACGGTGACGCGTGACTATCGCCTCGACCTCGACGTTCAACTTGGCCCGCCCATACTGCATGTCATCGGCGGGAAAATCACGACCTACCGGCGATTGGCCGAGCAGGCACTCGATAAACTCGCGCGACATTTGCCTGCCATGCGCCCGTCTGAAACGCGGTCTTCGTACCTGCCGGGTGGCGATGTTGGGATGGGAGGGTTCGATGCGTGGTTGCAGGATGCTTATCGAGCCTATCCGCGTTTTCCTCAGGAGTTCATTCAGCGACTGGCACGGCGCTACGGCACGCGCTTGTTCGTGCTTCTAGGCAACGCGCAGTCTCCGGCAGATCTGGGAGCGAAATTCGGAGCTGGGTTGACCGCGCGGGAAGTGGCGTATCTGCGCGATCACGAGTGGGCCATGACGGCGGACGATGTCCTTTGGCGGCGCACGAAAACCGGATTGCATCTGAGCGCTATCGAGCGACATTCGGCTGGGGCTGGCATCTCAAATATCTTGTGCCAGAGATCCTAGGCAGAGTTCGAGCGAATTTTTGCAGGAAACGAACACTTGGCTTTGACTTGGTGCGGCCTTCCCGAATGCAATAAGTCTTGCGGCAGCCCGTCGCAGATCAGCAAAGATCAACCTGTGGATAACATGGTTATACATTGATTAATGCATGTCATTTGTCTGAATACATTCCAACATAAGCAACAATAAGTACAGTTGGAACTACAGCATAGCCATTTTTAGACTGAAAACTTTGACGTTAACCATGTTTATCAATTGTCTCTCGTCTTTGCGTTGCCTTCCGTGTACCCGCCGCTGGCTGATTAACGGTTAACGGGTCTCGCCAAGATCTGCACGTCATCGCTCCGAGTTGAGCGATTGCAGATGGCGACGGTAGGGAGTTTGTTCGATGTACAATTTGTGTAGCCGTGCGATCGCGCACGTCGCTGGGTTCTCGCGTTTGACGATGCTTGTTATCGCGACGTTGGTCGTGAGCGTGTCGTCCAACGTGGTCACGTCTTCGGCGCATGCGGACTTCATTCGCTTTTGGGAAGAAGCCGATAACAAAGCTGCGCAAGCCAAAAAGTCTTTCGCAGCTCGCAAGGCTGGAAATTACAAAGCGGCCTACAAGCCGAAATCGAAAAAGCGTCGCCAGAAGCTCGGCGGCTATGCTGAGAAAACCGAGAAGGTTCGTAAAAAGTCTAAGGGCGTGCGCGTGGCGGCTCTGGGAAATTCTTATTATCCGTCGCCAAGCAGCGGCAAAAGTTTGTCTGGTGGCAGCGTGCGATGGGTCGCATCGGCGGGCTGTCTCGACAGTGGCCTGAAAGCGATTGTCTATAGGGTTGCCGCAAATTTTGGCCCGGTGACCGTCAACTCGACATGCCGCAGCAAAGGTCGCAATCGTGCTGTTGGCGGGGCGAAGCGCTCTAAGCACTTGAGTGGTGATGCGGTCGATTTTCGTGTGCGCTCGAACGTGTCAGCCGTCTATGCGTATTTGCGCAGCAGCGGTGGCGTCGGCGGTTTGAAGCACTACGGCGGCGGCTTGTTTCATATCGATAACGGTGAACGCCGAAGCTGGTGATCGCACGCTGCGATCCTAGGCTCCTGATCGACTCCGGCCCTCGGAAATGGCCCGATGCAGCCAAAGCACCGGGATCAAACCGATGAGCACGATGGTAATGGCGCCAAGGGATGCTTCTTCAAACTGTTCTGACGCGGTGAGCCCATAAACATACGTCGCGAGCGTATCAAAGTTGAAGGGGCGCAGCAGCAGCGTTGCCGGCAGTTCCTTCATCGCATCCACAAACACGAGTAAACCGGCGGCGCCTAAGGCGGGTGCTAATATCGGTAAGTGCACGCGCCACAGCGTCATGACTCCGCCAGAGCCGAGCGTGCGTGCGGCTGCATCGAGGTTGGTTGAGATGCGCTGCAAGCCAGCGTCGACCGAGCCGAGTGCGACGGCCAGGAACCGGATCACGAGGGCGAACGTCACGGCGAACAACGACCCCGATAACATCAGGCCTGTCGATACGCCAATATTCGCACGCATCCACGCGTCGATGCCATTGTCAAAGCCCGCAAGCGGGCTGACGAGGCCGATCGCCAGCACAGTGCCGGGTAGCGCATAGCCGAGCGATGCCACTTGGCTTGTTGTGTGCGTGATGCGCCCACGATAGAGACGCACAGCATAGGCGAAGATCAACGCAAACAAAATTGCGACAGCGCTCGCGAGTGCTGCGAGCACAATACTATTCGTGGCGGAGCGTGCGAATGCTGCAAGATCAGCGGTGCCCACATGCGCAATTGCTTGAGAAGCTAGGACCAAGAACGGAACGAAAAAGCCGAGCACGGTCGGTAGTAGCACCAGACTGAGTGCAAGCCATGCCCGCCAGCCATCCAGTGTTTCAAATGGAATGGCGCGATATCGCCCCGTTGTTGCTTGAAACCCACCGCCACCGCGAAGCGCGCGCTCGCTGACGAGCAATACGGCGATCAGCGATAGCATCACCAACGATATTTGCGCGGCACCCGACAAGCTACCGCGTTGCATCCATGTGGCGTAAATGCTCGACGATAGTGTTTCGACGCCGAGATATTGTACGGCGCCAAGGTCATTCAAACTTTCCATCAGAACGAGCAGTACGCCTGCTGCAAGTGCGGGTCGTGCGAGTGGAAGTGCTACGGAGTAAAAGGTCTGTCCGGCTGTGCGACCCAGCGTGCGCGCCACTTCCAATACGCAGACCGATTGCTGCTCGAAGCTCGCGCGCGCCGTCAGGTAAACATAGGGATAGAGAACCAGCGCAAAAATTGCGATGGCGCCACCGAGCGAGCGAATTTGAGGAAATGTATAATCCGCAGCGCTGGACACGCCGAGCGCATGCCGTAATGCGGATTGGATAGGACCGGCATAATCGAGCAGTTCTACGTAGGCGTAGGCGACAATATAAACCGGCATTGCGAGAGGCAGGACGAGCAATCGGTCGGCGAGCGTTCGACCGGGAAAGCGGTGCATTGTGATGAGCCATGCCGCGGCTGTGCCCATGATCAGAGTTGCCACTCCCGCACCGGCCATGAGCAAAATAGAATTCGAAAGTGCTGTTGGCAGAACCGTGGCGACGAGGTGAGACCAAGTGCCGTCGGATTTGGTCATGCCGATCCAGACCACGGAGATCAGCGGCACGGCCAATGCAAGGGCTGCCACGACGGCAGCAACTGCCCACCACGTTTCTTGGGCAATTGCTAAGTGCCGGCTTCCAATCAATGGCCGAGACGGCGTGCGCGATACAGGCGCTGTCCGGTCAGCACTCATGTTTGGCTGACGATCACAGTCGCTTTCACGTCCGTTCCTCTCGATTATGTTGCCGCTTAATGCGCGAGTTTTGGCCGCCGCTGAAGGGCGCGCAAGGCACACGTTGCAGGGCAGATTGAATCCGGGCTCAAGATTTGATTGGCCTGACGCAGACCATGCGCCAGCGTTTGTGCGCCATTTAGAGTGTCGCCGATATCGTTGGAACCGACGAGCGCTGCGGCGGAAGCTGTCAATGCTGGGCGCACGTCATGCTGACATGCTGCGATAATCGAAATGGCAAGACATTCATCCCGGCAAAAGCCGCGGCAGCCCGACTCTGAGACTTCAATTTCGCGCTGCGTCGTCGCTTTTACAGCGCGCACGAACTTGGAAAGATCGATCAACAGAGCCTTGGCGTGGTCGTGGCCGAGCGTACTGGAAAAAGTATTCCAAGCTTCTTCCCAGCAGCGAATGTCGCCGGTTGAAAGGCCGGATAGCCAGCACCGGAAACCGACACCGACGAGGCGCTCGGGTGCTCGGGCTGGAAGAGGGAGGATTTTTGCAGACGGCAGTCCGAGTTGAGGTGAGGGTTCAAATTGTGAGCCGGACATATTGGCTATCCTTACTTTTGAGGCGCATCTCCCGAGGTCTCATTTGAGACATCTCGGTGCTGCAGCCCGTTTGAACGTTATGAATTCGGTCCTTGGTCGAAGCGTACGCGGTCAACCATTTCGGATGCCTTTTTGCGCAGTTCAGAAATTTTCGACAAAGGCAAAGTGTCAGCCTTGAGCTCGCCCCAGGATTTGACTGTTGGAGATAGTTCGACGCCTGCAACGACGGGATATTCGCCATTGGCTTCGGCATAAAGTTGTTGCGCTTGATTGGAGGCCATGAACTCCATCAATGCGACGGCGTTGGCTTTGTTTGGGGCGTTGGCTGCCTGTGCGATGCCTGTGATGTTCACATGCGTGCCGCGATCATCGCTGTTGGGGAACAGAATCGTAACCGCGTCGGCCCACGCTTTTTGCTCCGGATTTTTTTGCATAGCCGCCATGTAATAGGTATTGCCGATAGCAAGATCGCATAGGCCAGCCTGCACGTCGCGGACCTGTTCGCGATCACCGCCAGCAGGTTTGCGCGCGAGATTGTCGCGCACGCCAGTCAACCAGGCTTCGGCTTTTTCTTCGCCGAGGTTGGCGATCATCGATGCAACGAGCGCAACGTTATAGGTGTGCTGTCCTGAGCGAATGCAAATTTTGCCCTTCCACTTCGGGTCGGCCAATTCTTCGTATGAGATTTTGCTTTGTTTAACGCGATCTTTGGACGCGTACACAATGCGTGCGCGACGCGTGAGACCATACCAGTGGCCGTTAGGGTCGCGGAATTCTGCTGGAATTGCTGATGATAGCGCAGAAGATTCAACCGGCGCTGTCACGCCTGCTGCAACGGCTTGTGTGAGCAAACCGGATTCATTTGTCAAAAGTACATCGGCGGGGCTGTTTTTGCCTTCCGCTGTTAAGCGCTCTACCAAACCACTGGGTGCAAACACGACGTTGGTCGCGATGCCAGTTTTCTCAGTGAATGCTTTGAGTAGCGGTTCAATGAGTTTGGGCTCGCGATAAGAATAGATGTTCACACTGCCATCGGCATGCGCGATGCCAGATGCTGCAGAAATCGAAACTGTCATGATGGTGGTGAAAAGCGCGCGGGCTGGCGCGCGAAACTTGGATCGCATGCGATGCTCCAATAAGCGAGGTTCAAGGCCTCGGTATCGGTGAGTGCCGTAGCAGGCACAGCGTTTTGATTAAAACGCTACTTGCCTCGTAGCGCGGCTTTCGACCTTAGGTCAATTGCTTCTTGAGATAGTCAGCAACCTTAGAATTTTTATAATTTTGAACTAGTGTTTGGCATCGTTTGTCACAGACGCAGTGCGACCCATCGGCTGGTCGCGAAATCTTGGAAACGACACCAGTGCGACAGTGCCCTTTGCGGGCGCGCTATCGAATTCTATTACTGCACCCATGTCTTGGATGAGGTAGCGAACGAGGGGCAAGCCAATGCCATATCCTCCGCCGCTGCGGGCTTTTTGCTGCTCTGGTTGATCAGAGAATGCGCGCGCTAGTGCGGTTTCCTCTATGCCATCACCTGTATCGCGAACCACCAGGAACACCGATCCGTTGGGAAGATATCCTGTAACGACACGCACGTCTCCGCCCGGTGGCGTAAACTTGAGTGCGTTGGTCAGAAGATTCAAAAGGATTTGACGAATGGATGTTGCACTGGCCGTGACAGTTGGGTGGGCATCTTCTGGTTCGAACAGAAGCGTCAGTCCGCGCTGTTCAGCGAGTGGCTGCAATGTCGAGACCGTGCGCGCTACTATGGCATTTAAGTCGAGAAGAGCGACGTGATCGCTCTCGTCGTCGCGTGTTTGGTTGCTGTTGAGCAGCTTTGCTATGACAGCGAGCGCATGTTGCGCACTGTCGTGGATATCGGCGGCATAATCGAGATAACGCGCGTTGCCCATCGCCCCTAGACGTTGATCGCGCATAATTTCAGCAGCGGCGGCAATGGCCGTCATCGGTGTTTTCAGTTCGTGCGCGAGACGGGCGAGGTCAGCGGCGGTCAGAGTGATGTCGCTTGTCTGTTTTGATTTCGACGGAATAGGTGCGGCAGGGGCAAGTGGAATTCCCGCAAACAGTGGGGCGTCGTTTGTCCAGTGATGAGAGGGGTCTGAGGCGAGGGTTTGTGAACGGGTGTCTTGTGGCGGCGGGCTCGATGCAAATAGCCCCTCGCGAATGCTGCGCGCTATGTCTTTGAGGGTCTCTGCATCGCTGTGATCGGCGGGCAATGCGTCAGGCTCGCGTTTTGCAGCCTCTAGCTGCACGTGTAGGGAGCGCGCAAATTCGGCGAAAGGATCGTGCGTGTCTGGCGGTGCTTCGGTCCAGGAGGCCACGTCATCCATTGGCGTGAAATCGGATTGCTCACTTTCTGGGCTATGCATCGTTGGCATAAGCCGAACGAGCATCATCTCTGGCGCGTTGTCATTGCCGAGCGGGCCAACGCGACAGGTGCGTGCGAAAATTTCGCGCTCTAGCCAAAAAATCAGAGTGTGCTCGCGCTCGTCTGGATCGCCAATCCGTGCGCGCAATTGCGCAATCGCTGGCATGGCGCTGTCGAGTGCTAAGGGGAATTGCTGGTCGGCGGGCAGGCTCAGTTGCGCGCGGGCGGGTCCTGATGCGCCGACAATTTCTGCTCTGAGGGCATCGACGGCAAAGACCGGGCTGTCATTGCGCGACAGATCCAGCAAAGTCCGCAAGCTAACCCTGGGTTGCTCGCGTGCGTCCTGTGATGTGAGATGCGCCGCCGTCATGAAAAATGGCCTAATCTTCAAACGTATAGTCTTGGAATGTTCCAACTGGTCTAAGCGATTTGTCGGCGCGTCGCTGATCGAGCGGGAAATTATCCACCATCATCGCGTAGCCATATAGTGGTATCATTGGCTGCAGGCGTTGCGCGCGTCACCGGGTCCAGTTTTGGGGGCTGGTTTTTACTTGACGGATGGGGTCGTCAGGGCCTTTTAAGGGTTGTCCCGTCAGATTTGTGCTTTTCAAGTGGCTGACTGGGTTTTGTGCCGCCTTAGCTCAGCTGGTTAGAGCGCTGGTTTGTGGAACCAGAGGTCCCCCGTTCAATCCGGGGAGGCGGTACCATTATTATCGCACATGCAACTCATTTCCAAACGATCATGAGATTTTAGCCAGTCAGCACGCCTGACCCACAGCGTATGCCGTGGACACGCACGTCCGCTTCTCCGACGTGCACGCCCAGTGTACTCAAGAGGTCATAGACGACAGCATCGAGTGGCTTGGCAATTGTTGCGAGCGTGTTCGCCACCAAAGACTTGATCGCTCCTGGCAAGCCAATGCCGATTCCCAATATTTGAACTTCCAAATCGAGCTCTGTGAGAAGCGAACTGACGACGGATTCAACAATGGTGCTGGTGTCGGTGCGTTTAATCGTTCCTGCATCTACATCGGCCTGAGTGAATGTTAAATCAGTCTCTGAGGTATTGCCCGCCTCAACGTGCGCTTTGCCGCGCACTTTGATCAGCGGCAGATCGACGATGTTGGCTTTCGTGACGCTCGGTTTACTTGTGAAGTTTTTGAATTGATTGGCGTTGACTTCACCGATCCAGACGTCTGCTATTCCGGGACGCGCGGCTATCGTTGCTTCCTGTTTGTTGTCGCCTGAACACTTGATTTCATCCAGGCGACCTTCCGCATAGGCGAGATCGAGATAGATCGGCAGACGAATGCGTGCGGCGCTGAGAAGACCTGAGCCGCCAACTTCTGCTGTGAGTTTAAGTCGGGTTTGCGCCGTGCGGACGATAGAGCCGACTTCACCTGCGGCTGCCCAAGATGAATTTTGCGGGGGTTCGCCGATGGCGACATCTAATTTCAGGCTCAGTAATCCGGGAATGTTGGCACCGACATCCAGACTGACCTGATTTTCGCCGTTGGCGACTGTCGCGGCACTCGTAATGATGTCCAGGGCTTTGAATTTGGCATCAAGACCAGGTGCAGGATCACCGATGGCGACGTTTGCGAGCGGACCGAGGTCGAGCAAGGATGCCAGCGAGATATTTTTAGATGTTCCGGCTGATTTTCCGAGTAGTTTTGTTAGTGCGACTTGGGCTTGGCTATTGCCGCTTTGCTCCGACACTTTGGCGGTAGCCGCGATGACATCGCCGACAGTTGCAGAAGAATTCAGCACATCATCGTAGGTTCCGGCCGTGACGCTGAGTTCGCTCGCCAGGGCATCGAGGAAATCGGCAGCCGTGACGTCGAGATCAGCGAGCGCGTTATAATCCATGACGGTCAAGGCAACGTTGCTGCCTAGCAGACTGCCCAACAAACTGTTGATGGCGCCATCGCGGACAGCGAGCAAGCGACTGCCGATCGAAAACGTGGCGAGCGCTGCGCTGGCCCCTGTCGCTGCGACCTCGATCTTGCAGCAGGTTTCCGCGAAGGCTTGTGCGAAGTACGTTCGCCCTGGCTTGGCAAAAGTCACGTGCGCCGCGTTGTACGGCATGACGCCGGGTTGAAAGCGGGAACTAGGTGCGCGCGTGATATCGGGCGTGTAGTTGCCTGGTACAACCAATAAAGACTGAGGATTGTCGATGCCGTTAGCGGTCAGCGTTGCGCGAGCCGCCGCCGTGGCGTTCTGCGGGTCGCTGGCTGCTGCAATCGCTGCAAGATCGGCCGCCCCTTGCGCATGGCGTTTGTCCAAATGCAGCATGCCAATATCGATCGCCAAAGCTGCAGCGCTAATCGACACCATTAAAAAAAATGCCGACATGATGGCAATGCTGCCGGAATTGTCGGATGCAATACTCTTCGACATTATTCGCGCCCTTAAATATTGGCTCTAAATGCTTATCAATATCCGCCGCGTTTGACGGTTGCAGTGCGCTCTATTGTTTTTGATGGCAATGGTAAGAAAGCTGCGAAATGCCAAATGGGCAATTGCGATGCATCATAACGCACGGCAACTCGGAATTCGTCAGGCTGCGCTGGCGCGGCAGCCGCTTCGACGATTATTTTGCTGGGGTCTAGGATTGGATAGCTTGCAGCGTGCGCTTTGATATAGGCTTCTGAAAGAGAGGTGCGCTCTGTGTTTGATAATCCTGCAACGGACGCGCGTGCTGATTCGGCGGCCAATTGTGCGGTGGCGTGTGTTGCACCGATATATATGCCGTAAGCCAGAATTCCCAATACGACGATCAGGAAAACGGGAAATACTAATGCGAATTCTATAGCGGCTACGCCGCGTGAATCTTTGCTCAGTTTAATCGTGAGATTTTTCATCTCGGATACCTGCGTGAATAAAATAATAATTAGGCGTTCAAATTGAATCGATTATTTCTGTCTTATTAGATATCAGCATTTTTATTTCATTTTATATCATATCACGGCCTATCTCAGGTTGCACCCATTATAGTATGCAACCGATACCATAAGTCTTTTTATGGTTTCGAATGTCTAAATGCTTGGATGACCATGAGATGCGACGCGCTGCGACGCGCTGCGATGCGCATCCATTCGCGATGCGCTTTGCGTATGACGTGTTGTTGCAAAAAATCAGCGAGTTGAACCAGGTTATGCCCCGCACGCCGCGATCACTTATTCTCGTCCTGGGCGATCAGCTCTGGCATGGGCTTGCGAGTTTGCGTAGTGCCGACAAAAAGCGCGACGTCATTCTCATGGTCGAAGTGGCTGACGAGACGACGTATGTGCGGCATCACAAAAAGAAGATCGCCTTCATTTTATCGGCGATGCGCCATTTTGCTTCTGAGCTTTCGGCTTCGGGGTGGAAGGTGGACTATGTCAGGCTCGACGCTGCTGACAATACGGGGAGCTTCACCGGCGAAGTCGGCCGTGCCCTTGCTCGTTTGAAGCCTGAACGCATTGTCGTCACGGAGCCTGGCGAGTGGCGCGTGCTCCAGATGTTTGAGACTTGGGCTGAGACATTCGGTCTTCCCGTCACGATACTCGATGATGATCGCTTTATTGCTTCACGGGAAGACTTCCATGCGTGGGCGAAAGATCGACGCCAACTACGCATGGAGTTCTTTTATCGCGACATGCGACGAAAAACTCATTTTCTCATGGATGGCGATGCGCCGGTTGGCGGCAAATGGAATTACGATCACGACAACCGCAAGCCTGCCGCCAACGATCTTTTCATACCAGATGTTGCACGGTTTTCGGCCGATGAGATCACACGTGACGTGCTCGATCTCGTGGCGCAGCGCTTTGGCAATCATATCGGAACGCTAGAGCCGTTTTGGTTTGCGGTGACGCGCCGCGATGCGCTCATCGCGCTCGATCATTTCATGACGCATGCCTTGGCAAAATTCGGCGATCATCAGGATGCGATGCTCACCGATCAACCATTCCTCTATCACTCTGTGTTATCGCCATACATAAATGTGGGCTTATTGGATCCGCGCGAGGTCTGTCGGGCGGCGGAACTTGCTTTTCATGAAGGGCGCTCGCCGCTCAATGCGGTGGAGGGCTTCATTCGCCAGATCATCGGTTGGCGCGAATATGTGCGCGGCATCTATTGGTTGAAGATGCCCGACTATGTGGATGAAAATTTCTTTGAGGCAGATCGCGCGCTGCCTGATTTTTACTGGACCGGTCAAACGGAGATGGCTTGCTTGAAAGCCGCCATCGGACAAACCATCGAACACGCCTATGCACATCACATTCAGCGGCTGATGATTACGGGTAATTTCGCAATGCTAGCTGGCGTCAATCCGCGTGAGGTGCATGAGTGGTATCTGATGGTCTATGCCGATGCATTCGAATGGGTGGAGTTACCCAACACGCTCGGTATGAGTCAGTTTGCTGATGGCGGATTATTGGGATCGAAGCCGTACGCGGGTGGCGGCAACTACATCAACAAGATGTCGGACTATTGCCGCGGCTGTCGGTTCGACGTCAAACAGCGCACAGGGCCGGATGCGTGTCCGTTCAACGCGCTATATTGGCATTTCCTGCATCGCAACCGGTCGAAGCTTGGGAATAATCATCGGCTCGGCCAAGTCTATGCAACGTGGGACAAGATGAGCGCCGATGGGCGCGACGATGTCATCGCCAGCGCTGATGCGTTTCTCGATACGCTTTAGGGCACCGGCGCTTAGACTTGAGACCCAACCAACGTTTCAAGATTTTCGTGCAGCCCGGCACTTATCCGAGCAGTATTTGACCTCGTCCCAAACTTTTTCCCATTTCTTGCGCCATGTGAATGGGCGACCGCAGACGGCGCATGTCTTGGTTGGCAGGTCGGATTTTTTTGGTTTTTTGATTGGCGCAGGCATGTGAGCCATACGCTCAAGAAGCTCAAGTTAGATTGCTACAGCGCTCAGACTTCAGCCCACTGCCGCAGCAAGTTATGATAGATGCCGGTCAGTTCAACAGCGCTTGGATGGCCCGGAGCATCGCGAGCGATCGACTGGATGGCGTTATCCATCTGGAACAGCAGCGTGCGATGGGCGTCCTGACGGATCATACTTTGTATCCAGAAGAACGATGACGTGCGCGCGCCGCGTGTTACGGGCGTGACGCGGTGCAAGCTGCTGGACGGATACAGCACCATGTGGCCTGCTGGAAATTTGACCGAGTGTAGCCCGTAGGTGTCCTCGACGATCAGTTCGCCGCCGTCATAGTCGTCAGGCTCTGACAAAAATAATGTGGCCGATAAGTCGGTGCGGATTTTGAGAGGCGTGCCGGTGATGGGACGTATCGAATTATCAACGTGCAACCCGAAAGCATGTCCGCCCCGATAGCGGTTGAACAGCGGGGGGAATACCCGGTTTGGCAAGGCTGCCGACATGAAACGCGGCGAACGCGCGAGCGCTTCGAGGATCATGTCGCCGATTTCGCGCGAGGCTTTCGAATTTTCAGGAAGCTGTTCGTTTTCTTTCACGCGCGCGGATTGTGGACCGGCCGTCACCTTGCCATCGACCCAGTCGGCAGCGTCGATCACTTGGCGCGCGTGCTTCACTTGCTCCTTCGTCAGTACGGCCGGAATTTCAAGAAGCATGTTCGCCTCAGTTGTGAAAACGGGTCCGCCCATGCGAACCCGTTAGATTTTGTCATTGTATTGCTTAGTTCAGCGGTCACCAAACTTGGTGACCAAACTGAACAAAGCGGTAAAGTCTTGTCCAGGCACAGCCTGGCCGCTGCCGAGCTGGTCGATATATTGCTCGTTGCCGACGTTATAGAAGTTTACCCGAGCTGTTAAGTTATCAGTCAGCGGATAGCTTGCCATCGCATCAAAGCGCCAATAGCTGTCAACTGTGATAGGTATTTGGTTCGAAAAATTGACGTTATTTTCGCGCTCTCCCACGTAGGTAGCTCCGAAACCGACTTCAAGATTGGAAGGCAGTAGATACGTGGTCCAAAGTGCAAAAGAATGGCGCGGTGTATTATCGATCTCGCGCCCTTCATTGCCGAGGTTGGATTTGCGAATTTCACTGTCGAGGAAAGTATAACCCGCAAAGACGCGCCAAGATGGCGTTAAGGCTCCAGAGATTCCAACCTCAAGACCGTCGACCCTCTGTTCGCCATCAATTGTTACGACGGCCGAATCCAACGGATCGACATTTCTTGCGTTGGTTTTGTCAATTCTGAAGATCGCGCCTGTGAGAGAAACGCGACCGTTCAATACATCCCATTTCGTGCCAATTTCGTAGGTTTCGCTTTCTTCCGGTGGCGCGAAAAAGGTCGCTGGAGATGCAGGCAGATTGTTATTTCCGCCGGCGAGTTGTACCAGGCCGCCAGAGCTTGCAAGGGAAGCGACAGGTTCGAACGAAGTACCATATGAAGCATAGACGCTCCCATTCGGAGTAGGCTTGTAAACCAGTCCCGCTTTCCAACTGAACTCGTTGTCTTCGCGCTCGATGTCCTGCGTGTAAGTTGGGACGCTGCCATCGTTAAAGGCTCGAACTCTCGTATCGACCATATCATAGCGTGCCGTACCGACTACGCTCCACTGTTCATCGAATTTGATCGTGTCTTGTAGAAACAGTGCGACAGTGTCCACGTCGAGCTTGGCGCGTGTGCCGTTATATATGCCAAGCTGAGCTGGAGTTAGAGGCAAGGTCGGATTAGGATTAAGTAGATTAGTGTCATAGCCATCAACATCGAGACGACGGTCATTCTCAGAAATCTCGCGTACGAATTCCACACCTGTAACCAATGTATGTTTTAATGCTCCGGTTTGGAAACGTGCTATTAAGTCGGTTTGATTGACATAAAAGTCATCGACCGTATCGCGAAATTTTGCGTTGCCGCGGACGAGCGTCTGGTCTGTGATTTGTCCACCCGTATTATTTCGTATGCGTGGCGCCGAATAGATCGAGTCGACATCGATCTGGGCAAATCGAGATTGATTTCGAATAGTTAGATTGTCGCTGAAATCATGTTCAAGTTTTAGGGTGACCATATCAGTCGTAACGTCTTCGTAGTCGCGCTGCGTATAGCCATAAAAGTTATTATAATTGACCGGCGCGACTTGACCACTGAATGGCGAATTTACAAACGCACCCTCACGCAGCGTTGGAATGCCATAGTCGGGCAAATTGTCTTGCTCTTGATGCACGTAGCTCAAGGTCATGCGCGTATCGGAATTTAGACCGAGTGTTAGCGAAGGAGCGATACCCCAACGTTCTTGTTCTACGAAATCACGGCCCGGCACGCCTGCATCGTGCACCATGGCGCTCAGCCGAATGGCACCATTGATGCCATCGAGCATATAGTTGCCATCGATTGTCGAGCGAAGTGTTGGCTTTTCACTATTATATCCGTCGCCGAATGTTGAAACGTTCTCGAAGAAATTCCCGGCCGTTGCTTCTTTGCTGACTTGATTGACTGTCGCGCCAGTGGATCCACGTCCAGCGATCGAAGAATTCGGACCTTTAATGATTTCGACGCCATCAAGGTTGAAAGGATCCCGGAAATAATTTCCCGGGTCGCGTAAGCCATCGAGGAAAATATCGTTGCGCGATTGGAAGCCGCGAATTTTGAACTGATCTCCTCCTGGTGGATTGCCTTCGCCTGCTGTGATTGAGATGCCAGGTACGTTTCTCAAGACGTCGCGCAAACTAGTCGCCGTTTGTTCTTTAATAACAGCCTTCGGGATGACTTGAACTGATTGCGGAGTATCGCGAAGAGGCTCGGTGTATCTTACTGAAGAGAGCCCATCCACTTTGTAATCTCTTGAACCGACGTCGCTGACTGAGCCCTTGCCTGAAGGCCCGCTAGCGGGTGCATCACTGGTAGGATCAATTTGGCCCTCAAATGCGACGTCTGCTGGTGGTGCGGCTGCCTGAGACGGCTGCTTTTTGGGAGCTTTCTTCGCAACCTTTGGCTTTGATTTTTTGATTGCGGGTTGTTGCGACTGCGACGTCTGCGGCGCTTGCTCTGGTGGAGGCGCTTCTTGTTGTTCTACTGATACCGGGGGAAGCGGTGTCGGCTCCGAGGCGTCTTGGGCAATGCCTGAACTATAAGGATAAGCTACCGAAATAGACGCAACAGTTGCAAGCAAGCTCTTGCGAGAAAAATCGTACTGCCAGCCCATAAATTCCCCCGATGTGCGGGGTTCAAGGCCCCGCCATTTGCTCATGACAAAATAATTATGATCTGTACTTGCGAGGTGAACAATTGCACCGTCAAGATACTTGATCCTATGAGTCAGGATTCAAGTCGAGGCGTGATGCGCAGATGCATCACCTCTGGTCAGGAGGGTTTATTCACCGACATCAGATAATTCACGTCCGTGTCGGGATTGAGTGACCAGACATCTTTGAGCGGATTATAGGTGATGCCGGCGAAACGCGGGTCGTGCAAACCTCCATTTGCTGCTGCTGCTGCGAGTTCGTCGGGCGTCACGAACCGATCCCATTGATGCGTGCCGCGTGGCAACCAGCGCAAGACATACTCGGCGCCGACGATCGCTAATGCCCAGCCTTTGAACGTCCGGTTGATAGTGGAGAAAATGGCCAAGCCGCCTGGGCGCACGAGGGCCGCGCACTCGGCAACAAAAGCTGTGACGTCCGGCACGTGTTCGACGACTTCAAGGCAGGCCACGATGTCGTAGGTTTCGCCGCGCGCAACCAAGTCTTCGACGCGAACCGCGCGATAATCGATGTCGAGCCCTTGCGGTTCGCTGTGTCCCTTGGCGATGGCGATGTTGCGTTCGGATGGATCGATGCCGGTCACTTTGGCGCCCATGCGCGTCAGGGGTTCTGACACGAGTCCGCCTCCGCAGCCGATGTCGAGTGCGGTTAGGCCACCCAGCGGACGCAAGGCCGATGCATCCAACTTGTAATGGGCGATGGCTGCTTCGCGGATAAACTGCAAACGCGGGGGGCCGATCTGGTGCAGGGGACGAAACTTGCCGTTCGCGTCCCACCACTCGGCGGCGATGCGGGTAAACCTTTTCACCTCTTCGGGGTCGAGCGTCTTATCGGTTGCCGTTTGGGCGCTCCTGTTTGCGTCACCCGAGATCGCCATGTTCATTCTCCCTATCGCCCTTTTACTCGCACTGTCCGGCTTTGGATTGTCAAGCTGGTGCGTTGGGTCGTCGTGGTGTCGGTAACGCCTGTTGCGAGGCCGCGCCGATACAGATATGAAGCGGTCATCTCCAGAGAAATTTGGCGCTCAGAGACTTAGCCCGGATCGGGCTGGTGACGCGCCGGTTAAGGTTATCAGGAAGCGGCGCGACGATGGCGGTTGTGGTCATGAAATTCGGCGGTACGTCCGTCGCTACCATCGAGCGTATTCGCAATGTAGCGCGTCACGTCAAGCGCGAGGTCGATGGCGGCAACAAAGTCGCCGTCGTGGTGTCTGCGATGGCGGGTGCCACGAACCAGCTTGTGTCTTGGGTCAACGAAGCCTCTGCCTTGCACGATCCGCGCGAATACGACGCCGTGGTTGCGACCGGCGAGCAGGTGACTGCTGGTTTGCTGGCCATTGTTCTTCAGTCGATGGGGCTCAATGCGCGGTCGTGGACGGGTTGGCAGATTCCGATCAAGACGAGCAGCGCGCATGGTGCGGCGCGCATTCTAGATATTCCGGGCGAGGACATTCGCGCACGACTCGACCAAGGCGAGATCGCCGTCGTGACCGGATTTCAAGGCGTGGAGCCCGACGGCAACCGTGTTGCTACGCTGGGCCGCGGCGGGTCGGATACCAGTGCGGTGGCGATTGCGGTGGCGATCAACGCCGATGTTTGCGACATCTATACCGATGTCGATGGTGTTTACACCACCGACCCGCGCATCGTGCCGAAAGCGCGTCGCTTGCCGAAAATCGCCTACGAAGAAATGTTAGAAATGGCGTCGCTTGGCTCGAAGGTATTGCAAACGCGGTCGGTCGAACTGGCGATGGTTTACAAGGTGCGCACGCGTGTCTTGTCGAGCTTTGCCTCACCGGATGCCATGAAGCCTTTCAACGTGTTCGACATCGAAGATATCGGAACGATTGTTTGCGACGAGGATGATATCGTGGAACAGCAGGTCGTGAGTGGCATTGCCTATGCCAAAGACGAGGCTAAGGTTACGCTTTTGAAGGTTGATGATAAGCCAGGCGTTGCCGCGCAGATTTTCGGGCCGTTGGCGGATGCCAATATCAACGTCGATATGATCGTCCAGAACATCACGCCGGATGGCAAACAGACCGATATGACGTTTACCGTGCAAGCGACCGAACTGCCGCGCGCGCTTGAAGTTTTGAAAAAGGCGAAGTCGAACATCGGACACTTCGATGTCAAGAGTTCTGCTGACGTGGTGAAAGTGTCGGTAATCGGTGTCGGTATGCGTAGCCATGCCGGTGTTGCAGCACAAATGTTCAAAACGCTGTCCGACAAGGGCATTAATATTCACGCAATTTCAACCTCAGAAATAAAAATCAGCGTGCTGATCGATGCAGCCTATGCTGAACTTGCCGTGCGTTCGCTGCATTCGGCTTACGGACTGGATAGCGACTGAGATCGCGGCTCGCCTCGGCCGCAATTTTGATCTTGTTTGAACCGCTCGGGCAGGCGGAACGGTTGGCAAGATAATATGGTCACGCGGCGCGGCGACGATCCAAGACCACTTCCCAGCGAAACGGCGCTGCGCGTGATCATGCGCCGCTTGCGCGAAATCATGGCCGACGACGGAGACGGTCAAGACAAACTCGACGGGATCGTGCGTCAGATTGCGGGCGTGATGGTTGCCGAAGTTTGCTCGATCTATCTGAAGCGTCAGGATGGTTCGCTGGAATTGTTCGCGAGCGAGGGCTTGAATCCGAGTGCTGTTCATTCGACGCGATTAAAACGCGGCGAGGGTTTGGTCGGCAAGTGCTCGGAGCTCGGCGTCACCGTCAACGAACCTGAAGCCTCCAACCATCCAGCGTTTTCTTATCGCCCTGAAACGGGCGAGGAGATTTATCACTCGTTGTTGGCTGTTCCCATTTCGCGGTCGTCACAGGTGTTGGGCGTGCTCGTCGTGCAAAATCGCACGCCAAAAGAGTATTCCGACGAGGATGTCGAAGTTTTGCAGGCCACCGCCATGGTGGTTGCCGAAAACCTTGTGTCCGGTGCGGTCGCAGGCACGGGGGCTGCGATTGAAGTATCGCGCTCACAGCCGATGGTCATTGAGGGCGAGCCGCTATCGGACGGCATCGCGCTCGGACATGTCGTGCTGCATGAGCCGCGCATCGTCGTCACCAAGCTTTTATCCGATAATCCTGCCGCCGAAATTTTTCGCCTCGACGTCGCGTTGGAGCAATTGCAAGCGCAGATCGATGAAATGTTCCAACAGGATGAGATTTCAGTTGCTGGCGAACATCGCGACGTACTCGAAGCCTATCGCATGTTTGCGCACGACAAAGGTTGGCAGAGGCGTTTGCGTGAGGCGGTGGAAGGCGGATTGACAGCGGATGCAGCCGTCGAACGCGTGCAGAACTCAATGCGTACGCGCATGCTGCGTCAGAACGATGCCTATTGGCGCGAGCGCCAGCGCGATCTCGATGATTTGTCAGATCGGCTGTTGCGCGTGTTGGCTGGCCGGTCGGCACGCGTCGGTCATGGCGCGAATTTGCCATCGGACGCGATTTTGATTGCGCGCACCATGGGCCCGGCCGAACTGCTCGACTACGATCGCAGTAAATTGCGCGGGCTTGTTGTCGAAGATGGCTCGGCACAAAGCCACGTCGCTGTCGTAGCCAAAGCACTCGGCATCGCCGCTATCGGCCAAGCGACCGGAGTGGTCGAACGTGTCAATTCGGGCGATGCGGCGATTGTCGATGCGGTAACGGGTGAAGTGCACTTGCGTCCAAGTGCCGAAGTCATTTCTGCCTATTCCGATAAAGTGCGTTTCCGTGCGCGGCGGCAGAAACGTTATCAAGCTTTGCATGATCGCCCGGCGGTGACCAAAGACGGCGTGCGCGTATCTCTGCTGATGAACGCTGGATTGCTCGTTGATATGCCGCATCTGGCGGAATCGGGTGCCGATGGCGTCGGCCTGTATCGAACCGAATTGCAGTTCATGTTGTCGGATGCGTTTCCGCGACTCGACAAGCAGACACAACTCTACCGCAGCGTTTTGCAGGAGGCGGGCGAGCGGCCGGTCGTGTTTCGTACACTCGACATCGGTGGCGACAAGGTGCTGCCTTATCTGCGCCAACCGAAAGAAGAAAATCCAGCCATGGGGTGGCGCGCCATCCGCATGGCACTCGACCGGCCGGAGCTGTTTCGTTTGCAAGTGCGCGCGATGTTGAAAGCGGGCGCTGGGCGGCAGTTGCGCATTATGATTCCGATGGTCACTGCCGGATACGAAATGGTTGCTATTCGGGCATTGATCGATAGGGAAAAGGCGTTTCTCACCCAGCATGGCCACACGCTGCCGTCGGAAATACTGGTGGGCGCGATGTTCGAGGTGCCCTCGCTGCTGTTCGATCTCGACGGATTTTTGCCGCGCGTCGATTTCGTATCGGTGGGCTCGAACGATTTGGTGCAATTCTTATTTGCCGCCGATCGCACCAATGCGCGGGTCGCTAGTCGCTTCGATGTCTTGTCGCCGCCGCCGTTGCGAGCACTCAAAACTTTGGTCAAAGCTGCCAAGAAACATCGCGTGCCCGTGACTGTGTGTGGCGAGATCGCGGGGCGTCCGCTCGAAGCGATGACGTTGATCGGGCTTGGGTTGCGTTCGCTGTCGATGGCACCAGCATCCATTGGTCCCATCAAAGCGATGATTTTATCGCTCAATGCCGAGAACGTGACGGCATGCGTCGAGGATCTTCTCAAAGACGGGGCCAAAGACGTGCGCATGAGATTGCAGCAGTTTGCTGAAAATGAAGGCGTTGAAATCGACACCTGACACATGCGCGTAATGCTCGCGATAGCCCTTTGACAACGCGGAGATTTTGTCCAACATAGGACAAGGGTAAGGGGCGGCACGTGAGTGCCGATTGTGTATGCGTCAGAGTTTTGGGGACAGCGCCTCGCGGCGCGACGAGCAACAATTGCTCGCGTCACGTCAGCGTCACTCGCATCAGCAAGTTGCGATTTATCAAGGCGCTTCGCAAGCCTTAGTGCCTGTCCAGAACGCTGGCGAAGCAATGGCGGCGCATATTGCCGAAAGCCGAGCTGTCATTGCGCGATATTTTCTTGACGTGCGTGGAGCCTTGCAAATTTCGCCGCAGCAGGTGGCGGCACAACTCTCTACTCACCCCTCGGTTATCGAAGCTCTTGAAACTGGCTACGTCGAAGTGCTGCCGCATTGGCAGGAGACCTCTGGCTTGGTCATGACCTATGCGGCATGGGCGAGGGCCGACGGTCGGCCAATTTTGGGTCTCATTGCCGAGACCCAGCGAGCTGTAGCGCAGTATGCGAACGCCTATGGTCCGCAAGACACTGAGACTGAGCCACCTGTGCAACCTGCATCGACACGGTTCAGCCGTGCGAGCGCTGTTTTATCCGATCATGCGCGCGATATGAGTGACGGTGCTATGGCGCGGATGTTCTCTCGTCCAAAACGCGCTCTTATCGGCGTTGGTTTGCCTATTTGCTTGTTGATTGTCGTGTTGAACACGTCGGCTCTTGGCAGCGCCTTGAAGCCGGTTCGGCAGGTCGCTGGAAGCCTCGGCGATTTCTTCAGCGTCCAGTTTGCGCCCGTTCAAGACGGCCTGCGCCACATCGAGGTGCGCGACCCACGGTCGCGGCGCGGGGATAAATTGCAGACGCGTGGCGGTTCGGTTTAGATGCGCACCTGCCGCATAAAGCGGCATGTGAAGCGCACGAACCGGCACCCATCATGGCATCTCTTCCGACATATAAACTCGACCGCCTCGTTGAACGCTGGCTCGCGATCCAAGACGAACTCAATCATGGGGTTGGTCAGGCGGTTTACGCCAAGCTGACGAAAGAATTTTCTGACCTCAGTCCTGTGGTCGAAGAAATTCAAGCATTGCGCAAGGCGGAAGCAGAGCTCCGCGATCTCGATGACATGGTCGCCGATCCATCGGCTGACAAAGATATGGTTGCGCTGGCTTACGCGGAACGCACCGATCTTGAAGCGCGCATCGAAGCCCTCAATCAGAAATTGCGCATCGCACTTTTACCTAAAGACGCTGCCGACGAAAAAAGCGCTATTCTGGAATTACGCGCAGGCACTGGCGGCGATGAGGCCGCTCTGTTTGCTGCCGATCTGTTTCGCATGTATTCGCGCTATGCCGAACTGCGTGGATGGAAAACCGAAATCATTTCGGTGTCGGAAAGCGACTTGGGTGGCTATCGCGAAATTATTGCATCGATCACCGGGCAGGGCGTATTTGCGCGGCTCAAGTTTGAGTCCGGTGTGCATCGCGTCCAGCGCATTCCTGCAACTGAAAGCGGCGGACGTATTCACACATCGGCGGCGACCGTCGCGGTTCTTCCTGAGGCCGAAGAGCTAGAAGTCGATATTCGCGCTGAAGATATCCGCATCGACACCATGCGGGCGGGCGGCGCAGGCGGTCAGCACGTCAATAAAACAGATAGCGCGGTGCGCATGACGCATTTGCCGACCGGCATTATCGTTGTTTCGGCTGAGAAATCGCAGCATCAAAATCGTCGCTTGGCAATGGCGGTTTTAAAGGCCCGCGTTTACGATTTGGAACGCAACAAGCTCGATGCTGAGCGCTCAGAGGCGCGCAAATCGCAAGTTGGATCAGGCGATCGCTCGCAGCGCATTCGCACATATAATTATCCGCAAGGTCGCGTCACCGATCATCGCATCAACATGACACTCTATAATTTGGAGGAGGTGATGATCGGCAACGGGCTCGATACCTTGATCGATGCGTTGATTACCGATCACCAAGCAACGATGCTGGCCGATATGAGCGCTGCATGACACTTGCTGTCGTGTGGAAGGATGGTGCTCTATGGTTATAAGCATGGCGCCATTCGATGCGACCGATAGCGTTCGTGTTGCTCAGTATCGCATGACCCGCGCCTTTGCCGATGCTGGTTTGCCGACACCTGAACTCGATGCGCGATTTCTGATGCAAAGTGTGATTGGGATCGACGGCACTGCCATCATCACGCATCCCGAGCGCAGCCTTGGAGATCGTGCTGAACAATTATGGCATGCCATGCGGCGGCGCTTGAGCCACGAGCCTGTCGCGCGCATCGTTGGTGAACGCGAATTTTACGGTCGCGCATTCACTGTCACTCCCGATGTGCTCGACCCACGCGCCGATAGCGAAGCGATCATCGACCTCGCCCTTGAAATCGCCAATGACAAAGGTTGGCGCGATGCCCCGCTGCGGATTGCAGATATCGGAACTGGGTCGGGTATTTTGGCCGTGACTTTGTTGGCTGAATTTCCAAAAGCCACCGCTGTTGCGACTGATATAAGTGCCGAGGCCCTGGCCGTTGCACAGGCCAATGCACGACGCCACGGGGTCAGCGAGCGCCTGACCAGTGCGGTCACGCGGGGTCTGCAGGGGGTCACTGGCCCGTTCGATCTGATCGTTTCAAACCCGCCCTATATACCCACTGATGACATCTCGGGACTTAGTGTGGATGTACGCAATTATGATCCTTGGATTGCCTTGGACGGCGGTGCGGACGGATTGCACATTTACCGAGAAATCGTGAACGATGTCAGAAGTTTATGCAGTCTTGGCTGGGTCATTTTGGAGGTCGGCGCCGGCCAAGTTGATGATGTTTCCAGCATTTTTACGACGCTTTCGCGATTGCCCCCACGTATGCGCCAGGATCTTGGCGGACACCCAAGGGCTGTGGCGTTTGAGATACTTTGCTAACACTGCTCGCGATTTCAGTTGGCGGGTACCATATAACCGGATATCATGTGTATATTGGTTTGATTGGAAGACGTCGGCTCAAGCGAGGCCGTTAAGCCCTCTCCCGCCCGTCCTCCGCTATCAGATGATCACTGCGCGTTTCGCGGGCAGTTAGCCTCGCGAGTAGCTGAGTGTCCCCGAGACGGGTGTCTTGGAACAACAGCGCGGTGGCCTGCATCCAGACCGGATCGTTGTCAACGACGCACGGTTGAGATCAAAATTATTCCAGTCTGCGTGCAGACAGGAACGATCAGGCGAACAGCGGGGGCTGTTGTCAGATCGAAACGGGGTGGTGGTACGACGATGGGAATGGTGCCCTGAGGTTTCGACCAGCAGGAAAGTTTTACAATCAGGGTCGCAGCTTGGCAGGGTCGCAGCTTGGGGCCATAAACATTGGGCCAGACAATTTGAAACGTGAGTTTGGGATCTGGGGCTTGAACCAGACGACCTTTATTTTTCCAGGGTCCGAACATGATGCTCGGTCGGATATCCTGCGCATGCAACGAGCAGCTTAAGCCAACAACAGACGTGAACGGGAGCCAATGAGGCAAGGTCAGCAAAATCGCCGCGGTCGTGGGCGCAATAACAACAACAATAATAATAACAATCATAACCGCAAATCGCAGAACCCTCTGACGCGCAGTTTTGAGAGCGCGGGCCCGGATGTGAAGCTGCGGGGTACGCCGTCACATATCGCGGAAAAATACATCACGCTTGCGCGTGACGCGTTGTCGTCAGGTGATCGGGTGTTGGCTGAGAATTATCTCCAGCACGCCGAGCATTACAATCGCATCATCATGACGTATCGCGAGCAGCAGATCAGTCAGGGTGGCGTCGATCCGTTCAACGCTGGCGGCGCGCGCACGCATTCGCTTAACTCCCCGGATGGCAGCGAGGGCGAAGAGTTCTCCGATGAGGACGGCGACGACAACAATCAGGGCAATGGTAACGGTCATGTCCAGCCACCGCAGATGATGCGCGGCGATGGTGGCGCGCAGCAGGGGGATGGACAGCCTCGTCAGTTCGACCCACCCCAGCAGCGTTATGACAATCGTCCGCAGCGTTCGGATCATCGCAACGACAACCGCTACAACAATCCGCGCCATGATCGCGGCGACAATAATCGTTACGATCGTAACGATCGTAATGACCGCCGCGGCAACGATTTCCGCGGTGATCGCCAGGATCGACCAGATCGTCAAGATCGCTTTGCTGGCAACAGCAATGATAATCGCGGGTTCCGTGAAGATCGTCGTCCGCATAATCCGTCGTTCGAAGGTCAACCCTCGGACGGCAACGGCTTCCGACGCCGCGATCGGTTTTCCAATCCAGGACATGCGAATGGAGGCGATCGCGATCGTGGTCCTGCGAGTTCTGAGCCATTCGAGCGTGAGCGCCCAGTTGCCGCCGCAGCACCTGTTGCAAGTCCGCCGCCGCCACCTGTACCGCCTGTGGCTGCTGTCGTTGAGCAGGAGCAACCTGCTTTCCTGCGTCGCCCTGTGCGCCGTCCGCGCCGTGACGATGGAGAAGCGAAACCGGCTGTAGCACCGCGTGAGCCAGCATCAGAGGAATAGTATTTTCTTACTGTTGTTGGGACGAGGCTGCTTCGCTGATCGTTACAGCGTTGCCTTTCGTTATGTAGCCGCCTTCGATGACGCGCGCGTACACACCGAAATCAGTGTGACCGTAGGTGCGTGACAAAAACGAAGGAATTTTTTGATCCCGTAGCGCGGTTGTCGGATTGACGTTGGTTGCCGCACAGCGCTCGGTGCGTTTGAAAATTTCCAACACGGCTTCGCCAACCCGCAGCTTGTGTCCCAGCATGTCGAGTTCTGACCACGCCGGTAGCCCATCAATGATTAGGTTGGGACGAAAGCGGAGCGGATCGAGCGTTGTGCCCATTTTCGCCTCCAAGGCTCGGACGCTTTCTAGATTGATGATGTGTACGCATTTGGCGGATACATCCGAAAAGCTGTGACCGGGGCTCGCGACGATGCGCGGAGTTCCTCTCAAGCCGGTCGTGACAACGCGCGCAATGGCGGCTTCGAGTGCGGCGCGGCCCTCAGCGGTTGTGAGATCACCTCGTGCCACGTCATGGCCATCCTGATAAAGCGTCAAAACTTGCGTCGCATCATTGAAATTTGCGCGAATGGCGGCCAACTGCTCGTTGCGCATCAGCATGACGAAATGCATTTTCGGCAGATGCTTTGGCGCGTTGGGGTCAAATGGACCGGGGCCGTTCGCGAAGGCGTAAGCGCGGTCGAACGGTAGCGTTTGCTCTGGCTTCAATTCGACGCTTGCGAGCGATTCGGCGGTCAAACCCTTGATAGGATAGCGGTAGATACCTTCAAGTCGTGCGTTTGTGTTGTCGGTCATGCTCATAACTTGATTGCGATCTTTTCAGGTAGGGCTTTTCGTTGGGCGCTGCCGACCTATATCTTACAGGCGGCCATGCTGGAATAGATGCCCACTCGGGGTCTTGAGCAGCGAAGCCAGCAAACATGATTTATAAAGTTCCGCCGTACCGGCGTTAGGCTCGTGCCTTGAGGGCGAGACTGGCGCGCTTGAGGAGGTGACGTCCCATGAATTTCGATCGCTATACCGATCGCGCGAAAGGGTTTGTCCAGTCCGGACAATCTCTCGCATTGCGCGACAATCATCAGCATTTCACGCCTGAACATCTGTTGAAAGTTTTGTTGGACGACCCGGAAGGGTTGGCTGCGGGGCTCATTCAACGGGCGGGGGGCGATCCACGCACCGCGTTACAGTCGACCGAGCGCTCGCTCGCCAAACGTCCCAAAGTGTCGGGCGGTTCGGGTCAAATCTATCTGGCACCAGAAACTGCGCGCGTATTCGACGCGGCAGAAAAAGCTGCTGACAAGGTGGGCGATAAGTTCGTCACCGCAGAACTCTTGTTGCTGGCGATTGCGGGAGAAACGGCGACGGATGCTGGCCGCGCCCTGCGCGATGCTGGCGTCACGCCCGCTCAACTCAATGCGGCCATCAGCGATCTTCGCAAGGGCCGCACGGCCGATAGCGCGGGTGCCGAACAAGCCTACGATGCTTTGAAACGCTATGCGCGCGATCTGACGGAAGCTGCTGCGAATGGCAAGCTCGATCCCGTGATCGGTCGCGATGAAGAAATTCGTCGCACCATTCAAGTGCTGTCGCGTCGCACCAAGAATAATCCAGTTCTCATTGGCGAACCCGGCGTTGGCAAGACGGCGATTGCCGAAGGCTTGGCGCAGCGCATCGTCAAGGGCGACGTCCCAGAAAGCCTAAAAGATAAAAAACTTTTGTCGCTCGACATGGGCGCTTTGATTGCTGGCGCGAAATATCGCGGCGAGTTCGAAGAGCGCTTAAAATCGGTTCTGTCGGAAGTGCAGGCGGAAGCGGGCGGCATCATTCTATTCATTGATGAACTTCACACCATCGTGGGTGCTGGGAAAAGTGAAGGCGCGATGGATGCGGGCAATTTGTTGAAGCCTGCTTTGGCGCGCGGTGAGTTACACTGCGTGGGGGCCACCACGCTCGATGAATATCGCAAGAATATTGAGAAGGATGCAGCGCTCGCGCGTCGCTTCCAGCCGATTTTTGTCAACGAGCCAAATGTCGAAGACACGATTTCGATTTTGCGCGGGTTGAAAGAAAAGTACGAATTGCATCACGGCGTTCGCATCACGGACTCAGCAATTGTCGCGGCGGCCACGTTGTCGAACCGCTACATCACAGACCGCTTTTTGCCCGACAAGGCGATCGATCTTGTGGACGAAGCATCTTCTCGTCTTCGCATGCAAGTCGATAGCAAGCCGGAAGAACTCGACGCTATCGATCGCGATCTCATGCAAATGATGATTGAGCGCGAAGCTTTGCGCAAAGAAACCGATACGGCTTCGAAGGATCGCTTGGCGCGGCTCGAAAAGTCGATTGCCGAATTGTCGGAGAGCTCAAAACTTCTCACTGCGCGGTGGGAGGCCGAAAAGCAAAAGCTAGGTTCGACGCAAAAGCTGAAAGAAGAACTTGAGCGTTTGCGAAACGAACTCGAACAGGCACAACGCAAGGGCAATCTCGCGCGAGCAGGCGAACTCGCTTATGGCGTGATTCCGGATCTAGAAAAGAAGATCGCTGGCATCGAGGCTGAGGGTGCCAAAGGTGCGATGGTGGAAGAAGCTGTCACGCCCGATCAGATCGCAGCCGTCGTGTCGCGTTGGACCGGCGTTCCCGTCGACAAGATGCTGGAAGGTGAGCGCGACAAGCTTCTGAAGATGGAAGATGCTCTGGCCAAGCGCGTGATCGGCCAGAAGGAAGCTGTCATCGCGGTTTCGACGGCCGTGCGTCGTGCACGCGCGGGCTTACAAGATCCTAACCGTCCGATTGGTTCGTTTATGTTTTTAGGTCCGACAGGTGTTGGCAAAACCGAGTTGACGAAGGCCCTCGGCGGCTTTCTGTTCGATGATGAAACCGCCATTCAACGCATCGACATGTCGGAATACATGGAGAAGCATTCGGTTGCGCGTTTGATCGGCGCGCCCCCCGGGTACGTCGGCTATGAGGAAGGCGGCACGTTGACGGAGGCGGTGCGCCGACGTCCGTATCAGGTCATTCTGTTCGATGAAATCGAAAAAGCTCATCCGGACGTTTTCAACGTTCTGCTGCAAGTGCTGGACGATGGTCGCTTGACCGACGGACAGGGGCGCACGGTCGATTTCAAGAATACGTTGATTGTGCTGACTTCGAACATCGGCTCTGACTATCTCGTCAACCAAAAGGAAGGCGAAGATACCGAACTCGTGCGAGACGACGTCATGTCTGAAGTGCGTTCGCGCTTCCGCCCTGAGTTTCTCAATCGTTTGGATGAGATCATTTTGTTCCATCGCTTGCAGCGTGCGGACATGGTGAAAATCGTCGATATCCAGATGGGTCGTCTGCATAGCTTGCTTGCCGATCGTAAGATCACGATCCGACTTGATGATAGCGCGCGCTCTTGGCTGGCGAACCGCGGTTACGATCCCGCCTATGGCGCGCGTCCCCTCAAGCGCGTCATTCAACGCTACGTGCAGGATCCATTGGCCGAGCAAATCTTGGCTGGTGGCGTAAAGGATGGCGACACGGTGCAAGTCTCGGTGCGCGATGGCGAACTGACGATCAATGGCTGGCCGGTGAAGGCTGCTGCCTAACGCGCTCGCGCGTCAGCGCATATGTTGTCGTTGAGTATAGGTGCACTTTCAGTCGTAGCGTCTGCAGATATGATTAACGGTCTGCAGACGCTCTTCTCATAGAGCGCACCGTTCGACCTTGTGCTCAAAATGTATAATCAAAAGGCATAGTACGGTCACTTTCGCATTGATGATCGCATGGGGATCCAGATCAGTTTTGCGTATTGGGGTCGCATATGTCGGACGATACAAATTCAACGAATGACGAGCCGCGCCGTCATTTTGAAATTCGCGATCATGTCGAACGGCTGAATATTGACGACACGGCTACCAAGCGATGTGGCGACAACCTGAATTCCTCTTCAAACCTTAGTCGCTCGCCATCGACGTCGCTCCTCGTTATCGCGGCCATCGGGATAGTGGCTGGAGGCGTGGCTGCGATGATGTTGGTGTCGTCGCTGCCATCTTCCGATGGCTCGCCGGTCGAGATGACGGCTCAAACGCCAGCGCAAAAGGACAAGAGTGATGTGACGATCGACTATGCGGAGGTTGTTCAACACGCGCATACGGTCAAATCTCAACTCGATCAGGAACGCGCGGCTCGCATAGCGGCTGAGGAGAAGGCTTTGCTGTCTGCAAGCGAAGCCGAAGCGCTTAAGCGCGCACATGCGTTGGTGGAGGCTACCGCTGCTCAAGACCGTGCGCGATTTGAATCTGTCAAAGTTTCTCGCCAGGCTAGTACAGATTTATATCCAGCATCTCGTGAAACTTCGACGTCGAAAGCTGCGGTATCGACACCAGCGGCGTGGGACGCGCAAGTCTCTGTTTCAACGGGGGCTACATCAGCACCGCCTGAGCCACTGCCTCAGAACAATGTTGTGGTTGCGCCCATCAACGAACAGCCAACGCGTGCTGCCGAAGCCAAAAGCATTCCACCGCAACCTTTGCAGGTTGCAGAAAAATCTCCCCAAAATGGTCATGCCGAGCTTCTCGCGGGGCAGAAGCATTTGTCCGCAGGCAACTTGAAGGCAGCTCGTCATGCTTTCGAACGTGCCGCACAGTTGGGTAGGCCCGAAGGCGCGCTGGCTGTCGGCAACACCTTCGATCCTGTCAGTTTGGCGAAGATCGGGGTGCAGGCATCTGGCGACACGGCACGCGCGCGCCTTTGGTATAGGCGGGCTTACGATATCGTGCTCGCACAGCAACAGAAACTTGCTCAGCAAAACCCATAGAGGTCCCGGTGATTAGTCATTCGGCAGATAGAGTGTTGTGGTTCGCATGCCACTGATCAGCACACATAACAAGGCGCACATGGTGGTGCGGTTGATGCCAGCGATGGCTCTCGCCAGCTTTTTGCTTTCAGGGTGTGCGTGCGTTGAAGATGAGTGGGACGACTTATTTATTTCCCATGCCGAAGCGCGTGGGTATTCAGATGGCAAAAGTTGTGACTCGCGGGCGCTTTTGAAACGATCGAATACCTTTGCCGAATTCGCAGCGCGCGCCGATCCACACGAACTCGAAATCGCACGCCTTGAAGCCGAGCGAGACTGTTATCGCGCGGCGGCTACCCGTGCACGCCGACAAGCAACTTACATCAAGTCGTGAGATTGCAACTTTTTATATTGGGATGACCGATGACAGCCAGCACCATTCTTGGACAGTTACCGACAACGCTCTCGATCCCTCATAAAGCGGCCATTGAGGGATTTCTAGACTATCCTGGCCATGTCGTCGTCGAAGGCATCGTCAACGGCGATGTGCGATGTACGTCAGTGACGATCAAAGAGCGCGGTGTCGTCGATGGCAATATTATTGCCGAGACGGTTTTGGTTTTGGGTGAAGTCAGCGGAGCGATCTACGCCAATGATCTGACGCTCAAGATGGCCTGTTCCGTCGCGGGGGATATTTTTCATAAGACCCTGCTGCTTGAAGACGGCTGCTACTTCGAAGGCAAATCGCGACGCCACGCGGCCCCTCTGTCGTTGGCAATTTAAAAGTGTGTTTATATGTTTTGCGCAGTAATAGGGTTTGCAAACTGACATCTTTCAGATTTATCGAGAGTGCTCTATTTATTTCACTCAACGGTCGGAGTGAACTTTCTATCTCAAGACATGGGCCATCACTTTGCATAGCACAGTGCAATATCTGACTGATCGGTTCCTGCTGCGTACGAGGTCGCCTGACACCGAGCGGCAAGTGGGCGCAATGCCTTATGCCCTGCATAAAAAGCGTGTCACATTTTTGCTGATTACGTCGCGCCGCAGCGGGCGATGGATTTTTCCAAAGGGTTCGATGATTGACGGTCAACAGCCTTGGGAAACGGCTGCCCTTGAAGCTTTTGAAGAAGCTGGTGTCGAAGGTAATATCGGGCGACAGCTCATCGGCACGTATCGGACCATCAAGAAAGGGCCGATGGTGCGAAAGGTCGTCGAAGTAGATATGTATCCGCTCTTGGTCACCCATCAGCATACGACGTGGGCGGAGATGAAAAGTCGCCACCGGCATTGGGTGCTTTTGCCAGAAGCCAAACGTTTGCTCAGTGATCCCGTTCTTGCAGGTTTAGCGAAGGAACTTGGACAGAGCCTAGTCGCGAGCCATTACCCCGATACAGCGGTCATCAACATATAGCAGGCAGCGGCTAAGAAACCCGCCGCTGGCACTGTGATCACCCAGGCTGCGCCAATAGCGAACACATGTTGACGGCGGATCAACATGCGTTTTTCGCGCTTTCGAAAATTGGTGATGGCTTCTTCCGGAGTGGCATTCAATTTTGACGGTTCCAGAAAAACCGAGCGGGGGGATACCGCAGGGTTTGGCACACCTCGGTTGGTGATGTACTCACGCAAGTAGCCAACACCGAATACGGCACCGACAGCGATGTGTGTTGACGATACTGGCAGACCAAGCGCTGAGGCTACCAACACAGTTGTTGCCGCCGACAAAGCCACGCAATACGCGCGGATGGGATCCATTTTAGTGATTTTCTCGCCCACCAAGCGGATCAACTTTGGTCCGAATAGCGTCAAGCCTAACGAAATTCCCAAGGCGCCGATGGCTAAAACCCAAAACGGCAATGCAACTTGACCGACACCGGAAGAGGTTTGTTGTGCCACCGCAACGATCGCAGCCAGAGGACCTACAGCGTTGGCGACATCGTTGGCGCCGTGGGCAAAGGACAAGAGTGCGACGGCACCGACAAGCGGTAATGCGAAAAGTTCGGCAATCGCTTTGCGTCGGTTTTCAATCAATGCGGCGCGTCGCTCGACCCACGGACGAGCGACGAAAAAGCCAAGTGCAAAACCTATGAACCCAATAACAATTACGATTTCTAATGCAGGGCGCCAAATTCGGCTGAGGCCCTTGGTTGCCAAGTACATTGCGAATACACCGGCCATCAGGCCGACAAGAGGCGGAACCCAGCGACGCGCTGCAGCCACTTTGTCTTTGCGATAGATGATGAGTGACTTAATCAGTCCGAGGAGGATGGCTGCAAATAGTCCACCGAAGATCGGTGAAATGACCCAACTTGCAGCGATGATACCCATTACCGACCAGTTTACTGCTGCAAATCCTGCTGCAGCCGCGCCACTGCCCATGACGCCGCCGACAATGGCATGCGTCGTCGATACGGGTGCGCCCAAAAAGGTTGCCAGATGAATCCAAAGGGCGGCCGCTAATAGTGCTGCCATCATGACGTGAATAAACGAAATATCGACGATGCCATGATCCTCGATCAATAGCCCCTTCGCGACTGTCTGCACCACGTCGCCACCAGCTAGAATGGCGCCGGCTGCTTCGAAGAATGCGGCAATGGCAATCGCGCCTGTCATTGTCAGCACACGACTGCCAACTGCAGGCCCCATGTTGTTGGCCACGTCATTGGCGCCGATATTGACTGCCATATAAGCGGCAATCACTGCAGCTATCACGACGAAGTGTGCATATGAGCTTTGGTCCATAGCGCGGGTTGCGACCACCACCGCACCAACCATAAATATGATGAGTAATCCCGGAGTCGCCAGCGTTCTGGAAATTTCCTGCGTTGCTTTCTCGACCTGGACGAGTTTTTTGAGATCTTTATCGAGGGCAGGTTTGCTCATTATTTTATTCCAATGTCGGCGTGGAAGCGCCCAGTCCGATAGCAGCAATCTGACAAAAAGCACACCGCTGCGGTCGGCGGTCCACAACGCTCAAGTGTTCAGATCGCACTGACAAATATCCCCGCGCTTAACCCTCACTGACAAAATTCACAGGCAGACTTATCCCCGCAAGTTTGCGATCCCGCATACTCCACACATCTGACCGCACTGCGAAAGGCATGAGCTCGTGCCGCGAACTCGTGAGTGGTCGGAGCATGCAGGGCCGCCCGGAGAAATCGGTATGCCGGGGATGTCTGCCTGCCGCGCGACAGGCGTCTTAGGACGCGAAGGCGTGGTGAAACGCTCGCTCGAAATTGGAGATGCGCGGGCGAATGGCGGTATCGACGGCTCAGGGATCGCGGTCACGCGATCCGCAGTTTGCCGAGCGGCGCTGGTCCTGCGGGGTCATCGTCGCGGCCGGGAGTTGGCATGACGCGGGGCGGCGATGGCTGCATCCCCGAAATCCAAAAGCAAAGAGCGAGGCCCGTCGCCCCGTCCTTTCTTTGTTGGCGCAACCGACTCGCGTTCCGCGAGCCGGCCACCTTGCACCCGTGGTGGCGCGCATGGATGTTGAGCGCTCGGGTGTGGCTGGTTGGCGCGTCGTCTGGCTTGGTATGCAAGGCACCTTGGCAACGCGCGTGCTTCAGTCTATCGAGCACAGTCAAGAGAGGCCGCACTGGCGGCTATGAACCAATAGAAACGGATTTTAGCTATGCCGACTATGTCGAACCTGCGCCGTCGCCGTATTCAGGCCACGCAACGCAAAATTAAAAATGCCGCCAAACGTGAAGCCAAAATCGCCAAGCGCGAACGCAATAAGTAAGCGGCGCGATTTTACTTTAGTGCGCGTGCGTTGAGGCATGCGTCACGAACTGCGTTTCGTCGTGCTGTCACTAGACCCGCATTTTTCCATCGGCTGCGCCGTCGTCGACCAGCGGTCCTTGGTGACTGTGACGACGTAGCGACGACATTCAGGTGTTGCGCTGCGCACAAAATGCACTTCGAATGATGCAAGTTTTTGGCTTGGCTTCTGCGGCCAAACCAGTTTCTCGCCATCTTTTGTCTCAGCCAAAGCTTTGCGAATGGCAATCGCAGCATTGCGATAATCTGTCGGTGACATGCGTGTGAGCAGTCCGGGTGATAAACCTGGATGCAATCCAACAGCGACTGCGCGAGTTTGATAGGGATCGGCGGGATCTGCGTTCGGTGGCGGCAGCGGTGCGGGCGCTGGCTCGATTTCTGAATTCGTCGTTGTTTCGCTCGATGCTACCTCGGTCGCATCGGCGTTTATTGTAGCGACGTCGGGCGTGGTCGATGGCTCAACGGGCGTTCCAGCTTCGGCGCCGGGTGCGTTCGCAATATCGCGATCTGGTACCGGCGGTGATGCTGCCAAAGGCACGTAGGGTGTCGCGCTTGGCAGCGGATTAGGATCGGCCTGCGCGATTGGCGCATTGGCATGCGTCGTGGTGCTGACAAGCGTTGAGAGATCGGGCGGCAGGAGTGGCTCCCAGGTCGATTTGGTTTGCACCAATCCCCAGCCTCCCACAAGCAACACAGCGACCGTCAATGCCGCTGGCAGGAGCGTGTCGCGGCGCTCTGCGCCAGCCGCATAGATCGGTTCGCCAGCATGTAGCTGCTCGAACGTGAAATCCTCGTCCGGCAAAAAATCACGATATGGATTGAGCGTTTCGTGCTCGTCGCGCGTGCGGTCGGCCATGATACATCCCCAGAAGTTCCCCTACGCCGTCTGTCGTTCCCGCTGCTGCATATGCATCCAATGGAAGGGGCGAAATCATGGCGCTGCGTTGTGAAAACCTCGCACATGGTTAGCGCGCTTGCGATGATAAGGCGGTGCGCTACATTCCACCTCGCGATATGGCGCAAGGAGCATCGATGAGTTTTTTGATCGCGCTCGGCGCACTCGTATTCCTGATGATCGCTGCATATCGCGGGTACAGCGTGATCCTGTTTGCGCCCATCGCTGCCATGGGTGCCGTTCTGCTTACTGATCCGTCTGCCGTCGCGCCGGTTTTTACTGGCGTGTTCATGGACAAGATGGTCGGATTTCTGAAATTGTATTTTCCTGTGTTTGTGCTGGGTGCCATCTTCGGCAAGTTGATCGAGCTATCTGGATTTTCACGCGCGATCGTTGCCGCTGCCATTGGCGTGTTTGGACCAGAGCGCGCAATCGTTTCGATCGTGCTCGTTGCAGCGCTGCTGACGTATGGTGGCGTGTCGCTGTTCGTCGTTGTGTTTGCAGTGTATCCGTTCGCCGCAGATATGTTTCGGCAGGGCGATATTCCCAAACGCTTGATCCCGGCAACCATCGCGCTTGGTGCCTTCACGTTAACGATGGACGCGCTGCCTGGCACACCGCAAATTCAAAACATCATTCCGACCACGTTTTTCAAAACCGACACTTGGGCAGCGCCAGTCCTTGGTACCATTGGCGCGTTGTTTATTTTGACGCTCGGACTTTGGTATCTCGAATGGCGGCGGCGCGTGGCGCTCGCTGCGGGTGAAGGATACGGTGCCGACCATACCAACGAGCCGGTTATTGCATCTGACGATGCGCGCGTGCACCCAGCTATTGCGCTGCTACCGTTGCTTGTTGTGGGCATCACGAATAAGGCGCTGACGCTGTGGATTCCGCAAAGCTATGGCTCGTCCTATGAGGCTGCATTGACGCCGGGCGGCAAGCCTGTCACGGCCGATGTTGGTGCTGTGGCAGCGATCTGGGCTGTGGAAGGCGCGTTGTTGCTTGGCATATTGAGTGTGCTCGTCCTGGCTTGGACGACCATCCGCGCGCAATTTGCCGAAGGCACCAAACCGGCGATTGCGGGTGCTTTGCTGGCGTCTATGAATACGGCGTCCGAATATGGGTTCGGTGCCGTCATTGCAGCGCTGCCTGGATTTCTGGTGATTGCGGACGCATTGAAGGCGATCCCTGATCCGTTGATCAATGAAGCGATCACGGTCACCACGCTGGCCGGTATCACGGGCTCTGCATCGGGCGGCATGAGCATCGCGCTGGCGGCGATGGCCGATCAATTTATTGCAGCGGCTAGTGCTGCAAACATCCCATTGGAGGTTTTCCACCGGGTTGCGGCAATGGCGAGCGGTGGCATGGATACGCTGCCGCATAACGGCGCTGTGATTACGTTGCTCGCTGTGACGGGGCTTACGCACCGGCAATCGTACAAAGATATTTTTGCTATCACGTGCATCAAAACACTCGCCGTGTTTTTTGTCATCGGCGTTTATTATGCGACGGGTTTGGTCTGATCGGACCTTAGACTGGTCGTGTGAGAGTCATTGTTGGTTCTGATACGCTTATTTATTGGCTGTCATGACGGGCGCACGGCGCATGAGATCTTCAATGCGGGCGCGTTCTTTTTGGAACTCTGCCAACTCTTTGCCTTCAAGTTTGCGTTCGCGCGGTACCTGGATCGACATCGGATCGACAAATCGCCCGTTGACGAGCACTTCGAAATGAAGATGCGGTCCTGACGACAATCCCGTGGTGCCCACATAGCCGATGACCTGGCCTTGCCGCACTTTCACGCCCGTTGCGACGCCAGATGCGAACCTGCTCATGTGTGCGTAAGCTGTGTTGTAACCGTTGGCATGACGGATACGGATATAATTTCCGTAATAGCCTTTGTGGCCAGCTTCCTCGATGGTGCCGTTGCCCGACGCCAAGATGGGCGTGCCAGGTGCGCTCGCCCAATCGACGCCGGTGTGCATTTTGCGGGTGTTGAGCAGTGGATGGAAGCGCATGCCGTAGCCGGACGTCAGACGTGCATCTTCGCCACGTACCGGTTTACGCATGAGAAAGCGTTTCGAATTGTTGCCCTTCTCGTCGAAGTAATCGATCACGCCATCGGGCGTTCTGAAGCGATAAAATTTGTAGGCCGCTCCGCCGCTGTTGATGGATGTGTAAAGCAACTCGCCGGGAGGACCGTCGGTCGATTGCTCATCTTTCATGTCGAAGAAAAATTCGACCGTGTCACCTGGGCGCACGCGACGGCGGAAATCGGTGTCGAAGGCATTCACACGCAGCACTTGTTGGATAGTATCTGGGGGTACGTTTTGGGTGAGAGCTGCGTGGAATAAACTGGCGTACAGCGTTTCGTTTTGCGCGCCGTCACCGCCCGAAGCGCTGGCTTGCCGAAGTTCCTCCGATAGCAACGATTGTGTGGAGGCAACGAATTCGCCCGATGCGTTGCGTGTTACTGTGACGAGATGATCGTGACCATCTGAAAAAATTGAGAAGCGCGCGGGCTCTTTGACATCTGCTTGTGTGAGCGATGGGACGAGTGTGATGCGGACTTCCTGCCCTGGAACGAGGGCCGATTCTGGGAAGATGCTTTGTGCCGCCTCGATCATTGCACGGGCTTGCCACAACGGCGCGCCAGCTTGCGTTAGAATTTTATTGAGCGTGTCGGTTGCGCCAACTTTGACCAGGAAAAGTTCGCCGCCTTCTAGATTGCTGCTGGGATCATCTGGCGCTTCGGCAGCTTTATAAATTTCGGTGGTGTTTGTTTCTTTTGACGAAGCGGAGCGCGGTTGCCATGCTGCGTTTTCAGCGCCCAGAGTTTCAGATCCTTCGTCACCAGCGTTGCCATCGAGTGGATCGTCGGTGGCATCACCGATGGCCGCAGCGGGTGGCGATGGCTCACTGGTTCGCTCAACGATATCGGCGACTTCTTTGACGTCGAGTTCCTGGCCATCTTCGCCGGGTAGAATGCCGCCAAGAAGTTCGACAACTTTCACAGACACGTCGGTGCGTGACAGGCCGCTGCCCGCCGCTTCATCCAGATCGGCGTTTGCAGCGACCGGTTGATTGTTGGCGTACAACTTGAACGGATTGAAAGGCGGTATCGTTTGGTCGAACTCAGATGGAACCGGTGCCAAGCGCGCAACGATGCGTGCATACGGTTTCTGGCGCACGTATTCGCGACCATCGCGGCGGCTCTTGGAAGATTCGTGAATGATGTAGCGTGTCGAAAGTGCGCCGCTCGTCAATTGCAGGCGATCGCTTTTTGGCGACACCCACTTCAAGCCATCGGCATTTTTCACAGTTGGAAAAATTGCGGCAGTGACGGCACCGTCGCTCATGTTTTGGAGTGCAGGCATAAGGCCGTCGGGCGAGCCGTTATTATCGGATGAACCATAGATGACAACGAGAATGGCAATCGCGCCAACAGCTGCCGCGAGGCATGTGCTCAACATCCAACGAAAGCGACCGCCGCTGCGCGTGTCTGCATGATCGCTGTCGTACATGCTTTTGACGATGCCGGAGCCGCGTCCGCCGTAAATTTCTGGTCGGTAGGTTTCGTCGGTGACGCGCGAAGGTGCTTGCAGCCCAAAGGCGCCGTCGGCAGCGCGCAATAGTTTCCTCCGACGGACTAGCACGTCTCGCGAACTCCCCCTTTTTACCGGGCCCTTAATGGTCCCATCCCGGCATCATCTTCACGCATCAAGGCAAGCCGAATTGGGCTCGCTTTCAATTTCGCGGCTCTAACGCTCTGCGATCATGGACCGTACAGTCGCGAAACTTTGCGGGCCATGCATGACACAACCTCAAATATCAATCGCACCATCGGTGTTAACCTGATTTTAGCTATGTTCGCCACGGCGTTATCATGTGCGCGGCTTCAAAAACGCGGAAATCAGGGCGGTGTCGTGGCGGAATTGCTGGTTGGCTTGATATTTCTATCAGCAACCTTACATAAATGTACGAAGTTGAGCTAAACGACTGATGTGTCTTGAGATTGTTGGATGTCCCAACAACCCATCCACAAGCGTAAAAAAGTTTAAAAAGTTTGTTGACACCAAGCTCGGCATGTTGTTTAACCAGGGCTTGAGCGGAGCACACGTTGCTTCGCTGTCCCGTTGGGGACATAAATCATCGAAACGTTGTGGGTCTATGCCGGACCATCCGGCTAGGACCTCTTTGTCTCGAAAACACCGGCGGTGACGCCGCCGGACGGATTTGTGTTCTCAATTTTGCTCTTTGACAATTGAATTTGAAGGAAGGGAAACGCAGACGGCGGGGTCCTGGCGGATTTCGGTCGCAAGATCGGAATCACAACAGACTCTGGAAGAACTCTGCGTTTCATAACCATCACCGTGACGTCAGCTTTGGGCAACCAGAGACGGCGTCATGATGTGAAGGTGCCCGTTACGTAGAAGATTCCTTGGATTAACTTCCAAGCCAAAATCCAGAATCAATACTTTCAACTTGAGAGTTTGATCCTGGCTCAGAACGAACGCTGGCGGCAGGCCTAACACATGCAAGTCGAACGCCCTAGCAATAGGGAGTGGCAGACGGGTGAGTAACACGTGGGAACCTTCCCTATAGTACGGAATAGCCCAGGGAAACTTGGAGTAATACCGTATACGCCCGTAAGGGGAAAGATTTATCGCTATAGGATGGGCCCGCGTAGGATTAGCTAGTTGGTGAGGTAATGGCTCACCAAGGCGACGATCCTTAGCTGGTCTGAGAGGACGAC
>PERI01000003.1 GCA_002928515.1 Hyphomicrobium sp.
CAGCTTCACAATCGGTGGAAGTTCGAATTTATTCACGGGGATGCCCTCGGATGGGTCTATCCCGTTCCCGGACCGAGGTTAGCATGGCAGGCGACAAGGTGCATCATCATGAAAAGCGATGACGTCAGGACCAAGCAGGAAGCGCAACAGGCGATTGAAATTGTTTCGGCATGGGCAAGAGGCCAATACTACCGATACGACGCTGGCGATGCTCCTACGGCGCTGTGCGCTACGTCTCGAAACGAGTGACGATAAGCCGAGCACAAAACTGAATTGAGTCATAGCTGACGCAGCGCATTCGCCTACGCGCCGAGCGCCGCGCTGGCGAACTTCTCGATCAGATCGAACCGGCGAACGGTAAAAACAATCAACATGCACAAATGAAAAGGCCGGGCGGCCGGGATTTACAGTCGCGCAAGGCAGCCATCGAGAAGGCAGGCATCGGCAAAACCGCCGCTCAAGAAGCCATCTCAATCGCAAGCATTCCGAAGCGGAAATTCGATCAGGCCGTTGAAGGCGCGAACCCGCCAACCGTTACCGACCTTGTGCAGATGGCGGAACCGCCACCCAAGCACAACGCCGAGAACGGTGAGCACGCGCATGACGTCCGGCATAAGGATCATGGGGAAAAGATTGCCGGTAGTTTGGGGCGAAAAGTTTTAATAAATGAACTCTTGGCAGCCAGTGCCCAAGCAAACTTATTTGGTGGTCTGAGTGGGGGACCGGGATTATCAGATTTGCAATAATGTTATTAAAATCAATTACCTACCGCACTTTATTGGCGGAGGGGGTGGGATTCGAACCCACGGTAGACTTGCGCCTACGCCGGTTTTCAAGACCGGTGCCTTAAACCACTCGGCCACCCCTCCAAACTCGGACATGCAACTTTGAGGCGACATTTTCATGTACGCCAGTTTTGCCTGATCGAAGCGCACGTTCCTAGCTGTTTCGTCGAGAACCCTCAAGGTCTGAACAGCATTTACCGGTCTCTAAGCCAATTCTGCCATGGTTCAAGCATGCTTGCGCCAAACCGACCGTGTTTATGGGATTTGGCAAGGCGTTGTTGCGTTTTGCGTGAGGCCCGTGGTCCGTGGTGTCAAAACATTTCAGTTGTCCGGTGGCGTTACGCCTCAGTCTTGCTTCGAGCGTAGCTGCTCTGACAGCGGCCTGTTCGCAGTCTTATGATCCTCAGCCTGCGAGGACGAAAACAGGGCTGATGGTTTCGCGGCCGGCGTTCACCGAGGCCGAATATGGCGTTCGCACCAGCCCACGTGTTGTAAAAGGTCATGGAAAGATCACCAAGGGCGGTGGCCACTACAAGTTAGGCAGACCTTACAAGGTTGCTGGGCGCTGGTATGTGCCGCGTGAAGATCGCTCCTACGACCGTCAAGGCATCGGGTCTTGGTATGGTGACGATTTCCACGGTCGAGTGACGGCCAACGGCGAAATTTTCGACATGAACGGGCTGACGGCCGCGCATCCTACATTCCCGCTGCCATCGTATGCTTACGTGACGAACCTCGATAATGGTCGAAAGGTTTTGGTTCGTGTCAACGATCGCGGGCCTTATGTTGCCGGTCGGATCATCGATCTCTCATATGCTTCGGCGCGGGCCATCGGTTATGCCGACAAAGGCAAAGGTCGTGTACGCGTTCAATATGCGGGACGTGCGCCCATGAATGGTGACGATCGGCGCGAACGCCAGTTTTTAGCAGAGCAGTCAGGTTCACAACGAAAATTTGTGAATATGCGGCCTCAATCACGCCAGGTCTCCGAGCCGCCGCGTGCATGGTCGCCGACAGCATATCGCTCTGGTCATTCGAACGGTGTTGTTTTGCAAAGCCGCCCATCACGCGAACGCCTTCAATCGCAAGGGGCTGCGTATATTCAGGTCGGATTATTTCGAGATCTTGAAAACGCCGAAAGGTTGCGGCGTGATCTGGCGCACGTCGGCGCAGTCGAGGTTGCTCCTATGGCTTCGGAAAATGGCCATATCTATCGCGTGCGTGTCGGACCCATCGATGCGCATGACACTGAGCGAACAGTAGCCACCATATCTCAGCGCGGTGTTTCTGATACGCGTGTCGTTTTTGAATAATCACAAAGGGTAGTTGCCATAATTGTGACGTGTTGCAGGACGTTGACCCACACTATGGGGCGCGCGTACTGTATCGCATGGCACCTCGATTACTTTTTCATTCTCAGCTTATTTTGTTGCGTCGGCTCATTCGACGGCAGCGAGTCTCGCGCAACTTTACCATGCTCGCCGCTTTGGTTTTGAGCTTGGGAATTGCGACTCAAAGCGTTGCAGGCGGTGCTGCTCCGACGGGCTATGTCACAGTCGCGCCGCGCGCGATCCTCATCGACGCTGCATCCGGTGCGATCCTTTATCAAAAGAACGCTGACGATCTCGCGCCGCCTGCGAGCATGAGCAAGCTGATGACGCTGGCCGTGCTGTTCAAAGCGATGAAGGATGGACAGATCAAGCCGACCGATGAAATCGTCATGAGCGTCAACGCATGGCGCAAGGGTGGGGCACCATCCGGAACATCTGCGATGTTTGTTCCTGTCAACACCAAGGCCCGTGTCGATGAACTCATCCGCGGTATTGCTATTCAATCTGGCAACGATGCTGCGATGGCTATTGCCGAGGGGATGAGCGGTAGTGAAGCCAATTTTGCAAAGTTGATGACTGACGAAGCGCGCCGCATCGGGTTGGAAAAATCAACATTTGCGAATGCGACTGGTCTGGATCATCCGCAGCATTTGATGACGGCACGTGAGTTGGCGGTATTGGCGCGCCATTTGATTGCTGAATATCCCGATCAGTATCCGGTCTTTGCCGAGCGCGAATTTCTCTATCGGAAGCATAAATTTTTTAATCGCAATCCGCTTTTGTCGGCTGGCATTGGCGTTGATGGATTAAAAACAGGTCATACCAGAGATTCTGGATATGGATTGGTCGCATCTGCCGTGCGTGATGGGCGTCGCTTGATCGCTGTTCTGTCCGGTGCAGAGACTGAGACGCAACGTAAGAACGATGCCATTAAGCTCTTGGAATGGGGATTTACCGCGATCAGCGACGTCAAAATATTCGATGATGCTGAGATTATCGGGCATGCGCGTGTCTGGGGCGGGCAAAGTATGTATGTGCCGTTGACCGGTAAGGGTGACGTGACGATTGCGCTTCCGAAGCTTCCGACCAATCAACGGCTTTCAGCCGAGATTGTCTATGTTGCCCCTCTGAAACCGCCGGTTAAACGCGGCGATCAGGTTGCCACATTGCGGGTGACTAGTACATCCAGCGCCAGTTCGGAAATTCCGCTATATGCGGCTGAAGATGTCGAGCCGGCGGGCACCGTGCGACGAGGACTTGATTCCCTGATGCTCATGGCATTACGGCGTCTGGCGCTTTAGACTGCCTACTCTATGACGGATGATCATTTGCTATATCGCACGTGCGAGGCAGCGAGGGGCTAGGTATGGCGCGTGGACGTTTTATTACATTCGAAGGCGGTGAAGGTGCTGGAAAATCGACCCAGGCCAAGCGGCTATCGCACCGGCTAGAAGGTGCTGGAATTGCCACGCTGATCACGCGCGAGCCAGGTGGAACTGTGCTGGGCGAAGATATTCGTAATCTGATCCTTAAAGATCGCCCGCAAGATCCTCTGACAGAATTGTTGTTATTTGCTGCTGCACGCGCCGAACATATGACAGCGGTTATTCGCCCTGCATTGGACGAGGGGACCTGGGTGATTTCGGATCGCTTCATCGATTCAACCCGTGTCTATCAAGGTCATCTGTATGGCATCGAGCCTGAACTGATCGCGCAGTTGGAGCGCTACACGGTGGCTGCCGACTTGCCGGATCTTACGCTGATCCTCGATCTGCCCGCAGAGGAAGGCTTGGCACGCGCAGAATTGCGCGGAACGCTATCGCGTTATGATGCAGAGCGTTTGGAAACCCATGAAGCGTTACGGGAAGGTTTCTTGGAAATTGCCAACCGCGAGCCGTCGCGGTGTATTTTAATCGATGGCAATCTCGCTGAGGAAAGTGTTGAGACCGCCGTGTGGCAAGCCGTGAGCGATCGTTTATTGTCAATGGTGTTGTGATGGCGCGCGCCACACTGATTGCTGATACCGAAGCTGCGCCAGAGGCCGATCGTCTTGAAGGTTTTGCGCATCCGCGTGAAACGGCTGTCGTTTATGGTCATGGCGAAGCAGAACAGACTTTTTGGGCCGCACTCAAATCAGAAAAAATGCATCATGCGTGGTTGGTGACGGGTGCAACAGGCATCGGTAAGGCAACCCTGGCTTATCGGTTTGCACGTGCCGCCTTAGCGCGACCGGATGATCGTGATTTATTCGGAGATGGTCTCGATGTATCTCCTGAGAGTGGCACTTATCGTCAAGTGACGGTCCTCTCGCATCCAGGTCTCTTGTTGCTACGTCGAAGTTACGATCAGAAGTCGAAACGCTTTTCACAGTCGATCGCGGTCGATGAGGTGCGACGCTTGAAATCGTTTCTGGCGCTCAGTGCTGAGGAAGGTAGCCGTCGCGTTGTCATCGTCGATAGCGCCGACGATCTCAACATCAACGCTGCGAATGCGCTGTTAAAATCACTCGAAGAGCCGCCGTCTCGTAGCATATTTCTGATTTTGTCAGCATCGCCAGGACGGCTGCTGCCGACGATCCGCTCGCGCTGCCGCACCCTTACACTCGCGCCGCTCAACGAGGATGATCTCCAGCGCGCGGTGCGTGCTGCGCTTCAGGCCGCAAACAAGGATGAGCCAAGACCGGAGGATTGGCGCGCATTGCAGCGTATGTCTGGTGGCAGCGTTCGACGCGCACTTGAATTCATTCAAGGCGGTGGGTTCCAGCTTCAGGCCCGGATCGACAAGATTTTTTCACTTCTGCCACGTGTCGATGGTCGAGCCGCGCATATGTTGGCAGATGAGGTGCAGGGGGCTGCGAACGAGCAGAAATTCTGGTTGTTCACTGAGCTGTTCCAGGAAACGCTGGCACGACTGATTAGGGCAGAGGCGACGGGGCAAGGGCATGCTGATGATGTCGCGCTGGCACAAAGGCTGATCGGACCTGCGCGGCTTGCCAGCTTCGCTGAGCTATGGGAAACACTGGCGCGAAACAGAGCCGAAGTTCTTGCTCTCAATCTCGATCGTAAAGCTCTGATATTAGCGAGCCTGTCGCAACTCGAAGCGGCATGTCGTGGCTAATTCTCGCGGCGAAGACACGAAGGACTATCCCTGCCTTGGCTGACAAATTCTACATCACGACAGCGATTTCTTATCCCAATGGCGTGCCGCACATCGGTCATGCCTATGAGGCGATCGCCACAGATTGCATTGCTCGTTTTGAACGGCTGGATGGCAAAGACGTTTTCTTTTTGACGGGAACCGACGAACACGGCTTGAAAATGAAACAGACGGCAGCAGCAGAGGGCATCGCGCCGCAAGCTCTGGCCGATAAAAATGCGGCGCGCTTTGTTGAACTCGCAGCGACGCTGGGACTTTCCAACGACGATTTTATTCGCACGACGGAAGCGCGCCATTACGAGGCGTGTGCTGAAATCTGGCGCCGAATGGAAAAGTCCGGCGACATTTTCTTGAAAAAGTATGGTGGTTGGTACTCTGTTCGCGATGAGACGTATTACAAAGAAAACGAGACAGAGGTTCGCGACGGACTTCGCGTTGCTATTCCCACCGGCACGCCGGTCGATTGGAACGAGGAAGAAACGTATTTCTTTCGGCTGTCTGCCTATCAGGACAAGCTACTCGCCCATTACGCAAGCCATCCTGATTTTATTCTACCGCCTGAGCGGCGCAACGAAGTCGTCAGCTTCGTCACCATGGGTCTTGAAGATCTATCAATTTCTCGCACGACACTCGATTGGGGTATCCCGGTTCCGGGTGCGGCCGGGCACGTCATGTACGTGTGGGTCGATGCGCTCACGAACTATCTGACGGCCACAGGTTTGCTCAATGGTGATGGCGCGCGTGCTGGCTATTGGCCCGCCGACGTTCACGTCATCGGCAAAGACATTGTGCGTTTTCATGCCATCTATTGGCCTGCCTTTTTGATGAGTGCCGGGCTGCCACTTCCCAAGCGCGTGTTCGGTCACGGGTTTGTGCTGAACAAGGGAGAAAAAATGTCGAAGTCGGTCGGCAATGTCGTCGATCCCTTCGATCTCGTTGCTGCCTATGGGCGCGATCAAATTCGTTATTTCTTTCTGCGCGAGGTGATGTTCGGGCAGGACGGCAATTATTCTCCTGAAGCGATTGCCAATCGCATCAACGCAGACTTGGCTAATAATCTGGGCAATCTCGCACAGCGTTCGTTGTCGATGATCTTCAAAAATTGCGACGGCAAAATTCCTGAGCCTGGTGCTTTCACGCCAGAGGATCAGTCGTTATTGGCAGCAACCGATGCGATATACGCAACTGCGCGCAGCGAGATGGATCGACAGGCCATCACGCGCTATCTCGATGCCGTGTGGACAGTCATAGCGGACGCCAATCGCTATTTCGCGGCTGAAGAGCCGTGGGCCAAAAAGAAGACCGATCCTGAACGTATGAATACCATTCTGTATGTCACGGCCGAATGTGTGCGGCAGTTTGCTATTTTGGTGCAACCGGCGATGCCTGAGCTTACTGAAAAGCTGCTCGATTTACTCGCGGTCGATGCTCGCCATCGCAGCTTCGCATCGCTTGGCGATGCGAGTCGCTTGACGCCCGATACGCTGATCCCTGAGCCGCAAGGCGTGTTTCCGCGCTATGTCGATCCGTCAGAAGCTGCGGCTTCGGCTGGAGCTGCAAAACCTTCGGGACAGAAGAAGGGCAAATCGTAAGCGCATCGCCTTTGAGTTGAGATCACCATGCTTGTCGATCACCATTGCCATTTGGATTTTCCGCAGTTCGAAACAGACTTCGATAGCGTGATCCGCCGTGCCCATGGGAACGGCGTCGGCATGATGGTGACAATTTCTACGCGCATCCGTCAATTCGAGCGCGTGCTCGCCGTCGCTGAACGAAGTGACAGCGTTTATTGTTCGGTCGGTACGCATCCTCACAACGCGGATGAAGAGCGTGGAATAGCGACCGAAGAGATTGTGCGCATGTCGCACCACCCCAAGGTCGTGGCCATTGGCGAAGCGGGCCTCGATTATTTTTATAAGCGGTCATCGCCAGAAGCGCAGGCTGAGGGGTTTCGTCGGCATATTGCAGCGGCGCGTGAAACCGGCCTTCCGCTCGAAATCCATACGCGGGATGCTGACGCCGATACGCTTGCCATTCTTGAAGACGAGCACGCTAAGGGCGCATTTCCGGCTGTGCTGCATTGCTTCACAGGCGGGCGCGAATTGGCGATGCGCGCTGTTGAGCTTGGACTTTACGTGTCATTTTCAGGTGTCATCACGTTCAAGAAATCTGAAGCGCTGCGCGAGATCGCGCGCGAAGTTCCCACTGATCGGCTTTTGGTCGAGACCGATGCGCCATTTCTGGCACCTGATCCTTTTCGCGGCAAACCCAATGAGCCATCGTATGTGATGCACACGGCGGCTGCACTCGCCGATATCAAAGGCGTTTCGCTTGCCGATATCAGCACTGCCACGACCGATAATTTTTTTAGGCTCTATACCAAAGCAAATCGTGGGTTGATGTTTGCAGCTGGCCCGAACGGCGGGGGCGTTGCTGCCGCATGAGTTATCGCTTCACGATTTTGGGATGTGGGTCATCCGGTGGCGTGCCGCGTATCGGTATGACGTGGGGTGCATGCGACCCCGACAATCCAAAAAATCGCAGGCTGCGTTGTTCGGCACTTTTTGAAAAGTTTGCTAACGGCGATTGCACGTCGGTTTTGGTCGATACGTCACCGGATTTTCGGCAGCAAATTTTGTCGGTTCGGTTGATGGCCTTGGACGGGGTGCTTTATACGCACGATCATGCCGACCATACACACGGCATCGACGATTTGCGTATGGTCGCTTTTGCGATGAAGAAACGGATCGATGTCTATTTCGATCATGCCACCGGAAAGAGTTTGAAAGAACGCTTTGCTTACTGTTTCCAAACGCCTGAGGGTTCTAGCTATCGTCCGATCTTGAATGGCTTTGAGATCGACGGCGTTGCGCCGGTTGCGATCCATGGGCCAGGGGGATTATTGACCGCGACGCCCATTTTGCAGAAGCACGGCGATATGACATCGCTGGGCTATCGCGTCGGCAACCTCGCTTACTCACCTGATATCAGCAACATTCCTGAATCGTCAGTGCCGTTGCTCAGCGGTCTCGATGTTTGGGTGGTCGATGCGTTGCGTTACACGCCGCATGAAAGCCACTTCAGCGTGAAGCAAGCCTTAGCTTGGGTGGAGCGGTTGAAGCCTAAGCGCACGATCCTCACGCATATGACCAGCGAACTCGATTACGAGACGCTGCGGCGCGAGTTGCCAGAGACCGTTGAGCCCGCTTACGATGGGATGCAGATCACTTTTAGCTAAGATATGGGATTGGCAATCGGCTCGCCGATCATCTCACGCATCGGCCGACAGTTTGTCGGTCGAGGATTGTTGCGCATTGGCATCCGCGTCACGCCACTCGCGATAATTGATAATCTCGCCGTTGCGTTTGCATGCGGAGGACGCCAGTTCGAGGAACATGGGCACAAGTTCCTCGGGGGCAGGCAATGTCATCGCATCTTCGCCGGGGAACGCTTTAGCGCGCATACCAGTACGGACCGCGCCCGGATTGATAAGGTTGGCGCGCACGTTTGTCGATTCCAGTTCCGCGGCCCAGGTTTTGACTAATGCTTCAAGGCCAGCCTTTGATGCGGCATACGGACCCCAATACGCGTATTTTCCGCTGGCTGCGCCTGATGTCAAAAAGATCGCACGGCCCCCATCGGACTGCTTGAGCAATGGCTCAAGGGTGCGGATCAGGCGCCAATTGGCTGTCAGATTGATATCGATGGTTGTGACAAAACCATCTTCGGTCACGTGGCCGAGTGGCGAAAGTGGGCCGAGAATGCCCGCATTCGCGACCAGAATATCGATGTGCTTCCAGCGCTGAAATAGCGTTGGGCCTAACTGATCGACGCGGTCACCTTTTTTGAGATCGAGTTGCAGGAGTGTCGCCGAACCGCCGGCGTTTTGAATTTCGTCATCCAAGGCTTCAAGCGCGGCTAATGACCGAGCGGTGATAATAACGTGCGCACCTGCTTTCGCTAGGCCGAGCGCTACGGCACGGCCGATGCCTCGTGAAGCGCCCGTGACAAGAGCAATACGTCCCTTAAGAGACATCTCCGACATCGAGCGTTGCACCTCTGAACGACGCACTGTCAGCCAACTTCAGCTAGAAGCGAGAGTTGGCGCGGTGCGCCCTCGCCATTTTGGTCTGTCAATTCGGTCGGATAATCGCCCGTGAAGCAATGATCTGTGAATTGCGGGCTGCGCGCGTCACGTCCTTCGAGGCCGATGGATCGATAAATCCCATCGACCGAGAGGAATGCGAGGCTGTCGGCTTCCATAAATTCACGCATTTGATCGAGCGTCATGTTGGCGGCGAGCAGATCTTTTTTGCGCGGTGTGTCGATGCCGTAAAAATCAGGGTGGGTAATGGGTGGAGATGAAATCCGCATATGGACTTCGCGCGCGCCGGCATCGCGAATGAGCTGAACGATTTTTTTCGACGTCGTGCCGCGCACAACACTGTCATCGACGAGCAGCACGCGTTTGTTCTTGAGTACGCTGGAGTTGGCGGAATGTTTGAGTTTGACGCCGAGCTGGCGAATGCGCTGTTCGGGCTCGATGAAGGTGCGCCCCACGTAATGATTTCGGATGATGCCGAGTTCGAACGGAATACCGCTTTGTTGGCTGAACCCGATGGCGGCTGGTACGCCGGAGTCTGGGATCGGCACGATAACATCGACATCGGCTGGCGCCTCACGCGCGAGTTCTGCGCCCATCTGTTTGCGAATTTCGTAAACCGTGCGACCGCCGACAATCGAATCTGGCCGCGAGAAATAGATGTACTCGAAGATGCATGGGCGCGCGGCCCGTCGCGGGAACGGACGATGGCTTTCAAGGCCGCCATTGGTGATAACGACGACTTCGCCATTTTCAACTTCGCGTAAAAATTCTGCGCCGACCATATCGAGCGCGCAGGTTTCAGACGCTAGAACGTAAGAGTTGCCAAGCCGTCCAATGACGAGCGGGCGGATGCCGACGGGGTCGCGCGCGCCGATCATCATATCGTTGGTCAAGCAGACGAGGGCGAACGAGCCTTCGACTTGGCGGATGGCATCGACGAAGCGTTCGACGACACGGCGCTTCTTCGAGCGTGACAGTAAATGCAGAATGACTTCTGTGTCGGATGTCGATTGGCAGATCGCGCCAGATGAAATCAGATCGTTGCGCAACGTCAGCGCATTGGTGAGATTGCCGTTGTGGGCGACGGCAAAGCCGCCTGTATCGATATCGCAAAAGAGTGGTTGCACGTTGCGGATCAGCGGATCGCCGGTCGTCGAGTAGCGATTGTGGCCGATAGCCATATTGCCTTTGAGGCGTGCCAAGACATCTGCTTTAGAGAAGTTGTCGCCGACGAGGCCCATGCGACGCTCAGAATGAAATTGGCGCCCGTCGTAAGTACAAATGCCGGATGCTTCTTGTCCGCGATGTTGAAGGGCATGAAGGCCCAGCGCCGTAATGGCAGCCGCATCGGGATGATCGAAAATTCCGAACACACCGCATTCTTCGCGCAATCGGTCGTCACCAAATCGGGTGAACGTTAGACCGTCGATCGTCATCGTGTTGTTCGAAGGGATCATGGCCATCTCCCGCGTTCGAGCCGGTCGTAACCGTCCGGGTGCCGCCCCGGATGTGGGTACGAAGGTGTGCATCAACGCAAACCTGACGGCCTCGTCACAGGCCCGTCATATAGTACCGCCGACCATTCATGGCCAGCGTGACCAAACGACCATCCACGTTAAGATATCCCTGCTGCTCGCCCTGAGGCGGCGCTGTGAGGGAGGATGGCACGTATTCGACCAGGATGCCGCGGATCGTATTGCCCGCGCCCTTGATGTAAGGCAGCGAAGCGGCATCTCGAACCCACGGATAATGTTCTTGCTCGTTGGGGAAGAAGCTTTCGTAGAACATGTACGGGATGACGATCAGAATGAACCCGCGCAGCAACCCGAAAAAGAAGCCTAAGACCCGGTCGATCATACCGACGCGGCTATCGAGAATGGAATCGGATACGCGCGCTGTCACCAAGTGCACGATGATGAGCACGATCAGGGCAACGACCAGTGCCACCACAGCCAAAGCAATCTGGGGCGGTAGGCCCGTCTGCGCGGCAACGTCCGCTGACAAATCTTTCTTGGTGAAGAAAATCCACGCGCCGACGGCGGCCGCAGCTAACCACGATAGGATCGACAGCAGTTCCCGCGCTAAACCACGATACATGGCAAGCAGGCCCGAAATAAATGCGACGGCCAATAAGGCGGCGTCGAGGTAAGTAAGCGGGCCGATCATGGCCGATTGTCCCTCTTTGGTCGGGCGACTTGATATGCCCTGTTCCCGGTCTTTCGGTCAGCGGTTCAGTCGCATGCTAAGGCTTCCGCTGCAAGTGACTTGAGGTGCGAGATGCGCCCCAGGGTCAATTTTAACCCCGCCACGTCAGCTTCTCCTTGCTCCGGGATTACCGCACTGGAAAATCCGAGTTTGGAGGCTTCCTTCAAACGTGCCGTCATCTGAGGTGCGGCGCGAACTGCGCCTGACAGCGATACTTCACCAAAGTAAACGGCGTTACGTGGCAGCGGAACACCCGATATTGACGACAGCAGGGCCGCGGCTGCGGCGATATCGGCAGCAGGCTCCGTGATCTTGAGACCGCCGGCAACATTCAGATAAACATCGTGGCCCGAAAACGACACTCCGCATCGGGCATCCAGTACGGCGAGTAACATTGCGAGCCGGTTGCTATCCCAGCCGACGACGGCGCGGCGCGGCGTTCCTAATCCCGATGGAGCAACGAGCGCTTGAATTTCGACGAGTAGGGGGCGCGTGCCTTCGATGCCAGCGAAGACGGCTGCTCCTGGGCTCGCACCATCACGGTCACCGAGAAACAGTTCGGATGGATTGGCGACTTCGCGCAATCCGCCTGTCACCATTTCAAACACGCCGATCTCGTCACTGGGACCGAAGCGATTTTTGACGGCGCGCAAAATGCGATAGGGATGACCGCTGTCACCTTCGAAATACAACACGGTATCGACCATGTGCTCGATGACTTTGGGTCCGGCGATTTGTCCGTCCTTCGTCACATGACCCACGAGAAGAACAGCAGAGCCTGCCATTTTTGCATAACGGATCAGCGATTGTGCGGCAGCGCGCACCTGACTGACGGTACCGGGTGCCGCGTCTAGTGCATCCGACCACAACGTCTGAATGGAATCGATGACGATAAGATCAGGCGGCCGGTCTTCGCCGAGCGTCGCCAGAATATTTGAGAGATTGGTTTCTGATGCCAAGCCGACGGGTGCATCCGATAAACCCAATCGTTCCGCACGCAAGCGCACCTGTGCAATCGCTTCTTCGCCAGAAAAGTACACGGCTTTGCGATCAGCGCGCGCAAGATGCGCGGTTAACTGCAACAGGAGCGTCGATTTGCCGATGCCGGGTTCGCCACCGATCAGAATAGCCGAGCCTGGCACGATGCCGCCACCGGTCACGCGGTCGAGTTCAGCAATGCCGGTTGAAAATCGTGGCGCCTCTTTGGTCGAACCTTTTAGCGTTTCGAGTTTCACGATGCGCCCCTTGGTTTGGCGCGTGATGCCGGAGCCGGGCGGTGGTCCTGCATCGGTTTCTTCGACGAGGGTGTTCCATTCGCCGCAGGAGACGCACTTGCCAGCCCAGCGCGATGCGGTCGCACCGCAGACCTGACAGACGAACAGAGATTTGGAAACTTTGGCCATGCGCTTAAACGGTATCTTCTAAGTAGAGGCGTGTGAAGCGCGGACCAAGGCGGGTGAGAATTTCATAGCCGATCGTGTCAGCGGCAAAGCCTGCTTGTTCGATGGTGATGCCGTCGCCAATCAACTTGGCGCAGTTGCCGGGTGCGGCCACGCCGTTCGGTAGATCCGTGACATCGACCGTGATGAGGTCCATGGACACGCGTCCAACAATGGGTGCCAGATGACCGGCAATTAAAACGTGGCCACCAGGGCGACCGTTGGGAGCGCTGGCACTGCGTGGAACGCCATCGGCATAACCGGCTGCAAGTGTTGCGATACGGCTTGGGCGTTTGGCACGCCATGTTGCGGAATAGCCAACGGTTTCGCCTGAGGCGACATCTGTCACGGCGAGAATACGCACGGTGACCGTCACGGTTGGTTTCACAGGTGCGGGATAGGTTTCGCTCGCTTGGCCGCCATAAAGCGCATATCCCGGACGCACCAGGTCGAAATGAAATGCGGGTCCGAGCATTAATCCGTCTGATGCCGCCAAACTGCGCGGCACATTGGGAAACAACGCCGAGAGGGTTTCAAACGCCAGCAGTTGATCGCGATTTTTGGGGTCGCGTGGATTGTCGGCCGAGGCGAGGTGACTCATGATCAAGCACGGTGACAGACGTGTGAGCGTTTCATTATCCGTTGCCAACCGTCTTGTGACGCGCGCGGATAACCCCAAGCGGTTGAGACCGGTATCGATATGAAAAGCTGCGGGTAGAACGGTCGCGTATCGTTTGGCAAGTCCAGACCACGCTACAATGTCTTCCATGGTTGAAAGAACCGGCACGACGTTGAGTTTATGAAAAGCGTCAGCCGCTGCGCCACCGATCAGACCGTCCAAAGCATAAATCATGGCTTCCGGTGCGAGCTTGCGAGCGAGTTCGGCTTCGTCGGGTGTGGCGATGAAAAAAGTACCGCACCCAGCTTTCGCAAGTGCCGGGATGATGCGCGCTGCACCAAGTCCGTAGGCGTCGGCTTTGACGACAGCCGCGCAGGTCGTCGGTTTCACTCTGTCGGAGAGCGCTTGCCAGTTGCGCGCGATTTGCCCGAGATCGACGGTGATGATGCCGGTTGCGCCTGCCCGGACCTCTGTTCTACGCGCGCTCACCACCTGGTCCTCATCGTCTGCTGCTGCCGATGGATGCGACTGAGCGCTCACCGGTCGGGTAGCATATAATCGCGCGCCAGATTTCCAAAGCGCGTGAACTGTCCTTCGAACGACAATTCGACCGTCCCGACCGGGCCGTGACGTTGCTTGCCGATAATCACTTCAGCTTTGCCGGACACCAAACTCATCTTGGTCATCCAATCGGAGAATTCAGGCGTTCCTTCGGCAGGTTTGGTGCGCTCGACGTAATATTCTTCGCGGTACACAAACATGACGACGTCAGCATCTTGTTCGATCGAACCGGATTCACGTAAATCCGACAATTGTGGGCGTTTGTCTTCGCGGTTTTCGACCTGACGCGAGAGCTGCGAGAGCGCAATAATGGGGACCGTCAATTCCTTGGCGAGCGCTTTGAGGCCGGTGGTGATTTCCGTGATTTCTTGCACGCGATTGCCATCGTTACGCTTTGAGCCTGACAGCAACTGCAAGTAATCGACCACGAGAAGATCGAGCCCGTGTTGGCGTTTGAGTTTGCGTGCGCGCGCTGACAATTGGGCGACTGTGATGCCACCCGTTTGGTCGATGTAGAGCGGTATGCGCGACATTTCGGCGGCGACGCCCGAGAGTTTGCGAAACTCGGTTTCGTCGATCATGCCGCGGCGGATTTTCTCAGATGAGATTTCTGCTTGTTCAGCTAGAATTCGCGTTGCGAGCTGTTCGGACGACATTTCGAGCGAGAAAAAGCCGACGATACCGCCGTCCGTCGTTTCACGCGTTCCGTCCGGTTTCGGGTCACCTAACTTATGTGCTTTGGCAACATTATAGGCGATGTTGGTTGCGAGTGCCGTTTTGCCCATCGACGGACGGCCAGCGAGAATAATCAAGTCCGAGCGTTGCAGACCGCCCAGTTTGTGATCGAGGTCAGAAAGCCCCGTCGAAGCGCCGGACAAATGGCCGGAGCGCTGGAATGCGCTGTTGGCCATGTTGATCGCAGTGACGAGTGCGCTTTGGAAACTTTCAAAACCCTGACCGTACTTGTTCTGCTCGGCCAGCGAATAGAGGCGACTTTCGGCATCTTCGATTTGAGTCTTTGGAGCCTGATCGACGGCGCTATCGTATGCGGCGTTGACCATGTCCTCGCCGATGACAATCAAAGAGCGGCGCGTTGCCAGATCATACACCGTGCGGCCGTACTCGGCCGCATTGATGACCGTCGTGGCGTTGGCTGCCAAACGACCCAGGTACTGAGGAACGCTGGTGTGCGCGTCAATCGGTTCTGCGTTTTCGAAAAATGTTTTGACGGTGATCGGTGTCGCGGTTTTGCCGGCGTGGATCAACGTCGCCAGCGTTTCGTAAATGCGGGCATGCAACGGATCGTAGAAGTGACCGGGTTGTAGAAAGCCGGACACGCGATCGAGCGCTTCGTTGTTGACGAGGATCGCACCCAGAAGTGCCTGTTCGGCTTCTAGGTTGTGCGGTGCTTGACGAAACGTCAGAGGCTGGGTGGCCGAGGCGGCTTGTTGAAGCTTCTCGGTGAGGAGGACTGCGGGATTTGCCATGGTCGGACCCTAGTCGATTCCGATGGTGTTAGGCGGGGCGCAATCGCGCGGACAGCCCGCCATCCCCGTTATCAACATGGGTGCCAGGGCAGGGCTTGCGCGTGTGAATAATGGCGCGATTCGCGCGCGAAACTCATGGCAATCTTTGAGAAAAGCGAAAAGTTGGATTTGGCTCAAAAATAAACGGCGTTGGAGAGGTTCCAACGCCGTCATGTGAGCTGCATTGGTGCTGAAAACTTACTCAGCGTCGTCGTCTGCGGGACGTGCACCATCTTCAAATGCCGAATCGGGATTGAAGGTTTCGAGGTCGAGCGCTTCATCCTTGACGACCGAGACGTTCTCGCCGCGTGACTGTTTATCGGCTTCATCCTGCGAGCGTGCGATGTTCAGGGTTACATTTGATAAGACTTCTGGATGCAATTGAATTTTAGCCGGTGTGAGACCCAGCGCCTTGATCGGCTTTTCGAGGATGACTTGGTTGCGATCGACCGTGTAGCCGCCTTCGGAAATCACGGTAGCGATGTCGCGCGTGGACACCGAACCGTAGAGCTGGCCTGTGTCACCGGCAGCGCGGATCAATGCGAACGTTTGGCCTTCGAGCTTGGCGTTGACCGCTTCGGCTTCTTTTTTCAAGCTCAGGTTATTGGCTTCAAGCTGTGCACGCTTGCCTTCGAAGACTTTCTTGTTGTCTTCGGTGGCGCGAAGAGCCTTTTTCTGCGGTAGCAAGAAATTACGGGCGTAGCCGTCTTTGACGTTGACGATGTCGCCCATTTGGCCAAGGCGGCCGATACGTTGGAGAAGAATGACCTGCATTTTGGGTGTCCTTTGAGTTGATCGTTGAGTTAAAAATTTCGAAGGTGAGTGACAGTCAGTTTGGATTTTCAGGTGGCGTGTTGGCGCGTGCCTCCCGATATTTGAAAACGGTTTCGGCAAGACCGGCGAGTGCGAGGATGAGCGCTGCGCCTGCCGTAAACACGGCAAGGCCAGTGTAGAGAAACGTCAGGATAAAGCTGCGCCATGGCGAGCCGCGCGTTACGACATGCGCAACTGCGAGGCCAAGGAGCGCAAAAGCCAACGTAAAAGCTCCAGCAAATCCACCGGCTGCCAGTCCGGCAATGCCGCTGGTGAAAGTGAGGAGTGTTGCACCTAACAAGGCAAACGTTGCGCCAGATGGCAGGCTCATGCTGGATAAGTCCGGCCACGGACGCACGAGACGCCCGGATGCGAGCGTGATGCGTGCGGCAAGCCAGAGATTGAGTAGGATCGTCGCTGTCGCAACAATACCCAGCGCCCAGGGCATTGTTTTTAATGTCGTCGCGGTGATTTCGTCGATCTGTGCTTCCGTGATCGTGGGCGCACCTGGCAGAGACGGTAGCTCAGATTTGACGAACGTTTCGACTAACGTGCGCATGGATTTTGACAGCGCTTCAGTATCGCCGCCGAGCAACAGCAATGCCATCACCGCGAAAGCACCACCGAACACGGCGGCGGTCGCGACCATGCGACCGATCGGATACCATTCAACGCCGTCATCGGTTGTGCGATTGAGCAAGGCGAGGCGCGTCAGGATGATCGCAGGCACAGCCGAACTTACGGCGTAGGCGACAGCGGCGACGGGCGTGGTGAGGAGCAGAATCGTCAATGTGGCGCTCAGGGCTGCGATGGCAACTGCGCGCGGTCCCAGGCCGAGGCCTGCAAGATATAACGAGAGCGGTGTCAGAAAAAACAAAACGAGACGGATCAACATGCCGCCCGTCGTTGCCGACGCGAACACAACCGCCGAAATGATGCCGGCAGCAATGGCTAGAAGGATCGTGTTCAACGGCATCGTGTGCTGTCCCGCATGTGTGAGCGGTTAGAGACAGATCTGGCATGCAGCCATTCTGACCCAACGAGGAAACATCAGGCGGCAACGTAACGCTGCCGCCTGTGCGAGGCTTCAGATTACTTAATTACGTATGGCAGTAGTCCAAGAAAGCGTGCGCGCTTGATGGCACGAGCCAGTTCGCGTTGCTTCTTGGCAGAGACGGCCGTGATGCGGCTCGGTACGATCTTGCCGCGTTCAGAAATGTAGCGGCCAAGAGTGCGGACATCCTTGTAGTCAATTTTTGGTGCGCCCTCGCCCGAGAACGGGCAAGTCTTGCGACGACGATTGAATGTGCGGCGCTGGGTGCTGCCGGCCGGTGTTTGAATTTCAGCCATCGATTAAGCCTCCGAGCCGGGGGTTGTGTCGCGCGCTGGGCGCGGGGGACGGGGACCACGATCTGCGCTGGGCGCGCCACCTTCGCGAGGTGGGCGCGGACGGAATGTCGAACCGCCTTCACGATCGCCACCACCAGCACCGCCGCGGAAACCGCCGCGATCACCGCCTCGTGGGCCGCCGAAGCCGCCACGACCGCCACCGCCGCCAAAGCCGCCGCGATCGCCACGATCACCGCGTTCTTCGCGATCTTGTTTGCGCATCTGGGCAGATGGTTCGGTTTCAAGTTCTTCGACGCGCACAGTCAAGAACCGCATGACGTCGGGATTGATGCCCATGCGCCGTTCCATTTCGGTAACGGCGGCTGGCGCTGACTCGATGTTGAAGTAGGCATAATGCGCCTTGCGGTTTTTCTTGATTTTGAAGGCGAGGCCTTTCAGGCCCCAATATTCTTGCTTGGTCACTTTGCCCTGACCTTCTTCGATGACGCTGGCGAATTCCTTCATCAGCGCTTCGACTTGGGCTTGGGTCACGTCCTGGCGCACCAGAAACGTATGCTCGTAATTCGGCATACCATTGGCCTTTCTGTTCAAATTGTCCCGCATGACAGCGAGGTCTATCCCTCCGGCGCAAAGCCCCATTCAGGCCGAGAAAGGCCCATCTGGTACCCAAAGAGTGAAGACACAGGGATATGAAATGGGTAAAAACCCATTTGGTCCAGGCAGTTAAGGTGTACGACCAAAACTTCCTAGATCCCTTTCAGCCTCCAACCGGAGCGGGTGACGAAGCGGGTTATACAGCAAATTGCTGGTCCATCAAGGCTGCGACCTAGCGGGTGCGGCATTGCTGCGGAGCTTTATTGTCATTGCCCTATCCTGAGAGATGCCTGGTCGCGCCACCCACAATCAAATGTTCTGCAAGCCATGCCGTTGCCATGGGAATCATGTGCAAAGTCCGGCGGCCGGTTTAACCGCGCGTTGTGGTGTTGAAGAGGGAGATTTGACGATGAAGTTCGCTGCCTACACGGAAGAAACGATTTGGGCCATCGGTGAGACCGAAGCGGAAGCCCGTGCCGAAGGCGAGGATACGATCCGCGAAACCGAAGGGCGTGCTGACCAGTTGGCTTTGATGAAGGTTGCACCCATCGATGATGATTTGGTCGAGGCTTTAAATGAAGCCGAAGCCAAGGGCACAGATGTGCTTTTCGATTTGATCGACGGCGAGTTGTGCGAAGTCGAAACTGTCGAGAGCTGACGTGTTCGCTGCCTTTTGAAGCCCTGCGCCGCCGGTCTGCGTATGGCGCGGGGCTGATCCACGCATTGTCATGTCGCGTGTGGGCATGACTTGAGGTAGGTGATGCGCGCCCATGTCCGAGCCCGCTCCCACCTCAACCGACCTGCAATCCCAGCCGTCACAGTCTTTGGCCGGCGAAAGGCCACATGACGAGCGCAATTTGCTCTGGGCCTTGCTGTTTGGAAATTTCGTCACCGGTACCGGCATTTTGCTTCCGGCCGGGATGTTGAGCGACATCGCATTAGCATTCAACGTATCCATCCCAAGTGCCGGAACTCTGTTGCTGGTCAGCGGTGTTGTGGTTGCGATTGGTGCACCGTTGATCGCGGCTGTTACAAGTCATATCGACCGGCGCCGCATACTCGTATTCTCCATGCTTCTCTATGCGGTGTGCCATGCGATTTCTGCCATGGCTCCCACATTTGAGATTTTGATCGCTGCGCGATTTGCTCTGGCGATTTCGGCGGCGATCTTTACGCCTCAGGCCGCCGCAACTCTCAGCGCCTTGCTACCGCCAGAACGACGTTCGGCTGCTATCACCATGGTGTTCGTTGGGTGGTCGTTGGCGACGGTCGGCGGCATGCCGCTCGGCGGGTATATTGCTCATGCTTGGGGTTGGCAGGCCGCATTTGGCATCGTTGCGGTGATGTCTTTGATCGCAGCCTTTGCCGTTTGGCGTGCCGTGCCAGGCATGGTCATCATCACGCCGCTCACGCGCGCATCGTGGCGTCGTGTTCTGAGCAATCCTGCGATGCTGCTTGTTTTGCTGGTCACCGTTCTCAATGGCACAGGACAGTTCACATTTTTCACGTATCTCAATCCGTCCTTGAGATCATCGCTCCTTGCCGATGTATCGCTCGTGACGGCCATACTCGCTTGGTACGGTGTGTCAGCGACCATCGGTAATGTGGTTGTCTCGCGTTTGGTGACAGGCTTGGGAGCGTCGCGGTCAGCTCATTTGACTTTGCTGTCGATGAGTGTCGGCATGATCATTTGGGGGTTCGGGGCGCACTTGCTATGGGCTGTGCTTTTGGCCGCGTCGCTGTGGGGTGTAGGAACATTTGCCGCCAATTCCATTCAGCAAGCGCGGCTCGCGGCTATCGATCCGAATGTCACATCGGCATCCGTCGCTCTCAATACCTCGGCCATTTATCTTGGTCAGGCGGCAGGCTCAGGGCTTGGAGGCGCGATGATCAATGCTCATGCGCTGGCCTATCTGCCGTGGGCAGGGGCGGCGATCTTATTGATGGCGGTGGTTTTTTCCCTCGTCGCCCAGAGCTATGAGCCCGAGGCTGCGACGGCGCGTCGCCAATAATTCTTTAGTTCGGGATAATTGAACTATTGAACAGCTTGTGTCCTCACCCCAAGTCTCCGTTGTATTTGGCGGGGCGCGTCGATCAAAATCTTCGATATCTGCGTTCCTCGCTTTGAAATTCCACAACGATACAACGAGGTCATGCGATGCCTTCCAATTCCAACCTTGCGCCTTTATTCGAACCCGTTCGTCTCGGCGCGCTTGAGCTTAAAAACCGTATCGTCATGGCGCCACTTACGCGGTCGCGCAGTTCTGATCTTGCCGTGCCGCCGACATTTGCCGCCGATTATTATGCCCAGCGCGCGTCGGCTGGGCTGATCATCACGGAAGCAACACAGATTTCATACGATGCGATGGGATATTCACGCACGCCCGGCGCACATACGGACGCACAACTGAAAATCTGGGCATCCGTCGCGGATGCGGTGCATGCCAAAGGTGGCAAGATTGTCATGCAACTTTGGCATGTCGGTCGCATTGCCAGTCGGTTGAACACTGGCGTCGCGCGCGATGTCGTGGCACCCAGCGCAATCGCTGCACCCGGCAAAATGTACACCGACGCAAAAGGCATGGTCGATCATGATGTGCCGCGCGCGCTGGAAACGCATGAAATTGCTGCCATCGCCAAAGATTTCGCGTCGGCTGCGCGCAATGCTATCGATGCCGGTTTCGATGGCGTCGAGATCCACTCAGCTAACGGCTACTTGTTGCACCAATTCCTGTCGTCCAATGTGAACCAGCGCACCGATCAGTACGGTGGTTCTGTCGAGAACCGTGTGCGTATGCCGCTTGAAGTGGTGGAAGCTGTCATTGGTGCTGTGCCGCGTGAGCGCGTTGGACTTCGCGTCAGTCCGGGGCACGTCTTTAATGGCATAGAAGAAACCGATCTTGAAGCGCTCTATGGCCACTATCTGCCATGCCTCGAGTCGTATGGTTTGGCTTACCTGCACGTGATGCGGCCAACGTCGAACACCATGGCGCTTGATCCAGTCACGATGGCGCGAGGGCTCTTTAAAGGTTCGCTGATTGCTGCCGCAAACTACGACGCGGATAGCGGCGCAGCGTTGCTGAAATCTGGCGGTGCGGATGCCATTGCGTTCGGCCGCGCCTACATCGCTAATCCGGATTTGGTCGAGCGTTTGAAGGTAGGCGCTCCGCTCAATACGCCGCACGAAGCGACGTTCTACACGCCGGGTGAGAAGGGCTACACGGATTATCCGAGCTTAGCTGCCTAACATTACTAAGCTGGGCGCATCGCGATATGATGCGCCCCTCACAGTTTTGGCGATATTGATCGCGGTATGTGTTGCCTGCAAAGCCATGCCTATTGCCTGCTCGCGACCGAGCTGTAGCTTGACAGTCGCTGGGCAGGCGTGAACTAAAGCCTCCAAATTCGAATAATTGGCACGTGAATTTGCGTGCCTTTGGGATAAGGTTTGGGGCCGCATGGCGATAGCATTCGTATTTCCCGGTCAAGGTAGCCAGGACGTCGGCATGGGTAAGGCGCTGGCCGATGCATTTCCATCAGCAAGAGATGTCTTCGCGGAGGTTGATGAGGCGCTGGGTCAAAACTTATCGCAGATCATGTGGGAAGGACCTAAAGACGCCCTGACACTGACCGAGAATGCACAGCCCGCGCTTATGGCCGTATCCATGGCTGTGATGCGCGTACTGGAAGCTGAGAAAGGGTTTTCTCTTAAAGATCGTGTGACGTTCGTTGCCGGTCATTCTTTAGGCGAGTATTCGGCGCTCGCTGCCGCTGGCGCATTTTCCATTGCCGATGCGGCGCGCCTTTTGAAATTGCGCGGGCAAGCCATGCAGAAAGCTGTGCCCGTCGGCAAAGGCGCGATGGCAGCACTGCTCGGCGTTGGCATCGACGTGGCGCAAAAAGTTGCTGCGGAAGCAGCTCAAGGCGATGTCTGTCAGGTTGCCAACGATAATGAGCCAACGCAGGTCGTGCTATCGGGCGACAAATCGGCGATCGATCGCGTCGCAGAGATTGGGAAAGCGCATGGAGTGCGTCGCACCGTTCCGTTGCCTGTCTCTGCACCCTTCCATTGTGCGTTGATGCAACCTGCCGCCGATGCGATGGCCGATGCGCTGGGTAAGGTCACAGTGAATACGCCCGTCGTCTCGGTCATTGCCAACGTGTTAGCGCAGCCGATTTCCGACCCCGATGCTATTCGGCGGTCTTTGGTCGAGCAGGTTACGGGCACGGTGCGCTGGCGTGAATGTGTGGCTTACATGGCCGCCAATGGCATTACGGATTTCTATGAAATAGGTGCGGGCAAAGTTCTTGCCGGATTGGTCAAGCGCACGGCTGGAACGGTCAATGCGACAAGCATTGGCACGCCAGCAGACATGGATGCGGCATGGGCCGCGCTTTCGGGTTGAGGAGACGCAGATGTTCGATTTGACAGGTAAAACGGCGCTGGTGACGGGTGCCAGCGGAGGGCTCGGCGCAGAAATCGCCCGCGTCTTCCACAAACAAGGTGCGACGGTCGCTATTTCTGGACGGAAGGTCGAGGCACTTGATGCATTAGCTCAAGAACTGGGCGATCGGGTGCACATCGTGCCTTGTGATCTGGCCGATCGCGGTGCTGTTGGGAAGCTGATCGACGAGGCTGTCAAAGCGCTGGGCGGGCGGCTCGATATTCTCGTCAACAATGCAGGGCTGACCAAAGACAATCTGTTTATGGTCATGAAAGATGAGCAGTGGGACGATGTGATTGCGGTCAATCTCACCTCGACGTTCATGCTATGCCGGGCGGCCTCGCGGCACATGATGCGTTCGAAAACCGGCTATGGTCGAATCATCAACATCGCTTCTGTTTCGGGCGTGTTCGGTAATCCGGGTCAGGGCAATTACGCCGCTTCTAAAGCCGGAATGATCGGCATGACCAAATCCCTCGCCCGCGAAGTCGCCTCTCGTGGCATCACCGCCAACTGTGTTGCTCCAGGATTCATTGCCACCGCGATGACGGATGTCCTCAACGATAAGCAAAAGGGTGAAATCGCCAATATTATTCCGGCCCAGCGCTTTGGCGCGCCGCTCGATATCGCGGCGGGTTGTTTGTATTTGGCGTCCAACGAAGGTGGTTATATCACTGGGCAGACGCTGCATATCAACGGCGGAATGGCGATGGTTTGAGGCCGCGATGCGCGCTTAACATTGCAGATCGCGCTTTGTCCTGTAGCTCATCATGGTGAATCTCGGCGGGCCGTAGAGCCGAGCGATTTTGTCACGCTGACGCTTGGTCCAATTCGCCGCGCCGGGTTGCTTTGCAAGCCCTGTGAAGTGTGTTAACGACACCACGGTTTTTACACGTCCGCGATGCGTCATTTGTGTGGTTCTGCCCACCAAATTTTGGGAAATCCCTGACAAGTCAAAGATGTTTATGCGTCGTCCATGCTCACACGTGAGCTGTGGGCTGCGCTAGAAGTTACGGAATGAAGCAGGGTCGTCTAAGTTTGCCGTTGAGGCCAATTTTGACGGTGATGAAGATAATTTCCGGGATATTCGAAACGACGCCACTTGGCAGCGCGTGTCGATGAGATAAGAACGGTTTCTGGCGGATCCCGACCGTCGAGCCAAGCGAAGAAAGACACGAGGATACACGATGAGCGATGTCGCAGAGCGCGTGAAGAAGATTGTTGTCGAGCATCTCGGCGTCGAAACCGAAAAGGTGACAGACAACGCCAGCTTTATCGACGACCTGGGCGCCGATAGCTTGGATACCGTCGAATTGGTGATGGCGTTCGAAGAAGAATTCGGATGCGAAATTCCCGATGATGCCGCCGAGCACATTTTAACGGTCGGCGATGCCGTGAAGTTCCTCGAGAAGAACGCGAGCGCTGCTTAATCAGGCGCCCGGTTATGCGCTGGCCTTCCGTCTCTGTTTGTCAGAAGCTGGATAGGCTTGGCGATATCTCGTGAATAGGATTAGGGGGCTGGGTGACCGGCCCCCGGTTTGTGTGTCAGATACCAATACGTCACATTCAAAAACTGTGTCTCTGCGCCGGAATTCAACCATGCGCCGCGTCGTCATTACTGGTCTGGGCCTTGTCACTCCCGTCGGCTGCGGAGTTGAAGCGGCTTGGAAAAATTTGTTAGCCGGTCAGAACGGCGCGCGTCGCGTTGAAGAATTCGAAGTTTCCGATATCACGTGTCAGATCGCAAATTTTATTCCGCGTGGCGCGACGTCCGATGGCAAATTCAATCCCGATGATTGGATGGAGCCGAAAGAACAGCGCAAAGTTGATGACTTTATTGTTTACGCGGTTGCGGCTGCCGATCAGGCGATTGCCGATGCGGGCTTGAAGTTTGAAACAGAAGAAGAGCAAGAGCGTGCGGGTGTTCTGATCGGCTCTGGCATCGGCGGATTATCCGGCATTGCCGACACATCCTTGCTGCTCAAGGAAAAGGGGCCGCGCCGCGTTTCGCCGTTCTTCATTCCGGGACGCTTGATCAATTTGGCTGGTGGTTACGTGTCGATCAAGCACAGCTTGAAGGGACCGAACAACGCAGTCGTGACGGCGTGCGCAACGGGTACACACGCTATTGGCGATGCAGCGCGCATCATTGCTCTCGGCGATGCCGACGTAATGGTTGCCGGTGGCGCTGAAAGTCCGATCTGCCGGATTGCGATGGCCGGCTTTGCCGCATGTCGAGCTCTATCCACCAACTTCAATGATGCGCCCACGAAAGCCTCGCGCCCCTACGACAAAGACCGCGACGGTTTTGTCATGGGTGAGGGTGCGGGCATTGTCGTTCTCGAAACCTATGAGCATGCCAAAGCGCGCGGCGCGCATATCTATGCTGAAATCATCGGCTATGGCATGTCCGGCGATGCGTTCCATATCACAGCGCCACATGAGTCGGGCGATGGGGCTTACCGGTGTATGAAAGCAGCGCTCGCGCGTGCTGGAATTTCTGCTTCGGAAGTCGATTACGTCAATGCGCATGGCACATCGACGCCGATGGGCGATGAAATTGAGCTGGCTGCCGTTGAGCGTTTATTCGGCAACAGCGCTGGCAAGTTGGCAATGTCCTCGACTAAGTCTGCCATCGGACATTTGCTTGGAGCTGCTGGCGCCGTCGAGGCTGTGTTCTCGGCATTGGCCATTCGTGACAATATCGCGCCGCCGACTTTGAATCTTGACAATCCTTCCGTTGAGACGGCCATCGACTTGGTGCCGCACACGCCGAAAAAGCGCGAAATCAACATTGCTTTGTCCAATTCGTTTGGATTTGGCGGTACCAATGCCTCACTCGTTCTGCGTCGCGTCGCATAACCTATCGCGCTTCCCGCTTTCGCCACATTTTACGCCGACCGTTAGGGTTTGAAGGTGCTGGACGGGCAGCGCTTTTGCATAAATTTTAAGGTATGGTGTTCGCATCAGTATGAACAACCGCAAGAAACGGTCGGACGTGACCGCACGTACGAGGACCGCTGGCGCACGAAGTCCCGCTGAACGGCTTGAGCCGGGGCGCGCACCATCGCGCCCTAGAGGTTTGCAAGCGCGCGAACCTTCGCGTGTCGTTGGCGGCGCGGTTCGCTTTGTCAGTGCTCTCCTGACGCTGTGCCTCGTTGGCATGTTGGTTGTCAGTGGTGCCGGCCTTGCTGTCTATCATCAATATGAAAGCCCTGGTCCGCTTGAGAGCCCGCGCCGCATTGTTATTCCAACCGGTGAAGGTCGCATTGCGATTGCCGAGCGTCTTGAGCGTGAAGGTATCATAACCAATCGCTGGACGTTTGTCGGCGGGCTCATGTTACAGTCGTTGTTCGGCGATAAGAAGCGTCCAGAGTTGCGGGCAGGTGAATATGAATTGGCGCAAGGCGCATCCATGCGTCAGGTGATGGAGACGCTCTCGGAAGGCAAATCCATTCTCTACAAAGTCACCATGCCTGAAGGGCTCACCAGCCAACAAATTGTCGAACGTCTCAAGAGCGATGAAAGTTTGTCAGGCGAGCTGACTTCAATACCGGCTGAAGGAACGCTGTTGCCTGACACATATCTGTTCGCCAAAGGCACGTCGCGCCCAGAAATCATCGAGCGCATGCAAGCTGAAATGCGCAAATTGCTTGCCGATCTGTGGGAGAAACGCTCGCCCGATCTGCCCTTGCGTACACCTGAAGAAGCTGTGACGTTTGCTTCGATTGTCGAGAAAGAAACCGGTCAAGCCGAAGAACGTCCGCGCGTGGCCTCCGTGTTTTATAATCGCTTGAAAAAGGGTATGCGATTGCAATCGGACCCGACCATCATCTATGGCATTGTCGGCGGTGAAGGTTCGCTCGGACGCGGCATTACACGCAGCGATATCGATACCAAGACGCCCTACAACACGTATCAAATCAACGGTCTGCCGCCTGGGCCCATTGCCAACCCTGGTCGCGCAGCGCTTGAAGCCACATTTGCCCCCGCGCAAACCAACGATCTTTATTTCGTCGCTGACGGAACGGGTGGACATAGCTTTTCTGAGACTTTGAAACAGCATAACGCCGCCGTGCAAAAGTGGCGTGAGGTCGAGAAGCAAGCCAAAGTTCGCAAAGACGCGAACAGCGGAAAACCACTGATCAATTCTGAGTCTGATCCTGATGTAGCACCCATCCCTGGGTCTTCGGATGAGGCTGCTCCAGCACCTCCAGCGAAAGTGGCGCCGGTCAAAACGGTCGCTCCAAAGGCCGATAAATCGGCCAGTACAGCCGCTACAACTCCAGAGAATAAACCCAAAGCTGCGCCATAATCTCTGTTAGCACTTGCCGGCCCTCATGGTCAGGGTTGGCGGCTTATCATTGCTCGGCTAAGTTGCCCGCCATAGAACACGGCACAATTCTCGTTTGAGAATTAGGACAAGGCCGGGCACGGAGTTTCATGACCATTTCCAGCATGACGGGTTTTGCGCGCACAGATGGTGCTGCCGACGGACTGACATGGGCTTGGGAAGCGCGCAGCGTCAACGGTCGCGGGCTTGATGTGCGTTTGCGGTTGCCGCCCGGCAATGACGGAATAGAACAACTTGCTCGCGATGCGGTCAGCAAAAGATTTTCACGCGGCAATATTTCTTTGTCACTCGCAATCGAGCGCCAGTCGAGTGCGGGTGCTGTGCGTCTCAATGAAAGTGTGTTGTTTGATGTTCTGCGTGCCGCCGACCGTGTGATTGAAGTTGCTGGCGGTTCCCGACCTGACACCGCAGCGTTGCTCGGTATGAAAGGTGTGCTGGAAGTTGGCGAGAATGGCGTTGAAGATCCAGATAAGCGAGCGCAGCGTGAGCGCGCGTTATTGGCAAACCTAGACCTTGCGCTAGATCAGCTTATGGCAGCGCGGCGAACCGAAGGTGACAAGCTGGCTGCGATTATCACCGAGCAGGTCAAGCAAATCGAAGCCCTGACATCGCAGGTTCGCGCCTCGCCATCGCGTACGCCAGATGCTATCCGCGCTCGCATTGAAGAGCTTGTCGCGCGTTTGGTCGATACGTCGGACAGCTTCGATAGTGCGCGACTGCACCAGGAGGCGGTCCTGGCTGCAACGCGGGCCGATGTGGAAGAAGAATTGGCACGACTGCAAGCGCATGTGTCCGCTGCACGCGAGATATTATCGGAAAGCGGCGCTGTGGGTCGCAAATTGGATTTTCTTGCGCAAGAATTCAATCGCGAGGCAAATACCCTGTGTTCCAAAGCCAATGCTGTAGATGTCACCCGGCTTGGCCTTGCTTTAAAAACGGTGATCGATCAATTGCGCGAGCAGGTTCAGAACGTCGAATGATATGAGCAACGCAACCCCAGAGACATCGCCACAAATCGACAGGCGAGGCTTACTCTTCATTCTGTCGTCGCCATCAGGAGCGGGGAAGACGACGCTAGCTCGTCGCCTGTTGGCTGCTGATCAAAACATAGCCATGTCGGTGTCCGTCACGACGCGCCCGCCGCGTCCGGGTGAACAGGAGGGTGTCGATTACCAATTTACCGATGCGGCCGGGTTTGAAGCCCTGCGCGCGAGCGGTGAGTTGCTCGAATGGGCGCGTGTGTTCGATCATTTTTACGGTACTCCGAAAGCACCGGTTATGGCCGCCATTCAAGAAGGCCGCGACGTGCTGTTCGATATCGACTGGCAAGGTGCGCAGCAGCTTTCTGAAAAAATGCCAGGAGATGTCGTGCGGGTATTTGTTTTGCCACCTTCGGGACGCGCATTGGAGACGCGGTTGAAGTCGCGCGCGCAAGATCCCGATCACGTTGTGGCCCGCCGTATGGCCGAAGCATCCGCCGAACTCAGTCACTGGCCAGAGTATGATTATGTGATTGTCAATTGCGATATCGAGGACAGCGTCACAGCTGTGACTTCGATTTTAGCAGCCGAGCGCTTGAAACGGGGCAGGCAGCTTGGGCTTTCTCATTTTGTCCGGAACCTCCAGACTAGCCTTTAGATGTCAGGTCGTCGTTTTATCGGCGCGATCCATAATCAAAGCTAGTCGAGCAAAATCTTCGACCGTCAAACGCTCGGCACGTTCCTGCGGATCGAGCCCGGCTTCGCGGAGCAGAAGCTCAGGCATCGGGGTTAGTTGCTTTAAACTCTGGCGCAGCATTTTGCGTCGTTGTCCGAACGCTGCGGCCGTGACGCGAGCTAACGATTTCGATGTGCAGGCGGGCGAAGGCGTCTGACGTGGAATGAATTCCACAACGGCTGATGAAACTTTCGGTGCCGGGGTGAAGGCTTCAGGTGGAAGCGTGATGACGATGCGCGCTTCCGTGCGCCATTGCGCCAAAACCGAAAGCCGACCGTATGCTTTCGAGCCTGGCTCTGCCACGATGCGCTCGGCGACCTCGCGTTGGAACATCAGCACCATGCGATTGAACCACGGTGGCCATGGCTCTGTTTCCAACCACCCCGCGAGCAAAAGCGAGGCGATACCGTACGGCAGGTTGGCTGCGATCGTGACAGGCCGGTGTGAGCCGATGATGGCGTTCCAATCCGTTTCGAGCGCGTCGCCTGCATGAACGTCGAGTTGACCTGGATAGCGCTGAGAAATCTCCTCCAGCGCTGGGAGACAGCGTTCATCGCGCTCGACCGCGATGACATGGCGGGCACCTTCGATCAGCAAGGCGCGCGTTAGACCTCCAGGACCTGGACCAATTTCGACAACTGTCGTATCGCGCAAATCACCGCACGCACGGGCAATTTTGCGCGTCAGGTTGAGATCGAGAAGAAAGTTTTGACCGAGGGATTTTTTGGCACGTAGTTCGTATCTCTCGATGACGTCGCGAAGTGGCGGCAGTCCGTCCGGTGTCGTTGTATGTTTGATTGTTTCTCGTGTGGTCATGGAGTGTATTCGCGGTGACGCGTCACCATGCGCTCAGCCAATTTCAAGGCGGCGATGAAACTGTTCGGAGAGGCTAGACCCTTTCCCGCAATATCGAACGCGGTGCCGTGGTCAGGCGATGTGCGAATGAAGGGCAAGCCAAGCGTCACGTTTACACCTTCGTCGAACGCCAATGTTTTGATCGGGATCAGAGCCTGATCGTGATACATGGCTAGGACCGCATCGTAGTTGCGACGTGCCGCTGCGTGGAACAGCGTATCGGCCGAATGCGGGCCTGTGATGTGGAGGCCGGATTGCACCAACGAGGCAATTGCTGGCGCGATGATATCGCGATCCTCTAAGCCGATGGTGCCAGCCTCGCCTGCGTGCGGGTTCAACCCACAAACAGCGATGCGGGGTTGCGAGATACCAAAATTTTTCTTGAGGCTTTTAGCGAGCGTTCGCGCTGTTGCCTCGATCAGCGCGGTCGTGATGTGTTTGGGGACGTCGCTCAACGGAATGTGGATCGTCAACGGCACGACCCGCAAATCATCGCACGCCAACATCATGATTGGATTGATGTCGGCCGTCGGCCAATGGATACGCGCGCGAGTGCCGAGATATTCTGTATGCCCTGGGTGCGCAAACCCGGCTTCATAGAGCACCGATTTTGCGATGGGGTTTGTGACCATCGCGGCGATGTTGCCCGCAAAACTATCGGCCACCGCGCGATCAATCGCACCGACGATGGCGCTAGCGTGAGCGGAGTTTGGTTGGCCCGGCGTGCACGCCCTGCTCAATGGGATAGATACAACTCGCAGCGCATGTTCGGATAATGCTGCTGCTTGACTGGCCGTCGATCGCATTTCTATCGGCACATTGATGCCAAGATCGCGCGCGCGTTGGGCGAGTACGTCAGGGTCGGCGTAAACAATGAAAGGAGGAAGCTTGTGCGTGGTTCGTTGCAACCAACTGTGTAACGTGATGTCTGGACCGATGCCGGCCGGGTCACCCATCGTCACCCCAAGAGTTGGACGAGTCAGCATGGGAGTGCGCGGATCTGGTCCAAGGACATGGGCATGTTTAGCGGTACTCGATGTGTGCGTCCTGACGCAGATCTTTGAGGGCGCGTTTGGCCAGAACCTCGAATTCCTTTTGCTTTAGTTCGCCTTCGGCTTGATTGCGTTTTTGATCTTCGCCTTTGACCACATCGCGGCCGCACACCACCCAAAGCTCAATGCCCGTATCGCCGACAGTTGGTGGAAGCATTTCACCGTCGCTTGCTGTCAACAACAACGAGCGCGTTGGCTCGGCAATAGCAGATGGCCGACGCTTGCCAAGATCTTCAAACTTAGCGCCAGGCACGCCCGTGGCGATACTGCCTGACGACTTACAGTCTTTAAATTTTACGCGGATGTTTTCAGCGTCCTGCATCCGTTTGGCAATGACGGTCTGATCGATTTTAGCAGGCAGCGCAATTCTAATGCGCTGGACCTGCAACTCAACTTGATCTTCGGCTGCTGCCGAATTAGCAGCTACGAACTTATCGACTTCGCGTGTGGTGATGGCAACTTGGCTGCCATAGCGTCGGCGTACAACCTCGTTCCAGGATAAGGTTGTGCGTATGCGCGTTTTCATCGGATCGAGGCTGCCGCCAAGCTGTCTTGCGAATTCAGCTTCCGTCAGTTTGTTTCGCTCCATGATGCCCGTGATGATGCGCGTGACTTCGTCTTCAGCAATCACGACATTCTGGCGTTTGGCTTCTTGCAGTTTCAATTTTTCGTCGATGAGTTCTTCGATTGCCGATTTGCGAACGGCAGGTGAGGCTTCTGCACGCGCTGAATCCACGGCTTGCTTTTGCAAACTGGCGCCAAAAGCTTTTTTGCGAGCGTCAAAAATTGCGATGATTTCGTCTTTCGATTTGCCCTCATTAGCCTTGATGGTTTCGGCCAGAATGGCTTTCAAGCGTTCGGTGGTTTTTGGCGATTTGATGAGCGCCTGAAAATTGGCTTGGGCTTTGGCGTTGATATTGCCGCCACCTAAGATGGCTGCGCGTTGCTGAATTTCATAACCCGTTATCGGCTCGTCGTTGACAAGGGCCACGATGGATTGAGAGCCGCTGCCGCTACCGGAGGGTCCGCGACTTGCGGTTTTTGTATCTTTAGGTGTGCCACCACCATCCGGTCCGACGATGACGTCTTTAGGTGGCAAGGGTGCAGCCTTGGCAGGCGCCTGCGATGGGGAAGACGAGGCAGCATTGGCTATGGCGTGATGGGAGTGGACGACGCACGCAGCCATGAGTGCGATTGTTACGATGACCGTCTTTGAGCAAGGCATAACAACCATAGCTCGCCAAGTTTCAGGCTTGGACTTGAAAGATGATGCGTCTGTCGATTGCAAAGGCATAGTCAGCGATGATCCGTAAGCGGCTTCAAATCATGATGTTGTTCGAATCGCGCGTTGCTAACGCTAGCAAACTGCGTTCTGTGTCATTCGGCTTATCCACATGAACCGTGGCCGAAATCCGACCCATTCAGGGGATTTACCATGCCACAACACGTGGCAAACATGGTCCACCGGTTGACCGCCGGTGAAAGCGCTTAATCGGTCCGCTGCTCGCCGCCAAACGCGAAGTCGAGGGTATCGGTCTTGTAGGCGAACTCGCCGAGATGTTTGAATTCGAAGCGCAGCATCAAGGATCGATCATCGTCGATCGATTCTGAGTTGTAATAGAGCTCTGTGTAGGTCGCCGTCAGCACGAAGCAATCGTCTGCATAGCGCACTTGCAAGCTGTCGCTGAGTAATTGGTCTTCGTCGATGTCGTAGCGGATGCCAGCACCGATGCTCCAGAAGTTGGTCAGTTGGAGTTTGAGGTAGCCGAAGGCATCCTGCTGGTCGGTGTTGAAGCCGAGTTCTGGATCGGCAGCAGAGAACGCGTAAGTCGCCTGCGCTAGCAATGGGCCAAAACTGATCTCGCCCGTGACGTCTTCACGACGCAACGTCAGGTCTTCTTCGTCGAAACGGCTTTGAGAGATCAAGCGGAACGAGTCGACCGGTGCGATGTAGGCGCCAAGCACGTAGTCGGAACGATTGTTTTCGAGACCGCTTTGCGGCGTGTACAAGAAGTTGCCCGTGTCGTCGCGACCTGGATTTCGGTACACGTTATCGCCATCGAGATGGAAGCTTTGACCGGCCAAGAGACGTGCGTAACCGCCATTGTTGGCTTGGAATGTGTACTGCACGCCGACGTTGGCGCGCGTTCCGGTTTCGATGCGATCGTATCCGGAGAATTTCGAAACTTCGAACAGGTTGGTGTCGTCAAACACAAGGCTGCGCGCATCTTCGTCGGGCAGACGGCGCTGGGTAACGCTCGCTTGACGAGCGATGATTTGGCCGATCGGTTCGATGATGTGGCTAGCGGTTTGTGTGTTGGCGATCCAGGGATAAGTGACAGTGGCTCCAGCGGCAGCAACGCCGCGGAATTCGGTGCCGTCATCGACGAGTGAGCTGTCCGTTACGCAAGGTGTAGCGTCATTCCCATCAGCACAGCCTGCTTCACTAATTTCAACCGACTCCGGATCGGTGAAATTGTCGAATTGATAGATATCGCCGCGTAGGTTGGCGAATGGCGTGTACGTGATGCCAATTTGGTCGGTGAGACGGCGACGCCATTGCACCTGAGTGGCGATGCGATTGACCGTTTGATCGAGACTGCCGTCTGACGCGCCATCGTCGCGCGTGAAGCTGACAGCATTGGTATCGACCTTCAATTCGCCGCCAAGAATTGGATCGGCGAAGACGTAATTGTGGTCGATGATCGGATGCGTATAGCTTTCAGCTTGATTGGTGTCGTCGAACGACAGTCCGCCGAAATGGTACAGACGCGCGGCGAAATAATTTCGGTCCGATTGGCCGACCAAATACACTTGGTTGACGCGATCCTGGAGCAAGATGTTGTCGAGTTTGTAGAAGCGGCGGAACTCGTCGTCGCTTTCCAACGTGACGTCCCAACCGACTTTCCACCAGCTCGATAGTGCGAACTGGCCCTTGGTTTCGACGGTGCCGCGCCAGCCGTCAAACTTGCTGTTGTCGTCGAAATTTCCTGGCAGATCGTCGGCGTCCTGATCGATGCCAGCGGCGCGGATGGTGTACTGACCGTTGGCCAAGCGCTGGCGATACTCACCCTGCCAAAGCACGCCTTGCTTGCTCAAATACAGCGGTGTGATCGTCACGTCATAGGATGGATCGAGCGAGAAATAATACGGAATGCCGGTGATGAAACCGAGGTTGCTCGACTGCCCGTACTCCGGCGTCAAGAAACCCGATTTGCGTTTGACCGATGGGTCGGCGTGCTGGAAGTAGGGAAGATACAACACAGGCTGGCCGTAAATCTGGAAGTAGGCATCCTGGTAGGAAATGACCGCTGCATCTTTGTCGTGAATGATGCGCGCTGCGCTCAAGCACCACAACGGCGGCGTTGCGCCATCGCTTTTGCATGGCGTGAATTTGGCATTGGTGAATTCGGTGACGTTACCGTCGCGACGTGTGGCGCGTTCGGCTGAGATTCGCGATTGGTCGCGCGTGACAACCGAGAGCGATTGGACGAAACCATCGCGGAAGTCATCTGTGAGTGTGTAGCGATCGGCGCGAATGACGTTGCCTTGGGGCTCTTTGAGCGTGACGTTGCCAACTGCGGTCAACGTTCCCGCGCTTTGGTCGTAGACAACTTCGTCGGCAGTTAAAATGTAGTTGTTGTAGAAAATTTCTACGTTGCCGCGCGCGATGACACGATTTCCGGCCGTGTCGTAAACTAGCTGATCGCCCTGCAGCTTCAGCGGCTGCGTGCTGTCGATCTTAGTGTTGACGTTGCCAAGGATGCCGCCTGCTTGTTCGGGGAATGAACTCGCAGCATTGCGCGCGCTCGCCGCAACGGGATCTTGCTGGGTAACGCTGGTGTTTTGTGCGTGAGCCGGTGCCGTGATCGTTGCGATCGAAGTGCAAATGAAGGCTGCGGCTGCGATCAATGTGAAATCTATGCGCGCAAACGCACGAGTGAGCCCGGCCGCCTTATGGCGCCAACCCCCCTCGCGTGACAGTCCGCAACCCTCTTGCGGTGTCCGCGTTGCACACTTCACTCAGCCATCCTCCTGATGCAGCAGCACCGTGGTTGAGATCACCAAAACCAGGACCACCGGGAGCCACACGGCGGCCCAAGCAGGGGCCAAGCCAGCGATCCCGATTTGTCGAGATATTTCCGAGATTAAGAAGAAGCCGAAACCCCCAAACATCCCCGCAGCAACCATAGTCTGGATGCGGCCTGAGCGGAATGACTTCAATGACACAGTGGCGGCCAAAAGGACCATCGCAATACACAGCAAAGGCCGCGACCAGAGGGTTTCGTACTGAATACGCAGTTTTTCTGAAGAAAGCTTTGCTTTTTCAGTGACTTCAATCAGTCCTGGCAGCTCCCAAAACGACACCGACAGAACGGTTCCCAGCGCATCTTGCACACGGTCTGGGGTGAGGTGGGTCGAAATCAAATACGTTTCGAATTTTTCGGGCTCTTGGCCGAGTCGCGTCACCCAGCCATTGCGTAGCTGCCAGTAGCCTTCCTTGAGGTCGGCATTGGCGGCGTCGATCCGCTCGCTAAAGTGGCCGTCGCGGTCGTAGGTCAAGGCCATGACGCCAGTGAGTTTGAGGCCACGGTTGGCAGCGGCGGCGGCACCGATGACAGACTCGCCATCTTCGCCCGCCTGGCGCAGCCACGTGCCGCCACCTTGCGCTTTCAGAAGATTTTTTTCGGAACCAAAGGCTTTGGCAAATTTGCGATCGGCGCTGTCGCGGCCGGCGGCCGCCAGTGGATTGTACAGCACCATACCGAGCACGCCGATGATGAGACCGACCAGAATACCTGGCCACAAAAATTGCCAAACGGACATGCCGCCTGCCCGCATGACAGCGAGTTCGTTTTTTCGGTTCAGCATCATCAAGGCGCCGATGCTGCCGACAAGGACCGCAAATCCGAACAGGAATTCGATATATGCTGGCAATCGCAAGAATGCGATTTCTGTCAGCGCCAACATCGGCACTTCGCCGGTCTTGCCTGAGAGACGCAGCAATTCGACGATGTCGATCATAAAAATCAGCAGGGCGCAGATGCCCAAGGTTATCGCTATGCCGAGCAGGAAGCGTTTGGCGATATAGGCTGTCAGCGTCCAGGATTGGGTCATGATAGGCCCGATCGTGCTGGTGCGCGCGTGACGAGCGCTTTGAGTTTTTGTGCATGGGGTGCCAGCGCGCCAACGGCTTTGTCTATGACCGCAAGTCCACTGCGCTGACGGTCGGCGCCACGAATGATGATGAGCGACATCGCAATGGCGCTTAGGGGCAGCAAGTAAAGCACGGGCACAAACACAGCATTGGCAGCCGCTAAATTGATGACCGCAAGGCCGACGAGGCGACACGTCGCCGCCAACACAAAGGCAACTGCTAAGCTCTCCATACGACTGGATCGTGTGGACCTCGCCTGACCCACAAACGCTATGATTATAAAGGCAAAAGCGATCGGATAGAGGGGCGCTGACAGGCGGTCATGCAACTCAGACCGGAACTGACCGGACTGGCCTTTAAAGGCTCGGCTGGTTGGCTCGGGATTGACCAGTTCGCTGAAATAGCGCTCGCGCGGTTTGTATTCACCGACGCCGGCACCTTCTGCTTCGAAACGATCGAGATCGACGGCGTACTTGTCGAAGGCAATGATTTGCGGTGGCTCTTTTGCGTCCGCGCGGCGTAAAATATGACCGTTGCTCATGACGAGATAAGCGCTTTCGTCTTGTTTGACGATGATGCCGCGCTCGGCGAGATAGCTTTGTGCCTGTTCCTTGTCGCGCGTGTCGTGCATCACGAGGCCGATCAACTCGCCATTCAACGAGCGTTCGCGGATGTGAAACATCAAGCCGCTTTCGGGGTTGGTGAAGCGGCCTGGTTGAATGACCTGGGTCAAGAGATCAGTGCGGACCTGGATGATGTACTCTTTGAGTTGCCGCATGCTCCACGGCTGCGCCAGATGCGCGACGAACGCTAGGCCCATGCTGACGATCAGGGCTAAAGCGAGAAGGGGTTTGGCAACTGTCCATACCGTAGAGCCCGACGCCGTCAGTACGATCAGTTCGCTATCGGTATTCAGTCGGTTCAAGGTGTGAAGCGCTGCAATCAAAAACGAGAACGGCGCGATGATGGCCATGAGATTGGGTAGCGCCAGCGTCGTCATGCGGATCAGCATCCACGTGTCTTGACCTTGGCTGGTCACGACATTGAGTTGGCGCAAGGCCAGCGCAATCCACACGATGCCCGAGAGCGACAGCAGGATCAGCAACAAGGAGCTGCCTGCTTGGCGAAACACATATTTTGAAAACATGCGCATGCCAGCGCTCTTCCCCTCGCATCCAAGGCAGCCTGCGATGCAGCGCCAAGGATTAATGCCGTTTCCCCTTATCCGGGCTCCCACACCACGATGGCGGAATTCTGGCCTGTCAGAAAGACTTGAGACGATATTTTTTTAGTTTTATCAGAGCATAAAGGCAGAAACTTCATAGTGTGATCGGCTGTGACTTGCCTGTCGGCAACGATTGTCTAAGGTGCGGCGCTCACTCACGCCAATCTCGGCACCCCCAACGCGGCTCGCGCAGGCGGTTCTCGCCACCTGAATGCACGGCACGCTTACCCTTATCCCACTTTGGAGATTACAGCCTCATGTCCGACCGTCTTGATATTTCATTCGCACCCTTGTCTGCCGATGCTGAGGCGACGACGGTGGTACTGTCAGGAGAGGGGTTGGAGTTAGGCGCTAAAGCCAAAGAGATCGACAGCAAATCGGGCGGTGCGATTGCCAAAGCTGCGGCTGCGGCTGATTACAAAGGCAAGTTGAAATCGTCGATTGAAATTTTGGCTCCGGCTAAAATTGGCGTCGAGCGTTTGATCGTAGCAGGATTTGGCAAAGCCGCCTCTCTGAACGAATTGCAGATCGTCGAATTGGGCGGCGCGATTTTGGGACAGATCCAAGCGCGGAAGTGTTCGTCGGCGAGCTTGATCGTCGATGTCGAAGGTACGGACGATATCAAGGCCGAGACGCTGGCAGCACTTCTTGCCCAAGGCGCTCAGCTGCGGCACTACGCATTCAAAAAATATCTGACCAAGAAAAATTCCGACGATGCCAATGGCGACAAGGCTGGTTTAAAGAAACTGGTCATTCATGTTGCACATCCGGACAAAGCTAAAGCTGCTTTCCAGCCTTTGAAGGCTGTCGTGAATGGCGTCAATCTTGCTCGTGATCTGGTCAACGAACCGGCAAATATTCTTGGACCTGTTGAACTTGCCGAGAAAACAAAAGCGCTCGAAAAGCTCGGTGTGGACGTCGAAATTCTCGATGTCGGCGACATGCAAAAACTGAAAATGGGTTCGCTATTATGCGTCGGGCAGGGGAGCGAACGCCCTTCACGCATGGCGGTGATGGTTTGGAACGGCGCTAAAGGAAACAAGAAAGCCAAGCCTGTTTGCTTCGTCGGCAAGGGCGTTGTGTTCGATACCGGTGGCATCTCGATTAAGGGTGCTGCGGGCATGGAAGATATGAAGGGCGATATGGGCGGGGCTGCGGCCGTCATCGGCGTCATGCATGCGCTCGCCGAGCGTAAAGCGAACGTCAACGCTGTCGGCTTGATTGGTTGCGTGGAAAACATGCCGTCGGGCAACGCCGTGCGGCCAGGTGATATTGTCACCAGCATGTCAGGCCAGACTATCGAGATCATCAACACCGATGCCGAGGGCCGCTTGGTGCTGGCCGACGTGCTTTGGTATGCGCAAGAAAAATTCAAGCCAAAAGTCGTGATCGATCTGGCGACACTGACAGGCGCCATCATGATCGCGCTCGGCAAAGAATATGCTGGCATCTTCGTCAATGACGACAAGCTCGCCGACGAGCTTTCAAGCGCGTCGAAAGCGACCGGCGAAAAAGTCTGGCGCATGCCGCTCGACAAGGCGTTCGATAAAGCGATGGATTCCAAAAACGCTGACATGAAGAATGCCGGCGGGCGCTGGGCTGGTGCTGCGACGGCTGCTGCATTCCTACAGCGCTTCGTGCAGAAGGATACGCCGTGGTGCCACATCGATTTGGCGGGCACGGCGATGGATGGCGCGCGCAGCGACATCAATCAGAGTTGGGGTTCAGGCTGGGGCGTGCGTTTGCTCGACAGGTTTGTCGCGGAGCATCACGAAAAATCTGAGAAGTAATTCTTCTGCTGGCGCAGCGGACTTGATGAGCTGCGCCAGATCCAATTCTTAATACTTTCTAGTTTACTGTATTAAATTGATACAAATCATATTTACAATATTATTTTCCATAATATATATTATGCGAAACCAAACTTAGTGGATTGGTTTTGGGATTGATCCCTACGTTTCCGTTTCCAGATATCGGACGGCTTCTGCAATGAGGACCGCGTAAAGCGCCAACACGAAGCCCGACAGCATGTTGACCGACACGAGCGCGCTCAGTCCCTGTGCGGTGCCAGGCTCAACCACCAGGCCGAGTAATCGTTCGACGATATCGTCGAAGCTTTGCTTCAAGAGAAACAGGAACTCACTCGCCTGCTCCATCGATGGACGCTCGGGCAAATCGAACGTCGCGCGCTTGGCGAGTTCTGTCAGCCCCGGCGATGGCAACATCGAAAGGCCACCAGAGAACAACAATCCTAGCGGTGCTGCCAATCGGAAATAACCCCAGCGCATGGGGCGTGCCTTAAATCGATAATTGAGCCAGCGCACCAATGCACAGCCGATGAAGAGACAAATGGCGAAAATGACGGCGACCCAACTGAGCCGCTCCTGATCCGTTCCTAGAAAAGTCAGCAGCGCGACGACGCCTGCGAGCAAAGCTTTGACGAAGGCTTCCAACGAACCGACGATGGTTGTGAAGAAGGTCAAACGATCCGGCGCGCGGTCGAAATAAAACGGCATCTCATTTTTAAGGCGCGCGATTTCGAGACCCAAACCAAGAGCCAGTGCAAGCGATGCCGTGAGCGCTGCAAACAACAGCGGATAGGTAAATCCGAGCCATGCCACGCCTGCGATGGCCGCCAGTTCGCCGAGCATGATGATGGCGTTGATAATGATGCGCACGTGACCCCTCGTCGCCTAACAGAGCCGCCAAGTTGTACCGCTCGCTAAGATAATGCAAGGCACGAGGATGAGAGGTTTCGCTCAGCTAAGAGGTCGCTTGCTCTAGCGTACACGTTGCATCGGACACCCGGGTCAGCTCTGCTTGAAGTGGAAATGAGCGCCGCAGCATCAAAAGTTCCGGGCCGGTATCGCCGATCAGGCTAAGTGCAGGCTTGTCACTATTTTCGCCCGCGACAACTTCTGGCGCGCGATACCAAGCTTCGATTGTATATGGGTCAGACCCTTTTGCGAGTTCGAGTGTGCCGCCGAATGCGTTGCGACGCGCTGGGTCATGATCTCCTTTCAGCTTCATCGCGACTGCGCCACACACTTGAGCTTCATTGACAACGATACCGCACCAGTCCGTTCCACATGCCACGATGTCGAATGTCAGCGAACACGATCCGCCTTTGCATCTGTCAGACTTGGCAGACTTGGCAACTTTGGCATAGCCGAACCGATGTCCTGACCAACGGCCCGCAAGACTGATGGGAGACGTTGGTCGTATGGTTCCAGTGCTTTCGGCATGGACTTTTTTCACTGACGTTTCTTGAGCCGCCGCCATCCCGCCATGAGCGAAGGCGATGATCGGCGTCATGACAATCAGCGCAACCCTACACGATAAACGACGACCGATTGCATCGAGGCTGGGTCGCACACTCATCGTTTTGCTCCTCTTTGTGCCTGTTGGTATGGTCGCGTTGGGATCTGGCTTCGGGATCATTCCCCTGCCTTTTGAAATGTTCGTTCTGGCTGAAAACATGCCGGTGATCTTTCGTGCGCATATGGTGGCGGCTGCCTTTGCTTTGCTCCTGGCGCCAGTTGTGATCGCCGTGCGCCATAGACCCGAGCTTCACTGCATGCTCGGACGGCTGTTGGGCGCTTTCGTGGTGGTAGGAGGGCTGACCGCACTTCCTGTCGCCATATTCAGTCATTCCGGAATGATCGCGCGTGCAGGTTTTTTTATGCAAGGCCTCGTTTGGATGGCGCTGTTCATTGCGGGATTCATGTCCATTGGCAGGGGCGATAGAAGCCGCCATATTCGGTTCATGGTCGCCATGGTTGCCGTCACGACTGGCGCGGTTTGGTTTCGACTGATGACGGGAACGGCGATTGCTTTGCAGTTGCCGTTCGAGCCTGTTTACGCATTCGCAGCGTGGGCCGCGTGGATTGCTCCGCTCACCGTCGTTGTTATGTTTCCAAAGTCTGTCGCGAAGGCGTTGGCCTAGCGGTAGGCGTCAGCTAGTGTCTGCCCGCTTCAACTGAGGACAGACATGACGAAAGCCATAACGCCGTCTCGCGACATTGCACGCTTGATCGAAATCATGGCGGCGTTGCGCACGCCTATCACGGGTTGTCCCTGGGATCTGGAGCAAAACTTTCAAACGATTGCGCCCTACACGATCGAAGAAGCCTACGAAGTTGCAGACGCTATTCAGCGCCGCGATCTTGCCGATCTCAAAGATGAGTTGGGAGATCTGTTGTTGCAGGTCGTCTATCACGCGCGCATGGCCGAAGAAGAACGTGCTTTTGCATTTGGCGATGTTGTAGAGGGCGTGACGCGGAAAATGATCCGGCGCCACCCGCATGTGTTTGGAGATGGAACAGCCCGTAGCGCTGCTGACGTCGATGGGCTTTGGGCTAAAATCAAAGCTGAAGAGCGTGCCGAGAAAGCTGCGGAACGTGCAAAGCTATCAGCATCTGATTCAGCCGCAGCAGTTCATGGCTCAATACAAAATGCACCCACTTCTATCCTCAGCGATGTTCCGATCTCGCTGCCTGCGTTGACACGCGCGATCAAGTTGCAGGACAAAGCCGCGAAGGTTGGATTTGATTGGCCTAACCTGGCGCCTGTCTTCGACAAGTTAAAGGAGGAGCTGGAAGAGCTAGAGGAAGCGATCGCCGCCTCCGCAAAGCACGTTTCGGCCCAGCACGAGGCGAACTCGCAGAAAAAAAATTCAGCTGCTGCCATTCAGGAAGAGTTTGGTGATCTGCTATTCGTGATGGCGAACATCGCGCGTCACTTGAAAATTGATCCTGAGGATGCGCTGCGATCTGCGAATGCAAAATTCACGCGACGCTTCGCGCACATCGAATCGCGGCTTGCCGAAAAAGGTTCAGCGCCGGTGCAATCAACATTGCAAGAGATGGATGCGCTTTGGGACGAAGCGAAGACGCAGGAGAGAAAAGGCTAATCGGTCCCCTGCCCGTCGCGGATGAAATCCGCCACATGCTCCGGCCTGAATCCGAGCCCGAGAATACGGGCCGGGATGCGCGAAAGCACCGGCAAGCCGGTCAGAAGCCGCAGCGCGAGCGGCGGCTTGATGCGCCCCTTCCCCGATAAAGCCGGAGCGATAATGGTATTTTGCATCACGAGTTGCAGACGTTGCGTTGCCTTGGTCGGCCACTCGCGCCGCGCCTGAACGCGTTCCACATCGCCATCCGTCAATTGGCCGTCGCGCAAGGGTGCTGAAAGCAGGTTTGCCGTTGCGACAGCGTCTTGGATCGCCAGATTGATGCCGACGCCGCCGACCGGGCTCATGGCGTGAGCCGCGTCGCCGATGCACAGAAGGCCAGGCCGCGACCATGACGTCAACCGGTCAACCTGGACGACGAGCAGCTTGACGTCGTCAAAATTTTCGATAGACGCGGCGCGCGCCGCTTCAAACGGTACGAGCGCGCCAACGGACTTCTGGAACGCTGCAAGCCCCTCGCTGCGGACGCGCGCATTGGCGCCCTTTGGGATGACGAATGCACACTGCCAATAATCGCCGCGATTGAGCATGATGAAAATGCTCCCGGAATCGAACCGGGCTTGCATCTGAGCAGAATCCGTTGCGAGGCGCGGCAGGCGGAACCAGAGCGCGTCCATAGGAGCGCCGAACGTCTCGCTCTTGAGACCGGCGGCTTTACGCAGCGTCGACGTCCGTCCGTCGGCGGCAACGACAAGATCGGCGCCGACCGTCAATGCGCCCTTGGACGTCTCGACCGAAACGCCGGTGACACACCCGTTTTCGATGATGAGGGACCGAACCTCGGCCTCCATCAGCAGTTCGAAGCCGGCGTAGGCCCGGCCTTTACCGGCCAGAAAATTCAGGAAATCCCATTGTGGGATCATGGCGATGAACGGCGCGGCGGCGGCAAGGTGGGAAAGGTCGGCGAGTTGCACCGTCGTTTCGCCGAAGCGGGCACGCAAGTGGCGCACAGGTTCATGCGGTATCGTCAAAAATTCATCCAGCCAGCCGAGTTCATGCAGAACCTGCATCGTCGAGGGATGCACGGTATCGCCGCGAAAATCGCGCAAGAAATCGGCGTGTTTTTCAAGGACAAGAACTTTGACGCCTGCCCGCGCGAGCAAGACGCCGAGCATCATGCCTGCTGGCCCGCCGCCTGCGATGCAGCACTGCACGCGCTGTTCCATGACCGCAACTTTAGACGTGAATGCCGGCCTTGAGAAGCTGGGCGATCACGCGGCCCTTCTTTTCACTGGCGATGCGGACCTTAAGTTGCACCGCGCCGTCGTCGCCGATGGATCGCGTCATCACGTCTGTATTTTCATACAGCCAGGCAATCAACGCACCTTCGTGACCTGGAATTTTCAGTTCCAGTATTTCATCGGCCAAGCCCAGCCGTGCGTCGATGGCATCGAAGAGCTGATCGATGCCTGCGCCGGTTGCAGCTGACACCAAAACCGGATGGCGTTCCTCTCGCCCGGCATCGTTGTGGAGTTGCCCAAGGCGATCGGAATCCAAAAGATCAACTTTGTTCCAGACTTCCAAAATGTGATTGTCGGCGGGTAAGGTATCGATGCCAAGGTCGCCAAGAACTTTTTCGACGTCCTGCGCCTGCGCTTCGGTTTCTTCATGAGCGATGTCGCGCACGTGCAAAATGAGATCGGCTTCGATGACCTCTTCGAGAGTCGCGCGGAAGGCGGCCACGAGCATCGTCGGGAGGTCAGAGATAAATCCAACAGTGTCCGATAAAATAATGCGCCGCGCACTGGGCAGCTTGACTTCGCGCATCGTAGGATCGAGCGTCGCGAACACTTGGTCCATGGCTAGAACGCCTGCACCGGTGATCTTGTTAAACAAGGTCGATTTACCGGCGTTCGTGTAGCCTACAATGGCGACGATGGGGTAGGGCACTTTACGGCGACCCTTGCGATGTAGCTCGCGTGTCTTGGCGACTTCGGCAAGATCGCGTTTGATCGCATCGATGCGATCTTGCAACATACGACGGTCGAGTTCGATCTGGGCTTCACCGGGGCCACCGAGAAAGCCGCCACCGCCGCGCTGGCGTTCCAAGTGGGTCCAGGCGCGAACGAGACGCCCCTTCTGATAGGTCAGATGTGCGAGTTCGACTTGCAGCACGCCTTCACGGGTTCGCGCGCGTGCGCCAAAAATCTCCAAGATCAAGCCGGTGCGATCGACGACCTTCGTGTTCCAGGCCTTTTCGAGATTGCGTTGCTGCACCGGATTGACGATGTGATCGACGACGACGAGGCCGATTTCCAGCTCGCTAATGGTTTGGCGCAGTTCATCGACTTTGCCGGAGCCAAATAACGTTGACGGCCGTGGCTCGGATAACGGAACGATGAATGCATCGATGATATCGAGATCGATTGCGTTCGCGAGGCCGATGGCTTCAGCCAAGCGATTTTCAGGCGTGTGGATTTGGGCGAACGGTTTCGTCTTTTCGCCGACGCGCACTTGTCGCTTCCAGACCGGCACAAGCACCAGCGTTCGCGAACGCGGCGCGCGCGTGTCTTCCGAAGCGCGCTTGCGACGATTTTTCGGCGTGTTGTTTTGGTCCGTAGTGTCGTCAGCGTCGTCGCTGGCCGTGGTCGTCACCCGCTGATGCTTTCGCCATCTTGGTCGTTCAAGTTGACTGGCCCACCGGGCATAATGGTCGATATCGCGTGCTTATAGACAAGTTGCGAATGGCCATCGCGACGCAGCAGAACACAGAAGTTATCGAACCAACTGACGATACCTTGCAGCTTCACACCATTGATTAAAAAGATGGTGAGAGGTGTTTTGTTTTTTCGAACGTAGTTGAGAAATGTGTCTTGCAGATTTTGGGTTTTTTCGGCCGCCATGTTTTTTATCCGCTTATTATTGTTGAACGTCTTTTATGCGCTGTGATCGTTTGCGGTTCGTTGGACGCTTTTGAAGCCTGCGTCGCGCAGACTCGGGACTGGGTCGCGAGCGTGCTAAAGGATACCGAGTTCGTCCCTTAATTAAAGCCCTTCTATGGCCAAGCTGCACATCAATTGAGCAATTATAGCGCTGAAATTTCAGCACATTGATGAAATTGCGATCTTAAACGCTGCGACACAATTCCAGGCTTTCCGTTACCGACGGGCTGTCCGTCAATGCGGACGACGGGCATGACGGTGTTTGTCGCTGATGTGATAAATGCTTCCTCAGCGTCGAGCGCTTCAGCGCGCGTGAAGGCGCGTTGCTCCACTTTCATTTGATATTCGCGCGCAACATCGAGCGCTGTTGCGCGCGTGACGCCGCCCAGAATGCGATGATCGAGCTGGCGGGTGACGAGCACCCGATCGCGGGTGACGATCCATGCGTTACTGGATGCACCCTCCGTGATGTAGCCTTCGCTATCGACGAACCAAGCTTCGCGTGCGCCATCCTGTTTGGCGGCATCTTTTGCAAGGCACGCCGGGAGCAGCATCACGGTCTTGATGTCAGAGCGCCCCCAGCGACGATCGGGCATCGTTTTAACGGCGATGCCGACCGCAGCCAGCGCATTGTTTTTTTCGCGTTGTTGAGAACGCGCCAAGACCACAAGTGTCGGCTCGACCTCGTCATCTGGAAAAGCAAAGTCGCGAGGCCCCTCGCCGCGCGTCACTTGCAGATAAACAACGCCATCGCGCACACGATTGCGGCGGATGACTTCACGGATCACGAGTTGTAGCGATGCCCGCCCCATCGGTGTGCGAATACCCAGTTCACCCAGCGAGCGTTCTAAGCGCACCAAGTGCCGGGTTGCATCGACGAGTTTGCCGCCGAGAATTTCTATGACCTCGTAAACGGAATCGGCGAATTGAAAGCCGCGATCTTCGGCGTGCACCAAGGCATCGGCATAGGGCCGATAGCTACCGTTGACGTAAATGATCCGGCTCACGCGAGAAGCTCCCGTGCTCTGTCATACTTAGAGGGAGCGCATTTCGCCGGCACGCTGGTCCGACGATACGCCCAGCGCTCGCAGCTTACGATGCAATGCAGACCGCTCCATGCCGACGAACTCTGCCGTGCGAGAAATGTTGCCGCCAAAGCGATTGATCTGCGCTAGCAAATATTCGCGTTCGAAGATTTCGCGAGCCTCGCGCAACGGCAATGACATCAAATGTTCAGCACCGCCATTGACCGGAAGCGGTACGTTGGAACCGATTTCATCTGGCAACATTTCCGCTGTGATGACGGCATTCGGTTCGCCACCTGCCAAGATCAACAAGCGTTCGACATTGTTGCGCAACTCGCGCACGTTGCCCGGCCAATCATGGGCTTGAAGGACTGCAATTGCATCTTCGCCGATACGGCGCGGGGCAAGGCCTGACGCCTGCGCCACCTGGCCGATAAAAAACTGAATGAGGTCGGGAATGTCTTCGCGACGCTCAGCCAAGCTTGGCACGCGCAATGTCACGACGTTCAAGCGGTGATAGAGATCTTCGCGGAAACGGCCTTCGCGGATGTCTTGTTCTAGATCGCGACTGGTGGACGAAATGATGCGCACATCGACGGAGACTTTTTGCGCGCCGCCCAATCGTAAAAATTTCTGTTCGACAAGAACGCGCAAGACTTTGCCTTGGGTCTCCATCGGCATGTCGGCGATTTCATCGATATAAAGTGTGCCGGTGTGCGCCTCTTCCAGCGCGCCGACTTTACGGGGACCGCCGGTTCGATCTTCGGTGCCGAACAATTCTTCTTCGACGCGATCGGGTACCATTGCCGCGGCGTTCAAGACGACAAACGGGCCTTCAGCACGCAGCGACTTCTGATGCAATACGCGGGCAGCCAATTCTTTACCGGTGCCTGACGAACCACGGATCATGATACGGCTGTTGGTTGGGGCCGCCTTTTCGACGTGGCCCTTTAACTGATTGATCGCGGGTGACTTTCCAATCATATCGGCCGACACGACGGTGCGTTCTTTGAGGTCGCGCACTTCGCGCTTCAACTGCGAAGCTTCGAGTGCGCGCAAGACGACAAGGTTCATGCGGTCGGATTTGAAGGGCTTCTCGATGTAATCGTAAGCTCCACGCTTGATCGCCGTGACAGCCGTTTCGATGTTGCCATGACCCGAGATAATGACGACGGGCAAATCTGGATGCGTGCGCTTCATGACAGTGAGAACTTCCAAGCCGTCGAGCCTGCTACCCTGCAACCAGATGTCGAGAATGACGAGGTGCGGCCTGCGATCTTCAATAGCTTTCAGCGCTTCGTCGCTGTCGCGCGCGATGCGGGTTTTGTGCCCCTCGTCTTCAAGGATACCGGCTACGAGATCGCGGATGTCGGCTTCGTCGTCTACGATGAGAATATCAGCTGCCATAACGTGGCTCCCTGGACTTGATCGTGGTTCTGTATCACACCCCGCCAGCGCTCAGCGCTGCGGGTTCGATTGTTGCAGTAGAATGTTCGTGAGCGGCAGCGGTCTTGACAGGCAGCGTCATGCGGACAAGCGCGCCCCGGTGTCGGGTTTCGGTCAGTGGGGCGTCTTCAAGCGCCAGCGTTCCGCCGTGCTGTTCGACAATTTTCTGAACAATGGCGAGCCCTAAGCCTGTGCCCTTCGCTCTCGTTGTTACATATGGTTCGAGCAAGCGTGCGCGGTTCTGCTTTGGCAAACCTATCCCATTGTCGATGACTTCGATTGCGACACGATCGGAAGATGGCAGCATGCGGACTTCGATGTCGCCACGATACCCGTCGGGTCGTCCTTGCGCTTCGCCAAAACCTTCGATGGCTTCGGTTGCGTTTTTGATGAGGTTGGTGACGGCTTGCGAAATCAGTCGAAGATCGAAACGCGCACGCACCGGCGCACTTGGTAACGTCAGGCGTAAATCGACGCTGCGATTGCCTTCGCGAAACAGCACGGCGGGTTCTTGTACAGCGAGCCGCAAATCCTGATCGGCCATTTCCGGCTGGGGCATGCGCGCAAACGATGCAAACTCATCGACCATGCCTTTGATGTGGCCCGTCTGTCGTTCGATTGTCTGGGTCAGCGTTTCGAACAGCTCGCGGTTTTCGACAACCTGCTTGCCGAATTTTTTGCGTAGTCGTTCGGCTGAAAGTTGTATCGGCGTGAGTGGGTTTTTAATTTCGTGGGCGATGCGACGCGCTACATCCGCCCAGGCACTTGTCCGCTGCGCTTGCACAAGTTCGGAGACGTCATCGAACGTCACGACCGAGCCGACGTCACCTTCTCCCGCGCGCTCGCGCGTAATCCGGACAGCGAAGGTTCGTTCTTCATCGCCGACTTGGCGCTTGATCTCATGCTGGCCCTTGGCTTTAAGACCACTGTCGTCTTGCGCTGCCAGCACGTCACGAAATTCGGGAATGACATCGACAAGCGGTTTACCGATGGCATCGTCACTCCTGATGCCGATCAAGCCTTCGGCCGAGCGACTGAGCAAGGTGATGCGATCGGAACTGTCGAGACCGATCACGCCAGCGGAGACACCAGATAGAACGGCTTCCATAAAGTTACGCCGTTCGGTCAACTGCGTGTTGGCTGTGACGAGCGCATCTTGCTGGCCCTTAAGCTCGCGCGTCATGTGATTGAAGGTTGCAGATAGACGTCTCAGATCGCCCTCGCCGCGTTTTTCCGGCAGCGCAAAGGCGAGATTGCCTTGCGAGACTTCCTGCGCGCCAGCAATCAAGCGTCGGATCGGTGCCACAAAACGGCCCGCAAACCACATACCGGCCCAGACGGCCGCCAACAGTGCGGTCGTCGAAATCATGAAGTAGATTAGACCGTGGGCGATTTTCAAACCGCCCTTGGACTGGCGCAATCGATTGTACTCGTCGACATTTTGTTCGGTGCGCCGCAAGTGGCCGATCACCTTCGGACTGACGCCACGCGCCACATACAAATACTGACCGGGAAATTTTTCGAGTTTGGCGACCGCTGAAACCCTATAGCTATCGGACGGCATAATCAGCGGCACTTGACCGGCTTGAGCCTGCTCGATGACGGCGACCGGCGGCACCATGTACGGCAACTTGGGATCATCCAGCGCCATGGTGCTGGGCACACCCTCACGATCGATCACATAGGCGGAAGTCAGATCGCGCAAGCCTGCTTGGCCGATCAGAAAATTTTGAAATCCTGCGGGATCGGCTTGCAAAGATTCTGCTGAGCCATCGATATCGCGCACCATATTGACGATATCGGTGCGTATGATTTGGCCATGTTCTTCGACGTAGGCTTTGGCAACGTCGTAAGAATTATCGACGATGGCGCGTGTGCGGTTAGAGAACCATCCATCTAACGAGCGCGAGAACGTCGTGGTGGCGGCAACTGCGAGTAGAATTGCTGGCAACGCGGCAGTGATACTGAAGAGCGCAACGATGCGAGCGTGCAAGCGTGCACCCGGGATGCGTTGGTGCCAGGCGCGATAGAGGCCGATGACCTGCCAGACGATGATCGCGAACATGGCAATGATCAAAACGATATTGATGGCCAACGCCGTCAAGACCACTTCGTTGCGCGGCGCTATTGCGGTCAAACCCGTCAAGATCAGGTAGCTGGCCAAAGCCGAAATGATCGACAGGATGACGGTTCCAAGGCCAATCCAGAACGCGCGGTCGGACGGATTCAATGCACTTTCCGCTTCGTCGATGACGGTCGCGCCGTTTGTTACAGGCGGCGGCGTCAGTTCTGGCGACGTTGCGGATAACGTCTCGCTGGTGTTGCTATCGCTCATCACCCGCTAACTTTCACCGATAACCTCATGATTTCGCGGTATGTAAATGCTTCTGGGATGTCAGACCCAGAGCTAGGAACCAGCTCATCGCGACTATAGCGCTGGCAACGCGGCAACAGTTGGCAGCACACAACAGTGTAACTGTGACATTTTCGCGACGGGTGTGGCGAAGGACTGTGGGTTATGGGGAATTAGGGTGGCACGGCAGGGTATTGCTGCCGCCGCATTGGCCAATGCCTCGATAAATTATTAGCTTTCGACCGTGCGCATGACGCGAATGTTGAGGTCGCGAATGCGGGCTCGCAGCGTATTGCGATTAAGTCCCAGCAGCTCGGCTGCCCGGATTTGGTTGCCACGCGTTGCCGCGAGTGCGGCGCTCAACAGCGGTTTTTCGACCTCTCTGATTACGCGATCGTACAGCCCGGGCGGCGGTAAATCTGAGCCGAAGGATGAAAAATAGCGCGTCAGATAGCGCTCGATCGATTCCCCCAAATCGCCGTTTTCGCCGATGTTGCCGGATACCGGCGGTGGGGCCGACCCAGCTAATTCCTGCTCGACGATTTGTGCCGTGAGCGTGTCTTGCGGATAGAGCGCAACGAGACGTCTGACGACGTTCTCCAATTCACGCACGTTGCCTGGCCACTGGTGCGATTTCAGACGCTCGATGGCGCCGGTCTCGATCGATTTCTGGCCCAGACCTTCACGGCCTGCCGTGCGGAGGAAATGACGGATCAAGTCGCCGACGTCTTCCAAGCGCTCGCGCAGCGGTGGCAGGCGCAAAGGCACTACGTTCAAACGATAAAACAGATCCTCTCTGAAGAGGCCTTGTTGAATTTGGCTTTTGAGATCGCGGTGGGTCGCGGCAATGATGCGGACGTTGGTTTTGATCGGCGTACGGCCGCCAACAGTTGTATATTCGCCCTGTTGCAAAACGCGGAGCAGTCGCGTTTGCGCTTCGAGCGGCATGTCGCCAATCTCATCCAGAAAAAGCGTTCCGCCTTCGGCTTGTTCGAAGCGGCCCGGCGTGCGCGATTGGGCGCCTGTGAAGGCACCTTTCTCGTGCCCGAACAATTCGCTTTCGATCAGCTCACGTGGAATGGCGGCCATGTTGATTGGCACAAACGGCCCTTGGCGGCGTTTGCCGTAGTCGTGAAGCACGCGCGCGACCAATTCTTTGCCGGTGCCACTCTCGCCATTGATCATCACGGTGAGATCGGTTTGCGTGAGACGCGCCAGCACGCGGTAGATTTCCTGCATCGGCGGCGAGCGGCCGATGAGTGGCAATTCTTCGGTATCGCGATCACTCGGCGTCGGCTGGCGTTTGCGTCCCGGCTCTGACAACGCGCGGGCGACAACGGCCACGACTTCATTGAGATCGAAGGGCTTGGGCAAATATTCGAAGGCGCCTTTTTCGGCTGCAGTGAGAGCGGTCATCAAAGTGTTTTGCGCGCTCATGACAATAATTGGCAAATCGGGGCGCAGCTTTTTCATACGCGGAATGAGATCGAATGCGTTTTCATCGGGCATGACAACGTCAGTGATGACGACATCGCCCTCGCCTTGGCTGACCCAGCGCCAGAGCGTGGCGGCATTGCCGGTTGCACGCGGCGCATAGCCAGCGCGCGCCAATGCCTGATTAAGTACGGTGCGGATCGCCGTATCGTCGTCAGCAATTAAGACGGTGCCTCGAGCCATCGTACTTCCTCTAACCTAATTCTGATTTCGCTGAGTTTGATCGTTGCTGCATCGGCAGCAGCACGCGGAAGATGGTGCGCTTTGGCTCGCTCTCGCATTCGATCACGCCGCCATGATCGGAGATGATTTTGGCGACGAGCGCGAGGCCCAATCCTGTGCCTGAAGGCTTTGTGGTGACGAACGGATCGAACAGATGCGGTTTCAAATGATCGGCGATGCCGCTGCCATTGTCCTCAATCAAAATCATCAAGGGCAGACTGACACGCGTGCCAGAGCCGGGAACCGAGAGCCGCACGCCAGGACGAAACGCGGTTTGCAAAAGTATGCGTCCGTTGTCGCTTTTATCGCCGATGGCTTCGGCAGCGTTCTTGATGAGGTTCAAAAACACTTGAACAAGTTTGTCGCGATTGCCGAGAACGGCCGGCAAAGACGGATCGTAGTCTTCAACATAACGAATGCGATGACCAAAGCCGTGTTCTGAGATGCGGCGCACATGGTTCAACACGTCGTGGATGTTGACGGCGTCCTTTGTGATCGGCCGTTCATCGCCAAACACTTCCATGCGATCGACGAGATTGCGAATGCGGTCGGTTTCGGAGCAGATCAGTTGCGCCAATGCGCGATCTTCATCGTTCAATGCGGGTTCTAAAAGTTGTGCGGCACCACGAATGCCCGAGAGCGGGTTTTTGATTTCGTGTGCCAGAACACCAGCCATGCCCGATACGGAGCGGGCGGCTGCGCGGTGCGTCAATTGCCGCTCGATCATTTGCGCCATGGAGCGCTGTTGCAGCATGAGGAACATGGAGCGCGGATCATCAGGCATCGGGCCGCCATAGACATCGACAAGTTTTGTGCCTGAAAAGCGCGGCGTCGAGACCTCGATGGAATATTCATTGACCGTCGCGCTGGTCGATTGAACCTGCTCGACCAACGCCATCAGTGGACAGCCGAAGGCAAAGATATCGCTGATGCGGCTGCGGCGCATCATCAGCAAACTCATCGAGAAGAACGATTCTGCTGCCGCATTGGCAAATAGGATCGATTGATCCTCGGCTATGACAAACAGCGGATGAGGGAGCGCTCCCAGCAGCATTTCGTAATCGATGACGCGCGATGTTGGCGGCAGAGCGGTGTGGGACGGAACAGCTTTTAAATTTGAGCGTGACGAAGATTTGCTGGTCATGCGGCGATACGCTCCGCGCTGGTGTAAAAATCGTTGAGGCCGGAAAGGATATTTTTTGTGTCCCATTCCGTGCATAGGCGTTTGCGCCACGCCTTCATCACGGCTTCATCGACACCGCTTGAGATCAAGTACCAGCCGATATGCTTGCGCGCGTTTTTGATGCCGAGCGTGCCGCCGTAGTGGCCGAACATCGCTTCGATATGTTCCAATGCAATGGCGCGCTGGGTTTCTTGCGGTGGATCGCCTGGATCGTTGCCTGTTGCGAGAAACTGAGCGACGCGACCTGGCATCCAAGGAGCACCATACGCACCGCGACCGATCATAACGCCTGTTGCACCGGATGCTTTGAGCGCGCGCGCTGCGTCTTCAGGGTTGAGAATGTCACCGTTGACGAGCACCGGCAGCGTGGTTGCTTCGACAACGGGTCGGACGGCTGCCCAATCGGCATGGCCGGTGAAAAACTGACAGCGTGTGCGGCCGTGGACCGTGAGCATCGTCACGCCTTCGGCTTGCGCCCGTCGGGCGAGCTCGGGTGCGTTGCGCTGGGTATTGTCCCATCCCAAGCGCATTTTCAAAGTGACAGGAATGGATACTGCGCTGACGACTGCGGCGATGAGCGATTGGGCATGGTCGAGGTCGCGCATCAGCGCCGAGCCTGACAGTTTGCCTGTCACTTCGCGCGCTGGGCAACCCATGTTGATGTCGATGATATCGGCACCCTTGGCGGCGGCGATGCGCGCGCCTTCTGCCATCCAATGCGGTTCACGACCCGCGAGTTGAATGACAAAGGGTTTGAGTTCGCGTCCTTCGGCACGACGCACGACATCGGCGCGATTTTTGACGAGTTCCTCACTTGCAATCATCTCGGACACGACGAGCGGCGCGCCAAGGCGATGTGCGAGACGGCGAAATGGTAAATCGGTGACGCCGGACATAGGCGCTAAAGCAACAGTCGGAGAGCTTGAGCTCGTGCCTGTTCCGGCGTTCGCATTCGGACTTACCGAAACCATCTGGAATATTGCCTACAATTTAAGCGATGTTGTTTAGTGCACGTAGTTTGAGCACCCTATGAGCCCGGCCATTGGTTCGCAAGCACAATTTCCATTGTGGGCAATTGCCGTTTTGACGCGGCAGCCCTAACGGTGAGGGGTAACACTGCAAGACACTAAATAGCTGAGGAGCCTAGGTTTGAGAGTTGCTGCGATCATTGTTGCCGCAGGCCGGGGATCGCGCGCCAACCCGTCGGGCGGTGCTGCCGTGCAGCCTAAACAGTATGCGCAGGTCGGCGGACGCGCGGTTATTGCCCATGCGATTGAAGCCTTCGACCGTCATGTCGCCATTACCGATTTGATCGTGGTCATTCACCCCGACGATGCCGCGCACTGTGCAGACGCGTGCCCGCCATCCTCAAAGCTTGCAACGCCGGTGTTCGGTGGGAGCACGCGACAAGGTTCGGTCTTGGCCGGTCTGGAGGCGCTGACCGGACGTCTTGCGGCAAATGATTTGGTCTTGATCCACGATGCCGCGCGGCCTTTCGTTGACGGTGAAACGATCAGTGCTGTGATAGCAGCGCTATCGACATCGCAAGGCGCTGTGGCCGCTAGTCCTGTGGCCGACACGCTGAAACAGGCTTCTGGTTCGTTGATCGTGACAGCGACGATCGATCGAGCGGGTTTATGGCGGGCGCAAACGCCGCAAGGGTTCCATTTCAAATCCATACTCGATGCTCACCGCTTGGCGGCAGAACAAGGCTTGCATGATTTTACCGACGACTCCGCCATTGCAGAATGGGCAGGACTTCAGGTGAAGCTCGTATTGGGTAGCGAAGGAAATACCAAGATCACTACGCCTGAGGATATCGCCATGGCTGATTTGAGATTTGCACGGGGCACGTCAACCATGGAAACGCGCACAGCGACAGGCTTTGACGTACACAAATTCGCCGACGGCGATCACGTGTGGCTCGGTGGCGTGAAAATTCCCCATAGCGCGCGGCTGGATGGTCATTCGGATGCCGACGTCGCACTGCATGCTTTGACGGATGCGTTGCTCGGGACTATCGGCGATGGCGATATCGGCCAACACTTTCCGCCGTCCGATCCGCAATGGAAGGGTGCAGCTTCGATCTTGTTTTTGAAGGATGCCGCGCGTCGGGTATCGGAGCGAGGTGGCAAGATCATCAATGTCGATGTCACGATCCTGGCTGAAGCGCCAAAGGTTGGTCCGCATCGGGAGGCCATGCAGGCGACGATTGGAGAGGCGTTGGGATTGACTGCTGGTCGTATCGGAATCAAGGCTACGACCACGGAGAGCCTAGGTTTCACCGGTCGCCGTGAGGGGATTGCTGCCATGGCAACTGCGACCGTGCAATTACCGTCAACAGATGCCAGCTAACCGCCGCGGTTGACGATCTGAGTTGCTGGCGAGGAACGTTACCTGTGACGACATCAACCTGGACACTGCAAAAAGTTGTCGCGACGGTCGCGATCCTCAACCTTGCCTATTTCGGCATTGAGTTTTCCGTCGCGCTTGCCATCGGTTCGGTGGCGCTGTTCGCCGACAGCGTCGATTTTCTCGAAGATGCGGCCGTCAATATTCTCATACTCATCGGCTTGGGCTGGAGCGTGCGGGCGAGGGCTAAACTCGGCATGGTCTTGGCTGCGATCATCCTGGTGCCAGCCATCGCCACGCTGTGGACGGCGTGGAATAATTTTGCTGGCGGACACGTACCGGATGCTGTGCCTCTCACTTTGGCTGGCATGGGTGCGCTGGCTGTAAACTTGACGTGTGCGCTCATGCTCGCACGATTTCGCGAGCACAGTGGAAGCCTGACGCGTGCTGCCTTTCTCTCGGCGCGCAACGACGTGCTGGCCAATGTCGCCATCATCGCTGCTGGCCTCGTGACGGCTGTCACTTTCAGTCCATGGCCAGATCTGATTGTCGGGCTTGCGATTGCCGCCATGAATATCGATGCCGCGCGCGAAGTTTTTGAAGCGGCACAGTCGGAACACGCTGAAGCCAAGCCTTGAGTTGCATGGGCTTCAACATTCGAGATGCGCAATTGCAACGCCGCTTCGCGTTGACGCAAAAGCCAGAATCGCGGCATCAAGATGTGACGTGGTTGTATTGCCACGACCAAAGCGGGAGCCGACATGAATATCATGCCCCACAATCTCGATCGCAGTACCGACGATGCCGCCATTAGCGCCATTGCCGAGGCGACGTCCGAGACGTGTCTTGCCACCCGTGTCCGTCAGCTGTCTCGTATCGTTACGCGCGTGTACGACGATGCCTTGCGCCCACTCGGCATCACCGGGAGCCAGTACACTTTGCTGGCTCAACTTGCGGCACGCGACAGCATTACCGCCGTCGAGATCGGTCACGATCTCGATATCGAAAAGTCGACACTATCGCGCAATCTCAAGCGCCTGTTGGCGCTGGGTCATATCGTGATGGATCCGCCCGCCGGACGGCGTGGCCGCGGCTTGCACCTGACGCCCAAAGGTCAGGCCGTGCTGAAGGATGCATTTCCGATTTGGCAGGATGCGCAGAAACGGACCGTTGGGGCCATGGGCTCCGACAGTCGCACTGTCCTTGATGGCCTTCTCTCCCAGGCTGAAAGGTTGATTGCGGCGTAATCAGCGACCCGCGATTTGCATACCGTCTTCGCTCTAGATAGCCTTACGGGGAGTGCTTTGCCCAAGCACTCCCCGAAATCTATTCTGGCTGCCGCCACCGGCAGCGAGGAGGCTTATGTTTTCATCCGAGTTATTGGCGCGGACGCAAACCCTGCTCGCTGGTTTGCGACAGCACGGTCTGACAGTCGTGACTGCCGAAAGTTGTACTGGCGGTCTCGTTGCTGGGCTGTTGAGCGAGATCCCAGGCGCTTCCGACGTGCTTGAACGCGGATTTGTGACCTACTCCAACGAGGCCAAGGTTGAGCTGCTGGGTGTGCCTAGAGATTTGATTGATTTGCACGGTGCGGTGAGCGGCGAGGTCGCCGCAGCTATGGCTGAAGGCGCATTGCAACGAACGCGTGTCGATATAGCCGTTGCCGTGACGGGCATTGCGGGACCAGGGGGTGCGACTGAAGGTAAGGCGGTTGGCTTGGTTTGCATTGCTGCTCAGCGTCGCGGTGAACCATCTGTGACGCGACAGTATGCGTTTGGGGACATTGGACGCAGCCAAGTGCGCTTGGCCAGTGTCAGCGCTGCTTTGTCTCTCATAGCCGAGGTCGCCGCATGAGTTGGCTATCGTCTGGCTTTGCCGCTGGTCTATCTGCGATGTGTGCGCTCGCTATCTCAGTCGCCGTTTGTGAAAATTCTGCCCTGGCCGGCGACATGACGGCCTTCGATGTGACAGGGCAGTTACATCGGGCTGCACCGGGCGTGCGCCCCGATCTGATGCGCCGGGATTTGGAACGGCTCGATCTTTCAGAACTCAATTTCAAGAAAGCGCAGCTCAACGGCGCGAACTTGTTTGGGGCCGATCTCAGTGGCGCGGATTTGTCAGGCGTCGATCTGTCGGGCGCAAAACTCGATCGCGTCACCGTGGTCGGTGCGCGCTTTGATGGCGCTAATCTCGATGACGCTAGTCTGTTGCGCCCATCGGCATTTACGACGCTGCAAGCGTTTGCGATTGAGGCGCCTAGTTTTCGCGCCAGCACATTGCGGCGCATCCGCATGTTCGGGCGCTTTTCTCGGTCCGATTTTTCCGGTGCGGATCTGACGGGCGCGACGTGCGCACCATTTGGCAAGACAGGCTTCATCGAAGAAATCTGGCGCTCGGAATTCTCCGGGGCAAATTTGTCTGATGCCACGCTCACAGGTGCTGATTTTACCCATGCCCTGCTCACCTTTGCCAATTTGAAGAATGCCGTTCTGCGCAATATCAATTTGAAAGATGCCGATTTATCGGGTGCCGATCTGACAGGGGCCGATCTCACCGGTGCCAATGTCGTTGGCGCTGATTTCAGCGGGGCTATTTTGCGCGATGTGATTGGGTTCGATCAGGTGATCGGATGGGAGTTGGCGCGTAACGCAGAAAAGATCATTCGTTAGACAACCGGCTTTAGGCAAAGGCACTATACAACGCGTTTGGGCGCTCCATAAACCTCACGCGCGCGCTGCTCGAAAGCCTCGGCGAATTTTCGAAACGCTTGATCGAACATGGTGCCGACCAGCAGTCCCAGCATCGGCGAACGGAACTCGTAGGTAATGTAGAAATCGACCAGCGAGGCAGAGGTTGCATCGGCCGTTGGCAGGTCGATGAAGCGCCAGCGGTTATCGAGATGGCGGAACGGTCCGTCGAGGTAGGTCACGTCAATGCGTTGCTCGTCGGGCTTGAGTGAGACCTTCGTGATAAAATTCTCAGCAATCGATTTGTAACCGACGCTCATGCGTGCGGTAAGTTCTTCACCGATTGCGCCCAAGGGTTTGCGAGAATTGACCACAAGGCCGGTGCAGAGCGGCAGAAATTCTGGATAGCGTTCGACGTCAGCAACCAGGGCGTACATTTGCTGCGCGCTGAATGGCACGCGGCGCTGCGTTTCAAAGGACGGCATTGAAAACTCGTATGATCGCTGACGACAGCGACCGTATAGATCAGACGATGATGCGCGCCAAGATAACGACGACGATGGCGCCGATGGTAGCGGTTATGATTTGCGCCGCGAGCGGATTTTTGATGCCGAGATTGACGCCGAGCGTCCCGAGCAGCCAGCCGCCAACGAAAGCGCCAATGACGCCCGACACTAGGTACTGTATCAAGCCACCGCCACCGACGACGATGGATGCCAGAAATCCGGCGACGATACCGATCAGCGCCATGACGATCAGTTTGCGCGTGTTATCGTCCATTGAGGGCCTCAACAGTTGAGTGTCACGGCCAAATATCAAACGTGGCAGCGAGAGCCGAGATACTGACCAAGCAAGCGATTGTAATTATCGACGTCCACGCGCTGAGCGGCGCTCAATTTGCCACCGTTGCTGGCACGTTCGACTTGAGCCGGAACGCCGCGTGAATCCAATCTATTGAGTTCGCCACGAATGGATTGGCAGGACTGGCCGATCGGCAAAGGGCGCGCTCCGGGATCATTTCCGCCAGAGGCACTGGCGCAACCTTGGAGGGCAGCGGCTGCTGTCACGACAATGGCCAGACCACGAATATCCAGCATGCGAAATCCTATAATCTTGTAATTTTCATAGCTTGCGCGTCTTGTATGCGCCTGATTTGCGCACAATGACCACAGCCATGCTTGCTTCGCAACCCCTTAAGGCCATCATGTGGCATCTCAGCCGCAGCGCAACCATCAGATGCAACTTTTGCATGCCAAATGATTGCGCAGCATGCCGCTCACAACTTGGTCATCTGCTGAACACACGAGGCTCAGGTCACCGGCGTCACGCGCTTTAGTTTCTGGGCGCGAGAGCCGTTGGTGCTGCGGCAGTCTGTGAATTTGATGCTGTGGTCGGCGCGATAGCAGCGACTGTTGGCTGAGTTGGTGGGCCAGGAACCACCGCTGCTGTCTGGGCCTTGGTAAGTTTCGGGCCGCACTTCATCTGGAAGTCGGCATTGGCTTTATTGAGTTCGGCTTGCTTGGCGAGAGACGCGCGTTTGATTTGGACGCTCGCAGATTTGCCTTCGGCAGCTTTTTCCAGGCGCTCAGGCGTACCTTCAGCGCGCAAGGTTTCGATCTGGCTCGCCAATGTTGTGCAGGCTGGATCGATTTTTGGAGCTGCCGCTACCTGATTGGGTGCAACAGATGCCGTCGATAATGTCGTGCCGTTATTCGAGCAGCCTGCTGCTATCAGTGCTGACAGCGCTATGGCCGATACCGTAAGTGTTGTACGCGCTTCCATTGGTCGTCCCCCGAGAAATTTTTGGCCAACTGGTCACAGACGCACACGTTGAGTCGCCCAAACATTTATCGATGTGCGTAATCCTGCAGCAAGTGGCGGACACTCGTCATCCACGTTCAAGACTAGCGCATCATCGGGAATTTGTGGACATCCTGCCTCTGATGCCAAAACAGCACACTCAGGCCGAATAACTCGGATTTTCAAGTTCAGGCATTTTGACGGTCACTTTAATGATTCACGCGACCGCGAATTTTTCCAGTCATTGTTGGCTGGACTTGGCGCAGGCTTTCCTCGAAGACTTTACGGAGATGCGTGATCGCATCTTGTTCGGACATATGGCCCTGAAGCTCTGCTGCGTGGGCGACGTGATGGGTGATCTCGGCTATCAGGCGGCCCCAATCCTTGACGCGCGGACCAAAAGCATCGGCATTAATCGAGACCATCAGAGCCCCGTCGGCAATAAAGGCGCGCAACACCTCGACGGACTGTTTCGCCGTGCCCACGCCGTCGGGGATGTCTAGTTCTTCGACCTCCGAATTTGCGGATGATGAGATTGGCTTTTTCTTAGACATGGTCGTCTCCACGCATACTCGCGCGCTGTTGGCACCAGCGGCGGTCGTCAACACCATGTGGGTGGAATTCGCGGGACGTCAACGCTTCAACGAACGATGATGATTTTGTCGTGTCGGTCAACGTAGCCGAGAACATCGCGCGCAATCTCTTCGACGAGATCGGGGTTGGGTTGCTCGGGCGATAGCAGAGCCACATCGCGCGCGAGTTTTGCTCGCACGCTTTCCAGGCTTTTAATTTCGAAATCTAGCAGGCTCGCGCGTTCTATGAAATTTTGGCGCGCCAGATAACCATGGCGCCCATGCCAAGCATGATGGGCGAAATAGGCCGTAGCGCACAGACAGGTCAGCAACACAGATACCTGACGGACGCGCATGAGAGGCCCATTTCGCCGATCGTGACGGATACAACGCAAAACAAATTGTAGTCTCCGAGGGAATGAAGCGAAGACATTTTTTGTTTTAGCGGTCACGCCTTAATGACGGGTAAAGCCGTGTGCGATTTTCGCGTTTTTCGTTGTTTACGAAAAACAAACTTATGCTCTCAGGATGCTGCGACCGGCATACTTGGCCACGTCACCTAGTTCGCCTTCGATGCGAATGAGCTGATTGTATTTCGCAAGGCGATCCGAGCGCGACAGCGAGCCGGTTTTGATTTGTCCGCAATTGGTCGCGACCGCGAGATCGGCGATGGTTGAATCTTCCGTTTCGCCTGAGCGATGCGACATCACGGCGGTGTAGCCCGCGCGCTGGGCCATGCTGACCGCATCGAGTGTTTCTGTCAGTGAGCCGATCTGGTTGACCTTCACGAGAATGGAATTGGCGGTTGCTTTGGCGATGCCGTCAGCAAGTCGTTCGGTATTCGTGACGAACAGATCGTCGCCGACGAGTTGGCAGCGCTTGCCGATCAGGTCAGTGAGGATTTTCCAACCTGACCAATCGTCTTCCGCCATGCCATCTTCGATCGATACGATCGGGAAGCGGTTGACGAGGTCTTCGAGATATTTTGCGTTCGCTGCGCTATCGAGCGACTTGCCTTCGCCGTCGAGGCGATACTTGCCGTCCTTGAAGTATTCAGTCGATGCGCAGTCGAGTGCGAGCATGACATCGTCACCCGGCTTGTATCCCGCGCCCTCGATGGCACGCATGATGAAGGTCAGCGCTTCGTCGGCGCTTTTCAAGTTCGGTGCAAAGCCGCCTTCGTCGCCGACGGCTGTGTTGTGGCCAGCGTCCTTGAGATTTTTCTTGAGGGTGTGGAAGACTTCGGCGCCGATTCGGATGGCGTCGGCCACCGTTTCGGCGTTGACCGGCATGATCATGAATTCTTGAATGTCGATCGGGTTGTCGGCGTGTGCGCCGCCATTGATGATGTTCATCATCGGCACGGGCAGGACGTGCGCGTTAGCGCCGCCGATGTAGCGATAGAGCGGCAAGCCGCTGGCGGCGGCGGCGGCTTTTGCAGTTGCCATTGAGACGCCGAGAATGGCATTCGCGCCAAGACGGCTTTTGTTCTTTGTGCCGTCGAGCTGGATCATGGCCGCATCGATGCCGCGCTGATCTTCGGCATCGAGGCCGGAGAGCGCGTCGAAGATTTCGCCGTTGACAGCATCGACGGCTTTCAGGACGCCCTTGCCGAGGTAACGTGACTTGTCGCCGTCGCGGAGTTCAATGGCTTCGTGCGCGCCTGTGGATGCGCCCGATGGCACAGCGGCACGGCCTTCGGAGCCGTCTTCGAGAATGACATCGACCTCAACCGTCGGATTGCCGCGACTGTCGAGAATTTCGCGGCCGATGATGTCGACGATAGCGGTCATGGAACGTCCTAGCTTGGTTGGGTAGCCGTTTGAGCAAGCGCAGTGCTCGCATAAGGTTGTGCGGCGTTGTAAACCCGATTGATGAAACGTCAAAGACCCTGCGGGCGGGTAAAACCTACCCGAACAGGCAGGGTTGGGATATCGACAGAGCGCGAGGTGACGGTAGCAATATGGTTGCGATCAGCGTCCGGTGCCTCGATGACATCGATTTGGCGAGTTTGAAGCCGGTCTCTATTGACGGAAAGAGTTTTTGATCGTGGCAGATGATTCCGCTCTGGTTCTGTTTTCAGGCGGTCAGGATTCGACGGTCTGCTTGGCTTGGGCGTTGCAGCGCTATCGGCGCGTCGAGACTATCGGTTTTGACTATGGGCAGCGGCACGCAATCGAGTTGCAGCAGCGTCACGTCGTACTTGCGGCTTTTCGCACACTCGATCTAGCGCACGACAAGCTAGGGCCAGACACTGTTTTGGATTTGCCCGCACTGAGTGCCATCAGCGACAGTTCTTTGACGCGCGATACCGAGATCGCGTTTGCGGCATCTGGATTGCCTACGACATTCGTGCCGGGCCGTAATCTCTTATTTCTGACCTATGCGGCAGCGCTCGCTTATCGGCGCGGGCACTCAACGCTGATCGGCGGCATGTGCGAGACGGATTTCTCCGGCTATCCCGACTGTCGCCATGCCACCATTCAATCACTTGCCACGTCGCTGTCGCTGGGTCTTGATCGCCAAGTGCTGATCGAGACGCCGCTGATGTTCGTGGATAAGGCGGGCACTTGGGCGATGGCGGACAGTCTGGGTGGATCAGCGCTGGTCGATTTGATTATCGAGCACACGCATACCTGTTACCTTGGAGATCGTTCCATACGCCATGATTGGGGTTATGGCTGCGGCACCTGCCCGGCGTGCGAGCTGCGCGCCAAGGGGTGGCGGCAATGGACGAGCACGAAGCCCGCGTAAATGCTCTTAAAGCAACCGCCTCCCCTCATGAATTCTCTGAAATCATAGTGGGTTGAATAGCCTGTTCCTCAAGGAACGGCGGGGCTCGGGCGCGGGCTCTAAAAGCAGTGTCATGAACCGTTCGCATCCTCCCTGCGACAGAGACTTGAGACCCCGAACCGGACAGCCAACCATGACACGCACAGCAACAAGTCAGATGCTCAAGACCGTGAATTTCATCGTTGGGTTTGCCTTGGTGGTCATGCTGTTTCCGCATCATGGCGAACTTCCAGAAAAGCCAGCCGGTGTGCGCACCGCCATCGAACTCATCTCCAAAAAGATGTCGGTGCGCGTGATGAATACCTCGGCCATCGCCAGCGTATAAATTTTCCTATTCCCTAAGTCTTGATCTTGAACGGGTTGAAATCCGTGTTCCGGTCATAGTGATCGACGTTCTCGGCGCGTTTGAGCGCACGCACGACACGCGTGGTCAATGGCAGGAACGCGATTTCGACCAACGTCTTGGTGACGAACTGCGAGACCATCAACGTCAGTACCAGTTCGTTGGGCATGATGCCGGAATTCCAAAACGCGAGCGGATAAAACAGCGTCGAGTCCACCGCTTCGCCAGCAACTGTGGATGCCACAAAGCGCAAGCTCATATTGCGGCCTTCGCTAGCGACTTTCATTTTTGCCAGCACGTAGGAGTTGACGAACTCACCGCAGAAATAGGCGATCATCGAGGCACCGACGATACGCCAAGCATTGCCGAAGGCAATTTCATAGACCTGCTGGTTGGGCCAGCCGGGTGCGGGTGGTAGGGAGACGACAACGGCTGCCATGATGGCTGCAAAGATCAAAGCAGCAAAGCCGGTCCAGATGACGCGTCGGGCGCGCGCGTAACCGTACACTTCGGTGAGAATGTCGCCGAAGATGTAGGAAATCGGAAAGAACAACACGCCAGCACCGAAGGTGACTGCGCCGATGAATGGCAAATCGAGCGTCGCGGCTTTGGCCGGACCGATCAGGTTCGAGCACACCAGGATCACGACGAACGCCACCATGACGAGATCGAAGTAGCGGTAGTTTCGGTGATCGTTCGCCATGGTTTATTCCCCGCTTATCGTACCGATCACGGCTCAGTCTTTGACGACGCTTTGGACCATTCACAGCGTCAATTTCGGCGTGGCGCATTCGGGTGCACAACCGCCATCTTGACACCCTGCGTTCAGCGTCCCACTCATCCGCGCATGTATCAGGTCAAAGAAATCTTTTACACGTTGCAGGGCGAAGGAGCGAATGCTGGTACGCCGGCGGTGTTCTGTCGGTTTGCCGGTTGCAATTTGTGGTCGGGCCGCGAGGCTGATCGCCATGCGGCGCAGTGCCAGTTTTGCGACACGGATTTTGTCGGTGTCGATGGCGTGGGCGGTGGCAAGTTTGCCAGTGCCGACGATTTGGCGCGCGCGTGTCGCGCTGCTGTGACGGCAGCGAGCGGGCCATGCTTCATCGTGCTCACGGGCGGCGAACCGATGCTGCAAGTCGATCAAGCTTTGGTCGATGCTCTGCACGCGCGCGGATTCAATATTGCGATTGAAACGAACGGGACGCTGCCCGTTTTGGAAACCATTGACTGGGTGTGCGTCAGTCCCAAAGCTGGCACCGCGTTGAAGCAAACATCGGGCGATGAATTAAAGCTGGTCTATCCTCAAGAGGGGCTAGATCCCGCCACTTTGCGCGAACTCGATTTCGAGCATCGGTTTTTGCAGCCGATGGACGGGCCGCGACAAGCCGAGAATACTCGGGCAGCCATCGACTACTGCATGGCCAACCCGCCGTGGCGGCTATCGGTACAAACCCATAAGGTCTTGGGCATTCCTTAATTGCCGGTCAACACCTGCTTCACAGTCTATTATCACGCGGCATAAAGGCTTTTTGCACGTCGCATCTTTAATCGTCAGGCGAAATCGCCTATTCACGCGGCCATGCGCATCTACAAAGACTTCACCTTCGAGGCCGCGCACTTTTTGCCAAGTGCAGTGCCTGGAACCGCCAATGCCCGCATCCACGGGCATTCGTTTCGCGCGCGCGTCGTCATCGACGGCGAGCCGGACGCCGAGACGGGTTACGTGTTCCACTTCGATGAACTATCGGCAGCATTGGCAGATACCGAAGACGCGCTCGATCATCGACTGCTCAATGAGGTCGAAGGATTGTCGGCGCCGACGTTGGAGCGCATTGCGATTTGGATTTGGTCGCGACTGTCGAACCGCGTGCCGGGGTTGGCGGAAGTGCATGTCTCGCGCGACAGTTGTCATGAGGGTTGCATTTATACCGGCCCTTCGCGCGCAACGCGTCTGGCTGCGGAGTAGAGCGCGATGGCACACGAGCCGGTGAATGTTTCGCAGTTGGGGTCGCAGACACCGCTGCCCGCATCTCCTGATGAAGCCGTCCTAGAGCGCGTCGCCAATCCGCATCCCGATACGCTGTATGTGGCTCGTTTCACGCAGCCTGAATTTACGTCGCTGTGTCCGGTGACGGGGCAGCCGGATTTTGCGCATCTCGTGATCGACTATGTGCCTAACGATTGGTTGGTCGAAAGCAAGTCGCTGAAACTTTATCTCGCCGCGTTTCGCAATCACGGGGCTTTTCACGAGGATTGCACAGTGGCGATCGGCAAGCGGATCGCTGAGTTATTGACGCCGCATTATTTGCGCATCGGCGGTTACTGGTATCCGCGTGGCGGCATGCCGATCGATGTGTTTTGGCAGTCCGGCACGTTGCCAGATGGCGTGTGGCTGCCCGATCAAGGCGTCGCGCCTTATCGCGGGCGTGGTTGATCGTTCGCGTCGTCGTCATCACCGTGCGAGATCAGTTTTTTGTCGTCGCCCTGCCCGTCGTCGGGTTCGTCGGTGCGCATGTCTTTCAGCGTCTGGTCGAGTTCGGTGCCGAAATCTTTCAGCATGTCGATGGTGAAGCTGTTGATCCAGCGATTGAACATTGGCCGCGTCAGCCAGGATGTGAAGCAGGCGACAGCGGCAGTCGCTGCCACGAGCATGCGCGCGGTGACACCTTCGAACTGTAGCCAGTGAATGGCCCAATAGGCATCGCCGAAGCCGAGCGTGAAGAACGTCGCCAGCGCTGCCAGCCCGGTGCGATCGTTGTAAGCTTCCCATACGACCATCAGATGGATGGCCATGTAGAACACGGCGAACACTTGCGATGCCAGCATCACACGATCGAGTATGATTTTCCGGCGCTGGTGGCGTTCGTCGAAAGACATAGATCTTGTTATGCGGACTGCTGCTGCATCGCGCAACGAACATCCGACACGATCAAAAAATTCCATTCGATACGATGCAGCGGTGCCATAGCTATTCTAGATTGCTTGAGACTTTCGGCTCGCGCAAAATCCATCACTTCAAAAAACGATGTGCAGTTTTTGGATCGGGCATCAAGCAGGTATCGCGCGTGCCAAACCATTGCAGGCGATTGCGCTGGACCCAATCATAGATGCGGTCGCCGATAACATTCGGGACGATGCGTCCCAAGTTTCCAAGCAGGCGCCAGGGTTGTGGCATTGTTCGGGCGGCTGCGAGCGCGCCTTGCCAACGGGTGTAGGGAATGCCGTTGCTGAGGACCATGAAGGTGTCGAAGCGGTCGGCGTCCAAGTTGTAATGGCGATAGAGTGCGCGTGGCAACGGCTGTTGGATGGCTGCAAACTTCGATGCGCCTTCTGGATCGCGCGCCAGCATCCATTGTACGCCGGTGGCACAGAGCACGCACAGACCATCGAAAATGACGAGCGGCGCGCTATCGTCGAACGATGGAACATTGGGGTCGTCGCGATAGCTGTAGGGAATGTGCGTCACGCAAGCTCCGACCGAACAATGAGAACACGACGGCGTAAGTATAGCTGCGCCGATGCCGATGATATGGCGACTTTCGCGCGCAGCTCAGTGGTTATGGCAGTCAGCGATACTCAGCGGAAAATAGCGGAATTTTCCAATTTACATGTTGCTGCCAGCCCATGTCGCCCGGCTCCTTCAAGGTTTTTGCCGCGACGCTTATGACATGGCGTGTGCTCGCGTTTTCTCCTCAAGGACTTTTGCCATGACCTCGAACTCTCAACTGCGCATGATTTCCGCTGCTGCTCTCCCCCTCACCTTGCTGATCTTTGCCATGCCGGCTGCCGCCGGTCCCCGCAATTGCAACGATGCGATTACGACGCATGAAATGAATTTCTGTGCCGAACGCGATTTCAAAGCTGCCGACAAAAAGTTGAACGCCGCTTATCGCAACGCGATGTCTCGCACATACGAGCGGGATCTCGACAAACCTTACGATGCGAAAGGCTGGAAGTCGGCGCTTCGCACCAGCCAACGGGCTTGGATCGCGCACCGTGATGCGGATTGTAAAAATCTCGTCGCGCGGGAATGGTCGGGCGGCACGGGTACGACGGTCGCTTCGCTCGGCTGCATGACCACAAAGACGTTGCAACGGACCAAGGAACTGCGCGAACGGTATGAAGACTGAGATTTGATGGCGTCGGCCGTGGTGTGAAAACTGCGGCCGACAATTTCAGCTTTAGGTGATTAGATAGCGTGCCGTTGTCGTCGCCACATTAGTGCTCACCTTTAAATCCGGGCAATCGTACGGCGCTGCGCGAGCGTGCGAGCCACATGGCTTGGTCGTGCGCGAGATCGAAATCGCGGCGTACGGTCGATGGGGCGATGTGGCGTCGGAAATAGGCAGCCCAACGGAATTCTGAATAGGGCGTGGTGGTTTTGGCAAAGCCGCCCGCCTCGCGCACGGACCATGCGAGATCGCGATATGGATCAGACGCCAATTCGCGCACGTGCGTTGGAAGTTGTGCGGCCTGCACACTTTGCCCTGACGAGTTGAAAGGATGAATGCGGCCGTCTGCTGCCATTCGGTTCCAAAACCGTGATGGCGACACGTGAGATAAATCTTCGATGATATCTACGAAGGCGTCTGGGATATCGCTCTGCCACAACGCCAAGCTCAAGTGATGATGATCGATAATGTAGATCTCATTGTTGGGACCGAGAACGGCGGGTATGGGCCGCTTTTCCAGATATCGCATCATCTTGCGTGGCTTATCCGTGCGACTTTCGATCTTCTCGCGTTTGGCGGCGACGGCGCGCATGCCGACAGCCATTTGTGTTGGGCGAAACAGATCGAGTGGGACGAGGATCGGTTTTCCGGGCTTGATCCGGCGGGGCATATACGGTGCCCGATTTTTGCTGATGTGCTGACAGATGTGTTGGGGACGCTGATGGCTGACGTGAACGCAGACGCAAGGCACTTCCAGCATGATCCCTCCAACGCGCTCAACGCGAATGAATGGATTCATTGTTTCGTCATTATAGTTAAAAATGTATTGACGCCGGTCGCTCAGCAATCGCGATTGAGCATATCTGCATCATGATTTTGCCATTGGAATCGCGCGTTTCTTCACGCGTTGCGAATGAGGGGGACAGCGATGACCGCACTGCCGAATAATATTCAAAACTTGCTTGAGCAATTGTCGACCAGTTCGCGCCAGGAACTCGATCTCGTTTTATCGTTGGCTGAAGCGATCCGACGAGCCGATGAACAGGTGCTGCGCGAAGTGCGCAGCGTTACGCTGCAACATGAAATTCGGCGCGAGGCGATCGTTGAAGAGTTGCATACACTTGCGACGCGGTTGTGCTGCCTGCCGCCCAAGCGCCCGGCAACATTTACTGCGACGCCGACGCGCACCGCGATCCGTCAGCAGGAACCTGTCGCTGCGGCACCGATTGATGTTGAGAGCAAGCCGGTCAACGTTCAGGGGCACACCAACGGTGGCGGACACTGGCGTGAGGCGGCGCAAAAAATTGACGAGGAATTGGATTTTACGTTTGGAAGTCACGCGCCCAGGCATTGAGTGGGCTTCGCATTATCACGAGGTTTAGCATTCGAATAACGGCGGTTTTTTCGCGGCAGCACTGGAATGATTTGAGCCGCGCGGTAATGATCGGTAAGATTGAGGGCGGGTTATTGTTTAGAGCGATGAGCGAATTCACACCGCCAGATTGGCGAACACAATTGGAGATGCTGCCATGACAATCGCGACTTCATTTTCTCGCTTGACACTTGCAGCCGCGGGCTCGGTCTTGGCGCTGTCGGTCACTGCCGCCGTGCCAACGATTGCGGCTGAGCCTCGGCTCGTTGCAGGCACTCTGACCTGTAAAGGGCAAGGGTCGGTCGGTTTCATTATCGGATCGCAAGAGCGATTGGATTGCCGGTTTAACCCGGCGGGTTCGGGGCCGCATCACAGCTACGTCGCTTCGGTGACGAAATACGGTCTCGATATTGGCGTCAAAGGTCCAAGCACTCTGGTTTGGACTGTGCTGTCGTCCACGTCAGCGTTGCCGCGCGGTGCTTTGGTCGGTGAGTATGGCGGCGTGTCGGCCGACGCGTCCGTCGGTATCGGTGGTGGCGCGAACGCGTTGCTGGGTGGATCGAACAAGTCGATCACGTTGCAGCCGCTGAGTGTGCAAGGCCAGACCGGTGTCAATCTCGCAGTCGGCGTGACGGGCTTGACGTTGCGTCGCGGCTAATGTCGCGCTGCACGCGCTCGGGAACATTACAATTGCGGCGTTAACGCTGAAAATTGTGGAGCGTAACGCTGGTTTGTGGTAATCTTTTTAGAATGCCGAAAGGTTGTTGAGAGCGCCAGTCCGTTATTGCGGACTGGCGTTTTTTTTGGGCGGATCGCAGAACTGTGAAGCGGTTGTCTGCGCATGATGGTTCAATCGTGCTAAGATGATGAGGCCAGCGATGTCTGGCTCGACGCGATCGGCCTCCTCATGCGAGCGACCGATTACGCCTGAACAGTGGGCCTGGAAGAAGGAACACATGTCATGGCCACCCACTACGACGACACACATCACATCGTTATCTCGGATGAAGACGCTCGCGGCGGGACAACCGGGCATCATGTCCGCTATGTGCTCGGCCTCGGGCTGACCGGCATCATTGCGGCGTTCGCAGCGGTTGCGATTTATTTCGGGTACGACCGGCTGCATAGCAACGTTTCGGCGGCGCTGGCGCAGAACCCGTCCGACGTTTTGCAGACTATCGCGCCTTACGCAGGCATTGTTCTCGTCGGCGCGATTGCGGTGGGATTGCTTCTCGGCATCTGGAATATGATTTCCGGACGCAGCGAAAACGACAGTCAATCTTTCATGCGGTTTCGCGTCGTTGCGCAGTTCGCGCTGATCTGCGTAATCATGGCGTTGATGTACGTATCAGCGGCCTAGACTGAGTGCGGAACAGTTTTTGGTTTGAAGCGGTGGCGTGAGCCACCGCTCAACGTTGCTTTGAACTAATGCGATTTGGCAGCATGACCACCTTCGCTGCGGCCGAGCCGGTCAACGTAGGCAATGCCGACGGCTGACAAAATAAACATGCCATGGATGATGGTCTGCCACATGACACCGGCCTCGGTGTATTTGGCGCCCTCTGCGCCGAGGTTGCCAGCCTCGATAAAGGTTTTGAGCAGATGGATCGACGAGATGCCGATGATCGCCATGGCGAGCTTGATCTTCAGCACGCTGGCGTTGACGTGATCGAGCCACTCGGGTTGATCGGGATGACCTTCGAGGCGTAAGCGGGAAACGAATGTTTCGTAGCCGCCGACGATGACCATGACGAGAAGGTTCGAGATCATCACGACGTCGATGAGCGCCAAGACCAGCAGCATGATTTGCTGTTCGTTGAAATCGGTGGCGTGTGTGATGAGGTGCAACAACTCTTTGAGAAACAGCACGACATAAACGCACTGCGCTAAAATGAGACCGAGATACAACGGCACCTGGAGCCAACGCGAGCCGAAGATGAGCGAGGACAGAAATTTGCGGCTCGATTGTTCTTGGATTTGTGACATTGGTCCCCGGCTCCGTTTTAAGCGCTGGAGCCTAGGTAGTTGCGACTCTGCAAGATTCCAAGCTGCAAATGGCGGCGCGACAATAGGTACGTGGGGGCTGCGAACCGTTGCAAAAAATTGTGGCTGTTAATCGCGGTAAGGGGATTTGGCGGGGTTGCCTGCCGTATCGGTCCAGATGTCGTCAGGCAATGCGCGGTCGCGATAGCAGACGCGACCATGATCGGGACATGTGATGATATCGATGGGTGCACGCGTGCCGACGACGAGGCAGCGTGTCGGCTGATCCGTTCGGTTGTGCAAGTAATGCCCAGTGGGTTCGCCCGCTTTGAAGGTGGCGGCGTCGCCGGGATGGAGGATTATTTCGGTGTCGCCTTCGATCAGTGTGACTTCGCCGTCGAGCACATAGACCATTTCGTCTTCGGCGCTGTGCCAGTGTTTGATCGACGAGCGTGAGCCGGGCTGTAGCGTTTCAACCAGCGCGCCGAATTGCGTGAGGCCGCCCGCCTCGCTGATCCACTCGGATTTTTTGGCACCGAGGGGAAAGTCGGTGCCGTCGATTTCGACGACAAGCTGAGCAGGAGTGAAGGCAGGCATGACTATGCCTCCGGGCTACGACGGTTGCCGCGAGAACGGGAGCATGCGGCGCAAGGCGTTGTCTTTGAAGACGTAGTGATGGGCGAGGCCGGCAACGGCATGGAGTGCAATCAAGGCGTAGCCGATCTGGCCGTACGTGGTGTGAATGACTTCGACGCTCTCGGCGAAGTCTTTGTCCGGTGCGATCACCGGGGGGACTTCCAGGCCGAACCAGAACGGAATGCGTTCGCCCTCCCCGCTCAGCATGAGCACGCCGCCGATGGGCATGCCGATCATGAGCACATAGAGCGCGACGTGAACGATGCGCGATGCGATCCGTTGCCAACGCTGCGGCGGCGGGACCACCGGCGGCATCGTAGTCAGGAGACGCACGGCCAATCGTATCCAAACGAGAATGAACACCGTAAGGCCGAGCGTGTAATGCCAGGCTTTGATTTCGTCGCGTGCCTCGCTGCCGCGCGGGAAATATGCGCGCCCTTCGATGGCGACATAGACGGCTATGAGGAGCAGAAGCATGATCCAGTGCAGGGCGATGAGCAAAGAATTGCTGCGCGTTTGGGTGTGGGGCAAGGTCTATCTCCCGGACTGCGATGCGCGTCTTTCGTGACGTTAGATATTAGCCAACATTGATTGAGTTGGCATGACATGCGGCAGAAAACATTGGGCCGGGGTACATGGCACCGGGTCAAACGTCACATAATAATGTTTTGAACGGACGTTGAACGCGTTGGCTTCGCGTTCTTGCGCGGAGCGACAATGGCTATGCGGCGTCTATGATTATTTTTTGAGCGCGTGAACCAAAGCTGGCGACGGCGCGACTGAGTGATCAGGAGCAACAATGCCGTAGGAGGCGATCATGTTGAAGCGCACTGCACTGTTTATTATTTTCGCGGGTTTTGGATTTATCGCAGCGTCGCACTTTGCGCATGCCGGTGGTCCGGCGTCGGGTTTGGTGTCGGCTGGTGAACATCAGTCCAGCATCCATCTGGTGCGCAAGGATCGCGCGCGTTCGCGGCTCAAGCTGAACTTCACGCAATCGGGCGGTGCTTGTGGCGTGTGGAAATGCACCTGGCCGACGAGCGATGGCGGATGTCTCGTTTGGGAAAAGACCAAGTGCAAGACGATCAATCCGTTTGAGTGATCGTGCCGCACTGTTGGGTATCGCGTCTCGGAAAATTCATAGTTCTATCGTGTGGTCCGTGCCGGAGATTTTCTGGCGCGGACTTCGCTGACTTATGCCGGGCAAGAGGCTAAGGCGTCAGCGACCTGTTTGTTGACGTGTATGCGGATGATCCGCAGCGTTTCCCACTCGTCCTGATGCTGCCTTGTTATTCGTTAAGTTCGACTCTCTTGGTAAAATGTTGAGGGCAGTATGCGTAGTGTGGCTTTGGTTTTCGCGTTTGCGATTGTTTGCGTATCGACCGTGCCGGCGAGCGCTATCAGTTGGAGTGTGCAAATGAACTGCGCCAGCGACTACTATGCGTATTGCTCGAAGCATGTCGCCGGGTCGCCTGGATGCCACGCGTGCATGCGCTCAAACCGGCCGAAACTGTCGTCCGCATGTGTGAGCGCGCTGATTGATGACGGCGTATTGCCGAAGACAAACCGATCGCAGACGCAAACAACGCTCGCTGTGACGCGGGCGAGGCCTGCAAAGTCTTTAAGGCCAGTGCGCGTGACGAACCCGGCTGGCAAGCGTGCTATCGCCAAGGCCGTGACGGTGCCGCAGGGTTCACGTGGGGCGTTAGATGTTGCGAATGCCAGTGTCATTACGCGTGAGAAGCGACTTGCTCGTTCGACCAGACGCCAAACGTCGCGCCCGCAGAAATCGGACGATGTGACGTTGGCCGTGAATGCGCAAACGTTCGAGGCGTTGAGGAACCGGCGGCCTTATTTCCTGCCGTCGTCAGAGTATCAGGCGACCGCGTCGATCTCCACGCCGTAGGGGTGATGGTGGGGTAGGTTTGAGACGTGCGAGAATGACGGGGCGTCGTAGGCTGTAAAAAGTTTTCTTCACGTCATCCCGGCGAAGGCCGGGATCCGTGCGCGTTTCAAGTTTTGTGCTGAACTTCGGCTTGCCCGGATCCCCGCCTTCGCGGGGATGACGGGTGTGGGTGGCGTGGTGGAGTTTGACGTCAAGTCGTCGTGCCGCGAAATTACGTTTTTGGATATTTGTCGTGGGTCCCGGCCTTCGCCGGGATGACGGAATACTGATCGTTTTCGGCTTTACCACGCGATTTTAGCCCGACGCTTCTCTAGTTGCTCCAGCCACGTTATCAAATCTGGCTGCTGCACTCGCCAGTCTCGTGTTAAACTGACGATGGTGGGATAAGACATGGTCGATGTGACTGTACCGGAAGTGTACGCATTATGGACTGTGTAGATATGATTGCGTGTGACTGCCTCGATGCTGTCCCTATAATTTTCTTTTAGCTCTTCGAGCGTGGGAATAATGGTGATCAAAACAGCATTTCCATAACGAATTGCTTCTTCGCGGGAAGCGACTTTGCCTTTGTGCACGACTTCATTTCTGAGCTTCACATATTCGTTTGATAATATCGGAGCAGTCATCCCTCTTTCAGCAAGATGCAGCATCATGTAAGCACCAAGTTGACGCTCTGACTGTTTTGATAGCTGCTTCCATGTGGTGTTGATAACTTCGTCACGGACGTTCTTATTTTTAAGAACTACTCGAATATAGAATTCTATAAAACGCTCTAATGAAGACGCAAACGAGACCACTGCTTCCCTAAAGTAGCCGTCTAAAATTGCGTTTGCCGCAAGTTCCATTAGATATTCGAAACGTTGTTCTTGCAGAGCGATGCGCGTCTCGTGCCCATTTCTACATTTCAGCTTGAAACTACCATCGTCTTGGAGTTCAGCCATGTACCGAACATCATCAGGTTGACCGCTTTCCTGAAAGCAGACCATGCAAATTAGTCCAAGCCTCATCCGCCGCACCGCAAATCTGGCGGCATAGCCTCGGATTTGAGGGATGCGAGAGCGGCGTCGAGAGAGACGACCGTTTGGTCTTGAGAGCCTAAGCGGCGGATGGAGACGTTGCGGGCGTCGGCATTGCGGAGGCCGATGGCGATAAAGGGTTCTTGCGTTGGTAGCATCTCAGCGTATTTCATCCGTCTCTGGCTTGGTCCGCGCACCGTGGCGAATGTGCAGGATGATAACTTCGGTGTCGCGTATGGAATGATAAATCAGATATGGATATTGCACGACCTTGAGGACACGCACACGTTCGAAGTCAGACGCACGACCGATCATGGGATAGTCCGCGAGTAAGTCGATCGTATCGGCAATCGCGCGACGCACGCTTTCGGCTCCTTGTGGGCTCACGGAAAGCAAATAGTCTCGAATTTCAAAAAGGTCCGCCAGCGCCCGAGGGCTCAGCGTGACGATCATGCCCAAGGCCGGCGTAGCAAGTCTTCAACCGCGTCATCCGGCGCGCGCTCGTCTCGATCGAGTTGGGCTAGCGCCTTTAGGATAGCCGCGCGGTGTTCGTGCGGCACGACAAACGGCTCAGCGATCTCGCCTGCGATTTCATTAAGCACTCGCGCGGCGTAAGCCTGCCGGTCTGGCGGCAAGCGTTTTATTTTCTCGATGGCGCTTTCCAGCGATTTGATCATGGTCGAAGGTTAGCACAAGATGCCCGCGCTGCAATGGCCACGACGCCATCACACTAAATCTGGCGGCATCGCCTCGGATTTGAGGGATGCGAATGCGGCGTCGAGAGAGACGACTGTCTGATCTTGAGAGCCGAGGCGACGGATGGAGACGTTGCGGGCGTCGGCGTCGCGCAAGCCCACGGCGATGATGACGGGGACTTTGGCGAGCGAGTGCTCGCGCACTTTGTAGCCGATCTTTTCGTTGCGGAGGTCTGACTCGACGCGCAGGCCAGCCGCTTTGAACGCGGCGACAACTTCATTCGCATACGTGTCGGCTTCGCTGGTGATGGTCGCGACCACGATCTGCAATGGTGCGAGCCACAACGGGAAATGACCGGCGAAGTTCTCGATCAAAATTCCGGTGAAGCGTTCGAGCGAACCGAACATCGCGCGGTGGATCATCACCGGCGTTTTCTTTTGTGAGTGCTCGTCGATGTAGAAAGCGTCCAAGCGACCGGCGAGGTTGAAATCGACCTGGGTGGTGCCGCACTGCCATTCGCGGCCGATGGCATCGCGCAACACGTATTCGAGTTTGGGGCCGTAAAATGCCCCCTCGCCCGGCTGCAACGCGGTTTTGACGCGGCCGTTCGATTGCCGTTTCACTTCGTCGAGCACATCGCCCAACGCCTTCTCGGCTTTGTCCCAGAGATGATCGGCGCCGACGCGCTTTTCAGGCCGCGTCGAGAGCTTGATGAAAATATCTTCGAAGCCGAAGTCTTTGTAGATCGCCAACATCAGATCGTTGATCTTGAGACATTCCTCCATGATCTGATCTTCGGTGATGAATATGTGCGCGTCGTCCTGCGTGAAGTGGCGCACGCGCAGCATGCCGTGCAGCGCGCCAGATGGCTCATAGCGATGCACCTTGCCGAACTCGGCGATTTTGAGCGGCAGATCGCGATAGCTTTTCAGACCGTGCTTATAAATTTGCACGTGGCCGGGACAGTTCATCGGCTTGCAGCAGAACACGCGCTCGTCGGGAAGCGTGGTCGTAAACATGTTCTCGCCGTAGTTTTCCCAGTGACCGGAGAGCTCCCAGAAGTGTTTCTCCATCATGTCGGGCGAATTGACTTCCATATATCCGGCGCGTTCCTGGGCGCGACGCATGTAGGCGATCAGTGTCTGGAATAGTGTCCAGCCCTTTGCATGCCAGAACACAGAGCCCGGCGCTTCTTCCTGGAAATGGAACAGGTCCATTTCGCGTCCGAGTTTGCGATGGTCGCGCTTTTCAGCTTCTTCGAGTTGTTTGAGATATGCGTCGAGATCTTCCTGGGTTGCCCATGCGGTGCCGTAGATGCGCTGGAGCTGCGGGTTGTTTGAATCGCCGCGCCAATACGCACCGGCAAATTTTTGCAGCTTAAAGGCTTTGCCGATTGCGCCCGTGGATGTCATGTGCGGGCCACGGCACAGATCGAGCCACGTGCCTTGGCTGTAGATTTTCAAATCTTGATCTTCGGGGATGGCATCGACGAGTTCGATTTTGAACAGCTCGCCTTTGGCGCGGAAGAACTCTTTCGCTTTGTCGCGCGACCATAGCTCTTTGGTGAAAGGCGCGTTCTTGGCGATGATCTCGTGCATCTTCTTTTCGATTTTCGCGAGATCGTCCGGCAAAAACGGTTCGGCCTTGGCGAAGTCGTAGAAGAAGCCGTTGTCGATGACCGGGCCGATGGTGACTTGCGTGCCGGGCCACAGCGCCTGCACAGCTTCGGCCATGACGTGGGCCGCGTCGTGGCGGATGAGTTCGAGGGCGGCCGCATCGGTACGGGCGACGAAATTGATCGATGAGTCTTTGGTGATCGGGTCCGACAGGTCGCTCAAGACGCCATCGAGTTGCATGGCGACCGTGCGCTTTGCGAGCGATGGCGAGATGCTTTTTGCGACTTCAAAGCCTGTCGTGCCGGATGCGATCTTGCGCTGCGCACCGTCGGGAAAAGTCAGCGTGATGTCGCTCATCGTCGTGCTCCTTTGCTCACTCGCCGCGTACCAACCGGCGTAAGACTGATGTTGTGGCGGGTTTGGCGCGACAGGCCTTGAGCTGTCAAGGGCAGAAACGACAACGCCGCCCCGGAGCGAACCAGAGCGGCGTAAGGCTATTAGATTTCAGGCGCTGTTATTCAGCGGCGCGTGAGGCTGAACGGCGGCGGCCTTCGGCGAATTCGGCGATGTCTTCGTTCAAGATCACGGAATGGGTGTAATGCAGACCGTGGGGTGCGCCGGGATAGGTTTTGTAAAGTGCGCCGGGGATAAGTTTGGCGGCGATATCGCCCGAGACGCCGATCGGCACGGTGGCATCGTCCTCGCCGTGGATGACGAGCGTTGGAATTTTGATCGCGGCGGCTTCTGTTCGGAAGTCGGTCGATGAAAAGGCCGTGACGCAATCGAGCGTCGCTTTTGGCGAGGCTTGCATGGCGAGTTCGCAATTGGACGCAAGCATCGCGTTGCTGACAGGCGATGAGAGTAGTGTGACACCATAGAATTTTTTGGTGAAGTCGGTGAGAAAGCCGGGGCGATCTTTTCTCAAGCCCTCCTTCATTTCGTCGAACGCCGTTTCATCGACCCCGTTGGGGTTGTCGTCGGTCTTGAGCAGGAAGGGGATAATCGAGGCGACAAGAATGGCACTCGTGACCCGGCCTTTGGCATTGTGGCGGGCGAGATATTCGACGACTTCGCCGCCACCCATCGAGAAGCCGACGAGCGTTACGTCTTGCACGTCGAGTTTGTCGAGGAAGGCCGCCAGGTCGGCGCCCATAGTTTTGTAGTCGTATCCAGAATAGGGCTTGTCGGAGTGGCCGAAGCCGCGACGGTCATAGGCAATGCAGCGGAAGCCGCGTTCGGTCAGATCGACCATCTGATATTCCCACATGGCGGAACTGAGTGGCCAGCCGTGAATGAAAACAATCGGTTTGCCGTTGCCGTGCGATCCTGGATTCCAGTCTTGGACGTAAAGACGGACGCCGTCTTTGGTTTCGATAAAACTCATGATTTTAACTCCTGGTTGACCATCGAACAGGCAGCGGGACGGTGCATAGGCGCTGCACGCCTTGAAATGAATGGTCAAAAATTAACGCCACCGGCCCACGCCAGTTCCAATTCGAAGCTGCCCGTTAGTTACAATTTTATGGAATTTGAAGGGTTGCTGTTCATGTTGACGCGGTAGTTTAACGGCGCATTGACCGTCGAGGGGCAGATGATGGCCGCGCCGAAACTTCTAATTCGCAAACGCATGCAATCCATTCAGGGTCGCGTGCGTCCGTGCGGGCATGTGCAGGCCTTGGTCGATCCGGCATTGCAAGCGTTGCTGGAGGAACATTTTCTGGCAGAGGCGTTGTTCCGGCGTTCGGCCTACTCGGCGAGCTGGCCTGCAGGCGCGATTGCTATTCCAGCGGCGCTTGCACCTGCCATGGGATCGTTTTTAAAAAATGACGCCTGCCCGGAAATTACCGTCAAGACGATGCTGTCGGGTCAGCATTATCAAGGCGCGACGATCTGGGAATTGATGTGCTTTGAATTGGTCGCGAAGCTATCGTTCGACAATATGTTGGCTTTGATCGAAAGCGTTTCGCAATTTTCTCACGACGTCATTTATTCTGGCCCGACATCTTTGGTGGTGGACGATGTGTGCGCGTTCGAACGCGATGCAGAGCTGGACCAGCCTATTTTGAGCGCTTCGGAATTAGCGGCTTAAGCGCATTGTGCGCAGATTACGATTGCAAATGACGGCCTGACCAACGACCGTAGCGCCACGGCGTCCAAGCGTGATGTTCATGGCGGATGTCAGGGACTGGATCGACGCCGGATGTTCCACGCGGGCCGCAACGGACCAAGCGTGAGAGTGTCAGCCAGCCGCCACGCCAAGCGCCGTTGGTTTCAATGGCGTCAAGCGCGTAGGATGAGCACGTTGGGTAATGACGACATTGCCATCCGACGAGCGGTTTGAATGTCACGCGATACAGATGGATTGGCGCTTTCAGCGCCGACTTACAAACGTGATGGGCGATGTCGCGTGCGCTGGTCATGAGGCTGCTGGGTTGGTCGCAGTGATGCGTGGTTCGGATTGCTGGCTTTCGATTTGGGCCATGGCCGCTTCGACCGCATCGAACACGAGCAAGGTTGAAGCATGGCGTGCCTTGTAATGGCGCACAGGCTCCAGCATCGCGAGATCGGCAAAGCGTCCTGATGGGCCTGGCCCGTTGTCTTTCAGCATCGCGCGCATTTGGCGGGCGACGACGCGAAAGTCTTCTGCGCTGGTGCCGACAATTTCGCGCGCCACGACCGATGCTGCGGCTTGTCCCAACAGACAGGCTTTGACTGTTTGACCGTAGTCGGTGACAACGCCGTGGCGCATATCGAGATCGACGGTAATCGACGATCCGCAGAGTTTCGATTGTGCGGATGCGGTCGCATCAGGTTTAGGCAGCCGTTGGCCGCGTGTCGTCGCGCCGGCAATTTCCAGAATCCGCGTGTTGTAGATCTCGTCCAGATCGGCCATGCCGAAGTTACCTCAAGAATTGGTGCGCGGGATCTATAACGACTTTCGTTCACTCGCCCGATGCGCGTATATAATGGATTATAACGTGGGTTACGAGATCGGCCACGCGTCGCACCCGTTCTCATGACGTCCATCGTTTCCAGAGCTGTAAGGCCTCGCCCATGTCGAAACCGTTATCGATGCCATTCGCCGAACGCGGCTCGCCTAGCGAGATCGAGCGCGGCAACGCGTTTCAGCCGAAGTTCGATGAGCATGGGCTTATTCCAGCTATTGTGACGGAGAGCGGTTCGGGTGTGGTGCTTATGTTTGCGCACATGAATGCGGATGCGTTGCGTTTGACGCTGGATAGCGGCGTTGCGCATTTCTGGAGTCGCTCTCGGTCCAAGCTTTGGAAGAAGGGCGAAGAGAGCGGCAACCTGCTATCGGTCGTTGAGATCACGACCGATTGCGATCAGGATGTGGTGTGCCTTTCGGTCAACGTGGCTGGTAACGGCGTGGCGTGTCACACGGGAGCGAAGTCGTGTTTCTATCGTCGTGTGAACGTGGTGGCCGGTGACGTTTCGACGATTGAACTCGTACCCACGTCGCGCTCGTGAGTGCTCAAAATCGCGAGATTGGTATGGCCAATTTCGGCAGCGATGTTGGGTTAACGACCGGTTGATGCAGTCGATACAAATTGAATCGATTTAACCAAATCTGCATTTCTCAGATGAGCAACCGGAGATGGTGTGGCATATTTTTCTCGTCACTAGGTTGCATCTCTTTTAATTTATGGAGTATTTTTATGAAGAGTTTTGTTGTCGCTTCTCTTTTGGCTATGACGCTCGCAGGGGCTGCTCCAGCCCACGCTGGTGGTAAGGGCATCGGTCTCGGACTGGGCGCCAAAGTTGGCGTCGGTGCTAACGTTAAGCTCAAGGGCCTGTCTAAAATTAAGGTTGGCTTGGGCGTTGGCGTCGGCTTGGGTCTCGGCATCGGTAAGTAAATTTTGCTGACATTCATATTGCAAACTGTTGCCGACCAGAGGGCATTCTTTTGGTCGGCAATTTCGTTTCGGCGTTCGCAAACTTTGTGCGTCAGAATGTGTGGCTGATGCCGACGAGGCCGAGCAGTTGATCTGTTTCGAGCTCGGCGAATGTCGTTTCAAAATGCAAATAGCTGAGTTGGCTGGTGAGCTTGACGCGATCTGTGATCGGCGTTTCAAAGTTTATCGCGGCTTCATATTTTTGATCGGTGCGCTCAAGTCCGCGAAATTCGCGATGTGTGTAGGCTGCTTGAAGTCCAAGTGTCGATCGCTCGGGCCATGCTATCGTGATGCCGAGAACGCCAACAAACTCTTCGACGACTTTGGCATCGAGGAAATCGGTTTCCTCAAGGCTGCGTTTGGCGCTGGCCGTCATTTGGACGTTATCGGATATCTTGTAGTTGGCTTCTGCGGCAAACGTGTGAGCCAATAAAGGATTGAATATGGGATCGTCGTAAACTCGATAGACGGGCGCATAATTTAAAGACGCACTGAGCGCGCCACTTTGGAACGTGCTGCCCAACACCGCCAACGTCGACATATTGTTGCGATCTATAAGAAAGTCGTCGCGTTGCTCGACATATCTTTTGGTATCAGCGCCAAGGGCGAACGTGAGCTGCCATGCCTCGGATAGTTTATGTTTGATGCCCGCGTGCGCCGATAGTGAAATACGATCGCGATCGTCTTGGTTGGCGAACTCAAGAAACAGATTATCGACATCGCGATAGTCGAGATAAGCTGCGTTCGCACTGACAAATGGACTAGACGACACCACAGATGACGACCATTGCTTCTCGAAGCCGATGCTGTTTTCGGTGACGACTTCGTCGAGTTCAAGCGAATGTAGGCTGGAAGCCGTGAGCGTGTAGCCTCGCGCATCGTCGGTGAAGGTGCCTTTCAAAGCATAGAGGCCGTTGCGCGCTTCGCTTTGAGCGGTAAAGGCGCGATCTATGACATCGAGCTGCAGCGTAAGTTGGCCTTGGTCCAATGTGCGGGATTGGATGGCAGAGGCTTTGGTCTGCACAACAGCGCTCGATCTTTCTGAGAAGCTCGGACCTGCGTTGTTTGTTGCGCCGACTGCAATGCCAATTTCGGCGGCCTGAGCGACTGAGCTATCCGTAGTGTCTGGCTTTGACGCCTGCGAGATACCTTCGGTGAGAGCGCCGCGCAGCGGCGAAAGATTACCGCCGATGGATTGGGCTTCAGTCGGCGTCGTTCCTGCAATGACGGTCATCGCGCAAACATAAGCGACTGCGCAAGACTGAGGCCGAAGCCAACACGACAGCATGAAAACGATCCTGAAAATCGATGAATGAAAATATACGCAGGATGACGCGTGCTTTAATCACTGATACAATCTAAGATTGTAGTTAACGATCTATGAATGTCTGCTGACTTCGTTATTGCGGCGATGGCTCATCGCTTTTTTGCGGACGCATTGCGAGCTGAGAACACGTTCTCGGGTGCTGGTTGTGGTGATGCGCACTTGACGGCTTCATGATCGACGCGCGCGATGCCCGATGACGAGGTTCACACTTTTTTTCAACGTAACGCCGGCGCATGTCGCGTCGTCGTTCTACCAAGATCATTGATTGCAACCGATGCGACCCCACCTCAAGGTAGGGAGCTCTTAATATCATCGCAGTAGCATGGTTAAACTTAGTTCGAAGACTTTGCCCCGACTCGACTAACATGCGGCATGGTGGTGAGAACTTCGGTCAGGAGGTCCGCCATGGCGGGCACGAAAAATGGTTCAGGCGTCAAGATTGGCCTAGCGCTCGGCGGTGGTGCCGCTCGCGGTTGGGCGCACATCGGCGTCATCAAGGCCCTGACAGCGGCTGGACTGAAACCCGACATCATCGCTGGCACATCGATCGGCGCCGTCGTTGGCGGTTGCTACGCGGCGGGTCATCTAGAGGACCTAGAAAGTTTTGCGCGCGAACTGACACCACGGCGCATATTCGGATATCTCGATTTCAATTTGGCGGGCAACGGGCTGATCGCAGGTCAACGGCTGTGTGAACGCCTCGAACGCCATATGGGCGATACCAATATCGAAGATTTGCCAACGCGCTTTACGGCCGTCGCGACGGAGATCGGCACGGGCCACGAACATTGGCTTTCGCGCGGACGCCTCGTCGAAGCGGTGCGTGCTTCGTATGCATTGCCCGGCATTTTCAAGCCCGTGAAAATCAACGGTCGCTGGTTGTTCGATGGCGCCCTCGTCAATCCTATTCCGGTTTCGGTGTGTCGTGCGCTCGGTGCGCGCTATGTGATCGCGGTCAATCTCAATTTCGATATTCTCGGCCGTGGATCGGTGCTGCCGGTTCCGGAATTGGATGCTGCTGATGACGATGAAGCCGACGCCATTTTTGAATCGACCATCGATCAGATGCCAGAAAAGCGCAGCGTCAGAAGTTTGTTGATGCGTCAGATGTTTGGCAAGAGCGACGGCGCGCCGGGCATTTCAACTGTTATGGTCGATGCGTTCAATATTGTGCAGGATCGTATTGCTCGCTCGCGTCTCGTCGGCGATCCACCGGATGCGATTATTTCGCCGCGCTTGTCCGATGTCGGGTTATTCGATTTCCATCGCGCGACAGACACCATTGCGCGCGGTTTGCAATCGGCAGAACGGCAGATCGAAGATATCACGCGTGAAATCGAGACGCGGCGCGCGCGTCGGCCTGCTGGGCTCGGTCAAGCAAGCGATATCGTCGTTGACGGACGTGCGATGCTTCAGCCTGTCGCTAAGTAGCCCCGCATCGCGGTGACTTCGAGTTCGACTTCTGCGGTGTGATGTTTGACGACATCGCCGATCGACACGATGCCAACAAGCGAGCCGTCTTCGATCACGGGCAGATGGCGGAAGCGGCCTTGAGTCATCGCATCCATGATCTCTTCGAGCGTGCTGGTTTTGCTGCACGAGACCACTTCGCGCGTCATACCGGAGCTGGCTACCATGGTGAGCGCTTTAGGACCGTGCTCGGCGATCAGGCGGATGATATCTCGCTCGGAGATGATGCCGACGACTTTGCCATTTTCGCCAACGATGACGACAGCGCCAATTTTACGTTGCGCTAAACGCGTGGCAATTTCCTGGATGGTATCTTCAGCGCGAGCGGTCGAAACTCCGCGCGCTTTGGTTTTGAGAATTTGGCCAATGTTCACGTTCGCAACCTCCAGTCAAGCGCTGTGCGCCACAGGAGAGCGGACTATGGATGGCACTGATCAAGTCGTTACGATCAACAGAATTTGGCCATCGCACTTCAGTCCGGCCTCATGCCGGCAACACCGCGTTTCTCTGCCCCTTCGCACTTATCATTCCAACTCTTACGGCCGGATGCATCAAAGCTGAGGCAATTCATGACGCTTGGCAAGCGCTCATTCGATTTCTGCTTGGGATGGTGAAGCGTTGTGCGTTGCGATATCGAAAAAGCCAAACGCGAGCAGGCCAAATGCATAGCCGCCCAAGTGCGCTTCCCACGCGATGGTTCCGGTTGAGCCCATCGAACCAAAGCCGACGATCGCCAGAAGATTAATGCCGACGAACAGCGCGGATGACAGAAGTATGCGTCGATGCGTGAGAGCTTCTGCAAGACTTGTGAGCGGGATCGTTTCTGGTGCTTCGCGCAAAAGGAAGCCTTCTCCGCGATCAAGGGCGGCGAACAAAAATCTCATCACGCCGCCCATCATCGCCGCGACTGCACCTGACGCGCCGATTACCGGCACTAACAAACCGGGATGCATGATCCAGAATGCGCAAGCCCCGGCGACGCCACCCATCAGCGTGAACGCGATAAAGCGCAACGATCCGATGCGTCGGCACAGCACCGAGCCGAAGGCCAAAAGCCACGCCGAGTTGATCGCCAAGTGAGTTGCATCGGCATGGGTGAAGGCGTGGGTGATAAATGATGTGAAGGACGCGATTTCACCGCCGGGAATATCGGCTGAGTAACCGGAGTAACGGGCCGGAATAAATGCCAGCGCAATGAGCCACCAATTGGCATCTCCGACAGGCATCCACTGGCGCGCGACGTGGACCACAATGAAAATTGCAATCATGCCGAGCACGGCGCCAGGCACATTGAAGATGGGTTCGCGTTGAGGCACGCCGCACGGTCTCCGTCACTCGCGTGGCATTGGCCCAATCCAGAACACGCTCCCTTGGGTGTTAACGATCAATCGACAGTCCGGCAACTCCTTGATTTGCTTGTTTTCCGTCCCAGCGATGTTGCCGCGCTGAGGGTGTGTGTTAGGCGCGCGTGCTTCGAGGCCTGATGGCACGAACCATGCGACTGAGGGCTGAGAGAGCTTTGATGGCTGGTTGCGTTGTATCGCGTTGGTACAGCGCATGCCGCGATGAACACACAGACAAGAGTTAACCCAGTATGGACGTTGCCGTCACCCAGACCCTATACGCCTACTGGAACGAGGTTCGCGGCGACCGAATTGCGCCGAAGCGTTTCGAGATCGAGCCGTCGCGCATCGCCGGTATTCTGCCCGATACCTTTATCTTGGAACGCGTCGATGGCGATACGTGTCGGTTTCGCCTCGCTGGCACGCGTATATGCGAGACATTCGGGACCGAATTTAAGGGGTTAAACGTCTTTGAGATGTTCGGAGAAGAAGACCGGCTCACTCTGAAACGGCAGATCTCGGTGATCTGTCGCCAAGGTGCTGTCGGGCTGTTTCAGTTGCGGGCCGAGACGGCAACGGGGCTGTCCTGCCAATTCGAGATGTCGTTGCTGCCATTGATGCATACGTTAGATCGTGTCGATCGCTTCGTGGGAGCGATTGCGCCGCTCAAAGCGTATCCATGGCTTGGAACGCAAGCTCTTTTTGGCGTGCATATTGTTTCTCATGCCCTGGTCTGGCCGGACGGTCGCCAGCACGCGATGATCGATAATATCAGTCGGCAAGGACCCTTTCCTTTACATCAACGCGAAGCGCGTATCGTGCGCTCGGACCGGCGCCAGTTCCGCGTCTATGATGGCGGCTTGTCGCTCAGCGACGACAGCTAAAACGCCGATTGGTATAAATTTCTCAATACTTTTACGACTACTTCCCTCCATCAGCCGCGGCTCGATGGCTTTCGATGTGTGGCTCGACAGCGCACTCAGCTTCCGGAACCAATTTTTTGGGGCGGGAGTTAGATGTTCATTAAGACCCACGGGACATAATCCAAGGCGAGAGTGGCCAGCGCCTAGACCGGCAATCGCGCACTCGTACGTTGTTCTGCTTGCGCATTTTGCGAGGACTGCTGTCCATGCCGGTAAATGCTGAACTTCTCAAACGCGGAGCCAAGAGGCCTGATCTCTTGCTCAATGGCGATAAGCGTCGTCATCGCCGACTGCCGCTGTCGATAGCTGGTCGCTTCATGCGCGCCGACAGGATCGATTACGATTGCCAATTGCGCGATATTTCCGTCGGCGGCGCGTCAATCATGACGCAGACGCACGTTAGTGAGGGCGAAAACATTGTCGCCTATTTCCAAAATCTCGGCGGGTTGGAAGGGACTGTCGTTCGGACCCACGATCAAGGCTTTGCCATTCAATTTCGAATTTCTGATCACAAACGAGAAAAGCTCGCAGCGCAGATAACTTGGCTGATCAATCGCGAAGATTTTCCCGATGAGTTCGGCCGCGCGCATGAGCGCTTGGGGATGGCTGGTCGGAAAACCACACTCAAGGTCGAAGATGGCATCGTGGTCGATGTCGATTTGCTCGATGTGTCGGTGTCAGGTGCCTCGGTCGGAACGACGGCGCGACCGGCCATTGGCTGCGAAGTTTCGGTTGCAAGACTGGCCGCCATCGTCAGACGCCACCACGAAAAAGGCATTGGGGTCGAATTTGTCCGTGTGCTGCCAGAAGCGTCTCTGCGGGCTCATTTCCCGTAAGTTCATGAGTTTTGTTTTGGTTGTGTGATGTCGCAAAAAAATCGCCGAAAAGCCAAATTCCAAAAGATAAAATTTGAGCTAAGTTTAGTTCGAATGCCACGGCGGGCGTTCAGCGTATTTGCAGAGCTTAGGCGTAGTGTCTTGTTGCGTGTTCGAGGGCGTTTCATGCAAGTTGGTTGCGTACGAGTTTGTCTCGTTTTGAGTATGTTGGGTCTGGGTGGATTATCGTCCCCCGATTCAGCTACGGCTCAGAATTTTGCCGCGCTGGATACAGCCCGGCCATCTCCGCAGTTCATGCGGATCTATGGCAGCGCACAGCCGCCGTTCGGGTTTGTGCGCTTTTGCGATGCCTATCCTTTGGAGTGCTCAACGCCTTCTTCGGGCGATGCCAGATTTTCGGCTACGCCTGAGCGGCTGAGTGAACTCGACAGCGTCAATCGGGCTGTCAACACGGAGATCGAACCGGCAACGGATCTGGAAATTTATGGCGTGACCGAGCATTGGACGATGCCAGTGTCACGCGGGGATTGTGAAGATTACGCTCTTATGAAGCGGCGGCGTTTACAGGCACTCGGTTGGCCAGCGAGTGCGCTGCTGATCACCGTCGTGCGCGATGAAAAGAACGAAGGTCATGCGGTGCTGACAGCGCGGACCACGCAGGGCGATTTCATTCTCGATAATAAGGTCGAGAGCGTGAAACTTTGGAATCAGACGCCATATCACTTCGTGATGCGCCAATCGTACATCGATCCACGTGTGTGGGTGTCGCTCGATCCGACAGATCCTGCAACGCCGGCCGCCATCGCAGGTGTTCAGGCCAACCCATGATGGGAGACGCGCTCACTTAGAACCAGGCCCGGGTCATGATCCCTCGTGTTCCCCCCGACCTCATATTCGGGCCTGATGACGGGCCGGACGCTTCTCCCCCCGGAGTGTCCGGCCCACTTTATTTTTGAGCCTGCGAAAGTATTGGCTAAGCTTGCGGTTTCAGACCCACGGCATAACGCTGCCAATTCGTGACGTAGCGACCGGCGGCACCGGTAAAGCGTTTCACGTCATCGTCGCTCAATTCGCGCACGATCTTACCGGGTGATCCCATGACGAGCGAGCGCGGTGGGATGTTCTTGCCTTCCGGTATCAGGGCGTTGGCACCGATCACACATTCCTCGCCAATGTTTGCGCCATTGAGAATGACCGAACCGATGCCGATCAGCGAACGTGCGCCAATCGTGCAGCCGTGCAGCATGACCATGTGGCCGATGGTGCAATCGGGTCCGATGGTCAGCGGAAAGCCTGGATCGGTATGCAGCACGCAACCGTCTTGGACGTTCGAACGCTGGCCGACCGTGATCCACTCATTATCGCCACGCAATACAGCGCCGAACCAAACGCTGGCATCCGTCTCAAGGCGCACGCGGCCGAGCAGCACGGCATTGGGTGCAACCCAAAATTGGCCGTCAGCGGGCGTTTCGACGTTGGTACCGTCAAGGGAATAGAGGGTCATCGCAACTCGCAGGGCATATTAGGCGCAGCTCTATTGGCGCGTCACACGCCTTCGAGATCCATGTCGAGAATGGCCATCTGGAATTGATAGGACGTCTCGCCGTCTTCGACTTCTTTATAAAGTGCGGCTACGAATTCGCCGCCGATGAAAACTTCTGCCATGTCGTCTTTCTTGGGCTGCGGACGCACTTCTAAAGTGGCCGCGCCGAAGGTCTTTTTCAAATACGCTTCAACGCGCGCGAGTTCATCTTTTTTCAATGCTCATACTCCTGATTGTAGCGCAGACTTAAAGTCCGCCGAAATCGTCAACCCAACCTTGATCCATCGAACGCGCGGGCTCGGAACATCCGGCTGGACCTACGACCTTTGCCGGAATACCGGCGACGGTGACGTTTGGCGGCACCTCCGACAGGACCACGGAACCTGCAGCAATGCGTGAGCAACTGCCGACCTTGATATTGCCGAGCACTTTTGCACCGGCACCCACCAGCACGTTGTCGCCGATCTTCGGGTGGCGGTCGCCGATGTCTTTACCGCTACCGCCCAAAGTCACAGCGTGCAAAAATGAGCAGTTGTCGCCGACTATGGCCGTTTCACCGACCACAAAGCCGGTGGCGTGATCGAGCATGATGCCTTTGCCGAAGCGCGCCGCTGGATGGATATCGACTGTAAAAATACGCGACGCTTGGCTTTGCAAATAGAATGCGAAATCGCGACGTCCGCGCTGCCACAACACATTGGCAAAGCGATGCGTGACGAGTGCTTGGAAGCCTTTGAAATAGAGAAGCGGTTCGAGATAGCGCGTGCACGCTGGATCGCGATCATAGACAGCTGCCAAATCGGCGCGCAAAATATTGCCGAGGTTAGGATCGGCATCGAGCACAGATTGGAATGTTTGGCCGATCAAAACGGCATCGACATCGGTATGGGACAAACGCTGTGCGAGGCGATGGCACACCGCCTCCTCCAAGCGCTGATGGCTGAGCACGGTTGCGAAAATAAAACTGCCCAGCGCTGGCTCGTTGGCCATGGCGTGTTCGGCTTCCACGCGCATTTGATCCCAGATGGGATCGATCACTTGGATGCGTCCTTGGGCTGCTGTGGGCTTCGACACGTCATATCCCTTTCGTCGTCTCTGCTTGCGCATTAGCCGGGTCGGCTGGAATGGTCAATCCACCGCGTATTCACCATAACTTCAGACGTGCGACTGCGTTGGCGCAACGACTATATCATGACAAAGGTTTCTGTTGCGATACCGCGATTATCAGGTGTGCGTTGCCGATTGCGGATGCCAGGACTATGACGCTGAATACAATGTCCGCGTTACCATCAAGGACCAAGCCATGCTTTCACCTGCCGGATCGGTCTCATCGTTACGCCTAGAAAAGGATGGCGCGCTGGCCTGGATCATAGCCGACAATCCAGCACGCATGAACGCGCTGACGGCCGAGATGTGGCGCACTTTGCCTGAGCACGTTTCCGCGGCCGTTGGTGACCCGGATGTGCGCGTCATCATCCTGCGCGGTTCGGGGGTCAAAGCATTTTCGGCGGGCGCCGATATTTCTGAATTCGAAAGCGCGAGGTCTGGCGACAGCGCTGCGAGCTATGACGCCCTGAACGATGCAGCCTTCAATGCCCTGATCAGTTGCCCGAAGCCGGTGATTGCGATGATCCACGGTTTTTGTCTGGGTGGCGGACTAGGCATCGCGTTGTGTTGCGATTTGCGCATCGCCGACGATGCGAGCCAGTATGCAATCCCAGCCGCGAAACTCGGCATCGGTTATAATGCGCGGTGGGTGAGACCTATTTTGAATGCGATCCCGCCAGCGCGTGCTAAAGAATTGTTATTTACAGGGCGTCGTTTTCGGTCGGCAGAGGCCGAGGCGATGGGTCTGGTGAACAGACTTGTGGCGACGAGCGAACTTGAGACCGCGACGCGCGCATTAGCGGCTGAGATTGCGGGCAATGCGCCGTTGTCGGTTGCAGCAGCCAAGCGTGTCATCGATGAAATTGCGCGACATCCCGAAACGCCTGATATGGCCGCATTGGATGCAGCGGTGGCTCAATGTTTTGCCAGCTCCGATTATGCGGAAGGCCGACGCGCGTTTCTAGAAAAGCGAAAACCGCATTTCAAAGGCGAATAGCGATGCGTGTGATATCAGCAATCCTATCATACCTCGTGTGTCTTGGCTGGATGATGGCTGCGCATGCAGGTGATCGGATGATGCCGCCGCAGTGCTTTTCGGCACAAGAGTTGGCGGCGGTTGCCGGAGAAAAAAGCGTTCGTCGTGGCGATCGCAGTTTCGATGGGGTTCAGCTATCGCGCGAGATTGTACCGATTAAACCGATTGCTGCGGATCGCCGTGGCGCCATTCGTCGTGTCGATATGCCCAACGGGGAAAAGCTGATCGCGTTGACGCTCGACCTGTGCGAACAAACCGGAGAAGTTGCCGGTTATGATGGTGCTATTTTCGATTATTTGCGACGCGAGGGCGTCAAGGCGACTATTTTTGTCGGCGGTAAGTGGATGCGCTCGCATCAGATGCGGGCAACGCAACTCGTGCTCGATCCTTTGTTCGAATTGGCCAATCACAGCGATACGCACCGCAACCTCCGTCTCCTCGATACCAAGGCCTTGCGCAGTCAAATTCTTGGACCGCAGCACACATTCGCTGCACTACGATTTGCAGCAGCGGCACGGCAATGTGTGATGTCACACGATGATCAAGAGGCACGCGATGCGCCGGGTCAAATGACGTTATTCAGATTTCCGTTTGGGGCCTGTAATCAACCAGCATTGGATGCCGTCAACGATGCTGGACTTCTCGCTATTCAGTGGGACGTCTCGACGGGCGATCCGGCACCGACTCAATCGGCCAGCGCCATTGCGCGCGCGATGATCTCACGCGTACGGCCCGGTTCAATCATTATCGCGCACGCCAATGGCAGAGGCTGGAACACAGCAGCTGCGCTGCCGATTGCGATCCCGAAGCTGAAGGCTATGGGTTATCGTTTCGTCACAGTTTCCGAATTGCTCAGGATTGGCACGCCTGTGATTTCAAAAACCTGTTACGATTTCAAACCTGGCGATGCGGATCGCTATGACTTTATGTTTTCGGCAAAGAAAACGTTCAATCAGCCTGTCACTGCTCGATCTAAAGCGGTGCGGCGTGTGAAACCGGTGAAACGCACATGAGCCAGCAGATCCTATTACGTGCTGGTGTTGAAGGGTCAGCGGACGTTGCTCTGCGGCCGATGACAGAAGGCTCAGCGGCTGTGCTGGGTTCTAAACTCGCTAACATTCAGCCGTGGACGCGTTATCAGGTGCCGCCATATGCGTTGTCGGCTTTTCTCGGAGATATCGAACCTGGCGCGCCGCGCTATGAGCTTCGTCTGGGTGATGCGCTGGCCGGTGGCATGGTGTTGCGCTTGAACTGGATGCGCGGTCCCTATCTGCAATTTCTCGGACTGCTGCCCGATTTCCAGCATCAGGGTATCGGCGACTTGGTGCTGAGGTGGTTGGAAGATACCGCGGTGAAATGCGAAGACCGCAACCTGTGGGTCGCGGCCTCGGAGTTCAATGCGCGTGCGCTTTCGTTTTATGAGAGACACGGTTTTGAACGTGTCGCCACCATCGACGATCTTGTGCGCGATGGCATCAACGAGATTCTGCTACGCAAAAAAATCGCGCCGTTGCGTTAGCGTTTGATCCAATAACCGAGCAAAGCCCCCGCGAGCACGAATGCGCGATGCGATATCGTGTTGCCTGGAAATGCCTGGACGATCTGCGGAAGAAATACGACGATGGCAGCGGCAATCAGAGCGATGACCAATGACATCGACAGCGTGGCGCTTCCCGGTTGGCTGACATCGCGCAAAACTTGTGCGCCAAGCACGCCCGTCAGGAAGACGATAATGGCGAACAGGATCGCGTAGAGAAAGAGACCGAAGTCACCCGGAACCGGAATTTCGGAATAGATGATCGGCGCGAGAAACCAGCCAATCGCGACTTGAAGTAAGAATAGAACCAATTGACCGAGCATACTTCCCTCCACTCATGATGCCGACGCTAGGGCGCAGCGTTGTTCTGCACCCGCGAATCCCCCGACCCGCTGCGCGAGCCTAGACATACCCTAAACGCTCCAGATGACAAAAGTGTCCGCGCGGCATCAGGCCGCCGCAGTGCGATTGTGGGCCGATGGGTCATAGTTCAGGACCGGTGCCAGCCAGCGTTCGGCCTCGCTGACAGTCCAGCCTTTACGGGCAGCGTAGTCTTCAACCTGATCGCGCTCGACTTTGCCGACGCCGAAGTAATGACTGTCGGGATGTGAGAAGTAGAGGCCAGAGACGGCAGCACCCGGCCACATGGCGTAACTTTCGGTGAGCGTGATGTTCGCTGATTTTTCTACATCCATCAGCGTCCAGAGGGTCGCTTTTTCGGTGTGGTCAGGTTGGGCCGGATAGCCCGGTGCCGGACGGATGCCGACGTATTTTTCCAAGATCAGGTCGTCGGTCGCCAGGTTCTCGGTCGGCGCATAGCCCCAGAGTTCCTTGCGGACCTTTTCGTGCATGGCTTCGGCGAACGCTTCGGCGAGGCGATCACACAACGCTTTGGCGAGAATGCGCGTGTAGTCATCGGTTTTTGGAATGTGGCGCTCGATGGCTTCGTCTTCGCCGATTCCGGTCGTGACGGCAAAGCCGCCGATGTAGTCGGCGATGCCTGTTTCGCGCGGGGCAATGAAGTCGGCGAGCGCGGTGTGCGCGCGGTCGCGCGAGGGATCGCGGGCGATTTGCTGGCGCAGCGTATGCAGCGTGGCGATTTTTTTGGCGCGTTGCTCGTCAGCGTAAAGGTCGATGTCGTCGCCGGTGGAGTTGGCTGGCCAGAAGCCGACAACGCCCGATGCCGTCACCCACTTTTCTGCGATCATGCGCTTGAGCAGGACTTGTGCGTCGTCGAATAATTTCTTGGCTTCAGCGCCAACCTTATTGTCATTGAGAATTTGTGGATACCGGCCCGAAAGTTCCCAAGTTTGGAAGAACGGCGTCCAATCAATGTAGCGGACGAGCGAAGCCAGATTATAGTCGGCAAAACTTTTCGCGCCTAAGAAGGTCGGGCGCACCGGCTTGATTTTCGACCAATCGGATTTGAATTTGTTGTCGCGTGCCGCTTTCAGCGTGATGCGCTGTTTGCGCGCTTCGTTGGCGATATGCGCGTCGCGGACCTTGGCATATTCGGCCTTGATGCCGTCGATGTAGGGTTTGCTTTCGGTGTCCGATAGTAGGTTCGACACAACGCCGACCGCGCGGCTGGCATCCAACACGTAGATGGCTTGGCCGCGATGATAGTTCGGATTGATCTTGACGGCGGTGTGGACTTTGCTGGTCGTGGCTCCACCGATCAGCAGCGGGCAGGCAAAGCCTTCGCGTTCCATTTCAGCGGCGACGAAGCACATTTCATCGAGCGACGGCGTGATGAGGCCGGACAGGCCGATGATATCGACTTTTTCGCGCTTGGCCGTTTCGAGAATTTTGGCGGCAGGCACCATGACGCCGAGGTCGATGACCTCGTAGTTGTTGCACTGAAGCACGACGCCGACGATATTTTTGCCGATGTCGTGGACGTCGCCCTTGACCGTCGCCATTAGGATTTTGCCCGCGGCAGGTTTCTGATCGACACCGGACAAGCGCTTTTCTTCTTCGAGAAAGGGTTGCAGGTAAGCGACCGCCTGCTTCATCACGCGCGCGCTTTTGACGACCTGAGGCAGGAACATTTTGCCAGCGCCAAACAAATCGCCGACGACGTTCATGCCGGCCATCAACGGGCCTTCGATCACGTGCAGCGGCTTTTCAGCCTTGGCGCGTGCTTCTTCCGTGTCGGCTTCGATGAAGTCTGTGAGGCCATGGACGAGCGAATGCGTGAGCCGGTCTTCGACCGAGCCTTCACGCCACGTCATGTCTTTGGTCGATGCGCGCGCGCCGCCGCCGTCGCCTTTGAAGCGTGGCGCGGCTTCGAGCAGGCGATCTGTCGCGTCGTCGCGGCGATTGAGGATGACGTCTTCGCACAGCTCGCGCAATTCGGCTGGGATGTCGTCATAGAGTGTCAACTGACCGGCGTTGACGATGCCCATGTCCATGCCAGCCTGGATCGCGTGATACAGGAACACCGAGTGCATCGCCTCGCGCACCGGCTCGTTACCGCGGAACGAGAACGACAAATTCGAAACGCCGCCGGAGATATGCACGAGTGGCATTTTCTGTTTGATCTGGCGGGCTGCTTCGATGAACGCGATACCGTAGCCGTTGTGTTCCTCGATGCCGGTGGCGACGGCGAAAATGTTGGGGTCGAAGATGATGTCTTCGGGCGGATAGCCGATCTTTTCGGTGAGCAGTTTGTAGGCGCGCTCACAGATCGATACTTTGCGTTCAATCGTGTCGGCCTGCCCCTGCTCGTCAAAGGCCATCACGACAACGGCTGCGCCATAGCGCAGGACTTTGCGTGCCTGTTCGAGAAATGAACCTTCGCCTTCCTTCAAGCTGATGGAATTGACGATGGCTTTGCCCTGGACGCATTTCAAACCGGCCTCGATCACGGTCCACTTGGAACTGTCGATCATGACGGGCACGCGGGAAATGTCGGGCTCGGAGGCGATCATGTTTAGGAACGTGGTCATGGCCTTCTCAGAATCGAGCAGGCCCTCGTCCATGTTGACGTCGATGATTTGCGCGCCGCTTTCGACCTGTTGGCGCGCGACTGCGAGCGCTGCCTGATAGTCGTTGGCTTCGATCAGTTTGCGGAATTTCGCCGAGCCGGTGACGTTGGTGCGCTCGCCGACGTTGATGAAGGATTGCGCTGCGTTTGCCGTGGTCATCTTAAGCTGCTTTCCGATTATTGAGTTGGGTGCCGTTGACGATTATCTCATGCGAAGGCGAGCCAGCCTTTGATGGCGATCCCGCGAAAGATCGGCGTGAGGCGTGTAAACCCTGCTTTGGTCATGAGTTGCACAAGTCGGTCTTCGGACACGACGGGGAGCTTACTGAAATTTTCCGCATTCATGTTGGCAACCTCTGGCGTGACGCCGTTGAGCATGGCATGGCGCCGCCATATGCGCCGCAACAGTTCGGTCGTATCGTCGCCCGCCACGCCTACGCCATCGATGATCGCCAATGGTGCAGCCGACTTCATGCGCGCGTGGATCGCTTTCAGGAAGTCGAGCTTGGCCCCGTCATCGGGAACAAAATGCGCCGTCAGAATGCAAGTCGCAGCGTCGAAATTTTTGTCATCCAAACTATCAATAGTCGCCACATGGACTTCGGCGCGGGCGCCAATCGGTGTTGTTGCGAGACGCTGGCGCGCTAAAGTCACCATAGGCTCGTAGGTGTCGACACCAACAAACGACCATTGCGGATTGTTTTCTCCGAGCCGCAATATTTCTTCGCCGCCACCTGCTCCAACAACAAGAATTCGTGCTGGAGCTTCGGGCAAGAGTTCGAGAAACGCCGCTTCGACTATTGTAAAAATTGAGCGGCGGCCTGGGATGAACTGTTCCGCCAGACGGGCATAGTCGTTGATACTGACGTTCTCGGGGAACTTTTGATCTTCAAATTTCAAGGCGCTCATTTGACTACCCAGCTACAAATGGTTCGAGGCCGGAGAGGCGCATTTTGGGTTCGAAGGTCGGCAGCGCGCGTGGGGCATGTGCCTTCGCGTGCTCTGCGATGTGGGCGATGTGGTCGGGCGTCGAGCCGCAGCAGCCGCCGATGATGTTGATGAGACCGTCGGCCATCCAAGGTTCCACTTTGCACGCCATCTCTGTGCCGGTTTCGTCGTACTCGCCCATTTCGTTTGGAAGCCCTGCGTTGGGATACGCTGAAATGCGAACGTCGGCGACGTGAGCCAGTTCGGCGATGTACGGGCGCATCAGTTCGGCGCCCAGCGCGCAATTGAGACCAACCGAGAATGGTCGCAGATGGCGCATTGAATACCAGAACGCTTCGGCGGTTTGGCCCGACAACGTGCGGCCCGAGCGATCGGTGATGGTGCCGGAAATCATGATCGGCAATTCGATGCCGGTTTCGTCGAACGCTTCGAGGGTGGCAAAGCCTGCGGCCTTGGCGTTCAGCGTGTCGAAAATCGTTTCTATCAAGATGATGTCGCTGCCGCCTTGGATCAGTGCTTTCACTTGGTCTTTGTAGGCTGCGCGCAACTCGTCGAAGTTGACGTTGCGATAGCCGGGATTGTTCACGTCCGGCGAGATGGACGCGGTGCGATTGGTCGGGCCGACGGCACCGGCGACGAAGCGCGGTTTGTCGGGTGTCAGCTTGTTGTATTTATCTGCGGCCGCGCGCGCGAGTTTGGCGGCGGCCACATTCATTTCAATAGCGATCTCTTCCATGCCGTAGTCGGCCATGGAGATCACTTGCGCGTTGAAGGTGTTGGTTTCGATGATATCGGCACCGGCTGCCAGATATTGCTCGTGGATGTCCTGGATCATTTTCGGCTGCGTGAGCACGAGGAGATCGTTGTTGCCTTTGATGTCGCGATGCCAGTCCTTGAAGCGCTCACCGCGATAGGCGGCTTCATCGGGCTTGTGGCGCTGGATCATCGTGCCCATCGCGCCATCGATGATGAGAATGCGCTGTGATGCTGCCTTTTCGAGTGCGGCCCAACTGGGTTTACGTGTCATGTTTTTTACGTCCTTTTGCGCTGACTTGCGCGGATCTAGAAATTTTGAACCGAAAGGTACCGGGCTGCGACAGATGGTGTGGAGGGCGTGAGGCTTAGCGGACCCCGATGTCTCCCCCCGTGTCCCCGCGGCCGCTGCCTCGCCCCTCCACCGCTCGCTCGCGCGAGGCCATGGTGGCTATGCCGCGTCCGCTTTGGGCATTCGCAGCGGCCGAAGCCCCAACAAATGACAGATGGCGTACACGAGATCGGCGCGGTTCAACGAATAGAAGTGGAATTTCTTGATGCCCTCATCGACGAGGTCCATCACCTGCTCGGTGGCGACCGCTGCGGCGACGAGATGCGTGGTTGTCGGATCGTCGTCGAGGCCTTCGAAGCGGCGCGCGAGCCATGACGGCACGCTAGCACCTGCGCGTTGGGCAAAGCCTGCGACTTGCTTGAAATTATGGATCGGCACGATGCCGGGCATGATCGGCACCCAAATTCCCGCTGCGCGCGCGCGTTCGAGATAGCGCAGGAAGTGCGCGTTATCGAAGCCGAATTGCGTGATGATGCGGTCGGCACCGGCATCGACCTTGGCTTTTAGATTTTCGATATCGGCATCAACCGATGCGCTTTCGGGATGCTTTTCCGGATAGCCCGCGACCGAGACTTCGAATGCGCCGATCCGTTTCAATCCGGTGACGAGTTCGGCGGCATTCGCATAGCCTCCCGGATGCGGCGCATATTTTGTACCGGGGCCTTCGGGCGGATCGCCGCGCAGGGCCACGATATGGCGAACGCCTGCATCCCAATAGGCTTTGGCGACAGCGTTCACTTCATCCTTTGTGGCGTTGACGCAGGTGAGATGCGCGGCGGGTTTCAATTCGGTTTCGCGGATCAGGCGCGTCAATGTCGTATGCGTGCGTTCGCGCGTGGACCCACCTGCCCCGTACGTCACCGATACGAATTCAGGCCGCAACGGCGCTAAGCGCGTGATCGACGACCATAGCGTGTCTTCCATTTTTTCTGTTTTGGGTGGAAAGAATTCGAAAGAGACGACGATGTCTCCAGCACCCAGCAACTTGCTCTTGCGTTCTTTTGGCTCCGCCATCAGCGCGCCTCCTCAAAATTACCAGATCCGGCAAGCGAACGCGCTTGCGGCTGGCCGATTGTTTTTCTGGTTGTATCGATGCGCTCGGCTAACCAGAGCGTCACAGTCAGCTTGTCGCCTGTCGCCGTCGATTGCGGTGACAGATCGCGGACGGACTTAGGATTGAGGCCTGCATCGCGCAGCCACGTCGTCACGCTATCATGGGTGAAGCCCAAGCGTTCGTGCGCTTCAACTTCGCGAAGAAACTCCAACGTATGCGGCGCGAAATCGACGATCAACAAACGCCCGCCCGGAGCCAGCACGCGGGCGGCCTCGCGGATGGCAAGCGCCGGGTCCGACAGGAAATGGAGAACCTGATGCATGACGATGGCATCGGCTTGCCGGTCGGCGAGAGACAGCGCGTAAATATCGCCGTGGCGGACTTGGGCATGCGCGTGACCGCCACGCGTGAGCTTGGCGCGGGCATACGCGAGCATCGCCTGGTTGACATCAATGCCGAGCCCTCGTGCATAGCGGTCGGCGAACAGATCGAGCGTGCGGCCGGTGCCGGTGCCGAGATCGAGCAGGAATTTGAACGGTCCACTGCCGAGCGCCTCTTGCATCGCCGCTTCGACATCGTGTTCGGCGACATGAAGCGCGCGAATGCGGTCCCAGTCGGCCGCGTGGGCAATGAAAAAGGCTTGTGCGCTCGATTCCCGTTCCCGCTTCAATGCGTCGGCGCGGTCGCGGTCGCGTTTGCTTTGCACGTCTTGCGTATCGACATCTGCGATCAGGCGCAGCGCTAAGCGGCCGCCGGGTGAGCGATCCGAAATGTGGAAATAGACCCAGCTCCCTTCACGGAAGCGTTCTACGAGACCGGCTTCCGAAAGCAGTTTGAGGTGGCGGCTGATGCGCGGCTGGCTTTGGCCTAGGATGAGCGTCAGATCTTTGACGTTGAGTTCGCCAGCGCCGAGCAACACTAAAATGCGCAGGCGCGTTGGCTCGGCGGCAGCCTTAAGGGCGGTCACCAAATCATCGACAGTTAGCGCTGTTATCGGGTCTGAGCTTCGTTCCATGCTGCATAGATATAAAGATATCTTTATGTGTCAAGTGAAAACGGCGGGCGGCAATTATATACGTGCTTGACCCAAACCTCCAAATCGCCTATATTCATTGGAGTTGGAGGGATTGAGCATGAAACGTCCGATCACAAGCCTGTACGAATTTTTCGAGGTGTTTCCAGACGAGCAGTCTGTGATCGACCACCTTCGTGCAATTCGCTGGCGCGACGGTGCTTACTGCCCGCATTGCGCTTCCAAGCGCGTGATGCACTTCTCGGACAAGAAAACCCACAAGTGCCACGATTGCCGTCAGCGGTTCTCCATCAAAGTCGGCACAATTTTCGAGGATACCAAGCTGCCGCTTCGCAAATGGTTTGCAGCTATTTGGCTGATTACGAGCCACAAAAAAGGTATCGCCAGCACGCAGTTGGCGAAAGACCTTAAAATCACGCAGAAATCGGCTTGGTTCGTTCTTCATCGTTTGCGTTACGCCGCGAAAACAAAGTCATTTCAACGCCCTTTATCTGGGGCCGTTGAGCTAGATGAAACGCTGCTCGGCGGCAAAGAAAGTAATAAGCACAAGAATAAACGTCGGAAAGGTATTAGCGGTACGGCTGGCAAAACTATCGTTTTCGGTATGTTGGAGCGCGACGGAGAAGTTCGCGCGAAAACAATAAAGAAGTTGGACGGCAAAACGGTTCGCGGCGCGGTATTCGACAATGTCGCGGATCGCACGGTTTTGCTGACTGACGAACACGTCACCTACAAGGGCCTAGACTACGGCCCTTACACGCGGTTTTCGGTCAATCATGGCCAAGGCGAATATGGTCGGGGGCCAGTGCATATCAACGGAATTGAAGGCGTGTGGTCACTTTTCAAACGCCAAATATACGGCATTCATCATCACATTTCCGCAAAGCATACCGACGCCTATCTGGGAGAAATGTGCTACAGATACAGCCGTCGTAATTTAGAGGAATACCAGCGCGTCGATGATCTTCTGACACAAATCGAAGGCCGATTGACTTACAAGGCGCTAACTCATGACCAAGAAAAAATATGAAAAGCCATTTCACATAGAGATGTCATTTGACGAAGCAAGTGAACGGCTCGCGAATGTTAAGAAAAACGAAATAGCGGATTCACCAAGAATTAAAGCTCGTAACCCTAAACAGAAGCCTAAGAAGTCGGACGATGAAAGGTGAGATTGATCAACGCCCGCGTCTAGGAGCCGTCATCGGGGTAGTAGCTGTTGGCGCTGTTCCAGCTTGCCCAGGTAGCTCGGCGGCAGTTTCTTTTGGGCGCTGCTCTGCCTCAATTTGCGCTTTTTTGGCTCGGGCTTCTTCCATGCTTCTTACGAATGCCAAAACACTGTGGAACTCAGAAACATCTTGCGCGCGCAATAAGCCGGGGAGTGTTTCGCCAGTTGCCCGATTGGGGACATAAGCCGATATGCAGCCGATGAAATGTATCTTTTTTTCGGAAGGTGAGTGATGAAAAACCGGACCACCGCTAACGCCGTTGATGGCCACGCCATCGATCAGGTAAGCATGAGCACCGTCCAGTCGGGCGCTGACTTTGCCAGAAAAGAAGCAGAGATTATTGGGAAGGATGCCGGGATAGCCAAGCCATCCGACTTCGACTCCCAAGCCGCAGGGCTGCTCCATTGGGAGCAATGCTATGGGGCTCTCTGGCAGTTTAAGCTCGCGTTTATGGCAAAGCACAATCGCTGAATCCGTATTCTTATCTACAAATATTACGCGTCCTTCGGTCGAATAAAATACTGAAGTTCCGGACGCATCATGCGTAATCCGGATTGGCTGTTCCCATTCATCTGCGTGAGCGACAACATGGGCGGCGGTGGCAATGCCGCACCAATCCCCGTTGTTGCTGTAGAATGCCAAAAATCCGGTGCCATGACCCGATGGGGTTGCTATTTTGACGACGTGCGGGCTAACAGCGGCGATTTGCTCATCCCAATTCATGTGCCCGCACTCCTGAAAAAGAGTGACCGCTATCTGAGTCGCTTGCGGTGGGTCAAGCAGATATGTAGGCTCCCGGCGGGCGGCCACAAGTCGGTTTCAGAAACTCCCGGATGGTCGCAATCGTACAGCACTTAGCGAAGCGTTAGCGCGGGCTTGGGTAGTGTGCGGTCACAAAGTTGGGCTTTCGACCGTCTGCTTCGGGTTCAAAATGTCGGCTGCGTTGTCGGCAATTTTACCCGACAAGGCGTGACGCGAAGCCGTGTAGATGATTGGCAGGTCGAGGCGCAGACGGCACGCAAAGGGCGCGGGTATTGTTTTGACTATATTTCGGTGTCATGAGAGGTCCATCAGCCTGTTGCGACGGGCGGCCTTTTGAGGCGGAATCAAAGTTGCACAGTCCCAAGCTGGGGTGTGCGAAGCGAAGCGAGGATGGGGCTTGGTATGAGCAGTGGTTGTGTGGCGGTTCGTCGGACCGTAACGAGGTATGGAATTTTCTCGCTGCTGGTTGCAATGGTGAGCACGCTCGTCGTTTCGCCGGCATCGGCTGAAGCTCCGTCGGCTTACATGCAGCGCGTGATGAACGAACTGGTCGCGGCACAACGGGCCAATTCGATTTCCGCGTTCGGTAATGTTTTGCGCAAGCACATGGATGTGCCGTCCGTGGGCATCGCTGCACTCGGGCCCCATGCCAAAGCGCTGCCGAAATCAGAACGTCCGGCTTACTTTAGCGCGGTGATCAACTTCATTGCTAAGTACGCTGCGAAAGAAGCGCCCAAATATCCTGTGACGTCTGCGACTGTCACCGGGCAAAGTGCCGAGACTGCTGGCGGCGCATCGGTCGATACACGAATAACTGTGGCCGGCAGCCCCTACGATGTGCGCTGGCGTTTGGTGCGCTCAGGACAAAGCTACAAAGTGCGTGACGCACAAGTGCTTGGCTTTTGGGTTTCGACTACGCTCGACAATTTGTTCCAAGACTACATCAACAATAACGGCAACAATCCGCGCGCGCTTGTGGTTGCTTTAAACCGCTACTGATCGCGCAGAGCACCGAAAATAATTCATTCAAGCATCAACCCGAATGGCTGAGCCATTCGGGTTTTTTATTGGCGCGTGTCGCGCGACTTTTCAATGGCCCATGCACAAGGTGCGACCGATGCGCCAGTTTTTGGTGAATAAGCCTATGAAACGCGCGGGTTTCTGCATCGCGACTGACATGACGCGCGAAAACTTCTTCACACTTTCGGATCGAATTGCGGCTTCACACGTTTGCTCATCACTGAACAGTTTGCGGCTTGCACCCTGCAATGACGCAGATGGTTTCGTTCAGACCACGTTCGAAACTATATGAGTGAAACGACAAAAGGAGTTTTCGCATGAAGAGCGTCAACATCGTTCGACTGTTAGGCGTCACAAGTGCGCTTGCATCTATTCCCGCCATGCTGGCTGTCGCAGCCCACGCGCAGACGACACCCACGGCTCCCACATCGCCACCTCCTGGCAATGCGGTCGAAGTACCACCAGAAATTCCGGCACCAGGTAGCCCATCTGCAGCACCTGAAATGACGCCAGTACAGCCGGATGCGACCGCACCGTCTATGCCTGATACATCGGCTCCTGCGCCAACAGCTACGGCTCCGGCACCCGTCGGTCCGACAGCTTCTGAAGTTGCAGTCGGCTCAGATGTGTTCGGTTCGGATGGGCAAAAGCTCGGTGAAATCGAAGGCGTGAAAGCCGGTTCGGATGGAGCGATCAGCGAAGTCCATATGAAAACCGGCGGTTTCTTCGGCTTCTTTGAGAAAACCGTCGTTGTTCCAGGCAGCAAGGTGACGAAGGGCGGTCAAACCGTTCAAGTCGCGATGACGTCCGATGAAGCCGATGAGCTTCCGGTGCTGACTGAAAGCAACAGCTAAAACATTTGACATAACCTGCGCGATTATTTCGCAGGGATAAAAAATACAGGGCGGGTCGCATGTCATGATGCGGCCCGCTTTGTCTTGCCCACGTCTTGTCACACGCGAACCGGTTCCTACATGTCGAACAAGCGCGATATCGCGACAACAATCGGAGACGACCATGATTTCATCGAAGTCCATCGTAACTGCGAGTAGCGCTGCTGCACTCGCAATGTTTTTATCATTTGGCGCACACGCTGCTGAACAGCCGGTCGAAGCTCAAGCGCCTGTTGCCGTCGAGGCTGCACCTGAGGCCACGACTGCACCTGTAGAAGCGGCACCACCTGCTGAGACGCCTGCCGCGGAAACCGCAGCCGCCCCCGAAGCACCTGTTGCTGAAACGGAAATCAGTGCCAAGGATTTAGCTATCGGCAGCGCCGTGTTTGGCAACGACGGCGAGAAGATCGGTGAAGTCAATCGCGTTACAGCCAGCGCATCGGGCACAGTCACTGAAATTCAAGTGACGACAGGTGGCAAGGCTGGTCTTGGTGCGGACGTGGTTGCCATTTCCGGCGATAAAATTACGGCCGTTTCCGATGGCGTGAAACTGTCGTTGAGTTCGCAAGAAGCCAAAAGCTTGCCTGTTATCGACGGCAACGGCTAAGCCTCGTCGCATTTCAATTTGGTATTGGCCGCGCTCTCTTGAATGGGAGCGCGGCTTTTCTTTGCTCGTTTTACTTGGCAGATGGCGCGTCGCTCGACACCGATTTTCCGGATGTGGAATAAAGCGGCAATGTTCCGGTATTGAATGCGCGTGCATCGAAATAACGGAGTTCAGATTCGAAGGCCACGGACGCAGGCGCTGATGTCATGAGCTTATCGAGAACGTCGGAGGATTGCGCTTCGTCAAGCGTCAGCTTGAAAGAATATTTACCGGGCTCGGTAATCAACTGTTCGGGTTTCTGATCGGGACCGTCGGTGTAAAACAAAACCGTTTCCGTGCGGCTTGCTTTACCAGCGAGAGAAATGGGCGCGAACGGCTCATAGGCGCTGGCGCGGGTTTTTTCCATCGTCCAGCGGCCGAAGTCCGCCGCGTAGAAACGTTTGGGCGTTGGATGTTTTGCACTGCTGGCTTCCAAGGTCATGGATAGCACGGTGCCTGTGCGACCCCCGTCGTTGATCAGCGTGACCGGCACGGCAATCATTTCGAAATTCGAATTGTTGTAGGGCGAGCTGTACTGAATGACCGGCGGCACGAAGACTTTGATGCTGGGTGCCTTCAGCGAACTGTCCCACAAACTGTAGCCTGAAAATAGTAATGCCAGTGCTGATACTACCGCAGTCGTGCGCCCGCCGCGTTCGTGGCGGGCCACATCGATGGCAACGTGCGATGGGTCTTGTTCGTGCAAAGGTGAATGACGCTGCGCCATGCCGTGTTTTCCCCAGATCGAGCCCCCGCCCGCAAAGACGCAACCAGCCGCGCGTGTTGCAGTCAAGCATTACTGCAAGGCGAACTGGGGCTGGTATTTTCGGGATAGAGCAATTTCCTACTCGGTTTACCAAATCGACTTGTAACGAGCGGCACAGGGACGGCGAAAGCACCGGTAGAGCCCTTGAGGCTCAGTATTGGCAACAAAGGAAAATCTCATGAACACGTTGGTCAAATTTTTGACCTTGGCGGCTGCATCGCTTGCCTTGGGTTTTGGCTCACTGGCTATCGCTGCCGATGGCGTCGCCACCTATAACATGAAGAGCTTCGACACGGCTCAGACCGAGAACCAGCATATTGTCGTTGAAGTTTTCAAAAAGGGTTGCCCGACATGCGCTGCCCAACAGCCAGGATTGAACGAAGCTAAGGCAAAGTTCCCAGGCGCAAAATTTGTGACGGTTGATTTCCTCGGCGACCAGGATGCCGTCAAGCGGTTTGCTGCAGTCAAGCAGAGCACGATCATTGTTTACAAGGGCAACAAGGAAGTCGCCCGTCTCGTTGGCGAGACGAACAACGCAGCCATCGTCGAGGCGATCGGCAAGGGTGCCTAAGGTATCCAATTCAAACTGGAGCGGCGGAACCCGTTGGTGCGTTCGCCGCTCCTCCCCTACCCCCCCCATATGTTTTTTGAGAATTGACGATGAGCAGTATTCTTCTTGCCTACGTTGCGGGTGTGGTGACGATCTTGTCGCCGTGCATCCTGCCGCTGTTGCCGATTGTGCTGGCCGGCGCGGTTCATCAGCATCGGTTGGGACCGGTGGCGCTGGCAGGCGGCCTGGTGATTTCATTCACGCTCGTTGGGCTGTTTATTGCAACGGCCGGGGTTGCGCTCGGTCTGACGCCTAAGGTTCTCAACCACATCGCTGCTGGCGTGATGATCGCATTCGGCGTGATCATGCTCTCTGAACCGTTGCAGGCGCGGTTTGCAATGGTGGCTACTGCCGCGACGAGTGGATTGGCGACGCGGACTGCATCGTATTCCGGTGACGGTTTGGCTGGACAGTTCGTGCTGGGGTCCATCCTAGGCGCGGTATGGACGCCCTGCGTAGGGCCAACCCTTGGTGCTGCCATCGCACTCGCATCGCAAGGTCAATCTATTCCCTACGCAGCAACGGTGATGTTGGCATTCGCAATCGGCACAGTGACGCCGCTGATATTCCTCATGACAGCAACACGAAATGCAGCGGCGCGTAACAAGCAGACGATGCAGCGTTACGCTGCGATTTTGAAACCGGCTCTTGGCGCTCTGCTGGTGTTGGTCGGGCTGTTGTTTCTGACTGGCTTGATGTCGACGTGGGAAGCTTTCGTGCTTGAGCGAATGCCGGACTGGTTGATCGGGTTGATCTACTCAATTTGATCCGTGCAGGCTTTGAGGTGTGCGGCCATCGATTGGCCGCACTATCTCTATCTCTCGAAGCGCTTGAACTTGATGCGGTGCGGTTCGACGGCTTGGTCGCCCAGACGGCGTTTCTTGTCCTCTTCGTAGTCGGCGAAGTTGCCTTCGAACCATTCGACGTGGCTGTCGCCTTCGAAGGCAAGAATATGAGTGGCCAACCGGTCGAGGAAGAAGCGGTCATGCGAGATGACCACGGCGCAACCCGGAAAATCTTCCAAGGCAGCTTCGAGCGCGGACAACGTTTCGGTGTCGAGATCGTTGGTTGGCTCGTCGAGGAGCAACAGGTTGCCGCCCTCTTTCAAAAGTTTCGCCAGATGCACGCGGTTGCGTTCGCCGCCTGACAGCAAGCCGACTTTCTTTTGCTGATCGGCGCCTTTGAAATTGAACCATCCGCAATAGGCGCGGCTGGGGACTTCCTTCTTGCCGCCCAGCAACATCTGATCGAGACCGCCGGAGATTTCCTCCCACACGGTTTTTTTGTCGTCGAGATGGGCACGGCTTTGATCGACGTAGGCGATTTTGACCGTTTCACCGAGCTTGATTGTGCCCTTGTCGGGTTTCTCGCTGCCGGTCAGCATTTTGAAGAGCGTGGTCTTACCCGCGCCGTTGGGACCGATAACGCCGACGATGCCGCCGGGTGGCAATTTGAATGACAGATCGTCGATCAATAACCGATCACCGAATGCCTTGCTCAAGCCTTCGGCTTCGATCACCACGCCGCCCAAACGCGGGCCGGTGGCAATTTGGATCGATGCGCGGCCGGTTTCTTCGCGGCCGGCCTCTTCGGCCAATTTTTCGTAAGCCGTGATGCGGGCCTTCGATTTTGCCTGTCGCGCCTTAGGCGACGACCTGATCCATTCCAATTCGCGCGAAAGCGCTTTTTGCTTGCCCTCTTCTTGCGCCTTCTCGGTTGCTTCGCGTTTGGCGCGCTGTTCGAGCCAGCTTGAATAGTTGCCCTTGTAAGGCACGCCCTGGCCGCGATCGAGTTCGAGCGTCCATTCGGTGATGTTGTCGAGGAAGTAACGGTCATGCGTGACGAGGATCACGCAACCGGTGTAGTCTTTGAGAAAGCGTTCAAGCCAAGCGACGCTTTCGGCGTCGAGATGGTTGGTCGGTTCGTCGAGCAGAAGAATGTCGGGCTTCGACAGCAACAATCGCGTCAGGGCCACGCGGCGCTTTTCACCGCCGGATAGTTTTTCGACACTCGCATCGCCCGGTGGTGAGCGCAGCGCGTCGAGCGCTTGTTCCACCTGCGTGTCGAGATCCCATAAATTCTGCGCGTCGATCTGATCCTGCAACGCCGTCATTTCGTCGGCGGTTTCTTCCGTGTAGTTGGCGGCAATTTCATTGTAGCGATCAAGGATGGCTTTCTTTTCCGCGACGCCTTCCATGGCGTTGCCGAGCACGTCTTTGGTGGGATCGAGTTCAGGTTCCTGCGGAAGATAGCCGACCTTGATGCCGTTGGCGGGTTTGGCTTCGCCAATGAAGTCGTCGATTTGCCCGGCCATGACTTTCAGGAGCGTCGATTTACCCGCGCCGTTAAGACCGACAACGCCGATTTTTGCGCCCGGAAGAAAGGACAGCGAGATGTCCTTCAGCACCGTCTTGCCCCCCGGATAGGTCTTGGAGAGCTTGTGCATGTGATAAACGTACTGGTGGGCCGCGGCCATCGATGGCGCCTCTTGATCTTGTGCCTTGGGGAAGAGACTGCCTTCTAACCGATTGGCGCGCTTCGCTCAACGACGCACGCGTCGCGGGCTGGTGGGGCAGCGCACCACGTCTTGCGTCTTGCTGACATGAGATTTTTTCAGCGCCTCGACAGACGACGCGTCATATCATATGTTCATGATATGTTCTTGAGTCTTGAGAGTTGCTCCCTATGCGCCACGCTGATGATTTTGCCAGCTTGTATATCGACTTCGACAGCTTTTTTGCGCGTGCCGAGCAGCACATGCGGCCCAACCTGCGCGGTCGGCCTGTTGGCGTCATTCCGTTACGCACGCCGCATACATCCCTGATTGCCGCCAGTCCGGAGGCCAAGCGGTTCGGTGTCAAAACTGGCACCCCGGTTGGCGAGGCGCTCGAACGTTGCCCCGACATCAAATTCGTCATTGCGCGTCACGATGTTTATGTGCGTTTGCATCACGAGATCATTGCCGTCGTCGATGATGTGGTCCCGGTCCATAAAATTTGTTCGATCGACGAAGTGTCGTGTCGGCTGCTTGCGAACGAACGCGCGGCGGCGGCGCAATTGGCGCGCACGATCAAACGCGAGTTGGCGCGGCGCATCGGACCGACGCTGACGTGCTCGATTGGATTAGCGCCCAATGAACTGCTGGCTAAAATCGCTGCAGAAATGGATAAGCCCGACGGCCTCGTCGCCTTGCGTCAAGCCGACCTTCCTGGCCGTTTGCTCGATCTCGAACTGACAGATATTCCCGGTATCGGCCAGGCCAACGCCGCGCGCCTGCAGCGCTGCGGCATCACCAACGTGCGCGCGCTGTGGGCGTTGTCATCACCGCATGTGCGCGCCATTTGGGGCGGCGTTGCCGGCGATCGGTTCTGGGCGTTTCTGCACGGCTACCAAATCGAACATCAAGATACCCAACGCGGGATGTTCGGACATAGCCGCGTGCTGGGTCCAGACTGGCGCACTCCGGCAAAGACATACCAATGTGCCAGACTGTTGCTCGTTAAGGCGATGCGCCGGATGCGCCGCGAGCAGTATGCTGCGACGGCACTCAGTCTCAGTCTCAGACGCGATACGGGATCACGTTGGGAGGCGGAATTTCGTGGACCGGCGTTTCGCGACGATCATACGGCATTGCAACGGCTTGGCACGCTGTTCACGCGCGCGCGCCAAGAGCGTGGAATTGGGCAAACGAAAAAAGTGCACGTCATGCTCGCGGGCATCGTGCCGATTCAAAATATTCAGCGCGATCTCCTAGAAGATGCCAACGCGCGGGCCGAGCGTGAGCGATGGGAGCGATTGTCGGATATGACGGACGCGCTGCATCACCGCTACAAGGCGCCGGTTCTCACGCTCGGCCATCACGGCACGTCGCCGGGAGATTATGCGGGTGCAAAAATTGCGTTCGGGCGCATCCCTGCCCTGGCGGATTTTTGATGCGCGCGCCAGATCGCCACCCAGATCACCACGCCGGATTTTTTACGCCCGTGAAGAAAAACACGCCAAGACCGATGGTGAATACGAGCCAGCCCCACAAAACATGCTCAAACCACACAGCCCAAAACGAGCGCTTGCGTTCATAGCGCCACGCAAACAACAGGCCGGTTACGAACGTGCCGCCCACTGCGATCCAATTGCGAAACAGCATGTGGCCCAGAGCAAATACGAGCGCATTGACGACGATGAGCGTGCTGCGATTTTGAAACAGGGGCCCATAGCGATGGAAGAAAAACACGCGATATACGAATTCTTGTGCCAACACCGACGTGAATGGATAGAGCACCATGATCTTGGCCCAACGGCCGGGTCGTTCAGCAGCGAGCGCGAACAATCTGTCGGGCATGGTGATGGCAACCAATGCGGCAACAATGGATGCGCCGACGGCAAAAATCAGCAGGATCGAGCGTACAGTTGGCCATGACACGCCGCGCAAAAGTTCACGCTTCAATCGAAATGTCGGATCGTAAGATAAAAAAATCAAAATGCCGATCATCACCGGTGGCAAGGCGTAGAACAGCGGAACTTTGTAATGGAATACCGCTTCGCGCATCAGCAGTGGCGCAACGACGAAAATCAAACCGAGTTCACATATGAGCCACATGCGGCGTTGCTGCGACGGTGTGGCGACGTCATCGGTGCGGGGCAGCGATCCACCGGCGGCAAAGCCATCGGCGCGGGGAATGGCCCGCCTGCCGGTTAGAATGGGATATATTGAAGCTGCGGACATTTCAGATGTGTTCGAACTCACGCGCGCTCCATCAGGCCTGGGATCATCTGGGCGCGCGCTTCCCAGCGCCTTACGATTTCATCAGCGATGATCTGCGCAGAGTTCAAAGGCTCATAAGTCCATGTGTCCCTATCACTCACGATATTAGTCATGCGCTCGGGCAATTCCCGCGTTGCACCGTGCTTGCGCAATGCTGCGTGAAATCGCGCAAACTTTCCGCCTTTGCCTGAGGGTGTAAACACATAGATCGGTTGCCCTGTCGATACCGCTTCGCATGTCATACTGACACTATCGGCTGTCACAATAAATGAGTCCGCGTGCGCGAGAAATTCCGGATACATATTTTTCCCTTGCCCGTTCCAGAAGTGACAATTTTTGTGAGCCGTTGCCGCGCTCAATGCCTCGGTCAATTCGCTCGGCGTGCGCCGGGACGTCGTGACCATAACGCCTGCGCCGCTGGCTACGAGCGACGTGATTGATGCTTTCAGGCGTTCGATATCAGCGGGCGGATATCGATAGGCTGCGTTCGGCCCGCCAATGAGAACCGCAAAGCGCGGACGCGGTAGGTTGGCGATCTCAGGCGGCAGGCTCGCGCGCAAGGCATCGATGCGCGCGCGTGAATAGACATGAGGTGCCGTCAGTGTCGCGATGACATTCGGACCACGCAGTTCGTCGTGTTGCGGGACCCAAATCAGATCGGCGCTCGAGAGGCGTGTGCGCGGGTCCATCAAGATAACAGTCATGGTCTGCAAACCGGCATGGCGCTTGAGTGCACGCAGATACGGAATGGTGGTCCGTCCTGTTGCCAGCGCGATCGTCGGCCATGGCGGCGCGAATTGCGATCCGGGCTGACCGAAGCGTTCCGATGTGGCGACGGGCCCCCACGGCGCTGCCAACTTGCAGATACCTTTGGGCGTCACGCGCTTGATCACGGGCTCTGTGCCCAGCGCCGCAGCGACACCCAAGCACTGCGCTTCGTGTCCGGCTTTACCGTCGGAGACGATCCAGACGGTGCGCTCCTTGCGTTCATGCCATTTCAAGCGGCCTGTGGTGGGCTCTGGGATAGTTTTCATGATCGCTTGTTGTCCGATACCCGGCGCATGTCGAGCCTTAATCAGCCAAACCTGTCCGCAAGAAACGAAAAGCGCGACGCCGATCAACTTACTTGTTATTACTCAGCTAATGATTTGAGCGCGAGGCAAGATGGCCCTGGAACTCGATACCCTGGATTGGCGCATTCTCAAAGAATTGCAGGCCGATGGACGGATGACCAACATTGCTTTGGCCAGCAAGATCGGACTGTCCGCGCCGCCGTGTTTGCGCCGCGTCCGCGCGTTGGAGGAAGCGGGATTGATTGCCGGATATACTGCGATGGTCGATGAAGAAGCACTCGGCTTTACACTGACAGCCTTTGCGATGGTGCGTCTGCATAATCAGGCCGAAGCCGATTTGCGGTCGTTCGAAAATCGCGTGCTCGCTTGGCCTCTGGTGCGAGAGGCGCACATGCTTTCGGGCGAAAGCGATTTCATGTTGAAATGTACCGCGCGCGATTTGACGAGTTTTCAGAATTTCGTTCTCAGCGAATTGACGTCCGCGCCGAACGTCGCGAGCGTGAAAACGTTTCTCACGATCCGGCGTGCCAAACGCGAGCCCGGCGTGCCGATCGTTGTGCCTGGGTAATTATTAAAGACGAACGCGCTACTTCCACTCGACTTTCAATACTTCGAATGAGCGGGAGCCTTTCGGCGTCGTCACTTCGACGTTGTCACCTTTGCTTTTGCCAATGAGCGCGCGCGCAATCGGCGATGAGATCGAAATTTTCCCCTCGCGCAGGTTGGCTTCGGTGTCGCCGACGATGGTGTATTTCACCTTGTCGCCGGAATCGTCGTCGGCCAAGGATACCGTTGCCCCGAACTTGATGGTGTCGCCGGACAACTTAGACGTATCGATCACTTCAGCGCGGCTGATCTTGTCTTCCAATTCAGCGACCCGGGCCTCATTCAAGCCCTGCTGCTCTTTGGCGGCGTGGTATTCGGCGTTCTCCGACAGATCGCCATGCGCACGCGCTTCCGAAATGGCCGCAATGATACGCGGGCGCTCAACGGATTTCAGACGCTGCAGTTCTTCTTCCAGGCTCTTATAGCCTGCGACCGTCACCGGCACCCGTTCCATCGACATCTCTAACGTCTCCTTGCGTCCGCGCGAACCTCGCGAGGTCGGACCTTTCAAACGCTACCTGTACATGTGGGAGTGATGATCGGCGCGCACGACGCAAGGCATCGGATATCGCAGATCACCGGTCAGACATTGAAACGCAATGGCGTCCGCAATTTGCTCAACGGTGGGTAAAACCCTGCAGTGGAGCAACCTGAAGCGTATCGGATTTCAATGCTTTGATGGCTCGCGTCACGGCCACCGCCCCGGCTAAAGTTGTATAATAGGGGACGTGGTGGTGCAAGGCCGAGCGTCGGATGTCCTTGCTGTCCGACAGGGCCTTGGAGCCTTCAGTGGTATTGAAAACCAGCGCTATATCGCCATTTTTGATGGCATCGACGACGTGCGGACGGCCCTCAAGAACCTTGTTGATGGCATCGCACGCGATCCCGTTTTGCTCCAGAAAGCGCTTAGTTCCGCGTGTGGCGATGACCTTGAAACCCATCGCTGCAAGCTCTCTGACGGGCGAAACGATTCGTGATTTGTCGCTTTCTTTGACCGAGACAAATACCGCCCCGCTATCGGGAAGTTTTTGCCCGGCACCCATCTGAGATTTCGCGAAGGCCATCGCGAAGTCGCGGTCGATGCCCATGACTTCACCGGTCGAGCGCATCTCTGGCCCGAGGATCGGATCGACGCCGAGGAAGCGCGCAAACGGGAACACCGCTTCCTTGACTGCGATGTGATCGTAGTCCGGCTTCTTGAGGTTGAAGGCTGCGAGCGGTTTGCCGCCCATGATTTGCGCGGCAATCGAAGCGATCGGCAGACCGACAACTTTGGCGACAAACGGCACGGTGCGCGACGCACGCGGGTTCACTTCCAAAATATAAACGTGATTCTCCTTGATCGCGAACTGCACGTTCATCAAGCCGACGACGTTCAAAGCGAGTGCCAGTTCGCGCGTTTGCCGCTCGATTTCTGCAATGAGCGCTGGCGACAGCGAGTAAGGCGGCAGCGAACATGCGCTGTCACCGGAGTGAATACCGGCTTCCTCGATGTGTTCCATGATGCCCGCGACGAACGTGTCTTTGCCGTCGCTCAAACAATCGACATCGACCTCGACGGCGTCTGTCAGATAGCTGTCGATCAGAAGCGGACGCTTATCCGAGACGACAAGTTCTGAGGGACGGTCGAGCGTTGCAGACAAACGCGTAATGTAGCGTTCTATTTCAGCGCCGTCGTGGACGATCTCCATCGCGCGTCCACCCAGTACGTATGATGGGCGTATGACGACGGGATAGCCGATCTTGTCGGCCACGGCGCGCGCTTCGCCGGGTGTCTTAGCGATGCCACTGTCGGGCTGTGAGAGCTTGAGTTTTTGAATCAGAACTTTAAAGCGGTCGCGATCTTCGGCGAGGTCGATGGCGTCCGGCGATGTGCCGAGAATTGGGACTCCTGCCTCTTCCAAAGCGCTGGCGAGTTTCAGCGGTGTCTGCCCGCCGAACTGTACGATGACGCCTTTGACTTTGCCGTTTGCGGATTCGGCGCGAATGACTTCCAGCACATCTTCGGCTGTGAGCGGTTCGAAAAACAATCGGTCCGAGGTGTCGTAATCCGTCGAGACCGTTTCTGGATTGCAGTTGATCATAATCGTTTCGAAACCGGCTTTGGTCAGCGCAAAACAGGCGTGACAGCAACAGTAGTCGAACTCGATACCCTGCCCGATGCGGTTGGGTCCGCCGCCGAGAATGATGATTTTTTCTTTGTCCGTGGGATTGGCTTCGCACACCGGCTCGGTAAACAGGCCAGCTTCATAAGTTGAATACATGTATGGCGTTGGCGCAATAAATTCTGCCGCACAGGTGTCGATACGCTTATAGACCGGTGTGACTCCAAGTACATGCCGCAGCGCGCGGACATCGCTATCGGTGCTGCCAGTCAACTTGGCAAGTCGTGCATCGGCAAAACCCATGGCTTTCAATTCGCGCAGTTGAGATGCCGATTTGGGCAAACCGTGCGCGATAATGCGTGCTTCGGTATCGATGATCGATTTGATCTGATCTAGGAACCACGGATCGATTTTCGAATACTGGTGGATTTCTTCCTGGCTGAAGCCGAGACGGAACGCTTGGCCCACTTTCAGTAAGCGGTCGAAAGTGGGGCGCGATACTGCGGCGCGCACCACGTTCTTGTCGTCACCTTGGCCCAAACCTTCGAGCGGTACATCATCGAAGCCGGATAAACCGGTTTCCATCGAGCGCAGGGCTTTCTGCAAGCTTTCAGCGAATGTGCGGCCGATGCCCATGGCTTCGCCGACCGACTTCATGGCCGTCGTCAGCGTGCTATCGGCGCCGGGGAATTTCTCGAAGGCAAAGCGCGGAATTTTGGTGACGACGTAGTCAATGGTCGGCTCGAATGACGCGGGCATGGCGCCGGCTGTAATGTCATTGCTGATTTCGTCGAGCGTGTAGCCGACTGCCAATTTGGCCGCGACCTTGGCAATCGGGAAGCCGGTTGCTTTTGACGCCAATGCCGACGACCGCGACACGCGCGGGTTCATTTCGATGACGACGAGACGTCCATCAGCCGGATTGACTGCGAATTGTACGTTCGATCCGCCGGTTTCGACGCCGATTTCGCGCAACACGGCAATCGATGCATCGCGCATGATTTGGAATTCTTTATCAGTCAGCGTCAATGCAGGCGCGACGGTGATGCTGTCGCCGGTGTGCACGCCCATCGGGTCAACGTTCTCGATCGAGCAGATGATGATGCAGTTGTCCGCTTTATCGCGGACGACTTCCATCTCGTACTCTTTCCAACCGAGCAAACTTTCGTCGATCAGAATTTGGCCAACAGGCGACGCATCGATACCCGAGCGTGCGATCAATTCGAATTCTTCGCGGTTGTAAGCCACTCCGCCGCCGGTACCACCCAACGTGAAAGCCGGGCGAATGATGGCGGGAAGACCGATGGTTTCCAAAGCCGACATGGCTTCGATGAAACCTGCCGTGCGATCGTAATCGACGATCTGTCCTTGCGCATTTTTGATCGGCGTCGATGACGCAATCATCGCGCGTGGGCTTTCCAGGCCGATGCGATCCATGGCTTCGCGGAACAGCTTGCGATCTTCGGCCTTGTCGATGGCTTCGGCTTTGGCGCCGATCAATTCGACGCCGTGCTGCGCCAGCACGCCCATTCTTTCCAATGCCAAAGCTGTGTTCAAAGCCGTCTGTCCGCCCATCGTCGGCAGCACTGCGTCCGGTTTTTCCTTGGCGATAATTTTTGCGACCACCTCGGGCGTGATCGGCTCGATGTAGGTGGCGTCTGCCAGATCCGGGTCGGTCATGATGGTCGCCGGATTGGAGTTGACCAAGATGATCCGATAGCCTTCGGCGCGCAAAGCCTTGCAGGCCTGCGTTCCAGAATAATCGAACTCGCACGCTTGTCCGATCACGATGGGACCTGCGCCGATGATGAGGATGGATTTGATGTCTGTACGTTTGGGCATGAACCGGGCTTTTATTGCCGATTGAAGTCTTTGGCTATAGCCCACGACACATCAGTCGCAACCATCACCAGGCGATTTGCAGGATCAGCTTATAAATCACGCATTGACTGCGCGTGTGACACATGTGCGACGTGCGAGCACCGCTAGACCGGCTTCCGGTTACTGGGCCTTGGGAGCTGCGTCGCCTGCCACTTCCTTCGGGGGCTCCACGGTCATGTCGAGAGGAAAGCCATAGACGACTTTGAACAGGGGCTTATCCTCGCGGCCGGGGACGATCATGGCGTTGCTCACCGGCAGGCCAGTGACGGCATCGACGTAGAACATGCGGAAGGCTTCATTCTTCGGCGCGGTGGAGTCTTTCGACGGCTCATCTTCGAGTTTATAAGAGAGAACATCCTTGCCTTCGAATTGCGTGCGACCTTTGCAACTGTAATTGCCGACGTCGGCCTGTTGCGACATGACGTTGTCCTGCATCTGACCTTTGATCTGCTGAGCGAGGTCCGGGGGGAGCACTTTCCAGCCCTCGTCGTTCTGTCGTGACCATCCTTCATTGCCGACAAGGATAATTTCCGACTTCTGTTTGGTTGCGACCACAGTCACCTTCTGATGCATTTTGTCGGGCAACACGTAGTCGATCTGCATCGTGGTTGGGCCTTGCTCGGTAATCATGTTGGTATCCATGCGGAACCACGATGACTTGCGCAGTTTCTCCAGCGCGGAAGCCACTTCATCGCGACATGGGTTCGCGTTGGGTTTTTCTTTTGAGGGCGCGCCGGGGGGTGCTGGTGGCGACGGTTGCGCGATGGCTGCGCTTGAAAGCAGTGTGAAAGCCAGAACACTGATAGCAAGGCGGCGCATGAGACGTGATCCTTCAATAGTGTTATCGTTCGATAGAAATAGTAAAATAGGTCAGCGTGGCGTTCCAATGGTCGGCATCACTGCGATTTATGGACCGGCGCTCCGACCGGCGCTACGATTTCGATGTCGGTTGGATAACTGTATGTAACCTTGACAACGGGTTCGTTTGTATTGCTCGCTTTCGCTACGATATTGAGCATAGGTAACCCGCTTGCGGCATCGACGTAAATCGTACGTGCCATGGCGTCGGCGGCGACGGGCTCCGGCGTCTGCGTGCGATAGGCGACATACTCTTTGCCATCGAATGTTTGCTTGCCTACACACAAATACGTCCCCAGATTGGACGGCGGTGCGTCCAATGCGGCGCGCACTTCCGAGACAATCGATTGCGTCAAGTGGGGTTGCAATTCCTCGAAGGCACCGCTGCTGCCAGCGAATGCGCGGTCGCCGACCAGCATAGTCTGTTGTTCTCCAGGCATATGTTTTCCAACAACGGTTTGCAGCATCTTATCGGGCGGGAGATAGTCAACTGTCATATCGACGGGACCTTCCGCGGTCGGCTGGGTCATGGCCACGCGAAAGGCTTTCGATGTTCGCTGCTTTTCGAAGGCGGCCAGCACGTCCTTGGTGCAATCTTCGGCGAATGCCGGAGTTGTAAGGGCTAAGGTGAGCAAAGTAGCGAGGGTGCGGCGCATTAAACGTATCCTCCAGGGTATTTTTCCCGGTGTTATACGCAGAGTTTGCCGCAGGTCGATCTTAAAGTTCAGCAAGGTTGCCCGATTGCTGCTCTGGGCTGTGAGGTGACGGTTCATGCAGTTATGACGAACCACGCACCGGCTAAGGCTTGGTTGACGGCATTTTGGCTCGCATGGTCTCGCAAGGGTCCGGTCGGACCGTGCGCGGGGTCAAGATCAGATAGTCGGCAGCGGGGCGACCTCCCGGGTCACGCGGTGCGTACGATGCCGGTTCGGCGTTGCCGTCTTCGACCTCGACCATCATGACCGAGATCATCGCTTTATTGGTATCACTCTGTCGGATGTACCAGGGCACGCCTCGGTCAGAGCGGACATGCCCCGTGCCTGCGATGAGGATCGCTACGCCGTGCGCATCGACACCGCGGATGACGGCATCTGCCAGCGACGCGTCGCGATAGCGCTGTGCATACGCCATGCCGCCGAATGCCGATTTGGGCATGACGCCGCAATGGGCGGTCTCGATTTCAGACAAGGACGCCTCGTTGAGTTTGTCTTCGAGTGGCCGATCAAGGTGGAGACGCGTGCGCTCGTCGTCGCTCAATGCGGATTGGCCTTCGCGCGCCACTTTGCGGATGGTCGCGCGCGGCACGTCACCTGCCATCACAACAGCACCACTGAGAATTGCGGCGTCTAGCAAAGGATCGTAGATTTTGTTGTCCCAGCCGGATTGCTCCCAATCGAGAAATTTTTTTAGGTCCGCGACTGTTGCGATACGAGCGGCGCTTGTCTGATATCTTGCGAAGGCATCGAGGCCAGCCTGCTGATCGGTTCGAATTTGCTCGAACACGATGGCACCGCGTTGCATGCTGAGGGCGTTGCGTTTGCGCTCAGCGATCGTCTCGCGCACGATCCAGGCTTGCCAAATGTGATGGTCAGCGTTGTCATGGATTTCGCCGAGGCCGATGATCGGCGCAGCGCTCAACTGTGCGATGAAGTCTTGGGGTTCTATTTGCGTCGCTGATGCGGCGTTGGCATCAAGCCGATAAATTTTGCCCGCGAGCGGATGATTGCGACCGTCTTGAGATATCCAATTGACGGGCGGCGCGGAGATGCTCTGCGCTTGTGCTGTAGTGAAGCCCAACCCAATCCAAGCGACCACACTCAGCGCGCATGCCATCCAAGACCATTGCCGTGAAATCACTCAGCGCTCCCGCTTCGTCGCCTGTCCTTTGCCCTCGCGCATCATATTGACGAAGCGTGTGAAGAGATAATGGCTGTCCTGCGGACCCGGTGACGCTTCAGGGTGATGCTGCACAGAAAACACGGGACGGCCTTCCAGCGCCAAGCCGCAGTTCGAGCCATCGAACAATGAGACGTGCGTTTCGACCACTCCCTTTGGCAAGCTGTCGCGATCCACGGCAAAGCCATGGTTCATGGAAACGATCTCCACTTTGTTGGTCGTGTAATCTTTGACGGGGTGGTTGGCGCCGTGATGACCCTGGTGCATTTTCTTCGTCGTTGCACCCAGCGCCAATCCGAGCATTTGATGCCCGAGGCAAATGCCAAACGTCGGCAATCCGCTCTCGACGAGCTTCTTGATCTCCGGCACGGCGTATTGACCGGTCGCGGCCGGATCGCCCGGACCGTTCGATAAGAATATCCCGTCGGGTTTGCGGGCGAGCACATCTTCGGCCGAGGTTTTGGCTGGCACAACCGTGACTTTGCATCCCGCGGATACGAGACAACGCAGAATGTTGCGCTTCAATCCGTAGTCGATGGCGACGACATGAAATTCAGGATTCTCATTACGCGGATGGCCTTCGTTCCAAACCCAGCGCGATTCATCCCAAGTGTAGCTTTGGCCGCTCGTGACGTCAGGCACGAGATCGAGGCCAAGCAAGCCCGGCCACGCTTTTGCCTCGGCCTGCAGTTTTTCAATATCGAATGTGCCGGAAGGCTCATGCGCGATGACGCCGTTCGGCATGCCCTTTTCGCGAATGCGCGCTGTGAGGGCTCGTGTATCGATGCCGCAGATGCCGATGATGCCGCGCGTTTTCAACCACTGATCGAGATGCTCGGCCGCGCGATAGTTCGAAGGCTCGGTGATCGAGGCGCGTAGCACGCAGCCACGCACACCCGAGCGCGCCGCTAAGTTCGAGGTTTCCGTATCCTCCGAATTGGCGCCGACGTTGCCGATGTGTGGAAACGTGAAGGTGATGATTTGGCCAGCGTATGAGGGATCAGTTAGAATTTCCTGATAGCCGGTGATCGCCGTGTTGAAGCACACTTCGCCGACAGCCGTGCCCGTTGCACCCAAACCCACGCCTGAGATCACCGTGCCATCGTCCAAGACAAGACGCGCGGTCTGGAGTGTTTCCTTCCAAGGTGCAGGATGAGGCACAGACGGCGACGCAGGGTGGTTCATGTTTGGGTCCGTTGTTCGGATGCGCTGGTAGTTGCGCGCAAAAATTTCTGGATGAAGACGTTAACGGGCCGAAGTCCGAAATTGCGCGGAACCTAGGGGATGGCCCTGGTGAAATCAATTGCCTGATCGGTGCGCCGCCCGTCGTAACGGTCGCGGGGCGAAAGGTGTGCGTTGGCTTGCAGGTCACGGGCGGCTCTCTTACACATCTGTCACAAGCGAAGGAGACCTGCCATGCGGGCGCAGATCACGGCCGATATCAAAACGGCGATGAAGGCTGGCGAGAAGGTGCGGGTCGGAACCCTGCGTCTCATCAACGCGGCGATCCAGTCCGCTGAGATCGAGGCCAAGGGCACCATCGACGATGCTGCGGTGATTGCCGTGATGACCAAGATGGTCAAGCAACGCCGGGATTCGATCGCCCAGTACACGAGTGGAGGTCGCACCGACCTGGCAGACATAGAGGCCGCCGAAATCGCGATCATAGAAGCTTATCTGCCCAAGCAGATGAGTGAGGCCGAAACGGAGGCTGTTATTAAAGCTGCGATCGCTGAGAGCGGGGCGACATCGGCTAAGGACATGGGCAAGGTCATGGCGATCTTGAAAGCCAAGCACGCGGGGCAAATGGATTTTCAGAAAGCCAGTGCCGTCGTTAAAGCCGCATTGAGCTAATCGGCTGTCGCATTACGACGCGTGTGGAAATGGGGCCTGTGGAAAGCGGGCATCGACCTCTGGCGTATAGTGCGTATTGAGAAATCCCAGCAGCGTGCGCCGGTGCGAATCACTTATGGATGAGTGAATGATGTGATTCGCATCGCATGAGCTGCGATGTGGGGTCCCCTATGGGACTGGCGACTTTGAGGCACACTAACGGCATGCGCTTCAGCCCAAATTTTCTGGATGAGATCCGCGCCCGCCTGCCCGTCAGTCAGGTTGTCGGACGCAAGGTCGCGCTCAAAAAGGCTGGACGCGAATACAAAGGCCTTTCGCCTTTTAAAGTCGAGAAGTCGCCCTCGTTCACCGTCAACGATCAAAAAGGTTTTTATCATTGCTTCGCGTCCGGCGAACATGGCGACATCTTCACGTTCGTGATGAAGACCGAAGGCCTCGAATTTCCTGAAGCGGTTGAACGGTTGGCGTCTGAGGCGGGCATCGCGATGCCGGCGCCTACGGAGCGCTCGGTCGAGCAGGACGATCAGCGCGCCCGGCTCTACAAACTGCTGGAAATTTCGGCGCGCTTTTTTGAAGAGCAATTGAAGAGTGCTGCGGGCAGCGAAGCGCGTCGCTATCTCGACAAGCGCGGATTACATGCCGAAACGCGAGGGTCCTTCCGCATCGGTTTTGCGCCTCATGGTCGAGGGTCGTTGCGCGAACTGTTGCGCTCGCAAGGTTTTTCACTGGCCGATATGGCGACATCGGGCATGTTGATCGCGGGCGACGACATCCCCGAGCCATACGACCGTTTCCGCAATCGCATCATGTTTCCGATCCTCGATCTGAAAGGACGCGTGATCGCGTTCGGTGGTCGTGCGCTCGATAAAGATGCGCCTGCGAAATATCTGAATTCGCCCGAGACGCCGCTGTTTCACAAAGGGCATGTGCTGTTTAACGCGTCGCGGGCTCGGCCGATCGCTCATGACAAAGGTCGCATCATCGCGGTCGAAGGCTATATGGATGTTGCCGCCTTGCATGAAGCGGGCTTCCCGGAAGCGGTGGCGCCGCTTGGGACGGCACTCACCGAAGATCAGATCAAGTTGCTGTGGCGCATGGTCCCTGTACCTATTCTCTGCTTCGATGGCGATGCAGCCGGTCAGAAAGCGGCCCATCGGGCTATCGACACTGTGATGCCCAACCTCAAGCCCGGCATGAGCGTTGCTTTTGCCTTTTTGCCAGACGGTCTCGATCCCGACGATCTGATCCGGCAGCGTGGCGCGCAGGCGATGACGGATGTGTTGGCTAAAACCCGCCCACTCATCGATGTCTTATGGGATCGGGAAGTCGCCGCAGGACCGCTTTCGACACCCGAGCAGCGCGCGGCTTTAGAAGCGCGACTGCGCGGGTTAGCGGCTGGAATTACCGACCCGCTCGTGCGTGCCCACTATGAACGAGAGTTGCGTGACCGCTTGTATCAGATGGGCCGCAGGTCGCCTCAGGCGCGCACTGGCGTCCAATCTGGCAACGGTGGGGGCAATGCCTCCAGTTCGTACGCCCGCCCTGTAGGCCCTGTGGACTGGCGCCATCGTGAACGTGCGCGGCTTGAGGGCCGCCCTGAACGCGGCCGCAACTGGAGCTATGGCACCAACCGCTTTGGCGAGGCTCAGAACGCTCAGGCCGCAGCCAGTCCCGAACTGTCACGCCTGTCGCAGACCGTGCCCATCCGCGAAGCCTTGATCCTAAAAACCCTACTCAACCACCCATGGTTAATTGATGAGCATTCTGAGCAGCTTGCCGAGATAAATTTTACGTCGGAGGCACTTTCGGCGCTGCGCGATCAGATCTTATCGATCCATGCCAGCACGAATTCCCTTGACACAGCAACTCTAGCCACCCAATTGACCAAAACGGGAGTTGCCAAGGTGGTGGACCTCGTCGCGCGAACGATGACGCACAACAGCGACCGTTTTGCCGAACCCGAGGCGTCTGCCACCGAAGTCGAAGCTGCCTGGAACCACATCCTAGCGCTGCACCAGCGACAGGATGCCCTTGAGCGCATGCTCAAATCCGCTGAGGAGGCGTGGTACCGGGATTGTAGCGAAGAAACTCAGGCACGCCTGCTCGACATCAAACGGCAAATCGCGATCCAGAGCGCGATGGATCACATAGATGGTGAAGGCCCAAAACCTGACGAGATCGAGGTTGCTGCATTAATTAAGCGCGCGCTGTGAGCGCGGACACGACGAGGACATAGCTCAGCACTGTTTTTGGTGCGTGAGTGCGATGATAGGAACCGGGTGTTTCTCCTGTTGCGGTGAGAGACCCCAGACGACGAAGGATAGCGGATGGCACGGGCACAGCAGGCGGCGCAGAAAACCGAAGACAAGGAACAGGCAGCAGCTGATGCGCCGGACCGCGACAGCCCCCTGCTCGACCTTTCCGATCAAGCCGTCAAGCGCCTGTTAAAAACGGCCAAGGCCAAAGGCTATGTCACGCTCGATCAACTAAATTCGGTGCTGCCGTCAGAAGAGGTCTCGTCTGACCAGATCGAAGACCTATACGCAATGCTGTCCGATATGGGCATCAATGTGGTCGAAAATGATGAGGCCGAAGACGGCGGAGACGCTGCCGACGAAGTCGCCGACGATGAAGAAGGTCGCGCTTTGGTGGCACCCAACGCGCTGGTCAAATCGGAAGCCAAATCTGAACCTGCCGAACGCACCGACGATCCCGTGCGCATGTATCTGCGCGAAATGGGTTCGGTCGAGTTGCTGTCGCGCGAAGGCGAAATCGCGATCGCCAAGCGGATCGAAGCTGGCCGCGAGGCGATGATTGCCGGTCTGTGCGAAAGCCCATTGACGTTCCAGGCCATCATCATCTGGCGCGATGAGTTGAACGACGGCAAAATTTTGCTGCGCGACATCATCGATCTTGAAGCCACCTACGAAGGCCCCGAAGCGAAAGACGCGCCGGTCAACGAGGCAGGTATTCCGGTGCCTGAAGCGCCGACACGTCCGCCCGGCGCACCGGAAGGCGATGTCGAGGACGACGAAGAATTCGAAAACGCCATGTCCTTGGCGGCCATGGAAGCCGAGCTCAAGCCGAAGGTTTTAGAAACCTTCGACCAAATCGCTGGCACGTATAAAAAACTGCGCAAGCAGCAGGATAAAAAACTCGAACAGCAGGTTGCGGGTGAACTGGGTTCGCGTCAGCAGCAGAAAGCCTACGACAAGCTGCGCGAAGAAATCGTCACGGACGTGAAGTCACTGTCCCTGAACAACAACCGTATCGAAAGCCTGGTCGAGCAGCTTTACGCGATCAATAAGCGTCTGATTGGTTTAGAAGGCCGTCTGATGCGCTTGGCCGACAGCTACGGCGTACCGCGCCAGGGCTTTATCGACGAATACTATGGCAACGAGCTGGATCAAAACTGGCTCGACCGCATGGGGACGAACGGCAAGAAATGGACGCAGTTCGTGAAAGTCGAACGAAGCCAAATCGAAACCATTCGTGGTGAAATTCACGCGCTGGCAACCGACACTGGCCTGGAAATCCCCGAGTTCCGCCGCATCGTCAAAGCGGTGCAGAAGGGCGAACGCGAAGCACGCCAGGCGAAAAAGGAAATGGTCGAAGCCAACCTGCGGCTCGTCATTTCTATTGCGAAGAAATATACCAACCGCGGTTTGCAGTTCCTCGATCTCATCCAGGAAGGCAACATCGGTCTGATGAAGGCGGTCGATAAATTCGAATATCGCCGCGGCTATAAATTCTCCACGTACGCAACGTGGTGGATCCGCCAAGCCATCACGCGCTCGATTGCCGATCAGGCGCGCACCATTCGTATTCCGGTGCACATGATCGAGACGATCAACAAGATCGTGCGCACGTCGCGCCAAATGCTGCACGAGATCGGCCGCGAGCCGACGCCAGAAGAATTGGCTGAAAAGCTCGCCATGCCACTGGAAAAAGTGCGCAAGGTTTTGAAGATTGCGAAAGAGCCGATCTCACTTGAGACGCCAATTGGCGATGAAGAAGATTCGCATCTGGGTGATTTCATCGAAGATCGCAATGCCGTGTTGCCGATCGAAGCCGCGATCCAGTCGAACCTGCGCGAGACGACCACACGAGTTCTTGCCTCGCTCACACCGCGCGAGGAACGCGTTCTTCGTATGCGTTTTGGCATCGGCATGAACACCGATCACACACTGGAAGAAGTCGGCCAGCAGTTCTCGGTCACACGCGAACGTATTCGTCAGATCGAAGCCAAAGCGTTGCGCAAACTCAAGCATCCGAGCCGGTCGCGCAAGTTGCGCTCATTCTTGGATAACTGATTTGAAAAAGGGCCTCAAAAATGGCCCTTTTTTTATTGCCCCGAGCTTTGGCGGTCGTTGTCGATGGACGTCCGACTTTGTCGAAGCGATTTAGTTGATCGCAACGATCTCGACATCAGCCGATCCTACATGCACCCCATCACCGACGCTTTTTCCAAGCAGGGCTTGTGCAAGCGGCGCAACGTAAGACAGCGTGCCCTTGCTCGGATCGGCTTCGTCCTCACCGACGATGCGATATGTCATGCGGCGGCCATCGTCGCGCACAATCGTGACTTTCGAGTCGAACTGTACAGTCTCCAAATCGCTAGGCTGTGGGGCGAGTTCGGCCGTCAGACGGCGTTGCGTCCAATACCGTAAATCTCGCGCTACGCGCGCGATCTCGCCGCGATCGTTAGCGGCTTGTGCGTTGGCGTGCGCTGCCTCTAGGCGTGCGACCTCGGTTTCGATGAGCTGCAAGCCTTCACTCGTCACGAGGTTGCGATGCTGCGAAATCAGTTTGTCGGGGAGCTCTTCAAAAGCATCCGTGCCGTCAGGTTCTCGGACAAAGGCTCGGCTCATGGATCACAATTAACGCGCTCAACTGCGCGCTCCAAATGAACAGATAAGTTCAGTCTTCAGGGGATTGCGCGAGTAGTGCAGCCGCAGTGAGCAGCAGCCGCCGGTCATCGGCGTTTTCGATTGCTGCGAACGCCCGCATGAGTTGCACGCTTTCGCCGAACCGTCGCTCGTCCTGGCTGATCGAAGAAAATGGCGCTTGGGCTTCAGCAAAGCCGTCCGAGCGCGTATCCATTGCTGATCGCAGCGCCTCATGCGCGCCCGACAGCGCGCGCAACTGTAAACGCAATTGAGAAAGCTGGTCCTGATTTAGGTCGTTGGACATGATCGGTTCTGCTGATGGAACCGAATGATGATACCTCGCTTGGCTCAAACGCGAATGGAAAACTTGTTTGCTATCATAGCTTTATCGTTGCGACTTTCTGCAATCTATGATTGCATCGGTCTCTAAGCGCCGAGCCTCAAATGTCGCGTCATGGGCAGGCGCAACGCTCGTAGTAGGCCGCATCACAACCTGCTAGAGAACCGCATCCAAATTTATGACACCTGTTGCTGGGGACTTTCCAACAATGACCGATACGACACCTGAGAGCCAAGCGCGCGCCGCTACGGCCGCATTGATCCGCGACTACTACACAGCCTTCAACACCGGCGACACGGATGCGATGCTCGAATTTCTGACCGACGACGTCATCCACGACGTCAATCAGGGCGAGCGGCGGACAGGCAAGGATAAGTTCCGTGCGTTCAATGCTCGCATGACGCACAATTACAAAGAAGAGTTGAAAGACATCGTCGTGCTGGTTTCAAAGGACGCGACGCGTGCGGCGGCAGAATTCAATGTTCATGGCGTTTACAAGAATTCCGAAGAAGGTTTGCCGCCCGCAGCTGGACAAACCTACGTCCTGCCGGCCGGTACGTTCTTTGCTATTCGCGATGGAAAAATTGCGCGCGTGACCACCTATTACAATCTTACCGATTGGATTACGCAGGTCGCGGGTTAAACTTCGCTCCCACTACGCCTCACATACGCGCTGGAGATATCGGCGATGGCGAATGAGCGCAAATCGCTCGATGTGCAGTCGATCACCGGGCAAGACATCTATAAAGTTCTGCCCGATCTCGCGCGGCTGCGCATGATCGTGTTTCGCGATTGGCCTTATCTCTATGACGGCTCTCTGGAGTACGAAGAGCAATATCTCAACACGTTCGCTGCCGCTCAAGGTGCCGTCGTCATCGCAGCCTACGATGGCGATGTCATGGTGGGTGCATCAACTGGCGCTCCTATGATCGAGCATGCAGGAGAATTTGGCGATCCGTTTTTGAAAGCCGGCTACGATATCGAGAAAATTTTTTACTGCGGCGAAAGCGTGCTTTTGAAAAGCCATCGCGGCTATGGACTCGGTCATGCGTTCTTTGATGGTCGCGAAGCCCAAGCCCACGCACTCGGCGGATTTACGTATTCAACGTTCTGCCGCGTCATCCGGCCGGACGATCATCCTTTGAAACCGGCAGATTATGCACCACTTGATCCGTTCTGGGCCAAGCGCGGTTATCAGCCGGTGCCAGGCATTATCGCGACTTACGATTGGAAAGATATCGATCAGAGCGCCGAGACGACGCACGAGATGCAGTTTTGGATGAAAGCATTGTGATGTCCCAGCCAACGATGTTGAAAGTTGCCAGCGCACAATACCCTATTGGACAGCCGAAGTCGCTCGCCGAGTGGGAAGACAAGATTGCGGTGTGGGTGAAAAGCGGCGCTGAAACCGGTGCCGAGCTGCTCGTATTCCCCGAATATGCCGCGATCGAACAAGCCGCCTGTTTTGGCCCTGAGGTTTATGGCGATCTCAAAATTACATTAGCCAAGGTTGCAGAGCTTGCTGCCGACCGCGTCCGTCTTCATGCCGATCTCGCTGAGGAATACGGCGTGCATATTCTCGTTGGCTCCGGCCCGGTGCAAAAATCCGACGGATCTTATGTCAACGCGGCGCAACTCATTACGCCGGAAGGCCAGATCGGTGAGCAAGAGAAGCTCGTCATGACACCGTTCGAACGCGATTGGGGCATGACGGCTGGATCGCCCGTGCGCGTGTTCAAGACCAAACTCGCCACCTTCGGCATTGCGATCTGCTATGACAGTGAATTCCCGCTACTGGTGCGCGCGATGGCGGAAGCAGGCGCCGATGTCGTGCTCGTGCCGTCCTGCACCGAGCGCGTATCTGGGTATCATCGCGTGCGCACTGGTTGCCGCGCGCGGGCGTTAGAAAATTCCATCGCAACGGTGCAAAGCCCGACTGTGGGGGATGCGCCATGGTCACCGGCAGTTGATTTCAACGCGGGCGCTGCTGGCGTTTATGTGCCGTCTGAACACGGCGTTTCAGATGACGGAACGCTTGCGGAAGGCGCGCTCAATGCGGCGCAATGGGTTACGGCGACCATTGATCTGGCGCGCCTGCGCCATGTGCGCGAAAGCGGCGAAATGCGCAACTATCGCGATTGGTCTTTGCAGCCTGGCGCACCGGCGACAACCGTTTCAGTTGAAACCGTGACGCTAATGTAGGTGTCACGGCGTGATAACGATCATCATGCTACGCATTATTTCAAAGCATAGGTGACTGTGACGCGCGCTTCGAGTGCACTTGTGCCGGCTTCGATGGGCACAGACTCTGCTTTTGCCATGCGAACATTGGCGAACGGGCGCGGGCCTTGATAGGCAACGTCTTCTGAAATCTGCATCACGTCGCCGACTGTTGCGCCACCAGCTTCTGCCAAGAGTTTCGCGCGTCGCAAGGCATTGGCCATCGCCTCTTTGCGTGCATCGTCTTTCAGTGTTTCTTCCTTGGAAACTTCAAACGACAGGCCGTTCAACTGATTGGCACCAACGGTGATGACCTGATCCAGCACGGCACCAAGTTTGCTAAAATCGCGGACGAGGATCGAGACTTGGTTGGCAACGCGATAACCCGTAATGCGTGGTGCCTGCCCTTCTTTGCCATACACAGTCACCGGCTCGACGTTGAATGATGACGTTTGAATATCCTTGGCTTCGATGCCGCTCGATTTTAGTTCGGCGATGACCTGCTTCATGGCTTCTGTATTTTTGGTGAGCGCGTCGCGTGCTGTCGGAGCTTCCGAAACAACGCCGGATGATAGGCGCGCTTGATCGGGCTCGGCATGGACGACGCCTGTGGCCGAAACCGTGATTGTCCGTTCCATGGCTTTATCCTCGGCTTGGGCATGAATCGCGCCTGCTGTTTGCAGACTTACCATTGCAATTAGCGCCATGACCGTATTGCGGCCCCAGGCGTTCCACTGTGTCATTTTGTACTCCTCGTAGATGTTGCGCCTGGCGATACGTTTTGTTCGCGGAAAAACGAAGGCGAAAGCGTGTTGCAATTGAAAATCTCTGATATGAAATGCCCCGCGTGGGCCCGTAGCTCAATGGTTAGAGCTGACGGCTCATAACCGTCTGGTTCCAGGTTCGAGCCCTGGCGGGCCCACCATTATTTCGACGCGACATGAGCACTTAATTGCGCAACAATTTCATTGTGAGTTGCAGATTATAGATTTTAATATCTTCCCTCGATCAAACTTGGATTGACCATGAAGGCTGGGAATTTGAATCTATCTCTGAACAAGTCTGCGATGTTGGCGTTGGCGATCTCTTTTGTTGGGTCGCCTGCAGTCGGTGATGACGCTCCAAGCGACACGTCAAACATTCCTCATGATCGTTCATCTTCCGATTACAGAGTTCCTAAATCTCCTGACAGCAATGCGTCTTCATTCGACGCAACTTCGGCAGTCGACAAGCTAGAAGAACAGCGGGCAAAATTGGACAAAAAATCTGGGAATGTTAGTTTGAGCGTCAGCGGGTCTGTTTCGCAGCAATTTTTGGTGAAGCCCAAGTAGATCGCGTTGCTCACTCCCTAGTAATTTTTAGAGTAATGAGCGCGCTGTTGTTCATTTGATTTCAGCAGATACCGATATTTCAGCACCAGCATGCACCGATCTTAATTGGCGCACGTCGTCTGAAGTTTCTGCCCATATGTTGCATGGGCCCGTAAAACGAATTTCACGGCGCGTACGCGATAAGGGTGTGGGGCCAAAGCCGATCGCTATGGCTTCGCCTTCGGGCCAGAATGCGATTTCTCCTGCTTTTATGACTGAGCGAGCATCGGGTTCAACGTCGGATGATACGGGGGCTTCGAAATACACTTCTTCGCCCCACGTGCGCGCTGATCCTTGAATGGGTAAGGCTGCCCAAATGCGCTCGGCGGTTGGCGTATTGAGAAGTCGCGCGCGGATTTCGACCGCTCCTGATCGGATTACGACAGCGCGCATAACGATCTCACCCTCGCTTCAGCGTCATCCACACCGTCACGGCGTGGCGATGACGGGCCTTATCCTGTCACCAGCTAACGGCGGCCACAAGGGCAGCGCTGTCGAATTATCCTCGCAATTTTAAATAATGCTTCGCGTCTGCAAAAAGGCTTGCCTTCAGTGAATACTGTATCATTTGAACAGTTCAGGCGTCAGTTCAAGCCGGTGGAGGGCCGAACACCAAAACGGCATTCAAGCCGCCGAAGGCGAATGAATTTGACATCGTATAGGTGACCTGCTTCTCGCGACCGACATTAGGAATGTAGTCGAGATCGCAACCTTCGCCGGGCTCGTCGAGGCCAATTGTTGGCGGCACGAAATTGTCCTGCATCGCCTTGATACACGCGACGGCCTCGATGCCGCCACCTGCACCCAACGGATGGCCGTGCATCGACTTCGTCGACGAGATAGCCAACTTTTCGGCGTGTTCTTTGAACACGTTTTTAATTGCCCGCGTTTCGTTGATATCATTGTCGGCGGTCGCCGTGCCGTGCGCGTTGAGATAATCGATTTGACTCGTGCTTATCCCCGCATCATCCAACGCCTGTTGCATGGCAACGCTCGGGCCTTCAACGGTTGGCTTGACCATATCCTGACTGTCGGATGCCATGCCGAAACCGCACAATTCAGCCAAGATGGTCGCGCCGCGCGCCTTGGCATGCTCGTAGCTTTCCAGAACGAGAATGCCCGCACCTTCGCCCAGCACCGTGCCATTGCGTTTCTTGGCAAACGGGAAGCAACCTTCAGGCGACAGCACGTGCAGTGCCTGCCAAGCTTTCATGGTGCCGTAATTGATAACCGACTCTGAAGCGCCGGCTATCGCGATATCGACTACGCCGTCACGTATGTAGTCTCGCGCCAAGCCAATGGCATGGCTTGCGGTCGAACATGCCGAGCAGGTCGCGAACGTTGGGCCTTTGATGCCAAATTCGATGCCCACGTGAGCGGCGGCCGATGACCCGATGATGCGTAGCAACGTGAGAGGATGGGTGGCTTTTTTCTTCTCGATGAACAGATCGCGGTAGGCCGTTTCGAATGTGACCAAACCACCCGCGCCTGATCCGATAATACATGCCGAACGATATGGATCTGTCAGCGGCAGTTCGAGCCCAGACATTTTCACGGCTTCGTCTGCTGCAACGGCTGCGAACCATGAATAGCGATCTGCCAGCGAAATGATGCGGTCGCGCTTGAAGTGCTTCAGACGCGCTTTGTGATCGAAATTCTTAATCTGGGCGGCAATCAAAATTTTCAAATCTTCGAGTGGGAAACCACCCAGTTCGGAGACGCCAGACTTGCCAGCTTTCATGCTGTCCCAGAATTCCGGCACGGTCGTTCCGACTGGCGTGACGACGCCAAGGCCGGTGACGACGACGCGGCGACCGGTTTTCTTCTGGGCCATTCGAAGGTCTCTTTCTGTTATCTCATAGTTTTAAAACGCCGCCGTTGAACGGCGGCGTTGAGGAAATCCCGAATTCAGCGGATGCAGGTGCTTCGTGCCCCGCAATTAAGCGCTGGCGGCTGAAGTGCCCTTGGCAGCAATCAAAGACTTGACGCGCTCGACAACCGAGCCAACGGTCTTGAAATCTTCGACATCTTCATTCGCATTGTAGGGAATTTCAATTCCAAAGCCGTCTTCGATGTCGAACACGATCATCGCCAAGTCTAAAGACTCGATCTTCAGATCTGTCAGAGCGGTATCGAGCGCAATGTCGTCGCGCGGTTCTTTCATGTGCTTCTTGAGAATGTCGGTAATCTTTGTCGCGACTTCGTCCATATGCCTCTCCCACCTTCGCGAAAACCGCGACAGGCCCGTTATGCTTGGCTTCTACCTAATTCATGACAGGGTCAACGGCAAGCAGCGGGGTCTGATATCCTTAAACACCATTCAAGTCCAGTTTGGGACCCTGCGGCGCTTATCCCACCTTTACTCGCCTTCTTGCCAATACAGATCGCGCATAGGCCTGAACAGTTGGTTACTTCATCGACCTAAGACTGGCTTTAGGCGATGAAAAGTTGTTCAATCTGCGACAAACAGGACAGCTCCTCCCGCGCTTTCGCGCCGCAGGCACTTTGCGGGGCCTAACCCGGGCCAGGGCTCTCATAACACTCGGAAATGCCCATGACGACTCTGCAGCCCAGTCCAGACACGTCTCAATCTCATCCCTGGATAGCCGATTATCCACCTGGGGTCAGTTGGCACATGCCGATTACGCCCCAGGCGCTGCCCCAATTGGTGACCCGCGCCGCCGAGAAATTTCCCAATCATGTCGCCATCAGCTTCCTTGGCAGTACGATCACGTACGCGGCTCTCGCCTCCGAAATCGATCAGGTGGCGGCTGGCCTGCAAGCTGTCGGCGTTAAGAAGGGCACAAAGGTCGGTTTGTTCCTGCCTAACACGCCGACTTTCATCGTTTATTTCTATGCCATCCTCAAAGCTGGCGGGGTCGTCGTCAATTTCAATCCGCTCTACGCCCTGGAAGAACTGACCTTTCAAGTGAACGACAGCGAAACCGAGATCATGATCACGCATGATCTCACGGCCTTGTTCTCGAAAATCGAGGCCTTGGTCGAACGTGACGTCATCGCGCGTACCGTCGTCGTACCGTTTGCAGCGCTTTTGCCGAAGGCAAAGGCGACATTATTCAAACTCTTCAAGCGCAAAGAGATCGCCAACGTTGCGGGATCGCCGATCAAAGATCGCGTGATCGACGGCATGGCGCTGTCCAAAACATCTGCGCCGCTCACAGCCGTTGCGATCAACCCGGTCGAGGACGTTGCTGTTCTCCAATACACCGGTGGCACGACGGGCACACCCAAAGGCGCCATGCTCACGCATGCCAATCTTTATGCCAACACCGTGCAAATCGATTCCTGGGCGTCCGATCTCGTACCCGGCGCTGAGCGCGTGCTTGGAATTTTGCCGCTGTTCCACGTGTTCGCGATGACGGTCGTCATGAACCTTTCCGTGTCTAAAGCCGCGCGCATTATTCTGCTGCCGCGCTTTCAGCTCGTCGATGCGCTGAAACTCATTCACGCGGAAAAGCCAACCATGATGCCGGCTGTGCCGACGATTTTCACCGCCATGCTCAATTATCCGAAGTTGAAGAATTATAATTTGTCGTCGCTGCGGTTTTGTATTTCGGGCGGCGCGCCGTTGCCGATGGAAATCAAACAGCGATTTGAAGCGCGATCTGGTTCGAATGTGGTCGAAGGCTACGGTTTATCCGAAGCCTCGCCTGTTCTGACCTGCAATCCGATCCAAGGCCTTGTCGTGCCGGGCTCTATTGGGCCGCCACTGCCGGGAACCGTTATTTCCCTGCGCGATCTCGATGATCCGACGCGTGAGGTTGCTCAAGGCGAGCGCGGTGAACTTTGCGCCACCGGTCCGCAAGTCATGAAGGGCTACTGGAATAAGCCTGCTGAGACGGCCAATCAGTTTGTCGGGCCATTCTTGCGCACCGGCGACGTCGCCATCATGGACCAGCACGGCTATTTCTCAATCGTCGACCGCATCAAAGATCTCATCATTTGCTCGGGCTTCAATGTTTATCCGCGCCGGGTCGAAGAAGCGATCTATACGCATCCGGCCGTCGAAGAAGTAACCGTCATTGGCATTAAAGATTCATATCGTGGCGAGGCCCCCAAAGCGTTCATTAAACTGAAGGCTGGGATGAGTGCGACGGCAAACGACATCTTGCGCCACTTGGAGCCCAAAATTTCCAAGATCGAAATGCCCTCGCAGATCGAATTCCGTGACTCTCTGCCAAAAACCATGATCGGCAAATTGTCGAAGAAAGAACTGGCCGCTGAAGAGGCCAAACGCAGTGCTGCATCATGAGTGACAAACTTGGTCCAGATCACGAGCGACATCGTGCTGCTCGGCAAAAAGGAGCTTCTTCGTCGGATGATAACGAGGGAGACAATGCCAACAGGCGCGAACGATTTACGATCTCGGACTTGGCGCAGGAGTTCTCGATCACAACGCGTACGATCCGGTTCTATGAGAGCCGTGGTTTGCTCTCGCCTCAGCGTATCGGCACGACACGCCTTTACTCGAAACGTGACCGCGCACGTTTGATGTTGATTTTGCGCGGGCGAAATCTTGGCTTCACAGTCGAGGATGTCGGCGAATACTTAGCGCTTTACGACACCGATCCTGCGCAACTCGCACAGACGCAACTTTTGCTTGGCAAGGTGGAAACGGCCATCGCCGAGCTTGAAACGAAACGCGATGACCTGACACGCGCACTTGGCGATCTCAACGACATACGCGCCCGCTGCCAGTCGCATCTCAAAAAGACGACAGGGTAATTCAGCGATACAAATCGGCCCGGGTCGGCGGGAGTGGCGATGGTCGCTTGGGCGTTTTCGAGGCCAGTGTTTGAAACAACCTTGCCGTGCCGCGCTCGAACGCTATCGAGCAGCCTGAAAGATAGGCAATGTAGATGCGGTATTTATCCTCGCCCACCAGCGCGATCGCTTCGTCTTTGCGCGCGGCCAATCGCTCCGACCACAAGCGGCACGTGCGCGCGTAGTGCATGCGCCAGCCTTCCACATCGTGGACTTCAAAACCCGCAAGTTCCATTTCCGATACCGTGTGGCCAATATCGTCGAGAGCGCCGCCAGGAAAGATATACTTGGCGAGAGCGCGCTGCTCTGGCCGCACTTTTTCCGGCAAGAACGAGCGTCGCTTGGCCCGTCGCGAAATGGCGTGATTGAGAAACAAGCCATCTTCAGACAGAAGCGAACGGACTTTACGCATATAGGGCTGGATGTTTTCCAGACCGATGGCCTCATACATGCCAATGGAAGCAATCTTGTCGAAGGTTCCCGTCATATTGATGTAGTCGATGAATTCGAACGTGACTTGCCCTTCAAGCCCGAGCCGCTTCACCTTGTCTTGCGCGAAGGCCAACTGTTCTTTCGAGAGCGTCACGCCGTGGGCTTTGACGCCGTGATACTTGGCGGCATGACACAACAGTCCGCCCCAGCCGCAGCCGATATCGAGAAATCTTTCACCTGGCCTTAAGCGTAGTTTGCGGCAGATCATTTCCAACTTGTCGTGTTGCGCCTGCGCAATGTCGTTCGACCAGTCGGTAAAATATGCGCACGTATAGATCATCTCTGGATCAAGAAACAGTGCATAGAAATCGTTCGAGAGATCGTAGTGAAATGAGATATAGGCCGTGTTATCGCGCTTTGACTGTCGGCGTCCGATAATATCGCCTTCGTATCCATGGGCATCTTTTGCCGATTTTTCTTCGGCAAAGAAAAACGGCGTTAGGCGCGTTGCGATTTTCAGAATGTCGAGCGGTTTGAACTTGACCGAGCGATTGCGGGCGTTGATCTCCTTGCCGAACTCGATCAGCGTGCCGCCCGAATAGTCGATGCCCTTTTCTACGTACTGGCGAATGACGCTATCGAGCGTGGGCCTTCGCAAGATCGAACGCAGAACGCCAGGGCCTGCAATTTTGATCTCAAAATTACCTGTGGGAGCAGCGCCAAGCGGGAGGCGCGAGCCATCCCACAATCGCACCCATGCGTTGAGATCGAGCTTGCTAGCGACATCGCGCACCAAACCACGCACTGCTTCGAGTTGCTTCTCCTCCGCCGTCGCCATGCGAGCCCGCTCCGTCCAATTTATTCAACCGAAAGGCCGCATAGCGGATTTTGCGGCTCGCGTCTCCCCCACACAGCTGCATCATCCCAAGCGCTTCGCGCGACCTGTTCGCGCATCGCTTTCATTCAAGCATATTCGCGCACGCCGTCGCTAGGCACCTCGGTCGATGGCGTTTCCGTCGTGGGTGCCTCTGATGGCGGCACGGCAGTCGCTGGTGCTGCATCCGCGCGCTCAGGCTTCAAGGCCGCTTGCGCAGGGATCGCACTTTCCATGATCGCTGCGACGCCCATTCCGCCTGCCGTGCACACCGAAATCAAACCACGACCGCCGCGCACCGACAGCAATTTGGCGAGGTTGGCGACGATACGCGCGCCGGTTGCCGCGAAGGGATGTCCAAACGCCAACGATGACCCCATGACGTTCAATTTCGCAGGATCTATTGAGCCGAGAGGTTGATCTTTCCCCAAATGCTTTTTGCAATAGTCCGGGTCTTCCCAGGCTTTCAATGTTGCCAGAACCTGTGCTGCAAACGCTTCGTGAATTTCGTAGAAATCGAAATCCTGCAACGACAGGCCCGCTCGATCCAGCATTTTTGAGACTGCGATGGTCGGAGCCATCAACAGCCCTTCTCCGGCCACGAAATTGTTCGCCGCCGACTGCCCGAAGGTCAGGTATGCCTGAACTGGGATACCATTTTTCGTCGCCCAGTCTTCCGATGCCAGTAAAACGGCAGACGCTCCGTCCGTCAGCGGCGTCGAGTTCGCAGCAGTCAATGTTCCGCGCTCGGACTTTTCAAACGCCGGCTTTAAAGTTGAGAGTTTGTCGAGACTGATATCTTCACGCAAATTGTTGTCGCGATAGACGCCCGCACATTGCACGACGAGGTCGTCCATATAGCCTGATTGATAGGCCGCTGCCGCTTTTTTGTGGCTTTCAAAGGCCAGTTTGTCTTGTTCGGAGCGCGGGATTTTCCATTCTTGCGCCATCAGCTCGCAATGTTGGCCCATAGAGAGGCCCGTGCGCGGCTCGGCGACCGTCGGCGGTTGAGGTGCGAGTTCGGCTGGCGATAACCCCTTAAACACTTTCAGCTTGTCGAGGGCGGACTTCTGCTGGCCAAGCTCGACCAATCGTTTGGAGAATTTTTTCGAAAATACGATCGGCGCATCCGACGTCGTGTCCGATCCTACCGCAATGGCGCTGTCGATTTCGCCCGTGGCAATCTTTGCTGCCGATCCCAGCGCTGCTTGCAAACTGGTACCGCACGCTTGAATCAAGGTGATGCCGGGCGTCGATGGTGCCAATTTCGTCGATAGCACGGCTTCGCGCGCGAGGTTGAAATCTTTTGAATGCGTGACGACCGCACCGCCGACGACTTCGTCGATATGCTTGCCCTTCAAGCCGAACTTATCGACCAGCCCATTCAAAGCTGCCGCCATCATGTCGAGGTTCGATAGATCTGCGTAGAGCGTATTGGAGCGACAGAACGGAATGCGCGTTCCACCCAGAACCGCGACGCGCTTGAGAGTTGCAGTCATTCACAGTCTCCAAATTATTCTGCTGCTGCGCGGTGTGCGGGGTCGCCCGTAGGTGTGACGCTCGCCTTGTAGTGCAAAGGACCGCCACGGAACGGAGCAAAGCCCGTTCCAAAAATCATACCGGCATCGACCAAATCGGCGCTGGCAACGACGCCCTCGTCGAGCGTCTTGCGCGCTTCAGCAATCATGGGCTCAACGAGCTCGCGCCCGAGTTTGTCCAACTCGAATTTTGAGTATGTCGCCTCGGACTTCACCGGCTTGCCATCTTTCCAGACGTAGAAGCCCTCGCCGGTTTTTTTGCCAAGGCGCCCCGATGCCACCAAGCGCTCCAACTTCGAGCCTTCACTGGACTGGCCGAGAATTTTTGCGACATGCGCGCAGACATCGAGACCGACGTTATCGGCGAGTTCAATGGGTCCCATGGGCATGCCGAAGGCGCGCGCGGCCTCGTCGATTTTCTCTTGCGGCTCACCCTTCTCCAGTCGCTCCATGGCCGAGAACATGTATGGCGTCAGAACTTTATTTACGAGGAAGCCCGGCACATCCTTGGTGATGAGCGGAAATTTGTCGATCGCTGTGACGAAGCTTGCACCTTTTTTGACTTCATCTTCGCGGGTATTGTCGCCACGTACGACTTCCACCAGCGGCATCTGCGCGACCGGTGAGAAGAAGTGCAGACCGATCAAGCGGCCTGGATCGCGCATCGGTTGCGAAATATCCGACAGTTTGAGTGATGACGTATTGGTTGCCAAAACAGCGCCGGGTTTGATTTTGGTTTCAAGATCCGAAAACAGCTTCTGCTTGACGTCAAGCCGCTCAACGATGGCTTCTATAATCACGTCGGCGCGTGCGATCCCTCGCCCTTCTGGGTCGGCGATCAAGCGCGCCTTGGCAGCATCCTGCTGGGCTTTGGTTTTGAATTTGCGGGCAAACAACTTGCCCTGCGCGCGGATGCCCTTTTCCAACTGATCGGTCGAGATGTCCTGCAGGGTCACTTCCATACCGGCAGCAACGCATACGCCCGCGATATCGGCGCCCATCGTGCCAGCGCCGATCACGTGGACCCGCGATGGCTTCCATTTGAAACCTTTGGGCGCTTGGCCTTTGAGAAGTTCGGTCAGACGAAAGACGCGGCGCAAATTGCGCGATGTGTCCGACACCATCAGCGGCGCAAATGCCGTGGTTTCGGCGGACTTCATCGCATTCAAATTCCCACCGTGACTTTCAAACAGGTCGATCAACTTAAACGGCGCGGGATAATGATCTTCGCGCGCTTTTTTGGCGGTCTCCTGGCGCAGCTTCTTGGCGAACAGTCCGCGCGCAGGCCACTGCGTCAGCAGCATCTTAAGTTTGCTTGCCGGTTGCGAACGGCGGTTTTGCAGAACCGCTTTTCTTGCCGCCCATTTCAATTCGCCGGGTGAGCCGACGAGCTGATCGAGAAAGCCCATCGCTTTGGCTGCATTCGCGCGGATCATGCTGCCGGTCAGCATGTTTTGCATGGCGGCCATCGGGCCGACCTGTTTGATCGAACGGGCGGTGCCGTTGAAGCCTGGGAAAATGCCGAGCTTCACTTCAGGGAACCCGACGCGCGTTGAGTCGTCTCGGGTCGCAATCCGATAGTGACAGGCGAGGATCAATTCCAATCCACCGCCCACGCAAACACCGTGGATCGCGGCTACGACCGGAACTGGCATACGCTCAATGCGGTCGAGCATGGCGTTGACTGGCTTTAGGCTGTCGATCACCTGCTGCTCGGTCGTGAAATCTTCGAACTCACGAATGTCAGCGCCGACGATGTAGGTGCGTTCTTTGCCAGACATAATGACCAGACCGCGCACATTTTTCGCACGCGCCTCGGCTTCGACCCGCTCGACGATGGCCAGCAATTCCTCAATCGGGCGACGTCCCAGAGAGTTGGCGCTTTCACCTTCGCGATCGAAGATGGCCCAAGCGATGCCTTCTCCGTCAATCGAGAAGCGCCAGTCTTTCAATTGAGCTGTATCCTGGGTCATCGTCTGCCTCTGCAAGAATTACGCACGGGTCTTCATTCCGCTGCCAGCGTCTCTAAGCTGGGTCGGTTATGGCCTAGATTGGCGTAGTTGGGTTTTAATTCTGCCGGATCGAAATGATCGACGGCAATGACGCGCGCGACCAGCGCTTCGGCTTCGCGCAGTTGCTCGCCTTCGGCGCTCGTGATGACGCCTTTGGAAACGGCGTCGGAGAACCAATCAACGCCATGATAGCGGCGCACAACGCCGTCGCGCACCGCCTTGTCGAGCTTCTTTTCTGCAGGCTCGGCGGCGATGACTTTTTCCAATGTCACTTCCAGCAATCCGGTTGGATCGTTGACATCCTTGGAAATGAAAATGTGTCGCGTCAGGCGATCGCGCGCATCACCTGGCTCCAACACATGACGCGCAACGGCGCGACCGAGTGCGTCGGATGCCGGTTTAAAACGACGTCCCAGCGGGAATACCACCACACGCATCAGTGGCCGCACCCAAGTCACTGGGAAATTGTCGATGGTGCCAGTGATGGCTTCTTGGAATTTATAAAGCGCATTGCGCGCCGCCAACTCGACAATTTGCTCGTCACCCATGGGGCGCGCGTCGTCGTCGTAGCGTTTCAGAACGGCTGAGAGCATGTAGAGTTCCGACAGTGCATCAGCGAGGCGGCCGGTAATCTTCTGCTTTGTTTTTAACCCGCCGCCGAGCATTGCAACCGTCAGGTCTGCGACGAAAGCAAATGAACGCGAGGCGCGGCCCAATTGCCGATACCATTGTGACATCATCTGTGCGCTGTCGGGTGCTGTTACGAACGCGCCGCCCGTCAGATTGTGGAAAAACCCGCCGGTGGCATTCGAAATCGAAAACGCGATGTGTCCGTTGAAAGCTTCTTCAAATTTATCGAGACCGCGACGTCGGTCGGTGTCTTGGGCCGACTGCACTTCGGTATAGAGATAAGGATGCGAGCGCAGTGCACCTTGGGCAAATGTGATGAGGGTTCGGGTCAGGATGTTTGCACCTTCGACCGTAATGCCGACCGGCACCATTTGATAAGCTGACTGCAAGTAGTTCGCTGGTCCATCGCAAATGGCACGGCCACCGTGAATGTCCATCGCATCGTTGACGGCGCGGCGCATACGCTCCGTCGTCTGGTATTTCATCAAGGCGGAGATGACCGACGGCTTTTCGCCACGGCTGACCATCGACGCGGTCATCGCGCGTGCGGCCTCGTTGACGTAGGCCGTCTCGATGATGCGCACGAGGGGTTCTTCGACGCCTTCCATGCGCGATACGGGCAAGCCGAACTGCTTGCGCACACGCGCATAAGCGGACGTCACCCGCAGCATCATCTTTGCGCCCGCTGTTGCCGACGACGGCAGCGATATCGCGCGTCCCGCCGATAGACATTCCATCAACATGCGCCAACCGTGACCGGCCATCTTGTCACCGCCGATGACCCAATCCATCGGGATAAAAACGTCCTTGCCCCAGTTGGGACCATTGGGGAACGCAGCACCCGACGGCAAATGGCGCCGCCCGATATTGATGCCGGGATGCGTCGCTGGAATGAGCGCCAGCGTAATGCCAACGTCTTCGCCTTTGCCCAGCAGATTTTCTGGATCGAACAAGCGAAACGCGAGGCCGACGAGCGTCGCTTCCGGCCCGAGCGTGATGTAGCGCTTGTCCCACGACAAACGAATGCCGAGCGTCTCGCGACCTTCGTGTGACCCTCGCGTTACGTATCCAATGTCGCGCATCGTGGCGGCATCAGACCCCGAGGTTGGGCCTGTCAATGAAAAGCACGGCACTTCGTCGCCCCGTGCCAAGCGCGGCAAGAAGTGGTGCTTTTGGTCGTCTGTGCCGTATTTCTCGATCAATTCTCCAGGGCCCAACGAATTCGGTACCATGACGATGGTCACGACATCGGGCGAGCGCGAGGCGATTTTGCCGAGAATGAGAGACTGCGCTTGCGCGGAAAATCCTAGACCTCCGTGCTCCTTGGAAATCAGCATGCCGAGGAAGCCGTGCTTCTTGACGAATGTCCAAATCTCTTCGGGGATTTCACGATTGGCATGGCGAATTTGCCAATCGTTGATCATGCGGCACAACTCGTCCGTCGGTCCGTCTAGGAATGCTTGCTCTTGGGCAGTCAATTGGATCGGCGGAATGGCGTGCAGCTTGTTCCAGTCGGGCGTGCCGGAAAACAATTCAGCATCGAAGCCAACCGTGCCCGCATCCAGCGCCTGGGCTTCGGTATCGGACACTTTCGGTAAAATTTTCTGGACCATGCCATAGACGCGCGCGACCACGAACTGACGCCGGATCGATGGCACGGATGCGAGCGCGAGCGCTGCAAACGGCAGCCAGGCGAGCAACCAAGGTAAAAACGGTCCGCCGCCCAGCTCAGTGCGCGACAGGAGCGTGAACACGCCGACCACCGCAGCCCACGCCCACAAGGGCGCCCGCATCATGCCGAGAGCCACCATGGCGCCAAGCAACACAATGAGAAGAACCGCGGTCGCCAACATCGGAGCCTCCATCAATTGCCGATCGGTCTGAAAAACCCGATCTAACACATTAAGTATATCAAGTTGACGTATAGGTCAACTTAGGCTGTATCTCGTTACTTCTGCACGATCGATACGCCTTGGACTTGGGTCTGGCATTGCCAAACAACAACACCAAAAATGCACTGTCATTGCGCATCAGGTAAAATACATCACATTTACGGCCATCCGATAACCGTCGCACCGCTTAAACATTTGTCTTGCCCCAATTATCTTGGCGGGCTTGCGGGCCAATTTATCGGCCACCATCACCGGGCAAAGGACTGCCATATAGTTCATTCATGGTTGTGTCATACCAAGCCGCGCTTTCTAGGAACGTATCGCGACGGAGTTGTGCGCTTTCACCCGGCGCTGAAATGAATGGAGCGACTGGCTCTAGGTAAGGTGTCCCATCCTTCGATGCTGGTTTGTAATCGGCGCCAATCTTGGCACTGTTTTCGGGCGCAACCATCGACCAACATGTATTGCGATATGTGCCGGGAACGCGCGGCTTACCTGAAATGTCAGCTAGAATATCGTCGGCCACGACCCCGGCTTGACTGATCGCGGTGAACGCCGACTTCGGCATGTCGGCAGACTTGGCGGCATCGCCCAACACATAGACATCCTTGATCAACGCCGATGTGAAATTGTGGGGATTAACGGGACACCAGTCGCCGTCCATGAGACCGGCCCTTCCCGCAATCGCACCAGCGCGCTGCGCGGGAATAATATTGGCGAGTGCGGCGCGTTCCTTGCGCCCCGTCTTGGTGACTACTTCGCCGGTTGATGCATCGACGCGATCAACCGCGAAATCATCAATCTCGTTTGTCAAATTCAGCTCGACAATTCCTTTATAATATTCGGCGATGGCCTCCTCGAACACGGCTTGTTTCGAGAATGTTGATTTGGCGTCGAACACGATCAGCTTGGATTTCGGTTTCCGCGTTTTCAGAAAATGTCCAATCATGCACGCACGCTCGTAAGGTCCTGGCGGGCAGCGATACGGATTATTAGGCACCGTCATCACGACCAATCCGCCATTGGATAGCGTCAGCAATTTCTTTTTAAGTAGCCACGTCTGCGGTCCGCTTAGCCATGCGTGCGGCATGATTTCAGCCGCTGCTTGAGAATATCCGATCACGCTATCGTATTTGATGTCGATGCCGGGCGCGACGACGAGACGGTCATAGGGAAGTGGGTTGGAAGCGTTGCCCAGCGTGACTGTTCTGGCTTTCGTATCAATGTCTTTTGCAATGTCCGATACGACTGTGATGCCGCGCGCCTTCACAGCAGCATAGCTATGTGTCAGCGATTTAAATGAGCGGAACCCGCCGAGATACAAATTCGAATAAACGCACGTGGTGTAGGTTTGTTTGGGCTCGACGATGGTGACGTCAAGAGATGCATTCGCCGCCTTCAGCCGCGTTGCAACTGCCACACCCGCAAAACCGCCGCCAATGATCACGACTTTCGCTCGTCCCGCCGCTTGTGACGGCTTTGGTAGCATCGAAGCGGCTGTCAGTGCGCCAGCGCCCAACGCGAAACCATGAAACTGTCGACGTGTGACCGCCACGATTTTTTCCCTACACACTGCGCAACGCCCTAACGCTTTCGCGCTGCGCCATTTTTTCTTTAACTGACGATAGTCGCAATGTTAGACTTTTAAAGCGCGCTCTGTCAGGACATAAAACTATTGTAACTGGAAGCGCTGCAAAGTCGTATCGTATAGTGCACTGCAAGAGAGGGCCAAACGGATATCTGCGATGGCCGATAGTGTTCATATTTCCATACTCAACCGTCGAAGTTTCATTTTGGCGACATTGGGTGCTGCGTGCTCAGCACAGTTATTCGCTTCGAGCCGGGCTTTTGCCGATGCCGGTGCGGTACTCCCCTTTGAACGCACGGCTCATTTCGAAGAAGCTCTGCAAAAATTTCTCACCGGTGTCACGCCGGTCGAGGGTTTGATTGCCGTCGATCTCCCGGAAATCGCTGAGAACGGCAACTTTGTGCCGATCACGATTGTGGCCGAAAGTCCGATGACGGACGCCGACCATGTCCGCAAGATCCACATTCTCTCCAGCGGCAATCCTGTGGCGTCGGTTGCCACCTTTCGCTTATCTCCGCTGAACGGCACCGCGCGGGTACAAAGCCGCATGCGTTTGGCGCGCAGCCAGGACGTCATCGTGTTGGCTGAAATGTCCACCGGCGTGCTCGCCATCGCAACCATGACCGTCAAAGTCACCATCGGCGGTTGCCAGAGCTAGAGGAACGGCCATGGCCAACAATCCGCGCATCAAATTACCCGACAGCGTAAAGGCCGGCGATATCATCGAGGTCAAAACGCTGATTACGCATGTCATGGAGACCGGCCATCGCAAGGATCGCGACGGCAATGCCATTGAGCGCAACATCATCAATACCTTTGTTGCAAAGTTTGGCGATGCGGAAGTGTTTCGCGCTGAACTGGGTCCAGGTATTTCGGCTAATCCCTATATTTCATTTCAATTGCGCGTGCCGGGTCCAGGCACGTTCGAGTTTGCTTGGATCGACGACCAGGGCGTTAAAGTCGTCGAGACCACACCACTCAACGTTGCGTAAGCCGACGATATTCTAGGCTTTGCCTCGCCGTCTCAGCCGACGCGCGCATCGTCCGTCAGCAATTTGTAGTTGATGCTGTCGAGAAGCGCTTCAAAGCTGGCATCGATAATATTCGGAGACACGCCGACCGTCGTCCAGCGCGCCCCTGTCGCCGTGTCGTGGCTTTCCACCAAAACGCGGGTCACGGCTTGGGTACCGCCCGCGCCGGTGTTGGTCAGAATGCGGACTTTATAATCGACGAGTTCGACATTCTCGATGTGCTTCTGATATCGCCCCAAATCGCGACGCAAAGCTGTATCGAGCGCGTTCACAGGACCGTTGCCTTCGCCGGTTGACCACAGCGGCTCGCTCTCGCCCGCTATCGACACTTTCACGGTCGCTTCGGAGACCGTTACAAGGTTCTGCTCGGCATCGCGACGACGTTCGACGACGACGCGGAAACTATCAACTGCGAAGTAACGCGGGACGCTTGCTAGCGTACGCCGAGCCAGCAATTCAAATGACGCTTCCGCCGCCTCATAAGAATAACCCGCGTCTTCTCGCGCCTTCACTTCATCGAACAAGGCTTGCACGTTCGCCTCGTCACCAGTCGGCAGTCCGAGGCGTTCGAGGGCTGCGACCAACGACGAGCGACCACCTTGCTTCGAGACCAGAATACGTCGCTCGTTGCCGACACTTTCGGGCGGCACATGTTCGTACGTCTCCGGCTCCTTCAACAATGCCGAGGCATGAATCCCGGCCTTGGTCGCAAATGCGCTTTCTCCCACATAAGGCGCGTGACAGTCCGGCGCTTCATTGAGAATTTCATCCAAGACGCGGCTGGCGTGCGTCATCATCCTCAGACGATCCGGCGTCACGCCGGTTTCAAAATAATCGGCGAACTCGCTTTTCAACAGCAGAGTCGGAATAATGGAAGTCATATTGGCGTTGCCACAGCGTTCGCCCAAGCCATTGAGCGTGCCTTGAATTTGGCGACACCCAGCCCGCACGGCCATCAGCGTATTAGCCACGGCATTTTCGGTATCGTTGTGGGTGTGAATGCCTAAGTTCGCGCCTGGCACATGTTTGACGACCTCCGACACGATGCGATCGACTTCGTGCGGCAGCGTTCCGCCATTGGTGTCGCATAATACGACCCAGCGCGCGCCTGCATCATACGCGGTCTTGACGACGCTCAAGGCATATTCGCGATTGCCTTTGTATCCGTCGAAAAAATGTTCGCAGTCGATCATCGCTTCGCGTTGCGTATCGCGTACCGCGCGCACAGATTGATCGACCGCTTCGAGATTTTCGTCGTTCGTAATGCCGAGCGCGACCCGCACGTGATAATCCCACGACTTAGCAACGAGACAAATGCTGTCGGCCGATGATTGCAGCACCGCTTGCAAGCCCGGATCGTTGGACACAGAACGGCCTGCACGCTTAGTCATGCCGAACGCCGTAAATCGCGCCGACTTGAAGGCGGGACGCGTGGCAAACAATTCGGTATCGGTCGTGTTCGCGCCGGGATATCCACCTTCGATGTAATCGATGCCGAGATCGTCGAGCACCGTCATCAAGCGTCGTTTGTCGGCCAGCGAAAAATCGACGCCCGTCGTCTGCGCCCCGTCTCGCAGTGTCGTATCAAATAAATAGAGGCGTTCTTTGCTCATGATGGTCTCGATTGCGCGGGCGTCTCAGTCGATGGTTTTAGCGTCTTCATCATCGTTGTGTTCGTCAGCCATTGATCGTCGATCGGAATGGAATTGCGTTGCACAGGGCCATATCCGCGCGCTTCAAAAAACAACACTGCCGTCTCGCTTGCATCGACGCTGAGCGATGCCGCGCCGCGCGCTTGCGCAATCCGTTCGATGGCATCGACGAGTGCTGTGCCGACACCTTCGCCTGCGTAATTCGGATTGACGTAGAGCATATCGATCTGCGTGTTCGCTTTCAGCGAGGCAAAACCTAAATACTCACCATCGACGTGCACGACGAGCGTCGTCGCTTCGCTCAGTCGCTTTGCGAAAGCATCTGCGTCTTCTGCTGTCGTGGCCCACGCGATGCGTTGATCGTCGTTGTAATCGTCCGCCGTCAGTTCATCGATGCTGGCAGCGAAGAGGTCGCGCAATGGCATCGTGTCACCCGGCAGAAAAGGGCGGAGGGGATAATCGTCGCTCATCAAGTCGTCCAGACACCGTTGCGTTAGGTTCGTTGCCCTATCGCCATCGGATGTGGCGACGAGGGTTCTTCACGGCGAGCGCACGCCCTAACGCTCGCATCATCACGACGCAAGGGCTCGTGCACCTCACGCGACGCCACACCGCGTCTCAATAGCAGATTGACGCTGACATCTCGTTAACGCTTCGGATTTCGCCTACGATCGCTGGCGCAACTGAACCGTGCGTTGATCTTCGATTTCCAGCGTCTCGTCAGCGGCAGCAATCAACGTGGGCTTCGTGGCCTCAGGGGTAATTTCCAACATCGGCACCGGATGCGATGTCATCTCGGCCGTGGTGTCGACTATCATCATGTCTTTGGCGAGCGCGTACATGAGAAGGCCAAACGCCAAGCCGAGCAGCATGAACACCGCTGACTTATGCAGCACGGCTGAGTTCGACGCCGTGCCGGTGGCCTGAAGGAACAATCCTGCTGTCAGCAATCCTGCCCCAAAGCGTGCATCGAGACGCTGCGAGGCTGCCTCTGCTGCTTTGAGCGCCGAGCCCATCAACGGCGTTGCAAAAGAAGCCGCCCACATCAGCGCGGCACCCGCCAGCGCATAGACGGTGCCCGTCAGCGCCCAAAGGTTCGACCCAGTTGCTACATCCATGCCTTGTCACTCCTTGTTTTGCTGCCGCTGTGTTTCGTCCCATCGGAAACGAACAGCGGCGCGCCCCACCCAAGTGGTATGCACAATAACCGGGATGACGGTTGCCCGCTACCTATGCGGCAGCCCTATCCGGCGGGAGTTTTGCGGTGGTGGGCGCGATGTTTTGGAAAGTTGGAGCATGGGAAGGACCCGTATGCAGCATGGCGTTTAGTATCCTGGAATTCTGAGCCAGCCTTGAGGGATAACTCCCTCCACACCGTCATCCCGGCGCGACCACTTGGAAGTCCCCTTGCAGGGCAGACCACACCTTCGATGGTCCAGGTCATCATCTCCATTTCGACACCGTCATCCCGGCGCAGGCCGGGATCCGTGCAGGCCCGCCGACTTATTCCAGCCATGAGCTTGCGCAGATCCCCGCCTTCGCGGGGATGACCGAGCATGGGCAACATCAGCGCATCACTTCCCACGTCGTTTCGATCTCGCCGGTGTCTTTGTTTTTGGTATCTTTCAGCGCGATGCCCATAGCGGCCAGTTCATCGCGGATGCGGTCGCTCTCTTTGAAGTCCTTGGCTTTGCGAGCAGCGGAGCGCCTAGCAATTCTTGAATTTATTTCGCGATTAGTTTCGATCTGTAGATCGCTAAATTCCGCGCTGGTTAAGTTGCCAACAAAAACGACACCTTCCTCGTTGATTTTTAATCGGAACCCCCTCAATCGAGTGGCCTGCAATGACGTTTCGGCCAACGAAACGTCTCCGTTTGCAATAGCTGAGCGATACTGCAAAAAAAGGCGTTGATCTTGTAGATTAGGTTGAGGGCCACTTTCAAAAACATTGCCCATGATGTGAGGATGAAAAAAACCAGGCCTGTGAAGGTTTTTGAAACCCAGAAATCTTGCGTTTGCTAGGAAGTCCTGCCAGCTCAATTTTCCAGCTTTAGCTAACCCAAAGAGCTCGCGTAGTCTTGTCAAAGCCGCTGGAGAGTTAAGATCATCTTGTAGGACAGAGATGAGGTCAGCGTCGCAGGCGCCGCCAGCAATTGCTGGCTCGGCGACTTCACCACAACGCTCACTTATAAATTCCGACCACGACAGTAATTCCAATTGTGAACTGGCTAGGCCATTTTGCGTCCAGTCGATTGGTTGACGATAATGCGTTTGAATCATGAGGTGCCTGATAACATCGCCAACACACTGAGTGAGCAACTCGTTGATCGTCACGAAATTGCCGAGGCTCTTGCTCATCTTCTCGCCTTCGACTTGCAAGAAGCCGTTGTGCATCCAGACGTTCGCCATCACTGGCGTGCCGTGTGCGCAGCGCGACTGGGCGATTTCGTTTTCATGATGCGGAAACGTCAGGTCGATGCCGCCGCCATGAATGTCGAACACGTTGCCTAAATGCTTGCCCGCCATCGCCGAGCACTCGATATGCCAGCCCGGTCGCCCAGGCACTGTAATCCCAGCCGGTGATGGCCATCCCGGTTCGCCCGGCTTCGATGGCTTCCACAGCACGAAATCCATCGGACCTTTTTTATAGGGTGCCACCTCGACCCTCGCGCCCGCTTCCATCTCATCGAGCGAGCGGTTCGACAGACGTCCATAGTCCGGCATCGCCGCGACATCGAACAGCACATGATCGGCCGCGACATAGGCATGACCGTTGGCGACAAGGGCTTCGCACAACTGCACCATCTCGACGATGTGCTCGGTCGCGCGCGGTTCGACATTCGGCGGCAGCACGCCAAGCGCTGCTATGTCTTTGTGGAATTGCGCTGTCGTGTCGTCGGTCAGCTTGCGGATGCCAATCTCAGGCGCCAGTTCAGGATAGCGCTCGGCGGCGCGGGCGTTGATCTTGTCGTCCACGTCCGTAATGTTGCGGACATACGTGACATGCTCAGGCCCATAGATATGCCGTAGAAGCCGATACAGCACATCGAATACGATGACCGGCCGCGCATTGCCGATATGTGCGAAGTCGTAAACCGTCGGGCCGCACACATACATGCGGACATTTTTCGGGTCTATCGGCTGGAACTCGGCCTTCTGCCGCGTCAGGGTATTGTAGAGCTTCAGCGCCAAAGTTATCCCCGTTCATTCAGCATCGCGACCCAGCAACGCCCATTTCCAGCCATACCGTCAGTATGCCATGGCAGCGCCACGCGGGGATAACTTTGCCGCAAAAAATTCTTGCAGCCACGCCTTGCACCGCGCCAGATGTGGCGTCAAGACGCTGACAATCTTTGAGAATCACCCAGCGTCGCAATTGCTCCGCATTGACCCCCTAACCAAACGCAGATTAGGCTGATGTCTTAACCTTCGCGGAGAGCACATTTGGTGGCTGCGTCGTCCCACACTCCAACCACGCACAAGGATACCGCGTGACGAACACGGCACCAAAATCGGACCGCACGAAACGGCGTCGCGCTAGGACCGTCTTTGCGCTGTGTGCTGCCGCCGTGCTTGCGGGTGCGCTTCCGGCAGTCGCGCAGAACTGGTGGCCGTTCGGGGGCAATGAAGAGCCGCGTCGCCCGCCGGTGCCGCGTGAACCCGTTTATCGTCCCGATTCCGGTTACGGCCAGCCGCCTCCGGCCCAACCAGCCCCTGCGCCCGGCAATGGCGGCAGCGCAACGAACTGGTCCACGAAAAATCCGATCTGCTTGCAACTCGAACAGCGCCTCGTTGTCGAATCGCAGAAGGGCAGCCAGTGGCGCGATCAGTTGCCAAAAATAGAATCTGAAATGCGCGAAGCAGACCGCACGTTCAATGTCGGCCAGTCGCAACTCGACAAACGCTGCTACGAATATTTTCTATTCACGAAATCCTTCCGCGGCACGCCGCAATGTCGCGATCTTCAGCGTCAAGTAGAAGGAGCGCGGCAACGGTTGGCTGATCTTGAAGCGAAACGCCAAGAGCTGACCAATTCAGGCGGCCGATCTTATCAGGACGATATTGTCCGCGAATTGGCACGCAACAATTGCGGGGCTAACTACGTCGATCAAGCACGTCGCCGCGACGGCGGTATTTGGCAAGACGAAGAAAGCATCGGCAATAACACTTGGACGCCGCTCGGGTCTTCGGGCGTTGCGACGTACCGCACGCTGTGTGTGCGTCTGTGCGATGGATATTATTTCCCAGTGAGCTTCTCGACACTGCCGAGCCACTTCCCGCAAGACGCCAACGCCTGCTCGTCCAAATGTGCGGCGCCTACAGAGCTGTATTATTATCCCAATCCTGGCGGATCGGTCGATCAGTCCGTCGCGCTGACGAGCCAAACGCCTTACACAACACTCAAGACGGCGTTTCGTTATCGCAAGGAATACGTGAACGGCTGTTCGTGCAAAGAAGCTGAGTACGATTCCGCTTTGGCCGATGGGCAAAAGAAAGCGGATTCCAGTGGCGCCGTCAGCAAAGCTCCACAAACCTCGGCATCGGCGCAGCAAGGGGTCGAAACAGCTCCGCTCGATCCGCCTCTCGCATCCGATTCAGCCAGCGATGCTACCGCGCCAGCCGACAGCGGTTGGCAACCGCAGTAATCACCTGTGAGAAAATTACAAAGGCTTGCCGCGCAACCGCGCATCCGTTCGCGCGCGGCCAATCAGCGGCAGCAATGCCTTTAATTCCGGGCCGGTCACAGCACCCGTCAGCGCCAGACGCAACGGATGAAACAGCGCTTTGCCCTTCGCGCCGGTTGCGGCCTTCACCGCGTTCGTCCACTGCGCCCAGGTTTCACTATCCCAAGGTTCAGCTGGCAAGAGTTCGGCGGCCGCACGGGTAAAGTTTTCGTCCTCGATCACTGGCGTCATGTCTCCTGACACGACGTCCCACCAGCGCCGCGCGTCGCTCAGTATTGTGAGATTGCCGCGTACGGCCTCCCAGAACTCTTTGCCGCCTTCGATGCCGAGCGCACGCAATCTCTCGGCCACGTCGGCGTATTCCAATTTCAAAAGCAATTTTGCGTTGAGCGCTTTCAAGTCGTCCACGTCGAAACGACCCGGCGCCATGGAAATTTTGTCAAAGCTCATGAGTGCCGCCAGCTCGTCGAGTTTGACGTGCGGTTCGATGGCGTCTGACGTACCGACAAGTGCTGCGTGGCTCAAAACCGCCATCGGCTCTAAACCATCGTCGCGGAAACTTTGCACCGAGAGCGCACCAAGACGCTTCGACAGCGCGTGCCCGTCTGCGCCGATCAGCAAGCTGTGGTGACCGAACGCAGGCGGCTTCGCGCCCATCGCCTGGAAAATCGCCATTTGTACGCCGGTGTTCGTCACGTGATCTTCGCCACGCACGATGTGCGAAATTTTGAAATCGACGTCATCGACGACGCTGGTGAACGTGTAGAGGAACGTGCCATCGGCGCGGATCAGAACTGGATCGGACAGCGAACCGAGATCGACATTTTGCTCGCCGCGAATGAGGTCGGGCCAAGAAATGATCGACGTCTGCGGTACAAGGGTTTTGCTGTCGCCTGTGTTGGGCAGACGAAAGCGCCAATGCGGCGTGCGCCCGCCCGCGATAAGAGCGTCGATTTCCTGTTTCGATAATTTCAAACTTGCGCGGTCGTAGATGGGTGGACGCTGCATCGCGAGCTGACGTTTGCGGCGACGGTCGAGTTCATCTTCGGTTTCGAAACACGGATAGAGCGCGCCTGATGCTTTGAGTTCATCGGCGGCCGCATTGTAGCGCTGCGTGCGCAATGACTGCCGCTCTTCATCGTGCCAAGTCAGACCGAGCCATGTCAGATCATCGCGAATAGCCTGGGCAAATTCTTCCGTAGAGCGCACGAGATCGGTATCGTCCAAGCGCAGAAGAAAATGTCCGCCGTTCTTTTTGGCATAGAGCCAGTTGAGCACCGCGGTTCGGATATTGCCGATGTGGATGCGGCCGGTGGGACTGGGTGCGAAGCGGACGCGCGGGGTCATGGATCACTCGTGTTTGTAGGATCGTTTGAATGTGGAGTTCGCGCACCCTAACCAGGGCTGCGTCGAACGCAAGCGTCGCGGCGCTACATGCCATCGCTTTCAACGCGCGGTTTGACGACGCGCTTGTCGTGCAGCAAGGGGTCGGATTGCCGTTTATCGGTCGGCGCATGATTCATCGACGTCATAGAGCTACCTTCACGAAATTTATTCGTGACGGGATAGCGCCGGTCGCGGCCGAAATTCTTCGCTGAAATTTTCACGCCCGGTGCGGCCTGACGTCGTTTGTATTCCGCCAGATACAGCAGCCGCTCGATCTTCTTGACTGTTTCCGGGTTGTGCCCGCGCGCCACGACGTCCGACAAAGCCATCTCGTGCTCGACAAGACAGCGAAGGATATCGTCAAGTTGTTCATAGGGCGGCAGACTGTCCTGATCGGTTTGATCGGGACGCAATTCTGCGGATGGCGCTTTGGTCAAAATGCGTTCCGGGATGACAACCCCGCTGGCACCAAGCCCTCCATCTGGCACGTTGGCATTGCGCCAGCGCGCCAAGCGATAGACCTCCATCTTGTAAAGATCTTTGATCGGATTGTAGCCGCCGTTCATGTCGCCATACAGCGTCGCGTATCCGACCGACATCTCGCTCTTGTTGCCGGTTGTCACGACCATGCCGCCAAACTTATTCGAGATCGCCATCAGGATCGTGCCGCGCACGCGGCTTTGAAGATTTTCTTCTGTGATGTCCGCTTCTTTTCCTGCGAACATATCTTTGAGGCCCCAGGTTAAACCGGCAACCGGTGGATCGATGGAGATCTTATCGTAGCGCAAGCCGAGCGCCTTGGCGCAGTCGGCAGCATCATGCAAACTATCGTCGGATGTAAATCGCGACGGCAGCATGATGGTGTGAACTTTGTCCGGCCCCAGCGCATCGGCGGCCATCGCGGCTACGAGGGCCGAGTCAATTCCACCCGATAGACCAAGCACGACACCTGGAAAGCCATTTTTTTGAACGTAATCGCGCAAGCCCAACACGCACGCCTGATAGGCAGCTGCGTCGCCCTCCGGGATGCGCGCCACTTCTGCTGCCGCGCACTGCCATCCGTCATTGCCGCGTGCCCACGTCGTCACGACCAGCGCTTCGCGCCACGCCGGCAACTGGGCCGCCAGACTGCGATCCGCATTCAGCACAAACGACGCGCCATCGAATACGAGTTCGTCTTGTCCGCCGATCTGATTGACATAGACGAGAGGCAAGCCACTTTCCGTCACGCGGGCAACGGCGACATTCATACGGAGATCGGGCTTGGGCCAATCGAACGGCGAACCATTGGGCGAGATGAGTATTTCTGCGCCGGTTTCCGCCAGCGTCTCGACCACGTCCTGTCCCCAAATGTCCTCGCAGATCGGCACGCCGATGCGCACACCGCGCACACTCATCGGACCTGGCATGGGGCCTGGCGCGAACACACGTTTTTCATCGAACACGCCGTAGTTCGGCAGATCGACTTTAAATCGCACGGCCTCGATTTGTCCGCCGTCCAGCAATATAGCCGCGTTGTAGAGGAGGCCATTGTCCTGCCAGATGCTGCCGATCAGCATCGCTGGACCGTCCGCGCAATCGCGCGCGAGTTTTTCTAGCGTCGCGAGCGTTGCCTTCTGAAACGCCGGTTTTAAAACCAGATCTTCCGGCGGATATCCTGTCAAAAACAATTCGGACAAGACGATGAGATCGGCGCCTTCGGCCCGCGATTGTGCGTGTGCGCGTTTTGCCATTGCCGCATTGCCTGCAAGATCGCCAACGATGGGGTTCAACTGCGCCAAGGCAATGCGAAACTGTGCAGGAGTGTTCATCGCCGATATCTACGATGCTGGCCGCGAGCGGTCCAGCGGTTGGTCGCAACGCGATGCGTTAAGCACTTCGCACGACAACAGCCGCAGATTTCAGGCATAAGAGCGTTAGTCCTCTTCTTCATCACATGGCACAGGAAACTCTATGTCGGGCTCCCAGCACAGGTCGTCATCTTGAACGCGGGCTGAACCCTGCGAGGTCATCAACGCGTAGCCCAGCATTGCCACTAAAATGGCGAATGTTGCGCGGCGGATGGCTTCCTTGCGCATGGGTCATCCTTGCTGCGTTGTCGTTACGCAATCAGGGTCTTGGGCTCCGGTTTGGCGTCGGCGTCGCGCTCTTTCTTCAACTGCTCGGCAACGAGAAACGCCAGTTCCAATGCCTGATCGGCATTGAGACGCGGGTCGCAATGCGTATGGTAGCGATCCGACAAATCCTGATCGGAGATCGCCGTCGCGCCACCGGTGCATTCGGTGACATTCTGGCCGGTCATTTCGATATGGATGCCGCCCGCATGTGTTCCCTCAGCGCGATGCACCTCGAAGAACGATAGCGATTCTTTCAAGATCCTGTCGAATGGACGCGTTTTGTAACCGGTCGCGGCCGAAATTGTATTTCCGTGCATCGGGTCGCAGGACCACAGCACGTTGCGCCCGGCTTTTTTCACAGCGCGGATCAACTTCGGCAGATGCGCTTCGACCTTGTCGAACCCGAAACGGCAGATCAGCGTCAAACGACCCGGCTCATCTTTGGGATTGATGAGATCAATCAGGCGCAACAGCCCATCGGCGTCCAGCGTCGGGCCGCACTTCAGACCAATCGGATTTTTGATGCCACGGCAGTATTCGATATGCGCATGGTCCGGCTGGCGCGTCCTGTCGCCGATCCAGATCATATGCCCGCTCGTGGCGTACCAATCGCCGCTCGTGGAATCGCGCCGCGTCAGTGCTTCTTCATAACCGAGCAACAATGCTTCGTGGCTGGTGTAGAAATTCGTTGCACGCAATTGCGGGGTATTTTCCGACGTAATTCCACACGCACGCATGAAACTCATCGTCTCGGCGATGCGGTCGGCGAGCTCCTGATAGCGATGGCCTTGCGGGCTGTCTTGAACGAAGCCCATGTTCCACTGATGCACGCGCTCAAGATCGGCATATCCGCCGGTTGCAAATGCGCGGATCAAGTTCAGTGTCGCGGCCGATTGACGGTAGGCTTCAATCTGACGGTTCGGATCGGGAATGCGCGCCAGCGACGTGAACTCCGGCCCATTGATGATATCGCCGCGATAGCTCGGCAGTTCCTGGCCGTCTTTCTTTTCGGTGGGCGATGAGCGCGGCTTGGCAAACTGCCCAGCGATGCGACCAACCTTCACGACCGGCTGACCACCAGCGTAGGTCAGCACAACCGCCATTTGCAGAAACACGCGGAAGAAATCGCGGATATTGTCGGCGCGATGTTCCAAGAAGCTTTCGGCACAGTCGCCGCCTTGCAGCAGAAAACCATGCCCGCTCGCAATCGTCGCCAGCGATTTTTTCAAATCGCGCGCTTCACCGGCAAACACCAGCGGCGGATACGTGGCAAGTTTGCTTTCAACGTCAGCAAGCGCTGCGGCATCGGGATAATCCGGCACCTGCAAAATGGGTTTTTTGCGCCAGCTGTCCGGGCTCCATTTATCTGGTGTCTGGTGGGCCGCCATTGTTCTCACTCCTCGAACGCGGCAGGGCGGGCTTCGCTCACTGCGTGCGACCCGCCATCCCGCTCAGTATATCCTGTTTCTGGCCGCGGCTTATAGGTGATATGGGCACTCGGCGCCAGCTTTTCGCTGCACCCACTTAAGCCCCTAATTTTTGGCCATTAATATTTGGCGGTTTTATAGCCCGGCCGACATGCCGCCATCGACCGCGAGGTCTGAGCCTGTGCAGTATAAGCTATCATCGGAGGCAAAAAACATGGCAGCTCCCGTGATGTCGTCGGGAAGGCCTAGCCGCCCCATTGGTGTCTTATCGACGAGTGCCTTGCGCACCGGCGGTAGCTTCAGCAACCGATCTGTGATCGCCGTCTCAATATATCCCGGAGAAATGGCGTTCACGCGGATGTTGAACGGCGCGTATTCGACGGCTAGGCCCTTGGTTAAAGCCGTCACGGCGCCTTTCGTGGCTGTGTAGGCTGCTAACGGACGCAAACCACGGTTCGCCATGATCGACGAGATATTGATGATCGAGGCGCTTGAGGATTTCTTGAGGAGCGATAGAGCATCGCGCGACAGGCGTAGCACACCGTCGATGTTCACTTCACGCAGCTTGGTCCAATCGGCATCGCTCAGCGAGCGAACTTCGCCGCGAATAAGAATGCCTGCGTTATTGACCAAAATATCTGCTTTGCCATGCGCGGTCTCGATCGCGCGGATCAAAGCCGTTACGTCCTGGCCTTTCGACACATCGACTAACATAGGCGTTGCCGCACCACCTGCCGCCGTAATGGCGCGTGCGGTATCGGCCGCCGTCTCACCGTTGATGTCGGTGACATAAACATGCGCGCCTTCAACGGCGAAGCGTTTGGCAATCGCCTGCCCGATGCCAATACCTGCGCCTGTGATAACGGCGATTTTGCCTGCGAGACGTGCCATGAAATTTTCTGCCCTCACCGTGAGCCGACACCCTTAAGCTGCGCGACGCAGCCTATCAACCCGCTGCTTCGCCGGGTGCCACCCATTTCTCGCGCAATGTCACAAGTTCTTCTGCGGCACTGGGATGCAGGGCCATCGTTGCGTCGAAATCGGCCTTGGTTGCGCCAAGTCTGAGCGCGATGGCCGCCATCTGAACAATTTCGGCTGCGTCGGGGCCGACAATGTGCACGCCGACGACGCGCTGACTTGCGTGGTCAACGATAAGCTTCATGAACATGCGCTCGTCGCGGCCTGCGAGGATGGCCTTCATAGGCCGGAAGCTGGTTTTGTAAACATCGATTGTGCCGTGCGCACGCAGGGCTTCGTGCTCCGGCAGACCTACCGTGCCGATTTCCGGCGTCGAAAAAACGGCCGTTGGAATGGTGTTGTAGTCAACGCTCCAAGATTTTTTGCCAAACACGCTGTCGGCAAAAGCATGTCCCTCGCGAATAGCGACAGGGGTGAGCGCGACACGATCCGTCACATCGCCAACGGCATAGATGCTCGGCGTGCTCGACTGACTTTGATCGTTGACCAAAATCGCGCCTGACATGTGTGTGGCGACCCCTGCATTGGCGAGGCCTAGACTGCCGGTGTTGGGCGTGCGTCCTATGGCAAACATGATTTGATCGGCTTGCAGTACTTCGCCAGATTTCAGCGTGCCCGTTATCCGATCGGACGTTTTCTCGATGTTTGTAAATATGTCATTGGTGATGATGCGGATGCCGCGCGCCTGCAGCGCCGATGTCAGAGCGTCACGTAAATCCTCATCAAACCCACGCAGAATTTTTTCGCCGCGGTAGAGGAGCGTCACGTCCGATCCAAGACCGTTGAAGATCGAGGCAAACTCGACAGCGATATATCCGCCGCCAGCGATCACGATGCGTTGGGGTTGCTCGGACAGATGAAAAACTTCGTTCGAGGTGATGACGTGTTCGATGCCCGGCAGACCAGCATCGAGATTGGGCTTGGCACCGGTTGCAACCAGAATTTTTGCTGCTGTGATCGTGCGGCCTGAGTTCGCCAAGCGTATCGCGTTCGGCCCTTCGATGGTTGCGCGCTCTTGGAATACGTCCACGCCTGCGCGTGCCAAGACATTTTGATAGATTGCTTCTAAGCGAGCGATTTCGGCGTCTTTGGCCGCAATCAACTTGGGCCAGTCGAATGTTGGCTCTCCCACCGACCAGCCAAACCCCGCTGCATCGGCAAATTCTTCTTCAAAGCGGCTGGCATAGACCAACAGCTTTTTGGGAACACATCCGCGAATGACACAGGTTCCGCCGAAGCGAAATTCTTCGGCAATCGCGACCTTCGCTCCATATCCGGCAGCTATGCGCGCTGCGCGCACGCCACCCGATCCTGCGCCGATGACGAATAGATCGACATCAAACGCTGTCATCCGTGGCACAACTCCAACTGGTTAAGCATGGCGCTCACACATCAAGTTCAAATTCGGAATCTTCGCTTGATAATACTTCAATCCCCATTGGGCCAGCGATGATGGCGAGATCGGCGATGCCGATGAAAAGTCCGCTTTCGACGACGCCTGGAATGAGCTTCAGAGCATCTTCAAGCGATTCCGGATCGTCAATATTGCCGAATGCGCAATCGAGAATGTAGTTGCCGTTGTCTGAGATAAAGGGTTGCGTGCCTGCACCTTTGCGTAATGTCATCGATCCCGTGCATCCGGCGTCTGCCGCCATGTCGGAGATCAGTCCGAGTGTCGATTTCAATCCGAATGGTACGACTTCGATCGGCAGCGCAAACGCGCCGAGCGTGTCAACGCGTTTGGAATGGTCGGCAATGATGATAACGCGGTTGGATGCTACTGCGACGATTTTTTCGCGCAACAATGCGCCGCCTCCGCCTTTGATCAGGCGCAACTCTTCGTCGATCTCGTCAGCGCCATCGACCGTCAAATCAAGGAGCGGATGGTCGTCGAGCGTCGCGAGCTTGATGCCCAGTGATGCGGCCTGCGCGCGCGTTGCCTCAGACGTTGGAACGCACACCACGTCAAGACCGTCACGGACCTTCTCGCCCAGGAGTTGGACGAACTTCGCAGCCGTCGAGCCCGTGCCCAGCCCGAGCTTCATACCGCTTCGCACATGGATCAGCGCTTGTTCAGCCGCCTGCCGCTTCCAGTCATCTGCGCTCATGGTCCATCCCTCTTGCCGATCATCAGGCCGCGCCCACTGTCTAAGGTGCTCGGCCACCCCTTTCAAGGCAGACCGTGACAGGAAAACCCGCGACGCGCGCCGCGGTGTCAGTTACTGAGGGCAGATGAAAAATTGGACATTCGTTTTCGACCTCGACGGCACCCTGGTTGATACCGCGCCCGATCTCGCGGCGGCGACGAACCATGTCTTAGGCACCATCGGTCTTCATGCGATCAGCGAAGCCGATATTCGGCCACATGTCGGTCATGGCGCGCTGGCCATGATCACTCAGGCTGCCTCCGCGCATGGACGCACGTTATCGGAGCGCGATACCTACGATCTTTTCGAAGTGTTTCTCGCGCACTACAGCGCACACTTGGCAGATCATAGCCGCCCTTATGAGAATGTCATCGAGACGTTGGAATTGCTGCGCTGTGAAGGTGCACGTTTGGCCGTTTGCACCAACAAGATCGAAGCGCATGCTAAAGCGTTGCTCGACGCACTTGAGATGACGGATTTGTTTGTTGCGATTACCGGCCGAGATAGCTTGGGTGTCTGGAAGCCGGACCCAGGTCATTTTAATGGAACGGTGGCATTAGCGAACGGCAACAGCAAGCAAAGCATCATGATCGGCGACAGCGAAACCGATATCAAAACTGCAAAAGCAGCAGGCGTTCCCGTCATCGCCGTCGATTTTGGATACAGTGTGGAGCCGGTCGCATCGTTTGCCCCTGACGTCATCATCTCGCACTATCGCGAGCTACCCGCAGCGTTGCGACAGCTCTCTTCTTGCGACGCATAGTAAATCGCATCTCAGTTTCAGTACGACAACACTTTGCTTTCGCCTGACATCACTTGCTCGATGAAATGGGCCGCGCCGACGACGCCTGAACATTCCGGGATCACATCATCGACGCACATGCCGAACAGATCGAGACCCGGGCTACAGCAGTGGAATTTCACACCGGCCGCGCGCGCATCTTTGATCAAATCATAGACCGTTCGGATGTCACCTTCTTTAATCACCAGTTGCTCGGCAACGCCTTTGCGTAGCAGCTTTGCTGCCGTGCCTGTGCAGATCACGTCGACTTCATACGACATCGATGCAGCCACCATCGCTTGGAACAAGGGCGCACCTAACTCTTCGCTGTTGCGCGGGTCGGTATTGGCCATGATGATAATGAGTTTTTTGGTCATGAAGCGCACTTAATCCCAGGCGTATCGAGACGACACATCGGTTCTACAGCGATCTTGATACGCGCTCAACCTCGGCGCGGAAAGTGTCGTCGATACAGCGCTATAGATGCCGGTAAGATAATGAGCTGCGCCAAGAGTGACGCCAAGAGACAGACAGCCGAGAGTTCACCGAACCGACGCAGCGACGGCAAATGCGAGAGCATCGTCACACCCAGACCCAGCGCCAAAACGATGGTCGTTAAGACGACAGCGGGGCCAATATGTTCAACGGTGCGCAGCAACGCGTCGGTCGCCGTGCCGCCATCCGGACGCCCTTCCTCGATGCGAAAACGATTTTGAAAATGTATGGTTGAATCGATTGCCAACGCGAATGCCACCGTGATGGCAATGATGGATGCAAATTGCAGCCCCTCGCCCGCCAACCATAGCAATGCGCCCGTCGCAAAAATTGGAAAGACGGACGGCAGAATACTCGTGACGCCTGCCAGCACCGAGCGCAGCATGATGGCAAGGAATATGAAGATGACGAACATGTCGCCGACTAGGCCCCAATTCAATTCGCCGATCAATTTCGCAGAGTTGCGCGCCGCGATGGCTGGTAGCCCTGTCACGGCGATTTCGTAGCCTGGATGCGCCTCGCGAACCGTTTGCAATTCGCGATCCAACCGATCGACGACGGGTAAAATTTCGCTGGCATCAACATCGGGCACGCGGGCCGTTACTAGAACGGCTGTTTCCTCTTTGGCAATGAAACGGCGGACGAGATGTTCTGGCAGAATACCGACGTATTTTTTGACGGTTTCAATGCTGTCGTCACCGGCTTCTTTCAACCAGCGACGCAGGCTATCGATGGACCACACGTTGCCGAGGCCAACCTTATTCTCGACCACGCGATGCACGTCGGCGATGGTGTCCAGAGTTTTTGAGTCATAAAGCGAGACCGGCTGCGCACCACCTTCGCCTTTCCAACTGATCATCACATGAACCGGATTAGCCCCGGTCAGCTTTTGATCGAGCTTTCCAGTTGCTTCCAGCGCTTGCTCTTTGTCTGGCACTTGATCTGCCAAACGATACATCGGCTGCAACTGAACGTATGCGTAACCGGTCGCGATGACGGCAAGAATGCCCGCAATCGTATAGCTCGCTGGAAACTGAATGACATGGCGCATTACACCAGTTGTTAAACGGTGCAAAAATCCGATACCGCCATCATGCGCCTGGTCAACGGGTTTCTTCGGCACTTCCTCTTTTTGAATGAGGAAGACCGCCAGCGTCGGCACAACAATCGCGACGGCTAGGTAGGAAATTCCAACGGCCATCAGCGCTGCTTGGCCAAAGGTTCGAATGAGCGCGCTTTCAGCAAATGAAAATGAAATCAATGCCAGCGCGGCGTTCATGGCCGTTAACAAGCAGGCTGGCGCCACGTCGCGAACAGCATTGCGTGCGGCCGTCAAACGATCGACGCCTGCCACAACATCGCGACGGATCGCGAATACGAGATGCATCGAATCTGAAAAGCCCGACACAAGAATAAGTGGCGTGATGACATTGATGAAGAGATTAAGCCGATAGTCGAGGCTGCCCAGCACGCCAAGGGTCCAAAGAATGGCGATGCTTGGACCGAGCACAGCAATTAACGTCAGCGACAGGCGCCGGAAAAATAAATAGGCAATCACGAAGCCGGCAAGAAAGCCGAGCCCATTATAAACCAGCCGATCACGCTCAACAGCATTGCGGATTTCAAGTTGCATGACAGGCGCGCCCGTCAGCCGTGCCGATAACCCGCTGCCCTGCAATTGCTCGTCTGCGGCTTGCTTGATCTCGCCGATTGCAACTTTGGGCGTTTTCTCGGTCACGACTGCTCGATCGAGCGCGATCACGATCAATGCCAACGTGCCGTCATCGGACAAGAATTTGCCTTTGACGATATCGTTCGACTTGAGCGACGCCATCAGTGCTTCGAATGCCGCGCCTTCTGGAAGTTCGTCTGGTACGATGGGGGCAGCGTAGCCCGATGCGTCAGGCTTACCTCGTGCCGACAGCATCGAAACAAGTCCCGATACGCCATCGACCAATTGGAGTTCTTGTGCGGTGCGCGAAAATGCTTCGAGACCGGCTTTCGTCAGCAGGCCCTGGCCTTCAACGACAACCAGCACGTCGTATTCGCTGGATGGAAAACGCCGATCAATTTCTTCGTATTGGCGAAACTCAGGCGTATTGGTGCGAAATAATTCCGATAAGCTATCGTCAACCGTGAGCCGCGAAACACCAACTGCGGCCAGCGCCGTCACAATCGCTATTAGGATGGCTGAAACATAAGGGGCCTTGAGCGCAATCAGCCCGAGTTTATCGAGACCGAAAAAAAACAGCTGCGAACGACGCGGTTCTGGCGACTGCAACGTTTACTCCCTCCGCCCGGTCTGCACGTCTGATCCATGGGGATTGACGAACTGTGGGCCGTCACAGGACCACGCGATGATGTGTGCCATCATCATCCGTAGTCAGTTACGTTTCGCCCATTCGCCCGGAATCGGCGCTTAACGCGGCGGACCGTCGCATTACATGTGAGCGCTTGCAAGTGCTCGCGTGAGCCATGCTGGTAAGCCGTGCTCTTGCAGTCTGCGACACCTTTGCATTACACGTACAAAGGTGCGGCTGCGAACCGTCATTCGTTTGATAAAATCAGGATCATGGCCGACCGTACGCTCGACACATCGGGGCTTTCCTGCCCCATCCCCATTCTAAAGGCCAAAAAGGCTTTGGGTGAAATGGCCGTTGGATCGGTGCTGGAAGTGATTGCGACAGACCCAGCCGCGCCGAATGATTTTATCGCGTTCTGTAAGGCGACAGGGCACGCACTGCTCGATAACGGCACGCGCGAAGGCTGTTACTGGTTTCATATTCAGCGCGCACAGACCTCCTGAAATGGAGCGCCTAGACGCACTGCATTTTTCAAAAGTCTCTCATGATCCTCGCAAAGACTTCGTGACATTCGGCTGCTTGACAGACCCTGCACCCCGCTCGCATAACCGCCGCTTGTAAAGGCGGGCGGTTAGCTCAGCGGTAGAGCACACCCTTCACACGGGTGGGGTCACAGGTTCAATCCCTGTACCGCCCACCACCTTTTCAGTTCCAGGTTTTAGTCAGAATTCCAAGTGGCTCTAGCCTTGCGTCATGGACGCATGTGCACCGGTTGCACGCGTGTCGATGGCGATCATCGCCACGTCGCTTGCGATCGTTCTCAATTCAGATTCAACCGTCAGCAATCGCTCTTCGATACTCTGACCGCTGACATCGCGACTGCCCCACACACTCGTTACAACGCGTTTGATTTCGGAAAAAACAAACATCGCGCACCTCACTCGTATCCATCGAGATGTGAGCCTAGCGCAAAACGTTGTGGCTTAGGGCGCGTCTCCACAATCTTGTGAGACCTGTGGATATGCTTGCATCACTGGCGTTCAATTACGCTTTGCGAGCGCATAGCTGAGCATTTTATAGGCAAGTGACGCTGCCATATAATCGTAGGCGTGCAAGCCTTTTATTGGCGCGAACTCAACCAGATCAGCGCCGACGACAGTTCCGGCTTGCGACGCACGCTGCAAAATTTCTAAAGTTTTGAGATACGATAATCCGCCTGGAACGGGCGTGCCTGTTGCAGGCATCACCGCGCTATCGAGGCCGTCGATATCGACCGTGATGTAAATCGGCCGACCCTTGAGCGGCGCTATGATTTTCTCAATGTCCCACCTGTCTTGATGAATGCCCAGGTACATGTGAATGCGGTCACGATTCTGATCGGCAAAGTCGGCTTCCTCCTGGCATAGGCCACGAATTCCAACCTGCACGAGAGAGACATTTGCGTGGTCAAGCACACGGCGCATGGCGGACGCATGTGAGTAGTGCTCACCCAGGTAACCGTCGCGCAAATCGGCATGCGCATCGATTTGCAATACGACTAAATCATCATAGCGGGCTGCAAACGGTCTGATGGCACCGGCTGTCAGCGAATGTTCGCCGCCCAATACGAATGGGAATTTCCCGTCATCGAGCACGGCTGTGACGATGCCTTCGAGTTGCGCCAATGCCGCGGTCACACTAGGCTTGATCTTGACCGGCTTCAGCGCCGCTATGCCGTAGTCGAGATACGGTTCGCGCCAAAATTCTTCATCGAACAGTTCAAGCTGATGGCTGGCTTCTAAAATGGCTTTTGGGCCAGCACCGGTTCCGCTGCCATAACTCACCGATGCTTCGAGGCCAAAAGGAATGATAACCGCGCGCGCATCCTTCGGCCGCTTAATGTCTTGGCGCAGCGGATCGAGGAATGTTTTTTTCGGTGGGAGATAATCAAATTTCAAAGCGGCACCATTTAAAAAGGAACTAGGCGTTGCGCACGAGTGGAGCGACGTCTTCGGTATAGATCGAATACATTGGCTCATCCTGCAGGATCACTTCTTTGTATTCGCCGTAGCCATTGAAGCGTGTCGATAGGGCACGACCGTAGGCACCGATGTTACCGATCTCGATATAATCACCTTCGCGCACGGAGCCTGGCAGCATGAACGGACCCTTCATGCGATCGATCGAGTCGCAGGTCGGCCCCCACATTTCGAATGGGACAAGCGGTTCGTTGGGATCAAGCCCGGCTCTGATGAGGCGCACTGGGAAAACAAATCCCAAATGCGCGCTGTCGAACAAAGCTCCGTAGCCTCCGTCATTGACGTAGAGACTGTTGCCTTTGCGCAGATCGACTTTCACGATCAAGCTTTCGGCTTCAGCAACGAGCGCACGTCCTGGTTCGCAAATCAGTCGGCAATGCTCCGTCACCGGCAACTTGTCCATGGATGTTTTGATGACTTCGATGAAATCAGACAGGCGCGCGGGCACGCTATCGGTGTAGCGGGACGGGAAGCCGCCACCCACATCGATGGCATCGACGACGACGCCCGCTTTCACGATCAACTTTTTCACTTCTTCAAAGGCCATTGCGTAAGCATCCGGCGTCGTCGTTTGCGACCCGACATGGAATGTGATGCCAAGTTCGTCGGCGACCTGCCGCGTCTTGACGAGCAGACGTTGCGCCTTCTGTCCGGAAATTCCGAATTTATGCTCAAGCGGAATTCGACTGTTTTTAGCCGGCACCGAAATGCGCACAAACAATTCGAGGTCTTTGGCGCCCTCGGTTTCTTCGACAATTTTTTGCAATTCGTCTTCGGTATCGAGCGCAAAGCATTTGATGTCGTAATCGAAGTACGCCTTGCGGATGGCGTGACGCGCTTTGACCGGGTGCATAAAGTGCAGACGCACGCCCGGAATGGTCGCTGCATCTTCCAATTCGACGACGGAGGCTACGTCAAATTGCGTAATACCGGCGCCGTATAGTGCGCCGAGCAAAAACACCGAACTGTTTGCTTTGTAAGCGTAAGCGACTTCGCCGGGAAAATTCTGCGTAAACCAACGCGCCGCACGACCGGCCGCATGGGGACGGGCGGCAAACACGGGAATATCCGGCTCAAGTGCCGTCACCATATCGAGTGCGGTGCGAAACTTTTCCAACGTCTTCAACCTCCACTGGGATGCTGGCTCATGGGAGCTTAAGACATCTTTCGAACCGGCACGCAGTCCGTGCCAAAGAGCGCTGCATTTAGGGGGCACCCCCCCTGCTGTAAAGACCTTTTGCGATCATTCGTTCGATAGCGTCAACATAACCCTACATATGACAAAACCCAACTCCGCCACGAGACATCGACATAACCGGTAAAGTAGGATGTCTTTGATATATGACATTAGAATTTCATGGCGTATTTTGCCTCGCGCATCTGCTGCCGCGAAAGGTTTAATCTCGTGCGCGATCTCATGAGCCAATCTCCCGCAGTTTCGCTGGCACTTGGCGGTTTCGTTTTGGGTTTGGCTTTTGGCTGGCTCGCCCGCGCGAGCAATTTTTGCGTCATGGGAGCTGTCAGCGATTGGCGCATATCAGGCGATTGCGGTCGCTTGGGCGCTGCAGCTCTCGCGGCTGCAACTGCTATGATTGGCGCGCAGAGTTTGGATGCAGCAGGCATCGTCGATCTGTCGCGATCTATGTATGTCGCGCCTCACATCAATTGGGCGGCAAGTATTTTTGGCGGTTTGATTTTTGGCTTCGGCATGGTGTTTGCGGGCGGGTGCCCAAGCCGATCGTTGGTGCGCGCCGGCGGTGGTGATTTTCGTGCGTTGGTCACGGCTTTGGTGATGGCTGTCGCGGCGCTCGCGACTGTCAGTGGCATTCTGGGACCGGCACGCAGCTCTTTCGAAGCTGCCACGGCCATCGACCTGACGACCTATCATTTACCGTCGCAGGCGCTTCCTGCCGTCCTCGCATCGTTTAATTTTGATCCTTCGATTATGCGTTGGATGGCTTTGGCCATCATCGCTGGTCCGCTACTGATGTTTGCGATTTATCGTGGACGTATCCTGCGACAACCCATGCTTCTGATTGCTGGCCTCGGTGTCGGCGTGATCGTGACGGCAGGGTGGGCTATGACTGGCCTAGTCAGCGATGATATGGCGGTGCGTGTCATTGCCCCATCGTCTTTGAGTTTCGTGCGCCCTGTCGCCGACGCCATCGATTGGCTCGAACGCTCGACTGCATTAGGATTGCCGGGGTTCGGCGCGGCTTCCGTTTTTGGCGTTCTGGTTGGAAGTGCACTCGCGTCGGTCGCGTCACAGTCTCTAAGGTTCACCGGATTTAGCGATGGCGCGGATTTCCGGCGGCATCTGTTTGGTGCTGTCGCTATGGGCGTTGGCGGCATTCTCGGATTAGGCTGCACCATCGGCCAAGGTGTAACGGGCCTCTCAACCCTAGCTGTGCAATCTTTTCTGACTGCGGCTGCGATTATTCTGGGGGCAGTGTTCGGGCTTGCCCGCTTACAACGGTCGCTCGATCTCGACGACTGACACTGCTGCGCGCCGTCGTCAGCCCCCGCTAATGACAAGCACGGCACGGCCGTCGCGTAGCGCTCGCCCTGGTACGGTTCGCGTACGCTGCTCGACGCGCTCGCCTGCGGCGCGACGGCGGCGCACAGCGTCGGAGCGTGCAGCGCGTGCACGATCGGCTTTGAGTGGATCGGCACGCAATTCAGCATCCGTTGCCAGCGTGTCGCGAATAAAAACTTCCCAGTTGCCGAGCAACGTAAATCGCTGACGCTCGAAATCATGTTCTATGCCCATGGGTGGCTCGGGCGACGTCGAGCAGCGCGCCAGTAGCGTTTCTGCGACGCCGCTTTTGAAGCGCAACTGATACGGCGCGGTTGGAGCTGGAATGCTGACAGCTTTACCCGCGACCAACAGGTTGTCGGGCTCGAAATCGTTTGGAAACAATACAGTGGCTTTGCGATCCTCATCGACGCTGATGATCGTCAGATAGCAATCCGTGTCGGCTTCGGCTTTGATGCCAACAATGTCACCTGCTGCCGGTCGTGCAGCATCAAGCCAAACACTCAAACCAATTTCAGTTTGGACATCGCGCAAGAAACCGCCGGATTGGGGCCCTGAGAGCGTATTTGGGGCATCCATACTTTTGATGAAGGTGAACAAGCGCTCCAGATCGCTGCGTGGGAGCACACCATGTTGCAATCTTCGAGCAAGCGGCGCTGCAGGCCCGGATGCTGCCGATAACCATGCGAGAAAGGCATCTCTCGGCAGACCGATTTCTGCCAGTGCTGCGTCGAAGCCTGAAGCCCGTTGATAGCGCCGCGCGAGTGCTGTGACTAATTCGTCTCCACCAATGCGTAAGTTTGGATCGACGCCTGCTGCGCGCTGCGCATTTTGATAGCGCTCGTTATCTCCACTGATCAGGAGCGCCATTTCGCTGTCACTTGGAAAGTAAGGCAACGCTGATGTGCGCAAATCATTCGCCATCACCGAAGGCTCCAAGATCGCATACGTTCTGAATTGATCCTTCAAGCCTTGGATGGCATCGACATGACATGCAAAGCATTGGACGCCAACCGTGGTACCTGGCTCGTTCACCCCCGTTTGATCTCCGGTAAATGGCTTTTCGATCCCGGCCAACACGCGATCCAAACGATTTCCAGAAGCGTCGAAGACTGCAAACGCTTGAAAGCCATTCGGTAGCGTAAAAATCGTGCGCACTTGGTCTGGCTTGAACGGCGTCTTTGAAGTCGGCGTAGCTTTTGGACCATGAGGCCGCGCAAAAATATCTTGCTCATCCTTGCTGGTGGCAAAATCGTAGATCAACCAAAACCCACCCACGGACCCGGCATGTCGTTCGGCCAAGCGATTTCCGCGCGTCACGGCGCTGTTGCGAATTGCTGCGCGACGGACGGTGGCGTTGCGGACATTTTGTGCGATATCGACGCCGTTCAATTTGGCGAGAGCGGTGAGCGTCGTCGGCAAGCGCAAAAGATCATAATACATCGGCGCTTGTGACGCTGCAGCCGTCAACCAGTCGCCATTCATGACCGGTCGCGTCGTGCCCGCGCGCACTTGAACATCTTCTGGCACAGGATTGGGCAGCACATCGGGATACTTCCGCTGTAATTGCTCCCAATGCTCAGCGACCCAACCGAGTTCGGCCAATCTGAACGCATAGAGTGTGCCGTCGGTATCGAGCGCAGTCAGTGCGGCATGTTCGGGTGCCCACGACAGACTATTCAATAGTTTTGTCAAAGCTTGCCGGTACCCTGACAATTCTTCGCCACTGGCACACCCATTGTGCAGATGCGCGAGCGAAATAAATCGCAAATCTTTCACGCCGTCGCGCTCTAGTCTCTGAGCTTCGCGAACCAACGCTTCGATCATTTCGTTGGTCACTGATTTACGCGAGGGGCACGCCTGAACTGTTGGGCCGAGATCGGTGATCCATTCACGCACCGCTTGAATTTCTTCGGGTTGTGGTTCGCTGCGCTCAGTTCCAGCCTCATAGACATCGAGTGGCGCGTGGCGCGTCACCATCACATCATAGAGGCGCGAAGCATCCGGCAGTCCTGGGGTCACCAGAACCGGATTGCGTGCCAACTCATTGAGCGCAAGAATATTTGAAACTTGCCCAGAGGCTAGAGGGCGAACGGTCTTGCCTGTTTGATGGCAGCGCGCGCAATGATTCTCTAATGCGAAATAGGCTTTAGCCGCGCGTGGATCATCGGGACGCGGCGGAACGCTGATTTGGGTTGTCGGCAGCAGTTGAGAACTCGGACTGGCCGCAGGTGCAGTCGCGGGTTGATTGGCGGATTGTGTGGGCGAAAATTGCGGGGTTGCGGCTGGCGTCTGCGCCAATCCTGGCGTGCCAACGGCCACTAACAAAACAGCCATTGCAACTTTTAGTCGCCAAGCCCCTGTTTCCCACGACCCCTTAACGTGCATTCCAATCCTCGTGACGAGCCCCAAAGCGCAATTCAAAGTCTGCGCGTTGCGGACCATAATGGGCGAAGGTGTCTAAGCCTAGACGGCTATGCTTGGTCGGACATCTTGGTTGTAAAGACTGATGTCGGGTGGATACGGTGTGTCGATCGTGAGAACTAACCCAATTCAAGTATTCTGCTTTCGCCATCGTGCGAAAGGCTTTTAGTGTGTGGCTCGAGCCGATGTCCTCTCCAAAGTCAAGAACCTCAAGCCATGCCAACCGGCGGCGAAATTCTGGTCCATCAACTTGCCAGCGAAGGCGTGAAGCATCTGTTCACGGTCCCGGGCGAGAGCTTCATTAGCGTTTTGGACGCCATTCATAGCGATCACAGAATTCGACCCATCACGTGCCGCAACGAATCTGGTGCGGCTATGATGGCAGAGGCGACCGGAAAGCTTACAGGCATTCCTGGTGTCGCCATCGTCACGCGCGGGCCGGGCGCTGCCAATGCATTTGCGGGCGTCTATGTGGCGGCGCAAGACGCAAGCCCCATGGTGTTGTTGGTCGGATTACCGTCTCGCGCGATGGCCGAGCGGCCATCTTTTCAAGCCATCGAATTGCAATCTGTTTTCGCATCGCTGGCGAAGTGGATCGCTATTATTCCCAATGCTGCCTCTATTCCCGAATTTGTGTCACGGGCTTTTCGCACGGCTCGCTTCGGCCGTCCCGGACCAGTTGTGCTTGGTGTTCCTGAGGACATGCTCTCAGAGACGACTGACGTTGTGACACGCGCGCCAGCCCAATTGATCGATGTCGCGCCATCGGCTGCGCAACTTTTAAGTGTTCGAGATGCATTGGCTCAAGCCGAACGACCTCTTCTGATCGTTGGCGGATTGCCATGGTCGCCGTCTGCACGTGCTGATTTGGTGCGATTTGCAGAAAAATTCGATCTGCCCGTCGCGTGCGCATTCCGGCGTCAGGACCATTTTGACAATCGGCATCGTTGCTACGTTGGTCATGCGGGCCTCAGCATGGACGCACAGCTCGTTGCGGGTATTCGCGCCGCCGATTGCGTGATCGCGATCGGCACTCGTCTAGGAGATATCACGACGCTGGGGTTCACTTTGCTTCATGCGCAAAGCCAGGGGCAGAGACTTATTCATGTCGCGTCAGATGCCGGCGATCCTGATAGCGCCTACACGCATGCGCTGCAAATCTCTGCGTCGTCGATTGCAGCTGTCGAAGCCTTTGCCGATCTTGAGACACAAGGCATGACACCCAAATGGGGCATCTGGCGTCGCGACTTGCGTGCGGCTTATGTAGCGTCCACCAAACCGCAGCCAACCCCTGGTCGTGTTCAGCTTGAAGACGTTGTTACAGAATTATCCGAACGATTACCTGAGACAGCTATTATTTCGAATGGCGCGGGAAATTACGCCGCGTTTCTGCATCGTTATTTCACTTACAAGTCATATCCCACCCAACTTGCCCCGATTTCCGGTTCCATGGGTTATGGGTTGCCTGCTGCCGTTGCTGCAAAATTGGCATATCCCGACACTTGCGTTGTTGCGCTCGCCGGTGACGGCTGTTTCCAAATGACTGGCCAGGAATTGGCAACGGCTGTCCAATATGGCTTACCGATTGTTCTTATCATTGCGAATAACCGTGCATTGGGAACCATTCGCATGCACCAGGAGCGACAGTTTCCTGGCCGCGTTGTAGCCACCAGCCTCATCAACCCTGACTTCGTCGCACTAGCCAAAAGCTATGGAGCCGCTGCCAAGCGCATTACGGCAACCGAGCAATTTCCAGAGGCTTTCAGGAGCGCTCTAAATATTGCCGAGACCACGCAGCGGCCTGTCGTTATCGAATTGGATCTCGATATTGAAGCCATCTCGCCGCGAGAAACAATTACAGACATCAGATCGGCCATAAGAAACAACTGACATTAGCTGAAATTAATACGTCCTAATTATTTGTTAAATTCATATATTGGCTATTAGCCACGTTGAACTGCAAAACTCGACTAATAAGTCGTTATCGGTTACACAAAACTTACCTGAATTGATTGAACGCCGGATATCGTTATGGATCTTGAAGCTGCCAAATTAGCGAATGCACGCGCCGGTCGTTGGACGACGGCCGGAATGGCCGCCTGTTTTGTGCTCGCAGGTGGCTTGCTACTTGCGTCGCTGGCTATCGCTGATGGATCGTCGCCAACGCCTAGTCTCTCCGAAACGCTTCACCTCACGCTTCAATAGCCTTAATTATTTACAGCACGCATAAATCGCGAAACTGAATCTCTCCCGCCGTCGTCTATCCCCTGCCTGACTGATCGATAGGGCCTCGTACCAAACTGGTGCGGGGCCCGCTCCCTTTTTTGGCAACCTTGTCAGATGCGCAACTATCGGCCTGAGGCCGATCCTTTGACAAAGACAACGTAGCCAGCGCTCCGCAAATCACCGACGACTTTTTCTAAGTGGTCGCGGTCGCGTGTCTCGATTACGAGATTCAATTCGGTGCCTTTTGCGGGAACATCGGTAAACACACGCTGATGGTACACTTCGACAACGTTCGATCCCGCGTCGCCGATCACGCCTGAGACGCGGGCCAATTGTCCGGGTCGATCTGGAATATCGATGGCAAGGCGCGATAATCGTCCATCACGAGCGAGTTCACGCGTCAGCACACTCGCAAGCAGTCGGGTATCGATGTTACCGCCACACAATACGAGGCCAACCTTGTGGCCGCTGTAGCGTTTGGGATCAGCAATCATGGCCGCGAGACCTGCCGCGCCCGCACCCTCCACGACCGTCTTTTCGATCGTCAGCAAGAGTGTGATCGCACGTTCCAGATCGGACTCGCGAACCAAGACAATGTCATCGACCAAACGCTCGATGATCGCACGCGTTGTTTTCCCTGGCGTCACAACCGCGATGCCTTCAGCCAGCGTATCCCCGCCTATTGGGAGTGACGACTTTTTGATGGCATTCAACATCGATGGATAAAGCTGCGCTTCGACACCAATGATGCGAATGTCCGGTTTGATCGCTTTGGCAGCAACGGCCATGCCGGCAATCAAGCCACCGCCGCCGATGGGAACTACGAGCGTGTCGAGGCCAGGTTGGCTCGCCAGCATTTCAAGTGCAATTGTGCCTTGTCCGGCAATGACGGCTGGATCGTCGAAGGGGTGAATGAATGACAGGCCATGCTCCGCCCCATAGGTCAGCGCGAACGCCGACGCTTCTTCGAAGCTATGACCTTCAAGAATTACCGTCGCGCAATGGCTACGCGTGTTTTCCACTTTTACGGTCGGCGTCCAGGACGGCATGACAATCGTCGCTGGAATTCCTAAACGGCGTGCATGATAAGCGACACCTTGCGCGTGATTGCCAGCCGACATCGCGATAACGCCAGCACTTCTCTCGAGCGGCGTTAGCTGCGCCAGCTTATTCAGAGCGCCACGTTCTTTGAATGCTGCTGTGAATTGTTGATTTTCGAATTTCAACCACAACTCGGCAGAAAAAATCGCGCCCAACGTCCGGCTCGGCGCGAAGGGTGTATTGAGAATGGAGCCGGATAAGCGCTCTGCGGCCGCTGTGACGTCTGCAATCGTCACTGACAACTCGGTAGCCGTTGGCGTGATCCCGGCGATGGTCATGGGTTGGGTCGGTCCTTCAGCGGTTACGGCAAAACTCGTGAGTCATTTTAGGCGTTTGCACGCGTGTCCTGGCGTTATATGCCATGGCTCTATAAATGATCGCGCGGAATTGTAAGGAACAAGCGACATGGCTAAGGCTGCGTGGATCGGATTAGGCGTCATGGGCGCTCCGATGGCTGGCTTTCTCGAATCACGTGGCGGTCACGATGTCACCGTCTATAATCGCACGCTGCATAAGGCGGAAGCTTGGGCAGCAGCGCGACGCAACGGAGATTGGAAATCCACACCGGCCGAAGCGGCCCGCGATGCCGATTTTGTCTTCGCTTGTGTGGGCAATGACGATGATGTTCGCGCCGTCACCGTAGGATCGAACGGTGCTTTTCATGCCATGAAGCCGGGCGCTATTTTTATCGATCACACCACATCCTCCGCCGATCTTGCGCGTGAGCTTTCATCGGCTGCTCAAGAGCGTGGCTTGTCGTTTCTTGATTGTCCTGTGTCAGGCGGGCAGGCCGGAGCGGAGGCTGGGACGTTGACGGTTATGGCGGGTGGCGATCGCACAGCATTCGAAATGGCAAAGCCTTTGATCGAAACCTACGCGCGCTCGATCCGTTTGATAGGCGCATCGGGTGCTGGCCAGCTGACGAAAATGGTCAACCAAATCGCGGTCGCTGGCGTTGTGCAAGGCTTGTCCGAGGCGATCCATTTTGCTGAGCGTGCAGGACTAGATATCGAAGCTGTCATAGCAACGATTTCGAAGGGTGCTGCGCAATCTTGGCAGATGGAGAACCGTTGGCAAACCATGCATGCGCGTCAGTTTGATTTCGGTTTCGCCGTCGATTGGATGCGCAAAGATTTGGCGATTTGCATGGCTGAGGCTGCTCGCAACGGCGCCCAATTGCCGATCACTGAAATCGTCGATCGTTACTATGCAGAGGTTCAAAGACATGGCGGAGCACGTTGGGACACGTCAAGTTTGATCACGCGCCTCGATCGTCATGACAAGACCACTGAGAGTTAGCTGTCGCTGTCACTCAATCAACCTTCCGGATGGATCATCGCGAATTGAAGCGGTAGCGCCGTGGTGTATTTGATCTGCTCCATAGCGAATGCAGAGGATACTTTGGCGATCTCGATGCGGGCAATCAGCCTTTTGTAAAAGGCATCGTAGGCGGCAATATCAGGAACAGCGACCCGCAACAAATAATCGACCTCACCTGACATCCGATAAAACTCGATGACCTCAGGAAACTCTGCAACCGCGGTATGAAATTTTTCCAGCCACGCATGCGAATGCTTGTCGGTTTTGATCGACACGAAGACGGTGACACCAGCATTGACTTTGTTCGCATCGAGAATAGCCACCCGGCGTTGGATGACGCCTGCCTCTTCCAATTTTTGGACGCGCCGCCAGCAGGGAGTAGTCGAGAGCCCGACCTCTTTGCCAATGTCGGCAACCGGGCGTGTGCAATCGGCTTGCAAAATCCTGAGAATTTTAACATCCATCTCGTCGAGCATGAGAGGCGCTCCGTAGAACTTTGTTTCTAATTGCAGAGGAATTTAGAATACGCTTTTTCATCAAACTCGTAAAATATGGATTTATAGTATTTTTTTCTATGCTACGCCTCTGAATAGATTGCGGCCCGCCCGATGAGATGGCATGTATTCCGATAAGGTTTTGAAATTTGAGGCTCGCTGAATGACGGATATTCGTAGGTTAGCACCAGGCGTTTCCGTCACTGGGGCCGTAACTGTTGAAGATATCTCTACGATCGCCCAGCAAGGCTTTCGCACCATTATCAACTTCCGTACTGACGGAGAAAGCCTTCATCAAGTGTCGAGCCGTGACGCGCGGCAGGTCGCCGAACGTCTAGGGTTGGAATACATCCACATCCCGACTTCAAAACATGAACTCTTTACCGATGCCGTTGTCGATGCTGCCAGTGAAGCTTTCGCTAACAGTCCTGGTCCGATCCTCGCGCATTGCGCGGGCGGGCAACGTGCTGCCATCGTGTGGGCTGCAACGGCTGCGCGTCAGCAGCCGGTCTCTCAAGTTCTCGACCAGTTAAAAGACGCAGGCTTCGACTTAGCATTTTTAAGAGACGATCTCGATGCGCAAGCCGATCGCGCACGTTGGCAGACGGGTGTTGAGCCGGATGTAAAGCACCCATGTCATGTTTCGGATCGGACGAAAGCAGCCGCCTAATCATGTCTATGCTGCACCGAAATTTATGCGTTCGCTGATGGCCGTGCTGAAACGTCGGCATGCCACCGCACAATATTTTTGAATTCATCCGGCACTGTCAGCTTTGCTGGTTTCATAAAGTCTATGGCAACAAGAGCTGTGATGTCGGCTATCGAAAATGCATCGCCCGCTATAAATTTCGAGGATTGCAATCGCGCATTCAGGCGCGAGAGTTCATCGATAACTTTAGATTTGTTGGCTTCGCCCCAAAGCGCTATTTGAGGCTTTTCAAGATGAGCCATGCGCGGATGCAAATGGCGAAAAACCTGCGTAATGCGATCAAAAAGTCCTAACTCTACACGACGATGCCACATCTCGACATCTGCCCGACCACGCGCTCCGCTGCCAAATAATGGTGGCTCGGGGTTCAACTCTTCAAAATAGCGACAGATCGCAACGCTTTCCGAGATGGCGTGTCCATCATCCAGAACAAGACAAGGCACGCGCTGCCATGGGTTCTTTGTTTGAAAGTCGGTCGATGACAAGTCACCGCTCATCAAGTCCCGTTCTTCAAACGTAATGTCGATACCTTTTTCTGCGAGAAAGATGCGCACGCGGCGAGGGTTGGGTGCGCGTCGCGTTTCGATGATGCGCATTACGGCAATCTCCTATTGACCGATGCCATTGTCGCGCCGCCAATCGCGCGGCTTTTGAAATTCGCCACTCCACAACCCGCGCTTGCGCATTTTGGCATCGCCCTCCTCGCGCACGTAACTGCCATAGGCGACGGCGAATCCAGATGCGACCATCCCGGCATTGAGATCGCGGCCGCCTGCTGTGCAATTCGACAAAAGCCGACCGTGCCGGTCACGTTCAGCGACGCGACACATGACAACATCCTTGCCGATCAATCGGCGCAATTCATTGCGTGACGCTTCCCCACACGGCCAAGAATTCCCGCCACGTGTGCATGTCTGGCGTCCCTCTGGCGCATCTAGTCCCTTCAAGCGCACTTCATGCTGGCCAACAAACAAACTGTCTCCATCGACGGTCCTGCCCGCGCCAGAAACGGTATCGGGCAAAGGACCGCGCTGCGGCGCCGTTGAGCGGCCTGGAAGTTGGTCTTGGCCGAAAAATGCCGCCACAATCAGCAAAATGACAGTGACTAGCCACCTCGCTAGACTTTGCCGACTTCGACGCGATGTGTGTTGCATGTCGCACTCATTCGATTTTGGCAAAGCCGTTAATCGATAATTCAGTTCATTCACGGCACTTTGGCAATCACTGACCAGACCAGTTCGGATGGTCGATCCAGAGAAGACCATTGTCACGATGGACGACGCAACTGACATCATCGAGAAGACACTACCGCGTGGCCCGCGCCCAACGCGAACGCACAAGCGCGACGATGATCTGAAGGCTTATCGCGACCGACTGACTCACGGCACCGATCACAAACCGGAGTTCGAGTACGAACTTCTCGTCATGTATGCGCGTAACGAAACCAGCGCTCCCTTCGCCATGCCAGCGCTGTGCTTTATTTTCTACATCGCATCGATGTTTTGGGCTTCGTTCTTGGAAGCTACCATGTGGATCGCCATCGTTTCGATGTCGAAGGTTTACATGTTGGAGCAGTGCCGCCGTCTTCTGTCTTTGCCGCGTGCTGAAGTCAACGTCGGTGAGTGGCGCAATCATTTTGTTCGTGTCGAGTTGTGCAATGGTCTGTCGCTGGCGGCCTTCGCGCTCATCGGGATTAGCGTCAATACAGACACCGCTACAACTGCAACGTTCTCATCGCACGTCTTTATCTTTGCGACCTTGATGGTCGTACTTGCTATTCGCATGACATTTGCCGCGACGCTGACACGCGTGTTTCTTGCAGGCACGGTTCCCATGACGGTTGCCGTTGCCGGACGGCTGATGCTCATTGGCGATCCATTTTATTTCGCACTCGCCTCTATGGCGGTGGGTATCCACGTGTTCTTCGTGTATTTGGCGCGCGGGTTGCAATCGACAGCGCTCGCGATGGTCGAGTTTCGCGCGGAAAAAGACAGCCTGATTTCCGAACTGGAAGAAGCGACAGCCATTTCTGATGAAGCGCGGCGCCGTGCGGAAGCGGCCAACATGGCTAAGTCGCGATTTTTAGCAACCATGAGCCATGAATTGCGCACACCACTGAATGCGATCATGGGCTTTTCGGAAGTCATGGAGAAAGAGCTTCTCGGGCCGATCGGTAGCGAAACATATCGCGATTACTCACACAACATCTACAAAAGCGGAAATCACCTGCTTCAAATTATCAATGAAATTCTCGATCTATCGCGCATTGAAGCAGGTCGTTACGATCTTCACGAGGAGGCGGTCTTTCTGAGCGATATCGCCGAAGACTGTCAGCGTCTGGTCAAGATACGTGCCGATGCAAAAGGCTTGCTGCTGGTTGAAGATTTCTCGCCCGACTTACGTCAAGTGTGGGCGGATCCGCGTGCCATGCGTCAAATTTTTTTGAACCTTCTATCGAACGCTTTGAAATTCACACCGAAAGGCGGACGTATCACCATCACGGTCGGGCATACGGAGGACGGAGGGCAATACCTTGCCGTGCGCGATACTGGACCTGGAATTCCCAAGGATGAAATCCCCCGTGTTCTGCAAGCCTTCGGTCAAGGTTCACTGGCCCATGAGGCTGCTGAGGGCGGCACCGGTCTTGGCCTTCCGATCGTTCAAAACTTGATCCGCTTGCACTGCGGTACGTTCGATTTGAAATCAGAATTGCGTAAAGGAACCGAGGTCATCGTCGCGCTGCCGCGCCAAAGGGTTTTGCACGCTATGGAGCCTTTGCAACCCCTCGGTCAGGAGCGTCATCGTGACCCAGCGCCACTACCCAAATCAACACGCAGACCACGCTTGAAAGCTGTGTCGCCTTACAGTCACGATCTGCCTTATGGCGCTTAGTGGCTCGGGACACTTGCGTTGTCGCGAGGCATCATGATCTGTATCTATCGTGCGTGTTTGCTGACCTAAATATATGGATGTCTATTGTCTTATGGAATCGCCTTGTATCAATATCTGTAGCATCGATGAAGCTCGTGGCCTTTGCACGGGCTGTGGGCGAACGCGTGCTGAAATTGCACGCTGGACTTCTTTCACCGACGCTGAACGACGCCGCATCATGATGGAATTGCCGCGTCGTCTCCAGCCGAATTGAGATATCACCATGCTGGCCTGGATCGTTTTGGTGATCGTCGCTTTAGCGGGTGTCCTGCTCGCTATTCAGACGAACTCTGAAATTGTCGATTCATTGCCCGGTGTTGCCGTTGCTTTGGCTGTCATCGGCACGTTGTGTGCGCTGTATCTTTTGACCTTCAAGACGCGCAGCGATGAACCGAAGCGTATCAAATCTTGGTCATTAGCTGCTGTGTTGGCTGTGATCGCTGCGATTGCAGCGAGCATACCGCTGATCCGTTCTCCGACAATTTTGACAAAGCTATTGCCCGTTGCGGGGGACGTTGAGCCAGTTTCGCAGGCCGCACTGCAAGGGATGCCCGTTGCCGTTCGCATCCGTCGTTCTGAGGATGGACGGTTCTTGGCGCGCGCGCTCGTCAACGATGCGCCGATGAGTTTGGTGATCGATAGTGGGGCTTCATCGGTGATTTTGCGGGCTACAGACGCCGAAGCTGCTGGACTAGATATGAAGGGGTTAGCGTTCGATACCGCAATCGAAACCGCTAATGGCGTGACTTACGTAGCTCCCATCCGACTACGGCTCATTCGGATTGGCGCCATCGCGGCAGCCGATATCGAAGGTTTTGTCGCTAAACCGGGAAGTCTTAACGAAAACTTGCTGGGCAAGAGTTTTTTAAGACGTTTGGGTTCCTATGAGATCACTGGAGATTTTCTAACGCTCCGAAACTAGACGGCAAGTTGGGGCTGTCCACATTCGCTCAGGATGTTTCGCCATGCGCATTTCATCGGCTACCATCAATTTGTTTTCCATAGTGGCAATCGCCATCGTTGGCGCATGGGTTGCCTCTTATGCTCTCCAGAATCCGAGCCAGATGGATGCGCTTGTTCGCAATGTTGCAGAACGCACGCAAATTGGAACGCCAGTCAGCAGTGAACCTTTAGTCGATGCACAGCCTGAAGATACCCAGGCTGAAATGGTATCAACCGCATCGGGCGATGTGACTCTCAAAGCGGATGACAATGGGCATTTTGCCGTCGAAGCCGAAATCAACGGTCGAAGCGTCGATGTTATGGTCGATACCGGAGCAACGCTCGTGGCATTGACATACGAAGATGCTGAGCGATCTGGCATCTTTCTGAGGCCCTCCGATTTCACGCACTTCGTTTCGACAGCGAATGGTCGTGCCAAGGTTGCGCCGATCATGATCGAGCGTTTGAGCATCGGTCCGATCACAGTGCGAAACATCCAAGGTGCTGTCAGCGAGCGCGGGAAGATGCGGCAAACCCTTCTGGGTATGTCATTCCTTGGGCGCCTCTCCCGCGTCGATATGCGCGCCGGAACTCTGGTTTTGCATGAATAATTTCATGCGCGCGCCATCTTCCCCCTGTTGAGAGATCGACGAACAATCTGCGTTCATTCGGACGATACCGTTGGCCCTTGCTAGCAAGTGCACTAGGGTCCGTCCGAAACCTGCATAGAAACGAGTTGATGAGGGCCTCTCATGCTTCCCAAGCCACGCGCCGACTTGAAGCCGAATACTGCCGATTTCGAGCGCATTCCTCTCGTCAAACCGACAGGCTTTCGTGAGTACGATGCTCGGTGGCTGTTTCCCGAAGAAATCAACCTCATGGGTCTCAACGCGGTGGGCATGGGGATTGCGACCTTGATGGCGCAGCGTGGGGTTCCCAAGCGCATCGTCGTCGGCCACGACTTTCGCTGGTATTCAGGCAGTGTCAAGCAAGCCTTAATTACAGGGCTGTTGGCTGGTGGATGCGAAGTGCATGATATCGGCCTCGCATTATCGCCAATGGCATATTATGCGCAATTCGCACTCGATGTCGAAGGCGTTGCCATGGTCACGGCAAGCCATAACGACAACGGCTGGACGGGCATCAAGATGGGCATCTCGCGACCGCTGACCTTTGGTCCAGATGACATGTTGCAATTGAAGGATATCGTTCTCAACGCCAGCTTTGAAGCGAAGGATGGCGGGCGCTACATTTTCGTTCCCGACATGGCCGAGCGCTATATTGCATCACTCAGTGATCGCCCGAAACTCAAACGCAAACTGAAAGTCGTCTGCGCGTGCGGTAACGGGACCGCTGGCGCATTTGCGCCGCAAGCCCTGGCCGCTGTCGGTTGCGAGGTTGTGCCACTCAATGTCGATCTCGATCATTCCTTTCCCAACCACAATCCAAACCCTGAAGATATGGCGATGCTGAACGCCGTCTCAGCGAAGGTTTTGGAAGTCGGTGCCGATGTTGGTCTGGCCTTCGATGGCGACGGAGATCGTTGCGGGGTCGTAGCTAACGACGGTCATGAAATATTCGCCGACAAGGTCGGCGTGATGCTCGCGCGCGATCTGTCGGCCATCTATAAAAATGCGACGTTCGTCGTTGATGTGAAGTCAACGGGTCTGTTCATCACCGATCCCGTTTTAATCGCCAACGGTGCCAAAACGACGTACTGGAAAACCGGTCATAGCTATATAAAACGCTATAATCATGAGCACAAAACGCTCGTTGGATTTGAAAAATCCGGACACTTTTTTTTCAATACCCCGCTCGGGCGCGGTTACGACGACGGCATCGTCGCGGCATTAGCCGTATGTGATATGCTCGATCGAGCACCAGATAAAACCATGGTGGATTTGCGCGATGCCCTGCCTAAGACGTGGGGTTCTCCGACGATGTCGCCGCACTGTGGTGACGAAGTTAAATATGGCGTCGTTGACCGCGTCATCGAACATTACAAACGCCAGCATGAAAGCGGTAATCCTATCGCCGGTCAAAAGATTCGCGAACTCATCACCGTCAACGGCGTGCGCGTCGTTCTCGAAGACGGGACCTGGGGGCTGATCCGCGCCTCATCGAACAAGCCAGAACTCGTTGTCGTCGTCGAAAGTCCAACATCGGAAGATAATATGAAGGCAATCTTCAAAGATCTCGATCAGCAATTGTCGCGCTTCCCTGAAGTCGGCGCATACAATCAGAAAATCGCGGTTTAAGGTGTTACTGCTGCGGGCTTCACGCTGAAGCCAGCAGCGTCCACAGAAACCTTGCGACCACGCAAGCGATAAATATCGCGAATGCGATTTCAAGCCGCCGCTTCGAAATTCGGTGTGCCATCCGCACACCGAAGGGCGCGGCCAGGATGCTCAGTGGCATAATCAAAAGCGCGCCAGCGTGGACATAGCCCAGTGTGTAAGACGGCAAGTTAGCGACATTCCAACCCGATACCATGTAGCCGATCAGACCCGGGATCGCGATGATAGCGCCGACGCCGGTTGCCGTTCCAACGGCTTGCAATAATGGTCTGCCGTAAAGGGTTAGGAGTGGCACAGTAAACGTCGCGCCGCCGATTCCCATCAAAGTCGAAACGATCCCAATTCCAAATGCGCTGACTTCCAGTTGCGGTGGCTTGGGTAGTTCATCGGCAATTCTCCAGTCGTCACGTCCAATCGCCATTTTGATTGCGAGAGCGGTGCCGAACACCACCCAAATCCAGCGCAAAAATTCGCTACTCGCGTCTTTTGCAATCAATATCCCGATGATGACCCCGAGACATATCCACGGACCCATGCGTTGTATCACGTTGGTATCAACCGACCCCCGCGCATGATGGCCAGCAAGCGACCGCAAGACTGTTGGAGCGATGACGGCAAGCGTGGTGCCGAGCGTGATGTGCATACGAACGTCCTCAGACACCCCAACAGCGCCGAACGCTTCGTAAAGGACCGGAACAAGTACGCCGCCGCCGCCGATCCCGAGCAGACCAGATAAAAATCCTGCCAGCGTTCCCGCAAGCGCCAAGAGAACGATGATCGTGAGCCAAGTGTCCGTGGAGAGGAACGTTGCAAGGTCCATGGGTGGCTCAGGCAGCACCTTGGAGTTCAGTGCATTGTTCCGTTGGGCTTTCGACCACATTCAATGAAGCGGTCATGACATCTGCCGCAGCATCCGCCCGAGTTGCGTTTTCGCTGAGGTGGCGACGGAACAGGCGCCCGCGCTTTTGGCCGTGATAGAGCCCGAGAATATGGCGCGTAACGTTTGACAAGCGGCCGCCCTTAGAGATGTGTTTATCCGCATACGGCACAAGGGCTGCCAAAGCTTCAGCCCGCGATACGACTTGAGCTTTTGCATCAAAAAACATGCGATCGACATACGCTAAAATGTAGGGATTTTGGTAGGCTGCGCGGCCGAGCATCACGCCATCTACATGTTTAAGATGCTCATCAGACGCTGCCAGCGTTTCGATACCGCCATTGATGACGATTGTCAGACCCGGCCGCGTAGCCTTTAAGCGATAGACGCGCGCGTAATCGAGCGGTGGGATCTCGCGATTTTCTTTCGGCGATAACCCTTGCAGCCATGCCTTGCGGGCATGAACGATAAATGTCGTGCACCCGGCATCGCTGACGATGTCGATGAAGTTTTGAAAATCGCCTTCGCTGTCTTGGTCGTCGATGCCGATACGGCATTTGACGGTGACAGGAATGGCAACAGCGGCGCGCATGGCCGATACACAGTCGGCGACGAGGCTCGGCTCCGCCATCAGACAGGCGCCAAATCGACCTTCCTGCACGCGGTCCGATGGACAACCGACATTGAGATTGATTTCATCATAGCCGTAGTCGGCACCGATGCGTGCCGCCTGAGCGAGTTTCGTCGGATTAGACCCGCCGAGTTGGAGAGCCAATGGCCGTTCGCAGTTCGAAAAGCCAATCAATCGCTCGCGATCGCCGTGGATGACGGCGTCGGCTGTTACCATTTCCGTATAGAGCCGCGCGTGTTGCGTGAGCTGACGGTGGAACACACGGCAATGCCTGTCCGTCCAATCCATCATCGGCGCGATGCAGAATTTGTGGGAGTTCGATGTCACATCGATCCTGTTGAAAATGGTCAGCAACGTGAAGGCATCCTGCGAATTCAACACTCGCAGATCTGCGCACCGGTTATGCCACCTGAATTATACAGGTCAACAGCAAGCGCTAAGACGTCACGATAGGCGACCGAAGCCCGAATTACCGCACTTATTTGGCGATTTGTTCATGCTCTTATCGACTGGCGTTAACGTCCTGCGAGCTATCCATCACAAGATAATAGCGGTTAACCCAGCCTTTCATGCTGCGATGCTGGATCGGACACCACTCATCCAGACAGCCTCCGATGATCGCAATACCGCGCCCTTTCGGTGAAATGCTGCCGATTGCGGCATGATATTCCGAAGGACCAATTCGCACATTCAAAACGTCATCGTGCCGAACGCCGACGATCCGAAACAAAATCTTCTCCTCGGAAGACTTTGGCTTGGGAGGGGTCGCAGTCTGCGGTGCGACCGTTGTGGCATTCAATGCTGCCGTTCTTGAGAGTTGCTGTGATTTTTTGAGGACTTCAGTCGTCTCTGGTTTCAATACCGTCGGCTTCGGAGCAGAAATTTTTGGTGGTTTGATTTCTGCTCTATCGGTCGCTTTATTTGTTTCCTGAAGCGGCGTCGGTTCAGTTGCGATCACAGGTAGCTTATCGCTGTCTGGATTGAGAATGCGCGGACGACCGGCCAAAGTTGGCTGTGCGCTCTCAATGACTTTCGGAACGTTGGTCGGTGCCGCGCTGGCCGTTACAAATTTCGTGTCTTTGGTTGCGTCATCTTTCGATAGGACTTCGGTTGTCCCGCGAGCTGGTGCCTGAACTGGCCGCTGTGATGCCGTTTTGACTTCGCTGGGTGCCACGGCGACGACGGATTTTTGCGGCAAGGTTTGTGTTTGGCCAGGCTCGACAATGGTGCCGGTGCCATTTTCACCGTCATCCCGCGCCCAGAAGATGCGCAATCCCGCCTGTCGCACGACAAGGCACCGCGGTTCTGATTCAAACCATCGGAACCATTTGTAACACAGTTGGTCTTGGGCGACCCACCAGCGGCCCCTATCTTTCGGTGCGCCAAGTAGGGCTGCCAATTCCTTGGCCTCACCTGACATCAAACCGTCTGCCGTAAAGCGGATGGAGACCGTCGTGCCGAGCGGTGTGTCTAAGGCGAGCGTTGCGCCCGTTACGGTCTGCTTGATCGCATCTCCAGCCAAAACAAGCGGTTCTGCGGCTGCTGCAGGGTGGGCAGTCACCAGCGGCGCGCACAGAACGCATAAGAAATGTAATGGCAGTCGGCGCAAAGCAGGTCCCCGTGCATATCTCTCTGAAGCAAAGAGGTTTTCTGCGACATCAATGTGGCAGAGCCTCGGCAATGACTTGAGAGGCTCGGCCTAATGGTATCGCTAGCCCTGATTTTAGGTCGAAATGTATGAAGGAAAACTAACCAAGCGTGCCAGTCTCGCCTCGAAATGCCAGCCCTGGCAGCATTTGATAGCTTTGAGGTGAGAGTTATTCGGCAGGTTGTGCCGTTTGATCGTCCGTGCCAGTGCGATTACTGGCCATCTGATTATAGACAAACGTGGCGATGAAAATCGTACTTTGTATGAGCACGATGCACGGCCCTGTTGCGCCGTCGATGTGAAAACTCACCAGCGTGCCAACAATGCTGGACCCTATGGCGACTGAGCTTGCGATCAGCAGCATCCGATCAAATCGATCGGTCAGCAGAAATGCGATTGCACCGGGGGCGACCAACATCGCCACCACAAGAATAATGCCAACGGCTTTCAAAGACGCGACGATTGTGAGGGAAAGCAGGATGAGCAGCCCATAATGAATTGTGCGGACGGGCAGCCCAATGGCACGCGCATGCTGAGGATCGAAGCAATATAAGAGAATATCACGTCGCTTGGCGAGAACGACCGCCAACGTGCTGCCAGCGACAAGAGCGGTTTCCAGAACGTCGCTCCACGTCACCCCCAACATGTTACCGAACAAAATGTGGTTGAGGTGCTGATCGGTCTCGACCTTCGTGAACATGACGAGGCCCAACCCAAACATCCCTGAAAACACGATCCCCATCACCGTGTCTTCCTTGATCCGGCTATTCTCTTTCAGATATCCCGTCAGCAGCGCGCACGACAGCCCCGCCCCGAAGGCTCCTATGGCGAGCGGAATACCGGCCATAAAGGCCAAAACGATGCCCGGCAGAACTGCGTGCGAAATTGCGTCACCCATCAGCGACCAACCGCGCAGCACAAGATAGCAAGAGAGGACGGCACACACAGCTCCGACTAGTATTGCCACCACGATTGCGCGCTGCATGAAAGGATAACTGAGTGGCGTGATCAGGTAGTCAATCAAAATACTCATGGTGCCGACACTTCAGCTTTGACGCGCAGGCGACGTTGCGCCAGCATGCCGTGCTTGGGAGCCAATAAAAACGCTGCGAGAAAGATAAGAGTTTGCAATGTGACGATGACACCGCCCGTCGCACCGTCAAGAAAGAAACTGATGTAGGCGCCGATGATGCTTGTTGCCGCGCCAATGCCGACGCTCAATGCCAGTAATTTTTCAAACCGATCCGTAAGCAAGTATGCTGTGGCGCCCGGTGTCACGACCATGGCAATGACGAGGCAAGCACCGACTGTTTGTAAGGCCGCGACGGTGCACGCACTGAGCAACGTAAAGAACAAAATTTTAAGTGCTGTAGGATTGAGCCCTATGGTGCGGGCGTGTGCTTCATCGAAGAATGTGACCATCAAGTCTTTTCGTTTCAGTGTGAGGATGGCGAGCGACACAGCCGCAATGATGACGACTTGCATGGCATCCTCGTCAGAAATGCCGAGAATGTTGCCTAGCACGATCGACTGCACGTTGACCGCGGTCGGATAGATCGACACCATCAATAAGCCGAGCGCAAAAAACGACGTGAAGACGATGCCGATGACGGCGTCCTCGCGTAACTTGGTTTGTTGGCGCACAAACCACATTCCAAGGGCTGCAAGCAAACCCGCAAAAAACGCGCCGGCCGCAAATGGAATACCGATGATGTAGGCCCCTGCAACGCCCGGCACGATGGCATGCGCGAGCGCGTCGCCCATCAGCGACCAGCCTTTGAGCATCAGATACGCAGACAGAAATGCGCAGGTGCCGCCCACGAGGCCGCTCACCCACATCGCTTTGACCATATAGTTGTATTCAAAAGGCGCGAGCAATTCGATCATCAATGGTCCTTGGTCTCCGCCTCGTCTGCGTCCTGCACATCGACTTTTACCTCGCCATAGAACACAAGCGCGCGCTCATCGTCGGTCAAGACCGTCACTGAGCGGCTATCATCATCGTTGTGAAGGGCGCGGCCTTCCAATTTGAAATGCCGCAAGACGCCACCGAAGGCGCGTTCGAGATTGCTTTGCGTGAACACATCTGCGGTCGCGCCTGCCGCTAAGACCGTTCGATTGACCAAGACAACCTGATCGCAGAAATCGGGGACGCTGCCCAGGTTGTGAGTGGCGACCAACATCAAATGGCCAGCGCTGCGTAAGTCGCGCAGCAGTTCGATGATTGTCGCTTCGGTTTTGACATCGACACCCGTGAACGGTTCGTCGAGTAGAATGATTGGGCTTTCCTGGGCCAGTGCGCGTGCAAGAAAGACGCGCTTTTTTTGTCCGCCGCTCAACTCTCCGATTTGGCGCTGGCGATAGTCCGTCATCCCGACGCGATCCAAAGCGACCGCAACCTTGTTGCGATCTTCTTGTGATGCCCGTCGTAAAAAACCCATATGACCATAGCGGCCCATCATCACGACATCTTCGACCAGGACTGGAAAATTCCAATCGACGTCTTCGCTTTGCGGCACATAGGCAACGAGGTTTTGCTTCAACGCGCTATCGACAGTTAAGCCGCTAATCTGCACGTCGCCCTTGATCGGCTTTACAAAGCCCATGATGGCTTTGAACAACGTTGACTTGCCGCTGCCGTTGATGCCCACGAGCGCGCAAATCGTGCCTGCGTGGAGATTGAAAGTTGCGTCCTTTAAAGCGGTGTGACCATTGGGATAGGTCACGGTGACATCGCGAACCGCAATGGACGGTGAGTTGTTCACTTCATCGCTCGCGCTTTTCTGTAGATTTTCCTGAGTTATCGACTTGTGACTGCCGTCATGTGCATTCACGATGAGAAGCCCTCGACGACCGTTTCAACCGTTACTTTCAAAAGATCCATATACGTGGGAACAGCACCTCCAGCAGCGCTTAAGCTGTCGACATAAAGTACGCCGCCATATCGCGCGCCGGTTTCCTTTGCGATTTGCTTGGCGGGTTTGTCGGAAATGGTGCTTTCACTAAATAAGACTGGTATTTTATTCGCGCGCACCAAGTCGATCAATTTGCGGACTTGTTGGGGCGTGCCCTGCTGATCGGCGTTGATCGGCCAGATATAGGCCTCACGCAAATTGTAATCGCGCGCGAGATAACTAAACGCGCCTTCGCTCGTTACCAGCCAGCGTTGATCTTGAGGAATTGTTTCAAAGCGTTTACGCAGCGGTCCGTCGAGAGCTTTGATTTTGGCAGCGTAAGCGGCAGCGTTCGCAGCATAAGCGTCGGCGTTCTGTGGATCGTATTTTGCAAAAGCTTTGCGAATATTTTCGATATAGATGAGCGCATTCGATGGCGACATCCACGCATGCGGATTAGGTTTGCCGTTATAGGGACCTTCTGTGATCCCCATCGGCTCGATGCCTTCGGTCACGACAGCGCTCGGTACGTCTCTGACGTTTTCGAAGAATTTCTCGAACCATAATTCCAAGTTCATACCGTTCCAAAGAACGAGGTCGGCCGATTGCGCTTTGACGATATCGCCTGGTGTCGGCTGGTAATCGTGGATCTCGGCGCCTGGCTTTGTGATCGATTCAACTACGGCAGTGGTGCCAGCGACGTTCTGAGCAATGTCTTGAATGATCGTGAATGTGGTGACGACGCGAAACGACTTACTTGGCGCAACCTGATCATCCGCATTTGCAGCGAACGAGAGCGTTGCTGCGAGCAAACTGTATATCGCCGCTGTGAGAGCCAAAAAGCTCCAACGCGATGTCGAAATGATCTTAATCATGGACCTGCCTGCCAATAGCTTCGCATGTTTTATAATGCTTCTTATGTGCAAAGTCAATCTAGTTAGGAATGATTTGCATCTAGGATTTGCTTTAGTCTGGTGGGGATTCTTATCTCAGCGCTTTGTGAGCCGCATTATAGCTTGCCTCATCGCGTCCATCACGCCGGCTTCCGTCATCGCATGCCCTACGCCCTCGACGATCTGCAAATCGCAGTTGCCCCACCGTTGCGACAGATCGTATGCGGCTTTTGGAGGACACAATAAATCGTAGCGACCTTGAATGATCGCGCCAGAAATGCCGCGCAATCGCTGTGCGCCGTCGAGAAGTTGGTTCGGTCTTAGAAAAAAATCATGAGCGATGTAGTGCGCTTCGACGATGGGTGTCGGCGGCATCGGGTTGTCTTGAGAATAGTCTGCGCTGATCTCGACCTTACTCGGAACAAGTTCCGATAACGCCCGCTCGTAGGCGTGCCAGATTTGAGCGGCGGGTCGATGGATGGCTGGATCCGCATGCGTGAGGCGTCGCACATAAGCACCGAGAACATCTCCCCGTTCTGCCTCATCGATATAATCCGCAAACGCGCGATAGAGTTCCGGCCAGAAGATCTGAGGGCCGGTGACAAATGCCCATTCTATTTCCGCGCGAGATGCCAAAAAGACCGCGCGCAATACGAGGCCGCTCACGCGTTCCGGATGCTGTTGCGCATAGGCGATCGCCAATGTCGATCCCCACGAGCCGCCAACCACCAGCCATTGATCGATCGCAAAATGTTGGCGAATTTTCTCAATGTCGGCGATCAGGTGATCCGTCGTATTCGCTGCGAGGGAAAGATAGGGGTGGCTTCGTCCCGCACCGCGCTGATCGTAGAGGATGACGTAGTGCTGCTCCGGATTGAACAGCCGCCGATGCATATGTTGCGCGCCACTGCCTGGACCACCGTGAAGAAAAATGCATGGTACGCCATCTCGGCGACCGACTTCTTCGACATACAGCCAATGTCCGTCGCCAACGTCGAGCATGCGCGCATCGAAGGGTCGTAACGGCACTTCGATGGATGTCGTCTCACTCATGAATATGGGCGAACTCCCTGGCTATGACGCCAACCTAAGCCTTATCGGCCTCCAAGTCCGGGGAAAATATCTCGGTTAAAATGATGAAGCGATGTTCGGCGTGTATTGCGCTGCGCTGTTGTTGCACGTTTGCTGCGCGACAATTCGGCAAATGCTCGCAAGTGTGTCTGCCAATTGCTTCGCCTTCGCAGCTATGCTTGTTTATGACCATATCTCGGGGATTTTAATGTCTCGTGCCCGTCGCCGTATAGTCAGTTTGGTCGCGCTTTTGAGCGTGATACTGCATGCCTACGCACTGGTGGGACACAACGCGATGATGGTGCAGGCTTCCTTGTCGCTGCCCACAACGTCATCCGCACAGTCTTCGATTCTCGCACAAATCGACTCTTTATCTATTATTTGTCGCGCATACCCTGGTACCGATGTCGATGCCGCTCAATCAGCGTCAATGCATCAGAAAAACCCGGGCCAAAATCACAATAATGCGTCGTCATCGTGCCCGGTCTGTTCGGGCATAGCCATCGGTCATGCCGTCATTCCGCCGCCTCTTGTTGTCGTGCAACTTCTGCGCGGCTATTCGGTGATCGAACCCAGCGCACACGTCGCCATCACGCATTTGGCTCGTGCCGCCTTGCCGCCTGCACGCGGCCCCCCAGCCCAGGTCTGAGATCATACTTTTTAGTCGTGCCGTAGCGCGTTTCGCATCGTCGAAACACGCCGTCCGCGCTCTCATCTCCTATCTGGATCACTGCCATGAACCGTTCACTTACGGCCGTATTGCTCGGCACAACCGCACTTGTATGGACCAATGTATCTGCATTTTCTCAAGACGCTCAACCGGCATCATCGTTGCCTGATGTGGTTGTCGAACAACCCAGCGCCAAGCCAAAAGTGGCTGCGAAAGCCAAGCCAAAAAAAGCCAAGTCTGCTCCTGCCCAAACCCAAAGTGCGCCAGCCAATACAGGTGCATCGCCTCCTTCAGGCGAAAGCTATGAACCCGTCACAGCCTCAGGTCTTGGCGCGTCTGGCGGGACTTCAGGACCTATCGCTACGGGCACGCGCTCAGGCAGCCTCACAGTGCCAACAACCGCAGAAGCCAAAGCCGACATAGAAACTACGCCTGGCGGCGTTGATTTGGTGCCGAGCGATGAATACGCCAAAAGCACACCTGCCGTAACGCTCAAGGACGCACTCGATTATGTGCCGGGCGTTTTCGTGCAGCCCAAGTGGGGCGAGGACTCGCGCTTATCCATTCGTGGTTCAGGTTTATCTCGCAACTTTCACGGTCGCGGGGTCACGCTTTTAATGGACGGCGTGATCCCGATTACAACGGCTGATGGCGGCAGTGATTTTCAAGAAATCGATCCGTCCGCCTATCGCTTTATCGAAGTTTATAAGGGCGGTAACGCCCTGCGTTACGGCGCGAATTCTTTAGGTGGTGCGATCAATTTCGTGATCCCGACCGGCTATGACGCGGATTTGTTCGGCGCACGGCTCGATGTCGGCTCGTTTGGCTTTCACAAACTTGCCGTCTCGTCTGGCGCTGTATCGGGTGCTGCAGATTATTTCATCACTGGCTCGTGGCAAGAACAGGATGGATTCCGCGATCATTCCAGCGGAGAAAGCACCAGGGCGTCGGCTAACATCGGCTATCGACTTAGTGAGAACGTCGAGACGCGCTTTTACGTCAATGCAAATCAAATCCGGCAAAAAATTCCGGGAGCCTTAACGCGTACCGAAGCGCTCACCGACCCCAAGAAGCCCAATCCGACAAACATTACGCTCGACTATGAACGCAACCTCGATACTTTGCGCGTTGCCAACAAAACTGCGGTGCGCATTGCACCCGGTACTCTCGTGGAGCTTGGCGGCTTCTACATGGACCGCCACCTCGATCACCCGATTTTCCAGGTTCTCGACAACCAGCATGATGAGTACGGCGGGTTCGCCCGCGTCGTGACTGACACCGAAATTGCCGGTTATCGCAATCGTCTGACTGCCGGTGTCAACATTCACAACGGCGAAATTCATGCCCGTAATTTCACGAGCGTATTTGGTGATCGCGGCGCGCTGGTCAATGACCAGATTCAGGATTCCCGCAATACCGTTCTGTATGCTGAAAATGCTTTCTACGCGACGTCTGCGCTAGCATTGATCGCGGGCGTTCAATGGTCGGATATCGAGCGAAGGCTCGATGATCGCCTGATCTCACTTGTGAACGGTAATCCTGTAGACGAGTCCCGTCAGGGCGACTTCACGTCATGGAATCCTAAGGGCGGATTCACGTATGACTTCGCTCCTGGCATTCAGCTTTTCGGCAACGTTTCGAAAAGTTCGGAAGCCCCCACGTTCGGGGAAATTCGCTTCCCCGGTCAGATTGTCAGCGGTCAAGACCTCGGCACTCTGGATCAGCAGGAAGCGGTTACATATGAAATCGGAACGCGCGGAGCGCTGCCAGGAATTATTTGGGATCTGGCTCTCTATCGTTCGAACCTCGACGGTGAATTCCAATGCCAGGTTGCCCGCAATATGGCTGGCGAAATTATACCAGGAAGCTGCAACCAGATTAATCTCGACAAGACCATTCATCAGGGCGTCGAGGTGGGTGTAGCTCTTCGCTTGATTGATGGCGTCTTTGCAAAGCATAACGGCGGTGACGAAGTTTGGCTGAACTCGGCCTACACCTTCAGTGACTTCCGCTTCGATGGCGATGCCGAATTCGGGGACAACGAACTTCCGGGTGCGCCGCGTCACTTCCTGCGCGCCGAGTTGCTCTATAAGCATCCGAGCGGAATCTATTTTGGCCCGAACGTCGAATGGGTACCTGAAGCGTTCTACGTCGATAGTGCGAACACGCTTGAGACTGAAGAGTATGCGCTCCTTGGTGCCAAGCTTGGCTTCGATGACGGTGGCCCGATTTCAGCCTACATCGAGGGGCGCAACCTAACAGACGAAGCCTATATCGCCAGCGCTAGCATAGCCACGCGTGCAGTTGCTACCGATCGCATCTTCGAACCGGGCAACGGACGGGCCGTTTACGGCGGCGTTCGCGTCAAGTGGTGATCGCATGAGTTCTCGCGGCCACCTCCCAAATCTCCCGTTCCCAGTGGCCGCGATCCTTGCGGCCAGGACAACACTTTTCAGCGTTGTTCTGGCCGCCCTTTGCTTTTCTTCAGTTCCAGCCCGTGCCGATGATGCATCTGATATCCGGCGTCTCATCGGTAAAACATGGGACAAACCTAATTCTAAAGTCGTCACAGATCCTATCGTTATCGTAGATAATTATGCGATTGCCAGTTGGACCCAAGGTGCACACGGTGGCCGTGCGTTGTTAAATCGCGATGGCGGACATTGGCGGGTCGTGCTGTGCAGCGGCGATCCTCTCAAGGAGGCCGTCTCGATTGCATCGGTCGGTGTTCCAGCAGACGTTGCTCAACGGCTTGCAAGCGAGCTTGCCGCGCAGGAGGCGACCGCGTCGGCTGAGCGTCGCGCATTGTTTTCAACATTCGATGGCATCGTTCTCATGGACGAGCCGTCGCATCAGCAATCCAAGCAGAAGGGCCATGCGCCATGAAGATTTCTAACTTCGCGTGCAGCGCGACATTTACCGCAGTCTTGATGTGCTTTTCGACGGCAGCATTTGCACATGTGTCTATCGACAACGCCGAAACAAAGGGCGGAACGTTTAAGGCGCGTTTCAATGTACCTCACGGCTGTGAGGGGTCAGCGACCACCACTGTAAAAATTACCATTCCAGAAGGCATCATCGGCGTGAAACCGATGCCTAAGCCAGGTTGGACCTTGGCCACGACAAAGGCAGCCTACGCCAAAACATACGATTACTTTCACGGCATGAAAGTTTCGGAAGGCGTGAAAACGGTCTCTTGGAGCGGCGGCACACTTCTCAATGAGCACATCGACGAATTCACACTCAGTATGTTTGTCACCAAATCATTCACTCCCGGCACAAAGGTTTATTTTCCGGTTGAGCAACTTTGTGAGAAAGGTTCGCATGCGTGGATTGAAATCCCTACTGAGGGACAAGACGCTCACGATTTGAAATCGCCAGCCCCAGCCATCAAAATTGTTGCTCAAGTTTCCAACTCTGCATCTGCACAGACCCCATCCAATGATCGAACGTTCCAAGTTGGCAGTCTGAAAATTACCAACCCTTGGACGCGCGCCACGCCGGGTGGAGCAACCGTTGCCGCTGGCTACGTCGCCATTACAAATACCGGCACCGACACCGATCGCCTGATCGGCGGAAGCTTTCCTGCATCAGCGCGCGTTGAAGTTCACGACATGACGATGACCGATGGTGTCATGAAAATGCGCGAGCTTGCCGATGGCATCGAAATCAAGCCAGGCGCAACGGTGACGCTTGCTCCCGGAGGGTTGCATTTGATGATGATGGACCTCAAGCAGCCTGTCGAAGTGGGTGCGCCGATCAAAGGACAACTCAAATTCGAGAAAGCCGGGACTGTGGATGTGGAATTTTCAGTTTCAGCTATTGGAAGCCAATCTTCTCAGCCATCCGATAAGCACGACCATCATTAAATTGTGGTCCAACAATTTTATAAGCCACTGTTAAATATACTTTATTGTGGAATTTGGCATACTCGGAGTCGAGCAATCTTCGATTTTGGGAAAAAATCTGCTATTGAGCGTAACGCTGAGGTGTCGGTAGGCGAAGATGATCTAAGCCGCAAAATAGAGTGCCGTTCAGCGGTCGATAAACTGGCCAAGTCTATGGAGAGAACGATGACGTCGCTCAACCTAAAATCGACCGCACTTGCAGCGCTCACGTTTATGGCTGGAGCTCTGGGTGCTTGGAGCACCGCAGTCCAGGCTGAAGAACCAGTCATCAGCGCGGAATGGCAGTCTATTCACAAGGATTTCTTCGGTTCGCGTGACATCGTCGATGCGACCGACAAGATCACGCTCGATACGCCGATCCGCGCGGAAGATGCAGCGATTGTTCCCATTACTATTAAAATGCCCGCAGAGTTTGCCAGCGGCGTAAAAAAGCTCACACTCGTCATCGACAAAAACCCTTCACCGATCGTCGGCGCGTTCACTTATGGCGCGGCGGCAGGTAAGGGCGATCGCATGCTCTCGACGCGGGTTCGCGTCGATCAATATTCTGACGTTCGCGCGATTGCAGAAACCGATGATGGCAAGTTGTACATGGTTTCGCGCTTTGTCAAAGCTTCAGGTGGATGTTCGGCTCCGGCCAGCAAAGATCTCGCCGAAGCTATGAAAGAAATTGGCAAGATGCGCATCAAGACTGCGATTGGAAAAACCAAAAGCGGTCTTTCGAATGAAGCGCAGGTCGCCATCAAACATCCCAATGTATCTGGTTTGATGATGGACCAGATTTCTCGCGCCTATCCCCCTGCCCATTTCATTACCAAAGTTGAAGTTAAGACGGGCGGTGAGTTGGTGTTCGCCATGGAGGGCGGTATCTCGATCAGTGAAGATCCAAGTCTGCGCTTCAGCTATGACGGCAACCCTGCCGATGTCATGGAGGTGAAGGCAGAGGATTCAGAAGGTGCTCATTTCGCGAGCAGTGCTGGTTCCAATCAGTCATAAGCACTCGCCGACAAACTCTCTACTGAGTTTTGTGCTGTCGCAAGAGCGAGACTCGGTATGACACTCACGATTCAATGCGCTCAGTTCTGCATTTAGTTTGGGTGTCATACCGCCATGACCACAAAGTTGTCGCCAGATGATCTCGTCGGGGCAGCTGGTGGTGGCTTGTTACATCGGCGCGTTCTGCTCAAAAGTGGTCTTGCTTTAGCAAGTGCCGGATTTGTGTCTGTGGGTCATGCTACAGACACTGATCCTGCAAAAGCGCCCGCGATAGAAAACCCGGCTTCGCCATCCTGGATGCACCAACCCGGCAGTCCTTTTTCTGGCTACGGTGTGCCATCGAAATTTGAAAATCGCATCGTCCGGAGCATCGGTTCCAACCGAGATTTACCAGGCAATGGCGTGTCCTGGACACCGCTGGAATCGATTGAAGGCATCATTACACCAAGCAGCTTGCACTTTGAGCGTCATCATAACGGTGTGCCTGATATCGACCCCGCACAGCATCGGCTGGTCATTCACGGATTGGTGCGAGCCCCGTTGTCTTTCACGATCGACGACTTATTGCGCTACCCGATGCAGTCTCAGATGTTGTTCGTCGAATGTGGTGGCAACAGCAATGCTGGTTGGCACGAAGAACCGATCCAACGCAGTGTCGGCTCATTCCACGGCCTCGTCTCATGCAGCGAGTGGGCCGGGGTTCCTCTTGCCATCTTGCTTGACCAAGTGGGCATCGATCCCAAGGCCGCTTGGGTGATCGCAGAAGGTGCGGACGCTGCCGTGATGAATGTCAGTCTGCCGGTTTCCAAATTGATGGATGACGCCATCGTTGCCCTCTACCAGAACGGCGAACGCATCCGCCCTGAGAACGGTTATCCGCTGCGCCTCATCGTTCCGGGCTGGGAAGGCGTGGTCAATGTGAAATGGCTGCGTCGTCTGCACATCACTGATCAACCCGTGATGGCGCGCAATGAGACCGCGAAATACACTGAACTTCTGCCATCCGGCAAAGCGCGTATGTTTACATTCGTGATGGAGGCCAAATCCCTCATTACATCGCCATCTTCGGGGCAAAAAATGCGTGGGCCCGATGTTTATGAAATTAAAGGTCTGGCTTGGAGTGGGCGCGGCAAAATTAAAAAAGTCGAAGTTTCAGCCGATGGCGGCACATCGTGGATGGAAGCTGCACTGCAAGAGCCGGTGCTTTCGCGATGCTTCACGCGCTTCCGTGCTGCCTGGAAATGGAACGGCGAGCCTGCCGTACTGAAAAGCCGCGCAACGGACGAGACAGGTTATGTGCAGCCAGAGCGCGATGTGTTGGTCGCGGAACGCGGACGCGACGGTTACTTCCATTACAATGCGATCGTCGCTTGGGAAATCGACGAAGACGGAGCCATACGCCATGTCTATGCGTAGTGCCGCCCGGTTATTTATGTCTGGTGCATCATTATTGGTTTCATTTCCGAGCCATGCCGACCCAGCCTCATCTGCCCCGTATTTGGGCAAGCCTTTATCTGCGGCTGAGATCACGCAGTGGGATATCAGCGTTTTCCCTGACGGTCGCGGATTACCGGCCGGTCGGGGAACGGCCAAAGACGGCAAAGCGCTGTTTGCCACTCATTGCGAACAGTGCCATGGCCCAGCCGGTCGAGGGGCAACGGCTGAAGAGCTTGTCGGTGAGCCGACACCGCCGACTGCCGAAAATCCCAATAAATCCATCGGTCCGTATTGGCCTCACGCAACGACAATTTTTGACTTTCTGAGACGGAGCAAGCCGCCCGAAAAGCCCGGTTCACTGACTGCGGATCAGATCTACGCGCTGACAGCCTATTTGCTCGCAGCCAATAAAGTTATCGACGAAACGGCGGAAATGAACGCGCAATCGTTGGCAAAGGTCAAAATGCCCAATCGCGATGGCTTTATACGCATCGATGCGCCCTAGTAAGCCAGGTCTCAAAGCTACTTGATGCTTTTGTGACGAGATACAGCGCGCGCTGTTCTGGCGGCAAAAGCGCCGCTTTCCCGCGCGCCTGCGAATGATGTTGAAATCCCTCCCCGCGTGCCCTATTTCCCCCGCTCGGAACTCGATGCGGTTCCGTCAGGATTTCCGGCGCTATTGACCGGAGAAAGTTATCGGGAGCGGCCTTTGGATAACGTTTTGATTATTGGTGCAGGTGCTGCTGGCTCTGTGGTTGCCAAGAAGTGCGCCATGAACCGCGACGTGTTCAAAACCATCACATTGGCTTCGCGTCGCATCGAAAGTTGTCAGAAGGTGCAAGCCGCCTGCGTGTCGCCAATCGACATTGCTCAGGTCGATGCCGACAACGTCGCCGAGACGGTCGCGCTGCTGCACAAGGTCAAACCCGACCTCGTCATTAACATGGCGCTGCCCTATCAAGATTTGCCGATCATGGACGCGTGTCTGGAAGCAGGCGTTCACTACATGGATACGGCGAATTATGAGCCGCGCGAAGAAGCGAAGTTCACCTATAAATATCAGTGGCCCTATCACGAGCGCTATAAAGCCAAAGGCTTAATGGCGGTTCTCGGTTGTGGCTTCGATCCCGGCGTCACGAATATTTTCTCGGCTTACGCGCAAGAGAAACTGTTCGACGAAATTCACCTGATCGACATTATCGATTGCAACGCCGGTAACCACGGCAAAGCGTTCGCGACCAATTTCAATCCCGAAATCAACCTGCGCGAAGTCACCCAGCGCGGCAAATATTGGAAAGACGGTCAATGGATCGAAATCGATCCGCTGACCATCTCAGCCATGATCGATTATCCGGAAGTCGGGCCCGTAAAATCCTACCTCATCTATCATGAGGAAGAGGAAAGCTTGGTCGAGAACATCAAAGGCCTGCGCCAAATCCGCTTCTGGATGACGTTCTCCGATAATTACATCAAGCATCTGGAAGTTTTGTCGAACGTTGGCATGACGCGCATCGACCCCGTCATGTACAAGGGCAATCCCGTTATCCCGATGGAATTCTTGAAGTGCCTGCTGCCTGAGCCGTCGTCTTTGGCCGAAGGTTATACTGGAAAGACCTCTATCGGTTGCATCATTAGCGGTATCAAGGACGGCAAGCCCAAACGCACGATCATCTGGAACGTGTGCGATCACGCGCAGACCAATCGCGAAGTTGGTGCGCAAGCTGTCTCTTACACAACCGGCGTGCCGCCCGTCGTTGGCGCCATGATGATGTTCCAAGGACATTGGACCGGCCAGGGCGTGTTCAACGTCGAGCAGTTGCCACCGGTGCCGTTCCTCACCGAACTCAGCCAGCAAGGTTTGCCTTGGCAGGTGCGCGATCTGGCAGCGGACGAGCAAGCCGACCTTCTCGCCGTCAAGACCTGATGACCGTGACACTTCCCGATACCATTGCCACGCCAGCCTATGTTCTGGATGAGGCCGCGCTGAAACGCAATCTTGCCACCGCCGCGCGCATCAAGCGTGAGACGGGCTGCAAAATCTTGCTTGCGACCAAGGCGTTTGCATTTCCCGCCGCCTTCCCGCTGATGCGCGAAACTCTCGACGGCACAACGGCAAGCGGCGAATACGAAGCGCGGCTGGGCTTTGAAGAATTCGGCAAAGAAGTCCACGTCTATTCGCCAGCTTACACGGAAGCGGAAATCGAAAGCCTCGTTGGCTTGGCGCAGCACATCTACTTCAACTCACCCGAGCAAATCCGCCGCTACTTACCGATCGTTCGGTCAAAACGCGGCATTAAGATCGGCCTGCGCATCAATCCGGGTTATTCGAACGCCACGCTTGGTGGACCGCTGTATGATCCGTGCGCGCCTTACTCACGTTTCGGCGCAACCCGTGACACGTTGGATGATGTGCCGTGGGACGAAGTCGAGATACTTCATACGCACGCCTTATGTGAAGCACGCGATGTCGGCTCCGTTGGCCTCATCACGCACGTCGCGCAGAATTTTGCGCCTTACATTCATAAGGTCAAAGCGGTCAATTTCGGCGGTGGGCATTTCATCAATAAGCCCGGCTATAACGTCGATAAATTGATTGCGGCGATCAACGACTTCCGTGCGCAGTTCGGCGTCGAGGTCGTTCTCGAACCCGGTGCGGGCTTGGTTGTCGATACGGGTTACCTGATCTCCAGCGTTCTGGATTTGCACCATAACGAAAAAGACATCGCCATCCTAGATGCGTCCGCTTCGACCCATATGCCGGATGTACTCGAAGTGCCCTACACACCCAGCGTCGTAGGCGCAGCCGAACCTGGCGTGCTGGCACACTCCTACATTCTTGGCGGCAAAACGTGCATGACGGGCGATATCATCGGCGAATATTCGTTCGCGCAGCCCTTACGCCCCGGCGACCGCATCGTCTTTACGGATATGATGCAATACTCGTTCGTCAAGAATAATACTTTTAACGGCGTGCCATTGCCGAGCATGGTCGTATTGCGCGAAGATGGATCGCATCACGTCGTGCAATCATTTGGCTATCAGGATTTCCGCCGCCGTCTTGGCTGATCCAAGTTCGCGCAATGACCTTATTCCCAGTCGTCCACGTCTCATCAAAAGGCCGCGACGTGTCATGAAAACCGATATGCCGAAGACGATCCGCTTATCCGATTACAAGCCTTCGGATTTTGTCATCGATCGCGTCGATCTTGATATTTCACTCCATCCGTCGCGCACGATGGTCAAGGCCAAGCTGGCCATCCGTCGCAATCCGAAAGTAAAGTCCCATACTCGGCAATTGATTTTGGATGGCGAGCATCTGGAGCTCAAGCATATCTCGATCGACAACAAACGCCTTAAGCCCGGTGATTACGCCATCAGCGACACAAGTTTGCGTTTGAAAGTCACGCCATCTGGACCTTTCACGCTTGAACTCACCACCGTCGTCAATCCCGAAGCCAATACAGCACTGCAGGGCATTTACCTTTCGCGTGGCACATATTGCTCGCAATGCGAAGCGCAGGGCTTTCGACGCATCACCTACTTTCTCGACCGACCTGACGTGCTATCCGTTTATACCGTCCGCCTCGAAGCGGATGTCGCTGCGGCACCACTCCTGCTGAGCAACGGCAACCCCAAAGATCATGGCACGATGGATGGCGGCCGCCACTTTGCCGTCTGGCACGATCCGTTTCCGAAGCCCTGCTATTTGTTTGCCATCGTGGGCGGCGACCTCGCCCCGGTTCATTCTGACTTCACCACCGCCTCTGGACGCCACGTCGATCTCAACATCTATGTCGAGCACGGCAAGCAAGAACGCGCATACTGGGCGATGGATGCTTTGAAACGGTCGATGATCTGGGACGAAGCGCGATTTGGCCGCGAATACGATCTCGATGTGTTCAACATCGTCGCCGTGTCGGATTTCAACATGGGTGCGATGGAGAACAAAGGTCTCAACATTTTTAACGACCGGTTGATCCTCGCCTCATCCGATACCGCGACGGATGCCAACTATGAGGCCATCGAAAGCGTCGTCGCACACGAATACTTTCACAACTGGACCGGCAACCGCATCACCTGCCGCGACTGGTTTCAACTGTGCTTGAAAGAAGGATTGACTGTCTATCGCGATCAGGAATTTTCCGGTGATGAGCGCAGCCGCACCGTGCAGCGCATTTCCGACGTGCGGCAATTGAAGGCACTGCAATTTCCCGAAGACCAAGGGCCATTGGCGCATCCCGTGCGACCCGAGAGCTATATCGAGATCAACAATTTCTACACGCCGACGGTCTATGAAAAAGGCGCCGAACTGGTGCGCATGATCGAAACCATTCTTGGCCCGGAGAAATTCCGCGCCGGTATGGATCTTTATTTTGATCGCCACGATGGTGATGCGGCGACGATTGAGGATTTTATCGCCTGCTTCGAAGCCGCGAGTGGCTATGATCTGGAGCACTTCAAACTATGGTATGCGCAGGCCGGCACACCTGAACTCGTGTGCGATTTTCGCTACGATAAAGCAACAAGCACCGCTGAACTTACCGTCCATCAAAGTTTGCGCGCGACGCCGGGTCAGCCGAAGAAATCTCCGTTGTATATTCCGCTTGCGCTCGCATTGCTCGGGCCTAAGGGCCGCGAACTGCCACTGAACTTGGAGCGCGGTAAAGCGATTCGCAACGGCGTTCTGGCCGTCACGCGCGCAAAACAGACTTTCCGTTTTACAGGCCTCAAGTCACGGCCGGTTCCCTCGCTGCTGCGGGGCTTTTCGGCACCCGTCAACATTACGATGGATTTGAGCGATGCTGATCTTGCGTTCCTGATGGCGCACGACGGCGATCTGTTCAATCGCTGGCAATCCGCGAATCGGTATGCAACGCGCGCCATACTCAGCCGCATACCAAGCGCAGGAAAATCAGCCACTCCAAACGCCGCTCATCACAAAATATCTAGCGCGAAATATGCGGCCGCCATCGCTCTTGCGTTGCAAGACCCCGAACTCGAAGATGCCTACAAAGCGGAACTTCTCAAACTACCCACCCAATCCGACCTCGCCCGCGAACAGGCCCGTCATGTCGATCCCGATATCATCCACACGGCCCATCGATCATTCAGCCATGACCTCGGGACGACACTGGGCGATTTGCTACAAGAGACCTACAAAGCCAAGTCCAAACGTGGCGCATTTTCTCCGGATGCTGCGAGTGCTGGCCGACGCGCCTTGCGCAACGCCTGTCTAACATTGCTCACGGCGCGCGGGCAAACGGTGGACCTCACGCGGCTTGCTGCCCACTATAACAACGCCACCAATATGACCGATGCCGCGCAGGCGCTATCTTTGCTGGCACATCACAACATCCCTGCCCGCGATAAGGCGTTCGCTCATTTCTTCGAGCGCTGGCAGCACGATCACCTCGTCATTGACATGTGGTTTGCCGTTCAAGCTCAATCGTCACTTCCAGATACGCTCGAGCGCGTTGAGGCATTGTGCACGCATCCCCTTTTTAAAATGACGACGCCCAACAAGGTGCGAGCCTTACTCGGCACCTTTGCCATGTCTAATCCGGTTCAATTCAATCGTGCGGACGGTGCTGGATATAAATTTATTGCCGACAAAGTCTTAGAAGTCGATCGCGTTAACCCGCAGGTTGCCGCGCGTTTGCTCAGCGCCTTCCGAAGTTACAGCACCCTTGAGCCGCGTCGGCGGGTACTTGCCAAGTCTGAACTTAAAAAAGTTGCCGATGCGAAAGGACTTTCTCGCGATAGCGGAGAGATCGTGGCGCGCATGTTAGAAGGTTGAGCGGGCACCACAAACCCCTCTGAGAATTCAACGATAAGAACAAAATAGGCTTGGCGCATCGCGCTTGTGCGCGAATGCCTCAATTCGAACGAATTGTTTTCAGGACGGATTTAATCTCCCTCGACACCTGAGTCGCAAATCAGTGAAAGTGATTCTGCAAGCTGGGGCATGTCGGGACGCAGACAGTTTGCGGGGGACTTCACGGTACAGTTTTGGGAAGGAAGATGGGGATGGCGTGGACTTGGTCCGCTCCTCAAAGGGGGAACTTTGCCAATGCTTCGGCTTTATCTGCTGAAGCTTGGACATCGAGTACGGCTTTGGCATCGCAGTCGCTATGTTACCTCGGTAAAGGCGATCTAACGCGCGGCGTCTGTGTCGGTGTCGCGAGTATCCTCACGATTGCCGGTGTTGCAGCGCCTTTTCTGCAACCTGAAACCCTGACCGCTTTTCTTTTCGTCATTGCTGCCATTTCCGCACTTCTGGTCGTTGTCAGATCGGCCGATCAATCTGAAGTCATCCCAGACGAGCGTTTTGAATTCAGAAGCGACGCAATTGCGCGCAACACAGCCACATCATTTTACGCGACACCGCGAACTTTCGAGGAGCTCTTGCCACGCTCCAGCACGACGTCTCTTCCCACCCCCTCGATCGATCGCGTTGCATGGGCGCGCCTGACGGCCCACATGAGCCATGAACTCAGAACGCCGCTCAATGCTGTTCTGGGGTTTTCTGAACTCATGAGTAACGAGGTGTTTGGTCCGATTGGTGCCAGTTGTTACAGTGACTATGCTCGTAATATCCACGCCAGCGGTCGGATGCTTCTTAAATCTGCCGAAGATGCGCTCGCCATTACAGCCTTGCTGACGTCACCTGACAATCTCGGTGCACCTGTAACAACCTGCCTTGCAAGCGCAGTCCAAGAAGCCCTCGCGTTTCATGAACATGACTTTGCCGCCCGGCGCATTTCCATTGCCAGCGAGCTATCGACTGACGCTCTGGCCCTTGCCGATCCGCAGACGGTGCGCCAAATGCTGATCAACTTACTCGCTGATTGCGCGCACCAGAGTCACAGCGATATGACGATCAAAATTTCCATCCGTGCCCATGTCGAGCGTATCGACGTGATGATATCGGGCGAGTTGCCTGTCGCGATAGACTCGCCCCAAAGTCGCGAGCCATCGAACGAATCTTTTGCTTTGCTGTTAGCGCGCACTTTGGCTGAACTCTCCGGCGCGCATCTCCCGCCGCCCGTGAGAGCAAACGGCTCTGTGACCCAGGTGGCGCACTTTACGCCTGCCACTCAGCGTGATTTCTTTTCACTGCAATAATGGGTGGTGGCTCACTTAGTGTTTCTTGCGCGGCTTGCGCATTTCACGCCACTCACTCAGCATCTGACGCTCATCTGGCGTCAGTTGTGCAGCCATACTCGAAAGAATGTCGCCAATCGCCATTTTGAGTTTGGTCTCTGCTTCCGTCATACGCGCAAACGCGGCCTTGACCTTTTCCTGATCGAACGGCTCTTCCGACAATACTTTGTTGCCCGCCAGCCATGCTTCACTGGAGGCTTCGCGCAGAGGTTTTAAATTTTCGCGTGCCGTTTTCACTTGCTCGCGAATGGCTGGTTGCTTGTCTTTAGGTAGCTTGCGCACGAACCCAAGCAGGCCGGCATCTTCACCGCCGCGCATGGACATGCCATGCGGCTTGCCATGGCGCTGGTGCAGAAACGCCCCGCCTAGACTGCCAACAAACAGCAGGTTGACCGCCAAGGATGCGATCAAACCGGCATATAACCAACGCGGCATCCGCGCGCCACCATTCGGCGCTTCGCTTGTCATAGCAAGTCCTCGTCCAATAGGCCTTCGGCTTCGTCAACATTCGCCAGCAAAGGAGCCGTCGATGAATCGAACGCAGTGTTCGATTGGCCAATCAAAAGCTCCGCGGCTGGATTGAGCGCTGGCGTTTGGCCGACCATAATTCCTAACACAAGAGACGCTGCCAATGCGGCGGCTGCCATACCGTGCTGACGCCCGCCAAAGACAAAACCGCGTTGTGTGCCAGGTTGCGAGTTGGTCGCTGCACCTGTGTTACTGACAAGGCGCGGCTGGCGCACTGCGTCGGATTCAATGCGCCCTGCAAGCCGCGTCAAGGCATCAGGGCTCAAGCAGGGTGCCTGATCGAGAATTTTATCGAACGCTTCAGCTTCACGCACCATCCGTTGCGCTTCCACATTGCTGGATATCAAGCTCGATAGTGCCAAGCGGACAGGTGCTGGCCAGCGCGTCCGATCGGCGCCAAACGTATCAAGCGCGGATTCCAAATCCTGCAAGCTCGATGCTGTCCTATCTCTGTTCGTCATGGTCTTTACGTCTCCGCAGTCTTTAGTGCCGTCTTCGATTTTATTTCGAACTCGTTGTGAGCAGTCCGCGCCACTCGTTTCGTAAATCGACTTTCAATTGGCGTCGCGCACGCCCGAGCAAACTTTCCACCGCTTCATCTGTAATACCCATCACAGCACCAACCTCGATCTGGCTCATGCCTTCATAGTGAAACAAGGTGAGCGCGAGTCGCTGCCGTTCGGGAAGTCGCTTCAAGGCAACATCAACCCGCTGGCGCACTTCCTCGCTCTCCAAAATCGCCAATTGCCGCGGTTCTTCGGGAACCTCCGGCAACTCATCCACCGGCGTCAATCGCGTTCGACCTCGCACCCGGTCGATGCATAAATTAGACACCACGCGTCGCAACCATGGACGCACCCCAGCCGGGCCCAATTCTAACGTCGCACCTGACCGCCATAGTCTCAGAAACGTCTCCTGCGCCACATCTTCCGCCTCGGCATCGTCGCGCAGCATGCGGCGCGCGATCGCCACGACCGTTTTCAAATGACGATCCGTCAGCACTCGAAACGCCGAGCCGTCACCTTTGGCCACTTGCGCCACAAGCACCGCTTCTCCAGCGCCGAGATCGGGTGCCAGCGCCGCACTGCTCGCGACGGTGTTGTCAAACGGTGTTGCTGCCACCAAAGCCCTCGACATTTCGGTCGCCGACGTCCTTTTCATGGACCCGCAACGCTGCTTTTAGCCCACATCGGACCACTTGAGCGGTACGGGTTCAACCCATTTGTTGGCCATTTGTTGGAAAGAACGCGAGCGGATATAGAAATCCGTCGCAATCGCCTGAAAAACTTAGACGATAAGCTTATCGAAGTGCTCGTGGACGGCGCTAAGAGCCTGTTTCAGGCTGGTTTCCAAGGCTTCGAAGCTGTCAGCATTTCCAGCGCGCGCCAGCAGGGCTTTGAGGCCCTCAGGCGCGGTGGCCGCCTCGAAGCCATGATCCAGGCTCAAGCGCAGGATTTGAGTCAAATTGTGCAATAGCTGCCCGGCTCTATTCAATGCCGCGACATCGCCTTCACCCATAATATTGGCTTTGGCCATGGCATCTAGCGCGATTAACGTTGTTTGATTGAGAATTTCTGGGTGCTCGTGGGCTGCCACAAGTTGCAGGTGCTGGGCGATGAACTCTAGATCCACAAGTCCGCCGCGCACTTGCTTCAAATCCCACGGATCGGTGGTGCCTTTCTCGGCAGCAATACGCTGGCGCATGTCGCGCACATCTGCTGCTATTTTTGCGCGATCCCGCGATTTGACGAGAACATCTGTAATGGCGGCTTCCACTTTGGCCGCGAGTTTCGGCGATCCCGCGATGACCCGAGCCCGCGTCAGTGCCATGTGCTCCCAGGTCCAGGCTTCGGTCACGTAGTAAGAGATGAAACTCGACAGTCGCGTTGCGACAGGCCCCTTCTGCCCAGACGGCCGCAGACGCATATCGACTTCATACAGCGTGCCCTCGGCGGTCGGTGCCGAAATGGCATTGATGAGGCGCTGCGTTAGTCGCGTGTAATAGTGGCTGGGTGCCAATGGTTTTGTGCCGTCTGATTTTTCCGCCGCGCTGTCGAAATCATAAATCACGATGAGATCGAGATCGGACGACGCCGTCATCTCGCGTCCGCCGAGTTTACCCATAGCGACGACAACGGCTTCGCCGCCTGCTATTTGGCCATGCTCGACTTCAATCTGGCGCTTCATTTCGACGAGCAATTGCGCCACTAGGCCTTCGGCAAGCGTTGCGTACGCAGCACCGGCGTCGGTTGCCGAAATCGTCCCTGACAACAATCGCACGCCGACGAGGAACGCCTGCTCGCTGCCGATCACGCGCGCTGCATCGAGGATATCCTGTACCGGATCATCGCCCACACTGTTGGCGCGCGCCGCCTCGAGGGTCGTTTTGATCACCTCATTGACGGCCGCCGCAGAGATATCCGAACTCAGGGCTTGTGGATCGAGCACGGCGTCCAGCAATCGCCGCCGTCGAGATAGGATGCGCGCCAAGCGCGGGGCCGAACCCATGATATCGGCAATCAAACGCATTAACGCGGGATTGGCTTTCAGCAGCGAGAAGAGCTGAACGCCGGCTGGCAATTGCGCTAAAAATCGGTCGAAACTGGCAATCGCGGCATCCGGATCGACCGTGTCGGCGAGCGCTGCAATCAAAAGCGGTTGTACTTCGGTCAGCAATTCGCGCGCTTTGGGCGAGCGCACCGACGGCGTGCGCCCGTGATGCCAGCCGCGCACAATCGCGAGAACTTGCGCTGGCTGTGAGTATCCAAGTCTCGCCAATTCTTCGAGCGTTTTGGGATCATCGTTCGCGCCGGCAAACACCATATTTGCACCCGCGCGAGCCAACTCCGGCGCGTTTTCAAACAGTCCCGCATAATGCCGCTCAACCGTTTCGAGCACGCGCGTCAAGGCCGTGGCCAATGCGGGTCCGTCATCATAACCTGAAAAGCGCGCGACACGAGACAGTCCCAAGTCGTCGTCTGGCATGTCGTGCGTTTGCTCGTCGGCAATCATTTGCAGGCGGTGTTCTAGGCGACGCAGAAATTGGTAGGCTTCATCAAGTTCAGCTCGAACGTCTTCGCGTACCCAGCCGCGTCGATGCAATGCTTGCAATGCATCCAACGTCGCGCGCACGCGCAAATCAGGTTGACGGCCGCCAGCAATCAACTGTTGGGTTTGCGCAAAAAATTCGATCTCGCGAATGCCACCGCGACCCAGCTTCACGTTTTGGCCCAGCACGCAAATTCCGCCTATGCCGCGATGGGCATGAATTTGTCGCTTCATCGCGTGCACATCGGCAATGGCCGCGAAATCCAAATAGCGCCGCCATATGAAAGGGGCTAGTTCGTCGAGAAACGTGTTGCCCGCCTCGATGTCGCCCGCACATACGCGGGCTTTGATCATTGCTGCGCGTTCCCAGTTCTGACCCACCGTCTCGTAATAGCCATGCGCTGCGGCCGTCGAGAGTGCGACCTGCGTTGCGCCCGCATCGGGTCGCAAGCGCAGATCGGTTCGGAACACATAGCCATCGGGCGTGCGCTCTTCCAGCAGCAGCACGAGATCGCGCGTCATGCGCACAAAGAACGATTGCAAGTCATCGCTGCCAACCAACCGGGAACGGTCACGGTCGAAAAACACGATCAGGTCGATATCGCTGGAGTAATTCAGCTCGAATGCGCCATGCTTACCCATCGCCAGGACAAAGTAGCCCGATCCGCGTTCTGGAGCTGACGCATCATCGGCCAGCCATTTGCCATTTTCGACGGCTAAGCGAAATAAGAACCGCACGCTTTCCGACACCGCTGCGTCAGCTGTTTCAGACAAAATCCGCGTGACAGTCATCACAGGCCACGCGCCCGCTAAATCGGCCAATGCTGTGAGCAGAGCAACTGTCGTTTTGTAGCGCCGCAAGGCTGCCTTTGCTTCTGTCATCGACGCTGACGCGCGCATCTCGTGTGAGAGCTTCTCGGTGAGCGTCAAAAATAAGGCTTCAGGCTCACTATTGAGAATCTGCGCCAATTGCTGCGGATGACGCAGCGCCAGCGCAGTGAGATATGGCGATCCCTCGAATGTACCGCGCAAAAGTTTTATAACTGCTGGATCATCCAGCGTTGGTTCCAAGTCCGGTGCACTGGACCGTGCAACACCTTTCAGTGTCGCCAGGGCGGCTTCACCCGGCCCGTTGCTAGAACTCACAGGCGCTGCAACGATGCGCGCGCGAAAATTTAGGGTAGCTTGATCCATCATCGGGCTAACTTGCCGCGATTGCGGCCATGTCGTCACGCGTTTTTGTGGGCGCGCGCACAATGACCCGCTCCGACAATTCCAGCACCACCCTCAATCCAGGCTCGTTATCTTCGAGCCGTACCGAACCATGATGCAAGCGCGCCACCGCTGCAACCAAACTCAAACCCAGTCCAGTGCCAGGCTGTGTGCGACTTTCCTCCAAGCGGACAAAGCGCTTCAAGACGCGCGCCCGGTCGGCTGCAGAAATTCCAGGCCCGCGATCCGAGACAGAAATCTCAGCGCCGCTCTCGGCAGGACCTGCTCGCACGGTGATCGCGCTACCCGGCTGGCCACCACGGGCATACTTGATGGCGTTGTCGATCAAATTCGCCGTTGCTTGGCCGATCAACTGCCGATTTGCGCGAACCACAACGCCGGTGACGGTTTCGATGGTCAAGATAAATCCTGCTTCTTCGGCAGCGGGCATGTAGAGGTCAGCGACGTCGGCCACAAAACTTCCCAGATCGAATTCTTCCAAGCTGTCTTCCAAGGGACCCGCTTCAAGACGCGCTATCAGCAGCAGCGCATTGAACGTCTTGATGAGTTCGTCCGATTTTTCAATCGTGCGCTCTAGGCCTTCCCGATACGCGTCTTTGCCGCGAGGATCGCGGAGCGCTGCTTCAGCGGAATTGCGCAAGCGATTGAGAGGGGTTTTCAGATCGTGCGCGATATTATCGGAGACTTCGCGCAAGCCGTTCATCAGGCCTTCGATACGATCCAGCATATCGTTGAGATTTTGCGCAAGGTTATCGAGTTCCCCGCCACTGCCATCGATCGGAACGCGACGCGTCAAATCACCAGCCATGATCGAACGGCTGGTCGAAGTGATGGCATCCATGCGCGTGAGAAATAAGCGACTGACAGCCAAGCCAACCATCAGGCCCAGCAATGATAGCAATCCAAAACCGATCAAGAACGTGCGTTTGATTTTATCGGCATAAAGCCTCTGATCCTCGATGTCGCGTCCGACCCATAGATATACGCCATCGCCGACATCAACGGGAATGGCTACAGCGAGCCGACCGCTGTCCTTTGCTGTGGGCGTGCCGGGTTCGCCGCGCACGCGAAAAACGCCACCCGTTGGACTGTTTGCCAATTCAGGTGGGACGCGATCGAGATTGCCTGCGAGTTTGACGCCGCCAGGGCTGACCAGAAAGTACAGGCCGCGACTATCTGGACGCGCCAATTCCTTGATGGATTCAGCCAGCGCCACAGGGCCATTGTCGACCGCTTGCTTTTTGAGAAGCACCGCTTCGCCACGCAGCGTCGATAACACTTGTTCTGTCAAAACGCTGTTGGTCTGCCAAAACAGTAAAGCGCCAATGACGCCCGCTGCGAGCACAAAAGCGGTCACCGCGACCGCGCTCAGCCGGAACGCGGTGGTGGCAGCCGCTTTCCTCAAGCGCTCAAACAGGGCCGTCACGGATGGTGTATCCTGCGCCTCTTACCGTATGCAGCAGCGGTTTATCGAACGTCTTGTCGATCTTTGCGCGAAGACGTGAAATATGCACGTCGATGACGTTGGTTTGTGGATCGAAGTGATAATCCCAAACGTGCTCCAAGAGCATAGTGCGGGTTACGACTTGTCCGGCGTGCTGCATGAGATATTCGAGCAGTCGATATTCGCGCGGTTGCAACAGAATGCTTTCGCCGCCGCGCGTGACGCGATGCGACAGCCGGTCGAGCACCAAGTCACCGACCGAATACCGCGTCTGCTGTTCTTCCGGAACTGTCCGGCGGCCCAACGCTTCGACACGCGCCAGAAATTCCGAATACGCATAAGGCTTCGTCAAATAGTCATCGCCGCCAGCGCGCAAACCTTTAACGCGGTCATCGACTTCACCCAGCGCCGAGAGAATAAGCACAGGTGTGCGATTGCCCGCCGAACGCAACGTTTTGATCACCGACAAGCCATCGAGCTTTGGCAGCATACGATCGACCACGAGGACGTCGTATGGCCCTTCGCTCGCAAGCGCCAACCCTGCTTCGCCATCGCCCGCGAGATCCGCCGTATGGCCATTTTCCTTCAATGACTTTTGCAGAAACTGCGCGGTTTCCCGATCGTCTTCGATCACCAGCACCCGCATATCGCTCAATCCATCTTGCATCGCACCGCAACCTCTTTACCCGGCTGGCGCCTCAACGTCGAGGCGGCCCCTTCCGTATCCGAAAGAGGCCGCCCCAATTCTCAAACAGGCTTAATGCCTCAACCCTTTTTCTCGCGCAATTGCACAGCAACGAAGCGCTTCTGATCGGCTGACTTGATGTGCAGCAGCACTGCCGACCGTTTCAAGTCCTGCGCCTTCTTCACGCCGGTGACGACGTCATCTGGTACTTTGACCGATTCGCCCGAGACCGCGAGGATGATGTCGCCCGCCTTCAAGCCCTTTTGGGCTGCGTCTGACTGTGGATCGATTTCTGCAATCACGACGCCATCTTCGACACCTGCCGTTCGAGCGGGCAATAACGTGATGCCAAGTTGGCTCAATTCCAGCGACGACGGCTTGACCGGAGACGAACCTTTATCATCGCCGCCCTTCATGGCCGCCTCTGGATTGTTCGGGAACAGGCCGAGCTTCACTTTGATGCTCTGCTCGGAATTGTTGCGCCAAACTTTCACGTCCACGTTTGTATCTGGTGCAAACTCGGCAATCTTGCGGGCCAGATCGCGGCTGTCGGCAATCTTGTCAGCATTGACCTGGAGGATGGCATCTTGCGTTTTGAGGCCAGCGGCTGCCGCTGGACCATTGGCTGTCACTTCCGAGATCAACGCGCCTTTGGCTTCTTTGAGACCAAGACTTGCAGCTGTATCTTCATCGACGTTCTGGATTTTCACGCCGAGCCAGCCACGGTTGACCGTGCCGCCTGACTTCAATTGATCGACGACGTCTTGCACGGTCTTAGCAGGCACCGCGAACGCGATGCCGACGTTGCCCCCCGATGGTGAGAAGATCGCGGTGTTCACGCCAACGACGTCACCTTCGAGATTGAATGTAGGGCCACCTGAGTTGCCACGGTTTACAGCCGCGTCGATTTGCAAATAATCATACGGGCCTGAGCCAATGTCACGCGCCAGTGCCGAAACGATACCGGCCGTTACCGTGCCGCCCAATCCGAACGGATTGCCAACGGCCAGCGCCCAGTCACCTACCCGCGGATCTTTGGTGGAAAATTTTACCGCTGGGAATGTCTTGCCGCCTTCAATCTTGAGCAAGGCGATATCGGTGCGTTGATCGGTGCCGATCAACTTCGCGATGTGCTTCGAGCTATCGTCGAACGTCACTTCGATTTTGGTCGCGCCATCGATGACGTGATTGTTGGTCACAACATAACCATCCGACGAAATGACAAAGCCAGAACCTTGACCCTGGACCGCTTTGGGGCGACCGCCATCAGGCTGCTGTTGGCCAAATTCTTTCGGAAGATTTTTGAAGAAATCATGCAGCGGGTGGTCTTGAGGGAGATCCGGCATTGGCATGGGGCCGCGACCCTGCCCTGGGTTAGCGTTCGGCCCACCTTCCGCCATCTTGGCTGCGCCACCGTCGTTGACGACCGACACGGACACGACGGATGGTTTCACACGCTCGATCAAGTCGGCGAATGACAATGGCGCGCGACCGAACGGCGTTTCAACGGTAGCACCCGCCGTCTGCTCGGCGCGCAGGGGTGTGTTGAACGCTTGGAAACCCAATCCCAACGTCGCCACGGCTGCTAAAGCAGCAATTGCTGGCGCGGCTTTCACACTGCGCGAAATAGACTTATCAACTTTAGAAGCAACTGCTGCTTCGTGGGAAGAATGCATCCCGTAATCTCCAATCTGAAATGAGGTCGAACGAACCTTCTCTCAGATGGGTAGCGTAGGTCGGATTACCGCATCATTTCGGCTGACTTAACAGTTTGTAATGTCGCAACCGGTGTTGAGCTGCCAAGGCGTAAAAAATTCAGGTATCTTTGCGCAGCAACTGATCGAGTTTGTCGCGTTCGGCTTGCGTTAACTGTGTATCAGCTTCAGCCGCATTTTTCGGACGGCCCACGCTGCGGGCCAACCAAATTCCGAGTGCCAAAAGCAGCAATGGCGACAGCCAAAGCGCCAGCGTCGAAACATTGAACGGCGGCTTCAATAAAACGAAATCTCCGTAGCGCGCGACGACATAGTCCATCACAGCCGTATCGCTGTCACCGGCCGAAATGCGCTCGCGCACCAAAACACGCAGGTCGCGCGCCAAAGGGGCGTCACTGTCATCAATAGATTGGTTTTGACAGACCAGACATCGCAACTGGGCTGACAATGCTCGCGCACGTTCTTCTTTGTTGGCGTCGGGTAGTATTTCACTTGGGTGTACCGCCAGCGCGCATGTGGCCCATGACAGCGCACATCCGATCAAAACTATCCTTAGTATGCGCATGTGGCCTGCTTACTCCGCAGCGATCGGATGAGCGCGTCGGCTTTTCATAGGCGCTCCGATCCGCAAGCGGCGATCCGATAGCGAAATGCCGCCGCCGAAAAACATAATCAATGTGCCCAGCCAAATAAAGCGCACGAGGGGATTGAAATAAGCGCGCACGGCATAGCCATCGCCTTGCTGCTCGTCGCCCATCACGACATACAAATCGCCGGCCCAAGACGCATAAATGCCAGCCTCCGTCGTGGGCTGTGGCGGCGCATCGTACAGCCGCTTGGATGGCTCCAGCGTCGTCACTGGTGCACCCCCTCGCGTCACGTCAAATCGCGCGATGTCCTCGCGATAGTTCGGTCCGCGATTGGGCGCGGCACCTTTGAAGACCAAATCGTAGCCTGCAATCGAGACTGTGTCGCCGGGCTTCATCACGAGGATGCGCTCGGACTGATAGGCGCTTGTGCCGACGATACCGACCACCATGAGCCCGACACCGAAATGCGCCAGCAGGGTGCCGTAGCTTGAACGCGGCAGATTGACGGCACGGCGCACAACCTCTTCACGCGAGGCCGATCCGAGTTTTATGCGCGAGGCCCATTCGGTGATGGCACCGGCCATCACGAACACGCCGAGGGCGATGCCGAACGGCGCCATCCACGGACCCCGATGATCCACCGCATAGATCACGACCACGACGAAGAGGGCTGCAACGGCTGCAAACATCAAGCGTTGGCCGACAGCTAGCAGATCGCCACGCTTCCAGGCCAGCAAAGGTCCAAATGGCAAGGCCAGCAGCAGCGGCAGCATCAACGGCCCGAACGTCATATTAAAGAATGGCGGCCCGACAGAAATTTTATCGCCTGTGACACCTTCGAGGATCAAAGGATAGAGCGTGCCGATCAAAACCGTGGCCGTCGCCGTCACAAGCAACAGGTTATTCAACACCAAACTGCCTTCGCGGCTAATCGGTGCGAACAATCCGCCGATCCGCATGTCTTTGGCGCGCAGTGCAAACAAAGCCAAGCCACCGCCGGTGAACAGCACCATAATGGCGAGGATGAAAACGCCGCGTTCGGGATCGACGGCGAACGAATGCACCGACGTCAAAACGCCTGAGCGGACGATGAACGCACCCATCAGCGATAATGAGAATGTAAGAATGGCCAGAAGAATGGTCCAGACTTTGAGTGCCTCGCGCTTTTCCATCACAAGGGCTGAATGCAGCAGAGCCGTTCCCGCCAACCACGGCATGAACGAAGCGTTCTCGACCGGGTCCCAGAACCACCAACCGCCCCAGCCCAATTCGTAATAAGCCCACCACGATCCCATGGCGATACCGATGGTCAAAAACATCCATGCCGCCAGCGTCCACGGACGCACCCAGCGCGCCCACGCCGCATCGATGCGGCCTTCGATCAGAGCTGCAATTGCAAACGAAAAGGCAATCGAGAAGCCCACGTAGCCGGTGTAAAGAAACGGCGGATGAAACGACAACGCCGGATCTTGCAAGATCGGGTTCAACCCTTGGCCATCGGCAGGTGCCGGGATCATGCGCACAAATGGATCAGAGGTCAGCAAAATGAACAGCAAAAATGCCCACGCGATGGACGCCTGTACGGCCAAGACATTGGCCTTCAACGTGCTCGGCAAATTATTGCCGAACACCGCCACAGCCGCACCAAACAGCGCGAGGATCAAAACCCACAGCAACATCGAGCCTTCGTGGTTGCCCCACACGCCTGACATTTTGTAGATCAGCGGTTTTGTCGAATGTGAATTGATCGCGACGTTGGCCACCGAAAAATCTGATGTCACGTACGCGTGCATCAGCGCAAAGAATGCGATCAGCAGCAAAAAGAACTGCGATACAGCGGCGGGTTCGGCTACTGCCATCAATCGCGCGTCGCGTACGCGCGCGCCCCACGCTGGCACAACGGTTTGGAATGCCGCGACCAACAAAGCCAAGATTAAAGCGAAATGTCCAAATTCGATAATCACGCGCTTTGGCCTTTGCTAAAATATTCTAAGCCGATCCTTGCCAGCACAGCTTACCACGATCCACCGCTCTAGAGGCTAATTCGCTTTGTCCTCGGGATGCGCGCTGCCGCCGAGTTTCACGCCGCGCGCTTCTAGCGATTTGGCGACTTCGGGCGGCATGTAGTTTTCATCGTGCTTGGCAAGCACGGTATCGGCAGAAAATACGCCTGCTGCATCGAGTTTACCTTCCGTGACCACGCCTTGGCCTTCGCGAAACAAATCCGGCAAAACGCCCGTGAATGTGACGGGAATGTCTTTCAAGGTGTCGGTCACTTTGAACGATACCGTCGTGCCTTCTCCGCGCACCACTGATCCTTTGGCCACCAATCCACCTAAGCGAATGCGCTCGCCAGCGGGTACAGCCTTTTCAATAATATCGCTGGGCGTGTGAAAAAAGACGACGCTATCTTTCAGCGCGAACAGAACCATGATTGCAGCCACCGTCAGCGTTGCAACGCCGCTGCCGATCAGTACTCCGCGCTTTTGCTTGCGTGTCATGTGATGTCCATCGTCTTGTCAATTATCCGGCAAGGCCAAGTTGCTTCACCCATTCATCGAGCTGCCGCAAACTCGCGTCATCGCCTGCAAGGCCAGCACGCGCATCGCTTACCGCCTTCAATGCCTCGTCCTTCCGGCCTAATGCCTGGTACGCTCTTATAAGCCGTTGCCAGCCTGTTAGATCTTTCGCATCGGTTTTCAAACGTGCGGCCAAGCCATCAACCATTTCATTGATTTTTGCTTCGCGCTGTTGCGGCGTCATCGCCATCATATCGGCTTCGCTCGGCGCATTCGCAGAAGGAATTTTTTCAGGTCCGGTATTCGGCTGCGGCGCGCTTGCGCCCGTGACCAGCGCCAGCCGCTGTTCGACCGCGGTGCGCCAAGGTGCATCGGCGGGCGCGTCGGCTAACAACGCGCGATAGTCTGCGGCCGCGCCTGCGCGATCTCCATCTTGCTCTTTTGCCAATGCCAGCCACATGCGTGGTTCGCGACGTGATGGGTCGGCAATACGTAACTTCTCTAAAGCCGCACGCACATCGTCAGGTATCAAGCCGTTCTCAGCGCGAATGCGCGCATCGACAAAGCCTTGCAGACGTGTGGGGTTTTCGCCGAGCAGATTTATCGCCTTTGCATACGCAGTTGCGGCGTCCTGAAAGCGGCCCTGCTTCATATATACCGGGGCGATCACATCCCAGCCTTTGCCGTCGTCTGGTCTGTCGCGCAATGCCGCCTCAACCTTGGCGACGAGGTCATTGGTCTTTGTGGCGTCAACAGGAGCATCAATGCGCGCGCTCAAAGGTTGGCCGGGCTGCCCCGGCTGACCGAACGCCAAATACAAACCGAGACTGGCAACCGGCAGAAATACGGATGCCAATGAGAAGGCCCACTTCGATAAGGCTCCGACTTGCGCACTCGAACCCTTCTCGTCAACAGAGCCGCTCTCAGATCGGCGAATGAGTCGTCGAGCCACTTCATTTCGCGCGGCTTGTGCCTCTGTGGCCGACAACGCTCCGCGCGCTAGATCGGATTCGATTTCTTGGAGTTGATCTTTGTAAACTGCAAGATCGGCCGCGATCGAATCGTCGGCGCCTGGTTGTCCTTCGCGCGATGGCATCATCAAGGGTCGCGTGACAGCGTAGGTAACTGCCGCCGCCAACATTGCCACTGCCAACCAAAATACCATTTTGCGCGCAACCCATCGCAATCGCGTTGATCTCAGCGATGGGAATAGGGTTGTGTGCGGGCGTGCGCAAGGCAGCCATGCGAAAAAACGCGCAAGTGTCGCGGAATTAACCTCGCGCGTTCTCGCTCAGAATTTTTGTAGTATTATTTACCCAACGTTCTGCCATGACCCATCTGGGTTCCGGCATGCCGTTCCGCGCATCTGCTGCGGACGCCCGTCGATGTACACCGTGTGGGTAAAATCGCGGCAATCGTTGGAGCCACGTTTATACGGCTTACTCGGCACGATCTCGCCGTATCGGCCATTGTCTGGATTGCGCCATTGGCGCGACACGCCGGACTGTCCGCGTTCGAGAGCATCAAACTCTGCTTCTTGCGCCAACTGACGATCACGCTCGTCCATGCTGCGGCCGATTTCCGAACCGATGATGCCGCCGACCACTGCGCCAGCAACAGTCGCCAACACGTTGCCGCGACCTTTGCCAATCTGATTGCCGACCACGCCGCCTGCGATGCCGCCGAGGACGAGACCTGTATCTGACTTATTCGGTCCGCTACCGTCGGCGCTACATGCCGCCAAGCCCGTCACGATGGCACCGATAACCGGCACGACAACCCATATCCGCGCGACGCGCATGAAAAACCTCGTTGATCAGAACATCCCGCCCACCGAACTCGTCATTCGGCATCTTCTGCGACCCTGGCTAGCCCTACGCGACTGCCACGGCAACCCTCTCATCCACTGCGATTCTGGCGACAGTGGGACTTTTTCTACCTGTTGCCGTCATACCGCAGTGCGGTGAGCCCTATTACGCCGCAGGCAGATCTATCCGCGCGCCTAAACCGCCGTAGGGCGAGGCTTCTAGCGTTAAGGCACCGCGATAGGAGGCCGCCAAGTCATTGACGATCGACACGCCAAGCCCGGAGCCTGGCTTGGTCTCATCCAGCCGCAATCCACGTTTACCGATTTTAGCTCGCTGCTCGGCCGTCAATCCTGGGCCGTCATCATCGACGGAAATTTTCAAACGCTTGTTGCGCGCTTTTGCTTCCGACGGCTCGACCGTCACCGTCAGATACACATTCTTGCGGCCCCACTTGCAGGCGTTGTCAAGCAAGTTGCCGAGCATCTCTTCGAGATCTTGTTTCTCGCCTTGAAATTTAGCGCCGTTGGAAATTTTCATGGTGATTTCGATACCGCGCTCGCGGTGGATGCGTTCGAGGGTTCGCACCAGTGGCTCAACGGTGGCTTCGACTTCCGTTACCCGCCCGATGACACCGGCTCGTGCTGCGATCCTGGCGCGATCCAAATAATGTGTGACCTGATCGCGCATGATTTGCGCTTGCTCGGCCACCTTAGACCCGAACGCGGTTTTGTCGTCACGTGCCTCATTGGTGATGACGGCCAGTGGCGTTTTCAGCGCGTGCGCTAAGTTGCCGACATGCGTGCGCGCGCGATCGATGATGTCCTGATTGGAATTGATCAACGCATTGAGTTCATTTTGCAGCGGTTCGATCTCAACCGGCAATTGTTCATCGAGGGCGGTGGCTTTCCCAGAGCGGATGCTCGCCAAGCCTTTTTCGATGCGTCGCAAAGGTAGCAAACCGAACCGCACCTGGAACAGCGTCACAGTCACGAGCCCGAGCCCCGCCAGCGACAACGCGATGGTCAAGCGATTGCGAAATTTCGCAATCGAGTCTTCCAGCCAATCGAGTGGACCGGCCACAATGACGGAATACTTGGTATTGGTCGGATCATGCCCCGGCGTGTCGATGACTTCTAGAATTCGGATCGGCTCGCCCCTGGGACCCGGCACGTTCATCCAGCGCGTGCCGGTTGTATCGGTGGGAAATTTCTTGTCGTAAGGGGATTGCAGCACGCCACTGACCAGTGACGGCGAGACCAATGTGCGACCCTCGGCGCCATCGATGGGCCGGATCTGCCAATACCAGCCCGAGTGCGTTACCTCGAACAGCGGTTCGTAGAGATTTTGCGGCGTGATCGGCTCTTCGCCGACGGTGTTCATGCTATCGACTGCAATGGCCGTCAGTAGTTTTTTGAGCTGGGAATCAAAGCCAAGCTGCACATCTTCACGATACAAAGAATAAATCAAATATCCAGCTAACGGCAGCACCAGCAGCGTCCAGGCTGCCGATGTTGCAAACAATCGGAACGCGAGCGAGTTAAACCTCATCGATCCCATTGCTCATGCGATAGCCGAGGCCACGCACCGTTTGAATGATGTCGCCTGGAATTTTTTTTCGCAACCGACCGATGAACACTTCGATGGTGTTGGAATCGCGGTCGAAGTCTTGGTCGTAGAGATGTTCGACCAATTCAGTGCGCGAGACGACGCGACCGTTGTGATGCATCAGATACGCCAGCAGGCGGAACTCATGCGAGGTCAATTTGATTTGCTGGCCATCGCACGTCACACGCGCCGACTTGGTATCGAGCCGCACCGGTCCACATTCGATCTCGGCTTTGGCATGTCCGGAGGCGCGACGCACTTGCGCCCGCACGCGCGCCAATAATTCTTCCATATGGAATGGCTTGGCGAGATAATCGTCGGCACCGGCGTCCATGCCTGTGACCTTATCGCTCCAGCGGTCGCGCGCGGTTAAAATGATGACCGGCATCTTGCGCTCGGCGCGGCGCCATTGCTCAAGGATCGAGATGCCGTCCATCTTGGGCAAGCCGATATCCAAAATCACCACATCATAGGGTTCGGTATCGCCGAGAAAATACCCTTCCTCGCCATCGAACGCCGTATCGACCGCGAAGCCTGCATCGCCGAGTGCGGCAACCAGTTGGCGATTGAGATCCTTATCGTCTTCCACAACAAGCGCGCGCACGTTGCCCCATGAAGTTGGCTGACCAAAGCTTGTCTTATAACGTTGCTTTGGTCACAAGGGCTAGCGCGCTGTTACGGCTTTTCGGGGGCTTTGGCGCGCAGCATCAAAGTTTTGAGTTGGCCGAACGGCGTGCGGATCACCAGTCGATAGACATAGTCATCGTCTTGTTTGCACAACGTCGTTTTCAGAATATCGCCGCCAACACTGCCTGCCGGATCGGCCCTTAATTGCTCGACCGTGCGCAGTTTTTCGCGACGCACGATTTCGCCCGCTTGTCCCCAATCGGCAAAACATTCACCAGCATCGACGGGCATAGCCGCGCCGATCAAAAGGGGGATTAAAAGCACAGTTCGGCGTAAGGGCCGGACGGCTACGACTAAAAAGTTCGTCATGATGACAGCGGCCACACAACAGATATCAGAATGGGCTCATGGTTAATACAGCCTGCCTGAACCCACTATGAATGCAAGCGAGATCGCATCTCCTATAATTTTACGCTTAAAGCTCGACGGGCCAACGGCGTTGTGGCTTTCAAGCGGCCGTAAATCGTCAACAGCGTGCCGATCAAACCAACAACGGCCTGTACCGCTGTCACGGTTTGCTCGCCTGCATCTTTGACGACCTCGCCGGGAAGATCGACACCGATGACCGGTCCGAGTAGCGGCGCGACGGTCGCCACTGCGGTGATGATCGCGCCCCAAATGGTTTTCGATTGGGCCCACCATTTTGCACCTTCGGCGGTTCCGATAGCGCCTGTGTCATTCGCCATGCGGCTGTCTCCTTCTGAGTTTGATGTTGAAGTTGTTGTCTTGGGAGTAGGGCCCTCGTTCATGGCCCAAGCTTTTGCCAGCGCTTCCGTGGCATCGACACGACGCAGCCAGCCGCGACCAAAGCGCCAGAAATGCGGAAGCGCGCGATATCGGGCTCGTCTGATTTCGGCATAGCGTGCAACACTCGTCGTCGATGGCATCGCCGCGATCGCGGCCAGCGTCTGCGGACCGATCTCGCCATCGCTTGTTGTGCCGACGGCTGACTGCAACATGCGGATCGCACCGCCCACACCGTGGTTCACGCTGGCATCGAAATGCATCAGCGCGAGCGGTTCGGGCAGCAGTCCTGCCGATGACGGCTGCCAATAGCGCTGATTATATATGCGCTGCACCGTCTCATCGGGTATGCGCTTCAAAGCGTCGATCAACCGCGCGCGCGAAGCTGCATCAACGGTCTCACCATGCCACTTGGCAAACACAGCAAGCGTGACGCCGCGATTGGTCGGCCCACCCGGATCGTAGGGATCGTCCGAATAGCCGCCTTCCATTTTCTGAACGTGGGTGAGCGCGCGTGCGAACACATCGCTCCTCTGGATATCGGCGACTTTCGACGCATCGGCTGGACTTTTCTGCGGCGCAGGCCAGCGATATCCAAGAAGTCGCTCGCGTGCGAACGCTGCGACTGACACAGCATCGCCCTGATTACCACCGAGCAAATAGATATTGTCATTCGTTGAACCGAGATAAAACCCGACATGGCCTGCACCGAGATCGCTGCCACGCGTGAGCACAGCAATGGCACCCAGCTTCGGCTCGTCGAGCGCCACGCCCCATTTCAAATAAGATCGCGCGAGCAACGATCCTGAGCCTTCAATTTCGGCCCGTTTGAGCATTGCGCCGACGAATGCCGCACACCACGGCGTCTCGTCATTCGTGATTTGCGCGTGGCCCGCGTCGCGAAAATATTTGACGACGCGCACTGCATCACCGCTGCCCACGACTTCGCGCACGCCGAACTCTGCCCATGCAGCCGTCAGCCATGCCGGTTGCTGCATCGCGACCTCGCTCGAATTTTTATATTGAAATTGTTTGTGTGCTTAAACCGTTGCCGCACGCCCCGTGCCGCGTCCGCCGAGCGCGCTCATCTGATAAACTTCAAGCGCGATGCTCGATTGCACAGCCCCGAAGTCAGCGGTCTGCTGTGCGGCCGTGTACCCGACCGTTGGCGTCGTTGCGGTCAGCGTGCGCTTCACGCTCGCGCCATCGAGAATATCGATCTCATAGCGCTCGCTGTCTTCGCTCAGTGGAACTTCGGCCAACTCCCAACTGTCGCCGCCCACGCGCGTGCGGCGCGTCCATTTCACGGTCACGTCGTCGGCACCGCTTCTCACGCCGCGCACATGCACCGGCGACAACGGACGCAAGCCCGCGCCGGTAAATCGAAACGGAACTGTCTCATAAGATGCATCGCCAATATCGCGATTGCCCGGCCCGCTGCGCCAGTTCAATTCCAAACCGAGCTCACTGACACTCAAAGGAATGGGCGTCACTGCCGCATCGAGCACGATGAACGTCGCGCCCGCCGCGACGACGTCAGCCATGTCTTGCTCGGTACCAAACTGGCCGCGCAATAGACCGCTCAATTCATAGGTTTGCGCCGCGATCAGCGCGGCAGATTGGAATTGAAAAATTTCCCAGCCCCCACTGGCATTTCGCACAGCCGCCAAGTTTGCGCCACCTAACAACGCGACGTCATCGACGGACGTCAGCGCCCCTTGCGTCAAACGCACTTGCAACCGGCTCGCTCGATCAATCCGCCCTTCCGGACCTGGCGATAAATCTGTCAGCGTTTCACCCAGGGTCGCCGAAGCTGGCACGAGTGCGCGCAACTGATAGCCACTGGCCTGCGCCGAAGAATAGACCGCCACACTGCCCGGCCATGGCTGCTGTAACGCTGCCACATAGCCCGACGTCGCGTCCGCACCTTCGCTCCACGTCGGCACATCTAGGTAGGCCACCTCAGGCGCACCGATTTGCACGGGCTGCGATGGCGCAACGGTGCGGCTCGGCAATCCTGTCCGCTCATAGACATCGACATCGATGCTGCGTGCTTCGATCTCGCGCGCACCATGTTCGGAAATCTCCGTTACGCGCACTGTGTATTCACGCCCACCGACATCAAGTGTTACGACGTCACCCGGCTCTATCGCGAGCGCTGTCGGCGGTAGCGCAAATGTCGACCGCTCGCGCGCCGCCCATGTTTCGAACAGCCAGCTCTCCGCAATGGCACCCGCCAGACCATCATCAAGCACGATGGCGATATCCGCCTGCGCCACGCGACCGCTTGCTCCCGTTAATCGCCGAGCTTCCGCAACCGCCTGGCTGTAGTCGTCATCGCCAGAAATGAATCTGATTTTGGCCGACGCCGGTAGCTCCGTCTCCTGGCCACGCGTTAAACTATACAACGCTGCGTTTGCACTGCTTTCAACGACATCCGCTTCGGTAACGGTTTCAGGCCACGCGCTTTGTCCGCGATGACGAAAGACAATTTGCCCTTCGCTCTCGATGCTGTCGAAAAAGTACGCGAGTTCCAACGGCTGCAACGCATCGCGTGCGGACATCACGCGATCGATGACGTAGCCCGGCACCGTGCCGTTTAACGCGCCTTGTGAAAAATCCTCAAAGTCGTAATCGCGCAAAATCTGCCGCACGAGATCGTCGAGCCCGCTGCTGTCCAATCGCCCGTTGATCCAGTGGCCGAGCGGCCAATTCGTGCCGTCGCTCCAATAGGTGATCTCGTTGGGAAACGCCGGATACGGTCGCGCATCCCAACAATAAACAAAAATATGATCGCGACTGACCATTCGTGAGCCGGTCAGCGTCGAGATCGGATTCAATCCTTCGACATATCCTTCCGACTCCCAGTCGAACGCCTCGCTAAATGCACGCAGAAAGCGGGCCTGCATCAGATCATCGCGCTGTCCCCTGGAATAATACGGCAGCGCGTTCTCACTACTTTTCGGATCAACAAATACATTCGGCTGGTTTGCGCCTTTATCGACCGCCGGGCAGCCGATCTCCATCAACCAGAACGGTTTGGACTGCGGTACCCATGCCGTCGGCGTCGCGCTCTCAACGCCGCCCGGCCGATTGTAATGTGGGTTCAGCCACCACGACTTGATATCCTTGAAGCGATAGATCCAAGGCTTACCCGCGCCATCCGTAATCGGCGTCCGCACTTGTGCATCACGATCGGCTTGGCTTGCGTAATACCAATCGAAGCCCTCGCCGCCGTGCAGATTTCCTTTCAGATAATCGAGATCGTAGATCGACGATGCGCCCGCCTGATAATCGAGATGGCTGCGTCCGTCGCGCCAGTCAGACAACGGCCAGTACACGTCCATGCCGATGGCATCGATATTTGGCGATGCCCACAACGGATCGAGGTGAAAATAGACGTCGCCTGAACCATCGCTCGGTTGATGACCGAAATATTCCGACCAATCCGCGCCATAGAGAATTTTTGTCTCGGGGCCCAGAATGGTTCGCACATCGTCAGCAATTGAGATCAACGCGGCGACGAACGGATAGGCATCGGCTCCACTGCGCACCTGTGTCAGCCCGCGCAATTCAGTGCCGATCTGAAACGCTTCGACGCCGCCAGCCACTTTCGCCAAATACGCTTGATGGAGCACCATGCGCCGATACGACCATTCGTTCGGCCCTGAATAAACAACGCTGTCGCCAGAAATCGAAAAATGCGCGGGCGACACGGTGCCGACGAAGGCTGCAATCTGAGACGCCGCGGCAGTGGTTTTATCAACGGTCCCCGGCTGACCGCTCGCTGGATGACAGGTGATCCGCCCGCGCCACGGATAGGGCGGCTGACTTGCCCCGCCGTAAGGATTGGCCAGAGAATTCTCCTCCGCCACATCCATCAGTATAAACGGCGTCAACGTCACGCCGAGGCCGCGCGCATTCAAATCCCTGATTGCCGCAATCACCGTTTGATCGGATGGCGTACCTCCGTAAGCCGCACGACCTTCGCGCTGGCTCACGACATACGCGTTTGATCGCGAAACACCTGCAACACGCCAGGATATTGGCTTGGTAGTTTTCGTATCTGTCTCAACGCCGGGATGTAACTCGCACGCGCCCGCGCGCAAATCCGTTCCGAACCAACTGACGATTAATGACACCGACGTCGCACTGGGAAGCGACGATTGCAGTTGATCGGCTGCCACTTCCCAATCGGTCGCCCCCAGCAACGTATGCACGTTTTCCGACGACGACACGCCCGGCAAAATCGATCGATGCACCGGCTCGGTCGCATAGACGAATTCACCCGAACCCGGAATCATCACGACAGCGCGGATGCCGCCATCTTCGACTTCCGTGCTGCGATAAACTTCAAACGACAATTGCGGCACGCGATTGCCGTACTCGGCGAGCGCCAAGCGTTCGAACACTATATACGCCACACCGCGATAGGCTGGCACATTGTCCGCGCCGTCACGCGCGACGATCAAACTGTCCGGTTCTTGCGTTTGCGTGCCCGTGTAGAGCCGCCAAACCAAGCGCGATAATTCAATTTCGCGGCCATCTGCCCACACGCGACCGATGCGCGTGATTGGGCCTTCGCACAAAGCTACTGCGAAGTTCGCGTAGTAGCGATATTCCGTTGTGCGCGCTCCGCCGCCACCCAGGGCACCGCCTTTGCCAGCGCCTGACGCTTGTGACGACCGGATGACCTCTTCATCGAACTCCGTTGCCCAGATCACCTGACCGCCAACGCGAGCGCGACCATAGAGGCGCGGGATCGGCGCGCCTTCCGTCGAACCCGTCACCTGCAAATCGGACAGGCGCGGCCCTTCGACAGCACGATTTTGCCCCGATGCGCCAAACAGCGCGTTATCGACCACAGACCCGGCCAACGCTCCGAGCTGGCCGCCAAGTGTCGCGCCTGAAATCGTGGCTCCGAGAATCCCAAGGCCAGCCGGAAAGATGCTGCCGCCCACAGCCGCTCCAACCGCTGCCAGCGCCAGCGTTGCCATGTCCTACACTCCACGATGCACATTTGTGCACTCACGATTTGGAAATCTAAATTGTCCGGCGATACGTCGCCGCCACCACGACGACAGCGCGACTTCCGACACCGGCCCGCCTTCCATCGCGTGAATCATCGTCGTGTCTCTGGCGATGATGGCTGCATGTTTGGCAACCGTGTGCGCTCGCAAGCGAAACACGACGACATCGCCTGGCGAAACCTCAGCTTGCGAAATCGCTGTCATGTGTCGGCTCGCGCCGTCGAGCATCGTCTCGATACCGCTCGCTTCTGCCCAATCGCGGCTATAATGCATCGCGATATTCGGCTCGCCTCCGTACACGTCGCGCCAGACGCCGCGCACAAGGCCAAGACAATCGCAACCCACGCCGCGCACACTCGCCTGATGATGATAGGGCGTGCCCAGCCACGACCGCGCCATCGCAACGATCGCATCGCGAGATACAACGGGGTGTTTCATCACGACCTGCGCGCAACTTTGGTCAGGTAAGGATTGCCGGGCATCGCCGGAAAGGCGCGAAAATTCACACCGTTTGAAAATTGCGATTTGCACGTCTCGAAGCGTTTATCGCATCCAGCGGTCACCGTGATTGTCGTGCCCGCCTCTGGTGGCGCATCGAGCGCTGTCCAGAGATCCAGTGTCACCACGCCGGCAATTTTCGTATGCGCTTTAATCTCGATAGCGCGCGCCGTTGCCTCGCCGGATGTGAACCGCACTAGGCCACGCGTGAAATGATCGTGGGCAAACGCATCCAAGCCGCTGACGATCAACCGGCGCGCACTCAATGCTTCAACCACCACGCCAAAGCCGCGCCAAGCCGCGTTTTCTAAATCGATCCCACAGCGCGCATCGCCGAGATCAGCATCGCACGTCAGTTGATAAAGCCGCCCTTTGGGCTGCTGCAAATAGTGTGCGAGGCCGCGTACCTCTGCGGTAAACGCTGTGCCCGTGCGGCGGACTTCTCCGATACTGCCTGACCGCATCAACACGCGCTGCTCGGGTGCCTGCCAATTCACGCGATAAATCGAAATCGCCGCATCGTCATAGAGACCGGCTGCTAAATCATTTTCGTTCAACGCCGCCGATGACAATGCGCCGCTGACTTCGAGATTATCGACCGATAGACCAACGCCATCTTTGATATCGCTGGCGGTAAAGCCTGCTGCGGCCTCAAATGCCACGCCATCGAATTCCACATTGCGATCGTGATCGGTAAAGCCCTGCACGACGCCATCAGCGCGCACCAGTTTCCAGCACCAACACAGCGTCGTGGTACCGCTGTCGAGATGCGCTTGAAGGTCCGCGCCGAGCTGTTTCATAGCCGGATCTCTACGACGGGAATATTCGGGATCGCGCCATGCTGGAAGCCCGACATATTGACTTCAAGTTTGTCACTGTCGAAGCGCACAGGCACATCGAACTCAAATCCTGCGCTCACGATTTGCCCCGCGCCGGGCACATGTCCCGGTAGAAATGTCACTTCACCCGTTGTCGGAGCTACGCTGAAATGCAGTCCCGACGTTTGCACAACGCCCGCCACCGCGACCTTCACGGTGCCCGCCAACGGCTTTCTGATCGTGCGCGTCCACGGCGCGTGAGCGCTGCCGTAAACTTTCTGCAATTGAAAAGTCGTTTGCGTTCCAGTGCCGGTGCCGATCACTTGATCCATCGCCGACGTCACGCCGCTTGGCGGACACGATTTCCAATCGGCGTGATCGCGCCAGCGAAACCCATATAGTCGCCCGCGCCGCTCCTCGAAAATAGCAATGACGGCATTCAACGCATCGAGTGACTTCACACCGTATCCTGCGTTGTAGCTTCGGCGGCTATCGGCCCATCGGCTGTTGCGTTCTTCAAAGCCTGATCCCAGGACGACGACATCTGTGCGTCGTTCAGGACCACCTTGCGCGCCGCGCGAAATTTCGCTCGGAAATCGAATGTCATGAAAACTCATGTTGGATGCTTTCGCTCACCGAGACCGACTTACAAATTGCGCTGACCGAGTGCCGTCGCGCGCGCAATCATCGCGGCGACTTGCGTTTCAGAACGCCTGAAACTTTCCGCGTCCGGCGTGGAAATATTGATCGTGATCATGGCGCCACCGCTGCCGGTTGCCGCCACTCCCAACCGTCCATCGGGTCCGCGAGCCAATGGCATGATTGCTTCCGCGCCGCGCTCGCCAGCGATGCCCTTCAATCCGCCCGCTAAGGGAAACGCAATCGGGCTCGCAATGACGCCACCTTTTGCGAACGGCACCGGCGCGCCTCGCTTCAACACGCCGCCATTCGCGAAAGCCAATCCGCCAGAGAAGGCACCTTGCAGCAAGCTGCTGAAACCTTGCTCCAGTGGTTTGAATGCGGCCTTCAATACGATCTGCGATAAACTCACAGCCAACGACTTGAACACATCGCCGAGCGACCGTCCTTTGATGGCAACGCCCTCGAATGCATTGATCAGCGCGTTGGAAAACTGCGCACCCGCTCGGCTCGTTGAGCGCAGTTTTTCTTCAAAGCCAGTGGTATCGGCGCGGATCACGACATCCCAGGTCTCGAACGGTGCCGCCGATGACGGCGTCGAGGGAAAGTCGGTCATAGTGCGTGCCTCTCATCAGGATATTGCTGCATCAATTCGGCGAGATCCGTTTTTGTCGGTGCGTCGCTGTATCCGCTGAGACCCAATCGTCCACGTATGGCTGCATCAAACTCACGCGGCGTCATTTGCCAGAATACGAGCGGAGCGAACCCCAACACGCCTAGCCCGATGGCCATCACGTCGTTCCAGGGAAAGGGGCGCGCGCTGCCGCGCCACCTCCGATGCTCGATGTGGAACTCGTATGACCCGTCACGTCAGGGTCGAGATCACGCGCAGCGCTTCCGCCCCCAAATCCTTCAACGGGCTCCGCCTGTTCATGCGCACTCGCGCCTCCGAAGGTCGCCGTCAGCAAGCGCGATACGACCTCAACGAAGCCTGCGGCAGCGCCATCGGCTTGCATGTGCGAGACGTCGGCGTCCGTCACCGCGTGGCCGGCCCCGCGCAATCCCGCGCCAATTATCTTGACGCAGTCGCGCGCAGATAAGCGGCCTTTTTCAAAACGTGCCGTCAGCGCCAGCATGTCTTCGTCACCGAATGCATGTTCCAATTCTGCGAGCGCACCCAGCGTCAGCACCAGGCGATGTCGAACGCCATCGAAGTGCGCTTCGATCTCGCCGCGATGTACGTTAGCCATTTTAAACTCCGCTTTTCGTTTCGATACTGAGGTGGTTCGCGTGGACCTCAAGCAGCGGTAAAGCTCAATTCGCCCGCACTCTCCAACGACAACTCGAATGCGACTTCACCATCGTGTCGCCCGCTGAATTCCAGCGACGAAATCTGAAACGGACCTTCGATGGTGCCGAAGTCCGGAACGATGACCTGCCATGGGCGTATCGTGCTGTTGAATGCGTAATCGCGCACGGTGGCGTCGGATGCTGCATCCTTGAAGACGCCGCTTCCTGTCACGCGCGCTGACTTTGCCCCAGCGCCCGATAACAATTCACGCCATTGTCCGGCGCTCTCGGTGTGCGTCACATCCACGGTCTCGGCGTTCACCGCAAACGTGCGTGAGCGCAGGCCTGCGATTGTCGTGAATGCGCCTGCGCCCGTCGTATCGACCTTCAACAGAAGGTCTTTGCCCTTTTGTGCTGCCATGTTTTGAAATCCTCAGTTGTCGTCTTTTTACTGTGGCTCCCGGATGACGTTGCGCGGCAACGTCTCCGTGGTGACAGCCTCAATGCAAAAATCACATAGGTTCCGTCACCGCGCGATAGCGCGTGATGCCGTGATATGTTTCACCATCGGGATCGCGTCGGGCATCTGAAAACTCATGTCGTAAATTCACCAGCCGATGCCCGTCGAGGGCCAATGCCTGATCGTGTAGGGCCGCCTGCGTTGCGGCCATGATTGCATCGGTTTCCTTGCGCCCCAAGGCGCGCGACCAAACATGCAACGTCACAAGGTGCTCGTGCCCCACATCCGTTGCCGTTGACCAATCGCGCTCCGAGGTCTGTGCAAATACCAAATATGGAAACTCGGCGCGCGTCGGCACATCATCGTAAATGCGCGCGCCTCCTAAGGCCGCCGTTACGGCCACGTCGTTGGCAAGCGCGGACACTATTGCCGTTCGCACGGCGGTGCTGGCACTCATCATGTTATGAGCTTCCTCACTATTTATCGCGCAGGGTCATCATCTTGACTGACGCGTGCGACGGCACTGTCGCGGTCGAGCTGGTCGCGGCGATGTCGTCTCTCGGCTTCGCGACGACGCACGGCATCGGACGCGAGTTTCGCCGAGCGCGCTGCCGTGCGCCCGCTACCAATGCCTGAAACGTTGATTTGCAATTTCATAGATCGCGCTCTTCGACCGGGCAACGCAGCCAACGTCCGCGATCATCCGGGTCAATCGCGCCGCGTATGTCGAACACGCGTGTTCCAAAAGTGATGCGCATGTCCGGTGTCACGTCGGCGCGAAAGCGCATCCACACATCGTGCGTTGCGCGACCGGCGACCCGATCTAGCGCAAAGCCTTCGTCGCTGCCGCGCGTCCAGATCGCGGCGTACACGTCGGCGACGGGCTGCCATATGCTTGTCGCGCCACCGGCGCCATCATCTGTGCGCACCGCGCGTTCGATGACCACGCGATGACGCAAATCACCAATCGTAATCGGCAATGTCATAGGCGGATTTTCCGAAAGGGCTGGATCAAATCAGAGACAGCGTCGGGTATGCGCGCGGACACCGAGCCTATCTCGACCGGATCGCGGTGCTCGTACCAATGTGCCGTCAGCATGAGTATGGCGTGCTTCAAAGGCGCTGGCACACTTGCAGCCGTTGCACCGAAGCCTGCAAGAATATCGATCTCGATACCGTTGATTGCAACGCCTGGATCGGGTCGCACGCCGCCGCCCCACACCAGACGCGGCGGCTTTGAGGCCAGATCAACGAGATAATTGGTCGGCGACATCGCAACCGGTGCGCCGAGTGTGTTTTTCACTCTGACTGCGCTGACCGCCTGTAGCGGGCTCAATGGAATGTCCACGGCATCGCCTTTCGGCCATCGGTCGAGCAACAGTGTCCATGACTGCGCAATCAACGCGATGGAGAGCGACGCCTCCACATGCAGGCGCGATGTGAGCACGAGGCTTGCTATCAGAACATCTTCCGACGTTTCCGTGATGCGCAAATGCGCTTTCGCTTCCTCCACCGTTACCGGTTCAACCGCCGGACCGCCCGTCAGCATCAATGCCATCAGTGTCGTCCTTTATGTTGTCCCGAAAAAAAAATGCGGGGCCATCACAAGGGATGACCCCGCATTCGATCCGCACAGGCGGGAGGGGAACCTGCGCTGGAATTCATTTCTCATTGTCATCCCGGCCGAGCCGTCATTCACGGCGAGAGCCGGGACCCAGACTTTAGATGCACGATGCGTGTGGTGACCCTGGGTCCCGGATGACGTCGCACGGCAACGCGTCCGGGATGACAATGGGTGCTAGAATTAGCTCGCGCTGAACTTCAACAGCTTGATCGCGTCGAAGTCTTGCACGCCGCCACCGACGCGCTTGGTCGTGTAGAACAGGACATACGGCTTGGCGCTGTAAGGATCGCGCAACACACGAATGCCAGCCCGATCGACGATCAGATAGCCACGCTGGAAATCACCGAACGCGATCGACAAGCTATCGGTGGCAATGTTGGGCATGTCTTCACATTCTGCGACCGGATATCCGAGCAGCGTCGGCTGCTCTCCCGGACCATTCGATGGCTGCCAGAGATAATTACCCTGTCCATCCTTCAATTTGCGCACCGCTGACTGTGTGGAGCGGTTCATGACGAACGTGCCATTCGCACGATACGCCGCCTTCGCGGCATAGACGAGATCGAGCAGCTTGTCGCCGGGATGGGTCGCTGCAAAGCCACCGGCCACACCCGTCGCGATGAAGCCGAGATTGCCCCAGCTCCAGCTCGCATTCGCGACCGTCGGATAGGTGATGAAGCCCTTCGGCTTGTTCACGCCATCGCCGGTGACGAAGGCTGTGCCTTCCTGTTCGGCAAATGCAATGCGCACTTCTTCCGCCAGCCATTCGTCGATGTTGACGATGGCATCGTCGAGGATCGCCGATGACGCGGCGGGCATGGCGTACAGTTCCATGGTCGGGAACTGCAATTCTTCCAGCACCGGCGTTGCCGTTTGTGGACGCGCCGCCGTTTCACCGGCCCATCCTGTCACTGCGCCGCTGGTTGCGAACGGCCGCTTATAAACACTGCCCGACACCTGGCGCACACCGGCAATCGCGCGAATGGGCGAGATCGCTTTCAGCGCGCGGTTGACGGCCGCCTCAGTTTCAGCGGGGACGAGATAACCGCCATCGGGACCCGATCCGACCGACAGTGCTTTTTCTTCTAGCCGGGTCATACGACCCGTGTCGCCCTTGCGCACATAAGTCTCAAACGCTGATTTATGTGCGAGCGACATAGCCGGATCGCTGCCGCCTTGCGCCAAGTGTGGACGCCCCGCTTTCAGCGCGAGTTGGTCCGACACCCGCTTGGTTGCATCCAATGTTTCCTCGATGCGCGACAGCTTTTCCGCTGTCACGGCATCTTCCGCGCCGCGCCGTTCGATTTGCGAAAGGCGTTGATCGTTGGTTTCTTTGAACGCTTCGAAGGCATCCATAAAATCTTCGAACGCGCGCGCCGTCTCGCCACCGCCCGACTTCGTTTCGAGGTGTATTAGCTCAGTCATACGTGCTCCTTTGTCTATCCTTGCTGTCTCAAGTGATTTCTCCACACACCGTCATCCCGGCGAAGGCCGGGACCCACGGCTAGTTTCAGAACTTGTGCTGCTCGTTGGTCGCGACGAGTTCGCGCTTCACTCAAATTCTGTGTAACGGACCCTTGTCGTGGGTCCCGGCCTTCGCCGGGATGACGAGATTGAGGCAATGGTCGTGAACTAAACTCTCGGTGCTGTGACTTTCATCATCCGCTGTGCTGCGCGTCTCATACGAGCTGCCAACACCGCGTCGTCATCGAGGCCAAGGCGCGCATCCCGCAGCGCCTTCAGACCTTGGAAGCCACCGCGCAAAACAGCGCGCGCTTCCATGCGCGTCAGCCCAGCGTCCCGCGTGAGCCAGCGTTCAAATTCGCGTTCACTTGTGCTGTGTCGCGCGATCGGCTGCCGCTTCACGGCTCCAACCCGCGCGCCCGGCAGCATCGGAAACGTGACGATGGAAATTTCCCAGAGATCGACTTTTTCCAGTCGCCGGATACCTGAGCGTGCATCGCGCTTGCCGCGCACTGCTTTGAAGCCAATCGACAAGCCATCGAGTGCGCCCGCGCGCATCAGCGCCAATATTTCTCTCGCGCGTGCCACCGCCGTCATCAATCGACCGCGCACATATAAACCATTGGCGTCTTCGCGGATCTCGTCCCACACGCCAATCGGTTCAGCTGGATCATGCTGAAACAGCATTTTGATGCGCTGTGTGCCGCGCGATTTCAAACTTTCGGCGAAGGCGCCCGGCATGATGACATCGCGACCCAGATCCTCGCGATTGAACAAGCTCGCGTAGCCTTCGAATACGCCGTCATCATCGACGGACTTCAAATCGAGCGGCGTCCCAAGCGAGCAGTCGCGCGCGCCCGCAGGCAGCATGATGTGTCCAGCCAGCGCCATAAGCACCCCGTTGCAAAACTCAGTTGTTGTTCGTGTTTGGCGTCGCGCTCGCGTCGCGCGCCGCTACGTCTTCACGCCATACCCAACCGCCGCGCGTTTTTCGTCGTCGGTGAGGAACGACACGGCTTGCAAGCGCGTCCATAGCGCATCGCGTTCGCTGCTCAATGCTGCCACCTGATCGATGTCGGGGCGAAGCTCTAGTCGCGCATTTTTGTTTGCGCTTGGCGACTCTCCTGCGGGAAGCCGGCCGCCAATCGCGGCGTCCTGAGCACTCGGCGCGAGCCAGCCGCTCAAAGCCTTCGCCGTTCGGTTCACCAACGGCAACACCGTCTGTCGCCAGAAGCAGCGCTGCGCCTCCTGATAATTCGCATAGGTATTGTCGCCAGGAATACCGAGCAACATCGGCGGCACACCCAGCGCCAACGCGATCTCGCGCGCGGCAGAATTTTTCGCCTCGATAAAATCCATATCCTTCGGCGACAGCGACAGCGGCTTCCAATCCAATCCGCCTTCGAGCAGAAGCGGACGCCCAGCATGACGCGCGCCTTGGAAGCTCGCTTCCAATTCTGTGCGCAAGCGCTCGAACTGTTCTGTCGTCATCTGGCCGTTGCTTGCGCCATAGACCAAAGCCCCGCTCGGCCGCGCCGAATTATCCAGCAGCGCCTTGTTCCAGTTCGACGCCGTGTTGTGAATATCAATCGCCGATGCCGCCGCCTCGATTGGGCTCATGCCATAATGATCGTTGGCGGGATGAAACAATTTCACATGCAAAATGGGCCGCACGCCGGGTGCGACGTCTTCGACGAAACGCACCGACTGTCCGCCCGCGGTATATTCATAGCCTTCCGGCCATCCGTCCGCGCCGGGGATGACCTTCATGCGATCCGGCCGCAGCGCGTGCAATTCGCGCACGCGCCCATCGAGCGTCACGGCTTCGAGATACGCGTTGCCCGCAACCAGCAGAAATCCGTACCAGGCTTCCAGCAGATCGGTGCCTGTTTGATCGTGACTGGGCTGGCGCAAGACATCGAGCAGCGGATGCTCGTCGATCTCTTGCGTGCCATCGTAGAGCAAAAGTGGGATCGACGCTGCCGCCTCCGCGATCATGCGCACGCTGCGATAGACAATCGCGTTCTGCATAAATCCTTCGCGAGCGAACGCACTGTAATCGCGCGGGCTCCATACCGGCTGGCCCAAATGTTCGACCGCGATCAGCGCGCCCGTGCGGCTGGCTTTTGCATCATCCGGTCGTGTCATGGCATCGCGTATATGATCGTTGCCATTGCCGCGCCGAAATGACTGCCACACGCTTGCGATCCGCGACATGGGCGTGTCCTTTGCAAAACTCATAATGGAAACGTGAACCCTACTTGTCATCCCGGACGCGATGCACAGCAGCGCGATCCGGGACCCAGCGCACAAAGCGGCGCAGCCTCGATGTTATTTTGTGTCTTCGACGAGTCTTGCGCTGGATCCCCGACATGCGCGACGGCTTGCGCCGCGCTGTGTCGAGGATGACGTTCGCTCTTGCGCTACAACATCCGCACCGACGGTCGCGCAGCTTCGCTCAACAGCAAATCCGTCACCGCCCACACCAGCGCATCGACGCGGTCGGGACTTTTGCCGCCGACCAAGCCATCGCTGCCGAACGCGCACATCTGATCTTCCAACGCTTCAAACCGGCCGACATGCGCCACGCGACCTTCCGCATACAAAGCGGCGACCGGCTCGGCGCGAACCCACTTGCCGCGTGTCGCTCTGACTTTCGCCACCGGCAAATTCTCTCTGAACTGTTGCAGCACGCCGACCACGAGATCGCCGCCCTGGTTCACCTCCGCCACCATCCGGTCGGCGGCAAAATCATCGTAGGCGGCCAACGCCGCGCGTGCCCACACATCGGGCGTGCGCCCCTGCACCGTGCGATCGGCCAGCACATACGCGCGGCCATCGACGCCCAAACCGGCCACCACAATTCCGCAGGCGTCCGAGCGCGCTGTCGCCGTCACCGGCGGATCGACCGCGACCACGATGCGCCGCATCTCCGGTGCTGCCGCCACGCGCGCCTCGTCGATCCACGACCGCTGCCACAGCGCATGCCCGACATCCTCGACCAACTCGCCGAGCAATTCCTGCCGCCCCAAATGCGAACCCGAATAGCGCCGCGTCATCTCCGCCAAAAAGGTCGGCGCCAGATTGTCGGCGTTGTCCGCCGTCGATAACCGCGTCGTCACGGTCGCGGCATCGGCCATCAGCAATTTCAAAAACGCGATCGCGCGCGGTGTCGTCGTCGCCACCACGTGCGGCGTCTCGCCCAAGCGCAAGCCAAACTGCAACATGTCCCACGCACCTTGCGCGTCGCGCCACTTGGCGACCTCATCGCACCAGGCGGCATGAAACTGCGGACCGCGCAAAGCTTCCCGCTCGTCTGCGGAAAACATTTCCGCCACCGTTCCGTTCGGCCACGTCAAGCGCCGCTTCGACGGCTCGAACACCGGCCGCTCGTGCGGCGCATGAATAGCAAGCAATCCCGACGCGCCTTCGATCATCACGTTGCGCACGTCGCTCATCGTTTTGCCGACGAGCGCGATGCGCAGTACTTTTTTCTTCGATGCCAGCTTGGCACACGCCCGCGCGCGCACCCACTCGGCCCCCGCGCGCGTTTTGCCCGAGCCCCGACCGCCAAGTATCAACCAAACTCTTTTTCTGGCGTCGGGCGACTCCCCGGTGGGGAGCCGGCCGCCCGACGCGGAGCACCGGAGCTTGTCGCAAGAGAATTCACGGGGAAATAACTGATCTTCGCGCGCCCACATCTCCCAGTCGTATTGCATGAATTCGAGTTCGCGCTCACTCAGCGCCGCCAGCGCGTCGGCGAGGTGTCCGTTGTCGATTGAGGCGTTCAAGGCGTTCCGCAATCTCGCGGCGTAAGTCTTCCGCATGACGCAGCGCCTCCTTGTCTTTGGCGTTCGCCCGCTTGCTCGCGCCGTTCGAAATATCGCGTTGCATGTCCACGGCCTTCTCCAAACTGTTGACCATTTGCGACAGCGCGCGCGAGGCCCGTTCCCGGTCCTGCGATGACACGCCCTTTTGCTGTTCGAGTTTCGTCAGTTCCAGATCGATGGTGTTATAGACCCGCTGCACCAGATCCTTCGGTTTAGCGGCTGTCTTCTTCTTGGCTTGCGCGGAAACGTCAGCGACGATGGCCGACGCAGGATCCGTGACGATCTCGTCCGATGCCGGTGCAATAGATAAATCGCCATCGTCGATCGGATCGATGGCGAGATCATTTTCAGTTTCGACGATCTTTGGCGCGGCGATCTTTTTCACGCGCCGCGTCATGCGCGGCTTGGAAACTTTTGTCGTGCGCTTGTTTGCGACTTTCGTGGTTTTCTTTTTTGCGACTTTCACTTTCGCAGGTTTTGTCTTCGCTGTTGTCGTTGTGCGCTTGGCTACCGGTTCGCTGTCCTCAAGCGAGCGGACAAGCGTCAACCGCGCCGGACCTTTCGCCATGCGAAGCAACCCCGCTGATCGCGCATCAAAGACTTGAGCTGTGTTGTGAAATTCCAGCGACGACCGGCGCATTGCGCCTCGAATGGCCTTATCGGCCTAGTCTTCGCATCATATCCAAATAGTACCCGAGGAGCGCCGCGCTGTCAATAACGAATACTTGGTAAACTTGGATTTATACAGTAAATCTAGATATTTATATTTGCTACACTGTAGAATACATCTAGTATAACCCACCCCGAAACAGCGGGGATAAGTATTGGCCTATGGCCAGTTGGCGTATGTGCCAATCTCCGCTATTCTTGGGGCTCGTGCTATGAAGCATGAGCAACAGAGTCGGGGAATAAATAGATGGACGACAGCGGGCGGAAAGCTATCGCTGCGATGTGGGTTGCCGCTGGGTTTGGCGGTATGACTCAACTTGCCAATCCAGAGTCTTGGTACTTTCAGCTTTTGTGGCTGGCAGCGTTTGCATCTATTGCCATTGGCCTGGGTACTTGGTTTTGGCCAAGTCTCAAGGAAAGCATATGGCCTGCCGTTGATATGGCGCGCGCGCAGCCAGAACCCCAGCATGAAGCTCCTGAGCGCATCAGCATTGTCGATTTAGCCGCCTTGGCTCAGCAGAGCTTCGGATGGAACCTCGACGCGTCAGGTTGGGAAGTAATCGACCTCAATACAGGTCTGAAGCACGCCGCCAACGATGGTTTCCTAAAATTTGATGGCAAGACCGGCGGAGAGCGAGCTGGCGATCCTTTTCGGCGTAGTCAGATATTGTTTCAACCTATCGAACAAGGCGAGTGGCGACTGCATAGCTTGCAAGTCACTACACCCGGTCTGACGTACATTGGGGTTGATAACTTCGATGTGACTGCCTCCGGTTATTCAAGAGATGCGCCTCGTTATTACGATCTTCATGTTTCGGATCGGCGAGATGCAATAGCGTGGTTAAAGCATAGGTCCGGCAAATTTCGAGGCGCGGCTAAGGCCGCTTACGACGAAGGCGAAACTCGGCGGCGTTCAATTTTTGGACCAGCCGAGTATGGCGAAGAAGATCAAAACATCGACGAGGCAACAGTCTTAGCAAGAATTCAGTCAATGATTTCACCAGAGGCTGCACAGCCGACGCTCGCGAAGCAGCGCGGCGTCTACATTAATTTCAGACCTCAAAGCGCAATGGCGCTGATCGATAGCTTCAATGTCTCTAGTTTAACGGACAGTGGAAAAAACGATTATACTATTGGCTTCGCGCGAGATTTTGAAACCGACAATATAACTTGCACCCCCATAGGAAACACACCGCGCAATTTTGAGATTCCGTGGCTAACGAAATCTGCGGCGCGGGTCGTGTTCTTCGGTGAAGACGAGCCTTCAAATATAGGCTTATGGTTTCAAGAGGTCAGACATAACGAATAAAGGGTCTTCTCAATGTCACGTGGCAAATTCCTTTCACTTGAAGAAGCCCGCGAAACCGGGGCCTTCAAGCAATTCTGCAAAGAGCATCCGAGCGAAGCGGATCGTGACCGCTTCCTCAAGCTCCTTAGCGCGATGTCGCAAGGCGTTTTAGAAGAACCGGAAACATCGCAGCCGGATCGTGCCGCAGGTTCCAGCGGAACTCGAACTCGCCGAGGTACTTAGGCAAGTGGTTTGCTGAGACGTGAACGTGCGTGCCCTTTATCGACCGTTTGATGATCGACCAGAAACCCTCAATCGTGTTCGTGTGCGTTTCGCCGCGCACGTACTCGCCCGCCGAGTGGTTCACCGAAGCGTGCTTGTAGCCGTACATGGAAAGCCGCTTGTAAGAGTTCAGTTCGTCGGTTGAAATCGTGGCGCTGCGCTTAACCTTGCGGATGATATGACGCTCTAGGCTTGTGCGCTTCACGTTGGGCACCACGCGTGTGATGACATCGCCGCCACGCTCTGCCATGCCGAGCACGACCGTCTTGCCCTCAGCAGCGCGACCGCGTTTGCCGGTGCGCTTGCCGCCGATCATCGTCTCGTCGATTTCGGTATGACCGCCAAGCGACGAGTCACCGTCAACCCAAGCGAGATACTTGCGGATTTCGTGGCCCATGCGCCAAGCCGTTTTGTAGTTCACCGAAAGCTGGCGTTGCAGTTCCTTGGCAGGCACGCCGTGGCGGGTCGTGGTGAACAGATACATGGCGTAAAACCACTTCTGTAACGGCGTGTGCGACTTGTGGAATGGGGTGCCAACCATGGGGTGAACGTGGTTCCCGCACGAGCAAGTATAGGCTGGCATTTTACTTAGACGCTGCCACAAGCCCGATTTCCCGCATTTAGAGCACTCGTGAGCCTGTCCGAAACGGGCCTTGAACAGATGCTCTAAGCAGGCGTCATCTGTCGGAAAGAGCTTCATAAATTCGGTGATTGGCATTGGCTTTGACATGACGGGTTTCCCTCTCTGCCATCAGATATAGCAAAGAGATTTACATACGTCAAGTGGCTAATGGCGTAAGTATTTTTTGCATGGGCATTTGTCGCCCTCCGCCAACCTCCAGCCGTTGATGTCGTGATAGGAAATTGCGGTTACCAATTTTGAGATCATGCTGCGCCAATGAGTGAAAACCCGCGCTTAATTGTCGTCCTCGCGATTATGGGCGTGTTGTTCGCTGCCACAATCGGTGCTTGGCAGAAAATGGACGCTAACCAATCCGGAGGCGTTTACGGAATTTTTCTCGTGTCATTTGTTGGGGGCTTAGTTTTGCTCGGCTATGCCTGTCTGATTGCTTTCGTGGGCGCCGATTGGTACCGGCAATGGTCTGGATCGTCTCCTAACAGTAGTGGCGGTGCGCCTAATATCGAACGTCTAACTTTTGCAGACCGGCGCCAGCGCTTAGAAGCGAAGGCTGCCGGGTCAGATGGCACGCTTGTGATCCACGAATTCAGCCAAGCTTCGATGGACTCCATTACCATTCCATATGGCGAAAGCTCCTGCGTAGTAAGAATATCCCAAGCCACGCGAGACCGCGTCTGGATCTATGGCGATCATCCATCGATTGCGTACTATTCAATCTCGCCAATAGTCGAACGCGGCGCAATCGTAGATGTTTCGAAGCTCAGAAAAGAACGAGAGGTAATCTGTCCCACGATCAATGATCGTGTGATTATTACGGCGGCAGATGGCGCAATCATTCAGCTACTGATCACTATGATAAGGTTTCGCCAGGGCGGCGACGAGACCGACGAAGTGCGATTGCGATACAGAATCTACAAAGCTGGTGAGCACCTTGTGGCCGCGCTTTAGGAGGTCAAGCGCACATACCAGGGGCAAATATTTTCAGTACGGAGAAGCTCGGGAAAGGTGTATCTCAAAAAAAGTCCTGCAAATAGCGCTCAAGCCCTAGACCAACCCTCACTCCCCCTCAAAATCCTCAATAATATAGCGCACGTAATTTTCTTCCTTCACGCGCTTTTCGTTCATCGCGAACGAGCGCACGGAGATGCCCGCCTGATGTACCGTCTCGGGCGTGCCCGACACGAGCGGATGCCACCACGCCAAGTCGCGCCCCTCCTCGACCACGCGATAGCCGCAGGTCTGCGGCAGCCATGACAATTCCCGCACCTTCGCCACATCGATGTTGATGCAATCGGGCATCAGATCGAAACGCTCAGGATAGTTCGAGCATCGGCACGTGCGCACCGTCAGCATCGAGCACGTCAGCCGCGTCAAATGGATTTTGCCGGTGTCCTCGTCTTCGAGTTTGATCAGGCAGCAGCGCGCGCACCCGTCACACAGCGATTCCCATTCGCTGGGCGTCATCTCGTCCAGCGTTTTGGTTTTCCAAAATGGGAGTGTATCGCCGTCCACGTCCGCCTCGATTGCGCTTCTGACCTTACGGTGCTTCCGCCATGCCTTGTATCGGCCTTATAAATGACCACAGTTCGCAATGACCATGAGAATCGTAAGATCGGCAATGTGGTGTCGTATCCGCCACGCCATTTGTTCGGTCGCTCATGTGCGCGCACCCTAGTGCGCAAGCACCCGCGCCGGTGCTATACCCTGGTTCGAGAATTTACGGTTTAGGGACGACAGGCATTGGACGATTGGTTCTTCAGGCAGGGCGGCCGCGACCGGATCATCAACTGGCTCGGGATCGATTCCAAAATCAATTCCGTGCTCACCGAGACGTGGGTGCTGATTGTCGATAAGTGGAATGCTGCGGAAAGCTTTTTCGCGCGTTTTCAGCTCACCGGCTGGCGCCGCCTTGTCAACGAGCTGCTGTCCGAAACCGTCTCCATCGCGACCGCCGCGTTCGTCGTGCTCTATGCGGCCGCGTTGCCCGCACTGCTCGAATTCGACGAAAGCAAATTTCTGACCGGCAAGTTCGCCGTCAAATTTCTCGACGCCAACGGCAACGAACTCGGCAAGCGCGGCATCCTGCATAACGACGCCGTGCCGCTGAACGAAATCCCCGACCATCTCATCAAGGCGACGCTTGCCACCGAAGACCGCCGCTTCTTCGAACACTACGGCGTGGACTTCCTCGGCACCGCGCGCGCACTCGCCACCAACATCCAAGCCAACGATGTCGTGCAGGGCGGCTCGACGCTGACCCAGCAGCTCGCCAAAAACCTGTTCCTGTCGTCCGAGCGCTCCATCGAACGCAAAATCAAAGAGCTGTTCCTGTCGTTCCTGCTCGAAAGCCGATATTCGAAAGAGGAAATTCTCAAACTGTATTTCGACCGCGCCTACATGGGCGGTGGTGCGTTCGGCGTCGAAGCCGCGTCCTTCTATTATTTCGGCAAGTCGGTGCGCGAAGTGAACATGGCGGAAGCCGCCTTGATGGCGGGCCTATTCAAAGCGCCGACCAAGTTCGCGCCACACGTCAATCTCGCGGCCTCGCGTGCGCGCACCAACGAGGTGCTCGACAACATGGTCGAGGCCGGGTTCTACACGTCAGGCCAAGTGCATTCTGCGCGTTTGCAGCCAGCCAAGACGATCGATCATAGCACCACCGCCAGCCCCGACTGGTTCCTTGACTTCGCGTTCGATGAAATCCAGCGCCTCGCCGAAGGCAAAAACGAATACGTGCTGACCGCGCGCACCACCATCGACATGTCGTTGCAGCGCAAAGCCGACGAAGCGGTGCAAGCGACGTTGCGCAAAGAAGGCCGCGCACACGGTATCGGTTCTGCCGCCATGGTCGTGACCGAAACCGATGGTGCTGTGCGCGCCGTTGTCGGTGGCCCCGATTACGGCGACAGCCAATTCAACCGCGCCACCAAAGCCAAACGTCAGCCTGGGTCGTCGTTCAAGATTTACGTGTACGCGGCCGCCCTCGAAAATGGCTACAAGCCCGAGACCATCGTGCGCGATGCCTCGCGCTCGTGCGGGCGCTGGTCGCCATCGAACTACGGCGGCGGCGGTGGGTCCGGCGCGCGCATGCCGTTGTGGTTGGCGCTCGCCAAATCCTACAACACGGTGGCCGCCGAATTGTCGTTTGCGGTCGGTCGCGACAAAGTCATCGAACTCACCAATCGTCTCGGCGTCGCGGGTGTGACGAAATCCTGTTCGATGGCGTTGGGCGATGGCGGCGTGACCGTCATGGATCACGTCGGCGGCGTTGCGACTTTCGCCAACGGCGGTCGCCTTGCGCGGCCGTTTGCGATCCTCGACATCACGACGTCGAAAGGCGACCTACTCTATTCGCGCGAACGCGACGAGCCACCGGCACCGCAAATCGTCAAGCGGCAAGTCGCCGAACAAATGAACCAGATGATGCAGAAGGTCGTCACCGACGGCACCGGTACGCGCGCGGCCCTCGATTTCACGCACGCCGCTGGCAAAACCGGCACATCGACCGGACCGAAGGATGCTTGGTTCGTCGGCTTCACCGGCAAATATGTTGCGGGCGTCTGGCTCGGCAACGACGATAACCGGCCGATGCGCGGCGGATCGAGCGGCGTTACCGGCGGTCAGTTTGCAGCGCCGCTCTGGCATGCCTTCATGACGGTGGCGCACACCGACATGAACATTCCGACCATTCCCGGATTAGAACCGCACCCCGTTCAGATTGCCGAGCAACAACGCGCCGCCGAACAGAAGGCGGCCGAGATCGCTGCAGGCATCTCGCAACCCGATGTCGCGAACGCCGACGGCACGCCACAGCGCCCGCAAAGCATTCTGCCCGACCGCACGCGCGATGCACTGAAAGTCTTGAGCGCGGCTTTGCGTAAAGCGGGCACCATTGGCACGCTTCCCGTCACGCCTGCGAAAGCGACTGTGCCTGCTTCGCCTACATCATTACCCACATCACCGACGACATCGGCGCCAGCTACGCCTGGATTGCCGCTACCGCCTGGTAACACCGCACCAGACGTTGCGCCCAACGCAGCGGATGATCGCCGGGCGACGTTAGCGCCCGTCGGCAAGCGCCGAGCCAATTCCATAGCTGACCCAAGCGAGGATCGTCTTGGCGGCAACTGACATCACACCACCGCGCAGCGGTTCGCTCGGCGATGTCGCGCGCGACATCGCGCGTTCGGTCATGCGCCTGTTCGGTCAGATCGTTGCCATCGTGTGCGCCATCATTGTCGGCGTGCTCTCCAGCCGCGCGATGATTGCCGATGGCTCGATGCTGTCGACCGACAGCTATGGTCCCTGGGTTCACTGGCATAGCATCGGTCTTGACGACGCAGATCCCTACACGCGCGCTCACATCGTCAAGTTCGGAACGTTGCGTTTGGCCGCTCACAGCGCGGGCGTCTATGAGGCTGACAGCGACACTCTTGGCGCGCGCCTGCATTCCTCGTGCGATTATGTGATTGAAGGTCCCGACACGGGTGGCTTGTGGTGGAGCTTGTCCGTATTCGACAGCACGGGCGCGCTTATTGCCAACGATGCGGAACGCTATGTGTTCACGCGCGATACCGTTGCCACTAATCCAGACGGTTCTTACATCGTCACGTTGGGTCGCGATGCGCGGCCTGGAAATTGGTTGCCGACGAGTGGGGCGGGTCGCTTGATGCTCGTGTTCACGGTGCTCGATCCCGCGACCGGACTATCGGACGAAGAGCGCGTCGAGCGCACCAAGTTGCTCCCGGACATTCGCCGTGAGGGCTGCTCATGATCGCGCGTTTGAAAAATCGCAAATGGCCGTGGCCTTGGATCGTCGGTTTGCCGTTGCTGGCAGCTATCGTGCATGTCATCGCAACGTTCATGGCGGTTGCAGACACCGGTAACTCGGCATTCGCGCAACTGTCGAATAAGCTGAAACTCAACACCATGACTGTGATCGATCCGGTAGTGCCTGGCGCACAACCGTTGCCATATCTGAATGCCGACGCGCGCTATGCGATGTGCGTATTCTCGACTGCATCGGGACCGATTGCCGTTCGCGCCGTGTTGCCCGATCTGGGATGGACCATCGGCATTCATCGACCGGATGGATCGAGCGCGTATTTTGCGGCGGCCGCTCCCGGTCGGCAAACCAATATCTCGCTCACCATCGTGCCCAACGACGACCGTTTTTTAGGTTTGACACCGCAAGCGCTCGGTAAGGGTGTGAATGCCAGCCCCCTGCTTGCTGTCGCCGCAAAGGAAGGGGTTATCATTGTTCGCGCACCCGACAAAGGTGCTGGCTATCGGGCAATGGCCGAAAGCGTGCTGGCGCAATCCAACTGTTCGACGGCGACTTACTGATCGCGCGTCGGTGAATCGCGACGCAGCACTATGCTTGGATCGCACTCGGCTTGTGCATCCGTTTCATCGGCCCAGCGTTGGTACCTGATACCCGGAAAGATGACGATGTCAGCCGAGTTGCCTTGCGCGCGCGTAGGCTTATCAGCATGAGTCATGGCACGCGAGACTGAGCGGAATTCCAAAATACTGGCCATGTCGATCCTCTTGGCCTTGAATTGACCCGACGTCTTCGACCGCTGTCCTCACGCGCTACAGAATCAGCGCACGCATCATTTGAATCGCATAGATGTTAACGAGTGGTTAATCTTCGCGCGATGACGAAACGGCCACTCACGCCACAAGATCGTCTCCGAGAAAATTGCGACCATCCATGTCCTCGACGTCGATCACCCAGATGTCGCTATCGAAACGTACTTCGCGCGCCATGTGCGCGTCGGCTTCTTCGGCGCTGACAGCGCGACCTGAAAAACACGCAACCCAGCGTCGGTCGAAATCAGCGTCGTCACGGCCGGCGGGTGCGGGCGCAAACAAAGTCGAAAGGCCGTCGCGGCGCATGATCTTGATGAAGATTGCGCCTGCATCATCGTCGCCGTGACGCGCGACCACGGCCATAGCCCCGTTCACGGCACAACGGCGCACATACGCTTTGACCCATATCGCTGATTTCAATCGCATCGCCCGGCACACTGCCGCTTTCACGGCCATGGTCAAGTCTGCATCGTTGGGGATACGGCTCAGTTCGATTTCACCGCCCGCGCGGTCGGCGCTTTGGGCTTTTGAAGGTGCGCCTGCAAGCGTAGCAACCGTCCCATGGTCGGCCCGGATATGCGGCCGCTCTCGGGTAATTTCTGAGCGATCTCGAAGTCACGCAGTGCGCGCGAGAATTGCGGTGTGACAGCGCCGTCTGGCTTGCCAGCCGGATAGCCCAACGCCGTGAGAACCTGCTTGGCAGAGCGTATGACCGTCTCGGCCTCGGGCGTTGCTATCGCCGGCTGGTCGCGGGCGGACGCCTGCTGCCCTGAACTTCCCAGCACGATGCGGCTCAACAGCTCCGACGACGGAGTTGCGGTGGCGGGCAAACCATAATCATGTTCGAACGCCAATATCGCTGCTCGGGTCACCAAGCCTGTTACGCCATCCGGTGTGCCCGCCTCGAAACCACGCGCATTCAATTCGCGCTGAATACCGCGCACGATCTCCGGAGTGACCTGCGCTGGATCGATAGAGCCTGTTGCGACCGAGTCGTTTGGATTGGATGGCGTCGAGGCAACCGGCGTTGTGACTATATGCGTGGTGGCGACGTCCGTGCTCGCGGCATCACCAACAGTGCCGGTAGGTTGTATCGGCTTGATATTGAGAATTGCTGTTTCGCTTGCGCCCACGCGTCGTTGCGCTTGTAGAAAAAATAAATTCACACCGAAGCATACCGTCAAGGCAGCACACATCAAACCAGCCAGCTTGGACGCTGAAAACATCATCCTGCGCGATGCTCCCCCAATCGAAATCGATACCCACATACGCTTTTGCGCGCCTAGCGATCGACTTCGGCAGTATCCAGATCAGCCGTTAAGGACTTCTTAACTGTGGCGGCAGGTCGCTGCTTAGAGCACGCGCGCGACAACCATTTATTTAAAATTCAAATCTAATTTTGCGCAATTGAACGGCAAATTTGAAGAGCGTTCAAATCGGTTTGTTGAGACTCAACTGCTAGACATGATGAAGAGGTTCTATCGGCGCTTGTCGTCGTTCCATTGCGCAAGATCAATTTAAAAGCGCAATCGAGTTTTTTGAGTGAGTGATTGAGTATGGGACTTTTGCGAACAGCAGCGATCATTGCAGTCGGCGTCGCCCTTCTGCCGTCTGATCGCGAACAGCAAGAGCAGTTGTATAAGCGTGCTGCAGCCGCTGCGACGTGGGCTGTCACGTTCTGCGATCGCAATGGTCCGACGTGTGAGCAAGGCGAAAAGCTGTGGGTGCAGTTTGTCGCCAAGGCCGAGTTCGGTGCAAAGCTCGCTTACGACATGATCCGCTCCAGCCAAGACGGCGAAACCCAGATCGGCTCGAAAGACGAGGTTGGCTCTGAGGATCCGGCACGCGTAGCTCCAGCCTCCGTAAGGCCGCTCGATGGTACACTCACACCGCAAGACCTGAAACCGGTTTGGCGCGGTAAACCCGGCGCCAAAGGCAGCATTTAAGTCTGCTTCTCGAACACGCAGTGGCTGAGCCTTGCGCTTTGGTACAACAGCCACCTATGTAAATGCAGGCCCGCATGAAGTGGTCACTTTGCAATAGGTCACGTATGTCACTTGCCAGTATCCAATCCGATTTCGCACTTCTTGACGATTGGGAAGATCGTTATCGTTATGTCATCGAGTTGGGCCGCGCATTGCCTGCTCTGCCTGAAACCGTGCGCACAGATGCGAACAAAGTGCGCGGCTGCGCCAGTCAGGTTTGGCTCGCGACCGAACGTAGGAGCAAAGGCGCATCTCCCAGCGCCCAAGATACGCTGTCCATGAGCGGCACCAGCGACGCCCATATCGTGCAAGGTCTGATCGCTATTCTATTTGCGATTTACGAAGACAAAACGCTGCGTGAAATACTCGATATCGATGCTCCAGCGATTTTTGCTGAACTCGGCTTGAAAGATCATCTCACGCCGCAGCGCTCCAATGGATTGGCAGCGATGGTGACGCGTATCCGGTCGGACGCTCAGTCGCTCATCGAGCACGCCTAAATTTTAATAGCGTAAAGCTCATTGGTGACTGGCTCCATCGCTGTGATCCTCATCGATGCGCGGGCGATAATTTTCTGCGCCCCAATGATTGACGCGAACCGAGCGCTCGTCGTGGTGATCGTCATCACGCAGAAGACCGTAATGCCGCGCAAGCTGGCGTAATGCGATCTGTAAGACAATTCTGCCGGCTCGCTTAGGCAATCGCAAATTCTGTTCGCTCGCCTCGATGCCTTTCAAATGACAGCAGACGTCAATCAGCACGCCTGCCAGATCCGGTCCGACGACGCGCAACGCACGTCGCACACGCTCTTTGGCGGCATACACATGATCTTGAATGTCTGCGCCATGGTCAGGCGATCGACTGTGTCGCGTACCACCGCTGCCCAATAGCCGCGACCAGTTGGCTGTCACGCTCGGCGTCATGTGAGCAAACCAGAAATCGGCGCGCAGACGCTCTCCCGCCTGAAACTCTTCATCGGAGATCAGCGCCTTGCCGTCTTTGTCTTTCCGCCGCGCCAGCCAGGCGAGCGGGCTTTCTGCCAGGTTTACATCCGGCACGGCGCGCGACGTCTCTTGCTCAGTCCGCGCCTGCGGACCAGCCCGATTAGATTTACGCATTTACTATCCCCGTGATCAGTGCGTAACGCGATAGGCAGACGGCCGTTGCACCATGACTGGCACGGCCCACGCCAACAGATCGAGCGCACGGTCGAACTGGACATGATCGCGCCGTTGTTCGATCTTTTGGCACGCATGGGCAACCGTCGTGCGATCACGTCCAAACATGCGGCCCACGTCCGTCATCGTCAGACCGCACACCACATGAGCCAGATACATCGCAACTTGACGCGCAAATGCGATGCGCCGTTGTCCTCGCTTGTCGGTCGAAAGTTCGACCTGATCGACGCCAAAGGCCTGCCCGACAGCCAGTTCAATCGCCAGACGAGCTTGCAGTTGAAAATCAGGTTCAGGCAGCTTGAAAATATTCCATAGCCGTTGTTGGCGTAGGCGATTGGAAAAATGCTTCGACTTATAGGACTTGGTAAAATTGTGCGGAGTTGGCACGCGCGATTTGGCAGCTTGCAACATCGAATTGATCCTCAAAGGACGATACAGTGTAGGTCTTTGAAGTAACGTCACCAATATTTTCGATCCTAACGCAGAATATTTGCTCCCGAAGCAAATCCTATGCTGAGCGTGAACGGCGGGGATAACTTTTTTTTCGTCCGTGCGATCAACCTTAATTGCATCTCGTCTAAAGAAGTTATCCCCGTGTTGCTGCGTGACCGCATGCTCGCGGACCATGAGCCAAAACAATCTCAAGATATCTGACGACGACTCCCGCAGCGATGCTCTCGCGCGTCTGCTACCGCTGTGGCCGAACGAATTATCCGACACGTCGATTGCGGGCCGCCAACGCATTGTTGCTGTGATGGCGCGAGCGCTGCGAGCTGAACGGCAACGCGGACGGGCGGGACACTGGGCTTATGATCTTGGGCGACATGCGGCGCTTGCGCGTGCGCTCACGCGTGAACGCGCGGAACTTGCCGCACTCCAACAGGCAATAGCGATGCCGAAAAGTAAACTGCCCGTCGCATGACATGTCGCTTTATAAGAACCGACATCGAGACGCGCCAAATTCTACTTGCGCGTGCCCAATCCCATTTTTTTAGCTAACTGGCTGCGCGCCTGGGCATAGTTTGGCGCGACCATCGGATAGTCGTGCGGTAAGCCCCACTTCTCGCGATATTCTTCGGGTGACAAATTGTAGTGCGTGCGTAAATGGCGCTTCAGAGATTTAAATTTTTTGCCGTCTTCGAGGCATATGATGAAGTCCGGCATGACCGATTTTTTGACGGCAACTTTTGGTTTGCTGTCATCGCGCTCGACGGTCACAGCGCGGCCTGCGGCTCGGCTCAATGCTGCATGCGTGTCAGCAATCAGTGCGGGAATTTCGGCTGAAGCTATCGTGTTGTTGCTGACGTAGGCTGCGACGATCGAGGCGGTGATCGCAACTAATTCCGGCGACGTTGAACTATCCATACTTTGCTCTCGCTGGCTCGCGTCCTTGATTTTCGAATGGCGTCTGGGCTTCCGTCTGAAGCTATCAATCGACGCTATACATGATTACATACAGTAACCCATAATAATTATCACTATATCTGGATTTTATTCTGTCTGTAGTCTGCTTGAGGGAAGATTACGATTTAGCAAACCCTCTGCCATCATTTCATTTTTATTGTCAACGCGTACGGTATTTTTGTGCTGGCTTATCCCTACCTTTCGTGATCGGGACACCATGTTACTTGGTCACATTCATCTGCGACTTGATGAACGTTGCAGCACCTGCCACGACGGCGTCAGGAACGACCGATCCATTCTCGTCAACTCACTTGAGACCGCATGACCACCCAACCTGTCACATCCAACACGACGCCCTCCTTACCGACGCCACCCCTAGCCAAGCGCGTGTCACACACGACAACGCATCACGGCATTGCCCTGAGCGACGATTACGCTTGGCTGCGCGCCGATAACTGGCAGGAGGTTATGCGTCAGCCGTCGCTGCTTGATGCCGACATTCGCGACTACCTGGAAGCAGAAAACGCGTTCACAGAGTCCACCCTCGCGCCGACACAGGCCCTGCAAGACGCTCTCTTCAAAGAAATGAAAGCGCGCCTCAAAGAAGACGACCGCCAAGTGCCGCAACCCGACGGTCAATTCGAGTATTTCCCGCGCTTTGTTAAGGGCGGGCAATACGCTCAACTGTGCCGCATACCTTTGGGTGGAGCTGCTGAAGATGCCACGGTGCTCCTCGATGGCAACCTCGAAGCCGCTGGCAAAGACTACTGGGATCTCGGCGCAACCTCGCACTCCAACAATCACCGCTATCTCGCCTACTCGACCGACGACAAAGGTTCTGAACTCTACACGATCCGGATACGCGATCTCGAAACAGGCGCGACGCTGCCAGACGAAATCCCCGATACGCGTGGCGACATTATCTGGTCGGCCGATGGGACATCGCTGTTCTACATCAAGGTCGATGCCAACCATCGCCCGCTCTACGTCTATCGCCACACGCTCGGCACACCGACAAGCGACGACGTGCTCGTGTACGAAGAAAAGGACACCGGCTTTTACGTGGGCGTTTCGCAAACGCAGTCGCGCCGCTTCGTGCTGATCGATATTCACGATCATGAAACCAGCGAAGTTCACCTGATAGATTGTGAGGCCGTCACAGCCGCACCGCGTCTGGTCGCACCACGACGTAAAGGCCATCAATACAGCGTGGAGCATCACGGCGATCTCCTGATCATCATGACCAACTCCAACGACGCGGAAGATTTTCGCATCGTGACAGCGCCGATCTCAGATCCGGCGGAAGCGAATTGGCGTGAACTCCTTGCCCACAAGCCTGGCCGTTTGTTGATCGACGTGAACGTGTTTGCCAATCACATGGCGCGGCTCGAACGAGAAGACAGCCTGCCGCGCATCGTCGTCACCCGCATGAGCGACGGCGACGAGCATGCCATATCGTTCGATGAAGAGGCTTATGCGCTCGGTCTCAGCGCAGGCTACGAATTCGATACGACGCGCATTCGTTTCACGTACTCGTCGATGACGACGCCGGCTGAAACGTTCGACTACGACATGGAGACACGCCAACGCACCTTGCGCAAACGTCAGGAAGTTCCCAGCGGTCACACGCCTGCCGATTACGTGACCCGACGATTTTTCGCGCCAGCAACTGACGGTGAACTCGTGCCCGTCACGCTACTCTACAAAAAAACAACGCCGCTCGATGGCTCTGCGCCCGTCCTACTCTACGGCTACGGTGCTTACGGCATCTCCATGCCCGCTTCGTTTTCGACCGCGCGGCTGTCGCTCGTCAATCGCGGCTTTATCTATGCCGTCGCGCACATTCGTGGCGGCAAGGACAAAGGCTATCGCTGGTACACAAATGGCAAGATGGCGGCGAAGACCAACACCTTCTCCGACTTCATCGCGGCTGGCGAGCACCTCGTTGCCCAAGGCCTCACGCAGCGCGGTCGTATCGTCGCCAACGGCGGATCGGCCGGAGGTATGTTGATGGGTGCGGTGGCTAACCGCGCACCAGATCTGTTTCTCGGCATCATTGCCGAAGTGCCGTTCGTCGATGTGCTGAACACCATGCTCGATGCCTCGCTGCCGCTCACCCCACCCGAATGGCCGGAGTGGGGAAATCCGCTGCAATCGCCCGAAGACTTTACGGCCATCAAAAGCTACTCGCCCTATGACAACGTCGAAGCCAAAGCCTATCCGCACATTTTGGCTGTTGCGGGCCTCACCGATCCGCGCGTCACCTATTGGGAACCAGCCAAGTGGATCGCGAAACTGCGCAGTTTGAATACCAGCCCAAATCTGGTGCTTTTAAAAACCAACATGGGAGCTGGCCACGGCGGTGCATCGGGGCGCTTCGATAGTCTCAAAGATGTCGCGCTGACGTTTGCCTTCGCTTTGACGATTGCTGGCAAAGCGGACGCATGATTTCGGCTCAACACCAGCCTTGAGGACATAGACGATGATCATGGTGCTCGATATCGCCAGCCTATTAACGGCGCTTGCAGCATCGTGGCTGTGGTATCAAGCGAGCGGTCGATCGATCCGACGTCTGCATCGTTTCGAAGAGATCGATAATCACGATTTCAATCGGCTCGTCGTTGCCTTCAATCGCACACAACAGCTGAATGCGCGTGCTGCAATGATGACCGCCATATCCGCGCTGTGCGTTGCGGCACGCTTTGCTACAAGCATGGTGATTGGTTAGGACACTCGCCGCACAATCGTAGCGAGACCAGCTTTCTGAACAGCTCTGTGCGATTGTCGCAGAGTATTTATTCGCAAAATTTTCTTGGAACCACATTTGAGTGTCGGCGTTATCTTCCTGCAAGCCGCCGCTTGCGCTGGTACCGAGTACCCCCGTGCTTTGGGGCGCAAGTGGCGGCAATCGGTTTTATATGGGAGAATTTTTCATGAGCAGCACCACAGACAAGATCAAGGGCTACACGAACGATGCCGTCGGCAATGTTAAGCAAGGCGTTGGCAAGCTCGTCGGTTCGGAAAAGTTGCAGGCCGAAGGCGCTGCTCAGGAATTGAAGGGTGAAGCTCAGGTCGCAGTCGGCAAGACTAAAGACGCAATCAAAGACACTTCGAATGCCGTCAACGACAAAATCAACAAGATCTAATTGGAATTCGATCGAAGCAAAGATAGCAAGCGCTCGCTCGTAAGCTATCGAAGCTGATAATCGAAAGAAGCCGACCTTGCAAAAGGTCGGCTTTTTCGTTGTCGCGGTTTAAAAATACCAAACGGCGAACGCGGCAATGGCTAGCAGAAATCCGATGACACGCACACGCATCTTTTGTTTTTTTGCTGATTCATCTGCCAATTTTTTCAGGCGCTCCGGCTCAAGATCACGATTGTGAATGTCGTCGATAGCCTGCACGATTTCTGGATTGATATCTTCGTCCTCGAACGCGCGTTCTGGTGTTCGTTGAAGGTCGGCATCGCGCCGTGATGCAGTCATATCTGGCTCCGTGTCATGCGGCCGTTTTGCGCCAGCATAACGACTCGCATCAGTGGTGTCTTCAGCGTTTGCCGCCGGACTTCTTGCCGCCAGATTGCGACTTACCGAACGTCGAGCCGACCGTTGACTGTGCGGCCTCAGCTTTGGCGCTTGCTGATTTCTTCGGTTTGCGAATTTCGCGCGTCGAGCGCACTTGTCCCTTGGCCATTTGCGTTTCTCCAGTTGCGCGCTTGAGCGATCTCAGCGCGGCTCTATCTTCGGCAAACTAATGCATAGGCGACGCAAGATTGTGACGACGTTCAGCTTTAACGCCTTATCTATTCAGCAACGCCACTACTTACACGCGCACGCGGTACCAATTCGCTTTCCTTGGCGACACGTTCGAACTGTTCGGCAATTGTCTTGATGCGATACTGGCGTTCGCCGCTGCCTTCGGTCGGCATCATGCGCAACACTTGATATTCGCGGATTGACGCCGGGATGGTGGCGCGGGCCGGATTGAAATCAACCAACTGGCCGGCTTTGAATTTCGGTAAGCTCACGTTCTTCACTCCATGTTTTGTTGTGGGACGCGCGCCCAATCACCTTGTTCGATTTCGACGATCGGTCGAAGCCGGTTGGACTGTGCGCCCGAAGGGTACGCGGTCGTCGTCGAGACGCGACGCTCCACGATGAAGGACAATCCTTCGATCTATCTTCGAGATCTTCGATGTCGTAGGTTTGAGCCGTGATCAATGCGTCGAACCCGGCCCATTGAAAATCACGCTGAAAAGTTTGGCTGCGCGTCGTCGCCCTGATGGTCATAACCGGGGGCTCAGCAGCAATAATCGGCGTGCGTTTGAAGTTTCGGCTAAGTTTTGCCCCTGGTCTTGCGATACAGAGGTCAAAATATAATTTCCATTTATCTAGGTTATACTTGAAGTGCTGAAAATACAACCGCGTCATTGACGCAAGATCAAGCAGCAAGCCACTTTGTTGATCTTAAACAGAGGGTTATGTGGCGCACATGTCGTGCCGCTACTTGTCATCCCGGACGCGATGCCCGGCATCGCGATCCGGGACCCAGGGCTTAAAACGTGCATTGATGGAAGCTCTGGGTCCCGGCTCTCCGCTGCGCTACGGCCGGGATGACAATGTGCTTAAGTGATGCTGGCAAAACTTCTTCATGCACAAATGCGTGTGTGCCTGAGTATCTCACGGTCAAAAGAAAAAGGCCCCCGTGAGGGGGCCTGAACTTTTTCGTTGGCGCTTGGCGACTCTCGTTTGTCATGTCGAAGACATGCCTCCGGCATGATGAGCCGTCCGCCAAGCGCGGTATCATCACGCCCCGAAAACAAAAAGGCCCCCGTGAGGGGGCCTGATCGTTTCCAAGACGCAGCGCTAGGCTGCATCAGCTCGGTAGAGAGGCGGTGTCGTAGCCTCCTCAGCACCCAATTTCGATATCAGTGCAACGCCAGACCAACGCGTACGGCCTCCGGTTCTTTCCTTCTTCACGCCCAGTTCGCCGAATTCGCGAACGAAGCTTGGTTGAGCCATAGGTTCTTTGTTCTTGGTTTCACACCAATCACAGTAGTCGTAGTACATATCGTTATGGGTGACTGTTTCTCCGTCCTTGGTAACGACGCGCTCACGATAGTAACGTTCGGTATCTGACTCAGGAACAATACGCGTGACACGCGCAGGTGATGCTGCGCGCACTTCAACGGCACGACTTTCGGTGCGTTGGGCGACAGCAGGCGCCGCTTGGGCAACTTCGAGTTCGAGGGATGCCTCGATGCTCTTGTTGTCGTTGGCGACGGAACGCGGTTTTTGCTCTTCAACGGCGAGCGGTGTAACCACCGGTGCCGCCACCGCTACCGCAGCGGTGTTATCTGCCGATACCGCTGTGGGTACGGGCAGCGCCTTGACGTCATAGATACGCCACTGGCTGAAGGCGACGTACATGCCGAAGCCAGAACCGATCTCAAGCAGAAGCGCGACGAAAATCGTCATCGCCATCTGCACGTGCTCGATCGTGACACCGGGTACGAACGCCGTTGCGAGGTCGGCCAGAACTTTGGCTTGCGGATCGGATTCCGACATCACTGTCGTGCCGTCCATGCCGCCGATCTTGGATTTCAGACCTGCAATGGTTGCTTCGATACTCTTGGCTTCATTCGCGGATGCGAGTTCGGCGTTGAGCGCATGGAATTGCTGGCAGAACTTTTGCTCAGTGCGCGACTTCGCGTCTGTGCATCCGTTCGACCATTTCCAAGCGCGCTGCGTTTTCACGCCCTCGATCGCGCTTTGCACCGTCTCATACGGACGATGTTGCGGGACCCATCCCAACTTCTCCTCGGAGCGTTTCAACTCGGAGCGCAGATCCTTGTAGGTTTCTGCGACCTGAGTGCGTTGGCCGGAGGTGTCGAAACGGTTGAGAGCCGCGTGCCCCAACGCCGAGGTCATGGAGTAGGCCGTAACGACCACCCACACGAGCGCGGACGCAGCAGCCTGCGACCAAACTCTATTTTTTACAGCGGCGAAGAAGAAAAATGGAATAAGTGCTTTCAAGCAGTCAGCGGCGGCGGAAGCCGCTCCGTAGATCTGGCCATCCATCTCGGTCCGTCCGAGACTGAAGCCAAACCGATAGTTCATTGCGCAAGACACCAAAAGCAAAACGCCTGCTGCAAGAACCCCCAACACGCCTAGGACGTGTCTCATATCGTTGCCCTCTCCTGTGCGAGGGCCGGATCGACGCGAAACGAGATAAACCGGCCAGTTCGGTCTTGTGGTCCGAGCTTTTGAGAGTGAAAGCCGACCAAGTTCTCCAACGCCAAACGAGAGCGTAACTGCTTTGTGTGCCTGACATTTTGCGCCCGTGAGCTCCGGCGTCATCCCCATGACAACCGGCAGACGAAAAAGACTGCACGCAACAGGTCCGCATAGAGAACCGAACCCCGCCTTAGCCGCCAAGCCATCCACCGTCAGATCGCCGCTCGATCTCGTCTGTGGATGATGCCTCACGCGCTTTGCACAGGGCTGTATAAACGCAACTGAAATAAACTCCCCTCGGCTTTCAGCGTTAAGCGATTCGATTTGAATTGTTAAGGGAATCATACTGCTAGGGCGTGGCTGTAGAGCCGCTGCGATTCTGTTGCATCAGTTTGGGCTGCTTGTGGCGCTTTTGCCAGCCGGTGGATAAGCGCGGAACGCGACACGGGTTATCAACCGGTTGTCCTCGCGTTGTCCTGAGTTGTCCACACGGCGACCGAGTTCGGGGCGTGAACGTTTCGCGGGTGCTGATGCTAATTCGGGCGGATGCCGCCGTATTGCTCGTTCGCCAGATTGGCAGTTGCCCAGCGACCGAGATGCCGAGCTTGGCGGTGTGACGGCAGCAATCCGTCGGCAAGTTTGCTGCGCCGATCAATTTCGGTGGGTCCGCGAAAATTTCGCTACACTCGTGATATAATTTTCTTCAAGGTGACACTTGTGTGTGGTGTCAAACGTAGCTGCGTTTCCGAAGCGCTTGGCGACGTGCCTTTGCGAGATTTGCGCCGCACTTGAGACCACTGAGCACCGCACTTTGCTTTGGAATGAGGACTGGCCCCGCCACGTCTGATTGCGAATATTCGTAGTCGCGGATTGGTCAGTGAGGAGTACGCGTCATGCAGCGATTGGACAGCACTTCGCTTGTATTGGTTGGCGTCGGCTTTGTTTGCGCTTGGCTCGCCACGGAAAGCCAGAAATCGGTTCGCACGCCTACTCCAACGCAAGAGGCGGTCCGCATCCTCGGCGCACCTGAACGTGATCTTCGCATCACGATGTCTACGTTGCCGCGCACCTTTTCCGCGCAAGCGCCATTGTTACCTGTCCAAGTTGAGCCTGAAGATCCTGACACTCCTGTCAAGACAATCGCGGCTGCGACGAAACCGGCACTTCATAAGTCTGAACCCAAAGCTGCAGCGTCGGCTCTGCCCTGGCGCACCGTTGTGCTTGCCGATCCTGCTGCATCGAGCGCTCGTGCTTTGACATCTTCAAAAGCCGGGGACGTTGAGACGCGCGCGAAACTCACTCGCGACTTGCAACAGGAATTGAAGCGTGTCGGTTGCTACGGCGGTTACATCACCGGGGCGTGGACCGCATCGACCAAGCGCGCGATGTGGGCCTTCATGGATCGCATCAACGGATCGTTGCCGGTCGACGAGCCCGACTACATTCTTCTGACGCTCGTCCAAGGTCATTCGGGCATGGCGTGCGGTGCCGATTGCAAGGCTGGCGAAGTGATGTCCGCGAGCGGGCGCTGCCTTCCGCAAGCGGTGGTCGCTCAAGCTGCAAAAAAATCAAAATCTGCTCAACGCACTCAGGAAAAAATCAGACATGCACAAGCGCGTCGTGATCAGGTCGTGAAACGTTATGCCGACGATCATGTCGCTGCCAAAACTGCTGCCAGCGCTCGGCGCGTTGCGACGATCGACACGCGTCGGCCATCGACACCGCCTGGAGCGGCCGAAACTCTGCCGTGGCTTAAAGATGATCAGATCGCGCTTGCTCCGCAAGCTGACCGTCGTGCTCCGCTCCCTGGGCGGATGTCAGTCGGCGCGCCATTGCCAATTGCTGCTGACCGATCAGCCGCCGTTGCAGTCATCGGACAAGATGGCCGTCCGCGCGTCATCAGCGATACTGCGCCCGATTATTCGGCCGAGAGCTTCGCCAATACATCGGGTGTCAAACCGCTGCTGCCTGCTGGTGCAGTCAGACCAGACGAAGTTGCGGCCATAGACCTTCAACCCGCCGACGCGGTCGTTGACGGCGTTTTGATTCAAGAGCCGCCGAAGCTGTCCTCGGGTCGCAAGGCCGGTTATCGACCCGCTCGCGCCAAGCGCAGCAAATATTCTTACTCGTCCGGCAAAAAACGCAGACGCGGATATCGCGGCCCTGGCCGACCAGTTAACAATATCGATGAGGCTTTAAGGGGCTACTTCTGACGGTTGAAATTGTTGCGATCGTTATGTGTTCCGGCAATAATCCAAGACAGATAATCTTTATCTCCTGCGATCACCGGGATGATCAAGATCGCTGGCGTCTCGTAGCTGTGGTTCGCCTTGATGAACGCCATGGCTGAGTCAGCCGAACTGGCAGGAAGTTTCGCAATCATGACGGCTTCTTGAGCGGTCTCGGTTTTACCGTCCCAAACGTAAACTGACGTCATGGCTGGCAAGACGTTAACACAGCCCGCCAGACCGCCCTCGACCATCCGCCGCCCGACCTCCACAGCAGCTTCAGCGCACGGGAATGTTGCATAAACCATCACCAGGGGCAGCCGTGCGCTGCTTTCGGTTGCTAAGCTACCTGCCGTAAAGGACTTGTTGATAGACATGACTTGAGCGAGCCTCCCTACCCAGCGAAAAGCAACGACGAAGTTTCACCGATCCAAACAGTTTGGGCCCGATGCCAAAAGAAAAATTGAAATTCGAACGCATCGCATTTGTGGCCAGCGACGTGCCCGAGGCACAAGACGCGCGCACTCGACTCGCCAAACTTTATGGTGACGCCAAGCCAGATAAGGCCGATGCCATCGTCGCGCTCGGGGGCGACGGCTTGATGTTGCAGACCTTGCATCGCTTCATCAACGATAAGATTCCGATTTACGGCATGAACCGTGGATCTGTCGGCTTCTTGATGAACGATTATCGCGAGGACGATCTTCTCCAACGCTTGAACGCTGCCGAGATTAGTCGCATTCATCCGCTGTCGATGGTGGCGACCGACAGCACGGGTAAGGCGCACAAGGGCTTGGCCATCAATGAAGTGTCTCTGTTTCGTGAGCGCTATCAGGCTGCAAAGCTGCAAATTTCCATTGATGGCGTTTTGCGCATGGAAGAGCTGATTTGCGATGGGGTTCTGGTCGCGACGCCTGCCGGTTCGACCGCTTATAATTTGTCAGCGCATGGGCCAATTCTGCCCATTAAAGCCCCACTTCTCGCACTCACGCCGATCAGCCCGTTTCGTCCGCGCCGCTGGCGCGGTGCGCTCGTGCCCAATAAAGTACATATCGTGATTGAAGTTCTGGAAAACGTTAAGCGGCCCGTTAGCGCTGTCGCTGACCATTTCGAAATTCGCGACGTGGTTCGCGTTGAAATCGAGAAAGCGCGCACCATCGAATTGTTCATGATGTTCGACCGCGATCACGGCTTGGAAGAGCGCGTATTGTCAGAGCAATTTCGATACTGAGTTTTTGCGTCATGCGACGTGGCGCGACTTGCGTCACGCGATGCCCCTAAAAACCGACTGGCCCTCTCGGCTGGTGCATGCAGCACCAGTGAGAAGGCCATGATTTAGGTTGTTGTATCTAGGCTTGCTGAAAGTGCTCGCCGTGCTGACCCGACCGCCACATTTGAGTCAAACTTAGACACGCATGTGATGACGATAGTTTCGACACGGTAAACAAACCGTTAACGCACTGCCCAGTTCTAGATATTCTTGGTCATGACGATGACCAGCGCGTGATGAGATTTTCAATGACAGGTCGTTCGCGATCATCGGGTTTGTCGTCGGAGCGGCCGATGTAAATGAAGCCTGCGACCCGCTCTTGATCGGACAATTTTAAAGCCGCTCGCACGGATGGACTGTAGGCGACCCACTCCGTGATCCAATTGGTTGCATATCCGAGTGCATTGGCTGCCAAGCAAATGTTAAAGCACAGCGCGCCAGCCGACAGAACCTGCTCCCACTCGGGCGCTCCAGGCTTTGGCTTGATTTGCGACACGACACCAATCACCAGCGGCGCGCGTTGAAAGCGCTGCCGTTCGGTCTCCAGGCGCATCTGTGATGGCGGCTCTTTTTCTTCCCGTATGCAGGCATCCGCAAACACATCGCCGATTTCTGCCCGCGCATCGCCCTCGAACACTATGAAACGCCATGGGGTCAATTTTTTGTGGTCGGGAACGCGTGCGCCAGCCGTCAATATCTTCAGGAGTTCATCGGCTGTCGGGCCGGGTGCGGTAAGCTTGTCGGGCTTGACCGAGCGGCGACGGGAGAGAAATTCTAAAACCGGAGACGTCATAGCTCGTCCTAATTCTCGTGTACCAATTCAGCATCATTCAAAGTCTCGCTATCCCACTTGTGCGTCTGATACAATCGACTTGACAGTTTGGCCGCTTAACATGCGCCGTCTCAGACTATTGCCGATCCTCGCTGCCAGGAGTTGCGATGCGCCATTTTCGTTTTTTGACCCGGCAATGGGCCATCGCTTTCTCGGTGTGCGTTATTGGCGCAATCCCGAACGCGCACGCCAACGATGCGGCGTCAGCCATGATTGTGCTCGATGGCTCGGGATCGATGTGGGCCCGCTTCGATGCTGAAAAGCGCGCCAAGATCGACGTCGTGCGCGATCAATTGACCGCCGCGCTCCAATCGAACACTACGAACCGCATTGGACTGACGTCGTTTGGTCATCGGCGGCGCGGCAACTGCGGTGACGTTGAAATTATCAGTGCGCCGGATGTCTCGCGCACGACGACATTGGACGCAGTTGCCAAACTCAACCCGCGCGGCAAGGGGCCGATGGTCAGCGCACTGCGAGAGACGATCGCGGCACTTGGCAGTGAGCGTCCTGCCAGCATTATTCTGATCAGCGACGGCCCTGACAATTGTCAGCAAGATGCTTGCGCAGCGGCGAACGAATTTGCGGCATCAACACCTGGCGTGGCCATCCACACCATTGCCATCGGCGTGCCAACGCAAGATCAACCGCGGCTTGCTTGCATTGCCAAAACAACCGGTGGAACTTTTTTTGATGCCACCGATACGCCGAGCCTCGTCACGGCCATCGACAAAGCATTCGAAGCGGCACTGCTTACACCGGGCAAATCGGCCGTATCGTCATCGGGCACACACAATGCCCCTGCACCGCCGGTTGGAGCTTCGTTGCGTGCTACGCTTGCGCTCGCAGAGGGTGGCGAGGTGTTGGCCATACCTGCAAAATGGCGCATCTATGTCAGCGGCGGTGTAACACCCTTAGCAGAAAGCGAAGGCACCGAAGTCTCAGCGAAGCTCGACCCGGGCACGTACGATATCGAAGCCGATACCGGCAAAACGCGCGCGCGCCAAACTGTGACCATAGAGGACGGACGCGCACTTGGTCTCGTCATGCCGCTCAAGGCAGGTCGAATCAACGTCCGCGTCAGTGGTGCGAAGGACGGTGCTGTATCTCAATCCGCGGTTATTTCGATTACCAAAAGTGATGCATCTGCCGCGACTGCACCGATTGCGATCACGCACGGCGGGCAAACGGAACTCGTGCTTCCCGAAGGCGCCTATTCGATTTCAGTCAAGGATGGCTCTGTGTCTCAGAGCCAAACGCTCAAGTTGGATGCTGGCGCTACCAAGCAGATTGATGTTGTACTCGGGGCCGGTCATCTGGAACTTTCTTCGTCGCTGGGCGACGACGCAAGTCCTCTGCGAGATGTCACGTATAGTGTTGCCGAAGACGATCCCGACAGTCCTGACGGCCGTCGCGAGGTGGCGCGATCTCGCTCTGCCACTGCGCACTTTACACTTACGGCTGGTACTTATTACGTCAGCGCACGATCTGGAAATGGCACGATCCGGGAGCGGATCGCACTTGGTGCGGGGGAGGTCGTCAAGCGCACGCTCGTACTGCCACTTTCTACCATTTCGATATCGACGCGCGTCGGTGGCGAAGCCGCCCGCGAAAGCTTGGGGCTTGTGACGCGCATCACAGAGCTCGATGGCGACAAGCGCGAGATTTCGCGCTCGTTAAATTCCACCGTTACAGCTTCCCTGCCGCCCGGGCGCTATCGCATAGCGGCATATATCGATGCCCATCACCTGACGGCTGAGCAGGAAATCACTGTGGAGCGCGGGAAAAACTTTGACGTCGTTCTTAACATCGAGGCCGCAGAGATCAGTTTCAAAACGTCGGCTGTTGGCTTTGTCGTCAGCGAATCATATTGGGAAGTTTTGGATGCGACCGGCGATACGGTATGGCGGTCGCTCGCCCACACACCCAAAACGATGCTGCAACCAGGTCGATATACTGTAAAGCATGAGAGCCGAGACCGGCGGCAAGAAGCGGCTTTCGAGGTCAAAAGCGGCCAGTCGCAAACGATCGATCTGGGAATTCAATAACGTTTGGCCATTTCAGCGTGTCCATAGGGCTTTTCCTATGACTATGCCGAAACTTCGCCAGATTTTCGCCATGGCTGGCGCGCACCTCTCACGCCAGCTAAGTGTCCGACGGATACTATGCGCAGGAACTTTTCGACAATTGCACGAGGGTTGCAGTATTATTTGCCCATGAGAGATTCACGCACCATATGCGATGACACGCGAAGGCAGCTCACGCTGACAGCATGGGTTTGCAGTATTTTTGCGCTGAGTATCTTAGTGATATGGCCAGCTAACCTTGCCGCGCAAACCACCGATGTCCCTTCCGTTGCCGCACCCGATCCTAATTGGGATACTGGCGTTGATGTCGATCAGCCTGCCGCACAACCGAGCACCACAACTGTTATTGAGCGCGCGGGCAGCACCGCTGCCAAAACGTCTCCGCCCGGCGTCAAGCTCGTTGCGCTATTAACGGCAGATGGCCAGCAGATCGACCAAGGGCTCGTTTGGCGTGTGTTCCAGGGCCAAAGCGGATCGGGCAAATCAAAACTGGTGACAGAAAATCGTGAGGCTAGCCCTCAGCTCAAGCTTCAACCCGGTGATTACATCGTCAATGCCGCGTTCGGAAGAGCCAACCTAACGCGCAAAATTTCTGTTCAACCAAGCGGCCCAGCGATTGAGCAATTCGTGTTGAATGCGGGTGGACTGCGTTTGAATGCGCTGTCAGGCGGCAATCCCGCACCCTCCGGCATCGTGTCTTATGCCATCTTCTCGGATGAACGCGATCAATCGGACAGCCGCACTGCCGTCATGACGGGAGCTAAGCCCAATCTCATTATTCGACTGAACGCAGGGATATACCGGGTCGTTTCAACGTACGGCGATGCCAATGCACGCATCGAAACAGACGTGACGGTTGAAGCTGGCAAACTTACCGAGACAACAGTCTCGCACGCCGCAGGTAAAGCCAACTTCAAACTGGTCACGCGTGCTGGTGGCGAAGCCATACCCGATACCGAGTGGACAATTAAAACGGTTGCAGGAGAGATCGTCAAAGAAAGCGTCGGCGCGTTGCCTAGCCACTATTTAGCTCCAGGTCAGTACACGGCCAGAGCGCGGTCTGGTGGTCAGTTCTATACGTCGTCATTCAATATAACCGATGGTGAAACCACCATCGTCGAAGTTTTACGCGATGCGTCTGCTGTTGCGCGCCCTGAGGATACGGTAGTGCAGCCCGATATCAACATCGACACAGAGGCCACTTTCGACCTCAAAAATCAGTAAGGACCCAATCCGTTGGGCAGCCGGTATCACGCATACGTTGGTCAATTTTGCTCGAAGCATCTTTTTGACCATCGTCAAGCAACGTCGTTCGCGCAATTTGCCAGTGCTCGCACGCGCTGGTGAGATCGCCTGATAGGTATGCGACTTCGGCCAACTGCAACCGCGCGTCGGCATGCACCGCACGAGGACCATGTTGAGCCGCAAGGCCAGCGGCAGAGCGCAAAGCGGTCATGCGCGCTGTTTCATTGCCATCTTCAGCGTGCAACGCGGCCATTTCCAGATACAGGGGGGCAAGTGATGCTGGCTGAGATATCGCATCAAATGTATCTAACCGCTGCCGTACATCAGCTAGTCTAGACTTTGCTGATAGCATGTTTGCTGGCGGCGAAGGCAATGCAGTCTTCGGGCTCAAAGTGACCCGTTCAACCGTAGCCGTTTCAATCGACGAGACATGGGAGCCAATTGTAGGAGACGTTTCTGCTGAGATATTTATCGCGTCATCCCGCAATGGCATACTTGCAACTCTTTGAATGGGTGCTGTCCTTGTGCGCAAGCGGCGTACGAGCAACGCCAAAATGAGCATCGCCAGTACGCTGACCGGCAATGCTAGAACGATCATTTGAACGAAAGCTTCAGCTTGCGAAAAGAAATGCACCGTGCAGACCCCGTGCTGCCCGTTATTCGATTGCGATCAGCGTTGTCGTTTCAACGCACATATCATCGTAACGGCATAGCATACATCAACCCGCCTTTGATCCACAAATTATTCAAGCCTCGCTCGAGCTTAAGTGGAGAACCCTCGCCTACCGTGCGACCAAATATTTCTGCATAATTTCCGACCTGTTTGACGGCCTGATATGCCCAATCACGCGCCAAGCCAAGTGGCGCTCCAAGGTCGGCTTCAAGCCCGAGCAAGCGCCGGACGTCCAATAGAGGTGAGGCTTGCATCGTATCGATGTTCTCGCTGGTGATGCCAAATTCTTCCGCAGCTATCAGCGCCATCGTGGTCCAACGTACGACCGAGAACCAAGTATCGTCACCACTTTTAATCGCTGGTCCCAACGGCTCTTTGCTGATCAGTTCCGGCAAAAGCATATGATCTGCTGATAGCGCAAACCGACTGCGTTCTTGAGCCAACAATGAGATGTCGCCCATGAGTACGGTGCATCCGCCGTTAATGTAGATTTTCACGAGCTGGTCCCATTGCTCGGAAATCACAAGTTGATAGCGCATTTTCCGGGTATCAAAAAAATCGGTGATGGCACGTTCCCCACTCGATCCCGGCAGTACACAGATCGATGCGCCTGATAATTCGAGAACGCTGGCTATCGAGTGCGTTTTGGGGACCAGAAATCCGCCGCCATCATAAAACATTACATCGACGAAGCGCACGCCGAGTTCCGTGTCGCGCGACAATGTCCAGGCGGTGGCACGCATCAAGACATCGACTTCGCCATCTTCCAAGGCTTTGAAGCGATCGCCCGTCGTCAAGCCGCGAAACTTGACGGCGTCTTTCTTGCCGAAGATGGCGGCTGCCAAGGCCCGACAAAACTCGACATCAAGGCCGCTCCATTGACCGCTGCTACTGACAACGCTGAATCCTGGGGCATTCTCTGCGACCCCACAGTTCAGGTAGCCGCGCTCCTTGATTGCATCGAGAATACTCGGGGCTGCTTGGGTTGTGTGAGTCATGGCAACAAGTGTGATTGCCAAGGCTGCTAAGCTTGCAAAAGCTCGTGTCAGTCCATGCTTATGAACGCGCATCTTCACCATGACTTTGAGAATTTCACACGCTCCATAACTTTGTAACCAATCGCGCATGGGGCTTTGATCAACGAACGATTTTCGAAAACCGCATTCAACGCTTTGCAAACAACAGCGCCACATGTCCCGCGCTCGCGCCTGTCGGTCAAGTCCTTGACGTTAGGCACAACTTACGCCACGAAACCCGTTATGGTGCCGGAGACTTGAAAACATGGCGAATTCTGAGGACGGTTCGGGCTCAAAAAATAAGCCTGCGACAAATGCCGTGCACCTGGGACGGGCGCCATTCGAACAGCACGGGTTCGTAAATACCCCGGTATATCGCGGTTCCACCGTTCTTTATCCGACACTCGCCAAGCTCAGATCGCGCGAGCAATCCTTTACATATGGACGCCGTGCAACGCCTACGACGCGCGCTCTGGAAGATGCATTATGTGGGCTTGAAGGCGGCCATAGCGCAATTTTGACGTCGTCTGGTCTCAACGCCGTCTCGACGGCTTTGCTGGCGTTTGTTCAAGCCGGCGATCATATCCTCGTTGTTGATACCGTGTATCAGCCGACACGGGTGTTCTGCGATAAAATGTTAGCCCGTCTTGGGGTTGAGACAACCTATTACGATCCCGCAATCGGCGCTGCAATTTCCAGTCTCATTCGTCCAAATACGCGCTTAGTGTTTGTCGAAAGCCCAGGCTCGCAAACTTTCGAAATGCAAGACATCCCGGCTATCGCTGCGGTGGCTCGGGCCAAAAATATTTGGGTCATCGCCGATAATACATGGGCGAGCCCGCTTTATTGTCAGCCGCTTGCGCTCGGGGCTGACGTTTCGATCCAAGCCGCCACGAAATACGTCGTCGGTCACGCCGATGCCATGCTCGGCGTCGTGATCGCTTCACCCCGTGCTGCGCGTTACCTAGATAACGCGAAAGAAGCACTCGGTACCTGCCCGGGTTCGGAGGAAACGTTTCTCGCTTTGCGTGGACTGAGAACGCTCGATGTCAGACTGGCTCGGCACATGTCATCGAGTATTGCGATTGCGGCGTGGCTTGAAAGTCGCGCGGAAGTACAGCGCGTTGTTCATCCGGCTCTGAAAAGTCATCCTGGGCATGACATTTGGCTGCGTGATTTCAGCGGTGCATCGGGATTATTCGCCGTCGTTCTCAAGCCAACCTCAGAGCCTGCGCTGGCTGCGTTCCTCGATGGATTGAAGCTTTTCGGAATGGGATATTCGTGGGGCGGATATGAAAGCCTTGTCATCCCCTTCGACCCGTCAAGTTATCGGACGGCCACAGTGTGGAGTGCCGAAGGTCCCGCTTTACGCTTTCACATTGGCCTTGAAGCGGTCGATGATCTGCGCGCTGATTTGACGGCAGGCTTCACGCGTATGGCAACAGCAGTTTAGAATTTTTGGCCGTTTCGATATTTGCGCCGCCAAGAAACTGCGATCAGTCGAGTTCCTCGATTATTGCCCCACCGCGCGTTTCAAAGGCACCGATATCAGTGCTTTGCGGCTGATCCACAGTCATAATCGCCGATTTACCGCCACTGCCCGGTTGCATTTTGACAGTTTGCAGACATTTGCATAACAATTCCATGACAGCTTCGTTCTCGCCGCTGCAAGGAGACTATTTTGGCCGTCTCAACTTACACCATGTCGGAAGCGGTTTCGTTCGAAGGCGTCGATCCTGATGCGTCTGAGGCGTGGTGGTGGCTGGGTCTGCCAATAGCGGCAGCCGTAGCAATTATGATGACGTATCTCATCGCGCCGGATTTCTATCGCGAGCGAGTCCTGCCGGAAGCCTATGGATATTTAGAAATATCGCACATCATCTTGCCCTTTATCGGGTTTCTGGTGTGCCTCAGCGTGATCTCGAAACCTTACGTCAAGGCGCGACCGTTTCTGATGTTTTCGGTCGCCGTATTCGCGCTGGCTTGCCTGTATATCGCTGGCGAAGAATGTAGTTGGGGACAGTGGATTTTTTATTGGAGCACACCGGACTTCTGGGCGCAGCTCAATGCTCAGCAAGAAACGAACCTTCACAATACGTCATATTATTTTTTTCAATTACCTCAGACATTACTGCAATTCGCTATCGTGATCGGTGGATTGTTGCTGCCGCTGTCGGCCACGTTGCGGAATGCAGTGACGAACACGATGCCCTCTTGGGCCATTCTCATTCCACCATTGGCCATTGTGCCCGTGTCGATCATGGCGGTCTTGTTTAAAATTTTAGATCGCGTGCAAAAGCGCGATTTCGTCGAAGATTGGCTGGCAAGACCCGCTGAAGCGACCGAAACATTTTTCTATATGTTTATGATGTTCTACACGATCATGTTGGCGCGTCGCATTCGCGCACAGGATCATGCGAGTTGAGAGGTCTCTTATATAGTTCGCTGCAAAGAATTGTCGTCGCTGACAACAGGTAATTCTTTTATAATTATATACTTGCCGTTAGCATTGCTCGTGTCTCAATTCAAAATTGAGCGATTTTAATCGATCCGTCTTGCGCACGCACAAATGTCCGGACTGGATGAGATTTAAAGACTTTTTGGCGCAAGTTTTGGATGGCCGCTGACAGCATCTGACGTTCCCCAACGGCGTCCGTGATCCAGAAATTTTCCCCAGAATTGCGGTCTTCTGCGGTCAATTGAATGGGCTTTCCAGTATTGGCCAGAATACGATCTTCGATCTCTTTGGAAACATTCGCCCACATCACAACGCCCGCTGACTTTGGCAGATTGGTTGTCTCGTTCGGCGTCTGGATCAACGAGAATTGGCGATTTCCAAGCGCTGGTGCGACCAGCCAGTCCAAGTCTGCTAAGGTATAATTGCGGTACTGCGGCGATCGCATCAATATAGAAACAATTTCACCAAAGGTTGCTATCGCAAGTTTGCCTTTGATTGCTTTTCTCGCGATGGCTATTTTATCAGAGTTGGTTTGCGCAATATTGTCGTTCCCAAGCAGGTTTTTCGTTTATGTCATTGTCAATTCCCTCTGATCAAAACGGCGCGCACCTTCAGTGTTTTATGTGCCGGAGGACCAATATCCGTCATTCTTAAAGGTGTTGTGAAACTTCGTCATAAAGCCGGGCTGCATGCTTTTTTGAGCACCTGGCATCAATCTATTTTTTGTTATTTGGGGATCGCTTCGTGTCCGGCAACACATCACCACCACTGCGCCGCGCCATGCGACGTAGCCTTTGGGCTTTTCTAGCGGTCGCAATTTTTAGCATGGTGCTGAACGCTCTCATGCTCACCAGCCCATTGTTCATGTTGCAAGTTTATGACCGCGTGCTGGCCAGTCAAAGCGTTCCCACACTGATAGCACTTTCGCTTCTTGTTCTCGGGCTTTTTGGACTTGCGGGTCTGCTGGAACTCGTGCGTTCACGTATTTTGGTGCGCATTGCACTGTCGATTGACCAACACGTCAGCGCGCCGCTATTCAGTGCTTCGACCCGATATGGATTAGGAACCGGGCAGACGTCCGCTCGTCATCTCAAAGAGTTGGAAACGCTGCGCCAATTCGTCGGAGGTCCCGGTCCGGCTGCCTTGTTCGATCTGCCGTGGGCGCCAGCTTATTTAGCCTTGCTCTATATGTTCCATCCCATTCTTGGAGCGGTCGGTATTGTAGGCGCTCTGCTGCTCATCGTGCTGGCGATCGCAACCGAAGTTGTTACCAGACGTAGCACTCCTGCGGCCGTTGCAACAAGCATGACTGCGCAGGATCTCGCTGAAGCCGCCCACAGAAATGCTGGTGCGCTCATGGCAATGGGGATGGGTCAGAACTATCGAGATCGCTGGCTCGCAGCCAATCGCAGATCAACGATCGTCAACAGCCGTTTGACGGATCGGCTCATGGTTTTGCAAGCGATGTCGAAGTCGCTGCGGATGATCTTGCAATCCGGCGTGCTGGCAGGTGGCGCATATCTGGCCATTCTCGGCGAGATTACTCCTGGGACAATTGTTGCTGCCTCGATCATTCTTGGACGCGGATTGGCGCCGTTCGAGCAAGCCATTGGACATTGGCGAAGTTTTTCGCGTGCACGGCTGTCTTATCGCGAGATTTCTAAACTCCTGAACGTCGTTGGTGCCCCCGAGCAACGCACGCAATTACCCAAGCCAACCGGTCTTCTCGATGTGATCGGCCTCCGCGCCACGCCTCCAGGCGATAGCCGGATTGTGTTGAACGGCGTCACGTTCTCGATCTCTCCTGGCCAGGTGTTGGCTGTGATTGGACCGAGTGCGTCTGGCAAATCAACGCTCTGTCGGTGCCTTGTTGGAGTCGCACCTTGGGCGAGCGGTGAAGTTCGCCTCGATGGGGCAAGGCTTGATCATTGGGATGTCGAGGCACTTGGCCGCCATATCGGTTATGTGCCGCAAGATGCCGAACTGTTTGCCGGCACTGTTCGCGATAATATCTGTCGGTTCGATCCCTCCGCCTCAGATCAGCAAATCACCGAGGCTGCAATGGCCGCACGTGCGCACCAACTGATTTTGTCACTTCCATCTGGATACGAAACTGAGCTTGGCATGAACGGTGCGCATCTGTCTGCCGGGCAAAAGCAACGTATTGCACTGGCGCGTGCTTTATATGGATCTCCCACACTTATCGTTCTGGATGAGCCCAATTCAAATCTTGATAGTTTTGGCGATGCCGCACTGCTCGACGTCATAGCTGACTTGAAAGCTACACAGCGAATTGTCGTGATCGTTTCGCATCGCTCTACGGCCATCGCGCATGCGGATATGATCTTAGCGTTGGAAGATGGCCAGCAACGTGCGTTTGGTCCGCGCGATGAGGTCATTGCAAAACTCAATCAACTCTTCCGCACTCAGAGCGCTTCTAATGCGGGGAAACAGGATAGTCCTGCGCGCCAGCGGCAAACTTCGGAAGGCTCCACAGTGCATGCCTTGAAAACCGCTACAGCGACCAAATTTGCAACATAGATCGAGCGCTTTCATGCCCTTGAAATCCGATAATCCCCCCGCAAAGACTGACACTGATATCCGCCATCCAAAGACATGGCCTTGGATAGCGTTCGGCTGCTTTTTGATATTCGGCCTTCTCGGCGGTTTGGTGAGTTGGAGTGCTGTCGCGATGATCAGCGGCGCTGTCATCGGCCAGGGTGTCGTGACTGTGGAATCGAATATTAAAACTATACAGCACCTCGACGGTGGGATTGTCGCTGCTATCAATGTCCGTAACGGCGATCGTGTGAAGGAAGGCGACATTCTCATTCGTCTGGATGAGACGTCGGCGCGCGCCAGTCTCGGCGTTATTACGGCGCGATTGAATGAAGTTTATGCGCAGCGCGCACGACTTGAAGCAGAAGATCGCAACTTGCCTGACATCGTTTATCCGGACGCCTTAATGTCAGCCGTTGAAAAAGATCCGCGCATTTCTGGGCTGATGGATGCGCAAAAATCGTTACTTGTTTCGCGTCGCACGCGTCAACTTGGGGAAAAGGGGTTGCTCTTACAGCAGGTGGATCAGCTAGGAGAGCAAATCAACGGCCTCAATGCAGAGCATGCTGCTAAGAAGCGACAAGCGGAACTGATTGCGCAGGAAATTACATCGGTAAAGCCACTGATGGATGATGGACTTTATACGCAGTCGAGATTTTTATCCTTGGAGCGCGAAGCGGCAAGACTAGATGGAGAAGTCGGAAAACTTGTCGGAGATATCGCGCGGGCACATTCGGCCGTGATCGAGACCAAACTCAAAATTGCTCAAATTGACAAAGACGTGTCGCAGACGGTTTTGACCGATCTCCGCGAAGCGCAAAGCAAAATTGCCGAACTGGAAGAGCAGCGCGTGGCAACCGTTGACAAGCTCAATCGCATCGATATTCGCGCCCCGCGTGCCGGCATTATCCACAACATTGCTGTGCATACGATTGGCGGTGTGGTCTCAGCGGCTAGTCCGATACTCGAAATTATTCCTGAAGAAGACGATTTGATCATCGAAGTGCGGCTTGCACCTTCAGACATTGACCAAGTTCGCATCGGGCAATCTTCACAAGTGCGCTTTGCGGCTTTCGATCAGCAATCGACGCCTGCACTAGAAGGTCGCGTCAAAAAAGTATCTGCTGCGCAACTGACCGACCGCGCGACCGGCACGCAATATTTCTCGGCGATTGTTCAGATCGATCCAGCGCAATTGGCTCGCCTTGGTCCGACAAACCGATTGGTGCCTGGTATTCCTGCGGAAGTCTTTATCGAAACGACGGCACGAACGGCGCTGAGCTATTTATCAAAGCCCCTCGTCGATGCTCTCGCGCTTGCATTTCGCGAACGCTGATCATTTCACCTTCATCAGCGTAGAGATAATCTGACAGTCAAAGAACTATCATCAACGCATCACATAGCACCTTTATCGACCCCTCCGGGCAGTTGCGAATTATAGCGCGATTGAATTTTTGTTTTGCGCATTTGGAGGGCACGACATGGCTTTGACGACAACACCGACCAACGATCTCGATTTGGTCGTGCAGGGTGAACTCACACTTGCAGGTTCTGAGATCTCCGCATTTGATCCAGCAACCGACCGGCTGTTCGTCACCTCGTCCGTTGGTCTGCAAATTGTCAGCATCGTCGATCCTTCAATGCCTGCGCTTGTTCGCACCATCGATTTTACCGGCGCGCCGTTTTCTTTCACCAACGATGTCAACAGCGTTGCCGTCAAGAATGGTATCGTTGCCGTGGCTGTGGCCGCTGACCCTTCAACGAGTGCGGGCAAGGTCTTTTTGCTCGACGCACAGGGAAATTTGCTCAAGTCCATCGATGTCGGTGCCCTCCCTGACAACCTGACGTTCACGCCGGACGGCAGCAAAATTCTTGTCGCCAACGAAGCCGAAGCGAGCCTTCAGGGTGTTACGCCGGCGGTAGATCCCGAGGGCTCTGTCTCGATCATAACCATCCCTTCACCGTTGCAGGGGGGCGCTGCCGCCGCCACGGTGGTAACTGCCACTTTCACGGCCTTCAACGGGCAGGAAGCTTTGCTACGCAATGAGGGCGTGCGCATCTTCCCGAACAAGACGGTCGCGCAAGATCTCGAGCCCGAGTACATAGCGGTCTCGGCCGACGGCAAGACCGCGCTCGTCACGCTTCAAGAGGCCAACGCGATCGCGATCCTCGACATCGCGACGGCCACATTCAAAGACATCGTGCCGCTCGGCCTCAAGAACTTCAGCAGTCTACTGACCGACTTTAGCGACCGCGACAACGCGGCCGGGACTGGCCAGGCTATTAAATTCGAAAACGGCAATCCTGTTTTCGGCATCTATCAGCCGGACTCGATCGCATCCTTCATTGGAGCCGACGGCAAGCAGTACTATGTCATCGCTAACGAGGGTGACGACCGCAATGATTTCCTGACGGGAGGTGAAACGACGACAGTTGGCAACGCCAACTACGTGCTTGATCCCTCACTGTCGGCCACGCTGAAGGCGAATTCGGAACTTGGGCGATTGGTGGTCTCGAACATTGGTTCCGGCTCCACCGATCCAAACATCACGCAGCTCCGCGGCGACACCGACGGCGACGGCGACATCGACCAGATCATCTCCTACGGCGGCCGGTCGTTCTCTATCCTCAACGACAAGGGCGAGATCGTATTCGACAGCGGCACGCATGGTGAGCAGGTTGTCGCAGCGACGGGTCTGACTTCGGCCGGGGGCAATTATGACGACGGCCGTAGCGACAACAAGGGCACCGAGCCTGAAGGGATCACCGTCGGCACCATCAATGGAAAGACCTACGCCTTCGTTGGTCTGGAACGGGCGGGCGGCGTCATCGCTTACGAAGTTACCGACCCAACGAACGTTACCTTCACTCAGTTCGCCACCAACGCTGGCGATCTCAATCCAGAAGGCTTGACCTTCATCTCGGCTGGTGACAGCCCCACGGGCGAAGAAATCCTCGCCGTCACCAACGAGACTTCAAACACACTCACGCTTTATGCCGTCACCTCTGAGGTGGACTACACGCTGCAACTTCTGCACTTTGCCGATGGCGAAGCTGGTTTGCTGGCATCGCAAACTGCACCTTTCCTCGCGGCCCTGGTTGACGCATTCGAGGAGCAGTACGCCCACTCAATCACGCTGTAGGGCGGCGACAACTTCCTGCCAGGTCCGTTCCTGGCTGCTGGTACCGATGCCTCAGTCATCTCCACGCTGAACGCCGTCACTGGCTCCACGATTTCCGCCACCGGTATCGTGCCTATCGCGGCGGTCGATACGGCCATTCATAACGCCATCGGCATCGACGCCTCGGCCATCGGCAACCACGAGTTCGACCTCGGCTCGAATGTGTTCCGCAACTCGTTCACGCCGAATAGTGGCTTTGTTGGCGCAAACTATGCGCTCATCTCCGCCAACTTGAACTTCACAGCGGACGCTGATCTCAATCCGCGCTTCACACAGACGGTCGGTAATAACGTACTGGAAGAAGCATCGTCTCTTGTCGGCCGCATCGCACCGTCGGCCGTGATCACCGAAGGCGGTGAGAAGATCGGCATCGTCGGTGCTACGACCCAGCTTCTTCAGAGCATATCGGCCCCGTCCGGCACCGTCACTATCGGTGGTGTCGGTGACGACATCGCGCTACTGGCTTCCATCCTGCAGCCGGTGATCGACGACCTCCGCGAGCAGGGCGTTAACAAGATCATCTTGATGTCGCATTTGCAGAACCTCGCCAACGAACGCGCGCTTGCGCCACTGCTTGAAGGCGTGGACATCATTCTCGCCGCAGGATCGAATACACGCTTAGGCGACGCGGACGACGTCGCTGTAACCTTCCCGGGTCACGCCGCTAACTTTGCCGATACCTATCCGATTGTCACCGCCGGTGCCGATGGAAAAACGACACTCATCGTCAATACCGACAACGAGTACACATACCTCGGCCGCCTCGTCGTCGATTTCGATGAGAACGGCGAGATCATTACCGATAGCCTTGCTGCCAATACTGCGATCAACGGTGCATATGCTGCAACCGTCGAGAACGTGGCGGAGGCCTTCGGAATCGGCGTCGACCAGGTCGAGACGGTCGCGCTGGCCGACGGCACACGCGGTGGCAACGTCAATCGCCTTGTCGACGCGGTTCAGAACGTCATCGATGTACAGGACGGCAACGTGTTCGGTTTCTCGAACGTCTATCTCCAAGGCGAGCGCATCCAGGTTCGCTCGCAGGAAACGAACCTCGGCAACTTGACCGCCGATGCCAACGCCTTCGCGCTCAAGAACGCGCTCGGGGCTGAAGCAGCCGACACGTTTATCGTCTCCATTAAAAATGGTGGCGGTATCCGCGCCCAGATCGGCACGGTCTCTGCTCCCGATCCGGTCACGGGTGAAGTGGAATTCCTGCCACCGGAAGTCGGAGGAGAGGTGAGCCAGCTTGATGTTGCCAACTCGCTACGCTTCAACAATTCACTTATCGCATTCGACACCACGGCACAGGGATTGCTCAACATCCTCAATCATGGTGTTGGCTCTGGAACCGGACAGGGCCGCTTCCCGCAGATCGGCGGCGTTGCATTCTCTTGGGACCCAGACCTTGCTTCCGGCTCGCGTGTTCAGGATGTGGCCCTGATCGATGACGATGGGCAAGTGATCCGCGTCCTCGTCAACAACGGTGTGGTCGTCTCGAATGCTCCATCGACCATTACGGTCGTGACGCTGAGCTTCCTTGCCGGCAACTCTGCAGTGGCCAACGCGCCAGGCGGCGACAGCTACCCGATCCGAGTGAACGGCGAGAACTTCCGCTATATTCTGGCGGACGGCACGCTCTCTGCGCCGGTTGATGAAGCGCTGAACCTTTCGCTCGCCGCCAGTGTTCCAGGCGGGGTACCGGCACTTAATGAACAGACCGCACTTGCGAACTTCCTGCAGGCCGTGCACCCGACAGCCGATAAGGCGTTCGACGAAGCTGATACCGGCTTTGAGGGCGATACGCGTATCCAGAACGTCAACTTCCGCGACGATACGGTTCTCGACCAGACGTTCAACGGCACAAACCGCAACGACGCACTGGTCGGAGATGTCGGCAACGACACGCTGAATGGTCTGCGCGGTAACGATACGCTGGACGGCCGCGCGGGTAACGACATCCTGTTGGGTGGCGATGGCAACGACGTGCTGCTCGGTGATGCCGGTGATGACACGCTCGATGGCGGTCGCGGTCGCGATCGTATGGTTGGCGGTATCGGTAACGACACCTACATCGTCGATGATCGGCGCGACACCGTCACCGAGTTCGCCAACGAAGGTACCGACACGGTCAGAACGTCGGTCTCCTTCACCTTGTCCAGCAACATCGAGATCGGCGTTCTCACCGGCACTAAGTCGCTCGACCTCGACGGTAACGCGCTCGCCAACACACTCACAGGGAACGATGGTTCCAACGAGTTGTATGGCTTCGCCGGCAACGACATCATCAATGGCGGAAAAGGCAATGACGAGATCGCAGGTGGCACAGGCTTCGATCGTCTCACCGGTGGCGAAGGTCGCGATACCTTCGAGTTCTTCAGTGCCATCGAGATCGGCAACGGTGTCGGGACGCGCGATATCATCACCGACTTTGTCTCTCGCACAGACCGTATCGATCTGTCCGACATCGATGCCAACTTGAACCGTCGCGGTAACCAAAACTTCTCGTTCATTGGCACCAACGGCTTCACGGGTGTCGCCGGTCAGCTCAATTATGTCACCGATGGTACGAACACCATCGTGCAAGCTGATCTGGATGCTGACCGCATCGCAGACTTCCAGATCGAACTGCTTGGGGTTACAGAACTCAGATCACAGGACTTTATTCTGTAATCGCTGCTTGCCAAGCCATTACCGCAGCCCACATGCTTGGGCTGCGGTGATTTTTTTAGATGGCGAATGCAAAGGGTTTCTTTTGAAAAGTAAGCGTATCGCGTATGCTGATTACCAAAAAATGGGATTAACTTTCGCCGCTTTACACAGCTGGTAATTCGTCGGTCCAGACTCGAAAACTTTCTAACATATTGGGACCAAACGTTGTGACCATCGCTACGTCAGCGGCGTCACGGCCACGTGCGATCAAAAAACGGCCGATGCGAGGTTCGTTGTTGCGCGGATCGAACGTGATCCAGCGGCCGTCCAGGTAGGCTTCAAACCAAGCTGCGAAGTCTCCTGCAGGAAGTGGTGGCGGAGTGCCGACATCGCTGAGATATCCCGTACAGTATCTGGCCGGAATATTGAGGGCTCGGCAAAACGCGATGGCGAGATGCGCATAGTCGCGGCAAACGCCCACGCGCTCGGCATGAGCCTCTAGCGCGGTACGACTGGGGCGCGCCTGCTGATAATCAAATCGAATATGATTATGAACGTAGTTGCAAATGGCGCGAACGCGTGCCCCACCCGGCGCTTCTTTTGAAAATAGCTGCCAACTCAAGTCTAGCAACTGCTCGCTTTCGCAGAACCGGCTTGGCAACAAAAAAAGTATTGCATCGTTGGGCAAGTGTTCGACGGGCACTTGTGGTGCGCCTTCGGCGTCAGGATCAGGTTGTCCTGCATCGCTGATGGTGACATCCGTCGTGAAGGTCACCTCTCCAGCAGGAGCGACCATCCGGTTACACCAGTTGCCGAACAAATCCCTATATCCAGAGACCGGCGTGGCCGGCCGAATGAGAATATTATCCGCTTGAACCAAGTCGCTCACGCGCGAATGGTGGACATTGAGCATGACAATGCAAGGCGTCGGCTGAGGGAAACGATACTTGAATTCGTATCCGATCCGGAATTGCATGAGCCCGCTCTCGCTTTCAGTTGACCATCGTGATCGTCAACTTTTGACGCAAGATAGCAGTTCGGTAGCCCCATCCGTAACCGATTGTGCATAGGAGTGATATAGGCGCGTCACACTGCTTAGTCATTCAACGCATGGTAAAGATGACTCGGCCTTGCCTACGGTCAGGTATAGCGGCGTCCCAAGCCATAATGGCAACAACGTGAGCTTTTTAGTCCTGATTATTCGAGCTTGCGTATGCCGCGTCCCTAGCGACCGCTGACAATGGCTTGTATGCATAAGCCCCTAGCCGCATTCACGATCGCCACGAAGGGTTAGACGATGTTCGACTATTCAAAACTCTCTCCCTTCGATGAGAAAGGCCGCGTGCAAATGGTGGTGGAAAGTCCACGCGGGTCATCGATAAAATTCAAGTATGATGACAAGCGATGCATGTTCACAGTCTCACGCAGTTTAGCGATGGGGCTGACCTATCCATTCGATTGGGGGTTTATCCCTGGAACCAACGGCGACGATGGCGATGCCGTGGACGCGGTTTGCATTCATGATGGCATATGTTTTCCCGGCGTGCTTTTGCCGTGTCGGTGCCTTGCCTTGCTTGAAGTTGATCAGCAAAGTTCTGGCGGGCGCGTCAGCAATCCACGCGTGATCCTGGTTCCGGCTTGGGATGGCGGACAGTTGCTCGGTGTTGACGTGGATTTATCAGATCGCGCTAAAGCTGAAATCGAGCAATTTTTCTTGAGCGCCACATTGTTTACGGACAAAGATGCGCGCATTGTAGGCTGGCATGACCACGTGAGCGCAGCAAACTTCATTCATTCAAAACGCACTTGATCGCGCCACACCCATTCAGTTCTTGCGGAGAGCTGCAATCAATCTCTTCAAGCGTGGCTCACGCACGCGTCGCGCAGCCGTCTCAAGATCGAACCAAGCCCGATTGCGCTGTAATTTTTCAGGCCAGCGTTTGCGCTCCTTTTTGACAGCTAGGCGATAGACATCGACCTCGATCAATCTGGAACTGGTCTTCTCAATTTTACGGTAGCGATAGGAGCCGACTGGTTTTGTCGCAATCTTACCAGTTACTCCAGCTTCCTGCCTTGCTTCACGAGATGCGGCTGATGCGTCCGTCATACGCTTGGATGGCCAGCCTTTCGGGATCACCCAGCGGCCCGTGTCGCGGGAGGTGACGAGGAGAATTTCCATCGTGCCGTCTTCGGCTTTTCGCATCGGCAATGCGCCGACCTGCTTTAAAATTGTCATGGCGCAGTCTGGCAGTATTCGTCAGCCAACGCGAGATGGCATAAATGCGTTATCAACCACGCTTGGTGCGATCAAAAGAGGCGAATTCAAGCATATGATAAAACGATGGTCATTATGCGATGTGCGATGATAATGAATGTCATCATCGATGGAAATCGAACTTAGGGAATTGTTGGCGATCCCGGCAGGATTCGAACCTGCGACCCCCTGCTTAGAAGGCAGGTGCTCTATCCAACTGAGCTACGGGATCAGAACATTCACTCAACTTTACCGATGCGATAAATCACAGGCACCTTTTTGATCCATCGCGCCGCACAGCGATAATCCCGACGCGTGTGAAAGGCAAGCTGACGCAAAGCTCACTTCAGCCCCAACACCCCTATTATATGAGATTTTTCGATGCTTGCGCTTGGGCGGCGAAGCGATTGTGTGGTTGATTGTCAGTATCGGCCCGTGGCACATAATCTGCCAACATGCCAAAAAAAATCACGTTCGGGGGATTTCATAAATGAGCGCTTCCAGTTCAGCATCCGGCACGAGTGCGCCCGGATTTCTCGATCGCGAACGAATTATTGCAAGCGCTGGCTTCAATCGCTGGATGGTGCCGCCTGCAGCACTCGCCATCCATCTGTGCATCGGCATGGCCTACGGTTTTTCAGTGTTTTGGAAGCCGCTTGAAAATGCCTTGGTCGGTGCTGACGGCAAGCCACTACCGATTTGTGCTGCCGGAGCCACCACCTTTTCCGAGAAGGCTGCTGGCACGCTGACTGCCTTGACCGCGACGGACTGCAACTGGAGCCAGTTCGATCTCGGCTGGATGTACACTTTCTTTTTCGTGCTGCTGGGTGTCTCCGCTGCCATTTGGGGCGGATGGCTCGAACGTGCTGGGCCGCGTAAGGCAGGCGTCGTATCAGCGCTGTGCTGGTGCGGTGGGCTCGTGATTTCCGCGCTCGGCGTTTATTTGCACCAACTTTGGATGCTGTGGCTTGGCTCGGGCGTCATCGGCGGTATCGGTCTTGGCCTTGGTTATATCTCGCCAGTTTCGACCCTCATCAAATGGTTTCCGGATCGACGCGGAATGGCGACCGGTATGGCCATCATGGGGTTTGGCGGTGGTGCGATGATTGGATCGCCACTGGCCACAACGCTGATGAGCCATTTCAAAACCGATATCGACCCTGGCGTTTGGCAGACATTTTTGGCGATGGCCGCCATCTATGCCGTGTTCATGATGATCGGCGCTTTCAATTATCGCCTGCCCCCTGCGGGTTGGAAGCCGGAAGGCTGGGTTCCGCAAGCCAACGGCAATGCCATGATCACGTCGAAACATGTGCATCTCAAAGATGCACACAAGACACCGCAGTTCTGGTTGCTCTGGATCGTGTTGTGCATGAACGTGTCTGCTGGCATTGGAATCATCGGCGCGGCTTCACCGATGCTGCAAGAAACGTTCGGTGGTGCGCTCGCGGGTAATGACGCGCTCGGCTATGCCGATATGAAAAAAGATGCTGCGATGGCCGCACTTGCTGCCAGCGTTGGTGCAGGCTTCGTCGGATTGATTTCGTTGTTCAACATTTTTGGTCGCATCGTGTGGGCATCTTCGTCCGACAATCTGGGACGCAAGGTGACGTATTTTATTTTCTTTACGCTGGGTGCTGCCCTCTACGTGCTGGCCGCTCAAGGCGCAGATTGGAAATCACTGGCGATCTTCGTTGCATGTTTCTGTATCATCGCGTCGATGTATGGCGGTGGATTTGCGACGATTCCGGCTTACCTTGCCGACATGTTCGGCACACAATTTGTCGGTGCGATCCACGGTCGCTTGCTGACGGCGTGGTCCACAGCGGGCATCCTTGGGCCCGTGATCGTCAATTATTTGCACGATACGCGCGCGGCATCAGGCGTTGCTGCCGATCAAATCTACGGGCCTATTTTCTACATCCTCGCTGGCATGCTGGTGGTTGGGTTCGTGGCCAATCTACTTGTTCGCCCCGTCGATCCTAAGTGGCATATGTCGGATGAGGATGTTGCGGCCGAGCAGGCGAAGTTGAAAGCAACGACCACCACAGCCACGTCAGGCTCGTTCGGTATTGGCAAGGGCGGGATCGACGCGAAAGCCTTGCCGTTCTGGCTATTGGTGGGCATTCCCTTAGCGTGGGGTGTTTGGACGACGATAGAGAAAGCAGTCGCCCTATTCGGTTAGGGCGGTAAAATTAATCTAAGAGACGCTGCACTATTCCGGCCTTCTCGGTCATGAGTTCGCGTGCGCTTTTCCAGACATCGCGGCCGCCCGTCATGTCTTGGCGCACCGCACGTATCCAGCGCTCGGGCACACCGGCTGTATCGAAATAGCGCCGGAACACGCTGTCGGTCGCACGTTGCGTGGCTGCGGCTGGCACCGGCAGCGCTTCGTCGGAGAGGCTTTCGCGGAAGCTGACTTCGTGAAACATGAAGCGCGCGTTAGGTGAGGCGAGACGTTGTTCGCCTTGCAAGTAAACCGGCACGCACATCGATGCGCAAATTCTGCGTCCCTCGATAACCGTTTCTAAGGTGTGCGTTCGGCGAATGTCGCGCAGCAAGCGAACGACTTTGGCTCCGTGATCGAGCGAGCCGCCCGGCGACGAGAGAGATAAGACGACCTTACCGGCACGCGATTTATTCTTGGCAAATGCATCTGCGATGCGCTCAGCCATCGGCGCGTCAACCGTGCCGTGCCAATTCAAGAGCAGAGTATCCTCTTCGGCCACAACGCGAGCGTCGAGTGTTCCAACCCCTGCAAAGATCGTGAGAAGCTGGTCGCGGGTTTGCATAGCCAGCAGCGCTATGAGCGCTAAGACCGCCAACCAAACGATGCGATTAGTACTGCGTGATAGGATCAACGAGATACCCGCAAAGACGAAGCCATGTCTGCATCATGTGTGGGTGCCGTCGCCAGAACGCAAGAACCGCGGACAACGCGGTGCGTGTTCCTTTGGGCAATTTTGCTCTGATCAGTGCGTCCAGCTACCGATGCGCCCGAAGCGGAAATTGTCGGCGTATGACTTGCGGATGGGCTTGCGCGGCTTTGGCTCGATAACAGTATAGGCGAGACCCATGCGGGTCGCGTAAGCGACGGCCTCTTCTTTGCTCTCGAACTCAAGGCGTACCTGGGCCTGCGTGTCGGATGAGCCGATCCAACCCATCAGCGGCTCGGGTGCGCGTTTGGACTGCGGTTCGAAATCCAGCACCCACTCTTTCGTGCGCGCTTCGCCAGACTGCATGGCGGTTTTGGTTGGCTTGTAGATGCGTGCGGTCACTGGCAACTCACTTTGTGTGTTACGGACTGCAATGACATGACTTCTTCGCGTGAAGCTTTTCGATTCATTCTTGTGAAGTCTATGGTCGGGGCGACAGGATTTGAACCCACGACCCTCTGCTCCCAAAGCAGATGCTCTACCAGGCTGAGCTACGCCCCGACAATCTTCCCGCCCGATGTGCAGCTTTCGCGCCTGAACGTCAAGCACAGCTCATAGACCATGGCGAAATAGCGCGGCCAAGATGCTTGTAGGCTGACATACAGGGCCGCATTTCCTCATTCATAATTATGGTTGCCGCTCAGGGCGGCGGGCTGGTGCCAAACAATGGATGGTGAACAACGTCGCCAACATTGATCCCAAGTCGCCGGGCCGCGCCGCCAGGGATTTCCAATACGGCCGCCACCTGGCCATTCGAACTGATGATGTTTTCAGAATGTGGCTCAGTGTTTGCCACGATGTGATGAATTTTGCCGTTGGCGCGGATGAACAGCATGTCGAGCGGAATGTACGTGTTGCGCATCCACATAGTGATCTCGCGCTCGGCTTTGTTGTGAAACAACATCCCTGCGTCGTCGGCGAGTTCGGTGCGGAACATCAGTCCGACGGCCTGTTCTTGTGGGCTCTTGGCGATTTCAATTTTGATGACGCGCATTTCACCGCCACCGGCTGGCTTGATACCCAGACGATCGACCGCCATTTTGGCGGCGGCGGATGGAATGAGCACCGATCTGACCGGCATGACGCATCCTAACAGACAAAAAAAGAGGGCTGCGTGAACGGCAGCCCTCTTCGAAATTCTATGTTTCACGAAACCCGCCTTTACACTCTCAGGACGCGAACCCGAGGGTATGTCGGGTCTCATTAGTTGCGCGAAGGCAACCCGGTGGGTACGCCGTCCGGACGAAGCTCAGCGGCCATACAGCCTTTCGAGCCGTATCCCCAGCGCACTTGCACGAACTGACCTGGCCTTAGCTCGGTAAAGCCAAACCGGCGCAGCGTTTCCATATGGCAGAAAATATCCTCCGTCCCCTCACCGCGTGTCAAGAAGCCAAAGCCGCGGAGGCGGTTGAACCATTTGACCTCAGCGCGCACCCAATCACTTTCAGGCGTGACGATGACGTGCGTGCGCTGCGGCAACTGAGACGGATGGATAGCGGTGCTCTCGTCCATGCTCAGGATGCGGTAGGCCTGCATCCCTTTTTGCCGTTTGAGAACTTCGCAGTGCAGGCGCGCACCTTCATAAGCGGTTTGAAAACCACCTGCGCGCAGCACAGTGACGTGCAGCAGAATATCCGGCAAACCGTTATCCGGTACGATAAAGCCGTAGCCTTTAGAAGCGTCGAACCACTTGATCGTTCCGGCAATCTCTAAAACTTCGAGACCAGCCTCATCCAATCCTTCCGAACCGCCGATATGTGGCTGTTCGAAATCCGGTATACCCGGACGCTTGGAATCCCCCATCAGTTTTACCCCACTAGTGCGCTTTACGATTACGAGTGCCGTGCTCAGGCGCGGGATGCGCAATGCGTCTGGAAGAGCCCTCTTCAGACACGCTGCGAATCAACCTGACCCATGCAAAGCAAGCGGAGAATATCACTCAGCCCATCTAGGGCTAGAAAGATTTTTACCAAAGGGCACTTGACGGCATTGCGATACACCGAAATTCACATGCAGTAGTGACGGTAAGCGCATGAAATTTCGTTGAGAACTGTGAGCACGATTTCATTCACAGATTCACGGTATGGTCGCTACGTGCGATCAATCCATCCACAGCCTGAAATTTTATCTGCTAAGTCGCTTGGCATACGAAGCCGTGCGCATGACACCTTGATTATGCGATGGAATGCGCGCATCACATCGTGAGCGCGCGCAAATTATTCGCAGGTTATGCACAATCGTCGCTGCGATTGCGAACCGACTGTGACTACGATCTCATGCGATGTGTTGCACACGGGACGCGCTCACTTTTGCCGCATGGAGATGACTCGTACATGTGATGTTGCGCTGCAGTATTCAGTTCGACGAATGCTGCGATCTCAGCGAGCACATTTGTAAAATTGGAACGGACGTCGATGAAATATCTTCACACTATGGTGCGCATTCGGGACATCGATTTAAGCCTCGCATTTTATTGCGATGCGCTTGGAATGCGCGAGATCCGACGCATAGACAACGAAAAGGGCCGCTTTACGTTGATTTTTTTGGCAGCCCCCGATGACGCAGGGCGCGCACTTTCCGAAAAAGCCCCGATGTTAGAACTCACCTACAATTGGGACGCCGAAGACTATGGGTCGGCACGGAATTTTGGCCATTTGGCGTTCCTTGTTGACGATATTTACGCGACGTGTGCGCGATTGCACGCGGCTGGCGTAACCATCAACCGTCCGCCGCGCGATGGGCATATGGCGTTTGTGCGTTCTCCCGATCTCGTGTCGATCGAATTATTGCAACGTGGAGATGCTTTGCCACCTACTGATCCATGGGCGTCCATGCCCAATACGGGAACGTGGTGAGCGATACTTCTAGAGCCGATCATGTCGCATCGCGTCATGTGGCGATCGTCGGTGCGGGCCCCGCTGGATTGATGGCGGCTGACATCATCGCGACTGCTGGACATCGCGTGACGGTGTACGACCGCATGGCGGCGCCTGCGCGAAAGTTTCTACTCGCGGGGCGCGGTGGGCTCAACCTCACACACAGCGAACCGCTCGAAAGTTTTCTGACGCGATATAGGTCGGGCGCAGGCGATGACATAGTGCGTCGGGCTATCCAGCAGTTTCCGCCCGAACGATTGGTTGCGTGGGCTAATGCTCTTGGACAAGATACATTTGTGGGTTCAAGCGGGCGTGTGTTTCCCAAAACGATGAAGGCCTCGCCGTTACTTCGCGCTTGGTTGCAACATCTGGATGGTCTTGGCGTCGTTCTTAAGGCTCGTCATGAATGGCGTGGATTTGGCGAGAAAGGCTCGCTTACGTTCAATGATGCCAATCATGCACCTTTGACTGTTAAGCCAGACGCAACGATCTTTGCTCTTGGAGGGGCGAGCTGGCCGCGCCTGGGCTCCGATGGAATGTGGGTTGCGCCGATGCAATCGGCAGGTGTGCACATCACACCCCTCATGGCCTCGAACTGTGGAGTAACAGTCGCCTGGTCTGACGTATTCAAATCACGCTTTGCGGGCGCGCCACTGAAACGCATAGCTGTCACCGTCGATGGCGTGACGCAGCGTGGGGCAGCCGTCATCACAGCTCAAGGTTTAGAAGGCGGTGTCATCTATGCGCTCGGACCTGCGTTTCGCATGGGCCTGCAAAATCATGACCGCATGACGATCGCAATTGATCTCAAGCCCGATGTTGAGGGTGCGGACCTCGAGCAACGCATCGCGCGCCCGAGGGGTAGTCAATCTCTCTCGAACCACCTGCGAAAAGTTGCCAACCTCGATGCGCCAAGCATCGCGCTCATGCGAGAAGTGCCGTTACCTGTCGATGCCGGCGAATTGGCGCGTCTCATTAAAAGTGTGCCCCTGCACGTCACGGGGTTGGCCGGTCTGGAACGCGCCATTTCGACAGCAGGAGGTATCTCTGCCAAAGCTATCGATGAAAGTTGTATGATGAAGGCGTACCCAGGGATTTTTGTTGCTGGCGAGATGCTGGATTGGGACGCTCCAACCGGCGGATACCTCTTGCAAGGGTGTTTTGCGACGGCCGCTTTAGCCGCTGAGGGTGCTTTGCGCTGGCTGCGACTTGGGGCATGATTTCTGGTGTTTATTCAGAACGGCGCGAGACTGTGCTCATATCGGCGAATTTGATAAAAAATTTCTCCTAGGCGAACATCATAGCATGACATGCTATGCTTATTTAGGTTTTGGGCTTTATTATGGAATGATTTACTCCTATTTATCGCGCGACAGGAGACGCTTCTATGACTTCACGTGATGCGCTCGTGCCGGGGCAACCCCCGACAGCGGGCGACAGTTCTATGGCACATGATGGACATGCCCGCGCCAACCAGCTTGACGCGAAATTGGCACGTTTGCATTCGCTTGAAGATCGCATCCGCGCGATCCGCGCCGCCATCTCGGGTCGCATCGCTTTTTCGAGCAGCCTCGGCATCGAAGATCAAGCTGTCACGCACGCGATTGCCGAAACCAAAGCGGATATTGACCTTTTCACCCTCGACACCGGACGGCATTTTCCAGAAACGCTGGATACGTTGTTTGAAACGGAAGGTCGTTACGGATTCAAAGTGCGCGTCGTGTTTCCTGATGCGCGTGATGTTGAAGACTTGGTTGCCAGTGACGGTATCTATGGGTTCAGATATTCGGTGGACGCGCGTAAAGCTTGCTGCGACGTGCGCAAGGTTCGCCCGCTGAATAAAGCATTGGCTGGCGCGAGCGCCTGGATTACAGGATTGCGCCGCGAACAGTCTGTCGGCCGCGCCGATGTGCCGTTCGCGTCTTATGATCCGCATTTGAATTTGATCAAGGTCAACCCAATCGCCGATTGGTCGTTGGCGTTTCTCGAAGACTATATTTCTACCCACAAAGTGCCGATCAACGCGCTGCATGCGAAAGGCTTTCCGTCTATCGGATGCCAGCCGTGCACGCGTGCTGTTCTACCCGGCGAGGATATTCGCGCGGGGAGATGGTGGTGGGAAAACGAAAACGGCAAAGAATGTGGGCTGCATACTCACGATCAGTCTGAAGCAGATGCGCCCCTAGTCACGACAACAGGACACGCGGCATGAACGCAACGCCATCGCATCTCGATCTTCTCGAAGCTGAGAGCATACATATTTTTCGTGAAGCGGCCGCGCAGTTTCGCAAGCCGGTGCTGATGTATTCCATCGGCAAAGATTCGACTGTGCTGCTGCACCTGGCGCGTAAAGCGTTCTGGCCGCAGAAGCCACCGTTCCCGATCCTTCACGTCGATACGACATGGAAATTTCGTGAGATGATTGCGTTTCGCGATCGCACGGCTCGAGATTTTGGTCTCGACCTGATCGTGCATATCAATCATGAGGGCTTGGCGCGCGGCATCAACCCCATCGATTACGCGCCATCGGTTCACACCGATGTTTTGAAAACCCAAGCCTTGAAGCAGGCGCTCGACAAATACGGCTTCGATGCTGCGTTTGGTGGCGCGCGACGCGATGAAGAAGCGAGCCGTGCAAAAGAGCGCGTGTTTTCATTCCGTGCGGCAGGTCATCGCTGGGATCCACGCAAGCAGCGCCCCGAGATGTGGCGGCTATTGAATGGTCGTCTTGGCACAGGCGAAAGCGTGCGCGTGTTTCCGCTGTCGAACTGGACCGAAAAAGATGTCTGGCGTTATATCTTGCGAGAGAAGCTGGAAGTCGTCCCGCTTTATTTTGCTGCCGAACGCCCAACGATCCTGCGCAATGGCCAACTCTTGATGGTCGATGACGAGCGATTGAAGCCGCTCCCTGGTGAAGAAATTCAAATGCGGAAGATTCGTTTCCGCACTTTGGGCGATTATCCGCTGACGGGTGCTGTGAGATCGAACGCCGAGACGATCGAAGAAGTCGTTGCCGAGACGCTCAATGCGCAGACATCCGAACGTGAAGGCCGTCTTATCGATCACGATCAGGCAGGTGCCATGGAAAAGAAAAAGCAGGAAGGCTACTTCTAATGACGGTCCAGGCACTGAGAAAATCCGAGACCGCAGATAGTGCTGCCGCTCAAGCTGCGCCCGCACCAAGTGCGGTGCCCGGTCTCAAGCGTGACTTGAATGGCATTGTGCACTTGTTGACCTGCGGATCTGTCGATGACGGCAAATCCACGCTGATCGGCCGCGTGCTTTGGGATGCTTCCGACCTGTACGAAGACCAGCGAGAAAACGTGCGCAAGTCAGGCCGCAAGGCGGCCGGCACCGACAAGCCGGACTACTCGATGTTGCTCGACGGACTCGTTGCTGAGCGCGAGCAAGGCATCACGATCGACATCGCTTGGAAATATTTCGACACCGAAAGCCGTCGCTTCGTCATCATCGATAGCCCCGGCCATGAGCAATATACACGCAATATGGCATCCGGCGCGTCCCACGCCGACGTTGCCATTTTGCTGGTGGACGCGCGCGCTGGCGTCAAAAAACAAACCAAACGTCACGCAGCGATCCTCGATCTCGTCGGCGTCAAACGTGTTGTGCTGGCCGTCAATAAAATGGACCTCGTCGGCTGGTCGGAAGATGCGTTTCGCAAAATCGAAGCTGACTTCCGTACGCTGTGCTGGAAATTCAATTTCTGGGATGCGACCGCGATCCCGCTCTCTGCTGTGTTCGGCGACAATGTTGCGACGCGCTCTGAGAACATGGCTTGGTTCACAGGCCCGACATTGATTGAACATTTGGAAAAAGTGCCCAGCCGCGGCACGGCCGCCAGCGGGGCCTTTCGCATGCCTGTGCAAACCGTTTTGCGCGACGGGCTCGATTTCCGTGGCCTTGCTGGAACGGTCAGCTCGGGTTCCGTCAAGGTCGGCGACGCGGTCACGGATGCTCTGAGTGGACGCACCGCCAACGTACTGCGGATTGCGACGATGGACGGAGATTTGCCATCAGCTACTGCGGGGCAGGCTATCTCTTTGCAACTCGATGTGGATATCGACGTATCGCGCGGTGCTGTGCTTTCGACACCAGAAATGCGCCCGATCGCTGCCCAGACTGTGGAAGCTCGTTTCGTTTGGTTGTCGGAAACCGAATTCAACCCATCGACAGGATATTTGTTGCGCACCGTCACCGATCTCGTCCCTATTTCTAACATCGAGATTAAAGCGCTTCTCGATCTGGAAACGATGTCGTCACACCCCGCAAAAAATTGCGGCGTCAACGATATCGCCATCACTAAGATTGCGCTTGGTCGTGCGGCGGCTATCGATGTGTTCGCAGACACGCCAGAGACTGGCACGCTGCTGCTTGTCGATGCCGTGACGGGAGCGTCCGTTGCCGGTGGAATTGCGACGGCGGTCGATGCGAAAAGCGAAGAACCTGGCGAGGGTCATTTCGTATTGACGCGCGCCATGTTGGCGAACGGCTTGTGTCGCGATTTATCGTTGAGTGCTGTGGATCGCGAAGAATTTATGCGCCGCGCCAATGAAGCAGCAATATTGCTGCGTGCTGCCGGTGTTTCGGTTGCCATCGAGCCGCCACCGATGGTCGACGACGGAATGGACCCTGGCCTTTAAGCCTTCACAAAAATATGGCCTTCGCTTTGGCCGGGAGAGCGCGCGTTCATGTGGGAAGATATTCTTCTTTATATTGCCGTTGGATTTGCGGCACAGATGATCGATGGCGCTATCGGCATGGCCTATGGCATCACATCCACCTCCGTCATGCTCAGTCTTGGTGTCCCGCCAGCGACCGCGAGCGCTTGCGTGCACGCTGCTGAAACTTTTACGACGGCTGCTTCCGGCGCATCGCATTGGAAATTTGGCAACGTCGATTTCAAATTGGTGCGTCGCTTGGCTATCCCTGGTGCCATCGGCGGGGCTATCGGTGCCTACGTGTTGTCAAACGTCAACGGCGATATGATCAAGCCATTTGTGGCCGGATATTTGTTGCTGATGGGCCTTTATATTCTTTGGAAAGCTTTGCGGAAAATTCCGGTGAATCAGGAACCGCCAACGCGCGTTGCGCCCTTGGGCTTTATTGGAGGTTTTATGGACTCCATTGGCGGTGGCGGTTGGGGCCCCATCGTCACGACATCGCTCATCGGTCAGGGCACAGTTCCACGCTATGCCATTGGCTCGGTGAGTTTGTCAGAATTTTTTGTCACTCTGACGATTTCGGCGACCTTCATGATGACAATCGGTCTCGATCTGTGGCCGATCATTGCTGGATTAATTATTGGCGGCGTCATTGCGGCACCGTTTGCAGCATTGACCACCAAACATCTTCCAGACAAGGTACTCATGACACTGGTTGGCTGCGTCATTATTCTTCTCAGCCTTAGAACCATCATCAATACGCTAGGCTGAGAAGAGAACCTTCCCGTCATGATCGAACTGCCGCTCAGCGAGCTTTGGCCATTGATTGTGTCTGGCGGTTTTGTCGTCGGATTTTTAGTTGGCATGACCGGTGTCGGCGCTGGTTCGTTAATGACCCCGTTTCTCATTACACACGTCGGCGTTGCCCCACCGCTGGCCGTGGGCACCGACTTGCTCTTTGCATCCCTGACCAAAGCGTCGGCGGCCGCTCCGCATCACACTTTCGGCAACGTCAACTGGGGTTTAGTTGGCTGGCTCGCGGCAGGAAGCGTGCCTGGCGCATTCGCGATGCTTGGCGTGTTGCATTTCTTTAATCCTGATACGGACGCTCTTTCGCGCATCATCAAACATGCGCTGGTTGTTGCCTTGGTCCTCAGTTCCTTGGCGATATTGATTTATCCCATCGTTACGCGAAACCGAAAGCAAACTGCGGGTCCAACCGAAGTTCCGGTTCGACGGATGCCGACACTTATCTTGGGTTTTGTATTGGGCTCGATCGTCACGCTCACATCGGTCGGCGCTGGCGCTATCGGCGTTGTGGTGCTGTCGCTGCTCTATCCAACTTTGATGACGCGACGATTGATCGGAACAGACATTGTTCACGCGGTTCCGCTCACCATGGTGTCTGGCCTCGCTCACATGGGCATGGGTAATACGGACTTCAAGTTGCTGGCGATATTGCTCGCAGGCTCACTGCCCGGTATCGCCATCGGATCGCGGCTGACCGGACGGTTGCCCGACAGTTTCTTGCGCACAGCGCTCGCCATTATTTTGATGTTTGCGGCTTATCAACTGCTGCATAAAATCTAGCTTGCGATTTTTGAGATCACGCAGCCAGATTGAACATCTAGGCGAGTTTGATATCTGCGTGAAACTGATTGCCCGCATTCGTCGGCTTCACGTAGCCGGCTCGGATTGTATAGTCGCCGAAATGCTCGCCTGCTTTGCGCTCTTTGGCATATTTGATGAGCAGCGGCTCAAGTAGCGCGATGATGCGCTCCTCGCCGACGTCCTGCGCATAGAGCTTCGACAATCGCGAACCATCGAAGGCCGCGCCCAGATAGAGGTTGTACAAGCCTGGGTTGCGACCAACCAAGCCGATTTCAGCAAGATAGGGTCGCGCGCAGCCGTTCGGGCACCCAGTCATGCGCATGACGATGTCATCATCGCGCAAGCCTGCTTTGTCGAGGCTGTCTTCCAGCTTCGTAATGAGGCTAGGCAGATAGCGTTCGCTTTCGGCGAGCGCTAAGCCGCACGTCGGTAGTGCAACGCAGGCCATCGCGTTGGCGCGCAGACGCGACGATACCTCTGTCGCGACGCCGTGCGATTTGAGAATAGTCTCGATCTTGGCTTTTGATTTTGCCGACGCATTGACCATCATGACATTCTGATTGGCCGACGCTACGAAATCGCAGATATTTGCGTCTGCAATTTCGCGTAGGGCACTACGCAGTTTGTAGCCAGGAACATCTTTGATGCGTCCGTTCTCAACAAACAGCGTGAGGTGCCATGCTTTGTCATCCCCCTGCACCCAACCGAGCGTATCGCCGGTGCCTGTGAACACAAATGGTTTTGCTTTGGCAAATTTGATCCCGGCACGCTTTTCGACTTCGGCTCGGAAAGTATCGAGACCACGATCTTCAATGGTGTATTTCAGTCGTGCGCGTGCGCGCACTTCTCGGTTGCCCCAGTCGCGTTGCACGGTAACGACTGCTTCGCCGACCTTGATCGCCTGATCAGCCGTGCAGAAGCCAAGAATATCGGCTGTGCGGGGGAAGGTATTAAGATCGCCGTGCGTCATACCCATGCCGCCGCCGACTGTTACGTTCCAGCCGATCACATCGCCTTTTTCGACAATGGCGATGTAGCCCAAATCATGCGCGAAAATATCGACGTCGTTGCTTGGCGGGACTGCTATGACTGTTTTGAATTTGCGTGGCAGATATTGCACGCCGTAGAGCGGCTCTTCGTCCTTACCCGCAGCGCGCGATTTATCTTCGACCTTTTCGCCGTCGAGCCAGATTTCGTGATAAGCGCGGGTTTTCGGCAGCAGATGTTCGCTGATCGCTTTGCCGAGTTCGTAGGCTTTCTTGTGCGCCTTTGAGAGATTGGGATTGCCAGCGCTCATGACGTTGCGGTTGACGTCACCGCAAGCAGCCAACGTGTCGAGCGCTGCGGCGTTGATCGCCTGCATCGTGCGCTTCATGTTCGACTTGATGACGCCGTGATACTGGAATGTCTCTCGGGTCGTTAAGCGCAACGTTCCATTGGCATAGGTGGTTGCGATGTTGTCGAGCGCCACCCACTGCTTTGCGTTCAGGTACCCGCCAGGAATACGCAAGCGCAGCATGAAGGAGAACGCCTTCTCCATCTTCTTCTTGGCGCGCTCGCCGCGCACGTCACGATCATCCTGGATGTAGGATCCGTGAAATTTGATCAGTTGATGGTCGTCTTCAGCGATGTCGCCGGTGACGACGTTGGCCAGCCCTTCCGCAAGCGTGCCACGTAGTTGTCGGCTGTGCTCTTTGATAATCTCGTTCTTGGCGCGTTTGTCGGTCATCGTCGCTACTTTCTGATCGGCAGAAGTCTTGGAATCAATATACGTCGCGCTGGTAGCGACCAGATTTGGTCAGCTCTTTGAGCTTTGCGCGTCCAGCATCTTCATCGCCCTTCAACGGCTCAGCGAGGATCTTGACGAGTGTCGCATCGACATCCTTCGCCATGCCTTTTTCATCACCGCAGACATAAAGATGTGCGCCGTCGGCAACCCAGCTTTGAATTTCTTTGCGGCGCTCCCAAAGGCGCGTTTGAACGTAAATCTTCTCTGGCTGATCGCGGGAGAATGCCACATCGATGTTGGTGAGCGTACCGGATGCCAGGTGATCCTGCCATTCGAGCTGATAGAGGAAATCGTTGGTGTAATTGCGCTCGCCAAAGAACAGCCAGCTTTTACCCGTGGCTCCGGTCTCGGCGCGTTCTTCGATAAACCCACGATAGGGTGCCACGCCAGTGCCGGCACCGATCATAATGATCGGCGTGTTGCCGTCTGTCGGCAGACGGAAGTGGCGGTTCGGCTTAACGTAGATACGCGCTGTCTGACCTGGCTTGCGGCGATCAGCAAGGTAGGTAGAGGCGACGCCTTTGCGCTGCTTGCCGTGCGAGGACCAGCGCACGCCGCCAACCAGCAGATGCGCCTCACCCGGATGCGCTTTCTGGCTCGATGCGACCGAATACAGCCGTCCGGGCAACGGGCGCAACAAGCTCAGCAATTGGTCGGATGAAAATTTCTCTGTGTAGGTTTCGAACACATCGACCAGCTGACGGTCGGCTGCAAACTTCGCGTAAGCATCGCCATCGAGCAATTTTTTGACGTCGGTGCGGCCGGTGACTTTGGCGTAATTTTCGACAAATGCGCGCGACAGCGTCGTGACGTCATAACCCTTTTGAATCTTCAACAGCAGCGCGGCATCTGAACCCAGACCTGCGGCTTTCAAAAGCTGATCGACGAGTTCAGGATCATTCTCCGGCAGCACGCCGATGGCATCACCGGGTTGATAGACAAAGCCAGGCTCATCGGAGGCAAATTCGACATGCCACGTTTCGCGTGTCGAACCAGTCCCGTTGAGATTGATCAGCGCAGAAATTTCAGCCTCAAGCGGATTTTCTGCCGTGAATTCCGGTTCGTAATCTTCGTCTTGAACCGCGGCGCCAGAGAAATCGACATGCACGACGGTGCCGCTTGTTGCGGTATCGGTCGGTGCCAATTTGCCGAGCGCAGTTTCTGTCCATGCAGCCGCCTGCTTGGCGAAATCAAGATCGAGGTCTTGTCGGTCGGCAGCGCGAATTCCACCCAATTCTTCTAGGCGGGCGTCGATCCTTTTGCCCACTTCGCAGAATTGCGCATAAGCGGTATCGCCGAGCGCAAGCACTGCAAAGCGAACGCCATCGAGGCGCGGGGCCGCATCGCTCATCAGCGCTTGATAAAAGTCGGCAGCGCGGGCGGGTGGATCGCCCTCGCCCCACGTCGCAGCATAAACAACGACGTTCTTCGATTTTGCCAGCAGCGCCATATCGGCGTCGGCCATGTCGAAAACCTTGGCGTCGAGGCCGTGCTTCTGTGCCACCTTCTTAGCTTTCAAAGCCAAGCTTTCGCAGTTACCGCTTTCGCTCGCATAAAGTACCGTTAACGGGACGCGTGGCTTGGCAGCAGCTACAGGCTGCGCAGCACCGCCTTGGGCGGCTTCAAAGCCTGCAAAAAATCCTGCCAGCCATGATCGCTGCTGCGGAGTTGTGCGCGCCACGACGCGGTTCAGCAGATCAATTTCTTCCGGTGAGAACGGAGCGTTCTTGGGAAGCAATGGGGTTACCGTCACACCGTGTCTCCTGGTCGTCGCCCGTTCATAGATGTAGGCGAAGCATTTGTGCGCTTCCTAGCATTGTACGCAATTTTCTTTGATAGACTTTTCGCCTCTTACTCGATGCTTCGTCGAGGCGTTCTATCGACCCATAGGTTGAAGCGCTCGAAGCTCACAGTCGCCAAACTGACGAAATCATGAGCTCCACGCCTCCAACGCGTGCGGGAATATAATTCTATATATCACCAATTAATAGTTGGTCTATTGGATAATTATTCCAATATACTGGCCATTTTGAAAATTTAATACCGTTCCTTCCCCTTGCAAGCCCTGATTTTGACTGATGGACCTTTGGGCATACGGTTTTGGGCGCGTGCTTGGACGCAAAAGCACAAAAATATTGTCATGGGTGGCCTCAATCTTACCACCGCTATTTCCTTCACCGACATGCCTCAAACTCACACGCCAACGTGAAAGCACTTGATTTGCGTGCACAAGGTAACCCGTGCTGTAACAATCTCAACGCGGTGCAGTATTGACTTTCTATACTCTATCCGCAGATTACCGGCGCACTTTGAAAGTGCATCACGAATGACTGCACCAGACGGGACGGCCCTCGGCGGGGTTGTATTGGGTGGCAAGCAGCATCATCAACCTCGGAGGAGACGATTATGAAGATTTGGTCCAAGCCAGAAGTTCGCGAGCAGGAAGTTGGCCTCGAAGTCACGAGTTACCTGCCAGCCGAAATCGACATCATCTAAATTTGGTGTTTTCGGTCTCACGACCTTCGTGAGCATCCGGCGCGGCGGTCGATGACTTCATCGGCCGCCGTCGTCATTTGTGGGCGCGCAGGACGCGACCATAATCATTCATATGGCGCATCATTTGCTCGGCAGCTTGTCGGGCATTTAACGCGTTGTCAGGCGCATACTCATGATTATCAAGATACTTGGCTCTGCTGCCGGTGGCGGTTTTCCGCAATGGAACTGCAACGGCACGCATTCGGCGAATGTCCGTTTCGGTAAACGCGGATATCGCGCAAGGTTGCAATCGTCGCTCGCTGTTTCCGATGACGGTGCGAGCTGGGTTTTGTTGAACGCGTCGCCAGATCTGCGTCAGCAGATCAATGAGACGCCTGAACTGCACCCGGCCGCAAATGGGGCTTTGCGCAATTCCCCGATCAAAGCCGTAGTCGTGACCAATGCCGACGTCGATCACATCACTGGCCTCATCAGCTTACGCGAAGGTCAGCCGTTTACGATTTACGGTTCGGACCGTGTGCTGGCGACGCTAAACGCGAATTCGATTTTCAACGTATGTTCGCCTGACAAGGTCCCGCGCAAGCCGCTCGTGCTCGACACGCCCATCTCACTTGAGGGTGCTGACGTCGATACGGGCCTGACGATTGAAGCCTTCGCGGTTCCAGGCAAGATTGCGTTGTTCTTGGAAAAGGGCGGCTCTGATGCCAACTATGGTAGCCGCGATGGCGACACCATCGGCGTAAAAATCACATCGAAATCATCCGGCAAGTCGTTCTTCTACATTCCGGGCTGCGCGGAAGTGGACCCGCCGCTGGCAGACCGCATTCGCGATGCCGCGTTGCTGTTCCTCGACGGCACGTTGTTTACCGACGATGAAATGGTGACCCAAGGCTTGTCGCAAAAAACCGGCCAACGCATGGGCCATATTTCCATGTCGGGCCCTGAGGGATCGATGGAAGCCCTTAAACCGTTAAACGTTAAACGGCGTATTTACGTCCATATCAACAATTCCAATCCTGTGTTGGATGAAATGTCGGAAGCCCGTAAGCTGGTCGAAGCGTCGGGTTGGGAAGTCGGTTTCGACGGAATGGAGATCCGCCTATGAATCCCGTCAGTTTGGAAAAACGCACTGCTGAACTTCGCGGCAACGAACCGCCGCTGTCTGTTGCTGACTTTGAAGCTGCCATCCGCGCTGTGGGGCCTGAGCGCTACCACGATCTCCATCCCTTTCATCACATGCTACACGGCGGCAAGTTGAACAAAGGCCAAGTGCAAGCCTGGGCCTTGAACCGTTATTGTTATCAAGCTGCCGTGCCACGCAAAGATGCAGCTTTGATCAGTCGTGTGCACGATCGCGAATTGCGACGCGAATGGTTGCATCGGGTTCATGACCATGACGGTCAGTTGCCGGATGAGACCGGCGGCATCGAGCGCTGGCTTGTGTTGACCGATGGATTGGGACTGGATCGTGAGTACGTGATTTCGCGACGTGGGGCTTTAGCGGCCACTGTGTTTGCTGTCGAAGCTTACGTGACGTTTGTGCGCGAGCAACCGCTGACGGTCGCCGTCGCCTCATCGTTGACCGAGCTGTTCGCGCCGAAAATTCATAAAGAGCGCATCTCGGGCATGCTCGAAGGCTATGACTTCATCGACGACAAGGTCATGGCCTATTTCAAACGCCGCCTGACACAGGCGCCGCGCGATGCCGACTTCGCACTTCAGTACGTTCTGAAAAATGCCAAAACTCGCGAGGAGCAGGAAGCCTGCGTCGATGCCGTGCGCTTCAAGTGCAACGTGCTTTGGGTACAGCAAGATGCTCTCTACAATGCTTATGTCGCCGGCAATATTCCGCCCGGTGCGTTCCGTCCGGAGGTTTAGATATGGCAGCTCCAGCACAACGCACGCGGACCATCATTGAGGCGTCTTCCAAGCCGCATCTGCCTGCGCATATCAAACTGCGCCACGATGCCGGACGCGGCCGTTGGCATGTGCTGGCACCCGAACGTGTATTTGAGCCCGACCCCATCGCTGTCGAAATCTTGAAGCATTGTGATGGCGATAAAACCGTCCAGGCTATCGCGGAAATCATGGCGGTCGAGTACAATGCACCGCTCGCCGACATCACAGCCGATATCATATCCATGCTTCAGGAGCTTGCCGACAAGGGTGTCGTCAGGGCCTGACGATCCTATATATCAAGCGAGACGAGCGCTCGCTCTAACTGTGGTGCCGCGATGAACGAGATAATGCCCACTGAGAAAATTGCAGAATCAAGCGAAGCCGCCGACTTGTCGTGCGCACGTGCTCCTGTTGGTATGTTGTGCGAGTTGACGCATCGCTGTCCGCTGCAATGCCCTTACTGCTCGAACCCTTTAGAATTAGATCGCGTCAATTCCGAGCTTTCCACTGAGGTCTGGCAGGACGTGATGCGTCAGGCCGCTGATCTGGGTATTTTGCAAATCCATTTGTCAGGCGGCGAGCCGACCGTTCGTAAAGACCTTGAAGAGATCGTCGAAGTCGCGGCGAAGGTCGGCCTTTATACCAATCTCATTACAGCTGGCGTTACTCTGACGCGCGATCGCTTGAAGCGTTTGAAAGAGCTCGGGCTCGATCATGTGCAGCTGTCGATCCAGGATGTCGATGACGCAAACGCTGAGAAAATTTCAGCATACAAAAACGGTTTGCAAAAAAAGCGCGAACTCGGTGCCTGGGTGCGCGAGTTCGACATGCCGTTGACGATCAACGCGCCGATCCATCGACTCAACATCGAGAACTTGCCGAACATCATCGACTTTGCCGTCGAGATGGGTGCTGGACGTATCGAAGTCGCCAACATTCAGTATTACGCTTGGGCACTCAAAAATCGCGCGGCTCTGATGCCGACGCGCGCGCAGGTGATGAAGAGCGCCGAGATCGTCGAAGAAGCAAAGGCTCGCTTGAAAGGCATTCTGGTTTTCGATTTCGTCGTGCCAGACTATTACGCCAAGACGCCGAAGCCCTGCATGGGCGGCTGGGGCAAAGGTATTATGAACATCACACCGCAAGGGCGCGTGCTGCCATGTCATGCGGCCGAGTCCGTGCCTGGGCTTGAGTTCGACAACGTCAAAGACAAACGCCTGGCTGACATTTGGCTCAACGGTCAAGCGTTCCAGAAATACCGTGGCACGAGCTGGATGAAAGAGCCGTGCAAGAGCTGCCCGCGCGCTGAAATCGACTTCGGTGGCTGCCGCTGCCAGGCCATGGCGTTTACCGGCGACCCGACCAATACCGATCCAGCCTGTAAGTTCTCACCGCACCATGCTGCCTTTGTGGCTGCCGCCGAGAGCGAAAGCGGCGTGCAAACGCCTCCACCATTCGTTTATCGGCGCTTGGGCGGCGCGAAGGAGAAAGTCACGGCTGAGTAATCTGCTTGGGCAGGACTGCGCTCGTGAACCTCAAAATGCTGCAACGCGATAAATTCGCTCCTGGTGGTAACTCATTAAGGGGTGCGGCATTTCGTTCAGAATGGGTTCAGAAAAAAAATGCCAACGTCGTGCGTCTCAGCTATGACTCTGTGCGTTATTAGACGCTGGAAGAGCGAAACGGGAAGGAAACACGAAATGCGCAAGTTGGTATTGGCGGTAGCAATGATCGCTGCAATGCCGGTGGCTGCTCAGGCCGCGGATGCAGAAGCTGGTAAAACTGTTTTTAATAAGTGCAAGGCTTGCCATCAGCTCGGCAAAAATGCTGTCGGTCCTGACTTGAAGGGCGTGATCGGCCGCAAGGCTGGAACGGTTGAAGGTTACAAATATTCGGAAGCGATGTTGAACTCAGGTCTGACCTGGGATGCAGCAACTATGAAAGAGTATCTTGCTGATCCGAAGAAAAAGGTTCCTGGCAACAAGATGGTGTTTGCCGGTATCAAGGATCCGACGGACGAAGAAAATCTGATCGCATATCTTGAAACGCAGAAGTAAGCGTTCGCTTGAATGATGCGCTTCTAGGCCGCGAAGGGTAACCTTCGCGGCTTTATATTTTGAAGCTTTGGCAACCATTCATTCCGAGATTGGAACAACGTCCGTGACATCCATTGCATCAATCATCTGCGAAATTGACTTACCATTCATGTGAAAGTTTGGTGCCACATCGCGCAATGGCACCAGAACAAAGCCGCGTTGTGCAATGAGCGGATGCGGCACGACTAAATTCGGATCGTCAATTTTCATTGTGCCGTAGGTCAGAATATCGACGTCGATCACGCGCGGCCCCCAGCGATGATCGCGGACACGGCCCATATCTCGCTCGACCGATTGGCAGTGTGCGAGCAGTTCATGCGGCGTGAGTTTTGTGGTTATTAAAACGCAGGAATTTACAAACCAATCCTGATCGAGCACGCCCCATGGGGCCGAGCGATAGTTCTGAGACCGCGCGTTGATGTGCACATCATCCGACGCTGCCAGGCGCGCAATCGCATCATCTATGTTGGCAATTTTATTTCCGACGTTCGATCCCAAACCAAGAATCGCATCGAAGGCTTCGATTGCTTGAGATGCTTTCTTTTGCGAATTCGACATCATGCAGCGTCCAAAACAAACACCAGCAACATCCGCCTAGTCGTACTTAATGTACGCGAAGCGCAAATCGCCTTCAGGTGTACCATCTAATCCTTTGCCCTCTTTGCCGGGTTGCCAGTGCACGACCTCCTCGATCTTTTTTGCCAGTTCGAGGTCTTTTGAGGTGATGCCCTTGGCAGAGTGCGTGGCCAAACGCACTTCGACCCATGCATAGGATGCCGTGATATCGGGGTGATGCCAGGCGGCCTCGGCCAAATGGCCAACTGTGTTAACCACCATCAACGTGCCCTTCCAGCTCGCCGTCTTGTAGGTGCGTCGGACCCAACCGTCTTCGAGTTTCCATGACGGCAGATGTGCAGCGAGCCAAGTCTTAACGTCGGCTTCGCTCATGGCTTTCTCGCGCTCTGCACTCATCTTGCTCTCCGCTTCGCTTTGTTGGACAGTCCGCCAACTTAACCGGCAACTTACCCGGCTCTGGCGGTTCAAAGCAAATCCCGCATGACCGATTGCTAAAATAAGGAACGCATCATCCGTGAGCACGAACAGCATCACGTCGGCTGGTCTCAGTATCACGGCACCTGCGCGCCTGCATTTGGGCTTCCTCGATCTCAACGGTGCGATCGGCCGCCGCTACGGCAGCATCGGCTTGGCCGTTGATCGACCCGCGACGCGACTGACGATTGTCCCATCTTCGGCGAACCGCGCAGAAGGGCCCGAACACGCGCGCGTTTTAAAACTGCTGGACAGTTTTACGCGCGGACGAACGCAGCGCTACAGCGTCACTACGCATGATGCCATCCCAGCGCACGCCGGTTTGGGGTCGGGTACACAACTCTCGCTTGCTGTCGGTGCTGCGATTGCGCAGCTGGAAGATCGGCATATGACTGCAAACGATCTCGCTATCTTGGGCGCGCGCGGCGCGCGTTCCGGTATTGGACTTGCGGCTTTCACCGGCGGCGGCTTCATTATCGATGGTGGACGTGGACCCCATGATCAACCGCCCCCTGTCACGTTGCAAACGCCTTTTCCGGACGACTGGCGCGTGCTGCTTATTCTGGACACGAATCGTGCTGGCGTTTCGGGTGAAGCTGAGACCACTGCGTTTGCGGGACTACCTGAATTCCCCAATGCGATGGCCGCAAATATTTGCCATCTCGTTTTAATGAAGCTCGTGCCTGGGCTCAAAGAGACTGACCTCAATGCTTTCGGCGCAGCACTGACCGAGATTCAGCAAATTGTCGGCTGGCACTTTGCGGGCAAACAGGGCGGTAGTCCGTGGACCAGCCCGGCTGTCGGGCGGCTTGCCCAACGTATGCAAACGCTCGGAGCCACTGGCATCGGCCAGAGCTCTTGGGGACCAACGGGATTTGCATTCGTCAGCGGCCATGAAGCGGCAGAACGCCTCTATCATTCTTTAGTTGGAGACGCTAAACGCGACGGGCTTGACATCGCCATCGCTCGTGGACGCAACGCGGGGGCGCAGATCGAACCCTATCGGCCTTAAAAAAATAGCTGGAGAAAGAACACGTTATGAGCGAAGCGACCCCCATTCTGCACATGCTCGATCCAAGAAAGCACGTCAGCCCATTTGACGTGAACATGGCGGCGGACGCTGGCTTTAAGGTGATCGTTCCCTACACCAACGTCGAAGTGGCCGATGTGACGCCGCTTATTCAGGATGCGATTTTCTCGCGCCCGCCGAATTATGGTGTGCGCACGGGTTTTTTCATGGGCGGCAAAGACGCGTTGATCGCGCTCGACATGATGGAAGCGGCCAAGAAGGCCATGGTGCCGCCATTCGAATGTTCTATTTTTGCTGACCCGGCCGGATCGTTTACGACCGCTGCGGCGATGGTCGCCTGCGTCGAGCGGCAGTTGAAGCAAAAATTCAATCGCGATTGGAAGGGCGTTAAAGTTGCCGTGTTCGGCGCAACCGGTGTGGTCGGCTTTGCCTCGTCGATTATTGCAGCACTGGAAGGCGCACATGTGCAGCTCGTTGCCCATCGCGGCGTCGATCGCGTCATTAAGAATGCCGCCATTTCAAAAGAGCGTTTTGGGGTCGATCTGGAACCAGTCAACGGTGAAACCGTCGATCAGAAGCGCGAGATCATAGCTAATGCTGAAGTGATTTTTGCTGCCGCCGCAGCCGGTGTCGAAGTGGTTTCGAAAGAGCACAAAGCACTCGCTAAAAATTTGATGGTCATCGCGGACGTCAACGCCGTTCCGCCGCCTGGCGTCGAAGGCATGGAGCTGTTCATGGATGGCGCGCCTCTGCCCGGCTGCAACGCTGTTGGCATCGGCCCTCTGGCCATAGGCGATATCAAGTACAAATGCGAAAGCGGTTTGTTCAAGCAGATGTTGTCATCGGATAAGCCACTCGCGCTCGACTTCCGCCACGCTTACGCGATGGCAAAGACGTTGACTGGATTGGCCTAGATTTTCATCTCAACTTCTTCTTCCCACGGGATGACGATGCATTGAGATCAGATGAGGGGGTCGTGTGATGGGGTCGTCAACGAACCACCCCCTCACCCTGGCTCTCTCCCCAAGGGGAGAGGGAATGACACATGACCGGTGAAACCGTTTTGATTGCGTCGTTTTCTGCCAGGGCGCTTGCGCAATCGGCGCGGCGTGCCGGTTTTGCCCCTCTCGTCGTCGATGCATTTGGCGATCTCGATACGCGTGCGGCGGCAGATGATTTTCGCATCGTCGAGGATGCGGCGGCGCAGGGTTTTCGTACAAAGCCGCTGATGGCCGCCCTCGACAGCCTGAGTGCAACAGCTTCGTCACCGCCACTTGGTTTGGTTCTAGGTTCAGGCTTCGAAGATAAAACGCGTCTCGTGGCAGCACTTGCTTCGCGCTTTCGCTTATTGGGTTGCGATGCCGATACGATCCGCGCTTGCAACGACCCCGAAACTCTTTCAGCAACGTGCGATCAGTTGGGCATCGCCACTCCCGAGATGCGCCGCGCTCCGCCTGACGCCCAAGAGAGCGGTTGGCTCAGTAAGCGCGTCGGTGGGAGCGGTGGTCGGCATATTCGCGTCTATAGCGGCCATGAACGCGCGCGGCCGCGACGTTACTTTCAAAGGCAGATTGAAGGCACGCGGCTTTCAATTGGCGGGGTATTTTCAAGCAGCGGCGCGCGCATTCTCGCGACGCGGCAATGGACAGCACCTTCAGCCTCGCAACCCTTTCGCTACGGCGGCGCGGTCTCGACGCTCGACCTCGACCCTGGATTGTTTGGTTTACTCGCGGCTGCGGCGACAGCTGCCGCCAATGACTTGAATATTGTTGGCATGGCGTCATTCGATTTTGTCGTTGTTAACGAAGTTCCCCACCTCGTCGATATCAACCCGCGTCCCGGCGCTGCACTCGACGTGTTAGATGACGAGGACGGATACGCTTTCAATTCGCACATTCTTGCGTGCAACGGCTCGTATGTGCCGCCCGCGCGAAGACGTGAAAAGAATGCGCGCGCGGCCGCTGTGCTGCATGCCGACCGAGGAGATATCACGGTCGGTGGCATCCACTGGCCGGATTGGAGTGCCGACCGACCCGCAGCAGGAACACAAATTCCGCAAGGCTCGCCGCTCGCAACAGCCTTCGCCACCGCTGACACTTCTGACGCAGCTGAACAGCTTGTTCGGTCACGCTTGGCGGAGCTGGAAACCCTGATATACGGACCGCAATAACGATCACGAATGGAGAAGCTTTGAAATGTTGACATCCGCCATGCCGAGCGTTTCGAAACGCGCTGCAAAAATCGTCGAGAACATCGCAGCGAACGCCGACGCTTTGCGCGTTCACGTTTCAACGGGTCCTGCTGGCGAGCGGCTGATCGATCTCGGCGGCGCGGCGCCTGGCTGTCTCGAAGCCGGACGCTTGCTCGGTGAAGTCTGCATGGGCGGAATGGGCACCGTCCAGATCACCACCGCTTCTGGACTTTCGAATTGGCCGCTCGGCGTCGTCGTGCACGCGACCAATCCGGTCATCTCATGCCTTGGCAGTCAGTATGCAGGCTGGACCATCACAGACGATGCATCTGGATTTTTTGCGCTCGGCTCCGGCCCGGCACGCGCATTATCTCGCGTGGAAGAACTTTACAAAGAGTTAGGTTACGTCGATCACAGCGACCACACAGCTCTCGTCATCGAAGGCGACAAGGCACCGCCCGCTGCTGTCATTACCAAAGTCGCTGAGGCGTGCGGGATCAAGCCATCTGGCTTGACAGTTTTGTTCGCGCCGACATGGAGCTTGGCTGGCACCGTGCAAATTGCCGCGCGGGTTTTGGAAGTTGCCATCCACAAAGCGCACGCGTTGCATTTCCCGTTGGAGAATATCCTCGACGGCACCGGCACTGCACCGATTGCGCCACCGTTCCCGGATTTCGTTAAAGCCATGGGCCGGACCAACGATGCTATTATCTATGGCGGCCGCATCCATCTGTTCGTCAAAGGCTCCGACGATGAGGCAAAGAAACTCGCCGATGGGCTGCCATCGAGTTCGAGTTCGGCTTACGGAAAACCCTTCGCCGAAATTTTCTCAGAAGTGAATGGCGACTTTTACAAGATCGACCCAATGTTGTTTTCGCCTGCCGTCGTGACCGTCTCGAACGTCGAGACCGGCACTTCATTCCATGCCGGTAAGATTGCAGCGGACATCGTCGATGCGAGCTTCCGCTGACGGCATCACCACGCCCGTCTCAACCGCGGGCCGCGGTCTTCATCTCGCGCTTCTGATCGAAGAAGGGCGTGGCGAATGGCATGCGCGCCGTATCGTTCGATCCCTGGAAGAGATGGGCGCGCGCGTTACGGTGTCATCGCTGCCGCATTGTGCCTTCGATACAGGGCTTGCCAGCGGCATCGACATTCCTGGATTCGACGGCGCGTTGCCCGACGGTGTTTTTGTGCGCTCGATTTCGGCGGGAACGTTAGAGCAAATTACGTTCCGCCTCGGGCTGCTTCACGCGCTTCGCGAAAGTGGCGTGCGTGTATGGAACGATGCGCGCGCCATCGAGCGATGCGTGGATAAATCGCAAACGACTTTTCTTTTGCATCGTCATGGCATCGCAACGCCGCGTACGCGGGTCTGCGAAACCCTACCGCACGCTCTCGAATACACCGATCATCTCGACCGCACGTTGGTCATGAAGCCGTTGTTTGGCAGTCAGGGCAAAGGCATCGGTCGGATTTCTGATGCTTCTGAATTGCCCGCGCCGGAGACAGTCGACAATATTTACTACATGCAGGATTTCGTTGCGCCGAAGGACTCGGTCTTCGAGGACTGGCGCGTGCTCGCAACGCGTCATCGCGTGATCGCAGCCATGACTCGGCGCGGCGAACACTGGGTCACGAACATTCATCAAGGCGGCAAGGCGCGCGCGCATAGTCCCGATGACGAGATGACCGAGATTTCCATGGCCGCTATGCGCGCCATAGATGCCGATTATGCCGGTATCGATTTGATCCGCACGGCCGATGGTCGCCTGCTCGTACTCGAAGTGAATTCCAATCCAGCTTGGCGCGGTTTGCAAAGTGTCGCCGATATCAATATCGCGCAGGCCATAGCACAGGATTTTTTGACGACTGTACTGACCCACAAGGCATCAAAGGTTCGCGTGTAATGGCGGCGGCACTTACCGCGCCAGAGATTGAAGCCGCGTTTCTCGCTGTATGCGCGGCCGAACTCGATGCCCTCAAGCCGGGCAATGTACACCGCTTCGCGCCTGGCCACGGCATGGACGTGACGCACTTTGAACGCGCTGCACGCGCTGCCGCTCCCTTCATCGCCAATGCTCAACTCAGTGTTGGGCAGCGCATCCTGCGCGCGACCGAGGCGAGTTTTGCTGCGACTGGTCTCAACACCAATCTCGGCATTATTCTTTTGACAGCGCCTTTGGCTAAAGCCGCCGCCGAAACCGGAGTCGGCATGGGTTTGCGGCGACGGTTGGCCGTGATTTTATCACTGCTCGATGTGACTGACGCCGCCGATGCATTTGCTGCGATCCGCTTGGCCAATCCGGCCGGGCTCGGTCGGGCGGACGCGGGCGATGTCCATGCGTCTGTCGATATGACTCTCATCCAAGCCATGAACTTGGCGGCCGATCGCGACCGGATCGCCAACGCCTACGTGACGGCGTTCGAGGATATTTTCGATTTTGCACTTCCTCGATGGGTTGAGGCCCACGCCTTGGCTTCACGTCCCGACTTGGCAGTAACCACGTTGCATATGGCTCTACTTGCCGAGTATCCAGACAGTCATATTTGCCGCAAATATGGGGTCGAAGCTGCGGCTAATGTGCGCGATATGGCGATGGCTTTAAAGCCATTCTGGGAGCCCGTGGCAGGGGTTAAATCGGAAGCAGCCCTCGTAGCATTTGATACTGATTTAAAGGCCCGTGGGCTTAATCCGGGCACTACGGCTGACTTCGTTGTCGCAACCTTGTTTGCCGACCTGATTTCTCGACGGAAACAACCGTGAACACGGGCCGAGCTGCCTACTTAAGTACTTGTCGGCGGCGGTAACCTGGGGCACATACACGACCGTGTCCGCAAGGAACACGCAAAGTGTCCACTGAGCCGGCCCGCAAACTTCAATTTTCGCGGCCGTCGACCCTGGATAGCAATCGCAGAGCAGTACAGCGAAGTCCCGGCAATCGACGGGGGAGCGTTGGTGCTCGTACCCTTTTAATTCGTGGGAGGAACCCCCCTAATGGCCAAGATCAACAAAGTCATGATCGGCGAGTCGCTCGTCGGTGACGGCAACGAAGTCGCGCATATCGACCTCATCATCGGACCGCGCGGTTCGGCAGCTGAGACAGCATTCTGCAACTCGCTGACGAACAACAAGGACGGCTTCACGTCGCTCCTCGCCGTGATCGCTCCGAATCTCGCCTGCAAGCCAAACACGATTTTGTACAACAAGGTCACGATCAAGGACGCACGTCAGGCCGTGCAGATGTTCGGACCAGCTCAGTACGGCGTCGCTAAGGCTGTTCAGGACTCGGTTGCTGAAGGCGTGATCCCAGCTGCAGAAGCTGACGATCTCTATGTCTGCGTCGGCGTGTTCATTCACTGGGAAGCATCGGACGATGCGAAGATCCAGGATTATAACTACCGCGCAACAAAGGAAGCTCTCGCACGCGCCGTTGCTGGCAAGCCGACGGCTGCTGAAGCAACTGCACAGCGCAACTCGGCTTCGCATCCTTTCGCTGCTAAGACTTGAAGCGGAAACCGTCCTCAGCAGGGCGATAATAAACAAGACACTGCCCCTCCTATGAAGGGGGGTCTGCTGCAGCGATTGGGAAGACTGCTTTCTGGACGTTACAGCGGTTGACGATATTGAGAGACACTTTCGGCTTCGGCCAAACGATCTCTCGGACCCGTTGACCGGATAAGTTTGAAGACACTTGAATTGACCTATCGGCCGGTGATTTCTTTGAGATCATCGGCCGAAATTTTTTGTGCATGTAGTGCTGTTGCGATCAACGCTCCCACCGCTCCTGCTGTGCGCACGGCTTCGAGATCGGCGCGATTGCGAATGCCGCCTGCCGCATAAATTTTTCGTCCCTCAGCGCGTTGGGCAATGTCGCGGATTAGGGCTAAGTCCGGCCCCTCATCGCTGCCGACATGCGCCAACGTCATGACAATGATCCGGTTTGGCCATAGGCTTGGATCTCTGAGGAGTGATGGAGGCCCCATAAACTCTGCGCCCCGGAAATCAAGAGACAGAACTGTCCGCGATGGGTTCTCATTGAGTATGTCTCGGATCGAAGTCGTGTTCTCCAAGCTTTCAGAGCCGACGATGAGTGTCGCCACAGGCGCTGCCAGGACGGCGCGAGCAGCACCGCGCGAACCAGTTCCTGCATCAATCCAGATATCGACTCCACCAAGTTCGCGGCTGAGCGCTGGCACGAGGTGCACGTTGCGTCCACGTCCCTCGATGCCATCGAGATCAGCTACGTAGAGACGGCGAAACGGAAACAGACCTCTTAGGCCTTTGGCGACCGCGACAGGATCAGGTGTGGCGCTCAACGGTGTGACAAGCGGTCGATAATTGCCGCGTTCACCACGCACGGCCCTCACGACCGCGCCGTGTGCCACGTCAATGACGGGAATGACGTCCATCGCCTTGTCTCCTCCTGACGCTGGTGTATCACGAGCGTGACGATTGCGGAAAATGGGAGGGTGCGTGCGCACAGCAGGCTACGATGTTGGGGGTGCGCACTTGAAAGTGGCTCTGGTCGAAGATGGCCGAGTGCTCGCTGCGCGTCAGATAGCCTGTCCGTTGTGGCACGGACTAGACCGGCTTGACATCGCCCTGCGCGAGGCCACGGATCAAGCGGATCGCCACGCCGTCACCATGACCGGGGAATTGACGGAAATTTTTCCAAGTCGGCAGGTAGGTGTCGGCGCTCTCGTAGAGCATTTGCGCAAATCACTTGGAGACAACACATTGTTTTACAGGGGGGTGCACGGTTTCGGCACAGCCGAGCAGGCCATTGCACATCCCGACCAAGTTGCATCGGCTAATTTCCTGGCGACGGCGCAGTTCGTTGCCAGACGGCGTTCACAATCGCTGCTTATCGATATGGGTTCGACGACGACCGACATCATCGTCTGCGATAGTCCGCAAGGTCTCACCGATGCTGAACGTTTGCGAACTGGCGAACTTGTCTATACCGGGCTCACGCGTACTCTTGTGCCGACTGTCACGACGCGCGCGCCTTACGCTGGCATATGGCAAGGTTTAGCGCGCGATGGGTTTGCGACGATGGCTGACGTGCGCCGCGTGTTGGGTGAACTGCCCGAAGATGTCGATGTTCACGCGACGGTCGATGGACGCGGCACATCGGTTGAAGAAAGTTTAACGCGGCTTGCCCGAGGTTTCGGACGTGACGGTGATATTGCCGACCTTGATGTTTGGCAGGTGTCGGCCGCGAACATTCGCGATGTTCAATTACATTCGATTGAAGAGGGTGCCCGGCAAGTCCTTGCTCAGCCTGGGATCGGGGTTGATGCGGTCGTCACTGCCGGTATCGGTTCCTATGAAGCCGTCAAAATCGCACAGCGGCTCGACCTTCCTGCCATTGACTTGTCAGACTTGGTCGATGCTGAGGCGTCCTGTCGATCATGGGTGACGCGCTGCGCGCCGGCTGTCGCCGTTGCTCTACTTTGCGAACTAGGCAGCTAATTTTGCTTTTTCAATTCCGATAGCCGCTGCTCAAGATGGTGCGTTTTGAAATTTGCGAATGCCTTGAGCGCATCATACTGCCGTTGAGCTGACGCGCGATCGACAGTTTCGGATTTTACGCCTGTAATCAGAAGATTTTTGCTGGTGTGCTCGGTTGAAACAAATTCGATGATTTTTACTTTATAGCCTGATGCTTCCATGAGCAGAGCGCGCGCTGCATCGGTGACGAGATCGGCTTGTCGTTGTTTGAACAGGCCATATTTCGTCAATCCTCGAAGCGCGACTTCGGGTTGCGAAAGTTGAGGTGCAATCTCATGCTGGCAGCACGGCGCACAAATAATCACGGCCGCGTTGGCTGCAATGCCGTGGTAAATTGCATCGTCCGTCGCAGTATCGCAGGCATGGAGCGCGATGATTAAATCGAGCGGTGCGATTTCAGTAGCGTCAGCTTGGGCGGCTTGAAACGACAGTCCTGGAAATCCAGATTGAGCCGCTAGATCGTTACCTTGCTTGACGAGATCGGAGCGCATTTCGATGCCCGTGAGCTGGCAGGTTTTTCCAAGACGCGCGGTTAGGAAATCATAGACGGCAAACGTGAGATAGCCTTTGCCAGCGCCGATATCGATTACGACGATGTTGCTTGCCGCCTGCAAAGGCGATGAGCGCAATACGTCATCGATGATCTCGATGAAATGATTGATTTGTTTGAATTTCGGGTGCATCGACGGTTTCACACGACCGTCGTCGAGCGTGACACCCAGCGCCTTCAAGTAATGGCGCGAGGGATCGACGAGAGTTTCCTTAGCGCGATTGTGTGAGGTCGATGGCGGAGCAGAAAATGTCGGTTTGCCCTTTGTCAGTCGGGCTTCAAGCTTCTTATTGTAAATCAGCGTTACGTCCTGCTCGGTCGTGAACAGTGTCGCGCTCAAATATGAGTGACCAAGTGCCCGTGCGACATCGACCACGGCTTCCTTTACGGTCTTGACGGTTGTGATGTCTTTGGTCGGATAACTTTCGACGATGCGCAGACGCACATCCTCTTGAATTACGACCGGCGTCATCACGGTTTTATTGGCCACGCCTTCGCCACGAGACTTTCCAAGCGTCACGCGCACAAATGACTGATCGGCAAGGCTCGATTGCACGGCCTCCAAAAATTGAACTTTGTCGTTATCGGTTGCCGTCATCGTTGGCCGTTATTGTTCGGCGCAACGTTCGCCGCTCGCCAAGCCTCGACTTTGTCCATGAGCCAGCCCCAGGCTTCCAACTCGTGCGGGCCAGCGGTTTTGGAAATGGCAATTTCGAGATATTTGAGTTCGCTTTCAACCTTGTCAGGTGGCAGCATATGCAGCCGTGTCGTCAAAACTGCGAGTTCGAGAACGGCGGCTTGGGCGCGATTGAACCCTTCCCAGGCTCGATGATTTTCCTGATGCACGATTTTGCAAACGAAGCGTGGGCGCAGATCATCCTCGATGATGCGCAACACTTCGAGTTCCCAGTGCGATAAACATTGGGTCAACCGCCCACCTTTGACTTGGGTTGCAGGCGTCACCGGCCACGATTTTCGACCGGTTACACAGCCCGCGAAAACACGCACATCATCGGTGTGGCTTGCTACAACGAAAGGATTGGCGCGTAGGTTATCCAAAGTTTTTGAAGGTTTGAAAGGCGCGACGATCCAATGGTCGCCGTCTGCAATGAGGCCAAGTGGGGCGATATGCACGTCTCCGTCCGCATTTGCCGTCGTAACAATGGTTTCAACGATACGCGGCATCAGCTTGCGTCCTCGCTAGGCTTTTGGCTCTTTCGACCTTCGAGGGTTGCACCCTGCTCTTTTGCTTTGAGGGTTGCACCCTCGGGGGCATGTCGAATGAGATCCTCACTTTTGGTGTCGGCGGCTATACCCCAGTTCAGCGGATTGTCCTGTGCGTAGCGCTTGCCCAAAGCCAAAGCTATTTCTGCCTTCGCCAATTCGTAGCCCAGATAAAACGCATGCGCGCCGTCAGCCTCGACGCCAAGTTTGGGAAATAAATCGAACGGGTCGCGCGCTACGTGATGCCCTTGACGGCTATAAATATGCACGCCGTCCTCACCCACCTGGATTCGAAAATTATCGTCGCGCACTTCTAGAGCACCGGCTGTAATTTCAGCATCCGATTGCGGAAACGGCACGAGATCGTGCAACGATAAAAGTCCGCCCCCATAACCTTTTGGCAAACTTTCGTCCTCGCGCGCGCGAAACATCAGACGCCTGGCTGCGTCATGTTCTTCAATCGTGCGACGCGTGTGGGGCGACACCTGCACGATCAGGACGTTTTGAATGTGCAGTTCAGAACAGATTGCCAGCAACATAGCAGTTACGCCTTGGCTGTCGGCATCGGTCAATTCGGTGAGATTGCCGGTGCCCATCAAGATTTCGACGTCCGGTCTTTGACGTCGCAATTCGGCATAGCGCTCTAGCGACGTCGTGAAGCCAAAATGAACGGGATCGAGAATGGGATCGGCGATGTGTGGAATGTTTTTTTTCTTTGCCAGATCGATGGCGCGCACAAGAGACGCTAAATCGCCATGCGGTCGCGGCACCAGAATTGGCACGCAGCTTGTGCCTTTCACGGCGTCGAGTGTCGTCTCGTCTAAACTTAACACGTAGTGGGCACCAGCCTTAGCACCGCGCTCAAGCTCTGCGACGTTGCCGCTATCGACGCTAACTTTGTATCCTTCTTTGACGAGCGCTGCGACCATAGCCTCCAAATGCGGGAAGTCCGCTTCGGGCTGACAACCGATGTCAATCACATCGGCGCCTTTCGCCGTGTGCGAAGCTGCCTTCGCCAAAATTTGTTCGATGCTTAATTGCGGCGCTTCGACGATCTCGGCAAAAATTCTCAAGTCATGCTTGGAGAAATCAGGCGGTTTGCCATCTCGTCCTAAATATTGCGGCAGATCGACAAGTTCATCAGGTCCGCGCTCGAACGGTACGCCATAGTGATCGGCTAGGCTTGCCAGATCCATCCGCGATCGACCCGGCACGATCACGCGCGTTGCATCCAGCGGACCTTTGAGACGATTGCGCACGATCGCTTCCGTCATCAGGGCTGCAACCTTGATGCCGATATTTGCGACCGACCAGGAGCCTGCTTCCAAACCGACGCGCGAAACCGTCGTCTTTAAGCGGTTTTCGGCAAGACGGCCGGTGAGAAACAACAGTTTATCTTTTGCGTCGTGAGCCATGTCTGCCGCGCGATAGCATGAGGGGGGATGTCCGTCGATGGGCATTCGTGGGAGCGATTAACTTTTCGACACTGGAGCATCTGGCGTCATTAAAAACGACATCACATCTGCGTCGTCATCGGGACCGAATATGCGCCACTGGATATTGGCACGCGCAACGATGCCTGGAAACGCTCGGTCAACGACACCTTCGGATGAGAGCTGGTTTGCGCCAGCCTCGGGTCTTGCGCTGACCGATTTTAACAGCGCCAATGGCGCACCACCCAGCAATTCAGCCAATCGCGCGGCGATGGTGTCGGATGTCGTCGCCCATGTTGCCGGTATCGTGTCATCGCCGTCGAGGGTCGGTAACGGTACCCAGATCGGTATGCGGCCATCCGCAATCGCGAGGAAGATTCCTTCCAGACTGTCTTCGATCGTAAATCGCTCGTGCTTGCTGGCCAGAAAATCCGCCATCTGATGCATACCAAGCATGGCGAGACGATGCGCTGCCGCATCGTCGAACTTTAGCGCTGCTTGTAGATCGCGAACTTTATCGGCGAATTCTCCACCACCTGGAACAATGACGACAGCGCGTTGACTGTTAGCGATTATGGGCACAATTTGGTCGATACGTCCGGATTGCACCAAGCTGCCACCAACTTTTAGTATCAGCGGTGGTGCCGTCTGCGGAGCCACGTTAGCTGCGACCGAATTCGCGCGCGGCAGGCTTGGTTGCCGGGCGGATGATCTCAACGCCGCGTAGAGGTCCGCGCTCTAGCTTTTCAAGCTGGACACGTACAGCCGTGATGCGATGGTCGGCGAGACAACCGGCCGCTATGCGTTCCGCAAATGTCTCAACCAAATTGATATGACCGCCGCGCGCCAAAGAGACGATGCTATCGATAATGTCGGCATACGATGGCACTTCGACCATCTCGTCGTCGATGCTGAAAACGCTTTTGGCGAGGCGCGCCTCGACGGTAAAGCGCACTTTTTGCGTTACGCCCTGCTCTTCTGCATAAACCCCGACGTTGCAATCGACGATCAGGTCACGCACGAAAATCGTGTCGCCGATCTGGCGCGCTTTTGCTAAGGCTTTGCGTTTTTTTGCAGGATCATCTGTCTTGCTTACAAGACTTGGCTGCTTTTTTTTTGTCGTCATTATTCATCCATTAGATTCGCAACGCTTGGCGTTGCGTCTGTTTGTCTAAATCTGCGAAAGCATATGCAGATATCTCGTCGCGTATGCCGGCTATACGGGCAACATCCAATGCAGACGCACGACCATCGAAGCACAGCCCACCACGGAATCCGAGGACGTCGGGATTGAGTGCAGCGAGTTGTGCAATGTGATGACGCCGCAGCGCACCCGCCAGTCCGGCGACAAGTCCATGCTGTTTTGCAAGCGAGACGAATGAGGCAAGTTTTTGTAGACTAACAATATCTGGAAGCGCGCCCGATGATTTTTCTGCTGTATCTAGCATGACCCCGGCGAAATGATTTTTTGCGAGATCTCGCACAATCTCGAAGTCCGGCGACTGATCGGCCATCAACACAGCAATGAGCCGGGCATTATCCAAACGGGCACGCCCCAAAGCTGAAATGGCTGCACGCGGATCGTCGCGCCCAAAAAATCCGGCTTTTACATAATGGACGCCGGTTGCTGCGGTTTTCTCGGCGGCATTGACCATGACAGAAGGGTCGCTCGGAAGATCGCCGATCGTTGCGCTCACGCAAACGTTTGAACCCACCCTGGCGACAATATCGCGAATGACATGTGCAGGGAGCGCGCCCAATGCACCCGCTGAGGGATCTTTGCAGTCGATGATATCTGCGCCAGCGGACAAAGCGACGTGAGCCTCATCAGCGCTTGTCACACTGGCGAGAAATGCAGGTCGGATGCGGTTTGCGGATATCAGCATAGTGCGGTCCGGTTACTGGCCCAGCTGGTGCCAGCCGCAGGACCTAGGTCGTCTGAAAAATGCGCGCTTGCGCGGCGGCGATGGCGCTGCGATCACGCCGTTCGGCATCGGTGAGCGTCACCGGCACGTCTTGTACGACACTCGCCTGCCCTGGCGCCATGCGCAAAATGCGGGTGCCCAGTTGCACAGCCTCCGCACGATCATGCGTAATAAATATCACCGTCGTCGGTTGGCCGTGCCACAGCTCCATCAGAAGTTCGCGTAGGCTCTGCGCTGTGGGGTCGTCCAACGAGACAAACGGCTCGTCCATCAGCAATATTTCGGGCTCAAGGATGAAACCGCGGGCCAGCGCTGCGCGCCGCTGCATACCCAAAGAAAGCCGCTCAGGGTAAGCATTGGCGGCTTGAGACAATCCGACACGGCTCAGCATCTCTGGAATTTTTGCGTGGCGCGGATCTCCATCAGGCAGCACCAACGCGATGTTCTCTTGCACCGTTCGCCAGGGCAATAAGCGCGGTGATTGGAAGATATAGGTCAGTCGATCCTTGCCAGAACCTAGATCGATCTCGCCTTGGAAATCTTTATCCAGGCCCGCAATGATATTGAGTAAGGTCGATTTTCCGCATCCCGAGGGACCGGTCATGACGAGAAATGAGCGCGGCTCTACCGTGAATGACACATCACGCAACACGAGTTGCGCATCCCGCTCTCCGACAGCCGGGAATATTTTGCGCGAGACATGTACGTGAATATGTCCGCCCGATGCAGGCGCCTGGTTTAGCGTCGCCATGCATTCACGCGGGTTTGCAACGGTTGCAAGATTGTGAACTCGATAATTTGCACGATGATGATGAACCCAAATGCGTAAGCTAGAATAGTGCCCACATCGAATTCCTGGAACGCGATGTTGAGCCTGTAGCCGACGCCGCTGGAGCGACCGAAGGCTTCAACGACCAAAACAATTTTCCAGACGAGTGCCAATCCCGAGCGCGCGGCACCGGCAAAAAATGGTGCCAACTGCGGAATGGTGACGTGACATAACGTTTTCCATGATCCGAACTTATAGACCGTCGCCATTTCTGCGAGGTCTCTCGACAGACTTCGCGCACCTTCGCGCATGGTGACCGCGACATTGGGAATTTTATTCAAAGCGACTGCTGTGATGGCTGCGGCTTCCGTCAACCCAAACCAGATGTAGCACAGGGTTATGGTGACAAGTGCAGGCAGATTCAAAAACAGGATGAGCCACGTGTCGAAGAATTTGTCTGCGGTGCGATAACGCCCGAGTGCCAAGCCTATGGCCGAACCAATAAACATCGAAACGAAAAACGCCACAGCTACGCGCAGCAACGTTGCGCCAATGTGGAGCCACAGATCTCCGTTGGTCGCTTCACGGAGAAAAACTTCAAAAATAACAGCGGGGCTTGGGAAGTATTTGTTTTGGAAGAGTTGCGCCAACAGGTGCCACATCACCACAAAGACGATGAGTGAACCGAGTGCCCAACCCAGTCGCTCTAATGTCTTTGGCCATGCGGAAGTGACGTTAGCCACGCGCGGTAAAGAAGAGTTTTGGGTCGAAACGGGTGCCATCGCCAACGAGTTCCGTGTCTCCAAGTTCGATCAGAAGTTTGGTGAGTTTATCGGCGGAGGCTGTATCTTGTTCGCTCCAGCCTTTGGTTATCCCAGCGCGGAAGTATGATTTTATAGCTACAAGTTCAGCATCCGATGCTGGCTTGATAAGTGGACGCAAACGCTCCCATGCCTCATCTGAGGTAGCCAACACTACATTTGCATCGTCGGCTGCCGCCAATAATTTATCGACCGGCACCTGTTTATCCAGCACAGCCTTTTCAGACCAAATGAATCCGACAAGGGCTGGTGCTGGAGATACATCAAGAGCGGTAATGACTTCAGACATGCTGAGAACTTGGCGAGCCCCGCCGCCAGCAAGACGCGCAGCATAGGTCCAAAAATTCAAGCACGCATCGAGCCGACCGCTGCGAAATTCCTCTGTGACAAGGGGTGCTGCGCCAAAAACCGGCTCGGCAATTTTTGAGATATCTTCGCCAAGAATTTTGCGTGAGTAGGCGCGCAATAAAATCCAACTTTTGTCGATGCCGGTTCCGGCTACGCCAATTTTTTTGCCTTTTAGGTCTGCGAGCGATTGCACCGCGCTGTCTTTTGGCACCATGAGGCTGCCGAGCGCCGATGAGTACGGGGAAAATTTTAAATCTCCGCCACGCGATCGCTGGCGCATGGCCCAGGTCCAATCACTGACGATGACGTCGGCCTCGCCCGCCAACAGAGCCACGGGGCCTGCTGTATTATTGGCGACTTCAAGAATCTTGAGATCGAAGCCGTGTTTTTTATCTAATCCTTCGGCGCGGATCGTCTCAATGAGCCAGCTCACCGATCCGAACTTCACTGAAGTCAAAACGATCGTCGGTGCAGCAAATGCCGCGCGCGGCAGTGCCGACGCTGCTACGAGTGCCGTTCCTGCGACTAGGATTTCTCTGCGACGCAGCAACGTCATCGTTTAGGCGCCTCAACATTAAATCGATTGCGCCAAAGATAGCGAATACCATGCAGCCAAAGTTCGTCTGTGTTGCCGCGAATTTCGGCTGACATACTTTTGGTGAGCTGCCCCGACTGCGCATCGCGCGCGAATAATTGCAAGCTAATGAGAGAGTCTGATAATTTATCGACATAACCAGTGACGGCCAAATCCGCACCGAATTTTTTTGCGAGATCTGCTTCACAGCCGTTGCATTTGCTAAACGGCGAGGCGGCCTCGACTTCCTTTTCATAGGGCGTCAGATCGACGACCTCGTAGCGCTCATCTTTTGCTAATAAAACTCTAAGTTCTTCAGCGATCAGTTTCAGGCGCTGCAAATCTGCCGGTTTCAAGCGTGGAACAATTTCACCTTCTTGTTCGACATCGCGAAGATCGAATGGAAAAACTGCGGTTTTTTGCGCTGCAGCAATCGGTGAAGAGAAGGCTAGCGTGGTGGCGAAAATGGACAGCATCACGCTTAGTACAGCAGTTATTCGGCTCATCACGTACTTTCTATTGCTTTATTTCATCTCGATTAAAGCTGCTCCGCCCATTCAAAACAATAGCAAGCCCTGCTGATACGTGCGCTATCGACCAGTTAGTTTACAAGGGGCAACGACTGCTTCACTCGATAGCAAACGGTCACAAAACCGCGAGCGTATTGGCACCACCTTGACATCCGTAGTCAGGCCCCCCTTTTACAGTAATAGAGTAACATTTAAAGCCGCACCATTTCACTGTGCAGAGCAAAGCTGCGCTGAGGATGAAATATAAATCGTGACAATTGTGAACGGATGGCGATGACCGATAATTTTCTGAAACTTTTCATCTTCAATGGCCGTCAAGGCCCGTTTACATTCTGTATCGCATTGTCAATCCTGTGCTTGAGCATTTTCGGCACGGTGACTAGTGCGCGAGCCCAAGACGCAGCTAAAGAAGGGCCGGCCGCGGCTCCCGCAAAGGCAGATGAAAAACCGACGTTAACAATACCCATCATCTTGCTAAGGCAACTGCGCGATAAAAATCCGCCGCTGTCTTTGCTTGATTTGCCGCCGCCTGACGAAGGTGTGGCAGGTGCTCGACTGGCTATTGCCGATAACAATACCACTGGACGCTTTCTCAATCAGTCGTTCAAGCTCGAAATCATCGAGAATGCCGATGTTGCCGAACTGATCAAGGCGGCGGGCGAGCAAGTGGCTGCTGGTTCCGGTTTTATCGTTGCCGATCTTGATGCCGGTCCTCTCATTCAACTGGCCGACGCGCTTGCTGGCAAACCTGCTTTAATCTTAAATGTCGGCACGCCTGACGACAGCGTGCGCGAAGAAAATTGCCGCGCAAACGTCATTCATCTTTCGCCATCTCGTACCATGCTTGCCGATGCACTCGGTCAGTATTTTGCCTGGAAACAGTGGCGCAATTGGTTTTTGATTTACGGTTCGCAGCCCGAAGACAAATTGCTTGCTGATGCCTATCGTCGGGCTGCCAAACGGTTCGGTGGCAAAATCGTCGAGGAACGCGAATTCAAATATGAATCCGGAAGCCGTCGCGCAGATGGCGGTTTTGAACAGATTCAACAGCAGATTCCACAATTCACGCAGAACGCGAAAGATCATGACGTTGTGATCGTTGTCGATGAATCTCAACAGTTCGCCGATTATTTTCCGTTTCGCACGTGGACCCCGCGCCCTGTTGCTGGGTCTTCCGGCATGACGCCAACCAGCTGGCATCCGGCTCTCGAACTCTGGGGTGGTACACAATTCCAAAATAGGTTTCGACGGCTTGCGAACCGCAATATGCGGCCATTGGACTACGATGCTTGGATCGCGGTCCGCGTCATCGGTGAAGCTGCGTCTCGCAAACAAACCGACAAGTTTGCCGATCTGAACGCCTACATCCACACACCCGAGTTCGAAGTTGCCGCATTCAAAGGTGTGAAGACGACTTTGCGGAGCTGGAACGGACAATTACGCCAACCCCTGATCGTCACGACGCCGAAGCTGTTGGTCAGTATTTCACCGCAACCGGGATTTCTGCACCAGTTCACCGAGCTCGATACGCTCGGCATCGATAAACCTGAAACCAAATGCCTAGCGTATGCAAAGCCACAATAGATATACGGCATGAGCCGTTGCACCCCTGCTTGAAGTCTCCCGACCAACTCTTGGAGTAGAGAATGTCACGATATCAATTTTCGTTCGCAACGCTTTCAGTCGCTGCATTGATGGCAGTTGCCGGTGCTGCGCCAGCACACGCCTACACAGCCTATGTGACCAATGAAAAAGACAATTCCATTACAGTCATCGACACTGAGAAACTCGAAGTCATTAAGACCATCAAAGTGGGTCAGCGCCCGCGTGGTATCGTGATTTCCAAGGACGGAAAGTGGTTGATCGTTTGCACCAGCGACGACAACATCATTCAAGTTTACGATTCAAAAACCTATGAGTTCGTCAAAACGCTGCCGTCCGGACCAGACCCGGAGCTGTTGATCTTACATCCCACCGGGAATCCCCTTTACGTTGCCAACGAGGACGACAACCTCGTGACTGTGGTCGATATCAATGAGGGCACAATCATTTCCGACGTTCCTGTCGGCGTTGAACCGGAAGGGATGGGCATCAGTCCAGACGGCAAAGTGTTGGTCAACACATCAGAGACGACCAACATGGCTCACTTCATCGATACGGAAACGCTCAAGACCTTTGACAACATCCTTGTCGATAGTCGTCCGCGTGTCGCGATTTTCAACGATCAAGGCACTCAACTTTGGGTATCCTCGGAAATCGGCGGTACCGTTACGGTTATGAACCCCGCCGACCGCAAGATTATCGGCAAAATCTCATTTGAAATTCAAGGCGTCGCGAAAGAAGCGATACAGCCGGTTGGCGTGCGAATTACCAAAGACGGAAAGAAAGCGTTTGTGGCGCTTGGTCCGGCCAACCGCATTGCGATCATCGACACAGCGACGCTGAAGGTGGAGAAATATATCCTGGTCGGTCAGCGTGTCTGGCAGATTTATCTGACCCCGGATGACAAACAACTCTACACAACCAACGGCGCATCTAATGACGTGACTGTTATCGATGTTGAAAGCCAGAAGGCGATCAAGTCGATTAAAACAGGCCGCTATCCTTGGGGCGTCGTGATCTCAAAAGAATAGTTGGAATTTACATTGCGCTGAGTGGGCCATGCTGTGGCCCACTCACACTATCAATAACTTGACACTGAGAGCCCTATGACCGTGACTGCTGTGACGCCACCAGATGCAACGACAGCCAAGAGCGCAGCAGCTTTGGTCGTCAATGGTGTCAGCCATCACTTCGGAGACAAGAAGGTCCTCGACAATGTGTCTCTGGCTGTGCCGCAAGGGGCGTTTGTTGTGCTGCTTGGTTTAAACGGTGCTGGTAAATCAACACTGTTTTCTCTCGTGACCCGGCTTTACGACAACGTCTCTGGTGAAATTGTCATACGTGGTTTCGATGTTCGCAGACGCCCATCGCAAGCGCTGCAAAAGCTCGGGGTCGTGTTTCAAAGTCGCACGCTCGATAGCGATCTGTCGTTATTACAGAACCTCAAATATCATGCCGCTTTACATGGTTTTCGGGGCAAGGATGCTACGGAGCGAGCCTTACATGCGCTATCGGTTGTGGGACTTGGCGAGCGTGCGCACGAGCGCGTGCGCGCGTTGTCTGGTGGGCAAGCCCGGCGCGTGGAAATTGCGCGTTCGTTGATGCATCGTCCTGATCTTTTGTTACTTGATGAAGCGACGGTTGGGCTCGACATTGGCTCGCGCGAAAGCGTTGTGAAAATTGTCCGTGGTCTCGTTGAAACCCAACGCCTTGGTGTTTTGTGGGCGACGCATTTGATGGACGAGGTCAAAGCTGGAGACTACGTTGTCGTTTTGCATAAGGGCCGCGTTCTGTTTACCGGTGATGTGCCTTCGTTTCTCCACACAACTGGCGAGCAGACAGTGGTTGCTGCATTTCGCACTATCACGGGCACGAACCCGCTTGAGGAAGCCGCGTGATGAATACTCAGACGATTGTTGCGCGCGATACCTCTGCCGTTGCCATTGATGCCGGTCAAATTGCACGAAGCGCTGAGCGCCGTTTGGGTATCAGCGGCTACCTTGCATGCTTTTACGGGATCGTGTGGCGTGAAGTGCTTCGCTACCTTCATCAACGAGAACGTTTCTTCTCGGCTCTCGTTCGACCGCTGATCTGGCTCTTTATTTTCGCGGCGGGCTTTCGTCAGACACTCGGCGTTTCGATCATCCCGCCTTATGAATCATATGTTTTGTATGAGGAGTTCATTGCGCCGGGCCTGATCGGCATGATTTTGCTGTTCAATGCGATGCAGTCTTCGCTATCGATGGTGTACGATCGCGAAACAGGCGCCATGCGCACACTGCTCGTCAGTCCGTTTCCGCGCTCTTTTCTGCTGCTGTCCAAACTTCTAGGCGGTGTGTCGGTCGCACTGTTGCAGGTCTATGCCTTCCTGTTGGTCGCTTGGTTCTGGGAAATTCGTCCCCCCACGATCACGGAGGTCAAACTCTTTACTATGTTTGATCCTCAACCATGGCTCGCGTCCGTCATAGGCTCAGTGAAAGATCCTATCGTTTATTCAGTGTTCTCGATCCCTGACGTCATGCAGACCACAGTCGGATATATCACCGTCATTCCGGCTTTGCTTTTGGCGGGTTTGATGCTCGGCTCTCTGGCATTGTTCATGTCGTCCGTGATCAAGCAGCTTGAAAATTTTGCAGGCGTCATGAACTTCGTGATCTTCCCGATGTTCTTTGCCTCGTCAGCTCTCTATCCCTTGTGGCGCATCCGCGAGGCCAGCCCTCTCCTTTACGAAATTTGCCGCCTGAACCCGTTTACTTATGCTGTGGAGCTCATCCGATTTGGCTTCCACGGCCAGGTCGATACGACCTCATTACTGGTCGTTTTGGGTTGTACAACCGTATTCCTTTCTGCTGCCATTTTTGCCTATAACCCTTCCAAGGGCCTGATCGCGCGGCGCGGCGGCCCGGGCGGATCAGCTTAAGTCAGGACTGTAGATGTTAAAGACCACACTGAATTCACGGCGGACATACGGTCGCTTACTGGCGAGTGTAGCAATGGTCGCTGTTTCGACCTCATTTGCTGTTGCTGCATTTTCGAAAGCTCATGCCGCCGATGCGGCCACGCCTGATTGGCCTTGTGTGTGGCGCAAGACGCTCCAGCTTGATGCTGCCACCATATGGGACGGCCCATCCGTTGAAGGATTAAAGACTTGGCAAGGCAACGATGACATTCGCAAGCTTTCGCAGTTTCTGATTTCACGTCGTGTCAAACTTGAAGACGTGGAAGCGGCTGTGAAAAAATTTGCTGAAGCGCAACCAGCAGACGTTCGCGATCAAAAACTCACGGATCTTTTCGCCGCTGTTCTGTCGCGCTCAAACGACGATCGCAAACTGATCATCTCAGGTATCGAACGGTTCCATAAACGCCAGCTTGCGCGGGCGAAAGAGATTGAGAAGCAAGGCATTGTGTTGCCAAAGGCGGGTGAAATGCTGCCGACCGAGCCTATTTCTGCCACTGAGATCGATAAGCTGAGCGACGAGGAAGAACGCTACAAGTGGGACGTGCGCGTCTTCCAAGAGCGCCAGCAAAACATTCCTGTTGCCTGCGAAATTCCTCAGCTCATGGATGAAAGAACGGGTGCTGTGGCACGCGCCATCCGTGCTGAGATGAAAAGCTAGCAGAACCAAAAACTAAATTATTTAATGACCCGCGCTATTTTTCAGGCTGAACGTCTAAGACAAGCTGGCCGATTTCTTGCCAAGCGTCCGTTCCATCTGGGAACCAATAGACGCGCGTAAATCCATACGCCAAAGCGCGTTTGGCAGAATTCCAGCTCATCCAGCAGTTGCGCACGCAGAAGAAGACTATGGGCTTGGCCATATCTGCCTGCGTCAGCTTCATGAGGGTGTTTCGAAAGTAGCTGTCCACCGCAGTCGAGAGTACGCCGTAACCGACGTTCGGTAGCCATTTGGCATGTTCGATGGACTGATGCGAAGGATCGCGCCATAGCGTTCCAGCGGGCAAATTGGCAGGCTTGGGCGGGCGCGGATAGACGTCGATGAAGATTGCAGTGTTTGATGACCACAAATCTAGGGCTTGAGCCGCATCAAGAACGGTTGCGCCTTTCAACGTTGCTGGAACGGGCTTGCGATAGTCGTCTTGTCGGTAGTCGCTTGGCTCTGGAACGATGGTTGTTGACGGCGCGTTCGAATCTTCTAGCGCAGTCTGATTGGTCGAGTTTGCGATCTCAGCGACCGGTACAGGCTGGTTGATGAACATCGAACCTATAGCCACTACGCCTGCTGCGACGATCGCAAATCTCACGAGATCTCGCGCAAATGGTGGTGGCATGGTCGTCGGCTCGCTGTCTGATGGCCATCTATACCACCAGTTCGGCACTAAGCGGTCAGTGTTACAATGAAAGTCATGCCGAGTTGAGTGAATTTACTCAACTCGGCATGGACAATTTAGACACTGTCTTAGCGCGCGCCGAGTGCGCTTTCCGGCAGTGGTACGGATGCACGAGGTGCAGCGCCCGCTGGTTTTGCTTCCTCAGGTGGCGCCACTCCGCCATTGGGACGTGGCTTGGTAATCATTTCCATGGACGTATCATTGTCCACGAGCAGCGGCACGCCGTAGTCGAGCAACACTTTATCGATATCGCCTTGGCGCTTAGCGATGATTTCATTGATGCGCCGCTTCCAGGCATCGTCACCCTGGCGCACGCCCATCGTGATGCGATAGTGCAGCTTCACGCGGCCTTGCTCCTTGAGCAACGGCACCACTTTCAATGGTTCGCCGCCTTGCTTGGCCCAGTAGGCTGCGATGGGACCCCAATCTACGCCCACGTCGATTTCACCTGAGCGAATATCTTTGACCATCTCTTCGCCGGGCGATTCATAGCGACGGTCAACGATAAGGCGATACGGCTTTGCCTTACCCATGAGGCCATATTTGTTGACGTAGTCAGACGGCGGAGCGCCGCCAATCACGCCGATGCGTTTGTCCTTGAGGCGTGGGTCGGACAGGCTATCGACACCTTCGAGATCGGAACCTGGCTTGTAGATCAGTGCCGAAACAGAACGGAAGAAGTGGTTCGTGTTGAGAACCAACTCATCGCCTTGGCCCCAGCCGATGACGAGATCGCACTTCTTGGCGAACAACGTGCGTCGGATGAAACCCATCGATTTTGGGTACCACGTATAAACAAGAGGCAACTTGAGTTCGTCAGCGACGATCTCAGCAATTTTGTTTTCAAAGCCTTCACCTTTCTCATTCGAGAACGGGAGGTCAGCGGGATCCGAACATACGCGCAATTCCTTGCGGTTGACGAGATCGGCCTTTGGAGCATCTGCTGCTTGAGAGGTGATGCTCACGGCTAGGCCACCAAGCAACGTGCTCAGCATTAGAAAATGACGACGTTTTTTTATTGTCACAGCGTTCGCCTTCCCATTTGAGTGTTGTCACGCGATTTTTTTGTTGTGTCAGATACGCGAACGGGGACAGCCCTGGATCGGCCGCCCCCGCGTGCATTACATTTAGATCCTGCGAGTAACATTCAACTCAACAGGTCGTCATCGACCTTGAGCGCTTTATGGGTTGCACTCTAGGGCTGCTTTCTTGGTCTCTTCAGAAATGTCTTCGCGACCAGCAGGGCGACCGGCTGGCATGCCACCTTTGCCTTCGCTATTCAGCGAACGCGCCTTGATGTAAGTATAAATGTCATCAAGGTAGCACATGACGTTCTTGTCTTCGCCGAAGGCTGGCATGATGTACTTCGTACCGCCCGCATCGCGCTGCTGGCCGCCGACGACGATGCCGTAGAAGGTGGCGTAATCCATGGTCTTCAATGAATCTGCGAGAGATGGCGCAAACGTGCTGCCCAAAGCATTGGGGCCGTGGCACACATGGCACGCGTCATGGTAACGGCGGAAGCCCTGCCAAGTCGCCCAATCGACCTTGTAATCTTTCGATACGGCGGGAGCCGGATCACCGTCCTTATTTTTATAACGACCGTCAGTGAAGGTTAGACCAAGTTCTTTGGCTGCATCTTGAACGGTTTTGTTGTCAGTAGCTTGAGCTTCATCGGCTCGGATGGACCCAACATTTACGGCGCACGCGGCTGTTAAAACAACGGCGGCAGCTAGGGCCTTCAATCGAATGTTCACGCGCTTCCTCGCAGATTGTACTTTGTTAGATAACACGCCCGCGCAACGCCTTGTTCCAAGTCGATGTGGGTGTAAAGTTTATATAATGCATATACGGCGTAAGATGGGAGCTAGGTCAAATTAAAGACCTGAAATGATAAAGAGGCCGGCGCGAGTTTCCTCGCGCCGGCCAATTTGTTACAGCATCCGACTATGGGAGCGAGAACACTGTCAGCGAACCACCAAGATTGGTATACTGACGGAGGCCAGCGTAGCCACCGACTGCACCCAAACCATCGGTTGGGTTCGTCAAGCCAGCAGCCAGACCGATACCGGCCCAACCACCAACGCCCGAGAACACTGCAACGTACTGCTTACCACCATGCGAGTAAGTCATTGCGTTGCCGATGATGCCCGACGGCGTTTTGAACTTGAAGAGTTCTTTGCCATCTTTCTGATCAACTGCTTTGAAGTAGCCTTCGAGCGTGCCGTAGAATGCAACGCCGCCTGCTGTTGTCAAAGCGCCCGACCAGACCGAGAACTGCTCAGGCTTCGACCAAACGATCTTACCTGCGCCAGCATCCCAAGCGATGAAGTTACCCATACCGCCGTGGCTGTCTGGTGTTGGGTACATGGACAGGGTGGCGCCTACGTATGGCTGACCAGCTGTGTACGAGACCTTGAATGGTTCGTAGTCCATGCAGACGTGGTTTGTCGGAACATAGAACAAGCCTGTCTGCGGCGAGAACGACGCAGGCTGCTGGTCCTTAGAGCCGAGAGCCGCAGGGCAGATGCCCTTCGAGTTCACGTCTTGACCGTTGAGGAACGTCGAGTACTTAGCGACGACCTGCGGACGACCGTACTTAGGATCCTTCGGATCCATAACGACGTGCGATGCCCAGTTGACCGTTGGGTCATACTTCTCTGCAACGAGAAGTTCGCCTGTAGCGCGGTCGAGGGTATAAGCAAAGCCGTTACGATCGAAGTGAACGCGAACCTTGCGGTCTGCGCCGCCAACCTTGATATCAGCCAAGATCGGCTCGTTGATGCCGTCGTAGTCCCACTCATCGAATGGGGTCATCTGGTAGGCCCAAGCTGCAACGCCGGTGTCAACGTCACGGCCGAAGTGAGTCATAGACCACTTCTGGTCGATCTGCTTGCCATCGGGTCCAGCGCGCTGAGCCGGGTTCCACGTCGACGGATTGCCCGAGCCGTAGTAGAACAGGTTCAGTTCAGGATCGTAGGACATGTAGCCCCAGGTCGAACCGCCACCGATTTTCCACTGATCGCCATTCCAGGTTTTCAGAGAAGAATCTTTGCCGACCGGCTTGCCAAGCGACATGGTCTTGGTTGGGTCCATCAGGATGTCAGAATCTGGGCCCATCGAGTATGCGCGCCAGACTTTTTTACCCGAGTTGATGTCGTATGCGGTCACGTGGCAACGAACGCCGAATTCTGCGCCCGAAACACCGATGATGACCTTATCCTTCGTTACGAGCGGAGCGCCCGTTCCGGTTTCGCCCTTCTTCGGGTCAGCATTCGTGACCTTCCAAAGTTCTTTGCCTGTCTTCGCGTCGAGAGCGACGAGCGAGGTGTCAGCTTGGTGAAGGAAGATCTTGCCTTCAGCATACTGAACGCCACGGTTGACCGTGTCACAGCACATCACCGGAATAACCGACGGGTCCTGCTTTGGGTTGTACTGCCATACGATCTTGTTCTCGTCTGCGAGGTTCAAGGCGTATACGTTGTTTGGGAACGCTGAGTGGAGATACATCATATCGCCAATCACGAGCGGACCGCCTTCGTGACCACGAAGAACGCCCGTCGAGAACGTCCAGGCAACTTTCAAGCTGCCAACGTTTGCGGTCGTGATCTGGTCAAGTGTCGAATAACGATGACCAGCGTAGTTACCGGACTGGATAGCCCAGTTGTTTGGATCGCTCGACAGCTTCGAAACGTCTGCGTTCGCCAATACTGGCGACGAGAACGCTGCTGTTGCGAGCAAACCGCATGCGAATGCACTTTTGCGCATTGCGCTTCCTCCATTTTTGATAAAAATCTTGCCACGCTTGCAAGTCGCCCCAAAACCCCCACTCACCGTGCCTTCGATTTCAGGAACGTGGGATTTTTCCCATCTTTCCCGCCCGGCGCGCCTGGGTGTTCACACTTCCGTGTAAAACCCGGGAGGTCTCGTGACCGGCGGCATCTAGGCATTTTTTTTCTATTATCGCAACACGATCTGGTGCTTGCGTACTAATCAAATGAATTAGGACAACGTTCCTGACCCAAATTTACCCCGTGTTTACGGATATATTTTGCGCTGCATCAAAAATGGTGCACCGCACGTATAGTTGCGGCAGCCTGCCGCAATTTAGGGGTCTCATCACGAAGTGCTCTCGTTTCCGTGATGCATTTTGACGAGAACGCATGGCAATGATGTTGGGAATCTTGCCTGAAATTTTCGGGAATTGGACTGAAGGACTTTGCATGTCACCTCATTCTCGTGATCATCGGTTGAAGGTGAGCCGGAGATCATTACTCAGGGGTTCAGCCACTCTTGGAGCCGCTGCATCGATTGCTGGCAGGTTTTCGTCTTCAACCCCTGCTGTCGCTGCAGCCAACGGTGCGGAAACCACTGAAATCGCTCCAGGAATATTCGTGCATCGCGGGCAGCATGCTCTCATCGATGCAGAGAATCTTGGCGATATCGCCAACACATCGTTTGTCATCGGAAAGGATGCTGTCGCGGTCATCGATACGGGCGGCAGCGCACGCGTCGGACAAGTATTACGGCGCGCTATCCAGGCGATCACCGATAGACCGATCCGTTATGTGATCAACACTCACATGCATCCCGATCATGTGCTGGGCAATGCCGCCTTCGAGGCCGACAAAGCAGAATTCATTGCGCACCATAAGATGGCGCGTGGTTTGTCGGCGCGCGCCGAGCGATTCTTGTCGCGAACTCAGGAGCAAATTGGCGACGACGCATTTGAGGGTACAAAAATTATACTTCCGACACGCGTTGTCGATACGTCTCTGACGATTGATTTGGGTGGCCGCGCGCTGAACTTGGTGGCGCGATCGACGGCGCACACGGACAACGACCTGACTATTTTCGATACACAAACTGAGACGCTGTTTCTCGGCGACCTTCTTTTTTCAGAACATGTGCCCACGCTCGATGGATCAATTGTTGGCTGGCTGAAATTGATTCCCATTTTGCGTTCAGAGGCCGCTCAGCGCGTTGTTCCTGGACACGGGCCCGTAGCGATGGCTTGGCCCGATGCGCTCGCACCACTAGAATTCTATTGGTCTTTGATTGCGCGCGACGTGCGCACGGCCATTCAAGACGGAATGACTTTGAGCGAAGCGACTGCGACGGTCGGTCAGTCTGAGCGCAGCAAGTGGCAAGTGTTCGACGAACATCATGTCCGCAATGTCACGGCTGCATTTGCCGAACTCGAATGGGAATAGGCTGGAACGAAAAAAGGAGCGCAGTGCGCGCTCCTTGATTATTAGATTAAATGCACGGTCGATCAGAAGCAGCGCAGTTCGCCTTCAACCTGTGCACGTTTTAAATTCGTGACTTTGATGCTAATGCCCGGATTTAATGCCCAACTGACGCTCTCGCCGCCTTTGAGGCTCATCGACATAATCGTTTCAGCTTCTTCGTATTCGGCCCATGGCAACACGGCTGCTATCTGGTCGATTGAGCACGAGCATTTGTCGAGAACTTCGCGCGTCTGGCCATTGACCTGCATGCACGCAAACACGTAGTCGGCGCGTGCGACGGTCGGATAGTCGTTGACTGGTAATTCTGCCGCCAATGCCACCGAGCTTGCGCTCAGCGCTGCAAACATCGGCAACAGGCGACGCATGGTCATCTGGGTCATTTGATCTCTCCAACTCCGTCGAGGGTTGTGATTTCATCCAGCCTTGGCCCGTCTTTCACGGCGTTGACGAAATTCGACGTCATCTTGGCGAAGTGTCCTGGGATTTTGTCAGACACATACAATGTGAAAACGGCACCTTCATAGCCGCGCATTTTTGCCCGCGCCGGATCGTTGGCGTAGGGTATGGCAACGACTTTATAGCCCGGCACATCGGCACCTTTGAACGAAATCGTCACGGGCTCAACCTTGGCTTGGGTGCCTAGGTGCTTGCTGAATGTATTTTTCAAATAAGCGCGATCGCCACCTGCTAACTCACGGAAGTGCGCAACTGCGTTATCGAGATAGACGATCAACATTGGGTTGCCATCCATCTCGGTAATTTTTTGCGGATCGCGCGCGCGATCGCCGGTGTAAATCTGAATCAGGACGTCTTTTTTGCTGTTCTTGGCGTCATTTTCGATCTTAACGTTGATCGTGTCGGTGAACGCTTTGCCCAGAACCGCTTCATCCGAAGGCTTGCGTTCAAATTTATAAACAAGCTCGGTACCTGGTGTGAGGCCGACGATATGCTTGGCATCAAAAAGCGCCTGCTGCACAGTCGGTACGGTACCGGCAGCGAACGCTGCCGTGATCGGCATCGCGGACAAAGCCATCGTAGCTAAGCTCAAAGTTAAACTTCTTAACATGGGCGGCGATCCTCCAGATCGTCAGTGATTTCGTTTTGGCGGTCTTTAACGACCGAGTTGGCATTTGACCAGCGTTGCTGCGACTTCAGTTTAACGGCGCGAACAAACCTTCAGATCCGACGTTGTCATATAGTGTCAATTTTGGCCGTGTTGGGGAACTTAAAAGCCGTTAACGTAGGAACCGACCGAACGCGCGTGGGCCGCCACCCACATTGGCGCGAGCTGTAATTTCAAGCGTTGCAGCATCGAGCCGCAGGACCACATCATCACCCCAACAGGCAATAAATAACGCTGACTCATACGCATTGGCTTGGATACCTTCGGGATGATCGCACGCCTCGATGGTATCGGTCAGCTTGAACGAAGCGGTATCGAACACCGATATCGTGCCAGCATTTTGATCGGTCACGAAGGCCCTACCTTGCGCTAATGCGACCGCATATGGCCGTCGGCCGACTGTCGCGGTTCCGACAACCGCGCGTGAAGCAATATCTACGACCGTCACGTCATTGCTGCCAACATTAGCGGTGTAAGCGCGATGGCCCGTGCGATCGACCGTCAGTCCAAACGGGCGCTCTCCGACCGGTACGGTGGCTGTCACTGTGCGCGTTTCGATGTCTATGATCGAGACCGCGTTGCTGTCACGATCTGCCGACAGCAGCAGTTTGCCATCCGGCGTCACCGCCAAACCTGACGGCGATTGGCCGACGCTCACTTCGGCTACAGGCTTCAAGGCGACCGTATCGATGACAATGATTTTATGGACGTACCAGTCCGCGACATAGACTTCAGGTTTCGTTGGATGAGCGGCGACGCCTAATGGCCCACTGCCAAGCTTTATACGGCGCGCGACGACGTTCTGCTTCAGATCAACTTCAGCCAACTCGCCGCTATCAGGCGCGGTCACGTAGGCGTGCGACTTATCGTATGACAGGGCGACGCCAGCTGGCTTGCCACCAATTTTTATTTCTGCCGCGACCGTCATGGTCGCAGTATTCAAAATCGAAACGCTATCGCCGAGCTGATTGGTGATGACAGCTTCGGCTGCGCGAGCGTGTTGTGGTGGCAGAAACACTAGCGCTGCCACCACGAATATACTGAAGCGAGACATGGTCACCCTCAACCGCCCGCTTCCACCTTCTTCTTCAAAGCTGCCAAGCCATCCTTATAAACGCCAGTGATAGCTTTTACGGCTGCTTCGTCCGACAATTCCGGTGGCGGATCGTTATTGACATATCCGCGATAAAAAGCGCCGCGCCATTCGACTGTCGATTTATCACCTGCGCTGGTGACGCTGATGCGCGAGGAATAGTTGGTCACAGGAACGACCTTCACATCCACTTTAGAAATTTCATAGGAGTAAGTCCGCCCTTCTGCGTTGAAAACGGTCAGGACTTCATCGATCGTAGCGCCACTAGCGAGCGTCAACTTTCTGGTTGCGCCTTGATCGTTGGCGCCGGTGCCTTCCGTTTTCGTGAAGGCGGGATGCCAGCTCATGTCTTGAAAGTTGCCAATCACCGCCCAGACTTTCTCGGGTGGCGCATTGATCTCGATGGTTTCAGTGACTTTCTGGCGCGTAGGACCGTGGGCCACTGTGAGCGTTGGCGCGAGGCCTAACAGTAAGATGGCAAGCGCCATACGTTTCAACATGCGTTTCCTCCAATTTTTCTCAAGAGAGACGTGATAGTTTTTATGCGCTTTATCAAGCACCTTTGGCGGCGGGGCCGCACATTATGTTGGTTCCCCTGGATCGGCAACGGCTGTCGGGAAACGGTTGCCCAAAGCTCGGTCCTGTGGTGCTGAACGACGCAGCTTGACCCGGCCCGGCAAAGTTGTTTTACCTCCCGCCTCGTGCTTTGGTCTTAATCTGTTCAGCGAAAACAATCCGACATTGGGTGGAAGAATGGGCGAACGTGATGCAGGCCAAGCCGCATCGAACCATTATCAGAACGTCGCGTGCCCTTTTTGCGGCATTTTATGTGACGATCTCGAAATCGGTCCCGATAAAAACGGGTTGAAAGTCCTCAAAAACGGCTGCGTTAAGTCTGTTAGCGGTTTCGAGCGTCACTTGATCGATGCCAAGCCGCAGATTGATGGCAAGGACGTTTCAATCGAGGACGCCATCAAGGCCGCTGCCGAGCTTATCAAAGCTTCGAATTTGCCCCTCTATGGGGGCCTTGGCACCGATGTCGAAGGCATGCGCGCCGTGATGTCTCTGGCCGATTTGTCCGGTGGTGTTGTCGATCATGCTCTGAGCGAAGGCCAGTATCGAAACTTTAGAGTTTTGCAATCGGGCGGCTGGGTGATGACGACGCTCACGGAAGCGCGCAACCGAGCTGATCTGTTCGTCATCGTCGGCAGCGACGTGCATGCGATCCATCCACGCTTTTTCGAACGCATCGTGTGCACGGAAAAATCGATGTTCTGGGATGCGCCGCCCAAGCGCACCGTCGTCATTCTCGGCGAGAATATCGACCAATCGGCCATCACGGGGCCGCGTATCGGCGAGATCGTCAATCTGCCGTGCAAGGGTGATCGGATCGGCGAAATTCTCGTCGCCATGCGCGCGCTTGCCAAGGGCGTGCCCGTTACCGGCGACAGCATCGGTGGTCTGCCGCGTGCTGCGGTCGAAGATTTAGTCGCGCGCTGTAAAGCTGCAAGTTACGGTGTCATGGTGTGGGCTCCGCCGAGCCTCGCGTTCCCGAACGCTGACCTCACGGTGCAAGCCGTGTCGGAGTTCATTAAAGATATCAATCTTACATCACGGTTTGCCGGACTTTCACTGGGTGGCAATGAAGGTGCTGTCTCGGCCGCTGCCGTGTGCGCTTGGCAGTCGGGATTTCCTCTGCGCGTCTCGTTTGCAAGTGGCAAACCTGAATATGACGCTGAACGATTTTCGACGGCACGCCTGCTTGCCGACAAAGCGACCGATTTGATGGTGTGGATCGCATCCTACACCCCGGATCTGGCGCCACCTGTAACCGATACGCCCATAATCGTTCTTGGCACGCCGGGTCTTAAACTCAACGGTACGCCGAAGATATTCATCCCAGTCGGGACACCCGGGGCCGATCACGCGGGTCTTATAGTCCGTTGCGATAACGTGGTGTCGCTGCCGTTGCAAAACTTGCATCGCTCTCAATTGCCGCGCGCAGCCGACGTGCTCGCGTCCATCGAAGCCGCTCTCTAGCCATCCACCATTTTCGATATTTCGAGATAGACAACGATGCTCATCAAACTCACTGGCGGCAAAGTTTACGATCCAACGAACGGGGTCGATGGCGAAATTCGCGATATCTTTATCGAGAACGGACGCATCGTAACACCAGCACCTGACGCCAAGGTTCATCAAGAATATGCGTTGCATGGACGCGTCGTCATGGCGGGTGGCATCGATCCGCATTCACATATTGGCGGCGGTAAGGTCACGATTGCGCGCATGCTGATGCCGGAAGACCATCTCGGCAACGAAGTGGCGCGCACAGAACTCACCCGCTCGGGCTGCGGTCACGCGATCCCTTCCACGCTGACTGCTGGCTATCGTTATGCTGAGATGGGTTACACAGCCGCATTCGAGCCAGCCATGCTGCCCGCCAACGCGCGCCAGGCTCATATGGAAATGGGCGACACACCGATTATCGACAAAGGCGCGTTTGTCATGCTCGGCTCCGACGATTTCTTCTTACGCCAGCTTGCCGCCAAAGCCGATTTCTCAGCCATCAAAGACTACATGGCGTGGACGATGCACGCGGCTCAGGCCATTGCCGTCAAAGTCGTCAACCCCGGCGGCATCAGTGCTTTCAAGTTCAATCAGCGCAAACTCGATCTCGACGAGCAGCATACTTATTACGGCGTCACGCCGCGCGACATCATCGTGACGTTAGCGCGCGGATTAAAAGAGCTCGGCGTCGTTCATCCCATCCATATTCACGGATGCAACCTGGGTATACCCGGTGGCGTCGAGACGACTTTGGAAACGATCCGCGGCGCCAACGGCCTTCCCATCCACCTCACGCATATTCAATTCCACAGCTACGACACCGAAGGCGATATGAAGTTTTCGTCGGGTGCGGTGCGGATCGCCGAAGCCGTCAATGCCAACCCGAATGTATCAATCGACATCGGCCAAGTGATGTTCGGTCAAACGTGCACGGCGTCGGGCGACAGCATGCGTCAGTTCGTAAATACGCGCTCGGCCGACCCGAAAAAATGGGTCGTGATGGATATCGAGTGCGATGCCGGTTGCGGTGTTGTGCCGTTCAAATATCGAGACAAGAGTTTCGTCAACGCGTTGCAGTGGGCCATCGGTCTGGAGCTGTTCCTGCTGGTCAACGATCCTTGGCGCATCTTCCTGACGACGGATCACCCGAACGGCGGGCCATTTACGTGCTATCCGCATCTCATTCGTTTGCTGATGGACAAGTCATTCCGCAGCGACATGATGCAAACGATCAATCAGGATGCGTTGAAATATTCGTCGCTCGGTTCGCTGGATCGCGAATATTCGCTATACGAAATCGCGATTATGACGCGTGCGGGCCCTGCTAAAAGTTTGGGACTGAAAGATCGCGGACACTTAGCAGCCGGCGCATGTGCCGACATTACCGTGTATGAAGACAATCCGAACCGCGAAACGATGTTCGAGACGCCGGAACTTGTTTTCAAAAACGGCGAACTGATCGTTCGCAATGGGCGCATCATCAAAGTCGTCAACGGTGCCACGCACGTCGCGCGGCCGAGCTTTGATCGCGGCATTGAACGGTCACTCAAATCTTACTTCGATGATTTCCATACCGTGCGCATGGAGAATTTCCGTTTGAGCGACGACGAAATCATTGATCGCGGCCGCGGGTCCATCATCGTGCAACCGACGGGGGCACGCACGACATGAGTAAGACCATTAATGGAATACTGATCGACGATACGTTTGCCGAAGCGTTCGGTATGAGCGGAACCGGCATCATCATTACGGCCGACACGATGAAGTGGGCGCGCATTGCGGCGGTTACCGCGACGGGCTTTGGTACGTCCGTCATTGGCTGCGGAGCCGAATGCGGCATCGATCGCGAGTTGTCGCCGGACGAGACGCCGGATGGTCGCCCCGGCGTGCGCATTTTAATGTTCGGGTTTTCGCCAGATGCGCTCGTGCCACAAATCAAGAATCGCATTGGACAATGCGTCCTGACGAGCCCCGGCTCGGCATGTTTTTCTGGGCTTAATGCGGCAGAGAAAATCGGCCTTGGGAAAGCGCCGCGCTTTTTCGGGGACGGCTTTCAAACGGCCAAGAAGCTTGGCAGCAGTCGCTATTGGCGCGTGCCGGTGATGGATGGCGAATTCGTCATCGAAGAAGACACAGGCATTACGACCGAGGCTGTCGGCGGCGGCAATATGTTGATCGTCGGCAAGGACCGCGCAGGCCTGCTCGAAACGACCGAAGCCGCCGTCGATGCGATTGCCAAAATCGACGACGTCATCACGCCGTTCCCTGGCGGTATTGTTCGGTCAGGGTCGAAAGTGGGCGCTAAATATAAAGGTATGTTTGCATCCACGAACGATGCCTTCTGCCCGACTCTGCGCGGATCGGTGAAAAGCGAATTAGGTCCCGATACATTGTCTGTACTCGAAATCGTCATCGATGGCCTTACCTCGAAAGCGGTTGCCGACGCCATGCGTGTCGGCCTCAAAGCTGTTACCGATATGGGCGCAAGCAAGGGCGTCACGCGCATTACGGCTGGAAACTATGGCGGCAAGCTCGGTCAGCACCACTATCATCTGAAGGATTTGATCTGATGGGCGGGCTAACGTTCCGATTGAAAGCAGCTCCGGGCGAACAACTGAATGTGAGCGCGCTCACGCCAAGTAAACTCGCGCAACTCAGCCAGCATGAGATCGCGCGTCTGCATATCGGCACATCAAAACAACAGCTCACCGCTGGCGATGTTTTCGATATCTCTGGGTCAGCCAGCGATGTCGTCACCATCGAGCCCGGCGATGTGGTCGTCGATTTCGCTGGCTCTGAAATGGATGGCGGTACGCTTATCGTAGATGGCTCGGTGGGTTCGTATGCTGGCCGCAAAATGCGCGGTGGCAAACTCGACATTCGCGGCAATGCTGGAAATCTTCTCGCTTCGGGCATGTCGGGCGGGATGATCCACGTCACCGGATCGGCAGGTGATAATCTTGGCAGCGTGATCGCGGGCGATCGCTTCGGCATGGTCGGCGGGACCGTTGTCATTGGCGGCGACATTGGTGCACGTGCTGGCGACAAGATGCGTCGCGGTACTGTGATCGTGAAGGGTAAAACCGGCCAGGGCGCGGGCACTCGCATGATTGGCGGCACGATTTGGGCCGAGGGTGGATTTGGACCGGACCCAGGCTACATGATGCGGCGCGGAACGCTCATCGGCTCCAAAGTTGAGCGGCTTTTGCCGACTTTCGTCGATTGCGGGCGCCATGATTTGCTGATCGTGCGTATTGTGTCACGACATTTGAAGACAACTCTCGGCGAACTCGCTCCAAAGCCTATGCCGTTGTTTGTCCAGAAGATTGCCGGCGACATGGCCACCATTGGACGGGGCGAAATACTGCTTCCAGCCGGATAATCAGAGCTGATTACCGGTCTTTCGGGAAAAAATCCGAATTTGATGCATCCCCGTAATGCTGAAGTGCGTTATCGTCACAATATTGACGTGAAACGTGGCTCGCGGGGTGGGCGTACCTCCCTTTGAGACAAAACTGAGAATGGCGCAGGTTGAGCAACAGCCAAGCGTACAAAGCCCAGGGATTAAGTCAGATGCTCGCAATTATACTGTCGGCCTGTTTGGCGAACGATCCAAGCGTTTGCAGGGACTATAAAATTCCCTTGAGTTCGGACGTCGATGTTACGAATTGTGCCATGTCCGCTCCGCCGCATTTTGCGAAATGGACAGAGGAGCATCCGGGTTGGAATATCACCAAGTGGCGTTGCACGGCTGCTAGCGACAGCGATATCTAAGTCTTCATGGCTCAAATTTCAAAGGCGCGAACTGGGTTCGCGCTTTTTTGGCTTTTATACCGAGCCGATCAGTCGATGGCGGCGTGTTGCGGGGCCGTTGGGCGCGCACTGATTTCGATCACGAATTTCTGGCGAATGGCGCGACCGAAATCGCCGTAGCCGTTGGCAGGCAGCACAAAGCTGCCACTGCCGCCCATCACGTTGTCACGATACCAAGTTTCGAGCGGGTGCTTGGGTTCTGTGCTGGATGGATCGGTGGCTGGCGATGTCGCGGCATCGGCGGCGTCTGGAGTTCCTAGCAAAATCGGCAGGCCGTTTACGGTCACGCCATTGGCGACGAGTTCATCGCGGACAGTTGCCGCGCTTTCATCGGCGTTGCAATTGTCTGCACCATCGCCCGACACATCGATCACGACACGTAAAGCCTTGGCCGGAATTTGCGGAACGATTTTGTCGTTGATAGAGCGCAGCATGCGCGACATGCAGGTAAACTCACCACCTGGATTCTGAATTTTACGGACGCGCTGTGCGAGAGCTTTTGCTTCGTCTTTATTGGTGATCTTGGTCCATGGCAAAGCAATGGAAGGTTTATCGGCCCACATTACCATGGAGAACAGAATACCGCCGTTCGGGCCATTCACGATCGCATCGACGACGCTGGGATCTTCGAGCGCTGCGGCGATGCCTTCTAATTGCAGCTTGTAGCGTTCGGCATCGACCGAGTTCGACACATCGACTGAGACGACCAAGGCGGTATCGACCTGCACATCTTGCGCCCAAGCCAGAGGTGAGAAGTGCACCAAAATGGCCGTCAACAAGATCGAAGCGACTTGAATGCTGCGAAATCTTAGAAAGCGAAATGCTTGCATCATTGCCTGCGTGCTTTATCGATGTTGCGCACGCTGTCTAATCCCAACACGCTATCCAATCCTTTAGACCCAGAAAAATTTGCATCTTCGACATTGGAGCCAGAGAGATCTGCTCCCGTCAAATCCGCACCAGAAAAATCCGTCCGAGACAGATCGAGATTATTCAATCGCGCGCCCTTCAGATTAGCACCGACGAAGCGGGCGAATGTGAGATCAACGTCATGGATATGGGCATCCACGAGCACCGCGCCCGAAAAATCGCTGCTCATCATGCGCGAAGATGGGGCTGCACCAGCTTCGGTTGCGGTATCTGATGGACCGATATTTGCTCCTGTCAGATCGGCCCCGCGAAAATCAGCGCCATCCAGTCGCGCTGAAATGCGAGCGCCTTGTAGATTTGCGCCGGAGAATTTGGGTGCATCTGTATGTTTGAACGTCACATCGCTGAAGCTGCTTGGTTTGAGAATGGTACTGCCTTGCAGATTAGCGCGTGAGAAATCGGTTTTCACCAAAACGGCGCGATCCAGCTTGGCACCTGCGAGGTTTGCACCGATCAAATTGGCGGACGTCAGATCGACACCATAAAGATTGGCATTCTTGAGTATCGCAGATTTGAAATTGAGATCGGCAAGATCCAGATAGCTGAGATCGCTTCCAGAGAAATCAAGTGGAATACCGTCTGTTGCTGCGTGCAACTTTGCTGTGATGTCGCGCGCGGTGAAATCAGCAGCATTTGAATTCGGTGCTGCGGCCATTCCTAAAGCAACAAGCGCAATTGAGCCAAACATACGGTTGAGCGCGCGCGTGAAATATATACTTCTGGTCAGGTTGCTCATTCAGTCATGGCTCACAGAATACGCTGCCTATGATCGGCGGCGGACAATTGCTCAGATTTCAGCCATGAGCAAGGGACAACATCACACCCGCTGTCAACGTATCGTGCGATCCAGATTTTTTATCGTTTCCAGGCCTTTGATTTGATCCCAACCACGCACGCCGCGCAGGGTTGCGCCGTCCAGATCCGCACCTGTGAGATCTGCTCCCGTCAGGTCCGCGCCGGAGAAATCTACCACAGATAAATCTGTTCCGATCAAACGCGCATCTCGCAAATCCGCGCCGACGAATTTGGAGAACGATAACTTTGCCCACATCAAATCGACACGCGCCATGCTGGCTCCTGAGAAATCGCTGCCGCGCAACGACGACGACGGCATACTGGAAATATCGGCGCGCGGTTCATGGGGGCCCAATTTTGCATCCGTCAAATCGGCACCACGGAAGTCAGCGCCGTCCATCATGGCGGTGATACGAATACCCCGCAAATTCGCACCGGCAAATTTTGGCGCATCGGCGCGATTGCGGTCGAGCGAGATGTTTACACTCGGGCGCATCACTGAAGCGCCTTGCAAGTTCGCACCGGAAAAGTCCGATTTTGTGAGGTTGGCCCGATCCAGCATTACGCCGGAGAGATCGGTACCTTTCAAATTGGAAAGCGTGAGATCGACGCCGAATAGATTCGCGCGCGATAGCGAAGCACCTTTAAAATCAATGTTGGAGAGATCGAGAAAACTGAGGTCAGTGCCGGAAAAGTCGGGCGGTTGGCCTGATGTGGCTTTGTAGAAGGCTTCCGTCAATTCGCGCGCTGTAAAATCAGCCGCGCTGGCACCAATACTAAACGTGGCGCTCAGAATGCCAGCTGTCGTCAGAACCAACCGTCTCAGCAACATCAAGGCCTCCGTAAAGGATGGCTTTCACTCTGAGTTATTACGAGAGGACGCGACGTTTGGATGTTGGACGAGTTGGGTATTTGGGCGGGCCGTACCGTAGGCTCATTTGGCTTTGAAACCATTCGCACATTTCCAGTGCTAGGGCACTGGGGTCACATCTACGCCGACGCTCACGGTGTGTTCGCCGCCGCCGATCAACACGCCGCTGATCGGGCTCACATCGTCATAGTCGCGCCCATGCGCGATCACGACATGCTCATCGGCGGCAACGATACCGTTGGTCGGATCAAAGCCGACGAATCCCGTTTCCGGCGACCACACTGAAATCCAGGCGTGCGATGCGTCGGTGCCTTGCAATTTGGTTTGGCCGGGCGGTGGGAATGTCAGGATGTATCCGCTCATATAGCGCGATGGGATGCGCATGGCCCGCAAGCAGGCGAGCGAGAGGTGCGCGAAGTCTTGGCACACGCCGCGCCGAGCTTTGAAAACTTCTGTAATCGGCGTGGAAATGTCTGTCGCTGTCGCGTCAAACGTAAAATCGTCGTAGATGCGCTGCGTCAATTCCAGTGCGCCTTCGAGCACGGGACGTCCTGGTGTAAACGATTGGGCCGCATAATCTGCAATTTCCAGCGATGGCGTCGTGAGGCGCGATACGCAACGGTATTGCAGCGCGTCGAGATCGTTGCGCAACATTTCGGCTGTCGGAACGTGATCGAACTTGTCCCACGCCGTCGTCGTCGCGAAATCGACCGATGTGGCTTTGGATGTTTCCACAGTACTGCGGGCATGCAGCACGAGTTCCTTGTGCGGCACTTCAATTTCAATCGTCACGATCGGATTGCCAAATGCATCCTCACCGGTAATGCGCGCGGCTGGCGCAGGCTCTATTAGCAAACTGTGGTGGCGAACGGTTTGCCCCGGCGTCAAACGCGGCGACATATGGATGAGATGTTGTGAATGCACGACTGAAGCGCTGTAGCGATATAAGGTCTTGTGACTCACGTCGAGGATCATGGCTTGGTCTCGCTGCGCGTCAGGGGCTCGCTGCGGGTTTGCACGCGATGGGGCACATCATCCATCAAATTGAAATAATGTCGCGACAAGGCATTAGATAAATCCGGCAATCCGTCGAGATGTTCGTCCATGAGTTTAGCCAACAGCGTACGATCGGTATCGCTGGCGATAGCTTCGACGTCCGTCAATCTCGTCGAAGTCAACAGCGCCAGAATGAGCCGGCGATCTTCCGGCAAGCTCACGCCTTGCTTAGCGTCTGGCAAAGTCTGCATGTGTTGCGAAATGGCGATCAACTGATAGGCGAGGCTGCGCGGATTGGCTTCGTCGAGGAGCAGCAAATCGAGGACGAGCGCCAACATCGGGTCGAGGCGATAGCGCGAACGATACGTGATGAAACTATCGGCGAGTTCGAGCAACAGCATCAGGCTGCTCGATTCTTCTTCTGGCCCCGTCACGGGAACGAACAACGTGCTGATCGCTTCACTCAAGTTGTAGGCGCGTTCCAAGCGTCGGCCCATGTCGAGGAACGACCAGCCGAAATTGCGCGTCATGTTCTCGTGCATCAAGCCGTTAAACGCCGAAACCGATGCCAAGCCCTCGTCAAGCAAATCGAGCACGGCAACCGGCGTGGCGTTGGCGAGCGTTGTCATCCAACTATCGCCGGGACGGAATTTCGACAATGTCTGCCAAGCTTCGAGCGACAGGCGATCGCGCGCCAAATTGGCGACGCGATAGAGGCCGCTAAAGGTGCGATCAAGTGTGCGTAGGCCTTTTTTGCCAGAGATCAAATGTTGGCAAAGGCGTTCGATTTCGGCGTCGTCCAGTGCGGCCGCACCCGCCGGTTTGAAACCTTTGTCCTTGGCGAGCAGCATTTCGAGGCACTTGCGCGCGGCGCGTCGGCCCGTGGCGGGGCCACCGTCTTCTTCGACACGGCGCAATGCACTGCGTACCACGCGCATAGTCCAATCGGCACGTTCGCTGTAGCGGCCAAGCCAAAACAAATCGTCGGCGACGCGGCTTTGGATCACACGCTGCGAACGTTGCACGCGGGCGGTTTCCAAAGTCGGTCGCCACAAGCTTACGTGTGGCGCCTGCTCGGCGTCCGACAACACCCACACGTCACGCGTGTGGCCGTCGGGTGCTGTGAGCGCGACGGCACGATCGGGATCGACCGACATCGCCAGCCCACCGGGCATGAGCTGATATCCGTCATGCGTGCGCGATACGAACAAGCGCACGGCAAACGGACGAGGCTGCAAACCGTTTGGTGTAAATACAGGGGCGGTGCTGAAACCAATTTTTTCTTCGGCTACCAAGCGCGCGCCATGGAGTGAAATTTCGCGCTCCAGGTCGTGGCGATCATCCGGCGATAGCGCGCGCGTGTCTTGTCCCAGCGCTGCGCGGCCCGGTCGTCCGGTGCCCTCCTGCGCTTTGCGGATCACGAAGCCGTCGAGGTTATCGCGCACGTGGCTTTGGCCGCTTGCCTCGCCCAACCATGTGCGCGGCGCGTCAGCCAGCAGCAATGGTTCGCCGAGCAAATGTTCGCATAGTTGTGGGAGGTAGCCACCCAGGCCGCGATTTTGCGCCAGTGCAGATCCTGGTGCGTTCACGACCAAGCGCGGAGATTTTCGACACATGCGCAGCAAGCCTGCAGGGCCATCGAAGCCTGCGGGATCGAGTTCGAGCGGATCGATCGAGCGGCCATCGACACAGCGCACGATCAGGTCGATGTCTTTCAAGCCTTCGAGCGTCTTGAGATAAATCTGCGAGCCTTTGGTGCGCAGATCGTTGCCTTCGACGAGCAGGTATCCGAGATAGCGCGCGAGATAGGCGTGAGAGAAATAGTCTTCGTGGTGCGGGCCGGGCGTCAGTAGCGCAATCCGCGCATTCTCGCGTCCGCTGTGGGTTGTCAAGGTTGCTTGGAGCGTTTGGAAATGGGCTGCCAAGCGCACGCCGTTGCACGATTTGAAAAGATCGCCCGCGACATGCGTGTGCACCACGCGATTGGCCAGCGCAAAGCCAATGCCAGCATTCGTTTCAGTATGGGTATCGATCACGCGCCATTGGCCGTCGTCAGCGCGCGCCAAGTCGGCGGCATAAAATTGCAACGGGCCAGCGGCTGGCAGAATATTTTGGCAGGGGCGCAAATAGGCTGGATCGGAGAACACAAGCTCCGGCGGGATCAGGCCGAGGCGGAGCAATTTCTGGTCGCTATAAATGTCGGCCAAAAGCGCATCGCACAAACGCGCACGCTGCACGAGCGCACGTTCCAGCGCCTGCCATTCTTCCCCGGAAAACACGATTGGCACCAGATCGAGTTGCCAGCGTTGCGACAGCTTGTTGGGATCGGCGAAGATATCGTAGGCGATGCCGGTTTCACGCACACGGCGATCCATGCGGCGCGCGCGATCGGTGCGCTCAGCAAACGGTAAGTCGTCCAGGCTATCGAGCAGCGGCTGCCAATGGGGCCGCACGGTGCCATCGGCCGACATACATTCGTCGAAGCCGCTGCCTAGCGCCTCTCGATATGTCGTGAGGATATGGGGGGTGTTTCCCGCAATCGACGGCGCCGGTCTTGTCATCGGTGTGCGGTCTAACCTTCATGCTGTGTTGCGCACAGTAACACGGCGATTCTCTTTGTGCGCAAGGTGATCGCGAGCACAGATTGGCGTTAACCATAAGCTTCAGGGATGGGGTGTCTGATTATGCTGGGCAGCGCAGATCGAGGGTCAGCGGATATTCTGCATTGATGCGCACAGGCGATGGGTTGATTTTACCGACTGTGTGGCCATGGGCTTCAAAGCGGGCTAAGCGGCGGCCCTCCGCCTCGTATCCGTTGATTGGAAATACGTCGTAGCTGCGGCCGCCCGGATGGGTCACGTGATAGCGGCAGCCACCGCGTGCGTGGCCAGTCCACGTATCGACCAGATCGAACGTCAACGGGACGTGGGTGCCGATGGTCGGGTGCAAGGCAGATGGTGGATGCCAGGCGCGGAAACGCACACCTGCGACAGCTTCGCCAACCGTGCCGGTCGGCGTCAACGGTAAGCTGCGACCGTTGCACGTCACGACGTAGCGATTGCCGGTCATGCCGCGCACTTTCACTTCAAGGCGTTCGAGCGAAGAATCGACATAGCGAGCCGTGCCGCCGCCGGAGCTTTCTTCGCCCAACACATGCCAGGGCTCTAACGCTTGGCGTAATTCGATTTCGACGTTGTCGGCTGCCATGGTGCCAAGGCGTGGAAAGCGGAATTCGAAGTGCGGGCGGAACCATTCGACATCGATGGGCAGGCCTGCGGCTTGGACCGTTGCAACAACGTCTGAGAAATCCGACCAGAGAAAATGCGGCAGCATAAAGCGGTCGTGGAGCGCGGTGCCCCAGCGCACGAGTTTTTGACGATAGGGCTTTTCCCAGAATGTCACGATGAGCGCGCGCAATAATAATTGCTGCGCGAGGCTCATGCGGGCATGCGGTGGCATTTCGAACGAGCGAAACTCCACGAGGCCAAGGCGTCCTGTTGGGCCATCGGGCGAATAGAGTTTGTCGATGCAAATTTCGGCGCGGTGTGTGTTGCCCGTCACGTCGATGAGCAAATTGCGGAACAGGCGATCGACGAGCCAGGGCGGCACGTCTCCGGCACCCGGTTCTGGGATTTGCGAGAGTGCGATTTCGAGTTCGTACAGACCTTCGTGGCGGGCTTCATCGGCGCGTGGCGCTTGGCTCGTCGGGCCGATGAAAAGTCCAGCGAACATATACGACAGCGAGGGATGGTTTTGCCAAAACGTGATGATGGATGCCAGCACGTCGGGGCGGCGCAGAAACGGACTGTCGGCGGGATGTAGTCCACCGAACACGATGTGATTGCCGCCACCGGTTCCAGTATGGCGGCCATCGAGCATGAATTTTTCTGCGCTCAAGCGAAGCTGTTGTGCTTCGTCATAGAGCGTGGTTGTGATGGCGACGGCTTCGTTCCAATTGCCTGCGGGTTGAATGTTGACTTCGATCACGCCGGGATCGGGCGTCACTTTCAAAACGTTGAGGCGCGGGTCGGGCGGCGGTGCATAACCTTCGATGCTCACGAGCAAGCCTGTATCGTGAGCTGTTTTTTCGACGGCTGCAATCAACGCGGCATAGTCTTCGGCATCGGTGAGTGGCGGCATGAATACACACAATCGTCCATCACGCGGCTCGACGTTCATGGCCGTGCGGACAGGTTTTGGTGCGTCTTCCGTTGGGACTTTCGGTTGGCTCGCACCCTCTGCCGTTTCATCGGCGCGTTGCTGTACGAGCTTGCCACCCGACAACAATGCCGGGACAGCTTCCATGGGATCGCGCGGGAGTACGTGCGGGAAATCAACAGCTGGGACTTCGATGATGCTATCGAGCGGCAAGCGATAGCCGACCGGCGAATCTCCCGGCAACAAGAAAAACTTCTCGCGTTTGACTTGCCATTTCTCGGTGATCCAGCGTCGTCCGCTGCCGCGCCCCTGCCAAGATTGGATGGGCAGGACGTAGCCTACAGGCGTTGTCAGGCCGCGATCATAAACGCGTACGACGCGGTCGCGTTCGGCTGGATCTTTGAGCGTGTTGTTTTCAGGCGTAATGCCCAGCGGCAATTTTTGATCGACGAGAATGAAATGTGCGGCGTCTTCGTAAGCCGCAAAGCCACTGTCACGCGGCAGGCCCAGGTTCATGCACAGTGTGTCCATAAACGCTTCGGCTTGTTGGATGTTGGCGGTGGCGGTTGTCACTTCGGGTGCAAGCAGGGACTCATCAGTCCACAGAGGCTGGCCATCGGTGCGCCAGTAGAGCGCAAACGCCCAGCGCGGTAATTGCTCGCCTGGATACCATTTGCCTTGGCCGTAATGCAGCAGTCCGCCAGGAGCGAAGCGTGCTTTCAAGCGGCGGATGAGGTCGTCGCCAAAGCGCCGCTTGGTCGGACCGACGGCGGCGATATTCCATTCTGCGCCTTCGGCGTCGTCCGCCGACACGAATGTCGGTTCGCCGCCCATGCTGAGACGCACATCGCCTGCTGCTAAACGCGCATCGACGCTTTGGCCGCAGTCGAGGATCGCTTGCCATGTTTCATCGCTGTAGGGCTTGGTTACGCGCGGCGTTTCGCGAATGCGCGTTACGCCCATTTCGAAACCGAAGGACACTTCGGCGAAGCCGTGCTCTCCAGTGATAGGTGCCGCACTTACCGGGTTGGGTGTTGCGGCAAGTGGAATGTGCCCTTCGCCCGCGAGCAAACCCGATGTCGCATCAAGACCGATCCAACCGGCGCCTGGAACATACACTTCAGCCCAGGCGTGGAGATCGGTGAAGTCGGTGCTGGCGCCGACGGGTCCGTCGATGGCTTTCACGTCGGGTGTGAGCTGGATCAGATAGCCCGATACGAAACGTGCCGCCAAACCCATGTGGCGCAAAACCTGGACGAGCAGCCACGCACTGTCGCGGCACGAACCCGCATTCAGGTTGAGCGTTTCTTCCGGCGTTTGCACACCGGGTTCCATGCGGATGAGATAATTCACACGGTCGCGGACTTTGAAATTCATGTCACAGAGGAAATCGATGGTCGATTTCGAGGTGCGATCTAGGCTTGCCAGATATTGCGTGAGGAGCGGCCCAGCGGGTTCGGGATCGAGATACGGTTGCAGCTCTTTCGCCAAAGCTGCATCGTATCGAAACGGCCAATCCTTCACACTGTCTTCGACGAAGAAGTCGAACGGATTGATGACCGCCATGTCGGCAACGAGATCGACCGATACCGAAAATTCGTTGGTCTCGTTCGGCATCACGATGCGGGCGAGATAATTGCCGAACGGATCTTGCTGCCAATTGATGAAATGGTCTTTGGGTGTAATGGTCAGCGCATAGCTGAGGATCGGGGTCCGGCAATGGGGAGCTGGCCTGAGGCGTATCACCTGAGGGCCCATCGCGATCATGCGGTCGTAGCGGTAGGTCGTTTTATGCGTCAGCGCGACGTGCAGTGCCATGCCAAATGCCAATCTCGTAAGCGCTGATACGCGGGTGTTTATGAGTTACAGTGGGCGTTGGTGAGCGACAAGGGCGGCATTGCCTCACTTTACATCAGACCTATGAAATGCTCATGCAGTATGCATGGTTCCCAATTTCTTTGCACGGTGTGGCGTGATTTTGGGCAGTTGCGCGGGACGCTGGAAGTTTGCACCTTTCGTTAGACTCTTGTTGCTCTGCTATCGTTGCATGTTGGGAATAGGCCGAGATCGACTATGAGAACCTTCACCTGCTCGGCGTGCAACACGACCGTTTACTTTGAGAACTCGATCTGCCTGACGTGTGGTAGCGCACTTGGGTTTGATCCTGGTTCGTTGAATATGGTGGCCTTGCAATCGGTTTCACCGGATGGCGGATTATATCGCAAAATCGGCCGTCCTAACAGCGATGCGGTCCACTATTGTGCCAATGCCCAGTACTCCGTGTGCAACTGGTTAAGCTCCGTGCAAGATCCGAGCGTTACCTGTGTGGCGTGCGATCTCAATCGCACTATTCCCAATCTGTCAGAGCAAGGCAGTTTAGCGGCCTGGGCCGAGTTGGAGCGCGCCAAAAAGCGTCTCGTCTATTCTCTGTTGCGGTTTCATTTGCCGCTCGATGGGGGCGGATCGGGTGCGGGTCCGCTCACATTCGATTTCGCGCGCGATGCGATGACCGGGCATCTCGACGGCGTCGTCACCGTCAATGTGCGCGAAGCCGATGCGGTGGAGCGCGAGCGCCAGCGGCAAATTTTCGACGAGCCGTATCGCTCGTTGCTCGGTCATCTGCGTCACGAGAGCGGGCACTATTATTGGATGCTGTTGGTGGAGCGCGGCGGTCAACTCGCTGCCTTCCGGGCCCTCTTCAACGACGAGCGCGACGATTACAGCGCAGCACTCGATCGGCACTATCAATATGGTGCGCCATTCGATTGGTCGGCGCGCTATGTGTCAGCCTACGCCAGCGCGCATCCCTGGGAGGATTGGGCGGAAACGTGGGCGCACTATCTTCATATGGTCGATGCCGTCGATACCGCCGAAGCCATCGGCATGGAGCCGCGGGCTGTTGGTATGGTGAGCGGATCGACGTGGCCGTTTTCGCTCACGGACGCCTATCGCGATGGATCGTTCGCCGATCTGATGGCGCGGTGGATTCCGTTAGGGCTCGCCATGAACACATTGAGCCGCTCAATGGGCCACAACGATTTTTATCCGTTCGTTATTCCGGCAGCAGCCTACGAAAAGCTCGAATTCGTGCACCGCATGGTGCGAAGTTACAAGCCGCAATAGCTTGAGCGAATTTTTGGAAATCTGCTTTGCGAATGCACCGAAAATCGCGGGGATTTATTGGCGCTCCCTAGGGGAATCGAACCCCTCTTTCAAGAATGAAAATCTCGCGTCCTAACCGATAGACGAAGGGAGCAGCCGCGCGACCGGCGCGCCAGACCGTATAGTCAGTTTTGGTCCGGTTTGGCAAGCGCGGGTGGCGATCTCCACATGCGACAGGGTGGGCATCATCAACACACTGGAATTTGCTCGTTTTGCAGGGCTTTTCTCGTGCGTCAAACCGTGCAGCGGCGCGGATCGGCCGCGTCGTCGATTTGAATTTCGATTTTTTCGCGGCCGCCCCAGGTATCGCGCCGCAAATGGCCAGCGATGTGCATCGGCATACCGCCAGCCGACATCAGCATGTCGCCGAGCGGTTGGCCCGCCGCGCGAAACGCGATGGCGTCAAGTCGCGCGCCATCGCCGGATTCAAGCATCACACGTATGTGCGCTTCGCCGACGATCTTGGCGAATTTCACGCGATGCGCCGGTAGCACAAACCGTGGTTGCACGTTGCCTTGGCCGTAGGGACCTGCGCGGTCGAGCAGGTCCATGAGTTCGGGCGTTGCGCCAGATGCGAGCAACGCAGCATCGACATCGAGGATGGAAATCGCGCGCGCGGAGCTGGAGGCATCCGACAAGTGTTTTGCGAAGTAGGCATCGAGCGCTGCTAGGCCATCGCGTTTGACTGTGAGGCCTGCGGCCATTGCATGCCCCCCACCTTTAACGAGTAGATTTTCGCTCACGGCGGCGCGGACGACGGCACCCAGATCGACGCCAGCGACGGAGCGCAGCGATCCAGTCCCCTCACCTGCTTTGCCATCGCCGCTTTTTTCCCAGGCGATCACGCAGGCTGGTCGATGGAAGCGTTCGACGAGGCGACTTGCGACCAGGCCGACGATGCCTTTGTGCCAAGTTTCGTTGCCAACGACGATGATGGCGCGCTCGGGATCGGTGGCCAGCTGTTGCTCGGCGATGGCGAACGCTTCTTCCAACATCTGCGTTTCGATCTGCTTGCGCTCTTTGTTCAAGCGGTCGAGCACTGCGGCGATGCGGTGTGCTTCGGTGGCATCGTCAGTCGAGAGGAGTTTGGCGCCGAGTGCGGCATCGCCAATGCGACCGCCCGCGTTGATGCGCGGGCCGAAGATGAAGCCGAGGTGATAAGGCGTTGGCGCTTGCGTGAGGGCTGCGGCGTCAGCCAGTGCGGTGAGGCCAGGATTTTGCCGGGCATGCATTACGGCGAGGCCCTTTTTCACGTATGCGCGGTTGAGGCCCACAAGCGGCACGACGTCGGCAACGGTGGCGAGCGCGACCATGTCGAGGAGCGACATCAGATCGGGTTCGGGTGTGTCGCCATAAAATTTGCGTTGGCGCAGCGCGCGCGTGACGGCGACGAGCACGAGGAACACCACGCCCGCCGCGCACAACGTGCCTTGTCCCGAAATATCGTCCTGCCGGTTTGGATTGACGACGGCGTGCACGTCGGGGAGGTGTTCGTCGGCCTGATGGTGATCGATGACGACGACGTCGGTTGCTAAGCGCTTGGCGACTGCGAGCGGTTCGAAGCTCGTCGTGCCGCAATCGACGGTGACGATGAGTTTTGCGCCTTCGGTAATCAGCGTTTCGATGGCGGCGGCGTTCGGGCCGTAGCCTTCAAAAATGCGATCTGGAATGTAAATGCGCGAAGGCGTGTCGTGATGCGCGAGATAGCGCGCGAGTAATGCCGAGGACGATGCGCCGTCCACGTCGTAGTCGCCGAAGATGGCGACGGGTGCGCGCGATTGAATGGCGTCGGCGATGCGGGCTGCCGCCTTATCCATGTCGCGCAGCGAACTGGGATCGGGCATGAGAGATTTGAGCGAGGGATCGAGAAATACGGGCACATCATCGAGCGCAACATCGCGGGCTGCGAGCACGCGGCCCATGAGGTCCGACAGGCCGTGGCGTTGGCTGATGGCGGTTGCGAGGGCATGGCGTTCCGAAGCCAGCCGTTCGCGCCAGGTGAAGCCGCGTGCGGAAGCGGTGACGCCGAGAAACGCTGGCGGCGTTTGCGGATCGACGGATTGAGTTTTTGTTTTACGCACCGCGCCCATGGAATCTCCTGCGTTCGGCATTGTTTGTAGGACGATTCTAGTCAGAGTTGCTGTGGCACCTGCGTTGAGCCCACATGTTCCTGGCTGATCTTCTGGGGCCTAAGTCTCGCGAAGGGCTCGCCCGGGATGACAAGTTGAACGTACTCGGGCGCGCACGATTTGGCGTCACCGCTCATCGCCATGCGCGGGTTGGAAAAGGCCGGGGAGCGGGGCGGCAAAAGCCCTTCTGATTTGGTCTTGAGGATGCGGCTCTCGCCGCCCCACTCGACAGGGGGATTGTCCACCGCCATTCTCCGGATTGCATCCCTGCCCGGAGCGACACCAACATTTCAAGCGTTGGCGGCAGGAAGACCTCTTCCAGCTTATGGGTTCGTCCTGACCTGTCGTCTGCTTCGTGCATGTCCGCCAGCGCACGTCTGCACCCCCGGTTTTCGAAGCAAGCCGGTGCAGTATGTGCGAGCGCGGGAGAGCGGGGATAAGTTCGGGTGGTATTTTTTTGAGTTTGGTTAGCGGCGGGGATTAAGATGGATGCCGTCATTCGTGAATGACCAGACACATATTGGAACCAACTGTGTCGTCATCCCCGCGCAGGCGGGGATCTGTCCAAGGGGATAAATAATCTCAAATCGATGCTTGCACGGATCCCGGCCTTCCCCGCAAGGGGACTCCCAAGTGGTCGCGCCGGGATGAAGGTGTGGACGAGATAGTGCTTGCGAATTTACGCAGGCGTTTGTTGGCGCACATGCGCTGAATGCACGACTCACATGTGGAACGCGTGCCAACGGCGAGATGCGATGGTGGTGCAATCGCTTTTAGACGTGTGGTTTGTACGGCGGGAGACTACCCGATAAACCTTGAGCCGATGGCGCGAAGGGTGGTTTTGATGCGGCGGACGGTTCCGGTTTTGGAGCGCATCACAACCGTTTCGGTTTCGGCGAAGTCGCCGCGGAAGCGCACGCCGTCGAGCAGCGAACCGTCCGTTACGCCGGTTGCGGAAAACACAACATCGGACGACGCCATGTCTTCGAGAAAGAAGATTTTGGTGATGTCTTTGATGCCCATTTTTTCTGCGCGCGCGCGCTCTTCGTCTTTCATCGGCATCAGGCGGCCTTGGATTTGTCCGCCGATGCAGCGCAACGCGGCAGCCGCCAGCACGCCTTCGGGTGCGCCGCCCGAGCCCATGTAAATGTCGATGCCCGTTTCGCGCGAGTCGGTCGTCCAAATCACGCCTGCGATGTCGCCATCGGGAATGAGTTGCACACCAGCGCCGGTTTCGCGCACCGCCTTGATGAGTTCGGCGTGGCGCGGACGATCTAGAATACACGCCATGATTTCGGTGATCGGCACACCCTTGGCTTTGGCGAGCGCGTGAAGATTTTCAGCCGGTGTTGCGTCGAGATTGACGACGCGGTCAGGATAGCCTGGACCGATGGCGATTTTGTTCATGTACATGTCTGGCGCGTGCAAGAGACCGCCGCGTTCCGAGATGGCGAGAACCGCAAGTGCGTTCGGCATCGCTTTGGCACAGATAGTGGTGCCTTCGAGCGGATCGACGGCGATATCGACTTCCGGACCCTCGCCCGTACCGACCTTCTCGCCAATGTAGAGCATCGGTGCTTCGTCCATTTCGCCTTCACCGATGACGACCGTTCCATCGATCGGGATGCGGCCGAGTTCGCGGCGCATGGCATCGACGGCGGCTTTGTCGGCTGCTTTTTCGTTGCCGCGTCCGCGCAGGCGCGCGGCGGCAATGGCTGCTGCTTCCGTCACGCGTGCCACTTCGAGCACGATCTCGCGATCGAGCCCCGATCCGTTCGCGTTGCCGTTGCCATTACCTTTGATGCTCATGTCATGCCCTCTCGCGCGGATCGCGCGTTGCGATGGTGAAAAAAATTACAATTCTTCGATGCGGATCATTTGCGGACGTTCGGTGACCTTGCCATCCGTCACGATGCTTTCGAGTGCTTTGCGCATCGCTTCTTCGGTGGTCTCGTGCGTAATGATGATGACAGTTGCTGCGGCCTTCGACGGTGGTTGTGGAACCGCACCGGGCGCAGTTGGCGTCACGGGTCGATGCTGGACGATGCTTTCCAACGAAATGCCGCGATCACCCATGCGGGTTGCAATCGCGGCCATTGCTCCGGGTTTGTCGTCGAGCGCTAAGCGCACATAGTAAGAGCCGTAGTGATGATCGAGCTTGGCGCGTTTGTGGACTTTGAGTTTGGCGCTTGGCGTGACGAACGGCGGCATGATGAAGCCAAAACCGATATCGACGATGTCGCTGGCGACGGCAGACGCTGTCGGTTTGGCACCGGCACCGGCGCCGACGAGCAGAATATTGCCGCAGAAATCACCGTCGATAGCGACTGCGTTGGTGACGCCGGAGACTTCGGCGATGGCTGAATCTTTATAGACAAGCGCTGGCGAGACGCGGGCTTCTATACCCGCATCGCTTTCGCTCGCCACACCGAGCAGCTTGATACGATAGCCGAGACTGTCGGCGGCTTCGATGTCGGCCTGCGTGATGCTTTCGATGCCTTCGACATGGATTTGATCGAGCGCGACTTTGCTGCCGAAGGCGAGGCTCGTGATAATGGCAAGTTTATGCGCGGTATCGAATCCCCCGACGTCGAAGGTCGGATCGGCTTCGGCGTAACCCAGGTCTTGCGCTTCTTTGAGCACGTCGGCGAAGGCGCGTTTTTCCGACTGCATCTGCGTCAGGATGTAATTGCAGGTGCCGTTCAGGATGCCATAGACGCGGCGGATGCGATTGGCCGACAATGCTTCACGCAAAGTTTTGATGACCGGAATGCTGCCTGCAACGGCCGCCTCAAAATTCAGAGCGACGCCGTTTTTTTCCGCCAGTGCGGCCAACGCGACGCCGTGTTTTGCAAGCAGCGCTTTATTTGCGGTAACGACGTGCTTTCCAGCGTTGAGTGCGGCTTCGACGGCGGCTTTGGCCACGCCGTCTTCGCCGCCGATCAATTCGACGAACACCTGATTGGTCGGCGATTTGGCCAGCGCGACCGGATCGTCGAACCAGGTCATTTTACCCAAGCGGTTTTCGCGGCCGTTTGATTTCGAGCGGGCAGACACTCCGGTGATGCGGATCTCGCGACCGATCATGGCGGCGAGGCGCGCGCTATGCGCGTCGAGTAGATCGAGCAATCCGCCGCCGACTGTGCCGAGACCGGCGATACCTATGGTGAGTGGTTCTGACATGCGTGTTGTGGACTACCGGCTGAGAGATTTCGATGGTGTTGGTGCAGGCGCATCTTGTTTTGTGTCGGGTGCATCGGCGAAAAATTTTTTGATCGAGCGCGCGGCTTGGCGAATGCGCTGTTCGTTTTCGACGAGTGCGATGCGGATGAAGCCTTCGCCGTGCTCGCCAAAGCCAACGCCGGGCGACACCGCCACGTCAGCTTTTTCAATCAGCATTTTGGCAAAGGCGACAGACCCGCCCGCGCGATAAGGCTCGGGAACAGGTGCCCATGCGAACATGGTGGCTGGCGGGGCTGGAATGGGAAACCCAGCGCGACCGAAACTTTCCACCAGTGCATCGCGGCGCGATTTATACATCTGCCTAATCTCTTCGACGCACTCCTGCGGGCCGTTGAGAGCGGCAGCGGCTGCGACCTGGATCGGCGTGAACGCGCCGTAATCGAGATAAGATTTCACGCGGGCCAGTGCGCCGATCAGCCTTTCATTGCCGACCGCAAAGCCCATGCGCCAACCCGGCATGTTGTAGGTTTTCGATAACGACGTGAATTCGACGGCGACGTCTTTTGCGCCTTCGACTTGCAGGATCGAGGGCGGTGGGTTGTTGTCGAAGTAGAGTTCGGCGTAGGCGATGTCGGACAGAATGATGATGCCAAGTTTTTTAGCGAGTGCGACGGCATCTTTATAAAATTCGAGATCGGCGACCTGCGCGGTCGGGTTCGACGGAAACGAAATCACGACGCCGAGCGGTTTAGGGATCGAATGTTTGACGGCGTGTTCGACGGCGCGGAAAAACTCCGGACCGTTGCTTGCTGGCAAATGTCGGATGGTGGCGCCTGCGATGATGAAGCCGAACGCGTGGATCGGATAGGTCGGGTTGGGCACGAGGAAAACGTCGCCCGGTGCGGAGATCGCCTGCGCCATGTTGGCGAAGCCTTCCTTGGAGCCGAGCGTTGCGACGATTTCAGTTTCTGGATTGAGCTTCACGCCGAAGCGGCGCTCGTAATAGGCGGCCTGTGCGCGACGCAATCCAGGGATGCCTTTGGAGGCCGAATAGCGATGCGTGCGTGGCTTGGTTATCGTTTCGACGAGCTTATCGACAATGTGCTGCGGCGTCGGCATGTCTGGGTTGCCCATACCCAGGTCGATGATATCGGCACCACGCGCACGCGCATCCGCCTTCAGCCGATTGACTTCGGCGAACACATAGGGCGGCAGACGCTTGATGCGGTGAAAATCTTCGCTCACGAATGGAAATCCTTATCGCCGCAGCGCGGTAAAGGCGTTTCGTTCTGCGCGTCGCTGCTCGTTTCGTTAACGGTTGGCGACGACGCAGCACCTCAGCGGCACACACCGGGTTGTTTAAGCCGCTTCCAAGGCTCGCGTCCAGTGCGTCATGGGTGTTTCGAACGGCCTATACCCCGCGTTTTCCAGCAAGCGCCGATGTGCGTTATATTGCAGTGCATCACAATGCCTGTGGGCGTCGTGCACCACCCAAAGAGCTATGCGATTGGGCTTGCTTGGTCGCTGTCCGGCAGGCAGTGTCACAGCGATGTCCAAGTGATCGGCCAACGTTTCAAAAAGCGGAGCAACCGAACCCTGAGTACTTCCCTTCTCGACGAGTTTACGACGCAAAGGCGCTGATAAGAACAATGCCGCAAGACGCTCCTGACGCACGGGCTTTCTTCTCCAACTATATCATTCCCAACCCGGAGGAGTTCGCCTCCAACTTGCTCAAAGTGTACGAGCGGGGTAGCCGCGCGTTCGCGGAATTGGCCGAGCGGCCCGATGCGAAGGCCGGTCCTTATTCGCCAGCGAGTGAATTTTCGGCGGCCACGGAGACGATCACCAACCTGTCACGCATGTGGCTATCGGACCCGGTGAAAGTCTCGGAAGCGCAGACGGAGTTTTTCACGAAGTTCGGTGCTCTGTGGAACAATGTTCTGTCGCGCATGATGGGGATGCAAATTCCGCCGTTGATCGAGCCGGGACCGGGCGACAATCGTTTCAAAGATCCAGAATGGACGCACAATCCGTTCTTCGATTTTTGCAAGCAAGCTTATTTGCTCGCGTGCGAGTGGGCTGAATTGCAGCTTAAGCAAACTGGCGGACTTGAAGGGCGCGAACGTCATCGCGCGGAATTTTATTTACGGCAAATGACGAGCGCATTGTCGCCGTCGAATTTCTTGGCCACAAATCCGGAAATTTTGCGCGAAACGCTGCGCACCAACGCGCGCAATCTCGTAGATGGCGTGACGATGCTGGCCGACGATATGAGCCGCTCGGGCGATCTGATGAAAATCAGTCAAACGGATGCGACCGCGTTCGAGCTTGGCCGCAACCTCGCTATGACGCCGGGCAAAGTCGTGTTTCAGAATGATTTGCTTCAGCTCATCCAATATTCGCCGACGACGGATAAGGTACGCGAACGCCCCATCGTGATGGTGCCGCCGTGGATCAACAAATTCTATATTCTGGATTTGACGCCGCAGAAGAGCTTCATCAAGTACGTCGTCGATCAGGGTTTCACGGTGTTTGTCGTGTCGTGGGTCAATCCGAGCATCGAATTGGCCGGTAAGACATTCGAGGATTACATTCTCGAAGGCGTGTTGGCAGCGGCTGAGGCGGCGCGACGCGAAACCGGTATCGAGCAGATCAATATCTTGGGATATTGCGTTGGCGGCACGGCGCTCTCCACTGGGCTTGCGTATTTGGCGGACAGTGCAGAAGACTTGTTCCACAGTTGCACACTTTTGACGACGCAAGTCGATTTTACTCTGGCTGGCGATTTGCTGCTGTTTACGGACGATTCACAGTTGGAAAATCTCGAAGCGCTGATGACAGAGCGCGGGTTTCTCGATGGCTCGCGCATGGCCAACGTCTTCAATATGATGCGTCCACGCGATTTGATCTGGCCCTACATCATCAACAACTACATGCTGGGCAAGAAGCCGTTCCCGTTCGATCTGTTGTTCTGGAATCAGGATTCGACGCGCATGGCGGCCGCGAACCACTGCTTCTATTTGCGTGAATTTTACAACGAGAACCGGTTGGCGAAAGGCGAGATGACGATCGGTGGCAAAAAGCTCGCGATCCAAAATATCAAGCTTCCAGTTTTCTCAGTTGCCGCGCGTGAAGATCATATCGCACCCGCCGCATCGGTGTATCGCGGATCGCTGATGTTTGGCGGCCCAGTTGATTTCGTGTTGGCCGGATCGGGGCACATTGCGGGCGTGGTCAATCCGCCCGATAAAGTCAAATATCAGTACTGGATCAAAGGTGAGCGCGCAGACACGCTCAACGATTGGATCAAAACCGCGCGCGAAACGCCTGGTTCGTGGTGGCCATACTGGATTGAGTGGCTGTCGCAGAAATCGGGTGGCTGGACTATTCCGCGCCAGCCTGGGCAGACGCTCGGCGTGATCGAGGATGCCCCAGGCAGTTACGTCAAAGCGCGGTAGTTTGCGCTTTAGATCATTTCGAACTCGCCTTCGTAATCGGCTGGCCACAGCACCGTGAAATCTTCGCCTTCCAACGACCGATAGGCGACGGCATTGATTTCGAGATCTTCGGCTGCGGCTTCCTCGATCAAGGGCTCGATCTTTTCCCAAACCTTGGCCGGATTTTTGGCCAGAAGAATGAGATGGATGACGCCATCGCCGGGTTCATGGCCATCGACTTCCACGGACGTTGAGCCGTCCAAGGCTTCAATCAGCTGATCTTCGAGCTCGATGACTTTTTCTAAAGTCGTCTCGTCGTCGCCCTGGAATTGCAGAACAAGCTGGTGGTTCATGGCGCCTCTCGATTAGCAGCTTGAAAGCCGCCAAGGACAACAGGCAGACCACATCTGTCAACGGGCTACGTCAACGGTTTGCACCGCTGACGCGCAGTTCGTTGACATCAGAGCTTTGCGACTTGGCCGGCAACGCCGCAGCGCCAGCGCTGAATGACCCAGTTGGGGTGCTCGCCGATCCACTTGGCCATTTCGAATTGCCCAAATGTCATGCACTGCTGGTGCGTAACTTCCTGGGCTTCAAAATTGAGATGGACGTCTTTGCATTGGGATGGCTGATCTATCAGACAGACAGCAACAACAAGCTCGATCATTCGTGACCCCCAGATGAGGCTGGCAGACCACTCTTTGGAGAGTGATCCTGGTTGACCCTGGGCGGTTCCTCGTCGAGAATTTTTTTGTGACGCTTGGACGTTATCTAAAGAGTACGGGAAATTTTCTAATGCTCAATCACAAGGCAGTGAAAACATCTGCCTAAGTATCGATCTGGCGCTTTTGTCACACCGATTGTTGCGGAAATGACCCGAATTTGCCTTCAAGACACACGCTAAGGCATCGCAATTTGTTGGCTAGGTCGTTTTGAGAAGCAAAGTCGCCACACGCGATTCGCAAACGCAGCGACAGTCTCCGATCCCATCTTGTGCGAGACATGGTTTACGAGTGAATGGGCTGTTCGAATCTCAGGACTGATTTGCGACCCATGACCTCCATGAAATCTCACGACGCTGAAGCGCTGTCTAGCGCTGCCATGTTCCAGTCCGTTGAGGCCATTCCAACATCGTCCGCACGCGAGGCGTCAGGCTTGACCTTGGGCTGGTTTGTGCGTCGCTCGGCGCTGTGGGCGGCAATCATGTTTGTCGGTGTGTTTTCGGCCTGCGTGTTGTATGGCGCAGCCAGTACTGCCGAGCAGCCGTCGTCCGATCCAATCGAGACAGCCGAGCATAACCCGTTCTGAGATGACCGCACGGCCTCGGCTTTTGCGACGTACATGTTGGTTTGGAGCTGGCTTTCAGACAGCGTTTGGCCGTTTAGATGCGACGGCCTAAGATCATGGTCGGCTCCCGCAGCATGTTGCCTGCCGGACCATCGGAGACGCGCAATGCCATCATGGATGTGGATCCTGATTTTCTTGCTGGCGATAACGGTGATCGTCATTGCCGTGCTGTGGTCGAGCGGTGTGTTGGCGGAATCGGAGCGCACGCGTGGCGGGTCTGACGCGATTGGCGACGAAGCCGACGACGATCGAACATCGGAGCGTTCTGAGGGGGATGGCAGCGTGCCCACCCGTCAGACGGCTCCACGTCGGCCGGGTTCTGTTCCCCCGCCCGCGTTGGCTGGACCGGCATATGGTCAGAGTGGCGGTGGCGCGTCCCCGGCTATTCCCGCACGGCGCAGTACGCCGCCTCCAGCCGCCACAACTGGCGAGGTGCCGCAACGGGCTGATGGGCCATCTCCATCCATGACCTCGGAACTGCGAACGTCTCGCCCGCCTCCTGCCGCATCTGCTGGTTCGGCGGCATCGGCATCCGCAGATGGCGCTGCACCGCGCAAGCGCAGCAGTGCCCCGCCACCGGTTCAGGCGGCTTGGTCAACGCCTGATGCAATATCGGAACGCGAGCCGGACTGACCTTCCCCCGTGTTTGCGCTGCGGTTTCGGCACTTCCCTAGGATCGCGCTTGGTTGATTGTGACAGTCATGAGCACTGCACCTGCATGACTGAGTTGCTTGCAGAACTCGTTGGACGGCGGCTGAGGACGTTGGCTGAAAATTTCCGACTTTTGATCGCGTGATCACTTAGTATTCATCTCAAAGGCGTTATCGATGAGCGTGGGAAGCGCGCGCTTGTCCGAACCTTGTCTTGAAGCTTGTCTTGAACCTAGCGGCGCTCCACGTATCATAGTCACGATCCATAGCCTGTGGGCCAGATGCCCGAAGGACAAACGCCGCATGACGGAGCAGCAGAAAAAGTTTCCAGAGTTCTACGTCACTGCTCCGCAGCCATGCCCGTATTTGCCGGGGCGTTTAGAACGGAAATTGTTCACGCATCTCACTCACGACAAGCCGACCGAATTGGTCGATCGTTTGCTGACCACCGGATTTCGTCGCAGCCAGAACATCGCTTACGTTCCGTATTGCGAAGGATGCCAAGCGTGCGTGTCGGTGCGCGTACTCGTCAATGAGTTTCAGCCTGACAAGTCGATGCGGCGTGTGCAGTCGCGCAACTGTCGCTTGGTCGCCCGACGCATGGGACCGCAACCGACGCCGGAACAATATCGGTTATTTCGCAACTACATCGATGCGCGCCACAGCGACGGCGGCATGGCCGACATGACGGTGTTCGATTATCGGATGATGGTCGAAGACACCGTGATCGAAACGTTTCTGACCGAGTATCGCGAGCGACCTGTCGATCCTGCAAACGAAGATTTCGACAACTGGCCACTGAAAGCCGTGGCGCTGTGCGACCGTCTCTCCGACGGCGTGTCGATGGTCTATAGTTATTACGACCCAGACGACTCAAATATGAGTCTCGGCACATACATGATTTTGGAACACATCGCGTTCGCGCGACGTATCGGTTTGCCATATCTGTATTTGGGCTACTGGATCGATGGCTCGCGCAAGATGTCGTATAAGACGCGGTTTCATCCGCAAGAGCGCTTGGGTCCAGATAGATGGGAACGCGCGATAGATCCGGATGACGTGCGTTGAGTTTGCGCGATCTTGCTGCGCATTACTTCCAAAGCTCGGTTTCGATTTTCTCGAACATGTAGGTCCACTTTTCGGTTTGCGTGTTGACCAGGATGGTCATGCGCGCGCGCAGCTCTAAAAGCAGCGCGCAGTCGGGCGTTGCGGCTGTGGCACCTTCCTGCCCGAGCTTGGAAATGGCACTCAAGAGTTCGTCGGTCGTTTGATCGTAGACAGCGATTTTTTCGTCGCGCACGTAGGGTGCTGCTTCTTTGAGAAATTGATCGTGCGTCCACCCGCGCTTGGTTTTGAGGGTGCGCAGTTTTTCTTGGAATGCGGGTTTGTTGCGACCGTTGAGATCCCGCAAGGCACCGGCTGCGCTTTCGACGACGGATTCAAAGTCGGCCTTGGCACAGCTTGCGGGAACAGCCGTTTCGCCAGCCGCAAAAACGCCGACGCACATGGCACATGTGCTCAGCGCCAGCGTCAGCATTCCGCTCAATTTACGCACAGGTCCCATGGCGCAGTCGTAGCTGCCGCCTGCGAAAGCGGCAAGATCAGAGCATCAACACTTAACGGCTAAAAGCGTGGGCCAAATGAATTGGAACGCGGAAAGCCTTTCGGCGCCAAGCGTCCGGCTTGGGCCCGTTCGCCGACCCAATCGCGCAGCTCGCTCCAGGACAAGGTAAATTCGCGTCCTGCACTGTCGAGCCAGGAGAGGCCGTCGGACTTTTTGAACACGCGGACATCCGACAGCGCGCCGTCTTTGAAGCGTTGCAGAATGACGCCCTTACCGCGCGTCATTTCATTGACTTCATCGAGCTTGAACACGAGCATTTTTCGGTTCTCGCCCAGCGCAGCCACATGGTCGCCATCGACCGGTATGCACACGCGCGCCTCTTCCGGTTCTGTGACGTTTAAGATTTGCTTGCCTTTGCGCGTCGATGCGATGACTTCGTCTTCCGGGACGATGAACCCGTATCCGCCGGTCGAGGCGACAAGGAGTTTGCGGCCCGGCTCGTAGACAAAAATTTCTGCGATGTCGTGGTTTTCTTCCAGATCGACCATCAAGCGCACGGGCTCGCCATGGCCGCGACCGCCGGGCAGTTGGCCGACTTCGAGGGTGAAGAATTTTCCATTGGTCGCAAACACAACCAATTTATCGGTGGTGGAGGCTTTGATCGCGCGCTTGAGTTCGTCGCCCTGTTTGAATTCGAGTTTGGCGAGATCGTCTTGATGGCCCTTGAGTGTGCGCACCCATCCCTTGTCTGAAAGAATGACGGTGACGGGTTCCTTTTCGACGAGTACGGCATCGAGATCGGCGTCGATTTCTGGCGCATCGGCGAAGGTCGAGCGACGGCGTCCGAGTTCGGTTTTTTTCGAATAGGCTTCGCGTGTCGCTTTTACTTCTTCGGTGATGCGCTCCCACTGCAAGTCTTCAGACTTGAGCAGTTGTTTGAGTTCGCGACGCTCCTTCGACAATTTATCGTGCTCGGCTTTGATCTCGACTTCTTCCAATCTCGACAACGAGCGCAGGCGGAGATTGAGGATCGCTTCGGCCTGGATGTCCGAGAGTTTGAACTTGGCAATCAGTTTGGCTTTCGGATCGTCCTCACGGCGGACGATGCGGATCACTTCGTCGATGTTGAGGTAGGCGATCAGATAACCGTCGAGCACTTCGAGGCGATGCTCGATCTTTTTCAAACGATAGGTCGAGCGGCGGACCAGCACGTCGATGCGGTGTTCCAACCATTGCGTGAGCACGTCGCGCAGCGACAGGACATTCGGGATTTGCCCGGCCGACAGCACGTTCATGTTGAGCGAGACGCGGACTTCCAATTCCGTGAGACGGAATAGGCTTTCCATCATCAGCATCGGATCGATGGTGCGTGTTTTCGGCTCCAGAATGAGGCGCACTTCTTCCGCGCTTTCATCGCGAATGTCGCCCAACAACGGTAAGCGCTTTTCGCTCATCAGTTCGGCGATTTTTTCGACCAGCTTGGCTTTCTGAACCTGATACGGCACTTCGGTGACGACGATCTGATAGCCGCCGCGCGACAACTCTTCTTTCGACCAGCGTGCACGCACGCGGAAGCCGCCGCGTCCGGTTTTGTAGGCTTCCAACATCGCGTCGCGCGGTTCGACGATGATGCCACCGGTCGGGAAGTCAGGGCCCGGCACCATTTCAACGAGTTTTTCAATACTCGCGTTGGGGTGCTTGATGAGATGCAGCAATGCTGCACATAATTCATCGGCGTTGTGGGGTGGAATGTTGGTCGCCATGCCGACGGCGATGCCGGACGATCCGTTGGCGAGCAGGTTTGGAAACGCTGCCGGCAGCACGACCGGTTCTTGTACGCGGCCGTCGTAATTGGGGCGGAACTCGACCGTGTCTTCGTCGATGCCTTCGAGGATGGCTGCGGCGACGCCGGTCATACGCGCTTCGGTGTAGCGTTCGGCGGCCGGATTATCGCCGTCGATATTGCCGAAGTTGCCTTGGCCATCGACGAGCGGATAACGCACGGCAAAATCTTGTGCGAGGCGGGCTAACGCGTCGTAGATCGCTTGGTTGCCGTGTGGGTGGTAGTCGCCCATCACTTCGCCGACGATCTTGGCGCATTTCAAATATCCGCCTGTGGGATCAAGACGCAATTCGCGCATGGCGTAGAGGATGCGCCGATGTACGGGCTTCAAGCCGTCGCGCACATCGGGGAGCGCGCGTTGCGTGATGGTGGACAGTGCGTAAGCGAGATAACGTTCTTCGAGGGCCGTGCGCAGTTCGACGGACTCGATGGGGCCTGGGCCTGGCAGAATCGGTTTTGTGGTCATGGCGCTGAGTTAGCGCGCAGGCGCGATCGGCTCAAGTGTCGAGTTGCCTCCAAAAGTCAGACTTCGACAGGCTCGCGTTGAAAGGCTAGCTTTATCTCAGGGTGGAGCGTGTGACGTTGCGCGGCAGACACGCTTCCTTCCATCATTTGACGGCTCTTGGGCGACTTATCGAACGGCAGCGGCACGCCCGCGCGAGGCTATCCCATCTGGCCGTAAGGATGCGACGACGCTGACTTCGGCACCGATTTGGACCAGCGATGCTAAGTGCGTCACATGCTCGTTCATCATGCGGAAGCAGCCCGACGACTGCGCGCGGCCAATCGATTTGGCATCGTTGGTGCCGTGAATACGATAGAGGGTGCTGCCCAAGTATATGGCTTTTGCGCCGAGTGGATTGCGCAAGCCGCCAAGCATTTTTTCCGGCAACTCAGGTTGGCGCTGACGCATTTCTGCGGGCGGATGCCAATCGGGCCATTCCGCGACGCGCGAAACTTTTTCTGTGCCTGTCCATGAGAAGCCTTCGCGGCCGACGCCAATTGGGTATGCGTAGGCTCGTGTGTTGTCGAGCACGTAATAGAGTTTGCGCGCCTTCACATCGATGACGATCGAACCTGAAGCGTATGAGGCATAAAACGGAACTGTCGGCGGCGCGATGGAACGAATACTTGGCTTTGGGCCACCATCTGCGACGGCTGCGCCTTGTGGTTGATCAGGATTGCGATAGCGATCTTGCGGGAGGCGATCATCACCGTACTCGGCGGAGGGATCATCGTCCGGATAAATTTCAAAACGGTTCGGGCGACGAACATCATCGTCATCGTCAAAATCGTCATCATCTTCGTATCGATCGAAGCGTCGGTTGGAATATCTGCGTTCATCGCGATCGCGAAAACGGCGGTCTTCGAAATAGTCGTCATCGGGTGGCGGTGCGCGACGTACTGTGCGCTCTTCATCGTCCCACATGCCCCAAGGCGATAGCGACTGCGCACCAGCGCTGCCCGCAGACGCGCTCCAAAGCATCACGGCTGCTGCTGCCAAAGCCAAACTTTTCAAAACACCGTCCCCTTTACGTGCGTCACCGACGTGCAAAATATGCAATGCGTTCAGTCGCTAAATTATGTCCGCTGACATGAACGCCAGATGAGTGGCGGAGTTCCTACGGTTAAGTCTAACTGTGAGAATAAGCCAATCTGTAGGTTTTGTTGCTGACTGAGAGGTCAGATGCTTACTCGATGCTTACTCAATGGCGCCCAACATGGCAGCAAATCCTACGGCCGATGCCGCGGCGGCGACCTGGCCGGTGCGACTGCCTGCGGCAATGCGAACCTGCGGTGGCAGGCTTCGGACCATGTGACGCGCCAAGGGTAAACTGAAGCGTCGGACTTGCGAAAAGGTATGACCAGCAAGGGTCAAGGGCACCGCGTAGTCTTGAATTCGAATGGCTGGCTCGCCGCGCGTCAAATGCAGTTTATAGCTATCGGCGGGTGCGAGCAGATCATAGCGCTCCAGCCCTTCGTCAAAGCACCACTTGATGGTCTGCATCATCTGATGTTGTCCAACGGAATGGTCTGCAAATGACGGGTCGTAGGTGCCGAGATATGATGTGTACGTCTCTTGTGATCGAAAGCCGATTTCTATCGCAGCTGGACGCCCGCCAACGCTGAGCACGCTCGTGATCGCATCGGGCAGTTGAGCTGCCGCACAAAAAGCCTGTTGCCAAACGCTGGCATCAAATACGACGCTTTTCAAACCTTGTGCTGCGAGCCATTGTCGCTTCCATCGCAGTGCCGTTTGCAACACTTCGTCATCTATTAGGCCCTGGTGAATTGTAAATTTTATATCGCCGTGGGCCGTTTGGAGTTTTTGTCGGCGTTGTCTGCGAGCGCGGCGTGTGCGTGAAGAAAACGTTGCCTCGTAAGCTGCAAAATTATCAAATCGACTGAGATCTATGAACGGCGCTTGAAGGGCTTGTTCTTGGGGTACTGCGAGTTGTGAAAGAACGTCTGAGAGACCGCTATCTTGGCGGACTTTTCTCAGAATAACCAGATCGACAAGGCATTGCGTATGAAGCCGGCGCTGAATGAGAGCAAATGTTTGTTTCGATAATGGCGCGCCGACGATGTCGGCATACTGCGCCAGTGGAGCATTCAATGGGACGGCGACTGTCGTTGCAAATTCCCTTTGCCGACGCAATGCAAGAATGGATTTTACTACGCCCGACGATTTGACAACGATGATGATGGGGTCTGAGCCCGACGCTACGGCTGCGCGCGCGGCGATTTCGATCATGGCAAAACTATCGAACATGCCAATTTTGACACCGCTCATTTCCAGCTCGCGCCAATACGCTTCACACTTTGCAAGCGCGTCTAGGCCGACAGAAATGTCTACGTCATCGGGCGGCGAATGCATTCAGATATCCAGGCCAATATGGGCGTCGTCATAGTCGATACGTGAGCAAGGGGGATGCCAAGGAACATTGCAGACGACGCAAATGAATTAGGATTTTCACCCGCACGTGAAACGGGGTTAACGCAAACGATGTTTACGCATAAAAGCCGCGTTGATACGCCCACGTATTTGGAACGAACCCGCTTCTCAATCGTTCATGGTTTGGATTTCAACCCTCACGCGCGCTGTTCAAAACGAAACAGCCTGCGCACGGAGCAAGCTATGAATGGTAAATATGCCTGGGCAGTCGCAATTGCGCTGTTGTTCGTTGTGGTGATGAGCGGCGTGATCATTGCGCAGCAGAATGATGCCCGTGACAGCGTCGATGTGCGAACGGACAACGATAGCGTCAAGATCGAAGCACCTTATACGAAGATTGATAGAGATGCCGATGGCACACGCATTCAAGCACCCGGTGTCGATATTGAAGTGCCTGCGCAGCAGAGGCAATAAGACAGTGCAAATCAAAAAATTATGGCGCGATCTTTCGATCGCGCCATTTTAATTCGATCCGTATTTTGCGCCGGTTACAGTGGAATGTTGTCGTGCTTCTTCCATGGATTTTCGACTTGCTTGGTGCGCAGCATGTTGAGGGCACGGCAGACGCGTTTGCGGGTTGCTGACGGGGTGATTACCTCGTCGATATAGCCGCGCTCGGCGGCCACGAACGGATTGGCGAAGCGGGCCTGATATTCGTCGATGCGGGCTTTGATCTTCACGGGATCGTTCAGTTCGGAGCGATAGAGAATTTCTGCTGCACCCTTAGCACCCATCACGGCAATCTCGGCTGTTGGCCACGCGTAATTGACGTCGCCGCCGATGTGCTTGGAACTCATCACGTCATACGCGCCGCCGTAGGCCTTGCGCGTGATGACGGTGACTTTCGGAACGGTTGCCTGCGCGAACGCAAACAGCAATTTTGCGCCGTGTTTGATAAGGCCGCCGTATTCCTGTGCCGTACCCGGCAAGAAGCCCGGTACGTCCACGACCGTGACGATGGGAATGTCGAAGCAGTCGCAGAAGCGTACGAAGCGCGCAGCTTTGCGTGATGCGTCGCTGTCGAGAACGCCTGCGAGCACCATGGGCTGGTTGGCGACGATGCCGACGGTGCGGCCTTCCATACGCGCAAAACCGGTGATGATATTCTTCGCGTAAGCTTCCTGAATTTCGAAGAAGTCGGCTTCGTCGACGACCTTCAAGATGAGCTCGCGCATGTCGTAGGGTTTGTTCGGGTTGTCCGGGATCAGCGTGTCGAGCGATGTGTCGATACGATCCGGGCTGTCACCCGATGGCAATTCCGGCACGCCGGACTTGTTGTTGGATGGCAAGAAGTCCATCAATCGGCGCATTTGCAGCAGCGCTTCGAGATCGTTCTCATAGGCGCGGTCGGCAATCGAAGATTTGGTCGTGTGGACGCGCGCGCCGCCAAGATCCTCGGCCGTGACGGTCTCATTCGTTACCGTTTTGACGACATCGGGCCCGGTGACGAACATGTAGCTCGTGTCCTTCACCATGAAGATGAAGTCGGTCATGGCTGGCGAATAGACGTCGCCGCCAGCGCACGGTCCCATGATGACGGAAATCTGCGGGACGACGCCGGACGCCTGCACGTTGCGCGCAAACACTTCGCCATAGCCGCCCAGCGCATCGACGCCTTCTTGAATACGCGCGCCGCCTGCATCGAACACGCCGATGATGGGTGCGCGGTTGCGCAATGCGAGGTCTTGGATTTTGGTGATCTTGCGGGCATGGCTTTGGCTCAGCGAGCCGCCCATCACGGTGAAGTCTTTGGCGAACACATAAACGACGCGTCCGTTGATGGTGCCCCAGCCGGTGACGACGCCGTCGCCCGGCACTTTGGTTTTTTCCATGCCGAATTCGGTGCAGCGGTGTTCGACGAACATGTCGAATTCCTCGAAGGAATTCTCGTCCATCAAAAGCTCGATGCGCTCGCGGGCCGTGAGCTTGCCTTTAACGTGCTGGCTGTCGATACGGGCTTGGCCGCCGCCGAGGCGGGCGTTGTCGCGGCGCAGTTCAAGCTCGTCGATAATGTCTTTCATGGCAGGCACATCCTAAGGGATTTCGGGGCATGGCTGTGGAAACCGATTGGGCTCTCTAGCATGATGGGGGGCGTAGGCAAACGTCCTGATGTCGCGAGGGCGATGATCGCGCACGTCACAGTCAAAGCCTTGCAGAAACGTGAATTTTGGGATGGGCTGTGACGCGGGTCAGGATGCGGTTAATCTTGCCGCCACGTCGCTGGCTGGAACTTCGAGGGGACCTGCGCCTGGGATGGGCTCCAGCGAAATGCCATGCCCGCGCTGCTGGGCCCACGGCAAGGTTGAGGCTAGAAAATCAGCGATCGGGTCGGCGATGATGTTTTTGCCGCCGGTACGCTTCATGTGCCGTTCCGCATCGGCGCGAGATGAGAACACGGCGAGGACTTCGGCCGTACTGGCGTGGCGGTTCGGCTTTTGCGTCGAAGCTTGCACCATCGGCCCGTCCTCGCCCGCCACGAGATAAACCTCGCCCTTCGCGACCATGCCGCGCGCGAGTTCCGTCAGGCTCTCCGTTTTCAAGCGCAAGATGAGATCGGTGGGATCGATTTCGGCTTCAATGGGGTCGGAGACCCAGTCGGTGCCTGCCAAACCTTTGGCTGCACCAATTCCTGGCAAAATATCGACGACAAATGTTTGCAGCGGAATAGCCTGTAAGCCGTCGTCGCCGGTAAGCGCCTTAGCCCAGCGCTTGGCTTCGATCTCACTGGACCAAAACAGTTGCACGGTGCGGCCTGGCAGTTTCTGCGAGGGCACCGAGGCGAACTCCTCGTCGGCCAAAGTCAACACGCGGACCTGGCTGACGGCACGGCGCACGAAGCGGTCGCGTTGGGCCAATTCAGGAATGCGCGGCATGTGCAGCACGAGCGGTCCGTCTCCAGCAAGCGAATCAATTGTCGACAGTGTCGCCTTGATCGGTCTTGTCAGGCAAGACGGTGGAGAAAATTGCTGGCCGCTAGAAACTCGGTCCTGCGAGAGGCGCGTCGGTCGGCGGCTTGCGCGTCAGCGCCCCAGAGCGCAATTTGATAATCTTCATCGACGTGTGCGGATGTCCACGCCTCCTCCGCCGACAGGTAGCCGCGCGCATGGGCGAGCGCGAGCAGAGCCGATCCGGTCAGCGTCGTCATGACGTGAAGGCCCGTTAGGCGGAAGGCATCGTGCGGGCGAAGTGCGGCGGCGATCTGAGTCAGTGCGGTGTCGGCTTGTTCAACGGGCATAATTCCTGGCACGACCGTCAAGTGCGCCCGCAATGCCTCGCGGGCCCAGGCGATGACCGGGTCCCACTGCTTGGCTTGGAGCAGCACAAGTTCTTCGGGTGCCTCGGCGCGGTAGCAAATCAGATCGCTGCCGGCATACGCGGTGATGTCGGCGGCGACGGCTTCACAGTTGTCAGACACGGCGTCAATCGCCGTGTTGGCAAAGCGCGTCAGCGGCATCGTCGCAGGATTGATGGTTTCGGTTTGGGATGACCATTCTTGTGCGATGGCCTCGGCTAGCACCTGCGTTGGAAGTGCGAGTGCACGCTTGCCTGGAGTTTTGACGGGGCGATCGTCAAGGAGGATATGGTGATCGTCGCCGGACTTTACGGTGACGGATTTATAGAACCGCTTGGGTAGCGGTTTGCGCATCGTATCGGTGATCGGGCCTTTTGGCGCGCCGGATGCTGGTGGGTGCGCGTCGCCATTTTTCTCGTCGGCATTGTCGTTGGCGGCGGTCATGCTGTGCGGCTCAGATCTTTCAAGACAATATCGATGGCGTTCGGCAGAGCGTCGTAGGCGCTGACGATCAGATGCGCGCCCGCTTCTTCCAACTCGCTGGTGTGATGGTAGCCCCACGTAACGCCGATGGCACCGACATTGGCGGCGCGGGCCATTTCGATGTCGTAGGTGGTATCGCCGATCATCACCGTTTGCGTTGGAGAAGCGCCGGTTTCCTGCATCGCGCGCAGGATCATCGATGGATGCGGCTTTGAGGGATGATCGTCGGCGGTCTGAATGGTTGTGAAGCTGGAATGCCAGTCTTCGCGGTCAAACAGTCGATCCACACCGCGTCGGGATTTGCCGGTTGCGATGCCGAGCAACGTGTCGGCACGTACCGCTAGAGATGCGATCACTTTTTTCGCATTGGGAAACAGAATTTCGGTTTCAGCCGGATCGTGATTGAGTTCGCGAAAGGCGCTCTTGTAGCGCTCAGCAAGGTCTGCACGCACATCGTAGTCCGTGTCGGGTGCGAGTGCTGAAAAAGCTTCGGGCAGTGACAGGCCGACAACGGCGAGTGTTTGCGCGCGGGTCGGCGGCGATAGACCCATGGTGCGAAACGCATGATCCATCGACATCACGATGCCCGCTTGGCTATCGACGATGGTGCCGTCGCAATCGAAGATGACGAGATTCATGCGTCGTCATCTCCGAACTTTTGAGCATCGAAGCCCAGCACATCCCAGGTCGCGCGCATGTGTTCAGGCAGCGGAGCCGTCACATCGATATCGACGCCGGTTTTCGGATGCGGGATGATGAGACGGCGGGCATGTAGGTGGAGTTTCTTGTCGATGTTCTCGGCGGGCATGTTGGCGTCGCCCTCGTATTTATTGTCGCCGACGATGGGATGGCCGATCATGTGCATGTGGGCGCGTAACTGGTGCTGGCGACCTGTCACGGGCTTGAGCGATACCCATGCTGCCTTTTGGCCGACGCGATCAATGACGGAATAATGCGTGGTGGCATGCATGGCTTTGTCTTGTTCGCCGGGCAGTGCTTTGCGCACGCGGTCGCCATCGGGACCGGACGCTTTAACTAGGGCTGCTTCGATTTTGCCTTGCGTGGGTTTGGGTACGCCTTTGACGAGCGCCCAATAGGTTTTGGCCGCCGAGCGGGTTTGAAAGGTTTTGCCGAGTTTGGCAGCAGCTTCACGATTGAGCGCGACGAGCAGAATGCCTGTGGTGTCACGGTCGATGCGATGCACGAGGCGTGGGCGTTCACCGCCGAAGCGGTCGGCCATGCCTTCGAGCATACCGTCGATATGTTTTTTGGTGCCGGTGCCGCCCTGTACTGCGAGGCCGAAGGGTTTGTTGAGAACGAGCACGTAGAGGTCTTCGTAGATAATCATGCGTTCGATGGCGTCGCGGTCGCCTTTGGAAACGCCGAGCGGCGCTTTCAATCCGCTGCCGACACTGCCGCCGGTTTTCTTAGGCTGGCGCACGATGGCGGGAACGCGGATTTCCGATCCGGCATTCAAGCGATCATTGGCCTGCGCGCGTTTAGAATTGACGCGCACCTGCCCTGAGCGCAGGAGTTTTTGCAAATACGTGTAGCCGACTTCCGGGAAATGCACGCGGAACCAGCGGTCAAGCCGCATGTCGCCTTCGGCGTCGTCAACGCGCATCGCGACGACTTTGCCATCTTCTTTGCTCATGCGAGCACCGCACGCGTGATGGCAAGACCCGCAAACACGGCGAGGAGTGTGAGCGCGACCGATAGTACAACGTAAAGCGCGGCAGCTGTCGTCTCACCGCGTTCAAACAAGGTCGCGAATTCGAGCGAGAATGCGGAAAACGTCGTGAAGCCGCCCAGCACGCCGGTTGCGAGAAACGTGCGCAATTCCGCTGAGCCTTGAAAGCGTTGCGCGAGGAGTTCGATCAGGACACCCATTAAAAAACAGCCGACGACGTTGATGGTCAATGTCGCCCAAGGAAAGGCGATCAGACCGCGCGCTGCGAACGCATGTCCGATGAGATAGCGAGCGCCAGCCCCGATGGCACCTCCGGCGGAAGCGAGGAGAAGAAGTTTCATGGAGTGGCCCTGGTTTCTTCCGATGCTATAGCGTTCTCCTGAGACGGGGGGAAGCGTCAGCCGCGTCATCTGGTCAATCGGCGGCAGTGGCATTTCGGCGGATGCCTGCGGTCACGGAGGCACACCCATTTCAGGTGTTAACTTTTTCCGCGCTCCTTTCTAAGTTTGGCCCAGTAGTCGAGGCGTTTTTTGATATCGCGTTCGAAGCCGCGTTCGGGCGGGTCGTAATACTGCGGCCGCTTTTTAAAATCGTCCGGGAAGTAGTTTTGGCCCGAGAACGCGTCTGGCTGATCATGATCGTAGAGATAGTCGGAACCGTAGCCTTCATCTTCCATCAGTTTGGTCGGCGCATTCAAAATGGTTTTCGGCGGTGCCAGACTGCCATGTTCTTTTGCGGCCCTCATCGCGGCTTTGAAGGCTACGTAGTTCGCATTCGATTTCGGTGCCGTTGCCAAATAAATCGTCGCCTGGGCTAAGGCCAATTCGCCTTCGGGGCTGCCGAGAAAATCATACGCATCTTTGGCCGCGTTGACGACAACGAGGGCCTGCGGATCGGCAAGGCCAATATCTTCGACCGCCATGCGTACGAGACGACGCGCGAGGAACAGACGATCTTCTCCGCCTTCCAACATACGGCACAAGTAATAGAGTGCTGCATCGGGATCAGAGCCGCGCACGCTTTTGTGGAGGGCCGATATCAGGTTGTAGTGACCTTCGCGACCTTTGTCGTAGAGAGGTGCGCGTCGCTGGACGAGTTTGACGAGGGCATCGCGGGCGATGGGTTTTGCGGTTTCGGGAATGCCTGCGAATACATCTTCGGCGAGATTGAGCATCGTGCGGCCATCGCCGTCCGCCATGTCGATAAGCGCGCTGCGCGCGTCAGCGTCGAGTGGTAAAGCGCGCGCATACTCTGCTTCGGCACGTTTCAACAATCCTTCGAGCGCCGCATCGTCGTGACGATTAAGCGTGAGCACAGTTGCGCGCGACAATAGAGCGGCGTTGAGTTCGAACGAGGGATTTTCCGTCGTCGCACCGACAAGCGTGATGGTGCCGTCTTCCATGTGCGGCAGGAAGCTGTCTTGTTGCGAGCGATTGAAGCGATGGATTTCGTCGATGAACAGCAACGTGCCGCGACCCTGCTCACGCAACATGCGCGCACGATCGAAGGCTTTACGCAATTCAGCGACGCCTGAGAAAATCGCAGAAAGCTGTTCGAATGCCATGTTGGTTTCGCCGGCGAGCAGGCGCGCAATTGTTGTTTTGCCCGATCCTGGCGGGCCCCACAGAACAAGGCTCGGCACGCGCCCCGATGCCAACATGCGCGTCAAGGTGCCTTCGTTACCAACAATATGATCCTGGCCGACGACATCTGCCAGTTTCGTTGGACGCAAACGGTCGGCCAGCGGACGCGGCGCGCTTTTTTCCAGACCAGCGGCTTCAAATAGATTTGCCATGACGCCGGTTATAGCGGGCGGGTGCGGGCGCGCGATAGGGCCACGATATTGTATTCGTGGGTTCGACCTAGCCGAGAACGGCAACGGCGACCGTTTTGGCAGCCCCCGAAGTGGCGCCTGCATCGTCAGTCACAACGACATTGAATTTAGCGGAATTGTCGCTGCCGCCGTCATGGACGAAGTAAATCTTGCCTTCGGACAGATCGGCTTGCGTGAAGGTCGAGATCGCCTGACCGGGTGCGTTGGCGCGGGCGAGAAAGCCACCATAGACGTTGGAGACGCTGAATGTCAGCTTGTCGGCGGTGTCGTCGGGATCGTGGGCTGATAAATCCGAGCGCGTGATGCGGGCACGACCGCCGCGCGCGACCGTCAAGTCGAGGTCGCCGGAAATGGACGGCGGGACATTGCGGACGTTGGCTGCGAGTTCTGCGCCCTCTTCCATCGACAAGCGGCCGTACTTGACGACGCCGCTGACAGTGCCGGTGCTTTTGATGGCAATCAAATTCTGCACACGCACATCGCCTTCAAGCGTGCCATGAATGTCAGCCGTGTCGGAGCGAACTTTTCCGACGACGCGACCGCCTTCATGCACGATCACGTTGCCGGCTGCGATACCGCCATCAATCAGGCCGTGGACCTCTACGAGGCGGCTGTTCTTAATTTCGCCGGTCAACACGGCATCCGTGCCGATGATGAGTACGCCCCGAGTATCCGCCATCTATCCGCTCCGCTGTTGTGTGCGCCACAAGTACGTGCGCGGAGCATTGTGTCAAGCTGGCGGCACGCCTGGTCATTCTCGTCCGGATCGATGCTGTAAAGTTAACCGGGAACCTGAAGTTGCAGGAGACGCCCCCCGCGTTTGACCGATATTTGCCATAGCCGTTGCCGTGCGCTCAGCGTTGACTCTAGCCGGGCAACCGTGTCGACGGATTGACCTTGGATCTGCATGAGCTGATCGCCGGGTCGGAAGCCGAGACTTTGCGCGACAGAGCCATTGCGGATGGACAGGACTACAACACCATCGGTGTCATCTAAGTTCATTTCATCGGCGAGCGATGGCAAAATGTTCGACACGCGCGCGCCGTCAAGCGGATGGGGACCGGAAAGATTTTTTATATCGTCTTTGCCAGCCTGCGGCGGGGCGAGGAGCGCAACTTTGACGTCTACCGGTTTGCCTTTGCGGATGACGGACAGCATGACGGATTGGCCGACACCCTTTGTCGTCAATCGGTAATAAACAGAGCGCGCATCGGTCACTTCAATTCCGTCCACGCGGGTGATGACGTCGCCGGGCTCCAGACCTGCAAGATCGGCGGGGCCTTTGTCTGAGATGCGTGTGACGACAGCACCAGCGACGCGTTCAAGACCTAAGCCTTCGGCCACGTCACGCGAGACCGCTTCGAGTTTGGCGCCGAGCCACGGGCGTTCGACTTTGCGACCGCTGGCGGCGCTTTCGGCATAGACTTTCACGAGGTTCGACGGGATCGCAAAACCGATGCCGACACTGCCACCGGTCTTGGAAAAGATCATAGTGTTGATGCCAACTAGACGTCCCGACATATCGACGAGCGCGCCGCCGGAGTTGCCAGGATTGATGGCGGCATCGGTTTGAATAAACACTTGGCTATCGGATGTGCTGATCTCCGAGCGTGAGAGCGCCGAGACGATGCCGCTCGTGACAGTCTGGCCGACGCCGAATGGATTGCCGATGGCGAGCACCAGGTCGCCGACTTCGAGGCTGTCGGAATCTTCATAGTCGAGATAGGGGAAGCGGCCATCGCCATTCTCGATCTTGAGGACGGCAATGTCGGTTTTCTCATCGAGTGCGATGACCTTGGCGTCGAACTCACGCTTATCTGATAGTGCAATACGGATTTCCGTATCGCCGCGTGCCTTGACGACGTGCGTGTTGGTGACGACGAGGCCGTCGGCGCTGATGATGACGCCTGAGCCGAGCGAACTCAGAACACGCTCGGACGGTTGGCCGAAACCCTCGCCGAATTCGCGGCCAAAGAAGCGGCGAAACCAGGGATCGTCAGCGAACGGCGAATTGAACGCTTGCACGCGCGAGCGGACATAAACGTTGACCACAGCGGGCGCGGCTTTGCGCACGATAGGCGCGAACGAATACTGCACGACTTCGCGCGAAGGCGGCGGCACTTTTTGTTGGGTCGGCTGCGCGGTATCGGACGGGGTCGAGAATGGCGACCATCCGCCGGTCACTACGGCCAAAATGCCTAAGCCAAAAACCAGGGCGATGCTGCGATGGGCTTTCATGTCTGCTTTTCTCATGCGCGTTGCGGACCTTGTGTGTTCGGCTGCTTCAGTCAGCAAACCCGGAGACCCATATGGGCAGTGCCTTTTTCGGAGAGAAGAGGCGCGTGTGCCGACAAGCGGTGAAATTCGGGCATTTTTCCCTATGGCTGAAACATTGGGCTCATCAGTACTGCTCACGATTCTGTTACGTTATTAAATTGCACATTTTGATACGGTCCGCCGGCCGCTGTTTCAAGCGTGCTTCGTCAAACATATTTTTCGGGAGAATTCTATGACACTTCTTCGCTTTGCGCTGGCGGCGGCGAGCGCATTGGCATGCAGCGCTGCGATTGCGGCATCTGGTGCCGTCGTCTCGAAGGCGGTCGAAATCAAAGGCAAGACACCGGCTGATATTCAAGCCAAGTTTGGCGCGTTTTGCGCCATCAAAGATTGGCACCCAGCCGTCGCCGAATGCGTGGAAAGCAAAGAGGGTGAGGCGACATTCCGCACACTGACCCTCAAAGACGGCGGCGTGATTAAAGAAAAACAGATGAGCCGGAACGCCGAAGGCTACAGCTATAAGATCGTCGAAAGCCCGCTGCCGGTGAAAGACTACATGGCAACGTTTTCGATCAAGCCGGATGGCGATGGCGAAGGCAATGCACGCGTGAGCTGGACCGCGTCGTTCCAAGCCAAGGACAAGCCGGAAGCTGAAGCAAAAACAGTTATTCAAGGCATCATCGATGGCGGCTTGGCGTCGTTAGCCGAAATGGCTGCGAAGTAATTTATCGATCAGGGTTTGCAGAAGCGCTTTCGTGAGGCATCGCGAAAGCGCTTTTTTTTTAGATCAACTTTCGCTCGCGCAATGACAGCACCGATTGGCGTACAGCATCATCGGCGGAATGAAATGCAATCCCTAAATCGGCGCGCGCTTTGGCGTTCGTGAAGCGTTTGTGTTGGCCAAGTTCTGGCAATATCGTGCGCATACGTTTGTCAACGACCGACAAGGCGCGCACGGCCATATCGGGCAATTCGAACTTGGGCGCTTTGTTTGCCAAATCGGGCAACTCGCGCGCCATGATTTGACCGAGACCGTAAAGACCGGACTCGCCCTCCGCGATCAGATAGCGCTGACCGTTCAGATTGGGACGGAACAAGGCTTCGGCGTGCGCGATGGCGACGTCGTGGACGTGGGCCACTGGGAAGCGGATGCGGGGCGCTGCTGGATAAATGCCGCGCGCCATGAGCACGAAAAGTTCGTGCGAGGTTGAAAGGTCGGCGTCGAGCGCTGGTCCATGTACGAAGCCCGGATTGATGGCGACGATTTCCGGTGCGTTAGGTGTCGTGCGGGAAAACTCGAAGGCGGCTTTTTCCGCGATGATCTTCGAGCGGATGTAAGGCGTCAGCCCGTCGCGCGTCTCGTCGGTGAAATCGGTTTCGGAATAAAGTTCGTCTTCGCGTTTGGTCACGCCATAAAAGATGGCGACCGTTGATGAGGTGACGACGACGCGTGATGCGCCTGCGCGCGTTGCTGCTTTGAGAACACGCAACGTGCCATCGCGCGCGGGCTGAATGACATCGTCGGGGTTGTCGGGCTGCTGGATGGGAAATGGCGAGGCACTGTGGATGACATACTGTGCTCCTGACAGCGCATCGTCCCATCCGTCATCGGATAGAAGATCGGCGACAGCGAACGTCAAAGCTGCGGGATCGGCGCCAGCGCGTGTGACAGCGCGGCGCACGTCATCTGCTTTGGACACATTGCGCAGCGTGCCGCGAACGGCATGTCCGCGCCGCAGGAGCTCGGCGATGATGTGCTTGGCGATGAAGCCGGTCGATCCGGTGACGACGATGGGTGGGTTCGACATGGCGGTCACTTTCAAGAAACCGAACGCTGGACTGACCTGAGAAGCTTAATGGCGCAGCACCGTTCCGTACACTAACTGTCTGCCAAGCAAAATGGGGAGCAGAAAATGATAACGCCCCGGCGCGATGAGCGTCGAGGCGTTATAATGAGCGAATGTGAAGGCTGCGCGTTAAGCAGTTGCTTCTGCGTTCTTGAGCATTTCTTCGTGGCGGGCTTTGTCGTCAGCGCCTTTGACGCTCACGTCGCGATCCACGAGTTCGATGACGGCGCGCGGGGCGCTATCGCCGTAGCGGAAGCCCGCTTTGAGAACGCGCGTATAGCCGCCATTGCGGGCTTTGTAACGCGGTCCGAGAATGTCGAAGAGTTTCTTGACTTGATCTTCGTCGCGCAGACGGGCGGCAGCTAAACGGCGCGAGTTCAAGTCGCCACGCTTGGCCAGCGTGATGTACTTATCGACGACGCGCTTTAAGTCTTTCGCTTTCGGCAGCGTGGTGACGATCTGCTCATGCTTGATGAGGGCGGCAGCCATGTTGGAAAACATCGCTTGGCGGTGGCCGCTTTGACGGCCGAAACGGCGGCCGAGTTTCTTGTGGCGCATTGGTCTTCATCCTTACAGCGTTGGCCCGCGGTAAAACCGTTGGCTTGAAGTCGCGTATCGAACCATTCGATACACTTGGCGCGGGAGGTTCTATGGCCTCACCTTCGCCGGTCGTCATCCGGTTGCTCTGAGAGCTCACCGGCAGTCTCTGATATGGCTTGCGACTGCAAGCCCGGCGCGAGCGCCGCCCCAGCGGAGCTGGCCCGTTCGCTAATGCGAACGGAGCAGCCAGCGTGAGCTCAGTATTGATCTTCGAACCGTTTGGCCAGTTCGTCGATATTATCCGGCGGCCAATTCGGCACTTCCATTCCGAGATGGAGGCCCATGGTCGCCAAAACTTCTTTGATCTCGTTGAGCGACTTGCGGCCGAAGTTCGGTGTGCGCAGCATTTCTGCTTCCGACTTCTGGATTAGGTCGCCAATGTACACGATGTTGTCGTTCTTCAAGCAGTTGGCAGAGCGAACAGACAGTTCCAACTCGTCCACCTTTTTGAGTAAGGCAGCGTTGAATGCGAGCTCCGGATGGCGCTGTTCTTCTTGCGCCTTCTTGGGCTCTTCAAAGTTGATGAAGACGGCCAATTGGTCTTGCAGAATGCGTGCGGCCAGCGCGACGGCATCTTCAGCGCGTACGGAGCCGTCAGTTTCGACGGTCATCGTCAGCTTGTCATAGTCAAGGATTTGACCTTCGCGGGTGTTCTCGACTTTGTAGGAGACCTTTTTGACCGGCGAGTACAAGCTATCGACAGGCACCAAGCCGATGGCAGAATCTTCTGGGCGATTGCGCTCAGATGGCACATAGCCCTTGCCCATGTCGGCGGTGAATTCCATGCGGATCGATGCGCCGTGATCGAGATGGCAGATGACGTGTTCAGGGTTCAACACTTCGACGTCGGATGAACCTTCGATATCGCCAGCCTTGACGGGGCCTGCGCCTTCTTTCTTCAACACCATGCGCTTGACGCCATCAGAGTGAATGCGCAGCGCAATTTCTTTGATGTTGAGAATGATATTCGTCACGTCTTCGCGCACGCCGGGAACGGACGAGAACTCATGCAGCACGCCGTCGATTTGCACGGTCTTGATGGCGGCACCTTGAAGCGACGACAGCAGCACGCGGCGCAGCGCGTTGCCGAGCGTCATACCAAAGCCGCGTTCCAGCGGTTCAGCTACGACCGTTGCAACACGCGAACGGTCACGACCCGGCTGAATGTCGAGCTTGGTCGGTTTGATAAGATCTTGCCAGTTCTTCTGGAGAACGTTCTGCACGGGGGCCTCGTCTCTGTTGGGCGCGGGTGGGGGCGACCTGCGGCACGCATCAATGGGCAATATAAAAAGCGCCCTGCGAACGTGATGTCCGCACGACAGCTTTTGGGAAAATTAAACGCGACGGCGCTTACGTGGGCGGCAGCCGTTGTGCGGGATGGGTGTCACGTCGCGGATCGAAGTGATCTGGAGGCCGACAGCCTGAAGTGCACGCAAAGCCGACTCGCGACCCGAGCCTGGGCCGGTGACTTCGACTTCGAGCACTTTCATGCCGTGGTCCATGGCTTTTTTCGCAGCATCTTCGGCCGCAACCTGTGCAGCATAAGGTGTCGATTTGCGCGAGCCTTTGAAGCCCTTCGTGCCCGATGACGACCAAGCAATCGTATTGCCTTGCGCGTCGGTGATTGTGACCATGGTATTGTTGAACGATGCATTTACATGCGCAACGCCCGACGTAATGTTTTTCTTCTCGCGCTTTTTAACTTTACCGGCGCGACCGGCTGCTGCTTCTTTCGCCATCGTCTCTCGTGCTCCTTGACCCGCGATCTGAGGGTCTCAATTCTTTTGCGCGGCCGCTATCGAGAACGGCGCGGCTGGCCCGCTATCTCAAGCGGTCAATTATTTGGTTGCTTTCTTCTTACCGGCGATGGCAACGGCCTTGCCCTTACGTGTGCGTGCATTGGTGTGGGTGCGCTGACCGCGAACCGGAAGTCCCTTGCGGTGACGCAAGCCACGATAGCAGCCGAGGTCCATCAAGCGTTTGATGTTGGTTTGGACTTCGCGACGCAGATCGCCTTCCACCGTGTAATCGCGGTCGATGGCTTCACGGATCTGGAGCACTTCAGCGTCGCTCAACTGGTTGACACGGCGCTCGGCTGGAATACCGACCTTCGCGCAAATTTCTTGCGCGAACTTTGGGCCGATGCCGTGAATGTACTGCAGCGCAATGATGGTACGCTTTCCCGTTGGGATGTTAATGCCTGCGATGCGGGCCACGTTCGTCTCCTGCCGTAATCTTGTCGTCTGTTGCGTTGAGACTGTTGAGGTCTCGGGTTTCGTTGGACGCAAAGGCCCAAAGTCTTGGTTCGTTGTCAGGCTTTCAAAATGTCAGGGCGTCGTCCGCCATCATCAAAAACCCACTCCGTGGCGATATGAACATTAACTGTGCCGGTGCGAGAAAGCGCCAAGCGATCGAATTAACCTCCAAAAAGCGCAAAGATCTCGGTGCCTGAGCCTCAGCCCCGGACCGGATCACATCGCGCCATCGCTAGAAAAAGTGGGGTGTTGTAACGCGGCTTCTATCCTTTCGTCAATGTTCTCTCTTGACACGTCAACTGACCGGTCATCAGGCCAGAATTTCATCAATTTGTCGGGTGACATCGGCTATAGGGGCCATGCCATCGACAGATTTTAGTAAACCATGGGCGTAGTAGTAACCAATCAGCGGGGACGTCTCGCGATAGTAAGCCATCAGGCGCGTTTTAAGGGCGTCTGCGTTGTCATCTGGACGGACCGTGCCACCTGCAGCCAGCGTTTCTCGGGCGCGTTTTTCGACCCGATCGGCAAGTGCCATATCGTCAACCTTGAGTTCGATGACGCGGTCTAGCTTCAGACCCTTCGAGGTCAAAAGGCGATCGAGGCTTGATGCCTGCGGCAATGTGCGCGGAAAGCCGTCGAGGATAAATCCGCGCACGCAATCAGGTTCGGCGATGCGCTCGGAAATGATGCCGACAACGACGTCATCAGGAACAAGGCCACCGTCGGCCATAATCTTTTTGGCTTTCAATCCAACGGGTGTGCCTGCGCTGACAGCAGCTCGCAGCATGTCGCCGGTCGAGAGCTGAGGAATGGTGTGTTTTTGCGCGATGAGTTGGGATTGGGTTCCCTTACCCGCCCCCGGCGGACCCAAAAGGATCACGTTCATCGCGTCCCCTTCGTGCCGCGCAGCTTCGCCTTTTTGATCAGACCTTCATACTGCTGAGCAATCAGATGGCTCTGCACCTGAGCAACGGTATCCATCGTGACGCTGACCGCGATCAGCAACGAGGTGCCGCCGAAGTAGAGCGGGATACCCGCATATGCGGTCAAGAATTCCGGCAGGACGCAGACGGCTGCGAGATAGATAGCGCCAACAACTGTGATGCGGGTCAAAACATAATCGATGTATTCGGCTGTCTTCTCGCCAGGGCGAATGCCGGGCAGGAAGCCGCCGAACTTGCGCAAGTTGTCGGCGGTGTCTTTCGGATTGATGACGACGGCCGTGTAGAAGAAGGCAAAGAACAAGATCAGCAATGCATAGACGAGCATGTGGAGCGGCTGGCCGGTGCCAAGTGCGGCGACGACGGTTCCCAACCATTCCGGGCCTTGGTTGGCCGAGAACTGCGCGGCCGTGACAGGCAGCAACAATAGAGACGAAGCAAAGATCGGCGGAATGACGCCTGATGAGTTGAGCTTCAGCGGCAGATGCGAAGCATCGCCCTGGAACATTTTATTGCCGACTTGGCGCTTGGGATATTGCACCAACAGACGGCGCTGAGCGCGCTCGAAGAAGACGATCGCTGCGATCACTGCGAGGGCCATCGCCAAGAAGAAAATCATGATCGCTGGCGAGATCGAGCCGGTGCGCGACAGTTCAAACAATTGCACTAGTGCTCCGGGGAGTCCGGCCACGATGCCTGCGAAAATAATCAGCGATATACCGTTGCCGACGCCGCGTTGCGTAATCTGCTCGCCCAGCCACATCAGGAACATCGTGCCGCCGACGAGCGTGATAACGGTTGTCGCACGGAAGAACATGCCTGGGTCAGTGACAACGGACCCTGCCGCATTGCGCGACCCTTCAAGACCAACGGCGATGCCATAGGCTTGGAGCGCTGCGAGTACGACAGTCAGATAGCGTGTGTATTGGTTGATTTGCTTGCGGCCCGACTCGCCTTCTTTTTTCAAGGCTTCGAGTTTCGGATTCATCGACGTCATCAGCTGCATGATGATCGACGCCGAAATGTAAGGCATGATGTTCAGCGCAAAGATCGCCATGCGTTCGAGCGCGCCGCCCGAAAACATATTGAACATGCCCAGCATGCCGCCGGAAACGGATTTGAATGTTTCAGCGAATGCCGCTGGATTAATGCCGGGAAGCGGAATGAAGGTGCCGAGCCGATAGATGACGAGAGCGCCCAGCGTAAACCACAGGCGCTTTTTCAAATCTTCCGCCTTCGCAAAGGCGCTGAGATTGAGGTTGGACGCAAGCTGCTCGGCGGCGGAAACCATTCTCGTCTCTCCTTGCCGTCACCGTTGGTTTTTTGAAACCAATCGGACGGTATCTGCCCGGAGATTTGCGCAACCCAAAATGTTGCACAACTTCCGGCATCAACGCGGGAAGATGGGGTGTCCCCCTTCTCCCCGTCGGCATTATTCCTCTGACTTGGCAGCCGCGACTGGCTTCTTGCCAGATGCCGCTTTCTTGGCGGCGGATTTTTCGCGCTTGGCAACGTCGGCAGCCAAAATTTTAACTTCGATCAACTTGACGCTGCCGCCGGCTTTTTCGACAGCGGCTTTGGCCTTAGCTGTTGCGTGATTGACGGTGATCGAAACCTTAGATTTCAATTCGCCTTCGCCGAGCAGACGAATGCCATCCTTCGCGCGACGCATAACGCCCGCTTCAATCAAAGATGCATTGTCGATCGGCTTGCCTGCATCGATACGCTTGTCGTCGATGGCCTTTTGCAAGGCGCCGATATTTATTTCATTGAACGACTGTTGGCGCCACTTGTTGAAGCCGCGCTTTGGCAGACGACGATGCAATGGCATCTGGCCGCCTTCAAAGCCGCCGATGGCAACGCCTGAGCGTGCGGTCTGGCCTTTGCCACCGCGACCACCTTGCTTGCCGACGCCTGAGCCGATGCCGCGACCGATGCGGACCCGGAATTTTCGGGCGCCTGCGTTGTCTTTAATTCCGTTGAGCCGCATGTGACTCTCCTTTTATCTTTGCGCCGGGCGACTCCCCTCCGGGGAGCCGGCCGCCCGGCGCGTATCTAGTTGCGTCAGCCGCCCGACGCTCAAAAATTACTTCCCGTCCACGACGCGGACGAGATGTTGAACCTTCTTCAGCATGCCGCGCGTTGCGGGCGTATCTTCGACCGTCGCCTGGCGATGCAGTTTATTGAGACCCAGGCCAACCAATGTCTCGGTCTGGCGCGCGGGGCGGCGATTGGCGCTGCGCACCTGCTCCACCGTGAACGTCTTTTTCTTATCAGCCATATCGGTACCTCAACTGCGACTTTGAAGACCTTCGAGCGCGGGGCGCTCAAAAGTTCTTCGCGAATTAGACTTCGACGCCCGCATCGATGGCCGAGCCATCCCGGCGACGCGATACGATGTCAGAAACTTTTTTGTTACGGCGGGCAGCGACGCCACGCGGATTTTCCTGAGCTTTCAGGGCATCGAATGTCGCGCGAACGACGTTGTAGGGGTTGGTCGAACCCATCGACTTGGCAACAACGTCATGAACGCCGACCATTTCGAACACAGCGCGCATCGCGCCACCGGCGATGATACCAGTACCAGCAGGAGCCGAGCGCAAAATGACCTTGCCCGATCCGTGACGGCCGACTGTGTCGTGATGCAATGTACGCGCATCGCGCAACGGGACGCGCAGCAAATTGCGCTTGGCAGCTTCCGTTGCCTTGCGGATGGCTTCGGGCACTTCGCGCGCCTTGCCATGACCGAAACCAACGCGGCCTTTCAGATCGCCGACGACGACGAGTGCTGCAAAGCCGAACCGCTTGCCGCCTTTGACAACCTTAGCGACGCGATTGATGTGCACCAACTTGTCGGTGAATTCGCTATCGCGTTCTTCGCGATCCCGACCGCCGCGCTCTCTTTGAGGTCCACGTGCCACGTTTGTTTCCTTTTCTCAGGATCAGAATTTAAGTCCGCCCTCGCGGGCGGCTTCGGCGAGCGCTTTCACGCGCCCATGATACAAAAAGCTGCCACGATCAAACACGACGTCCGTGACGCCTGCCTTGATCGCACGCTCGGCGACAAGTTTGCCAACCGCTGCGGCCGCAGATGTGTCCGCGCCGGTTTTCAACGAACCCTTGAGATCTTTCTCAAGCGTCGAAGCTGCGGCCAACGTTGTGCCCTTTGCATCGTCGATCACCTGCGCATAGATGTGCGCCGATGAGCGATGCACCGAGAGCCGCGGACGACCGCTGGCATTCTTCTTCAATGTGCGGCGAACGCGCGCTTTGCGGTTCGCAGTCTTCTTACCGATGGTGGCCATGACTGCCGTCCTTACTTCTTCTTGCCTTCCTTACGGAAGATGTATTCGCCTTTGAAGCGCACGCCTTTGCCCTGGTAGGGCTCTGGTTTGCGCGATGCGCGGATTTCAGCAGCCATTTGACCGACTGCCTGCTTGTCGATGCCCGACACGCTGATCTGGTCGGACTTGGGGCCAGCGACCTTGACATCAATGCCCGGCGGGATGGTCAACACGACGTCGTGGCTGTAGCCGACCGACAGCGTCAACTGATCTTTGCCCTTCATCGACGCCTTGAAACCCACGCCGTGGATTTCGAGATCGTGCTGATAGCCATCCGTCACGCCTTTGATGAGGTTCGCGACTTGCGTACGCGACATGCCCCACTGCGAGCGAGCTGGTTTGGTGTCTTCGACCATTGCGATCTCGACACCGTCCGCTGTTTTTTCGACTTTCAAAACTTCCGGAACGCGAAAAGCGAGTTCGCCTTTCGGGCCTTTCATTTTGATCGTCTGGCCGCTGATCGTCGCCGTCACATTCGACGGAACCGGAACGGGCTTTTTACCGATGCGCGACATGGGTCCTCAAAACCTCTTGTATCAAACCGACCGAGTGTCGGTTTTCGCGTTAGAAGATAGAGCAGAGAATTTCGCCGCCGACGTTGGCTTCGCGCGCCTTGCTGTCCGACATAACGCCCTTGGGCGTGGACAGAATGGCGACGCCGAGACCATTGGCGACGGTAGGAATATCTTTGACCGGCGAATAGACGCGACGGCCGGGCTTCGAGATACGCTCGATTTCCCGGATCGCGGGCTGGCCGTTGTAATACTTCAATTCGATTTCGAACTGGGGCACTTCACCCTTCAGTTCGACGCGGGTGTAACCGCGGATGTAGCCTTCATCGGCCAACACGTCGAGCACGCGCGCGCGCAGCGTGGACGCTGGCGTTGCGCACTTGGGACGGCGACGCATCTGCGCATTGCGGATGCGCGTTAACATATCGCCGATTGGATCATTCACTGCCATGGACGCGCCCTCTCCTACCAGCTCGACTTCGTCATGCCCGGGATGCGGCCCTGGCTCGCGAGTTCGCGGAGCTGGTTGCGGCACATCTTGAGCTTGCGATAGTTGCCGCGTGGACGGCCCGTGATTTCACAGCGGTTGCGGATGCGCACCTTCGAGCCGTTACGCGGCATCTCGGCGAGCTTCAAACGTGCTGCAAAGCGATCTTCCGGCGACTTCTTGAGGTCGGACGCAATAGCCTTCAAGCGTTTGCGCTTGGGGGCCTGCTGCTCAACCATTTTGCGTCGGCGGTTGTTCTTTTCGATCGAACTGGTCTTAGCCATGTATCTCTCCTCTAAAGGCCTTTCGGGTGCTTCGTGATTGAAGTGTCCGAGGTCCCTTAGCTGCGGAATGGGAAGTTGAAGCCTTTGAGAAGTTCGCGGGCTTCATCATCAGTTTTTGCCGAGGTGCAGACGATGACATCCATACCCAGCACGTTGTCGACTTTGTCGTAATCGATTTCAGGAAATACCAAGTGCTCTTTGAGGCCGGTGGCGTAGTTGCCGCGACCATCGAAACTCTTGGGATTGAGACCGCGGAAGTCCTTCACGCGCGGCAGCGCGATGGTGACGAACCGGTCGAGGAATTCATACATACGGTCGCCGCGTAGCGTGACCTTGGCGCCAATAGCCATGCCTTCGCGCAGCTTGTAGACAGCGATGGCTTTGCGCGAGCGTGTGATCACCGGCTTCTGTCCGGCGATCAGTGCCAGATCGCCAGCCGCAACATCGACTTTCTTGCGATCGTTGACGGCTTCGCCGACGCCCATGTTGATCACGATCTTTTCGAGACGCGGGATCTGCATGACGTTTTGATAAGCGAACTTTGTGCGCAGCGCATCTTTCACGACGGTCTCATAGAGAACCTTCATGCGTGGTTTGTAATCTTTCGGGCGCGGGGCAGCAGGTGTGCGTGGGCCGCTAGCTGCAGCTTTGCGCGCTGCGCTCTTGGCTTTCTTTGCTTCGATGTCGGCGGCCTTCTTGGGATCGCCGGTCGGGGCTTTGCCGCCCTTTGCTGGTTCAGCTTTTTTAGCCATGGTTTAGTTACTCTCCGGGATCTGCTCGCCCGAGCGCTTTGCAATGCGGACCTTCTTGCCGTCGGCCAAGAGCTTGAAGCCGACGCGGGTCGGCTTGCCGTCCTTGGGATCTTCGATGGCAAGGTTCGAAATCTGGATGGGACCTTCTTTCGAAATGATCCCGCCTTCAGCCTGTGCGGTCTGACGCTGGTGACGACGCACCATGTTGATGCCGCGCACGAGGGCACGATTTTCTTTCGGACGGATTTCGATCACTTCGCCGCGCTTGCCTTTATCGCGGCCAGCGAGAACGACGACCTTGTCGCCCTTTTTGATTTTAGACGACGCCATTACAGCACCTCCGGCGCGAGCGAGACGATTTTCATGTGGTTCTTGCCGCGCAGTTCGCGCGTTACGGGTCCGAAAATGCGCGTGCCGATCGGTTCGCCGTTGGCGTTGATAAGCACAGCGGCGTTGCGATCGAAGCGGATCAGCGAGCCGTCAGCGCGGCGCACGCCCTTGGCGACGCGCACGATCACGGCCTTCATGACTTGGCCCTTCTTTACGCGGCCCTTCGGAATAGCTTCCTTCACCGACACAACGATGGTGTCACCCACGGTCGCGTATCTGCGCTTCGAACCGCCCAGTACTTTGATGCACTGGACGCGGCGCGCGCCCGAATTGTCGGCGACGTCGAGATTGCTCTCCACCTGGATCATCGCGGCGTTCCTTCTCGTTGAGCCGGTCGCAAAATTTGCGCCGGTCTCGGCTTCATTTGCCCTTATCGCTCGCGGGGTCTTGGGACATCCTAGTAGTCAGGACACCCAACGCTCTGCAGCTAACGAGGACGCTCTTCATCGTCACTTCAACTCAATATGGCGCTACGAAAGACGTCTCAGTTTTTCGTCGCGGCCATGGCAACCCAGCGTTTGTTCTTCGAAATCGGCGCGGTTTCCTCGATGGAGACCAAGTCGCCAACTTTGAAGACGTTGGTTTCGTCGTGTGCGTGATACTTTTTGGTACGACGCACGGTCTTCTTCAAAAGCGGGTGGGTGTAGCGGCGTTCGACCTGGACGACAATGGTTTTGTCGTTCTTGTCTGATACCACGACGCCCTGAAGTACGCGCTTCGGCATAGTCTCATTCTCCCTCAGGCGCCAGTTTTGGCGCTGCCAGCACGCTTTTGGCGGGCGGCGGTTTTTACGCGCGCGATATCCCGGCGCAACAGCCGGATACGCGCAGTGTTTTCAAGCTGACCCGAAGCGCGTTGAAAGCGCAGATTGAACTGCTCCTTCTTCAGCTTCACGAGCTGGTCGTCGAGTTGATCGAGCGACAGAGTATTAAAGTCGCTAGCCATGACTTAAGTCCTCACTTCATTCTTTCTAGATGCTCACCCAAACGTTGGCTGAGCACTTAACCGATACGAGTTACCACGCGGCATTTGATCGGCAGCTTCGCAGCGCCCAACATCAGTGCTTCCTTGGCAACCTGTTGGTTCAGGCCACCCAATTCGAAAATGATGCGGCCGGGTTTGACGCGAGCCACCCACAATTCAATGCCACCTTTGCCAGATCCCATGCGGACTTCGGCAGGCTTCTTGGTCACCGGCACATCCGGGAATACGCGTGTCCACATGCGACCGGCGCGCTTTGTGTGACGCGCGATCGCACGACGAGCGGCTTCGATCTGGCGCGCTGTCAGACGCTCAGGCTCCATGGCCTTGAGGCCGACTTCGCCAAAGTTCAAAGTCGTGCCACCCTTGGCGTTGCCATGGATCTTGCCTTTGAAGGCTTTGCGAAACTTCGTTTTTTTAGGCTGTAACATTTTTCTTCGCCTCGAAAGTCCTTAAGCCTCGGAAGTCGGTGTCGGCGTATCGCCGCCACCAGCACTTGGAGCACCGCCACCGGCACCGCCGCGACCACCGCCGCCGCCACGACCACCACGACCGCCGCGACGTTCACGACGATCACCGCGATCACCGTCTTCGCGACGTGGACGCGGACCGCCGCTCTCCTGCATTTCTGCGTTCTTGCGTTCGGCTGCCATCGGATCGTGTTCGATGATCTCGCCTTTGAACACCCAAACTTTGATGCCGATGATGCCGTATGCGGTCACAGCGCGGCCGTAACCGAAGTCAATGTCAGCGCGCAGCGTGTGAAGCGGCACGCGACCTTCACGATACCATTCCGTGCGGGCGATTTCTGCACCACCCAAACGGCCAGCGACGTTAATACGAATACCGACTGCGCCCAAACGCAAAGCCGACTGCACCGAACGCTTCATCGCGCGACGGAACGCAACGCGACGCTCCAACTGCTGGGCGATGCTTTCAGCGATCAGCGTCGCGTCGATTTCCGGCTTGCGGATTTCGACGATGTTCAAGTGCACTTCCGACGTCGTCAAGCGGGCAAGGTCGGAACGGATGCGTTCGATCTTGTCACCCTTCTTGCCGATCAAAATGCCAGGACGCGCGGTGTGGACCGTAACGCGGCACTTCTTATGCGGACGCTCGATGATCACTTTCGAAATGCCAGCTTCGCGCTGATCTTTCAGAATGTGTGCACGGATGGCGCGATCTTCGTGCAGCAAGCGCGGATACTCGTGACGCGCTGCGAACCAGCGGCTGTCCCAGGTGCGATTGATACCGACGCGAAGGCCGACGGGATTGACCTTTTGACCCATATTACTTGGCCTCCTTGGGCTGACGCTTGGCTTTTGGCGCAGCATCAGCGGTCTTTTTCTTTGCAGCCGATTTCTTCTCAGCCTTCGCTTCGGCTTCGACCTGGCGAACGACGACGGTCAACTGCGCGAACGGCTTTAGAATTTGCGAACCGCGGCCACGACCACGCGCGTGGAAACGCTTCAGCGTCAAATTCTTGCCAACGTAGGCTTCGGCAACGATCAATTCGTTGACGTCGAGGCTGTGATTGTTTTCGGCATTCGCAACAGCGCTCATCACGCATTTGCGGACATCGTCAGCGATGCGCTTCTGGCTGAATTCGAGTTCGGCCAAAGCCGTCTCAACCTTCTTGCCGCGGATCATGCCAGCAACCAGGTTCAATTTCTGCGGTGATACGCGCAGAGATCTGGCAACGGCTTGCGCCTCGTTATCGGCTAGGCGCCGCTCATGGCTTGGCTTGCCCATTACTTCCTCACCGCTTTCTTATCGCCGCCGTGACCGGGGAAATGACGGGTTGGCGCGAACTCGCCGAACTTGTGGCCGATCATGTCTTCCGTCACTGCGACTGGAATGTGCTTCTTACCGTTATGGACGCCGAACGTCAGACCTACGAACTGCGGAAGGATCGTCGAGCGGCGGCTCCACGTCTTGATGACTTCGCTGCGCCCCGATGCGCGCGATTTGTCCGCCTTCTTCAGGATGTAGCCGTCAACGAACGGGCCTTTCCAAACTGAACGTGTCACTTAGCGTCTCCTTCAATCAGCTCGCGCTGGCGTTAAGTTATTTCGCCTTCTGGCGGCTGCGAACGATGTATTTGGTTGTCACTTTATTCTTACGTGTCTTGAAGCCCTTGGTCGGCTTGCCCCAAGGCGTGGCCCAATGCTTACCGCCCTTCGTGCGACCACCGTTCGGGTGATCGACCGGGTTCATCGAGATCGAGCGGTTATGCGGACGCTTGCCATTCCAGCGCGTGCGACCGGCCTTACCGATGACAGTATTCATATGATCCGGGTTCGACACAGCACCGACGGTTGCCATGCAATCGGCAGGTACCTTGCGCGTTTCGCCAGAATTGAGTTTCAAAACAGCCCAGCCGGAGTCGCGTCCGACGAGTTGAACGAATGCGCCAGCGGAGCGTGCCATCTGGCCGCCTTTGCCTTGCTTCATTTCGACGTTGTGAACGATGGTACCAACTGGCATCGACGAAAGCGGCATGGCGTTGCCGGGCTTCACGTCAACCTTGGGACCAGACACAACCGTGTCACCTGCTGCAAGACGCTGCGGCGCAAGGATGTAGGACTGCGTGCCGTCTTCGTACTTGATGAGGGCAATGAAAGCCGTGCGGTTGGGATCGTATTCCAAGCGCTCAACGACGGCAGGGCTGTCGAACTTGCGTCGCTTGAAGTCGATCTTGCGATAGCTTTGTTTGTGACCGCCGCCGATGAAGCGCGATGTTGTACGGCCATCGCTGTTGCGACCGCCTGACTTCGGCTTGCCCTCGACCAACGCCTTCAAAGGCGCGCCCTTCCAGAGCGCCGAACGATCCACTTGAACCAAGTGGCGTCGGCCAGGAGACGTTGGGTTGAATGTTTTAAGCGCCATAGTGCCCTACTCCTTAGAGACCCGTCGTCACGTCGATGGAATGTCCATCTTCGAGCGTGATGACAGCCCTCTTGGTATCGCTCAGCAGAGCAACGATGCCCCGGAACGCGCGTTTCTTGCCCTTGCGGACGATCGTGTTGACCGACTTGACCTTGACCTTGAACAGGCTTTCGACCGCCGACTTAATTTCGGTTTTCGTTGCCTGACGGTTGACCTTGAAGATCACTTGGTTGTGTTCCGACGACAGGGTCGCTTTTTCCGTAATAACGGGTGCGATGATGACGTCGTAGGCGGTGCGTTTCGTCATTTGAATCGCGCCTCCAGCGCCGCAACGGCTGCCTTCGTCAGGACCAACTTTTTACGACGCAGTATGTCGTAAACGTTGATGCCCTGGATCGGCAGGACGTCGATGTTGGGAATGTTGCGAGCAGCGCGTGCGAACGTCGGCTCCAGCTCTGCGCCATCAATGATCAGTGCGTTGCTCCAAGCGAGCTTGGCGAACTGCGATTTCAGTGTGCCGGTCTTGCCTTCAGCCGACGATGCCTTGTCGAGAATGACAATTTCGCCAGCCTTCGCCTTGGCCGAGAGCGCATGACGCAAAGCGAGGGCACGGGCTTTCTTGGTCATGCCGATGGCGTGTGAGCGCGGCTTGGGACCGAACGCTTTGCCGCCGCCACGGAACTGAGGCGCCGACTTGTCACCGTGACGCGCGCCGCCGGTGCCCTTTTGCTTGTACATTTTCTTGCCCGTGACCGCGACTTCCGATCGGTCCTGAGCATGATGTGTGCCGGCCATGCGCTTCAGCGTCTGATAACGCACCATGCGGTGGATCAAATCTGGGCGCGGTTCGAGGCCGAAGATATCGTCGATGAGTTCGATTTCACCGGCTTTGCCAGCGTCGAGCGTTGTGACAGAGGTTTTCATCACGCGCTCTCCTTATTCGCGGTTGCGCGCGGCTTGAATGCGCCAGGCATCGGCAGATCTTTCGGCGCTGCCTTCTTGACGGCATCGCGCACGACAACCCAACCGCCCTTGGAACCGGGGACTGCGCCGCGGATCATGACGAGACCGCGTGCTACGTCTACTTTGGCGACAACGAGGTTTTGGGTTGTGACGCGTTCGTCACCCATGTGACCCGCCATCTTCTTGCCCTTGAACACCTTGCCAGGATCTTGGCGCTGACCGGTCGAACCGAGCGAGCGATGCGAGACCGAGACGCCGTGCGTCGCACGCAGACCGCCGAAGTTCCAACGCTTCATTGCGCCCTGGAAACCTTTACCCTGGGTGGTGCCCGTGACGTCCACGAACTGACCTGGGACAAAATGATCGGCGGTGATTTCCGCACCGACTTCGATCAGGTTCTCAGGACTGACACGAAACTCTGCCAGTTTGCGCTTGGGCTCAACTTCAGCCGTCGCGAAGGTTCCACGTTCCGACTTCGTCAAACGCGATGGCTTGCGTGTGCCGCCACCGACCTGAATGGCGGTGTAGCCGTTCTTATCGACTGTGCGGTGGGAGAGAACCTGGAGGTTTTCGAGCCGCAGCACGGTCACGGGGACGTGTTCTCCCGCGTCCGTGAAGATACGGGTCATCCCAACCTTCTGAGCAATTATGCCGGAACGCATCTGCATTCCTTCCTATCGTTGGGGCCATTCGCGTTACCGCCAGAGGGCCCGTAAGCTAATTTTTTAGAGTTTGATTTCGACGTCGACACCGGCGGCGAGATCAAGCTTCATCAAGGCATCGACCGTCTGCGGCGTTGGATCGACGATGTCGAGCAAACGCTTGTGGGTCCGCATTTCGAACTGCTCGCGCGACTTCTTGTCGATGTGCGGTGAGCGGTTAACGGTGAATTTCTCGATGCGCGTCGGCAGCGGAATTGGTCCGCGGACTTCGGCACCGGTGCGTTTCGCCGTGTTCACGATTTCGCGCGTCGACGCATCGAGGATGCGGTGATCGAACGCTTTCAATCGGATGCGGATGTTTTGGCCGTGCATTGGTGTCGCTTTCACTCTTTTTGAGAAAACAAAAGGAAGCGCCACCCGAACGGGGCGCTTCCCTTATTCTTTTCCTACTACTCGAGGATCTTGGTTACGACGCCAGCGCCAACAGTACGGCCGCCTTCGCGGATCGCGAAGCGGACCTTCTCTTCCATGGCAATCGGAGACACGAGCTCGACTGTTACCGAGACGTTGTCACCCGGCATCACCATTTCCGTACCTTCGGCGAGCTTAACGGTGCCCGTGACGTCGGTGGTGCGGAAGTAGAACTGCGGACGATAGTTCGTGAAGAATGGTGTATGGCGGCCGCCTTCTTCCTTGTTCAGGATGTAGGCTTCGGCAGCGAACTTCTTGTGCGGCTTCACTGAGCCCGGCTTGCAAAGAACCTGGCCGCGTTCGACCGCTTCTTTGTCGATACCGCGCAACAAGCAACCGACGTTGTCGCCAGCTTCGCCCGAGTCGAGCAGCTTGCGGAACATTTCGACGCCGGTAACGACCGACTTTTGCGTGTCGCGAATGCCGACGATTTCAACTTCTTCGCCAACCTTGATAATGCCGCGTTCGATACGGCCGGTGACGACGGTACCGCGACCGGAGATCGAGAACACGTCTTCGATCGGCATCAAGAACGGCAGATCCTTCGGACGATCTGGGATCGGGATGAAGGTGTCGAGGGCTTCGTAGAGCTTGATGATGGCTTCGTCAGCCAGCGGGCCCTTTTCGCCGTTCAAGGCTTTGACAGCCGCGCCGCGAACGACCGGTGTGTCATCGCCTGGGAAGTTGTACTTCGAGAGAAGTTCGCGAACTTCCATTTCGACGAGATCGAGAAGTTCTTCGTCTTCAACGATATCGCACTTGTTCAAGAACACAACGATCTGCGGCACGCCAACCTGACGCGCGAGCAAGATGTGTTCGCGGGTTTGCGGCATCGGGCCGTCAACAGCGGACACGACCAGGATAGCGCCGTCCATCTGGGCGGCACCGGTGATCATGTTCTTGACGTAGTCGGCGTGGCCTGGGCAGTCCACGTGTGCGTAGTGACGGTTTGGCGTTGCATACTCGACGTGCGACGTTGCAATCGTCAAAATCTTGGTTGGGTCGCGACGGCCCTGGCTTTCAGACGCCTTGGCGACTTCGTCGTAGGCGATCGATGTCGCGGTCCAGCCACGGTCGGCTGACACCTTTGTCAGCGCTGCAGTCAACGTGGTCTTGCCATGGTCAACGTGACCGATCGTACCGACGTTGCAATGCGGCTTATTCCGCTCGAATTTTTGCTTGGCCATCGTTGGCTCTCCTCGTTCTTCCTAACGCGCCTCAAGCTTATGAGGCCTGAGATTTCAAGTGTTCGTGTGGTCGTTCGATCAGGCGAACTTCGCCTTGACTTCGTCTGCGACGTTCCGAGGAACGTCCGAATAGTGTGCGAACTGCATGGTGTAGGACGCACGGCCCTGGCTCATCGAGCGCAATTGGCTGACGTACCCGAACATGTTGGCCAACGGAACGTTGGCGCGAATAACTGTCGCGTTGCCGCGCATCTGCTGGTCACGAATTTGACCGCGACGAGAGTTGATGTCGCCGATGACTCCGCCGACGAAATCGCCAGGTGTTACGACTTCAACGTCCATGATCGGTTCGAGCAATTTCACGCCGGCCTTTTCGCAGGCTTCTTTCATGGCAGCGCGAGTGGCGATTTCGAAGGCAATGGCGGAACTATCCACTTCGTGGAACGCGCCGTCGAACAGATTGACCTTCATATCGACCATAGGGAAGCCGATGAGTACGCCATTGTCCCAGACCGATTGCACGCCTTTTTCGACACCCGGAATGTATTCCTTCGGAACCGTACCGCCGATGATCGACGTTTCGAATTCGTTGCCAGCGCCCACTTCGTTGGGCTCAAGCTTCAGCTTGACGCGTGCGAACTGGCCCGTACCGCCGGTTTGCTTTTTGTGCGTGTAGTCGATTTCTGTCGGACGAGCGAGGGCTTCGCGATAGGCGACCTGAGGCGCGCCGACCTGCACTTCGATGTTATGCGGTTCGCGACGCATGATATCGACTTTGATGTCGAGATGCAGTTCGCCCATGCCCTTGAGAATGGTTTCGCCCGACTCTTGATCGACAGAAACTCGGAACGACGGATCTTCGAGAGCCATCGTGTAGAGGACCTGCGCCATCTTTTCTTGGTCGGCCTTCGTCTTGGGCTCGACCTTCATTTCGATGACGGGATTTGGGAAGTCCATCTTTTCGAGAAGAACCGGCTTGTTGGGATCAGACAGCGTTTCACCGGTGCGCGTGTCTTTGAGACCAGCGAGAGCGATGATGTCGCCGGCATAAGCTTCATCGACCTGCTCGCGCTTTTCAGCGTGCATCTCGTAAATCATGCCGACGCGCTCTTTCTTGTCACGCGTCGTTTGAGCAAGCGCCATGCCCTTCTGGATCTTGCCGGAATAGATGCGGCAGAAGGTGAGCGAGCCAACGTGTGGGAAGCTCATGATCTTGAAGGCGATGAGAGACAATGGTTCGTCGTCAGAAGGGCGCCGTGTTGTCTCGAGGCCGGTCTTCACATCGGTGCAGACGTAGGCTTCGCGATCGGTCGGTGCCGGAAGGAAATCCACAACGGCGTCGAGCAGCGGCTGCACGCCTTTGTGCTTGAAAGCCGAGCCACACATCATCGGATAGAACGTGCGTGTGATCGTGGCCTTGCGGATCATTTCGCGAAGCTTATCGTTCGAAGGCTCGGTGCCATCGAGATAAGCGCCCATCACATCGTCGTCCATTTCGACGGCGGCTTCGATCATGGCGGCGCGATACTCGAGCGCCTTATCCATCATGTCGGCTGGAATTTCTTTGATGACCATCTTGGCGTCTTTGCCGTCGCCGTCCCAGACGATAGCCTTCATTTCAATGAGATCGACGACACCTTGGAAATCAGCTTCAGCGCCGATCGGCAATTGAATGGCTACTGCGCGTGCGCCGAGCTTTTCCTTGATGTCGGCTTCGCACATGTAGAAGTCAGCGCCGGTCTTATCCATCTTGTTGGCAAAGATGATGCGCGGAACATTGTACTTGTCGCCTTGGCGCCAGACCGTTTCAGTTTGCGGCTCTACGCCCTGGTTTGAATCCAGAACGCAAACAGCACCGTCGAGCACGCGCAGCGAACGCTCGACTTCGATGGTGAAATCAACGTGTCCTGGTGTGTCGATGATATTGAGGCGACGCATTTTGCCGTCGCGGCCGGGCCAGAAGCAGGTCGTCGCAGCCGACGTAATTGTAATGCCGCGCTCAGCTTCCTGCTCCATGAAGTCCATGGTGGCTGCACCATCGTGCACTTCGCCGATCTTGTGCGACTTGCCGGTGTAATACAGGACGCGCTCCGTCGTCGTCGTCTTCCCGGCGTCGATGTGCGCCATGATGCCGAAGTTGCGGTAGTCCTGAGGTGCGTACTGGCGGGCCATGATTGCCTCGAAATCCTATATCGAAAATTACCAGCGATAATGCGAGAAGGCGCGGTTGGCTTCCGCCATCTTGTGCGTGTCTTCGCGCTTCTTCACCGCTGTGCCGCGATTGTTTGCTGCATCGAGAAGTTCGCCTGACAACTTGTCGATCAAAGTCGATTCATTGCGCGCACGCGCAGCAGCAATGATCCAACGGATGGCAAGCGCCTGGCGGCGCTCGTTGCGCACCTCGACCGGCACCTGATACGTGGCGCCACCGACGCGACGCGAACGAACTTCAACGGCTGGCATGACGTTGTCGAGTGCCGACTTAAACAGGTCGAGAGGGTTGGCCTTCGCCTTGTTTTCCATCTTGTCGAACGCGCCATACACCATGCGTTCGGCAACCGACTTCTTACCATGCTCCATGACCGCGTTCATGAACTTGGTCACGACGAGATCGTGGAACTTTGGATCGGGGATCACTTCCCGCTTTTGCGCCGCGTGACGACGAGACATCCTGGCAAGTCCTTCGCTTCGAATTCTGTTTCAGTTCAGAGCCAGCCAAGCCGACCCCAGTTTCAATGCATTTTTATTTCGGACGCTTGGCGCCGTATTTCGAACGGCGCTGACGACGAGCGGCGACGCCCTGGGTATCGAGTACGCCGCGAATGATGTGGTAACGAACGCCTGGCAAGTCCTTAACGCGACCGCCGCGGATCAGAACCACAGAGTGTTCTTGAAGGTTGTGGCCTTCGCCTGGAATGTATCCGATGACTTCAAAGCCATTGGTGAGCCGGATCTTGGCGACCTTACGAAGCGCCGAGTTCGGCTTCTTCGGCGTCGTCGTGTACACGCGGGTGCAGACGCCACGCTTCTGAGGGCATGACTCCATATGGCGCGATTTCTCGCGGTAGGTTTTCTGCTCCCGGGGCTTCCGGATTAACTGTTGTATCGTCGGCATCCGCCAAATCCTGCCTTCACGTCGTGACGCTGGCCGCACATCCGAACTCGGAATGCGCCAAGCAAACCTGCCAGGCGGCGCGATGTGCGCCCCTAGCATGAAAAAACCAGAGGATCGTGCCGCCCTTGTGGGGTGACAGATCATGGCCCGTCGATGTTCTCTGCTTTCGTGACGGGAGCGTTTAGGCCCATTCAGGCACGCTAAAAGCGCGCAACTGGCCTACCACCTTCCGTGAGAGTGAGCGGAGCTATATACACGCGCGCCATAATGGTCAACACCCCGGGCGCCAGGTCATTCACTTTTATTGCTTTTTGTCTGGCTGCTTGCATGCGGCGGAGCGTCTCGCAGTCAAGTTTTGATAGTTTAGCGAAAAGAAAAAGGCCGCATGAGAGCGGCCTTTCTCCAATTGTTATTCGTGCAAAACAGCTTGTTTACGCTGCCTCGTCTGCGGGACGGCGACGCCTGCGCGATGCAGCACCGGTACCAGCTTCGTCCGGACCAGCAATGTTTGTTGCCTTTGATTTTTCTTTAGCAATCAAATCATCGCGCTGCGTTGCGATCTTGCGAAGCTGACGCAGCATTCCGCCTGTGCCTGCCGGGATGAGACGGCCGACGATAACGTTTTCCTTCAAACCTTCGAGCATGTCGGACTTTCCGTTGACGGCGGCATCCGTCAGCACGCGCGTCGTTTCTTGGAACGAAGCTGCCGAGATGAACGAACGTGTCTGCAACGAAGCCTTGGTGATACCCAGCAGAACCGGGTTTGCCACGGCTGCGCGCTTGCCAGCTTTTTCGATCGCTGCATTGACTTCATCGAACTCGGTGCGATCGATCTGTTCGCCCTTGATCAGATCGGTGTCGCCTGGATCGGTGATTTCAACTTTCTGCAACATCTGACGCACGATCACTTCGATGTGCTTGTCGTTGATCGTCACGCCCTGCAATCGATAGACGTCCTGAATCTCGTTGATGAGATAGTTCGCGAGTTCCTCGACGCCCTTGATGGCCAGAATATCGTGCGGGGCTGGGTTGCCGTCATAGACAAAGTCGCCACGTTCGATACGGTCACCATGTTGGACCGCCAAGCTCTTGCCGCGCGGAATGAGATACTCGGCAGACTCTTTGGTCTCGTCATCCGGTTTGATGTGGATGCGCTGCTTGTTCTTGTAGTCCTTGCCGAACTCGACCGTGCCGGAGATTTCCGCGAGGATCGCGTGATCTTTCGGACGACGGGCTTCGAACAGCTCGGCAACGCGCGGCAGACCGCCGGTGATGTCGCCCGACTTGGCAGCCGCTGTCGGAATTCGAGCAAGAACGTCGCCCGCCTTCACATCCGTTCCGCGATCGACCGACAGAACGGCATCGACCGACAGCAGATAGCGGGCATCGCCGCCACGCTGCACCTTGATCGGTTTGCCTTTGCTGTCCTTGACGACGATGGCCGGCTTCAACTCCGAGCCACGCGGACTTGCACGCCAATCGACGATGACGCGGTTCGAGGTGCCCTTCATTTCGTCGGTCTTCTCGCGCACGGAGGCGCCTTCGATCAGATCTTCGAAATCGACGGTGCCGTTGGCTTCCGACAAAATCGGTCGGGTGTATGGATCCCACTGCGCGATCTTGGTGCCGCGTTTCACAGTATCGCCTTCGTCAACGAACATGCGTGCACCGTAGGTAATCTTGTGCGTTGCAAGTTCTTTGCCCGATGCGTCGGTGATGACGATCGACATGATGCGGCTGGTCGAGATGAGCTGACCTTTCGAATCCTTGGCAATCGCGCGGTTCTTGATTTTGATCGTGCCGTTGAAGTTGCTTTCGATGAACGATGAATCCACAAGGTTGGCGGTGCCGCCGATGTGGAAGGTACGCATCGTGAGCTGCGTGCCCGGTTCGCCGATCGACTGAGCGGCAATAACGCCAACCGCTTCGCCGATGTTGACCGGCGTGCCGCGTGCGAGATCGCGCCCGTAACACTTGCCGCAGACGCCAAGCTCGGCTTCGCATGTCAGCACCGAACGAATGCGGACTTCCTGCAATTCCGATTTGATGATGGCTTCAGCGTGCCGCTCTTCGATCAGTTCGCCGTTTTCGACGAGAACTTCACCGGTGACCGGATGTTTGATGTCTTCAGCAGCGGTACGGCCCAGCGCACGTGCTGCCAACGTGACAATAACCTGACCTGCATCGACGACGGCTTGAATGTTGATGCCGCCTTCCGTGCCGCAATCTTCTTCCGAAATGATCGCGTCCTGTGCGACGTCTACGAGACGACGGGTCAGATAGCCTGAGTTGGCAGTCTTCAATGCGGTGTCGGCGAGACCCTTACGGGCACCGTGTGTCGAGTTGAAGTATTCGAGAACCGACAAACCTTCTTTGAAGTTCGAGATGATCGGTGTTTCGATGATCTCGCCCGAGGGCTTCGTCATCAGTCCGCGCATACCGGCAAGCTGCTTCATTTGCGCAGGCGAACCGCGCGCGCCTGAATGGCTCATCATATAGACCGAGTTGATCGGACGATCGCGTCCGGTCTTGGGGTCTTTTTGGACCGCAGAAATACGATCCATCATGTCTTTGGCGATTTGGTCTGTGCAGCGCGACCAAGCATCAACCACCTTGTTGTACTTTTCGAGCTTGGTGATCAGGCCGTCTTGATACTGCTGTTCGAAATCGCGCACTTCGGTATCGGTTTTTTCGACGATCTTTTCTTTCGATTCCGGGATCTGCATATCGTCCTTGCCGAACGAAATGCCGGCCTTGAACGCATGGTGGAAGCCCAGCGACATAATTCGGTCGCAGAAGATCACCGTCTCCTTCTGACCGCAGTTTCGATACACAGCGTCGATCAAACCGGAGATGTTCTTTTTTGTCAGGAGTTGATTGACGAGCGAGAACTTGACGCCTGGCTTCTTTGGCAAATGCTCGGCGAGCAACATGCGACCCGGCGTTGTCTCATGCACTTCGATTTGGATATCGCCGTTTTCATCGACCGCACGGAAGCGGCCTTTGACTTTGGCGTGCAATGATACGGCTTTCGCTTCAAGCGCGTGAAGCACTTCGGCGATGGAGCCCAGCGTCATGCCTTCGCCCTGCTCATTCTCGCGCATGATCGAGAGATAGTAGAGGCCGAGAACGATGTCCTGCGACGGCACGATGATCGGTTGACCGCTGGCCGGATGCAGAATGTTGTTGGTCGACATCATGAGAACGCGCGCTTCCAACTGCGCTTCGAGCGATAGCGGAACGTGGACAGCCATCTGGTCGCCGTCGAAATCTGCGTTGAAGGCAGCGCACACCAAGGGATGCAATTGAATGGCTTTGCCTTCGATCAACATCGGTTCGAAAGCTTGAATACCCAAGCGATGCAGCGTCGGTGCGCGGTTCAAGAGCACGGGATGTTCGCGAATGACTTCGTCGAGAACGTCCCAGACTTCCGGTTTTTCTTTTTCGACAAGCTTCTTCGCCTGTTTAACGGTCGCGGCCTGTCCGAGCGTTTGCAGTCGCGCATAAATGAATGGCTTGAACAGTTCGAGCGCCATCTTCTTTGGCAAGCCGCACTGATGCAGTTTCAATTCGGGACCAACCACGATGACCGAGCGGCCAGAATAGTCGACGCGCTTGCCGAGCAAGTTCTGACGGAAGCGACCTTGCTTGCCTTTCAACATGTCAGCGAGCGACTTCAACGGACGCTTGTTCGCGCCCGTGATGACGCGACCGCGACGGCCGTTGTCGAACAGCGCATCGACGGCTTCCTGCAACATACGCTTTTCGTTGCGAATGATGATGTCGGGAGCGCGCAGCTCCATCAACCGCTTCAAGCGATTGTTGCGGTTGATGACGCGACGATAGAGATCGTTCAAGTCCGACGTCGCAAAGCGGCCGCCATCGAGCGGCACGAGAGGACGCAATTCCGGCGGGATGACCGGGACGTGCGTCAGGATCATCCATTCCGGCCGGTTGCCTGATTCCATGAAGGCTTCGATGACCTTCAAACGTTTGCCGAGCTTCTTGGGCTTTAACTCAGTCGTCGATTCCGCAATCTCCTGGCGCAGATTGACGGCAATCGTTGCCAAATCCATCGCCGACATGATTTCGCGAATGGCTTCCGCGCCGATACCGGCGGTAAAGCTGTCTGAGCCGTATTCTTCGACCGCTTGGTTGTATTGCTCTTCCGAGAGCAGTTGCTTTTCTTGGAACGGCGTGACGCCCGGCTCGATGACGATGTAGTTTTCGAAATAGAGAACGCGCTCAAGATCCTTCAGCGCCATATCGAGCAGCAAGCCGATGCGCGATGGCAGCGACTTCAAAAACCAGATGTGCGCGACCGGGGCAGCCAACTCGATGTGGCCCATGCGCTCGCGGCGCACTTTGGCCAGCGTGACTTCGACGCCGCACTTTTCGCAGATCAGGCCTTTGTACTTCATGCGCTTGTACTTGCCGCACAAGCATTCGTAATCCTTGATAGGCCCGAAGATGCGGGCGCAGAATAAGCCGTCGCGCTCCGGTTTGAACGTACGGTAGTTGATCGTCTCTGGCTTTTTGATTTCGCCGAACGACCACGACTGGATGTCTTCGGGCGACGCGATCGAGATCTTGATCTGATCGAATGTCGGAACCGGCGCTTGAGCCTTAAAGATGTTGGAAATTTCGTTCATTCGGCTTTCTCCTCGTGGGACCGGTCGGGGGTGCGGTGGTCCCGTGGAATTCTTATTCAGCAGTAAATACCTCACCCGCGCTTGGAGCGGGTGAGGTTTGATCTCTATTCAGCAGCAGGCGGTAGCTGCATTTGCGGTTCGGGTGCTTCCGGTTCGTTGTCGGGGAGCGGCAGTTCCGTATTGATAAGTTCGACGTTGAGACCGAGCGCGCGCATTTCCTTGACGAGCACGTTGAAGCTTTCTGGAACGCCCGCTTCGAACGCATCGTCGCCGCGCACGATCGACTCGTACACCTTGGTGCGACCTGCCACGTCGTCCGATTTGACGGTGAGCATTTCTTGAAGCGTGTAGGCTGCGCCATACGCTTCGAGTGCCCAGACTTCCATTTCGCCGAAACGCTGTCCGCCGAACTGCGCTTTACCGCCCAACGGTTGTTGCGTGACGAGCGAGTAAGGACCGATCGAACGCGCATGGATCTTGTCGTCAACAAGATGGTGCAGCTTCAGCACGTACTTGTAGCCAACTGTGACTTTGCGATCGAAGGGCTCGCCAGTGCGGCCATCGAACAGCGTGACCTGACCCGATGAGTCAAAGCCCGCCATCTGCAACATCTCGACAATATCTTTTTCGCGAGCGCCATCGAACACAGGCGTCGCAATCGGCACACCGCTCTTGAGATTTTCGGCGAGCGCTGCAAGTTCATCATCCTTGATGGAGGCCTTGAACTCGTTGTTATCGTAGATCTTGGTCATGTGATCGCGCAGCGCCTTGCCCTGACCACTCTCGTGATACTGCTGCAGAGCTTCGTCGATCGCACGACCTAATCCCCGGCACGCCCAGCCCATGTGGGTTTCGAGAATTTGCCCGACGTTCATGCGGCTTGGCACGCCGAGCGGATTGAGCACGACGTCAACAGGCGTGCCATCTTCCAAGAATGGCATGTCCTGCGATGGCACGATCATCGACACGACGCCTTTGTTGCCATGGCGTCCGGCCATCTTGTCGCCCGGCTGGATCTTGCGCTTCACAGCCACGAAGACTTTGACCATCTTCATGACGCCTGGCGGCAATTCATCACCGCGCTGCAGCTTATCGACTTTGTCGGCGAACCGGTGGCCAAGGCCCTTCTTGGCTTCTTCGTATTGCTTCTGGATAGCTTCGAGTTCGGCTTGCGCCTTCTCATTGGCAAGGCCGATTTCCCACCACTGGCTGCGCGGGATATCGTCTAAGATCGCAGCATCCACGTTGACGCCTTTCTTGGCGCCTCTTGGACCTTTTGCGACTTCTTTGCCGATCAAGGCATCCTTGAGACGGGCATAGACGTTGCGGTCGAGGATTTGCATTTCGTCGTCGCGGTCTTTGGCGAGACGTTCGATTTCTTCGCGCTCGATGGCCATGGCGCGTTCGTCTTTTTCGACGCCGTGACGGTTGAATACGCGCACTTCGACGATGGTACCTGAAACACCTGGCGGCAGACGCAGCGAGGTATCGCGAACGTCAGACGCCTTTTCGCCGAAGATCGCACGGAGCAACTTTTCTTCCGGCGTCATCGGGCTTTCACCCTTTGGCGTGATCTTGCCAACGAGGATGTCGCCCGGATGCACTTCGGCACCGATATAAACGATGCCGGCTTCGTCCAGGTTTTTCAGCGCTTCTTCCGAGACGTTGGGAATATCGCGCGTGATCTCTTCCGGACCGAGCTTGGTGTCTCGTGCCATCACTTCGAATTCTTCGATGTGGATCGAAGTGAACACGTCTTCGGAGACGACGCGTTCGTTCATCAAAATCGAATCTTCGAAGTTGTAGCCCATCCAGGGCATGAACGCGACGAGCACGTTTTTGCCGAGTGCCAGTTCACCGAACTCGGTCGATGGACCGTCAGCGATAATGTCGCCAGCCTTGACGCTGTCACCGACGTTCACCAGCGGACGCTGGTTGATGCAGGTGTTCTGGTTCGAGCGCTGGAACTTGCGCAGACGATAAATATCGACGCCCGGCTTTGATGGATCGGCTTCGGCGGTCGCTCGAATAACGATACGTGTTGCGTCCACCTGATCGACGATGCCAGTGCGGCGTGCCGCAATCGCCGCGCCGGAATCCTGCGCGACGCGATCTTCCATGCCCGTGCCAACCAATGGCGCTTCCGCCTTGATCAACGGCACAGCTTGACGCTGCATGTTCGAGCCCATGAGAGCGCGGTTGGCGTCATCGTTCTCAAGGAACGGAATGAGGGCTGCTGCGACCGACACAAGTTGTTTTGGCGACACGTCGATGTAATCGACCTTATCGGGCGAGACGAGCAACACGTCGCCGTTGAAGCGGCAGGTGATGAGGTCGCCCGTGAGTTTGCCCTTAGCGTCAACTTCAGCGTTCGCTTGAGCAACGTAGTGTCGCTCTTCTTCCGGTGCCGAGAGGTAGACCACCTCATCCGTCACCTTCTGATTGACGACTTTGCGGTACGGGCTTTCGATGAAGCCATATTTATTCACGCGCGCGAAGGTCGCGAGCGAGTTGATCAAACCGATGTTGGGGCCTTCGGGCGTTTCAATCGGACAGATGCGGCCGTAGTGGGTTGGATGCACGTCGCGGACTTCGAAGCCCGCACGTTCGCGCGTCAAACCGCCTGGGCCTAGCGCCGATAGACGACGCTTGTGGGTGATTTCCGACAGCGGATTGGTTTGGTCCATGAACTGCGAGAGCTGCGAGGATCCGAAGAATTCGCGCACTGCGGCAGCCGCTGGCTTGGCGTTGATCAAATCCTGCGGCATCACCGTGTCGATATCGACCGAAGACATCCGCTCCTTGATCGCGCGCTCCATGCGCAGCAGGCCGACGCGATACTGATTTTCCATCAGTTCGCCGACCGAGCGCACGCGACGATTACCGAGGTTATCGATGTCGTCGATTTGACCCTTGCCGTCTTTGAGATCGACCAGGGTTTTGACAACCGACAACACGTCTTCACGGCGCAGAACGCGCATGCTGTCTGGCGCATCGAGCTCCAGGCGCATGTTCATTTTCACGCGGCCGACGGCCGAGAGGTCATAGCGTTCGGAATCGAAGAACAGGCCGTTGAACAGAGCCGTTGCGGCTTCGATGGTCGGCGGTTCGCCTGGACGCATCACACGATAGACGTCCATCAGCGCTTCCTGGCTGTTGGCGTTCTTGTCGATGTTGAGCGTATTGCGAATGAACGGACCGACCGTCACATAGTCGATGTCGAGGATATGGAATTCCTTGACCTTCTGCTCTTTCAATTCGGCCAGCAGATTGGCGTCCAGCTCATTGCCAGCTTCGGCGAAAATCTTGCCGGTTTCCATATCGACGATGTCTTCGGCGATGTATCGGCCTGACAGGTCTTCGGCCGAAACGAGAATTTCCTTCAAGCCGCTTTCGGCCAATTCGCGCGCACGACGCGCCGTGATTTTCTCGCCTTGGCGCGCGATGATCTCGCCAGTTTTCGCGTCTGCCAAATCGGACAGTGGAGTGATTCCGCGGAACTTATCGGCGAGGTAGGGCATTTTCCAGCCGCGCTTGGATTCCTTGACCGAGATATGCTTGTAGAAATGCGACAGGATTTCTTCGTCGTCCAAGCCCAGCGCATAGAGCATCGTCGTCACCGGCAATTTGCGGCGACGGTCGATACGAACATAGACCATGTCTTTCGCGTCGAACTCGAAATCGAGCCACGAACCACGATAGGGAATGATGCGGGCCGCAAACAACAGTTTGCCCGATGAGTGGGTTTTGCCGCGATCGTGATCGAAGAACACGCCCGGCGAACGATGCATTTGCGAGACGATGACGCGCTCGGTGCCATTGATGATGAAGGTACCGTTCGACGTCATGAGCGGCATGTCGCCCATATAAACGTCTTGTTCCTTCACGTCCTTGATCGACTTCGAACCTGTTTCTTCGTTGATGTCGAATACGATCAGACGCAATTTGACTTTCAAGGGCGCTGCATACGTCATGTCGCGCTGCATACATTCGTCGGTATCGAACTTCGGGGCTTCAAAATCGTAGCGCACGAATTCGAGCGTCGCCTTGCCAGCGAAATCTGAGATCGGAAACACGCTCTTGAATACTGACTGCAAACCGAAATCGTCAGCGCGCCCGCCAGCAGGCTCTTTGACCATCAAAAAATCTTCGTATGAAACTTTTTGAACTTCGATGAGGTTCGGCATCTCAGCAACTTCACTAAGTTTGCCAAATTGCTTACGAATACGCTTACGACTTGTGAGGGTCTGAGCCATGCCCGCTCCTATGTTCGCCATGTGCGAGACGGGGGTCTCGCAATTTGAAAAAAAATGATCGTGAAGCCGAAAATTATCAGCACCACCGCGTGAGCACGTTACGCTCTCCAAACGGCTTGCCGGAGATCCCTGTCGAGCCCGTATCGAGCGCTAGAGGGATCACTGGAAAGACGTTTTGTTTTGCGCTCGGCGACTCTCGTTCCGAGAGCCGGCCGCCGAGCGCGGTAGTTGTTTTGCGTTCTGCGAACTCTCGTTCCGAGAGCCGGCCGCCGAGCGCGGTAGTTGTTTTAATTTGCGCACGGCGACTCCACTCCGCGAAGCCGGCCGCCGTGCGCGGAAGTTCAAAAATTACTTCACTTCGACGACAGCGCCTTGATCTTCGAGCTGCTTCTTGAGCTTTGCAGCTTCGTCCTTCGTCACGCCTTCCTTGACGGTTTTGCCGCCAGCTTCGACGAGGTCTTTCGCTTCCTTCAGGCCAAGACCTGTAATGGCGCGAACTTCCTTGATGACGTTGATCTTCTTGTCGCCACCCGACTTCAGGATGACGGTGAACTCTGTCTGCTCTTCCACAGCAGCGGCTGGTGCACCAGCCGCAGGGCCTGCAACAGCAACAGCAGCTGCAGCCGAAACGCCCCACTTTTCTTCGAGCATCTTGGCGAGTTCAGCGGCTTCGAGCACGGTCAGGCTCGACAGGTCGTCAACGATTTTTTCAATTTTAGACATAGGTACTGTCCTTCCAGTTTGAACCTTGATGAGTGGTATTGCAGCACGTGGTGCTGACTTCGAACTTCAGGGGCTCTTTGACTGCCCCACAACAAATCAAGCGGCCTCGTCTTTTGATGCCTTCGCCTGGATGACGCGTGCGAGCTTGGCACCTGGCTCCTTGACAGTGCGCGCGATTTTGGTCGCGGGCGCGTTCAAGAGGCCGATGATCTTGGCTCTCAGTTCATCAAGCGACGGCAATTCGGCGAGGGCTTTCACGCCATTCGCGTCAAGGATGGTCTTGCCCATCGCGCCGCCGAGGATGACGAGTTTGTCATTGCCCTTGGCATATGCGACGGCCGCCTTCGCTGCTGCGATCGGATCTTTCGAGAAGGCCAGAATGGTCGGACCCGTCAAAAGTTTCGATAGCGGTTCAGCGTCGGTTTCCTTGAGTGCGAGTTGCGCCAGCTTGTTCTTGGCCACTTTCACAGTTCCGCCTGCGGCTTTCACCTTGGTGCGGAAATCTGCGGATTGAGCGGCCACCATGCCGGTGTTGTGGGCGACCACAACCACGCCCGTGTCCTTGAACACGCCGTGGAGCGTAGTCACGAGCTCACTTTTCGCGGCTCTATCCACTGCTCGTCTCCTTGCTGCAGAACAAATTTTGTTCTGCGGGTTGCACCTTGCCGCCTGCTCGCTTTTGACAGCGAGCGGACGACCGTTGGTCTGTCCTCTTTCCCGTGATCTCCGATGACGGAGCGGCACGGTGCTGACCCAGAAGGTTCAAACCGTTTTGCGAGATTGCTCTCGAAATTCGGTTCACTTCTGTCTCATGCGGGCTCTCAAAACTTGAGAGACTTAGGCGTCCCTGGCGGACCAGATCAGCACCCACAATCTCGGACAGTACCGGACCGGAATTTTCGACCCCGGTCCGGGGTATCCAGGGTTGCCCCTGGAATTCTTGTACTTCTCGTTAGCCGTTCGGGCCGGTCGCTACGCTGGCCGTATCGAGCTTCAGGCCAGGTCCCATTGTCGATGACACCGATACCTTCTTGAGATACGTGCCCTTCGATCCATTGGGCTTTGCCTTGACGACAGAGTCCACGAACGCCTTGATGTTTTCGACCAGCGCTTGCTCGGTGAAGCTCGCCTTGCCGACGCCCGCATGAACAATGCCCGACTTCTCGACGCGGAATTCGACCGAGCCGCCTTTGGCACCTTTCACGGCGCCAACAACGTCCATCGTCACGGTCCCTACGCGAGGGTTTGGCATCATGCCGCGTGGACCAAGCACTTTGCCCAAGCGTCCCACAAGACCCATCATGTCAGGCGTCGCGATGCAGCGATCGAAATTGATAGTGCCCTTCGAGACGATCTCGACGAGATCTTCAGCGCCAACGATATCGGCACCAGCAGCTTTGGCTTCTTCTGCTTTTGCGCCCTTTGCAAATACGGCAACGCGCGCCGTACGACCTGAGCCGTTCGGCAAGTTGCAAACGCCGCGTACCATCTGGTCAGCGTGCTTGGGATCGACGCCGAGGTTCATGGCGATCTCGATGGTTTCATCGAATTTTGCTTTCGCGCGAGCCTTGATGATTTTAACGGCTTCATCCACGGGATAGGATTTGCCAGCCGGCAAACCTTTCGTGACTTCGACCATACGCTTGCCGCCAGCTAGACGCGTGGCTTTAGCAATCTCAGGGGTTACTGATGTTTTCTTGTCAGCCATCGGTTTACTCCACCACCTTGAGACCCATCGACCGCGCACTGCCGGCGAGTGTTTTCGCGGCGGCGTCGATGTCGTCGGTGTTCATATCTTTCATCTTCAGCTTGGCGATATCTTTGAGCTGGGCGATCGTCACCTGACCGGCAACAACGCGACCAGGCTCTTTCGAACCCGAACCGCCTTTGCCCGTTGGCTTCAAGCCAGCGGCTTTCTTGATGAGATATGTTGCAGGCGGATTGCGCATTTCAAACGTGAAGGAACGGTCAGAATAGACCGTGATCTTCACAGGAATGGGCGTTCCCTGCTCAAGGTCCTTCGTCTTTGCGTTGAAGGATTTGCAAAATTCCATAATGTTCACACCGCGCTGGCCGAGCGCGGGACCAATCGGCGGCGACGGATTCGCCGCGCCAGCTGGCACCTGGAGGTTGATGTAGCCGTCGACTTTTTTCGCCATAGGTTCCCCTTTTCAGCGTTCACATGTCCCATGCCGCGACGACGGCGTGAGACGTTCTCAGGGTTAGCGGTTCAACGGGATTGGACCATTTCAATATGATCCGCACCCTCCCGCACATCGCTGCTCGATGGAGTTGCCTCCTTCTTGCAGACCCCGACAGTTGCCTGCCGGAATTTCAAAACACTCAGTCGCGCGGTTAAGCGCGCCTCAGCTTGCAATCTTTTCGACCTGGCCGAATTCGAGTTCGACCGGCGTTGGACGACCGAAGATCGACACCGCGACTTTGACGCGCGAGCGCTCTTCGTCCACTTCTTCGACAACGCCTGTGAAAGACGCGAACGGTCCTTCAGCAACCTTGACGTTCTCGCCAACCTCAAACGTGATGGTCGGCTTGGGACGCTCGACGCCTTCCTTCACCTGATGAAGGATGCGCATCGCCTCGTCTTCGGGAATCGGCATCGGCTTATTGTCGGCACCAAGAAAGCCCGTAACCTTAGGTGTATTCTTGATCATGACGAACGCAGCGTCGGTCATTTTCATTTTGACCAGCACGTAGCCTGGCAAAAATTTACGCTCGGTCGGAATTTTACGTCCGCGCTTGACTTCGACGACCTCTTCGGTCGGCACGACGATTTCCTCGAACAGATGATCGAGGTTGCCAGCCTTGGCGCGTTCGCGGATGGCGTCGGCCACTTTGCGCTCAAAGTTTGTGTAAGCATGGACAATATACCAGCGCGTTCCCGCGACAGTTTTCTTGTCTTCACTTGTCGTCTGCTGCGCGACGTTCATGCGTTGCCCTCTCGCCTCAAGTCCTTAAGCGCCAAGGCCAAGAACGAAGCGCACAATCCAGCTCAAAGCCTGATCAACAATCAAAAAGAAAATAGAGGCGAGCGCGACCATGATGAGCACCATCAAGGTCGTGATCCAAACCTCTTTCCACGTCGGCCAGGTGACTTTGGCAACCTCTTGCCTAACTTCCTGAATAAACGTGATTGGGTTGAAGTTCGCCATGAATTCGCTTTCCGAAGCACAAATGCGACAACCTGCCGCAACCCGCGCCGATGGTGCATCGGGCCGGTCGGCAGGTCAAACCAGAACGAGGCTCGCCAGTTTAAGGCTGGCAGGGGCGGAGGGTCTCGAACCCCCGACCTTCGGTTTTGGAGACCGACGCTCTACCAATTGAGCTACACCCCTTCAACGCGGCACAAGCTACCAGCTGTGCGCCATGCTGCCTCATCCGGGGCCCGCCTCCATAGCCGATGTTTTGCTGATTGTCAGCCCTTGGGTCGGGTTTATTTACCGTGACGCACCTGGGCTCGCGGCCCATGGACTGGAGGATACGTCGCTTGTGCCGTCCGTCGCACTCAGAGGCTCTATCACAACAGCCGTTCCATAGGCCAAAACTTCCGTGACGGCGGATGCGATTTCATTGGCATCGTAACGCATGGAGAGCACCGCATTTGCCCCCATTTCCTGGGCGTGTTGGACGAGTAGATTAAAGGCTTCCTGACGCGTTTGCTCAGCGAGCTTCGTGTAAACAGTGATGTTGCCGCCGAAGAAAATCTGGATCGCCGCGCCAATGTTGCCGACCACGCTGCGCGACCGGACTGTGAGCCCTCGGACAACGCCTAGGTGGCGCACCACTCTGTAGCCCTCGACTTCGTTGGTCGTGACGACGAGCATGTTTTGCGCCCTCAAGTCATGTCGATTTTCGTGTCACTGATTGGCGTTACGCCCGCCAGATCTTTGGAGCGGATGACGGGAATCGAACCCGTGTATGCAGCTTGGAAGGCTGCCGTTCTACCATTGAACTACATCCGCAATCCCGTGATTGAGGGGGCTTGTGGCATGCGGGAACGAGGCTCGCAACCTAGAACTATGGGCACGCGGCAACAAGTCGGCAAAAGTTTTTGGATTAAATCATATTGCATGACGCTGTTAAGCGTCGGCATGAGAGCAAATAACGGAGAGCGTTATCAAATTTAAGAGAGTTTACGCGAGTCACTCGCCTCGACCTCATTCCAGTGAAGCTCAGACAGACCGTCCAAAATAAGGTCTGGCAGGCGATCCTTTGTGATGTCGCCGATCACATCTGGGGCGCTCTGCACCGGTAGAACTATCTTCTTTTTACGAGACGCCATTGTACCCATCCTGATTGTAAGTCCTCAGGATCTTAACGCACGCGGCGGCCTCATGTTCCTTCAGTCCAAATACTCTGAAACGGTGGAAACAGAATGATAGGAACAGCTACCTCGTTCAGCCACCGCAACACATTACAAAAATGATTTTGCTCACATCTCATGAAGAGCCGAGTGCTCGCGGCATCTGACCATGAAGCTCAATTAACGGCCATTGCGCCCGTCAAAACTTAGAGGCCGTGAAATCCTAACTTATAATTGAGATTTATTCCTATCACCTTTTGTCGATTTCATTCCAAATTTATCTCTCTACGTCTTTGGTATTAGGAATTAATCCCGAGAATATGGCTTTCGTTCTCTCCAATATAGCTCATTGCTCCCAGTTATATGAAGTTCTTCCCGATGACTTTACACATCTGTCTCATTACCTCAATCGCTAATTCCTCAATTCAATTCACGTAACTGCGACACATCTCTTTGTATTTGTTGTTTTTTTATCTATTTTCTTTCATACCCCAACCTGACTATATCAGTAATTCTCAAAATTCCCGCAATATTGGGAATTCGTCCTGATATATTATTTCATTATTCATCAGAATTCATTTCATATTGGGAATTAGCACGACCAAAGGATAATGGACGCGCATTTCGTTTTAGAATTGCATGCGCGCAAGCTGCATATCCAAATGCCGCTGAATGATAATTAGGGAGAAAACGCATGCAAATTCGGCACCCCAAACGGGGCGGCCATGCGGCATGGCTTGCCGCGGCCTCTACGCTTGCGCTCGCCACTGCGGCGGGCTTCACGGCTGTCCAAGCAGAAGCCCCTGCTGGAAGCGGCAAACCCGTAACCTGGGAAGATATCGCCAACGATGAAACAACCACGGGCGACGTTGTGGGTTGGGGCATGGGCATTCGCAACCATCGTTATAGCTCGCTCGAACAAATCAACACGACAAACGTCGGACAAATGAAGCCGAAATGGTCGTTTTCATTCGGCGACGAAAAACAGCGCGGTCAAGAAACACAAGCGCTCGTCCATGACGGCGTCGTCTATGTGACAGCTTCATACTCGCGCGCTTTCGCGCTCGACATGAAGACGGGTAAGAAGATCTGGAGCTACACACACCGCCTGCCGGAAGACATCCGTCCATGCTGTGACGTCGTCAATCGCGGCGGCGCGCTGTATGGCGATAAGTTCTTCATGGGTACGCTCGATGCTGGCATCGTCGCGCTCGACATCAAGACCGGCAAGGTGGTCTGGAATAAAAAGTTCGAAGACCATACCGCTGGCTACACCATGACCGGCGCCCCGACGATCGTCAAAGATCAGAAGACCGGCAAAGTCATGCTGATCCACGGATCATCAGGCGATGAATTCGGCGTCGTCGGTCGTTTGTACGGTCGCGATCCTGATACCGGCGAAGAAATCTGGATGCGTCCGTTGGTCGAAGGCCACATTGGCCGCTTGAATGGCAAACCTTCAACGCCGACTGGCGACCCCAAGGCACCATCGTGGCCGAACGCTAAGGATGGCAAGAAGGTCGAGGCTTGGAGCCAAGGTGGCGGCGCGCCATGGCAGTCTGCAACGTTCGATGTCAAGACCAACACCATCGTTATCGGTACGGGTAACCCAGCGCCGTGGAACTACCACTATCGTTCGGGTCCGAACGGCGATTGGAAGCCATACGACAGCTTGTTCACGTCGGGCCAGGTTTACATCGAGCCTTCGACAGGTGAGCCCGTCGGCTTCTTCGCGCATACGCCGAACGATGCCTGGGACTATTCGGGTAACAACCCGATTACGTTGTTCGACATGGAGAAGGACGGCAAAACCGTTCGTGCCGGCGCTCATGCCGACCGTAACGGCTTCTTGTTCATCACCGACATCGACAAACTGTCGGCGCGCGATGGCAAGATCCACAAGCAGGAAGGCACCGCCTACGGAATCTATCCTTTCGTTCGCAACATCACGTGGGCGACCGGCTGGGATCTGGCGACAGGCCGTCCAAATGAAGTCGAAGGGCAGCGTCCACCGGCACCTGAAAAGGGCCAGGAAAAGGGCAAATCCATCAAAGTGACGCCGAACTTCCTTGGCGGCACGAACTGGATGCCAATGTCCTACAGCCAAGACACGAAGCTCTTCTATATCCCGTCTAACGATTGGACAGAAGATTACTGGACCGAAAACGTCACCTACAAAAAGGGTGCCGCTTACCTCGGTCAGGGCTTCCGCATCAAGCGCGAGTTCGACACACACGTTGGCGCTTTGCGTGCTGTCGATCCGACCAACGGCAAAATCGTCTGGGAACACCTGGAGCAGATGCCGCTTTGGGCTGGTACGCTGGCGACCAAGGGTGGTCTCGTTTTCACGGGTACATCTGACGGCTACGTCAAAGCATTCGACGCGAAGGACGGCAAGGAACTGTGGAAGTTCCAGACCGGTTCGGGCGTCGTTTCGCAGCCCGTTACATGGGAAGCCGACGGCAAGCAGTATCTCGGCATTGCGTCGGGCTACGGCGGCGCGGTTCCGCTCTGGGGCGGCGACATGGCCGACATGACGAAGACAGTTTCGCAGGGCGGTTCGTTCTGGGTCTTCGAAGTACCTCAGGCGACAGCGTCTGCTCAGTAAGCAACACAAGTGGCGGATGCGACCAAGATCGCGTCCGCCATTTCATTTTTTACAATTACCCGCTTGTGACTTTCGCTCAACGGTTAAGGAGACGGATGTGAAACGCAAACTTGCTTTTGTTGCAGCCGCAGTTGCGATTTCTAGCCTCGCTGCCAACGCGCAGAATTATCCGGTGATCGTCAATAAGGAAGAACGACCGACTCCCTGGATCGTCAACGGCTGTGAAATCAAACCAAATGCGCAATGCGAAGGCGCCGATTTACGTCATGCTGATCTTTACGAAGCCAATCTCGTAGGGGCCAATTTGAAAGGTGCGAAACTCTCGCGCGCTAATCTTCGACACGCCAACCTGGTCAACGTCGACTTCTCAGGTGCAACGCTCGATGGTGCAAAAATTCAAGTCGCATTTTTGGCTAACGCCAAATTCGTCGGATCCTCGTTGAGAGGTGTCGATCTTTCGTTCTCGCGTGCTGCGAAGGCCGATTTCACTGACGCCGATCTGACCGCTGCGACGCTCGAAAAAGGCATGTTCAAGGGCGCGAAATTTCATCGCACAAAAATCATTGATGCGGATTTGCAGGAAACGAAATTCTACGAAGCAGATTTCAGCGACGCCGTCGTCAATGGATCGAAGCTGACTTACACGATCTGGCAGGATGCCTTTATGGAAGGTTGCAAAGGTTGCCCGCATAAATGGCAGTCCAATACTGCCGTTTGGGCGGAAGATCCGGCGCGGTGGGAGCCTGCAGCTGCTCCTGGACAATGATTGCTGATGTCATGACTTTTAAGCAGCTCTTGTATTGGGTGATGTCGGTGTCGTTGCTGAGTGCAGCTCACACTGCGTTTGCGGCCGAGATCAATCGCGACGGGCTCGATAGCGTGCGCGCATGTGCCGGGATCAAAGCAGATAGCGAAAGATTGTCCTGCTTCGACAATGCGGCGCTGAAACTTACCGCGCCCCGTTTCTCAGGACGATTAGGCCTGACCACTGAGCCCTTCGAAGTCACGCGCCCCACGCGCCTTCGATATCAAAGCGATGGGGTGATTTTCGTACTTTATCTCAAAGATAAAGATGGAGAGGTTCTGCAAAATCTTCACATCGGTGGCGGCGGCGAAGACAGTTATCTCATCGAAACCGCAGGTACTTACATACTTCAAATCAATGGCAGCGAAAGTTGGCGCATTTGGCTAGAGCCTGCGTGAGCCACCGCAACACTGACCACACGACAGGGAGTTAACACGACACGATGCGCACTCTTATTCATGTTTGCCTCATGATGCTTGCTATCCTTGCATCAACTTTGTCTGCGCACGCTCATGGCGATGGTGCGCCACAGCCCGTCGATACGACCGGCCTCAAGCCCTTGGGCGACGATATTTTGCCGACAAACCCGTATCGCGGCGATGCCAAAGCGATTGAGATTGGGGCACGCGGGTACAATTCCAATTGTGCGCGCTGTCATGGTTTGGAAGCAAAGTCGGGCGGCATGTCGCCAGATCTTCGTGGCTTGGAACCTACAGACGACAACGATGGATGGTTCATGACTCGTGTGCTCATGGGTGCTACTGTCGGTGAGCGCGTAAAGATGCCACCCTTTCAAGGGCTGCTGAGCCAGGAAGCGATTTGGGCCATTCGCAGTTATATCGACGCGCAGCCCGATTGATGAGGCTTAGCGCATTGCAAGTACCAGCATGGATTTTATCGCTGCTGTTGGCATCTTTTTATTCGGTCGCAACGAGTTTTGCGGCGGAAGTGAAAGACTACGAAGTCTTGCGCTATCTCTATCTTCATACGCCTTGCGGGATGGCAAGCGTCAAGCGCTTGACGGGCCCTCCTGATGTTTTGCGGTTCCATGCTGACTGCCAGAACCTGACCGCGTTTCCAGATGGCGCAACCGTTGTGTGCACGAAATTGGAAGACGATCGCTCGTGCCGTGTTGAAAAAGAGCCAACCAACTTCCATAGTCTCGACCTACTGCGAAACAAGGATCAAAAATAGTGACGCATGTGCCGCCACCGATGATCAGTTCGATGAGTGTTGTTCTTCATTGGCTGGTTGCGTTTGGCATCATCGGCATGATTGCATTTGGACTGGTTGTGTCTGCGACACCGAGTGGCCCGGAAAAATCAGCCCTGGTGCAAACGCATAAGTCATTCGGCATGATTGTCGGCACGCTGGCGCTCTTGCGACTTCTTCTTCGTATCCGCGAAGGCTTTCCTGCGCCGATAGCCACCCTTGATCGGAACATGGTCCGGTTTTCGCGCACTCTGCATAGTGTTCTGCTTATTTTGACTGTGGCACTGCCGATCACTGGAATATTGAAATCGATCACCTACGGTCGCGGCGTGGATGTTTTTGGATTTCCGGTTGTACCGAAAATGCTGATGGAAAAAGACGAGGCTCTCAACGAACTCGCCTCGCTGGCGCATCTCAATCTTGCATGGATGATGGTCGCGTTACTGATCATTCATGCTGGGGCGGCTGTTCGCCACCATTTCATCAAAAGGGATGAAACTTTAAAGCGCATGCTTCCAGGTTTGCGCGCACGCCCATAAATCGAGGCGCTTCCCAACGGTACTTTCTAGGCCTGTGCCAGCTTAGCTGGCACCGCTAAACGATGCGCAATTCAACCGCAATACGTACCATTTCGGATGACGTGCGGGCATTGAGCTTGGTGCGAATGGCCGAGCAATCAGCGGCGACAGTTTTATAAGAGACTTCGATGTCGCTGGCGATTTCCGCCATGCTTCTGCCGCGCACCAGAGCACGTAGGATGAGCAGCTCACGCTCGCTCAAGACTGGTGTGCTGCCTGAAGCCCCTGCTCTCAGCAAGGCCATTTCCTGCACGAGATCGTCGGGCAACCATTTTTCCCCGCGAGCGAGCGCGCGCACAGCATTATGCAGGCTCATGGGATCGCCGTTCTTGCTGACATAGCCCCGCGCACCGATTTCAAGGGCTTGTATGGCAAGCACTGGGGCATCGCTCATCGAAAATACTACGATCTTCGCGTGTGGGTCTTTCGCTAAAATTTCACCCGTCAATTCCAGACCCGAGCCATCTGGCAGATTGATATCGACGACGACGATTTCAGGGTTTTCCGATGCGTATAAAGCGCGACCTGCTGCTGCGGTGCGTGCTTCGATCATCGTTACGTCGGTGTCTTCCGCAAACAATGCGCGGCAGCCCTGAATAACAATCGGGTGATCTTCAATGACGAGGACTTTCAAGCGCTCTCTCGATGGTTCATCTGCTGTGTCACCGTGTAGTCTTAGGCGTCTCACGTGTGCGATCAACGAAATCCATTCGGGATTTTTTCCCGTTTTACGGAGCTCTTGCTTATGTCGATCCAGATGCGGCTCAACATCGCTATTGGCCTGCTGCTCGTTATAGCTTTGGCCGGCATGATTGCTGCCGTTCGCCTTGATGCAGGGCCACGAATGCGAGCAGAGAACGAGAGCATCATGCGCTTGACGGAGACGATCGTTCGATCATCCGTCACAACGCTCCAGCATTCCGATGAGCCAAAGGCCAGGCTTACTGAGTTGGTCGCCAGCTTGAAAAACCTGCGTCATGTTTCAGTTTCGCTTGCTAGCACCATGTCTGCAGGGCTGAACTCCAAATATAACGTACCCGATAGCGGTGGATGGTGGCACGCAAAGGATGACGTCGTTTCAAAGCCGCTGCGCATTCCGGTTGAAGTATCGAATGGCTTGCTTGACACCATTATCATTACGCCTCAACCCGACGATGAAATGATGGAGCTCGAAGAGGCTGTCTCGCGCATTTTTCAGGTGGGCGTTATCCTCGGCTTATGCGTTCTTGCCCTAACCAGTTTGGTGATCAACCGTTCGTTGCGTTCTATACAAAGTCTCAATTTGGCAATGCATCATCTCGAAGATGGTGACTATGCCGTGACTGTCAAAGAAGCGGGGCCGCCTGAAATTCGAACGATCTCGTCTGGTCTGAATAGGCTCGCCAGCGCGCTGAGAAAATCTCGCGCAGAAAATCAAAGACTGACGACAACCATGATCCATGTTCAAGACGATGAGCGTCGAAGTATTGCGCGCGATCTCCATGATGAATTGGGTCCCTATCTATTTTCATTGCGAACATCCGCATCATTTTTAAAACGCGAGCTAGAGAAGTCGCCGCCTGATCATGAGAAGTCACAACGCCTGACCGGCGACATGTTGTCTTGGGTTGATCAACTGCAGCGCACGAACCGGCGCGTCTTGCATCGACTGACGCCGATAGGTCTGGCCGAACTCGGATTAAAGGGAGCTTTGAGCGCGAATGTCGCGATGTGGCGGCGCGATCATACCGAAACCAATCTCGATTTTCAGATTGTTGGCGATATCGATGCGCTTGATGAAACGCTGCAGCTAACGGTCTACCGCGTGGCGCAAGAAGGACTAACAAATGCTTATCGACATTCTGGCGCTTCTCAAATTTCATTGTCGATCGCTTTCGATAGAAGCGATGCTGAGAAAGCGAACGTTGATGGAGACCGTGATCCGCAACATAGCAACACCACTTTGACCATCGTCATCCGAGACAATGGATCAGGCTTCAAAGCGAACACACAGGATGGATTTGGGCTGACAAGTATGCGTCAGCGCATTAGCGCATTGGGCGGACAGTTGACGATTGAGACCGCCCCTGGGGCTGGCACCCAGTTGACGGCGATCTTTCCGGGCGCCGTTGTGGCGAACGCGCAAAAGCTGACAGAGACGGCTGACGCCAAGACAAATGATTTGTCTCAAGCGATTTCAGTTTCCTAATTTTCAGGGTTTGACTGCGATACCCCACGGCAGGCGGCCGACTTGCACCGTCTTTTCCGCCTTCAGCGTTGCAACGTCGATAATGGTCATGTCGTTGGTCAAACCGTTGGCCGCATAAATTTTAGTGCCATCGGGTTTCAAATCAATATGCCAAGGGCGTTGGCCGACAAGAATGTAGTCGCGAATTTTATGCGTTTCGACATCTATGACTGCAACGCGATTTGCTGGACCCAATGCTACGAAGGCGGTTTTCCCATCGAGTGTGAAGCGAATCCCGATGGGCTGGACGAGTTCGGGCCGAATGCCTGGAATTTCGAAAACGAGCTTCTGTTTAATTTCGAAAGTTTTGGCATCGATGATCGCAACGGTGCCGCCGACTTCGGCTGAAACCCAAACTTCGTTGCCTTGCTTCGTGTACTCGGCAACGCGCGGACGTGTATCGACCAGAACATTGGCTTTGACTTCGAAGGTTTTGGTATCGATGAAGTGAGCCATACTCGTCTGCTCAGACGTGTTGACCACCATGCTGCCGTCAGGGGATACGCCCATGCCTTCGGGCTCCACGCCAACGGGCACTTCTGCTAAGGCTTTGCCGCTGGCGAGATCAAGGATCGTGACAAATCCATCGTCTTCATTGGCGACGTATATACGCTCGCCTTTGCGATCGATCGCCAGCAATTCCGGGTCTGGGCCAGACGCTTCATAGGTGCGGACCACCTCAAGCTTTTCGGTATCGATAACGTCGAGGCGGTTATCATCACCAATACAGACGATGACTTCCTTATAATCCGGTGTGATGGCAATGCCGCGTGGGCGTCTACCTGTCGGAATAACCTTGATGACTTTCAATGTTTCGCTATCGAGTACCGTGACGGTGTTGTCGCGCTCATTTGAAACAAACACCATGCCAGCCGCCGCCATGTCTGCGAGGCAAAGACTGGTCACCAAAGCTAGGACATTAAGTTTTGTGCGCGACATGGTACGTTTCCTTTTCAGGCTGACATCAGTTGGGGATCCGACATTTGGTTTCGGGCTCATCGAAGCCCAAAGTGTCGGTCAAAAATTTTTCGTGAAGAAAGCCGTCTTGCGGTGACATCGACACCAAGGTGCGCGGGCCTGTTAACAGGAGAGGTTGGCGCAACTGTCGATCCCAGTGGCGAAAATTGAGACCCACGCCCTTGAACCCAGCGACTTGGAATTCTTTCGACATCAGGAAAGCGCGTAGCCCTGCTGCGTCGGATTTTCCTGATCTGGTGACAGCTTCGCCAAATACCCGGACAGCCAGCCACGCCATATAGTCACGTTCGACCATGCTTCGCTTGGCCGCTTTTTCGAACCGGCTATGAAGTTGCATGCCCCCATACTGCTCATAGGAGCGATGCCACGCGAGTGCCATCAAGCCTTGCGTTCCGACCGTTGGCATCGCAACAGAGGTGCGCCACATCAGATATTCGCCGAACGATTCTTCGACATCGACGACGACCATGATGTCGTGCTCAACAGCGCCTTGCGTGAGCTGTGGCATCTGCGTTTGAATTTGCTGATGCCCGGTGTCGGTGCGGCGATTTCCTGCATCGAAGCTGTAGCTGCGCTTTTCAACGATTTTACTACCAAATCTTTTGGCCGAACGCTCCAAAGCCGCGACGTATTCCAAGTCAACAGGCTTCTCGCCATGGACAAGAAACCAGCGTTTCCATTGCTTCCAGGCCATATATTGCGCGATGGCGTCTGCGCGCATGGCCCAACTAGGTGCCACGTGAAAGACGTTCTGTCGGCAATTGACGCCGCGCAGGTCATCATTGCTCGAACGGGCATTCAGAATGATAGCGTCTTTGGCTTCGGGCATGTCAGCCAGCGCAATCAGATCCGGCGCTTCAAGATCGGCGACGATCAATCTTTTGCCGGCAATCAAAACATCACGCACAACCGATGGCAGATCTGTTGCCAAGGTCGCGACGCGCTCTTCGAGGGTATAGCCATGCCCCAGAATTCGTCCCGTTGTCAGGTTTTCAGCAATGGCTTGCCTTGCGCCGACAATTCCCTTGTCGGTGATGATGGGTTCCATGAGCGAAAGCGGTAACGGCTCGACATAGTCGCGTGTGACGTAAACAATGTCGGCGGTTATTTTTGGTGGCGCCGATTTGACAGCACCGCCAGCCCAGCTCTCATGCGACAGCAATAAAACCGCGATTGCAAAAGTCCAGACAAAGCGGATCACTACTGCGTCGCCTTTTGGGATGCATCGGGCAAACGTGGTGCCGTTACCGCCCCCGTCAAAAATTTCAATGCCCCTACGGCAGCATCGTTGTTGGCTTCGATGGCAATATCCAAAGCGGTTTTTCCAGCCTTCGACTTCATCTTGGGATCAGCACCGGCGCGAACCAAAAGGCCAATGATCGGCGCATTATTATGTCCTGCGGCGACCATCAATGCCGTGATGCCAGACGCTGTGACAGCGTTCACATCTACTTTTTTCTTGATCATGTTCTCAGCAATCACCAGAGGAGATGGGCCTAAGGATAACTGATTGAGGCGAAGCTTCGGTTGGAGCTGCGTAGCTAATACCATAAGCGGCGTGACGCCCTCTGGACCATTCGCAACATTCACCTTGCTTCCCGCATTCAGTAGCGCATCGGCCGCGAAGAATTTCCCTTCGCCAAGAGCCAATTCAAGTGCGGTGTAACCCTTTTCCGTCCCTGCTTCCAAGTCAGCGCCTTTGCTCGCCAGCAATTCGATTGACGGCACATGGTTCATGTTCACGGCATGCATCATTGCGGTCATTTGATCGCCATCGCGCTTGTTGACGTCAGCACCTGCTGCGATCAGAATTTCCATGATGTTGGATGAGCGCTGACTAGCAGCGCGATGTAAAGGCAGCTTGCCGATACCGTCCTGCTTATTGGCGTCTGCGCCCTTTTCGATGAGAAAGCTGACGCGCTCAGGATCACCGCCAGATATCGCGTTCATGAGCTCGGCGTTGACGTCGATGCCCTCTTTCAACCATGCTTCTAGTCGTTCGCGAGTGACAACCTGATCGGCACTGGCATCTTTCGATAGATCACTGCGCTCAAGCGACTTCAAGAAACGCTGTTCGTAAGTTTTGGCACGTGCCTGCTCAATATTTCCGTGTGATGGCAAGTTGCCTTGAACGATGCAATTCGAGCAATCCACGAGCGGTACGCCGTAGTCATTGAGAATTTTTGTGATGTCGTCCTTGGCTTCTTCGAGGGCGAGATCAATTTTCAGTTTCAATACGACGTCGGTATTCTGTACGCCCCAGGCCAGCGCAAATTCGAGCGGTCGTACTTTATCCATCACGTTGGCTGGCTTGACGACAATCGGCGCGCCATTTTTTTGCAGCCAGCCTGCGAATGGTCCCCAAACACCTGCAACATCCAATTCTTTGTCAACGACGCGTTGCACTTGGCGCCACGGCTGGTTCTCAGGCCGCAAATCCGCATCAGACGTAATGACGTGAATATCGACTTCTTCTTTCATGCCTCGATCGGCCAGTGCCTGACGCAGTGCAGAATGCTGATAGACGCCGATGCGCAATGTTTTCAGCCGCGGATCATCCAGCGATTCAATTTCGTATCCGGCGTCATTTCGGTACGCCAAGACGTAGGTCGATTTGTAAATCGGCGTGGTGGTAAGAATGCCGGAATAGTCTGATGGAAGATCGACGAGGACGTGGCACTCATTGTTGTCGAAGGTATCTCGCGTCAAACCGCGCTCTAAGTACGGACGCCAAAAGAAGGTAATTTTAACGCCGAGCTTTTCGCCGAGGACATCGGCAATTTTATTTTGGAAGCCTTCGAGTTTGTCATTCGATAAGGGCATGTTGCCAGGATCGGCGCAGGCTACCAATGAGCGCAGGGTGAGTTTTTTTGCTTCTTCCTTTGCGAGCGTGAGCTCGGCTGCTGTCAGTTGATCGAAGGGCTTGGTCTTGAGATAGCTCAGGTCGCGGGCCATGGTCGCCGTCGCGCTCATGCACGTACCAACTGCTGCAGTGAGAAGTAACAAGCCACGCATGTTCACTCCATTTCAATTTGATGTGTTCGGGCGACTTAACGCGCCAGTCCGCGACGCATTTGATCTTCGTGCGTCAAATAGGTAGCGTCCGGCACTTTGAAATGCCGGACGCTCATCATGTCAGATGTGCGTTACGCTTATTCGTAAACGCGGAAGGTCGAGAGAACGCCGCCCTGCGGGATCTTGTCGAGGCCGGTGGCTTTCGCCATCGCGGTCGCACCGATCGCGCCGAACTTGTCATCCATATCGAGGCCAGCTGTCACGGGGATGCCGATCCAACCGCCAAGACCCTGGAAGATCGAGACGTACTGCTTGCCCTTGACCTTGTAGGTGATCGGGTTGCCGATGATGCCCGAGGCAAGCTTGCGCTCCCAAAGGACCTTACCGGATTTGCGATCAACAGCGCGGAAGTGGCCGCTCTTGGAACCGTAGAACATCAGGCCACCATCGGTGACCATCGTGCCCGACCAGTTCGGATACGGATCAGGAATTTCCCAATCTGTCGTACCTGTCACAACGTCGAACTTTTTGATCTTACCAGAGACGCCTGGCTTCTCAGGATACATGTACACGTTGGCGAACACGTAAACCGTGCCTTGCTGCGTGTGCGTGCGCTCCTGTGGTTCGTCTTCCATGCACCAGTTGTTGGTTGGGCAATAGAACTTTGCTGGTTCTTTTGGATCAACCGAGCAAGGCTGTTGGTCTTTTCCACCCATAGCGGATGGGCAAGCCTGCGTGTTGACGCCAATCGCGAACGGCGAATGTTCCTTGACCTTAATCGGACGACCGGTTTTGAGGTCGACCTTTTCGGCCCAGTTCACGTTGACGAACTTATGAGCGCGTAACAGCGAGCCATTCGTACGATCGTGGACATAAGCGAAGCCATTACGGTCAAAGTGAACGAGGGCTTTGTACTTCTTGCCATCGACTTCGAGGTCGTTGACGAGAATGTTTTCGTTGACGCCGTCATAGTCCCACTGGTCGAACGGTGTCATCTGATAAGCCCAGACGGCTTCACCTGTATCGACTTTGCGAGCGAATGTGGTCATGGACCACTTGTTGTCGTACTTGCCGTTGTTGCACTCTTCATGAGTCTTGGCAGCGCAACGATAAGATGGACTCCAGTGACCTGGGTTGCCTGTTGACCAGAAAACCATTTTCAGGTCTGGGTCATAGCTGCCCCAAGCCCAATAGGCGCCGCCACCAATCTGCCATTCGCCTTGCTTGTGCTCGCCGATCGGTCCCGGATACGACGTGATGCCGATATCAGTACCTGCGGTGCCGAAGTGTGGGTTGGCTTTGTTTGTTTCCGGTGTCAGGCAAACGTCCTTATCCGAACCCGTTGCGTGGCAGTTCCAAACCACTTTGCCGGTTTTCAGATCATAGGCTGTCAAACGACCGCGGGCAGCAAATTCGTCGCCACCGAAACCAGCGATGACGAGATTTTCAGCGACCAGCGTCGGTCCGGTAATCGTCTCACCCTTTTCAGGATAAGCATGCTTCACAACCCAGACTTCTTTGCCTGTTGTTGCGTCGAGTGCGATGACGAAGCCGTCAAGCGTGTGATAAACAAGCTTGCCGTCAGCAAAGTTCACACCACGATGAACCGTGTCGCAGCATGCGCGCGGCACAGCGGATTCGTCGCGGTCGGTTTTCTTGACGTAGTTCCAGATCTGAACCGGGTTATCTGGATCTGTCAGGTCGAGAGCCTGTACGATGTTGCACTGAGCCATGTTCGGGCAGCCCGATGAGAAGTACATCATCGTCTTGCCGCCGTGCTCGACGACGACTGGCTGGCCTTCATGACCGCGCAGAGCGCCGGTCGATTGCGACCATGCCATTTGAAGTTTTCCAACGTTGGCGGTCGTGATGTCTGCCAATGTCGAGTGACGTGTGAGCTGGTTGTCGCGACCAGGCGCCGGCCAAAGATCAGCGTTCTTCGCCGACTTCTCGATTTCCGAGTTGGCAAATGACGGACTTGCTGCGCCAAACATGGCAACTGCAAATCCACCTGCCAACAGGATCGTCTTCCTGAAGGTCATTTCTTTTCCTCTCCTCAAGTCTATTTGGAAGCCGGGACAGTCACATTCGTCTGCGGCTGCACTGTCAGTTAGTTGGCGCGATTGATTTCAGTTTCATATTGCGTGCCGACTGCCTGACACGTTCGAAAGCAAAACCGCGATCCATAGTACGAAGGTGTCGCGCTCTATACTTTCGAGCATGGCAATCGGACCGTATGCGGCAACATTCGTGCTTGCCACGGGATGAGTTCCCGATGTTTTTTTGGAAGTTTCCCAATATGAGTGGGCGGCGTTGTGGATGTGCCTGATGCGGCAATTTCAGGTTTTGCGCATTTCCAAAGCCATGCGGATGAGATCCGCTGTACGTTCGACGGCGAGTTTGTTCTTCATCAAGCTGCACGCATTGGCGACCGTTTTGTACGCGACGCCCAACGTTGAAGCGATCACGGTGAGGCTCTTGCCTTCACCGAGGAGGCGGAGGATTTCCATCTCGCGCATGGTTAATCTTTCAAGCAGATCGCCATCTCCGGAGAACTGCTTCATGGCGAGATCCGTTGCAATTTCGCGCTCGACGTAGCGTTTGCCCTCGGAAACACGCATGACCGCCGTTACGAGTTCTTCAGCGGAAGCCCCCTTCGAAATGTAGCCTCGCGCACCGGCTTGTACGGCGCGTGCCGCATAGATGGCCTCCGAGTGCATACTCAGCATGAGAACTTTTGCATCTGGACGTTCGATCAAAAGGCGCTTGAGCAATTCAAGTCCGCTTGATCCGGCCAGCGAAATATCAAGCACGACGATTTCGGGTTGCTGCTGGCGAAACAGATTGAGCGCGTCGAAACTGGTCGCGGCTTCAAAGATCTCGACATTGGGAATGATCATCAAAAGGCGGCGCACGCCTTGGCGTACAAGAACATGATCATCGACGAGGAGTATTTTCATATTGCCGTCTCGTATTGTTTTGAGCCCAATTTTTCTGTTTCTGACTCTTGTGATGGCGGAAAGTCAGCCGTTACCAATGTGCCGCGACCGTCGTTGCGATTGCGGATGACGAGTGTGCCTCCGCGCGAAGTTACGCGTTCGCGCATGCCAGTTTGGCCATTGCCAGGTTTTTCACTTTTCAAGCCGCCGCCATCATCGACGACTGTCACGTTCGTCGATCCATCGGGCCTCTGAAGAATGATGATGTCGATGTGCGTCGGTTGTCCGTGACGCACAGCATTACTGACACTTTCTTGAACCACACGAAAAATCACAGTGTCGAGATCAGCTCCAAAGCTCGTGTCGGGAATTTCTGCGGAGAATTCCAACTGCGGTTGACGCATGCGCCAGAAATCAATGAGACGTTGAATAGCGCCATCGAGCCCAAGATCTTCAACACTGCCACTTCGAAGTCGGCCCAAGATTTGTAACACATGCTTTTGACTGAGACTGATGGCCTCTCTAATCGATTCCAATCTTTCGACAACGTCACGGCTGGCACTTTCACCCAGTGCTTTTTGTACGGATGCAGTATCGATGCCGACAGAAAAGAGCAGCGGTCCGATTTCATCGTGCAGATCACGGGCAAGTTCAGCGCGCTCTTCTTCTTGGACGCTTTCAAGTTGGCTGTGCAGTCGATCGGCTACGGCTTCCATATGTTCGAGACGTTCCGCCATTTGGTTGAAACCGACGCTGACGAGTTGCAAATCCCTCGGTCCGGCCACATTCAATCGGGAGTGAAAGTTGCCGTCGGAAATGAGCTTAAAGGACTGAATGAGTTCAACCAGCGGCTTTAATTCTCGGCCCAATGTCCAATAAATCAGCGCAAGTACCAGCGTTCCCAAAATGGCCATGACGAGAAGACTTGAAACGAGGTCTTCCCAGAATTCATGGACTTCATTGCGTGAGACCGTTTCTATGAGAAAGGATGTGTAGCCACTGACTTTCTGAGGAAGTGCGACCGCTACACTTTCTGTTTCGCTGCCCAGTAAGCTATAAAACCACTCAGGTGCAGGATCCTCTGGCTGTGCGAGTCGCGACGACATAGCTACGTTGCCACTGGCATCTATCAACGACACCTTCAAATGCCGACCGCCGCTGAATCTCTCAATGACGTTATGAAGTTGTTGGTAAGGATTTGGCGCGCGTTCAATTTCCTTCGTGGCATCGACCAAGACTTGCTGCCCCACGACGAACGCTGCATGCAATTCAGTTTGCACTTTCGAGGCCGCACGCCAATACGTGATAGCAGCGCCGATCATCAGGCTTAAGCCGAGCACGACCATGACGAGAAGCAACAATCGTTGTCGCAGTGTCACGTCATTGCCTCCTTTCGGCCTCCTGCATTCATTTTGTGACTGTTAAGGCTTGATCACGATGCCCCATGGCAAGCGCCCAACAGGGACTGATTTTTCTGGTTTCAAAGTCGCTACATCGACGACTGTCATGTCGTTTGACAATCCGTTCGCCGTGTAAATCTTTGTGCCTTCGGGGTTCATGTCGATATGCCAAGGACGCTGTCCGACAAGAATGTAGTCGAGGACTTCATGGGTCGCCGTATCAACAACCGCCAAACGGTTGGCACGACCTAAGGCAATGAATGCACGCTTGGCATCTTTGGTGAACTTGATCCCCATGGGCTGAATGAGCTCGGGACGCACACCGGCAATCTCAAAGCCAAATTTTTTCTTCACCTTACGAGTGGTGGTATCGATAATGGCAACAGTTCCGCCGACTTCCGCTGTCACCCATACTTCTTTGCCATCGGCGGTGTACTCCGACACACGCGGACGCGTGTCGACGAGGACGTTGGCAATCACTTTGAGTGTTTTGGTATCGATGAAATGCGCCATGCTGGTCGATTCAGAAGTCGCCACGACCACGCTATTGTCTGGCGCAACGGCCATACCCTCCGGCTCTACGCCGATTGGAATTTCGCCTAACACTTTACCGCCATCGCGCTCGATGACGGTGACCATGCCGTCGTCTTCGTTGGCGATGTAGATGATCTTGCCTTCTGGATCGATGTCGAGAAGTTCCGGATCGGGGCCAGAGGTTTCATGCGTTCGTATGATCTCGAATGTGGTGGTATCCATCACATCAAGGCGGTGATCGTCGCCTGCGCATATCAGCAATTCCTTCATGTCAGGCGTGAGCACCATTCCACGGGGGCGCCTGCCGACTTTGACGGTCTTGAGGACTTTGAGCGATTCTGCGTCGAGAACCGTAATCGTATTATCTTTCTCATTGCTCACGAACACGGTGGCTGCTTGCGCAGGGCAAGCGGCGAAAGCTGATAGAGCGATAAAGGCAAAGACTGCGCGATTCATGGACGTCTCCCGGCTTTAATATTTTAATTTTTTTGTTGGCACTTGGTCTCAGGCTCATCGAAGCCCAGCGTGTCGGTCAGGTATTTGGGATGCAGGAAGCCTTCTTGCGGTGAAATGGACACCAGGGCTCTCGGGCCTGCGAGCAGAATGGGCTGTCGCAACTGACGATCCCAACTGCGGAAATTCAGACCTTGCGATTTGAAGCCTGCAACCTGAAATTCTTCAGACATGATGTAGGAGCGAATTTTCACAGCATCCGCCGTATTGGTGCGGGTCACAGCTTCTCCGAATGCGCGCACGGCCAGCCACGCGGAATAATCGCGTTCCGTCATGATACGACCGGCTTTGCGCTCAAAGCGGTTTTGCATTTGCGTTGCCGCGCTCTCTTCGTAGGAGCGGTGCCAGGACACAGCCACCAAGCCATGCGTGCCCGCGATTGGCCTTGGTTCGTAGGTGCGAAACAAAAGGTAGTCGCCGAAACTCTCTTCAATGTCGGCGACGACGATGACATCGTGGTCAGCAAAGTCTTGGGTCAGCAGCGGCATCTGGGTTTGAATTTGTTGGTGGCCGGTATCTGTGCGTCGCGAGCCACCATCGAAGGCGTAGGTTTTTTCGCCAATTATTTTTCCGCCGAAACGTTTTGCGGCACGCCGCAAGGCAATCGCATATTCCAGATCGGCCGGACGTTCACCCGATATCAAAGCCCATCGCCGCCATTTTTTCCAAACGAGATATTGCGCGAGAGCATCGGCGCGCATCGCATAATCTGGAGGAATATGGAAAACGTTGCGGCGACAGTTTTCGTGGCGAAGCCGCTCGTCGCTGCTGCGAATATTAAAGATGATGGCGTCTTTCGCCTCCGGCAGTTCTGCCACTTTGAGCAAATCGGCCGGTTCGAGATCGGCTGCGATCATGCGTGCGCCTGCCGACAGAACTTCGCGAGCCTTAACGGTGATGTCTTCGTCTTCAGGAATGATTGCTTCGGTCAAGCTGTAGTCATGTCCGATCAAGCGACCGGTCATATTGTCTTCGGTAATACCGACACGCGCGCCTTGAATGCCCTTGTCGGTGTATATTTTATCGACGAGAGACAGCGGTTCAGGCTCGGTATATTCCTTACCGAGGTAAACGATTTCAATTTTGAGGTGCGCGGCAGGGTCGATCGTCGGTGGAGGTTCATTGCTCCACGCGACATCGGTGTTGACAAGTACGGCCGCGAACAAAACGCAACCGAAAATACAGGACGCAATGAAACAGCGAGCGCACCGCTCGCTGTTCAGACTATGACGTGCGATCACCAATTCCTTCTCGAACCTTTATAAACTGTGCGAATAAATGCGATGATTTTCCAGAGCTCATCGTCGTTCTTGATGATTTCCGTATAGCCCGGCATAGGACCGACAACGCCTTCGGAGCCCTTGCGCTTCATGCTGTAGGTCTTTTGCAAATCGGCGGTGCCGAGAGCGATGAGACGGAACAGAACATCGTCATCGCTGCCGTAAACGAAAATATCATTCGTCAATGGTGGGCACATACCGCCACCGCCGCCGCCGCCATGACAGCCGTTGCAGCTATAGGAGAAGTACAGCTTCTTGCCTTCTTCGATGGCGGTCGCGTTATCGGTGTATGGGTTGCGCATGGTGCCAACCGGATTGGCTGCAACAACTTCTGCGAGCGGCTTATTCGTGACCTCGGTGATTTTACGATCAGCAATTGCTTTGGCAGCCTCTGCAGCACGTCGAGCCGCGGCATCGCCCGGAGATTCATCGGCTGGAGGCGTAGTTGCGGGCGGGGGCGTTGTTGCGGCAGCAGGCTCCGCAGGCTTAACTTCATCAGCCGCATTCGCTGGCACTGAGCTGCTGAGCACGTATGCGCCAAATATAACTGCACTGCATGCCGTCAAACATCTAGATAATTTCACGACCTTCACCACGTTCGTCATCCTTCCCGAGTATCATTCCTAGTGTGTTGTGCGGGTTTGACGCTTCAAACGGCTCATCTCCCACAATGTGCTTTCTGTACTGCGTTTGTGATTGCCTAATTTTCCCGAAATTTTGTGCCCAAGGAGTTAATTGCTTCCCGCCTGGCCAAGTAACTTTAAAAGGCTGACGACAGTCGCGTTGCCGTTACGTTTGGCGAGATCTTCGGCGGTTTTTCCATCGGGCGTTTTTGCCGTGATATCTGCGCCGGCCTCGACCAAAAGGCCGACGATCGGTGCATTGTTGTGGGCAGCAGCCAGCAACAATGCCGTCAAGCCAGAGCCGCTCACCGCATTGATATTTGCGCCTTTGTCGATCAGGCCTTTGGCGATCTCTACTTGGCCTGGGTCGAGCGGATTTAACTTTTCAACGCGTGTCACGCCGGCACCAAGAGAGAGCTTGCGGGCTTCTTTGCCTGCAGCCAACATCAGTGGCGTTAGCTTGGCTTCGCCGACTGCGGTTTCGACCGGTGCGTTGAGTTCAATCAAGGCCATGGCCGCCTTGTAACTGTCTTCGATGATGGCCAACGCTAAAGGCGTAAAACCACTGGGTGTGAGGGTATCGAGTTCAGCTCCACGCGCTGCGAGAGCACGCACCGATTCTGGATGGTTTCTCAAAACCGCATGATGGAGTGCGGTAAAGCCATCGGAATCCTTGGCGTTCATATCCGCTTTATATGCGAGCAAAACCGATATCAGTTCAGCTTTGCGATGGCGGGCTGCGCTGTGCAGCGCCGTGTAGCCTTGTGCGTCGAGCTTATTCACGTCTGCGCCCTTTTCGATCAGGGTCGCAATCCGCGCCACATCGGCTGCCAGGACAGCATTCGCGAGTTCTTGATTGAGATCGGCTCCTTCTTTCAGCCAATCTTCAAGACGCTGTTTGGTGACTTTCTGGTCTGGAGCAATGGGTGATGAAGTAAATTTTTCAGCTTGCTCTAGCGGCTTGGTGTAAATGCCATGTGCAGGTAGGTCTCCAGGCACGGTGCAGCGACTGCATTCAACAAGCGGAACGCCAAAATCGCGAAGAATTTTTTCGATCTCGACTTTGCGCGCTTCAAGCGCCAGATCGAATTTGTATTTCAATATCCAGTCGATATTTCGCAAGCCGATTGCCAGATCGAATTCGAGAGGGATGTCATCCTCCCACATATTGACCGGTTGCACGACGAGAGGCTCGTTCTTCATGGTCTTCAACCAACCGGCGAACGGGCCCCAAACGCCAGCGACGTCGAGTTCACCCTTCAAAACTTGTTCGACTTGCTTCCACGGTTGGGCTTCTGGATTGAGGTCGGAGTTGTGGCTGAGAACATGTAATTTGACGTTGGTGCGGATGCCGCGCTTCGAAAGTGCGGCGCGCAGCCCCGAGGTTTGGAAGGTGCCGAGACGCAATGTTTTGAGTTGCGGGTCGTCCAGATCCTTAATGTTTAAGCCCCGGTCATTGCGGTACGCGAGCACATATGTCGTGCGATAAATCGGTTCGGTTGTCAGGACGCGATCAAAACCGACCGGCAAATCCAGAAGCACATCGCAATCGCCCGTTTCGAATGTCTGTCGTGTGATGCCGCGCTCAAGATAAGGCCGCCAGAAATAGTTGACGGTTGTGCCCATCTCTTCAGCGAGCAATTCGATGATTTTGTTCTGGTAGCCAGCGCGATTAATATCGGAGAGCGGCAAATTTCCTGGATCGCCACAAACGCGCAATGATGGAATTTTTTTAGCGAGAGCGGCGAGCTTCAGCGCCGTATGATCGGCAGCCGTTAAGGGGATTTGTGCTTCGAGCCGGGCAAGAGCTGCTTCCACAGCGGCACTGTCACCGCGTTTCGCATTGTTCGCACCGGCCAACGCTTCCGTCGCGTTGCCAAAGCAAAGAGCTAGTACGCATAGAACAGAGACTATACTTGCGCGACGCATGCGATGCACCTTCTCGTCGGTAGGACTTTTTATTCTCTTGATGTTCGGCGTTGATTACGACAGCAACGCCCGGCGCGGTGCGCCGGGCGTTGCCAGTTTGTCGTGGCACGACTTACTCAAATACGCGGAACGTAAAGAGTGTGCCGCCCTGCGGGATCTTGTCGAGGTTTGCGGCTTTCGTCATAGCCGTTGCACCGATCGCGCCGAACTTGTCGTTGAGGTCAAGACCAGCCGTCACAGGGACGCCGATCCAACCGCCGATACCAGACAGGATCGAGACATATTGCTTGCCTTTGATCTTGTAGGTGATCGGGTTGGCAATGCTGCCTGATGCGAGCTTGCGCTCCCACAGCACTTTGCCAGTTTTGCGATCGACTGCGCGGAAGTCACCGCCGAGCGAGCCGTAGAACATAAGGCCGCCGTCCGTGACGAGCGTGCCGCCCCAGTTCGGGTACTGATCGGGAATTTCCCAATCGGTCTTACCGGTCACAACGTCGAACTTTTTGATCTTGCCGGTTGTGCCTGGCTTTTCAGGATACATGAACACGTTGGCGAACACATAAACTGTGCCTTGCTGCGTGTGGCTGCGTTCCTGAGGTTCAAGCTCCATGCACCAGTTGTTGGTTGGGCAATAAGCCTTGGTCGGCTCCTTGGGGTCCATAGCGCATGGCTGTTGGTCCTTACCACCCATAGCTGATGGGCATGCCGCAACGTTGCGACCGCGCTCCAGCGGAGAGTGAGCTTGCACCTTCACAGGACGACCTGTTTTGAGATCGACTTTTTCTGCCCAGTCAACCGTCACGTATTTATGAGCGCGCAACAGCGTACCATCGACACGATCAAGAACATAGGCAAAGCCGTTACGGTCAAAGTGCACGAGCGTTTTGCGCTTCTTGCCGTCAATGTCCATATCGATCAGGATATTTTCGTTGACGCCGTCATAGTCCCACTGGTCGAACGGGGTCATCTGATAAGCAAACACCGCTTCACCCGTATCGACTTTGCGAGCGAAAATTGTCATCGACCATTTGTTGTCGAATTCGCCCGTGTTGCATTCATCGTGGGTTTTCTTGGCGCAACGATAAGATGGGCTCCACAAGCCGGGGTTGCCGGTTGCGTAGTACACCATTTTCAATTCAGCGTCATAGCTGAACCAGCCCCAAGCCGCGCCGCCGCCGATTTTCCAATCTTCGCCGACATGCGTGGTGATGCCGAGATCTGTACCGGCCACACCGTAGTGCGGGTTGGCTTTGTTGGTGTCGGCCGAGAGGCAGACATCTTTATCCGAACCTGTCGAGTGGCAGCTCCAAACTTCTTTGCCATCTTTGAGTTCATAAGCCGTCACGCGGCCGCGTGCCGCGAATTCGTCACCGCCGAAACCGATGATCACGAGATTTTCTGCGATCAATGGAGCGTTGGTGATCGTTTCACCTTTTTCCGGCCAAGCGTGCTTGACGACCCAAGCTTCTTTGCCTGTGACTGCATCCAGCGCAATCACGAACCCGTCGAGGGTCGCGAACACAACCTTGCCGTCTGCGTATGCTGGCCCGCGGTTGACGGTATCGCAGCAAGCGCGCGGTACGGCCGATTCATCACGGTCGGTCTGCTTGACGTAGTTCCAAATCTGCTTGGGCTTATCTGGGTCTGACAAGTCGAGACCCTGCACGATGTTGCACTTCGACATTTCCGGGCACCCCGAAACGAAGAACATCATCGGCTTACCGGCAACGTCTTCAATGACGACGGGTTGGCCTTCATGACCGCGTAGAGCGCCGGTCGACTGCGACCACATCATTTGCAATTTGCTGACGTTCGCTGTGGTGATGTCCGCCAATGGGCTGTGGCGTGTCATCTTGTTGTCGCGGCCCGGTGCGCCCCATTCATTGGGATTTGCAGCGCGCTTTTCAACTTCTGCATTGGCGAACGCAGGGCCGGTTAGCCCGACCAACGCTGCCAATGCTGCGCCCGCGATGATGCGGGTCGTATAATTTTTCATACCGTCTCCTCCTAGCTCCTGCTTAGTCCGGCAGAATTGCACCACCTGAACTTGCCAGTTTTTGTTGCTAGCTCTTGTCCGTTTTGACAAAGCGATTCCGTCACCGCTGCAAGCATGTGCAGCGGTCGGCAAACAGCGCGATCAGCACAATTTGACGACTACGAACCGATCAGTCTGTGATGGTTGAAACTCAGAGCGCTTGAGCCCAAGGTCCAAACATCTTGGCGGAGCTAGTAACGGCACAGAAGCGAACCTTCGTCAGGTGCAACCTCTTGGCCACCGAATGCATCCGGTTTTGCAACTCGGCGCGTATCATCGCAGAGTTGGACCGAGTGTCGCGGTGATGGGACCTTAGGAGTACGTTTACACCTGAGCCATGGGAGTTATTCCCATGTGTATTGGTGAGTTTTCCCGATCACACGCTTGTGATGTTATCACGTAGTTGAAGTATCGCCATCGGTTCACGTTGCGCTCCATCCATCATCTGTCGAATGAAAAAATGCGGCGAAGCTCACTTCGCAATTTTTGATCTCAAGTTTTGAACGCGCAAATTTTTCGCGTCGATAAAAGCGCAATCTTTGATCGCAGGTTTGAGATTGGCACGCGCTCGCCGTCAAAAAAGCGTGGTGCTGGGACGAAAAATGGAGGATTTTCGACCCAGCACCAAGAAGTCGCGTGACAGCTTATTGCTTAGCCACACGACACGCTTCTGCATATTGGTGATGTTCCCACACTACGCAGGACAAGTTCCCAATCGTTGTGGCAACGATCAAACGTTGTTGAAGTTCGCGTGATCGCTTCGGCCGATGCAGGTTATGCGAAGCCTTACTGAAGAGCGATATCGACAACCTGTTGTGCGAGATCATCGAGCGATTCAATGCCGTCGCTGTTCGTTAATATGGACACGGATACCCAAGGTCCTTCACCTCTTCGCGCGATGGCATTGAAGGAGGTGTAGCCGGGCACCGTTCCGGAATGGCGATAAAGTTCAAGGTTATCGCGATGGGTAATGAACCAACCCATCCCGTAGTAGTTCCACACATCTACGCGTGCATTGTCAGCAAACATGTCTTCACGCGTACGCGATGTGAGAACGCGATCTGACATCAACGCATCATTCCATTTAAAAAGATCAACGACGGTGCTCGCCATGTCGCCGCTGCCTTTCAACCAGTCGGGCTGAGTAAAGGCGGGTCGTCGGCGATACGTGGGGTGCGCAATCGTCGATTTAAATTTTTCATCGCTGGAAAAGCCCGTATCGCTGAGCTCAGCACGCGTAAATATCACGTCACGCAATTGGTTATGGTACGTCGCACTTTGCCCCTCGACGTAGAGGTCATCGATCAATTCCGCGAGCAGGAAATAGCTGGTGTTTGAATACTCGAACGAGCCAGGTTCGCCGATGCGCCTGAGGCGCGTGAGCGCGCCAAGTAGATTATCGGAGGCCACCGCACCCCATGGATCGAGTGTATGCGGCGGGCGACGTGTGAAGTTGGGCAAGTTAGACGTCATAGCCAGCAAACTTTTGACGGTAATGGGCGGGCGATCAGACGCGTTCCAACTGTCGGACGCGCGGAACGTCTCGGCGAGCGGCAAGTCCAGACTTAGATTTGGCCCACCCGGTCCAACCGTTGCCCCGCGCTCGATCAACGACAGCACGGCGGCCGCAGTAAACTGCTTGGTAATTGAGCCGATGCGGTAAACAGTATCTTTTGTGGCCGGTACGCCTGAGCGCGCTTCACCATATCCGGCTGCAAATGCCAGCGTGCCATTTTTGCCGACTGAAATGCTGACGGCGGGGGCTGCATAATCGCGCGCATCTTTGGGATGCAAAGTCTTCTCGATGAGCCGCTCGATTTCACTGATTTGCGTTTGCGTGAGGGGCGTATTGGCAAGCGCAGGCAAAGTCGTGATCAGCAATAAAGCGAACCACAGCACACCCAGGTGCCGCAAACTCGACTTTGATTTGTGTCCGGCATCGGCAAACACAGCCATCACCCTTCACCTGTCGTACCGACCCAGCCGTCGGCCTGGGAATTATTCCCGATTTTTTGAGGGAAAACCAGAGCAAGCTTGCCGATTACGCACATCCGTGTAGCGATCATGTGTGCCTTGAAAGGTACCAATCGTTTTTCACCTCCATGAGTACGTTGCAAAACGCATAAAAGATGATGCCTCAAGTCTAATCAGGTGCGCATGCAGTTTTCTAATCCCTGGTACAATAGAACAAAATGGTGGCTGCAAGCTGGCCTCGTCCCGGTTCTCCTGTTTGGGCTGTGGTCCTATTCTGCACATGCGTCAGACGATCCTTGGCCATCATTAAGCCGTGAGATTTTCAAGGATCGCGAGATTCGCGATGCCACGGATGGCATCCAACTTTTGGCGCCACAGCAAGCCGACGATGCTGCACTAGTGCCGATATCCGTTCGCCTATCGCCAACCGTCATTGCAACGATCAAATCTCTGACATTGGTCATTGACCGCAACCCAGCACCGGTTGTCGGCACGTTCACCTTCGGCGCGGCGTTTCGTGATCACATTGACATCGGTGAGCGGACCATTGCGACGCGCGTGCGCATCGATGCTTTCAGCCGTGTCCGCGCCGTAGTTGAGACGTTATCGGGCGATCTCTTTATGGTCTCGAAGTTTGTCATCGGCTCAGGTGGGTGCTCGGCGCCTGCATCTAAAGATGTCGAGCAAGCGCTAGCTGATTTGGGCAAAGCGCAGATGAAGGTCTTCAAGAGTGACCGGCACCCTGCTCATTGGCGGGATGGCCAAATCATGATCCGTCATCCCAATACGACTGGGATGCAGATGAATGCCAAGTCTGGAGATTACACGCCCGCACGCTTTATCAAGACCATTGAGGCTAAGCGCGGCAATGAATTTCTGTTTCGCATGGAAGGTGGCATCTCCTTGTCTGAAGATCCCAATATTCGCTTCACATTTGGCGCGGGCGATGATGCGCCGCTTTCTTTTGAAGCCGTTGATACTGAGGGACTTCACGTTAGCGCACGCACGACTTTCGATCCGTCGTAGTCGTCAGCCTTGTGGCAAAACATTGTGAGATCATAGCAGGGCTAGCGAACGCTAGATTCGTTTTGCTTTTCGGTGGGGCAAGTTGAGACGAAAACGGGCAGGTCAGAGTTTTACGTAACGCTTCCACCAATTGTTCGGTCGTTTCGACGGTAACGTAAATGCCGCCGGTCTGCTCCGCCAAGCAGCGCGCTTCGAAAAATCCATTCAGACCGGCCGCTTCTTTCATGCGATAGCCGATGACGTGTACGGTGAGGTCTTTGGCGTCTTTCTTCATTTGCAGCGCAAGATTGCAGGGCTTGCCGCCGCACGTATCTTCGCCATCGGTCATTAAAATGACGACGGCTGGCTTGCTGCGATATTCCAGGACGTCGGCGGCATCTTGCACGGACTGCGTCAGAGGCGTGCGTCCTGCAGGGACAATTTTTTCAACTTCAGCCATGATCGTCGGGCCAGAATTGGTTTGTGGTCTCAGCTTCAGCTCCACGCTGTCACAGCGGTTGTATGCTCCTTGTCCGTAAACGATGAGGCCCATGCGTCTTTCGGCTGGCACTTCTGGGAGCACTTGAGCGAGTGCTTGCTTGACGCGGGTAATATGCGGCAGCTTGCGGGTGTAATCTGTTGTACCCATCGACCCTGACGCATCGAACACAAACATCGCGTCGTTCATGCAGGCATTGGGTGAATTGTCTGCGGCAGCGGACATACTGGTGACGAATGATACTATCACCGAGACGAAGGTAGCCCCGGCGCGTTTCGATTTGAACCGGCTCACGCTTGTCTCACTTTCAAAAATGATATGAAAAATGATCGAAAAATTCGATCACTTACTAGCTTGTCCCGCGACTGCAGCCAAATCCCACACGCGGGCATGGCCGTCATAAGAGGCTGTTACGACATGCGAGCCATCGGGTGAAAATTCTGCATCTTCGACTTCCATGAGATGGCCGCCCAAAGTGTACAAAAGTGCACCCGAATTGGCATCCCAAATACGGGCTGTTTTGTCGTGCGATGAGGTCACCAATTGCGAGCCATCCGGACTGAGAGACATGCGCATCACATAACGACGGTGCCCTGAAAACGTGGCAAGTGTTGCTGCCGACTTGATGTCCCATAGACGTGCCGTCTTATCACTGGAAGCGGTATATATCCGCTCGCCTTTTGCATCGAACATGACGCGCAAAATCCCGCGTTGGTGACCTTTGAGTTCGGTCAAGAGAGTGCCGCTCGATGCATCCCAAATGCGTGCCGATTTATCGCTCGAACCTGTGACGACCTTTGCATCATCTGGTGAGAACGCAACGCTTGCCACCATGCCACCATGAGTGCTGAGCGTTGCAATTTCTGCGCCGGTCATTGCATCCCAGATTTTGGCTGTGCGATCTTGCGAACCCGTCACGATACGATTGCCATCACGGCTATAGGCAATATCCGTCACGCTTCCTTCGTGACCAGATAGTTTGAAAACTTGCTGCCCTGTCGCGATATCCCAAACGCGGGCAGTCATATCAATAGAACCGGTTGTGACGTGCTTGCCAGATGGGGAAAATGCGAGAGCTTCGACCATGCTTTCGTGTCCGCTGAGGACCGCAATTTCACGGCCTGTCGCGGCGTCCCAAATGCGACCCGTACCATCGCGAGATACAGTGACAATGCGCGAGCCATCTAGGCTGAAGGCGGCATTACGCACGCCTTCGGTATGACCTGACAAAGTTGCGATTTCAGTTCCCGAAGCTGCATCCCAAATACGCGCTGTTTTATCGCTCGATCCGGTTAGAATGACTTTCCCATCTGGACTGTACACCGCGCTCCACAGATCGCTGGTGTGCCCCTTCAGCGTTAATTTCGGTTCGGTGAGTTCTGAGCCCTCAGCGTAAACTTGAGTTGGCAAAAGAAAACTCGCGCAGACGACCGAGCCAATCCATCGCTTGATTTTGTGCACGCGCTGATGTCTCCCAGGTTGATGGGCATAGAAACAACGATACCGGTGCAACCGCTGCCAGCAATGGGAATTGTTCCCATTCTCTCGGCATCCGTGAATTTTCAAGGACAGAATAATTTCAATTGTGAAGCTCATTAAAAAGGAAAAAGTCCTGCCTTGTACGGCAAAATGTTGCGTGTAAGGTCGCGCACCAAAATAGAAAAATCTTCGGAGGATATATCAATGCGTCGGCCTTTCGCGTTGCTTGTGACACCTGCTGCCAGCGTATTGATGGTCACGATTTCTCTTGCCTATGCCGACAGTACTACGCTGCCACAACGCAAAGCAGGGCTGTGGGAGTTGAATACCACCATGGATGAAGGCGGCAGCAGCAGAGATCAGTCGATGAAAATCTGTATCGATGGCGATATGGAAAAAAATACTGTCCAAGCTAGCCTTGAAGATCACCGCAAAGCCTGCACGACGTACGATATCAAAGTTGCAGACGGCACAACGACAGTCGATGCCGATTGTTTGTTCTCGACGCGCAAAGTGATATCGCAAACCAAAATGTCGGGCGACTTTCAGAAAACTTTTGAAGTCAAAATTGAAAGCACAACATCAGGCGTCGAAGGCAACGCGCAGACCATTGTCGTCAAGCGCGTCATCACACAAAACGGAAAGTATCTCGGCGAGAGCTGCGGCGATCTCAAAGGCGGCGAGGCTGAAGGGTCTGACGGCACGCGCATGCTCGTGCAATAAAATACGAGAGCTGAAATGCGCATCGTCGTGATCCGACAGTTGTTGGTCGTGTGCATGATCGTTATGGGGCTGATCGCATTTTTGGCGGTTGTGCAACATGATCGCGCGCACGCCACATCGTCTGCACAAAGCTTGCAACGTGAACTCGATACCAATCCGGAGCGTCGCCAAGCCATTACGGAGCAGGCGCGTGCATTGGGATTTGATATCATCGAGGTTCGGACTGGTCCTCAAAGCGATGAGAAGCAGCGTGCTCTTGTTACCGGTGGTGCAACTGTCTTTACTGACTGCGCGCTGCCGACACCTTGTCCAGACATGGTTGTCATTCCCAGTTCACCTGCCAATTTCAAAGTCGGTTCGCCGGAAAGCGAACCCAAACGGTTGTCATCTGAAGCACAACAGTCAGTCGCGATCAAAGCCTTCGCGATTGGACGATATGAAGTGCGTGTGTCTGAGTACCTAGCCTGCGTCACAGCCGGCGCTTGTCGGCACCCTGAATGGCTTGAGCCAGGCGGTCAGCACAACATCGAAACGGGCAGCGGCGTCACATATAAAAGTCTCGGCAGCAAGATCAGCGGCGCAGATCAGCCAATCGTCGGCATCAGCTGGGAAGACGCTTCAGCTTATGCCACATGGCTCAAAACACTGACCGGACGCCATTACCGACTCCCTTCTGAGGCTGAGTGGGAATTTGCGACACGGGCAGGCACGACCACAGCCTATTGGTGGGGTCATGAGCCGACCCGAGATGGATCGACGATGGCGTGCTGTCGGACCTGTGGCAGTGACGAAGATGGCAAGGGCTTTCTGCCTGTTACGGCACTGCAGGCCAACGCATGGGGCTTGCACAATGTCCATGGCAATGTCTGGGAATGGGTCGCCGATTATTATTGTGAAAGCTACGCATCGGGGCCGAAGGATGGCACTGCGCGCGTCGATTCCAAGTGCGGTGAGCCGCAATCGTCGCCCGAAGGTTTGCGAATTTTTCGCGGCGGGTCTTGTTTCTTTGAGACGCAGCAAATGCGTGCGGCCATGCGACTGCGCAATTGGCCAACATTTCGAAATCAGACCGTTGGCTTTCGCGTTGCGCGCGATCTCATGCCGTAAATTCCCAGGACAGTTTCACATTTTTACAATCTGATGAAACAGTCCAAGTCAAAATGGCGAATGCGAATTCGGGAACTGCTGCAACAAGGAACATTCCATGCAACCGAGAATACTTCCCGACTTTGAACCGAGCTCGACACTCTTGAAAATTACGAGAGCGATGCTCGTCTTCTGCGCACTGGCTATGTCGTCACCGACATTTGCCGATGTCGATGCGAGTAAAGCGGAGTTCGGCGGCACCTGTGCCATGGGCCTTGCTGAAGGGAAATCTATCCGCACCGATTGTTCCGTGAATTGGACGGCGCCGGATGGCAAACTTTACTGTTTTGGGAACGAGGACTCAAAGGCGGTATTTCTCAAAGACCCGGATGGCTATCTCGCCAAGGCTCAAGAAACTTATGCCGCTGCCGATACCATGAAAACTGGCAGTGACATGGGTGCCTTCACAGCGACTGATGTGCAAACGTTCATCGAAGCCGAAATCAAAGCGGCACAAGACAAAAATAACGGCGTGTTCGAAGTGGCCGATGCCATGGCTGGGCAAACGCTGGCCGTTAAATTCGATAAGGTCGATTTTGTTCGCACGCTACACGGCTATGGCTTTTTTCCAGACGTCCTTTTTCGCGACAAAGACACCCCAGACAAAACTTATCTGATCGATTTCTGGGTGCGTCCTGAAGGCGGTAAACTCAAAATCGTCGATACGCGCGTGTACAAAGCTCCACGCAAAGAAGGTGATAAATGGATCATGATTACGCGCTTGCCTAAGCCGTGGTGGTGGATCCCGGCTTCCGAGCATCCCGGTGAAAGCGAAACGAAACGCGGATGGGAAATCATGAGCGGGCTGCATGAACACATTGCCGCCGAACGCGCGAAAAACGGAGGCTTATATATTATCAAAGACGATAAGACCGGCGAAGAGATCAAGATGGACTTCGTGGGTATTCATCAGCCCGTGCGGCGTCTCAAGGAAGATGGTCGTTTCTTTGCATGTACCGATTTCCGTCGCGCTGGCAGCAAGGAAGAATATTACGATATCGATTTCTGGATGGACGAAAAGAACGGGAAAATTACGGTTGGCAGTGTGCGGTTACACAAGGCTCCCGAGCTCGCCGATGGCAATTTCATCCAGATGCCGCGCTATCAATTCGATCCCAAAAGTTTTGACGTGGTGCCATGAGTGTGAAGTGCCGCGCTCAGGCTGATCCACGACACATTGCATATTCGTAATATCAGCGGCATTGAACGCCATATGGGAGAGAGCAATGACAACGTCCACCAACGTGCGGGTAGGTTTCTTTTGTCTTGCTCTCTTTTCGGCGACGCCTGCGAGTTTGGCGGCACTTCCGGAACCCGAGACGGTTGTGCTCTTGCCGCCGTCATCGACCGGTCCAAAAGACGAGTGCGGTGTTCGTGCTGAGTACAATATCAACGGCTCCATCTTGCGCGTTGAGTTATCTGGCGCGCGCGCCAATGATAAAATTCGCATCTATATTCGCGCTTATACGCCAACATCTGTTGGGCCACTTATGCGTGATTTGTGGCTTAAGACGACGACGCTGTTCACGCTTGGAAACTTTAAGCCCGCCAGGGAAAACTCCCAGGGAATTCTTGAAACGACTGGAGATGTTTCCCTTGCTGAGGGTGCACGCACGCTGATGGAAATTGCAGATGGCGATGCTGAGATTTCTGTGATCTTCGATGGCGTGCTGCCGGCTGCGCGACTTCCGCTGGGATTGCCTACACCGCTCCCTCCTGACGTCACAGCGTCCATCAACGATTGTGCCCGCGCGCTCGAAAAATAGTTGCGCTATTCATTGAGTGTTTGTGCAAAACATTGTGCAGCCAATTTGATTGGCGGCTCTAATGGGGCGCGGCGCTCTGTTAAAAACGGACAGCCCAAAGTTTTGCGTAAAGCTGCTATGAGTTCATCTGTCGTCTCGACAGCCGTGTACTGCCCGCCGGTTGCATCGGCCATACAGCGTGAGCCGAAAGCGCCGCCCGCAGCTAATGGATCCTTATAGCCGATGACATGAATGGTCAGATCTTTTGCTTCGCGCTTGAGTTGCGCGGCGACACCACAAGGATTGCCACCACAGGTTTCTTCACCATCTGTAATTAAAATGATGGTTGCTGGCTTATCGCGATAGGCCAGCGCATCCGCCGCAAGTTTGACACCAGCAGTCAGCGGCGTGCGGCCAGCTGGTACCAGGGCGGTGACTTCAGCCATGATGGTTTCAGTTGCATCGAGGACCGGCTTCAATCGCAATTCTACGCTATCGCAATTGTTGCCGTAGCCAGGACCATAAACGGTCAATCCTATGGGACGAATGGGGGCCACCTCTGGCAGAACCTGCGCCAATGCTTTGCGCACTTTGCCGATACGGGGGGTCACGCTATTCATATCGGTGCCACCCATGGAGCCTGACGCATCGAATACGATCATGGCGTCGTGGTTGCAGGCTGGGTTTTGTTCTTGTGAAAGCGCAGGCCCAACGCATATAGGTGATAAGGTCGCCGTTATGGCTACGATTGCTGCCCAGTGTCGCGCGGTCAAGACCATCCGAATTCTCCCCTGGGTCGATGCAATACGTTACGTCAACGCAGGTGTTTGTGTTTCAGACTTCTGGCGGCATTCCATAGCGTCTATGACCCATGCTAACTGAATCCAATTCAGACTGATTGTCGACGGCGCAACCGACGGCCCGTGCGAGGAGTACCATAGACTTTGTCCGAACAATCCCAACATCAAGAAATGGTCATTCTCGTCGATGAGCACGACCGTGAGACTGGTCGCGCCGAAAAGCTCGATGCACATCAGCGTGGAGTGCTACATCGCGCATTTTCGGTGATGGTGTGGGATGGGCGCGGCCGCTTGCTGTTGCAGCGGCGAAGCATTGGCAAATATCATTCGGGTGGACTTTGGACCAATGCTTGCTGCGGGCATCCTCGGCCAGGCGAACTTGTGGCTAACGCTGCTTTGCGTCGTCTCCAAGAAGAGATGGGATTTCAATGCCCACTCAATTTACTGGGCACGTTTCAGTACCGCGCTGACTTGGATCACGGACTGATTGAACATGAACTCGTGCATATTTTTCGAGGTCAGTTTGACGGTGCCATCGTCGCCAACCCTGATGAGTGCGACGGCTTCACCTGGGCGATGCCAGAGGAAATCATGCGTGATGTTCAGTCGAAACCAGAACGCTTCAGCGCATGGTTTCAAAAATATTGTTCTGCGGCTTGGCCCGTTGCGCCAACAGCTTAACGTACTGCCGCTACTGTTGGGGAGCAGGGCGTCATTGCGCGCACTAGTGTAGTGGAAGACGCAAAAATTCGAATTTTGATCTCAGTCAAATGGTGGAGAGGGCTGGATTCGAACCAGCGTAGGCGAAGCCAACGGATTTACAGTCCGTCCCCTTTAGCCACTCGGGCACCTCTCCATACCGCTTTAGACCCAGCGCCCAGTTAAACAGGTCCAAAAACGAAAGCGCCCCGCCAGAGCCGGCAGGGGCACCACGCCTTATGTTCATGTGGCCCTTTCCTGTCAACCCGAAAAGCGGCAGATTGGGCAAATCAGGCTGTGGGGGACACGACTGCGCACATGACAAAATGGCTGACACATCACAATCTCAAAACGGCTGCGATATTTTGTGCAATCCCAATGATTGCGGCCTACATTGCTGCGCGACAGGGTTATCTTAACGCCAACTATCATCTATCGACCTGGAAAGGCGGTGGCATGGGCATGTTTGCCGGTGCCGATAGCGGTGATACGCGATTTACCCGCATTTTCATCGAGACTGCCGACGGCAAGCGACAACCCATTGTCAAACTCCTGCCTGCGCAAACCCGTCAACACCAAAAAGCGATCTGGTATCCGACGCGCGAAAATTTTGAGCCGTTAGCGATGAGCTTGCGAAGGACGTCATTCGTCGCGTCGAACGAGGCCAGCAAAGTTTACAAAATTGACAAGGACAGCAACACGCGTGAGGCCATGGAGCAATCGCATTATTTGCTTCATGCCCGTGGTCCGAGACCCGGTGGCGACGATGCAGACTGGACGTTGGTCATCGAGTATTGGGAAATTTCTTACGATGGCAGCAAGCGTGAAGCGCGCGCCACTTTGACCGAGACGATGCGATTTGCAAAAGGGTCAGGCTCATGAGCACTGATACCATCGATGAGCTATCGCCTCTGGCGCGCGCTGAAAAGTGGTTTGATGAGATACGACTGATTGATGCGGTCTCGGCATTGACACTGATGCTGGCGGTTTTCTTCGGCTTTGAGCAACCGCTGTTCAAACTCGGTATTCAAGCCGCACTTTTGGGTGTTCTCCTGCGTCCTTCCCTCATCAAGAGCCCGCTGATGTGGCTGATGTTGTCGGTGTTCGCGACCATTGTTCTGATAGAAACCTGGAGTACCTCTGATAATCACAAGTATCTTTTCGTGTATTGGTTCTGGGTTGTCACGATTGCGCGTTGGGTTGAGCCGCAAGGTCAGGACGAAGCAGTTTTGCGCTCTCACGCGCGATTTTTTCTAGTCTTTGTGTTTCTAGTTGCGGCTGCACAAAAGCTTGCATCGCCGACCTATATGTCGGGCGAAATGTTTGAACTCAAACTTCTGCTGGATGAACGCTTCAAAGCCTTCGGCCATCTGCTTGGTATCGACCGATCTATTCCAGAGGCAGCGCGACTTGAAATCGTGAACCTCAAAAGTCCGCTGTCTGTTTATACCGACAATGCAATTCCGATTTCATCGACCGATCTCGTTCATTCATTGGCGCAGGCCATCACATGGTACGACCTGCTGGTGCAGATTGCCATCGGGCTGTTGTTTATTCCAGGCAAGCGGATGACCGATGTTTTGGGGCACGCCGTGTTGTTGTTCTTCATTTTTACAACCTATTTGCCCGCACCCGTATTCGGTTTCGGTTGGACGTTGGCAATTTACGGGTTGACCTTAGCGAAGGGACAATATCGGTTTATGGCCCTCCTCTACGCAACAGCATTTTTAGCTATTCTCGCTTATCAAGCGCCGTGGCGAGATTGGGTTCTGGAGACATGAGCACAATCGATAGCTGGCTCGTAGCCCCTGGATTGTTCGTCGTATATGATGGACTTTGTCCATTCTGTTCCGCGTATATCAAGATGCTTCGCTTGCGACGTTCTGTCGGCCAAGTCTCGTTGATTGATGCCCGTTCCGACCCACAACTGGTCAAGGACTTCGCAGATCGCGGGCTCGATCTCAACGATGGCATGGCGGTCATTTACGGATCGCGGATTTATTACGGGAGCGAAGCCATGACTATACTTTCATGCCTCACAACGTCATCAGGCATTGCCAATCAAAGCATGGCTGCGATCCTTCGCAATCCAAAGGTTGCCCGAGCTCTCTATCCAGTGTTACGCAGCGGCAGAGCCATAACATTGGCGCTATTGCGCCGTCCGTCGCTGCGGTCATCGTAACGCGGACACGTACGCTTCGGCTTAGCCGTCATGAGAGCAAGTATGAAACCTTATCAACGTCGCTCGGGTGCACGTGACAGCGGCAGGCTTCACGGCAAAAGCGTTAGCGGTGGCGATGAACAATTGCGGCTGTTTGGTTTGCATCCTGTCGAAGCGGCGCTGCAAAATCCGGCGCGCATCGTCAAACGACTGCATGCCACAGAGAATGCCGAGCGCCGCCTGATCGATGCCATTGGACCTTTGACGTGTGCGGTAGAGCGCGTGTCGCCTCGCGATCTCGATCGCATCTTGGGGCCAGACGCTGTGCACCAAGGCGTGATGTTAGAGACCGAACCGCTGGATGAACCCGATTTTGCAACCTTAATCGAGGCTGCAAACGGGCATCCTTTAATCGTGCTCGATCAGGTTACAGATCCGCACAATGTCGGTGCAATTTTGCGTTCAGCGGCTGTGTTTGGCGCGGCTGGACTGGTTATGACGCGGCGTCACAGTCCGCCGCTCAATGGTGTCCTGGCGAAATCAGCGTCTGGCGCGCTGGAACTCGTGCCCGTTGCGCTGGTAGGCAATCTTTCTCAAGCCCTACTGGAGCTCCGTAATGTCGGCTTCACTTTGATCGGCTTAGACGGCAGTGCTGAGACGGCTCTTGAGACCACAGATTGGTCGCAACCAACGGCTCTCGTCATGGGGGCAGAGGGCAAAGGCTTACGTGAACTCACGCAAAAAACGTGCGATACGTTAGCGCGCATCACGACCGATGGTCCGATTGCAAGTCTCAATGTTTCGAATGCTGCTGCGATTGCATTGCATACAGCAGCACTCGCACGGCTTGGTGCCAAGTCGCATTAACAGACAAACTTCATCGCGTGTGCGGATGCGCCTTACCAATCACCGCGACGGTGACCGCCGTAGTGACGGCGATGCCATTTGACGTGACGGTAGTGGCGCTTTGGAGCGCCCCATGCTGCATAGTACGGAGGCAAGGCGCCTCTATAACGCTTGATGCGCGGCGGACCCCAATAGTGCGAGTTGTAGTAGGGATAGTAGCCACGCGGCGTGTAGGAATACCGGTAAGGGTCGGTCACGCGATGCGAAACATAAACATGATGATAGCGGGGATAATAGACCCAATGGCGCACTGTGCGCTCGCGACCCCAGCCCGCTGGTTGATCGGGACGATCCCAGCCGAATGCTGATGCCGGTTGCGAAACGGCTAGCGTCATCGCAAAGGCGGTTGCAAAGATCGCAACGATGGACTTCAGACGCATGACAAAGACCTCAAATCGGTGCTGGCGATCACGGTTGTTCCAGCCTGCTTACGCCTCGTTAGATAGCTATTAAAATCTAACAGAACATGAAATGAATGCGAGACAAGGTTGCAACCGCAACGACTGTCATCGATCCCAGTGTTGCTCCAAGTGCCCTGTACTGGCCAAAATCGTGATGGTCTGGCAACACTTTCTGCATATCCCCTAGTCAAATCCACTGCTTAGAGGTCTTCTCTTGGTGCGAATCTCGTGATTCGTGCGGCTCATTTTGAGCCGAGCGACTCGGCCACATTCCGTTATGCGTCAGCAGTGCCGACGGCTCACCTTCAAGGGCGGACGACGTGGCGCGACGGCAAGAAAAAAAAATCGACGAGCTCGTGCGCATGACGGCGGCCGTGGAGCGTCTTGAGCACCTCGTGGACGATGCCGACAGTGGCATCCTTGCAGGTCATGGCAAAACTGAATCCGTTAAACCAGACACAACAGTGAAAAGGCGCTCTGCTCGTGTGACGCGACCGGTGCAGCGCAATTCTTTAGAACTTGAAATTCCAAATATTGCAGACAGTTGGGACGCCCGTCTTTCGGTTGAACCTAAAACACCGCCAGCAAAGCCGAAAGCGATTTCGGACTTTGTACTGCCGACTTTGCAAGCTCACCCACGGCACGTCGAGAGTGCGAGACCCGCGCAACCAAAGCGCGGGCTTGTCGAGCGCATACTTGCTTACTTGCTTGGTGCTGAAGCCAGTGCACTCAAGTCGGCACTGTCTGCCAGTGTGCGTCCGCTTGCGACGCTGATGCTGTTTAGTTTGGCGATCCATCTGCTGATAGTTTCGGCCGCTATTGTGACGATGATGATTATTGATCGGGCTGTCACAGCTCATTCGTTTCATGTGCTGGCGGAATGGGTGGTCTTCGGCCTCGCGCTGTGTGGTGCGTATGCCGCATTGGACTTGTCACGACATCGCATCTGCGTGCGCATTGGCGACGATATCGATCGCCAGATTCATCGCGCAATTTTTGCGACAGAATTGCGGAATGCCGTTCAAGCACGAAGTTCAAAAAACAGTGCGTCAGATGACCTCGAAGGCTTGCTTTACCCCTTTTCCAGCATGTCGCTGTTAGGCTTTCTTGATGCCTTGTGCGCGCCTGTTTTGATTGCTGCCATTTTCGCGTTGAGCATTCCTCTTGGTATATTCGCCGTTGCAGCAATCATGATCACCATGATGATCGTTCGTGCGTTACGGCGCTATTCGAAGAAGCTCAAAGCAGCACAGTCCGATTCTGGTGCGCGCGCCAAAGCGTTTACCCGAGATCTACACTCGCATGCTGAAACTTTTAGTGTGATGGGGACAATTGCGAGGCCATTGCATCGTTGGCATTCGTTGTATGATCAGTGGCGAAGCGCCCGATTAAAAAATTCTGACCAGATAGGCACTCTATTAACGACGCTTGCATCGCTCAGAATTTTACTAACGATACTTTTTGGCACGATGGCTGCTGGGTTGGCGTTGGTGCAAACTCTTTCGATCGGCGCGTTCATCGCGTCCGTTTTGCTGTTTGCTTGTGCCTTAGACATGATGGCGCGGCCCACACGCCGCATGTCGCATTTGAGCGAAGCGCTTTTGCACGCCCGACGATTGAATGGCGTGCTTGCTACCAGCCAGGCCGTGACATCAACAACACATTGGCCACGACCATCCGGGCAGTTCGACGTGCAGAAATTGCGACTTGCTGCTCCCGGTACGGGTCGTCTCATCGTCAACGGCGCTTCATTCACAGTTGGTCCTGGTCAAATACTAGCGATCACAGGATCCAGTGGTTCTGGCAAATCAACGGTGCTTAAGGCGCTCGCGGGTCAGTGGCCTATCTTCGGTGGCAGCATTGGGTTGGATGGTCGTCGCGTCGATCACAGCATCGGAGATTCAATCGGACAGCATATCGGTTATTTGGCGCAAGGTGCGAAATTGATGCCCGGTAGTGTGGCAGAGAATATCAGCTCATTCCGGGTTAGCGACGCGACTGACGATGTGATCAAAGCCGCCGAGGCTGCTGACGCTCATCGCTTTGTAAAAAAACTGCCGAATGGATACGACACGGATATCGATGTCGATAGCGCATGTCTGACGCATGGTCAGATGCAACGTATCGCGCTTGCGCGTGCATATTATAACACGCCGCAGCTCGTACTCCTCGATAACCCGGATGCAAACCTTGACCATCCGGGACGGCTGGCGCTTTTGTCGGCATTGCACGGCATGCGCAAGAATGGGCAAACCATCATACTCGTAACACAGCATGCCGATGTTCTTGCCGTTGCTGACCTGGTTGTCTGGCTCGACGCGGGTCGGCAACGCGCATCCGGTGCGCCCGAGGACGTTCTCCGGCGGCTGCATGATGACGAGACAAGCAGTGTCGCAACAAAGCCAGTTCACAGTGTCGAAAAAGCCGACGACGAAGAATTAGAAGATCCCTACGACAGGATGAGCGCATGATGATGCGTGGCGACATCACGTCATCGACAGACGTTTTGTCATTGACGCATGTGCCGTCGTTATCGCGCCGTGATCCTTGGGCTCGTCTCGGATTTGCTACAATTGCGTTTGTTTGCATAGCTATCTGGGCCGTGACGCGATCGTTCAACGCGCCCGAAACTTTTGCAGTTTCTGGAACGATACAAGATTTGGGCGACAGTATTCCGGTCAAGGTGCCGGATGGTGCCAAAGTATCGCGACTTCTGGTGCGCAACGGCGATCGCGTATCCGCAGGACAGCCGCTGGCTCACATTGATGATGCAGATATCCGGCGCGACTTTGAAGTTGCATCGACCCGAGTGACGGACCTGCTGATTTCCGAACAACGTATTCTTGCACAACGCGATAAGACACAGTCTCTGACACTACCGGCAGGCATCGACCTGACCGATCCGGCGACTGCCAAATTATTCTCTGAACATCGCGATAAGCTGGCAAAATCCCTTGCTTCGGCATCGGAAGAAAAAGCGTCACTTCGTGACATGCTCAAGCGAACTCAGTCAGAGGCTGCTGATGTCGCCAAGCAGTTGGCCGCTCGCCTCAAGGAACGAGATTTGAACGAGCGGGAATTGGCTAACTCACAACCTTTGTTTGAACGTAGTAGCGTCAATCGTCTGCGCTTTGGACAGTTGGAACGTGAGTCGATTCGTATCGGGACTGACATCGCAAAATTGCGTGCAGAGACGGCAAAAATTAAAGCTACCCGTGCTGATTTAGAAGCGCGCCTGGCACACGCAGACATTGATATCAGCCAAAGTGCCGTCCCTGAATTGGATCGCGTTCGCGATTTGCTCATGGATGCGACCGAGGCGCGAAATAATCTTGCGGCGCGACTTGAGCTGAGTAAAATTTTATCGCCCACCAGCGGGGTCGTTCGCGGGATCAAGGACATCGATGAAAGTGTGCGAAAATCACCGGACCCAGAACTAATGCGTATTTCATCTGGTAACGAAACTATTGTCATTGAAGCAACTATTGCGTCCAACCAGGTTGGAAAACTGCACGTTGGCGAAATTGTCTCTGTTGAATTTGCATCGTCGGCTAACGGTCAAACCGATACGGTTCGCGTTCCTATATCGGAGATTGGCGCAGCGCATGCAAAATCACCGACCTCGTCGGCCATCAGTGCAGTGCCGATAAAAATCTCGATCCCTCACAGTCAGATTCAGAATCTTGAAAAAGAACCTCGCTGGCCCGCAGATAAGTCTGTGAAAATTGTTTTCGGATCTCGCTCCACCCCAACTCTTGCCGAAGTTACGCGTCCACTGGGCGATGGCCTAGCGTTCGTCTTCGATGCCGTTTCACCAGGAACGCCGCTCGCGACCGATCAATTCCGTCATTAACTACGTTGTTTTGACTTTCATCACACCGTCCATTTTTCGTGATCAATTTGATGTGGTGCGGTCCGTTCTGGTCGTGCCGATCGTGTCAGCATTCATCACCAGCACTTGCGTTCCAGGAAAATTTAACTGACGTTTCGAGCCTTGTGTGGCCGAGTGCGTCTTATATGTCCGCAGCATCAATTCTAGGACTGGATTTTGACGATCGGTTGCGCAGTAGTTCGCAACCGGGCGTTACTGATCGCATTGGAATTGAGTTAACTTCTGCGCTGAAACTGTTGTGCTTGTTGATTTGTTTGGCCGTGACACTTCCGGTTCAGGGTGCCTCCATTCAATCTGATGCTCTGGCTCCTCGCACACAGCACGAGCACGGTCACTCCAAGTATGCCGAAGCAACAGAGCAGGGAACAATTGCCTCAAAATCTCAAGTTGGAGCTGACGATGCTGTCCGAAATCAAACTCGCAGAATTCTCCAGAAGACATATGAGCAGTTGCTCGCTGCGCAAAATGCAAATGGCAATCTAGAAGTCTTGCAACGTGTTTCGCTTACTGGGCCAGTGTCGCGTCTTCGGACTAAATTGATAGCTGCCATTCGATATGAGCGATCGCTCGATAAAGTTTTGAAACACAAACATCCCGATCTCATCCAGGCCCGTGCCGAATTGAGAGCTATCAATGCTCAATTCGTTTCACGATTAAGGCCGTTGGTCCGCCGCGCGAAAGCTGAATGGCTGGCCGCTGATGCCGCCGTGGTCACGAAAAGCCAACGTCCCTCGATGGAAGTTGCTCGGCGTTATCAAGCACTGACCAACGAAGCCGACAGCTTGGTGAGTAGCGAGCAAGAAACAGACATACCAGATCTTAGCAAGCCGGTGGCTGCTACAGTCAGTGAGCCAGACCTGCAGCCTCCGCAGCCATCGACCCCACTTCAGAAGGAGACTTTAGATCCCATTTCTATGTCGCAATCAGCATCGCCATCGCATCCAATACTTATTTTGTCGCTTGGATTTCTTGCAGGGCTTTGCCTCGGCATCCTATCGGCGCGCGTCAAGGATACATGGGAGCGTCACGTCACGTCGTCGGCGCGGCTGGCTTTGGTTTCTGGCTACCCCGTTTTGCCTGCCATACCCAGACATGACGCGGTTGGCTTGCCCGCAGCGTGGTATCATTCGAAGAACAAACACATCGAAGCCGGTCCATATTCAGATTTGCTGAGTGCGCTAGCTGGAACATTCGATGATGATGGTGCAAACTATAGGCTCGCCATATCGCGCCTTCTCACTCGCATCAAAAGCCATCGACGACCCGGGCGTCCACACTGCATTCTATTTGCTTCGCCGCGAACCGGTGTCGGAAATTCAGCTCTCACACTCTCCCTCAGTTATGCCGCTGCTCTCGAAGGAGCGCGCGTCCTTGTTGTCGATGCGACATCCAAGTCGCCGAGTATTGCGCAAGCGTTTGGCGCTTCGCTCAAAAGCGATGGCGTGATTGCTCTCGATAGTAAGGAACAGCTTAGTCAGATTATTTTTGTAGATGGTTCATCGGGTCTGTCAATTTTACCCATCTCGTTATTAGGACTTGATGCACTGACCGATGCACAGCGGCGGCGGCTCGTCGCTGGCCTCAATAAAGTGAGCCAGAACTACGACCTCATCTTTGTGGATTGTGGTGGGCTACTCGGGGGCGAATGGTCTAGTTTTCTGCTGGATTATGCAGACCAAATTGTATTCGTTGCCCGCGCTCGTGTCACTACAGTTGCTGACGTTCTACAAACCATGGCACTCATTGAGCCATCGCGATCCCGAATTTCCGGCGCTGTCCTGACTTACTCGTCCGAGGTTGACTGCTAAATACAGCGAACTTTGCGACGTGTGACTAATCTGCGCAGGGCTAGCGAACACAAACCAATCAGGTTATAAGCCCGCACACTTGGACATGCCTCTCAAACTTGAGATCAGAGTAGAAGGTTTCAGGCTTTAGCCGACTTAGCACAGTGGTAGTGCACCTGATTTGTAATCAGGGGGTCGGGGGTTCAAATCCCTCAGTCGGCACCACTTTTGTTGGTTTCAGATGGCTCATGATTGCTTTGCCCATTAACGGCAAAAATTATGCGCACAAAAACTTAGCTTTCGTCAATTTCATTGATTGCATTATTGTTTGTTTCAGCAGTCATTAACTTTTGAAGATTGCTCTGTCGTCGATTGTCTAAACACCAAGAGTTCTTCGATGCTTGCTCCTAGTTATTTCGATGTATTTGGATGTGACTCTCCAGATATCAAAATCGATGCGACAAGACCTGTCGTTATTTGTGTGGTACGCAACGAAGCACTCAGGCTTCCTTATTTTTTACAACATCATCGCGCGATAGGTGTGAGGCAGTTTTTTATTATTGATGATGGGTCGCAGGATGCGACTCCTGATATTCTAAATAGTGCGCCTGATGTCATTAGGATTTCGGCGCGAGGCTCATTTCGTGACCATAAACGTCACTGGGTCTCGGCCGTCGCCAATACATACTTGAATAATCGCTGGGCTTTGTTCTTGGATGCCGATGAATTGCTGGTCTATCCTGGCTGGCCTGATCGTTCTCTAATAGATCTCGTAACCACACTCGAAAATCATGGAGAAGAGGCTTTCTTTGTAAGCCTTGTAGATATGTATGGTTATGGTGATTTGGATTCGCTTAACTACCTAGCTGGTGCTCCTTTTCTTTCTTATTGTCCGCTATTTGATTCAGAGGGATACATCCTAGTTCCGCGCGATATCAATCGGCGCGAGGACTTAACACCGCCTGAGTACATAATTGGTGGCACAAGGCAGCGGCTGTTCTTCGAGAAACGCGCTCCAAACTATTTTGAGCGAACTTTAATCAGAAAGTTTTTCTCATTAGAGCGCAGGCATAATCTCGGACACTTACAAGCGCCTTTGGCATGGGTTACATGGCGTGCTGTTAAGTCAAGATTAGCCAAAGCGCGGCCTGCAATGAGTAAAGTTCCCTTGTTTCGTTGGCAATTGAGCGACGAAATTTGTAAAGGATATCATTCTGTCAGACGAGCCATGACCCTATCTAAAGAATGGGGTTCTCTGCTTCATTTCAAGTATTTACAGGATTTTGAGTCACGAGCCATCAACGGCGCTGTTGAAGGTCAGCTTGGTTTTCACTACCGACATTACCAAGATAGGCTTATGACTGAAAAACTAGAAAAGATCGCGCACCCTCGGTCACGTCGCTTTGAAGGTGTTCAGTCCCTTATCGATGTGGGGCTGATGCGCGAGCGCAGTCATTGAATAGCTGCGGCACATGCAAATGCTAATTTATGATTCCTCTCAAGGCATAATAGTCTTGCAAGCCCGGTTGCTGCTGTATAACTCAGCAAAACTAGTCACCTTCCTGTAGATCTCTAACATTGCCAACATCCCAACATCGTCCGCTTGAAGGGCTGCCGCCGATCATCGCTCATGCAGGTGATCTTTTGCAGCATTACGATGTGTTGTTCTGCGATGTGTGGGGCGTGGTTCATAATGGCATAACGGCGTTTTCTGGGGCGTGCGAAGCTCTGCAAAAATTTCGCCATGGTGGTGGTATCGTCATTCTTGTTTCTAACGCACCTGTGCCGAAACATCGCGTCGAGGCTATGTTGGCGAGCCGCCACGTCCCGCGTGATGCGTGGGACGATATCGTCTCATCGGGAGATATTGCCCTCGCTCATGTCGCCGCCCGTGGCTTCAAGAAACTCTATTGCATTGGGCCGCAAGACCGCGATCAGGCTTTGTTTGGTGCGCTCTCTGGAAAGTCCGTCCCTCTTGATGAAGCTGAGGCCATCATCTGCACAGGTTTGACGGATGACCGTCATGAAGTGCCGGACCATTACATACCCTTGCTTGAGCGCGCGAAAGCGCTGCGCCTGCCATTCGTGTGCGCCAACCCGGATTTTGTCGTCGATGTTGGCGGTACGCTGCTGTATTGCGCAGGCGCTATCGCCGATCTTTACGTGCAGATGGGCGGCGACGTCTATTGGGCTGGAAAGCCGTATCTCAGCGCTTATGAGACGGCACACGCACGTGCTGAAGCGTTGAAGGATGCGAACATTGCGCGCAGCAAAGCGCTGGTGATCGGTGACGCTGTGCGCACAGACTTAAAGGGTGCTGAGAACTTTGGTTGCGATGCTTTATTTGTTGCCTCCGGCATCCATCGTCATGAAACGATGGATGGCGAAACGTTATCGCTTGAGAAGCTTGCAAAACTTTTTACTGCAGACGCACCTAAAGCCATCGCTGCGATGATCAAACTGGCTTGGTAATTCGGCTTTCTATTCCTTTGGCGCAACGGTGGGTGGTGGCTCATTTTTCGGTCGCTTCGGGTGGGGGCCATCCGAGAAGCTATTGAACACGACATCGGGCGATGTCGTGTTGTGCTGTGATGGTGACAGCCGACCTGTCCAAATGTCGGTGGCTCTCGCAGTTCCAAATGTCATGATGTTATCTTCGCGCCAGCCTTTAGCGCCTGGCTCTCGCACCGCGATGCGCGCGACATCGTTATTGAATTCCGTCACATACATCGAACGCAGCATGGCGAATGGGCCTTTATCGATGGCGCGATCGAACGCGACATCTAATGCAAGCCGGTTGCTATCGACGCTGGCCATTTTCACCGTTGCCGAGCCCCCACTCTCAAAATGCAGTGTAAACGTGCGCGATTTTGGATCGAACACTACTTCTTTGAATTTCACGATGGGGCGCCCTTCGACTTCGACTGGGCCAACGAGAAACGACGATCCGTATCCGGTGTTACGCATGTTGGGTGGCGTCATGGGGCGTGGGCGCCAATAGCCATCTTGCGGGTAAAGCACGAGCACTTCTTCCGCTCCATCCGACCGCAAAACCCAGACTTGTAACAGGTGAAGGCCCTTCTCTACCCTGTCGCCGATCCGAACGATGGCATTCGACGGACGCCAAAAAGCTGGGAATGCGTAGCCGACGACCCACAATTCAGTTTCTTCGTACAAGGTGACTTTGCGCGGCTGTCCCGGTGCTGCGTAAGAAGGATCAGCGCTCATATCGCAGGCTGTCCAGTCGGCTTCAAAATTTTGCCGCATGCCCGCGGAGAGATAAACCGGATGCGCAGCTTCGATACGGAATGACCGCACATTCTTGTTGGTGAGCGCGAGAGCGACATTGTCTTTTTCGGCACATAGAACTTGCTCGCTCTCGTTTTTAACGTCAACGGCAAGACCGTCGAGCGAAGCTGCCATTGACGGGCGTACGTCCAGCGCTAATGCTGCGAACAGAGCAAATGCTATTGATAAATTTATGCGCATACCAAACTCCGAGACGATGAAGCATCTTGTGCTTCTTATCAGGAGTTTAGTCGGCATCAAGGCGGATGGCGTAAATATCGCCGGAGTTCGCGGCATGCGGCAAATCGCGAATGAAATGTGCCATCTCTAATTCATTCACCCACCGACCAAACTTGAGGACTTGGCTTTCCCCGTGTGCAAAATCAAACCCGTACGTGCCTATTTTTGATAGCTGCGCGAGACATTCAACGGCGACATCGCGCGCGATCGTGGTGAGTTCAAATGAAAGGGCGGGAATTGGCGTCGATAGTCCCTCCAGCACAGCATGTTCGAAGCCTTCGACGTCGATCTTTATAAATGAGGGCAATCCATACGTGGAAATGAGATGATCTAGAGTGGTGCATTCAACGGCCATCGCGCCATCCCAATTCTGCCCTTGCCAGCCTTCTTTTCCTGAGGCGTTGGCAACAAATTCTGATGAGGCCGTCGATACCGTTGGATTATTAGAATTGATACGCAGCGTGAGTTGACCGCCACTGTTGGAAGCGGCTTTTTGGAGCAAGACAACAGAGTCGTCGTGGCCATGGATTAAACGCAAGGCACGAAACATCAATGGTTGCGGTTCCATTGCGATCACGCGCGCGCCAAGTCTGCGAAACGATGAGATGCGGTCGCCCGCGTGCGCTCCCACGTCGAAGACGAGGTCGCCTGGCTTGATGAACTTTCGATACAGCGCGTCCATGGCAGCCTTTGGCGCATCCGCGCCATGATAGAGGCGGAGGGATGTGTAAACGCCTTGTAGAGCCGTCGAGACCACTGGTTAGCGCTCCGCCTGAAGCGTATGGGCCTTACGAGACATCATGAGAATTTCTTGCGGTGGCGCAAAGTCTTCTGGTATTCCAACCAGTCTGTGACGTTGCATCCACTGACCTAAGCACGGGTCGGCTGTGATGACCGCGAATGGAATGGCGAGCAGATATCCAGCGGTGAGCGGCAAACTCCAAAGAAGTGTCTCTTGCGAGATCAATAGCAACGCACCCCAGACCCAAAGTCCGAAAATCAATTGAGGCCACAGCGCTGCGGTCGCAGCCGACCACGACAGACCACGCGCATCACGCTGTTGTCCGCTCCAGACGATCGACTTGCCAAATATCAATCCAATCATGAAGAGCGATGTTCGGATGGTTGTGACAGCGCCTTGTAGAAACGCAAATATGACTTCCACCCCACAGCTCAATGCAAAGCGCCATGCACCACCAAAGCGGCGAACTTCGCCAGGTGTCAGAATGGCATCGATGGTGCCGGCGATTTTGGGGCTGAGATACATCAACAGAAAAGTCACATAGAGGGCTTGGGCTGAGGCGACGGGAAAGTCGGCGATGGTTTGGGCTTGTGCGGCGGCAAACGGCAAAGCTGCAATCATCAATGTCCATGCCGGGATGCCGACAAACATCAAGATCGCCCACACAAGTTGGAAGCGGCTCACGCATTTCAAACCTGGAGAATTGAGGAGTTTGAGATACTGCATATTGCCTTGGCACCAGCGCACATCGCGACGAATGAATTCCAAAGCGTCGGGTGGATTATCTTCATACGATCCCCCTTCAACCGGCATCACACGCACTTCGAAACCGGCACGTCGCATCAATGTCGCTTCGACCTGATCGTGCGACAGCACATGCCCACCCAATGGCGGTGAACCCGGTAGAATTGGCAAGGCGCAGTGTTCAAGAAACGGTTTGATGCGAACAACTGCGTTGTGCCCCCAGAACGGGCCGCAGTCGCCAACCCACCATGCTTGACCCATCGTATAGGCGCGCATGCCCAAACGCATCCCGAACTGGAAAATGCGCGCGAACGCAGACGACGATGGCGTACCGACGACGAGACTTTGGAGTATGCCGATTTTTGGATACGCTTGCATGATGCGCACGAGCTTGACGATGTCATGCCCGACCATCAAGCTGTCCGCATCCAGCGGCAGCATCAGTTCGAAATCGCCACCCCAGCGTTGGCAAAAATCGCGAACGTTCCCGGCTTTGAAGCCAGTATTTGAAGCGCGTCGGCGATAGATGATACGCGCATTATCGGGGTCGGAAGCGCGCCAACCTGCAACGGCCTTCTGTTCCGCGTCCCCGACTGAAGCGATGTCGGTGTCACTCAGTACAAAATATGAAAAATGCCGCCCCTCGCCTGTGGCATCGAGACTCTCTTTTACGATTTTAAGCCGCTCGATCGCGCGCTCCGGCGCTTCGTTTCGCAGCGTCATCAATACGGCTGTTTTTGCGATGACAGGCGTTGGCCCATCGCCGGCGGCGACAAATGGAGCGACATTCGAAATACCGTCGCGGACTGCGTGCAACTGAAATAGGCCGATTGCGGCGTTCCAAAATCCGAGCACTAACCATGGCGTGCCAATCATGAAGCAAGCGAAAAGCAGCACATCCAATGCCGACAACCCGCCCGCACTTAGAATTGTCCAGGCCCACCCTAGCAAGCCGAACCACGTCGTGACATTCAAGATTAAGACTAACCAACGTCGGCGAACGAGCGTGGCGTTTGCCTGAATGCCTGCGGGTGTCGTAAGGGGTGTCGGTGTCGTGCTGATTGCATCAGCGGTTGCCGCATCGGCGATTTTTTGAACGTCAACCATAACCGGACCTATTAACCTGCAATGAATGACCAGGACGACACATTAGGGACCCGTCGTGCTGCTGCTAGGCGCAGCCAAGGCCAGATCGTCGTCGCCCGAGCGCTTTGGTACGTCAAGGCTGGCGTCGCAGAACTTCGGACGGAGCGGCTGAACCCGCCACGAGGCGATGAGGTCCGGGTCGCCACGCGCTACAGCGCCCTCAGTCGAGGTACTGAACGTCTGGTATCTCTGGGCGAAGTTCCTCAAAGCGAATGGAGCCGCATGCGTGCCCCCATGCAATCGGGCGAATTTCCATTCCCTGTCAAATACGGCTATTCGGCGACAGGCGTTGTTACTGCAGGCGCGGAAACCCTGATAGGCCAGCGCGTATTTGCCTTGCATCCGCACCAAGACCATTTTCAAGTTTCGGCCAATGCGGTCGTCGCTTTGCCAGATTCTGTGTCCGACAAGCGCGCTACGCTTGCCGCCAATATGGAAACCGCTCTGAACGCGCATTGGGATGCTGGAACTGCGCCCGGCGACAAAATTCTGGTCGTCGGTGCTGGAATCTTGGGTTTGCTCACCGCTTATCTCGCGCGTCGCATTGCCGGAGCTGATGTCACTTTGACGGATATTGACGGATCGCGCGCAGCACTTGCGGCTTCGTTAGGCATTCCATTTGTTCCCCTGCGCGATGTTCGCGATGACAACCAGATTGTCTTTCATACCAGCGCGACCGGAGCCGGATTGCAGACGGCACTTGATGGAGCAGGATTCGAAGGCCGAATTATCGATTTGAGTTGGTATGGCACGCGCCCGATAAGCATTAACTTAGGCGGCGCATACCATAGTCGTCGATTACAATTGATTTCGTCTCAAGTTGGGCATGTTTCGCCTCGACAACGTGCAACTACGAGCCATCGGGCGCGTTTGATTAAAGCAATCTCTTTCCTGGACGACCCCGACCTCGATGTTCTGGTTTCTGACGAAATTGGCTTTGATGATTTAGCTGTCGCTTTGCCACGCATATGGTCAGGAGTTGAGGGCAGCTTGCCGCCTGTCATTCGCTATCTCGCCGACGAAAGGATCGCTCCGTAATGTATTCCGTTGAAGTCCGCGACCGGATCATGATTGCACACTCCCTGCCCGATCCGTTCTTTGGCCCGGCTCAATATATGCATGGCGCAACATTCGTGGTTGACGTGGCTTTCTTTCGCGAATCCCTCACGGCGCAGAATGTGGTCGTCGATATTGGCGCAGCACTTGACGTACTCAGTCAAACACTCAAACCGCTGAACTATCAAAATCTCGACGCTTTACCCCAATTCAAAAACATTCTGACGACAACAGAATACCTCAGTAAATATATCTTCGATGCCATGTCCCTTGCCGCACGCTCGGGAGCACTCGGCGTTGATGGGCAAGGGCTTGCTAAAATTCGAGTGACGCTGTCTGAAACGGATTTGGCACGCGCCACCTTTGAGGGACCAGCCGGTGCCTGAGGCCATTTTTGCAATTCCTGGCGACTTGAGAAGTCCGACAGGCGGCTATGAATACGATCGCCGATTGATCGAACTACTTCCGGCATTCGGCGTCAGTGTACAGCATGTCGCCTTGCCTGCATCATTTCCAAATCCAAATGCTGCGGATATCAAAACCACTGCTGGTTTGCTCAATGGTCATGACGAGGACGCCACACTCCTCATCGATGGATTGGCTTATGGCGCATTCCCCCGCCCATTGCTGTCCCAACTGAAGGGCCGCGTCATTGCGCTCGTCCACCATCCGCTATTTTTGGAAACCGGCCTACCACATGCGCGCAAAGTGGAACTCAAGACGTGCGAAGGTATCGCTTTGTCGCGTGCCGACCACATCATCGTCACCAGTCGTGCCACTGGGCGTATTCTGATTGAGAACATGGCAATTGATCGGGAAATGGTGACGGTCGCAGAACCAGGTACGGATCCAGCCAGCCGCGCGACAGGTACCGGTTCACCATTGCATATATTGGCGGTCGGTGCGGTGTTACCGCGCAAAGGTTATGATCTCTTGGTCGAGGCGCTTGCTCCACTGACCGATCTCGATTGGCGGTTGACTATTGCAGGTGCTCTGGACCGACACCCTGCAGCGGTCGAAACAGTGCAATCTCTAATCGATAAGCATAAGCTGAACGATCGCGTGGTGCTTGCAGGGAAAGTCGTGCCCGCGACGTTGCAGCGATATTATGAAAGCGCTGATCTCTTCGTGTCAGCGTCTTTATTTGAAGGCTACGGTATGGTTCTAGCCGAGGCGATGGCGCGCGGTCTTCCTATCGTGACAGCGACGGGCGGTGCTGCTGGTGATACGGCTGGCAAGGCGGCTGCCCTCCACGTCGAAGCTGGCAACGTCGAAGAACTCACGATCACACTACGGCGCGCGCTCACCGACAAAAAGTTGCGCGACCGTCTGGCCGATGCGGCATGGGAAGCGGGTCGCACTTTGCCTACTTGGCATGAGACAGCACGGCGCGTTGCCGCCGTTATTCTTGGTCTTCGACCATGACAACGTTTTCGTCCGAATGGCTGAAATTACGTGAAGCAGCAGACATCAAGGCGCGCAATCGCGAGGTGTCGAACGCACTGTCCGCTCGCTTTGCACAACGCAACGAAGTCAGCGTCGTCGATCTTGGCTCTGGCACAGGCTCCAATTTGCGTGCTACCGCGCCGCTTCTTCCCAATCTGCAAACTTGGACACTGGTCGATCACGACAGCGCGCTCTTGGACAGTGCGCGGCGTGCGTTAAGTTCTTGGGCTGACACGGCGCAGCCTCACGCAGACTATGCTGCGGGCCTAACATTGACCAAGGGATACGCGACAATTCACGTCCATTTTCTGCAATGCAATTTGGCCAGCGATCTCCATACGGCTTTATCTCAACGCGTCGATCTCGTCACGGCTTCAGCTCTGTTCGATCTCGTGTCCGCTGATTTTGTACGTGCGTTTGCCCATGCCATCGCAGACCGCCGCGCGGTTTTTTACGGCGCACTGACTTATAATGGCATTCAACGCTGGCAGCCGCATCGGCCAACCGATAGCCAAATGACGAGCGCCTTTCATCGGCATCAGTTGGGTGACAAAGGATTTGGTCCGGCATTGGGGCCGATGGCATCCGCCCACCTCGCCGATCAGTTTCGCCTCAATGGCTATCTTGTGCTTGAAGGCGAAAGCCCATGGCAGCTTTCGCGCAATGATCGGATGTTGATCGACGAATTGGTGCGCGGCCACGCCATGGCTGTGGCTGAGACCGGTGCCGTCGATATCAAAACCATCGAAGCTTGGGTCAAAGTCCAGCGGACCGGGGCAGAAACCGGTCACACTGACATTTATGCGGTGCCGACCTGAGCCCGGATCAGACTATCCGTTTTGGTAGCATCCGCTCGACAACGCGATCTTTGCGCACCGCGCGATGATAGATAGCGGCGGCAAAGTGCAACGCAATTAAAGCCAACAGCGCCCAGCCCAAATACTCGTGATAGGCAAAGACTTGCTCTGAGAATTTTTCATCTTTTGCTGTAACCGCCGGCAACGGAATGCCAAACGCAGATAGTGCGCCGTAATAAGAGACGCCGATGTAACCTGCAATCGGTACTGCGAGTAGCAACAGATAAATCGACCAGTGCGTCAGATGACTGATGCCGACCAGTGCAGGCGGCACGGAATTGTCAGATGGCGGAGCACCTGCCGTTAAGCGGTAAAACAGACGCAAAACAACCAACGACAAAATTGTAATGCCCAAAAGTTTATGGCCGTCGTAGAGGTTGCCCGTGGTGGCATCAAACAATCCCGTTTTGGTTTCGCCTGCCGGGTCGGTGTAGACCATCTGATACCCGCGGTACGTCATATACATGCCGAGCGGAAACTGAATGAGCAAAAGCACTACCGTCAGCCAATGAAAGCCGCGCGCTGCGGGTGAGTAAACGGGAATGTCATAGTCGCGATGTTGGGCCATGGGCGCTTATCCTTCGGACTTTCCACTCAGATCACAATCGAACACCACATCCCCATCGTCAAGAACATGTACGCGCGTGGGGGGGCGCAAAGCGTGCTCAAGTTTGGCGATAGGTGCGAGTGACAATCCTGTGACGCCTGAACCGAGGATCATCGGCGCCATCAGAATATGCAAGCGATCTACAGCGTCGGCATCGATAAATCGCGAAACTGTCGATGCTCCGCCTTCAACAAGAATTTTACCCAACCCGAGCTTAAACAGACCCTGCATGATGGCTCGCGGCGCAAGACCGCCGTTCGTTGACGGAATGATAAGCGTCTCGGCCGCATAGGCGACGGGAAGATGGTCCCCGCGCACCACGATGCAGCGTTCGCCGTCATCGGCCAAGCATTTGGCTTCAGGCGTCAGTTTACCGTTGGGATCGATGATGACGCGCGCCGGACTTCGACCAGGAACGCGACGCACGGTGAGACGCGGATTGTCCGCAAGCACGGTACCGATGCCGACGACGACAGCGTCCACGTGCGATCGGAGCCGATGCACATGATCGAGCGCGGATTTGCCGTTGATCCAGCGCGACTCTCCTGACGGGGTCGCGATACGTCCGTCGAGCGACTGGCCGAGTTGGGCGATGACATAGGGTCGATCGCTCGGTGCATTGATGAGCGGCAGCAGAAGATCGTCGTAAGACGATAGAAGAGTCGAGGCCGCTTTGGTGTTGGGGGGCTCTGTTGGCTGCGACGGCATGAGCGGCGTGACGACCTTGATGTTTCGCAGGCGCGCGGTGATAACCACTTTGGCTTAGTCGATACCTATATGGCCCGGACGGGGACATGCGCGAAAGTGATAGTCGGTTCAGCGGGCTGGAACAAGGCAAGTGGGCCTTTGTGTATGTCGCTTTAATTATCGCCTGGGCCATCTTGGCTTGGCCATGGTTGTCGGGACGGGTGACCATTCCATGGGACGCTAAGGCGCATTTTTTACCGCAACTGCAATTTCTGGCCGATAGCTTTGCAAAAGGTGAAAGCCCATTCTGGACGCCGTTCGTATTCTCCGGCCATCCTCAAATTGCCGATCCGCAATCGCTGATTTTCTCGCCACCGTTTGTGGTGTTGGCTTATTTCGATCCGACACCGACAGCGTGGGCGGCCGACGCCACACTGTTTGCCATGTTGCTGGTGAGTGCCTGCGCGATGGTGTTGTGGTTGTCTGACAAAGGCTGGCATCCGGCAGCCGCACTCCTGTCAGCTTTAAGTTTTGTGTTCGGTGCCGCGATGGCATGGCGTGTTCAACATGTCGGGCAAGTGATGAGCCTTGCGTATTTGCCAATCGTTCTGCTGTGCTTGGATCGGGCACTCGTGAGGCGATCGGTCGGCACCGCCATCGCAGCAGGCGTGGTTGCTGCGTTTCTGGTTTTGGGGCGCGATCAGGTCGCCCTTTTGTCGATATATTTTTTGATCGGTTATGTCGTTGCGCACTGGCTGCAAAATTCTGATCGCACGGCTGCGGTGCGCACATCGATCAAACCGTTGGCGATCGCGAGTGTCAGCGGATTGGCCATTATCGCGATCCCGATTGTGTTGACCATACTTGTTGCCGCCGATAGCAATCGTCCTGTGATTGACTTGGAAGGTGCCGGGCGCGGATCGCTTCATCCCGCACACGGTCTCACTCTATTTGCACCCGATGTCTTTAATGCGTCTGGCGCAATGGGTGACTATTGGGGGCCTCCGAGTTCTCACTGGGGCGATACTGGTCTTTTTCTCGCACAAAACATGGGCCAGCTTTATCTCGGTGCATTGCCTGCCCTGTTGCTGATCTGGGGCCTAGCAAGCGGCACGCTTTGGCAACGGGAGGCGCGTGTATTTTCTATCGCGCTCGTACTGGCTTCGTTTTACGCGCTTGGTTGGTACACCCCCATTTTCAGTCTCATGCATGCGGCAGTTCCTGGCGTCGATCTTTATCGGCGGCCGGCCGATGCGGTTTTTCTGATAGGATTTTTAGCGAGTGTTCTTGCTGGTCACACGCTGCAAAACATTTCGGAACAGCCGATGCTTCAGCAGAAGCCATCGATGCGCGCTGTGGCTTTGACATTCATCATCGTTAACTGTGCCTTCGCGGTCATGATCGCCCTCGCCGTTCAGCATGAGATGACCGCGACTGTCTGGCAGGGCATCGGCATCCCAGCGGCACTGTTTGCCATGGCCGCCGTTGCGCTCCTGGCACTCCCGCGGTTGATCCAGGAAAAATCTGTCATGGCAACAGCTCTGGTTGCCATTTTTCTGACCGCCGATCTTGCGTGGTCGAACGGTCCGGGAAATGCCACAGCGTTGCCGCCTGAGACATATGCGGAACTCGATCCGGCCAGCCAGAACGAAACCATTGCCATTCTCAAACAAAAAGTGAGTGAAGGCCGATCCGATACACGACGCGACCGCATCGAACTCGTCGGCTTTGGTTTTCATTGGCCGAACGCGAGCCTCACGCATGGCTTGGAGAATACGCTTGGCTACAATCCGCTGCGTCTTGGCCATTATGCGCGCGCGACCGGCGCTGGTGACCACGTTGGACTGCCCGATCAAAAGAACTTTTCGGCCCTTTTTCCAAGATATCGCTCTCCGCTCGCCGATCTACTCGGCTTGCGCTATATCGCGAGCAGCGTACCACTTGTTGATATCGACAAGGCGCTAGGAACAGATGACCTTCAGCTCATTGCGCGAACGAAAGACGGATACGTCTATGAGAATACCCGCGCGCTCCCCCGCGTGATGTTTGCCACACAATCTCTTCAAGCTAATTTCGATACATTGATAGACACTGGCCAGTTGCCTGAAGTCGATTTCAACACGCAAGTACTTTTGCAGACGCCGCCGGACACTCGACAGCGTGCACCGGGTCGCGTTCGCATCACATCGTACAATAACACTTTCGTCACGATTGATGTCGATAGCCCCGACGGCGGCTGGGTCGTCTTGAACGATATCTGGCAGCCATGGTGGGTTGCATCGCTTGACGGTGCCGATACTCCATTGCTGCGCGCGAACGTTATATTCCGCGCAGTTGCCGTTCCGCCCGGCCAACATCGCGTTACATTCACTTTCGAGCCAGTGCGCGGCGCCATTCAACAGATGAGCGGCGGTCTACATGCCGACTGAGCAGCTTACACTTTTTGATATCTACAAACGCGCGCTCGGACTTTTGAGCTCGGAAAAATATCTGGCTACGTCTCTTGCGGCCGCTGGCGTTGTCATCGCCGCCATTCAACTCGCAGAACCCATCTTGTTTGGGCGTATCGTCGATGCGCTTTCCAAGCGCGAAAATGCTTATGGCTACATCGCATTGTGGGCTGCACTCGGGCTGTTTGGAATTCTCGCTGGCGTCGTGGTCGCGGTTTATGCTGACCGGCTCGCACACCGACAAAAACTATTGCATATGGCCAACGTGTTTGAGCGCGCCATAGCGTTGCCGCAGACGTATCACGCCGATATTGGATCAGGCGCGGTCATCCGCACAATTCTTTCGGGCACGAGTTCGCTGTTTTGGCTGTGGCTCGGTGCGATGCGCGATCAGCTGACGGCACTGTTCGGGATCATCCTGATGGTGCCGACCGCGATCAGTATGGATGCGCGTATGGCGCTGATCCTGCTGATACTAGCGGCGACGTACACTCTGCTCAACGTCATCGTCATGCGCAAGACATCAGCGGGACAAGGTGCCGTTGAGAGCTACGAATCTGCTCTTTCAAGTCGGGTTGTGGACGTCATCGGCAATGTGACTGTTGTGCAAAGCTATGCTCGATTGAATGCAGAGGCGCAGGCATTACGCGCGTTGATGCAAGACTTGCTCACAGCACAGTATCCGGTTTTGACATGGTGGGGCGTGCTCGCCGTTCTCCAGCGCGCTGCTGCGACGCTAACAATGGTGGCGATTTTCATCGCCGGTGTTGTGCTGTCGCAGTCAGGCGATCTGACCGTCGGAGAAATTGTGAGTTTTGTCGCGTTTGCGACGCTGCTCATCGGCAAGCTCGATCAGTTGTCGAGTTTCGTCGTGCGCATTCACCAGCAAGCGCCAACGCTGCGGGCATTGTTTGCCATGATGGATCAGCCGGAATCTGTGAGCGACAGAGTAGGCGCTCAGCCGCTTTCATCGGTCGAAGGCCATCTTCAATTTCATGGCGTCAGCTTTCGTTACGGGTCAGGTCCGCAAGGTATTTTTGATGTCAGCTTTTCAGGCAAGACCGGAGATACTGTCGCGCTCGTGGGGCCGACCGGGTCGGGTAAGTCCACGACGATTGCCCTGTTGCAACGCTTTCGAGCGCCAGATAGCGGACGCATTACACTTGACGGCGTAGATATCGCCGACGTCACGATACAGTCGTTGCGCCAATCCATCGCCGTCGTCTTCCAAGACGCAGGCTTGTTCAACCGATCGATTGGCGACAATATCAGAATCGGAAAGCCTGATGCCAGCCAAGCCGAGGTTGAGCGTGCAGCAAAGCTCGCCGAAGCCCATGACTTTATTGCGCGTAAGCCCGAGGGCTATGACACCATGATCGGTGAACGCGGCGCATCGCTATCGGGCGGAGAGCGCCAGCGGATCGCCATCGCGCGGGCCATTCTGAAGGATGCGCCGATACTCATTCTCGATGAGGCAACCAGCGCGCTCGATGCCGAAACGGAAGCGAAAATCAAACGCGCTTTAGATACGCTTCGACACAACCGCACGACTTTTGTGATCGCGCATCGGCTTTCTACGGTTGCCGATGCGGATCAAATCCTCGTGCTGGATCAAGGCCGCATCGTCGAGCGAGGTCGGTTTGGCGATCTTGCGGAAGGCGATGGATTGTTTGCGCGACTTGTGGCTGAAGGCGGGTTCACGGTTCCAAAAACGACGGAACAAGCTGGCGCGGTGCCACAGACCGCCAGCTCAGTCCTTCCGTGATTAGATTTTATGAGCCATGCGAGAGCGTTTGGTTTCCAAATAGCGCTTATTGAATTTGTTGGGTTCGACGACGATAGGAAGACGTTCAACGACCCGTATGCCTAAAGCTTTCAGCGCTTGTTCTTTGGCTGGATTGTTAGAGAGTAATTTTATCTCACTGATACCCAAGTCGCCCAGAGCCCGAGCTGCCAAGCGATAGTCGCGGCTGTCGATCGGCGCGCCGACTTCGATATTGGCCTCAATGGTATCGAGGCCTTCATCTTGCAACGCATAGGCCTGAATTTTCTTGAACAGACCGATGCCTCGCCCCTCATGGTAAGGTACGTAAATCAACACGCCCAGCGGGGCTGTCGTAATTACCTTCAAGGCTGCTTGGAGTTGCTGATAGCAATCGCAGCGCAACGAATGGAAAATGTCGCCTGTTACGCAGCCGGAATGCACGCGAACAATCGGAATCTCATTCTGACTGTCATCTTCAGTGCGATGGACGAGAGCCAGCACCTGCTCTTCCTCTGCGTCACCTTGATAGGCGTGCGCTTCGAAGACGTGCTCGCGACCTTCGAATTCGATCGGAAGAATCGTTTCGATGGTCCAATCGACAGGTAACTTCACGGGTTTCAGGACGCTGGTCGTCATATCTTCTCCCAACGATTGGCAGCCAGCGGAGTGGCCGCCTGCCATCGCAGATTACTTCATGCATGAATTGCATCGACGTGACTGGCTTGTGTCATCTCATAGTTGGAGACTGGCTCAACAGATCACTCTAATGCAAGATGGTGTAAAAATTAGGTCACAGATGCGGCGTTGCCCAGTACGAACGCGCCAGAATTGGATATGGATATCCGTCATATAGGGCACAAGGTGTGCGGCATTGTCCTATGCCTTGTTCTGTTAAGCCTAAATGTCACTTTTGCGCAGCCTTGCGGCTTCGATCTTTGGACAGCGATCCATCACGACGGTAATCCCCGCATCCCGTGCATGCTGTGCGGCCTGCTCATTGATAACACCCACTTGCATCCACACGACTTTGATCGATAGCGGTTCTTTAAGCGCGATGACGTCAATGACCACGGCAGCAGCAGCGTCGGAGTTTCGAAAGACATCGACGACATCGACCGGTGATGGAACGTCAGCCAAAGTTGCGTACACCGTACGCCCTTGAATCATTTGCCCGGCATGTCCCGGATTGACAGGATGTACCTGGTAGCCGCTAGCAATGAGAAATTCCATCACGCCATAGCTGGGTCGCAATGGATTGGCGCTCGCGCCGATTAAGGCAAATGTCTTTGCTGTTTTTAAAATTTCGACAACCTGCGTGTCGTTTAATCCATCAACGTCGGTCATGCGGGTGGTGGCAATGTAATGTGACCAGCTTCATTCAATGGAGCCATCGGGTTGTAGGCAACTTCCCATAGATGGCCATCGGGATCGGCAAAATATCCTGAATACCCGCCCCAGAAAACTTTCTGACCCGGCTTCAATAATTGAGCACCCGCATTAACAGCTTCTGCGAGAACGGTATCGACTTCGGACTCGGAGCCTACGTTGTGTGCCAATGTGATGCCGGAAAAAACTGATTTGCTATTCATGACATGCGCATCGTCGGCGAGCGACTGACGTCCGTAAAGCCCGAGGACGACGCCGCCTGCCGCAAAGAATGTTACGCTCTCTTGACTTGCCGACGACGCTTGAAATCCGAGTGCTTCATAAAAGCGGCGCGCGCGAGGCATATCTTCAACACCTAGCGTCACGAGTGTCAGGCGCGGCTGCATGTTTCATTGATCCTTCCAAACGGGATCTCTCTTTTCAATGAAGGCACAGATACCCTCGTTGGCATCCCATGACATCATGTTAGCGACCATGATGGCGGACGCGTCTTCATAGGCTTGATACAATGGAGCTTCGATCTGACGATAAAAGGCTGCTTTGCCGACAGCGACAGTGGATTTCGATTTTGCCGCTATGCGTCGGGCATAATCAAGGGCCGTGGCGCTCACTTGGTCGGATGCAACCATGCGGTTGACCAAGCCATAGGTTGCCGCATCTTGTGCTGACAACGCTTCGCCCAACAGCAGCATCTCCATCGCGCGTTTGCGGGGTACGTTGCGCGATAAGGCGACCATAGGTGTGGAACAGAACAAACCGATATTCACGCCCGGCGTCGCAAATTGCGCGGTATCGGCAGCAACCGCAAGGTCTGCGCTGGCGACGAGCTGGCATCCGGCGGCCGTCGCGGTCCCTTGGACTACGGCTATGATCGGCTTGGGACATGCCACTATGGCTTGCATCATAGCGCTGCAAGCCGTCATCGTTTGCTGAAAAAACGCGCGCCCGCCGTCGGCATCCGCACGATGCGCGGTCAGTTCTTTGAGATCGTGACCGGAGCTGAAGACTGATCCGGTCGCGGCCAGAATGATCGCTGCACATGTGTCGTCATCGCCCAGCGCCAGCAGCGCTGCGTGCACGTCTAGGATCAATGGCAGAGATAGCGCATTGCGCGCTCCTGGTCGGTTGAGCGTCAAAACCGCTATTTGCGGCTCTGGTCTGGTGATTAAAAGATGGGGATCGTCGGTCGCTAAAGGTCGAGGTTGCGTCACGATCCACCATCATTGCCCGCGGACAGAATACAATTTTATTGCAGAGCTTTTTCAATCTCGGCGCGGTTGTTCTTGACGACGTCGATGTTCTCTTTGAACTGCAACGGCGGCGTGGTCTTGATCGCTTCGTTCAGTTCGTCCACGAGTTGTTTTTTATCGGCTTCTGGAATGCTCGCGTCCTTCTGGACGTCTTCGAGTTCCTTTTGCAGCGCTTCGATAGGATCGACAAAATTGCCGGTCTGCGCGTCTAGTCCCGCCATGACAATCGAGATGTTAGCTGCAACGTCATCGAGTTCGGCGAAATCCTTGAACTTGTATTTTTGGGCGATACCTTCGAGTTCTTTCTCAAGCGCCGGGTCTGGCTTCTCGCCTGCTGCCTGGATCTTGGAAGCAATCGTCGCTAGATCGGCCTGCGCCAAAATGAAGTTTTTGACTTGATCTTCGGACAACTTGATCTGCTTGACCTCTTGCGCCGAGGCGCTCGCAAGGGCGAGCCACATACTGGCCGTCGCGAGGCCAAGCCACTGCAATCCACGTTTAATACCGACCACCATGAGTGGCTCCTCCTCAGAATTCATTCCGCGACATTAACCGCTGTGCGCGACGGCACCCTGACACCGCGACTTGGACAACATTAAGAAGCAAGCACGGATAACGCACGGTCAGAGCAAATCATGATTTGCTGAACTGTGCACGCTGTCAGATTTTTTGGCGCGGCATTTAGATGACAAAGTAACCTTTGTTAAATAAGGTAATATATTACCTTATAAAGGTATTATATTACCTTATTTTTATGCTATTGATTTTGTTATATATTTTTACATTGTATTTTTTGCCATTGCTAGATTATCTAGTTCCGCGTATCACCCGCGCACGTTCGCAATGCACAGAGCGATGCGTTTCATCCAGCACCGGAACATCCGTCCGCCAGGAGCCTGAAGTTAGAATGTCAACTTATGTCGCCAAGCCGGCCACAGTGGAAAAGAAATGGATCGTCATCGATGCCCAAGGGCTCGTTGTCGGCCGCCTTGCCACGATCATCGCCACGCGCTTGAAGGGAAAGCACAAGGCCACGTACACGCCGCATGTCGATTGCGGTGACAACGTGATTGTCATCAACGCTGAGAAGGTCGTCTTCACCGGCGCCAAGCGCGAAGACAAAGTCTATTATCGCCATACCGGATATCCGGGCGGCATCAAGGAGCGTTCGCCGCGTCAAATTTTGGATGGCAAGCATCCTGAGCGCGTTGTCGAAAAGGCTGTTGAGCGTATGCTCGCACGCGGACCGCTCCAGCGCCAATTGATGCGCAATTTGCGCATCTACAAAGGCACCACCCATCCCCATGAGGCGCAGAACCCAGTAGCGTTCGACGTCGCCAAGTTGAACCGTAAGAACGTGAGGGTCTAAGTCCAATGGCAACCGAAACAAAGACCTTCGCCGACCTCGGTGGCGTCAAGGGTACCGCTGCTCCGGTTCCTGAAGCCGCGCCAGTGCGCACTCAGAAGCTCGACAAGCTCGGCCGCGCCTATGCTACGGGCAAGCGCAAAGACGCCGTTGCGCGCGTTTGGATCAAGCCCGGCAAAGGCATGATCACGATCAACAAGAAAGACTTCAAAGCTTACTTCGCGCGCCCGGTGTTGCAGATGTTGCTCCAGCAGCCCTTGAACATAGCAAATCGTGCGACGCAGTATGACATTCGCGTGTCGGTTGCGGGCGGCGGACTTTCGGGACAGGCTGGCGCTGTGCGTCACGGCATCTCGAAGGCGCTGACCTACTTCGAACCGGACCTTCGTGGCGTTCTGAAAAAGCAGGGCTTCCTGACCCGCGACAGCCGCACGGTCGAACGTAAGAAATACGGCCGCGTGAAAGCTCGTAAATCGTTCCAGTTCTCCAAGCGCTAAACTTGGAACTAACTATCGTTTGTTCAGACAGCCCGCCTCTTGGCGGGCTGTTCTGTTTTTGGCGATGAAACGGTTGCCGCGAAGCCGTCGCGATGCCACATAGACGCCGCGTTCGCAAAAACCCACATCTTCCGAAATACGTTCGCGACATACCGGAGCTTCATGATGGATTGGCTGATCACAAACCTCGGGACGTTGTTCTCGATCCTCTCGGTCGAGATCGGCCATATGATGTCGGCTGAGTGGTGGCAGGCCAATTGGGTCGCGCTTGTCAATATTTTGATCATCGATCTGACGCTTGCTGGCGACAACGCGATCGTGGTTGGTATGGCTGCTTCGCGCGTGCGCCCTGACATGCGCGCGAAGGTTATCTTCTGGGGCATCGCCGGTGCGGTCATTCTGCGCATTCTGTTTTCTGGCATTACTCAGCAAATGCTGCAGGTCATCGGCCTGACACTGGCGGGCGGCTTGTTGCTGTTGTTCGTGTGCTGGAAAATGTATCGCCAGATCGTTGACGGCGAAGCGCACTCTATCGACGACGTTGAAAAAAATCTCGCGTCCAACACCACACCTGCCAACGAAGCAAGCTTCTGGAGCGCGATGTGGACCATCATTCTCGCCGACTTGTCGATGTCACTCGACAACGTGTTGGCGGTTGCGGGCGCAGCCGGTGATTCCACCCTCGTCCTCGTGATTGGCCTGGCCGTTGCGATTATCTTGATGGCTGTCGCATCGGCTTACATTGCGCGATTGCTTGTGAAGTATCCTTGGATTGCATGGGTTGGTTTGGTCATTATTCTGTATGTCGCGCTCGACATGATCTATCGCGACAGCCACAAGGTCGCGTGCGCCTACTATCAAATTGGTTGTTCAGAAACGATCTGGGAAGGCGTCAAACATCGGTTGGGGTTTGGCGGGTGATATGACTTCGCGGGCAAATTCTGACACATCGCAGCTCAGCGTTTTTATCGACGGCGAAGCCGGCACAACCGGCTTGCAAATTCGCGAGCGTCTCGCAGCGCTTGCCGATGTTGAGGTGAGAAGCATAGATCCGACTTTGCGCAAGGATGAAGCAGCGCGCCTCGACATGATGCGCAATGTCGATTTGGTTGTGTTGTGTTTGCCGGACGATGCGGCCAAGGAAGCCGTCGCGCTCGCCGATACCCTCGGCAACGACGCCCCGAAAATCGTCGATGCTTCGACGGCTCATCGCGTTGCGCCTGGGTGGATTTATGGCTTCGCGGAATTGGATGCCAAACAAGCCGACACCATTCGCCATGCCAAACGCGTGAGCAATCCTGGCTGCTATCCAACCGGCGCTATCGCTTTGCTACGGCCGTTGATTGCGGGTGGCATTGTGGCACCCGATCATCCGATTACCGTCAATGCCGTGTCGGGTTATTCGGGTGGCGGCAAGTCCATGATCGAGTCTTATGAAGTCTCAAAAACGGCACCTGCTTTTGAGTTGTATGGATTGGGTCTCGATCATAAACACGTGCCCGAACTGATGGCGTATTCCGGTCTGACGCGGCGGCCGATTTTTGTGCCGAGCGTCGGCAATTTCCGCCAAGGCATGCTTGTTTCCATTCCGCTGCATCTTGATCTGTTGCCGGGCAAGCCGAGTGCTCAGGACATCCATAAAACGCTTGCGCAGTTTTATGTCGGTTCGGAGCGCGTGCATGTCATGCCGTATGCCACTGGCGCGCGCATCGAGCCTGAAGCGTTGAACAATTCTGACCAGCTTGAGCTTTTCGTCTATGGCAACAAAACTGGCGATCAGGCTGTTCTGGTTGCGCGGCTTGATAATCTTGGAAAAGGCGCGGCAGGTGCCGCCGTTCAGAATTTGCAATTGATGCTGGGGCTGGACACGCCTTCACGCGCTTAGTTGCGGCTTATAACGCCCGCTCGATGCGTCGCATGCAAATGCCAGACAGCAGCCGCTAACACGAGCGCTCCTCCACCTTGATGAAGCAGTCCAAGCGATAGTGGAACCTGCGCGAGCAGCGTCCATATCCCAATGATCATCTGCGCCACAACGGCGACGGCCAGCACAATAGCGGAATGTCGAATGCGGTCGTAATAGGGGCGACGCACTACGAACCAGACATAGAACAAAGTTACGAACCCGAGTAGATACGCCGTCATGCGATGATTGAATTGGACGGCAGCGTGGCTTTCGAAAACGCTCAAAATCGCTGGCGTAGTTGACCAATAGTCACTCGGTACGAATGCACCATTCATGTCCGGCCATGTGTTGTAGATCAGTCCGGCTTTTAAGCCTGCTACAAAGGCGCCAAGCACTACTTGCAAAAGTACCAAACCAACAATCGCCGCCGCAGCGGTGCGCACGCTTGGCGTCGCCGCCTCACCTGTCACCGGCACGAGCCGAGCGCCTTGGTCTCGTGCGAGCCATACCAAAAGCCCGAAAATGAGAAACGCCGTCGTGAGATGTAGGGCTAAGCGATACTGACTGACGTCAACGCGATCCGCTAAGCCGGACTTGACCATGTACCAGCCGATGACGCCTTGCAGCGCACCGAGCGCAAGCACACCGACTAACTTGATCGGCAATCCGCGACGCAATTGCCCACGCATCCAAAACCAAAGCAGCGGTAGCGCGAAGGCGACGCCAATGATGCGTCCAAGAAAGCGATGTGACCATTCCCACCAATAAATGAACTTGAACGCTTCGAGCGACATGCCCTTATTGACGATTTGGTACTCTGGGATTTGACGATATTTATCGAACGCGATGAGCCAGTCAGCCTCGCTCAACGGCGGAATGGCTCCCAGCAGAGGCTGCCATTCGGTGATTGAAAGCCCGCTATCGGTCAGACGTGTCGCGCCACCGACGACGATCATGGCAAACACGAGCCCGGCCACGATCCACAACCACAGCGCTACGGCGACGTTCCCATGGCCATTCGCTTCAACTTGGTTGTTAGTGGCGGCTATCGTGGCGGTCATGAGATCAAAATGTCCTCGCGCAGTCCATCGTCCGCTGTGATACTCAAGCCCAACATACTCCGACAATGCGCCACTCGGGCGCGGATCTAATACCCATCGGGACCGTATAAGCGCGATATGACCCAACGACGGCGTAAATTGGTTGGCACAATCGGAATGTTTGTTCTGGTGATCTTGTATGCCTTGTTGGCATTGGCGGTCGCTGTGGTGTTGCAGGTCAACAATGCCAGCAAGTTTGTCGAGCTTATCTATTATTTTGTCGCGGGCCTGTTGTGGGTCATTCCAGCCGCCATGCTGATTTCATGGATGCAAAAGCCGGACGCGTAGGTCGTAGGGCATTCACCCGCACGGCTTATATTTGAGACGTTCTGGCAACATCACGGAAGCGCTGCGGCACCAACGATTGCCAAGCATGTAGGGCAGCAAACGGCGCGCCCGACAGCAAGACCTTCACGAAACGGCTGTCCTGAAACCCGCCGTTGAGCGAGAGACGTGGCAATGCCGTCAGATGATCTGTGTGCGAGCGATAGAGCAAGCCCTTGCGCGTCGTCACGGCGGTCGCCATGCCGAGCTCGCGCGCTACATCGAATTCGCGCTGCCCTGCGCTGTGTTCACATCCATACGGATAACTGAAGTGGCGGCATGGGCTGCCAAGCTCAGTGCTTAAACGGGCGACGCTGTCTTGCATTTCTTCCCGCGCCTCCGCGGCACTGAGTTTAGCCAACGCATAATGCGTGCGGGTATGCCCACCAATCGTCACAAGAGGATCTCTGGCAAGCGCGCGAATTTCGTCCCACGTCATCACGAGGTCGCGACAGAGTTGCCTCTGATCGTAGTGAGCGTCTTGTGCCAGCCTTTGCACTACGTCGCGCGCTTGACGCTCTGGCAGTTGACGCAGCCAACCGTAGATCACGTCAAAGGCCAAGTCTTTTTCAGATGTCGTACGAAGTTGGAATTCGCGCGTTGTGCCGCTCATTTCGATGCGCGTTACACTCAGTCGGCGTAGAGCTTCCTCAAGCACCAGCCACCAGAGTTCACCGTTGCCGTCAGCAAAGTCGGTTGGAATGTAGATGGTGAAAGGGACGTTGTGGCGCTTGAAAATGGGATAGGCGTAGTCGCGGTTATCTTTGTAGCCATCGTCAAGTGTGAAAGCCGCGAACGGCTTTTCCTGGGCGCGTGATTCAAGACGCTTGGGGATATCATCTAACGAAATGAAATCGAACCCTGCGTTGCGAACTTGGCCAATGACGTCATCGAGAAATTCAGGCGTCACTCTCAAGTGTCCGTTAGGGTCGAAGTCTTGTGGTGGTGTCGGCGTGACATGATGCAACATGAAAACAACGCCATTGACCTGCGAAAATCGCGCCAACAATCCATCGGCCCGCATCACGTGCATGGCTGATAAGGCTGCTCTAATGATTTTTTTTGAGCGTCTAGGCATATAGATTGAATCGTCTTGTTTGGGATATTTAACTGCGGGTCATCATCATTGATCTGGCCATGCAGTCTTGCGATCTAATATGCAAAAAATGTACGCACGTCGGCGCCCATTTACCCAATACCGTGCGCCAAGCTTAACAGATCGTTAAGAGTTCGCCGCCTCACCGTTGGCTACCAGCCCCGCGCGTATAGATTGAAACGTCGGGTCCGCATTTTTTGTCGGTCGCGAACCGCTTTTCTCCCTGTTGGTGATCGCACCGGCTTTACGTTCGAAGCGTATGACGTCGATATCTGCCACTTCAAAGCCGAGGAATGACACGGCGTCGCCATTCGACGGTTTCGTATCGGATTTGCCATCTGTCACGAGAATGCCTGCATCAAAGCGGCCTTCTATGGCTTCGAATAAGACGTGGGCGTCGTCGTACATTCCATAGACGACGATATGATCGTAGGCTTCATCCAACGCATCCAATACGAGATTGAGTTGATCGGGATCGACGTCTGCGTCGGTCTCATCGAGCGAAGCGCCACGGGCAATGAAGTGAACCGAGCACCCAGGTATTTTCTGGATGACATCCTCAAAGCCACCAGAGCCGGTCAAGAGTTCGGTCAAGCCCGGTTTGGTTTCGACACCGAGCATTGACGCAAGACCTTCCGATGACGGGCTCCAGTCAACGAGAATAACTTCGGCGTTCTCTTGTGCCATGGCTTTGACAAGGGCGATGGCATCTTGTGCGGCAACGGTGGACTGATTTTCTCCGGTTATCAAAGCACGATGACCACCAACACTGGCGCGTTGCTTTAGCATTCGCTGTGCCAGATCGGGAATTGATGTTGCAACTCTAATGGCTGTGGCCTGACCGCTTTCATCGCGATCCTCTCCAAGTCCGTTCTTGACCGGCGCTGTTGCCAGTTGCGGCTCGAACTTGACCTTCGGCGCAACCAGGATTGGCGTTGTTGGTTCAAAACTGGGTGCGAGCGGTCTGGTCTGGTGAGATGTTCGCACAGTACCGCTTCGTGCACCGACAAATAGCTCACGCGTGATTGTCCATGCCATACCCAAGATAAATGTTGCGACGGAAACAAGCAGCGCGAGCGAGGTCTTCTTTGGAGCGACCGGCACACTTGATGCCTGTGCTTTGGAAATCAATTGTGCTTCGACCGGCTGGGCGCGCGTGTCGAGTTTTTTTCTGTTCGATTCTAATTGAGTTTGCAGATTTTCTAACTCAAAGCGTTTGGCCTTGGCATTCGATTCAAGTTGCCGAAGTTTGACTTCTTCCGGCGCATTCAAAACGACGCGGTTTTTGATATCGTCGAGGCTCTTTTTAATGCTGTCCTCGCGGCCTTGGGCTACGCGCGCTTCTTTGTCGAGACTATCGACGATTTTGGAAATTTCGCCTTTCAATTGACCCTTCAATCCCGACAGATCCGCATTAAGTTGCTGCATGCGCGGATGGCGCGGGAGCAGCGTTGCAGACAGCTCGGAAATTTGTCGTTCGATGCGCACGCGCTGTTGCACCAAGTTCTGGATCAATGGCGATTTCTGCACGTCCGGCAACGCGTCGGCCGAGCCCAATTTCATCATTTCGCGCGCCGATCTAGAGCGCGCTTCGGCCTCGCCACGGGACGCTTTTGCACGCGTCAGTTCGGCGGTCAGCTCAGAGAGCTGCTGTTCGTTCAATCCGGTATTCTGCGCGCCGCCTTTAAAGGCGTTGATTTGCCCACGATAGCGTTCAACTTCGGTCTCGATGGAAGCCAGTTCTGGAACCAGCTTTTCGATTTTGCCGCGCAATATATGTTGCTGGTCGTCGATTTCAGTGACGACCTGAGTTGCCAGCGATGCGCGATAGACATCGGCGATTTGGTTGGCGATCTGGGCTGCGAGTTGCGGGTCCATCGATGTCACTTGCACACCGATGAAGCGACTTTCTTTCTCCGAATAGACCTCAAGTTGCTCAGTCAATACATTGAGAACGCGATCGCGCTCCGTTTCTCCTCGGCGCGCATTTCCCATGCCGATCAGATTGAGAATTTGACCCGCGGTATCGGCTGGCCCCAGCGCAGAATTGTACTCTTTCTTGTCCTTGAGCTTTAGATCGGCGGCAATTTTTTCCAGCAGATCAGGAGATTTCAGGGCGCGTACGTGCGTATTGACCGCTTCTTTATCCATGCGTGTTGTGACGGCATCGAAGCTGGCACCCTGCGATTTTGAATCCAGGTATGGGCTGGTGGGGCCCTTGGCAACAATCGCTAGCTGCGCTTGGCTCTGATATTTCGGTGCAACCGTGCTCACACCGGCATAAGCCAGTGCACCAAATATGGCGCTCACCAACAGAAGTTTGGGCAGCTTTCTTTGCACATTTTTGAAGATCGACGCCATGTCGATGTCATCAGGCGAAGCGACACGAATTGCGGGCATGATTTTGCTCTGGCCGTAAGAGAGGTCTTGATTCGCAAGTAAGCGGGTCTTGCAGTTAGCAAGTCGTTAAGCGTTTCAAAAAAAGTCACGAACTTAGAATTTCTTAACCCCCGCACGCCTACAGTCCGCATGACATATTCTTTTGTGTGGGGAAGACTGCGTGATGTGGGTGCGCTTTAAATTGATCGTCGTGTGCGCTGGAGCCGCGCTTATGGCTGGCTGCGCTTCAGGACCAGACCACATAGCCATCGCGGATGCTCAGATCAGTGCGGATACGCAGGGATCTATTAAAGACCCCGCTTTGGTGACGAGCGAAGATGTGCATCCGGTACCGATTTCAAGTGCGGCTGCACATCCAGCGGACGATAGCGCCCATCCTGTAATGGCTGTTGCCACTTCCTCTTGGGGTGAACCTGGCCATTTGCCGAGTGACGTGATTGGGCCGCAAGCGGTTGCGGATACAGACGGGCCCTACCTTCTGGATACCGGCGATCGATTGCGTATTTTTGTTTATGGCCAACCCAACTTATCGCGACAGTATGTGGTCGATCATGACGGCCGGATCGCCGTACCGCTGATCGGTCAAGTTTATGCGCGCGGCAAAACGACATCGGAATTGCAAGGCAACATTCGCGCGCGACTTGGTGCCGACTATGTGAAAGATCCGCAGGTCACCGTCGATATCCAGCAGAACCGACCATTCTTTATTCTGGGTGAAGTGCGCTCAGCAGGGCAGTATCCGTATGTTTCAGGCATGACGGTCGAGACGGCGATTGCCATTGCCGGTGGATATACTGAGCGCGCCAGCGACCGCAAGTTTCGCATCACAAGACGCGTCAATGGATTTGTCGAACAGGTTGAAGCGCCCGGTGACTATGTCGTCAAGCCTGGCGATACGATTCATGTCTTCGAGCGGTTCTTATAGAACCGCACTCCTCTTTCGATTGACGACAAGACCGAGTAGCTGATCATGCGCATTGTCCATTGTTTCCGATCGCCCATCGGCGGCCTGTTCCGCCACGTTCTGGATTTGGCGGCCGAGCAATCCAGAATGGGTCATGAGGTTGGAATTTTGGCGGATAATCTCGCTGAAGATCAACTGACAGCGATGCATTTCGAGCGCGTGAATGACATCATGTCATTAGGGGTGACACGCACTCCGATGGGTCGCCAACCTGGCGTTGGCGATTTGATCGCCACTAAGACAGTCTTCAAAAACACACGACACCTCGATCTCGACGTTTTGCATGGCCATGGCGCAAAAGGTGGACTGTACGCGCGCTTGGCGGCACGCGCTTTGCGATCAACAGGTCAGCGCGTGCGCGCGTTCTATACGCCTCATGGAGGCAGTCTGCATTTTGATCCAGCAAGTCTCGAAGGTAAGTTGTATTTGAACGTCGAGCGTCAACTGGAGCGCTTCACGGCGGGGCTTATTTTCGAAAGTGGCTTTGCCTGCAAGGCTTACAAAGCGCGTGTTGGCGCACCGACAACCGCATACCGCGTCATTCACAATGGATTGGGGCCTGATGATTTTTCACCGATCACGCCACGTCCCAATGCATCCGATTTACTGTTCATCGGCATGCTGCGCGATTTAAAGGGCGTCGAAGTTTTGCTTAACGCCATTGCTGAATTGAGACAGGAACGTCCTATTACGGCGACGATCGTCGGTTCGGGGCCCGATAGCGAAAAGTTCAAGCAGCAATGCGCACGGCTTCAACTCAATGATTGTGTGACATTCACCGGTGAACTCCCTGTCAAAGAAGCGTTCTCGCTCGGGCGCTTAAAGGTCATTCCATCTCTTAAGGATAGTTTTCCGTATATCGTTCTGGAAACTGCAGCCTCTGGAATTCCGATGATTGCCACTTCGGTCGGTGGCATTCCTGAGATGGTCCTAGGAACGGATACGGAGCTCATAGAGGCGGGCTCTGTAACGGCCCTGACCTCTGCAATCAGACGCGCACTCGTCGATCCTGAGGCCGCCTTAGAGCGCACTGCGCGGCTTCGCAGGCATGTGCAAAAAACGTTTACGATTTCTGCCATGACGTCATCAGTGCTCGACTTTTATACAACCGCCACGCGGTAACCTTAATCAGCACTGCATGCTCGCGTTAACGCAACTTGGCACGTTGGATGCCTTCACACTCGTAAGTCCACTCGAATTAGGACATGCGGGTTTCATTCAATGCCGACTTCACATCAACGCACTGCTCACTTGGAAGAATTTAACGCGCTAAACGCTCCGGTTTTGTCTGTTGTGCGAAACCCAAGTTTGTTGCTGGATTTGCGCGCGGCTGCTCAATCGAAACCGATATCTGCTGCACTGGTTCGTGGTTTTGCTCGGATTGTCGATGTCGTTCTTATCGCCATCATCGGGTTGGTAGTCGCACATAGCTACGTCGGTAGCTCCAACGTCGTCGGAGTTGGAAGTTACCTACTACCGATCACGCTTGTCAGCTTACTTTCGGTCGCGGCATTCGAGCTATTGGGTCTTTACTCGCTTCGCTCCTTGGCGAGCTATATCCGGAAATTGCCGAGCCTGATGCTCGGTTTAACGATCGCATTCGGCACACTCGTCGTCAGTTTGTTTTTCCTCAAGCGCGGGACGGATGTATCACGCGTTTGGATCGCAATTTGGTACGCGATGAGCGGTGTCGCGATTTTACTTGCGCGCTTATCGATTGCGACCGCGATCAGTCGATGGGCTAAAGATGGTCGGCTTCAGTTGCGTGCTGCGATTTATGGCTCAAGCCCCATTACGGAAACATTGCTGCATGAACTTGAATCCGATCACGATCAACTGATCCGGATTGCTGGAATTTTTGACGATCGCGATCCCACACGCGCACCGCGCCAAATTGCCGGTTATCCGCATTTAGGCGGTATCGATGCTCTCATATCGATGAGTAGGAGTGCACGCTTCGACTTGGTCATCGTCGCCCTCCCGCTCACGGCAGAAGATCGCCTGCAATCCGTTGCGTATAAATTGTCGGTCTTGCCCGTGGATATCAAGTTGCCTGCAAGCGTGTCGGCTATTCGATTTTCACCGCGCCTTTATACGCGCGTGGGTTCGGTGGCGATGATCGACCTTCATGACCGACCCATTACGGATTGGAATGCGGTCTCGAAGTGGCTGTTCGATAAGATTATTGCCTCGGTGGCAGTGGTCTTGTTAGCGCCGGTTCTAGCGCTCGTGGCCCTTGCCGTTAAATTGGAAAGCAAAGGTCCCGTGCTGTTTCGCCAGAAACGCTATGGCTTCAACAACGAACTGATCGAAGTTTATAAATTTCGATCTATGTACATTGAACAGTGCGATCCTGAAGCGCTTAAACTCGTGACGCGGAACGATAAGCGCGTCACGCGCGTCGGCCGCTTCATTCGCAAAACCAGTTTGGATGAGCTGCCGCAACTTTTTAACGTCATTCTAGGTGATATGTCGCTGGTCGGTCCGCGTCCGCATGCCATGCAAACCAAGGTTGATACGCAATTGCTCGATCAAGTTGTCGATCGCTATTACGCGCGCCATAAAGTGAAGCCCGGCATAACGGGATGGGCGCAGATTAACGGTTGGCGTGGCGAAACCGATACTGAAGAAAAGATCCAGAAGCGCGTCGATTGCGATCTCTACTACATTGAGAATTGGAGCGTGTTCTTCGATTTGTACATTCTTCTCAAGACACCGTACTCCCTGCTTAACACCAAGAACGCCTACTGATTTCAGAAGCCAGCCAACCGCACGGCAGGCGGCAACTTACTATTTTCGCTGACCTTAACGCGGCGCATTGTTTGCATGGTTGTTGACATGGAACAGACGCGACCGGTTTCGGCGGCGAACTTGGGACGGTACAGCCTCATGTCGAGACACTTTGTTTCTCCTTATCGGATATCAATGGACTGCTTGAGCAGAGCACGCTTGAAGTGTGTTTTTACGAGGACTTTGGCCATCACTGGCTCGTTGGTTTTCAGTGCATTTGTATTGGCATCCCAGTCACCCATCCATGCCAACACAGATCATTCGATAACGACCCTTTCAGTTGCTCAACGCAGTTTCGCTGAACGTCCGGCGATTGCCGTGATCGTGCGCAAGGCGTCCGTTTCAGAAGGACAGACATCGCGCGATGTTGCTCAATCGCGTTCCAGCTTCTTGACGATTGCGCATCTGTTTGGGGCGCTCATCGTTTTGGGCTTTCTCTTGCACACGCATGTGCGCTTTCGGAGACATGTCCAAGTTATGTCTAGGCGCTTGGACTAGCACATGTCAGATACCCTCGCCTCCTCATCTGTCGCCGATTATAACTTGGTCAGCAGGCCAAGTGAAAAAGGCGTGGCGCATGCGCTTTCGCTTTTTGCCGTTTGGCTGACGATTGCTATCAGCGCCCTAGTGTTTATGGAGCCTGCCCCGGTCGATCTTTTGACCATGGGGCTCATGGTGCTGTTACCCGTAGTCGGTTTGACGCGGCTTGATCCGAAACTACTTTTCGGTTTTTCAATCTGGTTGATTATTTTTGCACTTGGTATTGTCAGCGCTGCTGTATCGCGCGACGCGCCGACCGCGACCGTACACATGTTCGTGTCGCTTTATTTGTATGGTGCCTGCTTCCTGTTTGCGTCGTTCGTTGCCAAAAATCCAGAGGCGCACACGAAGCTCATTTTGAACGGGTATCTTGTCGCCAGCGTCGGTGCTGCATGTATTGGTATTGCTGGCTATCTCGACCTGTTTCCCGGTGCCTTTGATCACTTCACGCGTTATGGCCGTGCCACTTCAACCTTCAAAGATCCCAACGTCTTCGGCCCCTTCCTAGTTTGCGGGCTGCTGACGTCTCTGCATTTGTGGCTATCAAAACCGTTGCGGGCAGGACTTGTTCTCATCTTGCCGGCAACGCTTATCATGCTCGGTATTTTCTTTAGCTTTTCTCGCGGAGCGTGGGCTGCCGCTACTTTGGCATGTTCAATCTACGGCTTTCTTTATTTGGTGACAGCAAAGAAAAATAATCAGCGCGTGAAACTGATTGCGCTGTTCTTGCTTGCTGCGTTTGTTGCTGTCTTGTCGATTATGGTCGCTTTGCAATCCGACAAGATTGCACAGATGTTGGAAGAACGCGCCGTCCTTGCGCAATCCTATGACACGGGTGTTGATGGTCGCTTCGGTGGCCAGAACAAAGCGATAGAAATTCTCATCGACAATCCTCTCGGCATCGGTGCGCTGACGTTCTTTCGTTTTTATCATCCCGAGAACGTCCACAATATTTATCTCAATATGTTTTTGAGTACGACATGGTTGGGTGGGTTGCTCTATTTGATCGTTTGTTTGGGGACGTTGGTGTTCGGTTTCCAACACGCGCTGAAGTCGAGAAAAACTCAGCCGCTCTTTTTGATCGTCTATTCGGCGCTGGCCGCTAACATTGCGCTTGGTGTGATCATCGATACCGATCACTGGCGTCATTACTATCTGTTGATGGGTGTGGTGTGGGGGTTGATGGCGTCCGACCGCATGGCGCCGATGGAGGCAAGACGGACATCGCGCATTTTATCGCCGCAGCTGAATGTTGCCAGCATAGAAGGCTTATCATTGACCGACACGCATCATCGCGGCCGTATTCTCAACCGATTATCTCAGCCCATTCTCAGCGTTCCGACGATGTGTCGGGGGAGGATTGTGCGTCGGCTACAACGAAGAGCTAAGCGACTGATTGTGAAGCACGTAACGGCATCGCATCGCTAAACCTCAGGCATGGGAATAATTCCTGATATTTACCTGATTATTTCCTGTTTATTAGCGTCGCATCCTTGGTGGGGCCCTGACATCCATCCGTATGTCTTTCATTGGCAAGCTGTTCAGCATCGTCGCTTCACTTCAAGCCCTGCATTCGAATTGAATTTTCAAAGCGTCACAATCGGTATTGCCGCGGCGGACTGAAGACAGTTACTAAGTAACAATCTGGAGACCGATTTTACCTATGCCATTGCGCCGACGACTTTTATTTTTGATTTCACTCGTGCTGATCGTTTGTCTGATCGGCGGCGGTGTTCTGACCTATTGGCATGGCGTGCGCAAAATCGATCTCGAAATGTCGTCCGCTATAAATGTGGGCGAAACCGCCATGGAAGATGCCATCGCCGCATTGGCAGCATCGAACGATGGTACGCACACGATTGGGCGCATTGTCGTGTCGTTCAACGGCGATCGACATTTGCGCGCCAAATTGTTAGCGCCTGACGGGACAATCGCTCGTTCCTCTAGCGTTCGCCTGCCTACAGACCCTGCACCGACTTGGCTTTATGATTTGCTCGTCAGCAAACCACAAGTTGTCAGCTTCGATTTGCCCGGCGAGTACAAATCTTTAGGCCGTCTTTCGATAGAAACCGATCCGCTCAACGAAGTGAGTGAAGTTTGGGAAGACATGAAGCTCAAGCTGATCATTGTGTCAGCTTTTTGTAGTCTCGTTCTCGCATTGGTTTATGTCACGGTGGGGCGCGCGTTGCGTCCGCTGGAGAATTTATCGACGGCGATTGGGCGCGTTGCAGGCGGCGATTTCCAAGCACAAGTGTCAGAAACCGGACCGCAAGAGTTGGCTGTCATTTACAAACAGTTCAACGAGATGGCGGAACAGCTTGCGCGCGTCGAGCATCAAAACTTGCGTCTCCATGAGCAGCTCTCGACAGTGCAAGAAGAAGAGCGTGCTGAAATAGCCCGTGATTTACATGATGAAATCGGACCGTTTCTTTTTGCGGTCGATGTCGATGCTCAGACCATTCCGCCGCTTTTGATGCGCGGCGATAACGAAGATGTGCGAGAGCGGGCCAATGCTATTCGGCAATCTGTCGGGCATATGCAAACGCATTTGCGCGCCATCTTGAGCCGTCTGCGCCCTGCAACACTCGTCGATTTAGGTCTCAGCCACGCGGTCGATCAACTGATTGCGTTCTGGAAAGCGCGGCGGCCCGGCATCGTGTTCGAAATGGATATTACGGAAGTCAGTTTCGGCGCTGCACTCGATGCGCTGGCATTCCGCATATTCCAAGAAGGCACAAGCAATGCCGTGCGCCATGGTGCACCCAATCGCATTGTGCTGTCTGCGCGTCGCACCGAGAACAATCGTTTGCGTATCAGTGTTGTCGATAACGGCACTGGATTGAAGGCCACGGCATCGCGCGGATTTGGATTAACCGGCATGCGCGAACGCGTTACGGAAAAAGGTGGTTCTCTAGTCATCACCGAAGCATCTGGCAAATCTGGCGTTGTCCTCGTCGCCGAATTGCCTATTACACCTTCCAACCCAATTTTGGCTCATGCCAATGACGACACCAGAGCGGGCGCTGCATGAAAATTCTACTCGTCGATGACCACGGCGTTGTGCGCGAAGGTTTGCGCCGGTTACTCTCCATTCATTTCAATGCGACGATCTTCGATGCCGCCGATGTCGAAAGCGCGCTTGAAATCTACAAACGCGATTGGCCGGATGTCATCGTCCTTGATCTTAATCTTGAGGGCACGGGCGGGCTGGAAATGTTACGGCGCGTTCTTGTGACCGACGACAACGCAAAAATTATCATTTTCAGTATGCATCATGAACCGGTGTATGCCGTGCGTGCGTTACGTAGTGGAGCGCGGGGCTACATTTCCAAGAGCGCGCCGGTCGATGAATTGATTACGGGTATTCGCAAGGTCGCTGACGGCGGGCAATATATCGATAGAGATTTGGCATCGCGTATCGCTGTCAGCCAGATATCAACCGACGATCCGCTGAAATCCTTATCGATCCGCGAGATAGAAATTTTGCGGCTTCTTGGCCAAGGCAAAAGCATGACGACGATTTCCGAAAATCTCGGCATTGCTTATAAAACAGTGGCTAACATTTGCACGCAGATGAAGGTCAAGCTCGGCGTCGATCGCACGGCAGACCTCATTCGGCTTGCTGTGGAAACTCTCAAAAGTTGAGCGCACCAGACGCTTGCATGGCGCGAATTTATTTGCGCCAGCGCAATTTATCGCGGGTGAGTTCTGACACGTTGCTGCACCCCATCAGCATCATGTCGCGCTCTATTTCAGTGCGAAGATTTGAAAGCGCCTTTTCAACGCCGGCTTGTCCGGCAGCAGCGAGCGCATACAGATACAGCCGACCTCCCGAGCAGGCTTTGGCGCCGACTGCGAGGGCTTTCAAGACATGGGTGCCGCGCGTGATACCGCCGTCGCAGATCACGTCGATTTTGTCGCCGACAGCATCGACGATTTCAGCGAGTTGATCGAATGGGCTTCTTGAGCCATCCAGTTGTCGGCCGCCATGATTGGAGACCATGATGGCGTTGGCGCCAATATCGACGGCACGCTTTGCGTCCTCAACACTCATCACGCCTTTAAGACAGAACGGGCGGCCCCAACGCTTGCGCACATCTTCGGCGTCTTTCCAGCTCATTGTCGGGTCCAGCATGTTGCTGAAATAGTCGCTGACCGACACCGAGATACTGGAACCTTCTTGGACGTGGGTATTCAATTGAGGAAGATCAAATTTCTCATGGGTGAAATAATTGAAAGCCCACGCGGGATGGAGTGCAAAACTCACTAAGCTGTTGAGGGTGAGGCGCGGCGGCGATGTAAATCCTGTCCGCAAGTCTCGTTCGCGGTTGCCGCCGGTGATGGTATCGACTGTCAGCGCCATGCAATCGAAGTTTGCAGCAAGGCATCGATCGATCATACTGTTCGTAAGTCCGCGATCCTTGTGAAAGTAGAGCTGGAACATTTTTGGCGTTTTGATCGCAGCGCCGATTTCTTCGATGCTCACCGTGCCCAATGAGGAAATGCCAAACATCGTGCCGAATTTTTCTGCGGCCCGTGCCACCGCCCTTTCGCCATCGTGATGAAACAAGCGCTGGAGTGCAGTTGGAGCACAGAACAATGGCATGGCCAGCTTTTGGCCCATGACAGTGGTTGAAAGATCGACGCCGTTGAGCCCCGCTAAGACATTCGGAACCAAGTCGCACTGATCGTAAGCGTCAGTATTTCGTCGGCGTGTGATTTCATCGTCTGCTGCGCCATCGATATAATGAAATATCGGTCCAGGCAGACGACGCTTGGCTAGATTTCGAAAGTCATCGATATTTCGGCATCGTTCAATGCGCACCCTTGGCTCCTTGTTGCCAGTATAGATTTATTTCTGGCAACGCGCGTTCACTACGCAAGGAAATCGCTCCGGCCAACACGCATGAGGGAGGTTTTGAGCCTTTTGCTGTCGCGCTGAATGTCCTCCACGGTTCCGAAAACGAAAAGAATATGATCAGCCGCTGCTTTCTCAGCACGATCGGGATTTCCAGAAATGACCGCTTCACCAATGGCGATATGTTGCTGGAGTAATTTCTCTCGCACGCCTGAACGGCGATAGAGATTTTCGCGATTGAAGAAAATATTATTTCGCAGAAGCTCACTCAATGCGCGCATCACATGCAGGACGATGGCATTGTGTGCGGCCTCATACACGGTGATGTGCAATTTGACGTCGGCTTGCGCCTCTTGCGTTGGGTCCGATATTTTATGTGCTTTTCGCATTTCGCTCAGACAAGCTCGGATTGCGGCTTTATCGACTTCCGTTGCGCGGATGGCCGCTGATCTTGCCGCTTGGGCTTCTACCCATTTGCGAAATTCGAAATAATCAGCAGCCGCATTGTCGTTGCCGCGATAGAGGCTCGCCAATGGCTGCATCATTGGGCCCAGAAACTCGGTGATAAACGTACCTGTGCGCTTTGTCGTGAGGAGGCCGCGTTCCGCCAAAATTTCAATGGCTTCACGCAGGGACGGGCGCGAGACATCGAGTTTCGATGCTAGGTCGCGTTCAGGTGCCAGCTTTTCACCTGGCCTCAGCGCACCTTCAAGAATGAGGGTCTCAATGTGCAAGGCTATCACATCGGCAATCTTCTGCGTGCGGAGCGCCTGGATCATGCACTCAATCCCTCTCAACCTTGCACAGCATGGGCCGTTATGCTGATGGCCCAGCTATGATGACAATATAGGCAAGACCGTCTGCACGGAAGGGTTTTGACCGCGAATTGTTCTTGGTATAATTAAATGACCTGGGAAGCGCGATGCCTTAGCATCGATTACAATGGGGAAAGACTCGCATGTGGTCGCAAGTCTATGACCCATTCGACAACATGCTTCTGTCTGCGGCCGTGGCTGCCATTCCAGTTTTTGTACTTCTAGGTGCGATTGGCCTGTTTGAAGTCCGCGCTCATCTTGCTGCCATCATGGGATTGGCGGCTGCACTTTTGGTTTCCATCATTGCTTACGGAATGCCGCCGCACATGGCTGGTATGGCCGCTGCGTATGGTGCAGCGTTCGGTCTTTTGCCCATTGGCTGGATCATTCTCAATGTTATTTTTCTCTACCAACTCGCGCAGGAAAAAGGCGAGTTCGAAGTTCTCCAACGCTCGATTGGGGCCATCAGCGACGATAAGCGGATGCAATTATTGTTTGTTGCATTTTCGCTGGGCGCATTTTTCGAAGGTGCGGCAGGGTTCGGTACACCAGTTGCTGTATCGGCGGCGATGTTGATCGGTCTTGGCTTCTCGCCACTGGCAGCGTCAGGCTTGTCGCTCATAGCCAACACTGCGCCCGTTGCGTTCGGTGCATTGGGCACGCCCATCATCGCGCTGGCGGCTGTCACGGGCCTCGATTTGCATGAGTTGAGTGGGATGGTTGGACGTCAGCTTCCTTTCTTCTCGGTGCTGGTGCCGTTTTGGCTGATCTGGGCGTTCGTCGGTTTTCGCAAGATGCTTGAAGTCTGGCCGCCAATCCTCGTCGCTGGCTTATCCTTTGCAATCCCACAGTACCTCGTTTCTAATTTTCACGGGCCTTGGCTCGTCGATATCGTGGCCGCTATGGTTTCGATGGCGTGTTTGGCGCTCTTCCTGCGCAACTGGAGACCGGCTCGCACCATGACCGAAGTGCGCGATGCAGAGCACGGGCCATCATCGTTGCAACCCGCAGCCCAGATGGTGACTGATAGTTCGGCCGCTGTGCGTCGGGCATGGACACCTTGGGTCATCTTGGCGGTATTTGTTTTCTTGTGGGGCACGCCTCAGGTTCGCGCTTCCCTCGATAATGTTTGGGTTGAGAAAGTGCCCGTCGCTGGGTTGCACGCACTTGTGCAAAAAGTACCCCCCGTCGTGGCTGCACCGCACACCGAAGCTGCGATCTTCAATCTCAATCTGCTGTCGGCGACGGGAACCGGCATATTCATCGCGGCGATTATTTCAGGTTTGTATCTGGGATATAGCCTTGGCGGGCTCGTGCGCATGTATGCGCGAACGTTTTGGCTGGTCCGTTACTCGCTCATCACCATCGCCTGCATGATGGCGATTGGCTTTATCACGCGTTATGCCGGTACAGACGCCACTCTTGGGTTGGCGTTGGCTAACACCGGTTGGGCGTATCCATTTTTTGGCACGCTCATCGGTTGGCTCGGCGTGGCGCTGACGGGCTCGGATACATCATCGAATGTCTTGTTCGGCGGTTTGCAGCGCATAACGGCTGAGCAGCTCAATATCGATCCTGTTCTCATGGCTGCCGCCAATAGTTCTGGCGGCGTGATGGGTAAAATGATCGATGCGCAATCGATCGTCGTCGCATCGACCGCGACCAAATGGTACGGCCACGAAGGCACTATCCTTCGCTTTGTATTCTTCCATTCGGTGGCGCTTGCTTCACTCGTTGGTTTATTCGTCATGGGGCAAGCGTATGTTTGGCCTTTCACACTGCTGGCCCGTTAGACGATTTCATAAGGATCACTTTTTACGTCACGACCTAAGAGACCTTACTATTGAAAGCGGCACCACCATTGCCGCTCTGGCAAAAGGAGAGCGTCATTATGCCAACCATCACTGTCAACGGCACTGCCAAAGAATTCAATGGCGATGCGGATATGCCTCTGCTTTGGTTTCTGCGAGATGACCTCAATCTCACGGGCACCAAATACGGCTGCGGTGCAGGTGTGTGTGGTGCTTGCACTGTGCACATCGACGGCGTTGCCGTGCGCTCGTGCCAGACATCGGCCGCATCGGCCGCAGGCAAAGCGGTCACGACGATCGAAGGCTTGAGTGCCGATGGTGAGCATCCGGTTCAAAAAGCGTGGCGTCAACTCAGCGTGCCACAGTGTGGCTACTGCCAAGCTGGTCAGATTATGCAGGCCAGTGCGCTCCTGAGTAAGAACCGCGCGCCAACGGACGAGCAAATCGTCGAAGAGATGGCTGGCAACTTATGTCGATGCGGCTGTTATCAGCGCATTCACGAAGCCGTTCGCCTCGCAGCCGGAGGAGTATGATCATGTTGCATTATTTTGAGAATGAAGCGCGCACTGCTCGGCCATCTGCGAGCACCGCTTGGATCGAGAACGTGAGCCGCCGCGGTGTGCTCGGTGGTATGTTATCAGGCGCAGGATTGGTGCTCGCAATGCATACCTCTCCGGCCAATGCGCTAGAGCCGCTCAAGCCCTACCCTACAGGTGCCGATGGTATGCCGCACAAAACGGTTGCCGATCCCAACGTTTTCATCGCGATCGATCCGGATGGCACGCTGACCATCGTCACGCATCGCGCGGAAATGGGCACTGGCATTCGCACAAGTCTGCCCATGGTGATCGCTGATGAAATGGGTGCTGACTGGGCGCGCGTTAAACTCGTGCAAGCTCCAGGCGACGAACCGAAATACGGTAATCAAGACACTGACGGTTCGCGCTCCATGCGCCATTTCATTCAGCCGATGCGTCAGTGCGGCGCTGCCATGCGCCATATGCTGGAAGCTGCTGCTGCCACGACGTGGGGTGTTGATGCAAAGCTGTGCCGCGCTGGTGGACATAAAGTCGTTCTGCTCGACAAAGCTGGCAAGGAAACTGGCAAATCGCTCGGCTTTGGCGAACTCGCATTGGCGGCGATGAAACAGCCCGTACCTGCGCAAGACAAACTTCTCTACAAGACGCCGAGCGAGTTCACACTGATCGGCAAAGGCACAACGCCGATTGTCGATTTGCATGACATTACGACGGGTAAAGCACAGTATGGCTCGGACGTGCGACTGCCGGGCATGAAATACGCTGTCATGGCACGACCTGCTGTTCTCGGCGGGAAAGTCAAAAAATTCGACAGTGCAAAGGCTTTGAAAATTCCAGGCGTTGAATCCGTGCACGAAATCGAGGGCGTATTCAAAAACCCGCGCGGTTTTGGAATTCTCGGCGGCATCGCCGTCGTCGCGACTTCAACTTATGCCGCCATGCGCGGTCGCGACGCGCTTGAGATTGAATGGGAGGATGGCCCAAACGCCAGCTATGAGTCTGTTGCTTACGATAAAGAGATGACGGAGACGGCATCAAAGCCCGGCAAAGTCATTCGTAATCAGGGTGATCCTGACGCGGCTTTTGCCAATGCCAAACAGGTGTTTTCAGCCGACTATCATGCGCAGCATTTGGTCCCGGCCGCCCTGGAGCCGTTGGTTTCTGTGGCGCGTATCGCCGATGGCAAACTTGACGTATGGGCGCCGATACAAAGCCCATACGGTGCACGCAAAGATCTCGCCGAAGCTTTGAAGATGCCGATCGAGAACGTCACAGTGAATGTGACGCTGCTTGGCGGTGGCTTCGGTCGCAAATCGAAGTGGGACTTCATGGTCGAGGCCGCGCTCGTGTCGCAAAAAATCGGCGGTGCGCCGGTGATGTTGCAGTGGACGCGCGAAGACGACATGCGTCACTGCTTCTATCATACGGTTTCTGTCGAGAGGATCGAGGCGGCGATCGATGACAAGGGCAAGGTGACAGGCTGGCGTCATCGAACGGTTGCGCCGTCGATTATTTCGACCTTCAAAGAAGACGATGGATATTCGTTCCCCATCGAATACGGAATGGGTTTCGTTAATACACCGTTTGAAATTCCCAACGTGCGTTGCGAAAATGGGAAAGCGATGGCGCATACGCGGATCGGCTGGTATCGCTCCGTATCGACCATTCCCCATACATTTGCCGTTCAGTCGGCGGTGACGGAGATTGCCGATCAGCTTGGGCGCGATCCGAAAGACTTTTTACTTGAGTTGATCGGAAGCGACCGCAAGCTCGATCCCAAAGCTCTCGGTTTCCCCGAAGACTTCTGGAACTATGGCGATCCCTACGAAGCGTTCCCAATCGATACGGCTCGCTTGAAACACGTCATCAGACTGGCGGCTGAAAAAGCCGGATGGGGCAAGAAGCTTCCTGCGCGTCAGGGTTTGGGCATTGCTGCGCATTGTGCGTGGTCAAGTTATGTTGCCACCGTGGTTCACGTCAGCATCGACGAAGATGGTACTTTCCGCGTACCAGAAGTGACGACCGCTATCGACTGCGGGCTCTACGTCAACCCAGAACGTATTCGATCGCAGTTGGAAGGTGCCGCTGTGATGGGCATGTCCAACACTGTCTATAGTGGCATTACGTTCAAGGGCGGGGCGGTGGAGCAATCGAACTTCACCGATTTTGCCATTGCGCGGATGAGCAATTATCCAAAGAAGGTCAATGTGCATATCGTCGATGCACCAAACGGTACGCATTCTGGTGGGGTCGGAGAACCCGCCGTTGCACCGTTCAGTGCCGCGCTTTGCAACGCGGTCTATGCAGCCTCGAAAAAACGTTTCAGGAGCATGCCGACTGGCGACACTGTTGCGTGACGTTTGCTCGATAGCGCCGATGGGCAAAATTGCTCATCGGCGTTAAAGACATGAGCGAAGTTGCTACTTAGGTAGAAAACTGAAGCTTTTTCTAATTGAGCGGTTCCACTTTTGCAGCAAATTGAGATTCTTTTTCTTCTTGCGGACGAAACGATCAAGTTGCTCGCCACCACCATTGTGACGGATAGCATCGATCACATCGACAAGTAGCTCAGGAGCATCTTCTTTGCGACCAGCGCGGCCACTTTTTTGAGAACTCGAGTATATTTCTGAAGTCATCCAGCAATTGGCATTATGCAACCCGCGATAAACGAGCGGCGACGTAACGAAGATTGTACCACCGAGCCGGTGCAAACCTTGAGCTAGGTAGGCGTCAGTAGAGTTTCTGCATGAAAGCTGTCGATATGGACGGGCTAGGTTTACTGCCGCTCTGCGAAACATGATGGCGGAAGATGTCGTCCAATTCCAACCTTCCACACCCGCCGGAATATAGTATTGCGAGACTGAAGGCTGCGCTGGCAGTTCAAAAAATCCATTATTTTTTACAAGAAATCGCTTTTTGAGATGTGTATTCATACCGCTGATCACCGACCCGTTTTTAAAGAGTCGCTGATCGCATGAAGCCAAAGGACAAAATATCATCTCATGAAGATGAGCTTCCAACATTTTTTCTATGAATACTGGTGCATAACGATCGTCTGGATCTAATAGACAAACAAACTCTCCGGATGTCGTTTCAAAGCCTTTGAAGAATGTTAGCGTCTGTCCAAGATTTTCTTCAGTGCTAATCAGCCGGATCTTTCTAGAACCTATTTTATTAATGATCCTCTCTAACTCGATCCGATGCTCTGCGTTAGAACAATCATCGACAACCACGCACTCCCAATTCTGATGGGTTTGGGACAGGACAGAAAGTAGTGCGTCTTGAATATGATCTGAATAATTAAAATGCGTGACAATAATTGAAACAAGAGGATCGTGTAGCTTTGCGCAATCGAAATCGCATATATTATCTTGATTAGGCTTTTCGGTCATGCATATGGCCTACGTACTTAAGCTATACTCGCCGTGTCATTTGATGAGTAGTGATTCTATCACGTAGCTATACTTTGATGTTAGCAAACAGCAAGACTAACGAAGAAACAACTCTGCTGCTGCCATTCCTAAAATTGTCGGTGTCTAAAATGCATGATCCCAGCGCGCGACATTTCTTGAGCAGCAGAGTTGTTGTATTCCTATAGACCATTTATTTCTTTACGCCGTTTAGTAACTGAGATTTTGCCATTGCGCGAATGAGCAATTATTTAAGGAAGGTCAATTTTCATATCGTCGATGCACCCCACGCATGTAGGTGGGGTCGGAGAACCAGCCGTCGCACCATTCAGCGCCACACTCTGCAACGCCGTCTATGCAGACTCGAAAAAGCGTTTCAGGAAAATGCCAACTGGCGACACTGTTGCGTGATGTTCGCTCGATAGCGCCGATGGGCAACATTGCTCATCGGCGTTGTTTCGCGATGGTGGCAAAGCCCATCGTTTTTGATGATGCGGAATTTTGGATTTGCGGCTGATAGGCCGGTTGAGTGCGGTGTCTTGGCTGAGATGTTTAGCGATACGTCGCTGAAATCAAGGACTAGAGGTTATTGGTCGGAGCGAGAGGATTTGAACCTCCGACCCCCAGTCCCCCAGACTGGTGCAAGGCGTTTTCGGCGTGCAACGCTGCCGAACAAAGAAGCGCCATTTTATCAGTTATAATAGGTTGTTATGCGGATTTGCCAGCACATGGCTGAACTTCCAACCGCGCTCATTCTGCTTCCCATGTGCTTCCCAAATTAACTCTCAGTCTTTGGCGTTATCATCAGACCACTGGCTTCCCATGACCCAAGCTCCCTTCAGCGATCTCTTCCTGCGCAAGGTGAAGGCACCGGCCTCAGGCCGGGTCGAATTCTACGATGGGCGCACGCCAGGATTTGGTGTGCGCGTCAGTGCGCGGGGCACCAAGACATTCTTCCTTCTCGGCCGGCATCGCAGCGGCTTCCGGCGCATTACGCTTGGCCGCTACCCCACCTTGAGCCTGGAGAAGGCCCGCAGGCGGGCGAATGACGCATTGAACGCGCTTTCGGATGGCATCGATCCACAGCAGGAAAAGCGTTCTGCGCGCATCAAGCTGGATGATCAGTTCAAGGCCGTCATGGCCGCTTATGTGGAAACCTACTGCAAGCGTCACAACCGCCCGAACACCGCGAACGAAACGGAGCGGCTGCTCAATGCGGTGTTCATGCCGAAATGGTCTATGCGAAAGATCAACGAGATCGGCAAGGCCGACGTGCTTACGGTTATCGACGCCATCATGGCCGAAGGCAAGCCGAGCGCTGCGCGTCATGCCTTCGCGGCTATCCGGAAATTCTTCAACTGGTGTGTCGAGCAGGGGCGTCTTGACCAGAGCCCTTGTCTTGCCCTGAAGCCTCCGGCCAAAGCCAGCAACCGTGATCGCGTCCTGAGCGATCTGGAACTGGGCGCGGTCCTGAATGCCGCCAAGAGTGTCGGATGGCCATTCGGCCCAATCGTTCAACTGCTCGCCTGCACAGCGCAACGCCGCGGCGAGGTCGTCGGCATGCAATGGAACGAGCTTGATCTCGAGGCCCGTCTCTGGACGATCCCTTCAGATCGAACAAAGAACCACCGGACACATATCGTTCCACTGACGGCGTCCGCCCTTGCCGTCATCAAGAACCTGCCCCGCGTCGGCGACGGTCCCTTCGTGTTTCCGGCGCGCCGATATAGCGACCGTGCCTACTCCGGCTATTCAAAGGGCAAGCGCGCACTGGACGCGCACGCGGAGCAGCACGACTGGACGCTGCACGATCTGCGCAGGACGGCTGCAACGGGGATGGCCAAGGCAGGTGTCGCACCGCACGTCGTCGAGAAAATTCTCAATCATGTTTCCGGTACGTTTGGCGGCGTTGCCGGCGTTTACAACCGCTTCGGTTATCTCGATGAGATGCGAGAGGCCCTGACTATGTGGGAAGCCCATGTAGACGGTCTCATGAAGAAATCTGCGAAATAAATGGGCCAATCGCACTGCAGAGGTCAGGAGTTCGATCCTCCTCGGCTCCACCAATTGAATCAGATGCTTAACACGCTCTCCAAAAATCGACGATCTGCCGTTCACGCTGGGTTCACGCAGTGGGACGGCGTAATCCGGTGTTGCGACGTCACTTTAGCTAGGATCTCCTCAACTGGCGGCGGTGCGTCGGTCCATGAGAAAGGCGCCTGCGAGTAAGCAGGCGCCTTCAGGTTATGGCGCTACAGCTGCGGTCGCTCGCCCCGAGTCGAGACGAGTCGCAAGCCTATTAGATTGGCGGTGTCAGGCGAGGGCGTTCCTCGCCCTGAGGAAACGGGCTACGCCACGAACCGCTGCAATCAGAGCAGGAACTCGCAGCTTCTTCGTTGGACCATTCAGTTCTCAACGCCCCGAATTCGTCTCGGGCATTTTCTCCGTACTGACCCTGCATAATCTCGTTGGTCTCTTCGAACGCTTGCCGCAGTGCGCGAGCGTCGTCGGCCCCGCGAAGCCCGAAGTAAGGGAAGTGGTGCAGGAACTCGCCGAATGCTGAGTTGCAATCGTCAGCATACTTGCGCGTGTCGAGAATGTGGTGGTGCCACATCTCGTCGACTGGCTCCGGGATGACGATCGCGCGATCGGGATACTTCCAAGCCAGGAAGAGGAACCGCCGGTACCACTTTTCAGTGAGGGCGATCTCGTCATTCGTAAAGTTGGATGCTTTGGCGAGCTTGAACTTGATTGGCTCAAGGTCGAGCTTGTCGATGCGGCTTTGAACGTCTGAGTCGGCGTGCATGGTGTCCTCAACTAAGATCGAAGCGGTTGGTTCTTCCCAGCCCAGCTTGGTACTCCTGCAAGTACTGCTGGAGTGTGGTCGGTGAGACCTCTTCCGATATCAGGGCACTTAGTACGGCGGCATAGTTTGCTCGGTGCTCATCAGCGTCGACGGCGCTCTCGATCTGGTGAAAGGGAATGTCCTTTCGGGCCGTTGGTCGAGATTCCAGCCGCTTCATAATCCAGCCAAGAAAATCCAGGCCAGTGGGATACTGCGCGGCGCACGTCAAATGCAGCGATACGTCTTCAAGGGCTTCTGCTGCGTGCCAGTAGCCTCTCGGAACATATAGCATATCGCCTGCCTGCAGCACAATTTCCCGAATCTGCGCCGAGGGCGGATCGCGTTTCTGATCCGGCGGAACGGCAATAGGCGCCGCTTCGGTCATTCCGAAGAGCCGCCACCGCTTCTTACCCGCGATCTGCATGACGAAAACATCGTGCCCGTCCCAATGCGTCGCAAACCCGCGCGACTCTGCAAGAGCCGCGTGCAGGTTGATTTGCACGCGGGCCGTGAGTTGGGGTTCAAGTTCAGCAGCAAACCGGGCCAGTGGCTCCCACGTTTCCTGGAGGCTGGTGATGTGCAGCATGGCACCTTGCTTCATCTCGGATGCGACAACATCGGAGCGGTGGGTCGTGTAAACATTGCCTCGGCGATCAGAACCAAGAGTGATGTAGCCTGCGGGAGGGACGACTTTTCCGCGACGAACGAGGCGCAGGCGAGGAAAGTCAAATCGCTGGGTTGAGAGAATAGTTTGAAGGGCAGTCCAGCTGAACAGTTCCGCATAACGGCTCTCGTCAGCAGTGACCAATAGGCAGTCCTTGCCCCAAAAATCGTTGGTGAACTGCGTTAAAGGTGTATTGCCGAGCAAGCGTTTCACCGCGGTTTGCATTGCGGCACCTGTGGTTAGAGACAAATGTGGATGGTAACGTATCCCAAGTATGTAACTTTGTGTTGAGGTCCACAGTCAATCGCGAGTCTGGTCGTTCCTGCGAACATATCCTTACATCTCCCGACCGAAGTCGCGCCCGGGATTACGCTTCCGCCACTCTTCCATCTGCTGTTTGATCTTCTCGACCTGCGCCATCTGGGCGGGCGAGCGCGTGTTGACGGCTGTGTTGAACGCGGATGCGGGCGCGGGTAGCGCTTCGAGCGCTTGTTGTTCCGGCGGACTGTCGTTTGCCGGCTGCCGGTCTGCAGTGAGCGATTCCTTCGCGAGCGCAAACGTGACGACGGTCCGCAGATGTGCTTCGCGCTCGCGCACCATCGCAAAGCGTTCTTCTTTCTGCTGCTCCCTGACCGTATCGATCCGCGTTCTGTACTGAAGCCACAGCCGCTCCGAGATCTGCTTCTTGTCGGCCTTCTCGGCCCGGGCCAGCGACCGCCGCTCCTTGTTCTGGATCGCCTCGACCCTCTGTAACAGGCGATCAGGCTTCATGATGAGCTGGAACATCTGCCGGATGGTGAGCGGCTTCCCGTTGCCCAGCCGTTGGCGCTGCGAATAGACGAACACTGCCCGCTCGAAGGGGTGGGTCGCCGCGCGAAGCAGGTGTTTTGTTTCTGATTTATGCGCCCGGTAGAGATCACGCCATTGCGGGCGGTAGCGCGCGAACACCGAAGATCGTGCATGATCGACGGCGGCCACCGTGCCCTGATAAAGAGCCTCACGGTCGGCCCTATGCTGCGCGGTCATCGCCTTGCGGATCTCGGGGTTCGGTTGCGGCATGAGAGGGCGGATCTCTGCCCGAAGTTCCTTCATTCGCTCCAGCAGCACCTTCTTGTCGAACCACTCTGCGCGCGCGGTCTGCTGATGCTTGACGGCTACGAACTCACGTGACGGATCGGCCTGCCTTGCCGCCGCGATCTCTTTGCGCTTCTCGTTGTTCGCAATCCTCTGCTCGCAATGCACGCCGTGCTCGCGCTCATACGCTTCTGCCCACCGGGACAGATGTTCCTTGGTGTATTTGAGCTGGGCCGTCATGCCCGTCACGGGATGGATTGTATTGACCACGATATGGACGTGCAGGTGGTCCTTGTCGGAATGGGCGGCCATGACAGCCTGATGGCCATCGAGCCCCAGAGCCTTGAGGCTCGATAGGGCGGTCTCCCGCATGTGCTGCGGCGTGGGGTTCTCCCCGATAGCCCAGGAAAGGGTGTAATGCAGCACGGGTTTGGTATTCTTGCGGCCTCTCGCGTCTTGTCCTGATTGCCGCTTAAGTTCGGCCTGGTCGCGCGCGGTCGCGAACATCTCGAACCAGGCGTCATCTGGCGTCGAGATGAGATTTTGTGTTTCGCTCCAGAGGACGCGGTCACGGGAAGTCTTCTGGGCGTCGTGCAGGATGTACCCGCACGCTCCTTTGAAAGACGTCCCGCGCTTGTGGAGGCGGGGAATCATGGGCAGCAATCTTCGCTCTGAGGGTTGCCAGTCGTTGCGATAGAAGCTCGTCCGAGAGCAGGGCGCTCATCAGGTTGTTGACGCTGCGCCATGCGAACATCACGTCCGTCGGCAGGTTGCTGTTGGTGGCGTGCGCAATCTGGTTCACGTTGTTGCCGATGCGCCGCAACTCGGTGAACAGCGCCGGGTCCATGGCGCGGTAGCTGGGGCGCGCGCTCATATCGACCTTGCCGGTCAGCACCAGGCTTTCGCACAGGCCGGAGACGGTCAGGCCCAGTTCCTTGGCCTGCGCAGCTTTGAGCGCATAGTCGTCATCGGTCATGCGGATGCAGACCATGCGGCTGCGCGTTGCCTTCGCGTGTGTGCGTCGTCGCGGCACGTGTTCGCCTCATCAAGGTTGGGTTCGGGTCGCGCGGCAGCGCGACCTGACCGGAGGGGTCCAGGGGAGTGGCGGAGCGCTCTCCCCGGCGAGAGGGATCTTGATATCGATATCGGCGTAAGCCGTAATATCGATATCAAATCCACATCTCGCTACTCCGAGCTTTAAACTACGTGCTTCACTTGCGTGCTCCACATAGGCTGCGTTTAGTTATTCCCAACTTTAATAAGCTGCATTCATAACAAAGCGCAATTCTGCTTATTTTCAGAACATGGACGCTCATTCGCAACCAAGGCAGAATTTCGCATAACATCTGGCGCGAAAATAATTTCGCTAATCATGCAAAATTCAGTCCCGACTTTCACTGATGATGCCGTCGCGCGCGCGTCGGGCAAGGCTGGCCTGCGCCCACCCATGCGCTTAACGCGCATGGGTCCCTGCGGCTCGGCCACCGCTTACAGCGGCTGGCGGCCTTGCCCTTTGCTGGCCCGCGATCGGCGATGTGATGTTGTGGGTCGGGACGGAAGGATGGGCTTTCCCGGTCGAACAAAAGGATGTGACCAGAAAGCAACAAGCAATGCGCCCGCGAGCCGTAAGGCTGCGGGCGCAGCGGCGTCAATCGCTGGTCAGGATCATGTCGTGCAGGACGGAAACGCGCTCCATCAACGCGATTGCTTCGCTAGCGTAGCGCTTTGCGAATTGAAGGAACTCGTCTGCAATTTCGAGGTCGTGCTTATTAAGGACATTCCCGGCCTCACGTGTCCAGTGACACGTGTGTTCCAGACGTTGCTCGATTGCGGTCATAAGCGCGACGATAGCGACACCTGTCGGTTCGCTCAGGTCGCCGCTCGACGCCTGGTTGAATTTGAAGCTGGTATCGCGTTCGAAGAAAGTAAACATGGAACTCCTGTTCGTGAATGTGGAGCCGGACACCGCGTCCGACGATGAGGCCTCTTGACCGAGACTTGGGCGAGTGGGTCAACAGGCTTCACGGGAGCGGCCGTAAGGACGCGACTGGCGCGGAAGCCTGTTGATCCCTAGCGAGCTGTCTCGGTACGCCTCATGAATCGTCGGACGCGGTGTCTGGCTCCCGCTGACGCATAAGGTCGTCCTGAATTCTGGGTAGAGCGGGCACCAAATTTATTTGCAGCGAACTTGCGCAAACATTCCTGCGCATCCGCACGCATTGTCGAATTTGGCGTTTCTTGCGCCGCTTCATGCGCGTGATTTAATCGCAAAGACGAACAGCGTGCAGCGTCTCTTGTTTCGGGAGCGAACATGGCTATCGATGAATTCCCGCCGCGGGGTTCCGGCATCGCCGGGCGCCACGAAGTCGGCGCATCGGCCAGGTGGGGGCATCCCTGGGAGCTTGGTCCGAACTGGGACTGGAAGCCGGGCACGCTGCTTCTCGGTCATTGGCA
>PERI01000004.1 GCA_002928515.1 Hyphomicrobium sp.
CTCAGGGTCGAGTAACAGCGCCTTCGGCTCTGGTTCAGGTAACGTCGTTGAAGGCAGCGGCAATACGGCCAGCGGCACAGGTGCTGGCAACGGCGTGGCAGGTGATCTCAATACTGCCAGTGGATCGCTGTCAGGAAATGTTGTGGTCGGTTCAGGTAACAGTGCAAGCGGTACGGGTTCTGGCAACGGCATAGTTGGCAGTGGCAACAGTCATAGCGGCACTGGCTCAGGCAACGGTATTTTCGGTGATGCAAATAGTGCTAGTGGCACTGCATCGGGAAATCTTGTAGCGGGCGACGCTAACAGCGCCAGCGGTACGGCTTCAGGTAATGGCGTTCTTGGTGATGCCAACAACGCATTCGGCACTGCTTCTGGTAACTTAGTCGAGGGTGATGGTAATACCGCGAACGGAACTGGCGCTGGTAACGATGTTGAAGGCAATTTCAACTACGGCGCTGGATTTGCCGCTGCAAATGGTGTGATCGGAGACGATAACGTAGGGATTGGTACTTTTGCGGGGTCAGGTGTCAACGGATTCCGTAACACGGCGTTTGGCTACAATGCCGGACAAAACGTATTTGCCAATGATACGATTTCAGTTGGCAGTGGCGCGAACGCCAGCGCGAATAGCGCTACCGCCATCGGCAATGGCGCAACGGCGCAGGGTATAGACTCGATTGCGGTGGGAACTGGTTCATACGCTGCTGGACCGAACGACTCGGCGTTTGGTGCTGGCGCGAGCGTGTTTGCGGATAATGGAACCGCGGTTGGTGCCGGTGCATCGGTTGCTGGACCAGGACACACGTACTCGTCAGCGTTCGGCGCGGGCGCGCAGACAACTACAAACAATGAAATCGTCTGGGGTACGAGCCAAGAAACTTACACGGCGCCGGGTATCACATCTGGCAAGAGCCGCGACCGTCAGACTGATGGTCCGTTAGAAGTCGTAACGTCAGATCAAAGCGGTCACCTGGCAACTGACGGTGGCGAAATCTTCGAACGGCTCGATGAGTCGGAAGCCGGTATTGCTATGGCGATTTCCATGGAGAACCCGGACCTGATCGCAGGCGAGCGGTTCGGCATCGCTCTCAATGCCGGTTTCTACGAAGGCGCGGAAGCGATGTCGGTCAGCGCGCAGGGCGTAATGGGCTACAACGTGTTCACGCCTGGCGACCGCTTCACCGTGTCTGGTGGCGTCGGCGTAGGATTTGAAAATGGCCGCGGCGATCAAGTCGTCGGCGGACGCATCGGAGCGCAATTGACCTTCAAGTAATGCGTAAGCGTTGCGATGCATCATACTTCAAGCGCCGTTATCCAAATGGGTGACGGCGCTTCTTTTTGATGAATGAGCAGACTGGTTTGCAACCAATAGCGTTCTGGGTTTGCTATGCTGGAAAGATCTCCTTGACGGCAGCGCCGTGAAAATTCCACGATCAGCACTATCGTCTCATAATCCCGACGTTTTTGCGTTGAGTATAACTGACCATGCGTATCCTGGTTGTCCTGCTGTGTAGCTTGTTGCTCGCAACGACACCTGTGCTCGCGCAGCCCGCGCCGCAAACAACTGCTGACAACAAAAAGATTGAGCCTGCCAAGCAGACCGCGCCGCCCAAGCAGCAGGCTGCGCCAGCAACAACGCAACCTCAACCTCCAGCTCCAAGTGCGCCTGCATCGACCGCCGCCGCGTCGCAAAGCGTAATGCCGCCAGCGGAAGACCTGCTCGTCATGATCCGCTCATCTTTGCTGGCGCTGCATCATGCCAATCTCACCGGCAATTATACGGTGTTGCGCGATCTGGGCGCGCCGGGATTTCAATCCGTCAATTCAGCGGCGCGACTGTCAGATATTTTTAGGGCGTTCCGATCAGAAGGGATCGATCTGACGAAATGCGTGCTCGTGACGCCGCAATTGGCGCAACCTCCTGGTATCGATTCCAAAGGGCGCTTGCGATTGAAAGGACTGATCGAGATCAGCCCGACGGCCGTCTATTTCGATTTGTTGTATGCGCGGGTTGGCGATACTTGGCGGCTGTTTGGGATTTCAGTAGCGCCCCGCGTTCAAAATGCAGGTGCGCCTGCATCGCCTGCTGTGCCGCCTCCCAATAAGCCCACAGCAGGGACAAACACTTCTTCCCCAGCTGGCAAGGCAACTCCTACACCTGCGCCCAAATAGTGGGCAGCTATGCGTTGGCGTGGGTTCGCGAATAGGCTCGCAACGGTTAAAAACCTGCGTCGTTTAGAAAATGTCCCGACAGTCGCGCGACATTCAAATCTCTCCTATAGAATAGGGCAAGTTTGACGATCACCGTTCAGACACGCCATACATGCGCTGCCCCCCGGCCATTGTGGCACATATTTCCGTGCCCAGACTTCAGGATTTGATACCCATGACATCGCCTCACGACGAAGTTGCAAGACAGCGTCGGCTTCAGTTTGGCCCGCGCGTACGACTGCCATTTTTCGCCGTGGCTGCGTGTGCCGCGCTTTTGATGATCGGCACGCCGAGCGTCGCGCAAGCGCCGCCGCCTGGCGGATTGCCTGTGACAGTCGCGCCGCCCTTGCAGAAGCGCATAACGCAATGGGACGAGTATTCGGGCCGCTTCGAGGCGGTCGAGCGTGTCGAAGTGCGGCCGCGCGTGTCCGGCTTTATCGAGCAGGTTCACTTCAAAGACGGTTCGATGGTGAAAGAAGGCGATCTGCTGTTTACGATCGACAAGCGGGTGTTCGCCATTGCGGTTGAGTCTGCGCAAGCCGAGATCGCGCGGCAGGATGCGCAAGTGAAGTTCGCGTTGGCCGATGTAGCGCGCGCGGAACCGTTAGCTGCGAGTAAGGTTTTGAGCGAGCAAGTCTATGAGCAACGCAAAGCGACGCTCAGCCAGGCCCAGGCTTCTTTAATGGCTGCGCAGGCCGCACTGAAGTCGGCGGAACTCAATTTAGAATGGACCGAAGTGCGCGCGCCGATTTCGGGTCGCATTTCGGATAAGAAAGTCGATCCCGGCAATTTGGTTGCTGGAGATCAAACTGGTTCTACGTTGCTCGCCACCATCGTTAGCCTCGATCCGATCCACTTCGTATTTGAAGCTTCAGAGGCGGATTATTTGCGTTACTCGCGCTTGCGTTTGCGGGGCGAGCGCGTTTCATCTCGCGATACGCCGAGCCCAGTGCGCGCGAAACTCGCGGATGAGACAGACTGGGTGCACAACGGTGTCATGGACTTCGTCGATAACGCTTTGAACGAGCGTTCGGGGACACTGCGCGGACGTGCGATTTTCGATAACAAGGATGGCGTGCTGACGCCGGGCGTATTCGCGCGGGCTGGACTTTTTGGCGGCGAGATCGATGCTTTGCTGGTGCCCGATGCGTCCATCGTCTCGGATCAAGCGCGCAAGATCGTGTTCACCGTCAACGCCGAGAATGTCGTGACGGCGACGCCCGTCACGCTTGGGCCTATTCATGAAGGCCTGCGCGTCATCCGCACCGGTCTTAAGGTCGAGGATCGCGTTGTCATCGATGGCATCGCCAATCCTGCCGTTCGTCCGGGTGCGAAAGTTGCGCCGACTGCGGGCGAAATCAAAACTGCTGCGAAATAGAATTTTTGCCCGAAAGTCGGTTTGATGCGCTTAGCTCACTTTTTTATCGATCGTCCGATTTTTGCGACTGTGTTGTCGCTGCTGATCGTCATTGTCGGCGCGATTGCGCAGCTTGCGCTGCCGATTGCCGAGTATCCGGAAATCGCACCGCCGACGGTCAACGTGCGTGCCAGCTATCCTGGCGCTTCCGCACAGGTGGTCGCCGATACGGTTGCAACGCCGCTGGAACAGGAAATCAACGGCGTCGATGACATGTTGTATGTCTCGTCGCAATCGACGGGCGATGGGCAACTGTCGATCAACGTCGTGTTCAAGGCAGGCACGAACGTCGATCAGGCACAAGTTCTGGTGCAGAACCGCGTGTCGGTTGCCGAACCACGTTTGCCGGAAGAAGTACGTCGCGTCGGCGTAACTGTGCGTAAAGCCTCGCCTGACTTGATGATGGTCGTGCACATGCTGTCGCCGGACGGCAGTCGCGATCAGCAATACATTTCTAACTATGCGACGCTCTATGTGAAGGACGTGCTGACCCGCGTCGATGGCGTCGGCAACGTCAACGTCTTTGGTGCGCGCGATTTTGCGATGCGCATCTGGCTCGATCCAGCGAAGTTGGCCGAGCGCAATCTTACAGCCAGCGAAGTTGTGGCCGCGTTGCGCGCCGCAAACTTGCAAGTTGCAGCAGGCGCGATCAATCAACCGCCTGCCAAGTCTGACGGCGCATTTCAATTGTCCGTCACGACGCTTGGTCGTTTGACGACGACAGATCAGTTCGAGGACATCGTCGTTCGTGCTGAAACCGACGGATCTGTTGTGCGATTGCGCGATATTGCGCGCGTCGAACTTGGTGCGCAGGATTATCTAGTCAACTCGTATTTGAACAATAAGTTTGCAACCGGGATCGGCATTTATCAACGTCCCGGATCGAACGCGCTGGCGACGGCTGAGAATATCAAATCGACGATGGCCAATCTCGCCAAGGATTTTCCGCCGGGCGTTGAATACACCATCGTCTATAATCCGACCGATTTCATTCAATCGTCGGTCAATGCCGTCGTGATGACGCTGCTCGAAGCGGTGGCGCTCGTTGTGCTCGTCGTCATTCTGTTTTTGCAAACATGGCGTGCGGCCGTCATTCCGATTATCGCCATTCCGGTTTCGCTGATCGGCACGTTCGCGGTCATGAGTGCGCTTGGGATCAGCTTCAATACGTTGTCGCTATTCGGGTTGGTTCTTGCGATTGGCATCGTGGTCGATGACGCGATCGTGGTGGTGGAGAACGTCGAGCGTTGTTTGCGCCAAGGCATGACGCCGCGCGAGGCGGCCCACAAGACCATGGACGAAGTGGGCAGCGCGGTTCTCGCCATCAGTCTCGTGTTGATTGCGGTGTTTTTGCCGACGGCGTTCATCACCGGATTGCAGGGCGCATTCTATAAGCAGTTTGCAATCACGATTGCAGCGGCGACTGCGATCTCTGCATTCGTATCGCTGACCCTCTCGCCAGCGTTGGCGGCATTGCTCTTGAAACCGCATGAGGAGCACGCCGCGCACAAGGGTGGCATCATGAGTACGCTCGGTGCTCCGGTGCGCTGGTTCTTCAACGGCTTCAATACGCTGTTCGACAAATTTTCGCACGGTTACGCGTGGATGACCGGTAAGGTGATCCGCATGGGCATGTTGATGCTGCTCATTTATGGTGGCCTTCTGGCGCTGACCGCATATCGCATCGTCGTGACGCCTGCGGGTCTCATCCCACAGCTTGATCGGACGTACTTCATCATTGCGTTCCAGCTTCCGCCCGGTTCGACGCTTGACCGTACCGATGCCGTCATCCGCAAAGCGAGCGATCTGTTGCGCGAGCGACCGGGCGTGTTTGCGACGGTGCAAATCGTCGGTCTCGATGGCGCGACGTTCACCAACGCGCCGAACGCAGGCGTGATCTTCTTGCGGCTGAATAGTTTCGAAGAGCGCAAAGATGCAGGTCTGACGAAGGACGGTATTCTCAATGACGTGCGCACCGAGATGGCGAAGCTGCGCGAAGCGTTCGTTCTCGTGATCGAGCCGCCTTCGGTTCCCGGTATTGGTACGGGCGGCGGTATCAAAGGCTATGTGCAGGATCGCGCGGGGCGTGGATTGCAACAATTGGAGACGGCGACCTTTACGGCTGTCGGCGCGGCCAATCAAACGCCTGGGATCGCGCAAGCGTTTTCACTTTACAACACGCGCACGCCGCAAATTTTTGCCGATGTCGATCGCGTGAAGGCTGAGAAACTCGGCGTGCCCATCTCACGTGTGTTCGACACGTTGTCGATTTACATGGGCTCGTCCTACATCAACGACTTTAATTTATTGGGCCGGACATTCCGTGTGACCGCTCAAGCCGACAATCCCTATCGCTTGACCATTCGCGACGTGGCCAATCTCAGAACGGCGAATACTGACGGCAACATGGTGCCGATTGGATCGGTCGCGACATTCAACGACATTACCGATGCCTATCGTGTGCCGCGCTACAATCTTTATCCGGCTGCCGAGTTGCAGGTGGCGATGGCGCCGGGCTTCTCGACCGGCCAGGGCATTCAGTCGATTGAGGAGATTGCGGCGACGAAATTGCCGTCCGGTTTCGGTTTCGAATGGACGGAAATCGCCTTGCAGGAAAAGCTGGGTGGCAGCACGGCCATTATCGCGTTCGGTTTGGCAGTGGTATTCGTCTTCCTGTTGCTGGCCGCGCTTTACGAGAGCTGGTTATTACCGCTCGCTGTTATTCTGATCGTGCCGATGTGTATTCTGGCGGCGATGGTTGGCGTCAGTTTGCGAGGGTTCGATAGAAACATTCTCGTTGAAATCGGGTTAGTCGTGTTGGTCGGTTTGGCGGCGAAGAACGCCATTCTCATCGTCGAGTTCGCCAAGCAGGCCGAAGACGAAGGCATGTCCCGGTTCGATGCGGCCATTGAAGCGGCGCGTACGCGTTTGCGACCGATCATCATGACGTCCCTGGCGTTCATCCTCGGTGTGGTGCCACTCGTGTTTGCAAGCGGGGCCGGTGCTGAAATGCGCCAATCGCTCGGCACGGCTGTGTTCTCCGGCATGATTGGCGTGACGATTTTTGGTTTGATCTTCACGCCGCTGTTCTATGTGCTGGTTCGCGGTTTTGCGAAAAAGCGAGAAGGCGACGTGCCACCCGCTGTTGCTCATGGCTCGGACACGCCGAAGCCAGTGCCGCACACGGCAAGCTGATCGGGAATTCCGATTTCTTTTGGAGTTAACGGTGATAGCGCGGCGTTTTGGCCGGTTGGATTTACGCAATCGCGAGCCGTGATCTTGCGCGCGTCTTGCGGCGTACTAACAATGCGCTATCAATGGCAGCCCTTTCGTTCAGCGCATTTGCAAAGTCGTCTGAATACCAAGCACCCGAGATCCTATTCCATGGCAGACACCAAAAAGCCGTCACGCGCCGAAGTCGAAGCGGCCGTTAAAACGATCATCCGTTGGACCGGCGATGATCCTTCGCGCGATGGATTGCGCGAGACGCCGTCGCGCGTCACACGGGCATTCGAGGAATATTTTAAGGGCTATGACGAAGACCCAGAGGCCATCTTGCAGAAGACCTTCGAGGAGATCGAAGGCTATGACGAGATGATCGTGCTGCGTGGCATTCGTTTCGAGAGCCATTGCGAGCACCATATGGCGCCGATCATCGGCCGCGCGTGGGTGGCCTACATTCCGCGCGGGCGCGTGGTTGGCATTTCCAAGCTCGCGCGTGTCGTCAATGCCTATGCCAAACGCCTCCAGATCCAAGAAAAGATGACGGCGCAGATCGCTAACATTATTCAGCAGGTGCTCGATCCTGAAGGTGTTGCCGTCGTGATTAAGGCTGAGCATCACTGCATGACGACGCGCGGTGTGCATAAACACGGCACCGATATGGTGACGAGCCGCATGCTTGGCGCATTCCGCGAAAACGCGATTACGCGTCAGGAATTTTTAGCGATGGTGACGGAAGATCAGCGTCACGACTAAATTTCGAAATCTGGATAATCGACTTTGACGAGATAAAGCCCTGTCGCCGGCGCGACCGTACCGCAGGCTGTGCGATCGCGTGAGGCCAGTGCTGCCGCGACATCGGCCCTCGTCCACTTGCCCTCACCGACAAGTTTCAGCGTGCCGACCATGGAGCGTACCTGGTTGTGCAGAAACGAGCGCGACGATAGTTCGAAATGGATCTCGTCACTGTTTCTGGTCACGTTTAAGCGCTCTAGCGTTTTGATCGGTGATGGCGCTTGGCACTGCGTCGCGCGAAACGTCGTAAAGTCGTGATGGCCTATTAATTCCAACGCTGCATCGGCCATCGCATCGGCATCCAGCGGGGTAGGCAGCCACCAGACCCGGTCGCGTTGCAAGACCGGAGGCGCACGCCGGGTCAGGATGCGATACAGATAGTGACGCTTGGTTGCGCTGAACCGCGCGTCGAACGTGTCAGGGACATTCTCGCAGATCACTACGGCGACCGGGTGCGGCTTGAGATGGAAGTTGATGGCTTCACGAACGCGGTGTGGATCCCAGGGCTTCGAGAGATCGAAATGGGCCACTTGTGCGAGCGCATGAACTCCGGCATCCGTTCGACCCGCAGCGCGGAGCGTCACGCGTTCATTGGCAAAATTATAAATCGCCTGCTCGATGGCGCCTTGGACGGATGTGCCGATGGCTTGGCGCTGCCAGCCGACAAACGGTGTGCCATCGTACTCGATGATGATTTTGAAGCGCGGCATCAGGTCAACCGTGTGCCGGGTGCGAGGTGAAAGCCGCGTTGGAATTCTTCGGCGCTGACGGGCTTTTTGCCCGCGCGCTGCACATGCGTAAGGCGGATCGCGTTCGTACCGCAGGCGATGGTGAGGTGGTCGTCGAGAACGGTTCCTGGCGTATCGTTGGCCTCCATTTCGGTGGCGAACAGCACCTTGATCCGTTCCGCCTTGCCATGGGTCATAGCTTCGAGCCAAGCGCCTGGTGCCGGTGATAGTCCGCGAATATGATTGATGACCTGCGACGCTGGTCGCGTGAAGTCGATGCGTGTTTCGCTCTTGTCGATTTTTGTAGCGTATGTGACGCCGTCTTGCGGCTGCGGCGTGCATTGCAGAGTGCCGGCTTCGAGCCGCACCAGCGCTTCGGCCATGAGTTCGGCGCCAGCAATAGACAGAGTGTCATGGAGAATGCCAGCCGTCATCTCGGGTGGAATAGCGATATCGCGTCCTAGGCAGACAGGTCCGGTATCGAGGCCGCGCTCCATCTTCATGACGTTGACGGCTGTAACGGCATCACCCGCCATGATGGCGCGCTGAATGGGCGCGGCTCCGCGCCAACGTGGAAGTTTAGAGGCGTGCACGTTGAAGCAGCCTAACCTCGGGCTTGAGAGAATAGCCTCGGGCAATATTAGTCCATAGGCCACGACCACGGCTGCATCGGCTTTCAGGGCCTGAAAGTTTGCGCGATTTGCTTCGTCTTTGAAATTGACTGGCGTGATGACGGGTATTCCCAAACCATCAGCGCGCAGATGCACGGGCGATTTGGTGTCTGTCATGCCGCGTCCGGCGGGACGGGGCGGCTGCGCATAAACCGCAACGATGTTGTGACCTGCGTCGATCACTGCGTCGAGTACCGGCACCGAAAATGCTGGCGTGCCCATAAAAACGATGCGCAGTGCCATCGTGTGGCTCCAGTTGGTTGCGCGGTTACGCCCGCTCGTCGCGTGCGATTTTCTTGAAACGGCGAATGACCATGTCGCGCTTCAGACGCGAGAGGAAATCAATAATCAATTGGCCATCGAGATGATCGAGTTCGTGCTGCACGGCGGTTGCGAGCAAGCCAGTGGCAGCTAGCTCTTGCTGTTTTCCATCGCGATCAAGATAGCGCACGGTCACTGTTTCCGGTCGCTCGATTTCAACGCGCACGTCGGGTATGGACAGACAGCCCTCTTCGTAAACGCGCGTGGTGGCGCCCATGGCCACGATTTCCGGATTGGCCATAGCGAGCGGGCTTTTCGGTTCCCCCTCATCGGCCGTATCGAGAACAAGCACGCGAAGCGGAACGCCGACTTGTATGGCCGCCAAGCCGATGCCGGGTGCTGCGTACATCGTTTCCAGCATGTCATCCATGAGTTTGACGACAGCGCTGTCCACGCGCTCCACGGGATCGGAGATCTTGCGCAGGATCGGATCGGGTATTGTTATGATCGGTAATTGAGCCATGGCGGTGACATATGGAAGGGCGGGGCTGCGGTCAATCCCGCTCGGTTGATGATGGTTTAAGCGTTACGGCCGTGATCTGGCTTATTGCGGTGACACGATGATCGGGTCCGTTTCGATGGTGCGTTGACGCGACGTGGCGCCAAGTTCGCTAATCAGTCGGTAACCCAGCATGACCGAAACGATGCCGAAAACAATGCCGCCGATCATGTTGCCTGCAAGAACGCCGCTCGCGCCGCCAAGTGCCGCGCCCGCCATGACAAATGGAACTGTGCCGATGGTCGCACGGCCCCAGTTGAGCAGGGTCGAATAGTGTGCGCGGCCCAGGGTATTGAAGACAGCGTTGGCAATAAACAATGCACCTAGGAATACAAACAACGGCGATAGCCAACGGCAGAAGTAAACCAACAATTCTAATGCTACGCCTTCCACTTTGAAGGCCGATGCCAGAGGGTAAGCGAACAGGGCAAGTGCTGCCCAGGCAAAGCCCGTGAACGCGACCATGGTCCACAAGGACAGTGTCAAAACGCTGCGCATGCGATCTGGCAATCCGGCGCCGTAGTTTTGCCCGAGCACGGGCCCGACGGACCCGGACAATGCGTAGATCGCGCCGAATGCAACAGGGATGATGCGACCGATGATGGCCCATCCGGCAACGGCACCGTCACCGAATGCCGACATGGCGGCAGTGACGTAGGCATTTCCCGCTGGGGTCGCGATGTTGGTCAGCACGGCTGGAATTGCGATGGCGGAAAAGGCGACCGAATCCTTTGTCAGAGTTGCCCATTTTGGGCGACCCATCAATTTGTGCACACCGATGACACCGTAGAGGCCAATGCCCATCACGCCGATGCGGGAGATGGCCGACGCAATAGCTGCGCCGTCGATGCCCCAGCCCATGTAGATGATAAACACAACATCGAGCGCCGTGTTCACAATCGCGCCGGTGAGCGTGACGTTCATGGCTCGGCGCGCATCGCCGACCGAACGCAGGACTGCCGATGACGTGATACCCAGCGCGAGCATCGGCAACGTTGGCAGTAGGATTGTTAAGTAGCGGCTGGCGAGATCCAGCGCATGACCTTGTGCGCCGAGATAAACCAACATCGGCTCGATCAAAAGCCAAAGCACTAAGCTGAGGATCGCGGACACAACGAATGTCAAAACGTGGGCGTTGGTCGATAAACGCTTTGCGCGTACACGAAATCCGGCACCGAGTGCAGGCGAGACCAATGAGGTTGCCGCGATGGACAGGCCAATTCCAATCGACGTCGAAACGAACAGAATGGAACTGGCGTAGCCGACGGCCGCGATGATCGCTTCATCTCCGAGGCGCGAGAGGAAGTAGATATTGGCCAAGTCACCGGCAAAGATCGCCATCAGTCCGATGGCACCGGCACCGGTCATGACCAGGATGTGACGTAGAATAGATCCCGTCACGAATTTCGGCGGCACACCGTTGCGGCGTGTCGTTGCGTTGGTCGCCATCAAAAGTCCTTTTGCTACCTCATGGTAGCTGACAGATCACAGCCTGCGACGCGCCTTAAACGCGGCAGCTAGTGTGCCGTCATCCAAATAGTCGAGTTCTCCACCAACTGGAACGCCTTGCGCTAAGCGCGAGACAGCGACGCCCGTTGACGCGAGTTGGTCAGACACATAATGCGCGGTCGATTGGCCTTCGACTGTGGCATTCAGCGCCAGGAGTATCTCTTTGACGTGATCGCCGCCCGCTCGAGCGATCAGCGGCGAGATATTGAGTTGGTCGGGGCCAATGCCGTCGAGTGGCGATAAGTGTCCGCCGAGGACATGATAAAGTGCTGAGACAAAGCCCGCGCGTTCGAGCGCCCATAAGTCGCCAACGTCTTCGACGACGACAATCATCGTTTGATCGCGGCGCGGGTCTTGGCAGATGCTGCATGGAGAAACGGTATCGAGATTGCCACATTGAGGGCACTGCGCGATTTTATCGACGGCCTGCTGTAGCGCTTGGGTGAGGGGGATCAAGAGTTCGTTGCGACGCTTCAGCAAGGCAAGGACGGCTTTGCGACCCGAACGCGGTCCAAGGCCGGGCAAGCGTGAAAGAAGTTGCACGAGCCGTTCGATTTCAGGGCCAGCGATTTTCTTCGACATGAGGTGAGCTACGGATTGGAGACTGCGTTCGATGTGTCGAACGAGCAAATAATAGGCGTGGTAGTGCGCATCGGGATTGAGACGACTTAAAATAGTTTCATGCCGGGCGGCAGTGGCAAGCCGCCAGTGACTTCGGCCATTTTCGCTTGCATGGCGGTATCGGCTTTGACGCGGGCGTCGGATGCGGCGGCGACGATGAGGTCTTCGAGAATTTCAGCTTCACCCGGCGTCATGAGGCTCGGATCGATACTGACGCGCTTGACCTCGCCCTTACCGTCGACTGTCACCTTCACTAATCCGCCACCCGACTGGCCTTCGATCTCGGCGCGGCCGAGTTCCTCTTGCACTTCTTTCAAGCGCGCCTGCATTTGGCCGACTTGCTTCATCATGCCCATTAAGTCTTTCATGCGCGTCCTCTGCGGTTTGAGATGTGAGATGTTTCACAAGAAACGATTGCGATCAGCCGGTTTTGCTTTCGTCATCGCTCGCGGCATCCGAGATGCTTGGAATGGCGCGAACATCGGTAATTTTAGCGTCGGGGAAAGCTGCGAATACGGCTTGAACAGCGGGGTGCGATTTCAATTTTTCAAGTTCGGCTGCCTCGCGTGCTCGGCGCACATCGCCGATGGCTGGCGCGCCTGCTGATTTCGACAATACGACCACCCAGCGTCGGCCTGTCCACGCGTTGAGCTTTTCACGCAGATCATTGGCGATTTCGGGTGGTGCGCCGGGCAACAGGAAGATGTCGATCGAGCCTGCGGTCGCGTCGAATTTTACGAGGCTGACGTGGTCTTCAAGGTGCATTTTGAGTTTGGCATCTCGTTTGGTGCCGACGAGGGCCACAACTTCGGCAAACGAGCGCGGGTCGTTGGACGATATGGGCAGTGTGGGTGCTGCGACCTGGTCAACGTCCTCTAAGCCGAGGGCGTCTTGCTCCAGACCGAGATCGTCTACGACGCTGTCGGTATCGTCATCCATGTCTATCGAACCGATGACGTGGATTGGAAGCGCGTTGAGCGGTCCGCGTGGGCTTTCGATTTCGCTCGGTGGTTCTGATAATGGCGCGCGACGCGTGGGGACACTTGCGCCACCTAACGTGCGGATCAATTCGTCGGGCGTGGGCAAGTCCGATGTGTAAGCGAGACGGATTAGCACCATTTCGGCGGCGATCCGCGGATGGGGTGCGCGGGCCGTTTCCTCGATGCCCTTCAGCAGCATTTGCCATGCGCGCGACAGATATGCCATCGATAGGCGTCCGGCGAGAGATGCGCCGCGCTGTTTTTCCTCCGACGATAGCGCTTCGCCCGCTGGCTCCTCGCCCACCGCTTTGATGCGGGCGATAACGTGAACGGCTTCTGCTAAGTCGGAAATAATTTGCGAGGCTTCTGCGCCGTCTTGATGCAAAGCATCAAAGGCAGAAAGCGCTGCTGCGGTATCGCCGCGAAACAGATGTTCGGCCAAATCGAAGATGCGCGCGCGGTCGGCAAGGCCCAGCATGTTGCGCACATCGAGCGCCGTGACATGACCTTCGCCCATGGCAATTGCTTGATCGAGGATCGACAGGCCGTCGCGCACCGAGCCTTCGGCAGCGCGCGCGATCAGCGCCAGCGCATCGTCATCTGCGCGGGCGTGTTCGGCGGCAACGATTTTTTTGAAATGCGTGACAAGCACAGGCTGGTCAACGCGGCGCAGATCGAAGCGCTGGCAGCGCGACAACACTGTAACAGGGACTTTGCGGATTTCTGTGGTCGCGAAGATAAAGCGGACGTGGCCGGGCGGTTCTTCCAACGTTTTGAGGAGCGCATTGAATGCGCCCTTCGAGAGCATGTGAACTTCGTCGATGATGTACACTTTGGTGCGGGCAATGAGCGGCATGTACTGCGCGCTTTCGATCAGCTCGCGAATGTTATCGACGCCGGTATTGGAGGCAGCGTCGATCTCGAACACGTCGGGATGGCGGCCTTCCATGATTTCGCGGCAATGACTGCCAAGCTCGGGCATATCGATCGTCGGTTTGTCGATGCCTGGCGCTTCGTAATTCAATGCCCGCGCGAGGATGCGGGCCGTCGTCGTTTTGCCGACGCCGCGCACGCCGGTCAGCATATAGCCTTGGGCGATGCGGCCTGATGCAAACGCATTGCGTAGCGTTGTGACCATGGCCGACTGGCCGATGAGATCGTCGAAGGATTGCGGGCGATATTTGCGGGCGAGCACAACGTAAGGCTTGGCGCTTATGTCTGCGCTTGGGCTATCGTCTGCGCCGCTGGAGGATTTCTTTTTGGCCATGGTCCCTTCTTCGACCTTTCGCCCGAAGGGCCAGGGAGCAAGGCAACCCGCAGCGGGTTACGCCCCCGCAGTGGGCCAGGGCCCGCGAGCGGCAGAAAACAAGGAGGCTGGCGAACGACCCGAGTTCAAAATCGTTAGGGCTGCTTCCTTCCGGACCTGACCCGGTTGGCGACGAATTCGTCCGCCGCCAACCTCCCAGAGACTATAATAAGGGTATGGGGGCGCAGCACAACCCGTGCCTGATTGGTAGGCAGTGATGCCGCACGCATAATTACAATATATTTCATCCTATGACTGTGCATTTATCGCGATATTGCCCTTTCAAATTTCAGTCGCGATCCCCAGTTAGAGTTAGATATGCAGATCAGCTCTGCCTATGACTGGCTGGCTGCGCATATCAAACTGATCTATTTCACGATCTCAGTTCAGTCTTGGCGCGACCTGCACCACAGATATGGGATCGAATTCGCAATCACATTCAGTAGAAGGAAGCGGCGCATGGCCATGACCGTCACGATCAACGGCAAGAAAACGTCGGTCGACGCCGATCCCGAAACGCCGCTGCTGTGGGTTTTGCGCGACGAACTGAAATTGACCGGCACCAAATTTGGCTGTGGGGCGGCCCTGTGCGGTGCGTGCACCGTGCATCTCGATGGCGAAGCCGTGCGTTCGTGCCAAATTCAGGCGCGCGATTGCGATGGACGCGAGGTCACGACGATTGAGGGTTTGAGCGGGGATGTTGCTAAAGCTGTGCAAAATGCCTGGTTAAAGCTCGATGTCGTGCAGTGCGGCTATTGTCAGCCAGGGCAGATCATGTCGGCTGTTGGTTTGCTCAATCAAATTCCCAAGCCCACCGACGACGACATCAATAAGGCGATGGATGGCAATGTGTGCCGCTGCGCCACGTATCATCGTATTCGTGCAGCGATCCATGAAGCGGCGAATTCGGCGTGAGCTGAAGCGTCGCTTTTCTATTGCCGACTGTGCGCGCATTGATTTGGAGACTACCGGTATGCGATGGCTGCGATCATTCCCAAACTTTCTTCCTGTTGTTGCGGCTTTAGCTATCGGGGGCGCAGGTTTTTTATTGCAGCCTTCCGCACATATCTCACCACAGTCCGCCCCTGTGCAGGTTGCGGCAGCTCATGCCGCTGCGCCAAGCGGTGACTTGTTTGCCCCAGTGGCTGCCGTGCTCCGTCACCCGCGTTGCATGAACTGCCATCCGCGTGATGACCGCCCGCGTCAGGGCGATGACCGGCATCCGCATTTGCAGAATGTCGTGCGCGGTGAGGACAACCTTGGCTTTGTGAATGCGCGTTGCACGGCCTGTCATCGCGACGAGAACAATAATTTTTCAGGCGTGCCCGGCGCACCGAACTGGCATCTGGCACCGTTGTCGATGGGTTGGAATGGTTTGGGCGATGCCGATCTGTGCACGACGCTAAAAGATGAAAGCAAAAACGGCGGCAAAGATATCGCTGCGCTTGTCGAGCACATGGAGAAGGATGCGCTCGTGCTGTGGGGATGGGCGCCGGGTGGCGACCGCACACCTGTGACGCCACCGCATCCGGAATTTATCACGCAATTGAAAGCTTGGGCGGACGCTGGTGCGCCGTGCCCGACAGCTGCGAAGTAACTTTTTCTTTTTTCTGCGAGGATCGCATGACACAGCCCCTGACAAAAATTTTCGCGATGCCGCCGGTTAAGATGCCAGATGCATCGCGCCGATCTTTCTTGAAAATATCGGGCGGCGTGGGCGCCGGGCTTATTTTGGGTCTGGCTGCTCCGGTGGCGAATTTGGGTGGTGCTGCGGTGGCAAAGGGTGCCGAACTCGCGCCTAATCCGTTTTTGAAGATTTCTCCCGATAACGTCGTGACCGTCATCATCAAGCATCTCGATAAGGGCCAAGGTGCTGCGACGGGCTTGGCAACTTTGGTTGCAGAGGAACTCGATGCGTCTCACGAACAGATCAAGACCGAATTCGCACCGGCCGATCCGGTAAAGTACAAGAACAGCGCGTTCGGCGTGCAGGGCGTCGGTGGATCGACAGGACTGTCTAATTCTTACGAGCAGTATCGATCAGCCGGAGCAGCAGCGCGGGCGATGATCGTTGCCGCGGCGGCGCGCAGTTGGGGCGTCAAGGCAGCGGAGATTACCGTCAAAGGGGGTGTGGTTTCGCATGCCTCAGGCAAGTCGGCCACTTTAGGTGAGTTGGCGGAGAAGGCCGCCGCTGAGGCCGTGCCTGACAAGCCGGTTTTGAAGGATGCCAAGGACTTCGTTTACATCGGCAAAAAGTTTGCGCGCGTCGATAGTCCGTCGAAAGTCAATGGAACGGCGACGTACACCTTCGATCATCAGTTCGACGGCATGCTGGTTGCGACCATAGCACGGCCACCGATGTTCGGTGCCAAAGTTGCTTCCTTTGATGCCAGCGACGCTGAAAAAATCAAAGGAGTCGTGAAGGTTCTCCAGGTTCCGCAAGGCATTGCGGTTTTGGCTGAGACGACGTGGGCCGCGTTGCAAGCTCAGCGCGCACTGAAAGTGACATGGGACGAGAGTGCTGCCGAGAAGCGCGGCTCGGATGAGTTGGTCGCGGAATATAAGGCACTGCTCGACAAGCCCGGTGCCGTTGCCAAAGAGACAGGCAAGCTCGATGAGGCTTTCAAGTCGGCTGCAAAAGTCATCGAGGCTGATTTCGAATTTCCATATTTGGCGCACGCGCCGATGGAGCCGATGGATTGCGTCATCCAGTTCGATGGGTCGAAGGCCGATATTTGGACGGGGTCGCAGTTGCAAACCGTCGATCATGGAACTGCGTGTGCGACGCTTGGGCTGAAGCCTGAGTCCGTTAACTTGCACACCGTGTGGGCGGGCGGATCGTTTGGAAGGCGCGCGATTGCCGATGCGCATTATGTGAAAGAGGCCTGCGACATCGCGAAATCGTATGGCAAGGCGGTCCCTATCAAAGTGATTTGGACGCGTGAGGACGACATCAAGGGCGGTTGGTATCGCCCGATCTACGTACATCGCATCAAAGCTGGTCTCGACGCGCAAGGAAATGTTGTCGCGTGGCTGCATCGTATTGTCGGGCAATCGATTGCCGCGGGTACGCCTTTTGAAGCCGTGATGGTGAAAGATGGCGTCGATGGCACGTCTGTCGAAGGTGCGAATAATTTGCCGTACGCGATCCCGAATATGCGGGTTGATTTGCACACGACGAAGGGCGGTGTGCCGGTGTTGTGGTGGCGCTCGGTTGGTTCGACGCATACCGCGCAATCGACCGAACACATGATCGACATTCTGGCCAAGGAAGCAGGCAAAGATCCGGTCGAATTCCGTCTCGCGCTTTTGAAGGATAAGCCACGCCATGTTGGCGCACTAAAACTTGCGGTTGAGAAATCCGGTTGGGGATCTCCACTGCCTGAGGGCATGTATCGCGGCGTTGCTGTGCATGAGAGTTTTGCGTCTTACGTCGCAAACGTCGTCGAAGTCTCCTTGAACGATGATGGCACGCCGAAAGTGCATCGCGTCGTCTGCACGATCGATTGCGGCGTGGCGGTCAATCCGGATGTGGTCGCCGCGCAGATGGAAGGCGGCATTGGCTATGGTCTAGGTGCTGCTTTGAAAGGTGCGATTACGCTGAAGGGCGGGACGGTCGAACAAGGCAATTTTGACGGTTACGATGTGCTGCGTATGTCGGAGATGCCGAAGGTCGAAGTGTATATCGTGCCATCGACAGAAGCGCCGACGGGCGTCGGCGAACCAGGTACTCCTGTTGTTGGCCCTGCTGTCGCCAATGCACTGTTGTGGGGCACCGGTGTGCGCACAACTGTCCTGCCGATGAATAAGCAGAAATACAAAGTGCAAAGCTAACGAAGCGCCGCTTTAGATGCAGCGTCCGCCATCAACTTCGATGGCGACGCCGGTGATGAAGGCGCTTGCGGGGTCTGCGAGGAAGAGCGCGGCGTTGGCAATGTCGGACGGTTTCGACATGCGGCCAAGCGGAATGCCGCCAACGAATTTTGCGCGATTGTCGGGTGTGTCAGGCATCCCCATAAAATCTTCAAGCATACCGGTTTCGCCGATGACCGGGTTGATGGCGTTGACGCGAATGTTTTTAGCGGCGAGTTCGGCGGCCATGGATTTTGTCAGCGTGATCACTGCGCCTTTCGATCCGTTGTACCAGGTGAGGCCGGGGCGTGGGCGAAGTCCAGCCGTTGAGGCGGTGTTGATGATGACGCCGCCACCGCGCTTTTCCAGTTCGGGAACCGCTGACAGTGTCGCCAGATAAATCGCTTTGACGTTGACGGCATAGATGCTGTCGAACTCTGCTTCCGTAACAGTCATAAGCGACTGGTTCTTGTGCGTGATGCCTGCGTTGTTGACGAGGATATCAAGCCCGCCGAATTGTGAGATGGCTTTGGCGACCATCGCATCGACGTCGGCGCGTTTCGTGACATCGGTTGTGATGGCGACGGTTGTGTTGCCAATATCTTTGGCAAGCGCTGCGGCGGCATCGCCGTTGAGGTCGGCGATCACCACTTGAGCGCCTTCAGCGGCATAGCGTTCGACGATGCCGCGGCCAAAGCCCGACGCGCCGCCGGTGACAATTGCGATTTTGCCTGCAAGCCGCATTGTGCGTTTTATCCCGGCTGCTTGCGCGGCACTTGTCCGCTCGCTGCCAATTCTGCTGCTTCGCGACGATACGGGCTTGCGGGATACGTGCCGAGGATCGTCATTTCGTTGGAGAAGAACGACAGCTCCTCCAATGCGAGTTGCACCGGTCGCTCGACAGGATGGCCTTCGATGTCGGAAAAAAACATCGTGGCGTTGAACGTGCCTTCGGTCTGATAGCTTTCAAGCTTCGTCATGTTGACACTGTTGGTCGCGAAACCGCCCAGCGCTTTGTAGAGCGCCGCAGGCACGTTGCGCACGCGGAACACGAACGTCGTAATGACAGGGCCGTCACCGGGTTCGGCATCGTCTGGCTCGCGCGCGAGAACGACAAAGCGCGTCGTGTTGTGAACTTCGTCTTCCATATCGGATTTGAGGATTTCCAAGCCGTAGATTTCGGCGGCCAGACGCGAGGCGATGGCCGCTGTGGTGAGATCATCGCTTTCGGAAACGAGACGCGCGGAGCCTGCGGTGTCGGCTTCCGGCACCGGCTTCAAGCCGAGTTTGCGTAACGTCGTGCGGCATTGCCCCAGCGCTTGCGTGTGGCTCATGACGCGCTTGAGCGATTGCAACGTTGCGCCGGGCTTGGCCATCAATTGATGACGTACGCGCAGGAAATGTTCAGCGACGATGAACAGGCCGGCGTCAGGCAACAAGTGATGGATATCGGCGACACGACCGGCGACAGAATTTTCAATCGGGATCATGGCGTAGAGCGCGTCGCCAGATTTGACGGCGGCCAACGCGTCTTCAAAGGTCGGATAGGCGACAGCTTCCAGATCTGGAAATGCCTCACGCGCAGCCAAGTGAGAGTTGGCGCCGGGCTCTCCTTGGTAGGAGATTTTTTGCTGAGCGCCGGTGGTCGATTGCGATGCCTGCGACATGGATTGAACGCTTTGGTTGGATGTGATTAGGCGTGGGAGGACTGAAGCATACGACGGGCGCGCTCAAGATCGGCGGGAGTATCGACACCGAGGGGAACGGTGTCAACGATTGCGACGTCGATGCGCATGCCCGCTTCGAGCGCGCGCAATTGTTCGAGCTTTTCGCGCAGTTCCAGTGGCGATGGCGGCAGTCCGACGAAGCGTTCGAGGCTGTTGCGGCGATAGGCGTAGATGCCGATGTGATGGTAGAGCGGGCCGTCGCCTGACGGCGCGGCGGCGCGCGTAAAGTACAGCGCGCGCAATCGATTGTCGGTCATCGGCGTTCCGACGGCTTTGACGACGTTGGGATTGGTTTTTTCGTCTGCCTCGTTGATGACGGCGGCCAGCGTTGCGATGTCGGTTGCAGGATCATCAAGCGGCGCGAGGCAAGCAGTAATCAAGATCGGGTCGAGCGTAGGGAGGTCGCCTTGCAGGTTGACGATGACGCTGGATGATTTTTGCGGGTCGGCCTTGCTGACAGCTTCGAACACGCGGTCAGAGCCCGATGGATGATCGGCGCGCGTCATGATCGCTTCTCCACCGACCGCCGCAATGGCTGCGGCAATCTGATCGGAATCGGTTGCGACAATGACGCGACCAGCATTAGCTGCCATGGCGCGTTCCCACACACGCACGATCATCGGTTTGCCGTGAATGTCGGCAAGCGGTTTGCCCGGAAGGCGGGTCGCCTGCATGCGGGCTGGAATGACGATCAGATTTTGGTTCGTCACGATGGGTCTCTCATAAAGCGTCTTCGTCGGGGATCGGTGACAATAGGTCTCGTCAATTTCAGCATGAAACGCGGCGATCCGCGCTTGCCTCATCGTTGCGAGGTTATATACCTGCGAAACTGTTCGTCACCTCTGATCTCACGGCTTGGCTGACCCGTATTATCGGGACTGCGATACAGGGCCAGAACAACCAGGATTGAGCGGCATGGATCACTTCGAATTCACCAAGATTGCAGGCGCCGTACTCGCCGCGTTGCTGTTAATTTTTGGTACCAAGACATTTGTCGAGCTGAATGCCGGTCACGGCCATGGCGAAAAGGTTGGGTATGCACTTCCAGGTACGGAAGCCCCTGCTGCGGAAGCAAGCGCGGATGCTCCGGCTGCGGAAGGTGATCCGGCCGCAAAAACTGCTGCGGCTGGTGAGACTGCAACAGAAGCGGCTCCGGCGGCTGGCGGTGCTGCGGCACCTGCCGGCGGTGGCGATATCGTCGCTCTTTTGGCGTCGGCGAATGCTGAGAATGGCAAAGCCGGTTTCACCAAATGCAAAAGCTGCCATGTTGCCGAAAAAGGTAAGGGCTCAACGGTTGGGCCGAACCTTTGGGGCGTGGTCAATCGCAAGTCAGCATCGCTTGAGGGTTTCAATTATTCCGAAGGTCTCAAAACCAAAGCCGGCGATTGGACATTCGAGAACCTGAGCGCTTTTCTTCGCAATCCGAAGGGTTATGCGCCAGGAACAAAGATGGTCTTTGCCGGTATCAAAGACCCTGCTGCCGAAGCAGATTTGCTCGCTTACTTGGCGACACTTGCCGATACCCCCGTTGCACTGCCTAAATGACAGCAAGTTAACTCGCTTGCCGTGATATTTTTTGCGACCCTGCCAAGCGATTGGCGGGGTCTTTCATATTTGTAATGCGTGAAGTTATCCCCGCATTTATGGGGCATGGTATTCTGAGGATAGTGCTTGCGCCGTAAGTAAGCTCGATTGGTTAACGACGCGAATGGAGTAATAATGACTGAGACGTTGCGATTTCGCCGACTGCCGATCACTTCTCATGCGGCTGCGTTCATGGTCCGAGCATTATCGATTACGACGGTGTTGCCGCTGACGCTGATCGTTTTGGCGGCGGCGCCAACAATTGTACGGGCGCAGGAAGCCGTGTGCCATCATGCGTTGTCGCTGGTCGGTACGCCGAAAATGCCTGCTGACTTCAAACATTTCGATTGGGTCAATGCCGATGCGCCCAAGGGTGGCACCATTCGTCAGTTCGTCGACGGCACGTTCGACACGCTCAATCCGTTTTCCGACAAAGGTGTGAAAGCCGCCGGACTCGGTCTTGTCGTCGATAGCTTGATGGCGTCGAGCCCTGATGAGCCGTCGGTGGCTTATGGCTTGATTGCCGAGTGCGTGACGTATCCGGACGATTTTTCATCGGCGACTTTCAAGTTGCGGCCAGAGGCGCGGTTTCACGATGGAAAGCCGATCACGCCCGACGACGTGATTTTTTCTCTGGATCAATTGAATAAGATCAATCCGTTTTACGGCTACTATTACAAAAACGTGACGAAGGCTGAGAAGGTCGGCGATCACAAGGTGAAGTTTACATTCGACTCGACTGGCAATCGCGAGTTGCCGTTGATTGTTGGCGAGTTGTCTGTCATTCCGAAACACTATTGGGAAGGCAAGAGCGCGAACGGCGCTGTGCGCGATCTTGATGCGACAACCGTTGAGCCGCCACTCGGCAACGGCGCTTACAAAGTGAAAACTGTCGAGACGAGCCGCAAGATCGTTTACGAGCGGGTTGGCGATTACTGGGCGAAAGATTTGCCGGTGATGCGCGGCCAGTACAATTTTGATACTCTCGATTTCACGTATTATCGGGATCGGACGCCTGCGTTTGAAGATTTCAAAACCGGGCGTCTCGATATCTGGGTCGAAAATCAAGCTGGCGCTTGGGCAACGCAGTATGATTTCGATGCGCTCAAAAAAGGTCTTGTGAAGAAAGAGGCCATTCCGGTGCAGCGCGTTGCGCCGATGCAGGCGTTTGCGTTCAACTTACGTCGCAAGCAGTTCCAAGACCCACGCGTCCGGCAAGCGTTCAATTTACTGTTCAATTTCGAGGAAGCGAACAAGAAGCTGTTTTACGATCTCTATGTGCGGGTCGGCAGTTATTTCGAGAATTCCGAGTTGCAGTCGAAGGGTCTGCCTGAAGGGCTAGAACTCGAAATTTTGAATACTGTCAAAGATCAAATTCCGGCGGAAGTTTTCACGACCGAGTGGAAAAATCCGGTCAACAAAGAACAGGGCGATTTCCGCAAGCAACAGCAAGCGGCGATGAAGTTGTTCAATGCGGCCGGATGGAAGCTTGGGCCCGATCGACAATTGAAGAACGACGCTGGCGAGCAGATGGTCGTTGAGTTCCTGATCGACAGCGATACATTCCAGCGCATTATTTTGCCGTACGTCAAAGAGCTGGAAGTCTTTGGCATCAAGGCGAGCGTGCGTGTCGTCGATAGCGCGCAGTATAAACAGCGCGAGGACAAACGCGACTTTGACGTGATCGTCGATAATTTCGCGCAGTCGATATCGCCGGGCAATGAGCAGCGTCAGTTTTGGGGATCGGATGCGGCCGACAAAGATGGCAGCCGCAATACGATGGGCATCAAGAACCCTGCGATCGATAAGTTGATCGACAGAATTGTATTTGCCAAAGATCGTGCGGAACTCGTGGCCGCAACAAAGGCTTTGGATCGCGTTTTATTGTGGAACCACTATCTCGTTCCGCACTGGCACTATCCGTATGAACGTCTCGCGTTCTGGGATGTTTTTGGATTGCCTGCAAAGTTGCCATCACAAACATCCGCACCCATGCAAGTTTGGTGGTATGACGCTGAGAAGGCGAAAGTGACAAACGCGGGGCGCGGACAGTGAGCATGATGCGAAGTCAGCGCGCGGTGCCGTTCGCCTGGGTTGCCGTTATTTTGTCGGTGATGAGCGGAGCAGCGGCGGCAGAACCGCGACATGGTTTGTCGATATTTGGCGACTTGAAGTACGGCGCTGAATTTACCCACTTCGATTACGTCAATCCGGCTGCGCCGAAAGGCGGACGCCTCGTGACGATGGGCACAGGTGGGGCTTCGACTTACGACACGTTCAATCAGTACATTCAAAAAGGCGACGCCGCGCAGGGGTTGGACCTTCTGTTCGATAGCTTGATGGTGCGTGCGAACGACGAGCCCGATGCGGTTTATGGATTGATTGCGAAATCCGCAGAGGTGGCTGCCGATGGATTATCGGTGACGTTCAAACTGCGACCTGAGGCCAAGTTTTCCGATGGAACGTCGGTGACGGCAGACGATGTCGTGCAGTCGTTCACGCTGCTGAAAGAAAAAGGGCATCCTTCGATTTCGCTCACTCTGCGTGATGTGACGGGCGCAGCGGCGGTCGATGCCGAGACGGTGCGCTATACGTTTACCGGCGAACTCGTGCGCGACTTGCCTTTGACTGTGGCGTCCTTGCCGGTTTTGTCGAAAGCATTTTATGCAATGCAACCTTTTGAAGAAACATCGCTCAAGCCGCCGCTCGGTTCAGGTCCATATCTCATCAAGAATTTTGCGCCTGGGAATTACGTGAGTTACGCGCGGCGCGCTGACTATTGGGCGAAGGATTTGCCGGTCAACAAGGGGCGCTACAATTTCGATGAGGTGCGCTACGATTATTATCGCGATCGCAACATCGAATTGGAGGCATTGAAGTCAGGGCAATTCGATTATCGCGAAGAGTTTTCCAGCGTGAATTGGGCGACGGGCTACGACATTCCTGCGGTCAAGGATGGCTGGCTGATCAAGCAGGTGTTGCCGGATGAAAGACCCTCTGGCGCGCAAGGATTTTTCATCAATACGCGGCGCGACAAGTTCAAGGACATTCGCGTGCGCCAAGCTCTCGATCTGGCGTTCGATTTCGAATGGTCGAATAAAAAGTTATTTTACGGCTTGTATCAACGCACCGCGAGCTTCTTTGAAAATTCCGATATGAAGGCTAGCGGCAAGCCGAGTGCTGAAGAATTGGCGCTTTTAGAGCCGTTCAAGGACAAGCTTTCACCGTCCGTGTTTGATGAGCCTTACACGCCACCTGTTACGGACGCGAGCGGTGGCAATCGCGAGAACTTGAAAAAGGCGCGCGATCTTCTGGTGGCCAGCGGTTGGACGCCGGGCGCGGAGCGTCTTTTGAAGAATGCCAAAGGTGAAACGCTTGACATCGAAATTTTGATGTTCGAGCCGGCCTTTGAGCGGATCATTTTGCCGTATGTCGAGAATTTGAAACGCATCGGTGTGAATGCGTCGTTGCGCATGGTCGATCCGGCACAATATGAGCGGCGCATGAAGTCGTTCGATTTCGATATGTCGGTTCAGCGGTATTCGTTGCGACTGACACCGGGCGTCGAGTTGCGCGCCTTCTGGGGTTCTGATGCGGCCAAGATCGATGGCTCGTTCAATCTGGCTGGCATTGCCGATCCGGTGATCGACACTCTCATCGATAAAATCGTTGCTTCGAAGTCTCGGGCGGAACTGGTGACGGCAACACGGGCGGTCGATCGCGTGCTGCGAGCCGGGCATTACTGGGTGCCGCACTACTTCAAAGCGTCGCACAACGTTGCCTTCTGGAATAAGTTCTCGCGCCCGTCCGTGACGGCGAAGTATGATCCAGGCGTGATCGATACGTGGTGGATCGATGCGGACAAAGCTGCGGCTTTGGCAGCCAAAGTGCCACTGGCTCCGATTCCGACCGAGCAGAAATTGAAAGAGCAAGCGACACCCTAATGGCCGGATATCTGCTCAAACGATTGCTACTGGTGATCCCGACATTGTTCGGGATCATGCTGTTTTCATTCATTATCATTCAGTTTGCGCCGGGTGGACCCGTCGAGCGCATGATTGCCGAGTTGATGGGACATTCCTCGTCGATCGTCAGTCGCATGGGTGGCGGCGGTGGCGACGGCTTAGCAGGTGGTGCTGGCGCGCAATTGGGTGGCGGGGCCGCCGATGCCGTGTCCTCGAAATATCGCGGTGCGCAGGGGCTCGATCCGAAATTCATCAAAGAGTTGGAAAAGCAGTTCGGCTTCGACAAGCCCGCGCATGAACGCTTTTTCCTGATGATGAAAAATTATCTGACATTCGATTTCGGCAAGAGCTATTTCCGCGATGTGTCGGTGCTCGATCTGATTAAAGAAAAATTGCCGGTTTCCATTTCCCTCGGGCTTTGGATGATGCTGATCACGTATCTGATCTCCATTCCGCTCGGGATCAGGAAAGCCGTCAACGATGGGACGCCGTTCGATAGCTGGACCAGTGCGGTGCTAGTGATCGGTTATGCGATCCCTGGATTTTTGTTTGCGGTGCTGCTGCTGATTTTGTTCGCAGGTTCGTCGTTCTTCCAATGGTTCCCGTCGCGCGGGTTGTTTTCAGACAACTGGGACGAGTTGAGCTTTATTGGCAAAGTCGGCGACTACATGTGGCACTTGGCGTTGCCGATTATCGCAATGGCGATCGGGTCATTTACGGCCATGACGTTCCTGACCAAGAATTCGTTTTTGGATGAAATTCGCAAGCAGTACGTGGTGGCAGCGCGTGCGAAGGGCTTGAATGAAAATCAGGTGTTGTACGGGCATGTGTTCCGGAACGCGATGCTGCTGATTATTGCAGGCTTTCCGGCTGCCTTTATCGGCGCATTCTTTTCGGGTGCCTTGCTGATCGAGACAATTTTCTCGCTCGATGGGCTCGGGCTCTTGGCATTCGAGAGTATCGAGAAGCGCGACTACCCGGTGGTGTTTGCGTCGCTTTATATCTTTTCGCTCGTTGGTCTCATCGTCGGCATCGTGACCGATTTTGTTTACACACTCGTCGATCCGCGTATCGACTTTGAGACGCGGGAGGTGTGAGGATGGATCAGAAACTCACGCCCGCATCTCCTGAGATTGCGCCCAGAGATCCGTCTTTGTGGAGCCGTATCAAACAGCGCATTGGTTTTCGTCTGACGCCGGTCAATCGGCGGCGGCTTGAGCGGTTTCGCTCGCACAAACTTGGCTACCGCTCGTTTTTGATTTTCTCGGTTCTGTTCGTTGTTACGCTGTTTGCTAAGTTTATCGCCAACGACCGACCTTTGATCGCAATGTATAAAGGCGAGCTTTTGGTGCCGGTGCTGGTTGATTATCCGGAAGAAAAGTTCGGTGGGTTTTTGGCGGTTACGGATTATCGCTCGCCTGATATTCTGGATGAGATCAATGCCAATGGGTGGATGGTCTGGCCGCTGATCCGTTATTCGTACGATACCATCAACAAAGATTATCCGGGGCGGATTGGATCGAACGACATTTGCTTGGGCTATCCAGCACCGCCGCCGTGGTCGTCATCGTTGAAGTATTGTGAAGCCTCGCCCGAGCAGATCGCGCGCTATGAAGCGCTCGGCAATACCAACTGGCTCGGCCTCGACAATCAGGGGCGCGATGTGTTGGCGCGCGTGATTTACGGCTTCCGCGTTTCGGTGCTGTTCGGATTGATACTGACGATCGTTTCGTCGGCCATCGGTGTCTTGGCCGGCGCAGTGCAAGGATATTTCGGCGGCAAGATCGATCTCTTCTTCCAGCGCATACTGGAAATATGGAATTCGATTCCTGAGCTGTTCGTTCTGCTTATTATATCCTCGCTGTTCGTGCCGGGGTTCTGGACACTGCTTGGAATTTTGCTTGTGTTCAGTTGGACGTCGCTGGTCGGCGTCGTGCGGGCGGAGTTTTTGCGCGGGCGCAACCTCGAATATGTGCGCGCTGCTCGCGCGCTCGGGCTTTCGGATTGGCAGATCATGTTCAAGCATCTGCTGCCGAACGCGATGGTGGCAACGCTGACGTTCCTGCCGTTCAAGTTGTCAGGTGGGATTGCTGCGTTGACAGCACTCGACTTCCTCGGTCTTGGGATGCCGCCGGGATCGGCGTCGCTCGGCGAACTGCTATTGCAGGGTAAGAAGCATTTGGAAGCGCCATGGCTGGGCATTTCTGGATTTGTGGCGGTGTCGATTATTCTGTCACTTGCCATTTTCATGGGTGAAGCGGTGCGCGATGCGCTCGATCCGCGTAAAACATTCCGGCAGGCGAAATGACCATCAGTGATGCCCCGCTTGTCGATGTGCGCAATTTGTCGGTCGCGTTTGGTGAAGGCGATGATCCGCCTCGCGTCGTGAAAAACGTGTCGTTTCATATCGGCAAGGGCGAGACGGTGGCACTTGTTGGCGAGTCCGGTTCTGGCAAGACCGTCTCTGCAATGTCGATCTTGAAGCTTCTACCGAACTCGGCGTCGCATCCGACGGGCGAGATTATTTACGATGGCCGAGACTTGCTGAAGTCTGACGAGACCGTCATGCGCGCAATCCGGGGCGATAAAATCTCGATCATCTTCCAAGAGCCGATGACGACGCTTAATCCGCTGCACACCATTGAAAAGCAGGTTGGCGAGATCATCAAGCTGCATCGCGGATTGTCCGATGAGGAAACGCGCCGGCGTGTGATTGAGCTGTTGCAGAAAGTTGGTATTCGAGATCCTGAGAAGCGCCTGCAAGCCTATCCGCATCAGTTGTCAGGTGGGCAACGGCAGCGCGTTATGATCGCGATTGCGCTCGCGAACGAACCCGACATGCTGATTGCCGATGAGCCGACGACGGCGCTGGACGTCACTATTCAGGCGCAAATTCTGGAGTTGCTCAAAACGCTGCAAAGCGAGATGGGCATGGCGATGTTGCTCATCACGCACGATCTGGGAATCGTTCGGCGTATGGCGGATCGCGTTTATGTGATGCGGCATGGCGAAGTGGTCGAGACAGGAAACGCTGAAGACGTATTCACAAACCCACAGCATCCCTATACGCGACACTTGATCGAAGCGGAGCCGAAAGGGGCGCCGCCCGAGACCGATCTCACCGGGCCTGTTGTGCTTGAGACCGATGATTTGAAAGTGTGGTTCCCGGTCAAACGTGGACTGTTGCAGCGGACCGTCGATCACATCAAAGCGGTCGATGGGTTGTCGATGAAATTGCGCGCGGGCGAGACGCTCGGCGTGGTGGGTGAGTCCGGTTCGGGGAAAACGACGTTGGGGTTGGCGCTGTTGCGCCTTGTCTCGTCGGTAGGGCCGATTGCCTATGTGGGCCAACGCATCGACGGCTTTAGCAATAATGAGATGCGGCCCTTGCGAAAAGACATGCAGGTCGTGTTTCAAGATCCGTATGGCTCTCTGTCGCCGCGCTTGACGGTTGGGCAAATCATCGAAGAAGGTTTGCTGATCCAGCAACCGGAGATGGATGACGATGCGCGACGTGCGCGGGTTGGCGTGGCGTTGAGTGAAGTTGGTCTCGATGCCGCCTGGCAGGATCGCTATCCGCATGAGTTTTCCGGCGGGCAGCGGCAACGCATCGCCATAGCGCGGGCCATGGTTCTGGAGCCTAAATTCGTCATGCTCGATGAGCCGACCAGCGCGCTGGATATGAGCGTGCAGGCACAGATCGTTGATTTGTTGCGTGACTTACAGATGAAGCGCCGACTGGCATATTTGTTCATCAGTCACGACCTGAAAGTGGTGCGGGCGCTGTGCAATTATGTGATCGTGATGCGCAATGGCAAAGTGGTCGAGGAAGGCCCGGCCAAAGATATTTTCGACCATCCGCAGCATGACTACACGAAGGCTTTGTTGGCGGCGGCCTTCGATATCAAGGTGGTCAATCGTGGGGCGATGGCCAGCTAAGGCTTGAGCATAACGGGCGTTTTGCGTGGCCTGAGCGCACGCCCACTCCATAAAAATTCACAGACCTTTTGCAGCGTTGCGGTGTGGCGCTTGATTCACTTCGCCAGTCCGCCACAGTGAGGACTATGACCGATGGCTCGATTCGATCAGCGCTGAATTTACCAGACGACGTGTTTCGTGCGCGTTTGGCGGCGACGATTTCAGACATGGAAGCGTGGGTGGCGGCGCATCGCGATTGTGCCGATTGCGATATGTCATCTACGCGCAGCTATTGGAAATTGCGCGTGGTGCCGCGCATGGCAGGTGCGTGCCCGTTTGAAATGATGTTTCGCGATAATCAGACTTTCAGCATGAGCCTTGCGCGCGAAGTTTATGAAGATCGGCCGTTCGATACGTTCGCGTTTTTTCCCATGTTGGCTCGGGCTGTTGCAGGCGGGCATGTCGAGCGGATCGAAACGCTGAGCGCGTTGACGGGTGCACTGGAAGCCATCGAAATGCGCGTCGTGTTGGAAGACGGCTGGGCATGGATCGGCGAGCGGCGCGTGGGATTTCGGCCATCGCGTCGGCTGGAGACGGCGGAAGAGCGCCGTGTGCATCGCTTTTTGTCGTATCGCCGATAGTGCGTTTTGGCGCTACGCACCCAGCGCTGCGATCCGTTTGATGGCGGTGATCTTTCCGCCGCCTGCTTTTTCGATGCGCGCTGCTGCTTCAAGCAACGGCTCGACGGCCACCATCATGTGATGGGCATTGGCGTGCACAAGCATGACGCTATCAGCCATGATGCCGACGTGGCCGTTCCAAAATACGATATCGCCGCGTTGCAGCCGATCCATGTCGGTCGGCATTGGCACTGGATAGCCGAGTTCGGCTTGTTGCATATCGCTGTCGCGCGGACACGCGAAGCCTGCCGCCTGCAACGCCGTTTGCACCAGACCTGAGCAGTCGATGCCGATGCGCGTGCGCCCGCCCCACAGATAAGGGGTTGAGATGAAGCGCTCAGCGATGTCGACAAAATCTCGTGCCGGACGATCGAGGGCTGCCACATGGCGAGCGACAACGAAGCCACCCTGCTCCAAAGCTGCGAAGCGATCGTCGCTGTCGCGCACGGCGACGACGGCGTTCATCGCCAGATGTGTGAGTGGCGGAGACTTGATGTCCGGCACAGGATAGAGGAACGTGCCCAGTGCCTGCACGCGATGCGTGGGCTGCATGGTTTGCCGCGTGATGGCGTCTGCTGGGATATAGCCAATGTAGCCATCGCGTGCGAGTTGCACCCAGGCCCAACCTTCGGACTCGTCGTACACCGTCAAAGTCTCACCGTAGAGCGCTTCGGTTTCAAGACCGCGCGAGCCATCGGGTGATTTGCGAACGGGCACTGCTCCGCGCATGACTTGTGCGGTGTATCCCATGACGTAAGTCGATGCTGAGACTTTTCCTTCGAGGCTCTGCGCGGCGATGTCGTCGCGATACGCATGGCGACGCGGATCCAATTGGTGATTCATCTGCGCGTTTTGTGGTGGCGCGGGCGGTTGCGGTTCGCTTGAGGTGGACGCGGAAGTATTCACGGGCAGCGACGGTGGCTGCGACGGTACTTCCGTCAGCGAAGTATCTGTCTGTGGTGACACAGATGGCGTTGGCGATTTAGGCTTCACTATTCTTCCGGTCACGATGTCAATTCCCGTCGCAGTTGTTCCATGACGGCGCGCGCCGTTTGCGGTTCGCCCCCTTTGGGTCCGAGCGGCCTTGCCGACGAGCGCCATCCGTAAAGATCGAAATGGGCGAAACGGCGAGCTTTGGTCACGAAACGACGCAGAAATAATGCGGCCGTGATGGCACCTGCAAACGGCGTATCCCAGACGTTGTTCATGTCGGCAATATCGCTATCGAGGTGACGTTTGTAGCCGGGCCATAGCGGCATGCGCCAGAGCGGATCGCCGATGCTGGCTGCGTGCGTCGGCAAATTTTGGCCGAGTTGATCGTCGTCGGTAAAAAACGCGGGCAGATCCGGTCCGAGCGCGCTGCGCGCCGCACCTGTCAGCGTAGCAAACACAAAAATGCTGTCCGGGCTTTCATCGTCGGCGAGCGCCAAAGCATCGGCGAGGACGAGGCGACCTTCGGCGTCGGTGTTGCCGATTTCGACGGACAATCCAGCGCGGCTTTTTAAGATGTCTCCAGGGCGAAAAGCATCGCCTGCGATTGAGTTCTCAGCAGCAGGAATGAGAACGCGCAGGCGGCAGTTGAGGTTCTGGCCCATGATCATGTGGGCGAGCGTCAAGGCGGTGGCTGCGCCGCCCATGTCTTTTTTCATGAGTAGCATGCCACTCGCCGGCTTGATGTCGAGGCCACCGGTATCGAAGGTGATGCCTTTACCCACGAGTGTGATGAGTGGGCCAGTTGCGTTGCCCCAGGTCAGATCGATCAGGCGCGGCGCACGCGGGCTGGCGCGACCGACGGCGTGTATCATCGGAAAATTCGCAATCAGCAGATCGTTGCCCTTCGTAACGGATACCGTAGCACCGTGGCGTGTGGCGAGCAGGTGTGCTGCCTGTTCGAGTTCGTCGGGGCCCATGTCAGATGCTGGCGTGGTGATGAGGTCGCGTCCGAACCAGACGGCTTCTACTGTATTGATAACGCGTTGCGCATCGACGCCTTCGGGCAACTTCAAGCGCGCGCGTTGGCCAGAATTTTCTGGCTTGCGATAGCGCGTGAAGGCGTAAGCGCCCAGGCCCCAGGCGATACTCAGCAGTTCTGCTTGGTCGGTGGCGTTGGCCAGTCGATAGGTTGCGGGCGGTAGGGCTGATGCGGCTGCGCCGATGAGCAATTCGGATGGGCCACTTGGATCGCCGACCGTGCCGTCTCCCAGTCCGAGTACAGCTCCGACCAGGCGACCATCAGGCCCCGGCAGCGTAACGATGCGCCGTGCTTGGCCTTTGAATTTTTGTGTCGCCAACCATTCTTTGTGTGCGGGTGACAGATCGGTGTTGTCGAAATTTTCGCAGCTCGGGATTAGCCAAAGTGGCAGATGTTCGGGTGTGTTGTCGCCCGTTTCATACAGATCAGATGCTGTCCATGCCGTCGTGTTGATCATACCATTCTCATTTTTATGCGTGGCGCGCGGGGCGAGCTTCCTTGGCGGTTGCATACGCGACTCGATACATATCGCAAACCTTAAAGGTTTATTATCCGCTGTGTCAGACACTGACACTTGCACAGATTCGATCAAAACCGTGTCGTCGTTAGCCCATAAGAGAGACTTTTCCCATGATCCGGCCCCAGCGTTTGAGCCAGCGACTTGTCATAATGAAAGGCGCGCGCGGCATGGCTGGATTTACGTCGGCTTTGATGCTGAGTGCGTGTTCGCAGACGACCGATCTTTTGCCGAGCGGTAATTTTTTGCTTGCGGATAACGCGCCTACGACAACTGCGGCTAGCCCAAATTCAGGCGGCGAGAACGAGTTGCAGAAGGCGACGATCTATTGGGGGCAGGAATATTCCAAGAAGCCCGCAGATTTGCCGACGGCGTTGAACTACGCGCGCAATTTGAAGGCGCTTGGCGAGAAGCAAAAGGCGCTGACCGTGCTGCAGCAAGCAAGCGCCATTCATCATAACAATCCGGACTTAGCGGGTGAGTACGGGCGCTTGGCGCTGGAACTCGATCAGATCAGCGTTGCCAATCGTTTGCTGTCGGTCGCGGATAATCCGACCAAGCCGGATTGGCGTGTGATTTCGGCCCGCGGTACGGTCGAGGCCAAGCAGGGCAAGTACAAAGAAGCCATCGGCTATTACGAGCGTGCGCTGACCTTGTCTAACAATCAGCCATCCGTCTTGAATAACTTAGCGATGGCGCATGCCATGAATGGTGAGCCGCAGAAAGCAGAAGAGTTGCTGCGTCAAGCCTCTGCTGGACCCAATGTCGATCCGAAGATGAAGCAGAATTTGGCTTTGGTGCTCAGTTTGCAGGGTCGCTACGACGAGGCGAAATCATTTGCTGTGACGCCATCCGGCGCGGCAGCGGTGAAGTCGGATACAGATCTGATCCGGCAAATCGTCCGCTTAGAACCGAAATCGATGCCGGCTGCCACGGTGCCTGCATTCACAACGAATATCGCATACGACACATCTGCCCCTGCCCCACCTGCAACAGCGCCGGGTCCGGTTCTTCGATCGGCGGTTAGCGACGCGGCTGCATCATCGCCATGGGATACGCATGTTGCGCAAGTTCCGGCATCGGCTGCTCCGCGTTCGACTTTCAAAGGTACAGCGCACTAACGCGCTTCCTCCTACGCCAGCTTGAGATAACTTTGCTGCGTTGATGCGCACCGGTCGATATGCGGCCGGTGCGTTTTTATTTGTGTGCTGCGGTCATCACTGCGCGTTCGTGCTGAGCATGTGAAGGCAGCTTTCTGCCAGACATGAAAAGGCCCCGACTGACGAGCAGCCGAGGCCAACGCAACACTAAACTTTTAAGCCTGCTCGCACGAGCTACGCGATGGACGATGGACGATGCGCCTTAGCGTGACATGTTCGAATAGCTGATGCCTGCTGGACCGAGGATGGCGATGAACAAGACCGGCAGGAAGAAAACGATCATCGGCACGGTCAGCTTTGGTGGTAGAGCCGCAGCTTTGCGTTCGGCTTCTGACTGACGCATTTCGCGATTTTCTTTGGCCATCGTGCGCAAGGCTTGACCAACGGGCGTGCCGTAGCGTTCTGCTTGGATGAGCGCGGTGGTCACACCTTTGACGCCCGGCAATCCCGTGCGCTTGGCTAAGTTCTCAAACGCCATACGGCGATCTTGCAGGTACGATAGCTCGGCCGTTGTGAGCGTCATTTCTTCGGCAAGTTCGAGCGATTGCGGGGCGATTTCCTTGCCAACTTTGGCGAACGCCAACTCAATCGACATGCCCGACTGGACGCAGATTAAGAGCATGTCGAGTGCATCAGGAAACGCTTGCTTGATCGACTGCTGACGCTTTTGTGCTCGGTTCGAAATGAAGATGTTGGGGATGTAGAAGCCCAGAAATCCCGCACCCACGGCCATCATGAAGTTGATCGAGGGCGGATATCCGGTGTCATAGAGAAAGAACACGTAGATGCCGGTGGCGATGAAGCTAATGATTGGCGCGGCCACACGGAAAAATAGAAAGCTGACGACGTGAGCTTGCGAGCGCAAACCGGCGCGTTTCAAGTCTTCACGCAGTTCCTCGTTGTCAAACCGGTTACGCAGGTCGAGTTTTTCAACGATGCGCAGCATGAAGCCTTTCGGCGTGGTGCGCAGTTTGGCGCCCTGGCGATCTTTCGACGACATTTCAGCCAAGCGAATGGAGCGCATTTTATTGCGCTCGGTCGCCATTTCCTTCATGCGGCGGTTCATTTGATCACGCTGCAACATCGGCATCGCAACTGACAACACGGTTGCAAACACACAGACTGCACCAAGCATGGTGGCAACCATTTGCGGGTTCATAACGGTACTGATGAGCTCTGACATGGAGGCAACCGCTGTTGTCGTGATTGGAACGGACGCTAATTACGAGAACGAGATGTCGTAACGATTAGAATTTGAAGTTGATCATTTTGCGCATGATGAGAATGCCGGTAAGCATCCACACGCCACCGAAGGCAACCAGGAAGTTTCCTGTTTGGGTTGTAAACAGCGGCATGATGTAGTTTGGCGATGATAAATAAACCATGCACATCACGCCTGGTGGCAGAGATGCTAGAACAATTGCGGATGCTTTGGCTTCAGCCGATAGCGCTTTGACTTTCATCGACAGCATGAAGCGATCGCGCAGAACGCCGGACAAATTGCTCAAGGCTTCGGACAGGTTGCCGCCCGCTTGTTGTTGAATGCTGATAACGATCGTGAGGAAGCGAATTTCTGCGAGCGGCATGCGGTCGCCCATACGTTCCAGACACTCGCCGAGCGTCACGCCCATGCGCTGCTGGTCAACGACTTCGCGAAATTCGGATGCAAGTGGTTCAGGCGACTCGCGGGCGAGAATTTGCAGACACTCATTGAGTGGCAGACCGGTTTTGATACCGCGAACGATGACATCGATAGCGTTTGCCAATTCGGTGAGAAATTTATGCTGACGGCGTTTGGTCATTTTATTGAGAACCAACCGCGGGAATCCAAATGATCCAACGAATGCCACGACAAGCGCAACTTCTGGAGCAAGCCCAAACGCAGCGTAAGCGGCACCACCCATAATGACACCGGACATCGCAGACATCATGTAGAAGTCACGTGGTGTGATGCTGAGGCCAGCGCGTTGCAGCCGAAGCCGCATTGTGATTTTTTCTTTAGCCTTTTGGCGGATCTCGATTTCTTTCAAGCTGTCCGAGACGTTTTTCTTACGGTTGGCTTGAGCTTCTGCACTGTTGCTGACACCTGGCTTACGGCTGCGGCTGTCGGCAACGGCGCTAACGCGCTTGTCCTTTTGACGATCACCCGACACGTAAGGATATATGAGTGCATAGACGACGCCCGCTAGAGCGAGCGCCACCAATGTGGCCATCAGATATTGCATCGTGGTCGGATCAAGCATTTCTGTCTCCGAGCGGGTTACCGTTGTCGTCTCCGACTTCGGATTCTGCCAGTGCGCGCGCTAAGCGTTCGGTTTCGCCGTAATATTCGGCGCGTTCCCAGAAGCGTGGACGGGCAATGCCGGTCGAGCGATGACGGCCAATGATTTTGCCGTTGGCATCCTCGCCGGTAATTTCGAAAACGATGATGTTCTGCAACGTGACGGTTTCTTCTTCCATCCCGAGCACTTCGGTGATGTGGGTGATTTTGCGCGAGCCGTCGCGCAGACGCGACGCCTGCACGATGACATCCACAGAGCCGCAGATCATTTCGCGAATGGTTTTGATGGGCAATGTGAAACCGCCCTGCATAATCATAGATTCCAGACGGCTTAAGGCTTCGCGCGGGCTGTTGGCGTGGAGCGTACCCATCGAACCGTCGTGGCCGGTATTCATGGCTTGCAGCAAGTCGAAGGCTTCCGGTCCGCGGACCTCGCCGACGATGATGCGTTCTGGGCGCATACGTAGGCAGTTCTTGATCAGGTCCTTCATCTTGATCTCGCCTTCGCCTTCAAGATTGGGCGGACGCGTTTCAAGACGGACGACATGAGGCTGCTGCAATTGAAGCTCGGCAGAGTCTTCGCAGGTGATGATGCGTTCGTCGTTGTCTATGGAGCCTGTCAAGCAGTTCAGAAGTGTGGTTTTACCAGAGCCGGTACCACCAGAAATGATCGTGTTGCAGCGAACCCGGCCTATGACTTCAAGAATGGTTTTGGCTTGCGGTGTGATCGAGCCAAACTTGACGAGCTGTTCTAAACGTAAGCGGTCTTTTTTGAATTTACGAATGGTGAGTGCGGGACCGTCAATGGCGAGAGGCGGTGCGATGACGTTAACGCGCGAGCCATCCGGCAAGCGCGCGTCGCATATCGGGCTCGATTCATCGACGCGACGACCAACCTGGCTGACGATGCGCTGGCAAATATTCATCAATTGCTGATTGTCAGCGAAGCGAACTCCGGTTTTTTGGACCTTGCCGTTGACTTCGATAAAGGTTGTTTGCGCACCATTGACCATGATATCGGCGATGTCGTCACGTGCGAGCAACGGTTCTAACGGGCCGTAGCCGAGAACGTCGTTACAGATGTCTTCGAGCAGTTCTTCCTGCTCGGAGATCGACATCACGACGTTTTTGATTTGAATGATTTCGCTGACGATATCGCGAATTTCTTCACGTGCGGCTGGGCCATCGAGTTTGGCGAGCTGCGTGAGATCGATGGTATCGATCAGCGCGTTGAAGACCGTTGTTTTAACGTCGTAGTATTCTTCAGAATGTTTGCGTTGCTGCTCGACTGGCTCGGGCTGCGGGCGTGGCTCTGGTGCTGCGACAGCAGCTTGGCGCTGCTGGGCTACTTTTATTTCCGTCGCAGCGGCAGGTGCAGACGACTGCGATGCCGGCTGCGGCGCAATCCGCTTGGGAGCCGATGTGTCATTTGAACGCCGACCAAACATGGACAATCTTCCTTAGCGCTTGAGCTTGAATTTTTCGAGAAGCGGTCCGAGACCGGATAATGGCGATGCTGCCGGTTTTTCGGTTCGCATGTCTTTGCGCTTCGTCATCTTCATGGCGATGTCACGAAACTTTTCGGTGGCTTTGCATTTGGCGTTGAACTCTTCGATCATCTGACCGTTGTTGGCCGCCTGACTAAAGGTCTCGCAATCGTAATCAATGACCGCGATGGCTTTGAGATCGAGCGCCTGTTCGAATTCTTTGAGCGTGATTTCCTGGCGCTTTGGTACGTTCGCCATGTTCAGGACGAGGAGCGGCTTTGAATCGTTTTTGCGCGACTGCTTGAGCAGATCGAGGATGTTCTTCGCATTGCGCAGGTTTGCGAGGTCAGGCGTTGCGGTGATGACGACCTCATCGGCCTGGAGCAGGATGCGCTTCGACCAAGGCGACCAATTGTGCGGTAAATCCACGGTGACGAAAGGCACGTTCTGGCGCACCACATCGATGACCATGTCGCACGCTTCGGGCGAGATTTCGTAGTCGCGTTCGAGGACGACGGGGGCTGCGAATATGGACAGATGCTCAGAGCATTTGGTCAGCAGGCGATCCAGCAACTGGTCGTCCAGACGCTCAGGCGCCGCTAATGCTTCGGCAATGCCCTGAACGGGATCTTGGTTGAAGTCGAGTCCGGTCGTGCCGAACGCCAGATCGAGATCGGCAATCGTTACGTTCGACTTCAAAACTTCCGACAATGTCCAAGCGACGTTGTGGCAAATCGTCGATGATCCGACTCCGCCCTTGGCACCGATGAATGCAAACACATGACCGACTGGATCGGTGTCTGGATTGTTGTAGAGGTTGGAGATGCTTTCCATCAGCGCCATTGGATCGATGGGCGCGACGAGATATTCGCTGACACCGCGACGGAGCAATTCGCGATACAGCAAAACGTCGTTGTGGCGTCCGATGACGATCACCTTCGTACCTGCATCGCAACTTTCAGCCAGCTTATCGAGTTCGGGCAGCAAAGCAGAGCCGCGCAGAGCGCTATCGACGATGATGAGATTGGGTGTTGGGCTGTCGACATAATGGCCGATGGCCGCAGCGATACCACCCATGTGAATACTGACATGCGTTTTTGAAAGACGGCGATCTTCGGCGGCGAACTGAAGCACTTCTGCGACGCGCTGGTCATCGCAGAAGGCTTGAATGGAAATGCGCGGAATGGGCCGTGCGCGATCGACTGACGATGCCTCGAATGTGGCTTCGTCATCGAAAATTTCGCCTAATTCTTCGACCGCGTTTTTAACTTGGCTCGCCATAACTGACCTCAAACCTCAATTGTCATCTGTCCGGACGCGTTCGTCTTCCGTCTTGTCAGACGCCGTGGTTTCGCCCTTGGTCCACTTGTCCATCACAGCGTCGCGACGCTCACTGGAACGCGGGCCTTCGCTGCGCGGCCCGAGTAGATCGGCTGGATTGGCGACCATGGCGGCTAAGTTGTGCTGACCGGCACAGCCGAAGTTCGGATGCGCGATGTTCGTGCGACTGGTGCCAAGGTTCTCAGACCAATCCAAACCACACTCCGGCCCTTTCGCGACAAACCTCATGTAGGAAATGCGTACAGGTGGGTTTTGACTTCGATCGTCGTGATAAGCTTCGACCGAGATTGCGGCTTCACTGAAGCCAGCGTCGAGCAAGATGCGGCGCGCGTCATCGACAGCATCGACGGCTGCTATTTCGTTGGCCGAGCCGCTCGGCGCAGAGATGATCAAGCGACTGTTGCCGTTGTCACTGGCGCGATAACGGCCTGCAAAATTCAGGACGCTGGCGCGTTGAGGAGGGCTCAAGCCCTGCGATCCGCGATGCACCGATAAATTGAGATGGGCGGGCTCTTGTGACACGATGATCGGGTGGCGTTGTTCTGGATCGACGAGCGACCAGCCAGCCACTTGTGAGCCGTTTTCCCAGTGCTTACAGCCTGTCACAAGCATGGGTAGCATCGCAATGACAGCAAGTTTTTTCAGTGTTTGGCCCTTGCGTTGGGGTTCGCGAGCCGTGTGCATCGAGCGTGTCATGTGACGTCTCCGGAACCTGAATTATTCAACGATAAAGCCGTAGTCGCCTTTGAGATCGCCGACGGGAAGCGCTTCGCTTTTGCCGTACACGCGATTGAGGTGACCTAGGAAATTGGCTTTCATGTCTGTTGCTGGATAGAGGCCATCGCCTGGTGTTGCGAGTTGCTGGCGTGACGTTGGCCGCACGAGATAAGGCGTGACGATGACGACGAGTTCGGTTTCCGCTTTGATGAAATCACGGCTGCGGAACAGCGTGCCGAGGATTGGAATATCTTTAGCACCTGGCAGACCGTCGATGTTCTGGCGCACGTCGTCGGAAATCAAACCAGCAAGAGCGAGTGAACCGCCGGACGGCAATTCGACTGTCGATTTTGCCTCGCGCTTTTTCAGTGCGGGGATGGCGATGCCACTCAGCGTGACGGCGCCTTGTGTCGTCAATTCACTGACTTCGGTTTCGATCTTGAGGCTGATACGGCCTTCCGACAAAACGATTGGCGTGAAGGCCAATGCGACACCGAACTTTTTGAACGTAACGCCGAGACCACCAACGCCATCGACGGTCGGTACGGGGTATTCGCCGCCAGCCAGGAAGTTTGCCGGTTCGCCGGATACGGCTGTAAGGTTTGGCTCGGCGAGCGTACGGATCAGACCGTTGCGTTCGAGAGCGCGGATGGCACCGTTGATGCGGTTGCCGCCAGAACCCCAACCGCCAGTTACGCCTGAGTTGCCGAACGTGTCTGGTGTCGGTCCTGCGTTGTAGCCGCAGAGTGCACCGGCAGATTCGCATCCGGCGGCCGTCGGGCTGCCGTCAGTGCCTAGACCGAAGATCGGCAGTGTGCCCAGACCTGCGGCAGCGGTGAGTGGTAGTGCGTTCTCGGTGAGCAGTGTGGTCGAGAAGTTGCCGGCATTGATGATGCCGCCGAGGTTGATACCCATCTGCTTCATCACCGAGCGCTGAACTTCAGCAACGGTCACTTTCAGCATGACCTGTTCTTCGGCTTCAACGGCAAGAAGATTGATGACGGGGTCTTTTTCTTGCTGCGTTTCCGATTTGCCTGCGGTTACGCCGTCTTTGGTCTCGATATTTGTCACCGTCAGCGTTTGCGAGACAAATTGACGGGCAAGATTTGCGGCGCGCACCGAATCCGTTGGGTTGCGCACGCTGCCGGTGAGAATCACCGTTTGGTTGAGCATCTCGACTTTAATGGTCGAGCCTGGGACGAGGCGATTGAGAAGCGCTTCAAGCCCTGCTGTTTCGCGATCAACGTAGATTTCCATGGTCGCGAATTGTTCGCCGCGTCCATTAAAGAAGAATGCGTTGGCTTCGCCGATCTGACGCGCGAGCAGGAAAACGCGATTGGAGCTGAGTACGACGGCATCGACGGCGGCTGGGTTCGACACCATCACGTCGCGAATGTCGGTCGGGAATTCGATGAGGACCGATTTGCCAAGGCCAATCTTGATGTTCTTGCGCAACGGTATCTCGCCGTTATCCTGGATGCGGATGAACGATTGATGCGCGTTGGGCGTATCAATGACGTTCGCTGCGCGATCGACAAGGGTGCCACCTGCATGCGCCGCAACAGTGATCGCGCCACTGAGGACGAGTGCGGAAACGGTGCGACTGGCAAGACTTCTCACGAGATTCAACATTTCTTTCTGCCTTATGACGAAACAGACGACGATCCGCTTAGTTCACACCGTAAGAGCGTGACTTGGCGCCGTAACGCAGAACTCTCACAGCGCTACCGCGCTGCTTATTGATGTCGACCCCGCCTGATGCAGTTGGGTCGGTACTCAGATCGGCAACGCTGCGAAGCGACAACGTGATTTCTCCGGTCGAATTGGCGTAGGCCATCATCTCGCTTTGGCGTGGGGTTAGTTCGAGTGTTGCCGTGGAAGCAGCACCGTCGGCCGACTTCTTTCCTTCTTTGGTTTCGATCTGCTGGCCAATTGCGATGACGCGGACATTTCTAAAAATCGTATCGGATACGATTTCTTCGGCACCGTTCTTGCCTCGCACGCGACGGATAAGGATGACATCGACGTGGTCATTGGGAAGAATGAGGCTTCCGGCTGCTGTTTCAGCTTTGATCTTGGTCGAGATCGCACGCATGCCGGCTGGCAGAATAGCGGCCAGAACACCGCCTTGGCCTGCTTTGATCAATTTGTTGGTTGTGATCGGTTCGCCAGCGAGCAAAGCTGAGCGGGCAATGGAGCCTGCAAGATCGCGCGTGCGCTGAACGCCGCCGTTGTCTTTTGTAATGTAATTGCGGCCCGCTGCTTCGAGCGGCCATGAAACCCAGCGAAAGTTGGCTTCACTGACGATCTGTCCGACGGCGATGTCGGCGCCAGCGACCAAGACTTCGGTGCTATTGACTGTTTTTTCGACCGTAATGGGCGCAGGCGGCGGTTGTACAAACGAGGTCGCAACAATGAATGCGAGAGCTGCTGCGCCTAAAGCGACCGAAACCGCTATGACTTGAACTCGTTTCATTGTCAGGCCCGACCTTTCTATGCACGTTTAGATCGTGCTCGGAACTCGTCCGAGATGATCTTGACGGTGATCGTGCACGAGAAACGTCAATGGTCGGTTAATTGGCGTACGATTTCGCGACAATGATACAGCAGTCTTGAATCACGCTTAGTGTTTCGTAAATGCGCGACAGGCGCACCTTGCGATGCGCCTGATCAAATTTCTGCTTTGGTTGAGTGTTGGCAGATTAGACTGACAGCAACTTGAAGATTTCTGTTTCAGGATAAACCAGCAATCCGGCTGCTGCGATGGCGATGCCGTAAGGAATTCCCTTGCCTTGCATGTGAAGGCGTTGTGCCCAGGCGACATTGGCAAGGGCATCCACTGGAATGAACTTGCGATAGAATAAGAACATCAGAGACAGCACGCCACCGAGTACGGTGACTGCGGCGATGAAAGGCAAAACTTGATCGACACCCATCCAAAGTGCACCGACAGCCATCAGTTTGGCGTCGCCACCACCGAACAAGTTGAATGAAAAGAGCGTGAACGTGAATGCGAGCACTGCGGCTGCGACTGCGATGTGCAGCCCGAACGTTTGCAAGGGTAATTGGGCAACAAGTGCTGCAGCACAGAAGCCTGCAATCAAAACAAGCGAGAGCTTGTTGGGGATTCGCATTGTGAACAGGTCATTGGCGGCGGCAAATGCCATGGTGACCGGAAAGATCAGCAGGACAAGATGTTGGATCACTGGTGATCTCCAGGTTCAAAAGTGTGTTTGTGCGGCCTGGAGTTTGCCGCAGCGTCGTTAATGCGCGCTTAAAATTTCGCCACGAGCATTTGCTTGGCGGCTCAAGCACCCAAAAAACGAATAATTTAGCTGAGGATGTCCGTGAAATTCTGCGCGATGCCATCGAAGGTATCTTGCAGATTGCCACTCACGGCCGAAACAGAAGCGATAATGCCGATGCTGATGATCCCGGCAATCAATGCATACTCGATTGCCGTTGCGCCGTCGTCGTTATTCAGAAAACGCTTGAACTGAAAAGTCATCGGCGTTCGACCTTTTCCAAAGGGATGAACTGAGCCAACGAGGAAATTGTCAGCTCTATTAAATGACCAACGTACAGCATGATCGTTAATGCTTGGTACGCACAACACTTGAGCGACATGGCTTCGAAAGAGAAAACTTATTGAGAGTTAGAAAAGAATTGAAAAGAATGCAGTTCCGTTCGGTTCTAAACGATAGTTTGTTGTGGTCAGATGGCACGATCGAAGCTGGCAAACAAAAAACGCCTGAGGCTTACCCTCAGGCGTTTCTTGTCGTCCAAGACTGAATGTCGCCCGCTGCGTGTGCGGCTCAAGCGACTGTCAGATTAGTTCGAAGCAGCGCCGAGGTTGCCTTCGATTTCGTTGAACGTGTCCTGGAGACCGCCCGAAACGTTCTGAAGAACGGTGATGATGCCGACGCTGAGAATGGCTGCGATGAGGCCGTATTCGATAGCCGTTGCACCCGATTCGTCATTCATGAAACGCGAAAACTTCGTCATTTTACTCTCCCACTTAACACTGACTATGATCGATCGATCCTGTCCATCGGGGGAGCACGTCCGCACCGTTGAACTATCCTCAAAGTAATCGACAGGTATTAATCTGGAGTAAAAAACGCTGTTCTGCGAATAAATATCTCCTGCTCAATGATTAAAACCTTGTTTTGAATTATTGATATTGTGCTATTTTGAAGTATATAATGTGACTTATTGTGTATTTTCTTCGTAAATATTTAGTTATGCGCTGTATTTTTGATGGTTTATTGAGTTAATACTTGAGATAAACGATCTTTATTCTGAAGCTCTCGTAACAACGCGGCTCGTTCTGCAGATCTTTGCGGGTCAGCATATTTTGCAATCAGGGTTTGCTTGTTCTCGATATTCTTTGCCAATCGGTGTCCGCGACATGTTTGGCGTGATGTATTTTTTCTCATTTTTCTTCCAGCCCAGACCGCTGAGAGCGTCATTTGACGTGCGAAGCGGAGATTTTAAGCGACAATGTCTCGCGCTGTGACGCGCGTTTGCAGTTCCTTCACCATTTTTTGCGGTAATGGCGCGTCACCGCTCTGACATGGGAAGACGTATCATGCGCAAAAGCGCTTCATCACTGGCATCGATCTCAAAACAAGCTCGCGCTGTTCGCGCACTGACACTTTTAGTGTCGCTACCAGGCATCGTTTGTTTTAGCTCGCAGAACGCCGCGCATGCTGCCGATCTCGTGGTTCGGTACGATCAATCGCAATTGCTCAGGCTGCCGCGTCCCGCTAGTGAAATTATTATTGGCAATCCGTCGATTGCAGATGTTGCCATGCAGGGCGGCAATTTGCTGGTCGTTACCGGCAAGACGTTCGGGATCACCAACATCATCGCGCTCGATGCCGATCGTAATGTGATTCAGGATCAACGGGTGATGGTCGAGCGTGACGATGCCAGCGTCGTCAACCTGCATAAGGGCAGCACGCGCTTTACATACTCATGCACTCCCAATTGCGAGCCGAATTTGACGATTGGCGACGACAAGAGCTTCTTCGATACGGTCGCGAAGCATAATGCCGAGAAAACCAAATTCTCGGAAGGTTCGGCCGATGGCGGCGGGGCAGCCGCTCAATAGGGTTCACGCGCAGACAGGGAGAATTATTTCCTAACGTCAACGTTTCAAATGTTGAACGCGCGTTAACCTGCGCGAAACCATGCAAACTAAATGACGTAAGTTGAAGTGCATATTTAAGGACTGACCGCATAGTCTCAGCCTCGGAATAGCTCCGTGAGCGTGAGGTTGAGTGTATGAGTACGTCGGGTCTTGAGCCAAGCCCCCAGGTGCGGGGTATGAAGCGCTCTCGCTGGCTGCGCTTTAAGCGCGACGATGCTGGCGTCACCGCGATTGAATTCGCCGGGGTCGCGCTGCCGTTTTTCATGCTGCTGTTCGGGCTGATCGGCGTTGCGTTCTTCTACTTTGTACTGACATCGATAGAAAAGGGCATGGATCAAACCAGCCGACTGATCCGCACGGGTCAAGCGCAGTCGAGCGGCATGACCGTCAAACAGTTTAAGGACGCGATCTGCTCAGAAGCTGGGAGTTGGATCCGCTGCAACAATTTGCAGGTGTTCGTCTCTGCCTATGCCAGTTGGGCTGCTGTCCAAGCTGAGGCTTGTGTCGATGCTGGCGGCAATCCGAGAACGAATCCAGCGCCTCCAGGACAAATGATTGGCGTGTCGTCTGGCGGCGCGAGTGAAATCGTGATCGTCACCGCCTGTTACAAATGGGATCTGCCCGCAAGCATTCCGTTCATCGAAATCGACAACATGTCGAACGCCGACGCTTACATGATGCAATCGACGACGGCGTTTCGTGCCGAGCCGTATGAAGAGAATAATTGACGCTCAAAGCCTCAACTCAAGTTGTGACGGAAGAACTACTATGAATGATAACCAGTCAGATAAAGCGTCGATCGCCAATGTCCGGCCGATGCGCCGTTTGCTCAATCGATTTCGCGCAAGCGTGGCAGGATCCGCCCTCATTGAATTTGCGTTTCTTGCGCCGCTCATGCTGATTATCACATTCGGCACGTTTGAGGTCGGACGCAGCATCGTCGTCCATAAGCGTTTTCAGCGCGCTGCTGCGATGGTTGGAGATCTTGTCGCGCGTGAACAACAGCTCGGCACCACCACGACGGAAGCCAAAGCAGCTCTCGATGGTATTGTGACGGCCGCAGAGCGTGTCATGGCACCGTATGACGCGACGCAATTTAGAGTGGGCATTATGTCGGTGCGATCTGCGACCAATAACGCGAACAACACCACAGTCACTTGGTCTTATTCGCCAGCCAATCATCAATTGAATGTTGCGCAATGCCCGCAAACCAAAGCATTGCCTTCGACCGGAATGATTGAAACGAATTCACATGCTATTATTGTCGAGGCGGAATATCAGTACACGCCTATATTCACAGATCTGATTACTTGGCTGGTTCCCTTCAACTGGGAAAACCGCGTATTCAGAGATACCGTGACGAATGCCCCGAGAAACGGTTGCGTGCAGTATGGAAGCCATGCTTGCAATCAAACGGGCTGCCCGCCTTCCAGCTAAGGCTCAGACAATGAGCGTAAATTAGCGACAAATATATAATCGGCGTTCAGAGATGGTTTTGATTTTTGATTGCAATGTATAATCTGCTCAACAAGCTCATCCAACTAACGACTTCAAAAACATAGACATTCAATACGATATTAGGGCAGAATATTATCTTTCCTGGGTATTTAGATCTTTAGTTCCGTGCTTTCATTAAACTCGCTATTTTCTTATTCTGAGTTCTTGTGTCAGTAAGCATAACTACTATGGTCCCCATGAAACGATGCAATGGTGGTGGGGCGCCTAATACCTATGGGACGACGATCGGTTCATTCACCTGAGGAGCTGCGCCAGCTCATATTATCTTCTGCCCGAACGATCATCGAAAAGAATGGTTTGCCGGGTTTATCGGCGCGCGAAATTGCCAAGCTCATCGGATATTCGCCAGGTACTCTTTATAATATTTTTGAAAATCTTGATGACGTCTTGTTGACACTTCAAATCAATACGTTGGGCGATGTTTATGAAAAAATGGTGGGCACCCCTGAGGGAGGCACACCAGAGGACACGTTGGATGCATTGGCTGATACTTACCTCGAGTTTGCACTCAACAACCGTCATCTATGGAATTTGTTGTTTGCCCATCAGTTACCTGATGGCGTTGCAGCACCAGCGGCGCTGCATAACCATGTCAACAATGGCATGAAGCTCATTCAGAATGCACTGGCACCGCTGATGCCCGCATCTTCGGATAGTGAAACGGATGCTGCGGCGAGGACGCTGTGGGTTGGCGTTCATGGCATCACGGCCATCGCCGTTACGCAGAAAGGTCCGACCATTACGACCAACACGGCGCGAGACCATGTGCGCAGGTTGACGTCAACTTACGTCGCCGGACTGAAAGCTATCGCTGCGCGTCAATGTGCCAAGTCCGACGGGACCGGCATTGCGTCTCAGTCACGCGCGCTTGGCGACTGATGGGGAATTGACCCGGTCGTTAAAGGCGCCGCGGGGATGGCCTGCGTGCTGGGTTGTGCCGGTGTAACTGTTGCGCGCTCGCCCCAAGCAAAACGTGGCGTCGTCAGCACGCCAAACCATTTGCCTTCGGGCAACATGCGCTGAGTTAAACCGCTCCACATTTTTTGCGACGCGAGCCCATCAACGAACGTTCCGGTCGGTGGCGCTATCCAAATGGCTGCTGCAGTTGCGACGACCATGCCGGTCGTGGCGGCGACATGCCGACGGTCGAACAATTTCAGTGCCGTCCCAAACGAAGCTTTGATCCGCGTGTCCATAATGTCGACGGAATACATTTCATCGAGCACAAGATGGGTCATGAAGCCGATGAACATAAACGCGGCGGCAAGCCAGGCGACGCCCTCATGGCGGCCAAGCAGATAATAATAGACAACTGCCGTTGCAATCGATGAGAAGACGGCGGCCAAGATCGAGTGCCAGGTGCCACGGTGCACGGACAGTCGATGGAAAATCGCATGCAGGCCGTAGCGAACCGCGACCAGTGTTCCAAGCCAAAGTATCCAGAGTTCGGCGATGGAGAATTTGGTCGCGGCGTTGAATAGAACCGCGAATGAGAGTGCCACACCGAAGCCTGCGAACATGGCGCGGCTGGGTCGCGATTCCTTGAGATCAATATCCGGCAGAACAGAGCCCATCACACCGGCCAAAGTTACCGCGACCAGATTTTGAGGTGCGACGACATCGGCAGCCAGCGTTAATGTTGCAAGCGCACCCGATACCACGGTGCCGACGCCGATATGCGTTGTGAAATTGGCCATAGTGCCCCCGGGCTCTCCCCCATCAATCTGACGCGCTCGATTGGCACATTGAGCGACCATCGATAGCGTTCGACGCTCATCTGGAGCACCAGATTCGCTTGCCGACTGCGAGATGTGACGCAGATTGGCGTGTGGATAAGGTCGATTCTCGCAAAGATTGACGGCGCAAAGCTAACCAGCGCAGCAAGGCGGCGACACCGCTGCCCATTGGCAACTGTTCTGCGGGCCTGAAACGTGTCAGGGACATTGTTCATCCAATAGCCATCGCATCGGCCCATGATTGAATCTTCAAAGAGCAAATCCCCTGCCGATCTGAACCGTCGCATCATGGTTTTTGCGGCCATCAACATCGGCTTTGCGATTGCTGTTATGGCCCTCAAATTCGTTGCCTATTGGGTGTCTGGTTCGGTCGCGCTTTATTCGGATGCATTGGAAAGCGGCGTCAACGTCGCGACAGCAGCTGCTGCTTTATTCGCAGTTGGGTACAGTGCAAAGCCAGCCGATGCGGATCATCCTTTCGGCCATCACAAGGCAGAATTTTTTGCCGCCATCTTCGAAGGGGCGATGATTATCGTCGCTGCGATTCTCATCTTGTACAAAGCATATGAAGCATTGTCGGGTGGCGTCACGCTGCGCTCGCCAGGTTTGGGAATGGCGATCAATGCGGTCGCTGCCGCTTTGAATGCGGCATGGGCCTATCTATTGATCAAGCTCGGTCGGCAATGGCGCTCGCCCGCTCTCACCGCCGATGGGCAGCATCTCTATTCCGATGTCATCACATCGATTGGGGTTTTGTTCGGTTTAGGGCTGGCTATCGTCACGGGTTGGCATGTTCTCGATCCTCTGTTAGCCGCCATTGTTGCGCTGCATATTCTTTGGATCGGGCATCGGATCACTTTACAATCGATGTCGAGCTTGTTGGATCAGGCTGCAAGCCCTGATATCGAGCAACGCATCCGCCGCGTCATCGAAGCCAATGGCGATGGAGCCATGCAGGCGCACGATATTCGCACGCGGCAAGCCGGGCGGGCGCTTTTTATCGAGTTTCATTTGGTCGTGCCGGGTGTGATGACCGTGGAGGCTGCGCACATCATATGCGATCGATTGGAGAACGCTATCGAGGCGGCCATCGACGGTTCCGAAGTCGTTATTCACGTCGAGCCGGATCACAAGGTGAAGCGTGACGCGACGGGAGCGGTCAACTTGTAAGCGTAAGTTTTGGTGCGACTTCGATTTACTGAATCGATTGCGTCGTGCGTTCCGCCCACACATCATAATCGTCCGCGTGCAAGACTTTAGCTTGGATGATATCGCCGGGCTTCACGCCGGTTTCGCCGTTGAGGAATACACTGCCGTCGATTTCTGGCGCATCCCATTTGGAACGCCCAAGCGCACCCTCCTCGTCCACTTCGTCGATCAGCACATCAATTTCGCGGCCGACTTTGGCGCTGAGCAATTCTGCGCTGACTTCTTTTTGCGCGGCCATAAAGCGATGCCAACGTTCCTCCTTTAATTCCTCAGGGATCGCGCCATCGAGTGCATTTGCGGCTGCGCCTTCAACGGGCTCGTATTTGAAACAACCTGCGCGGCTGATTTTGGCTTCTTTCAGCCACTGTAAGAGGAATGTGAAATCTTCTTCGGTTTCGCCCGGGAAGCCGACGATGAAGGTCGAGCGGATAGCGAGATCAGGGCAGATGTCGCGCCAGCGACGGATGCGCTCTGCGGTTTTTTCTTGGGCAGCGGGTCGCCGCATCGCTTTCAATATCGTTGGCGACGCGTGCTGAAACGGGATGTCGAGATAGGGTAGAATTTTACCCTCAGCCATCAGCGGAATGACGTCATCAACGTGCGGGTATGGATAAACGTAATGCAAGCGCACCCATGCGCCGAGTTCACCGAGGCTTGCGCATAGATCAAGGAAACGAGCTTTGAGCGGTTGGCCCTTCCAAGGGCTTTCGGCATATTTCAAATCGAGACCGTAAGCGCTCGTGTCCTGGCTAATGACGAGCAACTCTTTAACGCCCGCTTTAACGAGACGTTCGGCTTCCGTCATCACGTGGTTGGCCGGGCGGCTTGCGAGATCGCCACGCAACGATGGAATGATGCAAAAGGCGCAACGGTGGTTGCATCCTTCGGAAATTTTCAAATAGGCATAATGGCGTGGTGTAAGACGCAGACCTTCTGGTGGCACGAGATCGACATAAGGGTCGTGAAGCGGTGGAACCGCACCGTGGACGGCCTTTATCACTTGCTCATATTGATGTGGTCCGGTGACTGCGAGGACGCCGGGGTGCGCTTCCCGGATGCGATCTTCTTCAACGCCAAAGCACCCGGTGACGATGACTTGACCGTTGGCCGCCATAGCCTCGCCAATGGCGTCGAGGCTTTCTTTTTTGGCGCTATCGAGAAAACCGCAGGTATTGACGACAACGACATCGGCGCCAGCATAGTCAGGAGCGATCTGGTAGCCTTGCGAACGTAATTGGGTGATAATACGCTCGCTATCGACCAACGCCTTTGGGCAGCCAAGGGAAACGAAGCCGACCTTGGGGGCTGGCGCTGAGATTTTAGGCACGCGCACGGCGGCCTTGCGGCGCATTTTGGGGCTTGCTTTGGTGGCTTTGTTCGCTGAGGCTTTTGTCATATGGCCGCTTCTAGACCTGCTCACTTAGAAGCGCAATTGCGCGAGTGTAGCAGGCTGAATTGAGAGAGCGATGACACAGACCTCGACTATTCATGAGCTTGATATTGCTCACGCCCCGGTGGCGACGGACCCTCACGCGGCAGCCGCCGAATGGCTGAGCCTAGGTCGTCCTGTGGCGCTGGCGACCGTTATCGAGACGTGGGGCTCAGCGGCCGTGCCCACCGGCGGGCAAATGGCGATTGCGGGCGAGGAGATGTTTCAGGGCTCGGTTTCCGGTGGCTGCGTCGAAGCCGACGTGATCGCGGCTGCAATGGATGTGATTGAGAGCGGAGTACCGCAAACACTGGCGTTTGGAATTACGGACGAGACGGCGTGGCGTGCAGGTCTCGCGTGCGGGGGGAAAGTGCGGGTGCACGTTACGCGCCTGATGCCGGGGCGTGACGACGCGCTGTTTCAGCATATCAACGAGGCCCGCGCACAGCGCACAGCGCTCGTGATTGAGACGCACTTGAAAAGCGGTGCGCACAAAGTTTTGACGCGCAGTGACGAAGTTTCCACAGATGTGGCGACCGCACTCGATCGTGGTGTGTGTCAATTGGTGTCGGTGGATGGTGACGATGTTTTTTTGCATGCCCTCACCCCTCCACCGCGACTTGTGATTGTCGGGGCGACGCATATTGCCCAAGTGCTTGTGACGCTGTGCAATGCCATCGGCTATGACGTGACGGTGCTCGATCCGCGCGGAGCTTTTACAAGTAACGCACGATTTGCAGCAGGTGCGGTGACGACAGCGTGGCCCGAAGCTCAGTTGGCACAGTTGCTCGACGATCCGTTTTCGTCTGTGGTCACACTGACCCATGCTGCCAATATCGACGATGAAGCGCTTGAGATCGCACTGCGCTCGTCGTGTCGATATATCGGCGCGCTTGGTTCGCGAAAAACCCATGAGAAGCGTCTGGCACGGTTGGCGGCTGCGGGCTTTGGCGATGCTGACTTGCAACGGATCAAAGCACCGGTCGGTCTCGATATCGGTGCCAAGAGTGCCGGCGAGATTGCGGTGGCTATTCTAGGTCAAGTGATTGCTGCGTTTCGAGACGGACGTGTGCGATGAAGATTACCGCCATCGTACTTGCCGCAGGTCAATCGACGCGGTTCGGCGATGGCAATAAACTTCTGGCGACCGTAAGCGGCTTTCCGATTGTTAAGCGTGTTGTAACGGCGCTCAGTCAATCGCCTGTCGGTGACATTCTTTTGGTGACGGGACCGGGCGCAGACGACGTTTTGAAAGCCGTGGGCGATGGTGGTTGGCGACATATTCAAAATGAGCGCGCAACGGATGGCATGGCGTCAACACTGCAAGCCGGACTTGATGCTGTCGCGCCAGATGCTGACGGTGCGCTCATTGCGCTGGCTGATATGCCCTATTTGTCGCCCGCGTTGATAGAATCGCTGTGTGCTGCTTTCACGATGTGCCAAGGCAAAGCGATCGTTTTTCCTCAACAGGACAATGGCCGCCAGGGACATCCCGTGATATGGCCGCGGTCATTTTTTGCCGACTTGCAGAAGTTGACGGGGGATCAGGGCGGCAAGAGCGTGCTTGCGGCCAACGGCGCTCATTGTCATCCCGTGCCTTTTTCCGATGACGGTGCTTATTTCGATATCGATACGGCGGATGATTTATCGCGCGCACGCCAACTCGATAGCTAGGACATTCGACGCAAGTGATTGTCGAAGGCAATGTCGGAGATTTGCGTTTGCGATATCACGTGTGACGCCGATGTCTCATGACGCAAGTCACCGAAGCCTGAGGATGCTGCGAAGGTGCTAGGTGTTTCGCCCGCAAGCCCACAGGCATCCTTCAAGATGCTTTCTGAAATGATACGTTTTGTTTGTGTATCGAGATAAACGATGCGCCCTGCTTTCGGCGCACTGGCAGCAAAGATGCGACCATCCGTGCTGATCGCGACAGAGCCAATGTAGCCTTTGAGGTAGTCGCTATCGTCTATCGGCGCATTGATGATTTCGGGTCGCGTGTCGCGACCGGCATATCCGATCAGCCCGGGGGCGGCACCCGGATCGCCTTCCCACTGACCGCCAAACCACACGCGGCCCTGATGATCGGCTGCGATGTGGCGGAGCGAGAGTTGCTTTAAGTCTGATGTCAGCGTGTGACGCGCAACAAGTGCGCCGGATTGCGCATCGACGAATGTCAGCGACGCATCCATCGCGTCGCGATTGAGGTTTTCGCGGCCCGCTTCAGGCATCGTATCGAGACCGCCGTTTGCGATGGCGAGCGTTCGTCCGTCTTGCAACACAATGATTTCATGTGGTCCGAGACCATAGCTCGGGTACTCACCGATTTTGGTGTAGTTGCGCGCGACATCGTAGATGCCGATCACGCCGCGTGCTGCTGGAATATCGTTTTCCGTGACATAGAGCAGTCGGCCATCGTGCGAAAAAGCGCCGTGGCCGAAGAAATGGCGATTGGCTAGTGCTGTGAATATGTGTGGCGGCGTTGGTCGGTCGATTTCAAAAGCAACAGCAAAGGTGCCAGGACGGCGCGCAAAAGCGACGGCGCGGTGCGTGGCGCGGTGGACTGCGATGTCATGTCCGCGGGCAGAGAGTGGGATTTCGCGCAGTAGTTGACCTGATGCTGACAGCAAAACGATCGAGTACGAGTTACTGTTGCGTCGCGCTGCTGACGCAAATGCAGGCAGCATAGCGCTATTGGCCATCAACGAAGCTGGATAAGCGTTGGCGCCAATCGCTGCCACCGTTCCCAAAAGTAAGTTGCGGCGGTCCAATTCCACTTCAATCCCCATCGAGTTCGTTGAAGCCGACCGTTAGTCCTGCCGACGCTGCCATTTCACGAGACACCAATTTTCGCAGACCGGTGATTTTGTCGAACAGTTCTCGCAGGCTCGGGGTATCGTCGCGACCAGCTTCGGGTCGGCGGCCACCGACGCCATCGCTCGCGCGCATCGTGCGCCATGCGCCGCCAGCCCAGTTCTTCACCCAATCTTGTTCCTCGGGCAGAAAATTCTCCATGGCGAGCGTGTCGTAGAATTTCTGAAGCGATGCGACGCTTGCCGCATAGTAGGCTTTCACTAGTCCCGATTTCTCATAGGGTCCGACCAGCGTGATATGACCTTGCTGTTTGCGCGTCGCGTCAAAGCGCGGTTTGACTTGGATGTCGGCCAACAGTTGAAATCCAACCAGCAGTGCTTTCACGAACTCGCTCGCGGATTCGTTGGGATCTTTGTAGGTGTCGTTGTCCGACCCAGGGCGCAACATTTTATCTTTCCAGCCGCCGTCCTTCGTCCAGCCATGTTCCAGATCGCGAGCATTGTTGGCGATGTTTTGGGAAATGGCATTTGCCAGCACGCAACGGTCGGTTGATTTCGCGTCAGGACCAAGCGGGGCCGTATTGTCGGTCAGTAGATATTCGAGTGCAGGCAGCCCTTGCAGGGCCGCGCTTTGCTTGGATATCGCATCTGCATTCATTTGCGATAGATTTTGGTTAGCCATGAACAGGCGAAGTTGGCGCGGCACAATTCCGCGCGGGTCTGGCCAGAAGGACAGCTTTTCTCTGCGTCCTTTTTCTACCAGTGGGCCAAAGCGAAAAAATTCTATTCCTGCATAAGCTTCGACAGTCTTGCGAAATTCGGAAGCCACTTCTTCTCGTGACGCTTCGGCGCCGTTCTGACAGAGCCGATCGACGGAGAGCGCCAGTCGCTCTGTCTGTGATTTCAACTCTTCGATATGCGGCAAGACATAGCCATCGATGGCGCGTTGGACGAGCGCGTAGGAGTTGGGTGCGGTGGCGGCGAGAGCTTTGCTATCGTATGGCGATAACAGTGATAGCAACGCCGTGACAGTTGCGACGCATGTATGTGCGCGAGTTGTTCGGATCGTTGGCAAAGTGCAGCCCTTTATAATCCCATCACAAAGTCGATGAGGTTTTGACGTTCCTGATTGCTGAGATTTTCGAATTCCGCTCGGCTTTGACTTGCTTCTCCGCCGTGCTTCGCGATGGCCTCGGCAATTGTTTTTGCAGATCCATCATGAAGATACCTCCGCTCCGTGCCGCTCGGATAGCTATTTGTGAGCGGTGCCGTGCGCCATTCGGATGAGGCGACGCCTGGCTCACCGACGCCATCGTCGAGGTCTGGGCCCATGTCATGCAAGAGTAGATCTGAATAGGCACGGATTTCAGAACCGTGCCGCGTTTTCAGAACGGGCGTATGGCAGACTTCGCAACCGGACTTTGAAAATAATGCTGAGCCTCGATCATCTGCTTGCGGAGCTGGCGGCGGAAGAGATTTCAGGTATTCGGCTACCAGTTCCAGCATTTGGTTCGAGACTTCACGGCCATCGAATAAGGCGCTTTCTCCCGTAGGCGCACCCAGGCATTCTTTCTGCTGTGTCGTGCAATCGCCAAATGGATGCGGCGAGGTTGGGCTGGATAGACCGAGATCGAAGGCGAATGCGTGCGCGATCTGATCTTTCAATGTGGGGTGAGCGGACTTCCAACCAAAACGGCCAATTCTGTTGTCGATCATATTGGCGCGACCGGATATGCCGTCGCCATCGCGGTCATCGGGATCGGCGCGTTGTAAAATGTCTGCATCGTCAACGTCGTCGAAGTGAGCACGATTTGTCAGCGAAGGTGCGAGACGAACGCTCTTGCGCGTGTCAGCGGCTAAGCGAGGCCCATTGAGTTGAAGGTTGAACGTCGGCAGATATTGCACGGAGCCTTCTGGTTTTAATCCGGGGACAGCATTCGTTTGCAATTGCAGACCGTAAAACGGATCGACTTTGCCAGCGCTATCGCCAAAACGAACGACGGCGCCGCTGATGTCACGACGCCCATCCGTTTGCACAACGACACGCGCGCCCGATGCACGCGGGTGGCACGTCGCGCATGAACGCGCATTAAATAATGGACCTAACCCGTCAGACGCATCGGTCGATGCCGGCGATGGTACCCACAATCGTTCAAAGAGCGCCTGACCAGCTATGGCATTGAGGCCATCATTGGCGCGCGTACCTTGTTGAGCGAACACAAGTGCCGACAGCGCCATTGATAAACAAAGCGCTCTCATGAGACGGACACATAACCCATCATGCCGCTCTCTTGATGTTCAAGGATGTGGCAATGGAACATCCAGTTTCCAGGGTTGTCGGCAACAATTGCGACTTCGAGCCGTTCTTTGGGCCGCAGCAAAACAGTGTCGGCACGATGCGGCGGAGCTGTCCGCAAACTTGATCCCATGACTTCGAAAGTGTGACCATGAATGTGGATTGGATGCGAATGGGGCGTTTGATTGTGAAGTTCAAAAATATAGCTTTTGCCGAGCTGCAAAGCTGCAAGCGCTGGTCCTGAATCGCTGTGGTCGGTGCTTGCCCAGGATTGTTTGTTAATCGCCCACAAGGATTTTTTTGACAGGCATAGTTTTCCGATTGGGATATTTCCCATCAATGCGCCGAGATCAGCCATCGCTTGTCCGGTTGCCGTTGATGAGAACGCGAACGGTATTCGCTCAGCATTGGAGCGATCGGCGATTTTGTAAGGCATACGCATTAAGGGAGCCGGTGTGAAAGCGTCTTCTCGCATCGATGTCTCGTTACTGGTGAATTCTGCCAATACGATGGGCTCTGGTGAAAAATAATCCATGAGTCTTGCTGTGCTGCCGGATTTCGGCGAACGCATGAGGATGTCGATACGGGATGCTGGTCCCATGCGCCATGTGCCGAGCGGGATGGGATCACAGCCGTTGCCGTCCACCGCGATGATGGCGGCGTCGGCTCCTTCGATGCCGATTTCAGAAATTCGGGAGGGATCGACGTTCAAAAAGCGCACGCGCACATTTGCCGAACCAGGCACTTGATAGACCGGCTTTGTTACACCGTTGATCGCGCGCACCGTGCCATAGGAGCCAGCTTTGGCTGCGGCTTCGAGTGATGTGAAGGAAAGAAACTGATTGTTGGGATCGAGCCGCCAATCCTTCATCATCAAAACGAGATCGGTATCTGAAGGTTCTGTTTCGTCACCTTCCACGATCATGGCGCCGAACAATCCGCGGCCAAAATGTTCAACCGAATTGCAGTGTGTGTGAAAAAAGAAGGTGCCGGTTTCTGGAGGGGTGAAGCTGTATGCGCCGACTTCGCCCGGTTTGATCGGAGCTTGCGTCAGATAAGGAACGCCGTCCTCGCGATTGGGAATGCGCAAGCCGTGCCAGTGGATGGTGACATCTTCGCCAGGGCGCGTGAGTGCGTTGCGGACTGCCGCCTTGAAGGGTTGTCCGTGCTTGAGGCGAACGATAGGAAAAGCTTGTCCGGGTGCGAAGGTCCACAGCGGCAATGACTGGCCGCCAAAGCACGGCAACGATGTCATGCGTTCAGCGATTTCGAAAGTGTACTGACCGCTCGACGCATCGGGCGCGATCACCGCCGTGGCAGCATCGAAGCTTGGGGGTGCGTTGGCCAATGCCCAGCGCGTGCCCGTTGCGCCGACAAGAGCGGCGGTTGAAAACAGCATGGCGCGTCGGTTTATCATTGCGTGCGAGCCTATCACGCCTTGATTGCAACGCGACAGAGCTTGATGTCTCCGTCGCGTACCAAATGCGATATGGTTTTATTCGGCAGCGCCGACAGCCGATGGATTATCGAGGCTATCAGAGCCTTCAATTTTGATCTGGAGTTTGAGTGCTGCTACGACGCCTTCGATCGCGCGCGCTTGCGCGACGAGCGCATCGACCGCATCGAGGATCATCTTGTTGCCAGCGTCATTTCCTGCGGCCAACATCTGATCGTAGGCCATGTCGCCTGAGTCGGCTTTGTCCTTGATAGCCTTTAGCTTGGCCAATGCTGTCGCCATCGCGTCATCGACGCGCTTGGCAGCTTCAGGATTTTTTGCCCGTGCGAGTTCTGCAACGCTTGCGCCTTTCACAGGGGTTGCACCTTCATAGTTGCCATTCCATATCGAGATCATTCCGACTTGGTCGTAGTAATGGCTGTTGTGCGTGTTGTCGGAAAAGCAATCGTGTTCTTCTTCCGGATCGTGCAACAGCACGCCAAGCTTCATGCGCTCGCCTGCAAGTTCGCCATATGATAACGAGCCCAGCCCCGTCAGGATGACTTGTAGCTGCTGGTTGTCGTTTTGATCGGTTATCGCTTTGCGCGCTGGCCCGCCAACCTTCCAGGTTTCGACCATGGTTGTGAGGTCGTCGATCAGAAGTTGCGATGCGCTTTTGAGATAAGCGCGTCGGCGTTCGCAATTTCCGCCTGTGCAGGCTTTTACATCATAATCCGTTGCTGGGCGGTTTCCGGCACCCGCATTGGTGCCGTTGAGATCTTGGCCCCAGAGTAGAAATTCGATGGCGTGATAGCCGGTGCCAACATTGGCTTCGACATCGAGGGCGCTGTTCAAACTCGCGATGACATCTTTGTCGATTGTCTTTGCATCGAGTTTATTGGCACCGAGCTGTAGTGACGGGTTGGCGATGATATTGGCCGCATAGAGTGGGTTTTCGTCTTTCTTCTCGCCATAAGATGCGGTGTCGACATAGTCGATCAGGCCTTCGTCGAGGGGCCAGGCGTTGACGTTGCCTTCCCAATCGTCGACGATTTTGTTGCCGAAACGAAATCCTTCCGTCTGCATGTACGGATCGCGGGATGCTTTCCAAGCTGCACGGGCAGCCTTGAGTGTGTCCGCTGACGGCGCAGCAATAAAGCTATCAATAGCCTTATCGAGGTCTCGTGCTTTCGCTAACGCGTCACCGTATTTCGCAGCGGCCAAATCACCGTAAGTCTTGATGATATCCTTGACCGCTGGCTCGGCCGAAGCCAATGGGGCAAAGCTTGCGATAGCTACGATGAAGATCGCGCCTCTTATGCGTGACCCGAAGGCACTTGCCGTCATGATTTCGTCTCCATTTTCGCTGTGGTCGTGTAATTTTTGGCTGCTGTTTTGTAGCAGTACAAGTCTTTGCGCTAGCCATCGCATCAACCACGGGTGGTCCATGACTTGTCCTCAGGCTATTATTTACTAGGTCCGTATAGAATTTGATTGTTAACACATGTCAAGCCACGCCTCATGGGCGTTTTTCAGGCCTCCCCTAGTTCGCAAGCGCGACGCTCTTGCCACTCCGGCCCGAACTGTGAAACAAGCAGGTCTAGCCGGTCTTGTTAGCTGACCGTCGTGATCGTGGCCGGGTTGGCATACATGAGACTGACAAAACAAACGGGACACGCGATCCGCATTTTGATCGATTGCGCGCATGCGAGCGGAAATTTGGTGAAAGTTGCGGATATTTCCGAGCGACTGGGCATTACCAAGCAGAATGTGTTCAAGATCGTCCACATTCTGTCACGCACGGGTTTTGTTGCTGCGGTTCGTGGACCAGCAGGCGGTGTCAGACTGGCCAAGTCGCCGGAAAAAATTCGCGTCGGCGATGTCGTGCGCGCGATCGAAGTGACGCGTGTGCAAGTTGATGGCGCAGAAGACTTAGATGCGCAGTCGGATGATCGCCAGGGCTTGAACTCGGTTTTCGACAACGCGCTGACCGCTTTCATCTCTGTCCTTGACCAACATACACTTGCAGACCTCGCTGCGGCAGAGCCGGCTTCCTTGAGGGCGCCTGCAGCGCGTAAGCGTTCTGCCACCAAGCGTGGTGCGCAGGAGCCCGCGAGAAAACCAAAGTCATCGTCGGCTCGTCGGGCTTGACCCGTGCACGTCGTCCGCGAGAGCGTTGAATGATGGCCCCTGACGATCCACCAGAACCCTTTATTCCCGACATTCGCGATTTTTATCGCCGTCAAAGTGTTCTTGTTTTACTCACATTGTTTCTTGCTTCCACACTGGGTCTATCCTTCTTTGGATACATCGACCCATTGACTTCGCTCTTCGTGGCAACTGTTGCATCGCTCATTGCGCTTATGCTCGCGTCTCTTCGCTCGACACAAGAGAGCGAAACATCCACAGACTTGTCATTTCCGGCGCGTAAGACTGTTCGAGTGAATATCATGTCATCTGCACAACTCGTTGCTGCCATGCCCGATCCGGCGCTATTGCTCGATAGCTCGGTGACCATCCAGCACCACAACACGGCTGCGGAAAGTCTGTTCGGCAAATCGCTCGACGGACGCGCGCTTGAGCACGTCAGTCGTGATCCAGAACTCATTACGGCTGTCGAAGATGCTTTGACTCACGGAGAACGACGCATTGCGCGCATCGCTTGGCGCGGAGATGTCGAGCGCCACCTTATGGCGACGATCGCACCATTAGGCGCGAAATCGGGACGCGCTGCCGATCAAGTCTTGATTACGATCCGCGATTTATCAGAGCAGCATCGCGTGCTTGAAATGCGCTCGGACTTTATCGCCAACGCCAGCCATGAATTGCGAACGCCGCTCGCCTCCGTGCGCGGCTTCATCGAAACACTTCAAGGGCCAGCGCGCTATGACGAGACAGCACGCGAACGTTTCCTCGGTATCATGGCCGCACAAGCCGAGCGCATGACACGGCTGATCGACGATCTGCTCTTGCTCAGCCGCGTCGAAGAAAAAGCTTACTTGGCTCCCACGGGCAAAGTGGACTTGGACGATGTGCTTGCCGATGTTGTCCGCACACTTCTGCCGATCGCAGATGAGCGCAAGATTTCTATCACTCCGCCGCGCGCAAACCGATCGACGCTGGTGGTTGGCGAGCGCGATGAGCTATTTCAAGTTTTCCAGAATTTGATTGAAAATGCTGTGAAGTACGGACGCGATGGTGGCTCCGTGACGGTCACGCGCACCCAGCCCGCCCCGCCGCCGGGACAGCCATCGCGTGTCACAATCACGATTACAGATGACGGTCCTGGGATCGCACCCGAGCATCTGCCGCGCCTTACAGAGCGCTTTTATCGCGTGAACGCCGATCAGAGCCGCAAAATCGGCGGGACTGGCTTAGGACTGGCGATCGTTAAGCATGTGCTCAATCGGCATAAAGGCGAGTTGCAGATCGAGTCCCAGGTGGGCTTTGGCACCACGGTGCGTGTCACTTTGCCTGCGACAATCTGATTTTATATAACTATAACATTGCTTTAACTAGTCACAAATGCATAGCACCAAGGGGCTAGAACGCAGGGGCGCTGAGGCGCCGGGCTCTGAGCTATGGGTTATTGTCCGCCAGAGCCGAAACCGAACGATGGAGACGTTTCGTGTCAATTCTTAAGCAGGCCAGTACAGCAGCCCTCGTTGCTGCCTCTGTCATCGCATTCTCGGGCGCCGCAGTTGCCCGCGATCAGATCCGCATTGTTGGATCTTCGACTGTCTATCCTTTCACGACCGCAGTTGCCGAACAGTTCGGTAAAGCCGGCGGTAAGACCCCGATCGTTGAATCGACCGGTACCGGCGGTGGCATGAAGATTTTCTGTGAAGGCGTTGGCGTCGATAAAGCTGACGCAACCAACGCTTCGCGCCGCATGAAGAAGTCGGAATACGAAATGTGCGCCAAGAACGGCGTGACCGACATCGTCGAACTCAAAGTTGGCATCGACGGTTTGACGGTTGCTCGCTTGAAGGGCGCTGAGCCAATCAAGATGAGCCGCAAGCAGATCTTCCAAGCTCTCGCCGAGCAAGTTCCTGATAAGGATGGCAAGTTGATTGCTAACCCTTACAAGATGTGGTCGGAAATCGACGCTTCGCTTCCAGCCGTGAAGATCGAAGTTCTCGGCCCGCCGCCAACCTCGGGTACGCGCGACAGCTTCCATGAACTGTTCATGGAAAAGGGTGCTGAAGGTTTCGATACTTTGAAGGCCCTCAAGGATAGCGACGCTAAGGCTTTCGAAAAGGTATGGAAGTCGATCCGTAAGGATGGCGCTTTCGTCGAAGCTGGCGAGAACGACAACGTGATCGTGCAGAAGCTTGAAGGCAACAAAGATGCATTCGGCATCTTCGGTTACTCGTTCCTTGAAGAAAACACCGCGAAGCTCGAAGGCGTTCAAGTAGAGGGCGTTGAGCCAAACTACGACAACATCTCGTCGGGTAAGTATAAGGGCGCTCGCGAACTTTATGTTTACGTGAAGAAGCAGCACGTTGGCGTGATCCCAGGCCTCGACAAGTTCGTTGCCGAATACGTGTCTGAGAAGGCACTTGGCGAAGACGGTTACTTGTCGAAGAAGGGCCTTGTCTCGCTTCCTAAGGAAGCCACTGACAAAATGCGCGATGGCGCAATTGCTATGGCCGTCCTCAAGGGCGACGAGTTGAAGTAATTCACTACCACTCTGGCAGCCGCGATTGGTTCGCGGCTGCCGTCTTTTCCGAGTTGTGAGACCCGCATGACCGTCGTCTATTTCTCGGCCTTAGCCCTGCTCACGGTTACGGCTTACTTCTTGGCTTCAAGTCATTCAGCGGCGGTCAGTGCTCGCGGACAACGGCTTCATTCATTACCTGCCTATCATGGTCTGTTAGCGGTCTCGCTTGTGATCGCTCCCATGTTGATTTTATGGGTGATCGGCACCCCTCTCATCAGCAATCTTGCGCTCTCGAATGCGCTCAATCTGTTTCCAACAGACGTGCAGACTGACAGCCTGAAGTCTGGCACTGCGCTGCGTGATGTTCAAAGCTTTGCAGCCGGGCAGCGTTCCGGTGAGGCAAGTGACGTTTTACGCTCAGCCGCGGACACGTATTCGACTTGGATGACGACTGGTACGTATGCGCTCTTAGCAGCAGGAATAGCGGCGGCGTTGCTCGGTATTGGCACTTCCCTGCGTTTGGTTTCACCAACATTTCGCGCGCGCACTCATTTTGAACGCTTCGTTCGGATTATTTTGATTGCGTGCGCTGGCGTTGCCGTTCTGACGACCATCGGCATTGTCGCATCGGTTTTAACTGAGACATTGCGCTTTTTCTTCGATCCCAACATCAAAGGCCGTCCCGGCGTTTTGGACTTTTTGTTTGGAACCGAATGGAACCCGCAACAGGCTATGCGCGCCGACCAAGGCGACATCAAATCCGCCTACGGCTTCTTGCCGCTGCTGACAGGCACATTGCTGATTACGTTTATTGCGATGTGTTTGGCGGGTCCGCTGGGTTTGCTGTCCGCCATCTACTTAGCAGAATATGCGACCCCTCAAATCCGCCGCTACGCGAAGCCGGTTCTTGAGATTTTGGCTGGTATCCCGACTGTCGTGCTCGGGTTCTTTGCCGCTTTGACCGTTGCGCCGATGATCCGCGGCTATGGCGAGGCGATCGGTCTCGATGTCGCCAGCGAGTCTGCGCTGGCCGCCGGTCTTGTTATGGGCATGATGATTATTCCATTCATATCGTCATTGTCGGACGATGTGATCAACGCTGTTCCGCAATCTCTGCGCGATGGTGCTTATGCGCTTGGCGCGACGAAATCCGAAGCGATTAAGCAGGTTGTACTTCCGGCAGCACTTCCTGGCGTCGTATCGGCATTCATGTTGGCCATCAGTCGAGCTATTGGCGAAACGATGATCGTGGTGATGGCGGCTGGCCTTGCGGCGAAACTCACGCTCAATCCGCTCGATGCCGTCACGACGATCACGGTGCAGATCAAGACAATTTTGGTCGGCGACCAAGAGTTCGATAGCGCGAAGACCCTCGCGGCATTTGCCCTTGGCTTCGTGCTGTTCTTCGTCACTCTCGTTTTGAACATCATCGCGCTGCGGATCGTTCGCAAGTATCGGGAACAATATGACTGACACACTGGCATCTCCGAACTCCGCCCCACAACGGCGGCAATTGAAAGCTGACGCGGCCGCAGCGCTTTTGAAGCGGCGCTATGCTTCGGAACGATTGTTCAAGGTTTTGGGCCTGGGTGCGCTGTTGTTAACAGCGTCCTTCCTAGTTATCCTGCTGACAAACATCGTTACGAAATCGATACCGGCCTTTTCAGAGCATGTGGTCAATCTCGATGTCGTCATCGATCCTAAAGTCGTTGACCCTGAAGGCAAGCGAGATAGCGCGACCCTTTTAGCTGCTGATTATGCAAGCTTGACCAGGGCTGCGATCATGTCGGCTATTCCTGGCATCGAAGGGCGGAACCCGCGTCGTGCTTTGACAAGCTTGCTGAGCAGCGGGGCTGCTGACGACCTCAGAGAGCGCGTCGTCGCCGATCCCTCGATCATCGGCACGACAATCAAAATGCCGCTGCTATTTTCCGATGACGTCGATCTCTATCTCAAAGGCAGCAGCAGCGTCACAAGTCAAGAAAACGGTTCCAGCGATCTGACAGCCAGTGACGTCAAAGGTGATATCACTTTGACGGGTGCTGAGGGCACGTTTGCCAAACTAGTTGCTCAACTTGAAAGCGAGAACGCCGAAGTTTCTCCCGAAACTGGCGCGCGGCTTTTGACACCTCTGCTTCCAAGTCGCTTGATTGAAATCAATGGCGGTCTTGTTAAACTTGCGAGCGTTACGCCAACCACTGCCACCGGAACAACCCTAATTCCGCTAACATCGTCTGGCGTTGCCAAAGCTGGTTCATGGCAGTTGGATACCTACGCGCAGCCTGAAAGTCGGCGCAAATCCTCCGACCAAGATATCGCGTTTATCGAAACGCTGCGCGACAAAGGCGCCATCGAGCGTAACTTTAACTGGCGTTTCTTTACTTCAGGCGATAGTCGTGAAGCTGAACTTGCCGGCATTCGTGGCGCTTTGGTTGGCACTGCTTGGACGCTGCTCGTTACCCTCATCATTTGTTTGCCAATCGGTGTGCTTGCAGCCATTTATCTTGAAGAGTTTGCACCCAAGAACAAGCTGACAGACATCATCGAAGTCAACATCAACAATCTTGCTGCTGTGCCTTCGATTGTGTTCGGATTGCTCGGTCTTTCGGTCTTTTTGAACTTCTTTGGATTGCCAAGATCGGCCCCGCTCGTCGGTGGATTGGTGTTGGCACTGTTGGTTTTGCCGACCATTATTATCGCGTCACGCGCTGCTATTAAGGCCGTGCCTCCCTCGATCCGCGAAGCAGCCATCGGGCTTGGCGCGTCGCATCAGCAAGCGGTTTTCCATCACGTTCTGCCATTGGCCATGCCGGGGATTATGACCGGCACAATTATCGGTATGGCGCACGCGCTCGGTGAAACAGCGCCGCTGCTCATGATTGGTATGATCGCGTTTATCGTCGATGTTCCCGACACAATGACCGATGCAGCGACCGTCTTGCCTGTGCAAATCTTCTTGTGGTCAGATTTGCCTGAGGCCGCTTTCCAGCAACGCACAGCTGCTGCCATCGTTGTCTTGCTTGGATTTTTATTCTTGATGAACGGCGCTGCGATCTGGTTGCGCAATAAATTCGAACGCCGGTGGTGAGAACTATGGAGAATACAGCAGTGGACTTGTCAGCAATTGAACGCGTGGAAGCTGCGCGTACTGCACACATTACGGGCGCGGCTAAACCTGCAAAGGTCGTGGCTAAAGGCGTCGATGTTTATTATGGCGCCAAGCACGCTTTGATGGGCGTGAACGTCGATATTCCTGATCGGGGCGTGATGGCATTCATCGGCCCGTCGGGTTGCGGCAAGTCAACGTTCCTGCGTTGCATCAACCGCATGAACGACACGATTTCATCGTGCCGGGTGACTGGCAATATCACCATCGATGGGCAAGACATTTACGACCCTGCGCTCGATGTTGTGCAGTTGCGCGCCCGCGTCGGAATGGTTTTCCAAAAGCCCAATCCGTTTCCAAAATCGATCTACGATAACGTCGCCTACGGTCCGCGCATTCACGGCCTTGCTGCTAACAAGGCTGAGTTGGATGAAATCGTGCAGAAGAGCCTTGAGAAGGCAGCGCTGTGGGGTGAAGTCAAAGACCGCTTGGCAGATTCAGGCACGGGTCTATCTGGCGGCCAGCAACAGCGTTTGTGTATCGCGCGCGCTATCGCCGTCAGCCCCGACGTCATTTTGATGGACGAGCCCTGCTCTGCCCTTGACCCCATCGCGACGGCGAAAGTCGAAACGCTGATCGATGAGTTGCGTTCTAATTATTGCATCATCATCGTGACGCACTCGATGCAGCAAGCCGCGCGTGTCTCTCAGCGTACCGCGTTTTTCCATCTCGGCACGCTGGTGGAGGAGGGTGCTACGCAAACGATCTTCACCAATCCTGTCGATCAGCGCACGCAGGACTACATTACCGGCCGCTTCGGCTAAGTCGTCTATTCAAGATTGGATGCGCCTATGAACGAGCACATTGTCAAATCCTACGAGGAAGAGCTTAAGCTTCTCGATCGTCGCATCGCTCAAATGGGCGGATGCGCTGAGAAGCTCCTCATCCAAGCCCTCGGCGCCCTAGAGCGTCGCGATCCAAAGCTCGCCGAGTCGGCTGTAGCCAGCGATGCTACCATCGATCAGCTCGAACGCGAGTTGCAGGATCAGGTGATCACGATGATTGCCAAGCGCCAGCCGATGGCCAACGATTTGCGCCACATCATGACGGTTTTGAAGATCGCTGGCGACTTGGAGCGGATCGGTGATCTGTCGAAGAATATTGCCAAGCGTGCTCTCGCCATCGCGGGCGAAAGCCATCCTAAGCCTTTGATGACCGGCATGCGGCACATGACGGAAATGGTGCAAAGTCAGTTGAAGGACGTGCTCGATTCACTCGCTGAGCGCGACATCGACAAGGCCCTGCGCGTATGGCGCAGCGATCAAGAAGTCGATGCGATGTACAATTCTTTGTTCCGCGAACTTCTCACGTACATGATGGAAGATCCCCGCAACATCGGTCTGTGCACCCACTTCTTGTTTGGCGCCAAGAATATCGAACGCATTGGCGATCACACGACCAATATCGCGGAGAACGTCCATTATCTGGTTCTCGGCGTACCGATTACGGATGATCGTCCAAAAGGCGACAAGACGGCATCGACACTCATGAGCACGCCGCAGAGCTAGTCGTTAGATTGAAAGGTTAAAAGCTGTTGTCCATGGCGGCCAAAATTATCGTCGTTGAAGATGAAGCCTCGCTTGCCGAGCTCATTAAGTACAATCTCGAGTCAGAGGGCTACGACGTCACTCATGCGGGCGACGGCGAAGAGGCCGAGTTGATGATGGCCGAGCAATCGTTCGATCTTGCCATTCTCGATTGGATGATACCGAAGGTTTCTGGCATTGAGCTTTGCCGACGACTGCGCAAGCGCACCGAGACCAGCAATCTGCCTATTTTGCTGCTGACTGCGCGCGGCGAAGAAGCCGACCGTGTTCGTGGTCTCACCACTGGTGCCGACGATTACGTAACAAAGCCTTTTTCCGTGCAAGAGTTGATGGCGCGCATCAAAGCTTTGTTGCGACGCGCATCGCCAGAGCGCATGAGCGACATTCTGGTATCGGGCGAAATCATGCTCGACCGACAGGCGCATAAGGTCATGCGCGGGGCTCGCGAAGTGCGCCTTGGTCCGACAGAATATCGCATGCTCGAAGTTTTTATGGAGAGCCCGCGTCGCGTGCTGTCACGCGGACAGTTGCTCGATCGCGTTTGGGGGCAAACTTCTGAGATCGATGAGCGCACGGTTGATGTGCATATCGGTCGTCTGCGCAAATCGCTCATTCGTGGCAATGAAGCCGATCCGATCCGCACAGTGCGCGGCGCTGGATACGTCTTCGATGGCCGCGACGGTGACGCTAGTTAGTTTCGAAACGTCGCGCGATTTAGAATCATCAGAGTTTTGGTCGCGCTAGTTTGAAACGGTCGCGTAACTCGCACTTCCCAAGCACATCGTTCGTACCGACCATTCGATGCATTCGCGAGTTCGTGTGCGTGCAAATCGCTCAACACGCAGCACAGGTTGGCCTTCTCCCACTCCGAGCATCTGACACATACTCGCGTCCGCCGCGAGACAAGTTGCACGCTCGTTGATACTTTGGACGACGGTCTTATACTTGCGGCGATAAATGGGAAACAGAAATGGGGTTGGTACAGAAAGCACGCTTTCAAGGCTTGGAAAGCGCGCTTCCGATACCATGATGCGTTCGATAGCCCGAACGCCATGACCTGCACGCCATGCTAGGTCGATGCTGATCACACGCGATCCTGGCCGTATGCCAAGGTGGTTTGCAGCTTCAGCGTCTGCAGTTGTGATGTCGCTCTTGAGTGATGTCACTTCACCTTTGAGCTTTCGCCCCGCAGCCGTCAAAGTTACAAAGCGGTCGTTCTCGGTTTCATCGCCAGCATCGACGACAAACGTTCCGCGCCCTTGTCGGCGTTGTATCAGACGCTCTTCCTCCAAAATTTCTAGCGCTTTGCGGACTGTTCCCACGCTCACGCCAATGTCTTTGGCAAGTGAGGCTTCATTAGGCAGAGGCGCCATGGGCGACCACGTCGACGACGTTATGCGCTCGCGCAGATATGATGCTACTTGCGCATAGAGGGGGCCTGAAAATCCCGGCGTTGCGAATGCTGAGGATTGATGAAGCATAAATTCTCCAATGCCGCGCGCGTGAAATCGCGCAGCTTATCAATTGATAAAAATGTTTAGGGTCATCTCCGAGCGCGATAGAAATTGGAAGACGTCTTACAATATACAAAAGCAGAAAACTGAACGGCATGACTTGAATAACCACACAAAGCCATGCTTCGTTGCCAGAGATTTGCCGTTTGTGTGTCAGATTGTGTCAAGCTATGCGTGGATGTCGCAACTCGCGAACTCAGAGAGCTGTAGCCAAACATTAGCCGTTATAATGATTTGAGCCGATCAAAACACTTATCGTTGATCTGGGTCAGGACGTCTGGAGCTAGGTTGCAAGGTGTCGCGCTGCAAGCTTTGTTCGATTTTTCAGATGATGCGATTGCCATCGTCAAAGGTGATCGATCCATTGTTAACATCAATCCTGCGTTCTGCCGATTGCTCGGCTATTCTCGCGAGCACCTCATTGACACTCTGATAACAGACTTATTTGCGCAAGACAGCGATTGGCAGCGTTTAACCGTCAAGCGCGATGTCGGATTTTCGGAAGTACCTTGGCTCAGTGTGGCCGTTGTTCATAGCAGTGGCGTTACGTTCCCAGTGGCTGTTCGACCTATCCATATTTCGGCAGACCAAAGCGAAAATGAGTTCGTCATTTTGTTGATCCGCGACGTCACACAATCAACGAAAGAACTGGGCGAACACGCCTATCATCAAGATCGTATGTTGCGATTAACCGCAGGGCTCGCTCACGACTTTAATAACGTATTGGCTGTCATTTCAGGCAATGTTCAGCTCGCACACATGAAATCCGAACGACTTTCTGACGAGCCCTTTCTGCGGCAAGCTGAACTCGGGTGCGCGATGGCAGCTCGGATGATCGATCAGCTTTTTATGATCTCTCAAACGCGTCGGCTTGATCTAGACGTCATTTCTATTCCAGACTTTCTACAAAATAGGCTGGCGCTATTCCAAGGTGCTATTGGTTCTGGAGTGCACATTCGGCTGGAATACTTGCATCAAGTCGAGGCCATCCGTGCGGATCTCGTCGGCTTGGAACAAGCGCTTCTCAACTTAATTCTCAACGCAAATGAAGCCATGCCGAATGGTGGCACGATCGATATCATCGTTAGCCACATCATACTGGAAGTTGCGAAACAGCTTGTGGGCGGGCACATCCCTGCTGGCACCTACTGCCAAATTGTCGTCAAAGATAATGGAATGGGTATGCCGCAGCACATCCGGCAGCGCGTGTTTGAGCCCTACATTACAACAAAAATTCCGCGCCAAGCTGATGATTTAGGTTCGACAGTTGGTTTAAGAACAGGTTGTGGCCTGGGGCTGGCGCAAGTTCATGGCTATGTCACGCAATCTGGCGGCGGGGTTGATCTCGATAGTACCATCGGGCGGGGTACGACCGTTTCACTCTTTCTGCCAATGACCTGAATAGCGGTTTTGCCTATCCCGATACCAAATTGACCTTTGCAGTAAAAATATAGCCTGCGCTTCTGACAGTTTTTATCAACGTGGGCGCTGACGGATCAGGTTCAATCTTTTGGCGCAAACGACTTACGAGCGTATCGATCGCTCGGTCCAGAAGTTCGGCATCATTGCCGCGAATAAAATCTAGTAATTGATCGCGAGACAGTACGCGACCGGGACGCAGAACAAAGGCTTCGAGCAAACGAAACTCTTGTGTGGTCAACAGTATATTCTCTCCCTTATGCTGCGCTTGCCGGCTCGCTACGTCCAAATACCAGTTATGAAATTTGAAAGCCTTTGATCGCGGTGATTGAGAAACTTCATTTTGATTGGGTGAGGTTCGGCGTAGTACGGCTCTCACGCGCGCGAGTACTTCGCGCAAATTAAATGGCTTCGTGATGTAATCGTCCGCGCCTATTTCCAGACCAACGATGCGATCGATATCGCTCGATTTTGCCGTCACCATAATAATCGGCACTTGGCTTATCGTTCGCACTTGGCGCGCAAGCGACAAACCGTCTTCACCCGCCAAACCCAGATCTAAGGTGATCAGAGAAATCGATTTGCTTTTTAGGCAATCCATGAGTTCTCGCCCGGTTCGAGCGGTACTCACGGCATAAGCTTCAGCCTCAAACAGCGATATCAAAACTTGTGCGACTCTAGGGTCGTCCTCAACGACCAAAATATGAGAGGCCGGATCGGATAATTCTCGCGTGAGGTGTTTTGCAGTTTGCGCCATTCCGCACCAGACTTGCCAAATTGATAGATCAATTGGAGCTTGAGGCAGATAATTTATCACTATTTCTGAAGGATCGCGTTCAATATTCTCGAAGTCGGAACTTAACTCACAGGTTGGAGACATGTCTTGATACTGCGCGCCAAACTGCGCATCATTTCGTAATAATGATTGCTGCCGGGCGGTTGCATCAACCCTTCTGCATCGAGAGATCCTGAGCGCGATTGACTGCCTTCTGTGACGGCTGCAACCAATTTAGGTTGAAAGCCTGGTTCTGCGAACACGCAGACTGCCCCGAGCTTGGCAATTTTTTTGCGAACGGCTGTCAATCTTTTTGCACTCGGTTGCACATCAGGGCTCAAGGTTATTGATCCGCTTGCCGTGAGGCCAAAACTTTTTTCGAAGTATTGCGTGGCATCATGGAAGACGATGAAAGGCTTGCCTTTCAGAGCCAGCAACTCAGACGTCAATTCGGCTCTTAAGGCATCGAGTTTCTGCAGGGTTGTCGCCGCGTTTGTGTTAAATTTTTCTGCGCTTTCCGGGTATCTTTCTGAAAGTGCCGAAGTGACGGCAACGACTATTGCCTTAGCGTTTTCTGGATCTAGCCAAATGTGGCTATCTTTTGCAGCCGCGTCCTCGACGTGGTTTGTTTTTTTCTTACCATGACCGTGATGGGCGTGACCGTGATCATGGCCGCCGTGATCAGCGTGTTCTTCAAAATCGCCACCTTCACGCTGATCGAGAAGGGTCACACCTTTAGCTTCGCTCAACGAGAGAAGTGCAACGTCCTTTGGTAACGCCGTGACTACCTTGCGTGTAAACGGTTCAAGGCCTTCAGATACGCGAATGAAGATGTGGGCTTCGTTGATTGCCTTTGCACTGGATGGTTTGAGCGTGAAGGTGTGGGGCGATGCCGAACCATCGACAATGAGTGTCGGCGTTCCGACTCCGGCCATCACTTCAGTGACCAACGCGTGGATTGGCTTGATGGTGACGACGACTTTGGTTTCATCGGCTTGGGCGGGAGCGATCTGCGCCACCGTTGCAAACACTGATGCCCAGACTGTGATTTTGAAATGAGCGCGCAATTGCGAAAAATTCATCAGGGCCATAGCCTCATCTTCAAATGCGAATTGTATTATCGTATATTATAACAAATGATATTTTGAGGCAAGGCTGGTTGCTTGCTTGTTGGATGCTGCGTCGTCGCGGTCGTCGCAATATGGCCATGATTGACGTCTTCCTCGGCACCAGCATTTGATTTTTGCTTCGCTGCACACCAAGTAGCTAAGCTATTGAATTGACTTGAGAGCTAAAGATCGGAAACGCGACATGAGCAAGATTTTCGGCAAGGTTAGTGTCGTTGCTGCGGGCCTCGTCGCAGGCTCCTTGGCTGCTACCACCGCTCAAGCGCATCCACATGTTTGGGTGACCTACGAGACGACGGTGATTTACGACAAAGAAACAGTGACAGGCGTTTCGCACGTGTGGACATTTGACGACATGTACACAGCCATGGCCGTACAGGGCCTCGATAAGAATGGCGATGGCACATACGACCGAACCGAGCTTGCCGAGCTCGCGCAGGTCAACATGGATGGCCTCAAAGATTTCGAGTATTTTACGTTCGCAAAGCTCGGTGGGGATGCCATCAAGTTTTCGGGTCCGCAGGAGCCTTGGCTCGAACATTCCAATGGTATTCTCAAATTGCATTTTCGGTTGCCATTGGCTCAGCCTGTACTTGCGGAAGCGGATGGCTTGAATTTTTCAATTTACGATCCGTCGTTTTTTATAGCCTTTGAGCCAGAGAAAACCGATGCCGTGAAATTAGCGAGTGCGCCCGCAGGATGCACGGCTTCCTTGCAAGATCCCAATGCAGACAAATCTGCTGAAGATGCGGCCAAACTCGGTGAAGCGATGGCGCAGGAACTCGGCATTCAAGACTTTTCCGGCCAGAGCGGCTCGTTCAGCATGGCTAAGACCGTGTCGGTGACATGCAAGAAGTCATAATGTCGATGTCGCGCTGGCTGTTGAGCATTATTATCAGTGCTGTGTTTTTATCGTGTGCAGCCAGCGCGCAAAATGCGCCTATAAAATCGCCGTTCGGCGTTCCGGTGCCTGCACAGTCGGGGCCTGCGGAAGCAACGCCCAACGATAGCGGCGCACCATCGACATCTCCTCAACTCGACAAGACACCCGCCGCATCATCGCGCGGAAATATATTTGACCGAGCGTGGTCGTGGTTACTGGAGACGCAAAGTCGATTGAACAAAGATATGGCGACCGCCGTCAAGCAATTGAAAAGCGATAACCCACTTACAGCTGCTCTGACCCTAATCGGTATCGCTTTCGCTTATGGCGTGTTGCACGCGGCAGGGCCGGGTCACGGCAAGGCAATTATTTCTTCATACGTCTTAGCGAACGAGCAGACGGTTCGACGCGGCATTGCATTATCGTTCCTGGCTGCCCTGTTCCAAGCGCTGTCTGCGATCTTGTTTGTCGGAATTCTGGCCATTGTTTTGAACCAGACCAGCCTGCAAATGCGATCGACTGAGGCGACGATTGAAACGCTGAGTTGGGGCTTGGTCGCAGCGGTTGGCGCATATTTGCTTTGGCGGCAAATTTCTCCGCTTATCAGCACTTCAAATCGCGATGCGTCTTCACACGTCGCACACCGGTCGCACGATCATAATCACGATCATGGCCATCATCACGACCACGGCCCCAATTGTGGGTGTGGGCATAGTCACATGCCGTCGCCGAAAGATTTACAAGGCGAATGGTCATGGACATCAGCGCTCGCCATTGCTGCTTCTGTTGGAATCCGACCGTGTACCGGCGCGATCCTCATCCTGATATTTGCGCTGAGCCAAGGCATGCTGTGGGCAGGCGTGCTCGGCACATTCGCGATGGCGCTCGGTACGGCAATAACTGTATCTATTTTGGCTGCCATGGCGGTAGGTTCGCGCAACTGGGCTGAGCGCGCGTCAGGACCTGGAAGCGTGTGGGCCTCGCGTGTGCAAACTGGTGCTGGGATACTGGGTGCAGCGCTGGTATTCGGTTTAGGTAGCGCGTTCTTCGTTGCCTCGCTGAATACCGCCAGCCCCTTTTAACGACCTCAAGTTGGTTAGGTAAACGCTGGACAGTCCTCATCGTCTGTATCGTTTTGAGACGACGTTTAACCAGCTCTTAAAGTCTTACGCTTCTGTCGCTGCGACTGTCTTACAATCTCATTTCAAACTTCGCTTTGGGATGAATTGTGCTGTGCTTTTACGTCATTTGAAAATGCTCGTACTGACAGGTTCTATGGTATGCGGAGCCACCACAGCGCTCAACGCTGGCCTCGACCTTGATGCCGATATCGCTGGGCATACCAATTTGCAGCTCATAGTTATGGAAGCGCCAGGCTGCATCTATTGTGATTTGTTTCGCCGCGATGTGCTGCCGGCCTATCAAAAATCTCCACGTGCCAAAAGTTTGCCCGTCCGATTTCTCGATGTGAACAACCTCGACGACGCAAAGCTCAACGTTTCATCGCCTGTCGAGATTGTTCCGACATTTGTCGTCATGCGCGACGATCAAGAGATTGGTCGCATTCCTGGATACGTCGGTCCGGAGATTTTTTATCAATCGATCAATCATCTGATTTCATCCATTCCTTAGTCTTGGATCGGTAATCCAGCGTCGGCCCGACACTCGCTTGCACGTTTGGCGTCTGCTACACTTGGCGCGCGTACTTGGTCAGCTATTCGGTCGAAGGCCTTTATGAATCGACGAGATTTCTTGAACCGTGGAATTTGCAGCGCGTTAGCGTTGCCTGTTGTTACGACAGCGTTTGCGTCACCGGCGATCATTCCGGGCAGAAAAGATCTCATTTTTTCTGCTCCTGCACGTCCGCAGCACGATGCTTTTGGGCGCATGGAGTACGTTTTTCGGCATACGTATGAGAAACTCACAAACGCGCACACCCAGCTCCATATCGCTGAGCCAATGGCAGACACCTACACAGATGTTGTAGATGGTTGTTGCGATGTTGCGATTGGCTTCATGCACGCTGCCGTCACGCAGCATCCTGCATTTGGATATTTTGCCGGACTACCGTGCAGCATGGGTTTGCCTAGCGCGAGACAGACCGCATGGATCAACTCAGGCGATGGGCAGGAAATCTGGGATCAACTGGGTTTTGAACTTGGCATCAAGCCACTGTTTGCTGGAAATGTCGCGACCCATGCGGTGGCGCTTCATTCGCGTCGTATGATCTGCGGTGCTACCCATTTTCAGAATATGCGTGTGCAAGCGAATGGTCTGGTGCGAGATGTCGTTGCCGGGCTCGGTGCCACACCCGTGATAAACGAGACCGAAGATGAGATTGATGCTGTGCAATCCGGTACATCTGCATCACGTCCGGCAGTTGATGGCGGCAAATCTCAGGCGCATGTCATAAGCGGTGGATTTTTACCTCACGGCAGTACCCTCGCTGTCAGCGTGCATCGGAAAACTTGGGATCGGCTCAGTCGTTTTGAGCAGCAAGCTATGCATATGGCCGCTCGGGTTGCGGCAGCTTCTTTCACAAATTTTGCGAACAGCAAAGATCGCGCTGTGGTAACGGCGCTAGGCGTACGGACTCCATCCGCGCCCAAAATGCCGCTCGATGTCATGGTTGCTGCAAACCGCATCGCCGAAGCCGTCGTTGCCGATATTGCAAGTACGGATCAGATTTCTGCCCGCATCAATTCGTCTTATCTCGCTGCGCGATCGCGCCAGCAAATATAACTGACGTTAGGCGGTTTGGGAGCGACGACGTCAATCGCTCCCGCAGATATCAAGCAGCTTGTGCTTTGGCTGGCTTAGCCGTTTCAGCTAGGTAGCTCATGGCAGCGGCTACGCCGCCCTTTTTGTGCGGAACGCCAGCCAAATCGAAGCCCATTTCAACGCCGGTCAACGCGCCCATAACCGTCAACTCGTTTGTATCGCCGAGGTGGCCGATGCGGAACGCTTTACCAGCGATTTTATTAAGGCCGGTTCCCAGCGACATGTTAAAATTGTCGAGCACGATTTTGCGATAGGCGTCTGCGTTATGACCTTCCGGCATGACGACGGTTGTCACGGCTGGAGAGTAGTACTTGGCATCACGACACTGAAGATCGAGGCCCCATGCTTTTACGGCGCGGCGCGTTGCTTCCGCCAAGCGCTCATGGCGCGCGAAAACATTTTCGAGGCCTTCTTCATTGATCATGTCGATGGCTTCGGCCAATCCATAAAGCAAGCCTGTTGCGGGCGTGTATGGGAAAAAGCCGTTCGCGTTATTGACCAGCATATCGTCCCACGAGAAATACGATCGCGTGAGTTTGGCTGTTTTGGACGCTTCGATAGCTTTGGCGCTAATCGCCGTAAACGATAATCCTGGCGGCAGCATCATGCCCTTTTGCGAGCCCGATACCGTCACGTCGATGCCCCACTCGTCGTGGCGCAAATCGGTGCAGGCGAGCGACGAAATCGTGTCGGCCATCAGCAATGCCGGATGGCCAGCGGCATCCATAGCTTTGCGCACTTCGTCGATGCGCGTGCGGCAGCCTGTCGAGGTTTCATTATGCACGACGCACACGGCTTTGATCTCGTGCGCTTTGTCGGCGCGCAGCTTTTGCTCGATCAAGTTGGCATCGGCAGCGATGCGCCAGTCGGTCTGAATGATGTCCGGCTTCAAGCCGAGTTTGACGGCCATGGCTGCCCATAAAACGGCAAACTGTCCGGTCTCGCACATGAGAACTTTATCGCCCGGCGAGAGCGTGTTGGTGAGACCGGCTTCCCATGCGCCGGTTCCCGATGCCGGGTAGATGATGACGTGCGATTGGGTTTTGAACAGCCCTTTGATGCCGCCAAGAACCCGCTGACCCAACTGCTGGAATTCAAGCCCGCGATGGTCCAGAATCTGGCGCGACATGGCCGCCAATATCCGCTCCGGCACGGGCGTCGGGCCTGGGATTTGGAGAAAGTGGCGGCCGGGGCGGCGAGGCTGTTTCGACATTATCGTCCTCTAGGTGTCAGGCAAAAACTGGGGCAAAACGGGTGCGTGATGGCTGGTCCAAAAAACTGGCAGAGCGTCTCCTAATACGGCAAGCGTGCGCGCACAATGCGTCTTGCAGGCAATCCCGCGCTCCAACCTGAAATTGTTCGGGAAATACCGTAAATTGTGGTGCGCGGTGCTGTTATCGGGGTGTTTATGATGTGTGTCTGTGCTTGAAACTCTGGCACACCTCACGCAACACACCAAGCTTGATGACTGGCCAAATCAGAGCTCATCCGGATGGCCGCCAACTTATCGTTCAGGTGACATTCAATGCAGCTTGAAGGCCCGGAATATTTAACGGCCGCGTCGGCCAAGACGGCCTTGTCTGCTGGCACACTGACGGCGGTTGACCTCGTGTCTGCCTGCCTTCGGCGCATTGCCACACGCGATAGCGATGTCGGTGCTTGGGCGCACCTCGACGCCGACAAGGCGTTAGCGGCGGCGCGTGCTTGCGATGTTGCGCGCGCTGCGGGTGCAAACCTCGGCACGTTGTCGGGCATTCCCGTCGGTGTGAAAGACATTATCGATACGGCCGATTATCCAACAGAAAACGGCACCCCGGTATTTGCCGGGCGGCAGCCCGAGGCTGATGCTTATATCGTCAGCCAACTCCGCGCAGCGGGTGCGATCATATTGGGCAAGACGGTCACGACCGAACTGGCTTTCTTCGGGCCGGGAAAAACAAAAAATCCGCACGATCCCAGTCGTACGCCTGGTGGATCTTCGTCAGGGTCGGCAGCAGCAGTTGCGGACTTTCAAGTGCCATTAGCACTGGGCACGCAGACCGCAGGATCGATCATAAGACCCGCGTCATACTGTGGCTCGATCGGCTTCAAACCGACATTCGGCTACGCTTCGCGCACGGGCGTACTGGCTCAGTCTGCTCCGCTTGATACCATTGGCGGATATGGGCGTTCCGTTGCAGACATTTCCTTACTCATGGACGCCATCAGCGGGTTCGACGTTGCCGATCGGGATATGGCGTCGGGCGATAAGCCTTCTTTGTTTGCAGCTCTCGCTGTGCCATTGCCGCGTGCGCCGCGCTTTGCATTCGTGAAATCACCGGCATGGCCTCTGGCGGACGCCATGACACGTAGTTCGTTCGAAGCCTATGCAGCGGGCTTTGGCGCGCGTGCTGAAATTGTAGAAGCCCCGCTGCCCGGCGAGTTCGAAGGTAGCTTACGTCTGCAACAAATCGTGCAATTCTCGGACATCGCGCGCAATTACGGACCGATTGCCGATGCGCATCCAAGCCTCGTTTCCGACAAGCTGAAAGAGATCATTGCCGAAGGACGAACGTTCTCGAACGCCGATATCGCGGCCGCGCGGGCCGAGCGCGAGCCGCTCTACGATGCGCTGCGGCCGATACTCGTCAATTTCGATGCGATCCTCACACCCGCAGCACCCGGTCCAGCCCTCGTCGGACTGAGCGCGACAGGTAGCCCGATGTTCAATGCGCTGTGGACGTATCTTGGCATGCCGTGCATCTCGCTTCCGTTGCTGAAAGCCGACGGCATGCCGCTCGGCGTTCAGTTGGTTGGCGCGCGGGGTACCGATGCATCGTTGCTGCGCGTTTCGTCCTGGCTGATGGAGCATGCGAAATAACGCTCAAAAAAAGGACCGGCACTTTGGCCAGTCCTTTTCAATCTCATGCCTGTGATAGACGTTACGCCAGCTTAAACGGCATATCCTTGCCAGCAAAAAACGCGTCGATGTTGTCGAGCGCTTCATAGCCCATCTGATTGCGTGCTTCGATGGCTGCCGATCCCAAATGCGGGAATAGAAATGTGTTCGGCAGATCGTAATAACCTTCATTGATTTTCGGCTCACCTGCGAACACGTCGAGGCCAGCGTATCCCAGACGGCCCGATTTCAATGCCGCGATTATGTCGGCATCGTTGACGAGATCGCCACGTGCCGTGTTCACGACGATGGCACCATGCGGCAGCTTTTCAATCGTCGCCTTGTTGAAGAAGCCGCGCGTTTCCGGTGTCGATGGTGCGTTGATTGAGAAAAATTGCGATACAGCCAACAAGCTATCGAGGCTGTCATGATAGGTCACGCCGAGCGCTTTCTCCTTGTCGGCTGGCTGGCGATAGATGTCGTAATAGTGGACATCCATATCGAAGCCGCGCGCGCGCTGCGCCAAAGCTTGGCCAATTTTTCCGAAACCATAGATACCGAGCTTTTTGTTATCGAGGCGTTGGCCGACGAGTTGCAGGGGCTGCCAACCCGGCCATTTGCGTTGACGGATCATCGCTTCACCTTCGCCCGCGCGGCGGGCTGAACCCAGCAGCAGCAGCATGGCAATTTCAGCGGTGGCGACCGTGACGCCGTGCGGCGCGTTGCCGACCTTAATTCCGCGCGCCTTGCAGGCTTCGAGGTCTATGTGGTCGAAGCCGATAGAGAATGTCGAGATGCACTTGATGTTCTCGGGAACGCGATCGATGACGGCTTTGGGGCACTTCTCGTTGAGCGTCAAAAGAATAGCATCGACGGATTTTGCAGTCTCCAGCATCTCGTCAACCGTAATCTTGGGGTCGTCGCCGTGGGCAATGACGTCATAGGTTGCCCGGGCGCGCTCCATGACGGCCTCGGGTAGCGGCCACGTGATCAAAATTTTCTTTTTCGACATTTCTACAGTGCTCCCAGCGCGTGCGACTTTGGTCGTGGTTGTCGCTTGTGCCCCAGGGCGGCGGCGCTGACAAGTGCGGATGGTAAAAGGCGCCAAGTGTCTCACGGGGCGGTCAGATTTTGCCGCGCTGCACACACGAATTCCATCTCACATGCGTCGCTCAGATGGCTGTTCTCACAGCCTTAGCAACGCTTTCTTCACCATGTTGGGAGCACTGTGATTGGCCTCCTCACGGTACGCCAATGCTCGGTTTCGCGACCGCATAGGTAAGCCAGGAGATGCAACAGCCTGTTCGTATCGCTTTCGGAATCGGACCATGCGCATCCTCGTCGTCATTATTGCATTGCTGGCAGGCATCAAGGTGTGGACCCAAGACCATGCCTATCGCACTGCCATGAGCGACGCCCTGATAGCTGCCTATCGCGAGCGCGCGGTACAAACCTGCCATCGCCTCACTGCCAAGCCTGAACCGGTAAAGGCTGCACGCTCTGCGCCAAACCCTTGGATGTCTTCGCACGCAGCAACAGTCGTGATTGGAAACGCCAGCGCGAGCGTTGCGCTGTGGGATATCGATAACCCGCTGTGGAATGTCCGCTACCGCCACCCGCAATTGGTTTTGGCGGGCTCAGGTCCGCTTGCCGCTGCGTGCAGCTACGACGTGGTCGCCGGTGTCGCCCGCGTGAGCGCACACTAACGACCTCTTATCTTTCTGAGATACACCGCTTGCATCAGCGTCGGTATGCCTTGAACGGCACTGCGATGATGACAATTGCGCCACTTCCCGTGACGCAATTGCTAGCTGTCTCAAGCTTAGAACTTAATTTTCACACCACCATAAGCAGCGAACGGCAGCGACGGCGTAATCGAGCGGGCATCTTCGAAATCTTCGTCGTATCCCGCAGCCTCTGTTGCACCCGATTCATTTGTTTCCTCGGTGTCGAAGAACGTGCCGTAAAGACCATAGCGGCGATCAAAGATATTTTTCACCAAGCCATAGACCTGAATATTGTCCGTGATGTCATAGGACGTATTCAAATCCACACGCGTGTAACCAGAGAGCTTGCGATTGTTGTTGGCTTCATCACCAAAGAAAAACTGATCGCTGGCCGCCACCAAATCGGTGCCGATCTTCCACTTCGGCGTGAGCCAGTACGCAATGCCTGCTTTGAAGCGATGCTTCGGGATGCCCGGCAAGCTGTCGCCTGATTGCACGTAATTGCACAATGCTGGGCCGTCATCATCGTCGTCCCCATCATCATCGCCTTCGGGGCACAGTTCAGTTCCTGTCGGCGTGTTCGGTGCGGGCAAAATGACATTGTCGCGGAATGTTGCATCGACGAACGCGTACGATGCGTACATCGACACGCGGCTTGTCTGATAGCCGACAGCGGCCTCAAAGCCTTCGCGCAGCGTGTCGCCTGCATTCAAGAAATATCCGCGTCCTGTCACTTCCTGCGACGCGACGTTCAAAATGTCGTCGGTGTTGAGGGTGCGAAAATATCCGAGCGACCAACTGAACCGCTCGCCATCCCAAGATTTGCTCTCGCCGCGAATGCCGGCTTCAACGCTCTTCGATACGACCTGCTTCAGAGGTGGGTCATCCGTTAGGAAGCTTTCGATGAAGCAGGGAAACTCTTCATCCGCGCAACCGGTTTCAGCGGCCGTCGGAGCGCGATTGGCTTCCGAATAGCTGCCGTAAATGCTGAGGCCCGGCATGATCGCATACGTTGCGCCGACCGTTGGATTGAACCGCTCGTAGGTTGTGTCGGCTGTCAAATTCTCAAAGTTTCCGGTGAGATCCTTTAGATCGATGGTCGCGTAGTTATAGCGACCGCCAACGGTCACAGCGAGCTGGTCGGTCACATCGAGCGTATTGGTGAAGTAGATGCCGTAGTAATTGTTTTCGGTGTCGAGGTTTCTCGGTGCCAACTCCAACGGATTTTCTACAATCGCGCCGGTACCGGACACGACAAAGCGATTGCCAATCGTGCCGACTTCGCTCGACGTCTGGTAGTTGACGTTGCCGTGGTCGTAGCTGACGCCGACCAGGAACTGATTAGGGCGACCGAACAGGTTCGATTTTTCGACAGCCTGCAAGGCGACACCATAACTGTCGGCATCCGTGTTGATGCGTTCGATGGAGCCGATCGCATCGTCGTCATCGAAGGTCGGAGCGACACCGCCGACGTATTCCAATTCTTCGTCGCCCAGGCACAACTCATCTTCATTGTCGTCGCAGCGCTCGGCTTCCGACAGATTGCCATCAATCACGCGCTGCTTGAGGTGGCGATAATAGCCAACGCCTGAGAATGTCAGCGTTTCCGTTGCGCGCACTTTGGCCGAGAGCGTCGGCATGAACACTTCGACTTCCGTATCCTGCGGCGAGGTAAACGTGCGGCCCCAGCCTTGGTCGAGAACTTCGACCGGTGCTGCGGCGACCACTCCGGCGACCGAGTTCGCAGCCGTCAGGCTGAAATGGATTTCGCTATTGTCGCCTTTGAAGCCAAGATCGCCGTAGAAGCGTTTGACTTCGGCTTCAGAGAAATCGCGGAAACCGTCTTCATCGATATACTGGCCTGCAAAATATGCGCTAACACCGCCGCTGTTGCCGCCCGCCTGCACACCGACCTGGCGGCGGCCGAACGATCCGGCCATCAGGTCGATTTCGCCGCCTTCGTAATTGAAGCCATCTTTCATCACGATGCTGATCGCGCCGCCGATCGCGTTCAAGCCGAACACCGGGTTGCTCGACATTACCGTAATGTCTTGGATCGCATTCGACGGAATGATGTCGAGGTTCACGGCATCGCCGAACGATTCATTGATGCGCACACCGTTCTGATAGACGGCGAGACCTTGCGCGCGGCCACCCACAGGTGAGGCATCGAAGCCGCGATAAGACACGTCGGTGCGGAAGCCGCTGCCGCCGATGTCGGTGATGATGATGCCCGGCACCGTCTGCTGCAGCGTCTGCTGTACTTGGCCTGAGCCTTCGGTGGCGATCTGATCGGCAGATGCGCGACCGACGCTGATAGGCACCTTAGCGAGTGGAATTTCGCTGCCGCTGAGAGGGGCAACTTGCACAGTCGTCTCGCTAGAGAGCGGTCCGGCATTGGAAACAAGCGGTGCTGGTGAGGTAACTTCGGTTGGCGCGGTGGCCTCGACGACTTCGGGTTCAGGGGCGGGTTGCGGTTTGGGCTTACGCTTTGTGGCCGTGCGGCGGGCAGCCGTTTGCTTTTTCTTTGCGGGCTTGGGCTTGCCTGGCGTTTCGGTTTCAACCGTTTCAGTGTTCGGCTGCGTTTGAATGATTTCAACTTCGGGCAATTGCTTTTGTGCGCTGTCGCCCGATGGCGGCGGCGTTGCCCCTTGCGGCGTGGCGGCTGCAGGCGCTTGCGTGTCGGTCGAGGGTTGCGTCGCGTCTTGGGCAAAGGCACCGACTGGGGCAAGTGCGACACTGATGGCGACAAGCGTGCTGAGCGAGCGAATAAATAAAGCCATGCGTGTAATCCCCCAACGGATCGAAATGCTGACTTAAAAAACCAACTATTCTATCGTCATCTGAACGCCTTTAAATTTATGGCGTCAATTGCGGTCGATTAGGGAAATCTTCCTGACTGTCGCAATCTTGGGGACGTGTTGCAGGGTTACATCGTTGCAGTTTCTTACGATGAGCCGCTGTTATCTGCGTTTATAAGGCACCACATTGCTTCCACCGCCAACAAAAAAAGCGGCACGCGTGGGGCGTGCCGCTTTGAAGTTTTGACGGGAGTGAAGTCTTAGAACTTGTACTTGAAGCCAGTCCAAACGGTACGGCCGAGACCCGGCTTGATGCCGTCTTCACGGTCTGAGATGTAGAGATCGTCGAGCAGGTTGTCGCCCGCTACGAATACGCTGGCACCGGTGTCGCCGATATCCATGTTGAAGCGTGCCGAGAGCAGCCAGACCGACGGCACTTGGCCATCTTCACCGGCTTCTTCAACTTCGCATTCGAATGAACCATCCGGTTCTGGATCATCGCACTCGCCTTCGTACACGCCGTAAGCTGTGTTGCCCTCGTCCGTGAAGAACGAGCCGCGATAGGTCCAGGTCATGCTGGCATCCCAGCGCCAGCCTGAGCGCTGCTCTACACCCAAGGTCAAAGCGGCGACGTGGAACGGAACTTCCGGCAAGCGGTTGCCATTGAAGTTTTCGCCTGTTGGCTCGCCTTCATCATCGAACTCAGGAGCATCCGTAAAGATGCCGCGTGAGTAGGTATAATTGGCTTGTCCGTAGAAATTCAGCGAGCCTCCGGTAAAAGGCTGGCTGTTCAAACGGCCTGCCAACTCGACGCCGCTGATTTCCACTTCGTCGGCGCGGCCGAACGAACGGTCACCCCCATCGTTGAAGGACGCGCCGAATTGGTAATCCTGGATGATCTGATGGAAGCCGGTGACTTCGAAATCAAAGCCGCGGATGGCCGACGAGCGCATTCCCAGGCTGAAGTTGTCACCGATTTCATCTGGAGCCGGGAATGTTTCGTTGCGAAGAACGCCGGTCGATAGTCCGCGGTGATAGCCGCCGAAGATCGTGGTTTTGTGGAAGCCGGTGTAGGCGAAGGCAATACCCGGAAGCGCGTTGAAGGTATCGTAGTTTTCGTTGCGCTGGTCTGGATCTAAGTTGATGCCGTCAATTTGCAGGCAATCCTCTCCAAAAATTGTTCCCTCATCATCGCATCCGCCTGCTTCGCTCTCTTCCTCAGCAATGACTCGGTTTTGCCGTTTCACGCCATACCATTCGAAGCGAATGCCGGGGACGACGTTGAAGTCTTTAGCGACGTAGATATTGGTCTGCAGAAATGCCGAAACTGTATTGGCCTGAAGCGAGCGATCGAACAGCGTCACTCCGTCTTCATCGCCATCTCTCAGAATTTCGCCATCAACGCCTAAGAAGTTGCGGTTCGTCATATCCTGGAATTCGTAGCGAATGCCAGCCTGAATGTCTTGCTTGAAACCTAGCAGATGACGATTGGCAAACTCGGTGCGGACTTCTCCGCCGATGTGACGGAATGTGCGCAGACGACCGAACATCGTGTCTTCGCCGAAAATATACCCGACCTGCTCTGTGGGATCGTCTTCATCAAATAGAGGTAGAGGACCATCGCCGCGATCACCATCGGGCTCTGAATCATACGAGATGAGCTGATATCGGTCGCGACGATGCTCGCCAGCGTAAAGGCGCGTCGTCACCGTCGTATCGTCATCGACATAGGCATTGTGCACGATCTGCCCGCGCCAGATATCCCCGTTATATGTGTTCAAATCGGATGCAGGCGCGAAGCAGGTTTTGCAATGCTTAAGTCCGAAGAAGGCACGCTCTGCACCGCCGCGATTGTCGGCCGCTAATTGCTCGGCAACTTCATCGGGATCGTCACCGGCGTTGATGTTGCCTTCGGCTTCATACTCCGTCAGGAAATTTTGCTCGTCGTAGTTATCGCGCTGACGAGCGTGCGATACCGAAACGGTCAAATCCTGATCGACGCCTTTCCAGCCGAGTGCGCCATAGAAATCGTTGAAGCGCAGACGCTCGGTATCCCAAGAGCCTTGCACGTTTTCACCCGTGTACGACAATACGAGACCGACGTTTTCGAAGGTCTTACGCGTGTGGACGTGCCAACGCGCCGAGATATCGGTATCGTTGCTACCGCGGCGTATTTCATCTTCTTCGCCGTCTTCTTCTGCTTCTACCGTGAACGACCCCGTCTTGCTCTTCGTAAATCCAATCGCCGAACTCACAACCGTTTCATCGGGTCCGAATGGCGACAGGTTGCGCACGTTGATGACGCCGAAGTTGTTATTGGGTCCGTGCGTTATCACGGTGCCTTTGATAACTTCGATGCCTTCGATGCGATCGACGGGTGCAAAATAATGCACCGATGGGTCGAGCCACAGCGCCAAGTTGACGGGGTGGCCGTCTTCCATCACCAGCACTTTGCGCGAGCGACGCGCAGGCGAGCCGCGCAAGCCGATGCCGCCGTGGTGGCCGCTGGCATCGTCGTTGATGACGATCACGCCTGGGATGCTAGTGAATGCCTCGTTGATATTGCGCGGCTGCTTGGCCGCTAAATCGCTCGACGTCACGTTGGTTGCCGAGCCTGCAAAACCTTCGAGATTTTGTGGCGTGATGGTTGTCGGGTTCACCGGCGTTTGTGCTGCTTGTTCAGCGCGTCGTGCTGCACCCTGGCTGTTCACCGCGCCATACGGCGAGTTTTCAAGAACGGGTTCTGGATCAGCAACGAATTCGGGTTCTGGCGGCAGCGGTGGCGGGCTGTCTTGCACAGGCGCTGCTTGCGGGCGCGGTCTTGGTTTCGATGCCACGGCTTTGGGTTTTGGCTTTGGTGCCGCTTCTTGCGTCGGCGGAGGTGTTGGAGCAGGCGGCTGTTCCTGAATGATCTGCACGTCCGGCAATTGTGGATCGGCAGCGCCGGATGCTGGCGGCGTTCCTGTGGCGGGTGGCGTATCAGCAGGAGGAGGCGTTGCACCCTGGTCCTGGGCGTAGGCTGTCGTCGTCAGGCCTGCGGCTGCGATCAGTGCGACGAGTGCGCTCGAAGTCAAAAGTTGACGAGGCATTCAAACAGTCCCCCTTGTTCTTATTTGAACCGGATGTTTTCCGGCTCCCCTGCCTATTGCGCACCGCGCAACGAGCATTTTTCCCGCATTCAGGAGAAAAGGGTTGTGACGCTGGGGTCAATCCACCGAAGTCAGTGATTTTTTCCCGATATGACGGTTGGGGGAACAGTGTTGCAGCCATACATCAAATCTTAATAGAATCAGGAATTTAACTCCCTGCAATCGGGAATAATTCTTGCTGCATTGCAGCGCAACAATAGTCGTCGCTTCGTTTGTCAGTCTTCATTTGGAGCGATTCTATATTATCGCCGATGCGATGCCGTTACCTCGCGGATTTGTAACGCGAATATTCCGCTTACCCTCTGGTCGGTTCACCACAAAATCGCTAAAGGCTCATCGGTTAGTGCAAATCATTTACCGATGGAAAGTATGCGCGTGATCTTCAATCGTACCCATCTCCCTGCTCGTTTTTCCAGCACCTTCGTTGCCGTCATCATGTTGAGCTTGGCGCTTGCGTTGACGCCCCTCAAGCCTGCGTCCGCGCAGACGGCTGCACCTTCGGAAACGGCAGGACCATCGTTGGAACTCAACAAGCTTGAAGCCACCGAAAAAGGGTGTCGCGTTTTCATCGTGGCTAACAATCAGACAGACGATGTGTATCAATCGTTGAAGCTCGATTTGATCTTGTTTCAAACCGATGCTGTGATCGGCAAACGTGTGGCTCTTGATCTGGCGCCGCTCAGAGCGCGCAAGAAAGTTGTCAAGATTTTCGAGATCGAAGCTATGGCCTGCGACAAAATCGGATCATTCCTCATAAACGACGTGATGGAGTGCAAGACCGAAGCGAGTGCGGTAGAGAATTGTTTACAGCGTCTGACAACAACGACGCTCACCAACGTACAACTTTCGAAGTAAGCGAGCGCGACCTTGGAAACCACCATTGCAGAAACAGCGACCGATCTGTCGATAATCGGCCTCTTCAATCACGCCGATATCGTCGTGAAATCCATCATGATCGGCCTCGTTCTGGCATCCGTCGTGTGCTGGGCATTGATCTTTGAAAAGATGTTCCGCATCTGGCGGCTCAATCGCGAGGTCGGCCATTTGGAAGATGCAGCAGGTGCTGGCGCGCTGCCACACGCAGATCGCAACGGTCTCAACAGCGAGATCACGAACGCTGCGAAAGTCGAATGGAATGAGGGCACGCGCACAACGCCGGTCGGCGAATTGCGCGACCGTCTTGAGCAGGCGATGCGCGCTGCAATGAAGCGGGAATTGAAAGGCATCGAAAAGGGCCTGCCGTTCCTAGCGACTCTCGGATCAGCGGCTCCTTTTATCGGTTTGTTTGGTACCGTGTGGGGCATCATGAATTCGTTCACGGCGATTGCGCGCTCGAAGGACACGAGCCTTGCCGTCGTCGCGCCTGGTATTGCCGAAGCGCTGTTTGCCACCGCGATTGGACTTGCGGCTGCGATCCCAGCGGTCATTGCCTACAACCAGTTTACCGTCGCGCTCGGTCGTTCGTCTGACAAAATCGGACCGGCGATTTCCGACCTCGCGCGCACGTTGTCTCGTCGCGGCATTGAAGGTGCAAAATAAATGGGTATGTCGGTTGGCAATGGCTCGTCCGGTGACGACGACAGCTACAAACCGCTCGCTGAAATCAACGTCACGCCGTTCGTTGACGTCATGTTGGTATTGCTCATCATCTTCATGGTAGCAGCGCCGCTCATGGTACAGGGCGTGCCGGTCGATCTGCCGAAAACATCCGCGTCGAAAGTTGGTGCATTAAAGAAGCCGATGGTCGTCACACTCGCGGCCGATGGCAATCTTTACATTCGCGACGAGCAAGTCACGAAGCAAACGCTGGTCTCTCGTTTGTCGGCGATCAAAGGCGAAGAGGGCGCTGATCGCGTGGTTTATGTGCGCGCAGACCGCACCATCGCCTACGGTGAAGTGATGGAAGTTTTAGGCCGCGTCGGCGAATCCGGATTCGCTCGCGTCTCACTGTTATCCCAGCCATCGCCGTCGGCATTGCCGGCCGCGCAAATCCCTTGAGCAAACGTGGCGCCGTGATGAGCAGTTTGAGAAGCCTTGCCATCGTTTTGTCTCTGCTGGTTCACGGCTCGCTTGCCTACGCGATTTTGCCTGCGCGCGAGGCGCCAAATCCTGACGCGCTCGATTTCGGTGACGGCGATGACCTCATCAGCGTCGAGCAAGGCATAGCGATTGAAGGGCTTGCCAAACTTGGCGATGCGCTAGAGACGATCGAGACTGCGGAGGTTACTCCAATCGATCCCACGCCTCCGCCTCCGCTGGAAGAGGTCAAGCCCATCGACGAACTGCAAGACGCTATTACCTCGGAAGAAAGTCAAGTCGAAGAGCAGATCGTCAAGACCGAAGAACCGCCCCCGGAAAAGCCTGTCGAAGAAACACCACCTGAACTGCAAGTGACCGAACAGCAGCCAGAACAGGTTGCCATCGTCACTGAGCAAAGCTCAGGCGAGGCCAAGACTGGCGGCGATGCAAAAGCCTACGGGCTTTATCTTGGCCAGATCAACGATCGTGTGCAGCGTGCCAAGGTCAATCCTCGCGCGCGGATTGCTGGCACCGTCGTTATGAAGTTTACGGTCGGGCTGCGCGGTGAATTGATTTCCAGCGAAATCGCTTCAAGCTCAGGATCTCCTGTGCTCGATAACGCCGCGACCGTTGCACTTGAGCGCGCGGCACCATTTCCGCCGATCCCTCCGGAAGTGAGCACAACACCGTTGGCGTTCACCCAACCCTTCCGCTTCATCACGCGTTAAGTGCCCGCGCGAGCAATAGCCAGACTTCAATACTCAACTTCGAGCGAGAATTTGTAGGTCGCGTCCGGGGTATTTTCGTTCAAGCCAAATAGTGCACCCACGCCCACTGACACCGATAATTCCTTGGCGTCGTCGTCACTTTGTGTGGTGAGCTGACTGGTCGTTGTGTGTGAGCGTTGTGGAAAAAATGTGTAGTAGGCGACAGGACCGGCGCGATGTTGGTTGAAGTCGCCGAATATTTCAGATTCCTCCGAGCGACGGCCGGAATTGCCGAGCCGGTCTATGGTGCCATAGGCTTCTAGCGCGAGCCCAAAGCTTTCCGAAAAATCGTACTTACCCTGTAAGAAGTAGCTGAAATCCAATTTTTCATCTTTAACAGCGTCACCGCCCCCGCCGCCGATAAACTGCACAAAGGCGAGATTTGCGATCAACGTCCATGCGCCTGTATGCGCCTCAATGATGGGGCCGATGTAGAGTTCACTTTGGCTTTCGGACCCGCCCGACACTGGAAGCCCGTATTCGATCAGCAGGCCTAAACCGATCCCCTCCTTCTTCGGCTTGATGAAGACCACCACACCTTCGAGTGCGAGTTCATCGAGTTCCAAGTCGGCGAAGCGGTTGGCCTGCGAGTAGGATACTGGATCGTCCAGAATCTCCTGTTCGAATTCGATACCGACGCGCACGCGGAAGTAATCGGTAATGCCGACTTGTACCTCCAATGCTTCGCGTTGCCGGATGAAGGTGTTGTCGTCGTAATTTGTGCCATCTGTTTTGCGGCGGGGCTGACCGGTCGCGTAAGCGTTTTGGCTTTGGAACTCGAATTCGCCCGGAGATGACTGCAAATCTTTGACTTCGAACTGATTGATCGCGGGGCCAGCGATGGCTGAGAGCGGTAAAATTGACGTCATCAGCGCTAAGGTGCCGATTGCTTTCAAGGTCATTCCCAACACCACGCCATCCTCCCGATCAGACGCATGTCATCGATGCACCTGCCTGCTTTCAGAGCAGGTTAGGATATTAATTTCGATTAATCGGGAATATTTCTAATTTATATCAGGAAATTTTCTTGTGTCGCTCCTTAGCAACAATGGCGCGCTCCGAGTACGGATCAATTGCGCTTTTGAGGTCAGATAGTTGTGATCCTCTGCATCAGGTTAACCTCAGGTTAGCACCTCATTCCTAGATTGGCGTTTGGCTGAAACGCCATAGGACTGAGTTCGCCCATGCTGCACGGATCATTTGGATCTTCCAAAACCAACTCGTTGATGAACGAGTATTCGTCGTTGCTTGGCGACGCCGTTCTGCGTCACCGGGCGCGCATTGCCGAGCATTCGGCACGCATCGAAGCCGAGTTGGCGAGCAAGGTGAAATCCGAATTCATCGCCAATATGAGCCATGAGTTACGCACGCCGTTGAACACGGTGATTGGCTTTTCAAAACTCCTGTCTGAGCATCAACAGCGCAAACTGCCGGATCGGGAGATTGTCGAGTATGCGTCGCTCATCAACGATGCGGCGGCCCATCTGCTGTCCGTCATCAACGACATCCTGGATATTTCGAAAATTCAGAGCGGCCGCTACACGCTCGATAGTCGGGAAATTAGTATCGAAGAAATTTTGATCGCGAGCATCAGCTCATTCCGGCTCATGACCCAAGAGGCTGGTGTCAAAATAACCAACAAGATCGCTTTCGACTTGCCAGTGACGCGCGGTGACGGGGTCAAATTGCGTCAGATCTTCACGAATATCATATCAAACGCCATTAAATTCACACCTCAAGGCGGCACTGTCAGCGTGGAAGCGCGGCGTAGCGTTGTTGGCGGTGTTACCATTGCCATTCGCGACTCCGGCGTTGGCATGACGCATGACGAGATTGCCATCGCCATGACGCCGTTCGGTCAAGTGGACGGCGGCAAAAATCGCTGGCGGGAAGGCACTGGCCTTGGCCTGCCCATTGCCAAGGCACTTGTCGAACTGCATGGCGGCCAGATCGACATTCGCTCTCAAAAAGGTTCCGGTACGCAAGTCATTATCGAACTTCCCTATAGCGAAGATGTGCTTTCAATCAATTCCAGCGATGTCCCCATACTGCAACCGGCGATGGCCTAGGATAGACTTATGCAAGTCAGCACACCATCACATAACGGATCGTCAAACAGCGATTCATCGATTGGTCGCATCGTTTCGGTGACCGGATCGAAGGCCATCGTTTTGCTTGATGCGCAAACTGGAACGCACGTTCGCTCCCTCAATGATCGGCCAGAAATGGGCACACTGCTCGCGATCGATACTGCCAACACCATAGTGTTGGCGATCGTATCGGCTTTGAGCGTTCCAGTTCCAGCGCAGCGCGATGGCGATAGCGAAATCTGGATAGCCGAGTTGGGACTCGTCGGTGAACTCTGGAAGATCAAAGACAGCGATAAATGCAGCTTCAATCGCGGCGTGACGATCTACCCTGCGCTCGGAGATCGCGTGCGCGTGGCATCTCGAACTGAATTGCAGTCTGCGTTTTGCGACGAACGTAGTGCGGCGGTGCGGGTCGGCTCTATTCGACAAGACAGCACCATTCCGGCGATGGTCCGCGTCGATGATTTGCTTGGTAAGCACTTCGCTATTCTCGGCACGACGGGCACGGGTAAGTCCTGCACAACCGCACTCATTTTACGCTCGATCCTGGAAAAAAATCCGGCGGCGCACATCGTTTTGCTCGACCCTCATAACGAATATGCGACTGCTTTCAGCGAGTGGGCTGAGGTTATTTCCCCCCGCAACATGCAGCTTCCCTATTGGCTGTTGAACTTTGAGGAAATCGTCGAAGTTCTCGTCGGCGATCCAGAGCGCAAAGCAGAAATTGAAATTCTCCAAGAACTGATCCCCATCGCCAAGGCGCGTTATCACACGGGGCGTGGCTCAGACCAGATGAAAGCGCGCAGAAGCGCGGTCGATGTCGGACGCTATACGGTCGATACGCCGGTGCCCTATCGCATTTCCGATTTGATCGGTCTCATCGACGACCGCATGGGTAAGTTGGAGAACAAGCGCGATCTTGCTCCGTACCGTGCACTCAAGAATCACATTGAAAACATTTCTCAAGACGCCCGATACGGCTTCATGTTCGGGTCGCTCACCGTCTATGACGGCATGACGCAAGTTTTGAGCCGCATCTTCCGTGTGCCCGTCAACAATAAGCCGATCACAATTCTTGAACTGACAGGTTTGCCGACAGAGATCGTCAACGTCGTTGTGTCGGTGACGTGTCGGATGACCTTTGACTTTGCCCTTTGGAGCGAAGGGCAAGTACCTGTCACACTCGTGTGCGAAGAGGCGCATCGTTATGTTCCGGCAAACGCAGCGCTTGGCTTTGAACCGTGCAAACGTGCGATCGCTAAGATTGCCAAAGAGGGCCGTAAATATGGTGCCTCGTTGTGCATCGTCACGCAACGTCCGGCCGAAATCGACGCCACCATTCTGTCTCAGTGCAACACCGTGTTTGCGCTGCGCATGGCCAACGAAAAAGACCAAGCCATCGTGCAATCGGCTGTTGCCGATACGGGATCGGGATTGTTGGAATTTTTGCCCTCTCTCGGCCAACGCGAAGCGATAGCCTTCGGCGATGGACTGCCGTTGCCCGTGCGTATCAAATTTGACGAACTGCCCAAGCATGCGCTGCCACGCTCTTCGACGGCGCGGTTCTCGGAGAAGTGGCAAAAGTCGCTGGGCGATGAAGGCTTCCTGGAACAAGTCGTCGATCGCTGGCGGTCCTCTGGCCTTGGAATGACGGGTGATTATGCCCAGCAGCTTACGGCCATGGCCGAGCCTAGCATCGGCATGGAACACACCGATGCGCTTGACGATGGCGCACGCCAATTTGCGTCACAACCCGGACAAGTCCGCGCTCCGGCGGCCGTTGCTCTGGCAGCACAAATTCCTATGCCGACTCGTGCGCCGAACGGCGGTATCCGCAAGGACTCGCCCGCCTCCATGCCCGCAGTCGGTTTGGGCCAGCGCATGGGTGGCCCGGTCCCGAATGGATCGCCGGGTTCAGCCTATGATCGCCATGGCTTGCCGATAGTGGTCGAGCCATCGATTGCTCAAAGCTCACAAGGCAATTCTATCAAATCCTTGCGCGAACGATTGACACGCCCGGCCGGGTGATCACGCATTTAATCGCGTAGTCAATTACAGCTATTAATCGTCCTACGAGAGTTTCTGGTCATCGCCAGTCATCCGCTTATAAGGTAATGCATCGCTGCAGGCTCGCATCTATTGCGTCGTCTGTCATATTGAACGATCAGCCTTCGGATTTTTTTATGAGTTCACTTGTTCCTGTTATCCTTTCGGGTGGATCGGGGACGCGGCTTTGGCCGCTGTCTCGCGCCATGTATCCCAAACAGTTTATTCGATTTTTTTCCAATCAGACGTCGAGTTTTTTGGGCGACGCACTAGTGCGTCTGCATGGACGTGCTCGCTTTGCAGCACCCATACTTCTTTGCAATAACGATCATCGATTTCTGGTGCGCGATGAAGTTGAACGTGCAGCGATTGCACCCAGCGCGATCATACTTGAGCCCATCGCTCGCAATACCGCACCGGCCATTACAGTGGCGGCCCTCGTCGCATTGAAAAGCGATCCGAATGCCATTCTTGTCGTCATGCCATCGGACCATGTCATACCAGACACTGAAGCATTCGTTCGCTCCGTTCTATCTGCGAGCGAAATTGCAGCATCTGGCCGAATGGTCATGTTGGGAATCAAGCCATTAGAACCGCACACAGGCTATGGCTATATCAAACGCGGACCAGCGCTCGAAGGTTTCGATGGCAGTGCGTTCACTGTCGATAGCTTCACGGAAAAACCTGATCGCGCCACGGCTGAAAATTATCTCTCAACCGGCTTACACTTCTGGAATAGTGGTATTTTTGTTTTGCATGCCCAAACGTTCATTGATGAAGTTGCCCGCTACGAACCGCAAATTCTACAAGCTGCACAAGAAGCGCTTTCAAAGGCTGACGAAGATCTCGGTTTTCTTCGGCTAGATGTGCAATCATTTGCTTCCGCACCCGACATCTCCGTCGATTACGCTGTTATGGAAAAAACTGATCGAGCTGCGATGTTGCCGCTCGACGTAGGTTGGAGCGATGTCGGGTCGTGGTCGTCTTTGTGGGAATTATCGCCTCGGGATCAACACGGCAATTCTGTCCGTGGCGATGCCATTCTCGAAGATACCAGCGGATGTTTTGTTCACGCTGAAAAATCCCTCGTTGCCACCATCGGGGTTCGAGATCTTGTTATCGTCGATACGCCCGATGCTCTCCTCGTCGCAGACAAGTCGCGCACGCAAGACGTATCCAAAATCGTCAAGCAATTAAAAGCGTCTGGCCGCAAAGAGCAGGAGCAACACCTGCGCAACTATCGACCGTGGGGATATTTCGAAACGCTCAATATGGGCCCGCGCTTTCAGGTCAAACTTTTGCATATCAAGGCTGGCGGTCAGCTTTCCCTCCAAATGCATCATCATCGCTCGGAGCATTGGATCGTCGTGCAAGGCACCGCGAAAGTGACCATTGGCGAGCGCGAACAGCTGGTGCGAGAAAACGAGAGCGTTTACATCGTCGCGACCCAGTGGCACCGGTTAGAAAATACCGGCAAGGTGCCGGTGGAAATCATCGAAGTGCAAATCGGAACGTACTTAGGTGAAGATGACATCATTCGCTCCGACGACGTTTATCGTCGCGCGCCAGAAGAGACGAAATAGCTTCGAACTTGGCAAAGACTAGCGCTGAGGATCGTTTGGCCGTAGCGGCAAAATTCTGCTCGTCGAGAGAGCTGTTTCGTTTGGCGCGGCGGCCTGCGGCGATGAGGTGGTGGCCACCTTTCCTTCGGCTTCCGTCTGCTGAACTTTCTCCTGGAAACGGCGCCAACTCAACGGAATGGTAACCAAGTAGGCGACCGTTATAAATGCCAATGTTTCATAAGGGTATGTCAGCAGCATTGCGACGCCGCCGATGGCCAGCACAAAGATCGGAAGCACCCATTCTCGACCGACGCGCTCGCCCAGCAACTTTCCTGAATATGTCGGTATCGTCGAGACCATCATAAAAGCAATGAAGAGCGTGTAAACGAGCACGACCTTCAAAGCCAACGGCGACTTCAAATCCTCAAAGCCGAGTTGATACAAATAGACCGGCAGCAAAACGACAATGGCGGCCGCAGGCGTCGGCATGCCGGTAAAAAAGTTCGATTGCCAGCGCGGTTTATCGTCTTCGATGGCTGCATTGAACCGCGCCAGCCGCAATGCAGATGCGAGCGCGAAAATCATCACGCATATCCAGCCTGCACTTTTGAGTCCCCCAAGACCCCAGTTAAAAACCAGAAAGGCAGGTGCTACACCGAAATTCACGAAATCGGCTAAGCTATCCAGCTCCGCGCCAAATCGAGACGAAGCTTTCAGTAAGCGCGCGATGCGCCCGTCGATGCCATCGAGAAACGCAGCAAATACGATGGCCGCCAACGCCAGATCATAGCGGCCTTCAATGCCCATGCGGATCGACGTTAGCCCCGCGCACAATGCGAGCAGCGTGAAGAAGTTGGGCACCAACATGCGCACCGGAACCCGCCGATGGCGAAACAATGGACGCCGGCGACGGCGGCTCGTTTCGACTTCCAACGTGGGTACTTCCGGGTCCATGGCGCTTCTCCTGTCGCGTCGCGCTTAGCCGCGGCGCGCTTCCCGTTCAGGTTCGTCCGATAACAAGTCGGCAAATATCGTTTCGCCGCCAACTGCGCGTTGTCCGACGTTGACCAGCGCTGTTTTTCCAACGGGCAGATAAACATCGACGCGTGAGCCAAAGCGAATAAGCCCAAATCGCTGACCGACGCCGATAGTGTCGCCAATCTCTGAAAAGGTCACGATACGGCGAGCTACGAGGCCCGCGATCTGTACGACACCGACTTCGCGGCCGTCTGTCATTTCGATGACGATCGAGCGTCGCTCGTTATCTTCGCTGGCTTTGTCGAGCGCGGCGTTGAGGAACAGCCCCGGGCTATAGACCGAGCGCGCGATTTTGCCAGGTACAGGCGCACGATTGATATGAACGTCAAAGACTGACAGGAACGTCGAGATGCGTGTGCGCTCTTCGTCGCCGAGGCCGAGTTCTGCTGGTGGCCGTACTTTTTCGATGGACGAGATTTTTCCATCGGCCGGTGAAATCACGAGCCCAGGTTTCAAAGGCGTCACGCGCGCTGGATCGCGAAAGAAATAAATCACGTAGGCGGTCATGAATGCGAACACCCAAGCCAGCGGCGGATAAATATAAAAGAACAACAGCGTGACGGCTGCACCAATGGCAACGAACTTATGTCCGTCAGCATGCACTGGGGCCAATGAATCAAAAATCGTTTCAAGCAGTCCATGACGTTCAGACAAAATAGCCTCCAGGGCGACAGTCACATTAGATAGGTTGTAGCACGAGCGCCTATGGTAGCGGCACCGCGACAAAGCGCAGATCACCTTTGCCGTCCTCAACTCTCAACAGGACAGCTTTGCGGCCGGATTTTTTGATTTTGTCGATCGAGCGCGTCAGATCGTCAGGATTTTTCAACATGTCCTGACCGGCTTCGACAATCACATCGCCTGGCTTAATGCCTTTGAGCGCGGCTGGACTTTCCGGATCGACGTCATCGACCAGCAAACCACTGATCTCGTCATCGAGATCAAATTTTTTGCGTGCTGCATCGGTGAGAGGCGACAGCTTGAGGCCGATCACGGCTTCTGCCTTTGGACTATCGCCTTCCAACGGCTCAGGCGAGGTGATGTTGGCTGGCGACGGCAGGTCCTCATCTTCCAGCAAGCCAACGGCAACTTGCTTGGTTGTGCGTGCGCCTTTGCGCAATACTTCGATATCGACCGCTTTGCCGATGGGTGTTTGCGCGACGATCTTGGGCAGGCCGCGCATCGTTGTGACGTCCTTGCCGTCAAACTTTAAAATGACGTCGCCAGCTTCAAGGCCAGATTTTCCAGCCGGGCTATCGGGTGTCACGGCAGAGATCAATGCCCCTGTGTTTTCCGGCAGACCGAGTGTCTCGGCGATATCCTCAGTGACCGTTTGAATTTTCACGCCGAGCCAACCACGCCGCGTCGCGCCAAATTCCTTCAACTGATCGATGACCAGCGCAACAGTGTCGGATGGCACAGCGAAGCCGATGCCAATCGATCCGCCAGTCGGTGAAATGATCGCCGTATTCACACCGACAACTTCGCCATTCATATTGAACAGCGGTCCGCCTGAGTTGCCCTTGTTGATTGCTGCGTCTGTTTGCAAATAATCGTCATAGGGGCCGGAGTTGATATCGCGGCTTTTGGCAGAAATGATGCCGACACTCACCGAGCCGCCTAAGCCAAACGGGTTGCCGATCGCCAACACCCAGTCACCCACTTCGAGCACAGCGGACGAACCGAATTTTACATCGACGAGGGGTTTTTTCGGCGAAACTTTTAAAAGCGCCAGATCAGACTTGGTGTCTTTACCAAGGACCTTATCGACCTTCAACTTCGAGCCGTCTGCAAAGTTGATAATAATTTCTTCAGCGCCGTCGATGACGTGATTATTGGTGACGACGAGGCCTTCCTTGCCGTCGATGACAAAGCCGGAACCCAGTGAAGAAATTTTACGATCGCCACGCGGTACGCCGCCACGCTTATTGAAAAAATCTTCAAAAAAATCTTCGAACGGAGCGCCTTTGGGGACCTTCGGTAGCGGCACGCCTTGCGGACCTTTGACAGTCTGCGACGTCGAAATATTCACCACAGCATCTGACAATTTTTTAGCGAGCGGTGCGACCGATGTCGGACCGTATTGCGCTCGTGCGGTTGTCGTTGCGATAACAGGTGCCAGCGACATAGTGAGCGCGGCGCTTAGCGTCAGAACTTTCCACGACGCAAGCGAACGCGAAACGCTCATGACGACATCTCCCAATCGAACAAACCCTTTACGCATCCAACTCGCCTCAGACCGACAGAGTACTGTCGGTAACCATGAGCTCCGAAAGCGGCATGAGCCCGATATTGCCTAGGCTTTGTGACCGCCTATGGTGACTAAACGGACGGCCTTAGCCTATCCGTCCAATTTATCATGCGGCCAAAGCGCGGGGATAAGTTTTTCGACTTTTATTTTTGCTTAGCCGCGTGCCAGCCAGACGATAAACACGCCAAACGCCACCACCCCCAGCGCAACGGGCTGGAGGCGGGTATTAGCGAGGCTAGCCATTTCCGCCAGCATGCGCCGCGCCATATCTGGCGCGAGCGCCCACAACATCCCCTCAAGCACCAGCGCCACACCGAGGCCTGCGAGGAGATCGCTCATCGCCCGTCGGTACCTGACGGAGAGCTTGTGCCAGTGCCGCCGCCGCTTGGATCTTGGAAATAGCGGAAGAATTCGCTGTCGGGCGACAAGACCATGCGCGTGTCACCCGGTTTCAAGGCTTCACTGTAAGCCTGCATCGAGCGATAGAAGCGGAAGAAGTCGGCATCGCGTCCGAACGCTTCGGCGAAGATTCGGTTGCGTTCACCTTCGCCTTCGCCTCGGATCGTGTCGGACTGACGTGTCGCTTCGGCTTTAATAATCGTCACTTGACGGTCGGCGTCCGCGCGGATGCGGTTGCTTTGGGCTTCACCTTGGGCGCGAAGTTCGGTTGCTTCGCGTACGCGGTCCGCTTTCATGCGGTCGAAGACTTTGACCAAGTTTTCCTGTGGCAGGTCGGCGCGCTTGATGCGCACGTCAACGACTTCGAGGCCGTAGTCCTTACCTTCTTTGTTCACCTGCGCTGCGATTTGCTTCATCAGGCTTTCGCGCTTGTCCTTGACAACTTCTTGCAGCGTTGAACCGCCTAGAACTCGGCGAATTTCGGACTCGACCAGCGGGCCCACAACTTGGCGCACGCGTTCTTCGTAGCGCACGTTCTGATAAAACTTGAGCGGATCGGTGATGCGGTAACGAGCGTAGGCATCGACGATCAAACGCTGCTGATCGGAAGCCGTGACTTCCTGCTCTGACGTATCGAGATCGAGGATACGCTTATCGAAGTAATCGACGGTATCGACGAACGGGACCTTCCATTTCAGGCCCGGTGTCGTGATGACCTGTTGAGGATTACCAAAGCGCAGCACGAGTGCCTGCTCGTTTTGATGCACGATAAATGCCGATGCGTACAGCGCGAGTGCGCCGAGCCCGAGCAGTGTGCCGATGAAGGCGAAAAAGGCGCGCATTATGGCTGCCCTCCTTCGGTGGTATTACTTTTACGAAGTTGATCCAACGGCAGATACGGCACAACGCCAGACCCGCCACCCTTTTGATCCAGGATGATCTTGTCAGCGCCGGACAGAACACGCTCCTGCATTTCCAGGAACAAGCGTCCGCGCGTCACATCGGGAGCTTTCTTGTATTCGTCATAGACTTTCAAGAATCGAGCTGCCTGACCGGTTGCTTCAGCCACCGTTTGATCGCGATAGCCTTCGGCTCCTGCAAGAATGCGGTCGGCATCACCTTTCGCGCGCGGCACAATTTGGTCCGCGTAGGTTTGTGCTTCTTTGATAAAACGCTCGCGATCCTGTCCGGCAGCAGCAACGTCACGGAATGCGGCGATGACTTGTGCGGGCGGATCGACCTCACGCAATTGCACCTGATCGATTTTGATGCCTGCCTTGTAGAAATCTAGGATCGACTGCATCAACTTCTGCACCTCTTCCTGTGCTTTCTGTCGTCCCGCCGTCAGCAAAGGTTGCAGCGCCGACTGGCCGACGACTTCGCGCATGGCGCTTTCGGCGACTTCGCGCACGGTCGTCTCCGGTTGTGCGATGTTGAATAGGAATTGCTCAACCCCGGTCTGGCCACTTGCGGCATCAGTTTCAGGGCTAATGCGCCAGAACACCACAAAGCGCACATCGACAATGCTGCCGTCTCCGGTCAGCATCAAACCGCTATCGGGACCACCCGTGCTCGTGCGTCCGGCGCCACCGGCACCCACTTCAATGGTGCGCTGTTGCGTGACTTTCGGGAGGCGCACTTCTTCGATTGGGTAAGGCCAACGTGCGTGAAGGCCTGGGCCTTCCCAACGATGGAATTGCCCAAAGCGCAGGACGATGCCCTGCTCGTCGGGGTTGACGCGATAGAAAAATCCATAGAACGCGACGCCTGCCAGCAGCAATAGCGAGATCAGGAAGATAAAAGATTTCGGCACGCCGCCGTCGATGCCGCCGCCTGAGCCGCCCCCACCGCCGCCGCCACGCATGACGCGCTTCACGCGATCTTGCCCGCGCCGCAAAATTTCATCGAGATCGGGTGGCTGATTACCACCACCACCGCCGCCCCCGCCTTGGCCCCATGGCCCTTGTCCCCAGGGTCCGCCGCCGTTGCCGCCGCTTTTTTTGCCGCCGCCACCACCGCCTTGATTACTCCACGGCATCGATTGAGAGCCTCATCATAAAATTAGAGTTGAGTTATGCTTTTTGCCGAGCCGCTTGGCCGAAATTCCGCCAAACGAACTGTATGAACCCGACGATGTCGTATGACGCAGTCTGGGATGGCGGCGAAAGGCACGTCGTTTCCGGTGCTTATAGGGCAGGGGTCGGCCTCACGCAAATTTTGTCTTCCCATTGAGCTCAGATTGGGTGTTAACGGCCTGTCTTCAAGAGTATCGCTGTGCCAAGGCAGCCCTTCTTTGGATTAACTTTCGGGCATCGCCCGTTCGAACACAATCAGGGTCGCCTCATGGTCGTCGCGGTCGCCCTTTGGCAAGGCTTCGCGGGATACTTCTTTCCAGATTTCAAGATCGGGGCTGGCGAAGGCTCGGTCGCCGTCGGGCGTGGCATGAACGCGGGTAAAATAGATGCGATCCGCTAAGGGCAGGGTCAGGTCATAGACTGCGGCACCACCTACGATCATGATTTCATCGGTGCCGCGGGTGAGGGCCAGCACGCGCGCCAGTGTCAGAGCGTCTGCCACGCTGCCGCACACCGACACGCCTGACACATCGAAATTGGGGTCGCGCGTGACAACGATGTTATCGCGCCCATCGAGTGGCTTGCCGATGGACTCGAACGTGCGTCTGCCCATAACCATCGGCTTGCCCATCGTGAGGCGACGAAAGGTTTTGAGATCGGACGACAAGCGCCACGGCAATTGACCGTTGCGGCCGATAACGCCGTTTTCAGCAACAGCGACGATGAGAGAGATTTTGATCGGGTCCATGAGACTGCCACTCTAAACAGCGACTGGCGCTTTAATATGCGGATGGGGGTCGTAACCTGTCAGCGTGAAATCCTCAAATTTGAAATCTAAGATCGATGTTACAGCAGGATTGATCGTCATGGTCGGTAATGCGCGCGGGGCACGCGATAACTGCAAATCTGCTTGTTCTAGATGGTTTGAGTAGAGATGCGCGTCGCCGAAGGTGTGGACGAAATCGCCAGGCTTTAAGCCTGCAACTTGCGCCAACATGAGTGTCAACAGAGCGTAGCTGGCGATGTTAAATGGCACTCCAAGAAACACATCGGCTGAGCGTTGATAGAGCTGGCACGACAATTTTCCATCGGCCACGTAGAATTGAAATAAGCAATGGCAGGGTGCCAAAGCCATGCTGGGAATGTCGGCCGGGTTCCAAGCGGACACGATGAGACGGCGCGAATCTGGATCGCGTTTCAAGAGTGCTACCACATCCGATATTTGATCGATGGTGCGTCCGTCCGGGGCTGCCCAGCTGCGCCATTGCTTTCCATAGACGGGACCTAGGTCGCCGTTGGCATCGGCCCATTCGTCCCAGATGCCGACGCCGTGTGTCTTGAGATAGCCGATGTTGGTATCGCCTGCGAGAAACCAGATCAGTTCGTGGATGATCGATTTGACGTGCAGCTTTTTAGTCGTGACCAGCGGGAACCCTTTGGCGAGATCAAAGCGCATCTGGTGGCCGAATACTGACAAGGTTCCAGTGCCGGTGCGATCGGTTTTGGTCGCGCCTTGATGGCGGACGCGACGCAGTAAATCGAGGTATGGGTCCATGGGATGTTATTTACCGCGATTCTGAAATTGTCGCCTGTGGCTGAGCAGCGCTCAAAAACCCGATTTTCCAATTTGTCATCCCGGCCGAAGTGAATGCGCAAATGCGTATTCACTGTGAGCCGGGACCCAGAGCCTACGGGATGTAGTGCTTCGTTGCTCCTGGGTCCCGGATCGCGCCGCAAAGCGGCACGTCCGGGATGACAACTTGTGGTAAGCACATTTGAAGGTCCAAGCTGCCGTTGGCCATGGCCGTTAAGCTGACGGGCAGCCCACTCCTGAGCCCAAAATTTGGTAGAAAGCGCACAATCCGCGACCTGAAAGAGACAGTCTGAGCCTTAGCCGACCATGTCGCGCCGCTGACATGCTTTTTTTTGGCAAAGATGACGTTATATTGAAGCTGCCGGATTCGTCCGGCTATGGCGATAAACGCGGTCGTAATAAGCGGTTCGGACCCGGGGGCGGTACCCGGCGCCTCCACCACTCTCTTGCCGCGCCTTGCGGCCGGCTCCCGGAACGGGAGTCGCAAGGCGCAATGTAAGAATCCTACGGGGGCGAACTAGGATCGACGAACGTGTAAAGGATTTAGCTTTTGCCCGGCATGATACCACCGTCATCGGGTCACACAGAGTAGTTGCAAATGACAACTATGCTGAGGCACGTCTCGCTGCTTAATGCGGTGCGATTAGCCTGAACTCGAAGCCCTTGCCCCTAGCCGGGTAAGGCGCGGTTCGGAGGGCACCGGGCAACAGAAGCCCTCCACTCATTTTCATTCCACGCTTGGCGTGGGATGGTCACGACACTACGATCGGATATTTGAATATCTGATGTCTGATCACGTTACGGCGGCATAGAGGCAGGGAATGACGAGCGAGCCGGGCATCGACTACGAAGCGCTGCAACAGGACGCCATGCGTGGTGTGGTCCGCGCGGTGCTCCAGCAAACTGTCAAAAACGGATTGCCCGGCGACCACCATTTCTATGTGTCGTTCCTAACGCAAGCGCCTGGCGTGATCTTGTCCAAGCGTTTGAAAGAAAAATATCCGCAGGAAATGACCATCGTCCTACAGCATCGGTTCTGGGACTTAATCGTCACCGATGAGCGGTTTGAAGTGAAACTCACCTTCGATGGTATCCCGGAGCGCTTGGTCGTTCCTTATAATGCGATCAAGGTTTTCATCGATCCTAGCGTGCGCTTTGGTTTGCAATTCGACGATGCCACGTTTGCAGGTGAAACGCCGGCACCTCGCCGCTCGCTGACAATGGATGCGGCCTTCGATCAGGTTGGCGAAGCGCGTGCCGACAGCCCGCGTGCGACATTGGCCAAAAAACCCCGCACGCCGCGTAAGCCGAAGATCGAGAAAGTTCCTGCGTTCGGCGACCAAGATGTGTCGCCATCTGCGGCAACGGCACCGCAGCCGCAACCAGCCTCTGCGGCGGGATCGAATGTGGTCGATATTGATACGGCTGCGGATCGCGCAAGTGGCGCTAAAATTTTGAGCCTCGATCAATTCCGCAAAAAATAGCAGATTGTCATTCAGAAATTTATCTATCGTCCCTTAGCCGGTTGAACGGTCGACGACGGCCTCGGGTATCTTGCGTTTGACCGTGCGCTTGAAATTCAATTCCAGTTTGCCGTCGGTCAATTCCGAGCACGTTACGCGGGCGACAAATGGATCGCTGGCTTCGATTTCAGCTTCCTTGCGGCAGACGTGCACGTCTGGCATCGGCTTGACGCTTACGCTTTCTTCGCCATTCGGCATGGCGAGCGTCACGATCATGACGATGACACTAGGTTCCATGGTGTGCTCCTCAGTGATGGGTTCCGTATTCGACGGGCCTTGTGGCCGCGCTTGGGACGGTGGCATCAGCATTTCAACAGGACTAAGGGAACTGACACACGCACGCGGTGACTGACGCTGACGACTCGAATTTTGTCATCTGCAAGAGTACCAGAAAAAGCGGCTGAAATCTGATTGCATTAACCTCGTCTCGCGCACATGCTTCATGGCCTATCAATTGAGTTTTGGCTGCGATGCCATGCGATTCGCGTTCTGGTCGCGGTGACGCATCATCATCTACTCGCCTGCTACAGGCGCGCATGCTATCGCGGCATTATCCAATTCAACTCTCTCTGAGCGCACGCACCATGAGCAAGACCCGCACGGAAACGGATACTTTTGGCCCGATTGAAGTGGCCGCCGATCGTTATTGGGGGGCACAGGCTCAGCGCAGCCTGGGCAACTTCAAGATCGGTTGGGAGAAGCAGCCCAAGCCGATCATTCGTGCGCTCGGCATCGTCAAGCGTGCTGCGGCCGAAACCAATTCCGCTCTCGGTAAACTTGATCCGACAATCTCTGATGCCATTGTCAGGGCCGCGCAAGAGGTCATCGACGGCAAGCTCGATGACCATTTCCCACTCGTCGTCTGGCAAACGGGGTCTGGCACGCAGTCGAACATGAATGCCAATGAGGTGATTTCAAACCGCGCCATCGAAATGATGGGCGGCGTCATGGGATCGAAAAAACCCGTGCATCCCAATGACCACGTCAACATGGCGCAATCCTCGAACGACACCTATCCGACGGCGATGCATATCGCATGTGCGGAGCAGATCGTGCACGACCTGCTGCCAGCCTTGAAACATTTGCATGCCGCGCTCGATACCAAAGCATTATCGTGGCAGCACATCATCAAGATTGGGCGGACACATACACAGGACGCCACGCCGCTGACGCTGGGTCAGGAATTTTCTGGTTACGCCAAGCAGATCGAAAACGGTATCGCGCGCATCGAAATGACTTTGCCGGCTCTCATGCAGTTGGCGCAAGGTGGTACGGCAGTCGGTACAGGGCTGAATGCTCCCAAGGGTTTTGCCGAGAAAGTTGCCGAGCGGATTGCTGCCATTACAAATCTGCCGTTCACAACAGCGCCGAACAAATTCGAAGCGTTGGCCGCTCATGATGCCATGGTGTTTTCTCATGGGGCGATCAACACGGTCGCGGCCTCGTTGTTCAAGATCGCTAACGACATTCGCTTCCTCGGCTCCGGCCCGCGCTCTGGCCTGGGTGAACTCTCTCTGCCGGAGAACGAACCCGGCTCGTCAATTATGCCGGGGAAAGTCAACCCAACTCAGTGCGAAGCCCTCACTCAGGTTGCGGCTCACATTTTCGGCAATCACGCCGCGCTGACGTTTGCAGGTAGCCAGGGGCACTTTGAACTCAACGTGTTCAACCCGGTGATGGCTTATAATTTTCTGCAGTCGGTGCGGCTGATGTCGGATGCCGCGCGCTCGTTTACGGATAATTGTGTGGTCGGCATCGAGGCGCGATCCGACAACATCAAAGCCGGTCTTGATCGGTCCTTAATGCTCGTCACCGCACTGGCACCCAAGATTGGCTACGATAACGCCGCCAAGATTGCCAAAACTGCCCACAAGAACGGCACGACCTTACGCCAAGAGGCTGTGGGTGGGGGTTATGTGACCGATGCCGAATTCGATGCCATCGTTCGACCCGAAAATATGATCGGCCCCGACGCTTAGTCCGTAGTAGTTTTAGTTGGATGGTCTCGGCACGTTCGAGATTGCGAACGGCTCTCGTTACGGGAGCCGACGAATGCAAGGGTACGCGAGATGACGGCTGAGTTGGTCAATCTCAATAAGGTGCGGAAAGCTCGGGCGCGCGCTGAAGATGCCAAACGCGCTCAGGAAAATCGTTTGCGCTACGGCAAAACGCTTGCTGAGCGAAAAACTACTGAACATGCCCGCCAAGATATGATCAAGACCTTGGATGGTGCTGAGTTGACGCCTCCACGGCTTGACGAAAGCCATGATGATCTCGATCCAGGGACTGTGTCGTGAGCAGACCTCAGAAACGTTCCTTTTCCATTCAGGGGCATCGGACCTCGATTTCGCTAGAGGCAGCCTTTTGGCAGGCTCTGAAGGACGCAGCCTCGGAAGACGGCATCACGCTCGCAGGCCTGATCAATAAAATCGATAAGGAACGCGACGGAGCAGGCTTATCGAGCGCTGTCAGAGTTTGGCTGCTGAGACGTTTCCAGGCTCGCGCGGGCGTTGAGCAACTGGAACCCGTTGATTGAGCCTTAAGTGCCAATCCTTCTAAGGAACGCCGCCGATAGACTTCATGATCTCATCCGTCGTGGTGCGGCGCGGCTCAGCGCGACGCGCGCGTGGCGGACTATAGGTGCGCGGAGCCGTTTGAGGCTTTTGTTCTATCGCCGTGTCCGTTTGTGGCACGCTGACGATTTCTGGATCAGCGCTGTCGGATGGAATATCTGCGCCGGTCCCTATACTTGGCGGTGTTTCTGCTTCGCTCGGCACTTGCGCTTCGGACCCTTCTGCTCCGCCGTTGGGATTGAGCGGTGCATTTTCTGGCGACGGCGTCGCTTCGATAATTGGTCCTGCTTTGGCACCTGAGCGCGCCGCGCGTTCGGCCGCTCGTTGATCTTCCAGTGCTTTACGGCGCTCTGCTTCCTGGCGCGCGCGCTGTTCGTCGAGTTTGCGTAAGCGCTCTAATTCTTCGACGTTGCGTTCCATCTGACGAACGGTCAGTTCGCGTTGCATATCGCCGATACCGATGGCGGTTGTTAAATTTGCCAGATCGTCGAGACGGCCACGATATTCCACAGCAACATCCGGCAATGGTCCTTTCGACTGGGATGGCGACCAACCTGTAGGTGCTTCGCCCTGGATGGCCAACGGTGACAACGTTGGAGCGACTTTCCAAACGCTATCGAGGCCGAGTGCCAATAGATCAATCGATGTGACGACGTTGAGTTTTCCTTGCGCATTTTCCAACATCATCGGTTCGATCTTGGCAGTACCTTCTGCAATCGTCAGCGCGGCTGTTCGCGAGCCCAGATCAACAATCGATCCAGCAACGGCCGTGCCGAGCGCTTGCTGCAATGGGTCAGGTTCGTTTGGAATTGTGCCGAGCAAGGCAGCATCTGCCACGGAGCGTACGGCCGCTATGCTTGGTCCAGGGATTTGCATCTTATCAAGCCGAATTTGGCCTGAACCTGTCATGGCGCCGATGAGTGCTGAAGGGCTTTGAGCACGCCCCGTTGCCGTCATTTCAAATCCGGCGCGGCCATTGGCTGATCTGCTGACGTTGGCAAGGTCAAAGCCCTCGATTCGCAATCGCGTTTCAAGAGTTGTTGCGCCACTGACTTTTTCTAGCGCGATGTTGCCTGACAGATCGCCGCCGCCAGCTTTAGCGACCAAGTCTTTCAACACAACTTTATCAGGCTGCAACTCCAATGTCAGAGCGCCGGGTCCGGCCGCCATGGCATCTGTCATGAGCAAACGGTCGAACCGTAATTTGATATTGCCTTGTGTGTTCGACAGTGCGGCAAAATTAAAGACGCCATCGGGCCAAATGGATTTCGGCAGTGCTTCGTCAGGCACGGCGTCATCGGTCATCGATTGCACGGTAAGGCCATCAAATGGTTTATCGAGTACCCCTGACAGAAGCCCGGACATGGACACGTGATTGACTGTGATGTCGGCGTCGATAGCTGAAAGGCCGCCATCGCGTTTTTCAATCGAGGCTGTGCCCTTCAAGGTCGCTCCACCCAGCGCAAAGGCGCGGGTATTGAATTTCCAGGCGGCGCCGTCGCGTTCGACGTCGATGTTGCCGTCAACCGGTGATTTGGACACGCCAGGCGGCAATGCAAGACCGCCAAGGGCCACGACTTCGCGCAGGTCTCGTGCCGCGACACTCAGCTTTCCTTCGGCACCTATGGTCCCTGTCGATGGCCAAGACAACACACCGTCATATGCAAGGGTCAACCCATCAGCTTTGACTTCGAGTAGCGTGGCCGATTGCGATTCAAGTATGCCAGCCGTCGTCAAGCGGATGTTTGCTGGACGCGCATCGCTTTCACTACCGGGTGGCAAGGCTGCGCCAAACATAGAAATCACGGATTTCAAGTCCTGGCCCTTCAGCGCAACATTGAGATGGACTGGCGCAACACGCCAATTTGCAAACCCTTTGTCGAACTCACCCATTGCGTCGAGGTTCGTCGAACCAATTGAACCGGACAGGTTGATATCGGTGGTCTCTGCCCCGCGACGTCCGAGTTCCATCAGGCCAGCAAATTTGCTGGAGCCAAATTTTTCCGCTCGTTCTGGTGCGATGAACGATTGCAGATTGAGTAACGTCACCAAATCTTTTGACGATTGGGCCGTATCGCCTGCGACATCGAACGCCAATGTTCCTTTCGGTGCGCTTGAACTGTCTTGGATGCGGCCTTCAACGGCAATTTTCAAACCACCGCTGGTTGTGAATTTAGTCGATGGAATGCGAATTTCGCCTTTTTCCATGGCCAGCGTCGCATCGACATCTCGAAACGTCGCATCGCCATGCTTTAATTCGCCAGCAAGAACGCGCAACATAATGTCAGTTTCAGATGTAGCGGCATTGGTGGTGACTGATTTCGAGGTCTCACTGTCAGGTTCGCTTGACTGTTCAGCTTGCGATATTCCAACAGCACGCCGAACTGCCGCCTCCAGCGCGGTGATGGTCTCTGGAAATAAATCACTGCTGGACAGCCGTGCGGTTTCCAAAGTGATTTCTGCGCGGTGCCGAACATCGTCGATGATCCGCAATTCGCCAGTAATCGTTTGTCCACCAATATCTACCGATGCTTCAGTCAGTTCAAAACGCTTGGCATTCAAGCGCACGCGACCTTCCGCTGAAAATGCACCGCCAAAGCCTATGTCGAATTTGCTACCGGACTTTTCAGCCCACGTTCGCAGGCGTGCCAAATTTGATCCGCTGAGAAATCCCTGGCCGTTTAAACTTGGCTCGCCGGACTCATCGTTTACGACACCTGATAAGGCCAATCGCGACGCGCCGGGCAATCCCACGCGCAAGTCCTTGATGCGGATTACGCCATCACGGCGTTCGGCATCAATCCTCAAACCGCCAGCGGTCTCGCCACCAATTTTGACTTGAGCGAGATCAATTTTTGCACTGGCTGCACCAGTGCCCGCGACAGATTTCACAAGCCCTAGAGCTAAGCGGCGGATACGTTGCAAAGACGCACTGTTTTCTCCAGCGCCAGCTAGGCGGTCGAGATCCAGCCATTTGGAGGCAAGTGCAATATCGAGCCTTGCATCCTTGGCCCACGCTGCAGTCGCGGACCCGGTTACGATCTGCGGTTCTTTGGCATTCGCGAGCGTCAATTTGATATCTTGAAGGTTCGCGTCAGTGGCCGTCGCCGTTACGGCTGACTTAAATTCTAGATTTGGCGCTTCAGGTTTAGGGTTCGCTGACGTGGTTTCTATTTCGACGCCTGGTACGACAATTGAGCCTGTCACTTCTCCCGTCAGCCTGGGCTGCGATGAAAAGTTCTCTATACGGCCATCCAGAACAACGCTGTTGCCTGACTTTACGCTTTGCGCTGAAGCTTTGACCTTAAATGACCCATCTTTGTCGCGTGCTTCCGTGCCAAAGCGAATGTCGCGGACTTCGCCAGCCCAGGCTGCCGTGCCTTTGAAGCGAAACGGTCCCGACAAAGCGTCGGCGGACAATTCACCATTGATGCTATCGAAACGCGTAATCAACGAAGCATCTGCATTGTGGAGCGCAACTGCGCCTTCGATGAGTTTGACAGAATGCAGCGTCACGTCGCGCGGTACGAATGGAAGTGTGCCAGGTTGGAGCGCGATTGAGTTCCAATTGCCGCCGCCTTGGCCGTCCAATGCCAATGACAAAATCGGCCGTTCGAGTTCGATCTTATTGGCCTCCAGCACCCCGCGCAAAAGTGGCGATGCGGACAGCCACATGGTAAAACTTTCAGCGCGGATGAAGGGCTCGCCGGTTTGGCCTGAAACGTCAGCGAGGCGAACTTTCTCAAAGCGCACATACGGCGATGGCAATAGCCGCAAGTTGACGCTGCCGCCCACCCGCACATCGCGGCCTAAAACTTTTGAAGCCTCTTCTTCGAATACACCGCGATAGCCATTCCAATCGATGGCGGCGGGCACAGCAAAAAGCGCGGCAAAAACCACGACGAAAAAACCACCCAGATACATGAGCGCGTTGTTCATAGAGCGGTCAGTCCAGCCCAATCCCTTGAAGGCAGCCCCATTGCATAGTCACCTGGCCACCAGACCACTGGCGTCAACGGCTTTGCTGTGGCCGCAGTATATCGCACACCCTGCCGTTACTCTGAACCCCAAAGTTGGCGTCTTTCCATGCGTCAAGACAGATTGTGGATGAACTTCGAGGTTATTTGTTTTCAGCCACCAAGACAATTCGGCCAGTTGTAGGACAAAGACCCATAGGCTAACTCCCATTCTATGATCGAGAGCAGCCCCTCGCACCCCGGGCCCGACGAAGACCCCATGTCGGATGATCCGCCATTTGATTTGCCTGAGGCGCCGCAACGTCAGCAGGCCAGCGAGGCGCATGAAAAGCCGCGTTCAATTTCTCAGCGAGCGGTATCCGCGGCGCGGGGTGCACCCACATATCTTGATGGACTCAATCCAGAGCAGCGGGATGCGGTTGAGACGACAGAAGGCCCATTGCTTGTGCTCGCAGGGGCCGGGACCGGCAAGACGCGGGTTTTAACGACGCGCATCGCTCATATTCTGGCATCCAATCGCGCCTACCCTTCGCAAATTCTCGCCGTCACCTTCACCAACAAGGCGGCGCGAGAAATGAAGGAGCGGATCGGTGGATTGATCGGTGGCGCTGTTGAAGGCATGGCGTGGCTCGGCACGTTCCACGCGATCGGTGTGAAAATTCTGCGGCGACATTGTGAACTCGTTGGGCTCAAATCTGGCTTCACGATCCTCGATAGTGACGACCAACTGCGTTTGATGAAGCAGGTTCTGGAAGCGGCGAATATCGACAAAGAACGCTGGCCTGCGCGACAACTCGCAAGCCTGATCGATAGCTGGAAGAATCGCGGGTTGACGCCAGATAAAGTGCCCGCGAGCGACGGTTTTTCATTTGCAGCCGGCAAGGGTCGCGAGTTGTATGCGGCCTATCAAAGCCGTCTCAAAGATCTCAACGCCTGCGATTTCGGCGACCTGCTGCTAGAATGTTTGCGCTTGTTCCGTGAACATCCAGATGTGCTTGCCAGCTATCATAAGAAATTTCGCTACATTCTCGTCGATGAATATCAAGACACCAACGTCGCTCAGTACCTGTGGCTGCGGTTGTTGGCGCAGGGATCGCCCAACATTTGCTGCGTCGGTGACGACGATCAGTCTATCTACGGTTGGCGCGGAGCCGAGGTCGATAACATTTTGCGTTTCGATAAAGACTTCCCTGGCGCGAAAGTTATTCGTCTAGAGCGCAACTATCGTTCGACTGGAAATATCCTCGCCACGGCGTCCAATCTCATTGCTAAAAACGACGGTCGTCTTGGCAAGACGTTGTTCACCGACGGCGCACCGGGCGACAAGGTTGCGATTGCCAATTTCTGGGATGATGAAGCCGAAGCGCGCGCCATCGGTGACGACATCGAGAATTTTCAGCGCGCGAAGCAGGGGCTGAACGACATTGCGGTTCTAGTGCGTGCGTCATTTCAGATGCGTGTCATTGAAGATCGCTTTATTACACTCGGCGTGCCGTATCGCGTCATTGGCGGTCCACGCTTTTATGAGCGGCAAGAAATCAAAGATGCGATTGCTTACCTCGAAATCGTTGCCAACCCATCCAACGACCTGAAATTCGAGCGCATCGTCAATGTTCCTAAACGCGGTCTTGGTGACACGACGGTGAAGCGCATCCACGCCCATGCACGGGCGCGCGACATTCCGATGTATTTTGCTGCGCGCGAGATGATCGAAACCGATGAGCTTGCCAGCAAGGCTCGCAAATCTCTTGGCGATCTTATTCGCAGCTTCGAGGTTTGGCGCTCACGTATCGACGGCGTGCGCCATACCGAACTTGCTGAATTGATCCTTGATGAATCCGGCTACACCGCGATGTGGCAAGCGGATAAGAGCCCGCAATCGCAGAGCCGACTGGAAAACTTGAAAGAACTCGTGCGCTTCATGCATGACTTCGAAAGCCTCGCAGGCTTTCTCGAACACGTCTCGCTCGTCATGGATACCGATCAAGGCAACGATGGTGAGCGCGTTTCATTGATGACGTTGCACGCGGCCAAAGGGCTCGAATTCGGAACAGTTTTTCTACCCGGCTGGGAAGAAGGATTGTTTCCGCATCAACGTGCTTTGGACGAAAGCGGTAAGGCCGGGCTCGAAGAAGAGCGGCGCTTAGCCTATGTGGGCATTACCCGGGCGAAGCGATTTGCAAAAATCTCATTTGCTCAAAACCGGCGTAACCGTGGGCTTTATCAATCGGCTGTTCCATCGCGATTTGTAGATGAATTGCCAGAGGCGCATGTGGACGTCTTAGAAAGCACGATGCCTTACGGCGGCATCACACAAAACTATGGTTTCAGTGCTCCTCATGGACCAAGCCGTTTCGATCGCACAGCCAGTGCGCAGCCATTTGCATCGACGTATCAAACACCGGGATGGCAGCGGGCGCAGCAAAGTTGGGGGGCAAACCGAGAGCCAAAGAAATCGCGGGCACCGATCACTCTTGAGGGCGAACTGGTGGCTGCATCATCGGCTAATGCTGCGGCATTCAAGGTTGGCGCACGTGTTCATCACGAAAAATTTGGCGACGGCTCGGTGACATTGGTGGATGGCAATAAGCTGACGATTGATTTCGATGACGGCACAACAAAGCGCGTGGTTGCTAGCTTTGTCGATCTTATTTGATCGCAATCGCTCATCTCTTCATGATGTCTTGCATGGGCTTATGCTCTTTTCCGTGATGCAACTGTCATCGCTTTGTCGCCGTAATCATTCACCACAAACATTACGTTGTTAGATGACGAAAAAAGTTCGACGTTTTTGTTTCGTCGGGATGTCTCATGGACATGAAACAAAAGCGGTGGTTGTGCGTTGGGAGGGTAGAACCTAGCATTTAAGGGGAGCTATCCATGAGCGATTTGGTCAATAACGCCCGTCGGAAGCCGAATAACCTTCAGCAAAATTCATATATGGAGTCTTCGCATATCGGTCAGTCTGTATATGCGACTTCAAATGTTTCTGATTATGGTTTGCAACACCAAGAGCCACATCCGTTAACGCCTGAGCAATTGCGCTTACTGCCAGTGGCGCATCAGTACTCATCATAAATCTTGGCTCAGCGGTCTTACGTTTAGCGAAAAATTATCGGCATCGGATAGTTCTCCGGTGCCGATTTGTTTTAGGCAGCGGCGCGGCGATCTTTGATCATGTCCCACGCAGCGTTGATCTGCTTCATGCGATCTTCGCGACGCAGGCGGTCGCTTTCGTCACGCGCATAATCCGGATGCCACGACATGCGGAGCGCATCGACCAGCTTTTTTGCGACCGCTGGTGGCGCTTCAGAATTCAAACCTAGAATGCGGTAGGCCTCAAACTCCGTGCGCGGTGCATCAGAGTTGGTGCGTTGCGGTTCATAAGGCTCTGCGTCAGCCATTTGGGCTGCGCTTTCGGCGATGCGACCGATGCGGTCGAGTTCGCGCATCATAGCTCGGAACAAGGCTGCGGATTTCTCCGGTGCACGACGGCGCGCGTTTTTGTCGGCGTCGATGGCGCGCTCCCGCACACGATCTATTTCAGATTGCAGAACATCGCGAAGCAATAATCCATCTGGCAATGTTGCCACCAGCAACTCTGTTTGCGCCAATCTGGCCTGAACCATCATCGCTGCTTGGTGCACACCTCCGTCATCATCGTCACTTTGTGCCTTCTGCCATGCGTCGTAACCGTCCATAAAATTGCGACGAAGCGCGTGAATGCCAGACGTCGTGCTGGCAGTGGCTCGCGTAACGATGTCATGCAAAACGGTGGGCACGTGTATATGCGAAAGGTTTGGAATACGCCAACGTCCTGCAGCAACCATGCTCGCGGCCCACAAAAACAGCAGAAGCGTCATCATCATTGCGCCAACGCGCCCTGCGCCGCTGCTGGCCACGGGTAAAAGACCGTCTGCCCTGACGACCGTTGTCCAAGGCTGTTCTTCGAATGTGTGCGACGACGACGAGCGATCGATGACGCTATCGGGTGACAGATCCTGGGCTGCCACAGACGTGACTTGCGGGGCGTGGCGCGTCAAAGATGGCAAAACAAAGCGGCCCGCCAGGACACTGACGGGCGCAAAACCATTGGGTAGGTTGCTGGGCATCGCTACGCCCTGGGACCGCGCCACTGCCGCGACGCGCGCCCAACTCATACGTACGCCGCCACAATCGACATGGAAGCGATGCACCATCATCGTTTCGCAGCGGCGATTGCCAGTGCCGCCACACGATGAAAACGGCTGCTCGTCGCGCTGGCCAATGACTTTGTAGTTGGTTTCCTGAGCGGGGTAGAGCCGCGGTTGCCCTTGCTCAACGGCGCAGGCAAACGGCAAGATCAGCTCCTCGGATTGTGCGGTAAAGCTACCTCCCAGCACAACCAGAGCGGCAATGGTTAGTCTCTGTATTACTCCAACGCGCACGGTTGCCCCCCGACAATACCGACCAAATGAACAGCCTTTATCCTAGCTGAACGCGCGATTAGCGGTGGCAAACCTGAAAGTTATGAACGACTTTCAACAGCTTTGATGTGCTCGCAGGCGCACAAAGGTTTTGTATTTGCACTGTGGCAGCACAATCGCAGCGGGAAGATGGGTTGCGGTTTAGCCCCAGCCCAGGATCATTCCAGTCGGTCGCTTTGGCGAGGCTCGACAAGGCGAGGGCCCAACCGGTAAAACCTCAGGGCGTTCAAGGGGAGTGACGGGCAATGTCGTCGGCTGACTGGGTAGGGTCCCGATCGAATTTGGGCTTTTTTAGCCGCATACGTTCGAACAAAGACGTTCGGCCCGAGGCACCCGCAAAAGCTGGCCCGCTTTTGGAAAAATCAACTGCCAAAGATGCGGCTCCCGGTGACGTGCTCCAGCCCGACAGCGAACGCAAACGTGAGCGCTTCATTCCCGTGACACGGTTCGCGCTGATGGACCGGCTCACGCTCGATAAAGTCTGGAAGCCAGGGCAAGCTAAGGAAGCTCGGCGCTTTTTCCGCTACCTCGATTTCTGGCGGCAACAGCAATATGCCGCCATGCTGATGGATCTCGATCAGACCTATGAAGCGTTTTCTCCCGACACCGATTTGCTCATCACGCGGCAGTTCAGTGAAACGGATCGCGCCGCGCTGAAGCATCGCGTTGTGAACGGCGTCGAAAGTTTATTGCAGCGGGCCAACTACGAACGGGTTGATCCGCACGATGTTTCGTTCATTCTCACCCGAGAGACCCATTATGGGCTCGACTTGTTTGTCGATATGGACGCGTTTGAAGACATTCTCGTCTATTATCGGGGTGCCTCTAATAAGAAGCATGAACGTCGACGAATTCAACGCTTTATGCGCAAGGAAGAATTCGATGTGCCGATTTTCCAGCGTCTTTTTATTCTTTTCAAACTGAAACCGTTTGAAAAGCGCGTGGAAGAATTTATGCGCGACAAGAAATTGTCGCGTGCGGATGCAGAAAAGCGCGTCACCAAGCTGCGCCAGAACCTGCCACCGGGCATCAACGATGGAAATATTTATCTCAAGCTGTTCAAAAATATTCCGCGCACCGATCTGGAAATGATTTTTCCGAACACGCAGGTTCGGTTCCGGTTGTTCGACAAGTTGCGGTTGGGGATTTCAGCAGGCGGCGGCTTAGGGATGGGTGCCGTTGGCGCCGCTGGTAAATTGGCTTTGTTGACAACCAACCCCATTGCGGCTGCCGGTGCCGCAGTCGGTCTTGGTTCCATCGCATTTCGCCAAGCCATGGGTTTCATGAACCAGAAGCAACGGTACATGGTCGTCATGGCGCAAAATTTGTACTTCCATACCATGGCCGATAATCGCGGCGTCATTCTTAAGATTGCAGCGCGCGGTGCTGAAGAAGACATCAAGGAAGAGATGCTGCTCTACAGCGTACTTGCCAAAGAGCCTTCAAGGCGGTCCGATTTGCCTGCCATCGATGCGGCTATCGAAAGTTATTTAACGACCGCTTTCGGCATAAAGGTCGATTTTGATTTGGAAGACGCTCTTGACCGGTTGGTTCGAGACGGCATTGTGCGCGAAGAGGCCGATGGCCGACTGACGACTCTCGGGCCTGTTGAAGCTGCAGCCCACATTGATCAGAAGTGGGATGTGTTCTTGGATCGGCTGCCCGATCCGATCAGCCCGGAAGGCTATGAATTCGATGGCCGTCCACCCGCGCTTCCCACCTGACCATTGAGGCGCAATGCCGCTCCACAAATTGACGACCGATTTCACCGATCGCTCGCTCGCTTACACCACGAGCGGCGCGATCCAGGATTTGCTTGAGCCGCCGCCAGAAGCGTTGACCATCTTTGAGACAAGCCCAGGGATTTGGCGGCTAGAGGCTTATTTTGATGGAGAACATGGTGCGCGCGATATTAGCAGTGAACTTCGCGATCTCGTGACAGAACCACTGCCCAATTTCGTCTTCGAAGTCGTGCCGGACTTGAATTGGGTCGCGCTATCGCAAGCGGCTTTGCCACCTGTCGAAGCCGGTCGCTTTACTGTTCACGGCAGTCACGATTCCGGTCGTATTCCGCGCGGCCCAAACGCGATCTTGATCGACGCCGGTGAAGCCTTTGGCACCGCGCACCATGCGACCACGCTGGGCTGTTTGCTTGCCATTGATCGCCTGACACGCCAGGAGACGTTTCAAACTGTTCTGGATCTTGGCTGCGGCTCGGGCGTGCTTGCGATTGCCATCGCCAAGGCATTGCCGCGTGCTGACATCATCGCGACCGACCTTGATCCACAATCCGTAAAGGTGGCCAGCGAAAACGTGCGCATCAACGGTGTCGCCTCGCGCATTGCGTTGACGGTGGCGTCGGGTGTCGATCACATGTGGCTGCGTCAGTCGCCCCCGCTCGATCTCGTGATCGCGAATATTCTTGCTGGACCGCTGATCCGATTAGCCCCTGCTCTGGCGCGCACTGTGGTATCGGGCGGGACACTCTTGCTGTCAGGCATTTTGATTCCCCAAGCGCCGCAGGTTTTGGCGGCGTATCGCAGTGTCGGCTTTCATTTGGTTCGTCATGACCGGATTGCAGGCTGGTCGACATTGACTTTAAAGCGTCGTGGATAGGCCGTTGCGGTCTTTTACCTTGGCCCCTAGAACCTAGCTATGTTCCAAACTTTCGAAGCATCAACCGGACCATTGCACGTCGCAGAGCGCGTCCGTGCGCTGCGGTCTTGGATGTCGAAGGAAAAATTAGATGCGCTACTCGTGCCGCGCGCTGACGAACATCAGGGCGAATATGTGCCGCCATGTGCCGAGCGACTGAAATGGTTGACCGGATTCACCGGATCGGCAGGACTTGCGGTTGTTACAAAGAAGACCGCGGCACTGTTCATCGATGGGCGCTACACGGTTCAGGCGCGCAGCGAAACAGATATCGCACTCTTTGATATCTCGCTTTTGCCTAGGATGCGTTTGAGTGAATGGCTGATCGAGCATGTGAGCAAAGGTGCGCGTATCGGCTTTGATCCGAAGCTGCATACAATCAGTGAAATCGAACGGCTTCAATCGGCGCTCTATGCCAAAGGTTTAAAACTCAAGCCCCTGACAAAAAATCCCGTAGATGTTGTCTGGGGCAAGACGCGACCCAAGCCTCCCATTGCGCCGGCTATTGTTCACCCTCATGCGCTGGCGGGAAAGTCAGCGGCTGAGAAAATTTCCAACATCCAGAAACGGCTGAAGGACGAAGGCCAACACGTCGTCGTGTTGACTTTGACAGATAGCATTTGCTGGCTGTTGAATATTCGTGGCAGCGACGTGGCGCACAATCCTGTCGTGCTGGCTTTTGCCATCGTGCCCGTGACGGGCAAAGTTGAGCTGTTCATTGCGCCTGAGAAAATTGATCGCTCTGTTCGCGAGCATTTATCGCCAGTTGCCAAGATCAGCCCGCCGAAAGTTTTGACCGAACGTTTGAAAACTTTGAAAGCTGCTGGCCGACGCGTGCGTATTGATCCCGATACGGCGTCGGCGTGGTTTCAAAGAGCACTTGGCACAAAGTCCATGGTGCGCGGTCAAGACCCTTGCATACTGCCGAAAGCACTCAAGTCTGATGCTGAAATTTCAGGATTGCGCGCGGCACATAGGCGCGATGGCACGGCTGTTGTTCGCTTCCTGGCTTGGCTCGATGCCCAAGCCGTGACAGGAACGCTCGATGAAATCACGACGGTCAAAAAACTCGAAGCCTTTCGGACCGAGACGGGCGCCTTGCGTGAGATCAGTTTTGCGACGATTTCAGGCTCGGGACCCAACGGCGCCATCGTGCACTATCGCGTCACGGAGGCGACCAACCGCACGCTGAACGCGAACGAACTTTTTTTGATCGACAGCGGCGCGCAATATCAAGACGGCACGACTGACATCACACGCACGATTGCCATCGGCACGCCAAGTGCGGACATGCGGCGGCATTATACGGCCGTTCTCAAGGGACATATCGCGATTGCGACGGCGCGTTTTCCTAAAGGCACGCGCGGCATTGAACTCGATCCTTTCGCGCGGCGCGCGCTTTGGGACATCGGTGCTGACTTTGACCATGGCACGGGTCATGGCATCGGTAGTTATCTATCGGTGCATGAAGGGCCTCAGTCGATCTCGCGGGCGGGGTCTGCCGTTCTGCAGCCCGGTATGCTGATTTCAAACGAACCGGGCTATTACCGTGAAGGGGCCTACGGCATTCGCATCGAGAATGTCGTGCTGGTGCGCGAGCTGGCAGACATACCTGACGGCGATCGGCCGATGATGGATTTTGAGACATTGACGCTTGCGCCCATGGATCGACGCTTAATCGATACCGACATGCTGACAGCAAGCGAACGCGCGTGGCTCGATGACTATCATGCGCGTGTCTATGATGTTTTGGCGGGCGATCTCGACCCGGCGACTCGCAACTGGCTCAAGCAGGCAACCGCGCCGCTATAAATTTTTAAAAAGCTTGCTTTCTACTGTACCACGCGTGACAGCGCGCCATGCGTCCGTGTTGCACAACACTCCTCATTACACATGCAAATGAGGAGACACAGCCATGAACCCGATTAGCGAATTGAGCGCAGCACCGCATTTGCCCTATGCTTTGCGGCCAGAATCTCTCGCTTCTGTTTTATCAGATGCCAGCTCGAACCCAGGCGATCTTATCGTGACGGAACGAGACGGAGAGATCTTCATTCATGCGGCGCCACATAACTAGCACAAGCATTTAGCTTTGGCTTATCAAGTCGAGCCATTCATCTTCCGTGAGTACAGTTACGCCGAGTGCGCGCGCTGCATCGAGCTTCGATCCGGCGTCGGCACCGGCGACCACGTAATCTGTTTTCTTCGATACCGATCCGGCAACTTTAGCCCCCAGTCGCTCTGCTTGGGCCTTGGCCTCATTGCGCGTCAGACGTGTGAGTGAGCCGGTGAAGACGACTGTTTTGGACGAGACCGGCGATTTCGATGCAGCGGTGCGGACATACGGCGCAACAGTTATTTCCTTGAGTAAAGCGCCTATTTGCTCGGCGTTGTGTGCTTCGCCAAAGAAACCGATCAGCGCATCGACAACGGTCTCGCCGATGCCTTCGATGTTGTCGATCTCTTGATATGGCTCGCTCCCCTTGCCACCTCCTACGGCTGCCATAACGGCTGACTGCAACGCCTCGAATGTTCCGTATGCCTTTGCCAAATCCTTCGCTGTTGTTTCGCCAATGTGGCGGATGCCGAGTGCGAACAAAAATCTGTCGAGCGACACTGTGCGGCGTGCGTCGATTGCTGAGAATAGTTTCTCGACCGATGTTTTTCCGAAGCCTTTCAACGTATGAAGTGGGGCCGCGTGTTGCGCATCGCGCGCTTTCAGCGTGAAAATATCGGCTGGTGTTTTAATGCGGTCATCGTCGAATAAGAATTCTATTTTTTCGCCCCCTAGCCCTTCGATGTCGAGGGCATTGCGTGAGACGAAATGCTTGAGACGCTCTTTGGCTTGTGCCGGACAAATCAGCCCGCCTGTGCAACGGCGCACGACATCTGCGACACCAGTTTTTTCATCCGCATCGCGCACGGCGTGGCTGCCACATGCCGGGCATGTCTCTGGATATTTAAACGGTTTTGTAGTTTTTGGCCGCTTGTCGAGCACGACTTCCACGACCTGCGGGATAACATCGCCTGCCCGCTGCACGACAACAGTGTCGCCGATGCGAATGTCTTTACGGGCAATCTCGTCTTCGTTGTGCAGCGTCGCATTCGATACGACGACGCCGCCCACAGTCACGGGTTCGAGTTTGGCGACCGGCGTGAGTGCGCCCGTGCGTCCGACTTGGATTTCGATGTCGCGCAAAATTGTTGTGGCGCGTTCGGCTGCAAATTTATGGGCGATGGCCCAGCGCGGTGCGCGCGACACGAAACCGAGACGCTCCTGATAGTCGAGGCGATTGACCTTATAGACCACGCCGTCGATGTCGTAGCCGAGGCTGGCGCGTCTGGCGTCGATATCGCGGTAATAGTCCAGCAGTTCGTCGGCGCTTTGGCACACACGAGTCAGCGGATTGACCGGCAGGCCCCAGCGCTTGAATGCATCGACGACACCCGATTGCGAATCGGCGGGCAACTTTGAAGCCGCGCCCCAGGCGTAGGCGAAGAATTTGAGGGGGCGCTGCGCCGTAATGCTGGAATCGAGTTGCCGTAGCGATCCAGCGGCCGCATTGCGCGGATTGGCGAAAATTTTTCCGCCTGATTTTTCTTGTGCCGTATTGAGGGCGGCAAAATCGGCATGGCTCAGATAGATCTCGCCGCGCACGTCGATGACAACGGGCACGTCTTGGCCCTTTAGGGCATGCGGTATGGCCTTGATGGTTTTGATATTGGCGGTGACGTTTTCACCTTCAGCTCCATCGCCGCGTGTTGCCGCTTGGGTCAGTTGACCATTCTCATAGCGGATTGAAATCGACAGCCCGTCGATTTTCGGTTCGGCGACGACGTCCAATGCAGTCGTATCTGTAAGATTGAGAAAGCGACGAATGCGTGCTGTAAAATCTGCCACGTCGTCATCCGCAAATGCGTTCGATAACGATAGCATCGGGACGTCGTGGCGGACTTTGCCGAATGCTGAGACTGGCGCAGCGCCCACGTTCTGCGTTGGACTTTCAGAGTGGGCGAATTCTGGGAATTTGCGCTCTAGCGTTTCTAGTTGTTGTCGTAAGGCATCGTAGTCAGCGTCGGAAATTTCTGGTGCATCGTTTTGGTAGTAAAGCGCGTCATGGCGACGAATTTCGGCCGACAATCGCTTGATTTCAGCAGCAGCCTCGCCTTCGCTCACGAGTGATTTTTTTTTCGGGCTTGGTTTGGCTTGGGCTTTCGATTTGTTGATTTTGGCCATCGCGATGCCCGCGTCTTTCGTCGTCCAAACACATAAAAAAGCACGGCAGGTTCACCCTGGCCGCGCCGCCGTTATATCAGTATTGCGAGCGTCTGCCGCTGGCCATCAGCCTGCGCTGCCGAGACCGAATTTTGGCACGGATTTCCAAGCCTTCGATATCCAGGAATCGCCGTCTTCGCGCGGTGCGAGCCCGCCTGATTGCAGCAGGGCGTAGGAATCTCTGTACCACTTGCTGTCGGGGAAGTTGTGGCCGAGAACGGCGGCTGCGTTCTGCGCTTCCTTCGTAATGCCCAGAGCCATATAGGCCTCGACCAAACGCGCTAAAGCTTCTTCGACATGGGCGGTGGTCTGAAAATCGCTCACGACCGTCTTGAAGCGATTGATGGCTGCAACGTAGTTCTTGCGCTCCAGGTAATAGCGCCCGACCTCCATTTCGGCCGCGGCCAAATTGTCTTCGGCAACACGAATGCGGTTGTCGGCATTCACCGCGTATTCGCTTTCTGGATATCGCGTTTTAAGTGTCTTGAGCTGTTCGAGAGCCTTGCGCGCCGGTGTCTGGTCTCTGTTTGGCCCTTTGATCTCGTCGAAGTAGGCCGACGCGATGATATGGTGGGCGAGTGGTGCTTCCTTGGTGCCGGGATGCAGCGCGATATAGCGTTCAGCCGTGGCGATGGCTTCGGGTGATTTGCCGCCACGGTAATAGGCGTAAGATGAGAGAACGATGGCGCGCCGGGCTTCCGGTGAATAGGGATGCTCGCGATCCAGCATCTCGAATTTCTTGGCCGCGTCTTCGAATTTTCCAGCCGCCATCAATGCATCGCCGTCGGCGAGCATTTTGGATGGTGCATCTGGATTGAGAGCGCCGGTCAAATCAACGGAGGACGACGCGCAACCTGCCAGAGCCAAGACGACGATCAATGACAAAGCACGAATGGCCTTGCCACATCCTGCATCGATTTGGTGTTTCACTGACAGCATGCGCAACCTAGCTGAAAAAAGAGCGGGACCTAAGGAACAGTCCTCACACTGCTTTCGACTAGCACCCTCCCATCGTTTCTGGAACCCGATAACATATGCGGGCTGTGTATGCTTTCAAATATACCGTGAACAAGCCACTCGCCGTAGCTCGCCTCATAGGCTGAAAGCCGTTGAATTGGTTCAAATCTTTAGTCGGCGAATGTGGTCTGATCCGGGCCAATACCGATAAAATAGCGGCTGGCCCGAGTAACCTTTTTTCCTGATGACCGAGTGGCGGCCACCTCTCGCACTTACTCTGCTGCGACGGCCGCTGCTGGAACTTGCATTGGAACCGAAACGCGCGTGCGGACTTTGGGAGCGTGAACCAAAGACCAATTCGAAGCATCTGCGAAGAGTGCCTGCAGAACCATCGAATTCATCTTGTGGCCGCCCTTGTACGAGCGGAATGCACCCAACAGCGGTGATCCAGCCAAAGCGAGATCGCCAACAGCGTCGAGCATTTTGTGGCGAACGAATTCCTGCGGATAACGCAGACCTTCGCGGTTCATGACCTTATCTTCGCCGAGCGCAATCGTGTTGGTGAGGTCTGCGCCGAGAGCCAGACCGGCCTTCCAGAGCTTTTCAACGTCGCTCATGAAGCCGAAAGTGCGTGCGCGGGACAATTCATGGCGGAAAACGCCGGGGCTCATTTCATAGCTGAGACGCTGGCGACCGATGAGAGGCGAGGCGAAATCGATTTCAACGTCGAGACTGAAGCCAGTATGCGGTGCGAGTTCTGCCCAGCAGCCATTTTCTTCAACGCGTACGGGCTTGAGAACTTTAATGAATTTGCGCGGCTCCGAGAGCTCGCGAATGCCGACCCGGTCAATCGCTTCGACGAACACCGCCGAACTGCCGTCCATGATCGGGACTTCTTTGCTATCGATTTCGATATAGAGATTATCGATCGACAAACCGCGGAGTGCGGCGAGTAAGTGCTCTACGGTCCCGACTGTCACGCCTGCGTCATCGCCGATGACTGTACACAGGGTCAGGTTTTTGACGTAACCGACATCGGCGGGAATTTCTGCAATCACGCGACCACGTTTGGTCACGAGAAAGCGGAGCCCAGTATCAGCTTCTGCTGGATGCAGCGTAAGAGATACCGGGGCTCCGCTGTGCACCCCCGTGCCTGTCAAATTTACTTCGCGTGCAAGCGTCGTTTGCCGCGCACCGATGAATCGATTCGACATTCTGCGCCGTCCCTCAATCTCATTGGCGGCCGCTGCTCCCCAGCATTAATGCGGCCAACCACCCCCAAACTGAAACGAACACCCCTAGAGAATTTTTCCTGCAAATGCTGATCTTGTGGACCGAAACAGATGCTGGCAGAGGGCGTTCAAATCAATTCGTTACCGAGACGCTAACTGCTTCGCTACAAAGCGACAAATCACGCTTTCTTACACTCTGTTACGAATTAATTCGGTTCTTGACGCACCCGCTCGCATAGGGCAGCGCCGCTTCATCGCTTGTCCCGGCCCGCAGAAATCGGTCGTCGTTGTTCAGTCTCTTCACTGGTTGCAGGTGTTTTGGAAGCATCGTCATCACGGCGATTGCGGCCCGTTAAACGGCCGAAAAACCCTGTTGATTTGCGCTGTTCAGTTGAAGATCCGTTGCCTGATTGTTTGGCGTGCCAATCTTTTTGGCCGACTTCCGGAAAATCTTCGACCGACGGCATGCGTCGCCCCGATCGCGGAATGTGTACTGGTGGTGCTGGCTGGAACTGACCAGGGTATTGCCCAGGTGCTTGATGTACGGTTGGTCCAGGCGCTGGCGTTGCATAGGCCGGTGACCCTGATCCCATGTTCGGAAAATGGGTAAAACCTTCCTCGATCATCACATTCCCGGGCGCGGACCAGGTTTCACGGGCATGGCGGATTTGATCTTGCAAATCCTCCAGCGGCGGATTTTGCGCTGCAGATTCCTGAGCACGTCGCTGTGGGGCTTCCTCGTGGCCGAACATCGGTGGAGCGGGGCGCGTCGGGCTTGATGTTTGCGCAACTGGAGCGGGCGGCTGCGGAACTTGCGGAATGAACGAATATGGTTGGTGCTGGGCTGGTGGCAGTTTGACCGATTGCGCAGGGCTAAATTCGCCTGCGCGCCCCATGCCCGAGGCGACAATCGAGACGCGCAAGCGATCGCCCAAGTTGTCGTCGAAGGTTGCGCCGACAATGATGTTGGCTTCTGGATCGACTTCCTCGCGCACGCGGCTGGCGGCTTCATCCACCTCGTACAGCGTCATGTCCCGTCCGCCGGTGATGGACAGCAACAATCCTTTTGCGCCTTTCAGCGACACATCATCGAGCAACGGATTGGCGATCGCTTCTTCTGCGGCGAGGACTGCGCGGCGTTCACCGGTGGCTTCGCCGGTGCCCATCATCGCTGTGCCCATGCCCGTCATGACCGTGCGTACGTCCGCGAAATCGAGGTTGATCAAGCCTTCCTTGAGGACCAAATCCACGATGCAGGCCACGCCGGAATACAGCACTTGGTCGGCCAGCACGAAGGCTTCCACAAACGTCGTGCGTTCGTTGGCGATGCGGAACAAGTTCTGATTAGGAATAACAATCAGCGTATCGACGTGCTGGCGCAGCATCTGGACGCCTGCTTCGGCAATGCGCATACGGCGCATGCCTTCGAATTGGAACGGCTTACAGACGATGCCAACCGTCAGAATGCCGAGTTCGCGAGCAGCACGGGCAATGACCGCTGCCGCACCGGTGCCGGTGCCGCCGCCCATGCCAGCGGCGATAAAGACCATGTGCGACCCGACAATATGCGAGCGCAATTCTTCGAGTGCCTCTTGAGCTGCGGCCTCGCCGATCTCCGGGCGCGATCCGGCACCCAATCCCTCTGTCAGGGTGGTTCCAAGTTGAATGCGATGTTCGGCGCTCGATGCCGCCAGTGATTGTGCATCGGTATTGGCAACGACGAATTCGACGCCCTGCAAACCTGCTGCAATCATATTGTTGATCGCGTTGCAGCCTGCGCCGCCGACGCCAATGACCGTCAGGCGCGGCTTGATGTCGATCAACTTTGGCACTTGCAGTTTGATGCTCATGACGTCCTCGTATGTCGCCGTTGTCGAGGCTGCTGCGCGCTACACGCTTGTCAGTCTCACTTACCAACTCAAAACTGACGCACGTCACGCTTTAGAAAACTCAAAACCCAGTTTTTAGCCAATCGCTCACGCGACCCAGATAACCTTGCTGCGTACTCGGTTCGGTATGATACCCACCAAATACGTCACCAGAATGCAGGGCTGCGTAAGCCAATCCCGTTAATGTCGCCAGTTGAGGCCCGCCCATGGCGACCGGCCAACCAGAAATACCGATCGGACGGCCGAGCCGAACCGGACGTCCGAGTTGATTGGCGGCAAATTCCGCTGCGCCGAGTAGTTGGCTTGATCCCCCAGTGAGTACGACTTTGTCTCCCGCGTAAGCTCTGCCACCATTTTGAGCCAAGCGCTCTTGCACCAAACTCAAAATTTGCGAGACACGCGGCCTGATGATGGCCGTGAGCATCGCTTTGGTAGCTTGATGCGTTGCGCCTTCTTCATCGCCAAGCAGCGGGTAAGAAAACGCTTCGTGTTCGTCAGACTGGGCAGAGATGAGTGTGCCATAAAGCGATTTGATTCGCTCGGCCTCAACGAGTGGTGTCTGCAACGCTCGCGCGATGTCGTGGCTGATCCTTTGGCTGCCGACGGGGACGACATCGGCACCGATAAATCGGCCTTCGGAGAACAAGGCGTAAGAGGTGGTTTCAGCGCCGAAATCGATGCATGTCACACCGAACTCGCGCTCTTCCGCGGTTGTTGCTGCGAGAGCGCTGGCGTAAGGCGCGGCAACCAAGCCGTCACACGCTAGATGGCATCGTTCAATGAGCAGCAGAACATTGCGTAAGGGGGCATCATCTGCGACCACCGCATGGAGTTGTGCCGACATCTGTCGGGCTGCAAAGCCTTTCGGGTCTTGAATGCTCGCACTGCCGTCCAATTGATATCCAAGCGGATTGAGATGCAGCAAAGCGCGGCCGTGGCGTTCGACGTAGGCGCGACCACCCGTCATCATTCGCGTGACGTCGTCTTCGGTCACGACACCATTGGCAATGTCGGCCTTGGCTGTGAAATGCTGCGACGTTAGCCGACCGCAAGCCACAGAAACCGTTACACCGTCAATCCTAACGCCCGCCTCGCGCTCGGCTTGGGCGATGGCTGCGCGCGCGGCCCCTTCCGCCTCATTGATATCGATCAAAACTCCGGCCTTGAGGCCTTTCGATCGTTGCACGCCCATGCCGACGACGCGTGGCATGAGACCGGCGCCTTGAGCTTGCGCTTGAGCCACCACGACAGCCGCAGCGATTTTGCTGGTGCCGATATCGAGGATCCCAAAGCTCTGATTATGTTTGCGCCGCTCGGCCATCAGCATTCACTCATGGCTGGGGCTTCAAGGAAGCAACTGTGGAAGGCACTGGGCGAACTGCGATCCGCCCGGGCGTTCGCACATCGATGATCTTGGGATCGCCCGCAAGGGCAGACCGGAGCGCAGGTGTCGAGGTGACATAATCTAAGCCTTCGACTTCGCGCTCGGCCGCCAACTCGATGATCGAGCCGTTTTTCAAAACAACGCGCCAGCGCCGTTCGGCGATGCGCTCGTACTTGGTCACGCGCGCGTGCAAATCTTTGTTGCGGCCCATTGCCGTGAGCAGCACGCCGATATCGGCGGTCGCGCCTTCTCCTGCCACCACCGGCAAGTTCCAGCTATGGACAGATGGTGCCGCGCCAAGCACGCGCCCGGTCATATCTACGAGATAGCGTTTCTCACCCCGTGCCCAAATCGCAGCAGGCAATCGTTCCGTAATGACAATGTCAAGTGCACCGGGAAACAGCCGTGAAATTTGCGCGCGATCAACCCACGAGATCCGCTCGATGCGCGCGAGGGCCGCTTCGAGATCGAGTTGCCAGAGAGTTGCGACGTTGGGCAAATCGAGCGCATCAAATACGTCGGCATCGTTGGTGTAGCGATGACCGGTGACGCTGACCTGCGTGATGCCGAAACCGAGTGAGATCAGCGCTGTCTTGGTATTGGCCGATACACGCTCAGCCATGTTTGCAAAAGCATCACGTAAATTGACCTGCGCTTTGCTGAGGGCAATTCCTGTTACGGCTATAACCAGTGAAAGCGCGATGCTCGAAAGAGCAGCACTTTTGAAACTTGAGCCTGGGCGCCGCCGACGTTTTCTATAGCGGCGCTGGTCGCGCGCAATTTCGAGTGAAAATCCGCGTGTAGCGCTGTGAGCGGTCTGAATGAAACTCCAGTTTCGGGCTGTGGGACGGGGGACATGATATTCGGTCGTGGTCGGTTCTGACGATGGCGCTTCCTGCGCCCGCCACCAAAACCGCTTCCCCGCCGCTACCTGTTGCAACTCGCGTCCTCGACCATCCATCGCACAAGCTCGCCAAACGACCAGCCTGCATGTCCTGCCAATTCCGGCACTAACGACGTTCCCGTCATGCCGGGTTGGGTATTCACTTCCAGGCAAATCAATTCACCGGTACCGCCAGGCGTATCGTCAAAACGGAAGTCCGCCCGCGACACGCCTCGACAGTCCAGCGCCTGATGCGCCCTTAACGTTAAGAAACGGACTGATTGGTAAACATCGGGTAAAAGTTGTGCCGGCATCTCGTGCTTTGATCCGCCTGGCGCGTATTTCGCCTCATAATCGTAAAACGTGAGGCCTTTGAGCGGCACGATTTCGATGACGTCGGTGACGAAATCGCCGATGACGGCGCAGGTCAGTTCGCGTCCAGCAATGAAACGTTCGACCATGACGATTTGGTCGAGCGGTCCGCCCGCGGCAATGGAGTTGGGCGGGCGTTCGGCATCAGGGGCAACAATCACAACGCCGACGCTTGAGCCTTCGGCGACAGGCTTCACGACGTAGGGTGGCGGCATGACATGTTCTGCCAACGCTTGCTCGCGCGTGACGAGCTTGGCTTGCGCTACGGCAACGCCTGCCAGTTGCATGACATCTTTCGCGCGCTCTTTGTGCATGGCCAGAGCTGACGCCAGAACGCCTGAGTGCGTATAGGGAATGGCGAGCAATTCCAGTAGGCCCTGCACACAGCCGTCCTCACCGAATTGACCGTGTAGCGCGTTAAAACAGACGTCCGGATTTACGTTCGTCAGTTGTTGAGCAAGATCGCGACCGACATCGATGCCGGTGACCAGATAGCCTTCTCCACGCAATGCTTCGACGACGGCTGCTCCTGATCGCAGGCTCACTTCGCGTTCAGCGGACAAGCCGCCCATCAGCACCGCGACGTGCTTATGCGTGCGCGCCGGGGCGCCTCCCAAGTGATCGGTCATGGCATCTCCGCAAGCGCTTCACCTTTGGGGCGGCCGGGGCGCGGCAGTCCTAAGCGAATGATTTCCCAATTGAGTGTGATGCCGGATGCGGCTTTGACGCGCGCGCGCACAGTCTCGCCGAGTTTTTCGACATCCTCACCTGAGGCCTGCTGATCGTTGATGAGGAAATTGCAATGCATATCGGACACTTTTGCGCCACCGATGCGCAAGCCTCGGCAGCCCGCCGCATCGACCAGTTTCCAGGCGCTATTGCCCGGAGGATTTTTGAATGTCGAGCCACCGGTGCGTTCTTTGATCGGCTGGTTTTTTTCGCGATAGTCGGCGACCTCGTCCATCTCTTTGAGAATGTCTGCCGGGTCGCCCGGCGTTCCTTGAAAAACGGCTTCGGTAAAGATCCAGCCTTCAGGAATGGCACAATGGCGATAGGTAAAGCCCATGTCAGCTAAACTGTATTCGTAAATGTTGCCATCGAGATCGACGGCACGCGCGCTGATCAGACAGTCTTTGGTTTCGCGGCCATGTGCGCCTGCGTTCATGCGCAGTGCGCCACCGATCGATCCTGGGATGCCGCGATAAAATGCCAGACCTGAAATTCCAGCGTCGGCGGCTGCGCGCGCAACCTTCACATCTGGCACGGCGGTGCCGACGCGCAGGCGATGTTCGGGCTCAACTTTAATCTCACTAAAGCCACGTCCGAGACGGATCACAATACCTGGAACACCGCCATCTCGCACCAGCAGATTCGATCCCAAGCCAATGACGTTGATGGGAACATCGTCAGGCAAGTTCTGTAGAAAGTATGCGAGGTCAGCCTCATCGGCAGGCGTGAACAAGACCTGCGCGGGGCCACCGACCCGGAACCAGGTGATGTCGGCGAGTGGCGCGTTCGTGATCAAGCGCCCCCGTAAGTCTGGCATCAATGTGCGCAAGTCGGCAGTGATATCTTCAAACATCAGGCAGCATTCCCTGGCACTGCTTTTATGCGCTTGTCATCGTCTGCGAGCCATTGCGGCAACGCGTGCGCCCATTCTGTTGAGAGACCCGCGCCGAGGCACACGACTGTGTCACCCGACTGCGCTTGATGTTTCAAGGCTGGAATGAGATCGCCGATTTTATCGAGCGATTCAACGGAATGATGTCCGCTTTTGAGAATACAGCTGGCCAGTGTGTGATGCGTCACACCGTCGATTGGGCTTTCGCCCGCTGTGTAGAGAGGGGCGACGATGACATGGTCTGCGTCTTTGAAGCAGGCTGAGAATTCTTCGAACAAATCTCGCACGCGGGTATAGCGATGCGGCTCGACGACGGCGATCACACGGCCTTTGGCGCCGGCGCGCGCGGCTGCCAACACAGCAGAAATTTCTACAGGGTGGTGGCCATAGTCATCGTAAATCGAAACACCGTTCCATTCGCCGGTATATTGGAATCGGCGCTTGACGCCTGAGAACCCGGCCATGGCGGCGTGAATTTTGTCATCCTCGATACCCGCTTCGGTCGCAATCGCAATTGCGGCTAGTCCATTTAAAGCATTGTGTGTGCCGGGGATCGGCACTGACCAATTTTGCAAACGGCGCGCACCGCCTTTGACATTCGCCCCAAGCTGCGCATCAAAGGTCGTCGTATTGCCCGATATGCGCACGTTTTCAAGAACGATGTCTGCATCGCGCGATACCCCGTACGTCAGCAAGCGACGACCATCGGCACGCAAATTCAGTCGATCTAACATCTCGCGAACCACGGGATGGTCAACGCACGCAACGGCGAGCCCGAAGAACGGAATGTTTTTCAGAAATGCTTCGTACTCGCGGTGCATGGCTTCGACCGAGCCGAAATAATCGAGATGCTCGGGATCGATATTGGTGACGATGCCCATTTCTGTCGGCAGTCGTGTGAATGTGCCGTCGCTCTCATCGGCTTCTACGATCATCCACTTGCCTTGACCCAGGCGTGCATTCGATCCCCACGCATTGATGATGCCGCCGGTGATGACCGTTGGCTCTAGACCCGCTTCGGTCATGATGTGTGAGAGAAGCGATGTCGTCGTCGTCTTGCCGTGCGTTCCCGTGACGGACACGGTCGAATATAAACGCATCAGTTCGGCCAGAATTTCAGCACGGCGGATGATCGTCAGGTCTTTTTCTCGCGCGGCTGCAAGTTCGGGGTTCGATGGTTTTACAGCCGTCGAGATGACGACATAGCGCGCGCCTATCAGGTTGACTGGATCATGTCCGACGAAGACCCGGATGCCCTTGGCGCGCAGACGCTTGACGTTGGCATTTTCCTTTTGATCGCTACCTTGGACCGTATAGCCTTTTGCAACCAAAATTTCGGCAATCGCACTCATGCCGATGCCGCCGATGCCGATGATGTGGAATGGGCCAATGTCGCGCGGCATTTGCATGGATGAGATCGTCCTTGATTGGCAATTCGAGATACATGCACGCGAGAGGTCGTCTGCAAACTAGCGTGATTTTGATTCCAACGCGCGGCCTTCTGCGAGTGCGAGAACGAAATCTGCAAGTCGCGCGACCGCGTCCGGACGGCCCGCTTTTTTAGCCGCCTCAGCGGCGGCTGCAAGCACGATCGGCGCGGCAACGAGGCGCTCGATCTCATCTGCGAGACGTTCGGCGGTTAGATTTTTCTGTTCCAGGCACCAGCCACCGCCCGATTCTGCAAGGCGCAAAGCATTGTTGAGCTGATCGTTGTCGAGCGCATGTGGCAATGGCACGAGGATCGCAGGTCGGCCCATCGCGGTCAGTTCTGCAACGGTAGAGGCCCCTGCACGGCCAATGACCAAATGAGCTTCCGCCATCCGGTCTGGCAGGTCTTTAAAGAATGGCGCGACATCGGCATCGATTCCCGATCGCTCATAGGCCGTTCGCACTCGATCTAAATCTTCTTCACGCGCCTGCTGAGTGATGACTAAGCGGGCGCGCACGTCATCGGGCAGTTCGATCAACGCAGGTGGAACGGCATCGGAAAAATAACGCGCGCCCTGACTGCCGCCAAAAACCAGAATACGAATTGTGCCGCCGGCGACCGGCGGTTCATACGGGCGTTGTGCGGCGGTGATGACGCTTTTGCGCACCGGATTGCCGGTGAGCGTGGCTTTTGCCGCCGATGCCCCGTCTAAGTATTTTGTATTTTCGAACGACGTCGCTATGGCTGTCACGCGTTTGGCCAGCATTTTATTGGCGCGACCGAGGACCGAATTCTGTTCGTGCAAGGCTGTGGGAATGCTGCGCATTCGTGCCGCTACCAGTGGCGGAAAGGTCGGATAGCCGCCAAAGCCAATGACGCAGCGCGGTTTGACTTGTCCCAAAATTGCAAAGGCTGCACGCGTACCGCGCGCGAGTGCGAGCGTGGTTTTTGCGACATCGCTGGCGGTGCGGCTTGCAAGGGTCGCTGATGGCACTTGATAAACAGTACGTGCGGGAAAGCCTGAGCCGTAACGATCCCCGCGCATGTCGGTGATCAAATCGACGGCAACGTCGCGACGTTGCAGCTCTTCCGCCAATGCGAATGCCGGGAACAAATGGCCGCCGGTTCCTCCGGCTGCGAGCATGACAGAGATTGGCTCGCTCATGGTGTGTCGGTCCGCGCTTTTGGTTGCATGGCGTCGATGGTCGGCACCAATCGCGGCTTTTTAAGGCGTTGCGGATCGATCCGACGCCGCGTCAAAGCGACCAACATGCCGGCTGTCATAGCAAGTGCGAGCATTGATGATCCGCCCGCAGAAATGAAAGGCAAAGTCATACCCTTGGCTGGCAGTAGCCCGATGTTCACACCCATGTTGATGAGCGCTTGCAGTCCAAAGACGGTCGCGAGCCCTTGAATTGCGAGGCGGTCACGGGCGATGGGTTCGTGCGATGCACTCAGCAGTGCTCTCAGCACAATGAAAGCGAAAAGCAGCACGAGTATGAGACACGCGACGACACCATATTCCTCGCCAATAACTGCGAATATGAAATCCGTATGTGCATCGGGCAGCACTGATTTGATCGTGCCTTCGCCAGGCCCTCGTCCGAAAAGCCCCCCCTCTGCAAACGACTGCATCGCACGATCGACTTGAAAATTTTCAAACGGCAAAGGATTGAAAAATCTGTCGAGGCGCTGCTCAACATGCGGCAATGTCAAATAAGCGATCCACAAACCGATGCTGCCACATGCTACCAGCGCTGCCGCGCCCATCAGCGGCAGACCAGCCAAAACATACAGCGCTCCGGCTGTCAGACTGATCAGCACTGTTTGCCCAACATCGGGTTGCGCAACGAGCAAACCAGCGACTACGATCCAGAGCAGAAAAGCGATAGGCGCGGCTGGCATATCGCGGCGGGTCGATGCTTCGGCGAACAACCATGCCATGACGACCACAAACGCAGGCTTGGCAAATTCCGATGGTTGCAGCGAATAGCCGCCAATCGACAGCCAGCGCTGCGCGCCATTGATTTCTTGGCCAGAAGCCAACACCAAAACAAGACCTGCAAATGACGCCAGTAAAAGTGCCAGCGCAAATCTTCGCACCGCTGCGGGAGTGAAGAACGAAATTGCAACGACTAACGCGGCGCTCACGACCGCAAAAACGGCATGACGCTCGACGAAGTGATAGGTCGAAAGCCCCTTCTTCATCGCCACCGCTGGGGAGGCGGCGAGCGACAACACAACGCCCAATGCAATGAGCGCGAAGATGGCCGTTAGCAGGCCATGATCGACGGTAAACGACCAATCGGAAAAGCGGCTGCGATCGGTGCGGCTCACGCTCATGCGCGGCTCCGCAAAGCAATACCCGGCAACGCAGCTACGAGAGCGCGGAAGGCATCACCGCGGACTTCAAAGTTTTTGAATTGATCATAGCTTGCGCAGGCTGGTGACAGTAGCACAACGGGTTGCTGAGCCGTGCTTGCTTGTGCATCGCGCGTCGCAGCCTCGACAGCGGATTGCAATGTTCCGCAACGCATATAGGGCACTTTTGCATCTAAAGTCGCGGCGAAGGCGTCGCTGGATTCGCCGATGAGATAGGCCTTGGCGATTCCAGGGAAGTACGGTTGCAGCACGTCTATGCCGCCATCCTTGGCCTTGCCACCGACGATCCAGTACACATCTTGAGGAAACGACAGTAGCGCTTTCTCGGTAGAATCGGCATTGGTTGCCTTGCTGTCATTGATAAAAAGAATTTGTCCCAATCGCGCGATTTCTTCCATGCGGTGGGGAAGTCCAGGGAATGAATTCAACGCGCTTTGCCAATCGATATCTGCGGACATACCCAATTGATGTAAACACTCGCGCACGGCAGCCACAGCCGCCAAGGCATTTTGCGCGTTGTGTTTGCCACGCAGCGTTGAAATGCCATTAAGCGTTGCGAGTTTCACAGCTAGACCTTCGCGATTGGAACACACCAGCCAACCATCGATCATGCTGTAGCCCGGTGCCAACCCGCGTTCGGAGCTGAATGCGCAGGCGATACCTGACGCTGTTTTGCGCTTCAATATTTCAAGCGATAGGTCGTCGTCGATGCCGATGCAGGCGATGTCCGCACCTTGAACGAGACGCTCCTTGATGGCTGCGTAATTTTCGATGGTCCCGTGCCGGTCGAGGTGATCTGGCGTCACGTTGAGATGCACGCCAATCGTGGGTTTCAGCGTCGGCGTCAGGTCAATCTGAAACGACGACATTTCGATGACGTGAAAGCGATCTGATGCTGGTGGCTCAAGTGTTAGAATGGCGCGGCCGATGTTACCGCCCATTTGCACATCATGGCCCGCGAAACGCAGTATGTGGGCAATCAAGGCTGTCGTTGTCGATTTGCCGTTAGTGCCTGTCACGGCAATGAACGGTGCGGGCGGATCGCTCAGTGCCCGCTCGCGGGCGAACAGTTCAACATCGCCAATAATTTCGACGCGCGCGGCTCGGGCCTTTGTCACAGTCCAATGCGCTTCAGGATGGGTGAGAGGGACACCCGGTGCCAGTACGAGGGCTGCAAATCGTGACCAGTTCGCCGTCATCAGATCGACGAGGGGTACACCGACCTGCTGTGCTGCCGTGCGCCCTGCTTCGTTATCGTCCCAGGCGGCAACGCTTGCGCCGCCTTCCAATAGGGCGCGGACTGTCGCCGTCCCGGACGCGCCAAGTCCGAACACCGCAACGGATTTGCCTTGGAACGATGTCGCGCGAATCATGATTGGAAATTTATCGCAGATCGAAGCCTTTGGCGCGGGCGAGTTACCGCAGCTTCAAGGTTGCCAGTCCGATCAGCGCTAAGATCACCGAAATAATCCAAAAGCGAATGACAACGGTCGATTCCTGCCATCCCTTTTGTTCGTAATGGTGATGTAGCGGCGCCATACGGAACACGCGCTTACCGGTCATTTTGAATGAGGCCACCTGAATAATCACCGAAAGCGTCTCCAGCACGAACAGACCACCGACAATGGCCAACACGATTTCATGTTTGATGGCCACTGCAATGGTGCCCAGCGCGCCGCCGAGTGCTAGCGATCCGGTATCGCCCATAAAAATCATAGCGGGTGGTGCGTTGAACCACAGGAAGCCTAAGCCAGCCCCTATGAGGGCTCCGCATATAACGGCCAATTCACCGGTTCCAGGTACGTGATGGATTTGCAAATAGGTTGCAAATCGCACGTTGCCGCTGAGATACGCAATCACACCGAAGGTTGCGGCCGCGATCATGACAGGCACAATGGCAAGACCATCGAGGCCGTCGGTGAGGTTCACGGCATTGCCCGCACCTGCGATCACGAACACCGCAAGCAGCACAAAGAACGGCCCGAGGTCGAGTACCAGATCTTTGAAGAATGGAAACGTCAGGACAGAATTCAAGCCATCGGGTCCGAGCTTCATGATCGCGTAGCCCGCCAGTGCTGCGACCACGACTTCCAGGCCCATGCGTGCGCGGCCGCCGAATCCGTGCGATGAGCGCTTGGTAATTTTCAAAAAGTCGTCATAAAAGCCAATCGCGCCATATGAGAGCGTTACAAAAAGGACAATGAGAATATAGCCGTTCGATAGCTGGCCCCACAGGAGCGTCGCAACGGTCACGCCAGCCAAGATCATCAGTCCGCCCATCGTCGGCGTGCCGCGCTTCAATAGATGCGATTGCGGCCCGTCTTCGCGAATGGGCTGTCCTTTGCCCTGTTTGACACGCAAAAGATCGATGATGGCTGGTCCGAACATCATGACGAACAGCAAAGCTGTGAAAATAGCCCCGCCGGTGCGGAAGGTGATGTAGCGAAATACGTTCAGGGCGCTGATCTGATCGCTGAAGGCCACGAGTTCGTAGAGCATGCGTTAGGCTTTCCCCAGATTGCGCGGCGCTTCAATCATTGGCGCGCAGACACATCATTATGAAACTTCGCTTTTAGTGTCGTGACGAGTGGGCCGAGCCGCGTGCCATTCGATCCCTTGACCATAACGACGTCGCCCGGGCTCAATGCGTTGGCTAGCTTTGCACCTAGTTCTGCTGACGATAGGGCATATCCGCCCTGGATACTCTGAGGCAATGCATCATAGAGATGTTGCATCAGCGGCCCACAGGCAAAGACCACATTCACGCCTGCCTCGTCCACAGCGGTTTTCAGATCGCGGTGCATGTCAGGTGCGCTCGAACCCAATTCGAGCATATCTCCCAGTACGGCGATGCGACGCGGAAATTTATCGCGCGGGACCGTTGCGAGCGCGGCCAATGCCGCCCGCATGGAGGCGGGATTCGCGTTGTAGCTTTCATCGATCAGCAGTGCTTCGCCGCCGTTGATGGGCAATATCATTCTTGCGCCACGTCCTGTCGGCGGAGCGAGTGTTGCCAGTGCTGCGGCGGCACTTTCAACGTCAGCGCCGACCGCATTCATCGCTGCGATCACCGCCAACGCATTTTCAGCAATATGACGGCCTGGCATCGCTAGGCTAACGTTGAGATGACGATCAGCCAGATTAACCTGCATCATGGTGCCGTCGTCAGAAAAGTGCAGGTTGGTCGCGTGAACATTTGCACGGTCATCCAAGCCGAACGTCACCCCGCGCGCGCCGCATCTCGCGGCAGCTTCGATCAAACGCGCTGTGTGTTCGGTGCCATATTTGACGATTGCTGTGCCGCCTTGTGCAAGTCCTTCAAAAATTTCGGCCTTCGCATCGGCAATTGCCGATACAGACGCAAAGTGCTCAATGTGCACCGCTGCGACCGTCGTGATGATGGCCGCGTGCGGCCGAACCATTTTCGACAGCGGGCGAATTTCATCGGCGTGGTTCATGCCGATTTCAAATACGCCATACTGCGTATCGGCTGGCATGCGCGCCAGGGTCAGCGGCACGCCCCAATGGTTGTTGTAAGATTTTTCCGAGGCGTGGACTTTACCGACGCGGGCGAGACAAGCTCGCAGCATTTCTTTAGTGCCGGTTTTCCCAGCGCTGCCCGTGACGGCTACAACGCGTGCATTGGCTGATAATCTGGCGCGCGCTGCGCGACCGGCAGATTGTAATGCGTGCAATACATCGGCGACACGAATGAGCGCGCCGTCGCCTGATTGACGTTGATATTCCTGAGCGACGATGGCTGCTGCCGCGCCGGACTTAAATGCAGTCGTGACAAACTCGTGGCCGTCGCGTTGATCTTTTAGGGCCACGAACAGATCGCCTGGGGCAAGGCTTCGTGTGTCAATCGACACGCCTATGATTGCCGCTTTCGGTTGTACGTCCGCGATCCCGCCGGTTGCAGCGACCAACTCGGTCCAGGTCCAAAGCGGAGCGGTCATGGGATGTTGTGGCTTTCTGAGGCGATGCGAAGAGCGCGAGAGATTTCGTAATGATCGGAAAATGGCACGACCACGTCGCCGATGATCTGGCCGGTTTCATGGCCTTTTCCGGCTACGAGCACGACATCGCCGGGTCGCATCATTGCGACCGCGGTTGCAATGGCTTGCGCACGGTCACCGATTTCGCGCGCGCCGGGAGCGGCGGCCAATATCTCTTGGCGGATCGCTTCGGGACGTTCCGAGCGTGGGTTGTCGTCGGTGACAATCGTGATATCGGCGTTTTCAAAAGAAATACGACCCATGATGGGTCGCTTGCCTTTGTCTCGATCGCCGCCGCAGCCAAATACCGAGATCAGCTTGCCAGTGACGAAAGGACGGCATGCGGCAAGCGCGGCTACGAGTGCTTCGGGCTTATGTGCGTAATCGACAATGGCCAAGCCGCCGTTCGCCTCGCCGATAATTTCCAATCTGCCCGGCACGCCCTTGAGATGCGCCAAAGCTTCCAGAACGGCGTCGGTTCGCTCTCCGGCCGCTATGGCTAGTCCGGCAGCGACGAGCGCGTTTTCGACTTGATAGGCACCGACAAGCGGTAAGCGAATGCGATGCGTTTTACCTTGCGCGACAATATCGAGAATTTGAACAAATCCGTCACGCGACACTTGAGTGAGTGTCAGGGCAGTACCTTTGTTGCCGACGGTCAAAAGGTCGAGCCCGCGCTTTGTTGCTGCGTTGCTGACGTGAGCTGCAACATCACTATCGGCGTTGATGACGGCTGTCTGTCCAGGTTGCAGAAGCTGCGTAAACAAACGTAGCTTGGCGTTCAAATACGCCTCGACCGTGGGATGATAATCCATGTGGTCGCGACCGAGATTCGTAAATGCGGCGGCGGTGAGTTCCACGCCATCAAGGCGATGCTGATCCAGACCATGCGATGACGCTTCAAAGGCCAGATGCGTGACGCCCTCGTCTGCCAAATTGCGCAAGGTTTTGTGTAGCGTCACCGGATCGGGAGTCGTCAGCGATCCGTAGATCGCCCCGTCAGGCTTCACGACCCCGATCGTTCCAACGGATGCAGCCTTGCGTCCGAGATGGGCAAATATCTGGCGTGCGAAATCTGCGACCGATGTTTTGCCGCTTGTACCTGTGACAGCGACCGCAATTTTGGGCTGTGCGCCAGCAAACTTTGCCGCGATCATAGCGAGCGCGCGGTGTGGATTTTCGACTTCGATCAGCGCTGTGCCATCGGCAACAGTGATGCCATTGCCTGGCTTGACGATCACAGCACGTGCACCGCGCGCGATGGCGTCGGGTACATATTGCGCGCCATCGACTTTGCTGCCTGGCAATCCGGCAAAAATAAATCCCGGAATGACGGCATCGCTCGCCGAGGTGATGCCCGTCACCTCGATTGTGTGTGCGTTTGCGGGTGCCTGAATTTCGGGAGGCAGTACGTCACTCAAGCGCATGGCGCCTCGTCGAAAACGAAATGTTGGTCACGGCGTCTCGCGTGGCCTTATCTGCTCAATAGATTTCCTACCTTCGCGCGTCAAACACTCGATCGCGCAGATTGAAACTTATTGTGTAGCGGCGATGGTTTGCGGAGTCACACCCAACTGCGGCGCGATCCGAGCAATCAGGTCGGCAGTTACAGGCGCGGCGTTGGTCGACGCCGTGCGCTGACCTCCCGTTTCTTGCGTGCCTTGCGGTTCAAACAGCAGCACGAACGTTAGGTAGCGGGGGTTGTCCATCGGAAAAGCGGCCAAAAACGAGGAAATGACGGCTTTCTCCTGGTAACCGCCACGCGCCGCGAGATCTGCGGTTCCGGTTTTGCCGCCGACCCGATAACCCGGAACATCGGCCCGCTTGCCGGTGCCACTTGTGTCGGTCACGTTCAATCGAAATAACCGTGCCATTTGCCGCGAAGTCGTTTCGGCGATGACACGTTGCGCTGGCTTTGCACTATCAGAATTTGGCGCAGCCGACGTGCGCAACATGGTCGGGTTCACGCGGATACCACCATTGAAAAGTGTCGCGACACTTGCTGCAAATTGCAACGGTGCGACCGCCAACCCATGACCGTAAGACATGGTAATCAGCTCGGCTCGCTCCCAAGCGCGCGGCAATTGTGGAGCGCTCATGGCCCCTGCTTCTGTTTTCATCGGCGTCAATAACTCGAGCTTGCCGAGAAATGCTTTCATACGCTCAGGGCCTGCCTGCAATGCCAGCATGCCTGTTCCCACATTCGATGAGTGGGTGAAAATTTCCGTTACACTGAGGGGACGCCCCGCGCTGTGGAAGTCGGTGATTGTGTGCGCTCCTGCTTGAAGTGGTTCGCGCACATCGAGCATGGTCGATGGCTTCGCGATCCCTTCATCAAGCGCCATCGCAATGGTGAGCGTTTTGAATACCGAGCCTAACTCATAGGTGCCGCCTGCAATACGATCATGGCGCACTGGGCTAGTCGCCATCTCCGGGCGTGCGGGATCGACGCTCGGAAAAGACGCGCTGGCGAGAACTTCGCCGGTTTTGATATCAAGCACGACACCTGCCGCGCCGCTGGCTCGATAGCGTCTCTGTCCGTTCTCGAGCTCATTTTCAAGCGCGTGCTGCACACCGATATCGAGTGACAGGCGCACGGGCGTGCGCGTTGAAAGTGTGGCCGAATGAACTGGATCGGCTGCGCCAGCGCTATCGATAAATTTCTCGATGCCGCTGATGCCCTTATTATCGACGTTCACGCTGCCGAGCACGTGTCCGGCCAGTTCTCCAGCAGGATAGGCGCGATGCAGTTCGGTTCTAAATGATAATCCGGGCAATCCGAGATTATGAACTTTCTGAGCGATTGCGGGCGACACACCACGACGTATCCAAACGAAGCGACGATTTTTGTCCGATAATTGCGCGCGCAAGTCCGCTTGATTGATGTCTGGTAGAACAGTCGATAATTTTTCGACCAACTCGTCGCGATCGAGCACTATGGCTGGGTCGGCAAAGAGCGATGGCGCTTCGAGATCGGTTGCAAGCAGGCGACCGTTACGATCGACAATGTCGGGACGACTGAAACTGGTCGCAATCGGTTCGGCAGCAGCCAGAGATATGGTTGGCTGGCTCGATAAGCCCAGTAAAAGCAATTGGCCTGAAATCGCGCCAAACGCCATCACGACACTTACAATCAATCCCAGGTGGGCTAATTTTTCTCGCCGCACATAACTCTGGGCAGATGCCATGATTGGTTGCTCTTGCACGCCAGAAACGTCGCGATGGCTCAAATCTGAGTTTGTATTTGTAGCGCCGTCGCTCATCGTATCAACGACCTGGTGCATGGATGGCTGGGTCCTGCAAATCGGCGAGTGATTCCGATGTTGGCAATTGCTCAATCGTCGGAGGGGCAAGGCCGAGGCGACGCGCTAGCGGGTCGATGCGTTCTGGACGAGAGAGGTGTCCGCGTTCGGCTTTTAAAACAGAAATATCGCTGCGGGCTTTTTGCACGGCGCGTTCGTGCGCCATGACATCGGCCTCCAGACGTCGCGTTTCATAATTCAAGCCGTATAGAAAAAGGGCGCTCGTGATGACGAAGCAAAATGCGGCGAGGTTCAAAAGGCGCATGCCATGCTCTCCTACATCTTCTATCCGGGCCTTCGTAGACCTCGGACATGAGCCTTATGGTCCCTACGACTTCGGTCTGGGCACCTCTAGGTCATCCAAATCGAGGCCGTGCACTGGGGCGTCGGTGCGTATAGCTGCCCTCAATCGTGCCGACCGGGCACGCGGGTTCAGATCCAATTCACCTTTAGAAGGTGTTAACGGTCGCGAGTTAATAATTCGGAAACTTGGAGCATCGGATTTTATCAATTGCTCGGGCAAATGACGCGAGCCGCGCTGCTCTTTGCCGGAGCGTTGCGTCAAAAACCGTTTCACGATGCGGTCTTCGAGGCTGTGAAAGCTGACAACAACGAGGCGACCACCGGGTTTCAATATTTTTTCGGCGGCCGATAACGCTTGAGCCAATTCGCCCAGTTCATCGTTGATGTAAATGCGCAGCGCTTGGAAGGTGCGGGTTGCCGGATGCCGTCCGTCGATCTTGCGTCCGTGGAAGACGCGCGAGACCACGTCGGCGAGTTCGAGCGTTCGCGACAGAGGTGTTATGGTGCGTGCTCTCACGATCGCGCGGGCGATGGAACGGGATTTATGCTCCTCGCCATATGTATAGATCACGTTGGCAATGGTTTCTTCTTCAGCGCTGTTGAGAAAATCGGCGGCACTTTCCCCATCAGCGCTCATGCGCATGTCGAGAGGGCCGTCATGCTGGAACGAGAATCCGCGTTCGGGCTGATCGATTTGCATGCTGGATATGCCGATATCGAGCACCACGCCATCGACACTCATCGCACTATGATCCTGAGCGACTTCTGCCAGTTGCGAAAATGGCGACAACACCAACTGAAACCGGTCGGCGAATTCTTCGCACATCGGCTTGGCTGATTCGATGGCCGTGATATCGCGATCAAGGGCCAACACGCGGCAGTTGGCGGCTGCCAAAATGGCGCGCGTATAGCCGCCAGCGCCAAAAGTTCCGTCGATATAAAGTTCACCGTCCGTGGGTGCGAGGCTCTCAAGAACTTCCGAGAGCAGCACGGGAATGTGGCGGGTGCGCTGGCCGTCTGACGTTATGTCAGTTGACCCGCGCGCGGCGACCCCCGGCGCGCCGTCCCGCGTCATTCCCGTGCTCCCCCGGTGCCGCCGCCATCGCCTTTGTGAGCGTTGGCGTCGCGGCTCCCCGCGCCGAAAAGTTTTCTGGTGTTTTGCACTTTGCTGCGAGCTTCCCTGCGACGCTGTTCGAAGCGTCCGGGTTCCCACATTTGAAACTTGTCGCCAAGGCCGACAAACGTGACTGCGGCGTCAAGACCGGCGTGCGCGCGAAGCGCTTCAGGAAGGACGATGCGACCGTCGCCGTCGATCGAGAGAACCTGGACGTCGCCATAGAGTGCGACAGACAGCTCGTCGCGCTCGTCCGAATAGTCCGGCAAGCCGCTGAGAAGCCCGTCGATCTTCTTTGCAAGTCTTTCGCCGCCTGCATCGAGCGCTGGAGCATCGAGCGAGGGGTAGCAATAGACGCCGCCTGCGTAGCCGTCGCGCTCAAGGACAGCGCGGAACGCGGCTGGAATGGAGACCCTGCCTTTGGCGTCGATCTTGTTTGTGAATGTCGAGACAAAGCGGTCCATCCCTGTTTTCGAATTTCGCCTCCACGCAGAACTTTTTGCTTTGGCCCTGGCGACTCCCCTCCGGGGAGCCGGCCGCCAGGGCCGGAAGTGAGTCTCGTTTGGCGCTTCCGACTCTCGTTCCGAGAGCCGGCCGGAAGCGCCGGACGATGCCTTCGACACCGGTTTTGGAGGCCCGTGGCGGTCGCTGGGTCTGGGCCCTCTTTCCAGACCCGCGCCCAGCCACGGAACTCGACCCGGTGCGGTCGGGCCATCATGGGATAACATGGGTTTTGATGGTCGTAAATGGTTTGTTAATGATATTTGCCGGGGAGCTGTGGATTTCTCGATGAGATGCCAGCCGTTGGCCGATTTCAGACGCAAAAAGCCCGCGAGGACTTCTCCCCGCGGGCTAAGCTGCTCTCGCAACTTTTGAATGAATTACCAGTCGGCCTGTAAGCCGGGTTCTGTCTGGAAGGTTGCCCTTCCGCGACGGCCATTCATCTGGGACGCCGGTCGCCCGACGCCTCGTGCAATCAACCCGGGTGGGAAACGTGATGACGCGCCTCGCAGCAGCGGTTGCCCGCCCTGCGCGCCCACCCCTATTTGATCTTGCTCCCGGTGGGGTTTGCCCTGCCGCTTCTGTTACCAGACGCGCGGTGCGCTCTTACCGCACCGTTTCACCCTTACCCTCGGACTCGCCTGGGGCGGTTTATTTTCTGTGGCACTGTCCCTGGGGTTGCCCCCGGCGGCCGTTAGCCGCCACCGTGTCGTCATGGAGCCCGGACTTTCCTCCACCAGACGCTATCGCTCGACGACCTTTAGGGTCGCCTTTGCCACAACCAAGCCTGGCAGCGGCCGTCCGGCCGACTGGTATTCGCAGATAAAGGGTGTCTTTATACGAGGGTCAAGAGATACTGCTCTTGCTGGTTGATTATCGCCAACCGTTTGCCTGAGCATAACGCTCCATGTCGCGCTCCGACACTTCGCCTTCAGCCGCCAAAGCCGTCATGCAGCGCGCCGATAATTTTGCACCCAACGACCGCATACACTGGCGTGTCTCTGGGCTATTGGGGCTGAATGCGCGGCAGTGGGCGTAATAATCTTTGGCGCACGCAATCTTGGCGCGCGATGAGACAGCGCCTGCCTCTGCGCTCATCAGTGATACCAGACTGAGTGCCAAAACCGACAAACTGACGCTCGATACGATCGATGATGTCGTGATGCGTTTGAGCGTCATGATGTCCTCCGGCAGGGCAACGTTGAGAAACACTGCCGCCTTACGTTATCGATTTCACCGACGCCGAAAACCGCTATCGGTATCTAAATTGAACAGTAAATGATTTGCAGCGCTTAGACAATTTTGATTCTTCAATTCGGATAATGAAATTTTGATGCGCGCAAATTTACCTTTCAGGCTTTTGCTGCGAGCTACGTTGACCACCATGTTTGGGATGTGACTGCGTCGATGTTTGGCGCAGCGGCGTGCCAGACGAAGAGGGTGGCGGCGACTTTGGCTACTTCAATATTCGCTCAAGATTGTGAGCCGTCGCGAGCCCTTTTACCGTGTCTAGTCCTTTCGCGCCAACAAAGTTGGCTCCATCAAGGTCGGCCTCAGAAAAGTCCGCACCTGTGATGTCTGCACCTGAAAAATCCGTGCGCGATAGGTCGGCACCTGACAGATTTGCGCCCGTCAAATCAGCGCCTGTGAAACGGGAGAACAGCAACACTGCTCTCGTCATGTTTGCGTTGTGCATCCGCGCACCGGAGAAATCGCAAGACTTCAAAACGTTCCGCGACAGCGTCATGAGCGTTCCTTGACCGGGTCGTTCTTCGAGAGGCGAGAAGTTTGCATAGGTTAAATTCGCGCCTCGGAAATCGGCACCAGAAAGTTCGGCCTGAACGCGAACGTTTGTGAGATTGGCTCCTGAAAAACGCGGCGCATCTGACAGCAGCGAGGCCATGTCAGAATAAATGGTTGGCCGGTAAATAGTGGCACCTGTCAAATTCGCTCCCGATAAATCCGCCCGGATGAGAACGGAACGATCAAGGCGCGTGTGGGATAAATCGGCGCCGGACAAATTCGCGCCGGTGAAATCGGTGCCGTAAAAATCTGAGCGCGCGAGTATTGCGCCTTTGAAATTAAGGTCGGACAGATCAAGATAAGTCAGATCGCGCCCCGAAAAATTCACACGTTCGCCGGGCACCGCTTTGTAAAGTGCATTTGTAATGTGATGGGCTGTGAAATCGGAATCGGGCGATACCGGACCGCTATCTTCACTCTGTGCTTGCTGCGTGAAGGTGAATAGCGAAAGCAGCACGATGGCTATGCGCGTTGCGGAAGTTGTCATCATGCCAAATCGTGCTCCAAGCCTCCCGGGCTTCAGATACGACAATCATGCATGAGTCCCGTTCATCGGGAACATGTTTTCAGGACCACTGGTCATATAAATGGTAGAGCGAACGAAATGTTATCTCATTCAGCCGATGGCTTAGCGCGACTTATGCGCAATTGCAGGCGCGATGTTTCGGCGGCAGCGTAGGTTGATGTCCAAATCGGCGTCGTAAGTTTTGGTGATGACGCCAAGTGCTCCCAGCACCGTGTGGAAAAGATTATCGTGGCTGATGGGGTCTTGCGTCGTTTGTGCAAGACAGGCGGTGTCCAAGCCAAGTTGGCTTGCGAACTTCGGCGCATACCATGCAATCGCCGGAATGCTGACCTGCTCCTTGGGTGCGATCGCATACGGCATTCCATGCAAGTAAATGTTGTTTTCGCCGAGGCTTTCGCCGTGGTCGGACATGTAGATCATGCCGGTATCGACGTTGTGGTTGTCGGCGTCGCCGAGGATCGCAATTAAACGAGCGAGTACGTGATCGGTGTATCGGATGGAATTGTCATAGGCGTTGACGATCATCTCGCGCGTACAGTGACTGACCTGCGTCGTCATGCAAACGGGCCTAAATGTTTCAAATGAGGGCGGATATCGCTTCCAATAAGCGGGACCGTGACTGCCCATCATATGCAGCACTATGACGGTATCACGCTCGAGCGCTGCAATCCGTTGCTCCAGACCGTCGATCAGAATTTCATCGTAATTACCCGAATAGCCTTGCGCTGCTGGTTGCGGACTTCCTGTCAGCACTTCAGTCGTGATGCGATCACACACGCCTTTGCATCCCGATTGATTCTCGCGCCAAATCACATCGATGTCGGCACGCTTCAGAATATCCAGCAAGTTTTCGCGAGCACTTGCCTTGTCGATCGAGAATTCCTGGCGATGGTACCCTGAGAACATGCACGGTACTGAGTGGGCTGTGTCAGTGCCGCACGATGTGGCGTGCGTGTAGTTGACGACATTGGTCGTTTTCGCCAACTCCGGGGTTGTGTCGCGCTCGTAGTTGTTAAGGCCGAAGTGCGAAGCGCCTGCCGTTTCGCCCACCACAATGACAAAGAGTTTGTGCCGACCGTTGGAGTTTGTGGAGGGTTCGCGGCGCGCGTCCTCACCGTACCGCGTTACGGGGCGATGTGTGGTTAGCACTGGGGCGCGTGCATACTTCTGGACTGCTTTGGCGATGTTGAAAGGTGTCAGCGTGAGCAACAGTTCTTTGTGCTCGCGGAACGTCCACATGAACTGACCGAGGTAACCGTAGCCAATGGCGCTGAGAGTCAACACCGAGACCACCGTCACGATGGCGCGCGAACGCATATCTGCACGCCAACCGCGCGGCACCCACGGTGTCATCCATATCAACGCTGCTGGCAGCAGACCGAATGCCAACACGTGAATCACCAGTCCGATCGTTATCAGGTCGCCAGCTTCGTGGGTGTCGGTTTGAAACATATTCCGCAGCATGGCGACATCGATCACGATGCCGTACTCGCCCATGAAAAAGCTTGCGGCCGCGGTGATGGGCAAAACGATGGCAAGGATGATGCGAAACATCGGGCGGAATGCGATGAGACTCAGAACCCAATTATTGACAACGACGAGACCTGCGAACGTTGCTGCTACGAACAGCCAATCGTTGACGGTCTGCGGTTCAAGTGCGCGATAAAACAGTTGCCAGAACGGGAAATTCAGAAAGGCCGCAAAGAAAATAGCTATAGCGAGCGTGACCAGTTCTGGCCGTTGAGCAGATGGCACGCGCGTCTCCAATTTTGTTGGTGTCGGCAGACCCAATACGCCCATTGGGTCGAAGTTCAAGCGACGATGTTGCGCGCTGAAGCTTGGACGACGCGCTGTAGTGTCGCTTGCGTTGACAGATCAAGGCGACCATCAGCCCGTTCGGGACGAAAGTGCAATTGGAATGCTCGAATAACCTTGCTTGTCATCACGTCGAGCACACCAGTTTGCGGCGCACGATAACCGAAGGCAGATAACATTGCCTGAGCGTGGGCGACGCGCATATCGCAGGCTCCAAGCTCCAAACCGTGATCTTCATCCGATACAGGATCGGGTGGCATCCAAAGACCGACACCTTCACGCGCTAACAGCGCCCAATTGAATTTTTCTCCTGGATCGATTTTGCGTTCCGGTGCCACGTCCGAATGGGCCAGGACGCCATCTGGCGCAATGTCATGACGGGCGATGATGTCCTGACACAGCGATATGACCCCGCGCATCTGTGCATCGGAAAAATCCGGATAGCCATGCTCGTGGCCAGGATTTTGAATTTCTATTCCAATTGAATGTGAGTTGATATCCGTTTCGCCACGCCAGAAAGATACGCCAGCATGCCAGGCACGCTGGTGCTCAGGTACGAGCTGCGTGATCGACCCAAACTCATCGACAACATAGTGGCATGACACTTTGCTTTCCGCGCGCGCCAACCAATCGATGGCTTTTTCCGCCGACGACATCCCTGTGTAATGCAAAATCAGAAGCGTTGGCTTGATATCGCCACAGCGCGGTTCGCAGTTTATTGCTGTATGCGTGCGTGTGACGAGCGGGCTATCGGCGCGGAACGTCACGGGCTGCTTTCGAGCGCACGTTCGGCGCGCTGGCCTCTTTCCATCAGCACGGCATCGTAAGCCGCGGTGATCGCCGCCAAGCGCCGTTCTGCGGCCGCGAGATATTCGCTGGGCACGCCCTTAGATAACAACGTGTCCGGGTGGTGACTTTTGACGAGTTCACGATATCGCGCTTTGATTTCAGCGTCGTTGGCATCGGGCGCTACATTTAATATTTCATAGGGGCTGTCGGGATCGACAACGAAGGCGCGTCGCACGCAGCGAAATTCGCGGTCAGAAAGTCCGAGCCGCGTCGCTACCTGTTCCAAGTATTCATCTTCGGCCGGATGCAGGACACCATCGGCACTGGCGATATGAAACAAGCATTCGAGCACCGAGATTTTCAGTTCTTTGTCGTCGCCGAGTATGCGATTGATCTGGCCCGCATAGGATTCAAAACCAGCCACGTCTTGGCTGGCAAGCGCGAATAAGCGATTGACGTTTTCACACTCGCCCGGCGGCACTGAGAATTGTTGTTTGAAGGCACGGACCTCTATGTCGGAGGCGACGCCATCTGCTTTGCTCATCTTTGCGGCTAGAGCTATCAGCGCGATCGTAAAAGCGACACTCGACCGCGACGTTTCTGGGTCAGCGTTGGTGTCGAAACCGAGTGTCTCCTTCAATTGATCGAGCGCCCCGCGTAAACCTCCGCCCGCGCTCAGGCCGATTGCGTTCTTCAAAGCTTGCCAAGGCATAGGCGGTCCGTCGTTTTGTTGCGGCTGAACGTGACAGCCCAAATCACTATGAAAAGATTAGACGAAGGTCGAGCCGAGATCGCCTAAATAAACGGACAGAAATGCTGAATTGTTATTCAAATGCTGGTTTCAGCTTCAGCTTTACTTGCAGATGCGCATCATTCCATCGCGGCCGTGACGCGCTAAATCCATATGGAAATGGTCATGGTGGTTGGCGTCGAAATTGGGGCCTAACACGGTGGTGAATTCTTGACAGGCCCCGCGATGCACATCGCGTAGAAACGCGCGTTCGCGTTCAGTGCCGCGCCATCCGCCTTTGACGGTGATGTTTTCACCACTTGCGAGCCTAAAGGCTGAAATATCGAGCGCATTGGCGTAACCGTGTTCCGATAATCGCCCGCCGATTTTGTGATTCATCGGCCGGCACGCATAAGACGCTGCTACGGTCAGCTCGCTGACGGATTGGCCGAAATGATAGCGTGCAGCAGGCTCCACCACTTCGCGCACCCAGCGGTCGACTTGGGGGATCATCGGGCAGCGCAGTAAGGCTGGTGGCTTCATTAGAACGCGACCACGATCGGCGGCCGACATTTCATACGGTGCTGACGCCCCACACACGCTGGGGCCATTGAGGGCAGATCTTCCGCGCAGGAATGAGGTTTGTCGAATGGTCCCTGAAGTGACGCACGAGCGCTCTTCAGCGGCGCGCCATGGCTCTTCTTTAGCGACGAAATCGGGGCCCACAGTGCCGCAACCCCACAGCACGAGGCCGGGGACCATCAAAGCAGCAAACAGGGACACAACGCGGATACGACGCAAGACCATGGCCAAGGACGCTATCCTCGTTAAGCTTAATTTGGCGTTAAGGACCCCCATCCCATTTGGAGCCTATGCGCTTGATTTCCGGCTGATTTGCGGTTGCGCTTTGGCGTTGCGGCGGCAAATGCTCGGTTTTTGAGAGCGCGGCGAAAGCAAGCCAGCGGGGAGCCGACGATCACTTATCCACAGCTTTATCTCCGCTGTCGCATGAGTAAAATTGCGACGTCATACAACACGACTAGTGTCAAAATGCTCTAGCGTCCTAGAGCTTGGCGTTGATTTGTCTCGCGTTTGCGCCAGTTGTGAATGGCATGTGCGTCCGCATTTATAGCTTGGCCGTCCGTTACCCCCGTCCGGTTGGGCTCGACTGTTTGTTAGTACCGCGTCAGGCAGTCAAAATGTGTGAGCGCTCTGTGACGACCCCGCACGGTTTGCGGCGCTAGGTTCGACGACATCCTGCGCGATGGTCATTTTCGAATCTGGAGTGTCGCCTCGTTGCGGGGTCGATCACGCCTTAGTGGCGATCCGCTGGGTCAATGCGTGGCGTCTAAAAAATCCAATACGGCCTTTTTGAATGCTACGTCGCCCACCGCTTTCATATGCTCGCGACCGGGGATCACAAATGCCCGCGCGCCCGGAATGAGTTTGGCGAGCGCCTCTGCCGATCCGCCGATGACATCATGCTCACCGACCGCGACCAATACTGGGCAGGCAATCAGACCCACCATCTCTGCCGAAAGTGGCGCGCGCGCCGATCTTATGCAGGCGGCCAAAGCCTTGAGATCGCTTTTGGTCTGTTCGGCAAAGGCGCGGAACGTGCGCGCTGTTGGGTTCGTCACATCGTCAATGGAGGGTACTTCCAAGGCATGAGCGATCGGTCCGGTGCCGGCCATGCCACGCACCATATTGATACCCAGACCGCCGAAAACGGCTTTGGACACGAGCTTGGGATGCGCCAGGGCGAGAAACGCCGCTATGCGCGCGCCCATCGAATAGCCAATGACATCAGCGTGCTCGATGCCGAGATGGTCGAGAAGACGACGCGCATCTTCGGCCATGAGCGGTGCACCATAATCGGTCAACGCATATAATTTCTCGCTGGCACCATGACCCCGATTGTCGATTGAAACGACACGGCGACCACTGGCGGTTAGCGCCTCGACCCAACTGGTTGCGACCCAATTGGTGGCCGAATTGGAAGCAAATCCATGGATCAATAAAACCGGTGGCCGATTATCTGCGACCCCCGTATCCAGGTAGGCAATTGTGACGCCCGCACTATCGAAGGTTTTATAGTCGGTCATCTTGCTCCCGTTTCACAGCCGTGACCTGCGTCGAATGGTTAGGTCTGTCCCCTATCATCGGCGCGCGTCCGGCGATATCTTTGGAGATCATTCGCCAACTCAGACAGGTCAACACCATGGCAGGCGCTTTTATTCCACATTTCGCCAACGATGCAGGCGTTGAGCGCATCTTCGTTGGCGTGAAAGAATTCAAATGTATGGGGGCTCGCGCGCCTTTCGACCATCCCCACGTCTATCTCGACATGGGCCAAGACAGTCAAATTTTGTGCCCATACTGCTCGACACTCTATGTGCACGACCCCCGGTTGTCGGCGACTGAAAGCGACCCCAAGGGCAGCCTTGTGAAAGACGCGGCTTGACCCAATGAAGGCTGCGTCACGGGCCGTCGCAATCGCTGGCGGAGGCATCGGGGGACTAGCCGCAGCCATAGCTCTGGCGAAACGCGGCATTGCAGTTGACGTCTATGAGCGGCGCGAGACATTTTCCGAAGATGGGGCCGGCATCCAAATAGGTCCCAACGGAACGAAAGTGCTAGCCGAGCTTGGCGTTGGTGAGCGGCTTATTGAACATGTTGCAACACCCGACGGGATAGTTGTTCATGACGCACTGTCTGGCGCCACGCTCACGCGACTGCCACTTGGGCGGTGGATGGAGACACACCATGGCGCACCGTACTGGACAGTTCAGCGGCGCCACCTTCATGCCGCGCTTCTCGAACGCGCGAGAAGCATCGATCACATATCGTTGGCAACGAATGCTGGCATTGACGGCTTTGTCGATGGCATCGATGGCATAGACATTAAATTCGCCGATGGTCGCCAGTCGAAGGCCAGCGTCTTGCTTGCTGCCGACGGATTATGGTCACATCTGCGCCCGCAAATCGCGTCGCACCATCATGATCGACCTATTGTGCCCCGTGCTGTCGGTAAAGCTGCGTATCGAACCCTGGTGCATTCCAACACACTAACATCAGAGCTTACTCGCAACGAAGTTCATATCTGGTTATCGCCCGGCTCTCACGTTGTTCATTACCCAGTGAGTGCGGGTCAGGAAACTGCGCTTATCGTCGTCGCCGATGATGATGCGCTTTCTCAAACGTGGAGCACACCAGCTCAAGCGCGAGACGTTGTTTCGCGCACCCAGCACCTCGCTGCGCCGCTGGTCCAACTCCTCAGCACTGCAAACGATTGGCGCATGTGGTCACTGCACACACTTGAGCCGTTGCATAGCTTCGCCCATGGCCACGCCGCGCTCCTGGGCGATGCGGCCCATCCGGTTTTGCCTTTTTTGGCTCAAGGTGGGGTGATGGCACTGGAAGACGCCGTCGTACTTGCCAAATTTCTAGGCAGTTATGCTGACCGCCCAAAACAGGCACTGAGACTTTATTCACAAGATCGATGTGAGCGCGTGACACGTGTGATGCGTGCGTCGCAGCGTAACGGTCGCATTTACCATCTCGACGGCATCATGGCCTCGGCACGCAATGGTGTGTTGCGCATGAGCCCACCGTCGCTCGTGATGCGACGATTCAACTGGCTCTACGGCTGGTCGGCGTAGGTTGGTTAGGCTATTGCGTAGCCTTGAGGTCGGTCCTGACATCGCCCAACGCTCTTAAGTTTATGGTCTTCATCAGGAAACTTTCCAACACTCTGGGCGTTTGTGTTGCGGTAGGGAACACGCATTAGTCGTGCATTCACTATGGTGACAGTGATGTGAACTGACCTCAACGGCATGTCATATTACAGTGATATCCGAAATGCGTTTGACGAACTGTGCTGCCGCCTTGGATGCGTTGCCCGGTCACTATCCAAAATCTTGCGTGCGGGAAATTCGTTGTGTCGAGTATCAGCTTAGTGTCTCAAGATCGTATTCACGCATATGGCCGGTATTTCGGCACCATCGGCGTGTTGGGCATCTCTTGCGTGGCGCTTGCATCAAGCATTGCGAATAGCACACTGCCCGAAATTTTAGCTGCCTACAAAACTGAATCCACTGCCCTCTCCCGCGTGGAAAAAAACGCGCTATGGAAGTTTACGGCTGCTGCCAAGCGCATGCCGCGCAACCTGCGCGTACATGCGATAAAGGTGCCACAACAGCCCTTGCATGTTTTGGTCTCAAATATGGATCGTGCAGAGCAACGACAGTTTGCACATGAAAACTACGTCGCAAAAACTGCTACAACAAACAGTCCAGGTAGCGCTGTATTAGCAGCGTCGTGTGAAATTCCTGATCAATATGTTTATTGTGTCATTCCAAACGGGACGGCAGGCAATGCAGATGTTTTGCGACTTCCTGCTTCCAGTTCAGTGCGGAACAAATCTTCTCGTGCAACGGCACTTGTGCGTCGACCGCGCAAAACCAAACCTGTCATTGTCGCTGAAGTGACAGCCGATATTATAATGCGCAATATCAAAGGCCCGAGCTAAGCAAATCTCCAATCAATTTCGGCCGCTGCGCCATGCGCAACGGCCGAAACTTTAAAGAAGCTTTTTAGCGCCGATCAGCCCATCATTTTTGATTTGATCAAGCCAAGAACCAGAGCGGTCAAGCCGCCACTTACACCACCGGTTGCAAATCCAGAGATGATGGTCCCGATGTCTAATCCGGATGCTGCCGTGGCCGTACCAAGACCGAGCAAAGAACCAAGAACTTGTCCACCAATTCCGCCGCCAAGCGCACCTGCAATGGTGTTGCCCAATGTTCCCAAACTCGACTCTTTCACTGCTGCCCCAGCAGCATTGCCGCCAATGGCACCGCTGATAGCTTGAATAAGGAGCGCTGTTAAATCCATGTGGTTCACCTTTGAGAAAATTCAGTTTCCAGTCAGACGACGTCACACACACAACAGCATCGGCAAGTTAGGAAATTAACGAGACGCACACTCGCCGACGATTCTCGAGACCACAGCTTCATAACTTATTTGTTATCGCAGGTCGCACAGTAATATGCGTAACGCGGGACATTTTTATGGGCCAAAACATGGGATTTGGACTTTTCGAACAGTTCTTCATGCCCCCGCCGCATTATTCAGTTATCAATAAGCAGCTCCGATATCAGACTAGAAAATGGAATATAAAAACAATGCATCCCGCGCCCCAGTTTCTAACCTCAGTTTGTCTATTCGCAGTTTTCATATTCTGCACGATCATCTCACACCCCGCTCATGCGCAAATCGCAAGCGGAAGCCTGCCGGTTGCCATCCAAGATCGGCTTGGGACAATTTCAGAAACCGTCAGTGAACCTTTAGACGGCGAGGCCCTGAATACGTTTTATGCCGCGCGCGACTTTCGGCCCGTTTGGGTTGACGAGACCGGTCCGACGAGGGCTGCAACCATGGCGCTGAACACACTGCGCCAAGCAGGCGACTGGGGTTTGAACGAGACGGACTTTCAGATCGTTGCCAATGCTCAGCCCCTGACTGACGGGCGTTGGTCAATCGCGCAAACGGCAGATGCAGAGATTGAAATTTCTTCGCTTGTTTTAAAGTATGCGCGCCATGCGCGCGGCGGGCGGATTGCGAACCCAAGTTTGCAACTGACGACGTACATTGATCGGCGACCCGATCTTGCTGATCCGTTGACTGTACTCAACGAGATAACCACGTCTTCTAGTCCCGATGTGTTGATTCTGGGCTATCACCCGCAACACGCGCAATTCCAAAAGTTGCAGAAACTTTTAGTCGCCATGCGCGGCGAGCAAAATCAAACGCAAAATTTGAAAATTGCTATCAAAGGCCCAACTTTAATGCCGGGGCAAACTCACCCCGACGTGGCGGCTCTCAATCGTCGTTTCTCGATTACGCCTGTCGCTGGGTCTGAGTTGCTGTACACGCCTGAGCTGGTCGCTGCCATCAAACGCTTTCAAAAGTCGGTTTCGATGTCGCGCGTTGATGGCATAATCGGGCCAGCCACGCGCAAGGCTCTCAATACTGCGCCAAAAAACAAGTCTGAGACGATCATTGCGAATATGGAGCAGTGGCGGTGGATGCCAAAAGACCTTGGTGCCTCACATATCTTCGTCAATGTGCCTGAGGCTTCAATTCATTATATCAAAGATGGCGCGTCAGCTTTCAAAGAGCGCGTGATTATCGGCAAACGCGATACGCAGACTCCAATATTCTCTGACAGTCTTTCCACGATTGTTCTGCGGCCGAACTGGCAAATTCCAGATTCGATTAAGCTGAACAAGATCCTATCGGCGGCGCAGAGCGGCCGCACGCTGGAGAGCATGGGGTATGTCGTAAAAAAGGGTAGCCGCGTTATTCAGAGTTCAAGGATTAATTGGAGCCGAGCAAATCTGAGCGCCTACACGATGTATCAGCCGTCAGGTGGCGGCAATGCGCTTGGCAACGTGAAATTCTTGTTCCCGAACAAGCATTCCGTTTATTTGCACGACACGCCGTCGAGAAATTTGTTTTCGGCTTCGGAGCGGTTGTTCAGTCATGGCTGCGTGCGCGTGAAAGATCCGCTGACGTTCGCTCAGACTCTGCTCGACGAAGATCGCGGACAACGCTCACTCGACGTTGCCAAGTTGGTCAAGCGTGGCGCGATGAACAACGCCATCACTCTCGACACACAAGTGCCGATCCATATCGGCTACTTCACGGCTTGGGTCGACGATGATGGTACAGCAAGCTATTTGACTGATCCTTATGGCCATCAGAAGCGGATCACGCTGGCGCTCGATAGAAAATGGGAGAAGATCGAACGTGGCGTCGATCATCTCGCTTCTGTCGATACGTCCAAATTGCGGAATATTACCCTGCCCAAAGTTGCGGCCAAGCCGACACCCAATTTCGATAAGCCATGGGGTGTCACCAATTCGTTTTCTCAGACAAGGTATCGGTCTTCACGCAATACGGTGGGTGATATGATCCGGGCTGCAATCGGCAATTGAGGCGCGTCGTCAAAGTTTGAAATCACGCAACTGACATGACCCAGTCATGGTTTGGTCTCAAACGGATGATTACAGGATTATGCCTTCAGAAGAATTATAATTTCATAACTGATTGCAGCACGCAGGGAGTGGAACTCAGATGTTAAACCGCATCGTTTTTATGATGGCTTGCGCCTTAGCGCTTTCCGTTCCTCTCGTCAGCGCAGAAGCGCAACGCGAGCGCGGGCGCGACGATTGGAGACCAGACAATCGTACAGAGTGGGAGTCGCTCGGCGCTGCCGAGATCGGCACTCGACTTGAGCGCGATGTGATTGAGGTCGGTCGACGCGAAGGTCGCTTTCAGTCTATCGGCTTCACCGTCAAAGGCAGCGATGTTCGCATTGAAGATTTGAAGGTCGTTTATGGTGGCGGAGAAGTTGACGAACTGCGTGTTCGAGAAGTTTTAAAGGACGGCACACGGTCGCGTCCGATCGATTTGCAAGGACGTGGTCAGTTCATTCAGCGCATTGAAGTCACTTATCGCTCGCAGGGCCCCGTGAGAATTGAATTTTTCGGTGAAAAGCGTCGTGATCGCGAGGCGCGATGGGACGAGCTTGGCTGCAAGAGCGTTGGCTTCCTCGACAACAAGGATGTGATCCGCGTCGGTCGTCGCGAAGGCGCTTTCAGTGCCCTGAAACTCAAAGTCACTGAAGCCAATTTGCGTTTGCTTCGCATGCGGGTTGTCTTCGGAGATGGCACACCACAAATATTCGATGTGCGCTCTTTGATACCAGCGGGAACTGAAACCCGGGCTATTGATCTTGATGGGCGTCGTCGCACCATCGAGCGTATCGAACTGGACTATTTGCCGTCGATCAGTTTGAAGCGATCATCACGCGTCTGCGTCTTGGCACAGGAAGGTGGACGACGTGGCGATAGAGACGGCAGATCGGATCGCGACCGGCGCTAATAACTGAGCGCTAATATAGCCTCGCGCCGGATTCAACTCCGGCGCGTTTTCCCAATCCTCATTGAAGGACATCGCACATGTTCCATAAGATTGCTGTCGCAGCCCTGATCTCCACGACGCTGATTGCCGGTTCAGCGTTTGCCGCCCCTCCTGCAGACCAGGACGCTTGCAATAAGCTCTCCTTCGAACTGGCTGAAAAAGCAGCGGCGAAAAAGCCAGCCGATGCCGCGAAGGTCGATGAGATGATTGGCAAGCTCGAGGGCCAGTGCACGGATGGCAAATTTGCTGAGGCGGAAGCCACGGCCAAGGATATCGAAGCAGCCATCGGTCAGTAGTGGTCGATAAGATGGTGCGGACGGTGGGACTCGAACCCACACGCTCTTTCGAACTCAGGATTTTAAGTCCTGTGTGTCTACCGTTCCACCACGTCCGCGCCGGGGGTTCTTATGACGCCTTGGGCGCCAGAGAGCAACAAACCATCTGCGTGTTGCTGACAAAACTTAGGTTCATTTTGTCTCACGAAATGTGCCGGGACGCGCTGGCGTTGTGACTGCTGCGCGTAGGAGCAGATAGAGCAGCAGGCCATTCAAAAGATGCCAAAGCGCATGTGTGCCGCGAACTTGGCCCAGGATGGAGCTGACCGCGCAGACTTCGATATCCAGACTACGGAACGTCAAAGACGCGACGAACACGCATGTTGCCGAAGTTAGTATCGACGCCACCGGATTTCGTTTCATCCATAAAACAACAGAGATCGCAGCAAGCGCTACGCAAGCAGGCGCATAGGCGATCGATCCATTGAGACAGCTTCGCCCCGCAGCAGACGTGATGGGCAGAAGATCTGGGCCACACTCCATCGAGCCCGCCCATCTCAATGAAACAATAAAAACCGCCATCAGCGCGAGGACCAAGACCCACGGGGTATTCAAGAAGCGCCGGAGCGCGAAGGCAATGTAGGCGAGCATGAAGATGCCGATGGGCGCGGTGTCGGCGATAGCCGACCATCGCGTTGCGTAGGTGTGGAATAAGAAACTGCCGATACCAATCACGGCGACGAGCGCAATGAGCGTCAACTCAGCCCAGTTCGACCGTTCGCGTTTCTTGTAGTCAGCATACGCGAAGGCCGCGGCAAACATAAAAGCTGCGTTGGAGATTGCGTTGAAGGGTTCGGCCCAGAACGCAGGGTTTAGACCGCGTTCGCAGTAATTGAAAATTTGGGCTGTCCAATCCACGCTTTTCCAGCCCTCAAACGCAGCGCGTCAATTTGCAATTAATTGCTCGTCTTAATTTCATTTCCGTTTGCGTCGTCTGGTGGTGCCGCCGAACTGCCTGAAGCCTTTAACATGAGATTGCGAAGTTCATCGGGATTATCGACGTCTATTGTGTGCGGAAATTTTGGGTCTTTTCCCACGTATTGCGTGAGTACGTCGCCCTCAGAATTCAGGAACAAGGTGCGCGGTACGTAGGTGCCATCTGGCGAGAATGCGCCGTTCGCCATTTTGTCCGCATCGGCATCTATCAAGATCATGACGAATTTTTTCGAAGCAGCGACAACGCCTGGATCTTTGAAAACTTCGCGATACCTTTTGCAGGCCGTGCACCATGGCGCATGGAACACCATGATCGCCGTTTTACCGGAATTCGATGCTTCAAAGATTCCCGTTTTGATATCGCGCCACTCGATTTGTGCGCCGTTCCAGACATCGGCCATGTCGGGCGTGCGCGCGTGTGCAACGAGCGGCACCGCAGTCAAAAGCAATAGGGCGCATGCAAGGCTTCGAAGCATCTTGTTTTCTCCAGACGAACTTAGGCTTTTGAAGTGTACGTGGTGCCGGTGAAGCGGATTGTTCAATGCTTAGATTCATGGCATTTTTCTTGGAAAACAAGACAATTTTTAAGGCCAATTCAATGCCGCGCCTGTCGCGCGTTTTGGTAAACCTGAAGGTGGGTATAGGCGATTTTTAAGCTTGGCGTTGCGATGGATGCGGCATCGGCACGCGCGATCAAGTCGCCGACGATATGGTCGGCTTCGATGCGGCTATCGCGCTGCATATCGCGGAGCATCGAGGACGATATTGTAGATGTCGAATCGGTCAAAGTTGCGCGAATAAGTTCAACCGCCGCCGGCTTTGGCGTGTAGTTGTACGCCTTGGCAATAGCGCAGCATTCATCCAGCATAGCTGAAATTTGCATTGCGCCATTCTGCGTTGCGACGATCTCTCCGATGGTCGCGCGCATCATACACGTCATGCCAGCGAGCGTCGCAAGCAATACCCACTTTTCCCACATGGCGCCGATGACATTTTCACTCAAGCGCGTCTCAAAGCCACCGCTCTGCAATGTGGAGAACAGGCGATTGCATGCTTCTTTCTGATTGGGGTGACGCGCACCGAGGGTGAGCGCATCGAATGGACTGAAATGTCGGATGATCCCATCTTCGGTCAGGGCCGCACTTATGTGGCACGTGCCGCCCAGAATTTTTTCTGCGCCGAAGGTTTTGTCTAAAGCGTCGAGCTGACGCATGCCATTGAGCAATGGGAGGACAATCGTCGATGGGCCGACACCTTGCCTGATCGCATCGATGGCAGAAACGAGGTCGTATGCTTTGCAGCTCAGAATAATGGCGTCGTAGTCCGTACGCAGCGCCTCTTGTGTCACGGTTTTCACAGGCGTTTGCACATTGCCATTCGGACTTTCTATCCTCAGTCCATTACGCGAAAGGTCAGCTGCTCGCCTTTCACGCACCAGAAACGTGACGTCTCCTCCGGACGCTGCAAGCTTGCCGCCGAAATATCCACCGGTTGCACCAGCGCCTAGTATCAAAATTCTCATGTCATTTAGCCCTTCGTCGCGCCGTTTAGGCGATGCGCGCACCGACGCTTCGTTGCACCTTCTTCGGCAATCTCGATAGCGTTGGCAACATCGCTCTGATAGCGTCCCGGCGAATAAATTCAGGGGCAAACTGTGACATCGGACATCGAGACCACTTCAAGCGCGTGGCAGGCCAGCGCGTCATCTAAGGTGCGTTGGCGACTGCTGCCGTTTCTTATCCTGTGTTACTTCGCAGCCTATCTCGATCGCGTGAATATCGGATTTGCCGCGCTCACGATGAATGCCGATCTGGGCATTGATGCAAAGGCGTTCGGTTTCATCGCTGGCATTTTCTTTCTTGGATATTGCTTGTTTGAAGTTCCCAGCAACGTGCTGCTTGCACGTTTTGGTGCGCGGGTATGGATTGCGCGCATCATGGTGACATGGGCGCTCGTGTCGGCAGCAACAGCCTTCGCAACTGACGTTTGGAGCTTATCGATCTTACGATTTATGCTGGGCGTTGCTGAGGCTGGGTTCTTTCCAGGCATTATTTTTTATCTCACACGATGGGTGCCTGCGTCGGAACGCGCTGCCGTCGTTGCTATCTTTATGGCCGCTGTGCCGATCTCCAATTTGATTGGAGCTCCTGTTTCGGGCCTTATTCTCGATGGCTTCGATGGCGTAATGGAGTTGAAAGGCTGGCAATGGCTATTTCTGATCGAAGCTGCGCCGTCCTTGATCCTTGGGATTGCAGCGTATCGCATTTTGGACGACAGCCCTGCTACTGCGGCTTGGCTTCAACCCGAAGAACGCGCGGCTTTATCGCGAACCATCGCGAAAGAAACTGAAGCTCGCGAACGAGAGCGAAGGACCACTTTGCGTGAAGCGTTGAGTGATCCGCGCGTGATCGCCCTTGGATTCGTATATTTTGGCATAGTTGCTGGCATGTATGGGCTGACATTTTGGCTGCCGCAAATCGTCAAAGGCTTTGGCTTGAGCAATAAGACGACGGGCTTTGTTACAGCGATACCTTATCTCTTCGCTGTCCTTGCGATGGTCGCCTGGGGAGCGCGATCAGATCGACAGAATGAACGTATCGTTCATATCGTTCTGCCATGTGCGTGTGGTGCGGTTACGTTGGCAGTGGGCGCGTTCATTTCCACACCAGCACTTGCGTTCATATTCTTGACGCTGAGCGCTATGTGCATTTTCTCTGCACTACCGACATTCTGGACGTTACCCACTGCGCTGCTGACTGGGGCTGCGGCGGCTGGTGGCATCGCGCTTGTCAATTCGATTGGCAATGTCGGTGGGTTTATTGGGCCGTATCTCATCGGGTGGATCAAGGGGCATGGATTGAGCAGCGAGTTAGCTGTTGCTTCGCTTGCCGTTTTTCTCGTGATATCGGCTGTGCTCGTGCGCTTGGTGGGTTCCGCGCCACGTCAATGAAATTGCGCTAAGGTTTAGCGGGGCTATTGCGCTGGATCACATGCTCACCAACTCGTGAGGGAACACGCTTTTCTGGTCACGCATACAAGCTTTTCAACCACAGCAACGTGTCTGGCAAAGGCGGGAAGTTATTCCTATCTGTTTGTCATCGGCGATGTCACTCATCGACATAGCCACGCGCTCTCTAAAGAGAGCCTTCAGGAGGATACGCTATGAAAATTTGGACCAAACCAGCGGTTCGCGAACAGGAAGTCGGTCTTGAAGTGACCAGCTATCTGCCGGCTGAAATCGACATCATCTAACCAGAAAGAAAATTTGGTCGCGCTGCACGGCGGTGCGCGACCAACGGCTTCGGGCCGCTGAAAGAATCCCCCCAACAAATTGAAATATAGAAAAGGACATCATTATGATCCGCATTATTTCTGCTGCTTCACTCGCTGTAGCAACCTTCGCAGGTGCCGCGATTGCTGCTGAGAAGGCTCCAGCAAACGATACATCGGTCGAAACAAGCAAATCGGCTGCCGTAACAACGCGTGCAGGCGAACAGGAAGCCCGTCAGCATCTTGTGCGCCAAGGCTATACGAACGTCTCCGAACTATCGAAGGATGACGACGGTCGTTGGACAGGTACTGCTATGAAGGATGGCAAGACCAACTTTGTAGCCATCGATCTTCGCGACGGCGCAGCGAAGGCAGTGACGACAAACTAAATCTTCATCGCAAAATGACAAAGCGCCCGCTGCGAACAGCGGGCGCTTTTTTTTTGTAATTATGCTTTCTTCGAATCCGGTTGAACCACACGGATCGAGAGCTCGCGGAGCTGTTTGATCGATACTTCGCTGGGCGCACCCATCAATAGATCGTTGGCCTGCTGGTTCATTGGGAATAGCGAAATTTCGCGCAGGTTTTTGGCGCCGACCAGCAACATCACCATGCGGTCGATACCGGCCGCCATACCGCCGTGGGGCGGAGCGCCATATTGGAATGCGCGGTACAAGCCTCCGAAGCGCGATTCTACATCGGCCTGTGTGAGGCCTGTGATTTCAAAAGCTTTGACCATCGTCTCCGGCATGTGGTTGCGTACCGATCCTGAGGCAATCTCGAACCCGTTGCAGACGATGTCGTACTGGTAGGCTTTGATCTTGGTGTAGTCGGCATCGGATTTAGCCGCATCCAAGGCTTCCGCGCCGCCTTGCGGCATCGAGAACGGGTTGTGAGAAAAGTCGATTTTTTTCTCGTCTTCGTTCCATTCGTAGAATGGGAAATCGACGATCCAGGCGAGTTCGAAGCGGTTCTCGTCTATCAGCTTGAGTTCTTGACCAGCGCGATCGCGCGCAAGACCAGCGAATTTGTAAAACTTCGCAGGATCGCCCGCTGTGAAGAACACCGCATCGCCAACCTTCAAACCCAGTTGATCGCGAATGGCCGACGTGCGTTCCGGTCCAATGTTTTTGGCAACCGGGCCTGCGCCACCTTCTTCGCCTTCGCGCCAAAACACATACCCAAGACCTGGCTGGCCTTCGCCTTGTGCCCAGGAATTCATGCGATCGCAGAAAGCGCGCGATCCGCCGGTGGGTGCGGGGATCGCCCAGACGCGCACCTTGGGATCTTTTTCGATCATGCCTGCGAACACTTTGAAGCCCGAGCCGCGGAAGTGCTCGGTCACATCCTGCATTTCGATGGGGTTGCGCAGGTCCGGCTTGTCGGAACCGTATTTGGCTATCGCCGTGTCCCAAGGAATGCGGGGCCAGTTTTTTGTTACCGGCTTGCCGTTAGCAAACTCTTCGAGCACGCCGGTGATGATGGGCTCCATAGTTTGGAACACGTCCTCCTGCTCGACAAAGCTCATCTCGACATCGAGTTGGTAGAACTCACCTGGCAAGCGGTCGGCGCGCGGATCTTCATCGCGGAAGCATGGCGCGATCTGGAAATAACGATCGAAGCCGGACACCATCAAGAGTTGCTTGTACTGCTGAGGAGCCTGGGGCAGTGCGTAGAATTTTCCCGGATGGATGCGCGAAGGCACAAGAAAGTCGCGCGCGCCTTCCGGCGATGACGCCGTCAAAATCGGCGTGGAAAATTCGAAGAAGCCCGCTTCGACCATGCGACGACGGATCGAAGCTGTGATCGCCAGCCGCTTCATGATGTTGGCGTGCAATGTTTCGCGGCGCAGATCGAGGAAGCGATACTGAAGTCGTAAATCTTCCGGGTAGTCCGGCTCGCCAAACACGGGGATCGGCAGTTCCTTCGCGACTGACAACACTTCAATTTCGGTCGCGTAGATTTCGATATCGCCGCTTGGAAGGTCGGCGTTGGTCGTGCCTGCTGGTCGTTCGCGCACGGCGCCGTCGATGCGCACGACCCATTCCGAGCGCAGCAGCTCGGCGGATTTAAACGCAGGCGAATCAGGATCAGCGACGATCTGCGTCAAACCGTAGTGGTCGCGCAGGTCGATAAACAGAACGCCACCATGGTCACGCACGCGGTGGACCCAGCCCGATAAACGAGCGGATTGGCCGACATCGGTTTTGCGCAAGCCGCCGCAGGTAGTCGAACGGTAACGGTGCAGTTTGGCCTTCGTCATGGCCCCTCGCTTAGATCAGGAAAATCAGGGAAATCGAGGCGGAAAAGCGCATGGCAGCCTTGGAAAGTCAAGGCGAGCTGGCTTCTGTCACTTCGCCCATTTCTTGATACGCCCAAGGTATTTTAGCGACCGCGACATTGATGTCCGACTGCCTAGGCGACAAGGCGCAAAGCATGCGCTATAGGCCACCAGCTATGCGCGTCATCACTACGACCTCCGATCTTCACTCGCTGTGTGAAACGCTATCGACCGCTGACTTTGTCACCGTCGATACGGAGTTTTTGCGCGAGCAGACATTTTGGCCGCAGCTGTGCTTGATCCAGTTGGCTGGACCCCAAGCTGAAGCCATCGTCGATCCTATGGCCGACGGGCTCGATCTTGCGCCATTCTATGCGCTGATGGCGAACACGTCCGTGGTCAAAGTATTCCATGCGGCGCGCCAGGACATCGAAATTGTCGTCACGAAAGCTGGCATTGTGCCAAAGCCGGTATTCGATACGCAGGTCGCGGCGATGGTGTGCGGCTTTGGCGAGAGCATCAGTTACGTCAATCTGGTCAAGAAGATTACCGGTGCCGATCTCGATAAGTCATCGCGCTTTACCGATTGGAGCCGCCGACCGCTTTCCGACAAACAACTGACGTATGCGCTTGGTGACGTCACGCATCTTCGCGATGTTTATTTGCATCTGAAAGCCGATCTGGCCAAATCGGATCGGATGGCTTGGGTCGATGAAGAGATGTCGATCCTGACAGATCCCGCCACATATGACACCGATCCTGAGAAGTCATGGCAGCGGTTAAAATTGCGCGTCAAAGGCCGCAAGTCGTTGGCGGTTCTGATGGCACTTTCGGCATGGCGTGAACGCTTGGCGCAATCTCAAGACGTGCCGCGCGGTCGAATTTTGCGTGATGAAGCGCTCTACGATATCGCCAACCAAATTCCGGCGACGACAGAAGCGCTTGGCCAGTTGCGAACGTTGTCCGATGGTTTTGCTCGTTCTGCGCGTGCGCGCGAAATAATCGATGTGGTGCAGGCCGGGCTTGAGCGCGATCCAAAATCGCTGCCGAAAGTCGAACGTAACGAGGCGCTTTCGGCTGAGGCGAGTGCTACGCTGGAATTGCTCAAAGTGCTTTTGAAATCGGCTGCTGCCGAGCACGGTGTCGCCCCGCGTATTATCGCTGACTCTGAAGATCTAGAACTACTCGCCACCAGCCATGAGCCTGACATTCTCGCATTGCAGGGCTGGCGTCGTGCGCTATTTGGCGAGGCAGCGATGAAGCTCAAGCGCGGTGAATTGGCGTTGACGTTGGTCGGCGGTGAAGTGCGTGCGGTCGCGACACGCATCCCTGACTAAATCAACTTTGGGGTCCGCTTGGTTTATTTCCGGCCCGGATCGTAGGGATGCTTCTGGCGCCATTCGGAAAAGAAGTACGATAGACTGTCGTCGATCTCGTTCGGCATGACAATGCGAACTGTGACAAGCTCATCGCCATGACCGCCCGCTTTTGTGCGGACGCCCTTGCCCTTTAAGCGAAAAATCTTGCCCGAGCTGGTGCCCTTTGGAATGGTGACGTGTACGCGCCCCGTGGGCGTTGGGACTTCGATGCGACCGCCGAGAACGGCCTCATCAATCGTGATCGGCACATCGACTAAGATGTCGTCGCCCTGACGCTTGTAATCGGGATGGGGTTTGATTTTGATTTCGACCAGCGCATCGCCATCTTCGATGCCGCCGACGCCGACCGCGCCTTTTCCTTTTAGGCGCAGCACCTGTCCATCGGTCACGCCTTCAGGCACGGCCAAATCGAGCACGCCGCCATCGGGTAATGTTACGCGCTTTTTGGCGCCCGTGATGGCTTCAAGAAAATCGACTTCGAGCGAATAGCGCAAATCTTGTCCGCGCGCTGAGCCTGCGAACCCGCGCGATCCGCCACCTGCGCCGCCGAATGCATCTGTGAATATGCTGGAAAATGAAAAATCGTCGTAGCCGCCGCCTGGCGTGCGCGTGCGCTGGTTTGCTGCACCGGGGCGTGCTGCGCCTTGTCGCGCCCATGCAGGCCTGCGCGGCTCGCCTTTGGCATCTATCTCGCCTGCATCGTAAGCGCGCCGCTTTTCCGCATCACCGAGAATATCATTGGCGGCGGTAATTTTCTTGAACCGCTCCATGGCGGCATTATTGCCCGGGTGAAGGTCGGGATGATTAGCTTTGGCCAAGTTTCGGAAGGCACGCCGAATCTCGTCGTCCGAGGCGCGCTTCGACACGCCAAGAATGTCATATAGATCATCGGCCATTGATGTTGTCTTCGTCCGTCACAAAGCGGGGATTAGCCCCCGTGCATTCGACCTTAGCAGACTTTTTTCCGCCCCGCCGAGAGGCATATGGGAGACGATCCACTGCGGTCTGACTTATCGCGTTATTCTAACTTCGGGCTTTTTGTCGAGCAAGGCGGCAAGTCCCTCGAATCGGCGACGCAGGCGCTCACCATCCAGCCCCGCGTAGGCCTTTGGAATGATGAGGACCAATTTGCCGTTTTCATATTTGAGCGTGGTTTCGTCGATCACGCCGGGCATGCCGATCGACAGCATATGGGCGGTGCGGATAGCCGAGCCGATGATGCGCGCGCGCCGCTGAACACGGCGGCCCACGAGACTGCGCAATTGTTCCGCTAGCGCGTCGCTACTTTGTTCGGACGTGTCGTGACGATGGAACACAGCGAGCGCCAAGAATATCCGCCCTGCGTGATCAACGCCGCCGAGACCGGCTTGGACAATCGTGCTGAGGCTTTGCTCACCGCGATAATCGGGGTGAGCGCGCCAGCCGACATCTGACAGAAGACACGCAGCGTGTCTCAATCGACGCTCGTCCTGAGTCTCTTCGAGTTCTGGCAGTTCGAAAATCTGATCGGTCCACCGGCACAATTCATGCGCGTGCGGGACGGAGCGCGAGCGTAATGTGGCGTAGTCTTCACAGAAACTGAGCAGCGGATCGCGGCGTCGTTCCTGTGCCGACAAAAGTCCATATATGTACCCTTCGCGAATTCCATAGACGGAGAAAATGACTTGTCGAGGTTGCATCTGGCGCAACAAGCGTTCGAGTACGAGCGCCCCGAACGGCACCACTTCGCGACGCGCGCGGGCGATGTGCATCATGCCAGGCAGTTCATTCGGCTTTTTCGATTTGCGGATGCTTTCGCAAAAATCTTGAGCATCGCGACATGAGAGTTTGTAGCCGTGCATCACACGTAGCGGGTAGTTGGTGGCTTCCATGTGCATTTTAGCGACGGCACGCCAGGTGCCGCCAACGGCATAAAATGTTCGACCGACGCCTTGCTTGACCCACGGAAGACTTGCGATCATTTCGTCAATAATATCGAGGCCCTTTTCCAGCTTGTTGCCGGTAAGGTCGATCAAGCGTAAGCCGCCGAGAGGAAGTGTTGCAGCTTCTTTCAATTTCTCGAAGCTCAGGTCGATGAGTTCGAGACTGCCACCGCCGAGGTCGCCTGCTATGCCATCGGCATCGACGAACCCCATCATGATGCCTTGCGCTGCGAGCTTGGCTTCCTTCTCACCTGTTAAAACTTCAATCGCGCACCCGGCTGCTTTTTCGCCGCGCTGAATGAAGTCGCGACCGTTTTTTGCTTCGCGCACAGCGGCGGTCGCTATGGCTTTGAGATTTTTGACGCCGAGTACGCGCGCGATGGCTTTGAAGCGCGTGAGTGCCGCAATTGCCCTATCAACAGCTTCGCCGCCTAGGCTGCCCGTCGAGGCCACAGAGCGGCCAAGTCCGCATAGAACTTTTTCATTGAATAGCGGTGTTGGAGAGCGAACCGCACCTTCATAGACGACAAGTCGAACCGAGTTCGAGCCAATGTCGATAACACCGATCGGCTCGAATTCGTTCATGCGACCGCCGGTCGGGAAAAAACTTCTAATGCGCGTCACAGAAACACCACGACATCAACCCGTCTCGCCGAAGCGTGGCGGAAAGTCTTCCTTCAGCGATTGTCCACGACCCGATAGAGAGGGATTGGTCATGAAGTACTTGTGCGCGTTGAAAGGTTCTTCACCGGGTGCCAGCGTCAGCCTTGTCGAGCTGCCATCAGCGTTAATTCGCCAGCTCTGCTGATTGTCTTTGAGATTGGCAACCATGATTTGATTCAATACTTGCTCGTGCACGGTTGGGTTCTTGATCGGACACAATGCTTCGACGCGACGGTCGAGATTGCGCGGCATCATGTCGGCGGAGCTGATGTAGACGGCGGCATCGGGTGAAGGCAAGGGGGCACCGTGTCCGAAGCAATAGATACGTGCGTGTTCGAGAAAGCGGCCGATTACACTTTTGACGCGGATGTTTTCTGACAGCCCTGGAATTCCAGGCTTCAGGCAGCATACACCGCGCACAACAAGATCAATAGGCACGCCAGCGCAACTTGCCTCATAGAGCCCTGTAATGATCTGTGAATCGACTAATGCGTTCATTTTCATCCAAATACCGGAGGGACGTCCGGCTTTGGCATTATTCATTTCTTCGGCTATGTGCGACATGATGCGATTGCGAATGCCATGAGGGCTCGCCGCCATGGATTCGAGTTCCGCAGGCTCCCCATATCCAGTTACGAAATTTAAAATTCGTGTCACGTCGCGGACGATTTCTGGATCTGTCGTGAACAGTGACAGGTCCGTATAGATGCGTGCAGTTTGCGGATGGTAGTTGCCGGTGCCGATGTGACAGTAGGTTGTCAGTTCGGTGCCTTCGCGGCGAACGACGAGGCCGAGCTTGGCGTGGGTTTTGAGTTCGGTGAACCCATACACAACGTGCACACCAGCACTTTCGAGATCGCGCGCCCAGCGAATGTTGGCGGCTTCATCAAAGCGAGCTTTCAGTTCGACGACAGCAGTCACGGACTTCCCAGCTTCGACAGCCTCTTTCAAAGCTTGGATGATGGGGCTGTCGCGTGAGGTGCGATAGAGTGTCCATTTGATCGCCATGACGTTGGGATCGGCGACCGCTTGGCGCAGGTACTGCACAACCACGTCGAAGCTCTCATAGGGATGATGAACGACGATGTCTTTCTTGCGCACAGCGGCAAAGCAATCGCCGTTGAATTCGCGAATGCGTTCTGGAAAGCGAATGGGGAACGGTTTGAACGTCAGGTCGGGGCGATCTTTGACGATCAACTGGGCGGTATCGGCCAGTGCCAACAAGCCTTCTTTGACAAATACGCTTTCGTCACGCACTTCCAGTTCTTCGATGACGAACTTGCGTAGCCGTTCGGGCATCCTGGCTTCGAGTTCCAAACGGATGACGTTGCCGCGGCGACGACGCTTCAACTGGCTTTCATATGAGCGCACGAGGTCTTCGGCTTCTTCTTGCAGCTCGATGTCGCTGTCGCGCAAGACGCGGAACGCACCCTGGCTGCTGACTTCAAAGCCGGTGAATAGCTCGGTCAAGAACATGCCGATCATACTTTCCAACTGTATGAATCGGATATCGCGCGGGCGTTCGGGATCGGCTTCGAGACGAATAAAGCGTTCCAGCTGACTGGGTATCGGGATCAGGCCCTTCATGGCTTTTGAGTCGGAACGGCGCACCATTTCGACGACGATGGTCAGACCTTTGTTCAAGATAAAGGGAAATGGATGCGCGGGATCGGCGGCGATCGGTGTCAGAATTGGGAAGATGTGGGTCATGAAAAGCTTTTCGAGCCAATCACGTTCACGCGGAGTGACATCATCGGGATCAAGGACGAATAAATTCGTTGCTGCCATCTCGGCCTTGATTTCGCGCCAAGTGGCCTGCTTTTCGGCAACGAGTTTGGCTGCAAATTTATTGATGGCAGCCAATTGCTGCATGGGCGTCGAACCGTCCGCCGAGAGCGTCGTGATACCAGCTTTCACTTGTCCGTAAACGCCAGCAGCGCGCACCATATAAAATTCGTCGAGGTTAGACGCCGAGATCGACAAAAATCGCAAACGCTCTAACAGGGGATGATTCTTGTTGGCAGCTTCTTCCAAGACGCGCTTGTTGAACTGCAACCAAGATAGCTCACGATTGTAGAAGCGATCCGGTCCTTGCGGAATTTCGGACACTTGCGTTCTGCCATTGGCTTTGGTTCGCGGGGTCGCCATTCTTAAATTATCCGTATCGACGGTTGTCGCTGTGAGCAAAATTCTAAATTACAGTAGATCGTGCTGCTTGGACGAGCCTACATTTTTCTTGGCTTAAGCACCACACGTCTGGCGTGACATACACAAGGCGTCATTGCGAATTTTCCTCATCGCCCGGCAATGAAAATCCCATGGACGTCAAGGCTGCAGCGGCGACTGCGCGAGTAACTCGGCGCTGCAAAATCAAGGCTTGGCGATCGATTTCGGCTACCAAGACTTGTGCAGACGCCATCGAGCGTTCCATGCGTAGAAGAACATAGTCAATGATATGCGGCTCGATGGAAAGCTGGCGGTCGGCAAATAGTTTCACGAGAACTGCGCGCAGGAGAGCCTCATCAGGCGGCGCGATGACCGCGAACGGTAATGCTTTCAAACGCGACGACAAGTCTGGGAGATCGAGCAACAAATCGCCAGGCGCTTTAGCCGATGTCAGCAGAATGGCTAGCCGTTGCTCTCGCACAAGATTGAGCAGGTGGAAGAGTGCGGCCTGATCACGTGTGCCTTCAATATTTTCCACAAGCAAGGCGCCATAAGCGGCAAGTGTCGGAACGATTGCCTTGTCGAGTTCTGAGGCCTCAATCACATGGGCTTGGGATTTTAATCGCCATACGTTGGCCAAGTGACTTTTTCCGCAGCCTTGCGGACCAACGATGATGCCGGCACCAACGGGCCAATCCGGCCAGCGGTCGATTAGGGCAACGGCTGCATCGTTGGAATCTGATACGAGAAAATCTTCCAGACCCAGCGCGGCGCGGTGGGGCAATTCAAACACGAGTTGTTGCGGCGAGGCTTGCATGATGGCGGCGGCGCCTCAGTTAGGAATGCCGTCGCCGCCTTGATAGACAGACGACGTGCGATAAGTTTGCAATGCTGCGCGCACCAACACGCCGATTGCGGCGGCAACGGGGACTGCAACGAGCAATCCTAGGAAGCCGAACAGATAACTGAACGTGAGCAAAGCAAAGATGAGCCAGACGGGGTGCAAGCCAATTTTTTGACCGACAATTTGCGGCCCTAGGACTGCTGCATCGAGCGCTTGGCCTGCGAGAAATACAACCGGCACCAGCAGCACAGTTGATACATCGGGCCAGAATTGAATGATGGCCAAAGCCGTTGCCGTGATCATGCCGAGTGCCCAGCCAGCAAACGGAATGAAGCTCACCAATCCCGTCAGTAAACCTACGAGTAGGCCATATTTCAATCCGAGAGCACTCAATGCCACGGCATAGAATACCGCCAGGATCAAACAAACCGTTCCCTGACCGCGGATGAACGCCGACACGCGATCGTTGATCTCATAGGCAAGTGAGCGAATTTTTGGTGCTTGCTCGCGCGGCAGCCAGCCATCGACCGTTGCGACGATTTTCGGCCAATCGAGCAACGCGTAGAAGAAAACCAGCGGGGTCACGAGCATGAGCGTCAGAAAATTGAATGCCGCTGTTCCCTGGTTCCAAAGCGATTGAGCCAAGCTGGTCGCAAAGGCAGGCAAGCTATCCGACAACCCCGACAGTGTGCGCGACACGGAGGCTTGCACATCGGGAAAACGGTCGCCCAGACGTTCGCGGGCTGCTTGTTCGACGACCGTTTGCAGGCGCGCAATTTCCGTTGGCAACGCGTCCATTAAACTGGCTGTTTGTTGCGCCAGGACTGGAACGAGAAACACCAAGAGCGCAGTGATAGCCAGAGTGGCGCCTAACAAGATCACGAAGGCTGACAGCCATCGCGGAATACGCAGAGCGCTCAACCCATCGACAAGTGGGTTGAAGAAATAGGCCAGCGTCAGGCCTACGACGAACGGTAATAGAACCGGCGACAAAGTTTGGATGATGAGTGCACATAGCACCGCGACGACCAACCAAAACAGTGCGTGACGCTCAAATTGCATTGCAGCCTTCCCATCTCTTGAGGACAGACATAACACCGGTGTTTGCCACGCAATAGGGCGATGACGTTTAAGGTTTGGAGACTGTGGTTTCCGTGACCGTCATATGCCTGAGCCAAATGCGCAAGTAGGCAATGAGAGAGGCCAAGGTGAGTGCTGCAGTCAGCCACACCAAAACCAAAACGGGACCCTTGAGCCTGAGCCCGAACGCTTCGTCTGCGAGCACAACCGATGCCAATACGATCTGGGCGACCGTATTGAGCTTACTGACGGCTAGTGGTTTCATAGGAGTGGGATGGTTTAGCAGCCAGGACAAAACAATGGCAATGACGATTAACACGTCGCGCGACACGACAATGATGACGAGCCAAGACGGCAGACGCGCGGTGACGCCAAGGGCGATAAAAATGCAGACAATAAGAAGTTTGTCGGCGATGGGATCGAGATAGGCGCCGAGTTCCGTTTCCCATTTGTAGCGCTTTGCGAGATAGCCATCGACGGCATCGGAAATGCCAGCGATGACGAAAACCAGGAAAGCAGCTTGAAGCTGGCCGGTCACCAGCAACCAGAACACGATAGGGACGAGGATAACGCGGCCGAGCGTAATCAAGTTTGGAATGCTCACACCGAACGTCCTATGCCAACGCACCTGATTTGCTGCTTTGAGAAGCCGCAAAAGTGACCGATGAACTGTTGTATCGCCCACATCATCGTACGCGATTACGCGGGGCTCTTACCCGGTCTCATGACCCTACTCTCTCGTTAGTTATGGCGTCGAGAGCATTGGCAATATTTCGTGCAGGAATCTAAACAGACTGGCGCACAGTTGTGCAATGCACACGTTATGGCACGTGTGCCGACATCAAAACGCTGTTCGATCTAGTAGTTTGACCGCAAGACCCAAGTTTCGCCAATGTTGGCGAGCGTGAGGCCTCTGCCACCCACTGCGCGCGCTAAACCCTGCGCGCCTCCAGGATAGCGTAGCGAAACCTCGCTGTTAAAATCTGTCGCGGATGCAATTTCGAGATCCTCGACACCAGGCGTATCCAGGAGTTGCGCACGCATTTCATTCCACTGACTTTGGCTGTTGAACTCAACGATCACGCGCACCGCGTCGCCCGAGGCGCTGCTACCGACAGCAGCCCAAACGGGACGGTCTGATCCATAACCTTGATCAGCCACTGTTGAGGAACTGGATTTTATCGCCTTCCAGCGTCCTTCGAAAATGCCGAGTGCGACAACGGCTGCTAGTTCCGTGGCATACGCGACATCGCCATCGGAAATGCGATAGGTGCGCTTGAGCAGGAATGGGCCAACGGCATCTTCGCCAACAAGCGTGACAAGCAATTTTTTATTGCTAGGGTCGGGCTCCAGAATGGCAATTACGATACGCGGAGTTGCGTATTCTTGGGCGAGTATCCGCATTGCGCTGAAGTCGCCACGATTTAACATCTCGACTGTATCGTTATGTATGACTGGCTTTAACTCGCCGATCGTCACAGGCGTGAGCGAATTTTTGAGATCGAGCCCCTGCCACGCTTTGCGCCAACCGCTCGTGTCATTGACCGATACTGGAGGATTGCCTTGGCGCAATACAGGTACAAGCGTTACCGAGTCTGCTTGCTCATCGACGAATGGAATACTTTCACGCGATAGCAGTGATCGGACGGCGTCGGCTTGGAATGAAAAATCCAAGCTGGCAATATAGTCGGTTGCAGAATTGCGCTCGGATTGAACCGAAACGCCGGACACCAACGCTTCAGCTTTTGTGCCGGAAACGCGCGAGAGTTGCTTGTAAGCCGTTACCGGAACAATACGTTTGAGCAGCGAGCGGAAGGCTGCCTGTTGGCCATCGGCAAGGGCTTTGTCTTTCGCGGCGACCGCGCTATTTGCGCTGGCCTCAACTGGATAATTTCCGACAGTGAATACGCGATCGCTCGAAGCCCACGCGCTTGCATAGTTCGCAATGAATAGAAGCGGCGCTAAAAGTACGCGTGTCCGGACTTTTGCCATCACGTCGCACACCACGCGGCTTCCTCCTATACCACTTGCAGATCAGACTTTTTAACGTCTTCGTCGGGCATTGTCGTGTCGAGCGATTGCCGCACAAGTCCCAAGCTGCTACGACCCCCACTTCGGATTGGCAATGGGGCAAAAGTGAGTTTAAGCCGGGTTATGCGCGGCTCTCAGCGTCTCATCCGCTGCAATACGCGAGGATAGATGTCGTCTCCTAAACAGCCAATGTCCAAGCCCGTTACGTATCGTGATTCCGGCGTCGATATCGATTCTGGAAATGATCTGGTCAAAGCCATCAAGCCGCTGGCTAAATCGACGAGCCGGCGCGGCGCCGATGTCGATCTGGGTGGTTTTGGCGGCTTGTTCGATTTAAAGCGCGCCGGTTTTAAAGATCCGATCCTCGTTTCAACGAACGACGGAGTGGGCACAAAACTTAAAATCGCGATTGAAACGGGACACCATCAAACAATTGGTATCGATCTCGTCGCGATGTGCGTCAATGATTTGATCGTGGCAGGGGCCGAACCGCTATTTTTTCTCGACTACTTCTCGACAGGAAAACTTTCTGTGGGCATTGCGAGAGATGTTATCTCCGGCATTGCTGAGGGATGTCGCCAAGCTGGATGCGCACTGATCGGCGGCGAGACAGCCGAGATGCCCGGTATGTATCAACCAGGCGATTACGATTTGGCCGGTTTTTCTGTGGGTGCCGCCGAGCGCGGTGAAATTCTACCGCGCTCAGATTTGGCACCCGGCGATGTGTTGATCGGCCTTGCTTCGTCGGGCGTTCATTCGAACGGATATTCTCTTGTCCGTCGGCTTGTGTCGGACGCTAAGCTCGATTGGTCGGAATCCGCGCCATGGGACATGTCAAAGTCCGTTGGCGACGCTTTGCTCGTGCCAACGCGTATTTACGTCAAGCCGATCCTGGACGCTTTACGAGTAACAGGTGGTGCGGGCGCAGGCGGAGCTATCAAAGCTTTGTCGCACATTACGGGCGGCGGACTGTCAGAAAATCTGCCTCGGGTTTTGTCAGATGCGGTGGCTGCGCGGATTGATTTAAGCCAATTTCAAGCGCCACCCGTTTTTGGTTGGCTGGCGCATGCCGGGCACCTTGACGACGAGGAAATGCTGCGCACTTTCAACTGTGGCATCGGCATGGTTTTAGTCGCAGACAAAGAGCGCGCATCTGAAGTGCTCACTGCGCTCACGGAGGCTGGGGAGAAACCAATGATCATCGGTGAGATCACGCCTCCAGGTGGCGCGCGCACGCAAGCCAAAGGCAAAGGAGACGCGTGGGCCATCGCCTACTCTGGACACCTGGGCTATCAATCGTGACGGACAAAGCGCGCGTTGGAATTCTGATTTCTGGTCGCGGATCGAATATGCAGTCGCTTGTCGCAGCGGCTCGAGAAAAAGATTATCCAGCAAAGATCGTCACAGTTATTTCCAATCGGCCGGATGCACCAGGATTAGCTTGGGCAGCGGCCAAAAAAATTCCGACCGTGGCGCTCGATCACAAAGCGTTTCGCTCTCGCGACGCATTTGAATCGGAATTGCAGAAGGCGCTCGATGCCGCACACGTTGAGATCATTGCGCTTGCTGGTTTCATGCGATTGATGACGGCAGGTTTCGTTGCGCGCTGGCAAGATCGCATGATCAACATCCACCCATCGTTATTACCTTCGTTCAAAGGCTTGCACACCCACGAAAGCGCGTTGGCTGCGGGTGTGCGGATAGCGGGGTGCACGGTGCATTTTGTTCGGCATGAAATGGATGCCGGTCCGATCATTGCTCAAGCCGCTGTGCCGGTGCTTTCGACAGATACGCCTGTTTCACTCGCCAACCGCGTGCTGGAAGCCGAACACGCCCTTTATCCAGAGGCTTTACGTCTGGTTGCCGCAGGGCGGGCACGCGTCGAGCACGATAAAGTTGTTATTTCAGAAGACGTTAACCAGAGCGTGCCACTGTTTTCCCCTGCGTTTAACAAATAAAGTAAAAATCAAAGACTTATCGATGCGCTGAGTGCCCGTGGAGGCGGGGCGCCGCATGGACAGGACTTGTTTGGCCCGTATGATGCTGCGTTGATGTAGTTCAGGGGCTACAGACAATTCTGCAAGACATTGCGGTATGCGGGCCAAAAAGCTGGGCCACAATTCCCTCGCGCTGAACGCAACCGCTGAAGACGACGAACCACAGCGATAGGCTCGGGTTCGCATTTGGAGACGAAGTCGAATGGCCACGACCGCCAGCCACGCTCAGGGCCTCGGCGAGGAGAGCAGCATCTGGTTCAAATTGACGCCGCTGTTGCGCGGTGATCCCGAGAACCCGATGCGCATCCTAATGCAAATGACTGAACGCTATGGACCTGTGCTCCCGGTCAATATGGCCAACCAACGCGTCGTGATTATTTCAGATCCAGAATATTTCAAACACGTTCTGGTCACGAAGGCCGACAACTACATCAAATATTTCGATGGACTGAAGCCAATCTTCGGCAAGTCCATGATTACGAACGATGGTGCGCTTTGGCAAAAAATTCGTATGCCGCAACAGCCCGCGTTCCACCCCGATATGTTCGCGGAATACATTCCGTACTTCTTGCAGGCCATTCAGGCCAAAATGGATTTGTGGGCTGATCTTGCCAAGTCTGGCGAGACGTTCGAAATGGTCGAACAGACTTGGACGTTGGCTGCCGACATGATCTGTAAAGCGCTGTTTGATCGCAATATGCCGTTCAATCCGCATGTCGTGTTCAAGTGCGTGAAAACATACACTGACGTTATGAACCATCGCGACATTCGATTGCGCAAGCAATCGGGTGAAGTGTTCGAGATGACCGATGAAGACGCGGCAAAGTCCATGGAAATTTGGGCCAATGTACCGCCAGCTGTCATTGCATCAGATCCGCGCGAGATGCGCGAGCGCACACTTTTGAAAATGATCGAAGCCGCCGTTGCCGACGAGAGCGTTCCGGAGTTCGATACTCAACAAGCCATCGACGAATTGAAGCAATATTTGTGGGCTGGAACTGAAACGACAGCCCTGACGCTCGCGTGGGCGCTTTATGAAACGTCGCGTCGCCCTGAAGCCGCAGAGCGTGTTCGTCGCGAAGGCGAACAGGTTTATGGCGACCGCCCGCCGACAGCTGCTGATTATTCAGGTCTGGCATATACGCGCGCTGTCATTCAGGAAACGATGCGGCTTTATCCGCCCATCTGGGGCTTGATCCGCGTTGCCGTTGAAGACGACATGATCGGCGGCAAAGAGATCAAAGCGGGCGATCGCGTCACGCTGTTTGCCTATGGGGCACATCACAATCCGAAATACTGGGAAGACCCGGAAGAATTCCGGCCAGAACGCTGGATGGCTGGCAACGCCAAGAAACAAGTGAAGTACAGCTATATTCCCTTCGGTGCCGGCAAGCGCTCGTGCATTGGCGGTGCCATGAGCCAAGTGGAAAACACCTTGGCCTTGTCGCTGCTGTTGCGTCGGTTCCGGCCTGAATATGTCGGACAAAATCCGGCAGGCATCAGTGCGACCGTGACATTGACACCTAAGGGTGGCTTGCCGTTTCGAATTCGTGAATTGAGCTGACGAGTGCTGCATGCGGTGCAGCCTCAGTAATTCGGGTTATCCACAACAAGTATCGCAATGCACCAAGGGTGCATCGTCTCCGAATTGCTCGACAATGTCCTAATCAGGATTTTTGCCCATCGCACGTGCGAAGCGACTGACTCGCTAAATGTTAGATGCACTGTCATATTTTGGCAGCGATAGCGCTCTAGAGCTATCGACTATCAGCCCGGCGTAGCGTCATATTTCGTAACACAGACGTCGGTTCTGATATTCAGCCTCAAGTGTTTGGTCGTAGAGGTCTTGCACGTCAACTCCAGGAGTTCCCCCGTCATGGAGTCGGTCAAAACCATACTGTTCGGCAAATCGGTATTCTTACTTACCGGTGTCAAAACGGCTAACGGCGCAAAAAAAAGAGACAGAGCGTTCGAAGTCGAGCATCCCGACAAGCTTCTCGAAGCGGCCCGTCGCAATCCTGACGCCGTCGCATTCGGATATGTTTCAGGAAGTTGGGTAGCGGCTGCCTGACAAGGCCGCATCCTTAGTTTCGTGCGTACAATGGCAACGGCTTGGCCTTCCCTCGGCCTCATGAGCTTGCGATCTTCCTCAATTGCGAGCCGACGTTGACCCGCTCTGATTGTTTGGCGCTTCCAAATTGGACGCGCCATTTTTTTTGGCTCTGGCTGACCTGCTTTGACCCTGACATGTCGAAGCAATCACCCTACAAGTCGCAGACAGGGAGCAATTTCGCCCGTCTCGAAGGCGCGCGGCTGGGGGCACAACACAATGGCGTCTGGAATGCATGAGCTTAGCAAAGAGAGCGCTGGTAGCTTTGATGCCACGATGCCCCCCGTACCTCGAAAACCCTTCTACGCGCAGCTTTACGTTCAAGTCCTGACGGCGATCACCATCGGGATCGTGCTTGGCCACATGCAGCCTGACATCGGTGTGGCCATGAAACCGCTCGGCGATGGCTTCATCAAACTTATTAAAATGTTGATCGCGCCGATCATCTTTGTGACCGTCGTGCATGGCATTGCGTCGATGCAGGACTTAAAAAAAGTCGGTCGGGTCGGCGTGAAAGCGCTGATTTATTTTGAAATTGTCACGACAATCGCTTTGGCCATCGGCTTGATTGTCGGCAATCTCGTGCAACCCGGCGCGGGTATGAATATCGATCCGTCGCAAATCGATACCAAATCCATCGAAGGGTTTGTCGAAAAATCGAAGGACCAAAGCACGATAGGGTTTCTACTCGACATCATCCCTTCGACATTCGTCGGCGCGTTTGCCGACGGCAATATTCTTCAAGTTTTGCTGTTGGCCATTTTGTTTGCATTCGGATTGCAGGCGCTCGGTGAAAGAGGACAACCTGTTCTTCATCTTATCGAGCAAATCGCCCAAGTGTTGTTCAAAATTGTCGGATACGTGATGGCGCTGGCCCCGATTGGCGCGTTCGGCGCGATGGCTTTCACGATTGGAAAATATGGTGTCGCTTCGCTGGCAAGCCTCGCGTGGTTGATGGCAGCGTTTTATGTGACCTGCCTGATTTTCATTTTTGTCGTGCTTGGATCGATTGCCGCATTCTATGGCTTCTCCATTTTCAAATTCATCGCCTACATCAAAGAAGAGCTGTTGATCGTTCTTGGTACGTCGTCGTCGGAAAGCGTGCTGCCGCGGATGATTGCCAAGATGGAAAAATTGGGGTGCGAGGAGAGTGTCGTCGGACTCGTAATTCCAACCGGGTACTCCTTCAATCTCGATGGCACTTGCATCTATTTGACAATGGCGGCGCTGTTTTTAGCGCAAGCGACAAATACCGATCTGACGGTATGGCAGCAGCTTGGAATTTTAGGAATTTTGTTGCTGACCTCGAAAGGCGCTGCAGGCGTTACGGGCTCCGGGTTCATCACACTGGCGGCGACGCTTGCCTCGGTCGGAACCATTCCCGTAGCATCGATCGCGTTGATCCTCGGCATCGACCGCTTCATGTCGGAGGCCCGCGCACTGACCAATCTCATCGGAAATGGTATTGCGACTATTGTAATATCGAAATCAGAAAATGCGTTGGATGAGGCAACTTTCGCGCGTGAACTTAACGCACGCTCGCCAGCGGCTAGCTGAATAAGAAAAGGCCCCGAGATGGGGGCCTTTAATTTTATATATTTTATGATTGCTTAGCCGACGATCTCGTCAGCTTGGAAGTTCAAGACAATTTCGCGAGCGGCGGCTGCCGGGCTATCAGATCCATGGGTCGAATTTTCACCCTTGGATACAGCGAACAATTTGCGCACGGTGCCTTCGGCGGCTTCTTTCGGGTCAGTCGCGCCCATGACTTCGCGATACTTTGCAATGGCACCTTCGCCCTCCAAAACTTGGATGACAATTGGGGCAGACGTCATGAATTCCACGAGTTCGCCATAGAATGGCCGCGCGGCATGCTCTTCATAGAATTTCTCGGCTTGTGCGCGCGTCCACAAAACGCGCCTTTGCGCAACGATGCGAAGGCCAGCGCCTTCAATCACAGCGTTGATTTGGCCGGTCAAATTACGCCGTGTCGCGTCTGGCTTGATGATGGAGAACGTGCGCTCGATGGCCATGAAAGTGTCTCGCTTTCGAATTTTTCGTTTGGATTGCGCGCGTTATAGCTATGGCCCCCTTGGCAAACAAGCGCGCGGTAGCCGCACGCCACAATGGTCGCAGAGTTGTCTATCCCCCGCCATATATTTGGGGGAAATTGTTCGCCAATTCCGAGCGATAGCCCGATTGACTGGAACCGACCCTTGTGAACAGTGTGGTGTCAGCGCGGGGGCGCACCGGATCATGTGGCCTGCCAGTTTAGGGCTTAACAGTCATGGCGTGTGCTAAGAGCGATGATGAGCGAACAGAATAACGAGACCCAGTGGTACATAGCCCGCGATGGCAAGCAGCACGGGCCATTGACCGATGTCGAGATGCGCACGTTCGTTGCGCATAACTATTTGCGCCAGACGGATTTGATCTGGCGTCCGGGTATGGCTGAGTGGTTGCCAGCACCGACGGTTTTTCCTGCCGTGTTTGGCAGCGAGCCTGTCGAGGCGCCCGCCGCGGAACCACTACATCAAGCAGAGCCCGAGCCTTCCTATCCGCATCCGATGGCTGCGCCCAATTATAGCGATGCTGCTATTGCGAGTGGGCATGATCTTGACGTCATGGCTGAACCACCGGCTCAGCGCGGCGTGTTCAAGCGTGCGGCCATGGCGGCTGTCGCAGTATCTATTATTGGAGGCGGCGCATTCGCGGTCGCGATGTTCAGAGAGCCGATCACGCAATATCTGTCGGCAGAGACCGCACCGCAGACAGTGGACATTTCTGCCCCGGTGGTAGCTGAAGCTCCGGTTAGCGCAGAACCGCCAGTTGTTGCCGCTCCGCAAACGGCAGATGCGCCAAGTGAAGCTGCTGCACCCGAGGTTGTCGTGGGTGCGCCTGTGGAAACTGCGCCGTCGCCGACTGTTGAAACGCAAACGGCGAACTTGGCAGCGCCTGCTGCACCTGAGCCTCCCGCGCAGTCTGTTGCAGTTGCGCCGTCAATCGATGGTTCGCAGATCGACGCCAAGCTACAGAAAATTCCAGCCTGGGCGCTTATCAAAAAAGACTACCCGGATTGGTATGTCGGTCATATTGCAGCGGCGGAAAAGCTGTCGGCCGAACAGAAGCCCGACAACGAAATATCACTGCATCTCGCGCAGGGTCTGGTTGCCTTGCGCCGTCAGAATGCGGAGAAAGCGCTGGCTGCAAGCCCGGATAAATTGCGCCGCATAGCAACCGCGTTCCTCGATAACTTGAAGGCATTGCGCAGCCAAAGCGTTACGGCTTGCTACGGATTTATTTCGAAGGGCGAAACGAGCCCCGCGGTTGTGCAGCTCGTGGCGGCTCCGGATGCCGGGGCGCCACTGCATAAACAAATCGCGGCTGTCTTTGAAGCGATTTCGGAAGGTACAAAATCTCCGATCAAGCACGATGCCGCTGTCAAAACCGACTACGATTTGTTGATTAAAGAACTCGGCAAGTTGGGTTGGAAGGAAGAAGACTTGCAGGTGTTCTCGAACCCGGCATTGTTGGCCAAGCGCGAGCCTGATCGTGTGTGCAAGATGGTGCAGGAGTGGTTTGTCGCGCATTTGGCCGTGCAAGATACCGGTGCGCGGGACAGATTGCTTTATGAAACGCTGAAGCCGGTCGTCTCGGGTTAGTAACGTGGCCTATCTGGCGCTCAAGGTTTTGATTACGGCGCTCTTGGTAGTTGCGATTTCAGAAATCTCGAAGCGTTCGACGGCTTTCGGTGCCATCGTCGCGTCTTTGCCGCTCACATCGCTGTTGGCATTTATCTGGCTATATACCGAGAGTGGCGATAGCGCGAAGATTGCTCATCTCTCGACCAGCATTTTCTGGTACGTGCTCCCATCGCTCGTACTGTTCCTCGCCCTTCCCGCTTTACTCGCAGTTGGCATAAATTTCTGGCCAAGTCTTCTGCTGGCTTCAGCTATGACATTCGCTGCGTATCTGGCCATGACGGCTATCCTGTCGCACTTTGGAATACCATTGTAAGCGCAGGCGTGACAGCGGCGCTGAGACCCGCTATCGGCTCATTCTATGCTGCATATCAATGATCTCACCTATCGCATCGAAGGCAAGCTGATCCTCGATCAGGCCACTGTCGCAATTCCAACGGGCCACAAAGTCGGTCTCGTCGGTCGCAACGGTGCGGGCAAAACGACTTTGCTACGGCTCCTCAAAAGTGAAATCGCACCCGACGATGGATCGATCTCGACGCCGCGCAATGCGCGCATCGGTCATGTCGCGCAAGAAGCGCCGGGCGGCGATGACAGCCTGATCGATTGGGTCTTATCTGCCGATACGGAACGCGCGAGCCTTCTCGATGAAGCGGAGCACGCGACCGATCCGACGCGCATTTCCGATATCCAAATTCGCCTGACCGATATCGATGCGCATTCGGCTCCTGCACGCGCGGCGCAGATTTTATCTGGCTTAGGCTTTGATGACGCTGCACAGCGGCGTGCCTGTCGTGAGTTTTCCGGCGGCTGGCGAATGCGAGTGGCTTTGGCGTCGATCTTGTTTCTCGAACCAGAAATTCTTTTACTCGACGAGCCGACCAACTATCTCGATCTGGAAGGCACGTTGTGGCTGGAAAGCCATCTCAAATCGTATCCGCATACCGTTTTAATGGTCAGTCACGATCGCGATTTGCTGAATCGGGCAGTGGGCAGCATCCTGCATCTCGATCGAGGTAAGTTGACGCTTTATACCGGCGGCTATGATGATTTCGAAGAGACGCGGCGTGAAAAGCAACGGCTCGAATTGAAACTCAAGAAAAAGCAAGACGAGCAAAGACGCCACTTACAAACTTTTATCGATCGCTTTAAAGCGAAGGCCAGCAAGGCGGCGCAGGCGCAAAGCCGGGTGAAAGCTTTGGCGAAAATGCAGCCTATCGCTGCTCAAACGGACGAACGCGTCGTGCCGTTTGTATTTCCGCAACCGCAGAAAATGATCGCAAGTCCATTGCTGCGCATCGAGAATGCCAGTGTCGGTTATGCGCCGGGGCAAGCGATCTTGAACAATCTGAATTTGCGCCTCGATCATGATGATCGCATCGCGCTGCTTGGGCAAAATGGCAACGGAAAATCGACGTTTGCAAAATTGATCGCGGGTCGATTGAAACCTCTCGCCGGTCACGTCTTTGGTGCGCAGAAGGTTGATGTCGGATATTTCGCGCAGCACCAGCTCGATGATCTCAATCCGTCCGATACGCCCTATGACTACATGGTCAAATATTTGCCAGACGCGACCGAGGCGCAGCGGCGCACGCGCCTTGGCACGTTTGGCTTCAGCGCACAGAAAGCCGATACCAAATGCAGTCTGCTATCGGGTGGTGAGAAGGCGCGACTGCTGCTCGCTCTCACGGCCTTTTACGGTCCGCACATTCTGATCCTCGATGAGCCGACAAACCATCTCGACGTCGATAGCCGCGAGGCGTTGATCCGCGCGTTGATGGAATACGATGGTGCCGTCATACTCATCAGCCATGACCGGCATTTGGTGGAAGCTACCGCCGACCGGTTATGGATTGTGCGCGACGGAACGGTTACGTCGTACGACGGCGATATGGAAAGTTATCGCGCGGAGTTGTTGGCCGAGCGCGGGGCTAAGGGGCGCGAAAAATCACACAATCGTGAGGGGACGACTGGTGTTCAAAATCGCTCCGATCAGCGCCGGATTGCAGCCGAACGTCGGGCTGAACTTGCGCCACTTCGAAAATCGATGCAGGCGGCCGAGTCGGCCGTCGAAAAGCTGACGAAGCAGATTGCCGCTCTCGACTCGCTGCTGGGCGATCCAGACTTGTATGCAAAACAACCTGCTAAGGCACAGGCCGCATCTCTGCAACGAGGTCAGCTCAGCAAAAAATTAAGCGAGGCTGAGGACGCGTGGCTTGCTGCGAGCGAGGCGTTCGAGGCGGCGACACGGGAATCCGCTGAAGCAGGCTAATTTTCCAAAGTTATCCACAGATATTTTGAAGCGAAACAAATTTCGTCATGTGCCTGTCTTCTGCTCGCCAAGTTGGTTAATGGATAGGCAAGGGAGCTGGCTAGACCGCGACTTTCGGGGTTAGTTGCGTCAGTCACAGTCGGTGAGGGCCCACTGGAACTGTCTTGTCAGCTCCCTACGACACCTAGAACGACGTGAACATCGGTTCGACCTATCTGAGCACAAGGTCCGCACCAGCTCACCGAGGGAAGCGCGCCGGATGCCGCGCACGGCATCACCTCCAGCCCTTCCGGCGCGCATATCCGTCCATTGATTCACGAGAAACAGTCACGGCAATTTTTTGTCCCTTTGACGCCAGTTTGTCTCAGGCGGAACTAATGTGTGGATGGCTCGTTAATTGGATGTGCGGTTGCGACTTGTGACCGCCATTCACAAGACGGGTCACGGGACATGGAACGCACATTCAATTCACACACCATCACATCGAATCAAGACTTTGGCGGCAGCCGTCGTGATGATGCTCGCACCGCTGCGATGGTGGATACTGCCACGGAATACTTTGCCTATATCGGCATGATGAGCGCAGCAGTCGTTGTAGCGGTGGCAGCGTTGGTGTTTTCCGGTCAGACGGCTTTGAAATGGGTTGATGCCATTGCGCGTCCCGCCGAGACAACTATGCAGTTGAAGCCAACGGTCGCTCCAAGCCCCGTCCCGGCCACTGAGAAAACAGTTCGTGGCACATTCGCGATGTTGCCGTCTTCAATGCCGCTGCGCTTGCGCGACGACATCATCGCAACAAACTTCTGAATATGAGACTAGCCAGAGATTTTTGAGAAGTCAGCGACGGTCAGAGTTGCTGCGCGAATCTCAGATAGCATGCGCAAGCGGCTTTCGCGGACCTTTTGGTCGCTGTCGTTGACGAGAATTTTTTCGAAAAATTGATCTACAGGTGCGCGCAGCTCGCTCAATGCGCGCATGGCGCCTGCGAAATTTTCCACATTGATGGCTGCAACGGTATCTTGCTTCACCGCTTCGATAGCGGCGGCCAACGCTGTTTCTTCTTTTTCTTTGAGCAGTTTGACATCGTATGCGCCAGCGTACGATTTTTTGTCCTTCTTTTCCTCGATGGCGAGAATGTTGGCTGCGCGCTTGACGCCGGCGAGCAGGTTTGTGCCATCGTCGGTTTTCAAGAATGCGTCGAGCGCTTCGACGCGTTTGACGATGAGCGCCAAATCATCCTGGCCGCCAAGCGCAAATACCGCGTCGATCAGATCGTGTCGCTTGCCCTGGTCGCGCAAAAAGACTTTGAGGCGGTCGGCGAAGAATTCGATCAAGCCACGATTCGCTGAATAAATTCTCTTTTGCAAACCGTCGATTGAGTTATGTTTTTCTGTAATGAAATTCGGCCACTTCTCTTGCTTGCGATACTCGGCTTGTGCATCACCTAACGCAGTTTCGAGCGTTACCCTAAGATCATTCTCCAGAACGATCCGGATCACGCCGAGCGCTGCGCGGCGGAGCTGATAGGGATCACCGGAGCCCGTCGGCTTTTCATCAATGGCCCAGAAGCCAACCAGCGTGTCGAGTTTGTCGGCGAGCGCGACGGCAATCGCAACCGCGTCGCCTTGGTCTTCGCGCGGGACGATATCGGTTGGACCCTTCGGCTTGTAGTGCAGTTCGATGGCGCGGGCGATTTCAGGTTTGATGCCGCCGTGTTCAGCGTAATAACGACCCATCAAGCCTTGTAATTCGGGAAACTCTCCGACCATGCCGGACACGAGATCGGCTTTCGCAAGCTGGGCTGCGCGGCGCGCGTCTTCCGGGTCGGCATCGACCGCACCGGCGATTTGGAATGACAATTCGGCTATGCGCTCCACACGGTCTTTCTGGCTGCCAAGTTTTTCGTGAAATGTGATGCCGCGCAGGGCGCTCGCCATTTCGTCGAGCGGCTTTTTCAAGTCCTGATCCCAGAAGAACTTGGCGTCCGACAACCGCGCACGGATGACTTTTTCGTTGCCTGCTGTAATCGCGGCACCGCCGTCGCTGGCGATGAGGTTTGAGACGAGCAGGAATTTGTTGGCGAGCTTTTTGGTTTTCGGGTCGCGCAACGAGAAGCACTTCTGATGGGTTTTCATCGACGTGGCGAGGACTTCGCCCGGCACGTCTAGAAAGTCTTTGTCGAACGTTCCCATCAGTACGACTGGCCATTCGGCGAGCCCGGCGTTCTCGTTCAACAACGCCTCATCCTCGACGAGTTCAAGTTTGGCGGATTTGGCGAGCGCCTGCGCCTGGTCGGCAATCGACTTCACGCGCTGTGCGGGATCGAGCAGCACATGATGCTTTTCGAGCTTGGCCTGATAGTCGGTAAAGTTTGTAACTGTGAAGCTGTCGGCCCCCAGGAAGCGATGACCGCGCGTCTCCGAGCCCGACGCAACCCCTGCGATTTCAAATGGCACGACTGCGCCATCGAGCACACACAGCACAGATTGCAATGGGCGCACCCATTGGAACGACGATGCGCCCCAGCGCATTGACTTGGGCCAGGGAAATTTACCGGCCACTTCGACGATGGTTTCAGCGATGATTTCGCGGGCCGGGCGACCCGGCTTATCGATCTTGGCGACGTAGTAGTCGCCTTTCTTTTCGTCTTTGACGATGGTGGCTTCGCTCAGCGACGCAAGACCTGCGGATTTCAAGAACCCTTGCACGGCTTGATCGGGCGCGCCGACGCGAGGTCCTTTTTTTTCCTCAGAAATGGCGGGCGATTGTTTCGGGACGCCGTCGATGACAAGCGTCAAACGTCGGGGCGTTGAAAAACTTTGCGCTGAGCCGACGGCTAAGCCCCGCGATTTCAAACCTTCAACGACGAGGCGGTTTAAATCTTCGGCGGCGCGCACTTGCATGCGGGCCGGAATTTCTTCCGAGAAAAGCTCAAGTAAAAGTTCGGACATCAAAACCTAGGATCTTCAATTGGGTCGGCGGTCCCTCTCCCCGCGTGAACGGGGAGAGGGCTTCGTCGCGTTATGGTGTGACTGGTGCTGGTGCATCAGCAGGCGCATCGGCCGGAGCGTCCGCTGGAGCATCTGCTGGAGCGTCGGCAGGTGCATCAGACGGAGCTGGCTCTGGAGCAGGCTCTGGTGCTGGTGCCGGTTCTGGCTCTGGCGCTGCAGCCGGGGCCGGTGCTTCGACAGGTGCCGCCACAGGTTCAGGGGTTGGCGTGGTCGAAGACGACGGCGAAATTGTATTCATGACTTGAGCGCCGATATCGGTGATCGCTCCGGTGGTCGTCAGATAGCCAAGGCCCAACAAAATCATGGCCACAACCATCGTGAAAATCGCTGCCTGACGGCGTAGCAACAAATAAGCAATGAGCAAAAGCGGAATGCCGGTTGCGGCAAGCCCCACCATTAAGTCTTCTGACATGTGCGTCCTCCTTCTGTTTTTAGCCACGCGGCGCAACAGGCTTTTGCCAGTTCGCGGACGCGCAGGATATAACTTTGGCGCTCCGTGACCGAGATCACGCCGCGCGCGTCGAGCAAGTTGAACACATGGCTTGCCTTGATGCATTGGTCGTAGGCAGGCAGAGCCATGAGATGACCATCGCCGCTCTCCCCTTTAGCGAGCAGCGATGTGCATTCGGTTTCGGCATCTTTGAAGTGTGCCAGCAGCATGTCAGTGTTGGCATGTTCAAAGTTATAGCGCGAATATTCGCGTTCGGCTTGCAGGAACACGTCGCCGTAATTGAGACGCCGGTCGTCACTGCGGCCGTTGAAGTTCAGGTCATAGACGCGATCGACGCCCTGCACGTACATGGCGAGGCGCTCCAGGCCATAGGTGATTTCGCCAGCCACGGGATTGCAGTCAAAGCCGCCGACCTGCTGGAAGTAGGTGAATTGCGAAACTTCCATGCCATTGCACCAGACTTCCCAGCCTAGACCCCAAGCGCCGAGCGTCGGGCTTTCCCAATCGTCTTCGACGAAGCGAATGTCGTTCACTGAGGTGTCTATGCCGATGGCCTCCAAACTCGCCAGATAGAGCTCTTGGATGTTGGCTGGCGACGGCTTCATGATGACTTGGAACTGATAATAGTGCTGGAGCCGATTGGGGTTTTCCCCATAGCGCCCGTCTTTGGGTCGGCGCGAGGGCTGAACATAGGCTGCTGACCATGGTTTGGGGCCCAATGCCCGCAACGTAGTAGCTGGGTGGAAGGTGCCCGCACCCACTTCCATGTCATAGGGTTGCAGCAGCGCGCAGCCTTGAGCACCCCAGAAGCTTTGCAGCGTCAGGATGAGATCCTGGAATGCTTCTTTTGGGCGAAGCGATGGGGACCCGGCTTTCGGCGCTGCGGCCACCTTCGTTGCCATGTCTCAGAAGCTCGCTAGGGGTTGGAATGCGGCGCACTATACGCGTTCGAAAACCCTTGTCACGCGCCGAGAAGGGGCGTTTTCTGGCAGTTCAGGCGCGATCGTATCTCGCCTGAGCTAAGGTATGAAAAAGTCATATGAAACCCGCGTAACAGGGAGGCCACAATGGCCGTGAATAAAGTCATCGAGCTGATGTCGGAATCGAACAAAAGCTGGGAGGACGCAGCACAAAAGGCCGTTGAGAAGGCCTCCAAAAGCATCAAGGGCATACGTTCGGTGTGGATTCAGGATATGTCCGCGACCGTCAACGGTAAGGGCAAGCTCGAGACGTTTCGGGTGACGTGCAAGCTTTCGTTTGAGGTGAAAGGCTGACCTTAAGCGCTCGCACTCAGCTATTGGGCGCGTTGCGTGGACGATAAACGCCAGATTTCTGGTCGAGTTCGAGTTCGCCCAAGTTGCGTGTGCCTGCGGCTTTGCGTTCGGCCGCGGCATGAGCTTCGCGGCGAATACGTTCCGTTTCACTGTGACTCGGCGTTTGTGCCTGTTCGATCAGTTTGGAAAATAGCTTATAGCCCGCGTAGCACCCTGCTCCAGCGAGCGCGAGAAAGATGAGCGGTGGCATAAGCGTTAGCCCTCCTTCGGGCTGTGGTTCGAATGGCGTCGGTTTAGAGCCCGAAACGTGACCACAGCGCCCGAGTTTCGACAGCGGACACCAGATCATCGGCGAAAGCAAGGCCATCGCTTGAGGTTGCGTGCGTCGAGAGGCGACGAACGCGGCCGAGCAATCCAGGCTTTTCGGGTTCAACGACTTTCAATTTAACTTTGTCGCCATGGATCTCGCGCATTTTTGATCTGACATCGGCAAGTCCGTCGATCAGGCCTAACTCGGTCGCTTTGGCCCCGCCCCAGAATGCGCCTGAGAATAATTCAGTATCTGGCGCTTTCAGTTTTCCAGGGCGTCGGTTTTTTACGAGGCCGATGAACACGTCGTGGACTTCACGCTGGAGTGATTTCAGACGTTCGACGTCATCTGGATTTTCAGGGAGGAACGGATCGAGCGTGCTTTTGTTCAGCCCGGCGGTATAGACGCGGCGCTCGATGCCGAGTTTGTCGATGGCTTCGACGAAGCCGAAGCTGGCCGAGATGACGCCGATTGATCCGATGATAGACGATGGGTCGGCGTAAATTTCATCGCCAGCGATGGCCAGAAAATATCCGCCCGATGCGGCGACATCTTCGCAGAAAACATACACGCGTTTTTTCTTTTCATCGGCCAGATCGCGGATGCGCTTGAAAATGAGATTGGATTGTACCGGCGAGCCGCCCGGCGAATTGATGAGTATCGCGACAGATGGGGCTTTAGATAAATTGAAAGCCTTTTCGAGTGCGCCTGCATAAGACGCCAGCGAAATTCCAGGACGCAACGGCGTGACCATTCCAATCGGCCCGGTAAAGCGCACCACTGGCACGACGGGGTGACGTGTAAACGGCCACATGCAATCAATCTCCATAAGTTTCGGGATATGAGATGGGGACTTGGCTATGTCGCGCAATGGGCGTGAACGCGCGAAATGCTTTTTTGTTTGCTGATTATTACAATGGCAGTGCTGCACCGTGCCGCAGTATCGCGTCAACTTCGGGTGTGAATTCATTGCCCGCGCCGTGAAGAACTAGACCGCTCAGAAGCGACAAAGGCGCGCGACTACCTTTGATTCCGCTGACCAGAATGCGATGCGCGGATTCTCCAGCACGCGGATGAATAGGAAGCACGCGGATGGCGCCAAAGCGACCATCGTAAGCTTGGAGAATGCGGGGCAGCATTTCCGTTTTATGTATCATGACCGCACGGCCTCCGGCTTGCGTCATGCGTGTCATAAATCGCACCCATGTTTCGAGGCCATCGTCAGCCATGGCGTGCGATGTCGCTTTGAGCGCATCTGGTGGGAGCGAGCCGCTCGATTGATTGTGGTAGGGCGGGTTGGCTAACACTTCCGAAAAACTTGCATCCGTTAATTCGAGGGCTGCTTTCTCAGCAGATATCTTGGCGATGTCGGCAGTCATTATGGTCATGCGATCTGCGAGACCATTTGCCGAAATATTTTCTCGTGCCAACTCGGCCAAGACTGTTTCGCGTTCGAGCAGGGTCACATTCGCTGATGGCAACCGCGCAGCGACGCATAAGCCAACCGTGCCAACGCCAGCGCCGACATCAAGTATTCGACCACTGGCGTTCGCTGGAATTGTTGCTGCTAAAAGGACCGCGTCCAAGCCCGCGCGATAACCGCGTGCAGGTTGGCGCACAATGAGTTTGCCGCCAAGAAAGGCGTCCTCAGTTACCGTACCAGTATTTGGTTGTTCTGGTTGCCTAGCCGCCAAATCAGCGCGCGCCATCGTCTTTGATCCACTGCCCGAGATCCGCATCGCGCATCAGTCGCGCGGCTTGGTCCCAATCGTCTTCACTCACCGCCAAGCGGCGCGGAAATATGCCGATAGAGCCTTCTAAGATGCTGATATTCTGATCGAGAACAACAAATTGAAAGCCCTCGCCCGACAGCAAAGCGCTGACGAAAGAGAGAAGGACGGGATCATTCGTGGCCAGTAAATCGCGCATTGTGGCTGTGATCAGTTCTTGTTACGGGGTGCGTAGATAGTGCGCGGCACGGCTCGTGACGGATCGGTGCGGCTCGATTATGATGTACCATTGCATTGGAACGCTAGGGGATCAACTTGGGCCGGGTAATTGCACTCGATGAAGCGCGGGATCAGGCACAAAGCTTGACGCCGCTGTTCGACCTCGTCGCTGAGGATATGGAAGCCATTAACCGTATCATTCTCGATAAGGCCGTGTCCGACGTCGATATGATCCCTGAACTGGCGCATCACCTCATCGACAGCGGCGGGAAACGTCTGCGGCCGATGATTGCTTTAGCGGCCGCGAAACTGTGCGCTTATCAAGGGTCTGGGCATATTCGCACGGCTGCGGCTGTCGAGTTTATGCACACGGCTACATTGCTGCACGACGATGTCGTCGATGAAAGCGGGACGCGGCGTGGCAAGAAAACCGCGCGCATGATCTGGGGAAATCAGGCGAGCGTTCTGGTTGGCGATTTTCTGCTCGGCCAAGCATTCAAGATGTTCGTCGATGTCGGCTCGATGACCGTGCTGCGGATCATGTCCAATGCGGCGGCTACCATTGCCGAGGGCGAAGTGATGCAGCTTGCGGCTGCGAAAAATACATCGACGACCGAAGACGATTATTTAGCCATTATCAATGCCAAAACAGCCGCGCTCTTTTCATCGGCGGCGGAGGCGGGCGCTGCGCTGGCACAGCGTCCTGTCGAGGAACAATCGGCTTTGCGTTCGTATGGAAAAAATCTTGGACTTGCATTCCAGCTCGTCGATGATGCCTTGGACTATTCCGGCGACAGCCAACGGCTCGGCAAATCGGTTGGCGATGATTTCCGCGAGGGCAAGATCACGCTACCTCTGATTTTATCGTTCCGGCGTGGTTCGACGGAGGAGCGCCAATTCTGGAATAGGACTGTCGCGCAAGGCGACATTCAAGAGGGCGATCTCGATAACGCGATCGCATTGATGAAACGTCACAAGGCGATCGAAGCCACCTTCGAGCGGGCGCGTTCATATGGGTCGATAGCACGCGATGCGCTCGCAATTTTTCCGGACAGTCGCGAGAAGCATGCCCTTGAGCAGGTGATTGCGTTTTGTATCAGCCGAACCCACTAACACTTATTGCAATCGCGATGCTTTGATCCACCAAGTTGGATGGTTCGCCGACAGCTTCAACGCTGCATCTGTGGCCAACTCTATGGTGTCAAATAACCCAAAACATGTTGGCCCTGCGCCAGACATGCGAGCGATGCGACAGCCTTGTGTTGCGAAAAGTGCCTCGCACATGTCGGCGATTTCCAGAACGACTTTGGAGGCAACAGTCTCAAGATCGTTTCTATGTTCAGCCATGTAGCTCAACAACGCGTCCACATCTGTAAACTTTAGAGACGACATTGGACTTGCGTATCCAGAATATTCAGGTGCGGCGAGTGCGCTAAAGATACGAGCCGTTTTATCTGCTGGCACATGCGTTTGAGGATTGACGAGGACTATGGCGCAGGCGGCTGGAATGACCGCGTTCTGGAGGTGCTCTCCGATGCCGCTCATAATGGATGCACGATTGGCAAAGCACACCGGTACGTCTGCACCGAGCTTGTAAGCCACAGAGCTTAGATCTTGCCATTCCGGGACGTGCGGATGTGCGCGCTGCACGATCCGCAAAACTGCTGCTGCATCCGCCGACCCGCCACCTATGCCCGCTGCAATCGGCAAGTGTTTATCGAGGTGGAGCGCACCGATTGGTTCATCAGGGGCTAGGCTTTGCATGAGCGTTTGCGCTTCCTCGACTAGATTCTTGCCTGTGAGGTATGCCGCCGTTGGTCCAGTGACACTGACACGCGTCGGTGCAGCGCTATCGAGTGAGATGACGTCGTAGATATCAGAGGCAAATGCCACGAGGCTTTCCAATTCATGGTAGCCATCCGTGCGTCGGCCAAGCACGCGGAGTGTGAGATTGATTTTAGCACATGCGCGTTCTGTAAGAATGGCTGTCATGCCAGGGCACTACCAACAACGGGCGCATAAAGCGCCCGTTCTTTCTTCCTGATCGGCACTGCACGACATGTTATTCCACAGCACCATTTGGCGTGGTGGCGCGGGACTCGCTGCGACGACGAAGGGTTTCGACACGCTGTGCCTGACGGCTTTTCTGTTGTGACTTCACTTGAGTTTTGGGCAGCAAGCCGCGCTCGAACTTTGCTTTGATCTTTTCGATGTCCTCAGGCTCAGGCCCAAGAGATAGCGCTTGGCCCCACTGGAATTTGGCCTCGCGTTCGCGACCCACTTTCCAATAGGCATCCCCTAAATGGTCGTTCAGTGTTGGATCTTCGGGCTTGATCTCGACGGCGCGTTCCAGATAACGCACCGCATCCTTGTAATTGCCTTGCTTGTAGTGCGCCCAGCCGAGGCTATCGACGATGTAACCGTCATCCGGCTTTAGCTGCACGGCTTTCTCGATCAGCTTGGTGCCTTCTTTCAAGTTGCGGCCTTGGTCGATCCACGAGTACCCCAAATAATTGAGAACCAGAGGTTGGTCTGGTGCTAACTGTAAAGCCTTTTTCAGATCTATTTCGGCAGCAGGCCAATTCTTCATGCGCTCGTGAGCTGTGCCACGGGCATAGTAATATCCCCAATGCCGCTGATCGGGCTTGCCGATCAAATTAATAGCTTGGGTAAAATAGGTGACTGCCTCGGCGAACTGCTTGCGCGTGCGCATGATATTGCCCAGCGCTTCCAAGGGGCGAATATCCTTCGGATCTTTTTTCGAAAGGTCCTCTAGCAAATTTCGCGCATCGTCGAAGCGGTCAAGTGCGCTCAGATTTACGGCCTTGCGGATATCAATGGCGCTTTGCAATGGCGAGCCGGTCGGAATGCGACTGTATGTGGCGATCGCATCTTCATATCGACGCGCATTTTCCTGCGCACCAGCCAGTGCGGCGAGGGCAAACGCATGATCAGGCTTCGCATTCAACGCCAATTGCAAGTAGATGGCGCCGAGACTGACACCACCCTCACCTGTCAATGCTTCGCCTAACCCGTAGAACACTTCTGCTAGGCCCTCGGTGGGCGTGGTAATGAGCAGCGGTGTTTTCGAGCCGCGCAAAATTTTATCGCTCAGGTCTTTGGCCAGTGGATGTGGCTCGGCTTGAGTTTTGTCGAACTGCTTGCCGACAATCTGCCCTGCAAGCTTGAAGTCTCCATGATATGCGGCGTGCTGCGCGTAGGCGAGAGATGTGCGCAGCGTGCGATTGTCCTGGCGAAACATCTTTTCGTAAGATGCGCGCGCTTCAGATTTTCGACCGGCAATATCTGCCATGAGCGCGCGATGATAGCGCAAATAAAACTGTGCCCAATCCGGCTGTTTTGGAAGATCGACGGACGCGAGTGCACCACTCGTGTCGCCAGCGGCCAGTTTGGTCCAGCCACGGGCCACGGCGCTCGTCAATTCACCGATGGGATTTTCGGATGCGGCTTTGAAATGCTCGTCCGCTTGATCGTAGCTGCCGTCTTTGAAGGCTGCGACGCCCAGTAAGAATTGTGACATGCGATGCGTTTTTTGTGTCGCTGCCAATCGCTCGGCGAGAGGTACGGCGCGCGACCAGTTGCCCGACATCGTCTCCATCTGGAACGCCTGTTCGAGCAGCACTTCGTTATTGGGATCGCGAGCTAGGGCTCGGCCATAAAAGTCCGCCGCATTTTGAGTATCTTGGAAACCGCGCGCAAACCGCGCTGCCAAATAGTTGCCCAGGACCGATGTTGTTTCAATCGGCGGCTCTGAGGAAGGGGTTGCCACATCGTCGGGCGACTTAGCACTAGCCCCCATCCATACACTCGTTGCGGTCAATGCGATGACGCTGAAACTCAATAATTTCAAGCGTCCGGGCAATCCACGCATCAAGCTTTTCCTTGCTAATCGAGCCAACGGCTAGGCGGTATCGCATACAGTAGCAAACTCGACTGCCGTTTGGCGACACGCTTCGTGTTAAAATCCTGCAATGCTCAACAATTCTGACGCCTGCCTTGTTGGCGTGCACAGTCACAGGAAATCAAGCAATTGTGGGAGTTGCTTTATTTTAAATTTGCTTTCCGGCAGCCATCTCAGCGCCAAACCTGAAATAACGTTACTGACTTGTTACAGGTTCGGTCGCTGACGCGAGTCGCGTCGCCTTTGCGCCGTGCCGAAACTTTACATCCCAGCATAATTGGGGCCGCCGCCGCCTGCACGCATACTTTGAAGGCGGCGCGCATCGTCATTGCTCCCTGCCGACACGCTACATCCCAGCATAATTGGGGCCGCCGCCGCCTGCACGCACACTTTGAAGGCGGTGCGCATCGTCATTGCTCCCTGCCGACACGCTACATCCCAGCATAATTGGGGCCGCCGCCGCCTTCGGGGCAAACCCAAGTGATGTTTTGGCTAGGATCCTTGATATCGCAGGTTTTGCAGTGGACGCAGTTTTGCGCATTGATTTGGAAACGCGCATTGCCCTGACTATCGCGCACCACCTCATAAACGCCTGCCGGGCAATAGCGCTGCGCGGGCTCGGCGTATTCCGGCAAGTTTACGTCAATCGGGATGCTGGGGTCCGTCAGCTTCAAATGGACGGGCTGATTTTCTTCGTGATTGGTCGCCGAGAACGACAGGTTGGTAAGCTTGTCGAACGTCAACTTGCCATCGGGTTTGGGATAGTCGATCGGCTCGTAATCGCTGGCCCGACCGGTCGCTTCGGCATCGGTTTTGCCGTGTCGTAGCGTGTAGCCAAGTCCAATGCCGGTGATCACGGTATTGAGCCAAAGGTCTGTGCCGCCGAGCGCAATGCCTGCAACCGTGCCAAAGCGCGACCAATACGGTTTCATATTGCGGACTTGTTTCAAGTCCTGCGCGATATCACCACGACGCACTTCGCGTTCATAGTCATCCAGCGTATCGTGTGCGCGACCCTCTGCAATAGCTTCGAACGCTGCATCGGCGGCGGCAATGCCCGACAACATCGCGTTATGACTGCCCTTGATGCGCGGTAGATTGACCATACCAGCGGCGCAACCCAATAGCGCGCCGCCCGGGAACACCAGATCCGGCATCGACTGCCAGCCACCCTCGGTAATCGCGCGCGCCCCGTAGGAAATGCGCTTGCCGCCTTCGAATACATCACGGATCGCGGGATGTGTCTTGAAACGTTGGAACTCGTCATAGGGTGAGAGGTATGGGTTTGCGTAATTCAAATGAACCACGAAACCGACGGAGACGAGATTATCTCCATAATGATACAAGAACGAACCGCCGCCTGTTCGATTGTCTAAGGGCCAACCGAACGAATGCTGCACTAGACCGCGCTGATGTTTGTCGGGTGCGACTTGCCAAAGTTCCTTCAAGCCGATGCCGTATTTCTGCGGCTCATGATCTTTGTCGAGTTCGAATTTTTTAATCAGACCTTTCGACAGTGAACCGCGCGCGCCTTCGCCAAACAATGTATATTTGGCTCTGAGTTCCATGCCGCGCACAAAGCTCTCGGTGGGTTTGCCGTCGCGGCCAACACCCATGTCTCCGGTGGCGACGCCCACGACAGCACCTTTGTCGTCGTAGAGAACCTCAGCGGCGGCAAAGCCTGGGTAGATTTCGACGCCGAGTTCGGCAGCTTGTTCGCCCAGCCATTTGCAGACCGCGCCGAGGCTGACAATGTAGTTGCCGTGATTTTTCATCAGTGGCGGCATTGGCCAATTGGGTAGGCGGACTTCTCCGGCTGGGCCAAGCACTAGGAATTTGTCTTCCGTGACAGGCGTGTCGATGGGTGCGCCTTTTTCTTGCCAGTCTGGAATCAGGCGATTGAGGCCAATCGGATCTATGACTGCGCCGGACAGAATATGTGCGCCGACTTCCGAGCCTTTTTCGACGACGAGAACTGAAAGTTCAGTCCCCTTTTCGATGGCGTTCTGTTTGAGGCGAATGGCGGCTGAAAGCCCTGCTGGCCCAGCGCCGACGATCACGACATCGAAGTCCATGGCTTCCCGCGGCGGCAGGTCAGCGGTCGTTTCTGTCATTCAATTTCCCGCAATGGTGATAATTGTTCACTTTCCCGATTAGGTCGCTTGAACCCAAGCGTCAAGCAAAGCCCGACCAAGTTTATCCTTTTGCTGCGTTCGCATGTGGGAGCGTGCATTTTTTGGCTGCTCGGCTTAAAGCTTGTCCGTCATGACCGAACCTCGTTTTGATTTGGATATTTTCCGCATTATCGACTGGTACAAGGCTGCTGGCGTCGATGCCGCGCTCGATGATTTGCCGGTTGATTGGTTGGCCCGTGGGCCTGCGGCACCCGGACAAGGCTTTGCGTGGCCCGATCGCCAGCACGTCCCGACCGACTCCGCCCCCAATGCACATGCTCCGATGCCTCGAATGGAGGCGCTCAGTGTAGCCCCAATCAAGCTGGCGCAAAAAAGTTCCCCATCGCAAGAGACGTCGAGTGTCCGTCCACAAACGCCGCTCGCGGCTAGCGAAGCCGAAACTGAGGCACGTCGGATCGCAGCAACGGCACCTACTCTGGCGGCGCTCGAAGTCGCGCTGCGCGGGTTCAATGGCTGTAGTTTGAAGGCAACCGCAAAAAATTTGTGTTTCTATCGGGGCGCTGAAACGGCTCGCATCATGCTGATTGGTGAAGCTCCCGGACGCGATGAAGATCTGGAAGGCAAACCATTCGTTGGGCGCGCAGGGCAACTGCTCGATAAAATGCTCGCAGCTATCGGTCTTTCAGAATCTGATGTGCACATTACCAACGTTGTGTATTGGCGCCCGCCAGGCAACCGCACGCCGACTCCGCAAGAAGCTTTGGCGTGTCGTCCATTTCTTGAGCGACAAATGACGTTGGTTCGACCGGAGATTGTCGTCGCACTCGGCGGCTCTGCGGCGAAAGAGGTTCTGGGCATTAGTGAAGGCATTATGAAATTGCGTGGCAAGTGGCGAACTGTTCAGGTTGGCAGCAACACGGTGACGTCGATTGCGACACTTCATCCCGCCTATCTGCTCCGAACGCCTGCGGCAAAGCAGCTTGTTTGGTCAGACCTTATCCAGATCAAGAAAAAGCTAGGTTCTGTGTAGGTTATATTTTTTACCAATGCAGAAAGAAGGACGCAGAATAGATGTTGTTTTCTGAAATCCATAAAAGTTTACGGGCCGGGTAAACGGCTTTCAAAAGCCCCGTGCGTAGGTTCGCGCCAGCTTCACATAGGGTGGGGCCAAAAAAGTACTGATGCGCACCACATGAAAAACGGTCTTGTATATCTTCGCCCGACACAATTGGCATACGTTCGCGTTGTAGGGCCCTACGATCAGTCTATCCCTGAAGCTTGGGACAAACTGCTCGGCTGGATTGATAAGAATGGGCTGAACTCGCCCATTGGCCGTGGCTATGGTTTAGCGCGCGATAATCCGGCGCGGGTTGCGGCAGACAAGTGCCGATACGATGCTTGCATTCAAGTGATGCCAGCTTTCGAAGAAAAGGCGATGCGCGAAATCGGTGTCATCACTTTGCCGCCAGGTCCTTACACGCGGCGTCGCCAGTCGGGTTGCTATAGTGAGCTTCATAATCAAATACCGACCATGCATCAGTCCATCAAAATGCCAACCGGATTGCGTCTCGATGACAATCGTCCGCTGGTTACGATTTTCTTGGATGATCCGCATCTGCGAGACGTGAAAGATCTGCGCGCCGACATTTGCCTGCCGGTCTCCGTGATGGCAGCCCGTGAGCGTGCAAAACACGGTGCGAGCAAAGCCGCCTGATCAATTTCTCCCTCTGGACGTGGTGCCTTTCGCGGGTGAAAGTACAGTCATAACTTGTCCAGGCTTGATGGATGCGCGCGATGGCTGGAATTGACGAAAGCCGAGTTTTCATCCCGTTGCGCATTTGCGTCCTGTCCGTTTCAGACACGCGCACGGTTGCAGAAGATAAATCCGGCGATCTGCTATCTAAAATGATTTCTGAAGCAGGCCACAGCATTGCGTCACGCGCTTTGGTTAAAGATGATATCGCCAGCATTCGCGATACGGTTGAACGCTGGATCGACGATCCTGAGATCGATTGCGTTATTTCAACGGGTGGAACAGGATTTACCGGGCGCGATGTAACGCCGGAAGCGATCAAACCTCTCTTTGAAAAAGAGATCGAAGGTTTCGCAATTCTGTTTCACACGCTGTCTTTCGCAAAAGTCGGCACGTCCACGATCCAATCTCGCGCATGTGCTGGCGTTGCGCGCGGGACATATATTTTCTGCTTGCCGGGATCGCCTGGTGCCTGCCGAGACGCTTGGGACGGCATATTGAAATTTCAATTGGATGCGCGACATCGGCCGTGCAACTTCGTTGAGATCATGCCGAGGCTTGAAGAGCATCGTCGGCCGAAATCTTAGCTTGATACTCAAAACGCGCGAGTAGGCAGAATGCGGCGACCGATCATGTGTCGCATCGCTTGAAGGTCGGCTTGTTCATCAACGTCGCTATGAACGCCAAGCAGCACGAGTGAGTGACCTGCCAAATTGGCGCGCGTATCAGAGAGTGTATGTTCGGTTGACCACCGCACATTGTCAAAAACTCGTGGTGTTCGTGGGCAACGCTTCAGTCCGACCAGCCAATATCCGCCGTCACGCGAAGGCCCAAGGACTGCATCGTGCGATCCCAGCGCCTCAAATGCACTGGCAATATCGCTGGGCATCACACTGGGACTATCGGTACCGATCACAACCACGGGACCGCGCCCGCATTTGTGGGTCACGCGTTGCAGGCGTTGACCGAGATCGCCGCCACCTTGCGATATCCGCGCCGCTTTGTTGGGCAACATTCGGCTTGCCGTTGCCATGTCTGGACTGACAGCGAGTACGGTTATCCATCGCGGATCGTTTGCTAGCCTTGCGACTAGGGATGTCAGCATGTTGCGATAGGCGGCGGTTGCTGAAACAGAACCGATGCCTTTTGCAAGCCGCGTTTTCACGCGACCTGCTATTGGCTCTTTGACCATGATGATGAGGCGCGGCGCGAACGAACGAATATTTTGCTGCCGCATGTGTGGTTACGCGACCGGTACGAAGGCGTAACCGTCGCCATCTTTTTCAATCGTTCCGGCGCCTGGAACGCCGTAGTGGTAGCCGGTCATAATCGCTTTTTCTGCGATCATGAGTTCGAAGAACTTGCGACGGTTGGCTTCGGCCGCTATGGCATCGCCGTCGAACGCAACATGCCAGTGCGGATTGCGCGCAAATAGAGCAGGAATGTTGGTGATATCGGCCAAGACAAACAATTGCTCTGCGCCTGATCCTAACTGATACACCGTGTGTCCCGGCGTGTGACCGTGGGCTGCGTGCGCGCGAATGCCAGGCAAGGCTTCGGCTCCAGCTTCAACCTGACGCACATTCTTCCAAGTTGGGAAGGTCGCCTGGATGCGTTTGGCTAAACCGTGATTGGCTTCAGGCAGCTTGGTGAAAACCGATTCATCGGTCCAAAACTTGTATTCTGCGGCAGGCAAGACGATTTCCGCGTTAGGATACACTTGAGCGTTGGTATCCTTTTCCATCAGACCGAAAATATGATCGGGATGGAAATGCGTGACGATAATTGTCGAGATGGTTTTGGGATCGATACCTGCTGCTTGCATATTGGTTGCAAGTTTGCCCGCATTCGGCGAGAGCTGGCCACCGGTGCCCGCGTCAAACATGACGATCTTGCCTTGAATTTTCGCGAACGTGACCGTGAACGGGATCGTGAGTTTGTCTTCTGGCAAACCTGCTGCTTTGAGTGCCGATTTGGTATCTTCGACGCTGGCGTTTTTGATAAAGCCTGGATCGTGCGGCTTTTCCCAGTAGCCATCGAACACCGTTGTTACTTCGATGTCGCCAACTTTGAATGTGTGGAAACCTTTAGCTGCTGCCTCTTCGGCAATGGCCGAAGGAATGATCGCAAAGTTGCCGACAGCTCCCAGCGCTGCACTTGCAGCCGCAGCGGAAACAACCACCTCGCGGCGGGACAATTTATACATCGGAACTCCTTATTTTATTTCGCGGTGTTTAAGGGCTGACGTTACGTCTTAGCCCGACCGTATATACGTACGATTGTGCGAGCCGGTAGCCCCACGCCGTATAGTGCAAGACAAATTTGATTGCGCAGTGAGCGCGCCAAATAGCCATCGCGTTTGTAACGCTCTGCCGATGTTGTCGCGAGACTGTCAAACTGCGCGATGCGTCGGCGTCCAAGGCGATGGACGAGATCAATATCTTCCATGATCGGCAAATCTTTGTAACCACCGATCTCGTCGAACAGGCGGCGCGATATCAGCAGCCCTTGATCGCCATAGGGAAGTGCGAGCAACGCGCAGCGCAGCCGCACCATCGCTTCTAAAAGTCTGGGTTTCAGTCCACGATCGTTGAGGCGGAATTTAAAAACGGCTGCAGCGTCGGGGCGATCTTTGCGTTCGATTTGACGCATAAACGACAGGACTTCTTGTTCCCAGCCTTCTTGCAGAACGGTGTCGGCATGGAGAAACAGCAGCCACGGAAACCGCGCTGCTTGCGCGCCGCAGGCCAGTTGAGAGCCACGTCCTGTTGGGGCGTGAAGGATATCGGCCCCTGCAATGTCGGCGATCTCGCTGGTGCGATCTCGCGATCCGCCATCAACGACGATGACTTCTCGGACGATGCCGTCAATGGCGGCAGGAACGAGCGCCGTCAACGACGCGGCAAGCGTTCGTTCGGCATTCAGGGCGGGAATAATGACCGAGATCATGGGACTTTCCTGGCACGGGAGCGAATGGCCGACAAGCGATGGCTAGCATGTCGCGATGGCATAAAAGTCACAGCTCCGCGTTTTTGTTCTTTATTTGTTCTCATCAGTCTGCTAGAGTTTTCGCAAGGTTGAGCGCGCTCATTATCAAGGATCGAGTTATTTCCAATCAACAGCCAACAACTTTGATCGACGTGGTATCACACGACTTGCGGCGCGGACGCGGAGCCTTGTCGAATACGACGGGACGGTTCGAAGCGCAGGCACGGCATGCCTTCGATGACGGCTGGGATAGCCTTGGCGATCTGGATGTTTTCAAGACCGATGTGCAGGAAGATGCAACGCGCAGCATCATCACCCGCAATGACAGCCCGGATATTTCTTTCGACCGCTCGATCAATCCATACCGAGGGTGCGAGCATGGGTGCATTTATTGTTATGCGCGTCCGAGCCACTGTTATCTGGGCCATTCGGCGGGGCTGGATTTTGAGACCAAGCTGTATGCGAAGTCGAATGCTGCGGCCCTGCTCGAACAGGAACTCGCGGCGAAAAATTATACGCCCGCAACAATCGCGCTCGGTTCTAACACCGATCCTTATCAACCCATCGAGCGCGAGCGGCACATCACGCGGGGCATTTTAGAAGTGTTAGCGCGCACGCAGCATCCGGTTGGTATCGTGACGAAGTCTGCGTTGGTTGTGCGTGATATCGATATTCTTGGCACTATGGCAGAGAAAGAGTTGGTACGGGTTGCGATCTCGATCACGACTTTGGATCGGACTGTTGCGCGGACGATGGAGCCGCGTGCCGCAACGCCTGCGAAACGGCTGGATGCTGTTCGGCAATTGAGTGCTGCAGGTATTCCAGTGACTGTGATGGTTGCGCCGGTTGTGCCGGGGCTCACCGATCATGAAATCGAAACCATTCTTGAAGCGGCGTATGAAGCGGGCGCTCGGGATGCCGGTTACGTGCTGTTGCGCCTGCCGCACGAGATCAAACAATTGTTCCGTGAATGGTTGTCAGAGGCTTTTCCTGATCGCGCAGGCCGCGTGATTTCGCTTTTACAGTCGATGCATGGCGGCAAGGATTATGTTGCTGCGTTCGGTCACCGCCAGCGCGGTGGCGGGCCTTATGCTGACCAGATTGCGCTGCGCTTCAAGCTGGCACGGCAGAGGCTTGGCATGACGGGCGAGCGAAAATCTTTGCGGAAAGATTTGTTTCGCAAGCCCGTATTACCCGGCGGGCAACTGGCGCTTTTCTAGCCCACTTTGACAGCGTGGCATTGGCGGTGATCATGCTTTCATGAAGATCGCCGATTCGCGCATTAAACCGACCTTCGAACTGGAAGCTGCCGAGCTGCAATTGGGGTTTGGCCCGGTTGCTGGCGTCGATGAGGCGGGTCGCGGTCCATGGGCCGGGCCCGTTGTGGCTGCTGCCGTCATCCTTGATCCGAATAAAATTCCAGCCAGCATCGACGATAGCAAAGCGCTGGACGAAGATGCGCGCGCGTTTCTCTACAATCGGATCGTCAAGGTTGCGGGTATTGGGGTTGGGATTGCCGATGTTGCGCGCATCGACCGCGATAACATTCTTGGCGCAACGCTGTGGGCTATGGGCGAGGCGGTCGCGGCGCTTGGCGAAAAGCCAAATCTGGTTCTGATCGATGGCAACAAAGCGCCACGTCTGGCCATGCCGACGCGGACCATCGTCAAAGGCGATGCGAAATGCCTGTCGATTGCGGCAGCTTCGATTATCGCCAAGGTGACACGCGACCGGATGATGATGCAGCTTGCGCGCGAATATCCGGGCTATGGCTTTGAGCGCCACAAAGGTTACGGAACACCAGAGCACCAAAGTGCCATCAACAAGCTTGGGGTCTGCGATTTGCATCGCCGTTCGTTCAAGCCCGTGCAGCTCGCTCTTGGCTTGCTGTAGGCGCACTGTCGAGTTGTCGATAGAATCAAAAAATATATTTTGAATTCTGAGTCATGACGTCGCGTTAAGCGCTACCCAACTGGCTCTCATCTCATGTACGATATTTGTAATGCGCCAGTTTGGCGTGCGTTTTTGTTTATTGAGTCCCGCTCTCGTTATGAGCGATTTTGTGTGGGTTGCGTTCATGAGTTCACGTCGGGTCAAAGTCCGTTCGGCATCCAATTCAATTCTTGTCGGCGATTGCTTAGAAGCCCTCCGCAAACTTCCATCGGCCAGCGTCGATTTGGTATTTGCTGATCCCCCTTACAATTTGCAGCTCGCGGGCGATTTGATGCGACCCAACAATACACGCGTCGATGGCGTCGATGATGCGTGGGACAAGTTTCAAGATTTCGCTGCCTACGATGCGTTTTGCCGTGCATGGCTTGCGGAATGTCGCCGCGTTTTGAAACCTGATGGCGCGCTGTGGGTGATCGGCTCGTATCACAATATTTTCCGGCTAGGGACCGCGATCCAAGATCTCGGCTTTTGGATTCAAAACGATGTCATCTGGCGTAAAGTCAATCCGATGCCAAACTTTCGCGGCAAGCGCTTTACCAATGCGCACGAGACGCTGATATGGGCGGGGCAAAATCGTAAATCGCGCGTGACCTTCAATTACGAAAGTCTCAAAGCGTCGAATGACGATTTGCAAATGCGATCTGACTGGCTGTTTCCCATTTGCTCTGGCCCAGAACGATTGAAAGACGATGGCGGACGCAAAGCGCATCCGACGCAGAAGCCTGAAGCTTTGCTGCATCGGATTCTCGTTGGATGCACCAATCCGGGCGACAACGTGCTCGATCCGTTTTTCGGTACCGGCACAACTGGGGCAGTTGCTAAGCGTTTAGGTCGAAAGTTTATCGGGATCGAGCGCGATCCTGATTACGCACGCGCTGCCGAAGAGCGTATCGCTCGGGTGCAACCTTTAGCGTTTGACGCCATTGAGACATTGCCTTCGAAACGCACCGAGCCACGCGTGCCATTCGGCACCATTCTTGAACTTGGGATACTCGAAGCGGGGCAGAAGTTGTTTGACGTGCGCCGCAAAATTCGCGCCGAAGTTCGCGCGGATGGCACGTTGGTTCATGCTGGCAATCAGGCTTCCATTCATCGTCTTGGCGCACTCGTGCAAGGCAAAGCGGCCTGCAACGGTTGGACCTACTGGCATTTCGAGGCCGAAGGCAAACTCAAGCCGATAGATTTGTTGCGCGATGAAGCCAAGCGTCAGTTGGGCATTGGTCGCGCGCCAATATTGGTCGCTGCCGAATAATTATTCCGCGGCTTCAAGGCTCGTTTCTTCCAGCGCATGGGCGATAACTTTGCGCATCAGGCTCGGCAAGGCTGCGGCGTGAAGGTCGCGGCGTTTGACCCACACGCAGCGCTCTTGCTCGGCCCAGAACGTAAGCGTGGCATCGACAGGCACGAGCGCGCGATGCACCATCAGTTCTAATTTGAAATGCGTGAAAACGTGCACAACGGGCGTCGGAACGGCCCACCAGCGCGTTGTGACCGGTGCCGCGCGCCGCGCATCTTTCTCGGGCGGCAGAACATCGCCCCAGTCCGTTGAAGGTACTTCTAACATGCCGCCGAGTAGTCCGGCTTCAGGGCGGCGGCGCAGTAGCACGGCGCCGTCCTCACGCAACACCAGAAATGCATGCCCATAGCGATTGGGGCGAGCGGCTTTGGCGGTTTTGATGGGAAGCGTTTCGGCGATGCCATGCGCATGAGCAGCGCAATCTTGCTGAAGTGGACACATGAGACATGACGGACGTTTGGGAGAACAGATTTGCGCGCCGAGGTCCATCATCGCCTGCGCGTAGTCACCGGCGCGCTTGGATGGTGTGAGCGTTGCGGCGAGACGTTTGATTTCCGGTTTTGATTTGGGCAGCGGCTGGCGCACGGAAAACAAGCGGGCAATCACGCGCTCAATATTGCCATCCACGGGTGTCGCTTTGTGGCCGTAGGCAATCGCCGCGATGGCAGCGGCGGTATAAGGGCCAATGCCCGGTAGATCGCGCAATTCCGCTTCAGTTGGAGGGAAAACACCGTCGTATTTTGCGGCGACTGTGTCGGCGCAGGCTTTGAGATTGCGGGCGCGGGAATAATACCCAAGCCCGGCCCACATTTGGAGAACTTCGTCTTGCGATGCGGCGGCAAGATCGGCGACTGTCGGCCAGCGTGCAACAAACTTTTCAAAATACGGTACGACGGCCTTCACGGTCGTCTGTTGCAACATGATTTCCGAGAGCCAGACGCGATAGGGGTCGGCTTTGCGGCGTGGCCCGTAGCGCCATGGCAAGTGGCGGCGTTCGGCATCGTACCAGGCAAGCAATGCGCGCACGGTGTCTGGCCCCGCAGGTCGCAGTGGCAAATTCATCTGCTTCCGTTGCTTTTGCGCCAAAGCGCCCATGCATTCCTCAATCGGTTTTCGCGCGGGTTTATCGAATCGGCTCAAAGATGGTAGCCCTCAATCGATGATCCTGAAACGACTGGGCGGCCACGCACCCGAGATGTTGACAACTATGATGCCAAACACCCCGCAGCGCCTTTTACCACCTGATCGGCGCAGCAAGACCGGCAGCTTTGCGCGAGCGGCCGGCAGCTTCGTCCCAAAGCTGACGGCGAAAGTGTTTGAGAAATACGGATTTCACAGCGCGGAGATCATGACCTCTTGGACCAGAGTTGTGGGCGCCGATATTGCTGCCATCTCAGAACCTGAGCGCCTGAAATGGCCGCGTGGTGCAGGCCATCTCGATGGCGACCGTGGGGATCACAAACAGATTAGTGCTGCGATCCTTATACTTCGCGTCGATCCGGCGCATGCACTCGATGTCGAGTATCGCAGCGGGGAGATTGTTGACCGGATCAACCGCTATTTCGGCTATCGGGCAGTGCAGGGACTGAAGATTCTCCAAGTCCCGTTGCAAGACAATCCTGCATCTGAGTTTGTGCCTATGGCCCATGTCAGTGCACCACCCGCGCCAGTCGAGGTAGAAGCTGTTGCAGAACAAGGTTTGAAAGACGCGTTGACGGCCCTTTGGAGCAGTGTGACGAGCCAGCGATCACGCCGCTAATTCGGGCGCTAAATCATCATTACGGGTCATTCAGTTGCCATTCACGGGGGTTTTGCCTTAATCGGGTATCGGTTCCGTGTTAGGCGGGGCCAAATTCCGCCCCGTCCGCACATCGCGCTGCCGGTGAGCGCCCGCGCAAAGGAGCCACTACTTTGACTTGTCTCACATATTCGGTCGCGACCAAAACCGTTCAGCGACGCATGTTCATGGCTTCGGCCGCGATGGCTGTTGCGTTCGTTGCTGGCTTCGCGTCCTCGCCCGCCTTGGCGCAAAAAAAGCCATCTGGCCCAGCCGAAGTTCCGGTTGAGGAACTGATGAAGCCGACAGACTTGCCAGACATCGCTATTGGACCGGCTGACGCTAAAGTCACGGTCGTTGAATATGCGTCGATGACATGTGGGCATTGCGCAAATTTTGCCACCAAAGTTTTCCCTGAAATCAAAACCAAGTATGTCGATAGCGGCAAAATCCGCTTTATTATGCGCGAATTCCCACTCGATAACTTGGCAGCTGCCGCTTCGATGTTGTCGCGATGCGCTGGCGGCGACAAATCTCTGCCGATGATCGAAACGCTTTACGAAAAGCAAGCCGACTGGGCGTTTACGAATGGTAATCCGGTGCCGAAGCTGTTCGATATCGCCAAGCAGGCGGGCTTTACACAGGAAAGCTTCGACAAGTGCCTGACGGACCAGAAGTTGCTCGATCAAGTCACGGCGCAGCGCACGCGTGCCAGCGAAACCTTTGGTGTGGCTTCGACGCCAACGTTTTTCATCAACGGTAAACGCTTGACGGAAACGCCCACTCTTGCCGCTTTCGATAAGGTGATCGAGCCGCTTCTGGCTGCACAGTAAGCACCAGAGGTATGATCCATATTCGCCGAAACACAGTTCTCAGCGCCGCTATTCTCGGGCTCACTATTTGGCTTGGCGGTTGCAGCGCTGATTTACTTCCTCAAACGGCGAAGCTGTCTCAAGAAGCTTCCACCGCGGGCAGCGCCTACCCGTCTATTTCGGCGGATACCAAAGAGGAAATGCCCAACCCGTTCGGTGATCCTCACGCCAAGCCTAGCGGTGGACGCGAAGTCATTGATCAGCCTACGAAAGCTGACATTTTAGCAGTCGGGCCGTTGCCGGAAATGTCTTGGGGCAACGCCAATGCGCCTGTGACGATTGTCAAATATGCATCTCTGACCTGCCAGCATTGCAAAAGATTTCACGCCGAGACGTTTCCCGAACTCAAACGGGCTTACATCGACACGGGCAAAGTTCGCTTTATACTCCGAGAGTTCCCGATTGGCCGCACATCAGGCATGGCGACGATCGCTCTGCGATGTGCACCACCTGACAAGTATTTGGAGCTGTACGGAAAATTCCTCAACCAGCAGACCGCTTGGGTGTCCCAGGAGGTTCGCCTTGATCCCATTTTTGCTGTGGCACAACAGGTGGGGATGACGCGGGCGCAGTTTGACGCCTGCCGCGAGAATCAAGGCATGATTGAAGGACTTAAGTGGATTAAGGATCGCGGACGCAAGCTCGGCATTATCGGTACGCCGAACTTCTTTGTTGGCGATAAGCTCGTGAAAAGTGTGCTGACCATGGCAGAAATCCGCGCGCTCGTTGAGCCGCAACTTCAGTCAGGCAGCCCGGCATCAGCGGCCGTTCAGCCGCAGTAGTGCGCACGGGTTCATCGTGCTGGCGTCGCGCGGCCCCTTCGAGGACACGTCGATCATGCGCATGACCAAGCTTCGGCTTCTCGGCTTCAAATCATTTGTTGAAGCGACCGAGCTGATGATCGAGCCGGGCCTGACCGGTGTTGTCGGTCCCAACGGCTGCGGCAAGTCCAATTTGCTCGAAGCCCTTCGCTGGGTGATGGGTGAGACGTCGCACAAGTCGATGCGTGCTGCCGCGATGGATGACGTCATTTTTTCCGGCACGACGACGCGGCCCGAGCGTTCGACGGCAGAAGTGACGATGTTCCTCGATAACAGTGAACGGCTGGCGCCAGCCGAGTTCAACGATTCCGATGTCTTGGAAATTACTCGACGGATCGAGCGCGAGGCAGGCTCTGCTTATCGCATCAATGGGCGCGATGTGCGTGCGCGTGACGTGAAGGTGTTGTTCGAAGATGCGTCGAGCGGCGCGCGTTCTCCAGCGCTTGTGCGTCAGGGACAGATCGGCGAGCTCGTCAACGCCAAGCCTGAGCAGAGGCGGCGGATCTTAGAAGACGCGGCTGGTATTGCCGGATTACATACGCGACGTCACGAAGCGGAACTGCGCCTTCGGGCCGCCGAGGCCAACTTGGCACGTCTTGCCGATGTGTTGGGACAATTGGCAAGCCAAGCCGAGAGTTTGAAGCGACAGGCGCGGCAGGCCAAGCGCTATAAGGAAATCTCTGTCGAAATCCGCCAGCAGGAAGCCCTCTCTCTGCATCTTGCGTGGCAAGAGGCCCAAGCGTCAGTGACGTTGGAAGAAAACGAACTCTCTGCGGCTCTCACGCGCCTGGGCGCTGCGACGGAATCTGAGTCTAAAGCATTTGGCGACGAAATGCGTTTGGCGGAATCCTTACCGACGCTGCGCGAGGCCGAGGCGACAAAATCTGCGATCCTTGCGCGCTTCAAAATCGAGCAAGACAATCTTGATCGTGAAGCTGAACGTGCGAGCAATCGTGCACGCGAACTCGATGCGCGCATCAAGCAGCTTGAGACCGACGTGGCGCGCGAAAGCGGATTTATTCGTGAAGCCAAAGAGACATTGGTGCATCTGGAAGCCGATCTTGCGGCGATCAAAGATGCGGAACAGAATGCAGCCGGTGATGAAGAGACTGTGCGCGCTGAACTCGATGCCGCTGAACACAAGCGGGTCGAGACAGACGCGCATTTTGCCGACGTGACGCATAAGGCCGCCGAAGTGCGCGCTAAAATGCGCAGCTTCGAAGCGGCATTGAGCGAACGCAAGGAAACGGTTGCGAAAATTACCCGCCAGTTATTGGGGCTCGATGGGCAGATCCGCGATCTCACTCAGGCGGCACCGGATGCGATTAAACTGTCTGAAATTTCCGACCGGGGTTTGACGCTTGGAAACGAGATTTCCACGATTGAAGCGCAGGCCATTGCGGCAGAAGAGGCGACCCGCACGGCACAAGCCGCCGCGCGGCAGCGTCGCGATGAGGCTGCGCGCGTGCGGCTTGCGGCCAATGCGTTTTCCACCGAGCGCGATACCATTGCCAAGTTGCTTGCGCCTGTAAATGATGGCGACTTTCCGCCCGTCGTCGATCATATGCGCGTGTCGCCTGGCTATGAAACCGCGCTCGGGGCTGCCCTTGGCGACGATCTCGAAGCACCGATTGCAACCGATGCCAGTATCCATTGGCGTCACATGGATTTGGCCACTGATGAGCATGCTTTGCCGGCCGATGCCGAGCCGCTCGTTATGCATGTCGAAGCGCCCGCAGCCTTGACGCGACGGTTAAGACAGATCGGTGTCGTCGGTCGGGCCGATGGTCACCGTCTGCAACCGCATTTGAAACCGGGCCAGCGTCTCGTGTCTCGCGAAGGTGACTTGTGGCGGTGGGATGGATTTGTGGCTGCCGCCGATGGCGTCACTCCGGCTGCGCAACGATTGGCCCACAAGAATCGCTTACTCGACCTTGATCGTCGCGCCGCGCACGTCTTGAATGAAGCCAAGGATACGATCGACGCCGAGCGAGAAGCCGCTGAAGCAGCATCTCATGCTGAAAGCGAAGAGCGGCGGTTGCGCCAGCTTTGGCGCGATAAGCAAGCCGAACTTGCCGATGTGCGCCAGAAACTCACGGCGATGGAACGCTTATCGCGCGACAGTGAAACCAAGCTTGCTGCCGTGACCGCCCAGCGCTTGCGTGCTGACGAAGACCTGACGACGGCGCAAGCGCGGCATGTCGAGATCGAAGCTCACATCGTCGAGATGAGCCAAGGTGAAGACCTTGAGCCGCAGTTGAAGGCGGCGCAGACGGACGCGGAACAGGCACGACGCGCGGTGGCCGAAGCGCGCGTCAAACTTGGCAGCATCGAACGCGACCGGCAAATTCGGTCCGAGCGCATTCGTCATGTCACGGCCGACTTGGCCCGCTGGCAGACGCGTCAAGCCAGTGCGGAAGAGCAAGTTGCGACGCTTGATGCGCGCCTTGCCGAAGCACGTACCGAACTGGAAACGTACGCGGGCTTGCCGGAGAAAATCGCTCAGCAACGCGAAACTCTACTGTCTGAATTATCGCGAGCCGACAGTGAGCGGAAATCGGCAGCCGATGCATTGGCGACGGCGGAAAATGCCGTTCGTACTGCGACGCAAGCGTTGCGACAGATTCAAGCCGAGGTTAGTGCGGCCCGCGAAGCCAAGGCGCGGATCGAAACACGCCTGGAAAGTGCGCGGCAGCGTCGCCAGGACGAAGCGCGTCGCATTCGCGAAACATTCGAAGTGGCACCAGAGAATTGTTTATCGCTCGCAGAGCTGAAGCCGAATGCGACGCTGCCGTCGCTCGTGGATGTTGAAAGAAGCTTGACGAAATTGAAAGCTGATCGCGAACGGTTGGGTGGCGTTAACCTGCAAGCTGACGACGATCTCGTTTCACTCTCGGCGCAACTCGACAGCATGAATGCAGAGAGCAACGACGTCGAACAGGCAATAGCCAAGCTGCGTGTTGCGATCGGTCAGCTGAACCGAGAGGGTAAGGCGCGTCTCGATGAAGCGTTCAAAACCGTCAACGGCCATTTCGAGCGTTTGTTCACGCACTTATTTGGTGGCGGTGAAGCGCGCCTAGAAATGATCGAGAGCCCGGAAGATCCGCTCGAAGGCGGTCTTGAAATTATTGCTAAGCCGCCTGGTAAAAAGCCAGCCACGTTGTCATTGCTGTCGGGCGGCGAGCAAACATTAACCGCGTTATCGCTCATTTTTGCGGTGTTTTTGACCAACCCTTCGCCGATTTGCGTTCTCGATGAGGTCGATGCGCCGCTCGACGATGCCAACGTCGATAGGTTCTGTCGCTTGATGGAACAAATGGCGGCCGAGACGGCCACGCGCTTTCTCGTTATCACGCATCATCCTATGACGATGGCGCGCATGAACCGGTTGTTTGGTGTCACGATGGCGGAAAAAGGCGTTTCCCAATTGGTGTCGGTCGATTTGCAAACGGCACAGAGTTTCCAGGAAGCGGTGTAGTTTAAACGCTTTGAGGGGATTTCAGGCGGCCGATTTGCTCATCAGGCTCATTTGGGAACTTTCGCGGGTTTTAGCCGTTTTCTCTGCAGTGTTTCAAAGGAGCTTGCAGAATGAAAAGCCCGCAAAACGTCAATCCTACAAAGCCGGTGATTTCTACCACCGACGCGCGACAGGGCAATGCCAAGGAATCTAACTTGCGTGTGCTGACGATGTCGCTCGTGATGGCTGTCGCCGTTGGTGCGCTTCTTGTCGGCGCATTCTGGTTTACGACGTCTCCGGACATTGACGCGAGTTCTGGCGCGCCAGCCGGTGAAACTACGCAGCGCGTAATTGTTCCAGATATGACATCTCCAACAACGACGGAAACGGCGCCAGTTCAAGTGGAGCCACCCACGGCACCTCCGGTCAACCCAACTCCGACGCCATAATTCGTCGGTCACAGTCCGCGCAGTCCCCTCTGCTGCGGGAGTCGTATCACGGCTCACCAGGCGACCTCCGTTCCCCCCATCGGAGGTCGCCATTTATTTGACTACTGTTTGAGAAATGGTCGAGACTTATGGCTTGGCCTGCGCGGTTTCGCCATACCTTCAGGGCCCTTCAAAAGGGCCCATTTCCTTGACACTCGGCGGCTCGCGAAACTATGGTGCCGCCCGTTGAGACCTCCGGCGCATCAGGTTTTCCCGCTGTCAATCGGATCGAAATTGCCATGTCTGAGAACGACAAGGGGTCTGGCCCCGGACGTGGCGAAATTAGTCCTGAAGAACGCGAGGCCTTGAAGCGGCGTTCCGAAGGGATCGGCAGGCGGCTCGATGAGGTTCAATATCGTCAAAATGTCGGGCGCCCCCAGAACAATGTTCGGGGTGCTGCTTACGGCCAAGCCTTCAAAATTGCCGCAGAGCTTGTGGCTGGCATCGTTGTCGGCGGCGGGATCGGTTGGTTTTTAGATCAGCAGTTCGGCACTCTGCCGTTTCTGATGGTTTTGTTCGTGGTGCTCGGTTTCGCTGCCGGGTTACTGAACGTCATTCGCGGAGCGCAGCAGGCGCAGGCCAAGGCCGAACATCTGCAACGTTCTGCTCCGTCCGTACCGGACGACCAAGACGACGAGAAGTAGGGGAGCCTGGTTGTGGCAGCAGATGCGGGTGGCGGGCACGGGCCTATGAGCCAATTCGAGATCAAGCGGTACTTTCCGCTCGATCTTTTTGGACAGGACGCTTCGTTCACGAATTCTTCTTTGTTCATGGTCATCGCGGTCGCATCGATCACGTTGTTTTTTGCCGCTGCCATGCGCAACCGCGCGCTCGTTCCAGGCCGGATGCAGTCGCTGGCTGAAATGTCCTACGAATTCATTGCCAACATGGTGCGCGATAACGTCGGTGACGAGGGCATGAAATACTTCCCCTTCATCTTCTCGCTGTTCGTCTTCGTGCTGGTTTTGAACATGCTGGGCATGATCCCTGGCACGTTCACGGTGACGAGCCACATCATCGTCACGTTTGCACTTGCTGCGTTGGTGTTTTTAGTCGTGACCGCCATTGGCTTTGCGCGTCATGGCCTGGGTTATCTGAAATTGTTCGTTCCCGATGGCGTGCCGATTTGGCTGATGCCTTTGATCGTGCCGATCGAGCTTATTTCGTATTTGATCCGCCCGGTCAGCCTTTCAGTGCGTTTGTTCGCCAACATGATGGCGGGTCACACGATGTTGAAAGTGTTCGCTGGCTTTGCTGTCAGCTTGCCAGTGTTCGCCAAAGCAGCGCCTGTGTTGTTCACGACGGCATTCACTGGTCTTGAATTCGTCGTGGCGTTTCTTCAGGCCTTCATCTTCACGGTGCTCACCTGCATCTACCTCAACGATGCGGTGAACATGCACCACTAAAATTCAGGGCTCGGGCGGTTGAGGCCGCTCGTCGCTTTGTTTGATTTCTAACAATTCTAACCGAGATAAACTCAAGGGAGACTATCATGGACGCAGCAGCAGCAAAATATATCGGTGCAGGCCTTGCCTGCTTCGCGCTTATCGGTGCCGGCATCGGCATCGGCAACATCTTCGGCAACTATCTTGCTGGCGCACTTCGTAACCCTTCGGCTGCTCCTGGCCAGTTCACAAACTTGCTGATCGGCTTCGCGCTTGCTGAAGCAACCGGCCTGTTCGGCTTGCTCGTTGCTCTCATCATCCTGTTCGGTTGATCGTCAGTTTTCGATCAACGTCTGGAGGAGCCACGATGTTTGCCGTGATCACCGCAGCAGCCGCTGCGGCAGAAGCTGTCGCCGGTGAAGTCGCTCACCAGTCTGGTGGCGGGCTGCCGCAGCTCAATACCAACGATTTTGCCCCGCAGCTCATATGGCTCGCGGCGATGTTCACGCTGCTCTATGTCATTCTTTCTCGTGTGGCTCTTCCGCGCGTTGGTGAGGTTTTGGCTGAGCGGCGCGAACGGATCGCCCGCGATCTGGCCGCTGCTGCGAAGTTGAAATCTGAGACTGATCAGGCGTTGGCCGATTATGAAAAGGCTTTGGCTGAAGCACGCGCAAAAGCTTCGGGTATTGCGAAAGATACCCGCCAATCATTGACCAATGAAACCGATGCTGAGCGGACCAAGATCGAAGCTCAGCTCTCGGCGAAATTGCAGGAAGCGGAAGCAAGGATTTCAGCGACCAAGACGAAGGCGCTGGCTTCGGTCAATGAGATTGCAGCTGATACCGCGAGCGCGGTGATCGGCAAGCTGATCGGTCAAGACGTGAGCGCGGCAGACGTGAAGGCTGCCATTGCAGCCCGCGCGAAGTGAGGATCAGATGTACACGCTTCTGACATTCGACACGCAAGATCCAACATTCTGGGTCAGCATTTCGTTTTTGCTGTTTCTTGCTTTGCTTGCCTACTACGGCGTGCCTGGCATGATCGGTAAAGCGCTCGATGCGCGCGGCGACGCCATCCGTAGTGAATTGGACGAGGCGCGCCGCTTGCGTGAGGAAGCTCAAGCACTCCTTGCCGACTATCAGAAAAAGGCGCGTGAGGCCGAAGGCGAAGCCAAATCAATCATCGACCAGGCCAAGCGCGAAGCTGAGGAACTAGCAGCTGAGACGCGGCAATCGCTTTCCGAAATGATCGCTCGTCGTTCTAAGATGGCGGAGGAGAAAATCGCTCGTGCCGAAGCGCAGGCGTTGAGCGAAGTTCGCTCGGCTGCTGTCGATACGGCATTGGCGGCAGCGCAGTCGATCATCAAGACACGTGTTGCTGGCTCGACCGGCGATGGTCTTATTTCTCAATCGATCAGCGATCTTAAGGGTAAGCTGAACTAAGGTTCGCAGCTCAATTTGAATACTAAAAAAGCCGGGCTGATAGCCCGGCTTTTTTGTTGATTGAATTCGCGCTTGGCTTGTCTTGATGTCAGCCAGCGCCAGCCGCTTTTCCATCGAAGCCGACGACGATTTCAAATTCGCCTGCGCGTGCGCCTTCTGGAATGTCGAAGGTCACCGTGCGTACGGCCGAGAAATATCCAATCGGTTTATCGAGGCCGACGGCGACGTCTACTAAGACGGTATCGCCCGCAACCTTCGCACGCTTGGAATCGTTGACATGTATGTTCAACGGCAGCGCAATGTTACCGGGCTTGCCTTTGGGACCTAGCAAGACGCGACCTGAGAAGCCATATTTTACGGTCACGCGGCCGGGTTCGATCTGGCATTCGCGAGCGGTCTTGGTGATCTCACCGCGATGCATGATGGCGAGCGCGTCACCGGTGCGGCCTTGTTCATAAAAGGTCACTCGGTTATCGCGGGTGGCGACGATAAAGCGGGGACAGCCAGCAGCCACTTCTCCGATGGATGTACTGCCGGTCGAATTCCCATCGGACGTCTTGGCCGCGGCCAAGAGTTGATCTTCGGACACCGAATCTGAGGCCGCTGTTTGAGACGAGCCACCGAACATGCCGCCGCCAAGACCCGATGTCAGGGAGGACATTCCACATCCGCCAAGGGCACTTGCTGTTGCCAACACTGCGACCAGCGACACGCAGCGCGTGGCGAAAAATGGCTTAGAAAGTTGTACAGCGTCTGCAAATTTGCGACGCTGCGTGTTCAATGAGTTCAACACGATCCCCCGAGGTTCCGTCGCCCGGCCTCTTGTATTGTTTGCAAAGCATCGTAGCATCCGCGTCGCATCCCGTCCAAGGCGTTTTGCGCGTATGTCACATGAAATTAAAGGACTTTTTGAGTTCATGTCCGTCCTTAACCACAACCAGAAGGTCTCACTGCGACCGCAGCTCAAGATTTTGCTGGCTGCGCCGCGTGGCTTTTGTGCAGGCGTCGATCGCGCGATCCAAATCGTTGAACAGGCTTTGGAGAAATTTGGCGCGCCGGTCTATGTGCGCCATGAGATCGTCCACAACCGATACGTCGTGGAGTCTCTCAAGGCCAAAGGCGCCATTTTTGTGAAGGAGTTGGATGAGATCCCGGAAACATCCCAGCCCGTGATCTTTTCGGCACACGGCGTCGCCAAGACGATCCCGGCGGCTGCGAAATCGCGCAATATGTTCGTGCTCGATGCCACCTGCCCGCTGGTTTCCAAGGTGCACATGGAAGCGCAACGCCACTTCGAGCAAGGCCGTGACATCATCCTCGTCGGTCATCGCGGCCACCCTGAAGTGGTCGGCACGATGGGGCAATTGCCAGATGGCGCCATTCACCTGATTGAGACGGCGGATGAAGCGCGCAGCTATACTCCGCGCGATGACAACAAGCTGGCTTTCGTGACGCAAACGACGCTGTCGCTCGATGACACGGCCGAAATTGTTGCAGTTCTTAAATCTCGGTTTCCAGGAATCGCCAGTCCGGTGAAAGAGGACATCTGTTACGCGACGACCAACCGTCAGAACGCTGTTAAAGCCATTGCCAGCAAGGTTGATGGACTGGTGGTGGTCGGGGGACCAAAGAGTTCCAATTCGCTGCGGCTTGTCGAGGTCGGCGAACGGGCTGGTTGCGCGTTGTCGATACTTGTCGAACGCGCGGTTGATATTCCGTGGGCAAAGTTCGATGGCCTTCAAAGTGTTGGCATCACGGCTGGAGCATCTGCTCCTGAAATCATCGTCGAAGAAGTGGTCGAGGCGTTTCGCCAGCGCTTCGATGTGACCATCGATGTCGTCACGACTGTAGAAGAACGCGTTGTGTTCAACGTTCCGCGAGAGTTGCGTCATCGCCCTTCGGCCTGATACGCGATAGCCCAATTTGTGATTACGAGGACGGCATGGCGGTTTACACCGAGGTCAATGACGAGGAGCTTGCGCGATTTATTGCAGGTTACGGACTTGGTCGCTTGCTGTCTTACAAAGGCATCGCCGAGGGCGTCGAGAATACCAACTACATCGTCCATTGCGAAAGTGGCTCGTATATCCTGACGCTCTACGAAAAGCGCGTCGATCCTGCAGACTTACCCTTTTTCTTAGGGCTGATGGAGCATCTAGCTGCTGGCGGAGTGACGTGTCCGCTTCCTGTCCGCGACACTGAGGGTCGCAATCTCAACATGCTGTGCGGGCGACATGCCGCGCTCATTACATTTCTCGACGGTGTGTGGCCACGTCAACCCAAGGTCGCGCAATGCTTCGAAGTCGGTCGGGCGATGGCGACGATGCATTTAGCTGGTGATGGATTTTCACTGTCTCGGAAAAATGCGCTCAGCCTCGCTGGCTGGCGACCGCTTTTCGACAAGGTTGCTGCGCGAGCAGATAGCATTTTGCCGGGCTTGCAAACTTTACTCGCAGCAGAATTATCGGTGCTGGAGAAAAGTTGGCCGCGCGATCTCCCGCAAGGGATCATTCACGCAGACCTATTTACAGATAACGTGTTCTTTATCGGCGACGCGTTATCGGGTTTGATCGACTTCTATTTCGCTTGCAACGACGCGCTCGCCTACGACATCGCTGTTTGTTTGAATGCGTGGTGTTTCGATACCGATTTTTCATTCAATCGCGACAAGGGACGCGCGCTCTTGGATGGATACCAGGCCGTGAGACCTCTAAACGCACTTGAGCAGAAAGCGATGCCGATGCTTGCGCGCGGAGCGGCGGTGCGCTTTCTTTTGACGCGTAGCTATGACTGGCTCAATACGCCGAAGGATGCGCTCGTGGCCCGCAAAGATCCGTTCGATTACGTGCGTCGATTGCGGTTTCATCAGACGGTGAAAAGCATTTCTGATTACACAGGCGACCGACAGTCATGACGTCTGGGTCTGCCAAAATCATAATCTATAGCGATGGGGCGTGCTCTGGTAATCCTGGGCCAGGCGGATGGGGTGCTGTGTTAATTTCGGGCGCGCATCGCAAAGAACTTTCTGGGGGAGAGGCTGAGACCACGAACAATCGTATGGAGCTGCTCGGCGCCATCTCTGCACTTGAAGCTTTGAAGCGTAAAAGCGATGTAGCGCTTTATACCGATAGCGCTTACGTCAAGAACGGCATCACCGGGTGGATCCACGGCTGGAAGCGCAACGGATGGCGCACGGCGGATAAAAAGCCGGTGAAGAATGTCGAGTTGTGGCAGCGGCTCGATGAGCTATGCGACCGTCATAACGTTGAGTGGCATTGGGTCAAAGGCCATGCCGGTCATCCAGAAAACGAGCGTGCAGACGAGTTGGCGCGGGCCGGCATGGCACCATATAAGTCCGCGCCACACAAATCGTCGCGTTCGTCATCAGCCGAGTGAGCGGTCGATCATCGAGCAAAGATTTTCAGCGCTCGATTTTTCAGCCTGGGGTGGGCTGTCCTCGATGTTGAGAACCTTCACCACGCCGTCATCGACCAGCATTGCGTAACGCTTGGAGCGTAAGCCCAAGCCGAATGCCGACAAATCAATGTCGAGACCGATGGCTTTTGCGAAGTCGCCAGACCCATCGGCCAGCATTTCGATTTTGCTTTCTGCGCCCGTATCGCCAGCCCAATTGGTCAGAACAAAAATGTCGTTCACGGCGGTGCAGGCCACCGTATCTATGCCTTTGCCTTTGAGTTCGCTGACGCGATCAACAAAACCCGGCATATGATTTTTGTGACACGTTGGAGTGTACGCTCCAGGCACCGCGAACAAAGCGACTTTCTTGCCAGCGAATACGTCAGCGACAGATTTGGATGTTGGGCCATCAGCGCCCATGACCGTGAACTTTGCGTCTGGAAGTTTGTCGCCAACTTTGATCGCCATAATGTCCTCAGCTGTGTGATGCAATTCGATTCCGCCGCGGATGCGGTCACTTACTTTAATTGGATCGTCGTTTCTGACTGTCCCTTCGCACCCACGAGCGTCAGCGTCAATGCCTTGCCTTTGAGAGCTGCGATGCCACCCGCATCTGCAAGATCAAGTTTATAACTTGTGACACCATTTGCGGACGATGTTGGCTTTGGCAGAGGCAAATATGCGCCTTCAGGGGCTTCGACGAATGCATCGCCAGCTTCGACGCTCGAACCGGGATCGCTTACGTCAAAATGCAGATAAGATAATGCGCCTTCATTTTCGATGCGCCACGCTTTCAGAATTGGGTCTTTATTGGCATCGGGCTGCTGACTGGGTACTTTAGTGACGGCATCAGCAAGCGTTGGCGACTTCTTTACGTTGAGTGGAACAATCACTTGAAGTGCGGCTTCTGCTGGAATGCACAGCTCCTTGCAGACGCCGTAAGTTGCCGTGAGTTTGACATGGACGGGTTTCGTCGCATCTTTGGCGATCAACTCAATGGGAAATACGACGCCGTCTTGATAGCCAATGACTGAGCCGGACTTATCTGTCAGGCGACGCGGTGCAGGGTAGAGCACGTTTGCGGACTTCAGATTATCCGATTGCGACCAGTCAAACTCAGGGGGGACGCCGCCTGCGTCACCAGGCATGCGCCAGTATGTTTTCCAACCCGGTGGCATTTGTATTTCAACACCTAAATAGATCTTACCATCGGGGGTGGGGTCAATGCGACCGGCGAGAACACGGGCTTTGTTTTGATAGCCTTCGACCCAAGGCGCGTGGATGCCTTCAGCGCCTGCGGACACGCCTGACATGGCTGCTAGTCCGACGCTTGCGAACGCCAGAACACATGCGCGATTTTGGCGTTTCCATCGGCGTTTGGTCGTCATGAAAGGCTCCAGATTAACCTGCGCGAGCCGACTTCGATGGCTTTGCAGGTCTTATACGTATCAGCACTGCGTGGCGTTGCGGCCTTCAAGTCAGAATTACTTTGATTGACAGTCTTCACGTGTCCACATTCTCTGGCTAATCTTACAACATGAAGGGAACCCGACAAAAGCGCCGCGTTAAGCCAAGTGCTGGATCTCTAGAAGGCCAGCTTTTGCTGGCCATGCCGCGGATGTCTGATCGTCGTTTTGCGCGCTCGGTCATCTATGTGTGCGCGCACTCGGATGAAGGCGCGATGGGACTGATCATCAATCAGCGCGCTGAGAATATTTCAGCCCCTGATCTTCTTGAGCGCTTGGGCATAGAGACCCCATCAACTGGGCTCGCGCGTAGTGGGGATGGCTTGTCGTTGCCCATTCAAATCGGCGGTCCGGTGGAAACTGGGCGCGGGTTTGTTTTGCATAGTGCTGACTATTTCGTCGAGGATACGACGTTGGCCATCGAGAAAGGCGTTTGCTTGACGGCGACGCTGGATATTCTCAAGGCGATTGCCGAGGGAAAAGGGCCAGAACGTGCGCTGTTGGCGCTTGGCTATTCCGGATGGTCACCGGGTCAACTCGAAAGCGAAATTCAAGCCAACGGTTGGTTGCACTGTCCCGCCGATATGGATCTCATTTTCGGAAATGAACTCGAACAGAAGTACACGCGTGCGATGTCGAAACTCGGCATCAGTCTGTCGCATCTCGTCAACGACGCTGGGCACGCTTAATTCGCACGCGCCGTCTCTTCACGCTTTCAAACTTTTCTATTCATGCGTTCGCGCTGATCTGGCTGTGGGACATTCGTGTTTTCAGCGGGGCCTTGCGGTGCTGTGCCAGCTAAGCGCGCAAGACTTGCGGCTATGCCAGGTGGCAAGCTCGATAAGTTCGGCTGGGCTTGAGGAGGTAGCGGATTGCGGATCGGCAACGGCGGTGGTGGTGCCATGCCAGGGTTGGGATTCGTGGCGTAACCGGAATTCTGAATGGGTTGAGGTGCGAACACGGGCGTTCGAGGTGGCATTGTGCGCGGTACATCATCTATTGAATGTGCAGCTTGTGCGTGCTGCTCGCTCGCTGCAAATTCCGAGGATGCATTTGCATTCTGCGGTGACATGAGCATCGGCTCAAAAGCTACCGGCTGCACGGACATAGGCTGGAACGGTGCCGTCGGCAGACCATTCGGTGGCCATGTGGGCGTGTCTGATTGCGTAATGTTTTCCTGCGCTGGAACCGGCATTGGTATCGCGCGCGCAGCGTTCTGGAATGCTGGCGATGGGTCAGCCGTTACTGTTGGTTGGAACGGTCGCGGTGGCTGGTGAGGTAGCGGCGGAAATGCCGCTGGTGGCTTGGCACCATTGCCATTGGGATTTGGACCTTTGGTATTTGGGGCGCCACTGACGATTTGCGGCGGCCCTTTCTGACGCGGACGAACGACGGAGCGCGTGGGCAAAGCTTGTGGCGTTTTTTCTGACGCGGCAGCCAAGATTTCCTTCTTTCCGAGTTCAGAAGGTGCTGGCAATGCAGGCTTGTCTTCGGGTTTCGATTTTGTTTTTGGTTTGAAGAAGCCGCGCGGCTGCATCTTGCGTTCCGAACGGCGCACGATTTTCAGAAGCTGCAAGACATCGCGATCGGCGATCGGCTCGCCAAAGTGATAGCCTTGCGCATATTCACATCCCATCGCGCGTAACAGCGAAGCTTCTTCGGCGCGTTCAACGCCTTCTGCGATGACGGTTTTGGATAGTTCGTGCGCGAGCGCCACGATAGAACGCATGATAGCAGCCCCGCTCGCCGAGCTACTGGCACGCACCAATTCGCGGTCGACCTTGATGGTGTCGAACGGGAAACGCTGCAAATATGCGAGCGAAGAATAACCCGTGCCAAAATCATCCATCGCGAGTTCGGCACCGGAACCACGCAAAACTTCCAGAATTTCAGCGGCTTGTTCAGGATTTTCCATGACAAGCGACTCGGTGATCTCCAGTCGCAAGCCGCCGCGTGGCACGATATTTCGACCGAGGATGTGGCGAATTTCTTGTACGGACTCGGGGCGGAAAAGTTGTCGGCTGGAAACATTGACGCTGACGAACAACGGACGCTCTGAACGCGGAAGCTCTTGTTGCCAACGCGCTGCATCAGTTGCTGCCCTCAGCAAAACATATGAACCGAGCTTGATGATGAGATCGCTCTCTTCAGCGACGGGCACGAAGGTTGCCGGATTGAGAAGGCCGAGTTTGGGATGTTCCCAGCGCACCAGCGCTTCGAAGCCTGCGAGTTCCTTGGTCGGCAAATAAATGATCGGCTGATACAGGACTTTTAGCTGACCTTTATCGAGCGCTTTGCGTAAGTCACTTTCCACTTGAATTCGGTCGTCACTGTCTCGACGCATGCTGGGTTCGAACACTTCAATCCGATCCGCGCCACCGCGCTTGGCGCGATACATCGCCAGCTCGGCTTCTTTCAAGAGGTCGTCGTCGGATACTTGGCCTTCATCCCAAATCGCGATGCCGATCGAACCGGTCAAAACGATTTCTTGATTGCCAAATGGAATTGGCGCGCGGAGTGACCTGCGGATGCGCTCTGCGAGTGATGATAGATTGCGTGCTTCTTGTTCGCTGGTGAACAGCAACGCGAATTGATCGCCGCCCACACGGGCGACGGTATCTTGCGGACCGAGATGGCGTTGCAAGCGGCGCGCGACCGTCAAGAGCAAACTATCGCCGCGAACTAAGCCGAACGACGCGTTGACGCTTTTGAATTTGTCGAGGTCGATGAAAATAACGGCCGGATGTACCGTCTTATCGGTTTTGGCGCGAATGACAGCCGATTTCAAACGGTCCATGAACAGTTCGCGGTTGGGCAGTCCGGTCAGGCTGCAATGTACGGCATCATGTAGCAGACGTTCGTGTGCGCGCTTGGTATCGGATACGTCGCGGATGAGACCGACGCAACGCAGCGTGCGGCCGTCAGCGTTTGGAATGCTGGCCGCTTCGAGTTCAAACCAGCGCCAACTGTTATCGGCGTGGCGCAAGCGGAAGTCCGTGCGGATTTTGACGCCCGCTCGTTCTTGTGCGGAGACCAGCATGACGCGAAAGCGTTCGCGGTCTGTTGGATGAACATGCTTTTGGAAATCTTCAACCTTGCAGGACAATTCACCAGGCATCAGCGCTAATGCGATTTCGATGTCCTGACCTATCTTGATTTCGTCGCGACGGATGTTCCATTCCCAAACCGATGAGCCGGACCCTGCGAGCGCCAACGAGCGCGCCTGAAGTTCGGTCGGAGCGCCGGCATAGACAGGGTCGAGCGAGCGGAAGGCGAATTGCGTGACCGTGAAGCCCATCAAGATCACAACCAAGACAAGACCAGCAACAAGGCCGGAGACGACAACATCGCCTGCCAAGCGACCGTTCAACGTCATGCCGGCGGCAAATATCCAGACGAGCAACAGCACCCATGTCGGCACCAGAGACAGCGCTCGATCTTGACCCCGGGCAGCGAGAAACAACGTAAAAATCGCACCGACCGAGCCGATGACGAGGAATGAGAGACGCGCGAAGGTGGCGGCAAGTCTGGGGTCGATGACGGCGATGGCAACGAGCATCAACTGAGCCACAGACCAGACGCCGATTAACATGCGTACCAGGCCGTGCCACAAACCGAGCCGCAAGAAAGTGGTCAGGAAAATGACGAAGCTTGCTGCAATCGCCGATTCACCGGCGGCGCGATAGACAGCGTTGTCTTCGGGGCGGAGATTGAACAGCTTATGGAAGAAACCGAAATCCACGCACAAATAGGTCAGCACCGACCAGGAAACGAGAGCGGCCGCCGGGAAAATGATTTTGTGATTGGCTGCAAACACGGCCGTCAGAAAGATGGCGAGCAGACCAGTCAGACCGAGCATTGCGCCATTAAACAGTTGCCTGTCGCGGGTTTTGATTTCGTAGTCGATCGGCTTCCACAAATAGATCCGTGCAAATCGCTCCGACGAAAGTTCGGCGACATAGGTGATCGTCTGTCCTGGTTCCAGCGTGATGCGGAACACATCGGCTTTGTCGCTACGAATACGTTCGGGCACGAAGCCGATGGAGGGTGTGACCGTGTCGATGCGGCGCGCATCTAGGTCAGGCCAAATGGTGCCTGATCCAATAACTGTGTAGCGGTCGGCCGTCAGCCAGCGTTCCATAGGTTTTTCAGTGGCGTTGGTGAGGGCAAACACCATCCAATTCGGGTTGGCGCCTGGAACGGACGCACGAACCGTCATGCGTCCTGACACACCATCGGCACCAGGCGCGGTCTCGACTTGCAGACTGTCTCCGCGGCCTTCATAGGCTTCGCCAAGCGTCGTGATTTCGATGCGTTCAAGATCAGGCTGGACGACGATGGGCGAAAGGGCGTGTGCTTGGTGCGAGACCGCACATAGCGCCATCACAAGCGCGACGATCAGAAGCGCAAAATTCCGGCAACCAACGGTGCGCATTGTAGCGCACGTCATCGCGCTCAAATGAGGAAGTGTGTCGCGAGCATTTTGCATCAACGCACTCCCTTGTTGGGTCCATTCAAGTTTTGCCCAGCCGGTACTTCGTCAGCGAGGCGCGCGAACAAGATGTGATCTTCCCAGCGACCATTAATCTTGAGGAAGCCTTGCGCAAGGCCTTCGCGACGGAAACCGCACTTATCCAATACGTGTATCGACGCCGCATTCGCGGGCATGCAGGCCGCCTCGATGCGGTGCAGACGGACCGCACCAAAAGCAAACGGCAAAAGCGTGTGAACGGCTTCCTGCATACGTCCGCGTCCCGCATGGGGTGCGCCAATCCAATACCCCAACGAAGCCGATTGGGCTGAACCGCGACGAATGTTCGATAGTGTGATGCCGCCAAGAAGCGACTCCGACATCGAATCGACGATGAAAAATGTGTACGCCTGATCGTCGTGTACGTCGCGCGCGTAAGCGCGCAGACGCCGTCGGTACATCATGCGCGATAGATCGTCGTGAGCCCACGCCGGTTCCCACGGTGTCAGATGCGCACGGCTGAGTGCGCGTAGTTCCGCCCACGCAGAATAATCGGCGATCGCGGGCGCGCGTAGAATGATGGTTCGTCCGCGGATCGGATCGAGGTAGTCCTCGGGCGATGGGGAGCGGAGAAATGCCATTGTGCTTTAGGTTCCTGTTGGTTCCAAGCGCACAAGACTTGGCGCAAACAGCTTGGCGGCAGACTTTGCTTGCGCCAGCGATTTTCTTCCCGAACCAACGACGGTGACTGTCGGTGCTTGGGTCGCAAGTTTTGCAGCAAACGCGCGGATATCGTCTGCCGTGACGTCGTCAACCAGTTGCACAAGTTCTTCGGCGGGCACCAAACGGTCGTGCGTTAAAAGATTGCGTGCCATTTGCTCGGCTCGAACCGATGAACTTTCCAGAGCCATCAAAAGTCCGGCTTTCATTTGCGCTTTGGAGCGTTGCATCTCGGCCGGTGTCGCGCCTTCGTCTCCAAGTGCGCGCAATTGTGCTGCGACCACACGGGCCAACTCGTCGACCATTTCCGGTCCTGTCGCCGCGTGCACAGCCAACATGCCTGCGTCCTTCAGCCCCCACACCGTTGCATAAATCGAATAACACAAACCTCGGCGTTCGCGGATTTCTTGAAATAGCCGAGACGACATCCCGCCACCAAACAGCCCAGCAAAGACTTGCCCGGCATAAAAATCATGATCGCCATAGGCTGCCGACGGCAATCCGATGACGACGTGGCTTTGTTCGAACGGCTTATCGTAGGCCGAAACCCCACCAACGTATTGGGCGCGAACCTCCCCGCCTGCGCGACCGGGAGCAAGCCCCCCGAATAGGGCCTCAACGTGGCGAACGAGTTTTTCGTGGTCGATAGCTCCAGCGGCTGAAACCACCATGGCATTGGGGTGATAACGCTCGGCCAAATATCCTCGCAAATCGCTGGAGGTCATGGCCGTGACGCTTTTACGGGTGCCTAGAATCGGGCGGCCGACAGGTTGGTTGGGAAAGGCGCTGGCGTGATTGAGATCGAACACGATGTCGTCGGGGCTATCCTGCGCGCCGGCAATTTCTTGGAGGATAACTTCCCGTTCGCGGTCGAGCTCGGCATCGCTAAACGACGAGTTGAGTAGAATGTCGGCTAGGATTTCGAGCGCGACACCGTCATCGCCTTTGAGGACGCGTGCATAATAAGCGGTTGTGTCGAGGCCCGTCGCTGCGTTCAAATCGCCGCCGACTTCTTCAATTTCCTCGGCGATGCGCTGCGCTGTGCGCGTGGCAGTCCCCTTGAAGGCCATGTGTTCAAGGAGGTGCGAAATCCCGTGCTGCGCTTCGGTTTCGTGACGCGCACCAGCCGCCACCCAAAGCCCGAGTGAAACCGTTTCTAGATGATCCATCCGGTGCGAGACGACGCGCAAGCCGTTGTTCAAGGTCGTGATGTGCGTGGTCATGCAATTGCCTTGGTTGCGCCGCGACAGCGGCTTTCGACGAAGCGTTCAACGGCTGTGAGGTCGTTGGGAAGGGTGTCGAAGCGTTCAGGATCGGTCATGAGATTGGCGAGACGAGCTGGCAGTTTTGGATGCTCACTTGTGATTGCGACAATAGCATCGGGGAATTTGGCCGGATGTGCGGTCGCAAGAATTATGGTTTCGCCTGAAGCTTGACTGTGTTCTGCAGCCACGACCGCGCAAGCTGTGTGAGGATCGAGCAGATAGCCATGTTGGTTTTTGGTCCTCAGGATACAGTCTGCCACGTCACCTTCCGAGGCAGCGACGGCGGCGAAATCGGATTTAAGAACGTCCCAGATGGGGCCGAGTTCAAAGCGCTTGTCTCGCGCAAGATTGGTCATCATGTCTCTGACAGCAGTAGCGTTGCGCCCTGATGCCTCAAACAAGTAGCGCTCAAAGTTCGAGGAAATTTGAATGTCCATCGACGGCGATGACGTTGGGACAACGCCACGCATTTCATAGACGCCGGTTGCGACCGTGCGCGGCAAGATATCGTTTTCATTCGACGCGATGATGAGGCGTTCGACGGGCAGGCCCATGCGCTTGGCAACAAAGCCCGCGAAAATATCGCCGAAGTTACCCGTGGGCACGGCAAATGAAACGGCTTTGTCTGGCGCTCCGAATTTTGCGGCTGCGGCGAAATAATAAGTGACCTGCGCCACGATGCGCGCCCAGTTGATCGAGTTCACGCCTGAGAGCTGTACGCGGTCGCGGAAGGCATGATCGTTGAACATGGCTTTCACAAGCGCCTGGCAATCGTCGAACGTGCCGTCGATGGCGACCGCGTGAACATGACCTTCCGTCGGCGTGGTCATCATACGGCGTTGCACGTCCGAGACGCGGCCATCTGGAAACAAGATGACGATGTCGGCCCGCTTGGATGAGCGGAAGGCTTCGATGGCGGCACCACCGGTATCGCCCGACGTTGCGCCGACGATGGTGGCGCGTTGGCCGCGCTTTTCCAGCACGTGATCCATCAATCGCGCAAGCAACTGCATCGCGACATCTTTGAAGGCCAACGTTGGCCCGTGAAACAGTTCTAGGATTGACGTTCCTGCCTTGAGGTTGACCAGCGGTGTAATAGCAGGATCACCAAACGCGCTATAGGCGTCGTGCGTCATGCGGGCCAGATCGGCGCGCGGGATAGACGCCTTTGTAAATGGATCGATCACTTCGACGGCAATATCGGCAAACGCCATGCTCGCGAAACTGCGGATCGTTTCTGGCGATAGCGTCGGCCATGTTTCGGGTAAATACAGGCCGCCATCGCGGGCGAGGCCAGCCAGCAGCACGTCATCGAAGCTGAGTTTGGGTGCGGTGCCTCTGGTCGAGATGTAATTCAAGTTTTGGTTCTCATGGTTAGGTCTTTAGTGCGCCGTGAACAGTAGTTCTGCCTGTTGGCGCGAACAAGACTAACTGCGGGCACAATAAGCTGCACGCATTTGGAGATATTAAGCTTGCGATGGTCCGTCGCGGAGTATCGCCAGTCTTTGGCGCGCGAAAGCCACGAAGACGCCGATGAGTGTCAAAGCCAAGCCGTACCATGTCACGACATACTGCAAATGGCTATTTTTGAGGCGAATTTCAGTTGTACCGCCCTTCGGCCAGCCGCCTGGGTTTGCGGGCTCAGCTTCCGCATCAATCGCGAATGGTGCGAAATTCGGTTCGGTTCCGATTGCGTCAGTTAAGCTGGAGCGCATGCCCGTGAGATCGCGAGAATACCACCTATTGCTGGCGACATCATTGTCAGGCGTAAACCAACCTTTGGCTTCCGGCGCGCGGACGAGGCCGGTTACGGTCACGGTACCTTGGATTTGGCCATCGGGGCGTTTGCTTGCATCCTTCACGGCTTCGGGCACCCATCCGCGATTGATGAGAAGCATGGGTTTGCCATCATCGGGTTTGAGCACCGTATAGACGTGCCAGCCTGAACCTTGGCGCGCGGGTGCATAGACATGGCGTTCTGATGCATGGTCAAACGTGCCCGAAACACGCAGGCGGAGATACTCGGTGTCATCTGGGTTCGACGCGCGCGATAGAGCTTCGTCATAGCTAACCGGCTCGGCCGTGCTGCGTGACTGGACTTGCGAGATCAGATTTTCTTTCCAGGCTTTGCGTTGCCATTGCCACGTGCCAAGTCCGATCAAAATCGGTAAGATCGCGAGCGTGAAAATCGTCGGCACAATCAAACCGGCAGCTCGCCAACGCGCGACCATGGCGCTTACTCCTTCGACAGTCGGCCTTCCTCGGCCTTGTTCTTGAATTGAAGTGCGATCAAAGTTGCTTTCAAAAAGCGCAGTAGAAAATATGCCATGAATGGTGTGACAACGCCCAACAGTAGAACATGCACCCACCAGGGTACGCCGAATTTGAATTCAGCGATCAGCACGCCGCCGACACAGAGAAATCCGAGAATGAATATGGCGAACACAGCCGGGCCGTCGCCAGTATCCACGAACTTATAGTCAAGTCCGCAGCTCTCGCATGTTTCGCGCATGCCAAGGCCATTGACGAATAGTCGGCCTTTTCCACAGCGCGGACACCGGCACTTTATACCAGCCATGATCGGCGATACCGGCAAGCGATCGGCGTTCACGATAGCGTTCCTTCAAATTAGATCGTGTGTGCATCCCGGAAGCTTAGTCTGTCATGACGACGGGTTATGTCAGACTATAAAACACAAGAGGCGGCCAAGGGCCGCCTCTCGGTCTATCAGTTGTCGTTGACGATTAGTGTCCAGCTGCTGTGCCAGCGCCTGCACCCCAAACGTAGATGCACGCAAAGAGGAACAACCAAACAACGTCAACGAAATGCCAATACCAAGCTGCGGCTTCAAAGCCGAAGTGCTGGCGTGGTGTGAAGTGACCTTTCATGGCGCGGAACAAGCAGACCGCCAGGAAGATCGTGCCGATGACCACGTGCGCACCGTGGAAGCCCGTTGCCATGAAGAACGTCGAGCCATAGCTATGGCCAGCGTAGGAGAAGCCAGCGTGGCTATATTCCACGACCTGCAAGACCGTGAAAATCATACCAAGCAGAACGGTCAGAGCGAGACCGATGGTCAAGCCGCGGCGATCATTCTGCAAGAGAGCATGGTGGGCCCAAGTAACCGTGCAGCCCGAAAGCAACAAGATCAGCGTGTTGACGAGCGGTAAGCCCCACGGATCGAAGGTCGATTGGAAGTTGCCAGGAATAGCGGTCGCGGTGGCTTCAACCGGGATCGGTGGCCACTGACCGCCATAGACTTCATTGCGCGTGGTCAAGCCGACCAACTGACCCGCGTTATTGAGCAACTCGTGCACGCCAGATGGGAAGAGCGCGCTGTCGAAATAGGCCCAGAACCAGGCGACGAAGAACATGACTTCGGAGGCGATAAACAGAATCATGCCGTAACGCAGATGGAGCTGTACGACCGGCGTGTGATCGCCTCTATGCGCTTCGCGAATAACGTCGCGCCACCACAGCCATGCTGTGGCGATCAAGCCTGCAATTCCTACGGCGAAAACCCATGGCCCCGTGATACCAAAAACGCCTTCGCCATCGACGTGCGTGCGCATCCACGCGATTGAGCCTAAAGCGCCAATGAAGGCAAAGATCGATGCAACCAATGGCCAGGGGCTTGGATCAACCAAGTGATAGTCGTGTTCTTTGGTATGTGAGTCTGACATTTTAGTCTCCGTCGTCCCTGAATTTTATTTTGGCTCAAAGTGAGCGTCGTTAATTTTTTATCTCGTTTCGATTTTATGCAGGCTACCGTCGTTTTCCAAAGTCTGCCTTAGCCACCCTCCGCAGTCTTCGAAATTGGCTTATTCTTTTCATCGACCGATGCGGCATGCTCGATCGGGTAGAATACATATGAGAGCGTGATATTCGACAGTCCCTTGGTATCGGGATCTTCAGCCATCTTTGGATCGACGAAGAACGTGACGGGCATCTCGACCGACTGACCCGGCTCCAGCGTTTGCTCTTGGAAGCAGAAGCATTCGATCTTGCTGAAGTACAAGCCCATCGTCTGTGGCGCGACGTTGAACGCAGCGGTGCCTGTGAGCTTTTTATCCGACATATTGGTCGCGCGGTAGAAGGCAAGAGATGTCTCGCCGAGCTTGACGTCCATGGTTGACTGGACCGGTTCGAATTTCCATTGCAGGCTCGGTGACACGTTCGCATCGAAGCGGACCGTCACGACGTTATCGAGAACCGTTGGCGAAGGGGCAATCGCGCGCTGTGTCGTGCCGCCATATCCTGTCACCTGACAGAAGATGCTGTAGAGCGTCGGCGAGGCTGCCGTTAAAGACCCCATCACACCCAAGCCAGCAAGACACCACAACACAACCTTACGATTGCTTTTGGCGCCTTCGGTTGCAGATGAAGTGATGTCGGTCACGTCAGCACCTACCAAGTCTTGTTGGCGACAGCGCCGCCAAGACGAATAAGGGTTGCAGCATAAAACAGGACAACCATCACGCCGAGCGTAATAGCAATTGCAATTGAGCGGCGGCGCGCAATGCGCTGCGATGTCATTTCGGTGGTTGGTTCGGTTTTATCCGCCATCGATCATTCAACTTTCGTCAGTGCGTTACGCCATGATCCGATGCACCGATGCTTCAACGAGGAGCACCGCAAACAGCAGATACAGATAAAGAATAGAGAACCAGAACAGTTGGCGCGCAACGGTATCCGCTTCGCGACCTTCCGTTGTGAGATAGACTTTGACAGCAAGCCAGAGAAAGCCAGCGCCGAGCACCACTGAGAAGGCCAGATAGGTCAATCCGCCAAGACCGATGAAATAGGGCACGATGGCGAGCGGCACGAGCAGCACCGAGTAGATCAAAATCTGACGGCGCGTTTCAGCAAGACCGGCGACAACCGGCAGCATTGGCACGCCAACGCGCTCGTAGTCGCGGCAGCGATAAAGTGCCAGGGCCCAGAAATGCGGCGGCGTCCACATGAAGATAATGAGGAACAGCAGAATGCTTTCGATACCGACCGAGCCGGTCACGGCTGCCCAACCTATCATAGGCGGGAAAGCGCCAGCGGCGCCGCCAATGACGATGTTATGCGGCGTCAGGCGCTTCAACCACATTGTGTAGATGAAAATGTAGAAAGCGATTGTCAGTGCCAAAAGAGCGCCCGCGGCCCAATTGATCAAGACGCCGAGTGTCAGAACAGAGCCGATCGACAGAATGATCCCGAAGCTCAAAGCTTGATCCGGCGTCACACGTCCGCGCGGCAGCGGGCGAGCTGCGGTGCGGGCCATGCGCGCGTCAATATCGGCGTCGTACCACATGTTGAGAGCGCCAGACGCACCTGCGCCGACCGCAATCGCGAAGATCGCGATGAGACCCATGACGGGGTGGATCGGGCCAGGAGCTGCGATCATTGCGGCCAGAGCCGTCAGAATGACGAGCGTCATGACGCGCGGCTTCATCAGCTGAATGTAATCGCTCACGTCTGGCTCGTTGATGCTGCCGACCAGCATATCGGCTTGGCCGACTTCGCTCTGCACGCTCATCGTAGCAACCAGTTCCTCGTTGGTATTTGTCGTAGGTAAAAAGTGTCAACGGCGGGCCTGATTGACATGCCCGCCGTTGCCTTCCAACTCATCCGATCAGTGATGATCGGTGGCCGCGATGCGCGGTAGTTTTTCGAACGAATGGTATGCTGGCGGTGACGGAAGCGTCCATTCCAATGTCGTTGCTCCGACGCCCCACGGATTGTCGGCTGCTTTTTCCTTGCGCAAGAATGCGAGCGCGATCGTGAACAGGAACAACACCGTGCCTGCGGCCGTGATGTAGGAGCCGTAAGACGAGATTTTGTTCCAGTAGGCGAAGGCTTCCGGATAGTCCGCATAGTGGCGGGGCATACCAGCGAGGCCAAGGAAGTGCTGCGGGAAGAACAGCAAGTTGGCACCGATGAAGGTGATCCAGAAGTGCAGCTTGCCCAGCGTTTCGCTGTACATGTAGCCCGACATCTTGGGGAACCAGTAATAGAAGCCCGCGAAAATCGAGAACACAGCGCCGAGCGACAGCACATAGTGGAAGTGTGCGACGACGTAATAGGTATTGTGCAAAGCGCGATCGACGCCCGCGTTGGCGCACATGACGCCTGTCACGCCACCGACAGTGAACAGGAAGATGAAGCCCAACGCCCAGACCATTGGTGTGCGGAACTGAATAGATCCGCCCCACATGGTCGCGATCCATGAGAAGATTTTGACGCCGGTCGGCACCGCAATCACCATGGTTGCGAACATGAAGTAGGCTTGGGTATCGACACTCAGGCCCGCCGTGTACATGTGGTGTGCCCACACGATGAAGCCGACGAGACCGATGGCGACCATCGCATACGCCATCCCGAGATAGCCGAACACCGGCTTGCGCGAAAACGTTGCGATAATGTGGCTGATCATGCCGAAGCCTGGAAGAATGAGAATGTAAACTTCCGGATGGCCGAAGAACCAGAACAAATGCGCGTAGAGGAGCGGATCGCCGCCACCTGCTGGATCATAGAACGTGGTGCCGAAGTTGCGGTCGGTCAGCAACATGGTGATGGCACCAGCGAGAACCGGCAGCGATAGGAGCAACAAGAACGCGGTGACAAGAACCGACCAGACGAACAGCGGCATTTTGTGCAACGTCATGCCCGGTGCACGCATATTGAAAATTGTGGTGATGAAGTTGATAGCGCCTAGGATCGAAGAGGCACCTGCCAAGTGAAGTGAGAGAATGCCGAAGTCGACAGCGGGGCCGGGATGGCCAATTTTTGCCGACAGAGGTGCCACCACAATCCATCCGGTACCAACGCCGTTGGCATCGGCCGTTCCAGGAACAAACATCGACATCAAAAGCAGCGCGAACGCGGCCGGCAACAGCCAGAACGAGATGTTGTTCATACGCGGGAACGCCATGTCGGGCGCGCCGATCATGAGCGGTACGAACCAGTTTCCGAAACCGCCGATCATGGCAGGCATGACCATGAAGAACACCATGATCAGACCGTGGCCTGTTACGAATACGTTGTAGGCGCCTTCATCGGCGAAATACTGCAAGCCAGGTTGCTCGAGCTCAAGACGCATCATCACCGACAAGAAGCCGCCGATGCATCCCGCGAAAATCGCGAACATCAAATACATCGTGCCGATATCTTTGTGGTTGGTGGAGAGGAACCACCGCTTGAAGAACGTCGGCGCGTGATTGTGGCTATCACCCGCTGCGTAAGTTGAACTGCCCATCCGTGATACCCTTGTCCCGATAAACTTTTTGGTTCGTTTCATTTGCCAGAGAACGCTGCGAGGTTAGATCCATCGCAGCGCCAGATTGGCGTTCTATTATGGTTGCGACTGCGTGGTCTCGACTTGAGCCACGGCCGGATTGGCTTTTGATCTTTCGGCGTCAGCTTTCAAGATTTCATTGGCCTTCTTACGGTCTTTCGCTGTCAACGCCGCGACCCACTGGTCATAGACGGCCTGCTCGACGACGCGCACGGTAATCGGCATCGCTGAATGCAATTTACCGCACAGAACCGAGCACTGACCGTGGAATGTGCCGACCTTGTCGGGCTTAAACCACAACGCTGCGGTACGGCCTGGTACAGCCTGCATCTTCACGCCGAACGATGGAATGGTCCAAGAGTGAATCACGTCGTTCGATGTGACGAGCAAATGCACAACCTTGTTCACCGGCAATGCTATGTCATTATCTACGGTCAGCTTGCGAAGCTGACTGCGTTCGGCCCAAACGGCGGCAGCATCTTGATAAAGAGCCTTTGAACGCTCGATGCCTTCGAGGGCGCCATACTTCTCGGCGAACGGATCATCGCCCATTTTCTGCTTGAGCACGTCTTCATCGCTCACGTAGTTTGATGAGACAGTGAATTTGCTATCGAGATATTCGTGGTCCCAGTACCAAGCGTTTGCGACCGCTTTGACAGTGATGTCTGGCTTGGGGAATGAATACTGATCGTAGAGTAAGCGGAATGACGGAATCGAAATTCCAGCGAGGATCAGGATCGGGATGACGGTCCATGCGACTTCAAGCACGACGTTGTGTGTGGTGCGCGATGGCGTAGGATTTTTCTTTTCGCTGAAGCGGTACATCACGTACAGCATCAAGAACAACACAAAGAGTGCGATAGCGATGATGACGAGGTTGACCACGTCATAGAGCGTTATCAACTGCTCCATCAGCTGAGTCGCCGGCAACTGAAGTCCCATTTGGCCGTCGGTCGGTTGTCCCAGCCCGGCGAACGCCGGCGTCAAACCACCTAATACACCCGCTAGGCACACTGCAGCCATCGCGGCGGCGCCAAACATCCGTCTCAACATTCCGTCGCTCCCAATTCGCACGGGCATCCGCGAAAGATGCTCGGCCGTCTCCCAAACTTTCTTTGCGCGTCGTTTGCCGACGTCGCCGTCCCCAAATTATTGCCTCGTTACCTGCGAGGATAGCTATGTGCGTCATGGTCATTCCGACCCAGCGCGACGCACAGTCGCCGCTGCGTAAAGATCACAAACGCGATATCAACTTCAAGTCAAGTTTTCTGCGTCATTTTCTTCGCGAATTTGCGTCGTCTGAAACACCACATCGGCTGCGCAAGGTAAATCGCGTGCAAGGGGGTGTGGACTGAATTACGCCGCTTTCCTAGCCGACCACACGCGCGTTGTGTGCTGCGTCATAAACCGTCTAGCGTTTGCTGATCTGTGAACATCGTCTCGTGCTCACGCAAACCAGCCGACCACTTTCAAGGATCTCGTCGTGCCGCTGAAGCCAACCTGCGACATTTGCACCCCAACAAGCCAGCAGGCTGGTCTGATTGTGAAAAGTTTTTTCGCTCTGACTTTGGCACTGGCCATCTGTTTGGCTGAACAGAAACGGGCCTTCGCCGTCGAAGCGCCGGAGGGTACTGTCAAATCTCAGCATGGCGATTGGCAGGTGGTGTGTAAGGATCCGCCGCCGGGAGCCAAAGCTGGCGTTTGCGCTCTTGTGCAGAGTGTCACGGCGGAAGACAAAAACAATATCGGCCTGACGGTCTATTTCCAGACGTTCTCGAACGGCACGCGCGTGTTGCGTGTGTTCGCGCCGCTCGGCGTGCTCCTGCCGCCTGGACTTGGATTAAAGATCGACGACAAAGATGTCGGCCACGCGCCATTTCTGCGCTGCCATAACTTTGCTTGCTACGCGCAGGTGGTCGTCGAAGACCCGCTGGTCGAACAGCTGAAAACTGGAAAAACCGCGATTTTCATCATTTTCCAGACCGAAGAAGCTGGAATTGGCATTCCAATTTCGCTAGCTGGATTTGGCGAGGCGCTGTCAGCCATGAAGCCGTAGCGCCGTCGCTGGTTGTCTTTCACCTCTAGAAAATTACGCGACGCGGCGTTCCAATTCGACCGATTGGTTTTGATCATTGTGGTCAAAGCCAGAAATGATCATTGAGTCACGTGTTCGCTTGATGGGCAGCGGTAACAGTTCAAAAACTGCAACCGGTTCGGCGGCTTTGGTCAGCGCGACCGATACGCGTGGCATGGCGTCGTTGCAGTTTGAAGCAATCGCGCGGGTCAACTCCAAGTTGGCTGTGATCACATCACCCGGTTGACGTGCCGTCGCCACTTGGCGGCCCCACTGCAGCATGGCTTGCGCATTCTTGGATTGAAGCCCTGCGAGTTCCAGTTGCGTGCGGCCGACACCTTTCAAGAAAGGCTGCCACCAAATCGACAGCATGTCTGTGGCTTCGAATGCCATGTCAAAATAGTCTTTATAAAAGGACGACGTATCACGCCGAGAAACGGCGGTTAGCTCATTCATTTTGGTTCCTCCCGGGGGTGCGAACTGTTCGCCATGTTTGGCTTCGTTCGCTATTTTATGTCGGCATTAACTATGCGCGTTCCGGATTAAAGTTTTCTAACACGATGCACGCCAGCTTTCATTTCACAGAAATGTGCACGGCGATGACCTGGGTTACAAGGTGGTGGCCAATGGCCAAAAGATCGTGGTGATGCTGGGGCAGCGCGATGAATATACTGGTTAATAATTGAACGATGTATTCACAATCAATCTTTGGTTGTGGGATTTGCAAATTGTATACTTCGGTTGACTGACCTCTACACTGCAAATGACCTTGACCGTGCCGTTGTTCTACTCACGAATAGTCTTTTATTGAGAAAAAATTTGTGACGTTCGGTTGTGTTGCAGATGCGCATTTTTGCAAATTCATTATATTACAATGCTTTGCATAATATGCGTTTTTGCTTGGTTGCAGCTTTCACTTGCGCAGTCATTTGTTTTGGTTCCCAGCCCATCCATGCTCAACCTTTTGAACCGCCTCAGCCGCAATATGGATGGCGGCAAATGTGGTCGGGAGCCGACGCAAGCCATGATGTCTGGCTGCTGTATTCCGGTGTGACGCTGGCACCTTGGAGCGCTGACATCCATAGCGATGGCATTCGTCTCAGGGCTTCGGGTGGGTACGGTGAGTATAGCTACACTGCGCAGTCACTTGTTACGACAGACTGCGGAGCGCCAGCGCGTGATGCCTGCCAGTTCAAAAAACAGCGCTACAATGTTGCTCACACCTACATTGAAGCGCTGGTCGGCTATCAGAAGCGGTTTGGCGAACTGACCGCCAAAGCGTTTGTCGGCATAGCGGGAATTTCGCACACATTCGACAAACAGGATCTGGGCAACGACACGGCTGGCGACAGCTATGGCGTGAAGGGCACTCTAGAGTTGTGGCTCAATCTCTGGTCGATGGCGTGGACATCGCTCGACCTCAGCCACGCGACCGCTCACGACACGAGTGCTGCCCGCTGGCGCGCAGGGTGGCGCGTTTTGCCAACGCTATCGATCGGTCCAGAACTGCGCTACGATAGCAACTCGTCCCTCGACAAGAATTTAGCCGAACAATATGCGGCACGTGCGGGTGGTTTCGTGCGCTATGAATGGAACGGTGGCGAAATATCACTGGCCAGCGGCGTTTCGGAACGCGTTGTCGATAGCGAACAGCAGGGCCAAGATGTGTATGGCACTGCTAATGTCTTAATTCAGTTTTGAGCGTCGTTCCTACTGCTGTTCCTTGACGGTCTGGCGCGACAACTCCAAGCGCGACGTCGAGACATTGCCCAATTTTTTGCAGCTATTCATTGGCAGCGGGCATCCTTTGCGCGCTTCCATGCGCTGGATCATTTTGGCATTTTCTTCGCCTATGATCGTCGATGGCTTCTCCACGGCTGGATCGCAGGTGGCATCGTTTGCGAAGTACGAGTGTCCGGTTGGGGTGAAGAAGCAATAGTTCGAGCGGTAGTAGAGTTCGTTGCGCGCGACCCACAGCGTTGGGCAATCAAAATTGCGAATGTCCGGCCACGACAGTTTACGTTCCAATCCATCTGCCATCAGCGGCTTTTGTGGATCGTAGGTAAATACACAAGCCGGTTCGCGACCGAGTGCGAGCGCATAAACTGCGACCGAGCTAGCGATCAGCATGAGCGTAAAAAACGCAGACAACGCCCACTTCGGGACTAGGCTCGAATTCCACAACACAGCAGCCGTACCAAGCACCACTGCGATCAGAATCTGGTGCGGATCGCCTAGTCCTGTGAAGCCTGCCAGATTGAGCATCAGGTTGACGCTGGTATCGAGAAAATGGACCATTTGCGCCTGCCCCCACGGCCTATATGAAGGTGGCTTGTAGCGGATTCGTTAACCAGAGCGGAGAGCAAAAGTCGGTTGCAGAAACGTAGCTAGGAGCCGTCTGCTGAACCGCCCTTTAAAGCCTCTAGGCTGGCTGCTGAGACCCGATACAAGCGTTCCTTAGGGATCAGGCATCGGGTTCGATTTGGGCCTAGAATTCGATTTATCGGTCGTTAACAAACCGAACAATGATTCTCCTTGACGGCGCCGCAATTGTGATCCAAAAAAAATGAGTATTCGTTTTGGGTTGGTGTTGCGTGGACGTGGCCAAGGGGGTCGAGCGGCGCGAGGGATGCCGGTCCGGCGAGATGTCCGTCTTTTTGCAAGAGCCCGCAGCTATGCCCAAGTTGAAGCCCGATACGCAGCGACTCCGACGCGAGAACATTCTCGATGCTGCGCACAGTTGTTTCGCGCGCGGTGGATTTCACGCCACGACGATGCAAGACATTTGCAAAGCAGCGAGCGTCAGCCCCGGTGCGCTTTATGTTTATTTCGATAGCAAGGAAGCGCTGATCGCCGGTCTTTGCGAGCGCGATCGCGCGGAATTTGCGGAACGGTTCGCCAGTCTTTCGACGGCACCCGATTTTCTCGAAGCACTGACGGCCATCGGTGAACATTACTTTGTCGATGAGTCTCCTGAGAAGCAGCGCTTCGTCGTTGAGATGGGCGTTGAATCGACTCGCAATCCGCGCATCGCTGAAATTTTCATGAGCGTCGATAAATTCTGTTCCGATAGCTTCGAGGCGTTGTTCCAGCGCTTGAAGGATGAAGGGCGCATTGCGCCGCGCGTCGATGTTCCAACGCTTGCCAAAGTTTTCAACGTGATCGGCGACGGGTTGTTTTGGCGTCGTGCCATTGAGCCGAATTTCAATGCGCGCGAGGTGTTGCCGGTCGTGATCGAACTTGTGGGATCGCTCCTCAATCCCATAGAGCCGATGTCGATGGACGTGCCTGTTAGCAAAAATCGCGAGGCACGGCGATGAAACGCCTAGGAAACATTATCACCGGGCTTGTGCTGATCGCTGGTATTGGCGGCGGCTATATGTTGCTGGAACATAAGCGTGAGACACGCAAGCGAGAGGAGGCTGCGGCAGCGGCAAAGCCGCTCGCTCCGCCCACCGTCACCGTTTCGAAAATCACGATGGCGAATTTCGTGGAGACCACGGTGGTATCAGGCTCGCTCATTCCGCGTGAAGAAATTCTGGTCGCGCCTGAGATCGAGGGACTGCGAGTTGTCGAACTTTTTGCCGATGAAGGCAGCGTCGTGAAAAAGGGTCAGGTGCTGGCGCGGTTAGTATCCGAGCAGCTCGATGCGCAAATGGCGCAGAACGATGCGGCGATTGCGCGATCCTCTGCGGCGATTGCACAAGCGAAAAGCGCGATTGTGGAAGCTGAAGCACGCGCCAAGGAAGCGCGCGCGCAATTGGAACGCGCCGAACCGTTGCGCAAGTCTGGTTATCTCTCTGGTGCGATCTACGATCAGCGTCAGAGTGCGGCCAGTACGGCTGAGGCTCAAGTCATTGCAGCACGCGATGGTTTGACAGCGGCTGAAGCAGAAAAAACGCAAGCCGAAGCACAAAAGCGCGAAGTGTCTTGGCGCCGCAGCAATACCGAAGTCACCGCTCCTGAGGACGGTGTTGTTAGTCGCCGCAATGCGCGCATCGGTGCTGCTGCCACCGCTATTGGCGAACCGATGTTCCGCATCATCGCCAAAGGCGAAATCGAACTCGATGCGGAAATCGTCGAGACGGAATTGGCTAAAGTGCGCGAGGGTCAAAAAGCGATTGTGACCTTGCCGGGTGCTGGCGATTTCGAAGGCAGCGTTCGGTTAGTTTCGCCCGAAGTCGACAAAACCACACGCCTTGGTCGCGTGCGAATTTTTCTGGGTACCAATCCCGCTTTGCGCATCGGTGCATTCGCGCGTGGGCGTATCGAAACGTCGCGTAGCCGGGGATTGGCAGCGCCGTCTGCCTCGGTCACCTTCGATGCGGCAGGTACATACGCGCAAGCGGTTGTCGGTGACAAAGTTGAAAAGCGACTTTTGAAAACCGGCCTCGTCATGGGCGAACTCGTAGAGATCAAAGATGGGTTGTCCGAAGGTGATGTGATTGTCACGCGCGCCGGTACCTTTTTGCGCGATGGCGACATCGTTCGGCCGATTGCGCCAGATGCAAAGTTGAGTGAGGCTCCGTGATGCGGATGAACATTTCGGCTTGGTCGATCCGCAATCCGATCCCGTCGATCGTGTTGTTTGCGGTGCTAATGTTCCTGGGCATCGTCAGCTTTATGAAGTTGCCGGTAACGCGGTTCCCTAACATCGACGTGCCGATCATTTCAGCAACTGTGACACAATCGGGCGCTGCACCCGCCGAACTTGAAACGCAGATCACCAAAGAAGTCGAAGACGCCGTCGCCAACATCACCGGCGTCAAGCACGTGCAATCGACGCTGACTGACGGCGTATCGACGACCGTGCTTGAATTTCGTTTGGAGACCGACACCGATCGGGCCTTGAACGACGTCAAAGACGCCATCGAAAAAATTCGCGCGCAATTACCACGCGACATCGACGAACCGATCATCGAGCGGATCGACGTCGAGGGGCAGGCGATCCTATCTTATGCGGTCTCCTCACCCGCTTTGACGCTTGAGCAACTGTCTTGGCATGTCGATGATGTCATCAAGCGCCGTTTGCAAACTGTCAAAGGCGTCGGACGCGTAGAGCGCTATGGCGGTGTCGATCGCGAAATTCGCATCCACTTAGATCCCGACAAACTTTTATCCTACGGCATCACAGCGGCTGAAGTGAACCGTCAGGTACGCGCGACCAACGTCGATCTGGGCGGCGGGCGTGGCGAAGTCGGCGGGCAGGAACAGGCCATCCGTACCTTGGCTGGCGCGCGGCGTGTAGAAACGCTTGCCGACTCGCGCATCATCTTAGGCGGCAACCGCGAAGTGCGCCTCAGAGATCTCGGCCGCGTGATCGATGATGCCAGCGAACAGCGCTCGTTTGGACGCTTGAACGGGCAGCCTGTGGTTTCGTTTTCGATTTTCCGCTCGAAAGGGTCGAGTGAGTTATCGGTTGCAGAGGCTGTTGCTAAAGAACTCGCGACCATTAGCGCCGAATATCAAGACGTGCGGCTGGCGAAAATCGACGACGCTGTTGCTTACACGCGCGGCAATTATGAAGCGGCGATGGAAGCGTTGATCGAGGGCGCTGTGCTGGCCGTTCTCGTCGTCTTTTTGTTTCTCGGCAACATGCGTGCGACGGTGATTTCGGCGATTGCGTTGCCTCTGGCCGCGATCCCGACGTTCTGGGCCATCAGTGCGATGGGCTTTTCGCTGAACCTCGTCAGCTTGCTCGGGATCACACTCGTCACCGGCATTCTGGTTGACGATGCGATCGTCGAAATCGAAAACATCGTGCGCCATATGAATATGGGCAAGTCGCCCTATCGGGCCTCGCTTGAGGCTGCCGATGAAATCGGGCTTGCGGTGATCGCGATCACGATGACGATCGTCGCTATATTTGCGCCCGTCTCCTTCATGGGCGGCATTGCTGGGCAATACTTCAAACAGTTTGGATTGACGGTTGCTATCGCGGTTATTTTTTCGCTGCTGGTGGCGCGACTCATAACGCCTATGATGGCTGCGTATTTGATGCGGCCGATTCCTGAAAAGCCACATGGCGATGGACCGCTGATGCGCTGGTATGTGCGCTTCCTGTCCTCGACCTTGCGGTGGCGCTACGTCACATTGGCCACCGGTGTGGCGGTATTTTCCGTTTCCGTTTACGCGACATCGTTATTGCCGACTGGGTTCATTCCCGATGAAGATACCTCACGCGTTGTGGTCGCTGTCGAATTGCCGCCAGGCACACCGCTGAAAGAAACGCGCGACAAGACCGACGACATGGTCAAAGCCTTGAAGACCATTCCTGAGGTTAAACAGGTGTTCGTGCTTGGCGGCACCAGCCCGACCGGTCAACTTGAAGTGCGCCGCGCGGCACTCTTCGTTCAGTTGGTTCCAAAGACCGACCGTGACTTATCTCAGAAGCAGTTGAAGGCTGTGATCGCCGAAAAGCTCGCAGAGATACCCGACAGTCGCGCCTGGTATGTGAATGAGCGCGGCGAGCGTGAACTTTCGTTTTCGATGCTGTCGAAGAATGGCGAAGATTTGAATAGCGCCATCGGTCAGCTCGAAGGCGCATTGCGGCAAGTGCCAGGGTTTAGGAACGTGGCCGCGACCGGTTCAACAGATCGCCCGGAAATTCGTGTTGTGCCGCGCCTCGAAGAGGCAGCGCGTTTGGGTGTATCTCCTGAGCAGATTGCCGAGACGATTCGCGTTGCTACCATTGGCGACACCGATTTCAATTTGGCGAAGTTTACAGTTGGCGATCGCCTCATTCCGATCCGGGTGCAGCTTGAAGAAGCGACCCGCACGGATCTCAGTCAACTCGAACAATTGCGCGTCACCAACAATGCTGGCAAAGCCATTCCATTGACGGCTGTGGCCTCCGTTGATTTCGGGCGCGGACCAAGTTCAATCGAGCGCTACGATCGTGAGCGACGCGCCGTTATCGGCGTAGATCTCGATAAGGGCGTCGCTTTGAGCGTCGGGCGCGAACGATTTTTGGCAGCTGTTGAGGCGCAGAAACTGCCACCAACGGTGCGACTTGCGCCATCGGGTGATGCTGAAGTTCAAGACGAAGTTGCCAGTGGTTTTATAACTGCGATGGGCACGGGCGTTTTGATCGTGCTTGGCGTTTTGATTTTGCTGTTTAGAAGCGTGTTCCAGCCGATTACAATTTTGCTGTCGCTGCCGTTATCATTCGGCGGTGTAGCGATCAGCTTGCTCGCGACCAACAATCCTATCAGCATGCCGGTTTACATCGGGCTGTTGATGCTGATGGGTATCGTGACCAAGAACGCGATCATGCTCGTTGATTTTGCCATCGAGGAAGTGGCGCGCGGTGTTGATCGCAATGTTGCGATCATCGATGCCGGGCGCAAACGCGCGCGGCCGATCATCATGACCACGCTGGCGATGGCGGCGGGCATGCTGCCCAGCGCTTTGGCTTTGGGCGATGGCGGTGAATTCCGGGCGCCGATGGCTATCGCGGTGATTGGTGGGCTGTTGGTGTCAACGGTCTTGTCACTCGTGTTCGTGCCGTCGTTCTTCACCGTCATGGACGATCTTGGTCATCTGATGCAGTGGATTTTCGGGCGCTTTATCGGGCCGACCGATGAGCCAGACGCGGAACCAGAAAAACCCGGCACGACGCAGGCTCAAGCCCATGACAGCACCATGACGCCCATTCAACAGCCGCGACCGCTGGCGGCGGAATAACTAATTCACGTTACACCAATTGTAGTTTGGTCCTTGGGTACCTACGTTGGTCGCGTCATAACCCCCTCGGGTCAGAGCGCTAGCGAAAGGTATCTCCATGTTTGATGCAAAGTCGATCCTCGAAGGTCTGGTTCGAGGCGCTGCCTCGCCATCTGGCCAGCAATCTGGCGGTGGCGGATTGGGCGATCTGCTGGGGCAAGTGTTGGGCGGCGGCGCGCAACAGCGCGGCGGTGGATCTGGCAACAGCGGCGGCATGGGTGATCTCGGCGATATTCTTGGTCGATTGGGTGGTGGCAACGCCAACCGCAATCCGTCCGATTCGAATGCGACCCAGCAAGGTGGCGGCGGCTTTGCTGACATTCTCGGCGAGTTGCAACGCCAGCTCGGTGGTCAAGGCGATGCCTCGCCTGCGCCTGGTCAGCGTCCAGCCGTCAATGCGCCAAGCTCCGGCCGAGGCGGGGACGCAGGCGTGGGTCAAGGTGGTGGCTTGGGCGACATCCTGGGTCAGTTGCGTGACAAGCTCGGTCAATCTGGTGGCGCAACGACGGGAGCCTCAGGCGGCTTGGCTGACATTCTCGGTCAGGTCTTGAGCCAAGCGACACAGGGCGCACGTGAAGGCGCGACCCGCATTGGCGATGCGACCGGCGCACGCGATGCTCTGGGTCGCGCAACGGGTGGCCAGAACGTTGACGATTTGCTTGCCAAACTCAGAGACCTTGTGCAGCAAAATCCGCTTGCCGCCGGAACGGCGGCGGGTGGTTTGGGCGGTCTGATCCTCGGCACGAAAACCGGACGCTCGATTGCAGGTAGTGCCGTCAAGGTCGGCGCGCTGGCACTCATCGGTGGGCTCGCCTACAAGGCGTTTCAAAACTATCAGGCTGGTCGTCCGCTTATTACAGGCGCGACCGATGCTGAAGCAGCCCCGCAAGGCTCTGGTTTCGAGCCGGCTGCCGTGACCAACGAAACAGCAGCACTGTATATCCGCGCCATGATTGCGGCGGCAGCGTCCGATGGGCGGATCGACAGCGATGAACAAGCACGCATCGTCGGCGGTTTGAAGCAAGCGGGCGTCGATGCCGAGGCCGAAGAATTTTTAGCGACCGAATTGAACAATCCGTCCACGCCAGAACAATTGGCAGCCGCGGTACAATCGCCGGAAGAAGCGGTTCAGGTTTACACGGCGGCGCGCATTGCCATCGATCCCGACACCAGCGGCGAGCAGCAGTTCCTTGCGCGCCTTGCAGCCGCTCTTGGGATCGACAGCAAACTCGCCGCCCACATCGATGCGACGACACGGAGCGCTGCCAACTGAGTTGAGAAGCGTGTTGCGAAATACAAAGGGCGCTTGCTGATGAAGCAAGCGCCCTATTTTTTATCCGCGTTAGTAGCGATTAGTTGGTTTTCGAGGCTGTTGTCGGAGCGGTGGCACTGGCTGCGCCATCCAACTTAAAGAAAGCATCGACACGCATGCCGGTGAACAATGGCGGGTTGCCATCGAGCGCCACCATCACTTCAACGACTTCGACATCATTGGGACGGCGTGGTCCGCGTGTGGCAATGCGCGGCGTACCGAGCGATTGGGAAATCGATGTCACGGTGCCTTCGAAGGTTTGATCGGGGAAGGCATCGGCTTTGACAACGACGCCTTGGCCGATGCGAACTTTCGCTGCGTCACGCTCTTCGACTTCTGCGCGTAATCTGAGAGCTGTGAGATCGCCGAATACGACGAGCACGCTTTCAGGTGAGGGCACGGCGGTTTCACCAACCTTGCCAACCATATTCAGGATTGTGCCGTTGCCAGGTGCGCGCACGCGGGTGCGCTCAAGGGCTATTTCGGCAGAGGCTAATTCTGCGCGCGCTGTTGCGAGTGACGACTCAAGTCGCTGCGATAGCGGCATACCGATCTTGGCATTGGCATCTATCAAAGCCGTACGCTCAGCATTGACTTTGTCGAGCGCGTCTTTGACCTTTGTGCGCTCAGCTTCCAGCGTGTCCGCGCCAGCAGATTCAAATTTCACAGCGCGCATGGCTTTGTCGAACGACTCGCGTGCCGCAAATAGTGCGCGCTCGGCAGATGCGACAGCATCTTCAGCGCGGCGACGTTCTAGCGCAAGACCGGTCACTTTTTCCTCTTCGCGTTCGCGCTCGCGCACGGAGACCTCAGCCAAAGCGGCTGCGATCTTGACGTAAATTTCCTGGTCGTCGAGGCGAACCAACAGGTCGCCTTCTTTCACTTGGTCGTTGGTCTTGGCCAGCACTTCGGTAATGCGGCCGGGGACTTGAGCCGCGATGCGGACCTCGCCGTCCTTCGGCTCGACGCGTCCGGTGGCCGATGCGGCCCACTGCGCGGTTGCGGTGACCACTGGCGTTTCTGCATGGGCTGCGCCGCGGCCTTCATAATTTGTGACGGCATAGCCCAGCGCAATTGCAAGGACGGCTGCGGTGGCAATCGTTGACACCGATGAATCAATCTTATGCATGTAGTTTTCGCCTCTTCGTCAAATCTGTGATTTCCGGGGCATTGATGCCTTCGGGTCGGCGTTCCTCGCCGACAATGCGTCCGTCTTCGATGCGCACCACGCGGTCTGCATATCCGAGTGTGCGCGGATCATGGGTCACAGCGAGCACGCTGCGATGTTGTTCTTTGGCGATGCGCGATAGCAATGCCATGACCGCGTGACCGTTTTCGCTATCGAGCGCGGCCGTCGGTTCGTCTGCCAAAACGATCGATGGCGATGACGCAATCGCGCGCGCGACTGCTACGCGCTGCTGCTCTCCGCCCGATAAGTTACCGGGATAGTTGGTCAGGCGATGGCCGAGGCCCACATCACGCAGCACGTCTTCCGAACGGCTGGTCGCCGCAAAGCCTGTGATGCCGCGAACATCGAGGGCGATGCGCACGTTTTCGATGGCGTTCAAGGTGGGAAACAAATTGTAGGATTGGAAGATGAAACCGATGTGATCGCGGCGCACGCGCGCCATCTCTTCTGGAGATAGGCCCGAGATCGTTTGACCGGCAATCGTCAGCTTTCCTGACGTCGGCGTCATGATGCCACCCAAGATCGACAACAGCGTTGTTTTACCTGAACCGGACGGCCCCATGAGCAAAGTGAGTTCGCCGGGAACAAGGTCGATGCTGACGCTTTTCAAAGCCATCACGAGGCCAGCGCCGGAGCCCAGTTCCTTGACGACATTTTCTGCGTGCAGCACCGGAGCTGGGCGTGGGAGTTCTTTTTCTGTCATCGCGAAAACACCGTTGCGGGATCGATTTTAGTGACTTTGACAATCGCTGACAGAGCCGAAATCGCGCACATGCCGACGGTCAGAGCAAACAGCCAGAAAGCTAAGCCCGGCGTCATGACTAGCGGCAAGGCCGAGTCCTGACTGGCGTACAAGATCAACAAAGAGATGATCATGCCGAGCCCATAGCCAATCACTGCACTAAATCCTGCTTGCGCCAATATCACTTTGTGAATGTAACCCTTCGAAGAGCCCAATGCTCGCAAAGTCGCGAATTCGTGAATGTGATCCTTGGTGCTGGAGTAGAGCGTCTGGGCAACGATGACGGTACCGACGAGACTACCCAGCAGCGCGCCACCGATGAGTGCCAAGCCTGCACCGGTTTTGAACAGCCACTGCTTCAAACTGCGATTGCGGAATTCTTCCGTCGTCAGGACTTCGGCAGTTTCCAGTCGTTTGCCGAGGTCGGCTTGCACGGTTTTCGCGTCAGCACCCGGCGCTAGTTTGATAAGTAAAAATGTTGTGCGATCGCTTTCGGCTCCGAGCAGTTGGCGCGAGCGATTGAGCGTGGTGTAGGCGTAAGGTGACTGGGTGAAGGAGCGTACACCCTCGGTCAATGCTCGCACCTTGATACGCCCGGCCGCGACTTGAGCGGTGTCGCCGATGCCATTGATGCCAAGTTCGCCGAGATAGCTTTGGTCAACGGCAACCGCGTCAGGTGCTTTAATGTCTTCCAAAGTTCCTTGGCTCAACGACCAAGGTACAAGTCCCTTTTCTTCAAAATCGCTGCCGATGACGACGACGCGGGTCGAGCCACCTTCTGGCTTGCGCCACTCGGCGAACGAAACGACGAGCGGAACGACGGTTTCAACACCAGGTGTGGCCAATGCCTGATGGCGTTCGCGGTCGGTCAATAGCAGTCCACCATCCTCAAAGCTTTTGGCGCCGTAGGTGGTTACCCACAGATCGGCGTCGGCCTGATCTATGTTGGCCGTGATCATGCGGCTAGAGCCGAGGTAGAGGCCAAGTTGAACGGCAACGAGCACGATGGAGAATAAAATGCCGACCAGCGTCACCGCCAGTCGAATTCGATCGTGAAACAGATTGCGAAGTGCCAGCGTGAGGATCATGGCGTTAGCTAAATCTTTCAAAAAAAATGTGGTCGTCGTCCGTTAAGATCAGTGGACTGTGCGACGATGCGCGTTCGCGAAATTCGCGCTCTGCGATGGTGAGCATCGTATATACCCGCGGGCCCGTGACCACCACACCCCCGCGACACTAAGGGTTGTCATTTAAGCTTATCTTGAGGTTGCAGAGCCTACGTCCCCCAACTTCCTGTAAGAGTTTGCCAGATCGAGTTAATCAACGTGCTCCAATGTTTCGCCGTTTTCGAGGCATAGGAAAAGAAAAACCATTGAACACATGCGGTCTTTTGTCATGAGGATGCGTAATACTTTGAAAAAACTCGGACCTTGTCCGGCGACTTCGCGAAGCCTTGCGATTGTGACAGCTCTGCTTTGCGGAGCGGCTTCGGCCATTGCTGCGCCGAAAGAGGCCGGGCTTTGGATCGACGACACCGGCAAGGGCGCCGTACAAATCGATGTCTGCGGCACAAAGCTCTGCGGGCGTATTGTTTGGCTGAAAGACCTCGTCGATAAGAATGGCGACCCCCTCACGGATAAAAATAATCCCGATCCAGGCAAACAAAGCCGCCCCATTTGCGGTCTGCAAATTCTAGGTGGTTTGCAACAATTGACCGAGGGCGGGTTCGACAACGGCTGGGTGTATGACCCCAAAGTCGGAAAGGCCTATAGCGTCGCTATCGAGCTGAGCAGTCCCACGCGATTGAAAGTGACGGGCTACGCTGGTGTGAAGTTTCTCGGCAAGAGTTTCATTTGGACACGTGCAAGCGGAGAGCTTCCCTCATGTGATGTGACCGAGGCTGCCGTCGAAAAAGAGGTGCCAGCAGCGCCACCTGCGAAGGCTGCAAAGAAGCCCACCGCTGCAAAACCTGACGCGACGAATAAAGCGGCCCTCGCCAAACCAACCACCGGGAAAACCGGCGCAGCAAAGCCAGCAACTGCGAAACCGGCGTCTGCAAAAAAAGCTGCAGGGGAAGATTTACCGTGGGCGACCAGTCAAAAACCCAGCGCAGACAAACCGGCAAAGCCGGTTGCGAAGTCTGCAACGCCAAAGCCTGCATCACCTAAGCCAGCCGTCGAATAGTGAAGAAAAAGCAGTAAATACTGGCTATATGTAATCATATTTAAAAAAATGGCGGCGTGTGCCTTTAGCACATGCCGCCAATTTTATTGGGTCATTCAGTTGCTGAACACTACTCGGCTGCGCCGTTGCCCTGCATCTGTTGTGATTTGGTTTCGGTCGCCCGTTTTGGCGCTTCGACCATTGGCTTGACGCCAAGGCGTGCCAGCACGCGCGTGATGAAATCCATCGAGCGATCGGCCACATAGTTACGCTGACGGTCGAGCGTGACCAGATGATAGCTATCGTCTAGGACGCAGACCTCAACCATACCGCTCAGCTTGCGTTGCAGAGTCATGGTATTTTTGATGTCGCTTTGATCGTCGTGGCGCGGATGGAAGATCAACGTATGCGCGGTGATTTTCGAAAGTAGCGGTCGCACGTTGCGCACTAAGCGGAAGAATTCAAACACAGTGCCGCCACCGCGAACAGTAATGTCCGAGGGCGTTGAGCCATCGCCGCGCAAAGCTTCAAGCGCGAAATTGCGAACGCGTTCGTCTTTGATGCCGAACGGTGCCGGGGTGCGGAACGAGAATAAGCGTGCCGTCCACTTATCGCTGACGAGATGAAACAACTTCAATGTGTTCGGGATCGCCCAACCATTGACTGACAACGTCGGTGCAAACAGCATGATGCCAGCCACGTCGTCCTGGCGGAATGACGCTAATCGCAGGGCAAGAGTGGCACCGGCCGACGCGCCGCCAATCAATACCGTGTCACACATGGAAGACAGTTCGTCGAATGCAGATTCGACAGCGTCATACCAATCGCGCCACGTTGAAAGACCCGAAACGTCGGTTCCGAACGTGAGACCGGGCACAACAGGGCAATACACAGTGTGGCCCTGCCGCGCGAGCGACTGAGCGATAAATTTCAGTTCGAGTGGCGAGCCACCGAGTGAATGAACCAGCAGAACGCCCGTCGCGCCCCCTGGAAGGTAAAGGCTGCCGCGAGGCGCTTGAAATTTTTGGATATTTTTCATAAGTTTACGTTGCACTCGCTCTTACATCACACGAAACTTTTACGACGCTGCTTTTCACAATGCTAACGCAACTTTGTCGCGCTGCCACACATGCCGCAGATCGGCAGCTATTTGGTCCTAAGACGACTGTTGTGAATTTAGTATGAACCCCATGATATGGCCAGAGGATTAGGATTCTTCTAATCAACGTTTTTGGGCATCGGACCCATTGCCGCAACGCACACAAAAGTTGCAAAATGCTGCAATTCCTACAGTTTTGGTTGCTGCATTGCGGCATAAATATGGTTAACAGCTGATCGGTTTTAGCCAATCCCATTCGGCATTCGATTTTGTCCATCGCAGACGCGAACCTGATGGCTGTCATTGCCGATCCATCTTTGTAGGGATGATTTTAAAAGCAGCGTCGTCAATGCGCATGACCCCTGTTCGCCCACATTCTGTTCGCTATAGTTAAAACCGCGAGCTTGTTCTCATGCTCGGAAATGCTTTCGAAACGAGGAAGCCGATTGTTTCAGCCGTTGCGTTCTGCGATCGCCCTTGTTTCGGTCATGGCACTTGTGGCTGCGCAAGTGAGCCCCGCGTTGGCGGCGCCTCAGCTATCGCGTGCTGACTATGAAGAATGCCAAGCACGTGACGAAAGTGGATTGAGAACCGCGGTTGCTGCTATTTCGGCGCAAGCTCTCAAGACTGGCATCACGTCAGTCGATTTTCCAGCTTTGGTGCGCGAGCAATGGCGACGGACGGGCATTGGCGACGTTATCGATAAGCGCGTCGATATTGCGGTCGCAGAAGTTCAGAATGAAACCAGTTGGTCCGAACGGCTCAAGTCGCTGGCCGATACCGATACGTCCCAGAAACTTGCCACTACAGTCGCTGAAAAAGTTTATCGCTCGGAGGCAGTCACGAGTGCGATTGAGGCATTAGCGGCAGGCGTTGCTGGTGACGTCGGAAAATCAATCGAGCTTGCCAGTGCGGATGCCGCCACCCCTCTCCTCGACTGTTTGAAGGCCTACATCGGTCCACGCTATGGCAGTGCCATTGCGGAAGGTGTTGCCGGTGACGCTAGCAAAGATCTCGCTCTCGACCCAAATCGGGGCGGCGGAGATGTTTCTGCAGGCGCTGTGCTGAAACAATCCAGCGGCGGGTTAGCTGGCGCGACCATCCTAGTCGTGCGGCGGCAACTTGCCGGGCTGGCGACACGGGTTGGCCAGCGCATCGTCGGCTCGGTATTATCGCGACTTGTCTCGGTCGTTGCTGGGGGCATCGGCTTGGTACTGATCGCCAAAGACATTTGGGATCTTCGCAACGGCGTGTTGCCCATCATATCCAGCGAAATGAAAGCGGCGGCAACGAAGGAAAAGGTGCAGGAAGAGCTTGCTAAAACAATTTCGGAGCAGATCAACGATCACGTCCAAGAGATAGCTTTGGCGACTGCCGATCAGGTCATTGAGGTTTGGCAAGGCTTTAAACGTGCCCATGCCCTGGTCCTCAAGATCGCTGAAGCCAACGGAGACTTCCGAACCTTTCTAGACAGCGTGAAACCGGAATCGCTTTCGCGGCTCGATGAGATCGTGGCATTGACGGTCGCCGACGAAGGCGAGCCCGGTGTGCTGACGCGCCTGAGTAACGGCTCTTTGAATACCGCAGTCAACATCATGCCGCCGATAGGTCTCGACATTGCTCGTGATACCAAGTCGGTCGGGACGGCACTCGACTGGTGGTCGCTGGCCGGCGAACGGCTCGATCGCGTGATCGAATTCGACTTGCATAAACGCACCAAGCCTAGCGTTCTGACGCGCGCCAGTTTCACGAAGCTGCTCGACCTGCAAGATCGCGCTGCAATTACGCGACTGGCAAGTATTCCACCTGAGGCGCGTGACGCGTTATTCGGGCTTCAGGCTTCCGATCTCACCAAGCTCGCCAAAAGCCTATCTGAGAGCGAACTGACAACACTCGCGAGCTATTTGACCGGCCTACCGTCTGGACCGCGCGAGCAAATTTTACGATCTGTCGCGGCTGAGCCTGCCAAGATGCGGATTTTGGCGTCGGCCAGCGTTCGCGACGCTATCATTGCCAGCGCAGATCAAACTGCTGCAGCGGACATGATGCTAAGCACGACATCGTCGTTCGTGCCGACCGCATTTCTGGCTGACGCCGGGATGGCTTGGGATGGACGTGTCAGCCCTTGGCTACTTTGGCACAAGCATCCCGTGGGTATAGGTCTCCTTGTTTTGTTCGGCCTGATCATCGTTTTGTGGTTGCGACGACTGTTCCGGCCCAGGACTGAGACGGCGCGCGCAACGACGGCTGAAAAATCGGCTCCTAACTCTGGCCCTGATGTCACGTAGCAGCGGCTCAGGATGGCTCGGCCAAAGCTTTCCACACCTTGTATGCATGGTGTTGCGCTGCAACGCTTTGAAGCTGATATAAGTTCGCGAGTCGAAATTTGGCCAAGGCCTGAAGCGGGGGTGGTACAATGATGCGCGCACGGTTCAGAAACGAAGAGGGAGTACGCGACGTGGGACTTAAGGCTCCAAGCATTATTACGTTTATGCTGTCGGTCATCATCGCAGTTGTCGTTCTGACGTCCCACTTCTTCGGTGCAGAGATACCAGGCCTGAAAGGCAATGAGCTTTGGGCACTTCTTACGTCCTACACAATCCTCATGCTCGGCTGCATGGTGCGGGGTCTTTGACTGCTATCGCACCGCGATATTTGATTTCAAAACTCAATTGAACAGTCGTGAATTAGCACGCGTTTAGTTTAGTATTTTGAACATGTGCGCTGGTGTCGCGCGGCATCCCGCATTATGGAACTGCTCACGAAAGCCGCGCTAAGTTTTTTGCATGCAAAGCACATCATCCGAATCGTTAGCTCGTCGCGCGCGCTTATCGTCCAAAGCGATTGTTGCGGCTTCGATATTAACTTTGGCAGCAGCGGTCGCGGTTGTTACCGCGATCGGTGAAACTGATTTTGTTGCAGGCGATGATGGTGCGCCCGTCCAGACCGAAAATCGCAATCAAGATTCGGCATCCAACTTGCGTGCATCTCCCGAAGCTGCTGTCGTGCTACCGGCTGTCAGTAGATAGTCGCGGGACCAAGGGTTCGGCGCGCATTAAGCCTCGCACAGAATTACCCAGATAAACGGCATCGGCTCTGTTGAGGTCGTCGATTGTTAAACTGCGCTCAACTGCGCGCCCTTCTGCCAATAGGGCAGCTCGCAAAGTTCCGGGAAGCAAGCCCGCTTCGAGCGCTGGTGTTTCGAGTTTTCCGTCGCGCTCCAGGAAAATAGTTGTGCGGCTGCCTTCGGCCAGCTCGCCGTTTTCGTTGAGATATATGACTTCATCGGCGCCGAGCGTTTCAGAGAAATGCTTCCACTCTTGGTCATAGAGATCGCGCCGGGTTGTCTTGTGATACAAAAATAAATCTGAGCTTGCGAGCCGCGTGTCCGACACGACATATCGCATCACCGCATCACTAGAGGGCAATGGCTGCGGAGTGGTGGTGACTGTGACGTCGCCGTCTTCGCCGAGTAAAAGTCTGACGCGCAGTCTGTCTGATTTATGATTTGAAATCGCGTCATCGAGCGCCGTTTTGATGCGTTCAAGATCGTATGAAAATCCGAAATACAGAGCCGACGTTTGCAGTCGCTTCATGTGCTCGTCGAGCAACCAAATCCCGTTCGGCGGATCATAGAGCATCGTCTCAATGAGTTCGAAGCGACGCACTGGGTCGGTCAGAAACTTCATTTTCAGCAAGCATTCAGCATACTCTTTAGAGCCTACAGAATCGGCCACGACACCAGAGCCGATGCCCATTTCACCACTGCCGCTGCGCGCTATGATTGCGGTGCGGATTGCGACATTGAATAACGCGTTGCCATCGGGAGAAAATCGGCCGATGGCGCCACAATAAACGCCGCGCGCTTCAGTTTCGAGTTTGCGGATCAGCTCCATGGCGCGAATTTTAGGCGCGCCGGTAATCGAGCCGGGTGGAAAAATTGCTTTGAGGATATCGACGATGCCGACATCAGCTTTCAATGTTGCACGGACACCGGATGTCATCTGATGCAAAGTCTTGAATGTCTCGACGGTAAACAAATCCGTGACGCTGACACTGCCGAGATCGGCAATGCGTCCCAGATCGTTGCGCATCAAATCGACGATCATCAAATTTTCTGCGCGGCTTTTGACATCCGTCGCAAGTGCATGACGCACGTCCGTATCGCCGTCTTGCGTGCCAGCGCGCGGCGCTGTGCCCTTCATAGGTCGGGTTTCAATGGTGCGGTCGTGCTGCGCTATAAAAAGCTCAGGTGAGGCTGACAGGATCGTGACGTCACCAGTATCGACAAGGCAGCCATAAGATACGCGCTGTTTTAGGCGCAAATCTCGATAGAGCGCGAGTGGAGATCCCTGCAGATTGAACTTGGCTTTGAAGGTCAAATTCAACTGGTAGATGTCGCCTGAGCGGATGTTGTTTTGAACTTCTTCGAACCGCTGCAAATACGACGTGCTATCCCAAGTATGCGCGAGCGCGCCGAGCGTTGGATTGCCGATGGCTTCTGCTGTCAACCAAGCCTGCACCTCAGCGCCGGTCATTTCTTGCGGTTGGGCATAAAGACCAAACCAAAGCAGCGGCATGGATCGTGCTTTAGGCAAAAGATGTACGAGCTTGGGTTCGAGCAAGTAGCCAAGTTCGTAGGAGAAAAAACCTGCTGCGTGCAGGCCTTTCGCAATCCCGGCTTGGAGAGCTGCGAGCGCGCGATCCACATCGCTGGGATCGTCAGCTCGAATGATTTCGACGGGATGTTCAAACAGCATCGAAACGGCATCGAGTCGCGTGCTGTTGTCGAGCAGGACGAAGCCTTCCGCCAACGCGGGTGTTTTGGCCGCGCTCTTTTCTTGCGAATTAGGCTGTGACGTTGAGGGTGTCGTTGCTGCTTGTTTGGGTGTCACGGTGATCGCTGTCTGCGCGGCTTTAGTACCGCGTCTGTGCCACCATCACATCGCGTACGCTGACGAGGTTTAGTGGCGTTGAACACTGACTGCTTTTAGCGCGATGGCGACTGAATTGCCATGCGAATGCGATACATTACGTGGCCGCGTATGTTTGGTTTACGTTTTTTGCTGTACTTGGTTGAGTCGAAGATGCCGCATATGCGGGTCCAACGCTGGGATCGGATTGGTCCATAGCCAGAATGTGCTTGAAAATGGCTGCTTGTGTAGACGTATCTGGATAACCCGTTGCGAAACTTGCGTAAGCGCTCATGGGATAGCGGGCGGAGCTTTGGGATAAACCGCCGCGTGGGCTTCCCACCCTGAAAATTTGTGCTATAGACCGCTGCATCGGGGGCCGCTCGCGGAAGAGCGGCCTTTTCGTTCTTAAGCGTTTGGCACTTTTGGCTCGAACGCACACCCGAATGGTGACGCGGGGTGGAGCAGCCCGGTAGCTCGTCAGGCTCATAACCTGAAGGTCGTAGGTTCAAATCCTGCCCCCGCAACCAACTTTATTTGCAGGTCCAGATCATCGGTTTTTGGCAAGCGAAGTCCAAGGCCAGTCCCCGCAACCAACTTTACTTGCCGATCAGGACCGCCGTTGTCCGGCATGGAAGCAGCAGCGGTTCCCGCGCTTTTTTGCGCCCCGGCAAGCCTGAGGATTCCGGCAAGGTGGCCCTTCAGGTCGATTGAATAACTGCCACGCCCTTCCTGCTCGGACGGCGTGAGCGTGATTGATTCGATAAGACCGCGAATGATCTGTGCCGCTTCGCCCCGATCTTTCGGGTCAGCAAGCGCTTCGCGCAGACAAGCCACCTGCTCGCGGTAGCGGTTGCCCATCTTCGGATGCATCAGCACCGGCGATGGCTCTGGCGCATTTGCAAGCAGGCCTTCAAGTTCCGCCTTTCGCGCTTCAAGCGCGGCCATGCGGTCTTTGACCTTGGCCGCGGGAACGCCCGACACGATGGCATCGACCAGCCGATCCTGCTCGCGGTCGATCTTCGCCAGCTCTGCCCGCTGCCCTTCCTTCGCTGCGGCAGCATTCATCCGCAGGCGATTGAGATTTTTTGTGTACTCGGCGCAGAAAATATCGACGAGTGCCGGGTCCATCAGGTGATGCTGAAGACCAGAGAGGATCGTGTCTTCGAGCACATCGCCCCGGATCGCCGTCAGATTGGTGCAGGTGCCCTTGTTGCGCGCAGCCGCGCACCCGAAGTGCTTCTGGCTGATCTTGATGAAACCGCCACCACAGCAGCCGCACTTCATCAGGCCGGAGAACAGCGTGCGCGGGCGGCGGCGATCCCAGAAGCCGGAAACTTTCTTGCCTGCGGCCTGCGCATCGGTCTGCTTTACGGCGAGCGCGCCCTGCCTTGCCTTCACATCATCCCAGAGCGACTGATCGACGATCCGCAATTCCGGCACGTCCTTGACGATCAGCGCCGCATCCGGGTTCTGGCGCGAGACGCGCTTCCCTGTATCCGGGTCTTTCAGGTAGCACAGGCGGTTCCACACGAGCCTGCCGATATAAAGCTCGTTGTTCAGGATGCCCGTGCCGCGTTCGCGGTTGCCGTGGATCGTAGACGGCCCCCAGCCTTTGCCCGACGGCCCCGGCACGCCTTCGGCATTGAGCCTCTTGACGATGGCCTTCGACGAAAGGCCCGCCGTGTATTCGGTGAAGATGCGCCTGACGATTGCGGCCTGCGCTTCATTGATCCGCCGCTCACCGCGCGACGGCTCACCGGCGGCACTGATGCCCTTCACGACATCATAGCCATAGCTGTTGCCGCCGCCGGACTTGCCCGCCTCGACGCGGCCGCGCAATCCGCGCCGCGTCTTGTCGGCAAGGTCCTTCAGAAAGAGCGCATTCATCGTGCCTTTAAGCCCGATGTGAAGATCGCCGATCTCGCCTTCCGAGAGCGTGATCATTGCCACACCCGCAAAGCGCAGCCGTTTGAAGATGCCGGCGATGTCAGCCTGATCGCGCGAAAGGCGATCCATGGCTTCTGCAAGGATGACCTCGAACCTGCCGCCTTGCGCATCCTGCAAGAGTTGCTGGATGCCGGGACGGATCAGGCTCGCGCCGGAGATTGCGTGGTCCGTGTAAACACCTGCCACCTGCCAGCCTTCGCGCTCCGCGCGCTCACGGCAAAGGCGCACCTGATCCTCGATTGAGGCATCGCGCTGCTGGTCCGAGGAATAGCGTGCATAGATCGCAACCTGGCTCATGCCTTGTCCTCCGGTGCGGCGGCATCAGGGGCAGCGCCGCCATAGGCGGCATAGTCCTTCTCCGCCGCGATGCGCGCAAGACAGCGCACCAGCGCTTCCAGAGCCATATCCCGTGATTTTGGGTTCGGCTCTGAAGCTGATACGCGTTCATCACGCCGTGCCTTGTGCTGGTCCATCGCTACCGCCGGGCGGGCAGTTCCCGCCAGACTGCCAAGTAAGGCACGGCAAGCCCGTCGTCGTGGCCACGCGCTGGTCAAACGCGAAAAGCGCGGAGTTCTGCGGCGTTGGAGCCAGAAGTTAATGAGTTCTTAATACCCCCAATTCTATACTTGTATTGTAAACTTAAGTGTTGAACGGCATGAATCTGCCCTGTTACATTACGATTACTCAGGCGCGCAGTTTGCTCGCGGACATGGGCGTTGAGCTGTCCGAACGGCAATTGAAGCGCGCCGCGGAGCCGGATCATAACGGCCACCGCAGGCTTCCCTTTTTTCGGGACCCGATCGACGGGCGCCTGAAGATCGAGAAGGGCACGCTGGTCCGGCTGTACCGGCAGCTTCAGATTGAAGCCGAGCGGAACACACAAAACTAGAAGCAGGTCGCCTCCGCACAAATGCGGCCGGCGCGAACAGAAGGAACATGGCAGACATAAGAAAGCGCGAAGGCGCAAATGGCACGACCTATCAGGTGCGTTACGCGAGCCCCGGCAGCAAGACCGGTTACGCCTACGCGACATTCAAGACGCGGAAAGAAGCTCTAGCCTATCGAGAAGACAGTACTGCGCGCCTTCACCCCACAAGCTCTGGCAGCAAGCTGTCGGTCCCTGAAGCAATCGATCAGTGGCTCCGCATCTGTGAAAAAGAAGGCACCGACGGCAACGAGCCCGTAACGGAATACACGCTCAAGACATACCGTTACTTCGCCGACTATATGAAGAGTTACGGCTGGGCCGCCCTCCTCCCTGCACTCAAACCGACAGATATCGTCGCATTCCGCACTTGGCTGCTGGAACACTGCCCATCGCGCTACGTTGCACGCCGCACGCTGTCATATTTTCATAGCGCTCTTGATGAGATGACCCTTCGCGGCCACATCGATGCCAACGTATCGGCAGGCATAAATATCAGCGCTGCATCAAGATACGATCAGCCCGTTACACCGCCTTCCCTCGATGAGTTCAAAGCTCTCCTCGCAGCGGCGGACAGACTCGCAAATTCAAAGAATTTGCAGATTGCGAAGACCTGGAAGAGATATCGACCGATGCTGTACCTAGCTGCCGACAGCGGCATGCGGCCTCAAGAGTATATAGTCGTGTCACGATCAAGCTTGCTTGACGGCGGCGTAAAAGTAGACCGGGCACTAGAGCGCGGTGATGAAAAGATTTCGGTGACCAAGACACCGGCCGGGCGACGCTTCATCGATCTCTCGGAAGAGACTTTTGATATGGTGCAACACCACGCAATCCATGACGCGATCGAAAACGACTATGACCTCGTGTTTCCAACCTCAGAAGGAAAATGGCAGAGCCAAGACAACTGGCGCAAACGCGGCTTTTACGAAGCCTGCTTTGAAGCCGGACTGACGGTTTCCGATAAGGAAGATGGTGACACCGTCGAAAGGCCCAAGTTTCGACCGTACGATCTTCGCCATTTTTACGCCTCGATGCTGATCGAAAGAAAAGTGAGCCTTAAACGGATTCAAAAGCTGATGGGGCATTCAGATATTAAAACGACCCTAAACGTGTACGGGCACATCATTGAGCGCGTCGAAGAGGAATACGAAGACCAAATTTCATTGATTGGAATGATACGCGAAAGCGGATGTGGCGAATCTGTGGCGAGCGCAGAATAAGGCACTGATATAATTATGATAAAAACGGTTTCCTAAACCGTAGGTCGTGCGTTCAAATCGCGCCGGGGTCGCCGCAATAAAATCAAGAACTTAAGCGATTTTTTACTTTCATAATTACTATTTTTCTTGCCACAACAGCCAAAAAAGCGGTCCGCGCAAACCCGCAGGAATCCGCCATTCTCTGGAACGGTCTTTTTGGGCTTGTGGCGAGCTTGTGGCAAATGTGCGCCGCGAGGCCACCTAAAGATTCCGGAAAATAAGCATTCTTCCGACCTGTTGCGTCCCGCGCCGCAGGTCGGATCAAACGCGCCTCCCTGGCTACTTGTCTGGAAACAGCCCTGGCATCCATCGCGAGGCAAGCGTCGCCGGAAATGACAGAACAAGCGGTGCGCGGCTGCTCTCCGAGACGACCGCCCCCTTTTCGATGAGCGCCGCGATAGCGCGGCGCGCGCTGCGGGGGCTTGTGTCGAGAAGAGCGGCAACATCGCCGCGCGGCAACGCCCCCCGATAAAGAAGGGCCTCAAGGACGCTGCCGGCTTTCGGCGGCAGATGATCGAGTCTGATCTCCTCTTCCGCCCACAGCAGGATGCGGCTGCGCAACCGGTCGGGCTGCATCAGATCTTCCATGAATTTCACTTGATCGATGCAGACCGTCAGAAAGAAGCTCGCAAATTCCGCGAGCGTTTCTTCGCTCAGATTTCCCCTGCCATCCAAATCGTTGCGGCGCGGCAGATCACATGCCGCCAGGTGGCCTTTGTAGGCATCAACGTTTCGCGCAAGACCTCGTGCGATCGACCATACGCCTCCTGTGTCCAACCGCTCGCGCAAGATCGAGTGCGACATCAGCCGCATGACGCGCCCATTGCCATCGAGGAAAGGATGTATCCATGCAAGTCGATGATGTGCCGTCGCCGCCGCTAGTATCGTATCAACGTTGCCTAGCCGGCCATATCCTTGCTCGAACCGCTGCATGAAGCGCGGCACCGCGCCCGGACTGACGGCGATGTGCCTTCCAACCTGCACATCCCGTTCGCGGTATTTTCCGGGCACGACCCTGACACGCTCACCCGTGCTGGGATATTCGACCCACAGCAACTCGTCGGGCAGCTCCGCGCAGAAACGCCTGTGAACCTCGCGAATGCCCTCCGAGCTTAGGGCGCGGCCATCGAGCGAGCCTTCATCGATCCACCGCTGGACACTGATGTGGGCTTTCGCCTCAAGCTGGAGGTTCCGCTTTTCGGGATCGGCGCTGTAATCATTCTTGAGCGCGCGCTCAATTTCGATGGGATGGGTATCGTGCCCCTCAATCAGGTTGCTATAGTAGCAGTTCATCGCCCGTACGAGTTCGGCCAGCGCCGTGACCACGCCGTCGGGCATGCTTTTGCGGAAGCCAGCCGCGCGTTGCGCAAGCTCCAATGCGAGATCCGTCAATCCGGACCGATGACGGGACCCCTCTGAGATTACCAGAGGCTCCATGAGACCGATGTCTTCGCCGCGATCAGGTGCCGCTAGCATGGCCGCTTCTTTGTCCGTTCTATCCTTCGCCATACCTGCAATAATATCATAAGGTTCTTAAGAACCTAACAGCGTTTATGGCCGCTTCTTTGGCCGGTTCCTTGGCCGGTTAGTCAGGCCGAAAGACCATAATTTCATTGTGTGCATCATGTCGGATGATGCATAATTCCCATTGACAAAGTTATCGAGTGCCACATATAACGCATCATCGGCAATGATGCAGAGAGCGCAGATGCGTTTGCAGGACACAGCGCAAATTAAGCCAGGGCACCCCTTTCGGGGGGCAATAGAGGCATTGCCTGACGGCGACGCGGCTGTGGTCCACATCCGCGATGCCGACCCGAATAAGGGGATCGACTGGCCGGCGTTGGTCCGCACCGAGCTTCAGGGCCGGAAGGACCCGGACTGGCTGCGGGCGGGAGACATTCTTTTCGCTGCACGGGGAAACCGAAACTTTGCAGCCTGTGTAGGCGAACCTCCCGTCAAGGCTGTGTGCTCCCCTCACTTCTTCGTCGTTCGGATCAATCCGGGCAGCCCCGCAACGCCGGAATTCGTGACATGGCTGCTCAACCAGCCAGAGGCCCAGAAATATTTTGCCCAGTCCGCTGAGGGCACATTCATCACCAGCATCAGAAGGCAGGTCCTGGAAGACATACCGCTGACGCTACCGCCGCTTCCTCTCCAACGAACCATCATCGCGCTGCATCACGCCGCGCTCCGTGAGAAGGAGCTGCTGGAGCAGCTCATCGCCAATCGACAGCAACAGCTCAACATTATTTCAAAACAAATTCTGAATTAGGACGAAAGCGGGAAGCCATGAGTGAGAAGATCGACCAGAGCAAAATCAACCAGAGCGTATGGGAAGCGTGCGACACGTTCCGCGGCGTCGTCGATCCCAGCATCTACAAGGACTATGTGCTGACGCTCCTGTTCCTCAAGTACATCTCCGATGTCTGGAAGGATCACTACGACGAGTACAAAAAGAAGTACGGCGACAAACCCGATCTCATCGAAGAGATGATGAAGAGCGAACGCTTCGTGCTCCCCCAAGAAGCAAGCTTCTACGCTCTTTACGAAAAGCGCTTCGAGGCGGGCAACGGTGAGCGCATCGACAAAGCGCTCCACGCCATCGAGGAAGCGAATATCCACAAGCTGGAGGATGTCTTCCAGGACATCAGCTTCAACAGCACCCGCCTCGGCGACGAAGCGCAGAAGAATGACATTCTGCGCCACCTGCTGGAAGATTTTGCCAAGCCCGCGCTCGATCTTCGTCCGAGCCGCGTTGGCAAACTCGACATCATCGGCAATGCCTACGAGTTCCTCATCAAGAATTTTGCTGCCACCGGCGGCAAGAAGGCGGGAGAATTTTACACCCCGCCGGAAGTCTCGGAGCTGATCGCGGAGCTTGTCGAGCCGCAGGAAGGCGATGACATTTGCGACCCGGCGTGCGGCTCCGGCTCCCTGCTCATGAAATGCGGCAGGCAGGTTCAGGAAAAGTTCGGCGGCTCACGCAAGTATGCGCTCTACGGGCAGGAAGCCATCGGCAGCACATGGGCGCTTGCCAAGATGAACATGTTTCTGCACGGCGAGGATAATCACCGAATCGAATGGGGTGACACGATCCGCAACCCGAAGCTGCTCGATAGCGAGAGCAGTCTGCGTCACTTCGATATTGTTGTCGCGAACCCGCCCTTCAGCCTGGAGAAGTGGGGGTTTGAGAAAGCCGAAGGCGACAAATTCAAGCGCTTCCGGCGCGGCATCCCGCCGAAGACTAAAGGCGATTACGCCTTCGTTCTGCACATGATCGAAACCCTCAAGCCCAAGTCTGGACGCATGGGCGTCGTCGTGCCTCACGGCGTTCTGTTCAGGGGATCGAGCGAGGGCACCATCCGCCAGAAGCTCATCGACGAGAACATCCTCGATGCGGTCATCGGCCTGCCGGAAAAGCTGTTTTACGGCACCGGCATTCCGGCTGCGATTCTGGTCTTCCGCAAAAAGAAGAGGGATACGGGAGTTCTTTTCATTGATGCCAGCCGTGAATTCAAGTCCGGCAAGAACCAAAACCAGTTGACCGAGGCAAATATCGCGAAGGTTGTCGCAACTTATCGCGGCCGTACAACGATCGAGAGATATGCACATCTCGCATCACTCGATGAGATCAAAGGCAACGACTACAACCTGAATATCTCCCGCTACGTCGATACCTTCGTCGAAGAAGAGGAAATCGACCTGATGGCCGTCCATGCCGAACGCGAAAAGCTCAAGGCCGAGCTGATCCAGCTGGAAGCACAGATGGAAGGCTATTTGAAGGAGCTGGGATATGCGCGATAGCGATTGGAATGAGGTTTCTCTTGGCGACATTATCGAGAAGGTATCAAAACCGGTCGATGTAGAACCTCATCAATTATATCGCCAAATCGGGATTCGGTCCCATGGTAAGGGCCTCTTTGATAAAGAACCTGTAAGTGGCGCGTCCCTCGGCGATAAGCGCGTTTTCTGGGTAGAGCCGGATTGCCTCATCGTCAACATCGTCTTCGCATGGGAGATGGCGGTCGCTCGGACTACGGAGAACGATATCGGGAAGATCGCTTCGCATCGATTTCCCATGTTCAAACCACTTCCGGGCAAGGCTGATGTTGATTTCCTGACTTACCTTTTCCAAACACCTATTGGCCGCCATCTACTGACGTTGGCTTCGCCAGGCGGGGCCGGACGGAATAAGACTCTAGGTCAAGACGCATTTCTGAACTCCGTCATCAGAGTTCCGAACATCGAAACGCAGAGGATCATTTCACGCGCGCTAATTACATGGGACCGCGCGATCAATGTTGCTGCACAGTTGTGCGAAAGCAGTCGCAACCAAAAGACAGTTCTTATGGGCGAGCTTTTGACCGGCAGGCGCCGTCTACCAGGATTTTCAGCGCAGTTCTCTCAGAGGGAGATGCACCATATCGCCGATGTCGATCGCAAGTCCTTGTTGAATAACACCCAATCTAACTACAGTTTTCGTTACATATCATTAGCAGATGTGGAGCCTGGTCGCATTGCCGACTTATTGCCCAGAACGACATTCGGTGAAGCGCCATCGCGAGCACGGCGTGTGCTGGCACCAGGTGACGTTCTTTTGTCCACGGTGCGGCCAAATCTTATGGGACATGCAAGAGTCACGTGCTCGCATGCTGACTGCATCGCCTCGACTGGATTTGCTGTTCTGACCGTCAAAGACGGGTTTTCTGCTGACTACCTCTTTCACTACCTGTTTAGCAAAAACATGATCGAGCAGATCAATCAGCTTGTCACCGGTTCAAACTATCCGGCCATCAACTCCTCAGATGTCCAGCGTCTGAAGATCTATTGCCCTGAACAAGCTGAGCAACTCGCCATCGCTGCGATTTTAAACAATGCTGATCGGGTCATTGGCAATCTCGAAGCGCAAGTATCCCGCCTTAAGTCGGAAAAAACCGGGCTTATGCAGCAGCTCATGACTGGCAAACGCCAGATCCAAGCGCGGGAGCTGGCGGCATGAAGTTTGTTTATGTCGATGAGTCAGGCGATGCGGGCCAGGGCGATGTATTCGTCATGGCTGGACTGCTCGTCGATGCCTACCGGCTCCGCAAGCACACGGAAGCTTTCGATGAGAAGGTTTCCGAATTTCTTGCCAAACACCCGAAAGCGCCGAAAGAGCTAAAGACCAAGGCACTCATCAATGGCAATGACGGCTGGAGCAAAATCGACGCTGACGATCGAAAGCTATTCCTCACTGCGATCTGTGACCTCGCGGTCGAGTGTGCGAGAATCTACGCAGTTGCTCTGTCATTCGCAGAATTCAAGAAGGCCATCGCAGCGGGTCACGGCCATCCGTTTAAGGCCAGCTACTGGCTGGGCGCATCCATGTTCCTGAGCGCCCTCGTGCAGCAGAAGATGCAGTGCGAGAAAAGGAACAAGGGCCTCACGGTCCTGATCTGCGACGACAACAAGATGGCGATGGCCAATCTCTCCGATGGCCTTTACGAGGCCGATCCTTGGTTCGATCCAATCTTCCAGGAAAAGAAAAAGGGTAAGAAGAACGGCTGGGCACCGCGTAACGATGATGACCGCTTCGACCATATCGTCAACACGGCCTTTGCGATCAAGTCCCATCATTCGTCGCTGATCCAGGTCGCGGATGCGGTTTCCTACATCTATCGCCGCCATCTGGAGCTGAAGAGCCAAGCAGAAGCGTATGAGGGCGAGAAGCCATATTTCGAGGCGCTTGCCGCGAAGCTTGATGGCAAACGCGCCCGCCTCGGTCGCACGCCTGGCGGTCCGTGTATCGATTTCTATCAAGCTGCTCGGCACAAGGAGTGGGCGTTGTGACCATGACTCCCGAGACCGCCGAAGAATACAGCGCGAAGCTGCCGGCGCTGCATACGCTGCTCGCGATGGGCTGGTCCTATCTTCCGCCGGAAAAGTGCATGGCGATGCGCGGCAGCGCGCAGGAGGTCGTGCTCGCCGATGTGCTGGTGCAGGAGCTGCGCAAGCGGCGGTTTGAATACAAGGGCCAGATGCGGCCTTTGTCGGCTGAGGCAATCAAGCAGATTGTGCGGGAGCTGACTACGCCCTCGATGCAGGACGGGTTGCTGGTCGCGAATGAGAAGCTCTACGGCGCGCTGACGCTCGGCGTGACTGTTACCGAGTTCATCGACGGTAAGAAGCACTCCCCTACCGTTCCGATCATCGACTGGGATGAGCCGGAGAATAACAGCTTCGTTGTCACCGAAGAGCTGGAGGTGATGCGCTCCGGCGGCGTGGGCACGCGTCGTCCGGACATTGTCTGTTATGTCAATGGCCTGCCGCTCGTCATCATCGAAGCCAAGCGTCCGGACTCGGGCAATCCCAACAAATCGATGATTGAAGAAGGCATCAGCCAGAGCATCCGCAATCAGAAGACGGACGAGATTCCAAAGCTGTTCGCTTATGCGCAGCTGCTCATGGCAATCAGCGCTACTGACGGCAAGTATGCGACAGCCAAAACGCCCAAGAAGTTCTGGGCGCGCTGGCGCGAGGAAGAGATCGATGAGGCTTCCTTTGCATCGCTAAAGAACCACAAGCTGAGCGCGGCTGAGCGCGACGCATTGTTTGCGCACCGGCCCTTGGCGATCAGGAAGTATTTTGAGAGGCTCTGGGCCGCGCCGCAATTGCCCACGGATCAGGACCGGATGCTTGTTAGCCTGCTCGGCAAGGCGCGGCTGCTGGAGTTCATTCGCTTCTTCATTCTCTTCGATCAGAAGATCGGCAAAGTCGCCGCGCGCTATCAGCAGGCCTTCGGCATCAAGGCGCTGATCAAACAGATCAACAAGCGCAAGCCGGCAGGCGGACGCGAAGGCGGTGTCATCTGGCACACCACAGGTTCCGGCAAATCCTTCACCATGGTCTTCCTGTGCAAGGCGCTGCTGCTACACGACAGCCTCAAGGACTGCCGTGTGCTCGTCGTCACTGACCGTACCGATCTTGAAAAGCAGCTCTCCCGCACGTTCCTGTCCGGGGGCGCGTTCGGTTCAGAGATCGCCAGTAAGAAAGAAGGCGAGAAGGCCAAGGCCAGTTCAGGCCGTGATCTCGCGAGGCGGATCGGACTGGGTGCAGAGCGCATCATATTCACGATCATCGACAAGTTCCGCACCGCCTCGAAACTTCCCGAGTGCAAGAACGAGAGCGAGAACCTGATCGTCCTGATCGATGAGGGGCACCGCAGCCACAGTGGCGAAAACCACGAGCGCATGCGGTCAGCGCTGCCAAATGCGTCTTACATCGCATTCACCGGCACTCCGCTCCTCAAAGATGACAAGACTCGCAACAAGTTCGGGCCGATCATTCACCACTACACCATGCAGCGCGCAGTCGAGGATGGCACCGTCACGCCCCTGCTCTATGAGGAGCGCAAGCCGGAGCTTGAGGTCAATGCCAAGGCGATCGACAACTGGTTCGACAAGATCACCGCAAGCCTCAGCGATAAGCAGAAAAGCGATCTCAAGCAGAAATGGGGCCGCAAGGGCCCCGTCTATGGCTCGGCCAATCGCATTGAGCTGATCGCCTGGGACATCGCCATCCACTTCGATCAGAATTTCAAGGCACTTGGCCAGGGTCTCAAAGGCCAGCTTGCCACCGACAGCAAGTTGTCGGCGATCAGGTACAAAAAGGCGCTGGATCAGACTGGCCTCGTCACCAGCGATATTATCATCTCGCCGCCCGACACGCGCGAAGGCCACACAGATGTCGATGAGAGCGAGCTGCCGGAGGTTCAGCAGTGGTGGAAGGACAATGTTGGACCAGACTGGGAAGAGCGCGAGCGGAGGGTCATCGATGATTTCAGCACCGAGGGCCGGCCCGACATCTTGATCGTCGTCGATAAGCTGCTGACCGGCTTTGACGAGCCGCGAAATACCGTCCTCTACATCGACAAGCCGCTGCGGGAGCACAACCTGATACAGGCGATCGCGCGCGTGAACCGCCTCCATGATTCCAAGAAGTTCGGATATTTGATCGACTATCGCGGCATCCTGCCCGAACTCGATACTGCGATCGAGAAATACCAAGATCTCGCAGAAAAGACGCAGGGCGGATTCGAGATCGCCGATCTCGACGGCCTCATCCATCAGGTCAGCACCGAGTATAAGAAGCTGCCGCACCTGCACGAGCGGCTGTGGGCCATTTTCTCATCGGTAAAAAACCGGCAGGACCTTGAGCAGTACCGGCAGGTGCTCGTCCCGAAGTATCAGGAAGACGAGTCGGGCAATTCGTATGACGCTCACCAGAAGGTCCGCGAGGATTTCTACCAAGCGCTGACCGAGTTTGGCCTTTGCCTTCAGGTGGCGCTCTCCTCTCAAAGCTTCTTCGAGGACGCCAGCTTCTCGGAAGCCGATATCGATACTTATAAGAAGGACCTGCGCTTCTTCACGAACCTGCGCAAGATCGCGCGGCAGGACTCGCAGGAAACCGTCGATTACAGCGCCTACGAAGACCAGATACGCCGCCTCGTGGACAAGCATGTTGTGGGCTCGCAGATCGCCGAACCTGAGGGTGTCATCCTCGTCGATGAGCTTGGAAAAGAACCGGACCCCGCGAAGTGGACAAAAGAGAAAGCGCGCAACGAAACCGACATCATCAGGAGCCGCCTCAAAAAGACTATCGAGCAGGAACTCGCCGACGATCCCTACGCCCAGCTCGTGTTTTCGCAGCTTCTCAGGCAAGCCATCGCCGAAGCGGAGGCGATGTTTGACCACCCTAACAAGCAGTACGTGCTCTTCAAGGAGCTGGAGCAGCGCCTTGCCAAGCGCGATGTTGACAGCGTGCCGGATGTCTTCGCCGACAACCGCCATGCACAGGCATACTACGGCACCTTCCGACTGGTGCTCGGCGACGCGCATTTCGCATCGTTCAAGAACGGCGAGAACAAAGATTTCATCGATGAAGCTTACGCCATCGACAATACCGTGCGCGGCGCAGTCGCGGAGAACTCTCTCAATCCGCAGAATATTGAAGCGCAGATCAGGCAAGAGCTGCTGCCGCGCCTATACGAGCTGGTCGGCCTCGACAAAGCCAAGGATGTCATAGAGCGCGTGATTCAGATCACCCGCGTCGGGCTGTCCCGGGGAGGCTTTGAGCTATGACCCGGCAAAGCTTCACATACGGCGATGAGCGTATCGACTATGACGTGCTGTTCAGCAAGGAGCGCCGCGGCAAGATCGCCATCCATGTGCACCCTGATGCTTCGGTTCAGGTCGATGCGCCGGAAGGTGAAGCTCTTGCCAAAATTCACAAAGCTGTGCTCAAGCGCGCGCGCTGGATCGGCAGGCACGTCAATGATGCGAAGGACCGTAGACGGCATGTTCTGCCGCGCGCTTACGTCAGCGGAGAAACCCATTTTTATCTCGGTCGCCGTTACGCGCTGAAGGTTCACGGCGCAAACGGCTCATCCCATGGCGTGAAATTCTATCGCGGCGCGATCCATGTAACATCGCCGGGCAAGAATGCCGGCGAGATCAAGAAGCAGTTGCGCTCGTGGTATCGCGAGCGGGCGACTGCCGTGTTCGCGCAGCGCTTTGAAGAGCTCTCAGGACGCATCGTCTGGCTAAGAGCCGAGCCGAAGTGGCGACTCGTCGCCATGAAAACGCAATGGGGAAGCTGCTCGCCCCAGGGCGCGATCCTGCTCAATCCCCATCTCATAAAGGCACCTCGCGAGTGCATCGACTACGTGATCCTGCACGAGCTTTGCCATCTCAGAGAACATAATCACAGCCAGCGTTACTACCGCCTGCTGTCTCAGCTCATGCCACGCTGGAAATCCGTCAAGGCGCGGCTCGATGGTATGGCGGAGCTGCTGTTGAACGAGTAATGAAAGATCGATTTTTATGACGATCAGTATATTGCAGCTTTCTGACCTCCACCGTGATCCCAACAATCCGATCAGGAACGACGTGCTGTTGCAGTCGTTGGAGAACGACAAAGCGCGTTACACGAAAAAAGACGATCCATCCGTACGCCCGCCTGATGTCATCATCGTGAGCGGCGATGTCATTCAGGGCGTATGGCCAGGGACACCAGATTTTGAGGCGCGCCTCGCTGAGCAATATGCGGAAGCGCTAGAATTTCTCTCCCGCCTTGCGGATCGTTTCGTGGCCGGAGACAGACAGCGTGTCGTGATTGTGCCCGGCAACCACGATGTGAGCGCATGCCATTTTATGGAGAGCCTGACGAAGGTCGACATCCTCCCTGATCGCAAGAAGGCCCTACTCTCGCAACTGTTTTCACCCGAGTCAGATTTGCGTTGGTCATGGGATGATCTCGCGCTGTTCAAGATCTCCGATGCTGAAAGGTACAAACAGCGCCTTGCGGCATTCCAGAAGTTCTACTCCGATTTCTACAAAGCAACGCGCACGTACGACCTGGACGCTACAAAGCAATTCGATGTATTCGACTACCCGACTCTAGACCTGACGATCACAGCGTTTTCTAGCTGCTACAATAACGACATTCTAAACAAGCAGGGCGCCATCCATCCCGCATGTGTTGCGGGCGCAGTGGAACTACTCCGCCATCCACAATACAACAACCGCCATCGGTTAGCCGTGTGGCACCACAATACTGAAGGCCTTCCGAGCCAGTCCGACTACATGGATGCCGGCATCCTGCAGAACCTCATTGATGGTGGCTACAGCGTAGGCTTTCACGGCCATCAGCACAGACCGCAATTTCTAGATACGAGGTTCAAGTACGGCGAAGAACGCCGGATCACCGTGATCAGCGCAGGCACTTTGTGTGGACATGCATCGTTTGCACATGCGCGCGCATATAACATCATTGAACTGGACACTGAAAAGAACACTGGTCGCCTGCACCTCCGGGAGATGCAGAACGACAATCTCCAGAATCCGATTTGGAGCCGCCGCCCTCTGCGTATGGGCAACAGCGCAGCCTTCTTGGATTTTGAGTTCGACCCGCCACCGGAACCCGTCAGTAGCGACAACGCAACTGAAGCGCTCGTCGAGGCTCAGCGACTGTTTGAAGCCGGTGAGTTTGCGCTTGCCGTTCCGCTGTTGGACGGTCTCTTCCGCACCGACCAACTGGCGCGGCGCTTGTTGCTTGAGTGCCTTCTGAGGATGGATGCATCGGCGGAGATAATCGCCCGTTTCATTCCGTCAGTCAGCGCCAGTGAAAGCATTGCAGTTATGGACGCGCTCTGGACCACCGGACAAAAGGAGCAACTGCGCCAGTTCCTGGATCATAAAAATATTGCGGCAACGACGGACCCGTCCGTCGCCGAGCTGCGCAACAAATATGCGACGAGGTTGAAATGAGCGCGAGCGGGAAAGAACGAATTACCTTTGACGTTGAGACAAGCAGAATTCTGCAAATTCTAGCGTCGGAAATCTACGACTCTCCCAAGGCATTTTTGCGCGAGAACGTGCAAAACGCATACGACGCGATCTTGATGCGCTGCACGGCTCAGAAGCTATCGATAGACGATCGTAAAATCGAAATACTTGTTGAAAAGGACAAGCTCACCGTCCAGGACGACGGCATTGGCATGAGCGAAGCTGTCCTCAAGGAGAATTTTTGGAAGGCTGGATCTAGCGGCAAGAAGACCGAGCTGGCACAGCGATCAGGTGTCATCGGCACCTTCGGCATCGGCGCGATGGCCAACTTCGGCGTTTGCACTGCCCTTCGAGTTGAGACCAGAAATATTGAGTCTGACATCACTCTGATAAGCTCAGCCAAGCGTGAGAATCTGAAAATCGCTCAGGAGTGCATTGACCTCGAAAGGGTGATTGATAACCGCGAGCCAGGCACGAAAATCATTGCTGACCTCGATGCCGCCTTCAAGATCGATCAGGCGGCGGTCATCGACTATCTTAGACAGTACGTCAGATTCCTGCCCGTCGCAGTCTTCGTGAACGGTGAGCTTATTAGTAAGGAAGCGTTTGATAGCGTCCTTGTGAACCAAACATCGGGGTTCAAGCAGATATCGTCGCGAAAGGTTGCGGCAAACGAATTTTCCGGCAATCTCGTCACGCTGGTCAACGCGCAGGCCCGAGTCATTTCCAGGCTTACAAGTATCGCTCTCGGTGGCAACGCTCTTTCAGGAGAGATCTTCTTAAGTCAGGACGGCGGTCAGACACTCGGCTTTAGAAACTACTTCGGGCTCGCCCCGATTCCGATTTCAAGTCAGTATGCCTTTGGAGGATTCGTAAATCTGAACATTCTCCATCCAACGGCTGGTCGTGAGGCCCTAAGCCGGGAGAGTATCCAGCATGTTGCGAACTTGGTGGCCCTTATAGAAGCCGAGGCATCCAAGGATCTATCCGAAACCGCAGCGGCGGATTCAAATCAGAACTTCCAGCAATACATCCTGAGCAAAGGCCAGACGGCGCTTGCCAAGAATGTGACGATTCCTGTCCTTCCCTCAGCCAAGGACATACCCCTGGGACAGATAAAGGATTTCGAACCGTCAAAATCCAAACTGTACTACTCAGGGCGCGACCAAACGGTTCTCAACCGCTTCGGCACAGAGAACACAAATCTTCTTCACCTAAGCCAAGCGAGTCCCAGGCGAAAGCTTCAGCAGCGCTATCTGCAAACGTTGCAAATCGCGGAAGTGCCCGAGAAGCCTATCGTGGATCGTATCCCGAGCACCAAGCTGACTTTCGAAGAGGCGATGCTTCTCGTGCGTGTTCGCGGTGTGCTCCTCGACGATTATCTGCTGAGCGACGTTGATTTAGCGTTCGCGAACATCAGTCACGGTGTCCAAGTTCACGTCGAGAAGAAGGCAGCCTTGCTCATTTCCATTGCGCGCGACATGTCGGCTGCGCAGCTCGTCGTGGAGTGCTACAAGACGGCCCGTGATATCTTCGACGGCATCGTGAAAGATTTTGTGCGGGAGCATATTTATCCGCAGATCCGAGATCACATTCCGTCTTCGACCCGGCAAGGGCGAGATGCACTTTACAGGCGGCTCAAAGAGAATAAGGAGCTGTTTCGCTATGAGGAAAGCGAGTTTGGCAATGTCGAGTCTTTGCTGGCGGACTACCTGTCCGGCAAAGCCGACTTCGAAGATGTGATCCGCTCATCCGGCTCGCGTGTATCGACACAGCGCCAGAAATTGAGCCGTGACCAAGTTGGCAGCGTCGAACAGGTCATTCCGGACATTATTGAATCTATCGGTCCCGTGCCGGCCGTAAGCGAATTCGAGGCAGCGCCCCCAATTCTCCGGCCCGAGATGGAAACGGAGATGAAAGTTCTTACGGTCGCTCAGCCATACGACAAGCTGAACAAGTTTCAGATGTTCCTTGCCTTGTCTGACCGGGCGACACGGCTCGAAGGAGAATTTCTGCGCTGGCCTCACACCACGAAGTTGATGTGGGGAAGCCACCGCGTGATTTTCATTTTCACAAACGCGACCGGCGATCTGAGTTTGTACTACGATATTGAACTTAAAGAGCCACTTTCGACAGCGATCACCGGCGGCGCAATGTTCCCGTCCACAACAATCATCACGAAGGATCGCATATACGTTCCCGTTCCAGCGCAGCTCCAACCTGCGTTCCAGATCACGGGTGGTGCAAAAGAGTTCTACGTCCGATTCGATACGATCCCGTGATCGGTTCGTCTTACGAACCACGAAGAGCGCAATGACCACCAGGCTGCCAAGAGTTTCGAGTGGGTCCGCCACAATGCGCTTCCAACCACACAACGGGACGCGCAATTTCCGAATTGCTCAGAATTCATAGAGCGCACTGCTCTTCACGGGAAGGCGCGGGGACCGCGCGTGAGGCGGAGCGCGATCTCGCGGCGGATCAAGAGAAGATCTGCAAGAACCCTGCGGCGCTGCGCGCTGCCATCGGCAATGCTGCCGGCTATTCTTGAAAGCTGCGCTTCCAGAGCGCGAAGCTGATTGAGCGTCAGGCGCTTCAATCCTGAAACTGTAATGTTGTCGATCATGTAGTCCTCCTTGGTCGGAGGCCCCGGTCATCGGGGCCTTATGGCCCCGCACGCACACGATCATCAGGGAAGAAGGCCCTGATGACCGGGGACGCAACGGACAGGGAGGGAACGAAATGCATGGCAATAGCGAAGGTGCAGGAAGAACGAGCGGCGACGTGAGGTAAGTGCTCGAAAAAGTGCAGCGGAAGAATGGCCCGGCAAGATCGCCGGTGGCGGCGCTCGCGCGCCGCCCTGTTCTTGTTGACGATCGCCGTCCGCGCGAGAAAGAGCGCTTCCGGCCAAGCGGCCATGATGCCGTGATCATGCCCGCGGCTCACTTATAAGCTGGGTGCCGTGCGAGCTGCGCTCTGCCGGCTGCGACGGAAGACGGTCAACGCTTTGCCAACTGCAAAGCGCGTCCGCATCCGTCCCCATATCTAAGAACACATCCTGTTTCAGAGTATCCTGGGCGCGTCACGCCGTAGCCGCTGGCTTCGGCGCACCGGGCTTTATGGCTGCGCCACCGCGCTGCCGTGGCATCGCGGCCCATCCGGGTGACAATCCCTCGCGCGCGGCGGCCTGCCGCCGCAAATAAATTCATGAACGAGCGCAAACGCGCTTGGCTGCTGCTCTGGTTCGCCTTCGGTCTACGTGCCCGCGGAAGCGAGAGCCGGCCCGCATCAATAATGCGGCCACGACTTTTTGTGCGGTCACGCAGCCCGGAGACTGCGGCTCTCACATCGCACCTGCTGAAAGCGCTTGTTCTTGCACTCGCAGGATTGCAGTGCCTCACGAGCTTCCCGGTCGTCCTCGCCGGGCATTTGGCTGCGCCTGTTACCCGGCCAGAAAAAGCTGTGGACGACTTTCGATCTGACCCTTGCAGACCGCCAGCCACGAACACATTTGCCACGAAATATTCCCAGCCTGACAAAGACATTTATTATGAAGGGACCCGATGGTGATAGGCGAAGCGCTATTCGTGAAGGGCAGCCTGAGCAGCTATTTCGACCAGCAGGTCGCCGCGCTCCGCCCATTTGTCGAAAAATTTCTCGGGTCGCATGCGGGCGAATCCGACGAAACCAAAATCGTGCAGGCGATTCTTGCCGAAGCGCGGGTCGAACCGCTCAAGGTTGACTTCAGTGCGGCATCGAAGGACGTGCAGTCCGCCAAAGTGCGCATCCGCGATTTCGGCCGCGACATTGAAATCGACGGGGTGCGCGCGACAAGAACCTATCCGTTTACTGGGGATGCCGGGCTGTTCCGGCTTCAGCCGAACACCTGGACTTCGGTTGTTCCCTACGGACTGGTGACAGGAAACAGGATCACGATCGGTATCGAAGACCGCAATGATCCACCGTCGCTCAAAGGCCATCTCGATAGTCAGGAAGAGCTGCTCCGCAAGTACATCGACTGGCAGAGCGCAAACATCGAAGAACATAACCGGTCTCTGAAACCCAAGATCGAGTCACTCGTTGCAGCGCGGCTGAAGCATCTCGACGGCGTTGCCAAGCTCAAAGACATGATCTGAACGGCGGGCGCGGGACCGGACATGACCGACGATCAGCACGATACGGGCGACGACGGAGCCGCTAGCAACAACAAATGGATGCGCGGCGCCCTCAACGCCGCTGGCGGCGTGATCCCCTTTGCTGGCGGATTTCTGTCGGCGGCAGCATCCGTATGGAGCGAGAATGAACAGCAACGTGCAATGGATGCCCTGCGCGCCTGGATCAAAATGCTCGAAGAGGAACTTCGGGAAAAACAGCGCACCATACTGGAAATCATGGCGCGCCTTAACATGCAGGATGAGCGTATCGCCGAGCGCGTGAAGTCCGGCGAATACCAGTCGCTTCTGAAGCAAGCCTTCCGCAACTGGGCAGGCACCGAAAGTCGCAAGAAACAAGACTACATCCGAAACATTCTCACCAACGCGGCATCCTCAAACATCGTCAGCGATGATGTTATCCGCCTGTTCGTGAAGTGGCTTCATGATTATTCGGAGCTGCACTTCGCCGTCATCGCTGAGCTTTACAAGCATCCCGGCTCAACGCGGGGCCAGATCTGGCATAACCTCGGCAAAGGCAACGTCCGTGAAGATTCCGCAGATGCCGATCTGTTTCGCCTGCTCGTGCGCGATCTCTCTACGGGCGGCATCATTCGCCAGCACCGCGAGACCGACTACCAAGGCAACTTCATCTCGAAGAAGACGCAAAGCACGCGCGGCGCTTCCCGTGGTGCAGACCGCACCATGAAGTCGGCTTTCGATGATACCGAAAGGTACGAGCTGACAGCGCTCGGTGACCAATTCGTGCACTATGCCATGAACGAAGTCACCGTGAAGATCACCTATAGTCCTGATGCTTCTTCGGACTCCCCAGCCTGACGCAAGCGCGCGATCCGCCTTCTGCGTTCCTCATTTCCTTCTCGCGCATTCCTCATATCTCTGACGCATCGTCGCCGGGCGCGCCGTGCGGTCAACGGCCGGCCCGCTCCATTCGCGCTGCGCGCTCCCGTGTTGGCCGTTACCTTTCACCGCTGGTTCCAGTGACCGCACGGCTCATCCGCCCGGTCCTCCTTCTCGCGTCATTTCGGAAAACCGCGAACGAAGGAGAGAACTATGAAACTTCTGACAAAAGAAATCCGCGAGCGCCTGCTCGCCAACGGCCACGCCCGCCTGCAAGCGCAAGCAGATGGCAGGGATGAACCCGACTTCATCCCGGTGGTGAAACTTTTCACGCCCGATGCCGGCTGCACATGGCTGCTGACGGAGCTTGATCCCGACGATCCCGACATCGCCTTCGGTCTTTGCGATCTCGGCATGGGCTTCCCCGAACTCGGGAATGTCAGCATCAGCGAACTTGAAAGCATTCGCGGCAAGCTCGGCCTTCCCGTCGAGCGCGATCTGCATTTCGCTACGGCCGCAACACTCTCCGCCTTCACCGATGAGGCGTTCCGTAACGCCTTCATCAAGGCGTGAGGGGGCGGCCATGAAACAATCTGTCTACGAGAAAATCACCGCCAAGATCGTTGCCGATCTGGAAGCTGGCGTTCGTCCCTGGATGAAGCCGTGGAGCGCGGAACACGCCGCCGGGCGCATCACGCGCCCGCTGCGCAGCAACGGCATCCCGTACCGGGGCATTAACATCGTCATGCTCTGGATGCAGGCCATGGATCGCGGTTATGCCGCGCCCATCTGGATGACCTTCAAGCAGGCGCTTGAGCTTGGCGGCCATGTGCGCAAGGGCGAGCACGGCACGCTTGTCGTCTATGCCGACACCATCACCCGCACGGATACCAACGAGAAGACCGGCGAAGAGTCGGAATCCGTCATCCCCTTCATGAAGGGTTACACAGTCTTCAATGTCGAGCAGATCGAAGGGCTGCCCGCGCAGTATCATGCGCTGGCCGAGGCACCGCTCGATCCCGTGCAGCGGATCGAACGTGCCGAAGCGTTCTTTGCTGCAATCGGTGCCAGCATCATCACCGGCGGCAACATGGCCTGCTATTCCGTGTCGCACGACCATATCCGCATGCCGCCGTTCGAGACGTTCCGCGATGCGGAAGGTTATTATGCAACGCTCGCGCACGAATGCGTGCACTGGACTCGCCATCCATCGCGGCTTGACCGCGACCTTGGCCGCAAGCGGTGGGGCGATGCCGGTTACGCCGCCGAAGAACTCGTTGCCGAGCTTGGCGCAGCGTTCCTGTGCGCCGATCTTGAACTGACACCGGAGGTGCGGGACGACCATGCGTCCTACATCGCCTCGTGGCTCAAGGTGCTGAAAGACGATCCGCGCGCCATCTTCACGGCGGCAAGCCACGCGCAGCGCGCGGCGGATTACGTCAATGCGTTCACCGGCAACCGCGCTGCGCAGGCCGCCTGATGCGGCATCCCGTCCACGAATCTGATATTCTTGCGGGGCATGGATGTATCATCGCTATCGGTCATGGACCTGCTCAGAGCGCACGGCGCGGTTCTTGACGAACTGCGCCGCCGCGAAGTTGTGCGCAGCGCCAACAATCCCGTAAGCGATCTTGCGGAGCTTCTGTTCTGCCGTGCTTACCCGGACTGGACGCGGGAGAATAATTCCGCGTCGGGGCACGATGCTGTTTGTCCCGCCGGCATCCGCTACCAGATCAAGGCGCGGTGGCTCCACAAGCACAACAAGTCACGGCAGGTCAGCGCGCTGCGCAACCTGTCGAACGATCCTTTTGATTTTCTGGCCGGCGTTCTCTTCGATGAGAATTTTGGCATCTACCGCGCGGCCATCATTCCGCTCGCGGTAGTCAAGGAAAAGACCAAGCACGTCGTGCACACCAACAGCGGGCGCTTTCTTCTTCGCGATGAAATCTGGAACATGCTAGGCGTTATAGATGTGACCGCGAAAATCCGCGACGCTGCCGCTACGCTCTAATTGGCGGCACGAGTGCCGTTCTGACCAGTACCTGACCAGCCTCCCCCCGCTAGCTTGCCCGCGAACACAAACCTTCCGGGAGGCAACCATGGTCCTTGAACCGTTCAGCGCTGACGATCTGGCGCGGATGTGCCGCCGCGCCCTTGATAGCCCGGAAGCGATGCCGGTCGTGATCGAGCGCCTTCGCGAAATCGCCAATCTCGAAGGTCACTCTTACGGTGCCGTCCGAATGGCGAACGAAGCTTTGCGCGCACTTGGCGCGAACGTTCCACTCTCGCGCAGCGAGCGCCTGCGCTATGAGCCGCAGAAAGATAACGCCTTGTCGCTCGTGCGTTAGAGATTCAGGGAACCGGCCCGCCCGGCTGCGGCCTTGGTCGTCTGCCGCCGCGGTTATTGCCCGGGTGCAGCCCGAGCGCGTGCCACAGCAGCTTGATATCGGAATCATTGTACCCGTGCTTCCGCCTGAAGTGCTCATCCGAAACCGCCCGCGTCACGTCGCCGACGGTGAGGATTTCATCGCGCAGCAGGCGGGTTTCGCCGTACGGCCGGTCGGCCGACGGCGGTCCCGGCCACACAGTCTTTAACTCCGGCTCCGCCAGCTTCATGCGCAGCAACCACTGCCCTGCAAATTTCTCCCACCCAACAATACTGTGAAAATGTCCCTTCATATAAAAATGCCTTAACTCGAATTACATATACTGATATCCAATTATCTCACAGGTTGAGTTATTATCGCAAATACCGCCGGTATTCCGCCCTGCGAATTATCCGCAGCAATTAAGCAATGAATTACAGTTTGCGTTAGGAGAGGATTGGTAATTGCGCCTACGCTGACCGCATGTGGTTCAAGCGCGGGAAGCGGAAGAAGGCGGAAGAAGGACGGCGGCGGCTTCAAGGTGAAGCTGCGCGGGAAGGACAACGCGCCGCTGTCCATGCCGGAAATGCGCGATGGCCTCTATGAAATCGCACGGCGACTACAGCCATTTCAGGACGGCTACCGCGTCAAACGTGCCACGCTTTATCTCACTGTCGTCGATGCCGACGGCAACGAGGTCCTGCTCACTCCCGAGGGCGAGTGGACGATCTATCCCTATAAATGCGCGGCGGATGAGTTTGGCGCGTAATGGCGCCAGTCGAATTCGGAATATCTTCCTATGTATTTCATCGCCGTCGGGCCGATAAGATTAAAAAAATTAACCGGATTCGAGGGCCGGTCGCGGTATTCTGAATAGATATTAAAGGGGAAGTTTTGATGCGCAATATTATGTTCCTGCTTGTCGCGGTCTCTATCTCGTCTGCCGCGGCCTATCTGGTCACAAAGAGCGCTGTCGCCGATGGCAAGACCACGGCGGTCATTGTCGATGAGGCGAACGGCATTGTCCGTGTCATGGTTGAAGGCAAGGAAGTCGCGCGGTTCACATCAGACGGGCTTGATGTTCCCGGTGATATCAAATTCGGCGGGGTCATGACCGATACGGTCCCCGGCGCAGGACCCTAGTGCATGCTGCGCAAATTCCTGGCAGCAGCGTTCGTTCTTCTGATCTCATGCCCCGGCATCGCTCACGCGCTTTGCAGCACACCAACGGCATCAGCCGGAGGCTTTCAATACTTCCCCGCAGACAATATCTGGAAATTTTGCGACGGCACGAACTGGAAGGATTTTAGTTGTGAAGTGGAGCAGTCAAGTTGCGGGTCGCTAGGAACCTGGACTGCAAGAACGGCTGCGGATGTCAGCCCTTGGTATTCCATCACCTACGGCAACGGGCTGTTCGTTGCGGTGGCTGCCAACGGCACAAACCGTGTGATGACTTCGCCTGATGGCATCACCTGGACGGCGCGCACGGCGGCACAGGCCAACCCCTGGTATTCCGTCACCTACGGGAACGGACTGTTCGTCTCAGTGGCTAATAGCGGAACGAACCAGGTGATGACCTCGCCTGACGGCATCACCTGGACGGCGCGAACAGCTTCCAACGTCCATTTCTGGAATTCTGTCACCTATGGCAACGGTTTGTTTGTCGCTGTCGCCACCGGGGGCGGCGGCGGAAACCGTGTGATGACCTCGCCTGACGGCATCACCTGGACCGGGCGCACAGCAGCGGCCGCGAACATGTGGAATTCTGTCACCTACGGAAATGGTCTGTTCGTCGCGGTATCGGGTGACGGTACGAACCGTGTGATGACCTCGCCTGACGGCATCAACTGGACGGGGCGTACAGCGGCAGAGGCAAATACGTGGAGTGCTGTCACCTACGGAAACGCGCTGTTTGTAGCGGTGTCAGGTGACGGCACGAACCGTGTGATGACCTCGCCAGATGGCATCACCTGGACGGCGCGCACCGCGACGGAGGCAAATGCATGGGCTACCATTACCCACGGCAACGGATTGTTCGTCGCGGTGGCTACTACCGGCACAAACCGTGTGATGTATTCGCCTGACGGCATCACCTGGACGGCGAGTGCTGCGGCGCAGGCGAATACATGGACTTCCGTTACTTACGGCAACCAGCGATTCGTCGCGGTATCGCGCGTTGGTACAAACCTTGTGATGACGTCGGATTGCGGTGCCGCGCCTACTACAATCTTCCTAACCCGTGCGACCATGCTTGTGGACGGTGGCGTTTGGACAGTGCCTGCCGACTTCACATCTCAGAACACGATCCATGTCATCGGTGCTGGCGGCGGCGGCGATACCGCGTCCGGTGGTGGTGGCGGTGGCGGCGGTGCTTATTCATATGTAGCGAATCTTTCGCTCTCGCCGGGTGGAAGTGTAACCTACAACGTTGGCGCGGGCGGTGCTGCTGGAACGACAGGCGGCGATACGTTTTTCAACCGCACGGCGGGCAGCGCAAACACTTGTGCCGATACCAATGCCGTCTGTGCCAAGGGGGGTATTGGCGCGACGACGGCAACAGGAGCAACAGGCGGTACAGCGGCGGCCAGTTTCCCGGTGGCGAACGCGCTGTCGGGCGGCAACGGTGGCAATGGCGGCGGTGCGGCCAATGATGGCGGCGGTGGTGGCGGCGGCGCGGCTGGTCCGAACGGCGCAGGGGCAAACGGCGGTATTGGGCGCGCAGGCGCGCCCGGTGGTGGCGGCGGCGGCGGTGGTGCAAACGGTGGCTCGGCAGGCGCAGGCGCGACAAGCGCCAGCGGTGTCGCGGGCGGCAATGGCCGTAGCGGAGCCGGCGGCGGTAT
>PERI01000005.1 GCA_002928515.1 Hyphomicrobium sp.
TTGCCCGAGCCAGTTACGGCGTTACCGGACAGCGAACCGCTTGCCGTGTTGAGATCGCCATCGACGGCATTGCCCGATCCAAAACCATTGGCCGTATTGAAATCACCATCGACGACATTGCCTGCCGCTGATCCCGTCGCGCTATTGCCGGAACCTTCCACGCCATTGCCGGTAGCGTTACCTCCAGCAAAGTTTCCATCTCCAGTGACGCCGTTACCAGATTGCGAGCCCGCAACGCTATTGCCATCACCATCGACGGCGTTTCCAGATTGAGCGCCAGAAACGGTGTTGTTGTTGCCCGTTACGACGATGCCCGAGAGCGAACCATTGACAGTATTGAAATCACCATTGACCGAAATACCCGAACCAGAACCGATAAAAGTATTGTTGTTATTGGCTGCATCGGATGCCACGCCCGAGAGATAACCGATAGTAGTTGTACCGTTGCCTATCGCGTTGGCCCCGCCTCCAAAGGCAGATGCGCCAACGCCATTGGCTATCGAGAGCCCGCCGAATGCAGCAGCACCCAGGCCGTTAGCATTTGCAAGAGGGCCGCACGCAGTACTTCCGATGGTCTGTGCATTAGCGCCAGCATCATTGACGACAATCCCACCAATTCCCGCGCTATAAGAAGTTACACCAAGAAGTGTTGAGCTATTAGCAAATGAGCTGCCCTGGACGCATTCAAAGCCCGGACCGTTTGTTGCTAATGCAGGCGCTGGCATCCCGATTGTTCCAGCAACCACCGAAAGCGCCAAAATGCTTACACTCGCGCTCAAATTCGAGCTGCGGACTTTCCCACCCAACAAACGCATAACAAAAATCCCCCGACAACGCTGAAACAAATTCCGGGCGTTTACGCCGACTAAAAATCCTTTTTGGCGAGCCTTTTGAGCCTCGCGGGCCGTGCCGCTTCGGAGAAACCGATGCGAACGCAAACGACCTCTTGCACAATTCGTCATCCACGCGCTTGGAGGATAAGCAGTGAAAAATTCCGTGCGTAAGCTGTGCAAAACAATAGGTGTGGATAAAAAACCACGTAAAATTGGAACTTTTCGTCAACTGAACGTTGCAAACCGTAGTTAATTAGCAACAGCTGAAAACAAAACAGATTTCGTTTGCCTAAAATTCACCATTATGTCCTTGTCGCGAACAGCACTCTTAGAAATCGTAATCTTGCATGGAATGAACCCGCTCAACTCGTTGCACGATGGGCACCCAAATGGCATCGCCTGCGCCAAAAATACCTAGCGACACGGCTCTGACGCTGCGGGAAATTCAGTGCCTACAAGGCTTGGCACAAGGCATGAGCAATCGAGATATCGCCGCGCATCTCGGCATAACGCTGCCGACCGTCGCGCTTCACATCGTCAACGCGCGCCGCAGATTGGGCGCTCAGACACGCGAGCAAGCTGTCGCCATCGCCGTCGCGCGCCACATGGTCAAAGCCGATACAGACATTCCCAGTTCCGCCGCATAGGGAGTGTCGAAAACATGGTCTCCAGCTCACCCCATCAGGAGTGTTCGGTGTCAATCACTGCAGAATTTTGAAATTTGCGATAGCGACGGGCCATAAATCGCGGCGTCAAAACTGGTGCTGCCGGTGAGGATTGAACTCACGGCCTCTCCCTTACCAAGGGAGTGCTCTACCACTGAGCTACGGCAGCCGCTTTGCAAAATTAGGGACGCGAGTGGAACGTTCACATCGCCAGACGCCCTCGCGTCTCAGCGAAAATAAAACTACGCACTGCCTGTCCTAACGCGGCCAGTCCTAATTCGGCCTGTCCAAATGCGAGCGGACACTGCCATAAGCCTTGACGACGGGCAAGCGACAAGCCCATTGGTCGCTTACGTGCCGTAAGGTGCGATCCGACGAGCGCGAGCTCACTCGATCGCAAATGCGTGTTGACGTCTTGCGCCGTGCCCAAATGCCCGCAAAAGAGCTGGAAATGTCCAAAGAGATGCGCCCGAAGCCGCCGTCTTCTGAAAATTCGGCACCGAACGCCGTAACCATTCAAGAACGCCGTGCTGCGCGCCTTGCCGATGAACTGCGCGCCAATTTGAAGCGCCGTAAGGCAGTTATCCGTACAAAGGCCGCAAAATCCAACGACCCTGCCACTGAGGACTAGTACTCTGCGGGTTGGTGTACGGAAGGCAAGATCAAAACCACCCCTTGAGACCTTGCGCCCACTTGCCGCAACCATTTCCGACCGCCTATTCAGGCAGACGACATTGTCCACGAATCACATGTGCTGAGTGACCCCACTCAAGCCTTACCCCACAGGACCACTCATCTCCGATGGATCGCATCCAGATCACCGGCGGTAAGCCGCTGAACGGCACCATACCCATTTCGGGTGCCAAAAATGCAGCGCTGCCTTTGCTCATTGCCAGCTTGCTGACAGCAGATCGCTTGACTTTGAAAAACGTGCCGAACCTTGCAGACGTCAATTTGCTCGTCCGCATCTTGCGCAATCACGGTGTCGATCTAGCCGTCGATGGCAAACGCACTGGCACGACGATGCATTTGGGCGAAACATTCCATCTCACGGCACGCGATATCGTCGATACAACCGCGCCCTATGAAATGGTCTCGCGCATGCGCGCGAGCTTTTGGGTATTGGGTCCGCTGATTGCCCGTATGCGCCAAGCGAAAGTCTCGCTGCCTGGCGGATGCGCCATCGGCACGCGGCCCGTCGATCTCCATCTCAGCGGCCTCAAGGCTTTAGGAGCCGAGATCGACATTGAGGCGGGCTACGTTGTCGCGAAAGCGCCCAAGGGACTGCACGGAGCACACATCGATTTTCCCAAAGTGTCGGTTGGCGCGACGCACAACGTCTTGCTCGCAGCAGCACTCGCAAAGGGCGAAACACTAATCGAGAATGCAGCCCGCGAACCTGAAATCGGCGACGTCGCCGAATGTCTTGTCAAAATGGGCGTCAAAATTGAAGGCATCGGCACATCGACGTTACGCATCCAAGGTCGTGATCGCCTTGAAGGGGCCGTGCATACCGTACTGCCAGACCGCATTGAAACCGGTACGTTTGCGATGGCAGTCGCCGCAACCGGTGGTGATGTGGTCCTCGAAGGTGCAAAGTCTGCACATCTCACCAACGCACTCGCAGTACTGACCCAAACCGGTACCAGCGTCGAAGAAACCGCGCACGGCATCCGTGTTCATCGCAACGGGGGCGCGATCCAGCCCATCTCCGTCGAAACTGAGCCGTTCCCTGGTTTTCCGACCGACCTCCAAGCACAACTTATGGCGCTGCTGACGCGTGCCGGTGGCACCAGTGTCATCCGCGAGACTATTTTCGAGAACCGCTTTATGCATGTGCAGGAACTGGCGCGACTAGGTGCCGATATCCACCTACATGGCGACACGGCAACCGTCACCGGCGTTAAGGTCCTCACTGGTGCCCCGGTGATGGCCACAGATTTGCGGGCCTCAGTATCGCTCGTGATTGCAGGGTTAATGGCCGAAGGAACGACGACGATCAACCGCGTATATCATTTGGATCGCGGGTTCGAACAACTGGAACAGAAACTGTCGCGTTGCGGTGCCGACATCGAGCGCATTTCAAGCGGTTGATGAAACGAGGCTAGCTTGCACCTGGTAAATGTGCTGGCTATCACTTTGTCACACGCGAGCCACTGCGCACCGCCCACAATCTGGAGACGCCCATTGCCATGCCAGATTTGAAACTCATCGCGCTTGATGCCGAAGATTTGGCTGTGATCTCTGCGCATTTGCAAGATGCTGTCGTGCGCGTCGCCGACATGACCTATCTTCCGCAGGAAAAACGTTTTGCTGCCCTAGCCAACCGCTTTGACTGGGCCCAGGCATTGACCAATGGAACCGCTGCCAAAGCAAAATCTTCATTGCAGCGCCGACGTTCAGGTCTGCGCTTTGAGCGTGTTTTGTCAGCAAAATACCAGGGCATCGACGTCAAGGACAAACGCGCGACGCTAGCACTTCTCGCCGTTACATTTACCGCTTCACCCGATCCAGAATCTCCCGATGGGGATGTCACGTTGACATTTTCCGGTGGTGCCGCCATTCGGCTTGCAGTCGAGTGTTTAGAGGTCGAAATGCAAGACCTTGGGGCAGCTTGGAAAGCCAAGCACACGCCTGAACATCCAGACGAAGCGACATCATAAAAAGGGGCCGACGCACCACGTCGGCAGTCACGAAAAATGCCAATGCGGCTTCACAGCTGGGATCCATCGTTCGAACAAAACTTTGCAGCTTTGCTTGGGCAAAAGCGCGAAGTGTCGAGCGACATCGACAGCGCGGTGGCAAATATTCTGGCCGACGTTCGCGCACGAGGTGACGCTGCGCTGATCGATCTGTCCCAAAAATTCGATGCGGTTGATTTGGAGACGATCGGGCTAGCCGTCACCGCTGCTGAGATTGAACGCGCCGTCGAGCAATGTTCAAAAGAAACGCTCGACGCACTCCACTTCGCCCGGGACCGCATCGCCTCGCATCACCAACGCCAGGTCCCGGCAGACGATCACTACCGTGATGCGCAAGGCGTTGAACTCGGTCATCGTTGGACAGCAGTCGAATCCGTTGGCCTGTATGTGCCAGGCGGACTGGCATCCTATCCAAGCTCTGTTTTGATGAATGCAGTCCCGGCAAAAGTGGCCGGCGTTCCGCGCATCGTCATGGTCGTGCCAGCACCACGTGGCGAGCTTAACCCGCTGGTCTTGGCCGCGGCACAGCTGGCCGGTGTGACGGAAATCTATCGCATCGGCGGCGCGCAAGCCGTTGCAGCGCTTGCCTACGGTACGCAAACGATTGCACCCGTCGTCAAGATCGTCGGACCCGGCAATGCCTACGTCGCAGCAGCCAAACGCCAAGTCTTTGGAACTGTAGGCATCGACTCGATCGCCGGACCGTCCGAGGTACTCGTCATTGCAGACAAAAATAACAATCCGGAATGGATTGCAGCCGACCTTCTAGCACAAGCCGAACATGACACAGCCGCGCAATCAATCCTCATCACGGACGATGCAGATTTCGCGAGCGCGGTAGAAGAGGCGGTGGCGCGCCAGTTGACGACATTGACCCGCGGCAACATCGCCGGCGAAAGCTGGAACGTGTTCGGTGCTGTGATCGTGCTCGAAACACTCGATCAAGCCCCCTCGCTTGCGGATCGGATAGCCGCCGAGCACTTGGAAATCGCGACAGCCGATCCAGAAGACATGAGCAAGAAAATTCGCAACGCAGGAGCCATTTTCCTCGGCAACATGACGCCGGAAGTGATTGGCGATTACGTATCCGGCTCCAATCATGTACTGCCAACTGCACGCAGTGCGCGGTTTTCATCGGGGCTGGGCGTTTTGGATTTCATGAAGCGAACATCGATCTTGAAGCTCGATGCCAGCGCTCTTGTGGCACTCGGGCCCTCAGCTATGACGCTAGCGCGCGCAGAAGGGCTAGAGGCCCATCGCCGCTCAGTCGAAATCCGACTGCGCCCGGAAAGCTGAGAGGCGACATGGATCAGACATCGCCGCAAAATGAAATCAATCCAGATCGTTTGATCGAGATCACGCTAGACCAAAAATCACTCGGTCGTGTCCACGCCAACATTGAACACGAGCGTGAAGTCGCGATCTTCGATATCCTTGACGGCAATGCCTTCGCAATTGAAGGGCTGAAACAAGGTCCATATAAACTTAATCTTTCAGTGATTGAGGATCGGCTCGTTTTGGCGATTGTCAACGAATCTGATGTCGAAGTTCTGCAACATCACATTGCCCTGACGCCACTAAAGCGCATCATGAAGGATTACTTTCTGGTGTGTGAATCCTATTACGAGGCCGTTCGGACGGCACCGCCTGCCCGCATCCAAGCCATCGATGTGAGCAGACGCGCGTTGCACGACGAGGGAAGCCAAGTCTTGCGTGAAAAACTTGCCAACCAAATCATTGTCGATGACGATACCGCGCGACGCTTATTTACATTGGTGTGTTCACTGCATTGGAAGGGATGAGGTCTCACGTTGCGGCAACGTTTTGTGACCGGTCAAATACCAAGCCTCCTGCGCGCCAACGCCTTTGATCTCGATGGTGCCCCTCGGCTCAAGTTCGAATGCGTCTTGAAGTGCAACCTGACAGCCAGGGCAAATCAAGATCCGACCTGGCGCGCTCAATCCTTCCAGACGGCTCGCCATATTCACGGCATCGCCCCAAACGTCGTAGCTGAACTTCTTCGTACCAATAACGCCAGCCATCATCGGGCCTGACGCCATACCGATGCGCACGTTGATCGCATGCCCCGTTGCAGCACTCACTGATTGCGTTTCAGTCAACATATCGAGCGCCATGCGCGCCAAGGCAGTCGTATGATCGGGCCGTGCGATTGGCACACCGGACGCAACCATATAAGCATCGCCGATGGTCTTGATCTTCTCAACGCCATGCCGTTGGGCCAACGCGTCGAAACCGCTCACGAGCTTATTGAGCAATGCCACGGTTTTTTCCGGCCCGAGTTGTCGGGCTAGGCTGACAAATCCCGTGATATCAGCAAACAAGATCGAAGCGTTTGCAAATGAATCCGCAATGGGTTCGTCAGGTTGCGCTTTCAAGCGCTCGACGACGCTGTCGGGCAATATGTTGCGAAGAACGATTTCTGTCTCCGCCTTGGCGCGTTCTGCCAAGCTGAAAGCGTAATAGACAGAAGCAGCGATCAACCCGAATGTCGTAATCGCACCTTGGATATAAAGTGACTTCAACATATCCGCGTTGATCTCGGTCATGCCGAAGGATTGTTCAAAGCTAAACCAAGCCGTGAGGTGCAGAGTGAGTGCAATGATCACGATAGCGATGACGAACCAGGAGCGCCGAATGTCAAAAATGACAAACGGAGCAGCCGCTGCCACAACGTATTGAAGCGGCGCACCGCCATCTCGACTAAAAAATGCGGTAAAGCCCATCAGGGCGATAAACTCTGCAACAACCAGCAATAGTCCGCCCGCGGTATCGCCAAAGCGATGCATAAGCGGAACCATCGCCACGATGAATGCGAGACCCAGATTGATATAGACGACGGGCAACATATCGCGCTCGCCCGACGCCCAAATTTGCACGGCATAGATGAAGGTCGTCGCGGCGATCAAAGCGGAAATGACGTTGACGATTTTCAGTCGGCGCTGGGTATCGGGCGGATATCCGGCAATACCCAGATTGGCAATATGCGAAAACATGGTGCCGATTGGAGCTGTAAAACGCCGCCAGAGAGACGGTGGCTTCGTCACGCTATCGCGAGCTTGATGTTGATCCATGACCGTCATAGCCAGTGCCTTGCGCCGCCCACTACCACTTGCGACAGTCTAGTCGAGGCCACCAAGCCCTGTCAGAGTTTGAATATCGCACACCATCAGTTGTCCGCGCCGTTCAATGGCGCCTTCGGCCTCCAGCAAGGCCAGCGCGGCGTTAACTTTTGGCCGACTGGCACCAATCAACAAAGCTAATTCAGTTTGCGAGATGGGCAGTGGCAAAGTCACCTTCGCGACGTTCCCATTTGGATCTTTCTGTCGCGCAGCAGCCAAAAAAAACCGCGCCAGCCGCGCTTCAATCGGATGCAAAGCGATAGCTTCCAACTGCTCATCGGCACTGCGCAGTCGGCCCGATAAAAAGCGAATGGCAGCCTCTGCAACCGATGGCTGCGCCGCTAGCAGACGCGTGAAGGCGGCCTTCGATAACATCAAGGTGAGCACCTTGGTCACCGCTGTGGCATCGGCCGACCTTGGCCGCCCGTCAAAAATGGCAATTTCACCGAAGATCGAAGGCGGCTCGACGTGGGCAAATGACAATTCTCGACCTTCGGATGTCAGAACCGAAAGCTTGACACGACCACGCACGACAACATGCATGTCTGTACCCTGATCACCGCGAGCAAAAATAGCTTGGCCCTGTTCGTAGGTACCTTCGCGCATCTCCTCAGCCACGGCTTTTCGCGCCGTGTCATCCAACGTGCCAAACAAAGGCGCGCGGGCAAGTACATCGGCAGCTTCCGCCTTGGAAACCATGGGCGCCTTCATGATTGATGGATGCCAGTCACCCCTTCATGCCCTGTTTCGACCCTAACCGCAACGCGAACCATCCGATACGTTTCAGGGCCTTGCATTTGATAAGCAGCTTGCGCCATTGTCGCTCAGCCCGAAGTGCCGTCTTCGATAGGAAAACCATGATTTCAACGCTGAAAGCTGCACTTTTGCCGACCTTCGTTCGTGGTGCTGCGTCCAGCCGTGAGACGTTGCGACGTTCTCTTGCGCGCGATCGACAGGCCAATAAAGACGAAAACGAACAACCCCGCTTGGTCCTTGCGAGTGCCAGCCCACGTCGCGTAACGCTGCTCGCGCAAGTCGGCGTGACGCCGGACGCACTTCGCCCGGCCTCGATTGACGAAACCGCAAAGAAAGGTGAGGTGCCGCGTAGCCTCGTTGCGCGCCTAGCACGTTCCAAAGCAGAGACAGCCCGCGACCAGATCGCAAATGATCGCGACCTCGCCGACGCTTATATTTTGGCAGCCGATACAGTGGTCGCGGTCGGACGCAAAATTCTTGTCAAGCCGTCGCACGTTGAAGAAGCCATGGCGTCACTGCAACTCTTGTCGGGGCGCACCCATAAGGTCCAGACCTGCATTTGTTTGATCACGCCGGATGATCGGGTGCGTACCAAGATCGTTGACACACGCGTTCGCTTCAAACATCTCACCACATCGGAAATTGAAAGCTACATCGCATCGCGAGAATGGCGCGGCAAAGCGGGCGGATATGCGATTCAGGGACTGGCAGGCTGTTTTGTCCAACGGATCATTGGCTCATACACGAACGTCGTCGGCCTTCCGCTGACAGAAGTGACGTCACTCCTCAACTCGGAAGGCTTCCCAATCCACTATAATTGGTTGAAATACGCTGAAGTCGATCGCGAGTAGTCGGACGTTTGCAACGTCCAGCTCATGCATTCATCGCCGTGCTTAAAATGTAAAACTGGCTCGTATGTCTGAATCCGACATAAAATCAAAACCACGCCGATGTCCGATCTGCTCGGACGTGACGACAGACGAAATTTATCGTCCATTTTGCTCGCGACGCTGTGCCGATGTGGATCTCGGACGCTGGCTGACGGGCAGTTACGCGATTCCTGGTGATGCCAACGACGACGAGGCCAATGAGCCGAGCGCATTACCACCAGATAATGACGATCAAAAGCCCCATTGATCGCTTTTTTGACGCTGTACATGTGCGCAACTGTAGCGCTTGCCAGCCGCCAGAGTGCCCCCTATAAGGTGCGAGCTTCGGTTTGGCTTCGCGCCGCGGAGGCAAGCCCAGGTAGCTCAGTTGGTAGAGCATGCGATTGAAAATCGCAGTGTCGCTGGTTCAATTCCGGCCCTGGGCACCATTGCCTTCAAATGATTAGAACCAGCTCTGTTATTTCTCTCGAAACTCCTCAGCCGCCTCCAGCAACAAGTCGCTAAAGCTGTGCGTAGAACAGCGATAAGCTTTGAACTAATTATTATCGATAAGCGAGCGTATCAAATTTCCTACCTTCTGCATTCAAATCACAAGCAGCTTGTGTCCACGCATCACCGAGTTCTTGGTTATACCAGTCTTGGAATCGCCACATGCCAAATAATGGCCCACCTGGCGTTGGTGTAAGTTCACCTATAACTGGTCCAGTCGTCGAAGCGTAAGTATCAACACTTATAAATGGTGACGATATTGCGTAGGAGATTTTATGTGCAGCATCGAGCAGCTCTCGCCAGCATTTAGGTTGGCGATGAACTCCGTATTGGGCGTTGCGCAATCCGGGCAGTAGATACTTCTCAATGTTAAGAGGAGTAAAATCTCCACTGAAAAAAGCAATTTTCGGTTTCTCTGGCTTTCGTACGTTACGATCAATTTGGACAATGAATTTTACATTTCCATTGAACGCGTACATTTTATAATCAAAAGGAACGATATCTGGACTTTGCTCATCGGCGATTAATTCTTCAACGACAATTTTGGGCGACGTACCAGGACGTTTTTTTTGATACGCTTTCCTATGATGATCCTGTTCGCTTCTAATATTCCGCAAGCTGAGCGATCGACCGCTTAATCGCTCATGCAACGTTTTAGAAAAAAGCAGATCTTTCAATGACGGTGAAGTATTGCGAGTGAGCAGCATAACGCCTCTCGTCGACCACCAATCAGAGGGTTTGACGACGCAGCCTTTACCAATCATGTCGACCGTCAACTCATGACCGTGAGACAAAACAAACAGCGTAGCGGGGACTTTAAAGCCAAGCTTTGCGGAAAAATTGGCCATTCCCACTTTGCTCATCCAAGGTGTATTGGGTTCTCGAAAATTAATTCGATGATGAACATAATCGGTAAAAAGCGGCCTCTCTAAAAGTTGCTCATTAGCAATAGTCATGCCGGCTTCCCGTATACGCGCGTCCGCAATAAATACATACTAGTTAAATATACTATTCATATTATAACGACGAGATCTAAGTATGCAAACAATCTCACAATCGCGTTCTATAAATGCTCATTACTCGTGTGACACTTTATTGGAGCATTTGGTGATCAAAAAAAAGCAACTGCAATAACTGAAGGTTTTCGTCATGTAGATTATTAGAATTTATACTTTTCCATTGCAACACCTTACAGTTTAGCAAAAAAAGATCAAAATTCGAAGCCACTGTCAGATTGCACTAAACACTTCAGCCGCATCCAGCAACCAGTCGCTAAAGCTGTGCGCGTAACTGCGCGGAACGGCGATGTCATAAGTTGGCGCATCATCGACTTGCCAAAGCAAAACTCCGATGTGGCTCGCATGCGTGATAGCGACATCGTTCGCTTTGAAAACGCGCGGATGCAAATCTAAAGGCAAGCCTTTTGCGAGAACGTCGCGGGCGCGTGCCCCGGATAGACGAAGAACAGCACGACCATCCGAATGATCGACGACAGCGGCAAGCCCATGCAGATGTCGTTTCAAATTTTCTTCGAGATCGCGGCCGCCATCGCGCTCGCCGACCGCCATCCATCGATCGGGACCAAACCAGAGGAATGACACTTCCATGCCACCAACACGCACGGGCCGTTGCGGCAAGGAGTGGCCGTATATCGATTGAATAACGGACTGAACCTTCTCTGATTGCCCATCCCACGCTGCAAGGCTGACCATCGTTATATGTTCGCGCACGGCAATCGTCAGCTGATGATAACGGCTCAAACTGAATTCAGGAAATGCGGACCGCGCTTGGAGAATATTTTCAACCACGAACGCGCTCTCCTTTGGCGTCGATAAAAACCGGAGATACAACTTCGACCAACGTGTCGTAACCGCGTAACGGGTCAAAAGCTCTGACAATCTCACCGATGCGTTGCGGCCCGCGCTTTAGCAGACCGAGACCAATCCAATGCCCGAGCGTCGGAGAATAAGCGACCGATGTCATATAGCCATCGTCATTCTCCGCAATTTCCTTGACGCCACGCGCCAGAAAATGCGCGCCAGCGCGCAATCGCTGCCCGCGATCAACGGGCTGAAAGCCGACCAATGTCGGTCGATCAGGATCGAGCAAACCAGCCCTTTGTCCCAAAACATTGCCGATGAAATCTTTCTTCCTCGACATCATCGCACCGAGTCCAACATCGGTGGGTGTCGTTGTGCCATTGATTTCCGCCCCTGAAATGTGACCCTTTTCGATGCGCATCACGCCAAGCGCTTCGGTACCGTATGGGCAAGCGTCGAACTCTTCACCAGCTTCCAGAAGTGCCGCCATAAACGCTTCGCCGTAGCGCGCTGGTACCGATATCTCGTAAGCCCGCTCGCCAGAAAACGACAGCCGGAACAGTCGTGCTTGAACGCCGCCGCAAACGGTCATCTCGCCGACCTGCATATACGGAAATTCCTGATCTGATATGTCGAAGGGTTGATCGACAATTTTGCGTAGAAGCGCGCGCGAATGAGGACCTGCAACCGCATACTGCGCCCACTGTTCGGTGGCCGAGATGATCTGCACATCGAAATGCGGCCAGATCCACTGCCGACAAAATTCCAAATGTTGGAAAACTTTTCCAGCGTTGGCAGTTGTCGTCGTGACGAAGTAATGATGCTGGCCAAGTCGCGCGACTGTACCATCGTCCAACAAAATTCCGTCTTCGCGCAACATGCATCCATAACGACACCGACCGATGGCAAGGCTTGCCATCGCGTTCATATAAATCTTATCGAGGAATGCAGCCGCATCTGGTCCTTGCACATCGATCTTGCCAAGCGTTGAGACATCGCAAATGCCGACAGAATTGCGCACAGTCTTGACTTCACGGGTAACGCTCTCCAACCAATCCCGCTCACCCGGTCGCGGAAAATAGCTGGGCCGCAGCCACAGGCCCGTTTCAACAAACACTGCGCCATGCGATTTCGCCCAAGCGTATGACGGCGGCAGCCGCGTGGGCTTGAAATGTTTATCGCGATGATGTCCCGCGAACGCTCCGATTGCGACCGGCGTATAAGGCGGCCGCGCCATCGTCATGCCGGTTTGCGGAATTGATTTCTGAGTAAGCTCCGCCATAATTGCGAGCGCATTGACGTTGGAAGTCCGACCCTGATCCGTCGCCATGCCAAGTGTCGTGTAGCGTTTCAAATGCTCGACCGCGCGAAAGCCTTCGCGTTCGGCGAGTTCGATATCGAGCGTCGTTACGTCGTTTTGCTGATCGACAAAAGCTTTGCCGCGACCACCATCGACGCGCCACAACGGCGACATAGCAGCGCTTTCCGAAATTGCGCTGGGTATCGCGCAATCGACAGGCTGATAGCCGCACTGAGTGAGAGCAACTTGACCAACTTTCGCACCACCAACAATCGCGCCCTTCAGTGAAAATTCACCCGAAGCCGCACCTGCGACTGACATTCCCGGCGGCAATACTCCTGATGTAAACGTCGAAAGTTGCTCGCTCCATTGAGGCTTACCCCCCAGATGCGTGGTCAATTGAATGTTAGGATTCCAGCCACCCGACATGGCTATCAAATCGCATGATAGTGTCTCAGTGCTTCCAGCAGCATTGCGAACCACTGCACCTTTCAAGCGTTGTGATCCCAGTGCATCTATCACAACGGCACCGTCCAATAATGGGCAGCCGACGTCTCGTGCAACCGCGCGCACAGCGTCTGTCGATCCCGGTCGAGAATCAACAATGGCGACTACCGCAGCGCCCGCGCGCACTAAATCGCGGGCCGTCGATGCCGCATAGTCGTTATTCACAAACACCACCGCACGGCGACCAGGTAAAACGCCGTATCTATTGATATAAGTGCGAACCGCGCCCGCCAACATCACGCCGGTTCGATCATTGTTGCCAAAAACGATCGGCCGCTCGGTCGCTCCTGACGCTAGCACAGTCTGTTTTGCAACGATGCGCCACATCCTTTGCCGGGGTATCCCTGATGGGGGCGATGGGAGATGATCCGATACGCGTTCAAGAGCACCATATGTGCCGCCGTCAAACGTCCCGAAAACGCTTGTGCGACGCATGACCCGCACATCACTATGTTGATCTAGCTCTGCTTCAATCGCGCAAACCCATTGCGCAGCCGGTTGATCATCGATGACGCTGGCATCGTCAATTGCTCGACCGCCTAGGTTAAAATTCTCATCTGCAAGAATGACCCGCGCACCAGATCGCGCCGCCGTTACAGCAGCCATCAATCCCGCTGGCCCGCCTCCAATGACGAGCACATCGCAAAATGCCGTCAGCTTTTCATAACGATCAGGATCGGGATCATCGGAAGCGCGACCCAGCCCGGCAGCGCGGCGAATGGCAGGTTCATAGAGCTTTTCCCACAGCGCTGCGGGCCACATGAATGTCTTATAATAGAATCCCGCAGTAAAAATCGGCGCCAGCAATGAATTGATCGACATCACGTCGAATTTCAGCGACGGCCATCGGTTCTGACTGAATGCTTCCAGCCCATCAAAAACTTCAACGACTGTCGCCTTCGTATTGGGCTCGCGTCGCGCACCGGTGCGCAGCTCGACCAGCGCGTTGGGCTCCTCAGACCCAGCAGCTAAAATCCCGCGCGGACGATGATATTTGAACGACCGACCTGCGAGTCGCACACCATTGGCCAATAGTGCAGAAGCAAGCGTATCGCCAGGATGTGCCGGATAGCGCACGCCATCGAACCAAAAATGTATCGTCTGGCTTCGATCGATCAGCCCACCAGTCTTACTACGATACGAGGAATTTCCCATTACGCTCGTCCGGCCGTGTTCGGCGTCCGCGCTTTGGCAAGATCGCGTGCAATGTCCACGGATGAAATCGCGTGCGTCGAAACATGGCGCGTCACAACCAACCACGCATGACATCCTGCTTCGTGATACCAAAGCTCGTGATGCTGTCCAGGCGGATTTGTGCGTTCAAAGGCGTAGGAAACAAAAGCGTCCATCGCATTGTCTGCCGTTGCATCGGGGCGCTGCGGCTCGGCATCGCCGTGATAGAGAAATTCATCAAGACTTCGGTTGCCGCAATACGGGCAAGTGATACGCATCGTGTGATGTCCTCCGCGTCAATGCGATCAATGCAAGTTGGGTTGCGGACCCATGCCTTTTTCATCGATGGCATGTCCGGTTCTGAAACGATTAAGACGATAGGCCGTGGCAACGGCATGAGGTTCGTCACGCGCCATCAAATGCGCAAAGCACATTCCCGATGCAGGCGTCGCTTTGAAGCCGCCGTAGCACCAACCCGCATTAAGGTAGAGGCCAGCTACCGGCGTGCGGTCGATAATCGGACTGCCGTCCATCGACATATCCATGATGCCACCCCACTGCCGCAATAGCCGAATTCGTCCGATGCGTGGCATAAGCGCCATGCCGCCTTCGCACACGTCTTCAACGACGGGGAAGTTGCCGCGTTGGGCGTAGCTATTGTAGCCGTCGATATCGCCACCGAAGACCAGCCCACCTTTATCGGATTGGCTGATATAGAAATGGCCAGCGCCAAAAGTCACGACGCCATCGATAAACGGCTTGATGGATTCCGAGACAAAGGCTTGCAAAACGTGGCTCTCAATGGGTAGTCGCAGTCCCGCCATCGCCGCTACGCGTGATGTGTTGCCAGCGACCGCCATGCCAATTTGTTTAGCACCAATAAATCCGCGCGAAGTCTCCACACCGATGACGCGATCGCTATCGCGACGAAATCCCGTAACTTCACAGTTCTGAATGATATCGACACCGCGAAGGCTTGCAGCACGCGCATATCCCCACGCAACCGCATCATGCCGAACTGTACCGCCTCGACGCTGTAGTAATCCGCCATGAATGGGGAAGCGTGCATTATCGAAATTCAGGAATGGAACCATGCGTCGCACCGCGGCCTGATCCAGAAGTTCTGCATCGACTCCATGCAGGCGCATGGCGTTGCCGCGTCGCACATACGCATCGCGCTGGCTATCTGAATGATAAAGATTGAGAACGCCGCGCTGGCTGACCATGGCATTGTAATTGATGTCTTGCTCAAGCCCTTCCCAGAGCTTCATCGACAACTCATAAAAAGGGATATTGCCCGGCAGCAGATAGTTCGAACGCACGATTGTCGTATTGCGTCCGACGTTACCGCCGCCAATCCACCCTTTTTCGACTACGGCAACATTCGTGATGCCAAATGTGCGGGCGAGATAGTACGCTGTCGCCAGCCCATGACCGCCACCACCGATGATGACAACATCATACTCAGGTTTAGGTGCTGCATCCCGCCAAGTCGGAGTCCATCCGGAGTGACCGCGCCATGCTTCGCGCATAATAGAAAATATTGAAAAATGCTCGCGCGCCATGTGGGCAAATCCGAATTTTGGAAATTTCCAACATCATAGCAAAAGCGGGCATTGTAAGCACTATAAGTGTCACTTATAGTGCTTGAATGATTGAACCTTCAGCCCATTTGCCATTCGACCTGCGCAGTTTGGAAATATTTCTTGCGGTCTGTGAACAAGGTGCGATGGCTGCTGCCGCTCGGCGATTAAGCATCAGCCAGCCTGCCGTTTCTCTGGCGATAGCAGAGCTTGAACGCAAGATGGGAACCGCACTGTTCGACCGCACCGTTCGGCCTTTGGCGCTGACGCCAGCAGGCGGCATGTTGCGCCAACGTGCGAGTATACTACTCGCTGATGCGCGCCAGATTGCACCACTTCTTCGCGAGACGAAATTTGGCAAGCTTCCCACAATACGCGTAGGTCTTGTCGACTCTCTCACGCGTGTGCTCGCACAACCATTGGCGCAATTCCTTTCCGCCCGCGCCGATCAAATTTCGATGCTCTCAGGTCTAACGGCAACGCATGCCAGCGAGCTTCTAACTCGCAAACTGGACATCTTCTTGGGCGTTGATGATCTCGTGGATCTACCGGGGCTTGAACGCTGGACGCTGTTGCGCGAGCCATATGTATTGATGCTACCGCGCGGCACATTAGAGATTGCAACCGTTGCAGACCTCAAGAAGTGTGTCCGAACGCTGCCCCTGATCCGTTTCTCGGCCAGATCGCAAACAGGAATGGAAATTGAACGCCATCTGCGGCGCTTGAGGTTAGACCTGCCGCGCGGGATTGAATGCGATACGCCACACGCGGTTGCCGCGATGGTCTCGGCTCGGGCAGGCTTCGCAATCACCACGCCTTTGTGCATCCACGAAGCAGCCTTGCCACAACGCAGTTTTCAAATCGGACGGACACCAGGGGCGCAAATATCGCGCACGCTGACCATGATCGCCCGGCAAGGAGAACTTGGAACCCTGCCGCGAGAACTTGCGAGCATGGCTCAATCGATCCTATCTGCTACAGTCGAAAAAATATTCAAAAGCACAAAAGATCTCAAAAACCAGTAATATGGTTTGCGATCTCAAAGGTGCAATTCATTTTGCTTGAAGCAACGTCATTTGATCAAAATTTTGAAATATTGCCGCTTACGAAAATGGAGAATAGGTATCGGATGGCAAAGAAATCGCCGACAAAATCCGCAAAAGCTCCCGTCGATAGCGACAAGCATATTCATCTCGCGACAGGTTCTGGGGCGCCGGACGTCATAGTGCGATCTCTGGAAGATGCCATCGGCGTTCAAGTTCGTGACTATCGCAAGCATGCGGGCTTGACTGTGGCAGAGCTCGCAATGGCCGCCGACATCTCATCCGGCATGCTGTCAAAAATTGAAAATGGCCAAATTTCACCGTCACTATCGACGCTGCAACTTTTGGCATCGGCGCTGAATTTGCCGCTGACAATGTTGCTGGCTTCCTTCGAGGAAAACCGCGGCTGCTCATTCGTGAAACGAGGCGAAGGTGTAGCCATCAGACGGCGCGGAACCAAAGTCGGCCACAACTATCAACTGTTAGGTCAATCCGTCGGCGGCAATATCGCCGTGGAGCCTTATCTCATTACGCTCAACAAAGACGCCGAGCCTTATACGGAATTTCGGCACGAAGGCGTAGAAATGATTTACATGCTCACCGGCGAAGTCGTCTATGCCCATGGCGACCGCACATACCATCTAGAGCCGGGCGACTCGATTATGTTCGATTCAGCAGAACTGCATGGCCCGCAGAGACTGATTAAACTGCCAACGACGTATCTCTCAATTATTGTTTATCAGCGCCGCTAAACAGGCATTGCCATGCGCAAGACGCGCAAAGAGCAAGTTTCTTCACAAGAATAATTGTTTCACTGAGATTGACGCCGGACTTGTCCCCTTGTACGTTGTCAGCCGATTGCAAATTCGAGCATGGCGAACGTTCAATGTGCGGCATCGTTGGTCTTTTTCTCAAAGATAAGTCGCTTGAGCCGCAGCTTGGCGCGCTGACCAACACCATGCTTGGCACCATGTGCGACCGAGGACCTGATTCGGCTGGCTTTGCGATCTACAGCGCGCCTGCTGCAGGAAAAACCAAGATCACATTGCAGTCGGCCAACCCCGAAAATGATTTCAATGGCTTCGGAGCGAGCATCGCTTACGCGATTGGTACTGAAGTCTCTTTGGATGTGCGCTCGACGCACGCCGTTTTGACAATTCCAGAAGATAAGATCGAGGCAGCGCAAAGCGCGATCAAGACTGCCCATCCCTCGATCCGCATGATGGCAACTGGGAGCTCAATCGAAATCTATAAAGAAGTCGGTTACCCGACCGATGTCGCGCAACGTTTCGAGTTGGCATCCATGTCTGGCACGCACGCTATCGGACACACCCGCATGGCTACAGAATCAGCCGTGACGACACTGGGTTCGCACCCGTTCTCAACCGGTGCCGATCAGTGCCTCGTCCATAACGGGTCTCTGGCAAATCATAACAACTTACGCCGCGAATTGCGTCATGACGGTATGACGTTTGAGACCGAGAACGACAGCGAAGTCGCGGCGGCCTATCTGACTTGGCGCATGAACCAAGGCTTAAACCTAGGTGAGGCATTGAAGAAAAGTCTTGATGATCTCGATGGCTTTTTCACCTTCGTCGTCGGCACAAAAAACGGCTTCGGTGTTTTGCGCGATCCGATCGCCTGCAAACCCGCAGTGATGGCAGAGACCGATCAATACGTCGCATTTGGCTCGGAATATCGCGCACTCGTCAATTTGCCAGGCATCGCTACAGCGCGCGTTTGGGAACCTGAGCCTTCGACGGTCTATTTCTGGGAACGATGACGGAAAGGAAGCGCAAACGATGCGCACGGTCGATCTTTCTAAAACTTCACTGCGTGAACTCAATCATGATTTGCACCGCCAATCCTCAGGCGCCAATGAAATGCATTGGGAAGTGATCAATCCTATGGGCCTTCACGCAGTAGCCGTCGGCGTCGATGCCCCCATCCAAGTCGATATTCGAGGCAGCGTTGGATATTACTGTGCGGGCATGAATAAGCACGCCACGATTACGGTGCATGGGTCAGCTGGTCCCGGTGTTGCTGAAAACATGATGTCGGGCAAGGTGCACATCACAGGCGACGCCAGTCAATACGCCGGAGCAACAGGGCGCGGCGGATTGCTGGTGATCGAAGGCAACGCATCATCTCGGTGCGGGGTATCGATGAAAGGCATCGACATCGTCGTAAAGGGAAATATCGGGCACATGTCCGCATTCATGGCGCAGTCTGGCCACCTTGTCGTACTTGGCGACGCTGGCGATGCACTCGGAGATTCCATCTACGAAGCAAAATTGTTTGTAAGAGGTTCTGTGAAAAGCCTCGGTACCGATTGCGTCGAAAAAGAAATGCGACCCGAACATCACAAAGAGCTATCAGAACTATTGGCGCACGCAGGCGTAGAGGATGTCAAAACGACGTCGTTCAAGAGGTACGGCTCAGCGCGGAAACTTTACACATTCAACGTCGACAACGCGGATGCCTATTGATGAGCTACCAAAATCCGCCGACAACTCCACGCAAATCCGCAACTTTTGATGATTATACATTGTCAGAAATCCGCCGTGCCGCGCAAACCGGCATCTACGATATCCGTGGCGGTGGAGCAAAACGTAAAGTCCCGCATTTTGACGATCTTCTATTCCTTGGCGCATCCATCTCGCGCTATCCGTTGGAGGGTTATCGCGAAAAATGCTCAACTGCCGTCACGCTCGGTACGCGATACGCGAAAAAGCCGATTGAACTTAAAATTCCAATCACCATTGCAGGCATGAGCTTTGGCGCACTGTCTGCGCATGCCAAAGAAGCCCTGGGGCGCGGGGCAACGATGGCGGGCACCTCGACGACCACCGGCGATGGTGGCATGACGCCCGAGGAGCGCGGTCAATCGCAAACCTTGGTCTATCAATATTTGCCGTCACGCTACGGCATGAACCCGGATGATTTGCGCAAAGCAGACGCCATTGAAATCGTCGTCGGACAAGGTGCCAAACCCGGCGGCGGAGGCATGTTGCTCGGTCAGAAAATTTCCGATCGCGTCGCAGACATGCGCAATTTACCCAAAGGCATTGATCAACGCTCCGCATGCCGCCATCCCGATTGGACCGGGCCGGACGATCTCGAAATCAAAATTCAAGAACTACGCGAAATCACCGATTGGCAAAAGCCGATCTACGTGAAAATTGGCGGCACCCGTCCGTACTATGACGTTGCTCTGGCTGTGAAGTCCGGTGCCGATGTTGTCGTACTCGATGGCATGCAAGGCGGCACAGCGGCGACCCAGGAAGTCTTCATCGAGAATGTTGGATTGCCGATACTCGCGTGCATACGCCCTGCGGTCCAAGCGCTCCAGGACCTGAACATGCATCGCAAGGTGCAGCTCATCGTATCAGGCGGAATCCGAAATGGTGCCGATGTCGCCAAAGCTCTGGCACTCGGTGCAGATGCCGTATCCATAGGCATTGCAGCCCTCGTAGCGCTCGGCGACAACGATCCAAAACATGAAGCAGAATATCAAGCGCTAGGAACGACCGCGGGTGCCTACGACGACTGGCACGAGGGCAAAGACCCCGCAGGCATTACAACGCAAGACCCAGAGTTGATGAGCCGTCTTGATCCCGTCAAAGCAGGCCGTCGCTTGGCGAATTATCTCAAAGTCATGACGCTCGAAGTACAAACCATTGCGCGTGCATGTGGACACAACCATGTCCACAACTTCGAACCCGAAGACTTGTGTGCGCTGACACTTGAAGTAGCCGCCATGGCGCGCGTCCCGTTAGCAGGCACGAGTTGGATTCCAGGACATGGAACAGGTGGCTTCTAGAAAATGCCCCGTTGGGCACCATCAGCGAATTGGACAAAGAGGATCACGTCATGTCGCAAGATCTTGCAACATTCGCAAAGGACCGAGGCGTCAGATATTTTCTGATTTCATACACCGATCTGTTCGGAAGCCAACGCGCTAAACTTGTCCCGGCATCAGCCATCGCCGACATGCAAAAAGACGGAGCCGGATTTGCAGGCTTCGCAACATGGCTCGACTTGACGCCCGCCCACCCCGACTTGTTCGCCATGCCCGATGCATCGGCAGTCGTACAACTGCCTTGGAAGAAAGATGTCGCCTGGGTCGCAGCAGACCTGATGATGGACGAAAAACATCTCGCCCAAGCACCTCGCGTTGTTCTTAAAAAACTGATCGCCCAAGCCGAGAGCCTAGGCCTTCATGTCAAAACGGGTGTTGAATGCGAATTCTTTCTCACAAAACCATGCGGAACCTTGATCTCCGATGACGCCGACACGGCTACGAAATCTTGCTACGATCAGCAAGCTTTGATGCGTCGCTACGATGTGATCTCGGAAATATGCGATCACATGCAAGAGTTGGGCTGGGGTCCGTATCAGAACGACCACGAGGACGCGAATGGCCAGTGGGAGATGAACTGGAACTTTGACGATAGCCTCGTCACCGCCGACCGGCACGCATTTTTCAAATTTATGGCCAAAGCCATCGCCGAAAAGCATGGGTTTCGCGCCACGTTTATGCCGAAGCCATTTCTTGGACTGACCGGCAATGGCTGTCACTGCCATATCTCTGTTTGGGACAAGTCCGGCTCGACGAATATGTTTTACAATGCAACCGACGAGATGGGGCTCTCACAGCAAGGCTACAACTTTTTAGGTGGCATCATGCGACACGCCGAGGCGTTGTCCGCCATCACCAATCCAACGGTCAACTCCTATAAGCGCATTAACGCGCCGCGTACTTTGTCTGGCGCGACCTGGGCACCCAACACTGTCACTTGGACCGGGAACAATCGCACGCACATGGTGCGCGTTCCAGGCAAAGGACGTTTTGAACTGCGCTTGCCTGACGGCGCAGCGAATCCATATCTCCTGCAAGCCGTCATCATAGCAGCAGGCTTAAGCGGTATCCAAAAGAAGGCGCAGCCTGGAAAGCGGCTAGATATCGATATGTATCAGCTAGGTCATACGGTGACAGACGCACCCAGGCTTCCGCTGAACCTGCTCGATGCGTTGCGAAATTTCGAGAAGGACGCAGAGCTCAAACACATGCTCGGTGAGGAGTTCGCCAGCGCCTACATTCGGCTCAAAACCTCCGAATGGAATTCTTATGCATCGCACCTCACACAATGGGAGCGCGATAACACGCTCGATATTTAACCAAGCCAGCACGCATATTTTCAATATGGCCGCCTGCAAATGAGGTCACTGTGCATTAGCGTTAAAAAACGCTGGTCTGCCCGCCCTAAATGGCAAGCCTCTTGCTCTGTCTCGACATAAGACCTCCGCGCGCCCCGGAACATTGGCGCATGCGGTTCATTATGTGTCAGAGTTTGGAGCAGCGTCATGTTGAATATGGCAGCCGTCGTCATCGGGCTTGCGGCCACGTTCTCAGATTACCCGGCCTTCTTAAGGCGCGACGGCATGGTCGAAGCATATACAGACCGCGGGCCGATCGTTGAGATTATCGTCCGCTGCCCGGCCGGCACTGGCATTCTGTCGTTTTCGAAGATCGATCGACGCTTCTGCAGCTCAAAGCATAACTGTTATGGCAGCCTGCGGCCGGCCGTGTTAAATACTTGCGGCTAACCGTCGAGCGCGCGGACTTGACCAATCAGGCCGCGCGATTGATACACGCGATATGACGGTCATCGTTTCAGCCTTCTATAAATTCGTCGCGATTAGCGATTGTGAAAATCTCCAATCGCAGATGCGCGATGTGCTTCAAGCGCATGCCATCAAAGGTACCGTTCTGATCGCTTCAGAAGGTATCAACGCGACCGTATCGGGAACGCAAAATGCCATTGAAGGCTTACACGCATGGCTATCGTCAGACGCGCGGTTCGCTAGCCTAACCGACAAACGATCAAGCGCACCTGATCACCCGTTTCAGAGATTGAAAGTCAAAATCAAGCCTGAAATCGTGACATTCGGCGCGCCGGAAGGCGACCCGTCACGCCACGTCGGAAGATACGTCGCGCCGAGCGACTGGAATGACCTGATCAACAATCCAGATGTCATCGTCGTTGATACGCGCAACACTTACGAAGTGAGTATTGGAACATTTCCGGGTGCGATAGACCCAGGTACGCACGCATTCAGCGAGTTTCCTGAATATGTCGAAAAGCAACTCGCTCATGCCAAAGACAAACCCATTGCCATGTTCTGCACCGGGGGCATCCGCTGCGAAAAAGCGTCAGCCTATCTCCTGTCGCAAGGATTTTCCGACGTCTATCACCTTGAGGGTGGCATACTCAAATATCTCGAAGTCGTGCCGCCTGCTGAAAGTTTGTGGCAGGGAGAATGCTTTGTCTTCGATGATCGCGTCGCCTTGGAACATGGCGTTAAGCCAGGAAAGCATACGCGATGCAACGAGTGCGGCGATCCCATCGCGCAAAATTCAGCCGGACTTGATTTGAGCGAGAGCCTGTTGTGCGCAAAGTGTCGTTCAAAAAGTTAACGAGAAGCAAGCCAAGCACGCCAGCCGCCAAACGACGTAATATCAAGCGCGCCGACAATGGCATGAGCTTCGCACAAAAAGCCCTGAACCGTGCTGCCATCGTCAAGCTTTAGTGTGCCGATACCGAGTGGCGCCGGGATGAGCGAAACAAAAGACCCAAAGGCATCAGCACTCATCTCCCAAATTTCAACCTCTATGTTGCCCTTCCCATGGCCATCAAAAATGAGTCCTGGCTTTGGCGGGGACGTATGAGGCAAAGCGTAGAAACTATATCCAGAAGATGTTCGCGCAGTGCGCACCAAGCGAGCCTTGCGCTCTTGAAGCTGCACGTTCAAGGGCTGTCCGCTCAGATGCGCGCCGACGACAGCAATTGAAATCAGATCGTTGCATCGTTCAGTCGCCACTATCGGCGCAACGCTCGCAAGAGCTGTTGTCGTAGCACCAAGTGCCGCGCCGCTGAGACTGCGATGCAGTTTGTCGCCAAGAGCCGTCAGATAACCATCGTCGAATGCGCGCCCGATCAGCGTTACGCCGAACGGAAGTCCGTTTTCGCGAAACCCCGCAGGCACCGCGAACGCCGACAAATCCATAAGATTGACGAAGTTTGTGGTCCGGCCAAGATTGCTGTTGAGCTGGATAGGATCAGCTAAGACGTCTGCGATGCGATACGTCGTACCCGTCGTGGGCACGAGCAGCACATCGATAGTGTCCCAAATCTTCTCAGCTTGACGACACATGCGAGCCAGACTGTAGAAACCTTCAAAGGTATCGACAGCCGATTGAGTTCGGGCACCTTGGATGATGGATCGAACTGTGGAATCGATGTCGCTGGCGTGAGCATCGACAAAATCGCCGACTGCTGCGGCGCGCTCAGCAACCCACGGTCCGGAATATAAAAGCTTTGCAGCCTCCGCGAACGGGGTGAAATCAACATCGATAATGTCCGCACCTAGCGCGGCAATGTTGCAAACAGCGCCTCGAAAAAGGACTTCGGCAGCATCATCGCCAAAGAACTCAAGTCCTAGACGAGGTACACCAACCCGCACCCGCGAGCGCACGAGATGCGCATGATAAGGGTGCGGCGGTAGGCGCGCATAGTCATCGTCAGCATCGTAGCTAGCCGCGATAGACATGACGGAACTGGCATCGCCACACGTCAGCGCGAAAATCGAAACTGTATCTTGCGACCGGCATGCAGGCACCACACCGCGTGTGCTGATCCAGCCTTTAGTAGGTTTCAGCCCAATGATGTTATTGAAAGCCGCCGGCACGCGTCCAGAACCGGCCGTGTCTGTGCCAAGCGCAAACGATACCAAGCCACGGGAAACTGCAACAGCCGACCCAGAACTCGATCCGCCAGAGATATAGTCAGTGTTGAATGGGCTCGATGGAATTCCATAAGGAGACCGGGTACCGACAAGGCCCGTTGCAAATTGATCCATGTTGGTTTTGCCGATGACAATTGCGCCAGCGGCAACCAGCCTATCCACGACATAAGCAGAATGCTCTGGTGTATAAGAATAAGCCGGGCACGCGCATGTTGTCGGCAGACCAGCCACATCGATATTGTCTTTAACAGCAAATGGAATGCCATAGAGTGGACCTTTCGGTGCCGCATCGAGGCTAGCTAGAACATCGCTTTCCGACCTCAGTGTTATCCAGATCGGCCGTTCTCCGATTTCGCGGATGCGTCGAAAAAGTTCTCGAACAACATCTTGTGGCGTCGCATCGCTCGCCGCGTAAAGCCCACTGAGGTTTGCGATGTCAAACGATAGCGTCATTCCGCAGCCAAAGCCTGATCGCTCGTGAGGACCACCAAAGATTGCCCAAGAGAAACCGTTCGCCCTTCAACGCAGCGGACCTCATGAATGATCCCGGCACAAGGTGCAGTGATCGTCATTTCCATTTTCATCGATTCCACAATCACGAGGATGTCACCCTCCGCAACGCGTGAACCAACGGAAGCGGAAATTTTCCAAACACTACCAGGCACCGTACTCAGAACTTCTATCGCGCCCGGTGGAAGCTCAACAACGTCAGCAGAAAGTGGAGCGTCCACTTCGACGGCCGACGCGGCCTTATCGGCTTCTTTCCAGCGTGCCCGCTCAGCATCAAACGCTGTTTGCTGGCGATGTTTTGCAGCAGCTATGTCCGACGCGTTCCCAGCTAAAAATGCACGATAGTCTTTAAGGCTGAATGTCGTATCGACAATGTCGAGCGTCGAAGTGCCATCGAGAACACCCTCGCGGATGACTGCTAGCTCATCCGGTGTAACGGGATAGAATTGCACTTGATCGAAAAAGCGCAACAACCAAGGCTTATCATCGCGAAATGCCGAAGTCTGGCGATATGTATTCCACACCTGCACCGTACGGCCGATCAATTGATATCCGCCAGGACTTTCCATGCCGTAGATGCACATGTAAGCGCCGCCTATGCCGACCGTGCCATCTGCCGTCCATGTGCGCGCCGGATTATACTTCGTTGTGACCAATCGTTGTCGCGGATCGACGGGGGTAGCAAGCGGCGCACCGAGATACACATCGCCAAGCCCAAGCACGAGATAGCTCGCGTCAAACACCATGCGACGCACGTCGACAACGCTATCGAGACCGTTAATACGACGGATAAACTCAATATTCGACGGGCACCATGGTGCATCCGCGCGCACCGATTGCATATATTTATCGACAGCAGCCTGCGTCGTTGCATCATCCCATGACAGCGGCAAGCGAACGATGCGGCTTGCAACGGTAATGTCATCCGCCTCGTCAAGTTTTGTATCTAATTCGGCGAGAACATCGAGAAGAGCTTCGAGTGGCAAAATGTGCGCGTCATAATGAATTTGTAAAGTGCGCACCCCAGGCGTCAGTTCGATGATGCCTTGCAACGCCTTCTCGCGTAACGCGATCATCAGACCATGAACACGGAACCGCAACTCAAGATCGAGCACCATGGGCCCGTACTCGACCAACATGTAAAGGTCGCCCGCACGACGATAGACGACCTTGGGTTTGCCAGGATGATCGGCAATGCCGCCGACAATCGCGGCATCGACGCCAAGTCCCGACACGTCAGGGTGCGAAGCCGCATCGCTGTATGTCAGTGTGCTGATGTCACGCTCAACTTTATCGCTGATACGCCGCGCATCCGCAGGCGTCAGACGCTTGAAGCGGATTTTATCGCCTGGTCGTAACTGGCCAACTTTCCACAATTCACCCTGCACAATCGTAACAGGGCAGACAAAGCCGCCGAGGGAAGGACCATCTGGCCCAAGAATAACAGGCATATCGCCGGTAAAATTCACCGCTCCAATCGCGTAGGCGTTATCGTGCAGATTACTTGGATGCAGACCGGCTTCACCACCGTCGCTTCGTGCCCAGGTAGGTTTTGGCCCAATGAGGCGAACGCCAGTACGGCTTGAATTGTAATGCACTTCCCATTCGGCCGCGAAAAATGTCGCGATGTCGTCCTCAGTAAAAAATTCCGGCGCGCCATGCGGTCCATAGAGAACACCAATCTCCCATACGTGAGAGAGTTCCGGCAGAACATCGTCTGGAACCGTCTGTATCGATTGTTCGCTGTCATCAGCGATCACCGCAGGCAGATGAAGAAGATCCCCCGAGCGCAGGTTGCGGCCGCCATGCCCGCCAAATGCACCGAGCGAAAACGTGGAGGCGCTGCCCAAATACTTGGGAATATCAAGTCCGCCTTGGATGGCTAGATAGGTTCTCAATCCAGCACTAGATATCGCGCCACAAGCGAGTGTTTGCCCTGGAGCGATCGCAAAAGGCACGCCATTCGTGACGGGATTACCATCCAACTTTGCCGACATATCTGCACCGACTAAACATGCATACGTGTGGGCATGAAATTTCATGACCGCGCCAGTGAGTGTCATCTCTATGGCAGGAGTGCCGACCGGATTGCCTACGGCGCGATTGGCAAGACGAAAAGAAACATGATCCATCGGCCCTGAAGGTGGCACGCCCACATCCCAATAACCGATACGCCCAGGATAATCCTGGATCGACGTCATCGTTCCAGGTGTAATGATTTCGATCGTGCGCGGCGCGTATGGAAACGTTGCGAGTGTCGATGTTATGATGTCGCCGGATGCAAAGTCTTGTGAGTCAGCGAGCGCTGCCAGGTACCCTATATTCGTTTCGATCCCTGCCAGTTGCGTCGCAGCAAGCGCCACTTTCAGCTTTGATAAGGCCTCAGGCCTGTCTTTTCCTGTGACAATGAGCTTAGCAATCATCGGATCGTAATACGACGAGACCTCGCTGCCGCTTTCCACCCACGTTTCAATGCGCGCACCGTCTGGCCATGCAACCTTTGTCAGTAAACCGGACGAGGGCCGAAAATCCCGTGCCGGATCTTCCGCGTAAAGTCGAACCTGAATCGAAGCACCCTGCGCAGCAGGACTGACTTCTGGGATCGCTTCACCAGCGGCTTGTCGGATCATCCACTCGACCAAATCGATGCCCGTGACTTCTTCCGTGACCCCATGCTCCACTTGAAGGCGCGTGTTCACCTCTAGGAAATAAAATGCTCCAGTATCAGTATCGAGCAGATACTCGACTGTGCCAGCGTTGGCATAATTGACGGTCTCTCCAAGCCGAATGGCCGTCGCAAAGAGTGCTTGGCGAACATCTTCCGACAATCCCGGTGCGGGCGTTTCTTCGATGACCTTTTGATTGCGACGCTGTGCCGAGCAATCCCGCTCGCCAAGGGCAAGTACGCGGCCTTTGCCGTCGCCGAAAATCTGCACCTCGATATGACGACCGCGCGCGACGTACTTTTCGATAAATACGCCAGCATCCTTGAAGTTATTGGCAGCTAGGCGCTGCACGCGCTCAAGCGTCGAGGCAAGATCAGTCTCGGATTGAACGAGTTGCAAGCCGATGCCACCACCACCAGCTGTGCTTTTGAGCATAACGGGATAGCCGATCCGCGCGGCTTCTTGAATGGCATCATCGATCCCTGTGACCAGCCCTGAACCCGGCGCAAGTGGAACACCCGCCGCTTCAGCCAGTTCGCGTGCGGTATGTTTCAATGAGAACGCGCGCACGTGCTCGGGATATGGGCCGATAAATGTAATGCCGGCCGCAGTACAAGCTTCGGCAAAATGTGTGTTCTCGGAAAGAAAGCCGTAGCCAGGATGGATAGCTTCAGCTCCCGTCTGCTTGGCCGCTGCAAGGACTGCATCCGCATTGAGGTAGCTTTGCAGCGCAGGCGCCGGACCGATGCGCACCGCTTCGCTCGCCAATCGAACGTGCCGAGAATAGCGATCGGCATCAGAATACACCGCCACACTCGCAATACCCATACGATCAAGCGTGCGGATGATCCGACAGGCAATGGCACCACGATTGGCGATCAAGACTTTTCGAAACATATGTCAGGCTCCCTTGGCCCAGATGAGCACTTCGATTGGCGTGGGGTTGTAGGCGTTGCATGGATTGTTGAGCTGCGGACAGTTTGAGATCAGAACGATGACATTCATCTCAGCGCGCATCTCAACGTACTTACCCGGCGCAGAAAGTCCGTCGGCAAACATCAAGCCGCCGCTCGGCGTTACCGGAACGTTCATGAAGAAATTGATGTTGTGGCCGATATCGCGCTTTGTCAGACCGAAATGTTCATTCTCCGCGATCGCCAGAAGATAGCTGTCGCGACATGCGTGCATGGTTTTTTTATCGAGCGCATAACGAACAGTATTGCTTTCAGTCGAACAGGCGCCACCGAGCGTGTCATGCCGTCCAACGGTATCGGCGGTGATGGTCAGCATAGGACGCGAGAGATCGGATCTCAGCACAGTATCGAGCTTGATAAAAACATTGCCTTGCGAGCGAATGGTGTCGGTTGCCGAATAACGCTCAGCCGGATCGTCAGCATTAAAGAAGAGCGTGTCAGCGGCCTGATTGCCCTCGACATCAACGATGCGCAGCGTTTCACCGGTTTTGATGATGTCGATCCAATAATCGCCAGCATTGACGACTTTGCGCACATGAGCAGTGTTTAGTTGGAGTGAGCTTTCTTTTGTCAGCATCTGCCCGCCCTCAACAGCAACCAAGGTGGAACAACCGATTGTTCTCAAACCCTCGGCTATTTTCCGGTGCGGAGTTGCGACAAGGATCGTCTGGAGATGCGGCTTTCCCGCTGAATAAAGCCAGCGTCACAGGCTTCCGCGGATAATGAGATGCGGGATCCATCGGGTGCGGACAGGTGTGCAAAAGCACGAGCGTATCCATTTGAAATTGCAGTTCGACACTTGCACCAGCGCGGGATGACGTTGGATCGAAAGAGAGCGCCCCGTCTTGCGCCACACCAACTTTGCTAAACCAATTGACGTTGGCTGCTAAGTCGCGCCGAGCCAGCCCGTATTTTGCGCCCTCGACCAAAAAACTATCGTGGCCATTCTGCTGCCAATCGTTGCGATGCGTTTGAAAGCTCGTCGCACCCCATCGTGCAGCAACCAGAGATTTATCGCTGTTGCCGCCAATGGTATCGTGCCAACCGCAATCATCTGAGAGGATCGAGCAGAAAATGCGCCCCATATCCGAATAAAGACAATGTCCGGCAGTCAGCTTGAAAGTATGCTGGCATTTGAGCGTATCAGGCGCGTTGTAGCGTTCGAGGAGATTGAGCGGATTGTAGAATAACATGCCGACGTTCGCGCCACCCTCGATATCGGTCAGACGCAAATGCATGTGGCGTCGAATGATCATCGACCAATGCTTGCCGCCCGCAAGTGTCTCAGAGGGTGCCGATTCTATCATTACAAGTCTCCAGGTTCGATAAGCAGAAAACTGCCCTGCTCTCGGTTGGTCCGGGTCGTCCCGGGTTGGAGAATTGTCCGCAAAGGTCGTCCTTCACGGAAACTCACGCGTCAGCTAAGCCGATGGAGAAGGACCAGAATTTGTGAAATTTGATTCAATCTTCGTAGTCTCCATTGGAACGACTTTTTCAGCACCACCTGCAATCTTTCTCGGCCAAACTTCCAAATCGCGCGTCACCGATGCACCGCGCTTGTCTTGCGCCACTGGACTTGCGCTCAAATCGTCAGACAGCGTCGCACCGTAGCGCTCTAATTCTTCGGGCCGATTTCGCGGGCGCTCAAAAGCAATCACGCGCGTGCCTAAACGAAATGCCTCACTGAGGTCGTGAGTGACCATGACGACTGTCAGGCTGCTATCATTCCAGATCCGCCTCATCAGAATGTGAATATCGGCACGGATGCCTGGATCAAGCGCTCCGAATGGTTCATCGAGGAGTAGAATTTTCGGCTTACGCATCAGAGCTTGCGCGAGAGCCAAACGTTGTTGCATGCCACCAGACAGTGCAGCAGGATATTTGCTTTCGTGTCCGGTGAGGCCAACAGCTTCAAGCAGTTCGAGAGCATCTGCTTCCGCTTTGCGACGCGCTTGGCCATAAAGCCGACCGAAAGCACCTGCCTCTTCAAACTCACGTCCTATGACAACATTTCCCAAAACGGTCAGATGCGGAAATACGGAGTAGCGTTGAAAGACCACGCCACGGTCCGCATCCGGCTCCGCTTTCAAAGGTACGCCATCGACGAGAATTTGCCCGCGCGTTGGACTTTCTTCACCAAGGAGCATCCGCAAAAAGGTTGTCTTGCCACAGCCGGATGGTCCGACGAGGGCCACGAATGAGCGCGGCGAAATATCTAGGATGATTTTTTCGAGCACGACGTGATCGCCGTATTCTTTCCAGACATTCTGGAACGCAATCGCAGTCATGTTGCCCTCGCTTGTGCAAACCAGGGGAACGCTTTGCGCTGCAAAATGCGCAACGCCAAATCCATCAAGAACGCGAGCAGCGTAATGAGGGCGACGTACGGCAAAATCACATCCATTGATAAATAGCGACGCACCAGAAAAATTCGGTACCCAAGACCGGAATCGGCTGCAATCGCTTCCGCCGCGATCAGAAATAGCCAAGCCGGACCTATTTCCAATCGCACCGCATCGATGAGGCGAGGAAGCATTTGTGGAAGGACAACACGCAGCGCAATTTGTGTCGTTGAAGCACCGAGTGTCTGCGCTTTGATGATTTGCTCGCGCGGAATATCGCCAACGCGAAGTGCCAAATCGCGGATCAACTTGAGGGTTGTTCCGATCACGATGAGTGCAATTTTCGAAGCCTCACCCAGTCCCATGACAATGAAGAGGATGGGCAATAAGGCGAGTGGCGGCACCATCGATGCCACCGATACAACTGGACCGAAGGTTGCGCCAGCCATGGGCAACAAGCCAATGACGATCCCGACCAAGAGCGCAATGAGCGTGGAAATCGCCAGTGCAATCAGAAGCCGTGTCATACTCGCGAGCGTGTCGGACCACATCAGATAGGCGCCGGTTCGAGCGTCCGGTTCTAATGCGTATTGGCGCAAAGCTTCGCCCATTGTAGCGAAGCCCGGAAGCAACTTGTCGTTAGGGTTTTCGGCCAACCTCACATTTGAGCTGTAAATGTACGCGCCAATCAGGATCGCAAACGGCAGGAGCGCGAGCGCAATACGCCACGTCTTATCTGGCTTGATATTGAGTGCGCGCATGGCCCCGCCGCTTGCTTGTTGAAATGAAACCCAAGCTGAAGATGTTAGAGTTTCCCGGCCGCGGCTTCCGCCATGTACGTTGAATCATAGCGCAGCTTCACATTGTCAGCGGCTCCAAACACGGTCTTGTCTGGAAACTCAACTCCAATCGCGCCGGCACTTTTGGCGTCCTTGCCGAGCAACGCTTTGTCGAACAAGAATTTAGAAACGCGTTCGGTGGTTGCCTTCAAATCAGCACCGCTCGTAAATGCAACGGCGTCTTTTGGGTCTGAGAATAATTTCGTCGTGGCCAGTTGTTCTTCAAATCCTGCGAGATCTGTTCCAGAAGCTTTAGCCATGGCTTCCTTAGCAGCAGTTCCCGAATTCAAAGCCGCAAGCGTTTCATACCAAATACCAGCAAGCGCTTTTGCAAATTTGGGGTTGTCTTTCACAACGTCGGTATTCGCAACCATAAGGTCGATAATCTCGCCTGGGATTTGCGAGCTATCAAAGACCTTTTTTGCATCTGGAGATTCGAGTATCGTTGAAACGATAGGCTTCCAAGTCACGACTGCCGTCACGTCTGCTGTTTTATAGGCCGCCGCCATATCCGCGTCCGACGTATTGACGACTTTGACGTCTTTTTCTTCCAATTTTACAGTCTCAAGTCCGCGTGCGAGCAAGTAATGAGAAACTGAAAATTCGACAAGGTTGATGCTCTGGCCTTTGATGTCAGCAAGCTTGTCTTTGCCTTTGAGAATGACGGCATCGTTACCGTTCGAAAAATCCCCGACAATGACGGCCGTAGTATCGACACCGCCCGCAGCAGGGATCGAAAGTGCATCCATGTTTGTGACCGTCACAGCGTCGAATGCACCGGCCGTGTATTGATTGATCGACTCAACATAGTCATTGAATTGCTTCACTTCGATGTTGATGCCGTATTTGTCGGCCCACTTTTTGACGATGCCGGAATCGGCGGCATAGCCCCACGGCATCCATCCCACATAGATCGACCAAGCTACTTTGAAATCCTTTTTCTCGGCAGCTTCAGCTGCGGGCACACTCAAAGCTGTGGCAGCCAAACTAACTGCCGCGATCAAACCTGTGAGGCGAGTATTGAAAAGCTGGCGCATTGAGATCCCCTGTGTTGATCACCAAATTGGTCGCCGACCGGAATGCAATCTTGGGGCTGGAGAGCTAGTGCAGAACACCACGAGAGCCCTCCGCCCGAGAGCACAAGCTCCGCGCGGTCGAGTCTCCCGGGCTTTTATCCCGCCGTGGCTCCGTCTCAACGTGTGAGACGGGAGAGCCTCTCTCGGACCGAACACGCGCGCGTCATGCGTACGCTGGAACCCTAGAAGCGTTATGTTCATTGTATTGCAGGCAGCGTGCCATGTGAGATGACCAATAAAATCAGCAACATGAAAACATGACGCGTATCGAAGTGCGCGCAATTCAGGCGCAACGCGTAATCGTTAGGCAATTTTCAGAATTGGGGAATATCGACAAAGCGCAACGTGCGCGACTTAAACTCGATAATAGTCGCGATACCAAGACACGAACTTTTCAACGCCAACATCTAAAGGCGTTGACGGCTGAAAGCCGGTCGCATTTGACAAGTCATCGATGTCAGCAAAAGTTTTAGGAACGTCACCGGGCTGAAGATCGACAAACGTTTTGATCGCTGTCTGGCCGCAAGCCTTTTCAATACTGGTAATAAAATCGAGCAGTGACACAGGCCTGTTATTTCCGATGTTGTAAAGGCGCGAAGGTGCGCTCGAAGTCGCCGGATCAGGATTGTCACTCGCCCATTGAGGATCACCTGAAGCGGGCTGTGCCAAAGTCTTTAAGACACCATCGACAACATCATCGATATAGGTGAAATCGCGCGCGTGATGGCCGTGATTATAAATTTCAATCGGCTCACCCGTAAGAATGTTTTGCGTGAACTTGAACAGCGCCATATCGGGGCGACCCCACGGCCCATAAACGGTAAAGAACCGCAAGCCGGTAACCGGCAGCCCGTAGAGATGGGCGTAAGCGTGCGCCATCAATTCGTTGGATTTCTTGGTTGCGCCGTAAAGGCTGATCGGATGATCGGTAAGATCGTGCTCACTGAATGGCATTTTCGTGTTGGCGCCATAGACCGAACTTGATGAGGCATAAACGAGGTGTTCAACGCGCGCAGCGCGGCAGCCCTCAAGAATATTTGCAAATCCAACAATGTTTGAATCGATGTAAGCTTGTGGATGTGTCAGTCCGTATCGCACGCCGGCCTGCGCGGCCAAATGCACAACGCGTTGCGGTCGCTCGACGTCAAACAATTGCTGGATGACCGCACGATCTGCCACGTCGGCTTCGATAAAGCGAAAAGCTGGCTCATCATCAAGTTGCGCAAGCCGGGCGCGCTTTAACGCGGGATCGTAATAATCATTGAGATTATCTAAGCCGATAACAGTATCGCCCTGTGCCACCAAGGCGCGAGCGGTGTGGAAACCAATAAAGCCAGCCGCACCCGTTAGCAGAACCTTCACGTACCAGCTCCAGTTAGATGAATCGCTTAATTTTGGCAGCTACATTGAAAAGCTTGAAAAATATATGCAGCCGACACTTTTCGGTCCGTCCTAGACTACCCACTTCGTCAGGGCAACGCTCAAGTGGACGTCGCAACATGCGTCATCAAAACTGACGTTCGGCCAGTTCTTTCATCCACAGCAAGCTGTTGGCTGTTGAGGATTTTGGCCGGTATTCAAGCCCAATCCAGCCGTCATACCCTAACTGATCGAGATGCTCGAACAAGAATGGATAGTTAATCTCGCCCGTACCAGGCTCATGGCGGCCGGGCGTATCCGCCACCTGGATATGACTGATGATGTTCATATGGCGCGCAAGCGTCGGCGCTAAATCACCCTCCATAATTTGCATGTGATAGACATCGTATTGTAGCCGCAGGTTAAGCGCATCGACGCTCTCGATGATGTCACGCGCCTTAGCGGTCGAGTCGAGAAAGTATCTCGGGATATCGCGCGTATTAATCGGCTCGATGAGCAACGTCATTTCATGCTTTGCCAAGGCATCGGCTGCAAACTTGAGATGTTCGACGTATGTTTTACGCAGTTGTCGATGATCAGCTCCAACCGGCGCGATACCAGCCAAGCAATGAAGCTGGCGACATCCAAGCGCCTGCGCAAAAGTGATGGCGCGCGCAACCCCCGTGCGGAACTCATCGCTTGCGGCAGAAAATATACTGATGCCGCGCTCGCCCGCAGCCCATTGCCCAGCAGGAAAATTAAACAGCACGAGCGTCAATCCATGTCGGGCAAGACGTGACGCGATATCTTCAATGTCATAGTCGTAGGGAAACAAAAACTCGACGCCCTTGAAACCAGCGTCAGCGGCGGCTTGGAATCGATCAAGAAATGGCAGTTCGGTAAACAACATGGATAAGTTGGCGGCAAACTTCGGCATAGGAACCTCTGAAAGCGCACGCCTTGCGCAGCCGAAAAAAAAGAGTGTGCAGACTAAAATGCAGACATCGCGGCCGCACGTTTCGCCTGTAATTCAGCAAACTGTGCGCCAGCATGGTGTGATGAACGCGTCAGCGGCGAAGATGCGACCTGCAAAAATCCTTTCGAATAGGCAATGCGCGCGAGCTCATCAAATTCTTCAGGATCCACGAAACGTGCGACAGCAGCATGCTTACGGGTCGGCTGCAAGTATTGCCCGATGGTCAGGAAATCGACCTGCGCCACGCGCAGGTCATCCATCACCTGGACAATTTCATCGCGTGTTTCACCCAAGCCAACCATGAGCCCAGATTTTGTAAAAACATGGGGTGACAGTTCTTTGGCCTGTTGCAGCAACCGCAGAGAATGAAAATATCGCGCACCCGGCCGAATGCGAACATACAGAGACGGCACCGTTTCAATATTATGATTGAACACGTCAGGTCGTGCCGCAATAACGCGATCGAGCGCTCCCTCTTTCCGCAGAAAATCTGGCGTTAAAACCTCAATCGTCGTTTCAGGACTGCGCGCGCGAATGGCTTCGATCGTTCGACCAAAGTGCTCTGCACCGCCATCGCTCAAATCATCGCGATCAACGGACGTAATGACCACGTGTTTGAGTTTGAGTTTTTCGACCGCCTCAGCAACACGTCGCGGCTCGTCTTCATCAAGGGCCTGAGGCTTTCCAGTTGCAACATGGCAGAACGCGCAGGCGCGCGTGCAAATGCTGCCCATAATCATCATGGTCGCGTGGCGCTGTTCCCAGCAATCCCCAATATTGGGACAAGCAGCTTCTTGGCAGACCGTGTGCAGGCCGTGCTCGGTTACGATGGCGTGGGTCTCAAGAAAAGTCGACGAGCCGGCAGCCTTCACGCGCAACCAGTGCGGCTTGGCAAGAACTGGAGTATCCGGCCGCGATTGCTTTTCGGGGTGCCGGAGCGCTGATCTGACGGGCTTATTGCGATCAAGCAGAGTGACCATGAACGCTCCAACTGCATAGTGCTTTCAATTTAAAATTGAACAATCCAGCTTCGCACAGCACGCCCAAAATGCAAAACGGGTGACCTGCGGCCACCCGTTTAAAAAGATGCAAGAGTGCAGTTTAAGGCGTGGTTACTGCTGAACCTGTGCAGTTTGGTTAGATGACTGAACCGAATTGGCAGAGTATTTGCCGTATCCTGCAGGGCGCTGTTTGACAGGCCGCTTCACCGGCGCGTCAGAACCATTCGATGCAACGCCACCTGTGGTAAACCGTTGCCATGTTACCGTGACGCGAGCGCCAACCGGCACACGTGGATAAAGGTCAAGCACGTCTTCGTTATACATGCGCACGCAGCCTTTGGACACATTCTGGCCGATAGTCCAAGGTGCATCCGTGCCGTGGATGCGATAAGCGCTCGAACCCAAATAAAGCGCTCGAACACCGAGCGGGTTCATGGGGTGACCACCTGGAACCCAATTAGGCAAGCGCGGATTTTCGCGCTTCATTTCTGGAGTTGGTGTCCAAGACGGATTGACGCGCTTCATCGAAACGAAGGTCGTGCCCTGCCAACGGCTTTTCTCGCGCGGAATTGCGATGGGATAGCTCAAGGCCTGGCCCGGAGCTGTGATAAAGTAAAGTCTGCGATCGCTGAACGATACGATCAGCTGACCTGGCTTATATTGAGAATTGAACGACACAGTCTGGCGACCGCCACCAAAATCGCTACCGCCCCCCCACAAGAAATCAACCAGGGTCTGAGCACTCGCTGCAGTCGATGCCGTTGCAGCACCCAACGCAGTCAAAGCTGCCAGTACAAGTCCACTCATAGGTTTCTTCAGGGCCATCGGGGGATGCTCCAAACAGTTCGAAAGGTTACGCAAAAGTATCTACCTACCTTGCGCATGAATTGGTGAATGCACTGTATATAATAGACCCAAGTGTCCCGGCAGAGCACAGAAGTCACACCAACTTCATGATCGACCAATGTTCAGAAGAAAATGTTCTGTGAATTGCCCAAAAATTGGAATGCTTTGCCGTACTTAGATGCATATACGCGCATTCGGCATCAAATGTTCCAAGGAAGTTCATGAAATAAGCTTTTCATCTATTTTATCACGCACATCGGGAAATTTGACCCGACCTTAAATAACTAAGGACGTTCTGCGAGGGGTATCGTGTTCGCAGCGCCTTCGGCACCCAAAAACACAGCAAATAAGCGCATAGGACCTGAGCCGGAATTGCGCCCATTGTGCGGGACCGAGATCGCTTCCGCAATTGCATCGCCCTGACGATAAATGCGATGACCGCGCGGGCCGTAATCGACAGTCAATTCGCCTTCGAGCACAATCCCGGTTAGTGGGACACCATGGGTATGCCAACCTGTCTCCACACCGGGCGCCATCGCAATGATACCGCCAGTTAACTTGGCAGGCGACCCGGTCGGATAAACAATAGGCTCTTCCATGACCGTTTTGCTGGTCGAGAAGAGCGGCGTAAAGCGCACCAGCGGTTCGCGCGCTGTGGCAAGGCTAAAGCCACCGGCAAAAGATATGATGGCCATGAAAATGCTAAGGGTGATCTGACCCTTTCTCTTAATTTTCATATCACCCTCATGAGGATCACGATCTGGTTTTGGCAATCTGCTGTTGTGAACTTCAGCCTAAGTCCGTCAGGCGAAGCACGCTGTTGCGTTCAATCAGCAGTCAGTCGATATACGGCCATCGATCGCAAATCGAAAGGACGCGGATGAGCTTGTCCCGATTTCTCATCGCAAGTTTATTCCTGTTGTGCAGCGCACAGTCATATGCGCAAGAAAGTGTAGTCCAGCCCGAGGCAGGCACGGGCAGCGCCATCAAAGGACTTGCGACGGCACAACGATACATGGTCGCCGCCGCCGACCCACTTGCCGCAGAAGCGGGACTTGAAATGTTGCGCCAAGGCGGCTCGGCCGTTGACGCTGCAATTGCCACGCAACTCGTATTGGGATTGGTCGAGCCACAATCTTCCGGCCTTGGTGGCGGCGCGTTCATCGTTCACTGGGATGCAGCGTCCCGCGAGACGATCACAATCGATGGCCGAGAAGCGGCACCAACTGCCGCCAAGCCTGATAGATTTATACGCGACGGACGCCCCATGCCATTTATGCAAGCCGTGCGATCTGGCCTCAGTGTCGGCGTGCCGGGCCTAGTGCGGGCCATGGAACTGGCGCATGAAAAATTCGGCAAGCTGCCATGGTCGGCGTTGTTCCAGCCAGCCATTCGCCATGCAGAGCAAGGCTTCCCGATTTCACGGCGTCTCAATTTGCTATTGAGCTGGCAAGGCACCGAGCATTTTGCACCTGCTGCGCGCGATTATTTTTTCACTGCTGAAGGGGAGGCGCGCGCAAGCGGCTCGCTGTTGCGCAACGCTGATTATGCGGTGACGCTACGCACCCTCGCATCCCAAGGTGCGTCGGCCTTTTATCAAGGCCCGATTGCCGAAGCGATGATATTGGCGATCAAATCTGCGCCCACCGCCCAAAGTGATATGACACTGTCAGACCTCGCGGCATATCAAGCCAAAATTCGCGAACCCCTGTGCGCATCCTATCGCGGAAAAAAAATCTGCGGGATGGGGCCGCCGTCGTCGGGCGGTATCACAGTCGCTCAGACTTTGAAACTGATCGAACCATTCACAACGCAATTCGAACCTCAATCCATCATGAGTGCCAATACACTCCACATCATAGGCGAAGCGCAAAAACTCGCCTATGCAGATCGCAATCGCTATCTCGCCGATCCAGATTTCGTGGGGCAACCCGTTGGCTTGCTCGATGATGCCTACATCGCACAGCGCCACGCATTGATTGATCTAAACCTATCGATGTCAAAGCCTGATGCCGGTATTCCGCCTGGACTTGCGCAACGCTCCTTCGGCATCGACGAAACGCAAGAAAACGTCGGCACGAGCCACATCTCCATCATTGATGGCGACGGCAACGCCGTATCGATGACGACAACCATCGAAGGCGCGTTCGGGTCCGGGCTATGGGCCAACGGATTTCTACTCAACAACGAATTGACGGACTTTTCATTTGCTCCGACCGACAAAGACGGCACCGCCATTGCGAACGCAGTCGGATCAGGCAAACGCCCGCGCAGTTCCATGGCTCCAACATTGGTGTTCGACGCCAATGGCGAACTCGAAATCGTCACCGGTTCACCCGGCGGCTCGCGCATCATTCTGTTTGTCGTTAAAACGCTTGTGGCCTTGATCGACTGGAACATGGATGCCCGCGCCGCTGCCGAATTAGCCAATTTCGGTAGCGAAGGCGGCGCTTTTCAAATCGAATACGATCCTTCCACATTGTGGACGGCATTGGCACTCAAAGGCATGGGGCATACAATAAAATCGGACGTGATGACGTCGGGCACCCACACCATCGTTCGTCGCGGTGGTCGTCTCGAAGGCGCAGCCGACCCACGCCGCGAAGGTGTGGCGCGGGGCGATTGATGCTATGAGACCTGATATGTGTCCCGAAAGTTGAGAAACGTGGCGACGTCTTCGATCACTGTAGTCGGTGCGGGCATCTTCGGCCTGTGGCAGGCACTTGTGCTGGCCAGAGCTGGGCATCGCATTCATCTCATAGACAAAAGCGAAAAACCTTTTACGGCGAGCGCCAGCCGCTGGGCGGGTGCCATGATTGCACCCGATTGCGAGGCGGAAGGCGCGCCAACCGTCGTCCGCGATTGGGGCCGCGAAGGGCTCGATCATTGGCGCGCAACGTATCCGGGGCTCATCGTCAATGGAACGCTCGTCGTGGCTGCCGCGCGCGATCAATCGGAACTCACCCGCTTTGAAAATATGACGCAGCGCGCAGAGCGCAAAGACGCACAAGCGCTTGCCGATCTTGAACCTGACTTGGCTGGTCGCTTTAACGCTGCGCTCTACTATGCGCACGAAGCGCATATGGGTGCCGGCGCAGCTTTGGCTTGGCTACGCGATGCCGTGTACGCGGCTGGTGCTCAAGTTTCCTTCGGCGCAAATTTCGACCCCAAGCCTGATGGTCTGATCATCGATTGTCGTGGCATGGGCGCAAAAGATGACTTGCCAAAGCTGCGTGGTGTGCGCGGTGAGCGCATCATCGTTGCGACCAATGACATGCGATTGTCACGGCCAGTGCGTCTGCTCCACCCCCGCCAGCCGATATATGTCGTGCCACAAGGCGACGGGCGATTTGTCATTGGCGCAACTGTCATTGAACGCGAAGACGCCGAGCCAATGACCGTTAAATCAGCATTGGATTTGATGAGCACTGCTTATGCGCTCCATCCAGCCTTTGCTGAAGCATCGATTATTGATATGGGGGCGGGCGTACGACCTGCATTCCCTGACAACATACCCCGTATTTTAATCGCGCAAGATGGACGAACGCTGCGTGTCAACGGCGCCTACCGCCATGGATTTTTACTGGCACCCGTCCTCGCGCATGCAGTTGCAGACTATTTGAAAACAGGGGCTCGCCACGCCGCCTTCGCTGACGAATAAATCTAAGCTGCAGCCGTTCGTCTCGCCATATGCTCCTTGGCAACAGCAAGCGCGCTCACGTAATCAGGTTTCCCAGACCCAAGCAGTGGAATTTTTTCGACGACGAGAATGTCAGCCGGCACCGATAACTCCGTCGCGCCTTTACGACGTGCAAACTGCAAAAACGCCTCGCGCGTGCACGCAGCGTCCGTCGTCAACAAAGCCAAGCGCTCGCCTTTGCGCTGATCGGGCAATGCAACGACAACGGTAATGAGCTGTGGCCAAAGCTCTGCAGCCATGGCTTCCACGGCCGAAAGAGAAACCATCTCGCCCGCAATTTTTGCAAATCTTTTGGCGCGGCCCTTGATGGCAATGAACCCTTGCGCATCGATCGTCACGATATCGCCGGTGTCGTGCCAACCATCGACCGGTGGCTCCAAAACGCCTGGGTTCTCGGCCCGATAATATCCAAGCATCACGTTGGGCCCCCGCACAAAGAGACGACCGCCTTCGTCGATGCCGGGCACAGGCTCAAGCCGTGCCTCCATGAGTGGTGACAATCGCCCAACCGTTCCCGATTTATTGGCAAGTGGTGTGTTGATGGAAAGAACGGGTGCAGTTTCTGTCACGCCATAGCCTTCCAGAATGCGCACGCCGAAGCGGTCCATGTAGAGTTGCCGCGTGCGATCTTTCACCGCTTCCGCGCCAGCCAAAATCAGGCGCACGCGGGCAAAATCGTAGGGGTGAGCGGCGCGACCATAACCAGCCAGAAACGTATCGGTGCCAAATAAAATCGTCGCGTTCGAACCATAAACGAGTTCTGGGATGATCCTGTAGTGAAGCGGCGTTGGATAGAGGTAAACAGGAATGCCGCCGATCAGTGGCATCAAAAGTCCTGCCGTCAATCCAAACGAATGAAACACAGGCAGCGCATTGAAAACTTTATCGGCCCCATTGCACGAAACCCGCGTTAAACTCTGCGCGCAGTTGGCCAGCAAATTGCGATGCGACAGCACAACGCCCTTGGGCGTGCCCTCCGACCCCGAAGTAAACAGAACGGCTGCGGGCGCATGGGGGTCAACTTTGACGAGAGCCTTACCGCCTGCGGCCAATCCTCTAATTTTGTCAGCAAACGAAATCGTTGCGCGCACATCTTCGAGATAGACGACGCGAGCAACCGTCGAAAGTGCTTCGACCAAACTTTCCAAATGGCCTTTTTCAACGAACATGCGGGACGTCAAAACGACATCGACTTTTGCAGCCTTACAAGCTGAGACGACATTCAAAGAGCCCGCCGTAAAGTTCAGCATGGCAGCGACACGGCCGATGCTTTGCAAAGCAAAGAATACAACCGCTACCCCAGCCGTATTCGGCAATAGCACGCCGACGTTGGCGCCAACCGGTGCCATTGGCGCAATCTTCGCCCCCAACACCTGCGCACCGACAATCAACTTTTTATAAGACAGTTTAGTCCCGAGTGGGTCTTCAACAGCAGTCCGTCCCGTGTCGCGCGTATGCCTTGCTAGGACGAGGGCGTCGAACAGAGTCTGATCGATGTTGGTTGTCAGCACGGCTGTATCGGTCATCACGTCCTGCAACGACGCGCCAGCCGCCTGACGCCGCGCGCGACCCTTGAGTGTCGGATCGACACTGAGTTTAACGGGCGGCAAGATCGTCACCGTGGTCCTCGGAAACCAAACCTTCTTCGTCTGATTGTCGCTCAGGTATCCGAAACGCGAACGCTCAAGACCATCGATCCTAACAGGAATGATATCAGCGTCGGCTTTATCCGCGATCATCGCCGTGCCGTCATAAACCTTCATCAGGCCGCCGGTCACGGTGAGCCGCCCTTCTGGGAAAATGACGAGCGAAGATCCATCCTTCACATTTTGAATGAGATGGCGCATGCCGAGCGGGCGGGTCGGATCGATAGAATACGTGCGCGCGAAGCGAAGAAATGGTTTCACCCACCACGTATTCGCCATGCCGGTGTCGATGGCATAGGCCGCGTGCGATGGCAGGAGCGCGTGCATCAACGGTGCATCGAGGAGGCTGACATGATTGGGCGCGATAATGGCCTTGTCACCTTCTTTGGGAAGATGTTCCAGCCCACGCACCTCAAGCCGAAAGACGAGTTTGAATAAAAAGGCGGCGACATCCTTGATGCCGTCGCTACCCCAAGCGCGCAAAATCAAAACCATCGCCAGCAGATTTGCAGCACCAAGAGCGGTATAAATATATGCGAGCGGAACATTCACGTATTGCAAACCAGCGATGGCGAGACCAGCCAACGTCATGAAGGCTGCTGAAATCACGTTACAGCCAGCAATCACGCGCGCTTTGCGATCGGTCGGCGCCCAGGCTTGTACGGCAGCAAACGAGGGCACGATAAAAAGGCCTCCGGCGAATGCGATGCCCCCAAGGTCGATCATCATCCTAAGGCCCGAGATCGAGCCCAAAACGTCTCGTGGACCAATCGGCTGGGGCGATGGCGACAACTGCGATGTCAACCAAGCCAGATCGAGCGTAAACAAGCCAATCAACAACGCCCCAATCGGCACCAGCGCAAGGTTTGGACGATTGCTGCTTGCACGTGCAGCAACGATGGATCCGACGCCGACGCTGATCGCAAACACAAACAGCGCTAATGTGTAAACCTCAGGGGTTCCATTGAGAATGCGCGGAATTAATGTTTGCAGCAGCGCCAGCACCACTGCGCCGACCAACCAGAACCAAGACGTAATGAGCGCACCTTGCCAGATTCGCCGATCCTTCTTGAGATCACAGATCAGCGTTGCAGTAGAGGTCACGACGTTGCGATCGATAACGAGATCTGGAGCAGCAGCACCCGACGCTGGAATCATGCGCGCCGCGATCCAACTCACAATGGCGATCATGACAATGCTGGCTGCCACCGCCATCACATGCGTATCGCTGGCGGCCGCAAAATTTCCGCCAATAGTGCCGAGCAGTATGGCCAAAAATGTCGCGCCTTCGACGAGCGCGTTACCGGCTGGCAACTCCCGCGTCTGAAGATGCACTGGAAGGATGCCATATTTGATTGGGCCGAAAAACGCGCTCAAAGTCCCAAACAGGAGGAGCGCGACGAACAACATCGGCACGGACGGTATCAAGAAACCAACCGCAGCAATGACAGCAATTGGAATTTCGATCAGCTTGAGCTTGGCGGCGATCTCAGCTTTGTCGAATTTATCGGCGATTTGTCCGGCGACTGCCGAAAAAATGAAAAACGGCAAAATGAGAACAGCACCAGCAAGCGTGCCAATGACGGGGCCATTGTCGAGGGCAAGCTTGTAAATGACTAGAACAGCGAGCGCATTCTTGAGAAGATTGTCGTTCAATGCAGTGAGAAATTGACACCAGAAGAGCGGAGCAAACCGCCGGGCCGACATGAGTTCAGCAAACATCAAAGCTCCTGTCGTGGCGCATGATCGCTTGTTCCCCGTAGGTCGCGACATTGAAAACTGATCGCCAAACCTATTGACCCTGACCGCATAAAAATCCAGAGATTCGTTTGGATAATGGCGTCTTTACACCTATTTTACGGTTTATGATTTGCACCCAACCAGCCATGTCTGAAACTATGATAACCATCATCCTCAACGGGAAATCGGCGCCAACCGCAGCCCGCGATCTCAACGAATTGGTCGCAAACTTCAATGCTGGCTCAAATCGCGTCGCAACCGCCATCAACGGAGCCTTCGTTCCAGCAAACGCGCGTGCTACGACCATGTTGAAAGATGGTGACCGGGTCGAAATACTGTCGCCGCGCCAAGGCGGGTGATGGACCAAGCAACCTCTCGACCACAATTGGATGTGACGATCTATGAACGTCCGTGACGCAGCTATCCATGACACGTCTCAGTTGAGCCTCTACGGCCAAGCGATACCATCGCGCATTCTGCTAGGCACGGCTGGCTATCCGTCGCCTGCTATTTTGTCTGATGCCTTGCGGGCATCCGGTGTCGGCATAGTCACCGTTTCTTTGCGACGTGAAATGGCAGGTGAAAAAACTGGCGCGAATTTTCTAAAGTTGATCTCGGCGCTTGGCGTCCGAGTGCTGCCCAATACGGCCGGATGCCGAACCGTGCGCGAAGCCGTCACAACCGCACACATGGCCCGCGAAGTATTTGCGACCGATTGGATTAAACTCGAAGTCATCGCCAACGACGATACCTTGCAGCCTGATGTCTTCGGCCTCGTCGAAGCGGCAGACATACTGACGAAGGACGGCTTCAAAGTCTTTCCCTATACAACGGAAGATCTATCGGTTGCCGAGCGTCTGCAACGCGTTGGCTGCCAAGTGATTATGCCGTGGGGCGCACCGATCGGCACCGGTCGCGGACTTGTAAATCCCGCAGCCCTCAAAAGTTTGCGCGCATATTTCCCTGATGTAACGCTTATTATTGACGCTGGCATTGGAACGCCGTCTCATGCGGCACAAGCGATGGAACTCGGCTTCGATGCCGTATTACTCAACACAGCCGTTGCAAAAGCTGCCGATCCCGCCCGCATGGCGGCGGCGTTCAGCGCGGCTGTCACAGCCGGTCGCCTCGGCTACGAGGCAGGGCTGATGCTTCCGCGTGACATGGCTGTACCTTCAACCCCGGTCGCGGGCACACCGTTTTTCGACATCGATTGAAATTATCACCATGAAACCAAACGCGGCACTGGCTCGCTTCTATCCCATCGTGCCCGATGCCGATTGGGTCGAACGCATCGTACCCCTTGGCGTGGGTATGGTCCAAATCAGGATGAAAGGTAGCGAGCCCAACGAAGTCAAAAGTCATCTACGTCGTGCATTGACAGCCTGCAAAAAATTGAACTGCCAACTGATTGTCAATGACCACTGGCGCGAAGCGATTGAAGTCGGCGCAGACTATATTCACCTTGGCCAAGAAGATCTGGAGAGCGCCGATCTCGCAGCTATTCGAGCTGCCAATATCCGCATTGGCATTTCAACGCATGACGACGATGAGCTTACGAAAGCATTGGCTGCCGACGCCGACTACATTGCCTTAGGCCCGATCTACGAGACAAAATTGAAAGCTATGCGCTGGGCACCCCAGGGCTTGGCACGCGTCACTGAATGGAAATCACGTATCGCCAGCAAGCCACTCGTCGCTATCGGAGGCATTACCCCTGAGCGTGCAACGGGGGTGCTTGAAGCAGGAGCCGACAGCCTCGCAGTCATTACAGACTTTATGTCCCATCCCGATCCCGATGCCAGAATTGTCGAATGGCTACGCTGGGCCAATGAATATCCAGGGAAAATGCGGCGTTAACCATATGCCTCCCACGCCGGTCGATTATGACAAAAGACTGTGATTTTGTCATAAATCGAGCCCGCACGTATCTCAGTAAGTACCCTTCCCATGCCCTATCGCTTCAAACTCGACGAACCGTTCCAGCGCAGTTTGCACCGCATTGCGCGCGAGCAACTCGATCGCGCATTGTCGGAGCTTGCCGAACGCGAAGTCAATCCAACTGGAGTTCACGAAAGCCGTAAAGCACTCAAGCGCCTGCGCGCGCTGTTGCGGCTCGTCCAACCAACAATCGGCGATAAAGTCTTTGCCAAACGCAATGCGGCTTTGCGTCGAGCAGCAGGTGTGCTGTCAGTTCGTCGCGACGAAGCTGTGTTGCTGGAGACGATAGAAAAGCTTGAACGCCACACAGGTGCTCCTGAAATCTTTGAGCCGTTACGCAGCGCGCTACACTATGAAGATCTTGATTTGGCGCGACCGCTGGAGCCTGCAACAGCAGAAAAAGCGCGCAGCCTCCTCGTCAAAGAAGCCAAACATTTCGCGCATATGCGCCTCAAAGGTAAAGGTTTCGCCTCCGTGCAGCCGGGGCTGGAAACGAGCTATCGTGCTGGACGACGCGCCCTGAAAGACGCCTACAAGAAGCCGACGAGTGAAAAATTCCACGATTTGCGAAAGGCAGTTCAGTGGCACTGGCGACAAATGAGCTTGCTGTCTCGCGCTTGGCCGGAAGCATTTGAAGTGCGCATCAGCGCCGCACGTGAGCTTTCGCAACTGTTAGGTGACGATCACGATCTCGCGATGCTGGAAATGTCTGCGCGCAAAACCCAAACACTATCGGCCGAGCAACTGGCGACACTGATACAACTTATAGAAGCGCGTCAATCTGAACTCCGTCAAGCTGTGGAGTTTAGAGCGGCGCGACTGTTTGCTGAGGCACCAAGCGCATTTGCTAAGCGTATTGCACAATATTGGCACTATGGGCGTCATGTGCGAGCACTCACCAAACCTGACATCAGCAAAGCGAATGTGGACACGGCAGTTCCAGAACAACCATTAATTACTGTAGAGACTGAGCAGCCTGCGCCACGACAAGGCCTAAAAATTGCGGCGAAAACGCCCGGCAATGCCCCGTCGCAACGGCGCGCATGATCCGCTAGAGTCTCTTCCACGTTTGCTGGTTGAGATAAGAAATGAACGAAATCCAAAAATCAAAAATGTTTGAACCCGATCGCTCGGCGTGGCCAAAAGACCATCCGCGCGCGCCTCACGGCCGCATTGGCGTTCTGCTTCTCAACCTTGGTACGCCTGATGGCACTGGTTATTGGCCTATGCGCAGCTACCTCAAAGAGTTTCTTTCTGATGAGCGCGTGATCGAAGAACCAAAATGGAAATGGTGGCCGATCCTCAATCTCATTATTCTGACGGTGCGCCCTGGCAAAAAGGGTAAAGACTACGCCACCATCTGGAATAATGAGAAAGACGAGGGACCTCTCAAAACAATCACGCGCAGCCAAGCCGAGCAGGTCGCACTGCGTCTGCAAGAGAATTCACGCATCATTGTCGACTGGGCGATGCGATATGCCAATCCCTCGACCGAAAGCCGCATTCGTGCATTACAAGAGCAGGGCTGCGATCGCATTTTGCTTGTGCCGCTGTACCCACATTATGCGGCGGCCACATCTGCGACAGCCTGCGATCAAGCATTTCGCGCCTTGATGAAGATGCGCTGGCAACCGGCCGTGCGCGTTGCGCCAAGCTATCACGACGATCCCGTATATATCGACGCGCTAGCCCGCTCGATGACCGCAAGTTTAGCAAAGCTAGATTTCGAGCCGGAAAAAATTATCGCCACATTCCACGGCATGCCGGAGAAGTATTTATTGAAAGGCGACCCATATCATTGCCAATGTCAGAAAACATCGCGCTTGCTGCGCGAGAAATTGGCAATTGCACCAGATCGCTGGCTCACGACATTTCAATCGCGCTTCGGAAATGACCCTTGGCTACAACCCTATACCGATATGACGGTTGAAAGCTTGGCGCGCACCGGCACTAAGAAACTCGTCTTGGTCGCACCTGGTTTTTCTGCGGATTGCCTGGAGACACTCGAAGAGCTCGATGGCGAAAACCGCCACATTTTCGAAGATAACGGCGGAGAAAAATTCGCTTATCTGCCGGCCCTCAACGATAGCCCCGAGGGTATCGACGTTATTGAAGCGATCGTACGTCGCGAATTAATGGGCTGGATATAGCGTGTTCTGATTGTGCTGAGCCTCAACGATTGGCCCGCATAGAGTTGGTCTAATCATTTTGCCGCTAAATGCTATGGAATGGTCTAATTTGATCCAAATAAAACTACGCAATTACCCCTTATTTACAAATTGTTCGCGACTCGCAGCTAAAACCCCGAGAATCAGTTTTCGTGAAATCGAGAATTCTGCTTCGGGAGAATAAATATGCCGGATAGTTTTGGCGGCTTTGAATCGTTCGGCTTTATTCTGCTGGCAGGCGCAATTTGGGCGCTGTGGTCCACGGTCAAAATCGTACCCCAAGGCTTCAACTTTACCGTTGAAAATCTCGGCCGCTACACGCGCACCCTGTCCCCGGGTCTGCATATTCTCATCCCTGTCATTGAAAGGGTCGGTCATAACATCAACATGATGGAACAGGTGATCGACATTCCAAGCCAGGATGTCATCACGCGCGACAACGCAATGGTACGCGTCGATGGCGTCGCATTTTTCCAAATTTTAAACGCCGCAAAAGCTGCCTACGAGGTTGATCGTCTGGAACACTCGATGGTCAATCTCACCATGACCAACATCCGCACGGTCATGGGCTCGATGGATCTCGACGAACTGCTCTCGAACCGTGACCAAATTAATACGCGCTTGCTGCAAGTGGTCGATGCTGCGACCGAAGCATGGGGCGTCAAGGTCACGCGCATCGAGATCAAGGATATTGCACCTCCACGTGATCTCATCGACAGCATGGCGCGTCAAATGAAAGCGGAACGCGAAAAGCGCGCGCAAATTCTCGAATCGGAAGGTCTTCGCCAAGCGGCAATTCTTCAGGCCGAAGGCCAAAAACAAGCCGTCGTACTTGAAGCTGAAGGCCGCCGCGAAGCCGCATTTCGCGACGCTGAGGCACGCGAGCGCGCAGCCGAAGCCGAAGCAGCAGCCACCCGAATGGTATCGGAAGCGATTTCAGGAGGCAACGTCCAGGCGATCAACTATTTCGTCGCTAACAATTACATGAAAGTCCTTGAATCCCTCGCCAAATCCCCGAACCAGAAGATTATCATGATGCCACTCGAAGCCTCGTCGATCATCGGATCATTGGGCGGCATTGCTCAGATCGCAGGCGAAACTTTCGGCAATACGGGCTCAAACCCGACAGGAAGCACACCGCGCACACCTTTACGCTCTGGCTCCGTGCCACCTACTTAAAGTCAAATGAGTGGTTCAGGCATTACGACAGATAGAGGCGCACCATGCAATTTCTAGCAGACCTAGTCGCTCAGTTCGGCGCATGGCTTTGGTTTGCCGCAGCCGTTGCTTTGTTCGTTCTGGAAACGATCGTGCCCGGCATCCATTTCCTGTGGTTCGGTGTGTCGGCAGCCTTGGTTGGTCTCATCGCGCTCATCATACCGTTGGCATGGCAATGGCAACTTATTTTGTTCACGGTGATTTCGGTCGCTACGCTGTTCTGGGTACGCCAGTCGAGCCGCGCCGATGTTGCCAAAACTGACGAACCGGATCTCAACATACGCGGTGCGCAGTATATCGGTCGTATGGTGACGGTCGAAGATGCGATTACCAATGGCCGCGGACGCGTGCGCGTCGGGGATACCATCTGGCCCGCACAAGGTGAAGACGCGCTGGCAGGCGCAAGCGTCAAAGTCGTGGGTGTCAATGATACGGTATTAGTCGTTGAGCGTATGGAATAGCCGCAAGTCCGACTTGACCACCTAAACCACACCGAGCCGCAGCAGATCGTGGATATGAATGACGCCGACAGGCTTCGATTTTTCCACCACGAATAGCGCCGTAATGCGCGAAGAATTCAGCAACTCAAGCGCAGCTGATGCGAGCATACCGGGCGATATCGTCTTGGGCTTGCGAGTCATAATGTCATCAACGGAAGATTTGAGCAGATCTGGCCCCATGTGACGCCGCAAATCGCCATCTGTAATAACACCCGCAAGCTGCCCCTTGGCATCGATGACCCCAACGCAACCCAAACTTTTTTCAGTCATCATCATCAGCGCGTTGCCCATCGTTTCGCCCAGCGGAAGCAATGGTAAGCGATCACCCTGGTTCATGACGTCAGAAACGTACTTCAAGTTAGCGCCGAGCGACCCGCCTGGATGAAACACTTTGAAGTCGTGCGCTGTAAATCCACGTGCTTCGAGTAATGCCATGGCCAAGCAATCGCCCAAAGCCAATTGCATCGTCGTGGACGTCGTTGGCGCAAGACCATGCGGGCAGGCTTCTTGAGCGCGCGGCAGCTTCAACACCACGTCCGACTGCTGGCCCAATGCGCTTTCGGCCCGCGAGGTGATCGCGACAAGCGGAACTTTAAAGCGTCGCGAATAAGTGATGATGGGTTTGAGTTCGACGGTCTCGCCGGACCAGGACAATGCAAGGATCAAATCAGCATTAGTCACCATGCCGAGATCGCCGTGCGATGCTTCGCTGGGATGCACAAAAAATGCGGGTGTGCCCGTCGAAGCGAACGTGGCGGCAATTTTCTGGCCGACATGACCGCTCTTGCCAATTCCCGTGACGATAACCCGACCGCTCACCGCGACGAGGCGGCGAACCGCGTCCGCAAAGGCTTGCGACATAGCCCCACGCAACTCGGCACCAAGCTGCGCCAAGCCATCGCCCTCCAGCTCCAGCGTTCGGATCGCCGATGCAACAGGGTCGCCTGGAGGCTGCTTAACAGCAGCAATCTTGGAACGTGAGGTTGTCATCAAGGAGAGCAAAGCCTTCTGCATGGGACGAAACCAGCCTTCGTCCGAACGGCCATAAGCCCAATTTCAGTGGCGTGAAAACGACAATCAATCATAGCAAACGACAGCGCAAAATACCACTGCGACACGCCTGATATTCCCCTCTCTTAAGCCACTCTTAACCCAGCCTTTTTAGGGTCGATCTAGTGAGTCGGTTGCGTCGCGTGATCAACATTGTCATGAGGACGCCCCCGCGATGGGTGACCGGCTGTTTGCCTGGATTTTTGCAACACTTATTGTGCCCGTGGCGCTGATCGCAGTCGCGCGACCTGCATTGTCTCAGTCTGTCGAGCCATCCAGGCCACAAAGGACCGATACGCAAACGAGCCAATCGCGCTCTCAAGCCGGCATTGTCATCGACGATTCGTTTGCGAGCGAGGGTGCTCAGGCAACAATTGCCCAGGTAGATGATACCGACAGCGAAACCAATCCAGACGATGCAAACGACGATACATCTGTTTCGACAGGGCAGCCACAATCCGCTCCACCAGCCGATGGCGTTCTTAGCAACGACGTTGAAGACGCAGCTCTACTACGCGACGGCATCGTCGAAGTGGGTGAGCCTTTGCCACAGCAGGATGGCCTAGATCCGCAGAACATTGCAGCCGGTGATCCAGACGATGCTGCTCTATTCAACAATCCGCCTGCAGGCTTTGATCCACTGTTATTCCAGATCGAAGAACTCAATCCAATCCTCGATAACCGCGCAACGCGACGCCTGTTTCGCCAAGAACCGTTCGATCCCGTCGGCATACGTATAGGCAGCTTCGTGCTGTTTCCGCAGCTTGAACTCGGCAGTTCATGGTCATCAAACGTTTTTCAATCGTCGGATCCACGCGACGATTTTGCAGCTGACATTCGCCCGTCGGGAAGATTGGTTTCAAACTGGGGGCGGCATGCACTCGAATTTTCAGCAACAGGTGCGTTCAGCTACTACGATGAGTTTACGACCGAGAACGATGAATCTTACTCAATCGAAAGTCGAGGCCGCTTAGATCTGACGCGACGGTCGAACATCCAAGCCGTGATCGCCCGTGATCGCGCGCTGGAAAGTCGCTCAGCCTTGGACGCGAGCATCGTCGGTGATCGCACACAAGTCACCACTGATCGTGCTGAAGTCGCTTTCAATCATCGATTCAACCGCCTTTCGCTCCAATTCCGTGGCAGCATTTCAGACTTGCAATATGATGACGCCGACGCTGGCTCGTCCGATCGCAATTACACAGCGACCGAGGAAACCGTGCGAGCAAGTTGGGAATTCAAACCAACATTGTCTGCTTTTACGGAAGTCGCCATCAACCAGCGTCGCTACGACACCGTCGCATCGACCGATTTGATCAGCAGAAATTCTGACGGGCAGCGGTACCGAGCTGGCATCTCTTTCGGCAACACAGGGCAAATTCTACGCGGTGAAGTGAGCCTTGGCTACGGCGTACAAACCCCCGACGACGATGCGTTGAGCCAAGTCGATGGTCTGATCCTCGATGCCAACGCAACATGGCGCGCAACAGAACTAACATCTCTCTTGTTCACCGCTCGCTCAGACGTGACCGAGACGACAACAGCTAACGTTGGCGGCGCGTTTAATCGCAACGTGGGCATTGAAGTTCGACACGCATTCAAAAGGTATCTCATCGCTTCTGCGGGCGTCACCTACGCGACATTCGATTCTCAAGATGACATCATTGACGAGCGCGAATGGCGTTCGACGCTCGGCCTTGAGTATTTCCTCAACTCTGACGCTATCGTGTTCTCGAATTATGCACATACCGATTACGATGCGATCGGCAGCGATAGCGATTTTTCAGCCGATGAAGTGTTTGTCGGCATACGCTTGAGACGCTAATTACGCGGTCAATAAGCGCTGCAAATCCGCCCTGAGATCGTCTGACAAATCTTGACGCTCCAAGGCGTAGGCGATGTTTGCCGTCAGGAAACCGATTTTCGATCCGCAGTCGTAAATATCGCCATCGAAGCGAACGGCATGAAACTTTTGCGCACTGTCTTGCATGAGCTGGATCATAGAATCCGTCAGCTGAATTTCTCCGCCTGCGCCGCGTTCCTGCTTCTCTAGCAAACCAAATATTTCTGGCTGCAAAATATAACGCCCCGTGATGTGCAAATTGGAGGGTGCTGTACCGGGCTTCGGCTTCTCTACCATTGAGGTTATGCCAGATACTTTGGCCTGTACATCGGTAACGCCCACGATGCCATATTGATGCGTTTGATCGTCAGGTACCGGCGCGACCGCAATGAGATTGCCGCCCGATTGTGCATACGCATCCATCATTTCGGCCAAGCAAGGTTTTGCAGCATGATGCAGCATGTCAGGCAGCAAAAGCGCAAATGGCTCATCGCCGACGATATCGCGCGCACACCAAACCGCATGACCAAGTCCTAGGGGGCGTTGCTGCCGCGTGAAACTGGTTTGTCCGGCCGCTGGCAAATCGCGCGCGAGACTTTCAAGTTCTTTCGTCTTGCCGCGTTCTTCAAGGGTACGCTCAAGCTCGAACTGGCTATCGAAATGATCCTCGATCACGCCCTTGTTGCGTCCGGTGACAAATATAAAATGCTCAATGCCCGCCGCGCGTGCTTCGTCGACGACATGCTGAATAACGGGCCGATCGACCACCGTTAGCATTTCCTTAGGCATAGCTTTTGTCGCAGGCAAAAATCGCGTGCCTAGACCAGCAACAGGAAAAACGGCCTTACGGATGCGTTTCGTGGTGGCAGACATAAAATTCTCCTGAAGCGCTTAAATGTGCTTTCAACTTTGCTCTGCTAGGAATGGGTGCAGGAAACAACAAACAAAACCCGTTCGTCGCGTTGACTTGGCCGCTCAATACGACACTTTATAGGCTATCGAAGTGAATGGGCAGGATCAGAAAATCTGGCTCGCAGTACCGGAATTGCGCGACTGTGCCAAGTGCAGCAGAAGCGAGAGCAGTAGAAGGTTGAAGCTCAATGAGCGTCCTGGTGACAGGTGGAGCAGGTTATATCGGCAGCCACATGGTCTTGGAACTATGTGACGCAGGCGAACGCGTTGTTGTTATTGACAATCTCTCGACCGGCTATCGCTGGGCTGTGGCACCCGATGCCAAACTGGTCGTTGGCGATGCAGGCGACAGTGACCTCGTCAAGGCAACCATCAAAGCCCACGACGTCACCGCGATCATTCATTTTGCCGGTTCGATTGTCGTACCCGACTCCGTCGCCGATCCACTCGGCTATTATGAAAACAACACGGTGAAGTCACGCAATCTGATGGCAGCCGCCGTCGCATGTGGTGTGCCGCATTTCATCTTCTCGTCGACCGCAGCGGTTTACGGAAACCCCAAAGAAAACCCGGTATCAGAAAGTGCGCTACCAGCACCGATGTCACCTTATGGTTCATCGAAGCTGATGACGGAAATCATGTTGTCGGATACCGCGAACGCGCATCCTTTCCGCTTTGTCGCATTGCGCTATTTCAATGTGGCCGGTGCAGACCCGAAGGGCCGTTCTGGACAATCGACGCCGAATGCTACCCACCTGATAAAAGTCGCCTGCGAAACGGCACTCGGCAAACGTGGCCAGATGGAAGTTTTCGGCACCGACTACCCAACGCAAGACGGAACGTGCGTACGCGATTATATTCATGTCACAGACTTGGCGCGCGCCCATCTGTCGGCGCTCGACTATCTGCGTAAGAGCGGGACATCCGACATCTTCAACTGCGGCTACTCCCGCGGATTTTCCGTTCACGAAGTGATCGCCGCCGTCAAGCGCGTATCGGGGGTTGACTTCAAAGTCTTACTCTCTCCGCGCCGCGCAGGCGATCCAGCAGCTATTGTCGCTGCATCGCGCAAAATCCGCGAAACCTTGGGCTGGAAACCTATCCACGACGATCTCGACACGATCGTTGCGCAGGCTTTGGCTTGGGAAGCGGGCGTCGATCAACTCAAAGCCGCCTCCTGATCCCGCATACGGGTCGCAAAAAAGCCCTGAAAGACAGGGAGATATCGGCGCATTCTTCAGGAGGGCTTGCGTGCGAAATCAATTGGCCAAAATTTTTACAGTTCGCGTGCTTGCAGTGGCGTTGGGTCTAGGCATTCTTTATCCCAGCCTAGCGATCGCCGATCCAACACCTGAAGGCTTCACCGAATTTCTACAAACGGTATGGCCAGACGCAAAAGCACAAGGCATCAGTCGCAAGACATTCGACGCTGCAACAGTCGGCCTTAAACCAGATTTCAAAATCCCGGATCTAGTTCTGTCGAGCAGGCCAAAGGTCGATAACACCGGTCAGGCCGAATTCACAAAGACCGCAGCCGATTACATCTCCAAACCTTACATCGAAAAGATGGCGGCCCAGGGCCGCGTGTTTTTCAAACAGCATCAGAAAGCCTTACAATCAATCGAGGCGGTATCAGGAGTTGATCCCTATATCCTTGTGGCGATTTGGGGTCGTGAAACCGCATACGGCAGTTACAACTTGCCTCACGATTCTATTCGCGTGCTCGCAACCCTCGCTTACGCAGGTCGGCGCAAAGAAATGTTCCGGCAAGAATTTCTAGCAGCCCTCAAGATGCTCGAAGTTGGCGTGCCACGTTCCGACATGAAATCCTCGTGGGCCGGTGCGGTTGGCTTGACGCAATTCATGCCGACAGAATTTTTCAAGCACGCCGCCGATGGCGATGGCGATGGAAAAATTGATATCTGGCGGTCGATCCCAGATGCACTGGCGTCTGCTGCGCGACAATTGCAAGGCAAAGGCTGGGTGCGTGGACAAGGCTGGGGTTATGAAGTGCGCCTAGGCCCAAAAGCCGATTGCGCGTTTGAGGGTCCTCCAGACGAAAGGCCGATAGCCCAATGGGTCGATCTTGGCTTTCAGCGCGCAAACGACAAACCCTTCACCGAAGCGCAGCTCAACAAACCAGCCTACTTGATGATGCCAGCAGGCGGTTACGGTCCGGCGTTTCTGGTTCCTGAAAACTTTAAGGTCATTCGCCTCTACAACACGTCCGATCTGTACGCGCTGTTCGTCGGTCATTTGTCAGATCGCATTCGCGGCGGCGGTGATTTCACCACGCCATGGGCATCGTTTCAGCAACCGCGCACGCGGACTGTTCACGATCTGCAAGCGCGCTTACAGGCGCTGGGTTATCCAATGGACAAAATCGACGGCAAAATTGGCTCGAACACGCGCAAACAAATTGGCCTCTATCAGCGCGCAAACGGCCTAAAGGTGGATTGTTGGCCGTCCGATGCAGTTCTGGCGCACGCCAACGCCAATGCACAGCGATAAAAGCGGGCGGTGACGAGGAAGTCTTGGATCATGGCCGCCAAGCCGCGTATTATGGTGGCGTTGTTCGCTCCCCGAAGCACACACATACGACTTCAGATACGACAAAGGCTGATCGGTTTGACGAGTTCTGCGACTACATCCGATTTGAAGCGAGCTGTCATCGCACTTGTGATGGCGTGCGTCATGGGCGTGTGCGCGCACGCTGCCGAAGATGATGCCAGCGGCACATTCCTCAATCCGTTCCCTGACGGCGATGTTTATCAGCTCACAGTTTTTGGCGATCAATTTGCCGAAGGACTGCTATCGGGCCTCGTCGAATCCTTAGGTCAAGATGCGCGCTTGAATATCCGCCGTGACGTGAAAGTCGTTTCCGGCGTTATGAGTTCGAATTTCGAAGGCAAAACCCAAGATTTAACGCAATGGGTTCTCGATGAACCGCTCAACATCGCGGTAGTCATGGTCGGTGCCTACGATCGCGTATCACTGCGCAGCGACAGCGGGCGCCGTGTTGCAGTCGGCAGCCCCGAATGGTTGACGGAATATACCCGTCGCATCGATGTTTTGATGAAGGCAATCAAACGGAAGAACCCTGGCGTTTATTGGGTGGGATTACCGAACCTCGCGCGTTGGGAAGCCAACGAGCAGGCTCAAAAAATGAACGACATCATTCGCGAGCGAGCCTACTTGAATGGCTTCAAGTTCATTGATGTGTACGCAGGCTTTTCAGACGAGACAGGTGCTTATTCAGCCTACGGACCCGATCTTGAAGGGAAAATCCGCGTTCTGCGCAGAGGCGATGGGCTATCGTTTACCGATGCCGGAAATCGCAAGCTTGCACACTTTATCGAAAAAGAACTGCGCCGCGATCTCAATCGCGCCAAAAGCAATCGCACAGTTCCACTGCTCGGCGCAGAAGTAGAGCAGGCGGCTGTCAATCCTGATAACGCAGTGAAAACACCAGCACCCGCTTCGCCCGTTGCAGGGGCAGAAAATGCGAACACACCTGTCGTCAAAGCCAATCGCACCGATGGTAGCACGCCGGGCTCTGCGAACGCTAACGATCCCAATGCCGATCAAAAAACCGATAACGGTCGGGTGACATTCAAAGTTGTCAACGCAGAAGGACGCGAGGACGTGCAAACGGTCGAGGTCGTGCGGCCTGCGATCCCTGCGTCCGTTGTAGCTCTCATGGCGCGCCGTGATGGTTCAGGTCAATTCGGCGATCTCGTGGTCGAACAGCTACCCGGCGGCTTGACGCTGATGAGTTCGATCACGCCTTCTGGTCCGCGCGCTCGAGGCAAAACTGCCCCAACTCAGACGCCGTATTTCCGATTGCTGGTGAAGGGCGAGCGCTTAACGCCAAAGCCCGGCCGCGCCGACGATACGTCTTGGCCGCGACCTGATACGGCGAGCGGTGCTGCGCGAGGCGCTGCACCACCCAAAAGCTAAACTATCGGTTCACGATTGCATCAAGTGACGTAATTGCCAATCATCGCGGCAGCGTGGTCGAACCCATCAGAAATGTGTCGATGGAATGCGCAGCCTGGCGGCCCTCGCGGATCGCCCACACCACAAGTGATTGTCCGCGCCGGATATCGCCTGCGCAAAACAACTTTGGCGAGGTCGCTAACTTGTAGTCTTTGTCCGAGGCATCGAGACCTTTGAACCGTCCGCGCGCCACCACCGGCACCTGCAACTCCTTGACGACATCGCTTTCGATCGGCCCACCAAAGCCCATAGCGAGCAGCACAAGATCAGCATCGAGTGTGCCTTCAGTGCCCTTGATCGGCTGCATGTTCGCGTTGACACGCGTGTAGTGCAGCTTTTTCACCTTGCCGTTTTCGCCGGTGAATGCCGTCGTGGAGATCGCGAATTCTGTCTTTGCACCCTCGGCCTGGCTGGAGGAAACGCGCAGCTTCATCGGCCAGTGCGGCCAAGACAGCGCCTTGTTTTCCTTCTCAGGCGGCTGCGGCATGATTTCGAGCTGCGTAACGCTTTTAGCGCCCTGCCGAAACGATGTCCCGATACAGTCTGAGCCGGTATCGCCACCGCCGATCACGACGACATGCTTATCTTGAGCTGACAGCTCAACCGTTTTCGGCCGTTGCGGTTCGTTGGCATTGCGTCGGTTCTGTTGAGGCAAAAAATCCATCGCGTAGTGGATGCCGTCCAGCTTGCGACCTGGAGCGTTCGCGAAAAAATCGAATGGCTGTTCCGAACCTATCGCAATCAGAATCGCATCGTGCTTGCCTTCGAGGTACTTGGCCGAAATATCTTGCCCCACATGCACGCCGCAGTGGAACGTCACGCCTTCGGCTTCCATCTGTTTGACGCGCCGCGCAATGATCGCCTTTTCCATCTTAAAGTCAGGAATGCCGTAGACCATCAGTCCACCGGGGCGCTCATTTTTTTCATACACATGGACGTCGTGACCGACGCGTGCCAATTGCTGCGCAGCAGCCATCCCCGCCGGGCCCGATCCGATGATGGCAATTTTCTTGCCGGTTTTTGTTTCAGGAGGTTGCGGCTGTATCCAGCCTTCTTCCCATGCACGATCCGCGATTGAGCACTCAATCGTTTTGATCGTCACCGGTTTGTCATCGATATTGAGCGTGCAAGAAGCCTCGCAGGGTGCTGGGCAAATGCGCCCTGTCACTTCCGGAAAATTGTTCGTTGAGTGCAGGTTCTCAGCGGCTTCCTTCCAATCGCCGCGATAAACCAGATCGTTCCAGTCCGGAATCTGATTGTTGACCGGACATCCGTTGTGACAATAGGGAATGCCGCAGTCCATGCACCGGCTAGCTTGCTTTTTAACTTCCGGTTCAGCCAATGGAACAACAAATTCTTTCCAGTGTTTGACGCGCTCTTCGACCGGCTTGTATTTGCGGTCAGCGCGATCAATTTCCAGAAAACCCGTTGGCTTACCCATGCTCGTCTCTTTTCGTGAAGATCGCTGCGCCGGAATTCGGTGAGCGTTGATCGTGAAGGTCTCTAGCTAAAGTTTCCGACTGGAGACCTGAGTTTATTGTTTTGCTGTCGGCCCGCCTTCGGCACCGGCTGCTTCCCGAGCCTTGGCCAAGTCGGCCAAAGCGCGGCGATATTCGACCGGCATCACTTTTTTGAACTTCGGCAAATATGCACTGAAGTCCTTCAAGATCATCTGAGCCTTAGCGGAGTTCGTGTAGTGCGCATGCCGTGAGATCAACGCATGCAAGCGCTCCACGTCCTGCTCGCGCATATCGAGCATGACGTTTTGCAAGCTAACTGCAACGTCACCCTTTTGGCTGGCAAGCTTTTGCAAAGAGCCGCTGTCAGCCATGAAGGTTTCGAGCTGAACCATCTCTTTGTTCAAGTTGCCTTCGAAATTGCCCTTCTCATCGAGCACGTAAGCAATCCCGCCAGACATACCGGCCGCAAAGTTGCGACCTGTCGGACCTAATACGACGACAACACCGCCAGTCATATATTCGCAACCATGATCACCCGTGCCTTCGACAACGGCATAGGCCCCGGAGTTGCGGACAGCAAAACGCTCTCCGGCCACGCCACGGAAATAACATTCGCCGGTAATTGCGCCGTAAAGCACCGTGTTGCCGACGATGATGCTCTCTTCTGGCGTGATGCCAGATTTCGGATTGGGTCGCACAATCAGTTTGCCGCCCGACAATCCTTTGCCGACGTAGTCATTGCCTTCACCGACAAGATCGAGCGTTATGCCTTGCGCAACCCAAGCGCCAAAAGCCTGACCCGCCGTGCCTTTGAACGTTAGCCAAATCGTGTCCTCCGGCAGTCCGCTATGGCCGTATTTTTTCGCCACGACACCCGACAGCATGGCGCCAGTCGAACGATTGACGTTCTTGATGTCGAGCTCGGCTTTGACGGGCTTCTTGGTTTCGATCGCAGGTTTTGCCAATTCGATCAGCGTGCGATCCAAAACCTTATCGAGACCGTGGTCTTGCCGCTCGCAATTATAAATCGCGACACCTTTCGGCACGACCGGCTTATGGAAAAGCTTCGTGAAATCGAGCCCACGCGCCTTCCAATGCTCAATGGCGCGGTCCTTATCGAGAATGTCGGTTTGCCCGATCATCTCTGCAAATGTGCGGAATCCGAGAGATGCCATGATCTCGCGCACTTCCTCGGCGACGAAAAAGAAATAGTTGATGACATGTTCCGGCTTGCCCGAAAACTTCGCGCGCAAAACTGGATCTTGCGTCGCAACGCCGACCGGGCAGGTATTGAGATGACACTTGCGCATCATGATACAACCCGCAGCGATCAAAGGCGCGGTTGCAAAGCCAAACTCGTCAGCTCCAAGTAGTGCGCCGATCACGACGTCACGCCCCGTCCGCACACCGCCATCGACTTGCACAGCGATACGTCCGCGCAAACGGTTGGCGACCAATGTCTGATGGGTTTCAGCAAGTCCGATTTCCCACGGGCTGCCGGCGTGTTTGATCGATGTCAGCGGTGACGCGCCTGTTCCACCTTCATATCCCGAAATGGTGACGTGATCGGCGCGCGCTTTCGCAACACCAGCCGCCACCGTTCCAACTCCAACTTCCGACACGAGTTTCACGGAAACATCGGCTGCCGGATTGACGTTCTTGAGATCGTAGATGAGCTGCGCCAAATCCTCGATCGAATAGATGTCATGATGCGGTGGAGGCGAAATGAGGCCGACACCAGGGGTCGAATGGCGCACTTTGGCAATGGTCGCATCGACCTTGTGGCCTGGCAACTGACCGCCTTCCCCTGGCTTTGCGCCCTGGGCCATCTTGATCTGCATCATGTCAGAGTTGGCGAGATATTCTGTCGTCACGCCGAAACGACCCGATGCGACCTGCTTGATCGCCGAGCGCATACTGTCGCCGTTGGCCATCGGCTTGAAGCGATCGGACTCTTCACCACCTTCGCCGGTATTCGATTTGCCACCGATGCGGTTCATCGCAATCGCAAGTGTCGTGTGTGCTTCGCGACTGATGGAGCCATAGCTCATGGCGCCAGTTGCAAACCGTTTGACGATCGCCACGGCCGGCTCGACCTCATCAAGCGGCACTGGCTTGCGTCCGAGCGCTTCTGCTGAGCGAATGCGGAACATGCCGCGCAACGTCAAAAGCTGCTCGGTTTGATCGTTGATCGCTTTGGCAAAGTCGCGATATTTTTGCGGAACCTTACCGCTCATCGCGTCGGAATTGACGGTTGCACGCACCGCATGCTGCAAGTCAGCCACCGTGTTGGGGCGCCACATATGTGCTTCGCCACGAATGCGGAAGGCGTATTCGCCACCGACATCCAGATCGTGCGCGAGAACGGGCACATCGCCGAATGCAGCCGTGTGTCTCTCGACGGTTTCGCGGGCGATCTCGCGCAAACCGACACCTTCGACTTGTGTATGTGTGCCGGTGAAATAGCGTTCGACGAAGGATGTTCTCAATCCGACGGCATCGAAAATCTGCGCGCCGCAATACGACTGATATGTCGAGATGCCCATCTTCGCCATAACTTTCAACATGGCTTTGCCGATGGCCTTGATATAGCGCTTTTTAACATCTTCCGCCGTCGTACCCTCCGGCAGATCAGGCAGCATCGTGGTAAGAGTTTCAAACGCGAGATACGGATTGATGGCTTCTGCACCATAGCCAGCGAGTGTGCAGAACTGATGCACCTCATGCGCTTCGCCGGTTTCGACAACCAAACCGACCGACGTACGCAAACCTTGCTTGATCAAATGATGATGCACAGCCGACGTCGCGAGCAGAGATGGAATCGCGATTCTGTCCGGCCCCGCAGCTCGGTCGGACAAAATGATGATATTGAATTCGCCCTCGCGCACATATTCTTCGGCTTCAGCGCACACACAGTCGAGTGCTGGGCCCATGCCCGCTTCGCCCTTTTCGACCGGATAGGAGATGTCGATGGTAATCGACGAGAAGTTGTTATCCTTCACTGCGCCGATGCCGCGAATACGTTCTAAGTCTTCGTTGGCTAAAATCGGCTGATCGACCTCCAGGCGTTTTTCTTTCGACGTGCCTTCCAGATCGAGAATGTTCGGCCGAGGACCGATGAACGACACGAGGCTCATGACCAATTCTTCGCGGATCGAGTCGATCGGCGGGTTCGTCACTTGAGCAAAATTCTGTTTGAAGTACGTGTGCAGCAGCTTCGATTTGGAGGATAGCGCCGAGATTGGCGTATCCGTGCCCATCGAGCCGATAGCTTCCTGGCCTGTTTCCGCCATCGGCGTCATCAGAAATTTCAGACTTTCCTGCGTATAGCCAAAGCTCTGCTGCAAATCGAGCAGGCTGACATTCGATTTTGCAGGCGTCTTCTTCGCAGGCAAAGGCAACTCTGACACTTTGATCTGTGTCCGCTTCAGCCATGACTCATAAGGATGACTGGCGGCGATCTCCGTCTTCAGTTCCTCGTCAGAAATAATGCGACCTTTTTCCAGATCGATCAGCAACATTTTGCCAGGCTGCAACCGCCACTTTTTCACAATGTTTTCTTCCGGAACTGGCAGCACGCCAGATTCAGAAGACATGATGACGAGATCGTCTTTGGTTACGAGATAGCGCGCTGGACGCAAACCATTGCGGTCGAGCGTCGCACCAATTTGTCGGCCATCGGTGAAGGCCATTGCAGCCGGACCGTCCCACGGCTCCATGAGGCACGCGTGATACTCATAAAACGCGCGGCGATGTGCATCCATGGTTGGATTGCCAGCCCACGCTTCCGGGATCAACATCATCGCAGCATGCGCGAGGCTGTAGCCACCCATGGTTAGGAATTCGAGCGCGTTGTCAAAGCACGCAGTGTCAGACTGACCTTCGTAGGAGATCGGCCACAGTTTCGAAATGTCATCGCCAAACAGAGGCGACGACACCGACGCTTGCCGCGCAGCCATCCAGTTGACGTTACCGCGCAGCGTGTTGATTTCGCCGTTATGTGCAACCATCCGGTAGGGATGCGCCAGTTTCCACGACGGGAACGTGTTCGTCGAAAACCTTTGATGCACGAGTGCGAGGGCAGACGTTAAGCGCGCATCAGAGAGGTCTTTGTAATAGGCTTTGACCTGAAACGACAGGAACATGCCCTTGTAAACGAGAGTCCGCGTGGACAAGCACACGGTGTAGTGGCCGATGTCACGGCTCTTGTACGCCTCGTGGATAGCCGCTGACACGACCTTGCGCACGACGAACAGACGACGCTCGAATTCATCCTGGCTGGTCATCGACGCCGGACGCGCAACAAAAACCTGTCGGTGTATCGGCTCAACGCTGCGCACCATGTCGGAAAGACAAGAGTTATCGACCGGAACGGTACGCCACCCGAGTAAGGGCAAACCTTCCTCTTTGAGGCAGCGCGCCCAGACACGCTCACAGTGCGCGCGCAAGCGTTCGTCGGCAGGCATAAAGATATGCCCGATCGCATAGTCACCGCGACCCGGCAGTTTGAAGCCAAGACCCTGAGTTTCCGCAACGAGGAACTCATGAGGGATTTGAATGAGAATTCCAGCCCCGTCGCCAGACAGCGGGTCGGCACCAACGGCACCCCTGTGCTCAAGGTTCTCCAAAATATTCAGAGCATCTTCAACGATCCGATGCGACTTGCGCCCTTTCAAATCGGCGATGAAGCCTACGCCGCACGCATCGCGTTCTTGCGATGGATCGAAAAGTCCTTGCGGTGCCGGTCGACCAGACGCATCGACGGCTTCATCTTCGGGGGGCGGCAGGTAGCCTTCACTCATATCTGTCCTCAGATGCCCAAGTGGGCGCAACGTTATTCAAGACGTACGCTCAAAAACTAAAATCGGCCCAGCCAAGGGGCAATACGATTGTTATGTCGATGTGCGTCCCGCCAATATTTTCCAGCTTCCCCTGGTTTCACATAGCCTTCAAGGAAAGCTAAATTGGCACCATTGCTGAGGCTGACCAAGCGGACGCCATAAAGGACAGCAATGTTGACCTATATTTAAATTCTACAGATTTCAAGGTGGGGCACAAGCGGTATGTCCAACACGAGAGGAGTGATGCAAAATAACAATATATGAGTAAATTATGTAATTATATTGCGCATTGTGTGTAAAGCAGAAATGAAAAAGCGGGCCCCTAGGAGGACCCGCTTCTTGATGATGCCAGCGCATAAACGAACGGCATGTCGACAGCGCACGTTATGCAGCGTTAGCCTCAAGCTGCTTCACATCAGAATTTGAAGCAATCGCAATGGCGCGCGGTTTCATCCGCTCCGGTACGTTGCGCACCAGATCGACGTGCAGCAAGCCGTTCTCGAAATTGGCTCCGGTCACGTCAACATGATCCGCGAGCTGATAACGACGCTCAAATGCACGTGCCGCGATCCCGCGATGCAGATATTTTTTATCGCTAGTTTCGGCAGCTTTTTCGCCCGTCACCGTCAAGGTCTGTTCTTTGACCTCAATTTTCAGCTCAGCCGGCGTGAAGCCTGCCACTGCAAGTGAGATGCGGTAAGCATTCTCGCCAGTGCGCTCGATGTTGTAGGGCGGGTAGGTATTTTCGCTATCGTAACCCGATGCCTGATCCAACATTTGGATCAAACGATCAAAGCCGATGGCCGAACGGTAGAAGGGTGTAAAGTCTGTGTGTCGCATGACATATCCTCCATAAGAAGCGACATGTGAAGCCAGCACTTTCAAAGTCCTGGCTTTCGTTAGTACGCCCCCGCTTAGCGGCAGACGTACCCAGGAAATAGGTTGGTCAAAAACACTTTCAAGAGGGGTGCCAGGCGATAATTTTTGCCTGTATGAGTGTCTGAACTTGTTGGCAAATGGCCCCGCAAATAGGCGTGAATACCAACCGGAGAAGACGCATGAATTTGATTTCGCTTGCGATCAATCCGGCCCCCAATGGTGCCGCCATCGCATCGTTCGATGGCTACGATGGGACAAAGCTCAGGACCGCGCTCTGGCAGCCGACCCGAGGTCCTGCCCGCGGAACGATGTGCATTTTCCCTGGGCGCGGCGAATATATTGAAAAATATTTCGAGGTTATCGCCGATCTTCGACGCCGCGGCTTTGGTGTCGCGATTATGGATTGGCGCGGGCAGGGCGGTTCGGAACGGCGCCTATCGGACCCTCGGAAAGGCCACGTGATTGCCTTTACGGAATATGATCGCGATCTCGCGATCTTCATGACCACTGTCGTGCAGCCCAATCTGCCGCCGCCATATATCGCGCTGGGCTGTTCGTTGGGGGGCAACATTTTACTGCGCAACGCCCAAGACGAAGACAGCCCTTTTGCCCGCATGATCTTGGTTTCACCCATGATCAAAATCCACGACGACATGCTGGGAACACGGACATCGCTGGCGCGCGCCTATGCCGAAACCGCTTGCCTCGCAGGCCTCGCAACCGCTTATGTAAAAGGCGGAGACGACGTGCCTGAAGAGTTTCTCGATTTCGAGACCAACGATTTGACGTCCGATCCCATTCGCTTTGCCCGCAATAAAGCAGTGCTAGAGCAATCTCCGAATTTAGCGCTGGGTTCGCCAACCAACGGTTGGCTGCGTTCGGCATTGAGAAGTTGTGCCCTGCTTCAGCGTGCCGATTATCCAAAATACGTGGCTGTGCCGATGCTCATGTTTGCAGCCGGAGCCGATCACGTTGTGTCCGCGCGTGCCATCGAAGACTTCGCGGTCGATCTTAAGATTGGCGGGCACATTTTGATGCCGGGATCGCGCCATGAAATTTTGCAGGAAAACGATGAGACGCGCCAACGTTTTTGGGCAGCCTTCGATGCCTATATGGGCGTCGATATTCCAACTGAACTTTCGGCCTAATGTGTTCGACGATAAAGGAGCCAGCAGCAACCTAACGCTTTGCGATCAGCTCTAAAGCTGCGTCATGCAAACGCGGATCGCCGCTAGCAACGATGTTGCCGCCATCTATAGCGGGTTTGCCATCCCATGTTGTGATCCGACCGCCTGCGCGTTCAATGATCGGGATCAGCGCCACGATATCGTAAGGCTTGAGACCACTCTCGACGATGAGATCGACATAGCCAGCCGCCAACAGACAATATCCATAACAGTCGCCCCCGTAGCGCGTCATGCGCACAGCACTCTTGAGTTTTGCCAGGGTCTTCTGCTTCGCGGGACCTTCAAACAAATCGGGATGCGTTGAAGTCAGAATGGCCTGATCCAAGGCCGAACAGGCGCGCGTTTTGATCCGCCGAGCTGGACCATCCGCCATGCGAATGAAGCTTGATGTTTCATCAGACCAGAATCGTTCGCGCGTGAATGGTTGGTTCATGACGCCCAGGTACGGCGCACCATATTCGCGCACGCCGATCAGTGTGCCCCATAGAGGGCTTCCCATAATGAAGGCGCGTGTCCCGTCGATCGGGTCGATCACCCATTCAAAACGCCCATCACCTGGGTGCTGACCCAATTCTTCACCGACAATACCATGACTAGGATAGGCAGCGCGCAACGCACGAGTCATCACACGCTCGGCACCTCGGTCTGCTTCCGTCACGGGATCGAAAGACAGGCCGCTCGCCTTGTTTTCCACAGTTGGTTGACGGCGAAAGCTCCGCAATATGACTGACGCTGACCGATCAGCCAGGTCATGCGCAACAGACAACACGCTTTTAAATTCAGACCCTCGGCTCGCCTTAGCCACCCGTATGCCCCGTCATTTCAAATGGTTGCTTTGGTCTTGAGCGCTACTTGCTCAATACTGATGAGATATAGATTTTGCCTTATTGTAAAAGTGTAACGCCGTTTGTTGCGCCTGCGTTACAGGCATTTATTAATGCGTGTGGGCTACACTGCTGTCGATTGCGGGGTCAGCCGAAGCAGCGCACTCTACCGTTGAGATTGTGCTGATACGCTTCATCGCAATCGAGCCCGATTTGGGCGTTTCCTCCCTAGACTTGGGCCGTTCGCCAGCCGAACGGCCTTTCTTTATGAACCCCCCGGATCATCTCAAAAACTGTCACACAAGCTTCTTGCATGCTGAGCCACGCGTTTTTAACGCGACAGCTCTGCATTAAATGCAGTTGCCGTTGGTGCGCTGCATGATAATTTTTGCAGTGCGGCATGCGTGAGCCTCGCTTGCGCGCCGCAGCCCTCCTTGGGCGTTTCCTCCCTAGACTTGGGCCGTTCGCTTGTCGGACGGCCCTTTTTTTATCTACTCAATTGCAACCGATGCGCGCGCCTAAGATTGAGTGCCTTGTTATTCCGCCGCTGCGCGTTGCTCAAATAATCCTGGCACCGATTGGAAAAGCTCCGACGCAATGTCGTGCAGGGTTTGACACAACGGACCAAAGCGCTCGCTCTCTTCCAATTTCATTTCATTGAGATAAAGACCGCGATTGATCTCAAGCTGAAGCGCGTGTGTGTGCCTTGGCGGGCGACCGTAGTGCTCAGTGATATAGCCACCGGCATAGGGACGGTTCATCTGGACCCGAAACCCACGCTTCTGGAATTCATCGCGCACCAGATAAGACAGTCTTGGATCAGCCGCCGCGCCAAACCGATCGCCGATCACAATGTCAGGTCTCAGAGCCCCGCCTGGTGTCATGGCCGATGAAGGCATCGAATGGCAGTCGACCAAAATCGCATACCCAAACGATTGCTTCGTCTCTTCCAATAACCGTCCCAGCTCACGGTGAAACGGAAAATACAGTTGATCAATGCGCGCTAAGACATGCGCCAGCGGCAGGCGCCCGCGATAGATATTCTCTCCATCCGCCACAACACGGGCGACCGTTCCCAATCCACCAGCGACCCGAATGGATAGAGAATTGGCATGCGAGGGTAATTCTTCACTGATCAGTTCAGGATCAAGCTCGTATGGTTCGCGGTTGAGGTCGAGATAGGCGCGTGGAAATCGCGCACAAATGAGTGGTGCACCCAATTGCGCGACCGATTGGAACAGCCGATCAACGAAACAGTCCTCCGATCGCCGCAACGTCAACGGGTCCAGTCGCGACATCTTGAGAAAATCAGCAGGATAGGTTCGCCCCGAATGCGGCGATGAAAAAACGAACGGCGCCGATTGCACGCGCGGATTTAACACGTCGAACGATGGAAAAAATTGCGCGGGTAGCACTTGGGCAGGGTTCAAGGGCATTGCAGTTTTACAGTCTCCAACGGCATCCGCGTGAAAACAGTCTGCGGGCAAACGGCGTGCGCGTGTATGTCTCGTTAACAGACAGTATGACAATGCCAATCGCGCGTCATGATGTCCAAGACGGTATATGATAAAACAACGTCTTTTGTGCAGTTAATCGTTAGCTCATCGCGGCTATCAGTACTTTTCTCGATCTGTCCACAACTTCATCGCCTGTTTACCAAAGTCACGTCAACTTTGCTTGCGATCCAAATTCGGATATCAATAGCGGCCTACCTCTTCTTAAGCGAGCTACCATGACTGCTAAGCCATCAAGTCTTCCCCTGCGTCGCATCCTGCTCGCCGAAGACGACGACTCCATGCGCGGGTTTCTGGTCAAAGCCTTGGAGAAAGCCAACTACGACGTCGTGGCCTTCGAGAACGGCGAGGATGCTTACGAGCGTATGAAGCACGAGCCGTTCTCGCTGCTCTTGACCGATATCGTCATGCCGAAAATGGACGGCATCGAGTTAGCCCGCCGCGCCAGTGAAATCGATCCCGACCTCAAAATCATGTTTATTACTGGCTTTGCAGCCGTCGTTCTAAACAGCGACAATGCCCCTCCCAAAGACGCCCGTGTGCTCTCCAAACCTTTCCATTTGAAGGATTTGGTCCGCGAAGTGGATCGCCTGCTCTCTGAATGACGGCAAACAAGCCAAAAAGCCTCGGGTGCGGCCCTATCGAGGGCTTGACCCGACGCCCCATCTCCCTCTAGAAGCGCTCTTCCTTCGGGCACTTAGCTCAGCGGTAGAGCACTACCTTGACATGGTAGGGGTCACAGGTTCGATCCCTGTAGTGCCCACCATTATTGTTTTTGAATCGGTGTCGATATGAAAGTTAGAAACTCACTGAAATCCTTGCGCTCGCGGCACCGCGACAATCGCGTCGTGCGCCGCAAGGGCCGTGTATATGTGATCAACAAGACGCAGCGCCGCTTCAAAGCCCGTCAGGGTTAAGGCGATAGCCGGCATGGCTCGATCCGTGCCGACCTGCTGATCTATGATTTTCATTACCGCGATTTCACGACTTTGATTTTGACGACGGGCTTGCCCTGACATAGCGTCGGGCTATGAAAACCTATGTCCATATTTCCATCGCAGCAGCCTCATTGATCTTCCTCGGTCAGTCTCTGGCACACGCGCAATCACCCTCTGCCCCTGATGAGGAACCCCTGGTCCAACAGCCGCCTGCTGCTGCCGCACCAAAAGCTCCCGTACCGCATGATCGTGCGCCTATGCTTGGCCAGCGCGGCAAGACCAAGGGCGATCCAGGCATGCTTGGCAATCCGTGGCCAAAAACACCTGAAGAAGCAGATAAGACAATTGCCAATTTGCTGGCGCATCTGGCCACCAGCGACGATGCTTTGACCGCTGGTTCAATCGCAGCGTCCATCGAAAAGCTCTGGCGCTTGCCAGGCGGCGATACCGTCAACCTGCTGATGGACCGCGCAGAGAACGAAACTTCAAAAATGAATACGGAACTCGGGTTGAAGTTGCTCGATGCCGCAGTCGAATTGGCACCTGACTACGCGGAAGTCTGGAACCGCCGCGCGTATGTTTTTTATCGCATGGGCAACATGCAGGCAGCTCTTGGAGATTTGCGTCGTGCGCTGGCACTCGAACCCAACCACTTCCGCGCGCTCGACGGTATGGCAAAAATTCTCGACAACCTCGGCGAAAAGAAAGCCGCCCTCAAAGCCTATGACCAGTTGCTAGCCATTCATCCGCAAATCGAAGGCGCGCAAGAAGCTGCGGATGAATTGCGCAAAAGTGTTGACGGCCAAGGAATATGAGTTGCCGACGATAAGGCTACGCGTGTGGATCAAACGTCTTCCGCAATTGGTGCGCCGCTCTCGTCCACGAAGGCAATGCGGATCATGTTGGTCGCGCCCGGCGAACCGAGCGGAATACCAGCCGTAATCAAAATGCCATCTCGTGCTTTGACGAGGCCTTCCTCAAAGGCAATACGACACGCTTTGCGCACCATGTGCGACAGGTTTTCGGGGTCGCCCGTCAGGATCGATTGCACACCCCACACGAGCGACAAGCGCCGCGCAGTGGATTCCACCGGCGTCAAACCGATGACAGGAATACCCGGCCGCTCGCGCGTCACGCGCAGCACGGTTGATCCGGTCGCCGTATAACAAACAATCGCACCTAAACGAACCGTGTCGGCAATGGCAGAAGCCGCTGCCGCAATGGCGTCAGCTCCCGTCGGCTGAGGCTCCGTCTGGGTCGCATACAAAATTGCCTCGTAAACCGGGTCGGCTTCGACCTCGATGGCAATCTTGTCCATCATCTGGATGGCTTCGGTCGGATACTGCCCAACGGCACTTTCCGCCGATAGCATGATCGCATCGGCGCCATCGAACACAGCGGTCGCCACATCGGAGACTTCTGCGCGCGTAGGCATCGGCGATGAGATCATGCTTTCCAGCATTTGCGTGGCAACGATCACCGGTTTGCCCGCGGCACGCGACAGCCGGGTGATTTTCTTCTGGATGCCCGGCACTTTTTCAACCGGCATCTCGACGCCGAGATCGCCGCGCGCAACCATGATCCCGTCCGATGCGGCAATAACATCTTCGAGGTCGGCAACCGCCGATGGTTTCTCGATCTTCGACAAGATCGCCGCGCGCGTGCCGATTTGACGACGGACCTCGTGCACGTCTTCGGCGCGCTGCACGAACGACAACGCCACCCAATCGACACCAAGCTTCAAAGCATGCGCGAGATCGAGCCGGTCCTTTTCCGTCAAAGGCGAAATAGCCAGCAAGGTATCTGGCATCGAAATGCCTTTACGGCTGGCCAACATGCCGCCTACCGTCACTTCGGCAACGATCTCAGTTTTGCTGGACTCAATCACGCACATGCGTAACTTGCCATCATCCAGAACGAGATTATGACCCGGCTCGATGCCAGCAAAAATCTGCTCATGCGGCAGAAACACCCGCTCAGCGTTGCCCGGTGTTTCATTGCGGTCGAATTTAAAAATGGACTTCTGCGCAATCTGCACGCGTCCGCCCTGGAACTCTCCAACGCGAAACTTCGGTCCCTGCAAATCGGCAAGAATACCGATGGGGTGACGATGGCGGGCGGCACACGCACGCACGGCATTATAAAGAGTCTTCGCACCGTCATGCGAAGAATGACTCATATTAATCCGAAACACATCGACGCCAGCCAAAAACAACCGCTCGATCATTTCGGGGGCGGCGGATGCGGGGCCAAGCGTGGCGACGATCTTGACCCGGCGATTACGTCTCATTGCTCTGCTTTTCCCTGACCTTCGCCATCGGTCAGGCGTATCGTCCACTCTTGGGACTGCCCGGTATCGACCTCAAAGAATCCGCTGCGCTTATAGCCGCGTTTCTGACAATCCTGAACCCCCCGTATAGCAAACGACTTATCCGTCGTGCACATGTCGTTCTTGCCGCCCCACTCGCCACCGCGGTCATAATCGATCGCGTGCACATAAACGAACTGGCTTGGCAGCGTGCCTTTGTACAAAGTTTCGCACGTTTGCGAGGCGATGTTCCACCAGCCTTCCGTGGTCCAGCCGGTGGTATCTTGATAGCCAATCGCAACGCCAACCCGGCTTGTCGTTGAATTGCACAACTTCAAATCGGCCAGCGCCTGTCCAGCGTTGAGCGTCAATGTGGCCATCACAACAACAAAGGCTAGAAAGGGGAATGCGTGAAGACGTGACACCACGTCAATGTCTCCGAAAGATGATGGAAGCCGTATGATGGTTATGATCCTGTATTGATTTCGCGCAACCTCAAGGATCGACCAGGATAACCCGGAAATCGTTGACGTTAGTTTGCGTCGGCCCACACAGGATTAAGTCGCCGATGGGAGCGAAAAATCCCGTCGAGTCGTTGTTTGCTAGGAACTTGGCGGCATTGAGGTTAGCCGCGTTCGCGCGTGCCAAAGTATCGGGCACGACAATGGCGCCTGCCGGATCGCCAGCATTGCCGCCACCGCCGTCGATGCCATCGGTATCACCTGCAAGTCCACTGATGCCGGGTGCACCATCGAGGGCAAGTGCCAGACCAAGAGCGTACTCCTGATTGGGGCCACCCGAGCCGTTGCCTGTAACGGTGACAGTCAATTCACCGCCTGACATGATCGCGACTTTGTCACCGCGCCGCTTGGCATCGAGTGCCATCTGGGCATGGAACCGCGCGACCTCGCGAGCTTCACCTTCGAGGCTGTCTCCGAGAAAATCGACTTTGTAGCCATGCGCGCGCGCAATCTTCGCAGCAGCTTCGATTGACGCCTTAGGGGCGGCTACAATTTTGTACTCGGAATTGGCAAGTTTCGCATCGCCAAGTTTCAAAGTCTCATTCGCGCTATCGTTCAGTGCTGCTGCAATTTCCGGCGATGGCGTGATGTTCCAGCGCGCCAAAACATTTTTAGCATCGAGCAAAGTCGAGCGATCGGCAACCGTTGGTCCTGAACCGATTTCATCGGGATGGTCGCCAGGTACATCCGAAATCGACAGCGTCAGCAACCGCGCGGGATGCACCACCGCTGCGAGCTTGCCGCCTTTGATGTTTGAGAGATGCTTGCGCACGCAGTTCATTTCAGAAATCGGCGCGCCTGACTTCAAAAGTTGTTTGGTCAGCGCTTGTTTAGCTTCAAAGCTCACGCCGTTGACGGGGGCGGACCAGATCGCGGAGGCACCACCCGATAACAAGCACAGCACGAGATCGTTGGGGCCCGCCGAACCTGCCAGCGCGATGGCGCGTTGAGCGCCTTCGATGGAATGGGCGTCGGGCACCGGATGGCCCGCTTCCAAAATTTCGATGATTTCGGTTGGCAATCCGAAACCGTGACGCGTCGATATCAAACCGGATATTTTGTCGCCTTGGCCGTTGGCGACGTAATGGTGTTCGGTCGCCACTGCCATCGCGGCAGAACCCTTGCCGGCACCGATAATGATGATCCGGCCATTCGCCGGTACAGCTGGCAGAAAAGGTGGCAAGCAGGTTGACGGATGGGCGGTCGTGTACGCGGCTTCGTAGAGCTTGTGGAGCAGGGTTCGCGCGCCGCTCGTCTGTCCATCAGCCATCTGGTCCCACCCCGGCGGTTTCTCGTTGTTGACCCTGGTTTGCGCAATCGCATCAACGCCGTCAAGGTTTCCAAGGCCGCAGCGCGCATGCCATGGTGTCCAGCCCTGCCAAACCCTATCTAAAGATAAGTACCCGACCACAAACCGGCGCTACAAAAGCGCGGAGATAGCCATGAAAACCTTCGACCCCCAAACCACGCTCGAACTCGAAGCCGCAGCGTTTCGCCGCCTCGTCACGCATTTGCGATCCCGCACCGACGTCCAAAATATCGACATGATGAATCTGGCAGGCTTCTGCCGCAACTGCTTGTCGAATTGGCTGGCCGATGCCGCCCGCGACAAAGGCCTCGAGCTGTCGAAAGATGACGCGCGCGAGATCATCTACGGCATGCCCTACAAGGACTGGCAGGCAAAATACCAGACTGAGGCCTCGCCGCAGCAGCAAGCAGCATTTCAAGACAGCAAACCGCACGATCACTGAACGCGCGCATCTTATTGAGTCGGCCTGCGCATTCTTGGCGCGTCAAGACCTGATCGCGTGATTTCCCTTGGGATTGATCGTTGGCTTTCCTTGTTGCGATCCTCGCGCTTGGCTAGCGTTCGGCTGCAATATCGATCAACGAGGAGTATCCGATGAGCACGCTTCAAGTTTCGGCGCAAAAGCAGTTGCGCCAATTCGTCGAGCAGATCGAACGGCTCGAAGAAGAAAAGAAGCAGCTCGCCAGCGACGTGCGCGATAAATATCTCGAAGCGAAGGCTGTCGGCTTCGATGTCAAAGCTTTGCGCCAAATCGTACGCTTGCGCAAAAAGAGCCAGTCAGAACGTCTGGAAGAAGAAAGCGTGCTCGAAGTCTATATGCACGCGCTGGGTATGCTGGACGATGACGGTACGCGCGAAGCGACTGCCGATGCCATGATCGCTGCAGAATAACTGACTGCCGCAGCGCACAATTTATCGAGTGAATTTGACCATGAGCGCGGGAAAAGACCCCGCGCTTTTTTGCTGGCTATCAAGCAACGGTGATCGGTTGTGCATTGGATCAGCCGACACCCCATGATAAGGTGATATCGCAAAATAAAAATAATCGATCAGCAAGGCTGATAGCTGCCGATGACCCACGTCACGCTCAAGCATTTGAGATATTTCGATGCTCTGGCCCGCGAACAGCATTTCGGCCGTGCGGCGGACGCTTGCTCTGTCACGCAACCCGCTCTGTCCATGCAAATTCAAGAACTCGAACTGTCACTTGGAATTCCACTGGTTGAAAGGACGCGCGCAGGAATTCGTCTGACGCCGAAAGGCGAGGAAATCGCGCTGCGCGCCCAACGCATGTTGAACGACGTGCGCGATCTCATCGATTTCGCCAAGCACTCAGGCGGCATCCTCTCAGGCACCTTACGGCTCGGTGTTATTCCATCGATTGCACCTTACTTATTGCCGCCATTGCTGCCCTTGTTGCGCAATACGTATCCCGAACTCGAACTGCATATTCGCGAAACGCAAACCCAACCCCTGATGGTCGAGCTAGCCGAAGGCAAGCTTGACGTTGTGTTGCTGGCCCTGCCAATCAAAAGCCCCGACATAGAATCGTTGCCTTTGTTTGAAGACCGTTTTTTACTGGCCATGCCGAAGGCCAAAAAACTGTCCGGCCGCGTCCGCGCGACGAAGGATTTAGTCGAAAGCGATCGCTTGTTGTTGCTGGAAGAAGGCCATTGTTTGCGCGATCAGGCGTTGACCTATTGCAGCTTGCAGCAAGTCGATTCCATCAACACGTTCGGTGCTTCGAGCCTAGCAACGATCGTGGAAATGGTCGCGGCAGGTCTTGGCATAACACTGCTTCCCGAGATCTGCGTGGCTGCTGAGGGTCGCAGTCGCGACATCAAGATGATCCGCTTCGTCGAACCCGAGCCTTCGCGCTCAATCGGTCTCGTCTGGCGTCGCTCAAGCCCGCGTCGCGATGATTTTGTCGCGCTGGGCAGGCTCGTGACGGAAGCCGGAATTGCGGTTCTAAAAAGAGCGGCGATCCCGATTACCTGATACGCGCAATCAGCTCAACGCTTACTGGTTCGCACCGCGCGGTTTTCGATGCCCGCTGGTGTGACTAACCGATTCTGATCCATTTCCTGCAGTGCATCCAGATGCACGGCCTTGCCTTGGAACTGCTGCGCCCAAAGCACCTGTGCCACTTGTTGACCGGGGCGGAAGCGCATCGGAACAATAGCGCCGACATCGTCGAGCATGTCGAGCGTAGCGGCAACATCTGGATGTTGTAATCCGGCGAGTTGTGGATCGTGCGCCGATGGCGTGTCTGTCAAAAGCGGAGCCAACGGAAACGGACGATAGGCAAGTTCTTCAGGGTGGTCTTCGTCGAATTCAGGCGCTTGTACCCAACCGGTGCCGAGGCTGTCAGGGCTCATATCGGTGATGCTGTTGCTCGTGCTAGATGGTACGAACGCTGCGACCTTCGGTTCTTTACCCGTCAGTTGCGGCTTTGCCGGTGTACCCGGCAGACCCGCAGCAACGGCCGCGGCAGCCAAAGCCTTTTGCGGACGCACAGCAGGCTTCGGCTCAGAAATCAGTTTGGGCGACGAGGGGGGAACCAACGCGGCTTGTTTGGGGATCAAAGATGCCTGCTGCACCAAAGCATCGAGCTTGCTGCGGTCTTTCTTCGACGGCCCTTGCGTGAATTGCGATGAGCGCTCGACGATGCGCGGCTCAGCTACAAGTCGCGGTTTGACAGGTTCGGCAACGGGCGGCGCAAACGCTGCAACCACCTGTTTGCCTGCGACCGTTGCCTTCGCCGTCGCTTGCGGCAGAGGCTCCCAGGTCACGTCCAAGCGCCGTTGCGGTTCAGCTTTTGGCGAAGCGGGCGCACTATCCCCCAATGAGGCGACAGCAAATGGTCGACGCTCTGGCGAGGGAGGTGACTTGGCCGCGGGCGTATTCAAACTCGCACTGAGCCGCACCGCTGGCCGCGCCGACGCAACCAATGTCGTGGCAGGTTTCGGATTGCGTCGATCATCGTGGAACTGGGCGATTTGCACCGCAAGATCGCGATACTTCGATTGCGCTTCGCGTACATCGGACGCTGAAATAGGACCGCCTTGAGCAGGCATATGGCGCGTCCGTCCACTCGGGAACAACAGCGCCAACTCATAGCGCGGAAGACGCGGCCACGCGCGCACATTGGCCGTATCGACGTGCACGAATGGAATGCCCGATGTCGGATAATAGCCGACGCCGCCGCGCTCACGGATCAACGCAGAGTAGCGCATGCGCTTGAGCGGCACGTCCGGGAACGTGATGTCCATCGCTTTGCCGGTCATATGCTGGCTTTTGCTGGCTTGCCCGCCAACCGTGCGCCGCAGCATCGCGTTGGTAGCCGGCGAGCGATAGCCGGAAATGATATGGATCGGTTCTTGCGACCCCAACTCGTTGTGCATCTCCCAAGCAAGATCGATGGTCGCAGGTGACATTTGCGTAGCCTGGTTTTTGCGCCAGTCGCGCAAGATCCAATTGATCTTCGCCATCGCTTCTGGAACGTAATTCCCATCCTTTTTATAGGTGACGGTAATCCGTTCCTGTGTGTGGATTTGATAGAAGGAAATTGTGCGGTCGCCTTTGCCGGGTGCCGTGACGGCAGCAGTCGTCAAGCCAGCAACACCAGCAAGCACGCCAATACCAATCACCACCGCATATCGGCGCAATACCACCAGCAATCCCCGTCCCAACCCCGTTCATGCATCGCGGATAAGGGAAGACGCTATCAGCGTCTTGGCCATAGATCGTTAAGAGTTAATCCCGAACTCTTAAGACGACGTAACCGCGAACCCTGGCATCTAACGATCATGAAAGGGCGACAAAAGGGCAGCCATGCTCACGCTGGGCAAAGGTGCCTGCATAGGCACAAGTGACCGCAAGCCAACGTGATCAAGCAGATAATCGTGAGTTGAGTGGCCGTTACGGGCCACCAAACAGACCGCCGAAGAAGCCGCCGCCCGATGGCTGCTTGTAACGCCGGCGCGGAGGTGGATAGCCGTAACTGTCGTAATAACCGTCAGAATAGGAATAGCGCTGACGATTGCCGCGTCGCTGACGACCATCGGCATAGTACCAGTCGTCGCCGCCACGGCCGCGCGCAACGGTTGGGACTTTCACAGGCGCGAGATGGTCGGGACCCTTTGCGATTTTGTCGAAGCGGCCCGCCAGAGCGAGCTTAATGCGCTGCTCGTGCCCATACACATCCGCATAGCGTTTGACGTTGCCAGCATCGTCAATCATCACCGTAAAATAGTTGATGTGAACCCGGATCGGATTTGCAACTTCGACCGCGTTGTCCTCTGGACCGCGGTTGATGAGGTCTTTGACCTGCTTGGCGCTCCAACCTTTGTCGGCTTGCATCAAAACTTCTGCCAGTTGCACCGGATTGCGCACGCGCACGCAACCATGGCTGAACGTGCGAACGGTGGAATTGAATAAACTTTTGCTGGGCGTGTCGTGCAAATAGACCGCGTGCTTGTTGGGGAACAAAAACTTGACGACGCCAAGCGCATTACTACTGCCGGGCGGCTGATAGATGTAAACTTTGCGAATATCCTGCCGATACCAATCGATACTCCAAGGATCGACAAGGCGGCCATTCTTTTTGACGACCAAGCCGCGGCCCGAAATCGGATTGCCACCGTTGCGCAAGCTCGGCAACAGCTCGTTCACTTTGATGGATTCAGGCACGTTCCAAACCGGTTGGAACACGACGGTTTTCATGTAGTCAGAAAAAATAGGCGTTTGAGTATCTTCTTTACCGACGACAATGCGTTCCGAGTGAATCGTCTGGCCGTTCTTGATGACCCGGACCATGAATTCAGGAATATTGACGTCCACATGCAGATCGCCAAGGTCCTCCGGCATCCAACGCCATTGCTCCATATTGGCCAATAGCACGTCTTCCGAGAGAGCAGTTTCGGCGTTCAACGCGGAACGCAGAGCGGGCGTTATGGTCGCGTTCACCGGCTCGATACCGTTGCGCTCCTTAAAGCGTTCGACAGCGCGCGCTAACGTGTAGTCGTAATAGGTATCGTCAGCAGCCTGACCGTTGGGCTTCAAGCCGGGCGAAGGAACATTCAAACGCTTGCGAATGAGCGCAATATTACGGTGTGATTTTCCTTCGGTCGTCTTCGGGCCGTTTGGAATTTTCTCAAACTGTTCTGGCTTGGCTTCATTGCGCAGGGCGAGCAATTTTTGCCGCAAGAGTTCGAATTGTGGATGCTGAGGATGTAGCGAGCGCAAATACGCAGCTTTGTCCGGTGCAACCGCGAGGTTGTCGAGAAAAACGCGGCGATCCATGAGGTTCGGCTTGCGATCAAGATACGATGACAACATGGTCGTCGGGTCAGGAATGCGGTCGCCACGCGCATGACGCGCATAAGCCATTGCGACGAGCGACAGTTTGATATCGAAATCAGCGAGGCCCTCATCGTCGATATCGCCTGCCCCGATCCGCTCTAGACCAGAGATTCGATAGGTGTCGGACGACAAACCCCAGTCATCGGCGCGCTGAATTTCATCGATGAGCGCGTTGGCGCCTTCGCTTAAGCCAGATTTTGTGACCCACAACGATTCGCCCAGGCGCGCATCGTAAAATTGTTCGAGCGTCGTCCGATCGGTTTCGTCGAAATTAGCAAGCGTTACGTCGCCTTTGGTTTCGAAATACGACTTAACCGGCAAATAGAATTTGCTTGGATCGCGCAGCGGCTCGGCCAATGCTGGTGCGACGTCGATGGTCGTGTGCGGGATATCGGACGGAGCGCTGGGCACGGCAGGTGGCGGCGGTTCTGTAACAAGATTTGCCTGTTTGTGACTTGGTGCCGTTTGTAGTGTTTCAGACGGCTGCACGGGCAATATTTCTTGACGCGGCTGTTCAAGCCGATCCCATCCAATGTCAACGTTTGTGATGGCCGCGCTGCGCCCATCACCATCGTCATCTGGCGGATCGATGACGTCAGTTTCGCTGGCGTCAGAGCCATCAGGACCTTCTTGCAAAACGCGGTCGATCTCGTCCCACGGCGTCTCACGAACGTTTGTCCGCTCGACGGCCCAAACGGGAGATACTTGTACCGGAGTTACCAGTGCCAAAATCACCAGGGCGCTGAACATCACCCGGCACAAACCACGCATCGCATTCGCCTTTCATCCGACCGATTACCAATCAGCCGAGATCACCTTAACAAGACCCTATCAACATCGCCACCCTCAACCCGCGTCGCCGCGTCGAAACCTATGACGATTGTGACTATGAAATCAGCAGGTAACACGATTGTTCCCGAGCCCAAGAGACCGCGCAACCGATGCACCCTACCTCAGCCCAATCTAACGGCGGTATGGTTAAGCGAAGCTGACGCTACGAGCACTTTTTTGCTTCCGACTCATGGATATTTGCAAGTCGATGAACCTATCGGCTTCTGACGGCGACATTGGGGATGAGGGCAGGCATTAATCAGCCCAAAATAAGAAATAGCCGGAGTGAGCCTATGTCCCGCAAAGCGCAAATCTCAATGGTAAAATTGGCCCGACTGTCAGCAGTGACGGGTCTCCTGACCACTTGGTCAATCGGGGCAACACACGCTGCGGACCGATTGGCTTTAGAGATGACCTCATCGGAGCTGACAACCGTTTCGCAAATCAACGTCAGCGGCGATGGCGGGCACTACAACCGTATCCAGGCGCCTAAGCTCGATATCGCGCTAAAGCTGAGTGCGAAGTTTTTGGCTGATGAAGCCAATGTCAAAATTATTCGCGCCGAATTATTTTTGAAGTCCGACGGTCAACCAGATACGCAGCGCGCAACTTTGACATTCGACGGCACCGCACCCGTGCGGGCGCTCGCGATGAACAAATCCTTTAGGCTGTCGTTTCAAGATCAAGGACCTGTAGCCCAAGCAGCCATCGCGGCCTGCAATGCTGTGCCCGAGATAGAGCGCTCTCTCAAGACACCCAAAACTGTGACGTTCAATACGCCTGTGCTCTGGCGCGTGACGACAGGCAAGTTCAATTTCAAGTGGACAGCCTACGACCACGTCGCGCCAAGCGACGATATCGTCAACAATCCTGACGTTTATGCCGAGCGCGAAACACAGGAAGCGGAACTGTTGGTGACAGCAACCGCAACGTGCGCGCCGCTCGGTTCCCTTCCATCTATAGCCAGCAAACAAGCACCGATGAAAGCAGTGCCTAAGCTCGAAGCAAAATTAGCAACGGTGCAAAATCCAATCGTCCAACCTGCTGCTGTAAAAACCGCCGCATTGGAGCAACCGGCAAAAACAACCTGCACCGGCGGCATGTTGCGCGAAATTGCAAACGACACATCCATATGTCTTTGCCCCGGTAATACACACCGCATCCAACAAAGTCCTGACGCCTTCGCTTGCGTGCGAAAATCGGCACGACGATAAGCAACTTTGAAATGACATACAAAAAAGGCCCGGCTAGCGCTGGGCCTTTTCTGTCGAGCACGCAGCACGCCATGCAGGGTGTTGCGACGCGCCGAAACCAAAAATTGAGAGATGGTGGTGGGACGGAACACTCTCCCTGTTGCACACGGCCGCCCCACCGGCCCCGCATGCACTCGTCTCAAAACCCGCGCGGTGCATATGATCGACAGCGCAGGAAATTCTTAATCGCAAATCAGTTCGGGCGTGTTTCGAGCCCGTATTCCTGCATTTTACGATACAATGTCGAGCGACCGATGTTCAGGCGCTTGGCCACTTCTGTCATGTGACCGCGATAGCGACCGAGCGCCAATCGGATCATGTCGGCTTCCATGGCTTCCAGTGAACGAATTTCTCCGTCCTCGGCGACTGCCGGAATTCCAAGCGTGCTGGGCGAGCCCATAGAACGCATTTCAACTGTTTTCGGAACCGTGTTCTCAGCACCCAAAAGTGCTGGCCCCGTATAAGCCGATGGTTTTTGCAATACTGTCGGCGCAGCCGGAATTTCCGCCGAGAAGCCATCGACGTGGGCAGCAATCTGCGGGAACTCAGCGACGGTGAGTTCGGGCCGGTCGCATAACACCACGGCGCGGAATACAGCGTTCTCAAGCTGACGCACGTTGCCAGGCCACGAATACAGTTGCAGCATGCGCATCGAGCTGTCGTCGAAACCGGAAATGCGCTTGCCTTCTTCAGCGGCAAACCGCGCTGCGAAGTGACGAGCAAGCTCCGGCACGTCGTCGATCCGTTCGCGCAACGGCGGAACGAAGATCGGGAACACATTTAAGCGATAATACAAGTCTTCACGGAACGCGCCGTCTTTGACCTGTTGGATCATGTCGCGGTTGGTCGCCGAGATGAGCCGGAAATTGACTTTCACCGGCTTCTTCGAGCCAACCGGATCGATCTCGCCTTCCTGCAACGCGCGCAGCAATTTCACCTGAGCATCAAGCGGCAATTCGCCAATTTCGTCGAGGAATAAAGTGCCGCCGTCAGCTTCTTGGAATTTTCCAATGCGCTTATCGACAGCGCCCGTGAACGAACCCTTTTCATGGCCAAACAAAATACTTTCGACCAAATTTTCTGGGATAGCCCCGCAATTGACCGTAATGAATGGGCGGCCAGAGCGTTCACTTTCGCCCTGAATGGCGCGCGCAATCAGCTCTTTGCCAACGCCGCTCTCGCCTTCAATCAAAACCGGAATGTTGGACGCAGCCGCGCGACGACCGAGCGTGATCACGCGCTTCATCGCTTCGCCACGCATGACAAGATCGTTGAATGTCAGCGTGCCATCAGCTTTTTTCTTGATGCGCACGATCTCGCCAGCCAGCGCTTCGATCTTGAGCGCGCTCTTGATCGACACATCGAGACGTTCTGGTGAAGCTGGTTTGATAACGAAATCAACCGCACCAGCGCGCATGGCGTTGATAGCGGTTTCAATGGAGCCGTGCGCAGTTTGCACGATGATCGGCGGCATGCCGGGCTGATCGGCGACACGCGCCAATACGCCCATGCCATCCACGCCGGGCATCATCAAATCGAGGATGACGAGGGCAATAGGATCGCGCTCTGCAGCTTCCAGAATTTGGATCGCCTGTTCGCCAGACCCGCAGGTCTTTGTTTCGAACCCGAGACGTTTCACCGTTTCTTCGAGAATACGGCGTTGGGCAGGATCGTCATCGACGATCAGAACTCTCTTGGACATGGGACGCTACATCACTCGACGGTTACACTGTCGGCCGGGGCAACAACCCGAAAGATGATCCAGGATCGGACATCTCTTGACTGACAAATTACTAGTACACGTCAGACAATGCCCGATATCGGTAAACGGATCGTTGCGATGTGATGCAATTTTTTGCAAAGCGTCGATATACGCCAAAATGCCGTGTGCTAATGAATTGGTAAAAAGTCGTTCACGATTTCTAAGCCCGGGGGATCAGCGCATGAGCGCGAAGGATATTTCTAATATAGGCGCGACATGGATTGGCTTAGCTGCCGCCATGATCGGCGGTTACGCAGCATTTCAAGAATATGGTGAAAGCGTCAATAAGCAGGTCGATGATCGCTCGATGACTGCCATCAATTTCGTCACGCAATTCCAAGGCGCCCACATGATGCCGTTGCGCGAGAAGATTTACGGCTTCATTTTCTGTCAGGATGATTGCGTGAGTAAAATGCCGACCAATAGCGAGATATTCGCCTTCGTCGAATTTTTCGATGCCGTGAAATACTGTGCAGATCGCAACCTATGTGACGCTGCCATCGTCAAGGACGTGTTCGGTCCCTATGCGACTTGGCACTGGCCGTGCCTGAAACCATTTGTGCAATCGGTAAGGAAAGGTGAGGAAGCGCTCGGCGTCAGCAATCCTTACGGCCACGGACTTGAACGCTTGGCCATGAAGGACGTCGGCCCCAGCCATTGCGGTAATTTAAAAAGTTGAACCTAAGAGCCCTTTCGCGCGCCTTACCATCCCGTCATTTTCATCTCAGCAAGTGCTGTGGTACGCCTCTGCGCCTTGCATAACGAAACTTGGAGTAAAATTTGCCAATGCGCTTTGATCGGATGTTGCCTGCCATCGAGATTGCCAACGCGGCACTTGCCGCAACCGGCTCTGCAACGCCCGCCGTGGAACTGGGCGCAATGCCGGAATGGAATTTGTCCGATCTCTACACCGCGCCAGACGCGCCAGAAATCAAACGCGACTTGGACATCGGCGCCAACGAAGCGGCCCGCATGAAGGCGGCCTACCAAGGCAAGCTTGCAGCGATGGCTTCCGATGGCGGCAGCCTCGCCGTTGTAATGACAGACTATGAGAAACTCTCAGATCTACTCGGCAAGCTTGGGTCTTATGCAGGGCTCTACTACGCACAAAACCAAGCCGACCCCGCGCGCGCTAAATTCTACGGCGATATTTCAGAAGCGCTGACCAAGACCTGGACCGATCTGATTTTCTTGGAACTCGAACTCAATCAAATCGATGCGGCTATCTTGAACACAGCGCTCGCGCATCCCGACCTCAAGCGCTTTAAACCTTGGTTCGATGATCTGCTGAAAGAAAAGCCGCATCAGCTCGATGAGAAATTGGAGACGCTCTTCACCGAGAAAAGCCAAACGTCGCGCGCAAGTTGGACGCGACTATTCAACGAAACCATGTCGAGCCTGAAGTTCGACGTCGAAGGCGAGAGCGAACCGCTGTCGCTGGAACCAACACTCAATCTTCTGTCACACACAGATGGTGCCAAGCGCAAAGCTGCCGCCAACGCATTGAGCAAAGTTTTTCGCGCCAACCTGCCGCTATTCACATTGCTCACGAATACCCTCGCCAAAGATAAGGAAATTTCCGACCGCTGGCGCGGCTTTAAAGATGTTGCAGACAGCCGCCATCTGGCAAACCGCGTTGAAGCCCCCGTCGTCGATGCCCTCGTGTCGAGCGTGCGCGCCGCTTATCCGCGTCTGTCTCACCGCTATTACGCTATGAAGGCGAAGTGGATGGGCAAAGACCGCTTGTCGTATTGGGATCGCAATGCGCCACTGCCTGACAAACCGGAACGTGTCATTGCATGGCCGGAAGCCGAGCAGATCGTACTCAATGCTTACAGCGGCTTTGCGCCTGAAATGGCAGCAATTGCCAAACAGTTCTTCGACAAAAACTGGATCGACGCGCCTGTGAAGCCCGGCAAAGCACCTGGCGCATTTTCTGCCTCAACTGTGCCGTCTGTCCATCCTTACGTGATGATGAACTATCTCGGCAAACCACGCGATGTCATGACCTTGGCGCATGAACTCGGCCACGGTGTGCATCAGATGCTGGCGCGTGACCAAGGTCCGCTCCTCGCACCGACACCTCTGACGCTTGCCGAGACGGCGTCCGTGTTCGGCGAAATGCTGACCTTCAAAGCATTGTTGGCGGAAACGAAAAGTCCCAAAGAAAAAAAGGCAATGATCGCGTCCAAGGTTGAGGACATGATCAACACGGTCGTGCGTCAGATCGCGTTTTACACCTTCGAGCGCCGTGTCCATGAACAGCGCCGTACAGGCGAGCTAACAGCAGATCAACTGAACGCCATCTGGCTTGATGTGCAAAGCGAGAGCCTCGGTCCCGCGATCGATCTCAGCGAAGGGTACGAAGTGTATTGGGCCTACATCCCACATTTCATTCACTCGCCATTCTACGTTTATGCTTATGCCTTCGGCGACTGCCTCGTGAATTCGCTCTACGGCCTTTACGCCGAGGCCCATCCTGAGTTTGTCACCAAATATTTCGATCTCCTGAAGGCTGGCGGCTCTAAGCATCACTCAGAATTGCTCGCACCGTTCGGACTTGATGCGCGAGATCCGGAATTCTGGAACAAGGGTCTGAAAGTGCTCGAAGGTATGATCGACGAATTGGAAGCCATGGATCGTGCCGCATAAAGTTTGTGACACCAGCAAACACGGCAAATCAGCGCCGCTGCTCCAAATTGGCACTGTCAAGAGGTCGCGCGTCAGCATGGGTGCGAAATTGCCGCTTCCCAAGTCAAGCGCGCGGGAGTAGAAGCCCGCCACTTTGCTGCATTGCAGCTTTATCGTGCGAGGTGCCGAATGGCACAGACGCGAGCATCGCGCTCAGGCCCCGAAGCAGGGGCGGCAGACGCTCAACATACTGAGGGTTATTGGGCACTCGTGATTGGATCGATCGGTGTCGTCTTTGGCGACATCGGCACGAGCCCTCTTTACGCGTTTCGCGAGGCCATGCACGCCGCGCACAGTCGTGGCATATCGACCGGTGAAGCCGTCATCGGTGTGCTATCGCTGATCTTGTGGGTCCTGATCCTCATCGTCTCGCTCAAGTACGTCATCGTTTTGCTGCGCGCCGATAACCGCGGCGAAGGCGGCACGTTCGCGTTGATGGCACTGGGCCAAGCCGTGGCCAAACGCAGTTCGCCTTTAATTCTCGCGCTCGGTGTGGCTGGCGCATCGTTTTTCTATGGCGACGCGGTGATAACGCCGGCGATTTCCGTGCTCTCGGCCGTCGAGGGCTTGAAGCTGATCGCGCCACAACTTGAAAAGGCCGTCATCCCGGTCGCGCTGGTGATCATTTCGCTTCTGTTTTGGATGCAGTCACGCGGCACGGATCGTATCGCAAAATTTTTCGGACCGATCACGGCCTTATGGTTTCTTGTGCTGGCCCTGGGCGGACTGTCGCACATCTTCGACAATGCCCAGGTTCTCGAAGCACTCAATCCGCTCAATGGCATGCTGTTCGTATGGCATCACGGCGCGATGGGTCTGACGATTATGGGGCTCGTGTTCTTGGCAGCGACTGGCGCGGAAGCCCTTTACGCCGATCTCGGTCACTTCGGCAGAAAGCCAATCCAGACGGCTTGGTTCCTGTTCGTGTTTCCAGCATTGCTTCTGAACTATTTTGGACAAGGCGCTTTGGTGCTGAGCGACCCTACAGCACTGGATAATCCTTTCTACAAGTTGTATCCCGACTGGGCGTTGATCCCGATGTTGATCCTGTCGACGTTGGCAACTGTTATCGCCAGCCAGGCCGTGATCACAGGCGCATTCTCTCTGACACGACAGGCCATCCAGCTCGGGCTCGTGCCGCGCTTTGAAATTCGCCATACGTCGGAAAGTATGGCTGGCCAAATCTATATGCCGCGCGTGAACTGGTTCTTGTTCATTGCAGTGGTGACAGCCGTCGTGATGTTCAAAAGCTCGTCGAACCTCGCAGCCGCATACGGCGTGTCGGTGACGGCAGCGATGGTGATCGACAGCTTGATGGCCTTCTTCGTCGTCTGGCAATGTTGGAAATGGCCAATGTGGCGCGCCATTGCTCTGATGTTGCCATTCTTGCTCATCGAACAAGTGTTCTTCGCAGCCAACATGCTGAAGCTGTTCGAAGGCGGTTGGGTGCCGCTGATGATAGCGGGCTTCTTGACGCTTATTATGTATACTTGGTTACGCGGCACGCGGGTCCTGGCTAAACAGACCCGCCGCAACGAAGCCGATCTCGATTGGTTGGTTCGCAAGCTCGAAGCCAAGCCCCCACATCGCGTGCCTGGGACCGCGGTATTCCTCACCGGCGACCCATATGCAGCGCCGACGTCGATGATGCACAATCTGAAGCACAACCGCGTCATGCACGAACGCAACATTCTGCTCTCGATCAAGACCGAAGATACCCCGCGCGTCGCCCGACATGAACGGTTGACGGTCGAGCGTGTTTCCGACCATTTCATTCGCATCATTGCCAGATATGGGTTTATGGAAACGCCCAACGTGCCAAAAATCATCGAGATGTGTCGGCGCAAGGACGTCAATATCGATATGGGCTCCACGTCGTTTTTCTTATCCCGCCGTTCGTTGCGCGTGACATCGAAATCAGAATTGCCCCGCTGGCAGGAGCGTTTGTTCATCGCGCTCGCAGGCTCGGCGGAGGATGCGACAACCTTCTTCCAAATCCCAACCGATCGCGTGGTCGAAGTCGGCACCCAGGTCACGGTCTAAAGATCGCAGCTCATGCAGGCTGAAATCATGAAAAAATCCGCGCTATTGGGTTGTTTGGCGTTGTGACCCCTTTCCGCGACCCCTGAGCGAACTGATAGGTCCAAAGTCCGATGTCCACGACTTGATGCGGGACGCCTCATGCGATAGGACACACATCAGATTTTGCTTCAAAAACACTAGGGAGACGAAACCGTGACTGTCGATACCTCGAACGGACATCCCGAGATGGACTATAAAGAACATGACCGCACCTACGCAGGTTTCCTGCGGTTCACTAAAATCAGCGTCATCCTTTTGGTGCTGCTGATGGCAGGCATGTACTTTTTCTTGGTTTGAGATTGAACCCGGGTTCGCACCCGACATATGATCTCAAATCCGGGCAGGCTCGTTTCCGGGTCTGCCTTTTTCGTTTCCGGCAATGCCGCCGGGCGCTCCCTCTCATTTGGAAGCATGCATGGTCACGATAGCTGTTGCCAGTGAATCGGCCGATGAACCGCGCATCGCGGTCTCGCCGGACACGATCAAAAAGTTTGCCGCCCTTGGTGCTAAAGTACGTGTGCAATCAGGCGCGGGACTAAGATCGCGCATTTCCGATGAAGCATACAAGGCCGCAGGCGCAGAGGTTGTCAGCCGCGCCGACGCGCTTGCCGCGGCCGATGTCTTGCTGGCAGTGCGTCGTCCTTCAGCAGAGGATGTGAAGGCATTGAAGCCGGGCGCCATCGTTGCAGCGATGCTCGATCCCTACAGCGACCGCGACGGGATCGATGCGTTGGCAGCAACAGGCGCATCCGTATTCTCCATGGAATTCATGCCGCGCACGACCCGCGCCCAATCGATGGACGTACTGTCGAGCCAAGCCAACCTCGCTGGCTACAAAGCCGTCGTCGATGGCGCAGCGATGTTCGGCCAAGCCCTGCCGATGATGATGACCCCAGCGGGAACGGTCCCGGCCGCGAAGGCCTTCATCATGGGCGTCGGTGTTGCAGGTTTGCAGGCCATTGCCACCGCGCGCCGCATGGGTGCGCAGGTCACGGCAACCGACGTGCGCCCAGCCACGAAGGAACAAGTGCAATCGCTCGGCGCCAAATTTGTTGCCGTTGAAGATGAAGAATTCAAGCAGGCGCAAACGGCGACTGGCTACGCCAAGCCGATGAGCCCAGAGTATCAGGCCAAGCAAGCCGAACTCGTTGCCCAGCACATCAAAAACCAAGATCTCGTGATCACGACGGCGCTCATTCCTGGCCGCCCCGCACCAAAACTCATTTCGCGTGCGATGGTCGAAAGCATGAAGCCCGGTGCCGTGATCGTCGATCTTGCGGCCGAGCGCGGTGGAAATTGCGAGCTGACCGAACCCGGCAAAACCATTGAGACGCCGAACGGTGTCAAGATTTTTGCCCCGCTCAATCTCGCGGGCACGATCGCTGTCAATGCGTCGAGCTTGTATGCCAAGAACTTGTTGGCGTTCCTCGACATCATGTTCGACAAAAAAGAAAAAACGCTCGCCGTGAACTGGGACGACGATCTGATTAAAGGCACGCTGGTCGCGAAAGACGGCGCGGTCGTGCATCCAAACCTTCAGTCCAAGACGTGATGAGGAACAGACACATGCGTGCGCTACTGTCCATGATGAGTGCTCTCATCGCCATGTCGCTGATGCCAGACGCAGCCAACGCTGCTGGCTCCGATGGTGTCAGCCCGTTCGTTTACGAGTTCATGGTGTTCGTGATCGCGATCTTCGTCGGCTACTTCGTGGTCTGGTCCGTGACGCCCGCGCTGCATACGCCTCTCATGAGTGTGACCAACGCCATCTCGTCGGTTATCGTCGTCGGCGCGCTTTTGGCGGTCGGCGTGTCGCTTGCGGCCTCGGGTAGCATTTTGGCGAAGTTGTTCGGCTTTCTCGCGCTGATCATGGCCTCGATCAATATCTTCGGCGGCTTCCTCGTCACCAACCGCATGCTCGCCATGTACAAGAAAAAAGAACCCAAAAAAGAAGAGGCGAAGTGACGGATGACGAATGGCGTGCGCTGGTCGCCGAGTTCGTCGCAGACGCGATCGGCCCCAATGAATTTCATGACCGATTTTTCGATGGCTGGCATGCCCAGCCGCGTCACGGGCCGTTTTGCCCCAACGCAATCGAGAAATTATTTTTCACAGTCGAAGCCTACTGCCCAGACCCAAAGCTCAGTAGACCGGGCAACCCATTCGAAGCTGATGAACACGAATTGCGCCGCGACGCTGAAATCGCGCTGCAGCGCCTCGATGCCGAAATTCCGCAAAGGAAACTGACATGACCGCCAACGTCGTTGCATTGCTCTATCTCGCCTCTGGCGTGTTGTTCATATTGGCGCTGCGCGGCCTGTCGAGCCCGGCGAGTTCACGCCAAGGCAACATGTTCGGCATGATCGGCATGGCCATCGCGATCATCACGACGCTCGCGCAATTGTCGGACACCGGCTTCTTCACGTGGTTCTTGATCATCGCAGGTATTGGTATCGGCGCATTCATCGGTGCTAAAACAGCGCGCGAAATCCCGATGACCATGATGCCTGAGTTGGTCGCAGCTTTTCACTCGCTCGTAGGCTTGGCCGCCGTCTTCGTCGCAGCTGGTGCGCTTTATGCGCCAGCCGCCTTTGGCATCCTCGTCGATCCAGCCAATCCTGATCTCGGCATCAAGACTGCTAGCTTGCTGGAAATGGCCATCGGCGTGGCCATCGGCGCGATCACGTTCACCGGTTCCGTCATCGCCTTCGCCAAACTTTCCGGAAAAATGTCAGGCAAGCCGATCATGCTGCCGATGCGCCATGTCATCAACGGCGCGCTCGGCATTTTCATTATTCTGCTGATCTATTGGTTGATGGAGTCAGGTGGCTCAGCATGGCTGTTCTGGCTGATCGTGCTGGCAAGCCTCGCATTCGGCGTCCTCATCATCATTCCGATCGGCGGCGCCGACATGCCGGTCGTCGTCTCGATGCTGAACTCGTATTCGGGTTGGGCGGCAGCCGGTATCGGCTTCACGCTTGGCAACATCGCGCTGATCATCACAGGCGCACTCGTCGGCTCGTCCGGCGCGATCCTGTCCTACATCATGTGCAAAGGTATGAACCGTCAATTCCTGTCGGTCATCGCCGGTGGTTTCGGTGGTGAGACGGCAGCGGCAGGGGCTGGCGGCGGCGAACAAAAGCCGGTCAAACTCGGTTCGGCCGAAGATGCAGCCTACGTGATGAAGAACGCCAGCAAGGTCATCATCGTGCCGGGCTACGGCATGGCCGTCGCGCAAGCGCAGCACGCTCTACGTGAAATGGCTGACTCACTTAAAAAGGCGGGCGTCGAAGTGAAGTACGCGATCCACCCTGTTGCAGGCCGCATGCCCGGTCACATGAACGTGCTGCTTGCCGAAGCCAACGTGCCTTACGATGAAGTGTTCGAGTTGGAAGACATCAACAGCGAGTTCAGTCAGGCCGATGCGGTGTACGTGATCGGTGCCAACGACGTCGTCAATCCCGCCGCCGAAGACGACAAGACTTCGCCGATCTACGGTATGCCCGTGCTGCAAGTCTGGAAGTCGGCAACCGTGTTCTTCAACAAGCGGTCATTGGCTTCTGGCTATGCGGGCATCGACAATCCGGTGTTCTATCGCGACAACACGGTGATGGTCTTGGGCGATGCGAAAAAAATGACGGAAGAGATTGCCAAAGCGCTCGCCCACTGACGTAACGCCACTGTCGCTTTGATCGAATACGCTCTAGTTCACAGCCAGAGAGATGATCCATGACCATGCGCCTTTACGACCTCGAAGTGTCAGGCAACTGCTTCAAAGTTCGTCTGATGTGCTCATTCCTTGGATTGCCGCTTGAGCTCGTGCCCGTTGATTTCATGGCTGGTGAACACAAGAAGCCGCCACTCACCGACCTCAACCCATTTGGTGAAATTCCGATCTTTGTTCACGGCGACCTAGTATTGCGCGACAGCCAAGCCATCCTGGTTTACTTGGCCCGCAAATACGGCGGCGAAACGTGGCTGCCGACAGAACCTGTCGCCATGGCAAAAGTCATGGAATGGATGATGGTGGGCGGCAACGAAATTATGCGCGGCCCTAACGATGCGCGCTTGCATGTGAGATTTGGCTACGAACTCGACCTCGATCTAGCACGCAAGAAGGCCGCACGAATTCTGGGTTTGATGGATGCGCACTTGTCGAAAAATCAGTGGCTGGCTTTGGGACGACCGACGATAGCTGACATCGCCTGCTTGCCCTATGTCGGTATCGGTCACGAGGGTGGGGTGACATTGACCGATTATCCAGCCATTCGTGCCTGGATTGAACGCATCAAAAATCTACCTGGCTTTATTACAATGAGCGGGCTTTAAGCAAAATTTTGGGCCTAAACAGGCTTGGAACAGATAAATCCAGAGGCGCTGCGGCAACACCCGCAGCGCCCTTTGTATTTCAGCGTCGTGACCCGCCGTCAGGCTTTGCTATAACCGGGGCACTTGCGAACCGGAGTAGAGTGCAGTGCCACCGCCACTACCATCCCAATCTTTTATGGACGACCTGGACGCGATCGAAGTTCTCGCGTTCACGCCGGTGCGTCGCGCGTCCGACCTCGCCAACAATTTGAATGAAATTTATCGCCGCGCGGCAAACGCCAAGTTCACGAATTATGATGTCGCCGCTGTTGCGAAAGCAGCGCCCGAGCTCATGTATCGCTTGTTCGATCTGCGCGTCGCGCTACGCGAGCGCATTCCGGAATTCGAACAGAAGAAATTAATGTCTGTCGAAGTTACGCAAGCGCTGCGCGATGTGTTTCGCGTGCTGCGTTACGTCTCAGACATGCTCGGCGAAATTGCCATCGGTCACGAGCGCCTGCCGCACGGCGAAGGCCCACGTCGCGGCTTCACCGGTTTCGATTTCAACACCCTCATCAACGCCAAATATTATACCGGTGAAAAACTGGCATTCCGTTCAGGCGACGTTGTTCTGGTGCGCGGCCGTGCTCACAACAGCGCCGCCATCGCGCGGATCGGCGATGTCGATAGCCAATTCAGTCATCTCGGCATCATTTACATGGACGACAAGGGCGACCACTTCATGGTCGAAAGCCTGATCGAGGATGGTGCCGTCGTAACGCCGCTCGGAGAAGCGCTTGATCATGGACTGGTGCGCGCAGCACTCTATCGGCACAAAGACGAAGTGCTGGCAGCGCGTGCAGGCGAGCGCATATATAATTACGTGAAGCGGTCGCATACCTCTTCAGGAAAGCGAATACTGTACGATTTCACGATGCGGCTCGACGATACATCAAACCTGTTCTGCTCTAAGCTCGTGCGCCTCGCTTACGACAAGGGTAGCGACGGAGCCTATAAAATTCCGACCTACCCAACGCGCATCGCCATGAAAAATCGCGATTTCCTGGAACGCATCGGTGTTGCAACGGACAAGACGTTCGGACCCTGCGATATCGATTTGGAACCAGATTTTGATCTTGTCGCCGAATGGCAGGATTATCGCGAGACATCCAACATTCGCCTGCAAGACTTCACCATGGACAAGATTTTCGAGTGGATGGAGAAGCATAATCTGCGCTTCACTGAAACACCGGTCATCAAACTCGTTGCTGTGCTCGGGCGGTTCTCGTCGTATTTCTCTGGTAGCGCCAAGCAATTGATGGCGTCCGTTCTGCCGCGCGTGCCACCCAACATGCGCCGGAAAACGATCGCCACCGTTGCCATGCTGCATCGAACCGCTGAACCTGTGTATCAAGAGCTGCAAGAACGCGAAATCCAACGCATCGTGCAGACCGGATTGCCCATGCACGGCCTGGAGATCCTCGACTATCTGGAAACCATCCGTGAGCGCGAGAACAACCGCATTGGCTATCTGCAACCGCACTAATGTGACGGGCCTTCTGGCGAGATGAGTAGCGTTCTCACCTATTTCGTTGGAGCGGCCGGTGCCCTTTACCTAACAGCGGTCGCGATCATGTTTTTTGCGCAACGCCACTTCCTCTACTTTCCCGATCCCGTGCGCACAGCGCCCATGACAGCAGGATTGCCGGATGTGGAGGAGCGCATACTTGAAACGCCCGATGGCGAGCGCATCATAGCCTGGTACGGCAAAGCTAAGCCCGGTCAGCCGACGCTGCTCTATTTTCACGGCAATGGCGCCGCCTTGGACGACCGGCGCGAGCGCATCCGCGCCTACCTCGATCTCGGGCGCGGCGTTTACATGATGTCCTATCGTGGCTACAGCGGCTCAACTGGCTCACCGACTGAGCGCGCCAACGTCGCTGACGCGAAATTGGCCTATGACGCGCTGCTGCGCGAAGGCGTTGCGGCCAAGGATATCCTGATCTACGGGGAATCGCTCGGCACCGGCGTTGCCGTCCAACTCGCGCGCGAAAACCCCACGCTTGGTTTAATCCTCGACAGTCCGTTTACGTCGGTTGCCGAACGCGCGGCAGACTTTTATCCGTGGCTGCCAGCGCGCCTCTTGATGACCGACCGCTACGATAGTCTGAGTGTCATCGGCGAGGTGCAAACGCCGCTGTTTATTCTCCACGGTGAAGCCGATGAGATCGTGCCGGTAGAAATGGGCCGCAAGCTTTTTGCTCACGCCAACGAACCCAAAGAGATCGTGACGCTGCGCGGCGCAGGACATAACGATCACTTCATGTATGGGTCATTCGAAGCGATCAATGCATGGATCGACCGGTTACGTGCTGGAAAAATTGCGCCGCAGCGATAGTCCCGCAAGACAAAAAAACGGCCCGCACGTGATGCAGGCCGCTTCGAAACTGAAATTTTATACGTGGTGATCAGCGACCGCCAAAACCACCGCCGCCGCCACCGCCCTGACCGCCGCCGAAGCCACCGCCCGAACCGCCGCGACCGCCGCCAGCACCTGGGCCGCCCTTACCGCCTGCTGCACCACGAACGGGCGCTGGCTTGCCGGGCAGAAGACCTTCACGCTGCAACTTCTTACGAGCGAGCTTGCGCGCGCGCCGAATAGCTTCGGCTTTTTCGCGGGCTTTCTTTTCCGATGGCTTTTCAAAATGACCGCGAAGCTTCATTTCGCGGAATACGCCCTCGCGCTGGAGTTTCTTTTTGAGCGCCTTGAGAGCCTGATCGACATTGTTGTCGCGAACAAGAACCTGCAAGCAGTTGTTTCCTTTGGGCAGAGAATGGTTGATCTGGAAGCAGAAAATCACGCGATCCGGGGCATTCAGCCACCAGAACCCGTGCCGATACATGGCGGCTCTATACCAAAGGCCGTTCAGCTTGGCAATCGGGGCAAGCAAATCGCTGTGGGACGCAGAAGGGCCGCTGACTTGGCCCTACTGCGGCGCTTTGGCAAGCAATCGGTTGACGTGCCCCATCTTACGCCCAGGTCGGGCTTCACGCTTGCCATAATGATGCAGAAACGCGCCTGGCTCTGCTGCAATCTCGTGCCAACCCAGAATGTCGTCACCGATCAAGTTGATCATTTCCGAGCCCGGCGTCTTCATGCGCGTCGATCCCAACGGCCACCCGGCAACCGCTCGGATGTGCTGTTCGAACTGAGACGTTTCGCAGCCGTCCATGGTCCAGTGGCCGGAGTTGTGGACGCGCGGCGCCATCTCGTTGACGTAGAGAACCTCGCCAGCGTCCCCTGATAGGGCAAAAAACTCGATGGCAAAAACGCCGACGTAATCGAGCCGCTCGGCGATGCGACGGGCCGTTTCGACGGCCGATGCTTGAGCCGCAGCACTGATGCGGGCGGGTGCGATCGAGCGATGCAGAATGTGATCGCGATGCTCATTCTCGGTCACGTTGAAGGCGCGGAATTCGCCGTCGATACCACGCGCTGCGATCACAGAGACTTCGCAATCGAATGTCACGAACTGTTCAAGGATCGACGGCTGATCGCGCATCGCAGCCCACGCCGCCTCGGCATCTTCGAGTTTGAGAATTTTCGCCTGACCTTTGCCGTCGTAGCCAAAGCGGCGCGTTTTCAACACGCACGGCATGGCAAAGCCATTTTTGAATTGGGCAGAGAGATCGGCCAAGCTGTCGATGGGCGCAAATTCAGCGGTCATCACGCCGAGTGTACGTGCGAGCGTTTTTTCATGAATGCGATCTTGCGCGCAGGCAAGCGCGCCGGTGCCGGGACGAACAGGAACGAGGCGCGAGAGAAATTCGACGGTTGTGACCGGAATATTTTCAAATTCATACGTCGCAACGCTGATGGCTTCGGCAAAGGCTTTAAGTGCCTCCTCATCGTCATAGGCGGCAATCGTGTGGGTAGCCGCCACATCGAACGCGGGGCTGTCGGCTTCAGGCGCATAGATGTGCGACTTCAAGCCGAGCCGCGCTGCCGCCAAGGCCAACATGCGCGCCAATTGCCCGCCACCGAGAATGCCAATGGTCGATCCAGGTGGAAGCGCCGTCACATCGGACATGTCTCAACCGTCTTTTGGAGTTTCAGCAACGGCCGCCGTATGACTGGCCCGCCAAGCCTCGACGCGGGCGGCGAGCGCCGTGTCGCACAGCGCCAGAATTTGTGCTGCGAGCAGCCCGGCATTTTTGGCACCTGCCTCGCCAATGGCCAGGGTGCCAACCGGAATGCCAGCCGGCATCTGCACGATGGAATACAGGCTATCTTGACCCTTGAGCGCTTTGCTCTCAACCGGCACGCCCAGAACGGGCAGCGTTGTCATTGAGGCCGTCATGCCCGGCAGATGCGCTGCGCCGCCAGCGCCCGCGATGATAATTTTGAGGCCGTGTGCCTTGGCACCTTTGGCATACGCGTAGAGGCGATCTGGCGTGCGATGGGCCGACACGATTTTCGTCTCGTAGCCGATCTCAAGCTCGTCGAGGACGTCGCAGGCAGCCTTCATGGTCGGCCAGTCGGACTGACTGCCCATGATGATTCCGACGAGAGGTGTGCGCGTCGCCATTTGACTGGTCCGCTCCAGGAAAACGCGGGGTTTAGTGGGTTGGCGGACAAATCGCAAGAAAAAGTGCGTCCGATGGGCGATACAACGCGCCAGTTGCACGGCAGTGGGCTCTTCGGCAGAGCCCCTCTAGGCATTAACCTGACCTAGCGCCCAAAAATATCTTCCCGTTTGCCGAGCCTAAGCAACACGGTTGCGCGCTTATTATCGTTGTCGGTGACGGCGTATATTTGACCGTCGGCGGCAATCGTCAGCCCCTCGATCTCTTTTTCGACTTTGCGATCGAGGTCGAGAAACATCGGCACGAGATCGAAAACACGGCGTTTGCTGAGAACCGGTGCGGTGTCCTTGATATCCACACCCGTCGCGGCGCCTAAATCAATTGTCGTGATCCATTTGATCGCGCGGCGCCCACCTTTGCCGTCGCGTTCGAGCAGCGCGAAGCGTCGATCTCCCAGATGCAGGATATCGCTCAAGCCAGACACGTCGCCGTCGTCAAGCCGCTCCAACGGATACAAGTAGAACGTCCACGCGCCACTCGCGAGATCGACGACGCCGATGCGTGAGACGTCGTCGGCATCACCCTTAAAGCCAGATTGAAAACTGACGACAAGTTCATCACCCGCGCTTGACGGCACCAGCGCAACACCCTCGAAGCCTTGGCGTTGAATTTTCCCAGCAACGGCTTCCGGCACATTGATACTGCGCAGCAACCGACCCCCGGCGTCGATGTCGAGCAGCACATTCGGTGGCGTGTTTCCAGCCTGCCCCTCCGAAGCCAACCAAAATCCACCGTCAGGTTTCATAACAAGCCCTTCAACATCGAGATCGTCGAAGTTCGGCGCTGAGACATTGATCTGGCGCACAACGCGCGCTGTTGTTTCCGATACCTCGATCTCGACAATGCGTAACGGCGGCGAATCCTGGTCGGTGACGGCAAACAAGCGCCGCGGATCGGAGCGATGCGCCGTCAACGAAGACAGCGTACCCCAGTCTGGCCCATCGCCCGGCTCGATCTCGATCAGCGCGCTACCGTCTGCTTTGGCTGCAAAGCCGCTATCCGCGCTCGCACCACCCAAAACCACGAGCACACCTTTGACAAGCGCTGCAATCGACCGTCGCAAATCGTTGAACACCGAGTAACCCCCGCATTAAAAACAACTGAGAGACATATCTGGCCTATGCGTTCAAATGATGCGCTATCATCTATAGATCGAAACTAACCGATCCGCTCAGGTTGTTTGAAGTTCGCGATCATATCAAAGTGCTCGGAGGCGAAGCAGGCTGATCGGGCACCGCTGTGCTTTGGCCAAGCATCGCCATAACCGTCTCTAGCGTCTCGGCCTCGCTAGCCGGTTTATCCCACCGAATGCGATGGATGCGCGGAAAGCGCATGGCAACGCCGGACTTGTGGCGCGCAGACTTTTGCAAAGCATCGAAGGCAACTTCCAGCACAAGGCCAGGTGAGACCGCACGCACCGGCCCGAATGTTTCCGTCGTATTGGCACGGATCCAACGATCGAGTTGTTTCAACTCGTCGTCGGTAAATCCTGAGTAGGCTTTGCCGACCGGCACTAGTTCACGTTGGCCTTCCGAGCCGTCACGCCAAACACCGAATGTGTAATCGGAATAAAACGATGACCGTTTCCCCGATCCACGCTGTGCATACATCATCACGCAATCCAGAGTGAGTGCAGCACGCTTCCACTTGAACCATTGGCCCTTCACGCGACCTGCCTGATATACGCTATCGCGCCGCTTCAGCATCAAGCCTTCAATGCCATCGTCACGCGCCGACGACCAAACGGTGTGCAGCGCGTCGAAACTCTCGAACGCGACGAGTTGAGATAGATCGGTCAGCGGCGGCTGATGTTCGACATGCCAAGCCTCCAAACGTGCTCGGCGACTATCGAAAGACGATGCGCGCAAGTCTTCATCGTCAACAAACAGCAGATCATAGAGCCGAACATGCGCTGGATATTCGCGCAGCATTTTCGCCGTGACAGTCTTTCGATTGAGCCGTTGCTGCAAATCGTTAAACGGCGCAATAACCCCATCGCGCATAACGAGTAATTCACCATCCGCGACGCAAGTCTGCATGGCAAACGCGGAGCGAATTTCTGGAAACGCTATCGAAATATCGTCGCCCTGGCGCGAGAACATGCGCACCTCGCCACCGCGCGCGGATATCTGCACGCGGATGCCATCCCATTTCCATTCAGCTGAAAAATCTTTCGCATCCAGCTTCGGCCAATCGTCGTCTTCAATCGGATGCGCCAGCATAACGGGGCGAAACACGGGCCGCAGTCCAGGGTCGGGTTTGTCAGCCCGGCCTTCGAGCCATTGGAATAAATCGGAGTAGGGCGCCTCTAGCGCATGCCAGATATCTTCGATGTCGTTGACATCGCGATCAAAAGCCTCAGCAAGCGCCGTGCGCGCCAAACGTGCCGAGACGCCAACGCGCGGCGCGCCACCGATCAGTTTCAGCACGGCCCATCGTCCTGACGGATCGAGGCTGTCGAGGATGCGCCCGAGCGCTTCAGTCCGCTCCGCTGTTGTGCCACTCGCCATCGCCTGCACCACGGTATCGAGCGACGGCCCCTCACCAGCGTTCGCGCGATCTGGCCACAACAGCGCGACGGTTTCAGCCGTGTCGCCAACATAATCGCGCGACATTTTATAGAGCACCGGATCGATGAACCGGCTGGTGAGACCGGCCAGCATCCGTCGCAACGACACGCGAATTGGCAAGCCATCGGTCAATGCCGCCAAAGCCCATCCCCGATCTGGATCGGACGCATCGCGAAAATATCGCCCGAGCAGCGCTGTCTTGCGATTGCGGCTTTGAGTTGTGGCAAGGCCATCGAGCAGGGCCGCGAACGCACGCATGCTATGCGTCCTCGTCGTCATCGCGACCGACCAGCTTGAGGGCGCGTGCTGTGATGCCTAAGGTCGAGAGGTGATAGACGAGCGCATCTTCGCGGCCGTGCGTGACCCATATTTCGCCAGCGCTGGTCTCTTGAATGGTGGCGATTAACTCCGGCCAATCTGCGTGATCGGAAACGACAAGCGGCAGCTCAACGCCGCGTTGCCGCGCCCGTCCGCGAATGCGCATCCATCCGCTCGCAAACACACTGACGGGGTCGTTGAAACGTCGCGACCAGCGATCGCCGATGGCAGACGGCGGGCACAATACGATGCCACCGACAAATGCTTTGGGATCTTCGTGCGCAACCGGGCGAACGTCACCCAGTGCAATACCAAGCTGTTGATAGAGATGTGTCAGCGCGACCATGGCACCGTGCAGGTAGATCGGTTTGTCGTAACCGGCATCGCGGATCAGCCGGATCATACGCTGGCATTTGCCAAGACCATAAGCGCCGATGAGATGTGTGCGCGACTGCTCGGCTGCCATCGACCGAAAAAGCTTGTGAACTTCGTTCGCCGCTACCTCATGTCGAAACACCGGCAAACCGAACGTCGCTTCTGTGACAAACACATCGCACGGTACAAGTTCGAAAGCTTCACACGTCGGATCGCTGGCGCGCTTGTAGTCACCCGAGACGACGGCTCGCCGACCTGCCCATGTCATGACGATTTGCGCCGATCCCAAGATGTGTCCAGCCGGAGCGAGTGAAACTTCGACACCGTTCATCGTTATCGGTTCGCGTAGCGCCAGAGATTGAAATGCGCCAGCGCAAGTCTCCCCATATCGCACCTTCATGATGGCGATCGTCTCAGGTGTTGCCAGCACCGCACCATGGCCGGACCGCGCATGGTCGCCGTGGCCGTGGGTAATGATGGCGCGATCGACCGGTCGATGTGGATCGATATAGAATCCGCCAGGCTCGCAAAACAAACCATGCTCGGTCGGGTACAGCCAACGCTCGACAGATTGTGCCATGATCGTGTTGTGCCATGACCTTGGTCATTAGGATTGCGGATCTTGAACACCAGTCATGGGTGCAAAGTTCCGATGCCGTTGAGAGAACGAAGAACAGACCGCGCTGGTTCAGATAGCCGATGTCAGGCAATAATATCCGGAAGTAGACGATCTTCGATTTGCGTGATGCGATCTTTGAGTACGAGCTTCTTCTTTTTCAACCGCTTGACCAGAAGCTGATCCGCTGTCGCACTGTTTTCAAGTGCGACGATCTCAAGATCGAGTTGACGGTGTTCAGCCCGTAAACTCACCAATTCATCGCGCAATTCGCGTTCGTCGCGACGCTCCATCGGAGATGCCCGCCCCACTCTTGGCCGCTCATATTCGGCTATTTGGGCGATTGCTTCGCCGAAGGCAACAGGCAAACCGTCAACACGAACGCTATGTCAGGCGCGCGAAGGTGAATGCGAGGCTAAATATATGACCCATTTTGAGAATTTAAAGGCTATCGCAGCGCAATGATGAGCTTGTGCTCGTAGCCTTGCATGGCGAACTGCGTTTCCGGGCTGGACAAGCGACAAATCTATGTCACCATCCAGATGTCGACAGTCTTTCTAGGAGGAACTGATGGCATTGTCTGCTCATATCGCAGAGTTAAATGAGAAGCATAGAGCGCTCGAAGAAAAAATTGATCGAGCCGTCGCAAGTCCAGGATCGGACGACATTGAGATCCAGCGCTTGAAGCGCGAAAAACTGAAACTCAAAGATGAAATGGAGCGCCTGCAAAGGGCGACACGGCATTAGCCGAACATCGGGAGATGTGGAAATCGCAAGCCCTGCCCAGCGATGGCATCATCGCCAGGCGGGGCTTTTATGTTTTCGGCCTATCGCTTGGTTGCGAAACGTCATCTGCACGAGCAAGCAAAAAACGCCGTACGCTATCGTCTTCACTCATTCCAGCAGCCCTTATGAACGCTTCGCCCGCAGGGCCCGACTGCGACAGTCGAGCGAGCGCTTCGCCGCGTGCAACCCAAAAGGGCTGATAGTTTTCGGCAGCGTCCCCCAAAGCGTCGAGCCGCGCTAAAGCCATATCGGGCGCACCAGATTCAGCCAACGCGGCGGCTTCAGCAACGCGCGCACCAATCGTTGGTGATAGTTGGCTAAGTAACCCATACAACGCGATGAGTGCGGACCAATTCGTCTCGCCGGTCACGGCGCGATTGACATGGACAGACTGGATCGCAGCCTCAGTCTGGAACCGGCCTGGCTGCATCGCGCGCGAGGCTTGAAACAACAATCGTTCAGCTTCCACGATTAGGCTTTCTGACCAAAGGCTACAGTCCTGCTCAGACAGCCGCACAAATTGACCACTCGCCGAGCGCCTCGCCGGGCGACGAGCCTCGCAATAGAGCATGAGCGCAAGCAAGCCCTGGGCTTCAGGATCAGGGACCAAATCGACGACCGTGCCAGCCAGCCATATCGCCTCCTCGGTCAAACCCTTGCGTTTGGGATCAGCACCCATCACGTCTTCCCAACCCGTGCCGTACGCCGCGTAAATCGCTGCCAAAACTGCATCGAGGCGAACCGCCAGCTCATCTGCGCCCGGCACCTCAAATGCCAATCCGGCATCTTTGATTTTAGATTTCCCCCGCACCAATCGTTGCGCCATCGCGCTCGGTGAGGAGAGGAAGCAAGCGGCGATGCGGCCAGCGTCGAGGCCAAGAACGGTCTGCAGCATGAGCGGGGCTTGGAGCGAAGGATCAATCGCCGGATGCGCGCATACAAACATGAGTTTGAGCCGCTCATCCGGGATGACTTCAATGGGGTCAGAAGCAAACCCGGCGATAATCTCAAGAGTGGGAGAAGCGGCGACTTTCACGCGTTCGTGCCGTTCTTTGTGCCCTGCCGCACGGCGCGCAACGGTCAGCAACCATGCTTCCGGCCGCAGCGGAATGCCCGACTGCGGCCAAGTCTGTAAGGCAATTTTGAAGGCGTCCGATAAAGCATCTTCGGCCGACGCGACATCACGCGTCCGCGTGCAAATCACGGCAATCAGTTTGCCATAGGAAGCGCGTGCAACGCGTTCTGCAGTGTCGCGCGCTTGTTCAGCGGAGACGTCGGACATCACGACTGCGGTGGCGGCGGCAGAACGGGCCGGATCTCGACTGAACCATATGTTGCCGACGGACTTCGCGCGGCCCATTCCAGAGCTGCATCGATATTGGCGACCTCGATAATGGCATAGCCACCGAGTTGCTCTTTGGTGTCTGCGAACGGACCGTCCTCAACCTGTCGTGTGCCGTTTCTGACTTTGACCACAGTACCCGTATGCGGCGGCTGCAAGCCGTTGCCCGACACCATAATCCCCGCTTTTTGCACAGCGGCCATGTAGCTCGTCCAGGCGCCCCAATAGGGGCCGCCCTTGACCGGATCTTGCCGCTCGTCGAACTTGTCTTGGGGTTCGGTAAAGATCAGCATGAACTGCATTATGACATCCTTTCATCGCACACGGGGCGATGGCGCAGATGGCTAGAATGCCCACGCGCCTTCGGCAGCACTCAAAACAAGTGCTTGCCTACCTACGTGCCGCGAACCTCTGTCAGTTCGACATACCGGAGAAAAAATTTATTGGCTGGTGGGTGTATTTTGTTTGCAAGAGCCACGACGGGCAATCGCACCCAAAAACAATCGACTAATCTTCATTTTCGGTCACCTGCTCATCTTCCCGTGTCACGGGAAGTTCGATCATGGCGTGCGCGAAATGCATGATCGACCGATATTTGTAACGCGCAATGATCTGCTCCCCGACAACTTCGAGCACGACGAATCCAGTCTCATCGCGTTCATCCAAACCTTCGCCAGTTTCATTGCGATCGATGACGATGCCGGAATCCAGTCTAAGCGTACCGGCATGTCCAGACAGGATCGTGTTCTTGCCCCGTGTTGGTTGCGAATTGAGGATCAGTTTGCGCAGAGACGTATTGAATGCCAAATGCTGACGCACGGGTATCGCCGTCCGGTGCAGGAGAGAATTGGAAATCATGTCGATCCGCCCGAAAGCGTGTTGTGCCGTTTGTCGGCTGCGACAGCTCGGGCTCGAAATGATCGTTTCGATTTGCACGCGCGCGGCTTCGAACACCGAGCCCATCAACTGCGCTTCGTGTACCCCTTGTTCCGACAAACAGGTAGCGCGTTTGAAAGGCACCGCTTCGGGTTCGTAGTTCTTGAGTAATTCGATAGCGTCGAAAGCCGTCACATCGATCCATTTCTCACGGTTCGCATGACGAAAGTGCAGAATGTATCCGCCCTCGACGACCTTTTTCCCCCACACGATATCTTGACTATCAGCCGCGGGATTGATGGCCAGTTCAGCAGCCACAACAGGTTCACGAGGAATAAGCAGCGTTAGAATTCCCAAAACGATTGCGAAGGCTTTTGAGCAGAGCATGCGGGTCTCCTGCAATTGGCTATCGATCCGTGAGTGATAAGTTTCCGATGTCGTAGGTCTGGTAGCCGAGGGTCGTGACTACGCGTCTTTGGCCATCTCGCGCAGTTTAAATTTTTGAATTTTTCCGGTTGAAGTTTTGGGGACTTCGGCAAACACAATGTGGCGCGGAACTTTGTAGCGCGCGAGACCCTGACGGCACCATTCGAGCAACTCTTCGCCTGTCGCCGTCGCGCCGGGTCTGAGTTCTATGAAGGCGCACGGCGTCTCGCCCCATTTGTCGTCCGGTTTGGCAACGACGGCGCAAAACGCAACGGCAGGGTGCTTGTAAAGGACATCCTCGACTTCAATCGATGAAATATTTTCCCCGCCAGAAATGATGATGTCTTTCGAACGGTCTTTGAGCTGAATGTACCCATCGGCATGCATCACGCCCAGATCGCCGGAATGAAACCATCCACCGCGGAAAGCTTCTTCGGTCGCTTTCGCGTTATTGAGGTAGCCCTTCATGACGATGTTGCCGCGGAACATGACTTCGCCGAGCGTTTCGCCATCGGCGGGAACGCGCTCCATGGTTTCAGGGTCCATGACGGTCAGATCTTCGAGCGCAACATAGCGCACGCCTTGGCGGATTTTCTTGGCATTGCGTTCAGGCTTAGGCAGGTCGTCCCAGCTCACGTCCCATTCGTTGATGGTCGCGGGACCGTAAGTTTCGGTCAGACCATAAAGATGGGTCAATCTAAACCCGGCATCCGTCATAGCCGACAGAACTGCTTCGGGCGGCGGCGCGGCGGCGTGGTTGAAAGCGACCACGTGGGAAATGTCGCGCTTCTCGTCCGCGCTCGCGTTGAGCAACGTGGACATGACGATCGGCGCGCCTGAAATATGCGTGACTTTGTGCGTGACGATGGCATCGAACATGGCTTTGGCACGTACCCAGCGAAGGCACACATGCGTGCCGCCTACCATCGAAATCGACCACGGAAAGCACCAGCCGTTGCAGTGAAACATTGGCAGCGTCCACAGGTAGACGCTATCGCGCGTCATGCCGGTGGCCATGGTATTCGCATAACACATCAATGCAGCGCCGCGATGATGATAGACAACGCCCTTGGGATTTCCGGTGGTGCCTGATGTGTAGTTGAGCGAGATCGCATCCCATTCGTCATTGGGCCAGCGCCATTTGAAATGTGGATCGCCCTTGGCGATAAACGCTTCGTAGTCGTCTTGAGATAACGCGGTGCCGGTCTGGGAAAATTCAAGATCGTTATAGTCGATGATGATTGGCTTGACCTTGGCGAGCGCCAAAGCCTCGCGCATCGTTGCCGAAAATTCGCGGTCGGTGATCAGCAGCTTAGTATTTGCGTGATCGAGCTGAAACGCGATGATCGCCGCATCGAGCCGCGTGTTGATCGTGTGCAGAACGGCCCCCGTCATGGCGACGCCGTAGTGCGCTTCGAGCATCGGTGGGGTGTTGGCGAGCATGACTGAAACGGTATCGCTAGGTCCCACATTGCGCATGGCGAGCGCTGAGGCGAGGCGCCGGCATCGGGCGTAAAACTCGGCATAAGTGACCCGCACATTCCCATGAATAATCGCCGTGCGATCGGGCGTTACAGTTGCGGTGCGCTCAAGGAATGACAGCGGGGTCAGCGGCTGAAAATTGGCGGGATTTTTAGGCAAGTTCTGTTCGTAGGGATTTGACTGCATTAGGCGGCCCGTCTCCAGCGCTCGAAGTTCGCATGACGCTAGCGAATGAGGGCCGCGCCGACAACGGAGGAAATGCATGCGAGCTGGTGACCCAACGGTCTTTTGGGATGAGACAAACCCTAAACCCAAGCCCCGTGCTTCATCCTTCGGTTACCCTGACCCGTTAATCTCGGCTCTAGCCCCCTTCGGAGCCCGTCGAAATGCGCCGCCTACCTCTGACAGTTTTGTGGATTGCGACCGTGTTGGCGCTGCCCTATGCGCTGGTCGCGTGGCATGGCTTTTTCGCGCCCGATGAAAACGGCGTGATGGCGACCGGGTCGCACGTCGGTTTGGATTTTGTTAACTTCTGGTCGGCCGGGCGGCTCGCGCTCGAAGGTCTGGTGACGCAGGGCTACGATCCGGAAAGTTACAAAGCACTGCTCGCGACTTGGTTCGCACCGGCAACGGCTTTTACAAATCTCTCATACCCGCCGAGCCTCCTGCCGTGGCTCGCACCATTCGCTCTGCTGCCGTTTTCTAGCGCGTATGTGCTTTGGACAATGTTGGGTGCGGCGGCGTTCCTGGTGGCAGCACTTGGCCGATGGCCAACGCGCCAGGATGCCCCTTTAGTTGGGGTGCTATTCCTCGCGCCAGCGGTCGTCTCCAATGTCATCTTTGGCCAAATCGCACTGTTCATGGCAGCGCTTTTTATTGGCGCACTCCGCGTGCTGCCGATGCGGCCTATTTTGGCAGGTGTCATGTTTGGCTTTCTCACGCTGAAACCTCAGATCGCGCTTTTACTGCCGTTGTTTCTGATCGCGTTTGGGGCTTGGCGTTCGCTCGCAGCGATGACAACAACCACCCTCGCGCTCGTGCTATTCAGTATTGCCCTCTTCGGAATTCAACCGTGGCAGGCCTACTTCATCGATACGGCACAACTGCAATGGTCCTACATCCTGGCCATGGATGATTTCTACGCGATTCACATGACGACGCCGTATGCAGCTCTCTGGTCATTGGGGGCGTCAACGCACGTTGCACTCGCGGGACAATGGCTCATCTCGGCAGCCATCGTGGCAACGACATTCGCGGTAGCGCGTAGTGATGCGACGCTGCCCGTAAAGTCCCTGATCTTGACGCTCGGCACCATGATGGTGGTGCCCTATGCGTTAGCGCACGATCTCGCCGTGCCACTCGCAGCTTTGATCTGGTATTGGCGCGCACGAAGGGATGCACCATCACCGATTGAGCTGACGCTCGGCGGACTTTTATGGCTATTGCCCTTCCCGCTGACGTTCGTGCTGCAACATCAAGGGATACCAGCAACGCAGATGATGATGCTGGGACTGTACGCGTGGCTCGCGGCCAACGCGCTGGGTTGGAACCCACTGTCTCGCCGCGATAACTCAGCCGAACCCGCTATTGTCTGGACGCGCGCACGCGCCTGAAATTATTCCTGGCTTGGCTCGTCGTCGGCTGTGACACCCGACATGCCTTTGAGCTTGGCCAGCACGCGGGCCTGTTCCTGCTCTGGCGTTTCCTCCGGGGCCTCAGCAGCAACCTTCGGCGCGAGGATCTGAGCGGTGTTCGTGGATGCAGGCGGCGGTGTCGTCGTCTCGGTCGTGGACAGCAGTGTGCCTGCCTTGTCCTGACCCTTGCCAGACTCTTTGCGCTCGCGATCAAGCCGGCGCGCCGATTTCTGAACCTCGGCATCCAGATCGATCTGTGTGCATAGCCCGAGTGTCACCGGATCCTGCGGCGTCAATTGCGCTGAGTTCCAGTGCGTGCGATCGCGAATTTGCGCAATCGTCGGCTTGGTGGTGCCGACCAAGCGCATGATCTGGCTGTCTTTGAGCTCGGGGTGATTACGCAAAATCCACAGCACGGCATTTGGCCGATCATGACGCCGCGAAACCGGGGTATAGCGCGGACCTTTGCGCGATAGCGACGGCGGAGGCAATTCGACTTTGCTTTCGGCTAACTTCAATTTGTAGCCGTGATCTTTTTCACCGCGCGCAATTTCATCGCGCGTCAGTTGACCGTTGGTCACAGGGTCCATGCCCTTAATGCCTTGGGCCACGTCGCCGTCAGCGATGCCTTTGACTTCGAGTGGATGCAGGCCGCAGAATTCAGCGATCTGGTCGAACGCAAGACCGGTATTCTCAACCAGCCAAACGGCGGTCGCTTTCGGCATCAGTGGTCTGCGGTCGCTCATAATTGTATGTCTCCGGTCCGGCGCGGGGGGGGTCCGCAACGGCCAACTGCAGGATGAAATGGGAATACCTGCTTATAGCGGTCAAGAGGCCAGCAAAGCAATCGCGAATTGGCGGAACTGAAACGCCATGTGCGGCAAGAACGCCGCAGGCTCATGCCCTGGTCGTCAGTTGCAGCCGTCCGCCTGCGACGTTACTGTGACATTGCGCGCGAGTGAATTTGAACTCTCGCTCTGTCTGACCGAACCAAGGACACTACGCATGCTCGCGACCGCCGGCCGCACGAAATACTTCGAAGATTTGCAGGTCGGGCAAGAAGCCTCGATGTCCAGAGTGGTATCGGAAGCCGACATCGTCGCTTACGCGGCTTTATCGGGCGATTACAACCCAGTGCACTTGGACCCCGGTTACGCGGCCACGACAATCTTCAAAGAGCGGATTGCGCACGGCATTTTGTCGGCGGGCTACATATCGGCCCTGTTTGGCATGAAGTTACCAGGGCCTGGTGCGATCTACATCTCACAGTCTTTGAATTTCAAAGGTCCGGTGAAGATCGATGATCGGGTCGAGTCGATTGTGCGCCTGATCGAACTCATCCCGGAAAAGCGCCGCGCAAAATTCGATTGCCTGTGCACCGTCAACGGCAAAGCCGTTCTGACGGGAGAAGCGGTCTTGATGGTGCCCGGCCGTCCTGCTTAAAGGTCGTTCTGCTTAAAGCTCGTTTTGCTGTTGGCCGACGAGCTCCACAGCTTTCGCAATGTTGATCGCTTAATCTCGACGGCGCACGTTTGATCCGCAGGAGCTTATCGCCGCGATGCAGGTCGTTCACGGTCACACGCATGTGCCGCTCGAAGCGCGCGGCGCGGTTGTCGCCATCGGCAATTTCGATGGGGTGCATCGCGGCCACCGCGCACTGATCGCCGAAGCGGTGTCACGCGCTAAAGCATTAGATCGCGCACCCGCCGTCATGCTGTTCGAACCGCACCCACGCGAATTTTTCCAACCCGACGAACAACACTTTCGCCTCACACCGCTGACGCGCAAATTGCATTTGTTCAAAGAGCTTGGCGTGAAAACCGCGTTTGTCGAACCGTTCAATGCGCAACTGGCCGGCATGACCGCGCAAGAGTTTATCGAGCGTGTGCTGGTGGCAGGGCTCGGCGTCGCGCATGTCATCATCGGCTACGATTTTTATTTTGGCAAGAAACGCGGCGGCAATCCGGAATTGATGGCACACGCAGGCGAGGAGCTTGGCTTCGGCGTCACGGTGATGCCGCCGGTGGCCGAATCCGGGGAAGTGTTTTCGTCATCCGGCGTGCGCTTGCACTTAGCGCAAGGCGATGTGAAGGGCGCAGCGCATATGCTGGGTGATAATTGGCGCGTGTCTGGTAAAGTCGTCGGCGGTGCCAAGCGCGGCACCGGCATGGGATATCCGACCGCCAACGTGCCGATGCCGAAGGGAACCACGTTGGGCCACGGCATCTATGCCGTGCGCGCGCATGTAGACGGCGCTGTGCACGACGCTGCGGCCTACCTCGGGACACGACCCACGTTCGATGACGGCAAGCCGGTGCTGGAAGTTTTTCTTCTGGACTTCGATGGCGATTTGTATGGCCACGAGATGGAGGTCGAGTTCGTCGATTTCATCCGCCCCGATCGCAAGTTCGATAGCGCCGACGAACTCATCGTCCAAATGAACGCCGATGTCTCCAACGTGCGGGCGATTCTGAGTTAGCTGTAAGTTGTCATCCCGGACGCGATGCCGCGCATCGCGATCCGGGACCCAGGCTTCTAAGAAAGATTTCTGGGTCCCGGTTCTCGCCGCATGGCGGCTCGCCCGGGATGACAATTTTTCTGATGGCAAATGTGCGGAAAGTCGGTGACGACCCACGCGAAACTCGAAAAATTGCGTGTGCCTGCCGACCTTGCTAGAACGCGCGCTGATTTGACGGCGGAGCGCGTGCATCTGCCAGACCCAGAAAGATCGAACAGAATGTCGAAGGACAAGCGCCCACCGTCGAAGGTTGAGGCGGAGCCGAGCAAAACTCAAACAGCGGCGAAGGCGGCAGCAGGCGCCGATGCAAATACCGCAGCAGCGGGCAGCGCGCGCGACTGGAGCGAAACGCTGTTCCTGCCTCAGACCGAATTTCCTATGCGCGCCGGACTGCCCGAACTCGAACCGAAATTACTCAAGCGCTGGGACGAGATGGGCCTCTACGAAAAGCTGCGGGCGCATGCCAAGGGCCGCACGCGCTTCGTGCTGCACGATGGCCCGCCGTACGCAAACGGCAACATCCACATCGGCCATGCGCTCAATAAAATTCTCAAAGACCTCGTGGTGAAATCGCAGCAGATGCTGGGCCATGACTCACCGTACGTGCCAGGCTGGGATTGTCACGGCTTGCCGATCGAATGGAAGATCGAGGAGGCGTATCGCGCCAAGGGAAAAGAAAAGCCGGACTTCTCAGACGCCAAAGCGATCAATGCGTTTCGCGATGAGTGCCGCAAGTTTGCCGGTCAATGGCTCGACGTGCAGCGCGAGGAATTCAAGCGCCTCGGCGTGATCGGCGATTGGGCCAACCCCTATTCGACGATGAGCTACAAGGCAGAAGCGACGATAGCCCGCGAACTGATGCAGTTTGCCAAGTCAGGTTTGCTGTATCGCGGCTCGAAGCCTGTGATGTGGAGCGTGGTTGAGAAAACCGCGCTCGCGGAAGCCGAGATCGAGTACCAGGATTATCAGTCCGATATGATCTGGGTGAAGTTTCCGGTTGATCGGCACGACACTGCTCGGGCGCGTGATAGAGCAGCTGATACGTTGGGACTCGCTGGAGCAAATATCGTTATCTGGACTACAACGCCGTGGACACTACCGGGCAACCGAGCGATTAGTTTTTCAAGCCGCATAGATTACAATCTTTACGAAGTAACCGACGCCCCAAAAGACAACTGGGCCAAGGTCGGCGACAAATTTGTGCTGGCCGAAAAGCTGGCCGACCAAGTCACGAAGGCTGCTAAAATTGATGGCCTCCATCTCGTGCGCCGCGTATCTGCAGCCGAACTTGCCAGTGCGATTTGCGTGCATCCGTTGGCGAAGCTCGCTTACGACTTCGACGTCCCACTCCTCGACGGCGATCACGTCACCGATGATACCGGCACCGGCTTCGTGCACACCGCGCCGGGGCATGGTGCTGACGACTACATCATCTGGAACAAAAATCAGAAGGCGCTACGCGAGCGCGGCATTGACACAACTGTTCCCTTCACAGTTGACGCAGACGGCGTAATGACGAGCGCTGCGCCGGGCTTCGAAGGCAAGCGCGTTCTCAAAGAAAACGGCGACAAAGGCGATGCCAACGACGCGGTGATTAAAGCGCTGGCAGACGCTGGCAACATCATCGCGCGCGGACGCTTGAAGCATCAGTATCCGCACTCTTGGCGTTCCAAGAAGCCGGTGATCTTCCGCAATACACCCCAATGGTTCATTGCAATGGACACTCCTGTTGCGCCCGGCGACTCTCCTTCGTCGAGCCGGCCGCCGGGCGCGGAGCGCCGGAATTCTTTGAGAGATATCTCACTTGCGGAAATTAAGAACACCGAATGGGTGCCCAAGTCCGGCCAGAACCGCATCACCGGCATGATCGAGGCCAAGCCCGATTGGGTCGTCTCGCGTCAGCGCGCGTGGGGCGTGCCGATCACGGTATTCCGAAATGTCGAAACCGATCAGGTCATTCCCGGACCGGGATTTGCAGAGTCCGATGAACTCGTCGCGCGAATTGAAAAAGCTTTTGAAGAGCACGGCGCGGACGTGTGGTTCGAAGCCGACGCCAAAGATCGCTTCCTGAAAGGTCTCATTCCAAAAGCCGAACGCGACAAGTGGGAGCAGGTCAAAGACGTGCTCGACGTCTGGTTCGATTCCGGTTCGACCCACGCCTTCACGCTCGAAGATCCCGCAACCTTCCCGGCCTACAAAGGCCTCGCGCGCAAGCCAAAGGGCCAGGATCGCGTGATGTATTTGGAAGGCTCCGACCAGCATCGCGGCTGGTTCCACTCATCGCTCATCGAAAGCTGCGGCACGCGCGGTCACGCGCCCTATGACGTGGTGCTGACGCACGGCTTCGTGCTCGACGAGAAGGGCCAGAAAATGTCGAAGTCGCTCGGCAACGTCGTCGCGCCGCAAGACGTGATGGCGAAATCGGGTGCAGACATTTTGCGCCTGTGGGTGGCAGCCTCCGACTATTCCGACGACCTGCGCATCGGCCCGGAAATTCTGAAAACATTTTCGGAAACCTATCGCAAGCTGCGCAACACGCTGCGCTGGATGTTGGGCGCGCTCGCGCACTTCGATGCGAAGTCCGATACCGTTGCCGTCAAGAACATGCCGGAACTCGAACGCTTGATGCTGCATCGCTTAGCGGAAATCGACCACGACGTGCGCAAGGCGTACGAGACCTACGACTATCGCAAGATCGTCGGCATCCTTTCGCAATTCATGAACACCGAATTGTCGGCGTTCTATTTCGACATCCGCAAAGACGCGCTGTACTGCGAAGCGCCATCGAGCGTGAAGCGCAAGGCGGCACTCACCGTCGTCGATCACTTGGCGGAATGTCTGATCAAGTGGCTCGCGCCCATTCTGTCGTTCACGGCGGAAGAAGCGTGGCTACTTTATAAACCGGGCGAAGCAGACAGCGTACATCTGGCAGCGTTCCCGAAAATCCCGCGCGGTTGGCGCGACGACAATCTCGCCGCCAAGTGGGACCGCGTGCGCGAAGTGCGGAGCGTGGTCACCGGCGCACTTGAAGTCGAACGCGCGGCCAAGCGCATCGGCTCGTCACTCGAAGCCGCACCCGAGGTTTACGTCACCGATGCCGATTTGATGGCTGGCCTCGAAGGCGTTGATATGGCGGAAGTTTGCATCACGTCCGACATTGCGATCAGCGATAAGCCAGCGCCCGCTGGCGCGTTCATGCTGCCGAACGAACCGGGCGTCGGCGTCGTCATCAAGCGCGCGGACGGTACCAAGTGCGCCCGTTCCTGGCGCATCACCAAAGACGTTGGGTCGAACCCCGCCTATCCCGATCTATCGGCGCGCGATGCTGCCGCCGTCGCCGAAATAGATGCCCAGAAAGACAGCATGAAAGTTGGCGCGTGATGCAAGCCAACGAAACGCACACCGACGCAAAGTCCAACGGCTGGCTCTGGGGTCGCTGGTCGGCGCTCGGTCTGACGGTCGCGCTCGCCACCGCCATCATCGACCAAGCGCACAAGTACTGGATGATCTACATCTACGACATCCAGTCCAAAGGACGGGTCGAGGTCACGCCGTTTCTCGATCTGGTGTTCGTGAAGAACACCGGCATCAGCTATTCGATGTTTGCGACCGACACGATGGAAGGGCAGCTCATTCTGGCCAGCTTCGCAGCGGTCGCGAGCATTGCGATGTGGGTGTGGCTTTCGCGTTCGGCGACTGGGCGATTGATGACCTGGAGCATCGCGCTGATCATCGGCGGGGCCATCGGAAATGCCATTGATCGCTTGACGTTAGGGGGCGTCGCAGACTTCTTCTCGGCGCACGCCTTCGGCTTTTACTGGTATGTGTTCAACATCGCCGATATGGCCATCGTTGCCGGGGTGGTCGGGCTGTTGTATGACTCATTCAGGCCAGAGTCGGCGTGAGTCGTAATCTGGCCTCAAACCCGTCTTAACTCGGGGAATAGGGGACGTGCGCGCGTCAGCGCTGGGGAAAGTCATGGCATTGATAAAATTATCGAAAATTGCCAGGATCGCAGCCGCGGCAACACTGGCTGTGGCGCTCTCCGCTTGCGGGTTCGATGGCGTCGAACTCAACGGCAAGATTTTCGATGCCGTCGGTTTGAACACCGGCTCGACCCAAACAGCAGTCCCGAAACTGAAAGAACGCGCCCCGCTCGTTGTTCCGCCTGGCTTAGAAGCATTGCCAGAACCTGGCAGCGGTAAAGCCGCCGTCGCTGAACTGCCTGTCCAAGATCACGACGCCGCAAAGAACGTCAGCAAGAGCGAGCTTGAGCGGCAACAGGCCGAATATTGCGATAAGCATTATCGCCTCGCCAAAGCCCACGGCGACGAAAGCGCAGATTCCGTCAAAGGCCCACTTGGTCCATGCCGCGGATCCATTTTGACGGCCATTGGCAGCATCAACAAACCGGCTGAGACAGACGAAGAATAATCTCTGTTTCTGAGCTGTAAGTCGATTGCGGCAAGCTGCGATCTGAGGTTGAGCGACCGCGACGGTAAATGCGGAAGATCTACGCACGCCAATCACGTGTCATCACAGCCAAACGAAATATAAGGCGTGCCATATGAACGCCTTGTCATTTGACTTACCCACCCCAAATCCGGCTCATAGCATCATGCGTTACGGCTGCCGGTAGCAGCGTTAACCAGCGAAAATAAACTTATCCCCGGGCTCAGCCAGGGGCTTATCCTGAGGGTTGCGAGCCGACAGTGGCGTAGCAACCGGATGAAGGACTGAACGAATGCCGATTTGTGCTCGCTTCGCACCCGACGTTTTTAGGCTTCAACGTTTTTGGATTTTAACCGTACTGGCCATCTCCATGCTCGCACTGAACCCACACGCTTATGCCGCCGCATCCGCAACACGCGCCACCGAATTCAAACTCGACAACGGCATGCAGGTCGTCGTCATCCCGGATCGCCGCGCGCCTGTCATCACGCACATGGTCTGGTATCGCGTCGGCGCCGCAGACGAAGATCGCGGCACATCCGGCATCGCTCACTTCCTCGAACATTTGATGTTCAAATCCACCGAAAAAATTCAGGTCGGCGAATTCTCGAAAATCGTCAGCCGCCTCGGTGGCCAGGACAATGCTTTCACTGGCAACGACGCGACGGCATATTTCCAACGCGTGTCGAAAGATCGTCTGCCGCGCATGATGGAGATGGAAGCTGACCGTATGGTCAATTTGCGGCTCGATGAAAAAGAGGTGCTGACCGAGCGCGACGTGATTTTAGAAGAGCGCCGCTCGCGTATCGAAAACAATCCATCTGCGTTGCTCAACGAGCAGATGAACGCGGCGATGTATTTGAACCATCCCTACGGCGTGCCGATCATCGGTTGGTATCACGAGATGCAAAAGCTCTCGCGTCAGGACGCGCTGGAGTTTTACAAAAAATACTATGCGCCCAACAACGCCATCCTGATTGTTTCCGGCGATGTGACGCCGGAAGAAGTCAAAACGCTGGCAGACGCCACGTATGGCAAAATTCCCTCGAACCCGGATGTCATCACAAAGCGTGTTCGTCCGCAGGAACCACCATCACTCGTGCCGCGTCGTGTCGAACTGAAAGACCCGCGTGCCGGCAATTTCTCGTTCCACCGCGATTATCTGACGCCGAGCTACACGACGGCCAAACCCGGCGAAGCCGAAGCATTGGATCTGATGATGCAGATTGCGGCCTCTGGTTCGACCAGTCGGCTGTATAAAAAACTCGTCGTTGAAAGCAAATTGGCGTCGAGCGCATCGGGCAGCTATTCAGGCAGCGGTCTCGATAGCGGATCGTTGTCGCTCTATGCAATTGCTGCCGATGGTGTCGCCTTACGCGACGTCGAAGCCGCCATCGATGCGATTTTTGCGGACATTGTAAAAAACGGCGTGACGCAAGCAGAACTCGATCGCGCGAAAAGCAGTTATCTCGCCGATTACATCTATGAGAGTGACAATCAGGCGACTTTGGCACGTCGTTATGGTTGGGCCTTGGCTGTCGAGCGCACGGTCGCCGACGTCGAAGCATGGCCTGAGGCGATCGGCAAAGTCACACGCGAAGAGATACAGAAGGTGGCGGCGCAATATCTGGATTTACGCCGCTCTGTGACCGGCTATCTCATTCCCGACAAGAGCGGAGTTGCGCAAGGTGGCGACGCGCCTGCGACTGATGATGCCGCCAACAGCGTTGTGAGGTAAGCCAATGACGCTTGTGTCGCGTGTCCTGAACGCGGGTCGTGAGACCATCGCGCATCTCGAAAATGGCTTTCGCCTGACAGTGCTCGCCACTGTTCTCGGTTTCACACTTACAGCACCGGCCGCAGCCATGAACATTCAGACGATCAAAAGCCCAGGCGGTATTGAAGCGTGGCTCGTTGAAGAGCACGGCGTGCCGTTGATGGCACTGCGCTTTGCATTCGATGGCGGCAACAGCCAAGATCCAGTCGGCAAAGACGGTGTTGCCAACTTCATCACTGCGATGATGGATGAGGGTGCTGGCGACATCAAAGCCGAAGAGTTCCAGGAGCGCATGGAAGATATCGCCATGCGCATGAGCTACGAGGATAGCAAAGACACCCTCTATGGCACGATGGAAACACTGACGGCTAACCGCGATAAAGCGGTCGATCTGTTGAAGCTCGCCATCCAAAAGCCGCGCTTCGATAAAGATGCTGTCGATCGTATTCGCCAGCAGCTTCTGGCCAATGTGTCTTACGAAGAAAAAGATCCCGATAAAGTCGCCATGAAGCAGTGGTTGGCGACGGCCTTCGAGGGCCACCCCTACGGCCGCCCCGCGTTGGGCACCGTCGAGACCTTGTCGAAGGTCACACGCGACGATCTCGCGGCCTATCACAAGCGCATCTTCACGCGCTCGAATTTAAAAGTTGTTGCCGTCGGCGACATCACCGCCGCCGAATTGGGCAAATTGCTCGATGAAGTGTTTGGTGGCCTTCCCGAAACAGCGGACCTATTGCCGGTCGCTAAAACCGAACCGGTCAATTCCGGCAAGCAGCAGATCGTCGATATGAACGTACCGCAATCGGTGGCAGTGTTTGGATTGGGCGCGATGGCGCGCAAGCATCCCGACTTCATGACCGCATTTGTGATCAACCACATCCTCGGCGGCGGCGGCTTTTCAGCCAAGCTGATGGAAGAGGTGCGCGAAAAGCGCGGGCTGGCGTATTCAGTTTACACGTATATCCAACCGTTCCAGCACACGTCGATTTTGGCAGGCTCGGTTGCGACGAAAAATGAATCGATGGCCGAAAGCCTCGACATTATCCGTGCCGAATTGAAGAAGATGGCCGATGCCGGTCCAACCCAGGAGGACCTCGACTCGGCCAAAAGCTATCTGACAGGCTCCTATGCGCTGCGCTTTGACACCAACTCGAAAATCGCCAGTCAGCTTTTAGGATTGATGCAGGAAGGCTTCGGGCCCGATTACGTCGAGAACCGCAACAAGCTGATCGAAGCCGTGACGATGGACGACATCAAGCGGGTTGCAAAAACCTTGCTCGATAGCGATGCGTTGATTGTGACAGTGGTCGGCAAGCCGGTGGGACTAAAGTCGGCGGCCCCAGTCGCGGTCAAACCTGCAACGCGCGGATAAAACGCGCTTCAATTGTCAATTTGCCACGAAGCTGCCCTTTGCAGCGTGACTATAATCATGTCCGGCCACAGTTGTGTGGCCGGTGAGCGTTTCGGTGGACGCTGGTGGGCAATCGAAGGGGCAGGGGCAATCCATGGCGGATGATGGCGGCGTGGCCAAAAAGGCATCGGGTGGCTACCGGCAATCGATTGATGGGTGTTTGGAAAGCACCATTAGTTCGCACGGAATATCCAATTCGACGTTGGAAGCTTGGCTAGCGCGCACCGAACCGTTTCTGAAAGAGTTGCGACGCGATTATGCCGACGGTCGCCTTCCGCTGTTGCGCATTGCTGAAGAACGACAGGATATTTTGGATGCAGCGCGCGCCCTACAAGCACTGTCGGTTGGCGCCAAGACGATCGTGTTTTTCGGTACCGGTGGATCAAGCCTTGGTGGCCAGACTCTCGCGCAGTTGGCGGGATGGAATATCCCTGGTGGCGCTGACGCCAAACAACGCACGCGCCCGCGCACGCGTTTCTACGACAACCTAGATGGCACGACGCTGGCCGGTGGCTTGAGCGGGCTCGATCTGGCGACCACACGCTTTATCGTCACGTCGAAGTCTGGCGGCACGGCAGAAACAATAGCCCAAACAATCGCTGCCTTGCAGACTGTCCATGCGGCGGGTCTCGATGCGCAAATCCCGAAAATGTTTCTCGGTATCACGGAGCCCGCCGATCCCGAGAAATCGAACGGACTGCGCGCGCTGTTTGAAAGTTTCTCGATCCCGATCTTGGACCACCATCCAGGGATTGGTGGGCGCTATTCCTGCCTGACGAATGTCGGATTGATGCCCGCGATGGCGCGCGGGCTTGATCCGGTCGCCATCCGTCAAGGCGCGCAAACCGTCATCGACGATTTATTGCAGGCACACTCTGCCGATGCCTTCGCACCCGCGCTGGGTGCAGCGATGGCCGTTGCGCTCAACAAGAAAGGCCTGAAGACCTTCGTCGTGATGCCCTATGCCGACAGGCTCGGGCGCTTAGCAGCCTGGTTTGTGCAACTGTGGTCCGAGAGCCTTGGCAAAGCGGGCAAAGGCACCAGTGCCATTGCAGCGCTCGGTCCGCTCGACCAGCACAGCCAGTTGCAGCTCTATATGGACGGACCACGCGAGCATTATCTGACGGTATTGCGGGTCGATAGCGCAGGCGCGGGCCCGCGTCTGTCGCCGCAGTTGGCACGCATCGCAGGTGCTGAATATCTCGGCGGTCAGGCGATTGGCGATATCGTGGCAGCGCAATCCCATGCCGTTCCCGAAGCCCTCGCACGGGCGAATCGTCCCGTGCGCACCATCGATCTGGACGTACTGAACGAAAAGACTCTCGGCGCCCTGCTGATGCACTTTATGATCGAAACGATTCTGGCCGGCCGATTGCTGGGCGTCGATCCGTTCGATCAGCCCGCGGTCGAGATGGCCAAGATATTAACGAAGGAGCGCCTCGCCCAAGGCGCATAACGCGCTAGTTTTGCGCGGGAGCTGCCTGCCGTGTTGATCCGTCAGCTATCGCCCGTAACGATCAATCGCATTGCCGCGGGCGAAGTGATTGAACGGCCGGCAAGCGTCGTCAAGGAACTGGTTGAAAATTCCATAGATGCGGGCGCGCGCCATATCGAGATCGTGATTGCGGACGGCGGGTTGTCGCTCATTCGTGTCAGCGATGACGGGCACGGTATGGGGCCGGACGATTTGGCAATGTCGGTCGAGCGCCATGCAACATCGAAACTGTCTGAAGAAGATTTGTTCGATATCCGCAGCCTAGGATTCCGCGGCGAAGCACTACCGTCGATTGGCGCCATCGCGCATCTGGAGATATCATCGAAGGCCGCAGCGGCGCGTGATGCTTTCAGCCTCGCAGTCGTGCGTGGCGCGAAGGGCGCGATCAAACCTGCGGCACTGAACAGCGGCACGACGATTGATGTGCGCGATCTATTTTCCGCGACACCCGCGCGGCTGAAATTCATGAAATCGCAACGTGCCGAAGCCATGGCCGTGATGGAAACGGTACGCCGCTTGGCAATGGCGCATCCAGCAATCGGGTTCATGGTGCAAACCGGCGAGCGCAAGCCGACGCAATTTTCAAAGCAATCATCAAGTCCGGACGGATTGCTCGTCAGGCTTGGCGATATTATGGGCCGCGCATTCATGGACGATGCGTTGGAAATTGCAGGCGGTGCTTCTGGTGCGAGCGGACCTATGCGCGTGTTTGGCTTTGCCGGTTTACCGACCCTGCATCGCCCGGATGCCAGCCAACAATATCTCTTCGTGAATGGTCGGCCCGTCAAAGATAAGCTGCTAATCGGCGCGGTGCGCGCAGCCTATGGCGATTTGATCCCGCGCGGTCGTTCGCCCTTGCTGGCGCTGTTTCTGGAAGTCCAACCCAGCGATGTCGATGTCAACGTGCATCCGGCCAAAGCCGAGGTCCGCTTTCGCGACAGCGGCCGCGTGCGGGCCATGATGGTTGGCGCGTTGAGCGACGCCTTAGCGAAAGCGGGGCACCGCGCATCGGCGCGGGGCGGCATAATGACCATTGAAACATTTGAGCCAGGCGTGCTGCCGCACATGGCAGCGCAAGCCTCAACGCACGATGGTTTTGCAGAGGCAATGCAAGCGCCGTTCGACGGACTTGATGCGCCAAGTGGCGATGCGCGGGCTGGTGTGACCGATGTCCCAGAAGCTTTGCTCGACAGGCCGCTTGGCGCAGTGCGCGCGCAAGTGCACGAAAATTATATCGTCGCGCAGACGCGCGATGGGCTGGTCATTGTCGATCAGCACGCAGCCCACGAACGCCTCGTCTATGAGCGCCTGAAAGCAAGCTTGGCAAATGGTGGCGTGGCCACGCAAGGCTTACTCATTCCTGCTATTGTCAGCCTCGAGTGCGATGACGCAGATATTTTGGTTTCACGTGCCGATGAATTGGCGCAGTTGGGACTGGTGCTCGAAGGGTTTGGCGAAGGAGCCATCGCTGTGCGCGAAACACCAGCCTTACTTGGCGATACCGATATCGAAGGCTTGGTCAAAGATATCGCCGCAGAGTTGCGCAGCATCGGTTCGGCACGCGCCTTGAGAGACAAACTCGAAGCGGTGGCATCTCGCATGGCCTGCCACGGAAGCGTGCGCTCGGGGCGAAGATTGTCGGCAGACGAAATGAACGCGCTGTTACGCGCGATGGAAGCGACGCCTTACTCTGGCCAATGCAACCATGGGCGACCGACCTATGTGGCTTTGAAACTTACCGACATCGAGCGGTTGTTCGGACGACGCTAAGTGGAGCGTAGACAACCAAAGAAAAAGCCTCCCGCGATGTGTCTCGCGAGAGGCATCAGATGTCGCCGAAACATTGCGCGATAAATCTTAGTGATCCTTCGACTCGTCCGCGCTTTCAGCTTGCAGAAGTCCGTAATTTTCAACGCCAATCTGCTTCAGCAAATCGAGCTGCGTTTCCAGGAAGTCGATGTGGCCTTCCTCATCTTTCAGCAATTCTTCGAATAACTGCATCGACACGTAATCGCCGTGTTCGCGGCACAGATCGCGTGACTTGGCATAGGTCTCCCGCGCGATGTATTCGCCCTTCAAATCGCATTCGAGAACTTCTTTGACGTTCTCGCCGATCATGAGGGGCGCGACGTGTTGAAGGTTCGGATGACCTTCAAGAAAAATGATGCGATCGACGAGTTTATCGGCGTGCTCCATCTCTTCGATGGATTCCTTGCGTTCTTTTTTGGCAAGTTTGGTGTAGCCCCAGTCGGCCAATAGACGGTAGTGAAGCCAATATTGGTTGATCGCGCCGAGTTCGAGTTTGAGCGCCTCGTTGAGACGCGCGATGACTTCCTTGTGGCCCTTCATAAACAAAACCCTCTCATGCTTAAGCTAGTTTAGAATTCTTCTAGCATAAGAGATCAGGCAAAGCCAAGGGCTTGCTCAACGCCAAAAGCGCACATCGATGGGGTCGCGTTTCGGTGTGCTTTAAAATGCAAAAAATGAGAATGTTCAGCCTCAGGCGACGCGGCGCGGTAAGCCCAATTCAGCACGTCGGGCAGCGACCATGGCTGTGCGCGCCTGCTGGCGTTCTTCCAGGCGAATGAGCTTGGCTCGAGCTTCGGCCAGAATAAACGGGCAAACGCGCGTATCGGCCTGAAGGCGATCCATGGCATTATAAATCGTCGCGACCGTGAGCGGCGCGCACGTGCAGCAATTCATTTTTTTGTTGAGGTGTCGAAACACAACGCCAGGCGTTGGCAGCAGCGCTTGTGGCGCGCTCATAATTTCAACCACGGCATGCTCGATATCTCGGGCAGAGATAACGGCGCAAGAACATACAATCACGTGCCTTAGTCTCCAATCATACGGGGTTCAAGGCCCCGGCATCGGACGTCCGATAGTGGACAATAAGAAATTGCGCTTCTCAACAAGCGCCGTCAAGTGCCTTGCCCAAACTGCGGCGACACAGCAACATTATGATTTAGAACACTTAAAAAGTAGCGCTGAAAAGTCGACAATGTGAGCCGAGCAAGAAAGGTGAGCTCGGCGACCTGATGCACGCCTCGATAGCTCTAGGTGTATGATGTACCAATATTTTTTCTAATTTACGCTATCGCTCGCGCCATTCAATTGATTTACCGTCTCACCGCACTGACACGATAGGGGCGCGATAATGACCGGCGGGACCAAGATTGAAGCAAGCGCTCTGGGACCGATGCTCACCATCGGCATCCTGTTTTTCATTTTCGGGTTCGTGACGTGGCTCAACGGCCCACTGATTACATTTGTAAAACTTGCCTTTGAGTTAGATGACGTGAGCGCCTTCTTGGTGCCAATGGCGTTCTATCTGTCGTACTTTTTTCTCGCATTGCCTTCGGCCGGAATTCTGCAGCGCACGGGCATGAAACGCGGCATGGCGTTGGGCCTGCTCGTGATGGCCATCGGTGCCGTTGTGTTTGGTCAATTCACGACCATGCGCGATTACACAGGCGCATTGGGCGGGCTGTTTGTCATCGGTGCCGGTCTGTCACTGCTGCAAACGGCGTCGAATCCTTACATCAGCATCATCGGACCGATCGATACCGCTGCTCGGCGCATAGCGTTCATGGGCATCTGCAACAAATTTGCAGGCTTCCTGGCACCGTTTGTATTCGGTGTGCTCGTGCTGCACGGCCTCGATGATTTCGATGCGCAAGTGAAAGCCGCGCCGACACTCGATGCGCGCAACACGCTGCTCGATACCTTCGCCGCGCAAGTACACGCACCCTACATGCTGATGGCTGCATTACTGGCTGCACTCGCGATTTGGATCGCCCGCTCTGGCCTACCGGAGATCATGCCAGAGGCGGTCAATGAGCAATCCGAAGTGAATAACAATGGCTCACGCAGTATTTTTAGCTTCCCGCATTTATGGCTGGGCGTCGTCTGCTTATTTTTGTATGTCGGCGTCGAAGTCATGGCAGGCGACGCGATCGGCGTCTATGGCGCGAGCTTTGGCATACCCCTCGACGACACGCGTCTGTTCACGTCTTACACACTGTTTGCGATGTTGATCGGATATATTGCAGGCTTGTTGCTTATTCCTCGCTTCGCGTCACAACAGACGTATCTTGCGTTGTCCGCAGTGCTCGGTGTTGTGTTGACGGTACTTGCAACGCTCACCAGCGGCATCGTGTCGGTCGGCTTTATAGCTAGTCTTGGTTTTGCCAACGCGATGATGTGGCCTGCGATCTTTCCACTGGCGATTAAGGGGCTGGGACGTCACACCGAAACGGGCTCGGCACTTCTCATCATGGCAATCGCCGGCGGCGCGCTGATGCCCTATGCGTTTGCTGTACTGAAGGAATACATAGATTTCCAGCTAGCTTATGCCGCGATTGCTGTGCCAGCGTACGCGTACATTTGTTTTTATGGCGTGCGGGGATGGCGTTAGCATGAGTGCAAGCACATTCTACGGACACGCTTATACAATCCGTGGCGCGAGTATCTCTTCGAGGCCAATCTCTATTGCCCGGTATTCACGAGCAAATAATTATCGATAAGATATTTCAAACTACGCGACCAGCTTTCATCGGTGTTGCCGCGAATATCGACACTATGCACGAATGTCATTTTGTTCGTGGCGACGTCACCCATATAGACGTTCAAATTCAGTATGAGATTTGAAACTTTTTGAACCGTGATCCAGGCGATGAGATCGCTGTTTAGTTCTTTTCCATACTCCACTTCGCAGCCACGACAATCGCCGATGAACTGCCCAGCCTCGATTTTTGCTTTCACGTCATCGGGAATGACGACAAAGCGAAAGCGTCCAGAGCCTTCAAGATGACTTTTAAATTGCTCGCCAAGCTGTGCCAGACGTGCGTGTTCAGCATCGCTGGTGGGATCTAACTCTTCGTTGTCGTTTTGCAAGCGTACACTGAGTAGGGCGACGGATTTGGCGGGGATTGTTGCTGCATTTTTCTCCGCTGCAACAGCACTGCTTACCGCAAGAAACATGGCGCTGACAAATAGTGCAAACAATACGGCAGCTAACGAGTGCGCTGCAGGTTTCGAGCTCATCAACGCCGGATACATGGCTTACTCCTACATGAAAACACGTTGATATATGTAGGCGCGACGCCGCAGCAAACAACCTCATCAGCTTCATGAATTTGGTTGAGTAAGCCGCGAGTACGAAACGCGGCTTCTAAACGTTGAAATGACTAGAAAGTGAGTGTGAAATGTTCGCCCATATCTGGTTTGTCGCCTGTAAGTTTGGCTTTAGCGATTTGATACAAAAAGGCGATGCTGCTTTTGCTTGTGGCCCAAACTTCGGCATCGGCGATTGAAAGCTGCAAAAGACGAATATCAGGATCGCGCTTGCCATCTTCGAACCAGCTCGATGCGACAGCGTTCCAAATTTCATCAAGCTTAGCAGCATCAGTGCTCAACGATAGACGACCGTTGACGAGCGCATAAAGCCCATCACCCCCACTGGCGATCACGTATTGCGAATCTTTCGCACCGCTTTCGACTGCACTGACGAGATCGGTACCCTGTGCCGTGATGAACCAAAGACTTTTGGTTTCGGCATCAGCATAATGTGACATCGGAACCAAGCGTGCATCGTCGCGAACACCGAGCATCCCAGCGTTGACGCCAGCCATACGATCCCAAAATGATTTCGTGTCGTCAGACATAGTGTGAAACTCCGATGCGTTTGATCTTAATTTTGTTTACGATCAGGAAGAAACAGGCAATGCGGCGTGATCTCGGCAACGCAACAACGTGCCAACGCGCCATGCGTTCCCAGCGATAAGGTATTGGAGCTCTAAGATTTAAGTAGGTCGGTAGCGCAGGAAGTGGATTTCGCTGTCGCCATATGTGCGCGTGTCGCTGCGTTCAAATGACGACGGGTGCGTGATCGCGGTACCAGCCCGCTCTTCCAGCACGATGAGCGCGCCAGGAATCAACCAATGACCATCAGCGAGAGACTGAAGCGCGCGGTCGCCCAGACCTTTTCCATAGGGAGGATCGAGAAATGCGATTGAGAATGGGGCCATCGTACCAACGGGACCGAGATCGGTCGCGTCGCGCCGAAACAATCGGGTCTCACCAGTCAGTCCAAACGATTCCACGTTGCTGCGAATAAGCCCACGCGCGGCCGCCGCATCTTCCACAAACAAGCAGAATGCAGATCCACGCGAGATGGCCTCAAGTCCGAGCGCGCCTGTCCCGGCAAAGAGATCGATGACCCGCGCGCCATTCATGGAGACATCATCAAACCCATGCGCAAGAATGTTGAATACGCTTTCGCGCACGCGATCAGAGGTGGGACGGATCGATTGATCGTCAGGTGCAGTGAGAGCACGACCGCGAAATTTCCCAGCGACAATTCTCATGCGTCATCATCATGCCGATGGGAAGCCTTGCCACGCGTGTGGCGTGCCTTGCGGTCCTCAGGACTTTCGGCGAGCCCAAGCTCTTGCGAAAGTTTGGTGCCGAGTTGCTCGGCCAGCACGCGACGCTTGACAGCCTCAACGCCGCCTGGAGCCAAATCAAGTAACTGAAATGGCCCGAAGGAGACGCGGATGAGGCGGTTCACACTCAGCCCAAGGTAGGTCAAGATTTTGCGCACTTCGCGATTTTTGCCTTCGCGGATGGCAATGGTCAGCCACATGTTGGCACCTTGAACGCTGTCGATGGCAGCTTCGATCGCGCCGTAGCGGATGCCCTCGATCTCGACGCCGTCCTTGATCCGGGCAAGATCGTCGGGGGTCACGCGGCCTTTAGCGCGGACACGATAGCGACGCACCCATCCCGTTGCGGGCAGCTCAATGTGTCGCGCAAGATCACCGTCGTTCGTCAGCAGCAGGAGGCCTTCGGTATTATAGTCGAGACGACCGATGGAGACGACACGCGGCATCTCAGGCGGCAGTTTTTCAAATACCGTCGGCCGACCCTCAGGGTCTGAATGTGTCGTCACAAGGCCCTTGGGTTTATGATACCGCCACAGGCGCGCCGGTTCAGCCGTAGGCAATGGCCGACCGTCAACGATGACTTTATCCGCGCCGCTCACTTCGAAGGCCGGTGTTTTAAGCAGCTTGCCGTTGACGCTGACGCGGCCATCTGCGATCCAGCGCTCGGCTTCGCGGCGCGAACACAATCCGGCACGCGCCATGGCTTTGGCGATGCGCATCGGGGCGAACGACGAGCCGCTCGGCGTGGATGTTGCCGCCGTGCTGGGGCGAGGCTCGAAGCGGGTTTTGACAGGCGTCTTGGCCATGAAACGGTATGTACCTTTGAGGAAAGAGCCGACCTTATGACACCGCGCGACGCGTTAAGCCATATGGACGTCGCTTTGAGCGAAGCCGACGCAGCATACGCGCGCGGCGAAGTGCCTGTCGGTGCGGTTATTGTGGGGCCGACAGGAGCGGTTCTGGCGCGGGCAGGCAATCGAACGCGTGAGTGGAACGATCCGACCGCGCACGCCGAAATCGTAGCGATCCGTGAGGCGTGCGATAAACTTGGGCAGGAACGGCTGACGGGCTGCGATCTCTATGTGACGCTGGAGCCATGTCCAATGTGTGCGGCGGCCATTTCGTTTGCCCGCGTCCGGAGGCTCTACTACGGCGCGAGCGATGAAAAAGGCGGCGGCGTTGACAACGGTCCGCGCATTTTTAGTCAAACCACGTGCCATCACGCACCTGAAGTTTACGGCGGGATAGCCGAGGCAGAAGCGGCCGCACTGCTGCGTAAATTTTTTGCTGAGCGGCGTGGGCCGTAGTTAGTCCTCGCTCGTCGTGGAACCTCAATCCCCATCGGTCGATGATCGACGTCGAGACAACAGCCGCGAACCGCGTCGCGCGCGTGCGGGTTCACACACAGGGTTTGAGGTAAGCGGACTGTCTATCTGCGCCAGTGTTTCAACGGAGAGAATGCGCTCAAGTTGAAATTTCAGCCGGTCTTTGGCGGGTTCGGCTGCAGCGATAATCTCATCGAATTTGAGAAAATCCAGCACTTGAAACTGACTGGTTCCGGCACTGATCAGAATGTCGGGCTGCGAGGCTTTCAGCTTTTCCTTGATGATCGATCGCTCGAATAGGAAAGCGCTGGCAAATAGGGCTTCGAACGCCGTAGGCGTGGCGCGTTTTGGATCGGGAACCGGCGCGCCCGACACGTCGATGGCGACGACGATATCGGCGTGTGGTGTGATCACATCGAACGGCAAAGGATTGGTCATGCCGCCATCGATCAAAACTTGTGTGCCGCGAACAACGGGGTGGAAAATCACTGGCAATGCCATGCTTGCCGCGACAGCGGTGCGCACCAGCCCTGCCGTGAACACAACGGGCTCCTGCTCATAAAAATCGGACGCCATAATATGTAAGGGAATTTCGAGATCGGCGAAGTTCGCCCTGACGTGCTTTGGCATGACGAGATCGAGCAAAGCGTTCGGATCGAGAATGGCGGATCGCGTGAACGGATTGTAGAGCCGTTGCAGCGTTTGCGACCGGGCGGCAAACAGATCGCGCACCAGACCGAAGCGCGGCGACAGAATATCTTTAGTATGGACCCGAAGTTCTTTACCGGAAATGCCGGATGCATAGGCGGCCGCATAAATCGCGCCGATTGACGTGCCAGACATGATGGTCGGCTTGATGCCTAGTTCGTCGAACGCTTCGAGCATGACGATGTGCGCTAATCCACGCGCCCCGCCACCGCCAAGCGCAAGACCAATCCGTGGGCGCACCACGGGCACAGCGCCATTCGTGGCCGAAAGTGGCGAGGCAACACTCCGTTCAACAACAGGTGGTTTGCGCGATGTCATGCGGGATGAGTGTGACGACGTTTGATGCTGCAACGCAAGGGCGTCGTGCCAAACATCAACAAAACGGTGGCTAGCCCTTAGGGCGCAGAATAGCCCGCCAGCCGATATCTTTCCGGCAGAAACCTTCCGGCCAGTCGATTTCGGCAATCGCCGCATAGGCGTGCGCCTGGGCTTCCGAGACTGTTTTAGCCCGCGCGGTGACATTCAAAACGCGCCCGCCATCGGCCAGTAATCGGTCGCCGTCGCGCCGCGTACCGGCGTGAAAAATTTGCACATCGTCGATGCGTTTGGCAGCCTCTAGGCCACGAATTTCGCTGCCCTTCTGTGGCGGTCCGGGATAGCCGTTGGCCGCCATTACGACTGTAAGCGCCACATCGTCACTCCAGCGCAAACTGAATGTGTCGAGGTTCCCGTCGGCCGTGGCAAGCAGGGCCGGTAACAGATCGGACTGCAAACGCATCATGAGAACTTGCGTCTCAGGATCGCCGAAACGAACGTTGTATTCGATCAATTTCGGTCCGTCTTTCGTCAGCATCAAACCGGCAAACAACACGCCTTGAAACGGAGTGCCGCGTTCGGCCATGGCAGCAACAGTCGGCTGAATGATCTCGCGCATCGTTTGTTCGATGAGAGCTTTTGTCATGACCGGTGCAGGTGAATAGGCACCCATGCCGCCGGTGTTGGGGCCTGTATCGCCGTCGCCGACACGCTTGTGATCCTGCGCGGTCGCGAGTGCCAGCGCGTGACGACCATCGCATAACGCAAAAAAGCTCGCTTCCTCGCCTTCGAGAAAGTCTTCGATCACAACTTCTGCGCCCGCTTGTCCGAACGCGCCTGAAAAGCATGCGTCGATGGCAGCAGCGGCTTCTGCATGTGTCATCGCAATCGTCACGCCTTTGCCAGCGGCTAGACCGTCAGCTTTGACGACGATGGGGACTGGTTGTGTGGAGAGATAGGCGTGTGCGCTGGCGGCCTCGGTAAAGCGCCCATAAGCGGCAGTGGGAATATTGTGCGCGCGGCAAAGGTCTTTTGTGTATCCCTTGGAGCCTTCGAGTTGAGCTGCCGCCTTCGAGGGTCCGAAGTGCTTGATGTCAGCTGCACGCAAGGCATCACCGAGACCGGCAACAAGCGGCGCTTCGGGGCCGATGACGACAAATCCTATGTTGAAGAGTGCACAAAAGTTGATGACCGCATCGGCATTTGCGGTATCGAGCACAACGCACTCGGCAACTTCGGCTATTCCTGCGTTGCCTGGAGCACAATAGAGTTTGTCGAGAAGAGGGCTTGCGCTCAGCGTCCACGCCAGCGCGTGCTCGCGACCACCCGAGCCAATCAAGAGTACATTCATGGACTGCCTGTTGCTTTCATCGCGCTGGTGTAGCATCGAACGTGAAACAGGCAAGATAGGTCGCGCGTGAACGAACCACTGGATAAATCAGCGAGCAGAACCGGAGCGAATGCACCGGAGTTTTCCGTCTCCGAGCTTTCTGGCGCCATCAAGCGCGCCCTGGAAGACGGCTTTGGCTATGTGCGACTCAAGGGCGAGATTTCAGGCTATCGCGGTCCGCACGCCTCGGGGCATTGCTATTTCGCGCTGAAAGACGACAAAGCCAAAATTGAAGCCGTCATCTGGAAGGGCGTGTTCGGCCGCCTGCGCTTCAAGCCGGAAGAAGGCATGGAGGTGATCGCGCAAGGCAAGATCACGACATTCCCAGGCTCGTCGAAATACCAAATCATGATCGAGGCATTGGAGCCCGCCGGTGCCGGTGCTCTGATGGCGCTGCTGGAAGAGCGCAAGCGCAAGTTTGCTGCTGAAGGGCTGTTCGACGAGGCCAAAAAGAAGCCGCGTCCATTTTTACCCAAGGTGGTTGGCATCGTGACGTCGCCGACAGGGGCCGTCATTCGCGATATGATCGCCGGCTTCAATGAACGCTACCCCGCACGCGTCATCGTCTGGCCGGTGCGTGTGCAAGGCGAAGGCAGTGCGGTGGAAATCGCGGCTGCTATCCGTGGCTTCAATGCCTTGCCCAGCGATGGAAAAATTCCCCGTCCCGACGTGCTGATCGTCGCCCGCGGCGGCGGCAGTCTCGAAGACTTGTGGAGCTTCAACGAAGAGATCGTTGTGCGGGCGGCAGCCGAAAGTACCATTCCCCTGATATCGGCGGTGGGCCATGAAACCGACTGGACGTTGATCGATCTCGTTGCTGATGCGCGCGCGCCAACGCCGACCAAAGCTGCCGAATGGGCAGTACCGAAGTATTCCGAATTGATCGATGCGTTGGAAAAGTTTGGCCTGCGCCAACGCATGGGTATGCGCCGCGTTCTCGAAAGTGTGCGCACGCATTTGAAAGCAGCCGGTCGAGGATTGCCGAAACTTGAGGATTTGATTGCCTTACCCCGTCAAAGGTTCGACGCGGCCGATCGCAGACTGGGCCGCGCATTATTGGCCAATACCCGCGCGCACGGCACAAGATTGGCCCGCACGGGCGGGCGACTATCGACAGCGCCGCTCGTGCAACGATTGAGCCGCTCTGCGGAGCGCTTGGCGGCATTGTATGATCGATCCGGCCAAGCGCTGATGCATCGTATTACCGTGCGTCGCCGCGTGCTTGAAGGACGCGCTGCAGTCTTGGGTGCTCTGGGCTATCAGGGCGTACTGGCGCGCGGCTACGCACTGGTGCGCGGCGATGATGGCCGTATGATCCGCTCAGCAGGCGTGATTGCACCAGGAAACATTCTCGCCATTGAATTCGTCGATGGGCAAATTCTAGCCGAAGCTAAAAGTGGGTCTCACCCGGGCGCGGGAGCGACAGGCACAAGTCAAGGGTCACCAAAGTCGGGCGGGAAGGCCGAACCGCAGATAGGCAAAGCGTCGCGGAGCCCTAGCGGATCGCGTGGTGGTCAGGGCTCACTTTTTTAGCGAAACTGGTGTAAGACAGACAATTGTTAAACGAGACATGCTGCCACCCGAAGCCAATTTTCCTCGGTCTGAGCCATCCCTCGTACATTTTCCATGGCCTTCAGGACGCGAACGTATGAATCGGATCGAAAAGTTTTTCGGAGTTCGCAACGAAGCCAAAATTCGGTTTTTGGATGGCGAATTCGAAGTGATAGCGCCTGGAGAATTTGTGCGCTGTGCGGTGTCGGGTCAGCAAATTGCGATTTCCGATTTGCGCTACTGGAGTGTGGATGCTCAGGAAGCGTACGCGTCGGCCGAGATTTCGGTCAAACGCTACCTTGAACTCAAAAATAGCGGCGAAGTTTAAGCTCAAACGTCAGCGTGAACCGCCAATGCGTTCAGCCTCGCTTGGCCAAAGCTGCATTGACGAGGCGCTTGAGAACAATGACATCTGGCTCATCAAAAGTCAGTGTGATCGGCAACGTCTTCGATTGCTTGCAAAGTTCTGCCATATGACCGCTTGAACCCTGCAAGCGCGCCAAATCTTTTTCAGTCGTCACCAGCACCGCGTCGCGCGTGTGCGATTCCGTTAGGAGTGCAGCGGCTGTCGTTTGCGAATAAGGCTCATGATCAGCGAACACATGACGTGATAAGATGCGCGCACCAAGCCGTTCGAGCATAGCGAAAAATCGCTGAGTATTGGCAATGCCTGCATAGGCTATGACAGGCCGATCGCGCAGCCATTCTGTATCACCGCTGGGCACCGTCTCTGCCGCCATGACGGGACATCGCGTGGTTGCCAAAAAAGTTGCTAAACTGGAGGGATGTCGCGCTGCGTTTTTGCCGATGACGACAACACAGTCCGCTAGGCGGGCTTGGAACGCCAATGGCGCGCGCAACGGGCCGCCAGGGATCACGCGGCCATTACCAAAGCCGCGCCTGCCATCGATGATGGCAATCGAAAAATCTTTGGAGATCGCGGGGTTTTGTAAGCCGTCATCCATGATGATCACAGCAGACTGAGATGCCGTGCGTGCGATGAAATGTGCGCCGTCACGACGATGGCGGGCAACGACAGTCGGTGCGGTTCGTGCCAGAAGAAGCGGCTCATCACCGATATCAGACGCAGTATGTATCGCGGGATCAACGCGCACGGGGCCTGTTTGGCTGCCGCCGTACCCACGCGATAAAAACCACGGCTCGCGTCCAGCTTCTTTCACAATACTCGCAAGAAAAAGCGACATCGGGGTTTTTCCGGTTCCGCCTGCTGTGAAATTGCCGACGCAAATGACAGGTCGTGCAGCTTTAATCGGGTTCGCGCGCACATATCGGCGCTCAGCGATTACGCCATAAACGCGACTGATGGGACCCAAGAGCGCCGCTTGCCAACGGGGCCCAGAACCATACCACCAGGATGGTTCGCGCATGTTTGCTCTACCCCCGCGTTTGTTTTGGCAAAATCGGTTGCAACGCAGTCATGGTAATGGCCAGAGCACCGCTCAGTTGATTCAGCGCTTCATTCGCAGAAATCTGCATGCGTTGAGCTTCGTCTGCATTTGACAAGATAAGCTCTGTCGCGCGCGCGATTTCATCGGCGGTCGATACGATCACGCACGCGTTAGCCTCGCGCAAGGCCAAGTATGCGTCGCGAAAATTATGATTGTGCGGGCCGCTCAAAACGCAAGTGCCGTGACGCACAGCTTCGATCGGATTCTGTCCACCATGGGGAATGAGAGAGCCACCGATAAAGGCGACCGGCGCAAGAGCGTAAAGTGTACCCAGTTCGCCAATGGTATCGGCGATATAAATATCTGTTGCGGAGTCAGGAAGTGCCCGCTCACTTCGCCGCGTTGCACGATGCCCTTGCGAATTGAGTAGGGTGGAAAGCGCGTAACCACGTTCGGGATGGCGCGGCACAATAATCGTCAACAAGTCTGGAAGATTGCGCCGCATCAACTTATGCGCAGCAGCGATCATGGCGTCTTCACCTTCGTGCGTGCTGGCCGCAAGAAACACGGGTCGCGACCCAATCGCGGATATCAGTGCGTCGAGCGCCGCTTGATCGACTGGCGGTGGCGGAGCATCGATCTTCAGATTGCCCGACGTGATGACATTGGGAGCGCCAAGCCATTTCAAAGTTTTCGTAATGCGCTTATTTTGCGCAAGAATGACGCTGAAGCGGGAAAACATGGGACGCCCGAAACGGGCATGGCTGCGCCATCGCTTCATGCTGCGCGGAGACATCCGCGCGTTCACAAGAGCCAGCGGAATTTTGCGTTCAGCCGCGGCGAGCACAATGTTTGGCCACAGATCAGACTCTGTGAAGATCGCGGTATCAGGTCGCCAGTGATCGAGAAAGCGCGCCGCAAAGATGGGTACGTCGAGCGGAATATACTGATGAAAAGCGCGCGGTGGCAGGCGATTGTCGGCAAGATCAGCCGAGGTCACTGTGCCTGTGGTCAGTAAAACATGAGATTGATCATTGTGCGCCAATATCGAGTCGATCAGCGGCAGGACAGCATTGGTCTCGCCCACGCTTGCGGCATGAACCCATACCAGCGGCCCAAGCGGGCGTGGGCGTTGGGCTTGCCCCAATCGTTCTCCGCGACGTTGCGGGTCTTCTTTCCCACGCCGTTCACGCATGGTGAGTAAGAGGGGGGCTGCAGGCCGCATGGCGCTCAATGCCGTGCGATAAATTTTAAGCCCAAGCCCCGGCGACGGCGGCGACTGTGCGGCAAGCTGATCGAGCGGCGTAGCGCGCGAGATATCGGCGCCAGCCAGGGCATAGGCTTTCACTGTCGCAGCGTTGAGCGCAGTTTCAAGTTCCAGACGCTTCGCTTCCAGCATGTTCGCGTCGGCATCGCGCGGAACAAAAATCGGATCGCCGCCAACGAAAACCAGTTTTGAATAGGGTAAGTTAACGGTCATTCGGCTCCAGGTGTCAAAGGATAGGAACCGCTTGGTGGCGCAAGCAACCGGAACAATAGGACAGCCCGAGAGCCGCGCAATCATGATGATGCCAACGCCCGCGATGCGCGCGGGCCCGGGCGGAATATCGGCAGTCATGACGAGAGAGGTGTCATCTTTGAGGGCTTGAACAGCCGCGCGCAGCGCTTGAGCGCCACCGCGATCCCGCTTTCGATCACCCGCACCGGCGCCGCGAATGAGACCTGTATTCAACTGTAGCATCGCTTCGCCGATCAGTTCGGCATCGCCATGTTTGGCAACCATCGCCGCAACTTTGATGTCGCCAGGATGGAGATGCGCCAGCATCATAAATTGCCCATGCCATGACGCAATAATACATGGATGCGTAGCGCGTAGCCGCGACCTTAAATCTGCGGGCTCATAGACGATATGCGAGGATTTGACGACGTATTTGATCAATCCCGCGAGCATGCGACCGCCGAGACGCATAACTGTGGTCTTGGTTTCAGCCATACTGGGAGGGATACCTTCAACTCAGAGCATGGAAACGCGTGTGGCGGTTGTGCAGCGTAACGCGAAAGGAAAAAGGGCAAGCCCTTGTACGACTGTCCTAACGCGAATAGTCAGGGCGTGCAAATCGCCGACAACTTTTCAAGATTGTAATGTCTATCGAACGACGTGACACGTTTGCGACTTGACAGGCCTAACCCGATTGTCTTTGGGCTTTACGAGCAATCGTGAACTTGAGAATCATATCTCTATCCCATTGGAGCGTGCGAACCGCCCGCATGGCCAGCCTTCTCAAACAAGCAAAATCTAGCCTTCGACGCGGGAGCGGTGCGCTGATCAAACGTGCTGTCAGCCGCACGGATTCTCGAATGAGTCGCGCTTACGGCCGGGCGCTATGCTACCTCGACATGATGTTTGTGGATTACGGCATTGTGCGCGTTTTCTACAATAACCAGCATCACATATCACCCGACATTTGGCGGTCAGCCCAGCCCATTCCGCGGCATGTTCGTGCGTTAGCCGATAAAGGCGTAAAAACTATAATCAATCTGCGCGGCGAACAAACGGTTGGCACGCGATGGCTGGAACAAAACGCGTGCGATAGATCCGGTATCAAGTTTGTAGATGTTCGCGTGCGATCCAGGGCAGCGCCAACAGTTGGTGAATTCAACGCGATGCGCCAAGCGCTCGAAAGCGTCGAATATCCGATCTTGATCCATTGCAAATCTGGCGCCGATCGTGCCGGCGTGATGAGCGTTCTCGCACGTCATATCCATGACGGCGTACCGATCAAAGAAGCACGTGATCAGCTCTCATTGAAATTCGGGCATATTCGCCAAGCCGATACAGGAATTCTCGATGCCGTTTTCGATCGTTACGTCGAAGACAATGAGAAAAATCCTATTGAATTCTGGCAATGGGTCGAAACCGCTTATGATCACAAGGTGATCAGCCAATCTTTCAAGGCTAACAGTTGGGCAACACGCTTCGTGGGCTCGATACTGCGCCGCGAATAAATGCTCGAACGCTAGGCTAAGAACGTCCGTCGTCACGGATTTCCAGGTTCGAGCAACCGGTGCAAGTGAACAATGAAATAACGCATCATGGCGTTATCGACGGTGCGCTGGGCAGCGCTTTTCCAAGCAACGAAAGCGGCTTCGTAATTCGGATAAATGCCAACGATATCTACGCCGTTCAAATCACGAAATTCGTGGCCTTCCAGCGTCGTCAGTTCTCCGCCAAAAACGAGGTGTAAAAGCTGACCTTTAGGCTCCGTTTTTCCTGGCATCATTGGTGTCATTTATCCGCTGATAGAGCTGAACAACATGCGTAGCGATTTGTGCGCGATGCACATCACCTCGGTCAAAAGTCTAAGCGTGAATGGCGCGCTATAAAACGACAATTCGCAGGGACGAGCCGCGTCACGAAATCCCAGCAAACCAAGACAGCGCCATATCTGCCACAAGACCGAGAAACACGGCGATGCCCACGTCTCGGTTCGAACGAAAGCGACGCAGGCAATTGGCGGGGTCAGAAGTGTCCAAAGTGGCGACCTGCCATGACATCTGCAAAAAAACCAGCGTCAGCGCTAGGAAGTAGATGAGATGCGCACCAGCGAGTGCGCCTGCGATCAACCACATGACCACGCCAGCTCCATAGAGCGCGCCGACATATGAAACGGTATTTTCGCCAAACCTGAGCGCGGTCGAGCCGATGCCGAGCAAGGCATCGTCCTCGCGATCTTGGTGCGCGTAAATCGTGTCGTAGCCGATTGTCCATAACACGCAGCCCATATAGAGCGCGATGGCCGGCCACTCGATATCGCCTTTTATGGCGGCCCAGCCCACCAGGGCACCCCAGTTAAAAGCCAAGCCCAAAACAAGCTGCGGATAGGATGTCAGACGCTTGGCAAAGGGGTATGCGATGACGATGGCGAGCGAGGATATGGTGAGCCAGATCGTAAACGTATTGAAGCGCAACAGAACGGCAAGACCAACCATTGATGCCAAAAGCACGAAAACGAGTGCGGCCGCCGGTGAAACTTGCCCCGAGGGTATCGGCCGATTGGCGGTACGTTGCACTTGGCCATCGATATCGCGATCCACATAGTCATTGTAAGCGCAACCAGCCGCCCGCATTGCGACGGCGCCGATCGCAAACAAAGCTAGATATGTCAGGTTGGGGTGAGGGGCGCCTGACCCCATTTCTGCGAGTGTCTGAGACCACCAGCATGGAAACAGCAGTAACCAAGTGCCAATAGGCCGGTCGAAACGGCCCAAACGTAAATAAGGAGCAATGGACCTAGGTGCATAGCGATCCACCCAATTAGAAGGCGCCGCATCGGCGACGGGAACGACATCGTTCTGATGGGGGTCTGCGTGAACGGCCAAAGCGATAACTCCAATAATAACTGCCAAAGTATCGCGCTGATAGCACCCTTGCAATGTGAGACACGACAGTGCGGCGATCACCGCCACTTGCCGGAATTGAAAGCTGCGCTAAGACCAACGCATGGCGATCCACGATTCATCATCACAACGGCTCTATGTCACAGCGCCTCTAGGCACTGGCATCGATGTGACTTTGTCGGAGGATCAGGCACATTATCTCATCAACGTCCTGCGACTGAAACAGGGGCAAGCCGTACTGATTTTTAACGGACGCGATGGCGAATGGCGTGCCGTTATGCGCGACGCACGAAAAAAATCGGCGACGCTGCATGTCGAACAACAAGTTCGTGTCCAGACGACTGGACCGGACATCGCCTATGTATTTGCCCCACTCAAGCGCTCGCGACTAGATTACATGGTCCAAAAAGCAACCGAGCTTGGAGTGGCGTCGCTTCACCCTGTAATTACACAACATACAATCGCTGAGCGTGTGAACGTCGAGCGCATGAAGGCCAATGTCATTGAGGCAGCCGAGCAGTGCGGGATCCTGCGAGTTCCAGCGGTTCATGATCCATTGACTCTGGATAAAATTTTATCCGCTTGGGACTCATCACGACCGCTCATTTTTTGTAACGAAGCAGCCGAGTATGACAGCCCAATAACCAAGTTGCAAAAAATACCACAAGGCCCGCTCGCAGTCCTTATTGGTCCCGAAGGCGGCTTCTCGGACAAAGAACGGGCTGCATTGTGCGCGCTACCCTTTGTCCATAGCCTTTCGCTAGGTCCTCGCATCATGCGCGCAGATACTGCCGCTGTTGCGTGCCTAGCGCTTATTAACGCGACACTTGGTGACTGGCGCTAAGAGACTGGCGCTAACTGTCAAGTCTTGCTGTTCGCAATAGGCCCAGCCATAAGGCTACCAGAGTGCGGGTGTCTGCGCCGTAGCTCTGGGATGAGAAGTTGAGCCCGGCCGTATGTCCACAAGAGAACAAGGCGCTGCAAGCCCGATCGTCGAAACACGTGATGATTTGGTAGCGTGGTTTGCTGTCGGCGAGAAGCCGAAGTCGCAATGGCGCATCGGCACTGAGCACGAAAAATTTGTCTTCAAAACGGGATCTCTGGCACCTGTGCCTTACGACGGGCCATCGGGCATCAAAGCCTTGATGGAAGAATTGATACAGCGCTACGGCTGGCTGCCAATCGTCGAGAGCGGCAACGTGATCGCGCTCAAGCGACCGCAAGGCGAGAAGGGTGGGACCATCAGCCTTGAGCCCGGCGGACAGTTCGAACTATCTGGTGAACCGTTGGAAACGCTGCACGAGACCGCAGCGGAAACCGAACAGCATCTGCGTGAAGTGATCGACGTCGGCGAAGATCTCGCCATCGGATTTTTAGGTGTCGGATTCTCGCCGAAGTGGCGCCTCGATGAAGTCCCGACCATGCCCAAGCAGCGCTATCAAGTCATGAAGCGCTATATGCCCCAAGTCGGCAGCCGTGGTCTCGATATGATGTTCCGCACCGCAACCGTGCAGGTGAACCTCGACTTCGCAAGCGAAGCCGACATGGTGAAAAAACTGCGTGTGACGCTCGCCTTGCAGCCCATCGCCACCGCGCTCTTTGCATCCTCACCCTTCACCGAGGGCAAGCCGAACGGCTTTCAATCGATGCGCAGCGAAGTCTGGCGTGACACCGACAAGCGCCGCACCGGCATGCTGCCATTCGTGTTTCAGGACGGTATGAGCTACGAACGCTATGCCGATTATGCGCTCGATGTGCCGATGTATTTCGTATATCGCGACGGCAATTACATCGATGTAGCCGGTGCATCGTTTCGCGATTTTATGGCTGGAAAATTGAAGGGGCTGGAGGGCATCCGGGCAACCGTGGATGATTGGTCGGATCACCTGACAACACTCTTTCCGGAAGTGCGCATGAAGCGATTCCTGGAAATGCGGGGCGCCGACGGAGGACGCTGGCAATCGATCACCGCGTTGCCAGCCTTCTGGACTGGCTTGTTATACGACGAGGCAGCCCTTGAGATGGCCTGGCAACTCGTCAAGGACTGGACAGACGAGGAGCGCGAGGCGCTTCGCCAAGAGGTTCCCAAATCCGGCCTGCAAACCAAGTTCCGCACGATCAATGTTGGCGAACTCAGTCGCGAAACCTTGCGCATTGCGCGTTTGGGATTAAAAAATCGCAGACGGATCAATGCCAAAAATCAGGATGAGACGATATATTTGGCACCGCTGGATGTCATAGCTGGTAATGATACGACCGCCGCAGATCACCTGATTATGCGCTTCTCAGGTCCATGGGGCGGCAACATTGACCATATATTTGAAGAGTTTGCGTTTTAGTCAGTATGGCCGACCTGCGACCGACACCAAGTCCAGTTCAGCTTGTGTTCATGGTCAGCAGATTATAGCCCAATGATTATTCCGGCCGATGGGGCCTTGAGTGGGAGGCGACCCATGCTGAGAGGCAATTTCGTGAAAACAGTTTTTGCGTGCATGCTTGCCATGTGCGCGGCAATTTTTAGCGGTCGTTCGGTCGAAGTGGCCCAAGCCGATCAGTGCGTGCAGCAATGTCGCTCAGCGCACAACCAATGCCGTGTTGCGACCAAAGGGTCGTCAAGCTGCGATAGTCAGCTTCAGTCATGTATGGACTCGTGCCGTCGTCGCCGTTGATACAACAAAAGCGAGCGATATTCAGGTAAACTAAGCGCGCTCACCTGACGTGCAGTCACACATTCTGTCACATGAAAAATCAGTCTGTTGCTGGAGATGCCATCGCATGCGAATATGCACGCGTCACATCAGAAAATCGAACCGCAGATATCGATTAGCAATGTCGGTTGCAACCTGCCGCTGTTCGCTCAAGTAAGCGACCGCCTGCGCAAGGAAGACCGAACATAAGATATATCGGTTGGCCTTCGACTTGGTGCCGGATGATGGAGTGTTTTGCATGTCGCTCATCGCTATGCCGGAGCCGGATAACGGTGCCGTTAGAAGACGGGCCGAAATCATCGAAGATATTGCAGCGCTCGTTGGCCGCGCAGCACTGATCACCGATGATGATGGACGACGCGCATTTGAAACCGATGCCCTAACGGCCTATCGAAGCGTGCCTTTGCTCGTCGTCCTGCCGCGGACAACAGATGAAGTTTCCAAAATCTTACGATATTGCAACGACGCGAGTGTGAAAGTAATTCCGCGCGGCGCTGGCACTTCGCTGTGCGGTGGCGCATTGCCGACGGAAGACGCGATCGTGCTGTGCGTTTCCAAAATGAACCGTATTCTTGAAGTCGATTATGCCAATCGTTTCGCACGCGTTGAATCAGGCATCACGAACCTAGCGATATCTAATCGCGTAGCCGAGAAGGGATTTTTCTACGCGCCTGATCCATCATCCCAAATTGCCTGCACATTAGCTGGTAATCTCGCAATGAATTCAGGCGGTGCGCATTGCTTGAAATATGGCGTTACGACCAACAACGTGTTGGGACTGAAGATGGTGCTCATCGACGGCACCGTCATAGATATCGGTGGCGCACATCTGGAAACGCCGGGCTATGACATGATGAGTTATGCGATTGGCTCTGAAGGCCAGCTTGGCGTCATCACCGAGGCGACGGTGCGAATTTTACGCGCAGCAGAGGGTGCCCGCCCCATGCTTTTAGGGTTTGAATCGCCTGAAACAGCAGGCGCGTGCGTGTCAGCCATCATCGCAGCAGGCATCATTCCCGTTGCTATCGAATACATGGATAAGCCTGCGATCGCTGTTTGCGAAGCTTTCGCCCGCGCTGGCTATCCGCTCGATGTTGAAGCGTTGCTCATCGTTGAGGTGGAGGGGTCGGAAGCAGAAATCAACGCACTGCTCAAAAAAATTGCTGAGATCGCCAGAAAATTTAATCCAAAGACTATGGAGATCAGCGCCGATAGCGATCATAGCGCTCGAATATGGGCGGGGCGAAAATCCGCGTTCGGCGCGATTGGCAGGATTTCAGATTACTACTGCATGGATGGCACCATTCCGCTTGGCAAGTTATCGCACGTGCTGACACGCATCAGCGAAATATGTGCCGCGCGTGACTTGAAAGTAGCAAACATCTTCCACGCCGGAGATGGTAATCTGCACCCACTTATTCTCTATGATGCCAACAAGCCGGGTGAGACGGCAAAAGCCGAAGCAGCTGGCGCTGAAATTTTGAAACTGTGCGTCGAAGTCGGCGGATGTCTGACGGGCGAACATGGCGTCGGCATCGAAAAGCGTGACCTCATGTCGGTTCAGTTCTCACAAACCGACCTCGCCGTACAAATGCGATTGAAGAGTGTTTATGATCCAGGCTGGCTGTTGAACCCAGCCAAAGTATACCCGCTCGATGCCAGTGAACCCATGCGCGATGGCGTTCGCATTTACGCCAGTGAAGCAGCCTGAGCAGGAGATCGACGTGACCGAATTCTTGCGCCCTGCTGCCGAGTGGGAGCTTCAGTCCATGATCGCCAAGTTGGCGAGCGAGAACAGGTGCGCCGAGATCGTCGGTCATGGCGCTTTGCGCAACGCGGGTCGCAGCACCGCACCTGAGACCGTGATTACGACCGCTTCAATGCGCGGTATTTCGCTTTATGAACCCAATGAGCTGGTCATGTCGGCACGCGCTGGCACACGTCTCGTCGATATCGAAGCGGAACTCGCGTCACGGCGACAAATGTTGCCGTTCGAGCCGGTAGATATCGGCCCGACAATCGGTGCGCCAGCGAGCACTCTCTCGATCGGTGGCGTATTTGCGACGAACATGTCCGGCGCGCGTCGCATAGCAACCGGCGGTGCGCGAGATCATTTACTCGGTGTTCGCGCAGTCAATGGCCGTGCAGAATTGTTCAAATCGGGCGGTCGCGTCATGAAGAACGTCACCGGCCTTGACGTCGCGCGCGGTCTGACGGGCAGTTGGGGAACGCTCGCCGTGCTCACAGAGGTGACGTTTAAAGTCGTGCCGATGCCGCATGCTTCAGGCACCTTGGTATATCGAGGATTGCCGGACGATCTGGCGATTGAGGCACTCACCCTCGCGATGGGCACACCCTATGAAGTAACGGGGGCCGTGCATCTGCCAAAGCGGGTAGCGGCGCGGCTCAAAAACAAAAATCTCGCAGACATTGGCGAGCCATTGACCCTGATGCGACTTGAGAACTTCCCCGAGTCGGTTGCCGAACGACGCAACAAATTACAAACAGCTTTGAAGGTTTACGGCGAGCCGTCCGTGGTAGCTGCCGAAGAATCTTGGAACCTCTGGAGTGAATTGCGATCGCTGTCAGTGATGCCGTTTTCACCCGATACAATCCTGTGGCGCATTTCGACAGTGCCGACGAAAGCCCCCGAAATTGTTGCCGCCATTCAAAAGTTCATGCGCGTGGATGCCTTCTACGATTGGTCCGGCGGCCTAATCTGGCTCGAAGTACCAGCCGCTGCCGATGCAGGGTCAGCCGATGTGCGCCGGGCCGTTGCCGTACGCGGCGGCCATGCGACATTGATCCGCGCTGCACCCGATGTCAGAGAAACTGTTGAAGTTTTTGAACCCATGAAACCAGAAATCGAGCGCTTGACGCGTGGTATCAAGACGGCGTTCGATCCGGCAGGTATTTTAAATCCGGGCCGGATGTACGCCACGATCTAGCACCGCGTCTTCAAGGTATATAAAATTTCAATGCAGACCAATTTCACACCTGAACAGTTGCAAGATCCGAAACTTGCAGAAGCCGATGCAATCCTGCGTCGGTGCGTTCATTGCGGGCTCTGCACCGCGACGTGCCCGACCTATGTGCTTCTCGGTGATGAGCGTGACAGTCCACGCGGCCGCATTTATGCGATCAAAGACATGTTGGAAACCGAAACCGCATCGCGGCCCGAAGTTTCAACGCATATCGATCGCTGCCTCTCTTGCTTCTCGTGCATGACCACGTGCCCATCGGGCGTGGATTACATGCATCTGGTTGAAATTGCCCGCGACCATATCGAGGCGACCTCTCAACGCAGCTTTAAGGATCGGGCGCTACGCACAGCTCTGGCGCAAATCGTGCCGTACCCCTCGCGCTTCAGACTTGCGATGAAAGCAGCACCACTGGGTCGAAAGTTGGCTGGCACGCTACGCCGCATCGGCCTGCACGAACTCGCAGCCATGACCGAATTGGCCCCTCAACAGCAGACGAAATCGGCGCGTTTTTATGGACCAGGTACCGCGACAACAACAGGCGCACGCACAGGGCGCGTCATCCTTTTAGGAGGTTGCGCCCAGCAAGTTTTGCGCCCTGAGATCAACGACGCGACCATCCGCTTGCTCGCACGCGGCGGTGTCGATGTCGTCGTCTCGGCTGGGGCAGGCTGTTGCGGAGCGCTCACCCAGCATATCGGCAAACAAGCCGATGCACTGGCCTCAGCCAAGCGCAATGTTGATGCGTGGTCTAAGGAAATGGCCAAAGGCTATGTCGATGCCATCGTCATCAATGCGTCGGGATGTGGCACGACAGTTAAAGATTATGGTCACTTGCTAGCTGGCGATCCTGAATATGCCCAACGCGCCAAAGCGATATCGGATATCACGCAAGACATATCCGAGTTTGTCAGCGGACATGATATCGGGCCGCCAAAGCGATGGACCAGCCTCAAGGTCGCATATCATGCGGCCTGCTCGCTGCAACACGGGCAACGCGTCACGCATCAACCCAAAGCCTTGTTAAAAAAGGCAGGTTTCAGCGTTCTCGATATTCCCGATAGCCATTTGTGCTGTGGATCGGCAGGGGTCTATAATATTCTCCAGCCGAAAATCGCGCGGGAATTGCGCGATCGTAAAACAGCGCACATCAAAGCGCTACGACCGGATGTGGTGGCAGCTGGCAACATCGGCTGCATTTCGCAATTGCAGGCGGGACTGGAATATCCCGTGGTACACACCGTCGAATTACTCGATTGGGCCTATGGCGGGCCTGTGCCGACTGGACTAGAAGCCCTGAGACAGTACTCGACAGACGTTCCCAAACCAACGCGCACGGTATCGGATTATATATCGGCATGACCAGAATGGACGACGAGTCGCTTTGGCGCGATGCTTTGCGTCACCAGTTGCAAGCGCGGCTGCGTGGCAAAGCAAAGCCCGTCGGTGCGCTCGGGCGCATTGAAACTCTGGCGTTACAGATCGGCATGGCGACAGGCTCATTGGAACCCGACCTCGGGGGAGCCAAGATCGTCGTGTTTGCCGGTGATCATGGACTAACAGCCGAAGGCGTGACGGCTTATCCATCGGCAGTCACCCGCGACATTGCCAAGTTGGTGTTGGCGGGGTCGGCGGGCATCAATGTGTGCGCGCGCGCGGTCGCCGCGCCCGTCGTCCTCGTCGATGCAGGATTATTGCGTCCGCTGGCTGAGCACCCAGCTCTGCTAGATCGCAGGATCGGGGCCGGCACAAAAAACTCACGGCGCGAACCGGCAATGTCGCATGACCAATGCAATGCCGCTTTGGTGGAAGGGCGCGCGATCGATGTAGGACTAGGCCACGAAGGCGTGGGTATCGTCGCGTTCGGCGAAATCGGCATCGGCAACAGCAGTGCCGCAGCGTTGGTCGTGCACACGCTCACCGGAATTAGCCTGGACAAACTGGCCGGTCCTGGTGCGGGCGTTCCACCGCTCGGTCTAGATCATAAACGGCAAGTGTTATCAGAAACGATTGCATGCGCGCCCATCAACGAGCCTGATCTTGCAATGCGTGCGTTTGAAACGATGCGTCAGTTCGCTGGCTTTGAAATGGTGATGATGGCAGGCGCGATGATGGCGGCCGCCGCCGAACGTCGCGTCATCATTGTCGATGGCTTTATCGGTACTGCCGTTGCGATTGCTGCAGCAGGCATGAAGCCAGAAGTTCTCGATCACTGTGTATTTGCGCATTGTTCGGCGGAACCGGGCCATCGCGTGCTGCTCAAGTATTTGCAGGTTGAGCCTCTGTTTGACCTTGGGATGCGGCTTGGCGAAGGTACCGGTGCGGCCTTGGCGATCCCGATGGTGCGGGCCGCCGAAATGCTGTTGCGTGAAATGGCGGATCTACCGGGCGAGCATCCTGTATGATCGCTCGCGAATTTGATTATTTTCTCGCGGCCGTTCAGTTCTTGACACGTTTGCCGGTTCCACAAAGGCCGAATTTCCAAGCCGACTCGATTGACCGCTCCACAAAATACTTTCCACTTGTCGGCGCCATCGTCGGCTTGATGGCAGCAGCGGTCGTGCTTGCGACATCCATCGTGCTACCGCAACCGCTGCCTATGATTTTAGGGTTGATCGCCGGAGTAATGATCACCGGCGCTTTGCATGAAGACGGATTGGCTGATACTGCGGACGGTCTGTTTGGCGGCACGACGCGCGAGCGTCGGCTTGAAATTATGAAAGACAGCCGCGTTGGCAGCTATGGCGTTTTGGCGCTCGGCGCGGTTCTGGCCTTGAAGCTCGCGAGCTTGCACGCGCTAGATCCATGGATGGCCGCTGCGGCATTGGTAGGCGCGCACAGCGGCGGACGCTTGATCGCAGTCTTCGCATTGCGAACGATGACATATATTGGCGATGTGGACGCTGCCAAAATCAAACCACCCAGAATGCCGATTTCACCTAGCGAACTCGTCATCGCAAGTGCGTTTGCCATCGTGCCAATGCTCGTTGGACTTGCGCCATCGACCGTTGCGATCTGTTTTGCCCTAGGTGCGCTGCTCGCCGCATGGATCGCATGGACAGCCCATCGCGCCATCGGAGGCTACACTGGAGACGTGATCGGCGCGATGGAACAAATGTTCGAAGTTGGGTTTCTCATGGCCGCTGCTGCCATCATCAGCGGTCCTGGTTAACGGACATAACTGCAACGCACACGCCATGCGGCACGCCAATGTGTGGTTCGCTGATTGACGCAAGTGTATTGCGCGCGATATTTCAACTTGAGGGGCAATTGGCGCAGCTATCATCAGCCGTTCGGATGGGTGATGTGGTGCGATGTCGTGAGTTGGATCAAGCAGGACCTGAACGGCCAGCCCTGCAAGATCTTTGAGTTGAAAGTACGCCTGCGTCATGGCGATTCTAGCTGATAAAATTTACAAGCGGAACGCGCGAAACGTCTTCGCGCGAGCACACGACGCGATCAATCGCGACCGACGCTACATCGCCGAAGTCTTCGATGGCGCTGACGAAGCGTTAGCCGCTTTAGACGCAGTGCAAGGCGGCTTGCATGCGACAGGATTTCAAACGCTGGATTGGTTGACGCTCGTGTATGAGGAACTGGCGACATCCCAACGCGTCACACCCCGCGTCGTCATCGTCAGCGAACGCAATTCTGGCGATGTCGCAATTATTCTGCCTCTGTTGATCGAAACCAAACGCAAGCTGCGCATTGCCAAATTCCCCGATCTTGGCGTGTCGCTCTACGGCGGACCTATACTCGGTCCATCGATCTTGAAGAAGCCGCGATCGATCAGACGCGCGTGGCGTGCCGTCCGCAACGCCATGCGCGATGTTGACGTGATCCGGCTGGAACGCATGCCAGACCGTATCGGCGACAGAGATAACCCTTTGATCACACGATCAGGCGTTGCGCCCTCGCGCTTTTTCGCAAATGCGATTGTTGTCCAAGAGACAGTTGACGGACATTTTGGCGCGCATGGCATGAACGTGCATGCCGATAAGCCACTGATCGATCGCAGTGCCCGCAAACAAGCTTCAACACAATTGTATCGCGTGACGCAACCTGAAGACATCGCGCGTGTATTCGCAGCGCTCGTCGAACAGCAAGGCCCCCGCAAATCTCCAAACGGTGATAAGCACCTCTTCGATAAACCGGCCATTCGAGCTTTCTATGAACGGCTCGTCATCGATGGATCGGATGTGGGATTGGCCCACTTGTTCGCGTTGGTGTCGGACGGCGTGATCGTCGCGACATTGCTCGGCATCGTTCACGATTGCACATTCACGACGCTGCTGATGTCAACCGATGGCGAGCGCCAGCGCGGCGTGCCCGCATCACGCCCCATCGTTGTCGAAGCTATGAAGTATTTTGTCGCGCGCGGCGTGAACCGTTTCGATCTCGGCCTCGGCGAAGTGGCCGACAAAGGCGACCTCGGCGTTCACGAAACGCCGCTGTTCGATTTGTATGTGGCGCATAATGTTGCGGCTGTTCCGGGGGCTTGGCTTCATCGCACAGCCGGACGTCTGCGCCGCAACCGGTATGTTCGAAACTTGAAGGCACATATTAACGCTTTGCGCGGCGTTAATTCCTGAAAATACCGGCCTTTCACCCGCCCATCCGTTCCGCTATAAGGCAGCGCAGTGTTCCCAGGCACTTTGCGGTGCCGCAGCAACTTTCATAACCATGTCGAAATCGGAAAAAGACGCGCGGCCGAACCCGGCGCAGGCGCCAAAGCAGGACGTGTCGCCAAGCGCTGCGCGCCCATCCGCGCGCATAGCCAAAGGCTTTCGCGATATTGAGGCCGCGGAATTGAAGGGCCTCAACGAGATGTTGAGCGTCATACGCGGCGTCTATGAGACCTACGGCTTCGAGGCGCTCGAAACACCAGCGCTGGAATACACAGATGCGCTTGGCAAATTCCTGCCCGATCAGGAGCGACCGAACGCGGGCGTGTTTTCGTTCCAGGACGAAGACGATCAGTGGATGAGCCTGCGCTATGATTTGACGGCACCGCTGGCCCGTTACGTCGCGCAGAATATGCAGACGTTACCCAAGCCGTTCCGACGCTATGCGTATGGCAACGTCTATCGCAACGAAAAGCCGGGACCGGGACGTTTCCGTCAATTCATGCAGTTCGATGCAGACACCGTCGGCAGCGACAGCATCGCGGCCGATGCCGAGATGTGCATGCTGGCGGCCGATACGCTGGAGGCGCTGGGCGTCAAACGCGGCGACTACGTCATCAAGGTCAACAGCCGCAAGGTGCTGGACGGATTGCGAGATGCCACCGAAATAGATAGCGACTCGCGATGGCTTTCGGTGATGCGGGCACTGGACAAGTTCGATCGCCTCGGACGAGACGGCGTTGCATTGCTTCTAGGGTCGGGCCGCAAGGATGAGAGTGGCGACTTCACGCCAGGAGCTGGCTTAGACGAACAAGCGATCTTCAGGTTTCTGCAACTACTGACGTTCCGAGAAAAGATCGATGACGCATTTGGGGAAACCAAGTTTCTCTTCAATCCTGTCATAACGACAAGTGAGCCAGGCGGGCCGCTTGTTCCGCGCAGCCTCACTTCAACCATTGCATTCGGCATTCGCCATTACGTTGAACAAGTACAGCAGCGAGACATTCGAACGCTGGTTCGGCTAGAATCCGGTCTTTCTGAAATAGAGAATCTTGGCTTGCTAATACACGCTGCGGGCTACGACGACGGTCGAATTGTTTTCGACCCCTCCGTCGTCCGCGGCCTTGAATACTACACAGGCCCCGTCTTCGAAGCTGAGCTGACCTTCGAAGTGAAAGGTGACGACGGCAAGCCCGTGCGCTTCGGTTCCGTCGGCGGCGGCGGCCGTTACGATGATCTGGTCAGCCGCTTCACCGGCGAACGCGTGCCCGCAACCGGTTTCTCGATCGGCGTATCGCGTTTGCAAGCAGCACTTGCGCTCATCAAAGACCGCAAGCAAACAGCCCTCGGTCCCGTCGTCGTGCTGGTGATGGATAAGCCGGAAATCGCCGCCTATCAGAGATTGACGCAAACCCTGCGCGACGCCGGCATCCGCGCCGAAATGTATCTCGGATCTTCCGGCATGAAGGCGCAGATGAAATATGCCGACAAACGCAACGCACCATGCGTCATCATTCAAGGCTCGGACGAGCGCGCCAAAGGCGAAGTCACGATCAAAGATCTGATCGAAGGCGCGAAGGCGGCAGCGGCCATCAAAGACAACAAGGAATGGAAAGAACAGCGCCCGGCGCAATTGGCTGTTGCGGAAACGCAGATGGTCGATGAAGTCCGCAAGATTATCGCACGGCATCAGGACTGACCCCGATGACCGCAGAAACGGCACTCAAATTCGCGGCGCTCGAAGCCCAAGCGCAGACATTGATGTCGGTCTTCACCAAGGCCGGGCATGAAGCGGTTGCGCCCGCCGTGATCCAACCCGCAGACGTGTTTCTCGACGTGATCGGTGAGTCATTGCGCGCGCGCACGTATGTGTTCACCGATCCAGACGGCGCAGAGCTGTGCTTGCGGCCCGACCTAACGGTGCCGGTCTGCCGTATTCACTTGGCGCGCCACGCGAACCCAGAAACGCAGGCGAAGTATTGCTACAATGGATCGGCGTTCCGATTTCAGCCGCAAGGTGCCGACGCAGCTCACCCGCGCGAATTTCGCCAAGCAGGCATCGAGCGATTTGCCGATAGTGCCCGCGAAGCCGCCGAGGCAGAAACGGCAGCGCTTATTCTCAAAGCGGTCGAGTCCGTTGGACTGAAAAATTGGACGCTCCACATCGGCGATCTAGGGCTTTTTCGCGCGGTTCTCGATGCTGCGAAACTTCCGCAACGCTGGCAAAAAAATCTTGGCGAAGCGTTCCTGCGACCCGGCGCGTTCAAGACAGAACTCAAGCGATTGACAACAGAACCTGGAGCGAGAAGCCGCGCGTTACCAGAAGATTTGCTGCGTGATTTGGTGCCGGGTGATGCGGAGGCGAGTGAGGCTGCATTACTCGCCTACCTCGATTCCAACGGCATTGAGTTGATCGGCAATCGCACGGCCGCAGAAATGGTCGCCCACCTTCTGGACGCTTTGAAAGATCGCGACGCAAAACCTCTCGATGCGAGCGCGGCGGCCATGATCGAAAGCTATTTGGCGGTATCGGGTCCGGCAGCCACAGCGGGTACCCGGATCGCCAACTTGCTCACAGGCGTGAAAGGCGGTCCAGGCGCGGCGCTCGATGCCTATGATCGTCGCCTGGCGTTGCTGGCAAACGCCGGTGTCGATCTCAATCGTATAACTTTCTCCGCCGAGTTCGGCCGTTCTCTCGCGTACTACACAGGATTGGTGTTTGAAGTCTCAGCTCCTGGTATGCCACCCGACAGTCCCATCGCTGGGGGCGGTCGCTATGATGGCTTGATGCGGTCAGCAGGTGCATCGCGCGATGTGGCAGCTGTTGGCGCAGCGATCCACACCGAGCGTTTGTTGTCAGCGGTCACAGGGGCAAGGTCATGAGCAAGTTGACGCTCGCCATACCCTCCAAGGGGCGTCTGATGGAGCAGACGACAGATATGTTTGCCCGCGCCGGATTAAGCTTACGCAAAACGGGTCACGCACGCGGCTATCGCGGCGAGATAGAAGGCCTGCCCGATATCGAAATCGCCTATGTGTCTTCTTCGGAAATCGCAGCAGCGCTCAAGAGCGGCAGCGTTCACTGCGGCATCACCGGCGAAGACCTCGTGCGCGAGAGCATGTCGGACGCGGCCACCCGCGTGACATTCCTGAAGCGACTTGGCTTTGGCTTTGCCGATGTTGTGGTTGCCGTACCTGCGTGTTGGATCGATGTCGCGACCGTCGCAGATCTCGAAGATATTGCCGTACCGTTTCGTCGCGCCCATGGTCGTTGGCCGCGCGTGGCCACGAAGTACATGAATTTGACACGCGCCTTTTTCGCCGAAAAAGGTTTCGGCGATTACCGCATCGTGGAAAGCCTCGGCGCGACGGAAGGCACACCCGCGGCCGGCGCCGCTGAACTGATTGTCGACATCACGACGACGGGTGAAACTTTGCGTGCGAACGGCCTGAAAATTCTCGACGATGGGGTCATTTTGAAGTCTGAGGCAAACCTCGTTGCTTCGAATGTTGCCGCCTGGTCGCCTTGGCTTAGAAACGCGCAAAACACGCTATTAGTTAAGCTGAACGCTATTTAATATTCGCTAAATTTTTCTTAACCGTTGTCATCTATCCTTCAGCGTAGATGTGAGTGGAATGCTTCCTAGGCGGCCTGGCTTGAGCCATGCGCAGCTCATTGAGGAAGTTGGAAGGGTGGCCATGTCTTTCGCAATGACGGTGTGTGATCGGCAATGAAAGCTCCAATGAATAACGCAGATCGGCGTGCCTTTGGCCGTCGTCCCACATATCAGCACGCGGTGGTTTTAATGACGGGCCGCGCACCTGTGCGCTGCATCGTTCGCGACATTTCTCTGACCGGTGCAATGCTCGAATTCAGTGATAGCGTCGCCTTGTCCTCGCGCATACAGGTACGCTGGGAAGGCAGTGGCTTAAAAGCCGACTGCGAAGTTCGCCATCAGCACGGAACGAAGGCCGGAATTCAATTTACCTGCGCCACAGGACCACGCATCGCTAAGGAAATACTCGAAGCAACGACAGTCGTTCCAAAAACATCTGAGTTGCCATCGACACCTGCCGAAGCAATTTCAAGCATCGTTGAAAATCAAGCGCAGGTGCACATTGCGGTGCAAACACGCAGCACAGAAACGACGGGCATGGTCCACCAAATGCGCGCGCACTTGCAATCGCAGGTCGTCGAAGTACCGGTTGCGACGCAAGTCAAGAAATTTAAGTCTCTGCGAGACACTCCGACATTCTCGCGCATCAGCGACCGGATCGAACCGCCGCCGTTGCCACAGTCGGACACGAACAAAACTTTGCGTGGCTGAAAAGATCGTCACGCTTTTTGAAAATGTTTGAGAGCTATTGGTCAGCAAGTAAACATTTCAGTATTCCATAATCATAGCGACCATCGAGTGCAGCGTAGGCAGGTCCGAGCTTGCCGGTATCGCGCGTGTGCAGGCGATCGAAGACAGCCTCAATTTCGTCGCGCTCAGACGCATCTAGCGGCAACACATCTTCTGCGGCAAGCAGACCAGCCTCGATAGCCTCAGCGAAATGTCCATAAACGGTGCCGATGTCCATGCGCCGCTCAGTAGAGATACTTTCAGCGTCAAGGCCACGCACATGAGCGGCAAGAGTTTGGTTGACGGTGGCCGAAAGGCGGTTGCTCAAGATCGGATGCATCTTGAATGTTGCGATGGTATCTAAAAAGGCCTTGCCATAGCGCGCGATTTTGCTGCTTCCAAGCCCCGTAATGTCGTGGAGTGCTGCTTCTGAACCAGGCCGCTTCTCAGCTAACTCAATGAGCGTGCGATCTTGTGCGACGACGTAAGGCGGAAGTTTTGCGGCCGACGACAAACGAAGCCGAACCGCTTTCAAAGCATCGAGCAATGCCGCATGTTCTGGCGCAACGCGCGGCGCAGAACGCCCATCGCGTTTAGGCTTTTTGGCTGGCACGCGCGCGATACGCATGAGAAAACGCTCATCACCCCGCAGTAAAGGTCGTGCGCGCTCAGTGAGCGCCAATGTTCCGTGCCCTTCCTCATCCCCCGTAAGATATCCGGCTGCGGTCAGTTGCCGAAAAAGCCCTTTCCAAACTGTAGCAGGGATGTCGCCTCCAATGCCAAAAACCGAGATCCGGTCATGGCCGTTGCGAACGATCCGCTCTTCTGCTTTGCCGGTGAGCACATCGACTACATACCCGACGCCAAAGCGCTGGCCGGTGCGATACACAGCCGAGATCGCCTTTTGCGCGAGCAGCGTTCCGTCCTCTGTTTCTGGTGGCGCAAGACAGTTGTCACAGTTGCCGCACGGGTTCGACTGACGCTCGCCAAAATATGCCAGCAAAGCCTGACGACGGCATCCTGGCATCTCAGCTAACCCGATGAGCGCATCGAGTTTTTGTCGTTGAACGTGTTTGAATGAATCAGCGCCTTCAGATTGGGCGATCCATTGGCGCAATTGCACGAGGTCTTGAAAGCCGTAGGCCATCCAGGCATTGGCAGGTTCTCCATCGCGGCCCGCGCGACCTGTCTCCTGATAATAAGCCTCAATCGATTTTGGCAAATTGAGATGGGCGACAAAACGAACGTCAGGTTTGTCGATACCCATGCCAAAAGCTATTGTGGCAACAATGATAATGCCGTCATCACTTAAAAACTTCGTTTGAGCGGCTGCGCGGATGTGGGGTTCAAGGCCGGCATGATATGCTAATGCCTTGCGCCCTTTCGAAGCGAGCCAAGCCGCAGTTTCTTCGACCGACTTCCGAGAGAGACAATACACAATGCCAGCATCGCTGGCGTGCTCGGTCTCTAAGAATTGCCACAGCTTCTCTCGCGCGCTCATCGAAGCGGTTTCAGAAATTGTGTAGCGAATATTGGGCCGATCAAAACTCGCTATGAAACAAGCCGCCTTTTCGAGCGACAATTCAGTGACGATTTCTTGACGCGTGCGCTCGTCCGCAGTTGCCGTCAACGCGATGCGTGGCACGTTCGGAAATCGTTCCGCCAAAATTTTGAGTTGTTTGTATTCGGGGCGGAAATCGTGCCCCCATTGAGAAACGCAATGCGCTTCGTCGATGGCAAACAACGCCACTTGATGCCGCGACATGAGCGTAAGCATGCGCTCTTGGACAAGGCGTTCCGGGGCGACATAGAGAACGTCCAACGCCCCAGCGGCGAATTGACGTTCAATGGAATCTTGAGTGGGGCGATCCTGCGTCGAATTCAAAAAGGCAGCATTCACGCCGAGGTCTTTGAGGGCATCGACTTGATCTTGCATCAATGCGATCAGTGGTGAGACCACAACGCCGGTCCCACTGCGCACGAGTGCTGGAATTTGATAGCACAACGACTTGCCGCCGCCTGTCGGCATCAAGGCGAGACAATCGCCACCGTTGAGAATGGTTTCAATGATGGGACCTTGATGCGAGCGAAAACTTTTATATCCGAATACGTCTTCCAGAATAGCGTGAGCTTTATCCAGAAGCGCCAGGCCAGACTGCTCTGGTGGAGCCTGTGAAATAGAGCGGGGCAGACGATGGAGAGGTGCGGCACGAGCCGACATCGGCGATGTCCTGATGCATAATCAAGTGATCGCCGGAACCTAGTGTGATTCTGTCAGATGGGCGCGCTCGCAAACGACGCCTATCCAAAATTAGTTTTGTGTGATCTCATTGAAAAACTTGTGCAATAATCCCGGATGCAACTTCTGGGCAGCGCGGAGTCTGCACCACTCAGTGGGCGTTCAGCGCAAGTTCATGTTCGAATTTCTATATAGCGAGCAAGCTAGTGGAAATCGCCACTAGGTCTTGCTGTGCCCCGGCCAAGCGCCCCATTCATCCCCCCAAAGCTTGGCCGGTGTTCGGCATGTCATAGCGGCGGACGATTAATCAGCCCGTTACACCGTAACGTTGCCAACGACTTTTACTTTGTCGAGCATCTCTGGCTCAAGCGTGAGATCTGGTCCAAGAACATGGCCATGGTCCATAGCGCGAATGGCACCATCAATGGCATCGGAGATGAGGTTTTGCGCGATGAGGCACGCACCAGCTTCGACATTCTGACTAATGCCGATTCCAACTTTAGTGTTGCGGATGACGTTGCCGGTAGCCGAAACATTTCGCATGTATCGCCCCCAGCCAATAGTCACGCCAAACGTCGGGGCATTCTCGATGGTATTTCCACTCACAACAGTATCGGCCTCAACACTGATGCCGATGCCTCGCGTATCAACCGGCTCATGTTCGCGCCGAAATAGATTGCGAATGAGATTACCTTGCACGACGGCAAGTCGGCCGCCCTCGTTGAAGTTGACAACGGCAATACCTGTCGCTGCCACATCGACGATATTGTTGGAAATCACCGCGCCCTCAAATCCAAACTCGGCATAAAGTGCGACCTCACCGAGACGTTCGCAGCTATTCCCTGTGATCAGGATGTTCGACGATGCATTGCCGCGTATAGCTGAGTAGGTGCAATCGGTAATTCTGTTGCCACTGACGATAACGCCACTGGCGCGATAGACATTCACACCATTACCGAATTGCCCGGTGCCCCCGAACGTATTGCGAATATTCGATATGCGATTGCCGGTAATTTGCGTGCCATCTTCTGCAACGGCGGTGCGTAAAGCTGTGACGCCGTTGTTTCCGCATCCCGAAACAGTATTGTTGCGGATATCTAGGCCGGTCGCATCAAGCGACATCAGACCCACATCGTGCACATCACGGATGATACAACTTTCGATGCGGCCAGAAACGCCCACCAGCGACAGGCCGCTGTGAACACTGCTGCGAATTTCTACGTTCTCGATGGTAATGCGCTGGCTTCGAGAAATTGACAGCAAACCATTGCCGCGTTCCGTTTCAAATGGAAGAAATGTGCCGTCGATAACGAGGTCTCGCAAAACCAAATCATCAGCTAAATCGGCAGTTACGCACGCGCTGCCACCCATAAAAATGAGTGTTGTCGCGCCATGATCTCCAAGCAGTCTTGTTCCCGAGCGCAATCGCAGGTCAGTGAACCGAAATGTACCAGCAGGTAATCTTACAGGTATGTTCGTTTCGGCTGCTGCATCAATCACAGCTTGAAGCTGCACTGTCTGATCAAAGGCTGCGTTTGGCACAAGCTTTTGAAGCAGGGTTTTGTTGTGAGGCTGTGCAGCCAACGCCTGTTGAGATCCCATCGCGCTCAAAGCAGCGCTGGCGGTCATCATAGATCGACGGTTGATGGGCATAAGCACGGCTCCTGATTGCCTTCTTATCCAAGCAAGCCGCGCGCCATGAACAAAGTTAATGGGCTGCGCGTTCAATATCCGACAAGCAAACCTTTAAAATTTCCAAAGCGCCCGTGACAGCCTGCGCGAGCGTTAGGGGTGGGCCCGATAGATCGACAGGAAGATGAATAAAGCCAATTTGCCGCGAAACATTCGTCGCCCGCGCAGTATCCAGAGATTGATAAAAAACCGCGTTGCACAGATAGCCACCTGCATCGTCCGAAACTGATACAGGCAGAGATAGCGCGGACAGGCGCGCAATGATCGCATCCGTGGGGATCGTCGTGCAATAGAACGGCGCGCCAGCAGTATTCAGTAGAGCTGATGCTGGTAGAAGCTGTGCAGCATCCGGCATGAGGCGGCACACATTAACCGCGCGGGTTTCGATGCAAAATCCGTCGGCACCATGCGCCACGCCAAAATGGAGGATCAGGTCTGGAGCCACGCTGTCTTGCAGCGAAAGTGCGTGCATCGGACCGTCTAACCACTCAGTTGGCAAGAGAGCGGTGTGAATAACAATCTCTGGAAAAAATTTCTGCGCTTCTTTGGCCAAAGCTATGACCAAGTCGCCAGAGACGTTGTGTGCAACGCCAGGAAATGATCCGAATCCTGTCAGCAGAACGCGAGGTATGCGGCGAGCTGCAGGAAATCTGAGGTCTGATTTGTCTGCTTGCACCATGGCGAGGTCAAAAGCTTGCTGCATCCAAAACTCTGACGTTACGTGAGGTCCATCATGCTCATGATGCGATCGACAGCAAGAGTTGGGAGTAAAGTGCCTTCGGCAACGGCCGCCTCGATGCTGGGTAAATCTGCGCCAACTTTCGGATTTTCTCGCAGAGCACGCATGAGCCGACCTTCCAGCATGTCGCGCATCCAAGACACGGCTTGCGATTGGCGTCGCGAAGTGAATGTCCCCGTCGCCATCATGATGGCGCGGTGTTCGAGAACCTTGGCCCACAACTCGTGGAGCCCTCGGTTGTCGCGGCCCGAGACCGTGACAACTGGAGGATGCCATGTTGCGCCATGCGGCGTAAATATTTGCAATGCGCCACGATATTCGTTGGCTGCACTTTCTGCGCGCTTGATGTTGTCGCCGTCAGCTTTGTTGATGGCGATCATATCGGCCAGTTCGATGATGCCCTTTTTAATGCCCTGAAGATCGTCGCCGCCACCGGCCAGTAAAAGGACCAGGAAAAAATCGACCATATCGGAAACGGCAACTTCCGATTGTCCAACGCCGACCGTCTCGACGATGACGACATCAAAACCAGCGGCCTCGACCAGAGCCATCGTTTCTCGCGTTTTGCGTGTCACGCCACCCAAAGTTCCAGAAGACGGCGACGGACGAATGAACGCATTTTTTTGCAAGGCCAGATCATTCATGCGGGTCTTATCGCCAAGGATCGATCCACCAGTGCGCTTCGAGGTCGGATCGATCGCAAGCACCGCGACCTGCTTGCCCTCTGCGATCAGATTCATGCCCAGTTGATCGATCGTTGTCGATTTGCCAACGCCTGGGACGCCTGTAATTCCCAATCGAATGGCTTTACCGGTGCGGGGGAGCAACTCCTGTAGGACAGATTGCGCGAGGCGGCAGTGCTCACGGTTTGTGCTTTCGACAAGCGTTATGGCGCGCGCAAGAAGCGCGCGGTCACCGGCAGCGATGCCAGCCACATAGTCAGCAACCGGAATGCGAAGGGCGGGGGTAGAATTCGAGGCCATTTCGGGATTTTCATAGAAGTGTCAAATGCGTGCAGGACCATGGTCGGGAATTGCGCATGTCGCAAGCCGCGATTTGGTCGCCGTTATCAGTCATACCCGAGAACCTATCGTTAGGGTAAGTTGCTGGGCAAGGACCGGGATTATGGAAACCGCCATAAGGGGTTGGCTTTGTTTCGGGAGGGGGTTGCTATGACAAACGCTGCAAACAAGTATTCAATCAAGATATCGCGACTGTCGTGGGCTGTACTGATAGCGCTGCCCCTTTTGGGCGCGATTGCCGGATGCAGTGAGGCACCCAAACTTCCAGAATCCAGCCAAGCTGAAAAATCGGATACTCCAGAACAGCCAAAAAAATCGAAAAAGCAGTCCGCTGATCGCGAAGAGAGCGCCGGTGAAGAACTGCCGAGTAGCGCAGAACCCGAGCCCGAAATTGTCGACGCGATGCCGCCACCGGCTATGGAACCTGCACCCGAAGCCAGCCCCGAACCACCCGCAACAGCAAGTCCACCACCGAGCCCAAGTGCTAGCGCGCCAGCACCAGGTCGCGAGCTGACCGATGATGGCGTCGTTGGCCGTGGCCTAGGCAGTAGTGCCCCTAGGCCGCGCACAGGAGCCGCACGCGCCCCAAGCGCTGCACCGCAACCGCCGCCACCACCTCCTCCTGCACCCGCAATTGCACCTCCCGCAGAAGCCGACAAACTGTTTGACGTCGTGCCGGTTTTTTATGGAACGGACCGCACCGTGGAGCCTGATCCGACGCGTTTGCATTACGGCTCAGAACGCGGGCACAAACTTCAATTGGGTCGCGCGATGATAACGGTGCCGACCGCTCACAAGGTTCCAAATATCGAACGTCCTTGGGTGGTCGAAATTCCCTACTTCAAAGTCAAAGTGTATGAAGAAAAGGAAGACCCAGCCAAACATTTCACGGTGCAAGAGATTGCATCTTTGACGAAGGAGCAGATGCTGGCATTGGTGCGCGAGCGCTTAGCAACGTCAGCGGCTTTCAAAGATCACGCGATTGTCTTTGTGCACGGGTTCAACACCTCGTTTGATAATGCGATCTACCGCACAGCTCAGATCGCATACGACCTCAAATTTGATGGTGCCCCTTTTGTCTATAGCTGGCCGTCCGGCGGCAAGGTAGCCAGCTACACGTATGATCGCGGCAGTGCCGAGCAAGCAGAACCGCATTTGGCGGAATTCCTGGATCTCGTTGTCAAGGAAAGCGGCGCAAAAACCATCAGTCTGATAGCCCACTCCATGGGCAACGAATTGTTGTTGCGTGTGCTCGAACGCATGCGTCCGACAGCACCCGATGGCGTGGTCATTAGCCAAGTCATCTTCGCGGCACCCGATGTCGATCGTGACAAGTTCAAGAATATCGCGCGGCAAATTACCAATTTCGCTCAAGGCGTGACACTCTATGCGGCGTCGAACGACAAAGCGCTTGGATATTCTGCACGATTTTGGGGTGGCGTACCTCGCGCGGGCGATGTTCCTGAATCTGGTCCGCTCATCGTGCCGGGCGTTGACACAATCGATGTCACAACCGTTTCGACTGATAGTTTAGGTCTCAATCACTCAGGCTATGCGGAAAACAAAACCCTTCTGAACGATATCAAAATCTTGATTCAGACCGGCGAGCGTCCACCCGATAAGCGCATCCCAATCGTGCAACGCATCGAATCGCCGGGCGGGTTATTCTGGCGTTACCCAGTAATGCCCTAGCTGGGCAGCGCATCAGTCGGGCTCAATCATTTGTCAACGACTGTCTCATAATCTGACAGGAGCATGCCAATAGGCTCAGCATGCACCTTGAGGATTATGAGTATGGCTACGCGCATTGGGACAGCCGTGTCTGTCGCGATCATTTCGCTTTCCCTAGCTGGGAATGGAGACATCGCATTCGCAGCGGACGCTTACGTTTGCGGTCCTGATAAACTGGTCTATGTCGAGATCAAAGATTTGGAGCGGATGAAGCGGTCAGATGCGTGCATCGCCGCTTACTATGGGCTGAAAATCGAGCCAGAGCGTGCGGAAGTCAAAACGAAAGCCATCATCGAGAATGAGCCAAAGTTAAAAGAGCCGCTCAAAACGAATTCTTCGCCCATCAAGTTCAAGCCAATCGTGCAAGACGACATCGTCAAGGATGGTCGTCGCGCCGATTTGAATCCGGCGCAACTGACCCAGTCACCGCTGCCTTCAGCCAATACCGACTACCGTAACGTTCGCATCATCAACGCCGTCTCAGAGGATCAAACTTGGTATCGCCACCAGCAATGATCCAGCAGAATTTATGATCACGCGGGACCGAGCGCGCGCCGCGTAACGATTTATTTACGCTGTTGCGGCACAGTCATTTCAGTTTTGTTCAGACCTTAAGGGTGTGCGTTATGAGTAGGTCTATTTCCTTGGCATTTGCGGCGGTAGTGCTGGCAGCTACGTATTTTGCCGTTCCGACACCCGGCCCATCCCAGGCTGCTGATGCGACACCGCAAAGCAAGCCATCACCTGAAGCAGCCGTGCCAGAGGCTTCGGTCCCGCAGATGGAAAAAGCGCAAGTCAAACGCTTGCACACCGTTCCGGAAGATGATCTCGTGAAGGATCATTCTGTTCCGCCGAAGTTTGTCCGTGATCTCATCGCCACGCGACCAAAAGAAGATTTGATCATCTGCATGGCGGGATGTTCGCCATCTCGCGATCGCGTGATTTACGCACAACCGAGCGAAATCGCGCCTGAAACGGCAACGATGCTGGTGCCTGCCTCGCCAATGACGCCAACGAAAATAGATACGATGCCATCTGAGAATATGACACCTGTATTGCCACAGCCAAGCGCTGCGACAGCACCGCGGATACTGAATGCACCGCAGACCACCATTCAATAATTAGCAGCCTAAATATCAGATCACTGCGTCACGGCCGATGATGCATTGACAATTCTGAGGACGTCTTCGTAGGAGGGCGTCTTGTGCACAACGCCATCTTTGATCAGATAAAGCCACTCAAGTTTGTCGGTTTGAACGAGATCTTCGGGCGTTACCGCATAGAGTTCATCGGTTAGAATATCTTTGAAACTGATAGCTGTTTCTTTCGCATCATCGCCTAACAGTGTCCAGTTGCCAGGCTCGGGCAGATATTGTTCAGCAGATTTTGTAAATATAACATCGCGCAAGGCTTCAGGTGAAATCTCTCCGCGTTGAATGGCCTCGACCATCATTTCAACAAAGCCGACCTGAACCAAGCCAGTGCAAATATATTCGTTAGGCGGCGTCCATTCGTTCTTACGATAACGCTCAACCGTTTTTTGCTTAGTCTCCATTTTTGATTGCACGCCGAACCAGATATTCTGACTGATCTTCCAGATCGTCCAAAAATCGTAACGAGATTTGATTTTATCGAGCAGGACACCGCGCACACGAGCTTGCCGGTTGCCATCGAACCACGATTTTGATTTCAGGCGACGTATAGCTACGAAATCAGCATTATCACCACGTGCATAGTCTGCGATTTTGGTGAGATCGACACCGCTGGTTCCGGCCTCGATGACAAAGGTTTCAGAAATGCCAGCATCGAAAGGCGGTGCTGTATAAACAAGGGCCGCGTGCGAAAACAGTGAGTTCGTGGCCCAGCGAATGACCGTTGATGCGATGTCGCCGGATCGACGCGTTAATATGACGTCGGCCTTCGTCAAATACTCTCCGCTCAAAAACTCATCGACGGGCTTGGGCCAAACATCGTCGAAAGCTTTGCCAGGGGCGGCCGCGCTAGTTGGAGCATCTGTGCCATCTCCGCCTGAAACAGCCAGAGCTGTCCCCGTCAAAGGGACGCTGGCTAAAGCAAGGGTCAGCAAAACTACGCCCAAGCATCCACTCATTCTCAGCGCGCGGTTGCGATTCATGGCTGCCCCATTTTTATGATAGATGATCTGAATTGAGCTTATAAACCTATGCTGATGGCAACTTATGACATTCAGTAGAATGAAATTCAAAGGGGCCGACAACTGGAGACGTCAAAGTCATAGAACGACGAAGATGGCGTGGCCGCAAGGACACTCAATTGACTGGCAATCTAATAGGAAGCTCACAGTTTGAAACATGCAACGCAATTGGCCGTTCATTGTTTGTCGGCAATGCTTCTGTCCATATCGGTGTCCGCCGCCGATGTGACAGCGCGGGATATTACAGAAGCGTTGTTTCGCGCAGGTACGTCGAGTGGCACAGTCACATACTCTGGCAAAGATTTGAGTTTTCTAGATCTAGCTGGTCTTGATTTTAAACAGGCAGTTCTAACCGGCACCAATTTCTACGGATCGGACTTAACGCACGCGCGTCTCAGCGGCAGCAACCTAGCTGGCGCCAAGTTGGATCGAACCAGCCTGTCGCGTGCTGACCTTTCGGGCGCAAATTTGAAAGGCGCGACGCTGTTGACGGTGAGTGCGCACGCTACATCCGAACCCAATCCAAAAGATGCTCCAAATTTTTCTGGAGCCGATCTGAGTGATGCGCACATTGCATCCCGCCTTGACGGTGCAAACTTTAGTCATGCCAATCTCAGTCGCGCACGAATGGGAACACTCGTTCCGACTTGGGGATCATATCGTCCCCGCGCCATTTTCAATGGCGCTAAGTTCTCGGGCGCATCACTGCATGGAGCCGACTTAAGCATGGCAGTCATGCAATTCACTGAATTTAGAAACGCAGACCTGCGTGGAGCTAACTTAAAAAACTGCGACTTCACCAAAGCAGACCTGGCTGGCGCAGATTTGTCAGGGGCCGACATCTCTGGTGCCGATTTCGACGGTGCAGATTTAACCGGCATTAAAGGCTTGGATAGCGTGATAGGGCTGGCAGAGGCAAAAAACCTAGATCGTGCCGTGCGCTAGCATTTTTCTATCCGGGTGCGACGGAAATTATAACAAACCACGTTCTTGACTGTGTTGGCGCATGCGGAACCACTCTCCCCCCGGTACCGCACCGGCCTTCCACAGAGGAGACAGTGTATGAAAAATCTATCGCGCGGAGCTTGGCTCGCGCTCGCAGCCGTGATCGCAATCCCAACTACCGTTGCTATTGCTAAGAAATACGAACACTCAAATTGGCATGGGATGAGTTCTGAAACGCGCGCGCGTCTTGATGACGGCAAATTGGCGATGGCCAAGACCGCGTTAAAGTTGACCCCCGATCAGGAAAAGCTCTGGGCACCAGTTGAAACTGAAGTGCGTGGATCGTTCAAGGCGCGCCAGGAAAAAATGGAAGCCCGCAAAAAAGAACGCGAAGAGCGTAAAGCTGCTCGTGCCGAACGTAAGGAAAAGAAAGAGCCGCGCGGTGAACGCAAGCGACCTGATCTCTCGGAACGATTCGACAAGATGAGCGCAGAACTATCAGAGCGCGCAGATCGCATGAAAGCGTTCTCAAGCGCATTCAAGCCATTCTATGCATCTCTCACGGACGACCAGAAAGATGTTATTCGCCCGCTGATGCGTGACTTGGCACCTGGCTTCGGCATGCGCGGTGGCAAAGGTCCAAAGCATGCGCGAGGCGGTTGGGGTGGCCATCACGGCAAAGGTCATTGGGGTGGCTGGAAGAAGGGTGATCGTGCAGAGCGCGGTGGCCCAGACAAGGAAGCTGCTTCAGAACGTGACGAAGATGCAGCACCCGCATCTTCTGACACAAAAGAATAAACGAGCAATTTTGAGACTGACTGGACACCGAGGGTGAACGCTTAGCAGCGTTCAAATCACGAAAGAAAAGGCCGGGAAATCCCCGGCCTTTTTTTATTTTATGAAATTGAAGGCAAAACATTGTCTTACGCAGCGGGCTTGCGGTTATTGCGGCCACTGCGAGTGTCGTCGCGCTGCTTCAAGAACTTCGGTGGCTGTTGACCATTCCAGTTGCTTTCCTTGCCACGCGAAGCGTCAGCGTGCGCACCACGATGACGAGGTTCGTCGTGCTTGCGTTCTGGCCGGGAAGGATGTGACGCGCCCTCATGGGCTGGTGAACGTTCGGCGCGAGGCGAGGCGTGACGCTCATCACGACGAGGTCCGCTGACGTGACGCGCATCAAAGCGTGCCCCGTCGCGCTGCGGACGCTCATGATGTGGGCGTTCAGCGCGTGGCTGATCCGAACGCGGTCCAGTATCAAGACGATGCGTGTGCGCACGTGGATGACGCGCTGCTTCAGGTTGCCCTGGAGCACGCGGGCGTTTCTGTGCAGTCGGATCGTAGGCAGGTCGCGTGCTGCGGCCATGCTCGGAACGCGGGGCACGATCAGCAATCGCTGCGGGCTTGCCGCGTGACGCTGCGGTATCGTCGCGAGATCCACGCTGACGATCCGCTTCGCGACCGTTGTCACGGCTTCGTCCATCACCTGATCGTCCACGCTCGCGACCGCCTTCGTTATGCGGACGCGCGCCATTTCGATGTGCGTTATGGGCCCGACGCGGATCGACATGCTGCGGACGACGTTCCGGTGTCGGCAAAGTCTCGCCACCAACATCGTCGATGACTTCAATCTTCTGCTTCATGAGGCGTTCAATGGCGAGAATTTCGCTTCGCTCGCTTGGATCGCACAAAGAGATCGCAAAACCGGATTTTCCCTTTCGCGCCGTACGACCGATGCGATGAACATAGGTTTCCGGATCAAGCGGCATATCGAAGTTGACGATATGCGTGACATCCGAAACGTCGATACCACGAGCCGCGATATCGGTAGCAACCATTACGCGAACGTGACCCGCCGCAAAATCACTCAGCGCACGTTGGCGCGCGTTCTGAGCCTTATTGCCGTGCATCGCTACAGAACCTATGCCAGCCATCCCGAGCCGATCACAAACTCGGTCCGCGCCGCGCTTCGTCCGTGTAAACACGATGACACGCGAGAACGAATCGTCGGACAAAAGTGTATGCAAACGGCTCTGCTTTTCATTCGCACGCACGATCATGACTTTTTGATCGATACGATCGACGACCATTTGTTTCGGGCTGATATCGACGCGCACAGGATCGGTCAGCAATTCATTGGTCAGCGCGCGAATTTCCGTCGGCATGGTCGCCGAGAAAAGGGCCGTCCGTCGTTGGCGTGGCAGCAGCGAGACGATCTTACGGATATCGCGAATGAAGCCCATGTCGAACATACGATCGGCTTCGTCGAGCACGAGTGTGCGAACGGAGCGCAAATCAGCATGACGCTCCGAGACATGATCGAGCAAACGGCCTGGTGTCGCGACAAGCACGTGAACGCCGCGCTTTAGGGCATGCACTTGCGGGCCCTTGCTCACGCCGCCAAGCACAACGGCACGGCGAATATTCATATTACGCGACAAGCTCGCTACTTCAGCGTCGATCTGAACCGCAAGCTCGCGTGTCGGCGCCAGGATGAGCGTGACGACTTCGCGAGGGTTGGGGTCAATCGGAGCGTTAGCCAAGTGATGCAAGATCGGCAGAACAAATGTTGCAGTTTTTCCCGAACCCGTTTCGGCCAGCGCGACGAGATCGCGATTTTGCAATTGCGGGGGCAAAGCTTGAATTTGAATAGGCGTAGGTGTTTCGTAGGCGCACTGCTTGAGTGCACGCGAAAGAGGCTCGGCAAAGCCGAACGCCTCAAAAGTCTTTTCGGTCAAAGTAAATATTCCCAAGGGCTTCTAGGCCCCGCGCAGTATCTGCCGGGTGGCCAGTCCCATGGCCCACACCGGCGCTTTCGGGGTGTGGCCGTTCTATTCGGATTGATCTGGATGCAGGGTCGAGCGCGTTGTTAAACGCTTTGAAGTGGCACGAGGACCCGAGCGCCATCGAAGAGCAATGAGGTGGAAATGACGATGTTCGCAAGATTTGTCAAGGAGATACAACGAGACGTGCCGGCATGACGCGGGCATGACCTCAACTCAGGTTGAGCAAACGGCCCTCAATTTGGATCGAACAGCTATCGATATTGAAAAGAATTTCATCCGTTTCAGCCAAGTCTGCATCGATCTCTGCCAAATCGCGCTTCGGTTTGCGTGCCTTCGCTCGTCCAACCAGCATGCCGAGCGTTGACAACAAACCGCTCTTTTTTCGTCGATGCGATGAGCCTCCGAGCGCTTTATCGGCAGCATCGCGAGCCTGCTTCTGCTGCCCCAGCAATGCGCGACGGCGCAGCGCATATTCCTTTTTTTTCTGACGCAGTTCTTTAAGCGCAATCTTGGCATCGGCATTAGAAGTGGGCGTGGCAAGCACCTCGGTTCCCGTGATCGTGACGAACCGCGCCGGCGAAAATTGCATGCATCAACCCCGATGGAAAGCGCTCGGAAACTATGACTCCTCGCAGGAATAGATGCTTTTCAAGCGAGCAAAAGCAAGCCGGAAGATGGCCGCGGGCAAACGCCCATGTGCCTCACGAATCTGATGACTAATGCTATAGTTAGCCTTCGAGTTGCCAGACCCCAGTTGGCAAACGACATGCAACGGCCTCAGTTCTTTTGCTATATTCTGCGCTATTGAGGACGACGAGGATGGTACGGCAGACAGCACCCTGCTTGCCTTTAAACGACCCAATCGGCTTTACAATTCCCGATAAACGCCCGTGACTTCGATGCCAAACGTAGCTGGAACCATCGGCGACTTCGCTCAAAGCGAATTGCAAACTTTCCAGCGCAGCATCTTCGTCGGCCTCATCGAGGGGTGTATTGAGACCGGCAAGCTTTGGCCGACCGGACGCATTGCGACCGTTTTCCGGGCAAGTACAACTTGGGGATTTGGCGCTGGAAGCTTCGGACGCTTGAACAAGGTCAGCGGACATAAAAATTACGCTGACCAGGACGAAAGCTGTCAATCCAGCCGTCGCCATTGAAAATAATGATACACTCTGGGACATAACGCGTACTCACACTCGAACACTGCACGCTCCAGCGACCGGCCGAAGCGTCATGACTGTGCCTTGGTATGGTTACGGCTTACTTAACGAGTGTTCCTCTTGGCCGCAGGGGGCAAGAGGTTTCAACGATCAAATCGACGATTGGCTGACAATGTCTATGACTACACCAAGCAGTTCTGATTATAACTTTACCAGCGCTGATGAGCCATTCACCCTCTTCGAAACCTGGTTTTCAGAGGCATCGAAATCCGAGATCAACGATCCCAATGCAATGGCACTTGCAACGGTTGATCCATCCGGCATGCCCAATGTGAGGATGGTGCTTTTAAAAGGCTTGGACGACGCCTCCGTCACTCAGCGTGGCTTCGTATTCTATACAAACTTTGATGGCACCAAAGGCCAAGAGTTAATCGCAAATCCAAAAGCAGCCGTTGTGTTTCATTGGAAAAGCCTAGAACGACAAGTTCGCGTGAGGGGGGCGGTTGCGATGGTGCCGGACGCAGAAGCCGATGCTTATTTTGCGTCACGACCCCGCCTGAGTCGAATTGGTGCCTGGGCTTCTCAACAGTCGCGGCCACTGGAAGGGCGATTTGCACTGGAAGCAGCGGTCGCAAAATATACGGCCAAATATGCAATTGGGGACATCCCGCGTCCGTCATATTGGTCGGGATTTCGAATCATACCTGAAGAAATCGAATTCTGGATGAGCAGACCATTTCGTCTTCATGATCGAATTGTATTCAAACGCAGTTCGAGCACACAACCGTGGACGAGCCAGCGCTTGTATCCTTGAGTTCGAAAAAACGATACGCATCAGTGAGCGAGCAAGACAGCACACTCTTTCGACGAATTCTCAGGTATGCTTCGCAATCATTTATACATATTGACGGCCTGCAAGCGGAAAGCACCATGATCGCGAAGACTATATATGCCGCTGATCATCCACCATCGTTCTTGGCGGGTTGGGCCAGCCGCCTCGCATTGTTCTGCCTTATACTTCTGATTGCGGCAGCTTTCTTACATCGATTGTTCGCTCTGCCGACCCCGATCGCTTTGAACATTGCTACGGCTTCTTTTGTTGGTGCAGGTATTGCGTTGGCCATGGCTGCAGTCGCAGGACTGGACATCTGGATTACAGGACGCCAAGGCGCGCCGCGTATCGTACTCGCATCACTCATATCGCTTGGGTTATTATCGGTTCCGTTATCAATTTACGCGCTCAGCAGCCACTGGCCGGAAATCAACGACATCACAACCGATACCCGCGATCCACCGCAATACATTCAAGCACAAAATCTGCGAGGAACAACAAGCAATCCAATTGCTTATCCGGGTAGCGAGTTCGCAACTCAGCAGCAAAAATACTACCCAGATTTGAAAACACTCAATGTGCCGCGCCCCGCTGATGAAACCTTTGAAATCGTGCTGCAAGCATTGGCAAAATTACGATATAAAACATCGTCTGAACGCGCACCTGATATCGAAAATAATAGTCCGGGATTTGTTGAGTTCACAGAACATACCATGATGCTTGGTTTCCCCGATGACATCGTTATTCGAGTGACAGGCAGCGATGAAACATCGAACGTCGATTTAAGATCCTCATCGCGTTACGGCCGAAATGATTTTGGTCGAAACGCTGAGCGGTTACGAATTTTGCTGAAGGAGATTGTCACGCGCCTTGAAGCTTCCGTGCCAAATCCCACGCGAACGAAGACGTCAACTGCAAAAAATGACGGCAAGCCGATCGCTAAACGACCCTCAAGACGCGATCGGGGGTCATCGGCAAATCGCAGGCGACGTGACCCTTCTCGACCAAATATTCGACGTGTGCCTGAACCGATAGAGTAGCAGCAGGGAGCATGTGAGCAGCCAAACCCTGATAAACTTCAGGCACAATACGTCGAACGCTTTCAGCACCGTCGCTGAGAGCTTTCATAATGGCCTGCTCACGCCAACGGCGATGCAAAAGGTATGCTTTGACGGTGCGCTGCGGATCTTTCAGACGCCCACCATGTCCTGGAAAAAAAACCTCATCGCTTCGGTCCAATAAAATTTCCAAGGATCGAATGTAGTCCGCCATCCGACCTTCTGGCGGAGCGACGACAGTCGTATTCCAAGCCATGACATGATCGCCAGAAAACACAGTATCGCGCCCTTCGAGGGCAAACGAGAGATGGTCCGGCGCATGTCCAGGCGTATGTATCGCGGTCAATGACCAATCACGACCACTGACAGTATCGCCACCGCAAAGCGCAACTTCCGGCTTAAAGTCATAATCGATAAACACTGAACCTTGTGGCGTTTCGGACAGCGCCATGCGGGAGGCATCTGGATCCCGCGCAAATGCACAGACCTGCGCTCCGGTTGCCTGACGAAGGGCGGCGACGCCATCGACATGATCGCGATGCGCGTGCGTAACAAAAATATGGCTGATGTCGCGTGAGCCTGCAGCTTTCAGGATAGCATCGCGATGCCGAGCATCGTCTGGCCCTGGATCAATAACAGCAAGTGACGTTGAGCCTACAAGATAAGTATTAGTCCCCTTGAATGTGAATGGACCTGGATTTTGTGCAACAAGCCGAACAATGCCAGGCGCCATCGGCGAGGGCACGCCATAAGAGAAATCCATATCGGTTCTGAAGGCGATCTCGACCAAAAATGCTATCCCTTGCAAAGATCAGTGGGCCATTCCAGCGATAGTCGCCATGACCAAAGCGCTGTTCGCCAGATACAAAAAATGTACCAGCAAATTTCAAGTTCGAAGTACCAGAGGCGGAGAGGTCAAAAAATAAATGATGTCCAAGGTACAACCATGTTGCAACTTGGCACCTCATTCAATTTTATCTGTCTCAAGCTACGCGCAGTGTTTCGTCGAAATACGCAATTGTTTTCTGCAAACCATCACGCAATTCGACTCGAGGTGCCCAATCGAGGTTTTGCTTTGCCAGTGTAATGTCCGGGCAACGTTGCCTTGGATCATCTTCAGGTAGAGGTAAGCGAATGATCTTGGATTTTGATCCAGTCATCTCGATGATGATTTCAGCAAGCGTATTGACGGAGATTTCCGAAGGATTTCCGAGATTAACAGGGCCTGGCCAATCGCCAGGCGTTTCCATCATTCGGATTATGCCTTCTACCAAATCATCAACATAACAAAATGATCTCGTTTGTTCGCCTTGACCATAAACAGTGATGTCTTCACCGCGAAGGGCTTGAACAATAAACGTTGAAACGACGCGCCCGTCCTCTGGGTGCATACGTGGACCATAGGTATTAAAAATGCGGACAACCTTGATCGGCAAGCTGTGTTGGCGATAGTAGTCGAAAAATAGTGTCTCCGCGCAGCGTTTACCCTCGTCATAGCAGGATCGAATACCTACAGGATTGACGTGGCCCCAATAGTCTTCCGTCTGTGGATGCACATGCGGGTCGCCATAGACTTCAGATGTAGACGCTTGCAGAATCTTCGCGCCAGTCCGCTTAGCCAATCCGAGCATATTAATGGCTCCATGCACACTCGTCTTTGTCGTCTGCACGGGATCGCGTTGATAGTGAATGGGCGACGCGGGGCACGCCAAATTATAGATTTGGTCCACCTCTACATAGAGAGGAAAAGTAATGTCGTGGCGCATCGCCTCAAAATGTGGATGCTGCAAGATCGCAGTGAAGTTACGTCGAGAACCCGTGTAATAGTTATCTACACTAATGACGTCAGCGCCACTGTCCAAGAGCCGCTCACACAAATGCGAACCAAGAAAGCCAGCCCCGCCGGTGACCAAGACGCGTTGACCACTTAATTTCATGAAATAAGTTCCGATTATTGACAGTAAAATCGAAATACTATGAGGGTGGCATCTTAGCAATTATATTGTTCTGTGCACGGAATCTTAGGTCAGAATAGACTTTGCGCCCCATTCGTTCGCTCAAATTCTCGCGCACCTCGTTTTCACCGAAGGCCGAAATGAGCGCCAGTAGATTCTGCTCAATAAGTTTGATCACATTTGGATTTTTATAATAAGAGGTTCTATTTTTTACCACCGCAGTCGCTGGTGCATCCATAAGCCTCCAAAATTGTCCAGGGGCTAAAGAATTAAAATGCTCAGGGCGAGACACCAGCTCTCGTGTTATATCACGGCGTCTAATTTCTGAACGATTAACCCCAGCCATTGTTGCATTTTGAAGGCCCGGCATGCTGACCATTGAAGCGAAGCGATTGGTATCATGATTTCGATAGGCCGAAAGTGGCTTATGGATAGTCACCGAACCTGAAATCGCGTGATTAAGCCACATGAAATAGTTGTCTGTTGCACCAACGTACTCAGCTCTTTTGCTTTGTGGTCGTGTAGCACGTATCAGCGATAATCGGTGCATATTTGCAGTGCCAGGTGACCAGTGCCATCCTTGCTTTTCAGGCGCAATGTATGCCGCATAATTTATTACACCACAATCAGCTGTAACGCTGTTTTTTTCGTCCGAACTATTGCTATTTATTTTTCCCAACGGCAATCCAACGTTAGTCGACGATAAAAAAGCATCATATCCCGATGTTAAAATTGTGCCAGCGTAGTCGACTTCCAAAACACAGCTGGACGTGAATGCGACATCTGAAGGCGCCGCAAGATGGGTTGCAACATGAGTAGATATATAATTGGAGAACAACACATCGTCAGAATCGACAATCGTTACGTAATCGCCGGTCAGTTCATCTAAGACATGGAGGAGCGCACCAATCTGGTTGAGATTTCGATCAAGATATAAAAATCGAAATCGCGAGTCATATCCCTGATATCCATTAATGATCTCGCGACTGCCGTCCGTTGAATTGTTATCGACGACCAAGCATTCGAAATTTTGATAATCTTGGATTTGGACGCTTTTTATTGCCGCTCCGACATAAGAAGCATAATTGAAGTTTATCAGAACTAAACTTACCTTAGGGCGCTGAATGCTCATTTCTTAAATTTTAATCTTTTAATTAGCTTAGCTGAATTGGGAAAAATTATTAATGCGCGCATTGCCATGGCTCGCGCGCGCGACTTGAAAGGCGTTTTACCGTCAAAACCAGCATGAAGAATTCTATTAGTACGGTCGCGATTATTGCGCTCCACTACGGCATTCACAAAATCCTTATCGCCTAGTGACTTCCTTAGGACCACTGAGTTTTGCAAGAAAATATCTTCTCCGCGCTGCGTTGAAAAATACTTTCTCCTTTGTCTGTGCGAGTAAGTTCCGGCCAGGCGATCAACAGTAGTCCAGTAATTATCGCCAAGAAGCCATTTAAATCGCTCCACGCGTTCGAATAAAATTGCAACGCTATCATAATTATCAAGATTAGATTTCGAGTGATAGGCAGGCGTTCCATTTCGTAAATCCCGAATGCTTTCACCTTGAGCAAAAAAATTATTTCCATGAACTCTATAGGCGGACAGCGGAAGATCAACGACAGCTGATCCAGCGATCGAATGGCAAGCTCTATTGAAATGACCATCAGCAGAGCGCAATAAAACACTGTTGCCGTCACCTATTTTTGTTAAATCAAGCATAGACTTGCGAAACATATTTGCAGTGCCCGGCCCCCATGGCCAACCTCTAATCCAACGCGGGAGATATGCTGTAACTTCAGCAATTTTCAAATACTGCTCGTCGCTTATGCTCGAAAAACGCAATGTTTTTGATGCGTCTCTAAAGCCTTTTTGAAAATTCGATTGATTGATATTGATATGACAATACAAAGATGTAAGCAGGCTGCCTGCATCATTAATTTCAATCATGTTGCTAGACGTAAATGCTACGCTACGCGGGAGCGCCAAGTGAGCCTGTAAATGAGTTGCAGCAAAATTCGCAAACAAAACATCATCAGCATCGACGAAAGTTACAAATCCACCCTTGATTTTATTGAGAGACCAGATGGCAGCTCCGAGCTGGCCCATATTTTGATCGAGATAAGCGGTCTTGAAGCGATCATCTCCCTTGATATGGGTTTCAATGACCTCTTTGCTGTTGTCGGTTGATCCGTTATCAATCACCAAGCATTCAAAAAACGGGTAATCTTGTTGTTTTATTGAATTTATCGTCTGTCCAACATACCGACCATAGTTCCAATTAATCAGAACAAAAGAGACAAGTGGCGGCGAAACACTTCCGGCCGAGAGTTCATCAAGCTGCCTTCCTCCAATTGTCACTGGACCATAGGATTGTGAGGTTAGATTAGATTGTGATGTGTATGGGCTAGGCTCAATATCTTCAGCGATGCTGATTTTCTGAACAATTATTTGATGGTCGCGATGAAGTTCTAAGTATTGCCCACTTATGGACTTGAGGAAAAAATCTATTCCAACCTTTGGCCTATTGTGATCTGGAAATTCGGGTTTCCATCTGTAGTCGTCCAAAATCATAATGCCGTCAGATTTCAGCAGGCTCCAAGCTATGCAAGCATCGAAGTAGACCGAAGTCGCGTGATGATCGCCGTCAACATAAATCACATCAAATGTTTGCGCCTCGTTCGTAAGCTTGGACAGCAACTCAACAGAGTGGCCTTTCATTTTTTTTATACGCGGACCATACGCATGAACATTGTCGTCGAACCTTTTTTCAACATCACTCATATTGGCAAAAGTTTTTGAGCTAGGATCTAGATGTTCATCGTTTCCAGCAAATGTATCGATGCAAATAACTTTTGATTGGGGAAAAAATTCCAGAAAGAATACGGCCGAGCGGCCTTCGAAAGAGCCGATTTCCAGAATATCAATGGCTAAGTGCTTTCGATCCTTGAACACGCTTGTCCAAGTATCCAGCCATGGGGAAAGCCAGTCAGTGGTGAAGCTTTTGCCAGCAAAAAAGGCTTGGTTCATATGAAAAGCCCCGTCTTAGAATGCATTATTCATTATTGTAGCCGCAAAAAAACAATTAACAATCTAACTCGCCTCTAGCTGATCAAACTGTATGCGGTGTAGTTTCGAATACAGCCCGTCGCGCAACAAGAGCTCTCGCTGTGTCCCGCTTTCCGCCAGACGTCCACTCTCCAACACATGAATGATATCTGCTCGGGCCACAGTCGCCAATCGATGCGCAATGACAATCGTCGTGCGACCCAACGTCAACTTCTTCAATGCCGCTTGAATGTGCCGTTCAGTCTCGCTGTCCAGCGCTGAAGTAGGTTCATCTAAAAGTATAATCGGCGAATTTTTCAAAAATGCACGAGCGATTGAAATCCGCTGACGTTGACCGCCCGATAGCATGCCGCCCAGTTCTCCCACTGGCGTATCGTACCCCTTGGGAAAGTCGCGAATAAAATCATCGGCGTGCGCCGCTTTGGCCGCGGCAATAATGTCTTCTTCAGTATATTTTTTATCCTCGGTCACAAGATTTTCTTTAATCGTTCCCTCAAACAAAAACACATCCTGACTCACGAGAGAAATTTGCCGACGAAGCGAGTCGAGTGAGACGGTGCTTATGTCTTGCCCATCAATATAAATGGTCCCCGATTGAGGCACCCATAGGCGTTGGACCAAGTTCAAAATGGTTGTCTTGCCGCTGCCTGATAGCCCTACTAGGGCGGTCATTTTTCCAGCGGGCGCCAGCAAACTTAAGTTCTGAAGGACGTCTGTTTTCTGATCATAGGAAAATGCGACGTTATCAAATCGAACTTCGCCTCCATCCACGATCAGGAGTAGCTTATTAGGTTGTTCTTTCTCTGCGGCTGGCGTATCAAGTAGCGTATAAATCATGCGGACTTGAACTGCCGCGCTGGTGAGTTGCAAATGGAGCCGCGACAAGCGACGTAGAGGTTCGCCAGTTAACAGCAAGGCCGTGATAAACGCAAAGAATTCTCCAGGCGTTTGTCCGTGTTGTAGCGTTCGCCATCCTGCGTAAGTCACAACGGCCGCGATTGCAAAGCCTGCCATCGTTTCCATCAGCGGGTTTACGCGCGCCTTCACGCCAACAATTCTATTATTGAGCCGCTCAACCGCTTCGATACTTGTATCCATGCGCTTCTGCATGGTGTTTTCAAGTTGAAACGATTTGACGATGCGAACGCCCTGAACTGTTTCACGCATCGCAGAGATAATCGTCGAAACTGAGCTCGTTTCGCTGCGCGCCGCTTTTTTAATTTTTTCGCTTAAACTTTTCAAAACGATGGCTGATACGGGGCCAATAAACAAAAGCACCATTGACATGATGGGGTCCTGCATCACCATCACCACGACAAGGCCAAGAACCGTCAGCACATCGCGGCCAAGACCGACCGCTAAAAGGTTCATCATGTCACGCGCACCACGCGTGTTGTAAGAAATGCTGGTAATCAACTCTCCGGACGCGTTCTTTTGGAAAAAGGCCATATCCATTTTCAGGATATGTTCAAAGAGACGCTTCTGCATTTGCGCGACGAGGCGATTGCCAATGCGGCTCAAAATCACTTCTTGGAAATAGGCAGCAATACCTTTTACCAAAAAAATCGCAGCGATAGCCATCGGGATCCAGGTCAGCGCCTGTGTGCTGCGCTCGACGAATATGAGGTTGATGGTATCCTTCATCATGTATGCGGTCAGAGCCGTCGTGCCCGCAACAATGCCCATGAAGATAAACGCAACCGCGTACTTCGGCGCATATTCTGCCGCGTTTTCGGACAATAGACGTTTGACGATTGGGAAAGTGTCGTCTTGAGCTTGCATGCGATCCTGAACCTGCAGAAATTATTCTGAACGTCTATAATGAACCAAGGAACGCCCGTAAATTTTACTTATGCGCTATCCCAAGGATCGACCCTGCAAAAAGCCCAACAAACGCGATTTTACGCTCATATCGAAGACCTTGGTGCGACAAAAAATCGAACGCAATCAAGATCGATAGTAGGAATACGCGGTGGCGATACATGCCAAACATGTCACTAAGCCACTCAAAAATGCGGCAAAAGCTTAGCGCGAATTCAATCAGGCGCCACCAACGGCTTGCCCTTCATCGCATTGACTATTGGCCGGGCTGTCAAAGCTAGAGAAAAATTGGTCGGAGCGAGAGGATTCGAACCTCCGACCCCTTGCTCCCGAAGCAAGTGCGCTACCAGGCTGCGCTACGCTCCGCCCGACCTTCAGCCTATGGGTTTAGGCTATTTCCTTCCAGGCGCACGGATATTCATGAACGACCGGAACGGGGCTTATAGCGGCAGGTGACAGGGGCCGCAAGCGGCAGCAAGCTCATGGGTCAATGACCTGAAATGGAAAGCCCACACCCATGATTAGGCCAAGGACATCGACACTGGGGACCGTTTGACGCGAGGGCTATCTCGGGCATTGCCCGTCGCAAGTTGACTGACTATGGTGCGCGGCGCGGCGGTGATTTGATCCTGACGCGTCACAGGTTGAGCCAGTTTTGGTCGGCCAGTGTTGGGATGTAGCCAAGTGGTAAGGCAGCGGATTTTGATTCCGCCATTCGGAGGTTCGAACCCTCCCATCCCAGCCAATTATATAAGCAAAATCACAGAAAAGCTGTTTTTGACCTAAGCCATGCCGCAAGCATCGAGCGAGAGCGTGCATCGCTGCACGGGTCTGCAACCCGCATGGTCATAAATTAGTGCGATGATTGAAGACGTACCCTAGACAGCAAAAGGCCGCCTCCGACGGGATAGGAGGCGGCCTCGCAACCAAAGACCTAGAAACGGTCTCGGGGGTAACTCAGTGATCGAACTTTAGCGTGAAGCCACCAAAGATCGTGCGGCCGATACCAGGTTTGATGCCGTCCGAACGGTCCGAAATGTAGAATTCATCTGTGAGGTTCTGACCAGAGATGAACAACGACAACTGGTCGTTGACTTTGAAGTTGCCTCGCGCAGAGACCAACCAGACGTCTGGAACGAGACCAACTTCACCATCTTCGTCACCACCATAAGGAGTGTTTTGAGAATCGGTGTGGAAGTCACCGCGGTAGTTCCAAGAAACGCTCAAATCCCATCCAGCTTCATGCTCGACACCAATGGTTAAATTCGCAAAATGCCGAACAGATTCTGGAATACGATTGCCTGAAACGTCGAATACGTCTTCGCCGTCAACATCAATCCCGCGCTCAATTTTACCATCTACATATGTGTAGACAGCCTCACCAAAGAAGTTCCAAGGGCCTCCATGATGTGGACGACTATCAAGACGTCCGAACATTTCAAAGCCTTGGAACTCAACTTCGTCAAGTACGCCAAACACTTGGAGGCCATCGTCATTCAGCTCGGCTTCCTTGAATTGATAATTATCGATTTTGCTATGAAAGATTGCCATGTCGAGGGTTACGCCGCGCATAGCTGTCGATCTCAAACCAAGCTGGAAGTTATCACCCACTTCTTCCGGAAGCGGGAAACCATTGGCTTCCGCATCGCGAACGATGTGCGGTGTCAAACCACGGTGATAGCCGCCATAAAGAGTCGTGCGCTGCATGGCTTCCCAGGCAAAGGCTAGGCTTGGAAGCACATGGTCATGGTTGGACTGCCCGACGGTGTCACCATCAACTGTTTCCCGGTAGTCAACATCGTAACTTTCAAAGCGAACGCCGGGCGTTATTGTAAAATTCCGCGTCACGTGGATAGCCGTTTGCATGAAAGCAGAAAAAGCACTGGCATCTAGTTTTTGTTGATCTTCTACGTCTCCGCGATCGTCAAAATCTAGAAATTCTCCACGCTCGCCAATGCGGTTCGTGTTGCTGAATTTTTCTTCGCGATACTGGATGCCGGTCTGAAAATCATGCGTCATCCCATTGAATAATTGCAGGTTAGCAAACTCCAATCGCGAATCGACGCCATAGTTTCTGTATCGACGATCACGACCTTCGAAAATGATGTCATCGGCATCACCTTCGTCAAGTTCTCCGCCGCCAGCATCTTCAAATCGATCCGGATAAAATCGCGCACGCTCGTGATCAGCTCCATACAAGCGTGTTGTCAGAGTCGTATCTTTGTCGAAGTAATAGTTGTGAGCGATCTGCAAACGATAGTGATCGCCATTATAATTACTATCGTCGAGGCCAACCAAATTTCCGAAGCCATCGCCTGACTTACGTCGGCGGTTGGCAAAAAAGTCGCTCTCAGTGCCCTCAAAATTGGTTTCGTCATAGTTATCGCGCTGGCGGAAGAAGCCGCCTGACACCGTCAAATCTTGCTTGTCACCCTTAAATCCAATTGCGCCGTAGAAATCGTTGTAGCGCAGAACTTCGTTATCCCAGGCTCCGCCCGTTTCCGATCCTGAGTAGGATGCAACGACACCAACATGGCCAAGATTTTGCCGCGTATGGACATGACGGAAGTTGTTCCAGTCACGATCGCTGCCTTCCGTGGTACCCACGCCGAACTTCATCAGCGTTTCATTGGCGCCGAATGGCGACAAGTTGCGGAAGTTGACGACGCCGAAATTATTCAATGGCCCGTAATTGACGACGTTGCCTTTCAGAACTTCGATGCTTTCAATGCGCTCGATCGGCGGAGTGTAATGAGATGATGAGTCCAGATAAGGCGCGAAGTTGATGGGCTGGCCATCTTCCATCACGAGCACTTTTCGCGAACGACGGAACGGAGCGCCGCGAACAGATATACCGCCATGACGTCCGATGCCATCATCGAGAACCGACACGACACCCGGCACACGGGCTAATGCTTCGTGGCTCGTCAAAGGACGCTGGCTATCGAGGTCTGTAGTCGAAACGCGCGCGCCTGAACCTGCATAATTCTGCAAGTCGCCTGGCAAAACTTGGCGAGCATTAATCGGGTTGATCGACCCAAACTGCGCCCGCTCGGCTGCTCCTGCTCCAGCCGTCGCGCCATATGGCGAATTGGCGAGGATCTGGGCGGGTTCTGAAATCTCAGCAATGGCTTCGAATTCGTCATCCTGAGGCGGCAGTGGCGGCGGCGAAGAGGCCTGTTGCTGAACTGGGCGCGGTTTCGGCTTCGGCTTTGCGGCCGCTGGCTTCGGCGTCGCAGGCTTTGGAGCAGCCTGCTGCTCTTGAATGATCTGCACGTCGGGGAGATTAGAACCGGCGCCACCTTCGGCGGCAGGCGGCGGGTCGTTGGACTGCGCCAGCGCCACATTGGGCACGCCGGCCAGTACGATCAACGCCGGAATTAATTTTTTCATCTTTGCTTCCCCCGAAATGATGGCCATTCGGAGAGTTGCAAATTCTTGAGTATGGTCCCCACGACCCCGGCGCATCGAACTGGCTAAAGTTCGCAGCGCGTCCCAAGACGCTGCACTCCCGTTGATCAAAACGATGAAGTGCAGCTATGAGAGAGTAAATTCCGAAGATTCCACCAACGCTAAGGAATGTTTCCCGGACCGCCCATTTTGATAGAACTTTTGTGGGATTTCTTGCCACACCGATGCCGCAAAATGGAATCTCGATGGTGCTAAAATCTAAAGCGCAATTTTTTTGTTCAACTTTGACGCACAAGAACGCGCCAAGTCGTCACTGTATATTAACTCAGGACGTTGCGGATAATTCAAAAGCAATGAATTCCGCTGTCAATTTTCAGGAAATATTCTCACAAGCCGAGCGACGCAAGAAAATGCGCCCATGACATTCTCTAACTGTCAGGGCGCAATGATCTATCCAGAGCTGCTTTACGATCCAGCCTTGTCGCCCCAAAGCTGCTTTAAGCGCGCATCGCGACCGCAACCTGCGCGATAGAATTTGTAGCGAACGGAATTCGTTTTGTAGAAGTCCTGATCGTGCGCCGGAGTGAACGCAGAAGCGGGCAAAATTTGCACGACAATCGGCTGTTCGGCGAACCGCTTACTGTCCTCGATCTTCTTCTTGCTGGCCTCTGCTAGCGCTTTTTGTTCGTCACCATAGGTAAATATGCCAGGGCTGTAATGATAGCCGCGATCGCAGAACTGACCGCCACCGTCGAGCGGATCGACGTTGACCCAAAAATGATCGAGCAGCTTCTGATAACTGACGATGGACGGATCGTACGTCACACGCACGACTTCGAGATGACCGGTCTTGCCTGTGCCAACCTGCTCGTAAGTTGGGTTCTCGACATGGCCACCCATAAAGCCGGAGGTTGTTTCGATGACGCCTTTGACTTTGTCGAAATCGCTCTCGACGCACCAATAACAGCCAGCCGCAAAAGTCGCGACGGCAGCAAGTGGCACCGTTGCGGGTGCGGAAGTCGGCTCTGCGCGTAAAGGCATTGCGGCAAATACTGCGGCGACAATCAGAGCAGACATAAAGCGCGTCATTGAAGACCTCGAAGGAAATTAATTTTGAACACGAAGAAAATGGTCGCGTGGTCAGGGGCGTGACCACGCGACACGACATGCAAGCTGATTACGTTCCGCTGGCAGCCTTGGGCACGAATTTCAACGACACGCCATTCATGCAGTAGCGCAGACCTGTCGGTGCCGGACCATCTTCGAACACATGGCCCAAGTGACCACCGCAACGACGGCAGTGGATTTCGGTGCGCGTCGTGAAGAAGCTCTTATCGACGGAATCTCCAACAGCACCGTCGATCGGCTTCCAGAAGCTGGGCCAACCGGTGCCGCTGTCGAATTTCGTATCGGATGTGTAAAGCGGCAAATCGCAAGCAGCGCAGTTATAGACGCCGGGCTCGTAGACCTTATCGAGCGGCGATGTTCCAGCACGCTCGGTGCCGTGCTCGCGCAAGACGTAATACTGCTCCTTGGTGAGAATCTTTTTCCACTCTTCATCAGTTTTCATAATCTCAAACCTCTTTGGCGCATCTTCAGCGGCGTTCGCCACCACTCTAGCGCCTGCAATCCCACCTGCGAGCGCAAGTCCTGCGGTGGTAAATGTGCGACGGGAAAACATTGGTCAGTCCTCAGATATGGCGTTGGCGAAACTCTATACTTCGCGACACCCACAGATACGATGAAAACGCCTCAGTCGTTTCGTCCGATCCAAGAGGTAAATTCACGATTGCGTGCGCTGCACCATGGGCAGAGCATCAGCTAGTCGGCGATTTCGATCCGCCGCTCGACAACAATAGCTTCGGACGTTAACCGACAGCCGTAGCAGAGCATTTCGACGCCAGCCTCTGCCGCTCTGGCAAACGCGGCCCCGTAAGCCGGGTCAATATCTTGAGCGACAGCAAAGCGCTCGGCATCGCCACGCTGGACGAGATAGACCATCACGGCACGATGGCCCTCCGCCACCATGGCGCTGAGTTCGCCCAAGTGCTTCACGCCACGTTCCGTTTTGCTGTCTGGGAATTCAGCCAACCCGGGCTGTCGCATCAGATGAACGTTCTTAACTTCGACATAGCAAGACCGCCCGCCCGGACCGCCTTCGAGTAAAATGTCGATGCGGCTGTTCAAACCATATTTCACTTCGCGCCGCAGTGAGCCGAAACCTTTCAGCTCGGGGATGAGTGCCGTTTCGATGGCCTCCGTCACAAGTGTGTTGGTGTGATTGGTGTTGATGCCAACCAGTGTCGGGCCGCTGCCCGCGTCGGCTTCGATCATTTCCCATGTGTGCTTGTATTTGCGCGTAGGGCTATCGCTGGTTGAAAGCCAAACGGCCGAACCCGGTGCCGTTAAACCCATCATCGAACCGGTATTCGGGCAGGTTGCGGTGATGGTTGTGCCGTTATGAAGGCGCACGTCAGCCAGGAAGCGTTTGTAGCGTTGAATGAGACGGCCGGAGATTAGGGGGGCTGCAAATTTCATAGCCTGCACGTAACGCCGGAGCGCCATGTCGGCAATCGCAAAATGCTAACGTGAGATGTCCGCGATTCGCGCCGAACGAGGTCAAAATTGCCAAGAGTTCGAACCAGACTGCGTAATTTATGGGTCTTGGCGGCGTGCCTTTGCACCACGTTCGCACACATTTCTTCAGCCGCCGAAATCGAAACCGCGCGCATGACGTGGCCAGAAATTCGCGACGCCGTGGCCTCTGGCAAAACCACGATCCTCATACCTTCAGGTGGCACCGAACAGAACGGTCCGCACATGGTGACGGGAAAGCACAACGTGATCGTCGCGGAGACGGCCCGTCGCATTGCCTCGGAACTGGGCGATGCGCTGGTCGCACCGGTAATCGCATACACCCCCGAAGGCAATATTTCTTCGCGCGAGGGGCACATGGCGTATCCGGGAACCATCAGCATTTCTCCCGCTACATTTGTCGGAATCCTCGAAGGTGCCGCCCGCAGTTTCAAAGCGCATAGCTTCAAAACCATTGTGTTTTTAGGTGATAGCGGACCTAACCAAGCGCCTCAAACAAGGGTGGCAACGGCTCTTCAAAAGGAATGGGCTGGTGAAGGCGTACAAGTTATCAGCGCAAATTCCTATTACGCGAACAATGGCCAAGTGGACATGCTCAAGGCGGCGGGTGAAACGAACGCCAGTATCGGCCATCACGCCGGAATGAGAGATACCTCAGAACTACTGGCCATTGATCCTGCTGGCATTCGTAGTGATAAATTGGCCGTAGACCGCGATGGCATGTCCGGGGATTCGCGTCGGGCCTCCGCTGAATGGGGTGCGAGGTTGCTAGCGCTCAAAGTTAAGGCCGCTGTGGCTGAAATCCGCGCGGCAAAGTTGGGCCAAACAGTTCACCCTAGCCATGATGGCGGCAAGTAACTTGCCTTAATGCGCATTCCGCAAGTTGTGCCACACTGACGGAATGCCAAAGGCGATGCTATCCCTAAGCGTATGCAAAACTATAAGCGTGGAGCGCACGCGTGCCTGATGACAAAATAGTAACGGCTGCCGTGCTCGTCATTGGCGACGAGATTTTATCTGGCCGGACCAAGGACCGAAATATCGGCACCATCGCGACGCATCTGACATCCATAGGAATTCAATTGCGTGAGGTGCGCGTCGTTCCTGACGTTGAAGCCGAAATCGTCACCGCATTGAATGCGCTTCGTAGGCGATACAGCTACGTATTTACTACCGGCGGCATCGGTCCGACACACGATGACATTACCGCCGACAGTGTCGCCGCTGCGTTTGATGTGCCAATTGCTGTCGATCCGCGTGCCAAAGCCCAGTTGGCAACCTATTACAATGCCCGCAAACTAGAATTGACGCCTGCGCGACTGCGGATGGCGCGCGTGCCAACTGGAGCGGAACTGATCGAGAATAAGGTTTCCGGAGCTCCGGGCTTTGTTATTGGCAACGTCGTCGTTATGGCAGGGGTGCCTGACATCATGCAGGCCATGTTGGAGACGGTGACGCCATTGCTCGTCACAGGAGCTCCGCTGCAATCGATTACGATTGAAATCGATCAGCCAGAAAGCGAAATTGCGGCTGTGTTCGGCGCCCATCAACGCCGCTACCCTGATATTACGATGGGCAGCTATCCGTTGCTCCGACATGGGCAGCCAGCAAGTGACTTGGTCCTGCGCGGCATCGATCCAGAGCGCTTGAAGCTAGCCGAGCTAGAGCTCCGGGCCGCCCTGAGACTACCCAAGTAAGCCACATTCCTCGTCCGAAAAATCTTAAAATTACGATATAAGATATTGAAATATATAACATTAGTGCGCCGCAATATGGCGGCAATCCGCCACGGTGCTTTCCACCATCGTTAATTTCTAAGTTGGCCCCATTAAGGTTTTTGTTTTGTTCTCACTGACATCTTTCGGTGAGACAGGCGGAGGCTCTGGCGGGGGACAGCGCAAGTGTGCGCGGGGTTCACGCCACATGAACGCTTGAGAGGAAAAGACAATGGTTCGCAATCGCGTTGGTGGGACGACCCGCCGCTTCGGGTCATATAAAATTTGGTCCGCACTGATCGCCGCATTTCTCGTCCAAGGCCTCGCGCCATCCATCGCCCAGGCGAAGACCCCAGGCAAGACCTACTGCTTCAACGGCATCTGCCACCGCGTCAACACCATCCCTGAAATGGTGTCACTTGTCGGTCGCAATCTGAAGCTCAACACATCTTTTTATGATGATTGTAAGCGCGATCGCTTCAATCCTTGTGGGCTGACATCGTCGGGTGAAGTGTTTCGCCCCAACGAGGCCGACAACGCTGCAAGCCCAATCTATCCAAACGGTACCGTTCTGTTATTGCGCAATCCCTCCAACGGCAGTTCTGCAGTCGTGCGCGTGAACAACGCGGGACCATATTGGCGCAAGCGCAAACTCGATGTGTCGCGCGCCACCGCCGAAAAGCTCGGCTTCAAAAAGCGCGGCGTGGCCGATCTCGAAGTGCGGGTCGTTGCAGCGCCGACGGTTGCCGAAGCGCGTTACAAGAAGAACAGACGGTACGCGAAAGTCGCTGGCCCTATTGGCCAGTATGCATCGATCGATCAAGCTCAAGGTGGCATGATGGTGGCTATGGCACTCGATGCCATGTCTGGATCGGTGTTTGCTTCGGCCGCGAGCAAAATGTTGCCGTCGCTGAAATCAGCATCCCCGGCGCTTGCCAAAACTTTGCGATCGAGCACCACGGTACTAGCAGCTAACCTGCCAACCCCAGCCGATGGCCTCAAGGCCGCAGCGCGACGCCTTTACGGTCCTGATCGGTCGCCCAGCAATCGCAATATCAAATTTGAAGCGCAATCGACGATGACGGCAGAAGTCGACATTGCTCCGATCCATCGCGCGCGCCGCCGTAACCCGATTTAAATCGATATCAGCTACCAGGATGCATGGCACTTAGCTGAGTGTCATGCTTTCGCTGGTGTCGAGACCCACTATTGAACCCCGCACGCGCTCTTTGCCCCGAGGGGGCTCGACAAACAGATCGTATTGGCTATCGAGCGCGTCAAGAAAAGCTGCAACCATGTCAAGCAGCGGCCCGAGCGTCACGCGCTGGGCAACCAGAAAGTTGTCATCGATTGTGAGCTGTACGCTCGCCGTTACCCCGGACGCGCCGGGCGCAATCATGCCGCGCCCTCGCACGTAGGCCGTCAAGCAGTCGCCGGTATCGAAATCGATGCCGCGCGCATCTGCACAATCCTGGACAGCGTCGAGCAGAAGCGATGTGCCCGATGCAAACAGATTGGCGATGGGCGCAAACCGCGTATCGATGTCAGCCAGAGATCGCGCATGCTCGCGCGCCTGCAAAACCCTAGCAATCAGCATGAGCTCGAAAGTGCGCACGTCTTCTGCGATGGTCCGCTGTTGCGAGGCAAAGTGCGCAGGACTGTCCTTGGGCGTCGCCTCCGATGCAATGTCGTCGACAACTGCATCGGCAAGCGTGCGCCAATCAGTACCTCGCGCAATCAAATCTTCGCCAGCTGCCAAAGCACCATCGAGATGGTCGGCGAGCATGTAAACAGCGAGCGGCGCACGTGGTGCGTATGCGATCATCAACGGTCCTTCAGGCGACAGTCTTACGACATCGACACTGCACCGATTCGCAAACCCGCCCAAATTGAGCACAAACCCTGCTTTGGACATTTTTGGGAGATGTGGACTTCGTGTTGATAAATGCTTTGTGAAAAGTGGATAAGTCGGTATCAGCAACCTTCGTCGACCACTCGGACACGCATCTCGCACGCCATTTTTATCGGATCGGAAGATTGAGCTGAAAGCGTCCTTCGACATTCGGCTGCTCGGCAGCAAGCGTCTCTTCGACGTGCGTCGTGACACTCAAAGAATACGCGTCGGGCTTAGCCAAGGTCACGCCACCGCCGATTTTCTCCGACACTGCCGCCCCATCAAATTCGCTTTCGTTGCGATAAGTCAGGAACGGTTCCAAGCTTTCCCCGTTCTCCAGCGCAAACGGTCGTGAGATGCGCGGCTCAACTGTAAATGTACTTTTTTCGACCCGCGCTGCGCCAGTTTCGGTGCCATGTGCCACGCCAAGCGTTGGTGACACTTTGATGTTCGAAAACATCCAATCGCCTCGCACCCGTGCCGATAGTGCGCTGTGGGTACCGCCAATCGCAGTATCACCAAACGTGGTCGAATTCTCACCCCAGGCGGCCTTGGCATCGAACGTCGTCGTAGGAATTGGACGCACAGCAAAATACGTCGAAACCGTAAAGGCATCTTGCGCGCTCGTCACATCGGAAGCTCGTGCCTCGTCCGCTTCAATCGAAACTCCGACAAGCGTATCGCGTGTCACTTTATAGTCGGCACCAACGCCGCCTCGCGTTGCGCGTGGCGCGGCCGAGGCTTCGATGTTTTGCACGTCGAGCGACGTCCATACGTCGAGCTTTGGATTGATGACAGGCGGCAGGCTAGGAAACTTGAAATCGGCAGGCGCCAGCGCTTTGGCACCTTCAATTTTTTTCGCAACGTCGCTGTTGGCGAAACCGCCCAACTGCCTAGCACTGGTTCTCACCGACACGCTCGCATCTGTAGGCGTCACGGCGACCGGAGACGACAGCCACTCAGGCGCAATCCAGGGCGTACCATTCAAGCGCGTATCGCTACGCCCAAGTGAGGGATCGTAAGTCAGCAAACCGTCAATTCGCGCGGCATGTAAAGAAGCAGCGCAACTGGTGATTACACTACCGTCCGCGGCCAAACATCCATCCGCTTGCGCACCAGATGAGAGCGTAATTCCGGCACCACATGACAGAGCCAATATAAACGCGCGTGATGAAGGCATGAAGCTGCGCCGAAACGCTGAACATTTGCTGCGATAATTTTTCATCGACGACATCATGCGTTTCGCAATCTGTCCTCAATGCGGCGCAGGGATTACTTTTGCGTCCCGATCTGCGACCAACAGACTTGCGCTCAGGTCATAGCCTCGTGGCAAAGATTTTTGCCACGAGGAAGCAGTACGTGGACAAGTGTCTCGTATACTTATTTCAGCGCCATTTTCTTTTTCGCAGGCTTGGCAGCGTCGGCATCCGACCACTTAATCTGAAATTCGATTTCTTCGTCGCCGCCCTCGCGCTCATGCTCGATATTGTAAATCGCCCGCGCCGGCACGTTGATGCGCTCACCTGCAATTTGAATGGCGAACGGCTTGTCTTTTTCCATTGCGTCAGCAAGGCGACGCAGTTTATCGATGAATTGCGCGTGCGTGTACGTCTTCTCAAGATCGCGTGATTTTTTGCGGGGCGCCAAAGGTCATCTCCAGTGTGTCATCGGATGCAGTTCAAACGCGCTCGATCTCGCGCGCAGCCGGTATATGGGAGCCGAGGATGTCGATGGAAGGCTTGCAGCAAAGATTTTCGCGCGTTGGAATTTCGTTATTGCGCCGCTGCGCCAGGCGACGACCCGTCCTGTTTGCACCCGGGCAGATCGGCACCCTGCGCGCATTGCTCTTTGAAGTACGTATCGATGTAGCGCTTCACCGAATGCGGACCGTTTTCATGGCTGTGGGTGTAGGCGATCGTGCCGACCATGAGGGCCGTGCCGATCAACCAAATGCCCAAGCTACGCAGGATGACGCGCCCGCGCCCGGCGGCGCCCACCCACGATGGCTTCATCATGCCAATGAGCAACACCAACAACCCGATAACGAGTGCTGCCAGAAACGCGACCGACATCCAGTTTTGCAGCAGGCTCAATTGCTCTGAGGTCATGGGGCTCGTCCGTTTGAGGATCTAGCAAATGTATGAAGCGACGTCAGACTATGAGACGATCTGGTGCGGCGCTAGTCTGGCATTATCAGCGTGTGGACAGCCTATCCCAAGGCTGGCACGGCGGAAGTTCACATGATTATGCCAAATCGTGGAACTTTGCCGCCCGGCGGTGGTTGGCTAGATATGAAATACGCCATGAAACGCATCGGATCAGAATTGCAACGCCGGGCCAGCGATGAGCCGATCCCGGAAATGGAAGATCGTATCATCGCGGCTATGGCGCGGCTTGCGGAGATGGAGAGGCAATCTGCGCTTTCCATACCGAGCCCGGACTAACGCCAGCAAGGAACGTGAACGACAATAAGAACTAAAATTCGGCGCGTGGAGGCACGCATCTAGCGGGTTGGTGGGCATGAATGAAACACTTAGACAACTCGGACAGGAATTGCGGCGGCGCTCGCAAGCCATTCTTCGCCGACCCATGAACTGGCGCATGATCGACACAGTTGTTCGGCTGGAAGAAACCGAAGAACAACGCGCGCGAGACGCAAAGCTGGCGCAAGGTGTGTTCGACGACGATAGAGACGCAGACGGCCTCATCTGGCGCGCGGCGAACGACGATGCGAAGTCTGGTGATGACGGTGAGAGACGCTAGCTCAGGCGGAAATAATTTGAGCGCCAATCAATTCCTATCTACGGGCAAAGTTTTTACGAGCACATACCACCCGCAGAGATTCCGGCGTTCGCCACACCCAACGCCATCCGGGCGAAGGTCGGGGCCGGGATGACGTCGTGGAAAAAGTTCGCACTGCCTGCCCGAACCTCATTCTCTGGCTTTTTCAGCGGCTTCTATTATCAGCAAATCGAATATCCGTAGCCAAATTTACTGCTCGAACAAACTAAAGGTATAATCGCATCCAGGGTTCGCTGGCTCACCAAATTTGTCTTGGAAGAACATGCGGCAACCCGCTCGAGTTTTCATAAGTTTAAGAGTTGCAGCGGGAGAAAACTCTGTAGGCAGGAGTTGTCGATCATCTGACAGCGATCGAAGCCATTCCAAATATTCATTCGTATTTTTGAATTTCTTCGGGTCATCTTTCATAAAATCAAGTCCGGCTTCAATCTTCGAACATGACATCATGTATGACCAATTGAGGCAGAAAAGTTCTCCAATTGGAGGCTGGAAGGAATTACTGTCTTTCCATGGCGGTGTATATTTGTGAGCAACTGACGATTGCATTTCCAGCAATGGCTCACTGCTCCCAAAAATGTTCTCAATAATTATACTCTGAGCCTCAGGTAAAATTATGCATCCAGCCCATTCTTGCTGTCCGCCAATGTCGGCTAAGCGCTTAAATTGGTCGCTTATTACGAGATGTGGATCATTTTCGACGCATACATCTCCAGTGGTTATTGCGCCCCGAAGCGGAAACCGCTGACCAAAAAATGTCTCTAATAGGAAGCAAATGGTCAGAAGAAAGTCTTTCACACTATGAACGTTAATCGGTTTCGATACGAGTACGAGCGTGTCAAAGACGAACTCACCAAGCTCGAAATTCGGCGGCGGTGGGTTGGGGCTACCTTGCATAGCATTTGGTGTAAACGCGTGGATTTTTGCTTCACGGAGAAGATCTGCATACTTCTCAACAATTGAAGACAGGTCGGAGCTGTTTCTTAGTGTTGCGTCGAAGCCAAGAACGTCAAGCATTGCTACCAGCCGATTGGAATAAAATACTTGTGCCAAATTTCTGACCTTCGAGTGTGGCTTTTTGCGCTGGTTATGTAGCAAGCAAACTAAAACGCGGCCGAGGTTTCCCCCGGCCGCGCTGTGCTTCAAATCTCTAACCGTTCGACTATCAACTACACCCACTCGTTGACCCGCACGTGTCGCACTTCAAGCACGTGCCATTCCGCACCATCGTGAAGTTGTGGCACTCGGTGCACGAGACGCCTTCGTAGCCGCGCAACTTCGCTTCCGACATCCGCTGCTTGTTCAACTCGGCTTTGGTCAGAACCGGTGCGGGCTGCGCAGTCACAACCTGGCGCTGATACAGCGTTTCGGTATCGGATTTCAAAGCCGTCGCACCGACCGAGTGCGTCGCCATCGTGTTCGTGTCACTACCGTACAGCCCCGTCACGTCCTGCTGCATCTGACGCATCGTGTCGGTCGCAACAGATGGAGACGCCGCCGACGATAAGCTGTGCGCATTGCGGCTTGAGGCGACGCGCAACACAGGAGCCCCGCGCACCAAGCCCTTCGACACGTAACGCTCTGGCAAATCCAGATCGAGCTGGATATCGGTGTCGGCATCCGATGAGCCAAGGCCCGTTTCACCGACGATTTCTCGCGGATCGACGTGCGCGAGATCGTGGCGCGCCAAATAAGAGACGGCGAGTTCGCGGAAGATGTAGTCGAGGATCGACGTGGCGTTCTTGATCGTCTCGTTGCCTTGCACGAGGCCCGCCGGTTCAAAGCGCGTGAACGTGAACGCTTCGACGTATTCTTCCAACGGCACGCCGTATTGCAGGCCAAGCGAAATCGCGATCGCGAAGTTGTTCATCAACGACCGGAACGCAGCGCCTTCCTTGTGCATGTCGATAAAGATTTCGCCGACGCGTCCGTCGTCGTATTCGCCGGTGCGCAGATACACCTTATGGCCGCCGACGCTGGCTTTTTGTGTGTAGCCTTTGCGGCGTCCAGGAAGCTTTTCGCGTTCCTGGTTTTTGACGTACTCAACGCGCTCGATGATGCGCTCGACGATCTTCTCAGTGACGACAGCCGTGCGCGCAGCCATCGCCGGCGTAGCCGCCAGTTGTTCGGCGGTTTCATCGCCGTCATCGTCGCCCAGCACCTGAGAGTTCAACGGTTGCGACAACTTCGAGCCATCGCGATAGAGCGCGTTGGCTTTGAGCGCGAGCTTCCAAGACAGCATGTACGACTGCTTACAGTCCTCGACCGTTGCATCGTTCGGCATGTTGATGGTTTTCGAGATCGCACCCGAAATGAACGGCTGCGACGCCGCCATCATGCGGATGTGGCTCTCGACCGAAAGATAACGCTTGCCCTTACGACCGCACGGATTGGCGCAATCGAATACGGGCAAATGCTCGTCCTTCAAGTGCGGCGCGCCTTCGAGTGTCATCGCTCCGCAGACGTGCTCATTGGCGGCTTCGACGTCGCGTTTGGAGAAGCCCAAGTGCGCGAACAGATCAAAGGTCGGATCAGCGAGCTTGTCGGCTGGAACCTTCAGCGTGTTGATGAGGAAGTCGTCGCCGAGCGTCCAGCGGTTGAACACGAACTTGATGTCGAAGGCCGCGCCCAAGCCACTTTCGATTTTCTCCAGCGCTTCATCGGTGAAGCCGCGCGCTTTCAATGTCGCATGGTTGATGGCAGGCGACTGACGCAGCGAGGCGTGGCCGACCGCGTAGGCTTCGATCTCGGCGATCTTGTGCGTTGGGTAGCCGAGCGCGCGCAAAGCTTCCGGCACGGACTGGTTGATGATTTTGAAATAGCCACCGCCAGCAAGCTTCTTGAACTTCACGAGCGCGAAATCGGGTTCAATGCCGGTCGTATCGCAGTCCATGACGAGACCGATGGTGCCGGTTGGCGCGACGACGGTCGCCTGTGCGTTGCGGAATCCGTGTTCCTCGCCCAGTTCGATGGCACGGTCCCACGCGCTTTTAGCGGCTTCCACCAAGCGCGTGTCTTTGCACGACGCATGGTCGAGCGGCACCGGCGCAACCGAAAGTTCCTCATAGCCCGAAGTGTAGCCGTAAGCCGCGCGCTGATGGTTGCGCATGACGCGCAGCATATCGACGGCGTTCGGCGCATAGCCGGGGAATGGTCCCAATTCGCTGGCGATTTCCGCACTCGTGGCATAGGCGACGCCGGTCATAATTGCTGAGATGGCGCCGCAAATAGCCCGACCTTCTGGTGAGTCATACGGCGTGCCAGCCGACATAAGCAGGCCGCCGATGTTGGCGAAGCCGAGGCCGAGTGTGCGATAGCGATAGCTGAGTTCTGCGATTTGGCGCGACGGGAACTGGGCCATCAGTACCGAGATTTCAAGAACGAGCGTCCACAAGCGGCAGGCGTGTTCGTAGCTTTCGATATCGAACGAGGTGTCTTCGCGGCGGAAGCGCAGCAGGTTGAGCGATGCCAAGTTGCACGCCGTATCGTCGAGGAACATGTATTCCGAGCACGGGTTCGACGCACGAATGGGGCCTGACTGCGGGCAGGTGTGCCAGTCGTTGATGGTGGTGTGGAATTGGATGCCCGGGTCGGCAGACGCCCACGCGGCATAACCGATCTGTTCCCACAGATCGCGCGCCTGCAAAGTCTTCGTCGTCTTGTTGCCAAGCCGCGATGTGAGGTTCCAAGGCTTGTCTTCGACGACAGCGTTCAAGAATTCATCGTTGACGCGCACCGAGTTGTTCGAGTTCTGACCGGACACGGTGAGATAGGCTTCGCTATCCCAATCGGTATCGTACGTGTCGAACGCCATGTCGGTGTAGCCCTGCTTGGCGAACTGGATGACACGCAGGATGTAATTTTGCGGAACGAGATCGCGCTTGGCGTCGCGGATCGCTTGCTTAAGCTTGGGATTTTTGAGCGGATCGTAGCAGGCATCGCCTTCCGCCTCGCAGTTGACACATGCTTTGAGCACGGCCTTCAAACGCTTCTGGCAAATCTTAGAACCGGTGACGAGGGCCGCCACCTTCTGCTCTTCGCGCACCTTCCAGGTGATGTATTCTTCGATATCGGGATGATCGACATCGACGACGACCATCTTGGCCGCGCGCCGCGTCGTGCCGCCTGATTTGATCGCGCCCGCTGCGCGGTCGCCGATCTTCAGGAAGCTCATCAAGCCCGACGAGCGTCCACCGCCAGATAATTTTTCGTTCGCGCCACGCAGTGACGAGAAGTTCGAGCCGGTGCCCGAGCCATATTTGAACAGACGTGCTTCACGCACCCACAGATCCATGATGCCGCCATCGCTGACGAGATCGTCGGCCACCGATTGAATGAAGCAGGCGTGCGGCTGCGGGTGTTCGTATGCAGACGTCGAATGCGTGAGTTCGCCGGTTTGATAATCGACATACATATGGCCCTGGCCAGGGCCGTCGATGCCATACGCCCAATGCAAGCCGGTGTTGAACCATTGTGGTGAGTTGGGAGCCGCCATCTGCATAGCGAGCATGTAACGGTGCTCGTCGAAGAACGCGCGCGCGTCGTCTTCGGTTGAAAAGTAGCCACCCTTCCAGCCCCAATATGTCCAGGTGCCAGCGAGACGATCAAACACTTCGCGTGCATCCGATTCACCGCCGAAGCGTTCTTTTTCAGGGAGTGCGGCAAGTGCGGCATCATCAGGGATCGAGCGCCAGAGCCAGGATGGCACTTGTGTTTCTTCGAATTTCTTCAAGCGACGCGCGACGCCAGCCTTGCGGAAATATTTCTGCGCCAGAATGTCGGCTGCAACCTGACTAAAGTGCTCTGGCACATCAAAGCCTTCGAGGCGAAATACGACCGAACCATCGGGGTTCTTGATTTCAGACGTGGCGCGTCGGAAGGGAATTGATGCGTAAGGTGAATGTCCAGCTTCCGTAAAGCGCCGCGTGATCTTCATAATAGTCGTGCCCCCGATGATGGTCGGAGCGCGCGTATGCGAAACTAGGTTCGTGCACTCGAATGTCTATGCTGTGCTGCCCATGAGTTCGGCCTGTAACCGACCTAAAGGCAGCGGATTGTTTTGTGAAACGCACGCCAAGCTACTGAAACAATGCAGTGACGAGCTGCGTACTCAATGTCGTCTGGCCTTCTCCATCGTGCCGCTCTGATCCCCATCGAACGGCTCATGTTGTGATTTTGCCAACGCAAAAACTCAAATCTCTCAACGTTGACACGTGCGTCCTATTTTCGGATCGGCTGACCCGATTGAACGCGACCAAAACGCCACGATTTGAGTGCTAATCCCGCCTATTAGCCACACGCGTTCTGCGCTGGGTAAGCCGGGGTGATCAGTGAGCCTGACGAGGCGCAAGCGCCATTCAAACCGACGCCACAATCACACACAGACGCTAGGACGATTCGCCAATCCCGTCACCGCCAATTTGGCAGATATTGTGGTGGCAACAGCAACTGACACAAGATGTAGTGGTGTTGGCAACTTGTGGGAGAGTTTGGCCAGGAGGGCGATGTTTGCTGGCCTGGAGCGATTTAAACTCCGCTCAGGGGGTGTTGGTAACCGGTGGACCAGCATACTTTCCGGCTCGCAATGACCCAACACTAGCGCGATTCCGCATCATGTGTGTTGCCCATCAGCATCTTCATTGCGTTCGCTGGACAGTTGTGCGCGAGTGAGGTTAATCGAACACAGAAATCAGTGACGCCGAGGCGACGAACGCATGAGCATTTTCAGCGAAATTTTTAGCTGGTGGGGTGGCAATACTTGGGGCACGCGTCTTTTTACGCTGCGCAAAGGCAAGCTCGTCGGCGAGGATGCATTCGGCAACCGCTATTATATCCAGAATAAAGGCGTCGGACCGCTCGGCGTACCCGCGCGCTGGGTCATCTATCGCGATTTGTCGGAACCCTCGCAGGTGCCTCCGGACTGGCATGGCTGGCTTCATCACACGGTCGATACGCTGCCCACAGACGAAAGCTATCAGCCAAAGCCATGGCAGAAATCACATCAAATGAACCTCACGGGTACGCCTGGCGCATACCGTCCTCAGGGGTCGATCCTGGGCTCTGGTGCGCGTGCAAAATCGACGAGCGATTATAAGCCCTGGAAGCCGAATTAATCCGTACCCTTTTGGCGTATCATTCAATTATGGGAATGAATGCCAAGCGATTGTGGCGCGGACGCCCGTCACGTTGCTGACAATATCGGCGCAAATATCCCATAATATGTAGGCGCAGCGTAGCCTGCACTCCTGTGATGAAGGAAACCCTGACCTGCATGGCCGATATTTTCCGCCAGATATTCCAGAAAATCTCAATCGAGCCGGCGTGCTGTTTGCAGAGCAGAGCATTGGCCGTCGCTTGGCTATCGAGCCTAGCAACATTGGCGGGTTTATTGACCGCTTCAGGGTCGGCGCTGGCAGAGCGGATAGACAACCAAGTCGCAGTTTTTTCAGCGCTCGATAAAGTGACGGCGCGCATTTCTAAGTTTGAAGTGCCGATTGGAAAGTCAGCGACGTTCGGGTCGCTTAAAGTTACGCCGCGTACCTGTTATTCGCGCCCACCAACCGAACAGCCAAAGACCTCGACGTTTGTCGAGGTCGAGGAAATGCAGCTCGATGGTCAAGAGAAGCGCATTTTTACCGGCTGGATGTTTGCTGAAAGCCCCGGTTTGTACGGGGTCGAACATCCAACTGTTGATGTGTGGCTAACCCAATGCCTCAGCCCTAAAAAATCAACAGCACAGCGCGCGCCTGCAGCGACACCAAGTGTTGACGGCGCAGAGACCGAAGCGGCTCCCACCGACGAAGTCGCGCAGGAACCGCGCCGACGCGTGCGTCGCTAAAGCTTCATAATTTTCCCGCCAAAAATAGCTTCACACGGCTGTACGTAATGTATGGCAGTGTTCGCGCGTATGTGCGTTGAACCGGATAAGCAAGAACGATGGAGAATGATAATGGCGCGTAAGGGATGGGTACTGGCTATCGGCACAGTCGCCGCTTTGCTGACAACCTCCGCCTCAGCCGAAGAGGTAACGGGTGACCAGTTGGTTGATGCACTGAATGGCGTGTTTGGCAAACATTCTGCAACGCGTGGCAGTCATGCGAAGGGTCAGTGCATCAAGGGCTCCTTCACGCCAACCGCAGAAGCCGCTGCCTTGTCGAAGGCGCCGATGTTTGCAGGTCCCGTTCCCATACTCGGTCGGTTTTCATTCGGTGGTGGTAATCCCAAAGCACCTGAAAAGGGCAAGTCTCCACGCGGATTGGCGATGCGCTTTGACCCCGACGGCAAATCCCCAATAGATTTTGTTCAACTCTCTGTTCCGATATTCTTTGCAAAAAATCCAAAGCAAGTCGTTGAATTTTTAGCTGTGCGCGTGCCAGGCGCCGACGGCAAACCGGATGCTGCAAAAGTGAAAGCGTTCACAGAAGCCAATCCTGAGACGGCGCGGCAGGGTGCTTACGTCGCATCAAAGCCCATCCCGGCAAGCTATGCGGGTCTCACCTATTTTGGCATTCATGCGTTCGTCGCAACCAATGCCAAAGGTGACGCGGCTAAAGTAAAATTCAAATCCGTACCGCTGGCTGGAGAACTCGGCCTGACAGAAGATGAAGCCAAAGCTAAGCCGGACGGCTTCTTCACCGCAGACCTCAGCGAAAGATTAGCAAAAGCACCCGTAGAATTCGATTTGACTGCCGTCATCGGCACTGACGCCGACCCGACGAACGACCCAACTATGGAATGGGCCGATGCAGAACGTAAGCAAGTGAAGCTCGGCAAGATCTCCATCGCGTCCTTAGAAGATAATGCAAAGTGCGATGCGACGACGTTCGATCCAAACAATCTTGCGGATGGATTAGCAGGCGCGCAGGACGATACGGTTTTGCCAGCGCGAGGCCCTTCCTACGCAACATCATTGGTGCGACGCGCGCAGTGATATTTCACAAGTGATCACTTGAGCCGGTGCAGCGATGCACCGGTTTTTTTATGCGCCGTTTGCTGATGCTTCGCGCAATAGGCGCGCCGCGCGCGGAGCAAAGTACGTCAAAATTCCACACGCGCCTGCACGCTTGAATGCCAATAGACTTTCCATCATCGCTTTATCGTGATCGAGCACGCCTTGCGAGGCAGCAGACGTAATCATCGCGTATTCGCCGGACACCTGATAGGCGAGCGTTGGAACGGCGTATGTTTCCGATACCCGGCGAACGATGTCGAGATAGGGCATGCCTGGTTTCACCATGACCATGTCGGCACCTTCGGCAATGTCGAGTGCTACTTCGCGCATCGCTTCATCGGTGTTGGCCGGGTCCATCTGATAGGTGCGTTTGTCGCCCTTGAGAAAACCGGATGATCCGACCGCATCACGAAACGGGCCATAAAAGGCGCTGGCATACTTTGCTGCATAAGAGACCAACTGCGTGTCTCGAAAATCTGCGGCTTCGAGCGCTGCACGAATAACGCCGATGCGGCCATCCATCATGTCAGACGGCGCGAGGATGTCAGCACCCGCTTCGGCTTGCACCAGCGATTGTCGAACCAGTGCTTCAAGCGTCGCGTCATTGACGATTTCATCGCCAATGAGAAGCCCGTCGTGACCGTGGCTGGTGTAAGGATCGAGCGCAACGTCCAGTATGATACCGAGATCCAACTTAGCTTTTTTGATTGCGCGCGTAGCACGGCATACAAGATTGTTGGGATTGAAAGCTTCACGCGCGTCGTCGGTGCGCAATTTAGGATCGGTGTAGGGAAACAGCGCAATCGCCGGGATGCCAAGAGCTACGGCCTCGCGCGCCGCCTCAACAATGAGATCGACTGACAGCCGTTCAACGCCCGGCATGGATACGACCGCAGTGCGCTTAGCCTTGCCCTCGATGACAAACATCGGCCAGATCAGATCGTTGGGGGTCAGCGCATGTTCGCTGACAAGCCGACGCGTCCATGCTGCCTTGCGATTGCGGCGCATGCGTATGGCTGGAAAGCTGCCGGGACTGTGGGTTTCGGTAGGCCGCGCAATAGGACTACGCGCGGCGCGCTGGGGCTTCTTTGACTGCGGCGGCATTCCAAATGTCCAATCAACGGCTCGAAGGTCGCCACCCACTCATGCGGGCCTCTGCCTCACTTGGCAAGATGAGTGTCGAAACGTGGTTTCTGGAATGGTTAATCGCAGATTTTCTTAAATTTACGAGGTGCCATATCGACATGGAAATGGTTGCGGTGCGCCGCATTTGCTTCGGGCCCGAGTGTGGTGCCAAAGATGCGACAGGCAGCGGCTTGCGCGGCACGCAAAAATTCAGGCTTGGGCCCGCGTGAACTCGGATCAGGTTCGATTGAACTGGCTGAGAATTTCTCAGCAGATTTCTTTTTTGCTCCCTTGCTGTCGCCGATGAGCGCGTCGGGGACAGTGAGCGTAACGCTTTTACCGCTAGCTGCTATTTTCACGCGCTTCGATGATGCATTCGGCGATGGACCCTCAGTTAAGAGCGCCGGCTCTTTATGCGCGGAGTTTTCAGAATCGGCCTTTTCTTTGCTTGTGCGTTTTTCGGTTTTAGGTTTGGCACCGGGCAATGTGACCGTCACTTTCGGCACGCCCTCTTGAACTGTGCCACGTGCGATGCCGGCGGCAGGCGCACCCAAACTCGATCCACTCGCGGCTGGCGGCGCGATAGGCGTGTTGCCGTTTTTATTTGCCAGTTGGTTTTCTTGCGCAGCTTTATCTGCGGCTGCGCGCTCGGCTGCGGCTTTTTCCGCAGCAGCTTTTTCAGCGGCGATGCGTGCTAATATTTCACGCTGCGGCGTACCCCAATGTTCCAACACGTAAGCAGTCTGTGCCGTTGAGGTTACAAAGCCTCGAATATCGAGCGCATTGGCAAGTCCATGTTCGCTGAGCTTGGTACTTGTACGTCCATAAGCGTTGCGACAGGCATACGAACTCATATTTTCGATCTTGATGATTTCGGCACCGAGATGCTTGCGCGCCAAAGGCTGAAGGTCGTTCTCCAACCAGCGACTGAGACCGTCAGCGAGTGCGCAAGTCATAGTGGCAGGGGGCGAGATGGAAACCTCGGGATTTTTGCCGATGCTAATGAGTTGAATAGGAGCAGGGGCACCGCATTCGCCCTGTTTGACTGGCTCTTGATAAATCGCAACAGCATTTATGCGTTTTAGAATTTCAGCGCATTGTTCTTTTGCGGCTGTGATCGTTTCGGGTGCCCACACGTCGGGAGGAAGTTTCGCGGCCTCTGCTTCAGCTTTCGCCTCTTCCAAAGTTTTGGGAAATGAGGGTGGAATTTTCTTACCCTTAGCATCACCTTTTGCAGATGGTGGCGCGTCAGGCTCCGACACTACGGGCTTACCATTTTTGTCGAAGGTAACTTTATCCAACACGGCAGGCTCAGGCGCCCGCAATGCCTTCGATGTCGCTATTGCGTCTCGCGGGCTAGCTTTTTCTTTTGCAGATTTGGCCGCATCGGGCTTCTTCGCATTCTTCGTTGATTCTTTAGGTGCAGAAGGTTCAGTGTTCTGAGCTGCAACGCCAGATGTCGTCAAAGCGTAAAATGCTGACAACGCCACACTGAGAAGAATGAAGGAAGCGCGAGGATGCGTCACGTCGGGTCCTCAAATATTGCACACTGAATTCTGTGGTATCTGGATATAACTCATCCCCGAGCCATGATGATGCGAATCAATGTGCGACGATTGTTCATAACTATCTTGCACATATAGATGCGAAATGTGGCGACATAACCCAATGGGCGATTTAGGACATGGCAGAATGAACCGCGACTTGAAATCAACGCGCCACATTCAAAAAAGTTCTGAAATGATATGACTGAAAATGACCCACTGGCTGCGCCGATGGCATCGCCCGAACCCCCCTCTGAAACGGCATCTGCGACAACGTCAATAGATTTGGCTAAGGTGGAACTGCGACGTCGCGGGGCCCTACTACAGATCGATCTCAATCGTCCAAAGGCACTCAACGCCTTCGATGATGAAATGAGACGAGCAATCGCGGACGAAATTCCAAGAATCGCGCGCAACCCTGATATCTATATTACGGCGATCACATCATCGAGCCCGAAGGCATTTTGCGCCGGTGGTGACGTCCGGGCATTAACTCGCGAAGCCCGCGAGGATTTCAACCGTGTCAAAAATTATTTCCAGGGTGAATACAGCTTGAATTGGCTATTGGACTGTTTCTCCAAGCCAACCGTGTCTTTCATCAACGGCATTTGCATGGGATCGGGCGCTGGACTGTCGTGCTACAACACGCATCGCATTGCCGGAGAGAATTATAAATTCGCGATGCCGGAAACGGCTATCGGTTTATTTCCTGATGTTGGCGTTGCGCACGTACTGGCCAAATTGCCGTGGCCGATCGGGCTATATCTCGGATTGACGGGACGCATCATCGAGCGCGCTGACGCCTTTTGGCTCGGCTTGGCGACGCATTGCATCAATGGCGATGCCTATGAAGGCATCCTGGAGAAACTCGCGGATGCTCAGCCGGTCGACCCCATGCTCGATGGCTTGCATCAGGATCAAGGCGCTGGGCCGCTGCAAGGCGAGCAAACAATGATCGAGGATTTGTTTTCAGCCGGAAGCTTGGTTGAAATCGTCAATAATTTGCAACAAGCGAGCGGCGCAAGCTCACCGTTTGCCGCAAAAACACTAAGCGATCTGCGAATGAAATCGCCGATCTCACTAGCCATCACGGACCGCCATATTCGTGAGTGCCGCAATCTCGATTTGCGACAAACTTTAATTCAAGATTATCGCTTGGCCGTGCGTTGCCTAGAGGCATCCGATTTTTATGAGGGCGTGCGCGCCATACTTATAGATAAGGACGGCAAGCCATCATGGCAGCCGTCGTCCTTGGATCAGGTTATGTCTGAGATGGTCGATGCCTATTTTGCGCCGCTCGGGAATGATGATCTAAAATTACCCTCACGCACCGAGATGCAGGCTGCGCGCGTGTAAATATCGACAATGCCAATTCTATATAATTCGATTGAAGATGGTCATACAAAATTTACGCTGCACGCAATTTGCCTCAAATTGCGTTTAACAAACCGTTTCAAAACACCCCTGTTACTATTCTTTTACTATATCTATTTATTCGACATTTATTCATCTGCGTTACGTGTTTGATCAACCCGGAATAATCGGGACGCGTCAAACACGTATGAGGCAGGGTATGAGTTTCGCAATCGAAGCGGCGCGACCACGCGCTCCGGTGCAGCAAGACGAGAGCTTTCGCACCGAATATCTACAGGCGCTTCGTCTGATCGAGCGTTTGCATCGTTTGTTGCTGGATGTGATCAAAGACGAGTTCGACCGGATTGGCGGTTCGGAACTTAACAGCGTGCAAGCCTTGCTGCTTTACAACATTGGCATCAGCGAGCTGACGGCCGGCGAATTAAAGACGCGCGGTTATTATCTCGGCTCGAACGTCTCTTACAATCTCAAGAAGCTCGTCGATATGGGCTACATTCACTATAAGCGGTCCGACAGCGATCGCCGCTCGGTGCGTGTCAGCTTGACCGATAAGGGTCTTGAGGCCTCGGACATCGTCAACAAGCTGTACTTGCGCCAGCTAGGCTCCGTACAAGCGGTGGGCGAGATTTCAGCCGACGATGTTAAGGGCTTGAACAAGGCATTGGTTCGCTTGGAGCGCTTCTGGTCGGACCAAATCCGTTATCGCCTCTAAGCTCGAGTTCCGAAACTAACGAATACATGGAGGCCGCCAGCGCTAAGTTGGCGGTCTTTTTTGTTGCGCGGGTATGAAGCCGACAAGCTGTTGCCGTGATGCCGCGCTTTCTATCCTATTGATATCTCAGTGACAGGCGGGGCTCGCTTCGGTCCACCGCTGGGCTTAGTTTAGTGCGTGATTTGGTGCCGGGGTGGCTATAGGCTGACCTCGGCATTGACGCTTGGCTCGCCAAGATTTCAAGACAAACGGGATAACACTGTGAGAGCGATGATGAGACAGGGCCTTGGACGATCCGGTCTTCTGCTGATCGCAATAGTCGCCGTCATGTCCTTGAGCCATCGAGCCGATGCGCAAGATCAAAACTGGTTTCAATTCGGGCCAGTGGGTCCGGGGCCTGGCGTTTCGGGCGAAAGTTACGACCGCGAGTTCATACGCGAGTGGGAATCGAACCCGCCGAAAGGTTTCGCAACAATTTCGAAAGCCAACATCGAGCCTTTAAAAGCGGCTATCAAGCGCTACACGGATATCGTTGCCCAAGGCGGTTGGGCACCGCTTCCGCTGCCAGCGCCTAAAGCGCGCCAGGACGAACTTCTGCAAGCCGGCATGAGCGAACCGCAGGTTATGGTTCTGCGCGCCCGCTTGATGATGAGCGGCGATCTCAGAGAGGGCGACATCGCTTCGACATCGTTTGATTCTGCGGTCGAAAAAGCAGTCAAAAGATATCAAGCTTCCAATGGCCTGACGCCGACTGGACTGCTCGACAAGCGTACGGTGGCGGCCCTGAACGTGCCCGCCGAAACGCGACTGAAACAATTGAAGATCAACCTCACGCGGATGCAAAGCCTCGTCGGGGCCGTCGCAAAGAAATACGTACTTGTGAACATTCCAGCAGCCCAAATCGAAGCCGTCGAGAACGGACAGATCGTAGCGCGTTATGCTGGTGTCGTCGGCAAAGCCGATCGTCCAACACCACTCTTGCAATCGTCCATTACGGATTTGAATTTTAATCCGGTGTGGCGACTGCCACCAACCGTGATTTCAGAAGACCTCATCCCGCGGGGTCGTCAAATGCAGGCCAAAGGGCAGGATGTGCTACAAAAATTCCACATCGATGCCTATGACGGCTCGGGCAAGAAAGTTGATAGTACCAAGATCAATTGGGCCAAAGTTTCGCCTGGCACCTACACGTACAGCCAGCAGCCGGGCAAAGAAAATCCTCTAGGATTCTTGAAAATCAATTTCGGCAACTCACACTCCGTTTACATGCACGACACGCCGTCTGACCGTTTGTTCGGACGCAATTTCCGCTCGGCCAGTTCTGGCTGCATTCGCGTGCACAACATAGAGCATTTGGCAGTGTGGCTCATGGGTGATCAGGCGGGTTGGAACGCACACCGCGTGACTCGCATGAAAGAAACTGGTGAACGTCGCGACGTGCGGGTCAAAAAACCTGTGCAACTACACTTTGTGTATCTTACGGCCTGGGCAACAGAAGACGGTGTCGTACAATTCCGCCGCGATCTCTACTTGCGTGACGGAGTGGGAGAAGTAGCGGCTGCTTATTAAGCATATCGTGGCGCTTTTCACGCCAATGAGCAGAATTCACATCTGCGGCACAACACTGAAATTGACGGGCTAAATTGATTGGTGTTGTCTATGACTTATGGCGCGAGGCTCACAAGAGCATTTGGCCAATGGCAAGTCTAATGTGACTGCTACGGAGACAGTGTTGCTGTGCCCATGAGCGATGACATAAAGCCCGATTCAGAGGACTTCGACATTCTCAAGCTCGATAATCAATTGTGCTTTGCGCTCTATGCTGCAACACGCGCCATCACCAAAACCTATCGTCAACGCTTAGAGCCAATGGGTATTACCTATCCGCAGTACTTGGTTTTGCTCGTGCTATGGGAACAAGACGGTCTGACAGTTTCAGAAATTGGCAAAAAGTTACGTCTTGATTCTGGAACGCTAACGCCTTTGTTGCAGCGTCTGGAGGGACAGAAATTATTGAAGCGTCGTCGGAACGCAAAAGATGAGCGTGAAGTGAAGGCGTGGCTGACTGATGAAGGCAATGCCCTTAAGATTTCTGCCGCAGATGCGCGCCGCTATGTTGCGTGTTGTCTTGGAATGTCGGAAGGCCAAATTCTTCAACTGAGATCAAATCTCATGGCACTCGTCGATCAACTCGACGGTGAATTCCAAGCCGCCGCTGAGTAGCGCACACACCAAGTCGCTACAAACTGATCATTGAATTCCAAGAGCATGACTTAACTTGCGCTGAAAAATTGCGCCCTTCCACTTTGCAAGAATGCGCAGATACCTTGCGTTGCAACATCGAAACGCAATGCAACAAGAGATTTTTTGAGTGCAAACGCCAACACGAAATTATATCAATTGCACGCAATTGAATTGCACAAAATATATTATAAAAGTCAAGAATCGAAGGGTGGGAATTGGAAGTTTGTGAATGCTCGGAATCTTCAGCTAGCAAGTTGTGAACTGATGTTTCGCGAACAGCATTCTTGAAAACAAGGAACAAGGAGGAGACGAACATGCGCACCAACATTCTGAAGTCAGGTCGTTCTGCCATTGCTGCAATCGGCTTCGCGGTGGCGATGACGTATTCTTCGATGAGCGCCTTCGCGGAAGCCCCGCTCTATGAGCGCATCGGCGGTTATAAGGCCGTGGCAGCGGCCGTCGATCACCTCGTCGACAACATCTACAAGAACCAGACGCTCAATAAGAACCCGACATTAAAGGCCGTGCATGACCTCGACGAGCGTGCCGCCTTCAAGCTCGTTCTTGCAACCTGGGTCATGGAAAATACCGGCGGTCCGAAGATCTATTTCGGTCGTCCGATGGACAAGGCGCATCTGCCGCTCAACATCACGAACCGCGAGTTCAACGTCATCCTTCATGAGTGCTTAGAAACATTTTACCAGTTGGGCGTGGGCCAAAAGGAAATCGACGAACTGATGGCCGGACTGGAAGCGCAGAGAGAGGCCGTAGTCACCGCCGAAGCGCCGATCAAGCCAGTCGCCGCCAAATAAATTTTGCACTGCAATATGTAGTCGGACGCTGCCAAAGTGGCGTTCGACTGGTACGCCCTGATTAAATCTAAATCTCATGAATGACGTATGATTTATCAGGCACATGCGCGACGAAACGGCACTAGCCGCGAGCCACATGCTGCGCGATAACGTTGCAAAAAATGAGCCTTGGGATTGGAATTCGCTGCATGACCTATGAGCAAAAGCTCAGCGAAGCCCTCGATGCTGTCAAGCGCGAGGGTCGTTACCGGATTTTCGCAGATGTGAAGCGTCGTCGTGGTGCGTTTCCGAAAGCAGACGTGCATCTGGGATCGAAGCCAGCACCGATTACTGTGTGGTGCTCGAACGATTATCTCGGCATGGGGCAGCACCCCGATGTTGTGGCCGCCATGCACCAAGCAATCGATCGTGTCGGCGCAGGCTCAGGCGGAACACGCAACATTTCAGGCACCACGCATTATCATGTCGAACTCGAAGCCGAGATCGCCGATTTGCACGGCAAAGAATCGGCACTGTTGTTTACCTCAGCTTACGTGGCCAACGAAGCAGCCCTATCTACACTCGTGCAGTTGCTGCCTGGCTGCGTCGTGTTCTCGGATGAAAAAAATCACGCCTCGATGATTGCGGGAATTCGTAACGGTCGCGGACCCAAGCAGATATTCCTGCACAACGATCTCGCCGATCTTGAAGCAAAATTACAATCCGTTCCATTTGGCACGCCAAAAATAATTGCTTTCGAAAGCGTGTATTCGATGGATGGTCATGTGGCACCAATCGCCGCAATTTGCGATCTAGCCGCTAAATACAATGCGCTCACATATCTCGATGAAGTTCATGCCGTCGGTTTGTACGGTCCTCGCGGCGGCGGTATCGCCGAGCGCGATGGCGTCATGCATCGTATCGATGTCATCAATGGCACGCTTGCCAAAGGTTATGGCGTCATGGGCGGCTATATAGCTGCCAGCCGCACGCTGTGTGATGCCGTGCGCTCGTATGCTCCAGGATTTATTTTCACGACCTCATTGGCACCTGTCATTGCAGCAGGCGCACTCGCGTCCATCCGCCATCTGAAAACGAGCACGATTGAAAGGGAGCGCCACCAGGAGCGGGCGCGCACTTTGAAGCGTCGTTTGAATGCGGCTGATTTACCCGTCATTTCAGGCCCGAGCCATATCGTGCCGGTCCTGGTCGCCGATCCGGTGCGCTGCAAAGCGCTATCCGACGTGCTGCTGAACCTGCACGGCATATATGTGCAGCCCATCAATTATCCGACCGTGCCACGTGGCGCTGAACGCTTACGTTTGACGCCATCACCGCAGCACACAGATGCAGACATGGATCATTTGGTCGGTGCTTTGACCGCACTATGGGCTCAGTGCCCACTTACCTTAATGCAAAGCCTCGCCGAAGCCGCAGAGTGATCGGCGGGGCACAACCCGCCGTAACAAGGTCGTAATTAGCCTGCGGGGTAGGATGCCGTGCCGATTTTACGCGGTTTGGGCTACCCTATAGGGTGTTGAGCCTTTGGACGCTCAGCCTTAAACTAAATACAAGTCAGAGAGGGTCAGTGCCTCGCGCATGTCGCGGCGCGCAGAAGTAGATCCAAAAACATCTTCAAAACCAAAGGGAACGCTCATGTCGACCGCACCGGCCGCCGCACAGTCGCAGACCTCTCGTTTTTTCAAATCGCATCTTTCTGAAACCGATCCCGAGTTGTTCAGCGCCATTCAGAAAGAATTTGGCCGTCAGCAGCATGAGATCGAATTGATTGCGTCGGAAAACATCGTCTCGCAAGCCGTGCTCGATGCTGCCGGTTCGGTTCTGACCAACAAGTATGCCGAAGGCTATCCAGGCAAGCGCTACTATGGCGGCTGCCAGTTCGTCGATATCGCCGAAGAGTTGGCAATCGATCGCGCTAAGAAGCTGTTCAATTGCGGCTTTGCCAACGTGCAGCCGAATTCTGGAAGCCAAGCTAATCAGGGCGTGTTTAACGCACTTGCAAAGCCCGGTGACACGATCCTCGGTTTGTCGCTCGCAGCGGGCGGACATTTGACCCACGGCGCACCTGTCAACCAGTCGGGCAAGTGGTTCAATGCGGTCCACTACATGGTGAAGCCGGACACGCACCTGATCGACATGGACGAAGTGCGCAAGCTGGCGCACGAGCACAAGCCGCGCATCATCATCGCAGGCGGCTCAGCTTATCCGCGCACCATCGACTTTGCAGCCTTCCGCACCATTGCCGATGAAGTCGGCGCACACTTCTTGGTCGATATGGCGCACTTTGCTGGTCTCGTGGCTGCCGGTCTCTACCCAAGCCCATTCCCACACGCACACGTGGCCACAACCACGACGCATAAGACGTTGCGCGGTCCACGCGGCGGTATGATCCTGACCAACGACGAAGATCTGGCCAAGAAGTTTAACTCGGCGATCTTCCCTGGGATTCAGGGTGGTCCGCTCATGCACGTCATTGCAGGCAAAGCCGTAGCCTTCGGCGAAGCGCTTCAGCCAGACTTCAAACTTTACATCCAGCAAGTGATCGCCAACGCGAAAGCAATGGGTGAAACGCTGGTGCAGAACGGTTTCGCGCTCGTCTCGGGCGGTACCGATACGCACTTGATCCTCGTCGATCTACGTCCCAAGAACTTGACCGGCAACATTGCCGAGAAGTCACTCGGCCGTGCGCACATCACCTGCAACAAGAACGGCATCCCCTTCGATCCGGCCAAGCCAATGGTCACGTCGGGTATTCGTTTGGGCTCGCCAGCTGGCACAACGCGCGGCTTCGGCGTCGCCGAATTCCAAGAGGTCGGTCGTCTGATCACGGAAGTGCTCGATGGATTGTCCAAAAATGGCGAAGAAGGCAATGCTGCCACGGAAGCAGCCGTCAAAGCCAAAGCGACCGCGCTTTGCGCACGCTTCCCAATCTATGCGTAAGGAAATAGCTTCGATTTAAGTCGAATGCTCTGTATGCATTTGGCTGACGATAACAATTTCATTTATGACTGAGCGCCGGGATGATTCCCCGGCGCTTTGCATTTGGAGTGCTTTGAATGCGCTGTCCATTCTGTGGGAGCGAAAATTCTCAGGTCAAAGACAGCCGACCGTCCGATGAGAATTCGGCCATCCGAAGACGCCGCATCTGCTCCGATTGCGGCGGTCGTTTTACTACGTTCGAGCGCGTGCAATTGCGCGAGTTAACGGTCGTCAAGAAGTCAGGGCGCAAGGTACTATTCGATCGCGAAAAGCTGTCGCGCTCGATTTCGGTTGCTTTGCGCAAGCGCCCGACAGAACCCGAACGAATCGAGCGTCTGGTGACGGGATTGGTGCGGCAACTCGAAAGTTCCGGTGAAACCGAGATTACCTCAGCAGAGATCGGCGAACTTGTGATTGCAGCCCTGCGCGAACTAGACCCCGTAGCGTACGTCCGTTTTGCATCCGTTTACCGCGATTTCAGGGATGCTGCCGATTTCCAGGCGGTTTTGCGAGAACTGGCGAGCGACACCCACAATCCGCTCAGTAACCACGATCTGTTTGCTGACGCGGACGGCAGGCCGCAAACTACCAACAAGCCGTCGTCTGATTAAGGACATGGCATTCGCGACATGAGTCAACGCTATCGTGACCGCTGCTGATCCAGGCTCGTTCGACCGGCACATGATGGCCATTGCGCTGCGCATGGCGTCACGCGGCCTTGGTCAAACATGGCCCAACCCATCAGTCGGTGCGGTCATTGCAGATGAGCTGACGGGTGAACTTATCGCGCGTGCAGTGACAGCACGCGGTGGCCGCCCACATGCCGAGACCCAAGCGATAGAATTGGCGGGAACGCGCGCGCGTGGGAAAACTTTATACGTGACGCTTGAGCCGTGTGCCCATACCGGACGTACGGCGCCTTGTGCTGATGCGGTTATCGCTGCTGGCCTGTCGCGTGTGGTGGTTGCTATCGAGGATCCAGATCCGCGCGTGGCAGGACGAGGGCTGGATCGATTGCGGGCTGCGGGCATTGCGGTGACCCGTGGCATGGATGCTGCGCAAGCGCGATGGATAACGCGCGGACACGTCGTACGCATCACAGAACGCCGTCCGCTGGTCACATTGAAAATGGCGCTCGGCAGCGATGGAAAAATTGCCCGAGGCAACGGCAACAAGCCAATATGGGTCACGGGAGCGTCCGCGCGCGCGCATGGAGCCATGCTGCGCGCCAGATCGGATGCGATCTTGGTTGGTAGCGGGACGGTGCGCGACGACGATCCGCAATTGACCTGCCGCCTTCCAGGAATGTTGGACCGATCACCCGTCCGCATTGTTATGGCCCGAAACCTAGATCTACCTCTGACAAGCAAACTCGTGAAATCTGCGCATGACACTCCCGTATGGTTGATGTCGGCGAATAGCGGCGATGAGTCCTCAAAGGCAAAGCTTCTCGCTGCCGGATGTGAGATCGAACAGGTTGCAACTGTGCAGGGACAACTTTGGCTACCGTCCGTCATGGAAGCACTCGTTGCACGCGGCATCACACGGCTGCTGGTCGAGGGCGGACCGACGGTTTGGCGCGCGTTTGCTGATGCCGGTCTCGTCGATGAGGTCGTTCTGTTTATGGCAGAGGCGACAGCAAAGCGAACAGAACACGAGAACACGTTGCAAGCACGCAGCGCGCTTCAGGCATGGCTCGGGCCAGTACCTCTCATGCTCTCATCACATGCAAATGTGGAAACAGATAGAATGTGGCGGTTTCGCCGCCCGCTCGCGAAGGAAGGATCCTAGATCATGTTCACCGGGCTTATCACCGATGTCGGCGAGGTCATCGCGCGCAATGGCGGGCAATTCACGATTGCAACGCGCTACAAATTAGAGAGCAAAGATATTGGCGCTTCGATCTGCTGCGATGGCGTCTGCCTGACGGCGACAACGATAACGCCTTGGAGCGATGGCGCAAGATTCACCGTGGATGTCTCAAACGAGACGTTAGGCAAGTCCACGCTAGGTGGGTGGCAAGCAGGCAAGCGCGTCAACCTAGAACGCTCGTTACGCGCAAGCGATGAACTCGGCGGTCATATCGTCTCAGGTCATGTCGATGGCGTGGCCAAAATCATCGCCATCACCCCAGACGGCGAAAGTCGTAGATTTTTGTTTGAAGCCCCCGAACACTTGGCGCGCTATATTGCGCCCAAGGGGTCTGTCGCGCTGGACGGCACGTCGCTGACCGTGAACGAAGTGTCGGCCACGCGGTTTGGCGTCAATCTCATTCCGCACAGCTTGACGATGACGACTTGGGGGGCCAAAACCCCTGGCGAGACCGTCAACCTCGAAGTCGATGTATTCGCGCGTTACGTCGCGCGATTGATGGAATTCCGCCCTTAAGAAAGCAGTCTAACCGCGATGGGCCTTGACCAGATGCAAGCCGTGAAAACGAACTCCGTGCTGTCGCCGATCGCAGAGATCGTAGAAGACATGCAGAACGGGCGCATGGTCGTGCTTGTCGATGCGGAAGATCGCGAAAACGAGGGCGATCTCGTCATCCCTGCGCAAATGGCAACACCTGATGCGGTCAATTTCATGGCCCGCTTTGGCCGTGGTTTGATATGTCTGACGCTCACACAATCGCGTGCTCAAGAATTGCGATTGGGTGCGATGGTGCAAACCAACGGTTCGCGCAACCGAACAGCATTTACGCAATCGATTGAAGCGCGCGAAGGAATCTCAACTGGCATCTCAGCCTTCGACCGCGCGCGCACGATCGCGACAGCGATCGACACCACCAAAAGCGCTGGTGATATCGTGTCGCCGGGGCATGTGTTTCCGTTGGTCGCGCGCGAAGGTGGCGTTTTGGTGCGAGCTGGGCACACGGAAGCATCCGTCGATCTAGCCCGATTGGCCGGGCTCTATCCAGCCGCCGTGATTTGCGAGATCATGAACGACGATGGCACTATGGCGCGTATGCCAGACCTCGTACCGTTTGCCAAACAGCACGGTTTGAAAATCGGCGCCATTGAAGACTTGATTGCGTATCGCCTTCGCAACGATCGCATCGTCCGCAACGTCGCGCGCATGCCGGTACAAAGTGCCATTGGCGGCAACTTTGATTTGCATGTCTACGAGACGACCGTCGAGCCGGTCGAGCATTTAGCGCTCGTTAAAGGCAACATTCATAGCGGCGAACCCGTTCTGGTTCGTGTACACGCCGTCAACGTTTTGAGTGACGTGCTTGGCATCGGCGAGACAGCGGAAAACGGTCGTACAATAGCCCAATCCATGCGCGCCATCGAGAAAGAGGGGCGTGGCGTTCTGGTATTAATCCGCGATCTGCGAGCAAAATCTGTGTCCGAATGGGTCGAGCGCCATTCTGGCCCCCAATCGCACACCTCAGCACCGCGTGATCGCCGCCAAGTGAACATCGGTATTGGATCGCAAATTCTGGCCGATCTTGGTGTGCGCGACATGGTGCTTTTGACGACATCGCCAGCGCATGTCTATGTGGGCCTCGATGCGTTTGGTTTACGCATCACCGACACGCGCAGAATTGAGTAATTGATGATGGTCCAGAAAGATACAGGACAAGGTTTACGGGATGCGTATTCAAGCCCGATGCGCGCGCACGTACTCATTCTGGAAGCGCGGTTCTATGAAGAAATTGCAGACTTATTGGCAACGGGCGCCGCAGAAGTTCTGACCGCGCGCGGAGTAACGTTTGAGCGCATAGTCGTACCCGGCGCTCTAGAATTGCCGCAAGTTCTCGCCGCCGCAGCATCGGCCCGAGCCTCCGGTCGTCTTGCGTTCGACGGCGCGATTGCGCTGGGATGCGTGATACGCGGCGAGACGGCGCATTACGATATCGTGTGCAACAATGCCAATCACTGGCTTATGGATGTGGCGACGCGCCACGATGTACCAGTGGGGAATGGAATTTTGACGGTAGAAACGGAAGATCAAGCTCTGGCTCGCGCTCATGGCGGCGCAGATGGCAAAGGCGGCGACGCAGCGCGAGCATGTTTGAAGTTGATCGAACACAAGCGGTCCTTCTGGGGTCCGTCCGCGTGATGGCTAAAGAACGCACCAGCAAAGCAGGCATAGGCAAAAACCGCACGAAAGCCGATCCAATATCTGCGCGGACGGCCGCGCGTGTTGCCGCCGTTCAAGCGCTATATCAAATGGATTTGGCCGCGACCGATCTCAACGAAGTGATCGAAGAATTTTTGACCGTTCGCTTTAACGACGACGCTCCGGATGAGACGATCAAGGGGGCAGATCGCATATTCTTTGCCGACATTTTGCGCGCCGTGCTGCGACGTCAGCGCGAAATTGACCCACAAGTCGATGCACAGTTGGCAGAAGGTTGGCGATTGGTGCGTGTCGATGCAATTTTGCGCGCGGTTTTGCGAGCCGGCGTTGCGGAATTGCTGGAGCGCGATGATGTGCCGGTGCGCGTTGTCATCAATGAATACGTCACCGTCGCGCATTTCTTTTTTTCCGACGACGAGCCGCGCGTCGTCAATGGCGTGCTCGACAAAATCGCGCGAAGCGTCCGTGCGGCAGAATTTACACCCTAGTCAGCGTTAGACCAGTGCTGAGTCATGCGTTTATTTGAGAGTGCGGCCCGTTGAGCGACCGGATCTCTAACGAAACAGAACTGATACAAACCTATCTTGCGCCTTTGGCGCGCGGTTGTGCTGGCGCTCTCGATCTATCCGATGATGCAGCATACATATCGCCCATCCCTGGCATGGATATAGTGATCTCAACCGATCCAATCCTTGCCGGTGTTCATTTCTTTGCCGATGACAACGCAAACGACATTGCTTGGAAAGCGTTGGCTGTGAACGTCTCTGATCTGGCGGCTAAGGGCGCCATGCCAGTGGCCTATACCATGACGCTTGCGTTTCCCGATGCGCCTGAACGCGCGTGGATGGAAAGATTCGCCAGTGGTCTTGCGGCCGCTCAACAGGCGTTCGGTTGTCATCTGATTGGCGGCGACACGGATCGCACATCAGGCCCACTCGCAATTGGCATTACAGCGATCGGACAAGTACCAACCGGCAAGATGGTGCGAAGACGAGGCGCGCGAGCTGGCGATCATGTGTTCGTGACGGGCACCTTGGGCGATGCGGCGCTGGGATTGAAGTTGCGAAGTTCTGGTTCAATTTTTGGCGCGAAAGTTACGGATGAAGCAAAATCTTGGCTGATTGACCGCTATTTACGGCCTCAGCCTCGCCTCCAAATCTCGGCAGTTTTGCAGCGTTATGCGACAGCCGCCATGGATATATCTGACGGGTTTTTGAAAGACCTCCGACGGCTCTGCGGCCCACAAGGTATTGCCCTCACCTTTTCGGATTTGCCGCTATCGACATCTGCAAGACAAATCATCATGGCAGATATCGAGCAGCGGGCGTGCGTACTGGCCGGCGGCGATGATTATGAGATTTTGTTTTCAGTAATGGCAGCAGACAAAGCGGCCATGATGGCAGCGGCCTCATTATTAGGCGTCTGCATCAAGGAAGTTGGTGTGCTGCGCAACGAAAGCGAGATTCTCGTGCGCGATGACGAGGGCAACGTGATTGAAGTTTCACAATCCGGCTATGACCATTTCAATTCATTGTGACGCCGCGTCACGGTGCCGCCAATCGATTCGATAATTCCATAAAGATTGTGGACTGTTTTCGGCTTAGATTGCCCCATGAGGACGTAGTCGATGAGCTATTCGCAGCGGATTTGCCACAGCAACAACATTCCTATCAAAACTGTCATGGTGCCATCTAGAAAATTGCCAATGTTTGGCCATATGCGTGACAGAAAGAAGTAACCGATGCGGCGAGATGCGATCTCATCGCTGTAAGTTGAAAATGAACTGCTTAATGTATGCGCTCACACTTACGACATTGCGCATGCCTTTGGCAGCTGGACAGGTGGAATGATCAAGCTTCTCATCTCGGTTCTTTCGCACGCAAGTGTGCGCCTGCGCGATTTTGGTATCTTTGCACTACTCATGGTCTTTGGGTTCGCAATCTTCGGCGCGATATTCATGAAGTCAGCGCAAGCGCAATCCAATTGGTTCGATGGCATTCAAGGCGGTGGCGCGACTGATTTTACCGGACGAGGCAATTCGCGCCGGAGTTCTGATGAACGCCCTGAACGGCAACCTGAAGTCCTTAACGACCTTCGGCCCGATGCCACACCGCTTCGCAGTGATGTGATGTTGGATGCAGTAGCAGGAGCTATCACGCGCTATCAGGACATCGTTGCCCGCGGAGGGTGGCCAATTGTGCCACCCGGACGCTTGATGCGTGTCAATGAAGATGATCCACGCGTTCCCATTTTGCGCAAGCGGCTCCGCGTCAGCGGTGATCTTTCTGCTAAAAGTTCGGTTTACAGTTCCGAGACATTCGATTCTGAACTTGAAGAAGCTGTGAAAAAATTTCAAACGCGTCATGGCTTGCGCCCTACCGGACGGATTGAACGATCGGTTTATCCAGTCTTGAACGTCACCGCAGAGCAGCGTCTCGCACAATTGACGCTCAATCTTGATCGGTTGCGAAATTTGATGAGTGGCGGTAACGAGCAACGCTACGTGCTTGTCAACGTACCAGCGTTCCAACTGGAAGCTGTTGACGGTTTCGACGTGCAATTACGCCATCGCGTGATTGTCGGGCGTCCCGGCCGTGATACGCCAGATGTTCGCACAGTCATCAAGGCATTAAACTTTTTCCCATTCTGGCGCGTGCCCGAGAGTATCGCAACTCTGGACCTCGTGCCTTTGGTTCGCAAGCAACCCGATTATCTTTTGAACGAAGGCATTCGCGTGTTCGACGGTTATAACGGCCCCGAACTCGAACGCTCGACGATTGATTGGTACAGCCCACAGGTCAGCAATTATAAGTTCAAGCAAGATCCAGGTGAGAAGAATGCACTAGGATTGGTGCGGCTAGACATGTCGAACGAGCACGGCGTTTATCTCCATGACACGCCATTGAAAAAGCTATTCGACCAGCGCAGCAGACCGTTCAGCGCTGGATGCGTGCGCGTACAAGACGTATTTCAGCTCGCCGAATGGTTGGCCAGATTTGAACCCGGTTGGGAGCAAGCAGGCCAGGTGCAGCGAATCCTCGAGGGCGGACAGGCTGTCGATGTGACGCTCACACGTCCAGTGCCCGTGCATTTCGCATACATCACAGCATGGGCCGAACCATCGAATGGTCGAGTCGAATTTCGCCCGGACATCTATGGTCGCGATGGAGCAGCCATGCGCGGTAATGACCATATCAGTGATGTTGATGATGCTCCGCCGGCAGCAGACGCGGCGGCACTCGCACCATAACATCCATGGGCCGTTAACGTTTTACTAACCAAGCGACGCTACCGCTTGAACGAGCTTTTGCGCGTTCGAGGATGATCAGATCATGGCTAAGTATTGGATCGCCATCGCCTTGACAGTATGGGCAACCGCAGCAGAGGCAGTTCCAGCTTACAAAATTGTCAGCGAAGATCTCCAAGCCGGAAGTAAATCTATATCGGTGCGCATTGATAGCCGGCTTAATGAGGCGGACTTAGCATCTCTTGCGGATACTCTTCACCGACAGAAAGCTCCTGATAAAACAGCATTACTGGTCAAATATTATCTGCCAGCCATGCCTTTAAACGACGCGCCCTGGGCTGTTGTCAATTATGCACCGAACCGTAGCGTCACAATCAATGGTCTGAGACTTGATGAGGAAGAAGCTTTTCGCGCTAAAGTGGAAAGTGATACGCGCAACATCCTCGGTGTATGGCTGACATCACCACCCGCAGTTCCTGGCAAGTTGACGATCTGGCGTGAAACTAACCGCAACATCTATGCCGAATGGCAACTGCGTAACGGGACTAAAACCATTGATCAACTCGTCGAAACCCGTTCGCAACGTGGACGGCGCTACAACATAGTTGGCGCGGACGGGGCGTATTATCTCGGGCTATGGAATGGTGCTTTAGAGCTTGGCGATAAAGACAACGTTATTGCCATAGCTGAGCGGCTAAAATTTGATAAATCGAAAGCACTATTACCATTGGCAGCTTCGGCACGAGAACCTGCCCCTTCCACGTTGCCATCATCGACGAATGCGACCGATGTAAACGCAAAGGCTGGTCCGAGTACTCTGGCAGCAGCAGCCGCAGCGAGTGAGACGCCACCAGTCATCGTCCCAAAACCAATACGGCGCAAACCTAAATCGGCAACTTTGCCAAAAGTTGATCTTGCCAATCGCTCCGTGCGCGAAATGCTCGAAGCTTCGCTCGGAAAATAAGCAGCGCCATTGTCACGGGTTGAGACATGTTACTGGCAACGCGCGGCTCGCCACTTCGCGCAACGCGAAACTCGATCTCAGTCTTGCAACGCCCGGCAATCGGGACAGTTCTTCTTTGTGGATGCGCTCGAAGTCGGCAAGATCGCGCGCGAGCACGGTCAGGATGTAATCGTCCTCGCCTGACATCAAATGACATGACACGACAGAGGGTGCAGCGGTCACAGCCTTCTCGAATGAAGCCAGCAATTCTTCATTTTGGCTTTTGAGACTGATCTGCACGATCACCGTCATCGTCAACCCGAGCGCTTTGCGGCTCACGCGCGCCTGATAGCCCTCAATGACGCCTGAATCCTCCAGGGCGCGTATGCGCCGTGCAATGGCGGTGGCAGACAACGGCACGCGCTCAGCTAGATCGACTTGGCTCAAACGGCCGTCGAGCACCAGCTCAGAGAGGATGGCTTTATCAAGCGCGTCCATGTTCATATACGCAGATTATCAGAACAAAATATATATTCAACGCAGATAATCAATAAAAATGACTGACTCGAGTTTATTCTTTGCAGAGAAAGCGCATCTGAAATTTGATATTCTACACTGTAGATTAACTCGCATATCGCGAACGATTGAGGGATCGAAATCATGCGCATCGGGGTGCCGACGGAAATCAAGAGCAACGAGTTTCGCGTTGGACTGGTGCCGGGATCAGTGCGCGAGCTGGTTGCGCGCGGACACGAAGTGTTTGTTCAGTCAGGTGCAGGCGCGGGCATTTTTGCAGATGATGCGGATTATCAAAAAGCCGGTGCCATCGTTGTACCGACAGCGGAAGCCATATTCAACGAAGGCGAAATGATCGTCAAAGTAAAAGAGCCTCAGGCGGTCGAATGGCAGCGTCTGAAGCCACATCACATCCTGTTTACATACCTGCATCTTGCACCCGATGCAGCTCAAGCGATTGGCTTGATGCAGTCGGGCGCCGCCGCTATCGCTTACGAAACCGTCACCGATGCCAACGGTGGCTTGCCTTTGCTGGCACCGATGAGCGAAGTCGCAGGACGATTGTCTATTGAAGCAGCAGCGCTGGCGCTGCGTCGGCCGAGCGGCGGACGCGGCGTGCTGATGGGCGGCGTACCGGGTGTGAAGCCTGCAAAAGTTGTCGTGCTCGGTGGTGGCGTTGTTGGCACACATGCAGCCCGCATGGCGTCAGGCCTTGGTGCGGACGTCACAATCATTGATCGCTCGCTGCCACGCTTGCGTCAGTTGGACGAATTGTTTGAAGGGCGCGTCAAAACCTTGGCATCAACAATGGAAACCGTTGAAAGCGAAGTACTTGCGGCTGATGTTGTCATCGGAGCCGTACTTGTCGCAGGCGCAAGCGCACCCAAGCTCGTCACGCGCGCCATGCTCAAAAATATGAAGCGCGGCGCAGTGTTGGTTGACGTGTCGATCGATCAAGGGGGGTGCTTTGAAGCCTCGCGTCCCACAACACATGCAGCGCCCACGTTCGAAGTCGATGGTGTCATTCATTATTGCGTCGCCAACATGCCAGGCGCAGTCCCAATGACATCGGCACAAGCATTGAATAACGCGACTTTACCGTATGTGATGAAGCTTGCCGATTCTGGACTGGCAGCGTTCGACCGAGATCCACATTTAGCGGCCGGACTGAACGTCAAGGACGGACGCATCATGCACGCATCGGTCGCAGCGTCTTTAGGCTTCGATAGTCTGGACGGCTCACACGCCTTTCGCATCGCTGCGGAATAAAGTTTAGGAACCCCCGTGCATCTGGATGTCCCTTTTCCAGAGCACATGATGCCAAGCGCCTAAATGCGCATGGCAAAGCCGACCGCTTCCCCCCAAGCGGTCGGCTTAATTTTGGGCGACTAAATCAGCACTGGCGATCCAACTTGCGGCACGCCCAATTGGAACCCTCATCACATTTGCGTTCCAGGCGTCGGCAGCTATAGCCACCATTTCCACCGCGACGATCATCGCGATTGCTGGCGTTCGCGGCAGCCGCGAGACCCAAGATCAATGCGGCTGCGCCGACTGCCGTTGCAGTTTTTGAACCACCACGATTACGTCTGTTATTGTTGGAAGAATTGCCGCCGCCGCCATTGTTCGAATTTTTAAATTTCTTGTTATTCGATTGAACAACTTGGCGCTGGGACGTTACGTTAGAAAGCCCATCAGCAGCGGCCTTTACACCAGCAGGGCTGATCATCCCGCCAGCAGTAGCTGAAGGGCTTTGCAAACCAATGAATGTCGAAAAAGCGATAGCGACTGTCAATGACAGTGCTTTGGGAAGTGCCATACGTCAAACTCCTGAAAAAACTGGCTAAGACGGGAGAGACGTTAGGGTCAGACCGTGCATAAGTCACGACAATACGCGCTGCCTAATTATACAGCGTTTTTCTCAGCCGTTCGCAAATAAGACCCGCTATTTCAAACTCGGAAAATTGAACTCCGCACCTTTCCGGATGCCGGTCGGCCAACGCGCTGTCACAGTTTTGATGCGCGTATAAAACCGCACGCCTTCAGGCCCATAAATGGCGTGATCGCCAAACAGCGAGCGCTTCCATCCACCAAAAGAATGATAGGCGACCGGTACCGGCAACGGCACGTTAATCCCCACCATGCCAACTTCGATTTTGTCGGCAAAGGCGCGCGCCGCATCGCCATCGCGCGTAAATATCGCCGTGCCGTTTCCGTATTCGTGCGTGTTGATGAGATCGGCCGCTTCGTCGTAGCTCTCAGCGCGCACGACAGAAAGTACAGGTCCGAAGATTTCTTGACGGTAGATCGCCATGTCGCGCGTCACACGATCAAACAACGAGCCACCTATGAAATATCCGTTCTCATATCCCTGCAATTGCAAGCCGCGACCATCGACAACTAAGTCAGCGCCTTCGGCAACGCCCAGGTCGATCAAGCCGGAGATACGTCGCTTGGCTTCCAGCGTAATGACGGGACCCATTTCGGTTTGTGCGTCCGATGCCGGGCCAACTTTCAGCGCGCGCACTTTCGGCGCCAGCGCTTCGACAAGTCGATCGGCGGTTTTCTCCCCAACCGGCACGGCGACCGAAATCGCCATGCAGCGCTCTCCTGCCGAGCCATAGCCAGCCCCCATGAGCGCATCGACGGCTTGATCCATGTCAGCGTCTGGCATGACAATCATGTGGTTCTTAGCGCCGCCAAGAGCCTGCACGCGCTTTCCGGCTGCCGTACCGCGCGCGTAAATATATTCGGCAATGGGTGTCGAGCCGACGAACGACACGGCTGCAATGTCTGGGGAATCTAGGATCGCATCGACGGCGGACTTATCGCCATGCACGACATTAAAAACACCTGGCGGCAAGCCCGCTTCTTGAAACAGCTCCCATAGCAGCATCGGCGCACTGGGATCGCGCTCGGACGGCTTGAGGATAAACGTGTTGCCGCAAGCAATGGCAACGGGAAACATCCACATCGGCACCATGGCTGGAAAGTTGAATGGCGTAATCCCTGCGACGACGCCGAGCGGCTGGCGGTCTGACCAAGAGTCGATATCCGGGCCAACGTTACGGCTGAATTCGCCTTTCAACAGATGCGGTATGCCACAAGCGAAATCGACAACGTCAATGCCGCGTTGCAGTTCGCCGAGTGCATCTGCGTGCGTTTTCCCGTGCTCGTTGGAAATCGCACGGGCAATTTTGTCTGCGTTGGCTTCGAGAAGCTCTTTGAATTTGAAGATCGGTTTGATGCGCTTGAGCGGCGGTGTGGCACCCCACGCAGTGCTTGCAGCCTTAGCTATAGCAATGGCCGCATTGACGTCGTCTCGTGTCGAGAGTGGCAATGTTGCGATTTGCTCACCCGTCGCGGGGTTAAAAACAGCGCTCGTGCGCGTCGATGCTGACGTGACCTTACGACCGTCGATGGCATTTTGAATGGTCAACATAACAATTGATCTCGCAATAAAGTACTCGACATCAGCCGTGACGCGAGGGGTCAGTTCGTCGTTTTCAGTACCATCGTCAAAGTATCGAACAGTTCGTCGATTTCAGATTTCGAAATAATGAGTGGCGGCGACAGCGCGATGATATCGCCGGTCTGGCGCACAAGCAGATTGTGCTCAAAGGCTTTGACGAAACGATCGTAGGCGCGCTTCGTCGGTTCACCCGGCACGGGGTCGAATTCGATCGCGCCGACAAGGCCGATATTGCGAATATCGATGATATGCGGCAGTCCGCGGAGGGCATGCACGCGCTCTTCCCAATAAGTCGCTAGTTCACTTGCGCGCGTCAGCAAGCCCTCATCCTGATAGGTGTCGAGTGTGCCAATGGAGGCCGCACAAGCCATGGGATGGCCTGAATACGTATAGCCATGGAAGAAATCGATCACCCATTCAGGACCGGTCATGAAGGCGTCGTGGATTTTCGATTTCACAAATACGGCGCCCATAGGGATTGTACCGTTCGTCACTCCCTTAGCCGTCGTGATGATATCCGGCGAAATACCGAAATAGTCGGAGCCGAATGCTGTACCCAAACGACCGAACGCAGTGATGACTTCGTCCGCAATCAGAAGTATGTCGTGCTTCGCGCAGATTGCTTGAAGGCGCTGCAAATACCCTTTCGGCGGAATAAGCACGCCCGTCGAGCAGGCCACCGGCTCGACAATGACGGCGGCAATGGTGGACGCGTCATGTAGTGCGACGAGCCTTTCGAGATCGTCGGCAAGTTCCGCACCATGTTCAGGCACGCCGCGCGAATAAGCATTGCGTGCCAAGTCGTGCGTGTGCCTCAAGTGATCGACACCAGCAACATGCGAGCCGAACATTTTACGATTGTTGGCAATGCCGCCGACCGCAGTGCCGCCAAAGTTCACGCCGTGATATCCCCGCTCGCGGCCGATCAGACGAACTTTTGAGGCGTTGCCTTTGACGCGGTGATAGGCCAGCGCCATTTTGAGCGCGGTCTCAACTGATTCAGATCCCGAGTTCGTGAAAAACACATGATCGAAGCCTTCGGGCGCAATACTTGTCAGGCGCGTCGCGCATTCAAAAGCCCGCGTATGTCCCATCTGGAAAGTGCCCGCAAAATCGAGCGTTGCGGCCTGCTTTTGAATGGCTTCGACAATTTTTGGGCGGCAGTGCCCGGCATTCACACACCACAGGCCAGACGTGCCGTCGAGCACGCGACGGCCATCGTCGGTGATGTAGTGCATGCGCTCAGCACCGACGAAAAGGCGTGGAGCTTTTTTGAATTGCCGATTGGCAGAGAACGGCATCCAAAAGGCGGCGAGGTCGTTAGGTTTGGTCTGGACGTTCATGTCGAGTGCCTCAGAGCAGATATGAGTCAGATTAGAAAGCTATGTTTCAAGCATCGCGCGCGACAGCGGCCGTCAAGGCAGCATCGAAAATATCCATTCCCTCACGCACTAACGCATCGCTAGCTGTCAACGGTACGAGAAAGCGGATGACGTTTCCGTAGGTGCCGCAAGACAATAGGATGAGACCGCGCGCACTCGCTTCCTTCAAAAGTGCTGCGGTGAGTTCAGGAGCAGGCTCACCACTTTGGGTGTCCTTCACAAGCTCTATCGCACACATTGCGCCGACGCCGCGTACATCGCCGACGCAATTGAGGTTCGAGCGACTTTTGAGGTCATTGCAGCGGTCGAGAATAATCTTGCCAATAGTATTGGCCCGGTCACAAAGATCTTCTTCGGTGATGACGTCGAGCACTGCGTGAGCTGCCGCACACGCAACAGGGTTGCCAGCATATGTGCCGCCTAATCCGCCAGGGTTCGAAGCATCCATGACGTCGGCGCGACCAGTGATAGCCGAAAGCGGCATGCCGCCAGCCAAACCTTTTGCGAGGGTCACCGCATCGGCCTTGATGCCGTAGTGCTCCATGGCAAACATTTTGCCTGTACGGGCAAAACCGGTTTGGATTTCATCGGCGATCAGAAGAATGCCGTGGTCATCACACACCTTACGCAAAGCGACCATGAAGTCGTGCGGCACAATGTTAAAACCACCTTCACCTTGGATAGGTTCGATGATGATGCCAGCGATGCTCGACGGATCGGCCGTGTGCTTGAAAAGAGATTTCAGCGCTGCGAGACTATCTTCCGTGCTGACACCGTGGAATTCATTCGGAAACGGCACGTTGTAAATGTCGGATGGGAAAGGGCCGAAGCCCTTTTTGTACGGCACGACCTTCCCGGTCAGAGCCATGCCCACAAGTGTCCGGCCGTGAAACCCACCGCTGAACGAAATAATCCCAGGCCGACCAGTGAACGCTCGCGCGACTTTGACTGCATTTTCGACAGCTTCCGCGCCGGTTGAGGCAAGCATTGTCTTTGCTGGTCCTGCAACCGGCGCAATCTCATTCAAACGCTCAGCGAGGCGCACATAATTTTCGTAGGGCGTAACCTGGAAACAGACGTGCGTGAACGCCTTCATCTGCTCAGCAATTGCCGCCACAAGTTTAGGATGCTGATGACCCGTATTGACGACGGCGATGCCCGCACCGAAGTCGATGTAGCGCGTGCCGTCTTCACTCCAGATTTCAGCGTTGAGCGCGCGCTTGGCAAATATTTGGGTCACGTTGCCGACGCCGCGCGGGATGGCGGCGACACGACGGGCTTGCAACTCAGCAGATGTCGGCATGGCGGGCTTCTCGGACCAAATGAGCGGACGGATATTCGAGCAGTTACGTGTGCCAACGTCTAGCACTGATCAATAAACTAAACAATACGATCAAAATACTGGCAGTGCACGTGAGCTATGCAATCACGCCATTGGTGCGCAAATTTTTGAGACGTTCTGGTGAGAGGCCAAGCCGTTCGGAAAGGACGGCATCGGTGTGCTGACCCAAAGTCGGTGGAGCCGGTGGCGACACACTCGATTGATCGGCAAAGCGGATTGGGTTTGCGACAGAGGGCACGTGTCCAGCGGTGGCATGCGGCAGCGACAGTTCGAGTCCTCGGAACTTGACCTGGGGGTCAGCGAAGACGGCGTCGAGCGTATTGATCGAACCGGCCGGAACGTTGGCTTTTGTAAATGATGCAAGCCAATCCGACGCTGTGCGAGATAAGAGTATCTTTTCGATTTCGGATATTAGCGCTGCGCGGTTTTCTACGCGCTGCGGGTTTGTAGCGTAGCGTGGATCGCGCGCGAGATCGGCACGCTGAATGACATCGCATAAGGCTGAGAACTGGGTATCGTTTCCAATCGCTAGGATGATATGCCCGTCCATAGTAGCGAATGCTTGGTAAGGTACGATGTTGGGATGCGCATTGCCCAAGCGCTGCGGCGGCAGTCCCGTTGTCAGATAGTTCATAGCCTGGTTGGCCAGCATTGCGACTTGACAGTCGAGAAGCGAGATATCGATGATGTCGCCTCGGCCGGTGGCAGCACGCTTGTTGAGAGCAGCAAGAATAGCGATGGTCGCATATTGACCGCTGAACAGATCAGCGATCGCGACACCTGTTTTCACGGGCCCGTTGCCCGGCGCGTCGTCCGTATGCCCGGTGATGCTCATCAACCCACCGAGGCCTTGAATAAGAAAATCGTAGCCGGGTAATTCGCAATAGGGTCCAGTTTGCCCGAAGCCGGTAATGGAGCAGTATATCAGTCGTGGACTGCGCGCACACAACGTTGCCGCATCGAGGTGATAACGCGCGAGTTGGCCGACTTTGAAGTTTTCAATCACGACATCCGATTGATCGGCAAGTTCGCTGATAAACCGCTGGCCGTCAGACGTGGCCATGTCGATGCAGACGGATTGCTTGCCGCGATTGGCTGCGAGAAAGTAAGCGGACTCTTGTGTTTCTTGGCCGGTCGCATCGCGCGCGTAAGGCGGGCCCCATTGGCGTGTATCGTCGCCTGTGCCCGGTCGTTCGATTTTAATGACCTCAGCGCCAAGATCGGCGAGCGTTTGGCTTGCAAAGGGACCGGCGAGCACACGAGACAGATCGAGCACGCGAACGCCGTTTAACGGTGCTGTCATGAGAACGCCGAAAGCCCCGTTTGCGCCCGCCCAAGGATCAGCGCGTGAATGTCGTGCGTCCCTTCGTAGGTGTTGACCGCTTCGAGGTTCAGCATGTGGCGCATGACGTGGTAGCTCTCGGCGATGCCATTGCCGCCGTGCAGGTCGCGCGCAGCGCGCGCAACGTCCAACGCTTTGCCGCAATTATTGCGTTTCAAAAGTGAAACGGTCTCAGGCGAAAGTTGTCCATTGTCTTTGAGCCGTGCTGCGTGCAGGCAGGCCGAAAAGCCAAGAGTGATTTCGGTCTGCATATCGGCAAGCTTCTTTTGCACGAGTTGCGTGGCAGCAAGGGGCTGTCCGAATTGAGTGCGTTCGAGTGTATAGTTGCGTGCCGCGTGCCAGCAGAATTCAGCGGCGCCAAGAACACCCCATGCGATTCCAAAGCGGGCATTGTTCAGACATCCGAACGGGCCAGATAGTCCGGTGACGCCATTGAGCCGGTTCGCTTCAGAAACGAACACATCGTCCATGGCGATCTCGCCCGTGACGGACGCCCGCAACGCAAGCTTACCTTCGATTTTCGGCGTCGATAAACCCGGCATGCCACGCTCTAAGACAAACCCATTGATGACACCATCATCGGTTTTAGCCCAGACGACGAAAATATCAGCGAGCGTCGCGTTGGTAATCCAGGTTTTGCTACCTGTGAGTCGGTATCCACCAGATGCGGAACGTGCGCGTGTCGTCATGGAACCTGGATCGGAGCCGTGATTAGGTTCCGTTAAGCCAAAACAACCGATCAAATCTCCACATGCAAGGCCCGGAAGAAATTTTTGACGCTGGCTTTCACTGCCATAAGCAAAAATCGGAAACATCACGAGGCTCGATTGCACGCTCATTGCCGAGCGATAACCGCTATCGACGCGCTCGATCTCGCGCGCAATGAGGCCATAGCTCACAGCATTGACGCCAGCGCAGCCATACTCTTCAGGAAGAGTTGACCCGAGAAATCCCATGCGGCCCATGTCGCGCATGATGACACGGTCAAAGGTTTCATCTCGGAAATCGGAGATCACGCGCGGAGCCAGCGATGCTGCACAAAACTTGCGTGCGCTGTCAGCAATCTGTCGCTCGTCGTCCGTGAGCAACTCTTCAAGACGCAATGGATCGCGCCAGTCGAATGAGTCTTGTGCGACGTAACGCTCTGCAGCGTCGATATGCGTTTTTGCAGATTGAATTGTGCGATGGGTGCCGGTCATCACGACACGCGTAGGGAAAGACGCATGAAACCTCCGGCAGGCAAAGCAAGCTCACGTTGCGCTGTGAACAACGAACACACAAAGCTACCACCGTTTAATACTTTGATCAACGCGCTCAACATTCTCAAATCACTATGGTAGCGTCAGGTGCCAAGTCATGACGAAGCTGGGAGAATTGCACGCGTGTCGGCTCAACGAAAACGCACTCATGCGCCAAAATCAAAAACGCCAACTCCTGTCGATGTCGGAGGACGCCTAAAAGTTGCGCGCGTCACACGCAATCTAAGTCAGCGCGAATTGGCTACGCGCGCAGGTGTGACGAACGGCATGATCTCCATGATCGAACAAAATAAGCATTCACCGTCTGTGGCAACTCTCAACCGGTTAACAGATGCGCTTGGTCTTTCCTTCGCTGACTTCTTCGCCCTCGATTTGCTGTCTACCCCGCAGGTATTTTACGGCACGAAAGACTTGCTGCCACTGACCGAAGGCAAGGTCACGTTTCGCGTTGTGGCAGGCGAGCGCCGCGACAAGGCCTTACAAATATTGCACGAAGTGTACGAGCCGGGTGGTGACACCGGCGCGGAGATGTTGACCCATCGTGGAGAGGAAGGCGGAATTGTACTCGAAGGCGAAATCGAACTGACCGTTGGCGATGACCAGCGCATTTTGAAATCAGGCGATGCCTACTATTTCGAGAGCGCCGTCCCGCACCGATTTCGCAATGCAAGCAAAAAAAGGTGCGTACTCATTAGCGCTTGCACACCGCCATTCATGTAAGGCCGATTAGGAAATTCCACCGAGACAGATAAACTTTGTTTCGAGATATTCCTCCAAACCCTCAGCCGCACCCTCGCGCCCCAAGCCCGACTGCTTAACGCCGCCGAATGGTGCAACCTCATTTGAGAACACGCCTTCGTTGACGCCAACCATTCCGGATTCCAGTGCTTCGGCGACGCGCCACACACGTCCGATATTCTGCGTGAACAGGTAAGCTGCAAGTCCGAACGGTGTATCGTTGGCAATACGAATTGCATCCGCTTCTGTTTCAAAGCGGATGAGGGATGCGACAGGACCGAAGATTTCTTCCTGCGCGATTTTCATATCGGGTGTTACCTCGGTGACGACGGTCGGCTGATAAAACAGCGCCCCTTGCGTGTCGGGAGCGCCACCTGTCCTAATTTTTGCGCCGTGAGAGACCGCGTCAGATATGAGACTTTCAACTTTTTTTGCCGCATCCGCATTGATCAGCGGCCCAATCGTCGAGCGCGGATCGCGGCCAGGAGCAACGTGCAAGCTTGATACCGCATCGACGAGCGCCGCCGTGAAGCGTTCGTAAATCCCAGCTTGGACGATAATACGATTGGCGCACACGCACGTTTGCCCAGCGTTGCGATATTTCGAGGCCATCGTACCCGCGATGGCTTGCTTGAGATCGGCGTCGTCGAAAACGATGAGCGGTGCGTTACCACCCAGTTCCAATGTCAACTTTTTGATCGTATCGGCACACTGCCGATAGAGAAGACGTCCGATTTCGGTCGAGCCTGTGAATGTCAGCTTACGAACGCGCGGATCAGAGGTCAGAACATTGCCAACCGAAGCAGCATCGGCAGACGTAATGACGTTAAATACTCCGGGCGGCACGCCTGCGTCCATGGCGAGCTTGGCGACGGCCAGCGCACACAATGGCGTTTCTTCTGAAGGCTTGACGACGATGGTGCACCCAGCAGCCAATGCGGATGCTACCTTGCGCGTGATCATCGCGATGGGAAAATTCCAAGGCGTGATCGCAGCTACGACGCCAATGGGTTGTTTGATTGTGATGTAGCGGCGTGAGGCGACTGTGGTCGGGATGGTGCGCCCGTAAGCGCGTTTTCCCTCTTCAGCAAACCACTCAATGAAAGATGCACCATAGGCAACCTCACCGCGCGCTTCCGCTAAGGGCTTGCCTTGTTCGGCTGTCATGAGTTGAGCGAGCGCTTCTGTTTCAGCCGTGATGAGATCGAACCAGCGTTCGAGAATTTGCGCGCGTGCTTTCGCAGGTGTCGCAGCCCACGCGGGAAAGGCTTTCGCTGCGGCATCGATAGCGCGGCGCGCATCGTCTGCGCCAAGATCTGGTACGCGAGCGATCTCTTCGCCCGTAGCTGGATCTGAGACGGAAAACGATTTCTGTGCTGTGACCCATGTGCCGTCGATCAGCGCAGCCGTTGGAAATTTACTGGTAATGGCATTCATAACGTCTCTCCGTGCGTCGGTCGTCAGCCGAGCGTAATCGATATGGCCTTGAGGTCGGCATATTTGTGCAGAGCATGCAGTGAGCGGTCGCGACCAAAGCCGGATTGCTTAAATCCACCGAACGGCATGGTGATGTCACAACTGTCCCAACCATTGATCCACACAAGACCCGCTTTAATTTCGCGCGCCGTGCGATGGGCAAGGGTGATATCACGCGTCCACAAGCCTGCAGCCAATCCGTAAACCGTATCGTTGGCGATGCGGATTGCATCTTCTGCCGTTTTAAAGCGGGTGACGGCGAGCACGGGGCCAAATACTTCTTCGCGTGCAATGGTGTGTTGGGGCGTAACTTGATCAAAGACCGTTGGCTCAACGTAAAATCCGCCGGTTTCTGTGCGTGTGCGATGACCACCAAGGGCAAGTGAAGCACCTTCTTTCTTGGCAGATTCGATATAACGCAGCGCGGTGTTCATTTGTGCCGCGCTCACCATCGAGCCGGATGTCGTTTGTGGGGCGAGCGGATCACCTACCTGGATAGTCCGTGCCACTTTCAGAAGCTCGTCGAGGAACTGATCGGCAATGCCGTTTTGTACAAGGAGCCGCGATCCAGCCGTGCAAACTTGACCAGAGTTATAGAAAATGCCCCACGCCGCCTCTTTGGCCGCGCGCTTCAAATCCGGGCAGTCATCGAAAATAATATGCGGAGATTTGCCCCCGAGTTCGAGGCTGACGCGCTTCAGATTGCTTTGCCCAGAATACTGCATAAGCAGCTTACCGACTGGGCCTGATCCCGTGAAGGCCAGCATATCGACATCCATATGAAGGCCAAGAGCCTTGCCAGCTGTCCCACCAAATCCCGGAACGACATTGAGAACGCCAGGCGGCAACCCGGCTTCAAGTGCCAGCTCTCCTAGACGCAAGGCTGTCAGAGGCGATTGTTCAGCGGGCTTTAGCACCATCGAATTACCCATGGCGAGGGCAGGGGCGACTTTCCACATCGCCATCAGAAGCGGAAAGTTCCACGGCACGATGGCACCGATGACGCCTAGCGGTTCGTGAACGGCAAACGAAAACCGGTCTTGCGTTTCGGGACCGACTTCGCCGTAAACCTTATCAAGCGCTTCAGCATAATAGCGCAGACATTTGGCCGATTGCGGAACGTCTCCGCCGAGCGCATTGCGAATGGGCTTGCCGACATCGAGACTTTCGAGCACGGCGAGTTGTTCGCGGTCCCGGTCCATAAGATCGGCAAGTTTGAACAAGACGCGCTTCTTGTCGCGATAATGCATGTTGCGCCAAGTGCCGTCTTCGAATGCGCGGCGCGCGGCAGCAACCGCCGAGTCGACATCTGACGCATCGCATTCGGCGACTTGATTGATGATGCGGCCATCGCGCGGCGAAATGTTATCGAAAGTCTTGCCCGATACCGCCGAGCGAACTTTACCGTCGATGATAGCTTTGCCCGGTAATTGAATGCTACCGGCCAGCGCTTCGAAATGCGCAAGAGATGTCATTTTATCGGCTCCTTATACGGTGCCGTCTCAAGCCACCTGGGCGTACCACTGGTGATCGAGCGAGGTCACGATGCGTTCGAAATTTATGCGCTCGGTTTGCTTCAGCTTGGCATAAACATCCTGAAATTCTGTGCCAAAGGCGTCGCGGACAACGTCAGACTTCTGCCACTGTTCAAGCGCGTTACACCAAACCGTCGGCAAGGCCGGAGCTTCGCAATTATCGCCGCTGCCTTCTGCGACCGGGCCCGGCTCGACCCGCGCACTGATGCCGTGCCGAATTCCAGCGAGGATCGCAGCCAATACGAGATAGGGATTGGCGTCGGCGCCTGCAACCCGATGTTCGACGCGCGTACCTGGCCCTGAAGCAGCCGGAATACGCAGCGCTACGTTACGATTGTTGAAGCCCCAATGCGCGGTCATGGATACATACGACTTGGGCACATAACGCCGATACGCATTCGCCGACTGCGCCCACACGGCCATGAAATCGCACATCGTCGATTGCAGGCCACCAATGGCGTTGCGAAATAGTGGCGACACCGGATCGCCCGCAAACAGGTTATTGCCTGCCTCATCAATCAAACTGACGTGGATGTGCATACCCGAGCCCGACCACTCGTGATGCGGTTTAGCCATAAAGGTTGCATCCAAGCCGTGCGCTTTTGCTGCCGCTTTGACTGCGCGCTTGAGCAAGAGGCCATCGAGAGCGGCGGCAACGGGATCGTCGCGATGCTTGAGATTGATTTCGAATTGGCCAGGACCGGATTCCTGCATCACGGCATCTATCGGTAAGCCTTGTGCTTGCGCAATTTTGTAAATGTCGTCGATGAAAGGTGCGAGGGTATCCATTTCCTCGAATTGAAATGTCATCGGCGCGTCTGGATCGTTCGACAACCCATCCGGCGTGTTCAATGTAAACGCCCCGTTTACAGCAGGCTTCGTCACGTAGAATTCGAGTTCTACTGCGACGACTGGTGTGACGCCGGTGGCTTTGAATGCGGCGACTTGTGCAGCCAGCACCCCGCGCGGATCAAGATCGTCCTTCCCAGTGAGAGCGATAACGCCTTGAGCATGACGGCCATCGCCGATCGGCGTGGCTCGCAGCGTGCCGCTCAAGACGCGAAACTCAATATCGGGATCGCCGGTTTCCCAAAGACGTCCTGTTTCCTCGACGCAATTACCTCGCGTATCCATGATGAATACAGTCGATGGCATCATCACACCGTTCTTCGCGATCGAGCGAATATCGTCGCGGCGGAATCGTTTGCCGCGCGGAATGCCATTGATGTCGAAGACAATGAGGTCAATCCAGGTCACTGACGGGTGCGCGGCCAGAAATTGGTCCGTTTCATCCACCGTCAGAAACAGCTCAGTCGAAGGCGCGGGCGCTAATTTCTGCATTAGTGTTGACCTCCGGCTGCTGCGCCAAAACGGCGAAACAGCGAAACTGAGATGGGATTGTGTAGGGCACGCCATTCAGGATGCCATTGGACGCCAAGGCAGAAATCATGTCCAGCAGGCGCGCGCACCGCTTCCACCAAGCCATCCTCGGCAAATGCTTCTGCGATCAGTGTCGGCGCGAGCTTCGATATACCTTGCCAATGCAGCGAGTTGACGATGATCTGATCCTGACCTAGCCAATCGCGCAATTGCCCTTTGAGCGAAACCGGGTGAACGGGACCGAATTTCTCATCCATGGATTCGACCTCGCGCTCACGGTGATCGTGGTGACCATCGACCGTGTGTACAGCCTGATGCAGTGTTCCGCCGAGAGCCACGTTCAATTCCTGGAACCCGCGGCAGATCGCAAACAGAGGAATTTTCTTTTCGACTGCGGCACGGATCATCGGCAGCGTGAGAGCGTCGCGATCGCGATCTACGGTCTCAGGATTCAGCGGTTGTTCGTGGCCATAGTGAGAAGGTTCGACGTTAGACAGACTGCCTGGCAAAAGTATCGCGTCAGCAATGTCGAGCACAGCCGAGATGTCGGCCATGCTTTCACCGAGAGGCGCAAGCAGCGGCTGACAGCCCGAAACTTCCGCGACGGCCGCAGAATATTTCCGACCCACCGCGTCGAACGCTAGGCCGCCAATCATTTTCTTGCATGATGGAATAACAACGATCGGTCGGCTCATGCCGTGACCTCATCGGCAACATCTTTCAGCGTTTGATCGAGCGCTTTCTTGATGACGGCCTCGGCTTCAGCGAAATGCTCATCCGTCCAAATCAACGGCGGCGCGCACACCATTGTGTCGAATACGGCGCGCATGATGAAGCCTTCGCGGAAGAAATGATCGCGACAGATCAGGCCAACGCGGCCGGGATTTGCAAAGCGACGGCGCGTCTTCTTGTCTGCGACGAGTTCGATTGCACCCAACATGCCAACCGAGCGAACTTCTCCGACCAGTGGATGATCCTTAAATTTCGCCAACATGCTGGCAAGTGACGGTCCAGTTTTTTCCGTGACAAGAGAAACGAGACGCTCGCGCTCCATGATGTCGATATTCTTGAGTGCCACAGCGCACGCAACCGGATGGCCTGCGAACGTGTAGCCATGATTGAAATCATCGTTATGCGCCATCAAGGCTTCCGCGATGGTATCGTCGATCATCAGTCCGCTGAGCGGGATGTAGCCCGAAGTGGCTGCCTTCGCGAAAGTGATGAAGTTCGGCCGAATGCCATAATATTGCGAACCAAACCAAGTGCCGAGACGGCCAAACCCTGTAATGACTTCGTCTGCCAATAATAGGATGCCGTATTTATCGACAATTTTCTGAACTTCGGGCCAGTAGCTTTCGGGTGGAATTTTAACCCCGCCTGCGCCCTGCACAGGTTCGGCAGCAAATGCGGCCACATTTTCTGGCCCGCAGCGCAAAATTTCGTCTTCGATGGCGCGTGCAGCACGTTTGCCGAAGGCTTCGGGTGTTTCACCGTCGAAAGCTTCACCGTACCAGTAAGGATCCATGACATGGCGGAAGCCTTCATACACAGGGTAGCTATGCTGATGCACGTGCGACATGCCACCCATCGATCCAGCAGCAATCGTGGAACCGTGATAAGCATTTTTGCGACTGATGATGATGCGTCGATTGGGTTGGCCCTTGAGTGCCCAATAATGGCGGATCAACCGGATAGCCGTATCGTTGGATTCCGATCCTGAAGAGCCGTAAATCACCTGATTGATATTGGCAGGCGCGATTTCGGCGATCTTGCGCGACAGCGCGATCACCGGCGGGTGGGTCGTCTTGAAGAAGGTATTGTAGAACGGCAGCTCCAACATTTGGGCGTGCGCAGCGTCAGCCAGTTCTCGCCGCCCGTATCCGACACTCGTCGTCCACAGTCCGGCCATGCCGTCGAGGATGCGATGGCCTTCGCTATCGAAGATGTAGGGACCTTCACCTCTCACGATAATGCGCGCACCACTGGCGCGCAGCGATTGATGGTTCGTAAAAGGGTGCAGGTGATGCGCCGCGTCGAGATTTTTGAGCTGTTCAGACGATATGGGATTGGACACGGAACGTTTCTCCTAACCTAATCGATAGTCCCCAATGGGATCGTGCACGAGTTGTGTTTGGAGAAGATCATGTGGGGTGTAGCCGATACGGGCACACAATAGCATGAGATCTGATTTACGGCGGGGCTCTAAAAAATGGCCGAAAACCGTGCATATCAATCGTCGATTGCGGCCGTTAAGGGTATGAAATTGAGAAACAAAAGGAAACATATTCAATCCCGGGCGTCGGCCTATTGTTTCAAAATTTCATGTTCAATAGTCAGGAATTCATAGTAGCCAAGATTGGCCATATTCCAATTGCTTTTCGGCCAAATACCAAACAGTCTGTACAAGTCATGTTATAGCAATAATAATATGCTTCTACAGTGTAGAAATGTCAAGAAGGAATGCGGCAATGCCCAAAGGCAAACAGCGCGGCGCAGTTGGCAAGGATGAGATCCTGGACGCCGCGTTTACCTTATTTGCGACCGCTGGCGATCCTGGATTTTCGGTACGTAAAGTGGCAGCGAGTGTCGGTGTCGATCCAATGACTGTGCTGCATTATTTTGGCTCTAAACATGAATTGATCCGGCAAATTGCGGACCGGGCTTTGGCGTCCGTCGTAGTTCCGCCAGCGACGCATGACTGGCGCACGGATTTGCGTGCCGTGGCCATCGCATACCGCGAATTGGCGCATCGCCATCCCCACGTCTTCCATCTTCATTTCAGATTTCACGCAACGGGGCCGGTCGATCATGAATCGAGCGAAATCGTTTATGATTCCATGCGGCGGGCAGGTCTACCTGACGATGAGGCGGCCGGCGTTGGTCTTGCTTTCTACGCGTTTGTGCTGGGCTTTGCGTTAGCTGAAACTGAAGGACTGCTGCGCCCAATAACATCCGAAGACGAAGCCGAACTCATGGCGCTCGATTCCAAAAAGTATGTCTCGACGCAAGCGCTCGTTCCTGCCTTCAAAGCGCTAAACCCCAACGACGCTTTTGACAGTGCAATTGAGATTTTCTTGGCCGGTCTTGCGATGCCTTCCCCCAATCATGAAGCGGCTCAACTGGCCTCAAAGTGCATGCCCCGCAATCCTGAGCAGTCGTTATCGGACGGCACGCGTCAGGGTTCCTAGCCCGCGGCTGAGATTGTTCTAGTATCGTGTTCACGCATTGCATCGCTGCAATCATGGCGCTTGCAACTCCGCGCCTTAGTCGCGCATGATGACACTAAGCGGGCGCTGCTATGAGGAGTGCGAGCCATGGTCCACGCGCAGGCGGGCGGAACCCGATATGTGTTCGCCGATCTTAAAACTCTGCTGGCTAAAGCATCGCCCCATCGATCGGGGGATGTGCTAGCTGGCGTCGCTGCCGCCTCGGCAGCTGAATGTGCAGCCGCCAAAATGGCGCTCGCGGACGTGCCGCTAAAACAGTTTCTCAGTGAAACCGTAGTGCCCTACGAAACCGACGACGTCACGCGCCTGATCATCGATACGCACGATGCTCAAGCCTTCGAGGCAATCTCGCACTTAACGGTCGGTGGCTTCCGCGATTGGCTGTTGTCCGAACAAGCAACGACGAGTGTGCTGTCGCGATTGTCGCCAGGCATCACGCCTGAGATGGCGGCGGCAGTCTCCAAGATCATGCGCAACCAAGACCTCGTGTTAGCCGCCAAGAAAATTTCGGTTATCACAAAATTTCGCGACACGATCGGCTTACTAGGCCGCATGTCGGTGCGACTGCAACCCAACCACCCGACCGACGACAAAAAAGGTATCGCTGCATCCATCGTGGACGGCCTGATGTACGGCTGTGGCGATGCCGTGATCGGCATCAATCCAGCGAGCGATAACGTCGGTGCGATCACTGACTTGCTCAACATGACTGATGAAGTCATACGGCGCTTTGAAATTCCAACGCAAAGTTGCGTGCTGACGCATGTCACGACATCGATAGAAGCGATCAATCGCGGAGCACCCGTCGATCTCGTGTTTCAATCTATCGGAGGCACTCAGGCGCTCAATGCGTCGTTCGGTGTGACCCTCGATGTCTTGAAAGAAGGGCGCGACGCGGCACTGTCATTGAAGCGCGGCACAGTTGGCGACAACGTGATGTATTTCGAAACCGGACAGGGTTCAGCGCTGTCGGCAGATGCGCATCACGGCGTCGATCAGCAAACCCTCGAGACTCGGGCTTACGCGGTCGCACGACACTATCAACCTTTGCTCGTCAACACGGTCGTCGGCTTTATCGGGCCTGAGTATCTCTACAACGGCAAGCAGATCATTCGCGCTGGGCTGGAAGATCATTTCTGCGGCAAGCTTCTCGGTCTGCCGATGGGGTGCGATATCTGCTATACCAATCATGCCGAAGCCGATCAGGATGACATGGACATTCTGCTTTTGATGTTGGGCTCTGCAGGCGTGACATTCATTATGGGAATTCCCGGCGCCGACGATATCATGCTGAATTATCAATCGACGTCATTCCATGACGCATTATACGTGCGCGAGGCTCTCGGATTGAAACGCGCTCCAGAATTTGAAGAATGGCTAGCGCGCATTGGCGTCACAGACACAACCGGACATTTGGCAGGTCATCAACCAGGCAACCCATTGTTGGCACATGCGCGGGATCTTGCGGCATGAGCGAGCTTGATCCTTGGAATGGGCTGCGCCGTTTTACAGATGCTCGTATTGGTCTTGGCCGGTCTGGATCGGCGATGCCGACACGCGAAGTTTTGGCCTTTACGATGGCGCATGCGCAGGCGCGCGATGCCGTGATGACAGCGCTCGATTGGATGCCCATTGAATTGGGCATTGCCTCGATCGGATTTGAAACCATGCAAGTGGCCAGCGCCGTCTCTGATCGCGGCGAATATTTGCGTCGCCCAGACCTGGGCCGCAAACTCAGCGCGCACTCTCGACAAGATATTCTGCAAGCTGCAGCAAAACTAGATCAACCGCCCGATCTTGTTATCGTCGTCGGTGACGGACTATCGTCGAAAGCGGTCGACGCGAATATCGTATCGATGTTGACGGCACTGCAGCCGCATGTGCAGAAAGTCGGCTGGCATGTTGCGCCAATCGTACTCGCCAGCGATGCGCGTGTCGCACTCGGCGATGAAGTGGGTGAGTTGCTCGGTGCCAAAGCATCTCTGGTTCTGATTGGCGAGCGTCCTGGCCTGTCGTCACCTGATAGCCTCGGCGCGTATCTCACATATCGTCCGCGCGTTGGTCTGAAAGACGCAGAGCGCAATTGCATTTCGAATATTCGCGCGCGCGGGCTCTCCTACGACGAGGCAGCGTTCAAGATGATGTGGCTTTTGAAAGAGGCCTTCCGTCGTGAAATGACCGGCGTCGAACTGAAAGACGAATCCTTATTCCAGATTGAAAGCGGCCCTCGGCCCGTCGAAATACCAGGGCAATCAGTGCCGTAAAACACGCTCCAACGTGCTGTTTTGAATAAAAATAGTGCGACTTATCCTATCGGTGCTTTAAATATCATCGATTGTGACGAATGACGTTCACGTGGAAATGTCCTACAGTGAAGGGATGCGGGCTGAGTCTGCAACGTCAGCCAAACGTCCGCATTGAACAGGGACGGGGGTCCACGCACCGAGATCATGCTCGCGTATGTCGGCGTTGTCTTGACGGTGCGTGACGGGTGTTCCCACATGCATCACCCGCCCACGTCGCAAGCTCGGTCCCTTCGCGCGTGATCCCCAAATTGGGGACTAAAGCTATGCAAGAAAAGGTATCGGGCGTCACCTACACCAAGGTGGACGACGCCTACTTTCAAGCGCGCGGTTTAAAAAGACACGCGGGTGTTTGGTCGCTTTGGGCGCTGGGCGTCGGCGCGGTGATCTCGGGCCATTTCTCTGGATGGAATCTTGGCCTCGCACAAGGTGGATGGGGCGGCATGTTCGTGGCCACCATCATCATTGCCATCATGTATTTAGGATTGACTTTCTCACTAGCGGAAATGAGCCCCGCCATGCCGCATACCGGCGGCGCTTACTCTTTCGCGCGCACGGCATTTGGGCCATGGGGCGGTTTTATGACCGGCCTTGCTGAAAACGTTGAATACGTCATGACGGCTGCCGTCATTGTGTTTTTCATAGGAAGTTACGTCGCGGCCATTGTGGGAGCGCCGACAGAGATGCAACCGCTATTCTGGATAGCGGGCTACGTTCTCTTTGTTGGCCTCAATATTCTGGGCGTGGAACAGTCATTCAAATTCTCATTGATCGTGACGCTCGCTGCCCTTGCCTGTCTTGTGGTGTTCTACGTCAGCGCGATCGGTTCCATCGATTTCAATCGTTGGGCATTGAATATTGCACCTGATGGTTCGGAACTCCCAGAAGGTAATGGCCCGCTGTTCCCATTCGGTAATTACGGCATTCTCGCCGCTTTGCCGTTTGCAGTGTGGTTGTTCCTCGCCATCGAGCAGTTGCCTTTAGCGGCGGAAGAGTCTGTCGATCCCAAGCGTGACATGCCTAAGGGCATTATGTTGGGAATGTTCACACTCATCGCCTCAGCATTTGCGGTGCTGTATTTGAACCCATCTGTTGCCGGTGTCGGATCAAAAGCACTCGGCGCATCTGGTGAACCGTTGCTCGACGGTTTGCGCGCGATTTACGGCTCCGATCTTGCCAATATCTTAGCAGCGGTTGCCGTCATCGGTTTGGTCGCAAGTTTTCACGCGATCATCTTTGCATTCGGTCGGCAGATTTATTCGGTCAGTCGTGCCGGATATTTCCCGAGTGCATTGTCCGTAACGCACGGCACACGCAAAACACCACACGTAGCTATGATTGTTGGATCGTTACTCGGGCTCGCAGTCATGATGACGGTTTGGTACGTGCAAGGTGCCGAGCAGGGTGCCAAAGTGATTGGCGGGACTTTGCTGAACATGGCCGTGTTCGGGGCGATGTTCTCTTACGTGATGCAAGGTCTATCCTACATTCAACTCAAGCGGAAATTCCCGAATATCGAACGGCCGTATAAAAGCCCGCTTGGAGTTGTTGGCGCAGCCCTGACGGTGATCATCGCATTGGTGACGATCTTCATGCAGCTCCAAGATCCGGTCTATATCGACGGCGTTCTATGGGTCGCCGCTTGGTTCGCCGTCGGCATCCTCTACTTCGCACTGTTCGGTCGCAACCGGTTGATCCTGTCACCGGAAGAAGAGTTCGCGATGTCGAAGGGGGAGTCCGTTTACAAGAGCGTGTAATCGCACACACGATCAATGAAACTCAGAAGGGGCGCTGGGCAACCGGCGCCTTTTTTTGATGGAACTCAATGAGCAGCATGCTCCATTAACGGTTGAGAAATTCAAATTAATTTAGCGCATTAGATGATATTTGCACAATTAGTTAACGCCGGTAGATATTGGTGATTTAAAGAAACGCAGACGAATATTGGATTCAATATAAAAATTTCTACGATTTTTGCTCATTCCGTAAACGGATTATTTCAACATTATGCATAGATTACATGAGTAAGAAAAAAATTACTTCGGTTAAGAATTTCATAAAACACCAATAAGGCATTGCGCAACAATAAGAAAACAGATTTGCGCAATATAAACAAACGTCTCGTGACGCAGTATTTGATTTCTAGGTGGCAAAATAGAGTAAATTAGTATTGGCGGAGCCAATAACATGAGTGTGAATAATTCATTTCTTACTACATCTCCTATTGTGACCGGAAAATTAGAATTTTCATTGCTGGTCGATGATGTCGTTGCCTCTCGGCTAGATGCCAAATTGGTTTACGTCGAAGATTTAGACACCGCTCCGGAAAATGCGGTCGGGGCGGGCAGCGCGACGCACGCTGTGCTTCAAGGCGAATTGCTCGAAGGCGAAACGATCCAATCCGGCTGGTTTATGAATGACCGCCATGGCACTCTGAGCGGAACTCTAATTGATGGCTCAAATAGAGATGGCACAAATGGATCCGAAGATATCGGAAATCATATCGGCGACAACGAAAAGTCAGGTTCTTATAATCAAGGAGGACATTCTGGTACGCAGGGTACTTCCAGTGGCCTTTCTGAAAGATCTGTGTCCGGCAGTACCGCCTCGCCAGAACAGGATTTGTCGTCAAGCGAAACGGTAGAAAATATTTCTTCTAGCAGTGCGTTTGTAGCTGGTGATGTTTTCTTGCAGTCCGCCAGTGGCCGCGACGGTGCAAACGGTCAAGATGGCTCAAACGGCGTTGACGGTACGAATGGTAATAATGGCACAAACGGAAATAATGGATCCAATGGTAGCAACGGTTCGAACGGGAGTAACGGCTCGAACGGTGGTAACGGTTCGAACGGTAACGATGGCCACGATGGAAGTTGCGGAACATGTCCTGACATCATAACGACCGTAATTAACGAGATTACGCAAGTCGTTCATGTGATCGACAATACCTTCATCGACATCCAAAACGTCGTCAATAATGTCACGTCAAATCTGACAACCAACGTGACGAATATAACGAATGTTGTGACGAATATTATCGATGTTGACTGTGATGATGAGAGCCAGTCCTGTGGTCCAGGTCTTGTAAATATCGATATTGTACTCAACGATGTAATAGAAGTTGCTGGCGATATTCTAGCAACGCCGCTTCCGATCGTGGTCGGCGTCGTCACGCCGGTTGTCGGCACGGTGGTCGAAACCGCGACGGGTCTATTGGATGGTGCCGCCTGCGATCCGCAGGGAGCGGTCACCGACACGGTCACAACGCTGCTGAATACGACGGGCGTAGAATGCCTGGTCGAAAATGTGATCGAAGTCAAAGCCGAGA
>PERI01000006.1 GCA_002928515.1 Hyphomicrobium sp.
GCACTGGCAATCGTGACTGCTTGTGTAGCATAGGTGGTAGGCTATGAAACTTGGGCGCTAGCTTGAGTGGAGCCGCAATGTGAAATACCACCCTAGTGATTATGGTTGTCTAACCGCGGTCCGTTATCCGGATCCGGGACAGCGCATGGTGGGCAGTTTGACTGGGGCGGTCGCCTCCTAAATTGTAACGGAGGCGTGCGAAGGTAGGCTCAGGTTGGTCGGAAATCAACCGTCGAGTGCAATGGCATAAGCCTGCCTGACTGCGAGACTGACAAGTCGAGCAGAGTCGAAAGACGGTCATAGTGATCCGGTGGTTCTTTGTGAGAGGGCCATCGCTCAACGGATAAAAGGTACGCCGGGGATAACAGGCTGATGACGCCCAAGAGTCCATATCGACGGCGTCGTTTGGCACCTCGATGTCGGCTCATCACATCCTGGGGCTGGAGCAGGTCCCAAGGGTATGGCTGTTCGCCATTTAAAGTGGTACGTGAGCTGGGTTCAGAACGTCGCGAGACAGTTCGGTCCCTATCTGCCGTAGGTGTTGGAGAATTGAGAGGATCTGTCCTTAGTACGAGAGGACCGGGATGGACGCACCTCTGGTGGACCTGTTGTCGTGCCAACGGCACAGCAGGGTAGCTATGTGCGGACGGGATAACCGCTGAAGGCATCTAAGCGGGAAACCCACCTCAAAACAAGTTCTCCCTCGAGAGTCGTGGAAGACCACCACGTTGATAGGCCAGGTGTGGAAGTGCAGCAATGCATGTAGCTTACTGGTACTAATAACTCGATCGACTTGATTGCTCTCATTAAGCAATGCTCATCGTTCCGCTCACGGAACCGGTTCGCGCGCTTTGCAGCGCGCGGGTTCCTCCGCGAGGGCGGCGATTACGCCGGAGCCCCTTGGGCTCTCGCGCTAACGCGCGATAACGGCGCGCCGTTACGATGAGCGTAAGAATTAGAAAGACCAAATGTGCGAAATTATATGACGTCTCCGCTGACCTGGTGATTATGGCGGGGTGGCTGCACCCGATCCCATTCCGAACTCGGCCGTGAAACGCCCCTGCGCCGATGGTACTTCGTCTTAAGACGCGGGAGAGTAGGTCGTTGCCAGGTCTGCAGAGACGTCATTTTAATCGCGCTTCGGATGCCCACTCGCATCCGCGCAGTGAATTTCGCCCGAATATATCAAATAAAGTCAATCAACCCTCTTTGCATCTCAATGCACAAACGCGCCGCGTGGGCTTTCCCACCGGCGCGTTTTTGTTGTTATTGAGCGATATTTTTAAATTACTCATCATCTCTACGTCTCCTCATTGAGGACCGCAGTTCAATCAAATTGCCTGCGATTAGGGCAACGAACACCATCGTTGCGCCAGCTAATACAAGCACCATCCGCGCCGGCTCGTTCTGGTAAATTTCTCGCAATTGTGTGTAGAATAATCCGCCACATACCAATGCGATTCCGATGTAGAGGTAGGCCGTAACTATTATCTCACGGAATTTTTTAGCATAAAAGCTGCGCTCTTGAACGATATGCATCCTTTGCACGATTTTTTCTACGTCTGATGCGTTGATCTCAGTAATCGCTTCACCGGGTACAAACTTTTCATCGCGAATGGCGTCGACCATTCTTTGCTCATAATTCTTCAACGCGATGTCGAGCACATCTCGAGCACCATTTGTTATCGTAACTTCTTTTCTGTCAGTCGTGGTCACGATTTTTATTCTCCACGAAGGCGATAGATAATCAACAAAACGCCAAACGTGCATCCAAGCCCAAATGCCAGAATGCCTGTGGTATTATCGAGATGTCCTGCGCCTGCCCCAGCGATTGCTGCACAAATGTACTCACCTACCTGAGCGGCGACGGTATATCCTGATGTGCGTGGTAAAAAGATTGGGCCGGATAGTTTTTGAGCAGCAGATTGGACGTGAGCGTGCGTTATCTCGATTTTATGGTTCGGACTTTTCTCAATCTCAGCGTTTTTCACTGATTTGCTTAGTAATTCCGCACAAAAATCAAAAACGGTCCCTTTAAACTGTTTTATTCCAGACTCTGTAAAACCGGATGAAGTCAGCCCTTCTTCACGAAAACTGACATATGCAGTTTCATCAACATTTTGCTTACGAAAATTGGGGTTATTGGAGGTCATTGCGGCTGTGAAACTTTGTATGAAAAATCATCGAATTTAAGTCACAGTAACAAATCATCTAAATTTTCTTTAAGGTAGCTGAAGAGTAAAGTTTGTCAGCAATATCGCGAAGATGTTGGTCGTCTCTGTCCACAAGATTTTAAGTGGATTGGTTGCCCGCCATCGAATTACGCACTTGGGCGTTGAACTTACATGCACAAACGCGCTGCGTGGGCTTTCCCACCGGCGCGTTTTTGTTGTTATGCTGCTGCTGTCATTTGGCTTTCTGCTTGTGCGGAGGCAATGCGTGGGTCCTGCGGATGATTTCAAGAAAGTCTGGGCGGCGATGCGTGCGGCCGACATAGAAGCTCTACGGAAATTCCAGAATGAAATTGCAGATTTTCCAGGCGGGCGAGATGGCTGGCTCAATCGACCGTGGATTGTTTCCGCCATTCAAAGTGGCGCGCCACAAACGATTGCATGGATGATTGAGGCTGATGTCCCGCTCGTGTTTTGTGACGGTGAAGGAACAACAGTGCTGCATGCCTGCATCGATCAGTTTGCCGATCACAAAACCACGACCATGCACGACAGCATGCGCGCCTTGATCGCTGCCGGTGCTGATGTGAATATCAAAGGATTGAACGATTGGACGCCGCTGCACTTGGCGGTTGCGCGCGGCGATCTCGTTGCGCTCCAAATTCTGTTGGATGCTGGCGCCGATCCCAATATTCGAACCACAATCGATGATTACGATACGCCTTTAGAATATGCTGAGAGTATTGGTTTTAAGCAGGCGGTCGATATTCTCAGTCGTCGATTGCAAAACTAAAGCTCAAAATCTCTGTGCTTGTGCGCAGTGCGGGTGTCCATTCGCTGTTTTCTCTCAAACGTTCGAAAGTATGCGCGTTCCCTCCATGACATCCATCATTTCAGTCGAGAAATTGTCGAAGACTTATGCGTCGGGGTTCGAGGCGCTGCGCGACATCAATTTGGAAATTCGCAAAGGCGAGATCTTCGCGCTGCTTGGGCCAAATGGTGCGGGCAAAACGACGCTGATCAGTATCATTTGCGGTATCGTCAACGCGAGCGCTGGCAAGGTGACGGTTGCTGGGCGCGATATCAAAGCCGACTATCGGGCTGTGCGTTCGATGATTGGTCTCGTGCCGCAGGAACTCGCGACCGATATGTTCGAGACCGTTTTGGCGACCGTGACGTTCAGCCGAGGATTATTCGGCCGTCCGAAAGATTCAGCACTAATCGAGCGTATTTTGCGGCAGCTCAGCCTTTGGGACAAACGTGACAGCAAAATCGTAACGTTGTCTGGCGGCATGAAGCGGCGCCTCTTGATCGCCAAAGCTTTGGCGCACGAGCCCGATATTTTATTCCTCGACGAGCCGACGGCGGGTGTCGATGTCGAGCTGCGCAAGGACATGTGGGAGATCGTGCGCAGTATGCGCGAATCTGGCGTGACGATTATTTTGACGACGCATTACATCGAAGAGGCTGAAGAGATGGCCGATCGTGTCGGTGTGATTGCCAAGGGTGAAATCATTCTCGTCGAAGAGAAAGCCGAGTTGATGCGCAAATTGGGCCGCAAACAGCTCGTGCTGCAACTGCAAGACAAGCTCTCCGAAATTCCGCCAAGCCTTCATATGCACAATTTGCAGTTGATCGGTGACGGAGAGGAGCTGGTGTTTCACTACGATACCCGTGCCGAACGCACAGGCATTACAGCGCTGCTGAATGACATGCGGACCGCTGGTATGACGTTCAAAGATTTACGCACAACGCAGAGCAGCCTTGAGGACATCTTTGTCGATCTGGTGAGGCAAGCACGATGAACATCCATGCCGTTCGTGCGATCTATGGATTTGAAATGTCGCGTTGGGGGCGCACGCTACTGCAAAGCATCGTGTCGCCGGTCTTGTCGACGTCGCTGTATTTTGTCGTGTTTGGCGCAGCTATCGGTTCGCGCATCGCCGAGATCGATGGCGTGAGTTATGGCGCGTTTATCGTGCCAGGTCTCATCATGCTGACGTTGCTGACCGAGAGCACGTCGAATGCGTCGTTTGGAATTTACTTTCCTCGGTTCACCGGTACGATTTATGAATTGTTATCGGCGCCGGTCTCACCCATTGAAATTGTCATGGGGTACGTGGGTGCAGCGGCAACAAAATCTATTATTCTTGGACTCATCATTCTTGCTACGGCGAGTTTATTTGTGCCTTTGAGAATTGATCATCCGGTTTGGATGGTCACATTTTTAGTGCTGACTGCACTGACCTTCAGCTTGTTCGGTTTCATCATTGGTGTTTGGGCGGATGGCTTTGAGAAACTTCAAGTCGTGCCGCTGCTTGTGATTACCCCATTGGTGTTTCTTGGTGGTACGTTCTACTCGCTGAACATGCTGCCTCCATTCTGGCAAACGGTCACTCTGTTCAATCCGCTCGTCTATTTGATCAATGGTTTCAGGTGGAGTTTCTATGGTGTTTCCGACGTTAATATTGGTTTGAGCCTCGCTATGACGCTAGCGTTTCTCGTGCTCTGCATGGCTGTCATTTGGTATATTTTTCGCAGCGGATATCGTCTCAAAGCCTAAATCTTCAATAAGTTTCAAAAGCCTTTACTATGTTTTGTGCCAATCGGGTCAGATCGTAGCGGCGCACCGAATTCGACAATTTTCAGCGCGATATGTGGTATAGTTGTCTTTTGGAGATTACAGACTGCTATGGCCATTATCGCGAAGAAGCCTGCCGCCGATGCCAAACCGAAAACCACGCGCGCCAAGAAAGTTGTCGAGGCGCCCGTCGAAGTGGTTTACGTGAGCCCATTCGAGGTTGGCCATCGTGTTTCGCACAGCACCTTTGGAAATGGTGAAGTGGTCGAGATTTCCAAGAACCAGTTATCCATTCGTTTCGCTGATAAAAGCACGAAAGTTATTATCGATAGCTTCGTCACGCGCGCGAAATAAAGCGCGTTTAGCGGCGAAAAATTTCAAGTCAAACTCGTCGCCTTGGCCACCATCCATTCTGGTTTGAACCACCTGTCGGCTGGACCGTCGTAGGGCAGCTTGGTGACGTCCCAGTGCTCGATCAAGTGGGCATAGACGTCCCAAACTGAAGGACCACCACCGATAAAGACGACCCGTCCAGCATAGCGCCCAATGACGTCATCAGGTCGCTCGCTTGAGCGGATCGCAGCGATGGTGCGATCTTCGAAGGCAAACTGGGGAACGGACGCGATGGTTTTCGGGCCGGCGATCAGCACGTGACCTTTTGTAATTTCGAAGAAGCGCGCGACGTCCTCAACGAAGGGCCGTCCTGGATTTCCTTCCCAGGGCAAATGGCCGTTGAGACCGAGCTGGCCGGATTGGCCAATGGCGCAAATGCATCTCACGACTGTGTGCGTCACGTTGATAATGTTCCCTGATATTCGCGGTTGGCACGAGAGCTATTGGCAGTTATAGGCCCAGTTCACTCAAGCCAGGATGATCTAATGGTCGTGGTCCAAATGGCCAGTGAAATTTGCGTTCGGTTTCGTGAATGGCAAGATCGTTGATGCTCGAGTAGCGCCAGGCCATCAAACCGCTTGCGTCAAATTCCCAGTTCTCGTTGCCGTAGGACCGATACCACTGTCCGCTTTCATCATGCCATTCGTAAGCGTAGCGCACAGCAATGCGATGGTCTGTGAAGGCCCACAGCTCCTTGATCAATCGATAGTCTAATTCCTTGGCCCATTTGCGCGTCAGAAAATCGACGATCTGAGCGCGGCCAACCGGGAAATCCGATCGATTGCGCCACCGGCTATCCTCGGTGTAGGCAAGCGACACTTTCTCTGGATTGCGATTATTCCAGCCATCCTCGGCCATGCGAACTTTTTGGATCGCAGTCTCGCGAGTAAATGGCGGACAAGGCGGGCGGATCGTCATCTGACAGCTTCTCCGATGGATAAAATCATTCAATGCCGGGATTTGAACTGCAATATGTGTGGGATTTCAACTGACAGTCGAGCGGAATGTTAGCAAGCACATTTGTACGCTTGACCGGTCGCGTCGGTGCGATGAGTTTGCATGCTGAACTCAAGACATTCTGCGAGGAGCAGCCACCATGTATGATGTTGGGAATTTGTCGAACCTGCCACATCTCAAATCGATGCAGTCACAAACGATGCACGCGTTCGAAGCATTTGATCGCGCAGCGATGGCGCCGGGTGCTATACCGCGTCGCTACAAGGAGTTGATTGCACTCGGCGTCGCCTTGACGACGCAGTGTCCTTACAGCTTAGAAATTCATCGCACCAACGCACAAAACGCCGGTGTGACGGAAGCTGAAATTGCAGAAGTTATTTTTATCGCGGCTTCTATGCGCGCAACGTCCGCCATCGCACATGGTACCCATTTGGTAGGGGCCCAGAAAAAAACATCTCGCTAGTCTGCACGAGATGCAGTCCGATCACTTAAGGGCCGCGACCATCATCGCTCTCATCGGGCTCTTGAATGGGTTCCGGTTTGGGATCAGGACCTGGCGCTTCCTCAAGAATCGGGCGCGGTTCATCTATAGGATTGCCAGGACGCGGCGGAGATCCATCTGGCGTTTTGGGTAATTGTTCAGGATTACGCGTTGGTTTGGGACCGCGCGGATCCGTATCGTCAATTGTATTCGCCATTGCACGCGCTCCAAATTATTCAAACAATTATTGGTGCTTCAACGCGCATGGCCTTCTGGCGTTCCCATTCTGAATAATTTTCATCGAAGACACGTTTTGCTGAGCAAATGTGATGATGTGATAAAGACTTTAGATCGTTGAATAATCTGCGATCTTTTCACAGATAACAGGCGAGCACTTTGCAAAATAAGGAACAACTCCTTTTTCCGATGCGTTGCTTTCCCGTTGAGGTAACGACTGAGGAGTAGAAAAATGAAAACCCATGTACTTGCTGTTGTTACAGCACTTGCATTCACTGCGCCTGCTTTTGCCGAAGATGCAAATAAGATCGATCCGGCCAAGAGCGGTCCGACAGAAAGCATGACGGAAAAAGTTCCGGATATGAAAGCGCCTGCGGGCGACGCAAAGGATGCGCAGCAGCCGCCGACAAAGGATGTTGGAAACTCCGTGCCGCCTATGAAGCCCGATGATAAGGCTGATGTGTCTAAGGATAGCACGACGACGTCGAAGGAATAATCGACGACTTATTCTTATCAAAAAACTTGCCCGGAGCATTCGTGCTTCGGGCTTTCTTGTTTGAATAATTTAGAAAGCGCCAAACTGGCGTAATGCGAGTGCTGCCAAGCTGATGGCGGCGATCCAGATTGCTATGGGTGTTAGTCGGTTGTTTTTCGCACGACGGTTGGCGATGCGTTCGACTGTGTTGTCGTCTAGACGAACGCCATCACGGGCCATGTTTGAAAAGCCGGTGATTGCCGTTTCGGCCTTTTGCAATAGGCCCGGCGTTTTGAGCAAAACTTCGCCGATGCTTTGCGCCCCTGTGCCTGCTTCGCGAATGCGGCCTAGCAAGCCGAGATTGTGTTCCATCCACTCGCGCGCGACCGGTTCGGCAGCGCCCCACATGTTGAGATTGGGATCGAGACTGCGTGCTACGCCTTCAACGATGACCATGCTCTTTTGCAGCAAGATCAACTCAGGGCGCGTTTCCATGTCAAAGACATCGGTGTAGGCGAACAATTGGCCGAGTAAATCGGCCATGGAAATTTCCTCAGCCGTGCGACCGTGGATAGGCTCGCCGATGGCACGCATCGCTTGCGCAAATTCTTCAATGGTATGATGTGGTGGTACGTAGCCTGCCTCGAAATGAATGGCCGCTGCCCGGTAGTAATCTCTCGTAATCAGGCCATGAAGAATTTCGGCGAGAAAGCGGCGTTCGCTCGCGCCCAGTCGTCCCATGATGCCAAAATCTACAGCGACGACTTTGCCGGAGTCGTCAACGAACAGATTTCCCTGATGCATGTCGGCATGGAAGAAGCCGTCGCGCATGGCGTGGCGTAGGAACGAGCGGATCACCGTTAGCCCGAGTGCGCTCAAATCAAAGCCACGCGCCTTCAGAGCGGCGTGATCGGCAATCGGCGTACCATCGATCCATTCGAGCGTGAGAATGCGCTTTGATGTGCGGCGCCAATCGACCGTTGGGACGCGTAGGCCTTCCTCGGGCTTAATGTTGTCGGCCATTTCAGAAATGGCAGCAGCTTCCAACCGCAGATCCATTTCCAAGTCTGTCGTATGCTTGAGATTATCGACGACGGCGATTGGCCGTAAGCGACGCACTGGCGGATAAAATTTCTCTACGAGGCGGGCGGCAAAATAATAACTGTCGAGGTCGCGCTTGAAGCGCTTTTCAATATCAGGGCGAAGAATTTTTACGGCGACGGCAGTCTTGACGCCATCGCGCATCACATACGCTTTGTGGACTTGCGCAATAGATGCTGCGGCGACTGGCGGTCCAAAGTCGATGAAGTGATCTTCGAGTTTGCCACCCAAGGATTGCTCGATGGCCGCACGCGCTTCTTGCATCGAAAAAGGCGGCGCTTTGTCTTGCAGATGGCGTAAGTCGGCAGCCAATTCGGGACCGATCACGTCTGCGCGTGTCGCTAAAAATTGTCCGAGCTTGACGTAGCTTGGGCCAAGGTCCGTCAATGCCGACGAGATGCGGGTGGCCGTCGGTGTGCTGGTGCGGAACGGCGCCGACAGCAAACGAATGGGAACAGTGAGTGCGCGGCCGAGGCGCAGAGCGAACGGCACGGGCATACCTTTGGGCACGAAGCGCACGCCATGCTGCGCCAATACAAACCCGGCGCGGGCCAGCCTCACAGTGTGCATAATCGCGCCAGACATAATCGGGAGAGCCGTTCCTTGGATTTACCGGCGCGTGTTGCGCTTGGTGCCATTGAGATGGCGCGCGGTTAACATGAGGTCAAGCGCGTCACAGAAGACGGGTAAAGACGCCACAAATTTATGACCTGCAATGCGCGATTTGCAGCATACGGAAACAATAACGGCGTCCAACGCAGGGCTGGACGCCGCAAGTGTTAACAGATCGTGTTTTAAATATTAGCCGGTTGTGCAGAAGTCGGCGCGGCCGCGGCATGTGACCTGGCCACCGTCTGCCTTGCACGAATAGCGTTCGTTGCGAACTTTATGGCCGGCAACTTTACCGTTCGACAACCAGCCCGGCCAAAGTCCCCAGCTGACCGCTTGCACCATCGTTTCCATGACATACCACTTGGCCGACGCTTCCGATCCGGCCGTGGCGCGCGCAGCTTTCGTGACGCAGCCCGCGTGTGCTGCAGATGCGCTGAATGCGAGTGTGACGGCAAGCGTAGCGCCTGCCAAACGGGTCCATGTCATGATCGTTTCCCCTCGAAGATGAGCGAGTTCGGCCCAGCACCGAATCCCGCCTGAAGGCTATGCGGCGATGGTGCGTGCGGTCAATCGGGTGCGGATCACAGGGCGTGATTATTCATGGAGCTAGTGACTAGATTTTCCAGCCGGAATGCATGGCAGCGATTCCACCGGTGAGGTTGCGATATGTGACGCGGGCAAAACCGGCATCGCGGACCATGGCGGCGAATGGCTCTTGCTTGGGAAATTTGCGAATACTTTCGACGAGATACTGATACGGCTCGGCGGCACCGGCTGTTAGTTTGCCGAGCCGGGGAATGACTTCGAACGAATGGAAGTCATAGAGCCGGTCGAGAACCGGGATTTGGCATTCCGAGAATTCAAGGCACAAGAAACGTCCGCCGGGGCGCAGCACGCGATAGGCTTCTGCAAGCGCACGGTCGATGTGCGTGACGTTGCGAATACCGAAGGCGATGGTGTAGGCGTCGAATGAACTATTTTCGAATGGAAGGTTTTCGGCGTTGCCTTCGACGCACGTGATGCGATCACTCAATGCAGCGTCGTCAACGCGGCGTTGTCCCACCGCAAGCATCTCGGGACTAATATCGCATATCACGGCGTTGGCATTCGGTCCGCTCGCGCCGATGACGCGCAGTGCGATATCGCCAGTGCCGCCTGCCACATCGAGCAAACGAAATCGGGCATCGCTGCGTGGCGGATTGAGCCAAGTGACGAAATCGCGCTTCCATAAGCGGTGGAGGCCGCCGGACATCAGATCGTTCATCAGGTCGTAGCGTTCGGCGACCGACGCGAACACCTGATTGACGAGGCCTTGACGCTCGGTCTCCGCTACATCGCGGAAACCGAACGATGTGGTTGATGAGGGATTGTTATTTGCGGGTGTGCTCATGAGCTACACCATAGCGAAGCCCCGATTGCAGCGCTAGGATCGGTTGAGAAATAGCGTCAATTTTTGACTGAGGACCATGCCGGAATTACCAGAGGTTGAAACCGTATGCCGCGGACTTGCGCCGTCGATGGTCGGTCGTCGTATTACCTTTTTGGAGGCGCGTCGGCCGGATTTGCGGTTTCCTTTGCCGGACAAGTTTTCAGAACGCGTTGCGGGCCATGATATCCGCACGCTGACGCGGCGGGCGAAGTATCTCATTCTCGGTTTGTCGAGCGGCGATGATGTGGTCATGCATCTTGGCATGACGGGGCGGTTCACCGTCGTTCGCAACGGGCATACCGATGCCATCGGCGACTATGTTTACGAAACGGGTGGCGATCCCAAGCACGATCATGTGGTGCTGCATCTCGATGATGGGACGTGCGTGGTTTACAATGATCCACGCCGGTTCGGATTTATGATGATGATGGCTGGCGCAGATCGTGAACGCCATGCGCTATTCAAAAACTTGGGCGTTGAGCCGCTTGGGAATGCTTGGACTGCCGATCACCTTGCATCGAAAGCGCGAGGCAAAAAGGTGAACTTGAAAGCCTTCTTGATGGACCAGCGCGTCGTTGCAGGGCTTGGCAATATTTACGTTTCTGAAGCGTTGCATCGGGCCGGGTTATCGCCCAATCGGCGCGCGAGCACATTGAGCGACAAGCATGGCGCTGCGACTGAGCGCGGACATCGTTTGGTGCCGGCGGTGCGTGAGGTTCTGGAGCGTGCGATTTTGGCCGGGGGTTCGACGCTACGTGATTATCGCCATGCAGACGGCACAAGCGGCGCATTTCAAGACGCTTTTGCCGTTTATGATCGGGCAGGAGAGCCGTGTGTGCGGCCTGGGTGTCGCGGTATCGTGCGTCGCGTGGTGCATGGTGCGCGGGCGACGTATTTTTGCGGTGTTTGTCAGCGGTGAGCTACGTGCTTTGGCGCGTGAGATGCCGATGTGTGCGGTAAATCACAGCGCTGATCACGGCTATGGCAACGCCGCCCGCCACGAAAATGGTGTTGGCTGCCCAATCGCCTTTCGGGGTTGAAAGTTTGCCAATCGAAATCATCCAGGTGAGCGCGAGGACGGCTGCGGTGCCTTGCAAAAGTGCCAGTTGTGCGGCGCGCGCGACCGCGCTCGATGCGGAGACAGACGGCACACGCGCTGCCAGCATTCTGATGTAATAGGCGTGGGCGAGCGCGATCACCGCGAAGATCGTGCCGTATTGCCAGCCGTGTTGCCAGCGCACGCTTGTTCCAAGATAGATGGCCAACATGGCGGCAGCGGCCCAAGCATAGACCAGTGCGGTGAAGCAGGTCGTTGTTTGCAGCGCATCGATCGGGGACGTCGTGCCAGTTCGCCAAATCTTTGCGTTGCTGATGAGTGTCGATGCCATGACGATGGTCGCGAATGCGGCTGCGGCCAACGCCACGATGTCACGATTTAAACTGCTGGCCGCAACCATCATCGCGACCACGGATATGATCGCGGCCATTACGCTGATTGTGAATTCACGTTGCGATGTCATTCGCGCGCGGATCGCAATGCATTCAAGCTGATGAGCAAAATCGCAAGACCGCCAAAGAAGAAGATGTTGCATCCGGCCCAATCGGCAAAGCTGATGGGGCGCGGAAATTTGTTATCGACAAACATCGAGATCAGCGCGGCGATCACGCCGACGATTTGTCCGATGATGAGCCCGCGGCCCATCTTGATCAGCGCAGGGTCGTCTTTGCCTTTGGCGACGTCGCGATCAAGCAGACTTGAAAATCCAAAACTGCCCAGTGCTGCTGCGCCAAAGCCTAGAAAGAATTGCCACCACTCTGGCCAACGGGCTTCGATGACGAGAACATAAATGAGCAATATGGAGAGTGCGCCCCACGCCCACGCGATACCGCAGTGACGCGCTGTTGCGCTCGCGACTTGGCTTTTGGGTGCGCCTGAGCCGATGATCGTCCAATTGTCGCGCACGGCTAAACCAACCAGCACCAGGGCCACAGCGCCGGTTACCATGAGATGCGTTTCGGCTTGGTTGGTTGTGGCGGTTAAAACGGTCGCAGCCACGGCTGCCACGAGTACGATGATCCAAGTCACAAGCGACATCATGGATTTGGGGTCCTCCTGTTGGCGGGTCTTGGTGGCGCATTGCCATGCGCAGGGCCATAAAATTCGATAAATCTCATCACAGGCATAGCGTTAAGTGCTGTCTAGGCCTAGGACTTACCGGTGCTGTCTCAAGTGTTAGGCACAGGTTGTCAATCTGGCGCTAAAGGCCTGAAAATACGCTCATTGGTAGCGTTGACCTCAGGATGGTGGACCGCTATAGCACTGCCAGCCGCCGCTCGGGGACCCTCGGGCGGCTACATCTGTTTATGTAAGACTTGCTGGCCGCGCAGACCCCTCACGGGTGCGTGGTTCGGCGGACCAGAACCACAAAGGACGAAGTTATGGCCAATACATCGTCGGCGAAGAAAGCCGCACGTCAAATGATCAGCCGCACCGAGGTCAACAAGGCGCGCCGTACGCGCGTAAAGTCCGAAGTGCGCAGCGTCGAAGAGGCAATCTCTGCTGGCGATAAAGCAAAGGCAGAAGCGGCATTGAAGGCTGCTGAACCCATTCTCGTCCGCACAGCTCAGAAGGGCATGATGCATCCGAAGACGGCGAGTCGTAAGGTTTCCAGGCTGTCTGCGCGCGTCAAGGCCATGCAAGCTTGAGGCTGTGTGACGGATGCGCGGTGACTTTTTCTCCGCGTGGTAAATTCGCAACGATAAAGATCGGGCCCTAATGGGGCCCTTTGTTTTTTGAACGTCGCTAAGGCTCTGGAATCTCGGCCCCAGAAGTTACCCACACAGGACGTGAGAGTGAGTGAAGAGCCTCTGTCGAGAAACCGTCGCAAATAAAAAATGAAATTTTGATGACGACGGAAGCGGTCGCTTCGGGTGTCTGCAACGCTGACTGTCACAGTCTCGAAAGCACTTTTGAGTCAGTGCATTCTCCACAGATGCTACGATTGAAAATTGGTTTTCCACCTCGGCTGTGGAAAACTTTTTGAAGGCCCGTTGGCGTTTCGTTGTGCTCTGGGGTGCTTGCCGTCGAAGTCATTAATGGATAGTTAATAACCCGTGGAAGGCAGCGGGGTAGCTATCGTCCGCAAAGAAGTCGGCGAGCGTAGAAGCAAGAGTATCCGCTTTGTATTCGGAGCCTTGATTTCATCGTCACAATTGTTCTGAGCTTGCGTCACATCTTGGCTTTTCTCAAGCTGAGATGGGCTTCGACTTTGCTGTAGCTAGTAATACTGGCTCGGTGAAGATGGGCGCGAGTTCGGTCATTGTTGCTCGTTTGCGTGAGGGGCTAGTGGCAGATCATGGTTTTATCCACATCGACGACGTTTCTCCTCAAGAGACGTGGGTTCGGCTTGAGGCCGATCCGAAAGCGGTTTTGGTGGATGTGCGAACCAAAGCCGAATGGGCGTTCGTGGGACTTCCAGATCTGTCCAGCCTAGGGCGCAGGATCGTTACGCTGGAATGGCAGACGTTTCCGGACAACCGGATTGATGCGGAGTTTGCCAATCGCCTTGACGCTGTTTTGACAGCGCAAGGCACAAGCAAAGACGACGAAGTGTTGTTCATCTGTCGATCCGGCGGACGAAGCCGGATGGCAGCAGAAGTGATGGCGGCGGCTGGATATGGCCGCAGTCGGAATGTGGCGGATGGGTTCGAGGGGCCACTCGATCACCAACGCCATCGGGGTCAGGCAGCGGGCTGGAAACACGCCGGGCTGCCCTGGATCCAAGGCTGAAACTGTGCACGACCAAATGCCGTCCAGGAACGCGCAGCGATGCGCGAGAGCCATTTCGCATCTTTGCGGTTCTGGGCGGTTGGTAACTTCAAGACGACGAGTAAACGGGGGAGAGTATTATGCAGGCATCGAAAACATCAGAAGCAGTGGCTGTTGCGCAGGTCGATCCGGCGACGGCATTGGCGGTCGATCCGCAGGCGGCGGTCGAGGGTCGTGGGCAAAAAGTTCGCGCCATGTTGAAGGCGCGTCTTGGCGAGGAAATTTATGCCAGCTGGTTCAAAAGCATGGAGTTCGAGAGCTTCGACGGTCGTTTGATCAAAGTATCGGTACCGGTGAAGTTCGTGCGCAACTGGATCCACGAGCATTATTCCGATCATCTTTTGAATTGCGCCCGCGCAGAATTTTCTTCTGCCGAGCGCGTTGAAGTCGTGTGGCGGCAACCAGGCGTCACGCAGCGCTCCGTTGAGACGCGTTTGGCCGATTCCGTTGGATCAACTGCGCTGCCCAGTCAGCATGGCCAAGCGGGCAACGATGTGCATCCACGCTCTGTCACCATGCGTTCGCCAATGCCGCCGCAAACCCGCACGGCTGCCGGTGGGATGGAAGGTTCGCCGCTCGATCCACGTTATACATTCGATAGTTTTGTGATCGGCGCTGCCAATCGCATGGCGCATGCCGGTGCGACGCAGGTTGCCGAAACGGTCATGACGGATAATCCCGGCTTCAATCCGCTCTATATTCACTCGCAGGTGGGACTTGGGAAAAGTCATTTGCTGCAGGCTATCGCCTGGGAAGTGAAGCGCCGCTCTCCGCATGCGCAGGTTTTGTATCTGACGGCAGAACGGTTCCGATATCAGTTTGTCGAAGCACTACGCTCGTCCGATCCGCTCGCCTTCAAGGAGCGGTTCCGCAACATCCATATGTTGCTGATCGACGATCTTGAGTTTTTGCAAGGTGAGCGCACTGAGCAAGAGTTCGATCACATCATCAACGCGCTGCTGGATGGCGGCAAGCAAGTGGTCGTGGCATCGGCTCGCGCACCCAATAGCATTGAGCGCTTGAACGAGCGGATGCGCTCGCGTTTGCAACGCGGGCTTGTTACGGAATTGTTGCCGCTCGATCACGAACTGCGACAGAAGGTTTTGGAAAAGCGATTGGCCGAAAAGCGGGCCATCGATCCGTCCTTCACGCTGTCGCGCGATGTGCTCGATCTGTTGGCGTCGCGACTGACTGAAAACGGTCGCGAGTTGGAAGGTGCGGTCACGCGTCTTTACGCAACATGGCAGTATATGCGCACGCCGATCACGCTCGATATCGCCGAGACTGTGACGCGCGATCTCGTGCAAAATCTTGAGCCGCGCCGGATCAAGATCGAGGACATTTTGCGGATCATTTCGCGGCACTACGGCGTGTCCAAAGGCGATCTGCTGTCACAACGGCGTCATCGCTCTGTTGTGTGGCCGCGCCAAATCGGCATGTATCTGGCCAAGCAACTGACGGCGCGTTCGTTGCCCGAAATCGGACGCCGGTTTGGCGGCCGCGATCATACGACGGTTTTACACGCGATCCGCAAGATCGAGGGTGAAATTACCAAAAACCCCCGCCTTGAGGACGAGTTGGACGAGCTGAAAAAGCTGCTCAATCACTAGGTTTATTGTCGGGGTCCGAACGATGATGGTGGTCGGGCCATCGCAGTGAACGCATAAAAAATCTTGGGTGTTGCGGCTGATACGTCCATTCCGGCGTGTTGGCCGCAGCCTTTTGGGGCCAAGTGCTGCTGAAGCGGTTAAAATGTCAGAATAGCTGCTACATCTTGGCTTGAATTATGGTGTCTATTCGGCTCTCATCGCGCCGGGCAGGCGATTCCGAAAGGGCGCACGCTAGCGTCTTGATTTCTCTCATGCGCGTCTCAAGGTTCTGGCTGTTGACGCCACGGCTTTGGCGCGCGCTTCCGACCACTAACGTTGAGGACAGATATGCGTCTTGAGATTGAACGCGGGGATTTACTGAAAGCGCTGGGCCATGTGACGAGTGTGGTTGAGCGGCGCACGACCATCCCCATTCTGTCGAACGTTTTTCTGAATGCGTCGGGCTCGACGCTGCAATTCAAATCGACGGACCTCGAACGCGAAGTCAGCGAGAGCGTATCGGCCAAAGTGCACACACCGGGTGCGCTGACAGTACCGGCTCACATTCTCCACGATATCGTGCGCAAGTTGCCAGAAGGGGCGCAGATTGACATGCGCCGTGACGCTGACAAAGAGCGTTTGACGATCACCTCGGGGCAATCGCGGTTTAGTTTGCAGACTTTGGCTGCTGAAGATTTTCCTGATCTGGCGGTTGGCGAGATCGGCCATGAGTTCGTGATTGATGCTGGCGATTTGAAGCGGCTTATCGACAAGACGCGATTTGCGATCTCAACCGAGGAGACGCGCTACTATTTGAACGGCATCTACTTGCATACGGCCGAGACGGGCAAAACCAAGACGTTGCGCGCTGTCGCGACCGACGGTCATCGCCTCGCCCAGGTGGAGTTGCCGCGTCCGAAAGGCGCCGACGGTATGCCGGGCGTCATCATTCCGCGCAAGACGGTGCACGAGTTGGCACGTCTGACTGAAGATTCCAGCGCCAAAGTCAAAGTCGGCGTATCGCAAAGCAAAGTGCGGTTCGAGATCGGACCTGTGGTGCTGACGTCGAAGCTGATCGACGGTACGTTCCCCGATTACGGGCGCGTCATTCCGCACGCGAATGACAAAGAAATGAAAGTTCCCAACGCCGCCTTCATCAGTGCTGTCGATCGCGTCTCGACGATTGCGAGCGAGCGCGGGCGTGCGGTGAAGCTCAATCTTGCGAAAGACAAGCTGATCTTGTCTGTGAACAACCCTGAAGGTGGAAGTGCGACTGAGGAGATCAGCGTCGATTACGGCGCAGGGCCGCTCGAAATCGGTTTTAATGCGCGCTACTTGCTCGACATCGCTGGCCAGCTTGAAAGCGAAGATGCGCGTTTTTTGTTGGCTGATCCGGGTTCGCCAACGATGGTGCGCGACGGTGGAGACGATGGTGCGCTTTACGTGTTGATGCCGATGCGTGTGTAGGACGGTTGGTTGACTATGTTATTTTTCAGTTGCGGGTTTCGGGCTGATTGATCAGCGATGCCGTGCGACGAGCCACCCGCATATCACTCCGATGATGGCGCCGATGGGTCCGCCGATAAAGGCTGCCGTCATTTGGGCTTCTAAAATCTTGTCGTGTGTATTGGACGAGACTGCCATGACAGCGTAGTTCCACAGTAATGCGCCCAGTACATAACCAACGACTAGACCTATGAGGGTAATAAGGAACGTCCGCATGGCACCGTCACTGTTGGCTCGTCATGATATCAATTCTGCATACAGGTCGCGGTGCTGGCAAATGGTGAAATTAAAGCGTTTTCGTTGGCGATGCGGTGTGGATGGCGACTGACAGCGATGGCCTGTGGGTCGAGCGACTGACGCTCACGAATTTTCGTAGCTATGCGCGCGCGACTGTCGAAACAGGGCGTGAGCCGCAGGTGATTGCCGGAGCCAATGGTGCCGGCAAAACCAACCTTCTCGAAGCGATATCGCTATTGGCGCCGGGCCTTGGGCTGCGACGCGCGCCGTTTGCCGAGTTGGCACGCGCGGGCGGCGATGGCGGATTTTCTGTGGCCTCGCGCGTGCATACATTGTCGGGTCCTGCTGATATTGGCACCGGCATTTCAGCCCATGGCAACGGCAGCGAGCGCAACGGTCGTATCGTCCGCATCGACGGGGCTGCGCAAACGGGTTCTGGTGTGCTTGCCGACTATTTGGAAATCGTATGGGTGACGCCAGCGATGGATGGGTTGTTCACCGGGCCTGCGTCTGAGCGTCGTCGTTTCCTCGATCGGCTGATTTTATGTTTCGATCCGGCCTATCGCACGATTGCTGGGCGGTTCGAGCGGGCCATGACGAGCCGCAATCGGTTGTTGAGCTATGGCGTGCGCGACGATGCGCTGCTCACGGGGTTCGAGCGCGTGATGGCGGAGACCGGCGTTGCCGTTGCTGCCGCGCGGCTTGAAGCTGTGTCGGCGATGGCGTCGGTCGTGGCGCGTCGCAAAACGCGTGATCCCAACTCTGCGTTTCCGTGGTCGGAGTTTAAACTCGAGGGGCGGTTGGAGGACGATTTGGCAAGGATGCCAGCGGTTGAAGCGGAAGATGTCTACGCGAAAGTTTTGCGTGAGACGCGTGAGCGCGATCGTGGGGCTGGCCGCACGCTCGATGGGCCGCATCGCTCAGATCTCGCGGTGGGACATGGACCAAAAGCGATGGCCGCGCGCTTGTGCTCGACGGGCGAACAGAAAGCATTGTTGCTGGGTCTTGTTTTGGCGCACGCGGAATTGCTGACAGAGCGCCAGGAGGGCGCCGCGCCCATTCTATTGCTGGACGAGATTACCGCGCATTTGGATGCGAATCGCCGCGCAGCACTTTTCGACGAAATCCAGCGCTTGAAAGCACAAGCCTGGATGACTGGAACCGACGTTGCGGCGTTCGAAGCATTGGCTGGAAATGCCCGATTCTGGCGCGTGGACGAGAGCACGATCGCGGCCATGTGAAGGGTTTGCCGATGGCGGCAATAGGTCACGCATAAACGCTTGAAAAATAAGCCATTTATTTGTGCGAAATCGCGCGAAAACATGCGGCTTTCGGAGCGATTTTATGCTATATTTAGGGGCTTGATTTTTGCCCTTTCGATAGGCCCCCCATGAACGCCCAACCCGCTCCAAAATTGCCTGCGCCAGAAGACTACGGCGAAGACAGCATCAAGATGCTGAAGGGGCTCGATGCGGTGCGCAAACGCCCCGGCATGTATATCGGCGATACCGACGACGGGTCGGGTTTGCATCACATGATTTACGAAGTCGTCGATAACGCGATCGACGAAGTTTTAGCGGGCCATGCGCAGTCGTGTCAGGTTAGGCTCAATCCCGACGGTTCGTGCACGGTGCGCGATGATGGGCGCGGTATTCCAACCGGGATCAAGAAAGACGACGATCAAACGCCGAAGCGATCGGCGGCAGAGATCGTGTTCACCGAATTGCATGCTGGCGGAAAATTCGACCAGAACTCTTACAAGGTGTCGGGCGGATTGCACGGCGTCGGTGTATCAGTCGTCAATGCTTTGTCGTCTTGGCTCAAGTGCCGGATTTGGCGCGAAGGCAAAGAGCATCTCATCGAGTTTCGACATGGTGTGGCAGTGGCACCGTTGCAGGTGGTTGGCGATGCCAATGGCGAGCGCGGCACCGAAGTTTCGTTCCTGCCCAGCACCGAGACATTCCACAATGTGATGGAGTTCGATTACGCGACGCTGGAACATCGCTTGCGCGAGTTGGCGTTTTTGAATTCGGGCGCGAAGATTCTTTTGACCGATGCGCGTCATGCGGACGTCAAGAGCGAAGAATTTATGTACGAGGGCGGCACGGCTCAGTTCGTGCGCTATCTCGACCGTTCGAAGACAGGAATTCTGCCTGAGCCGATTATGATCCGTGGCGAGAAGGACGGTATTACCGTCGAGGCCGCGCTGTGGTGGAACGACAGCTATCACGAGACGGTGCTGTGCTTCACGAACAACATTCCGCAGCGCGACGGCGGCACACACTTGGCTGGCTTTCGCGGTGCGCTGACGCGTATCGTCAACAAGTATGCCGATGAAAGCGGTCTGACGAAAAAAGAGAAAGTTTCGTTGGCTGGCGACGATGCACGTGAAGGTTTAACGTGCGTGCTCTCGGTCAAAGTGCCCGATCCGAAGTTTTCATCGCAGACCAAAGACAAGCTGGTGTCTTCCGAAGTGAAGCCGGTGGTCGAGACGGCTGTAGGCGATCAATTGGGTGCTTGGTTCGAAGAGCATCCCAAGGAGGCGAAAGCCATTGTCGGCAAAATCATCGAGGCTGCGTTGGCGCGCGAGGCGGCTCGCAAAGCGCGAGAACTTACACGGCGCAAGGGCGCGCTCGATGGCTTGCGGTTGCCCGGCGGGTTAGCCGAATGTCAGGATCGGGATGCATCGAAAACGGAGTTGTTCATCGTTGAAGGTGATTCTGCTGGCGGATCTGCGAAGCAGGGCCGCAAGCGCGAGTTCCAGGCGGTGCTTCCCATCCGAGGTAAAATTCTCAACGTCGAGCGCGCACGCACGGATCGCATGTTGTCGTCCGAGCAGGTGACCAACATCATCGCGGCGCTGGGCACTGGTATCGGTCGCGATGAGTTCAAGGTCGATAAGCTGCGTTATCACAAGGTCATCATCATGACCGACGCCGACGTCGATGGCGCGCATATTCGTACGCTGTTGTTGACGTTCTTTTATCGGCAAATGCCAGAGTTGGTCGAAAAGGGTCATGTCTATATCGCGCAGCCGCCGCTCTACAAAGTCGCGCGCGGCAAGGCGCATTCGTATTTGAAGGATCAGCGCGCGCTGGAAGATTATCTCATCGATCAGGGATTGAACGACGCGGTGCTGGTGACTGGTGATGGAGCCGAGCGGGCGGGGCGTGATTTGCGCGATATCGTCGATCAGGCGCGGCAGATCACAGGCGGCATCAACGGACTGCATTCGCGCTATAATCGCTCGGTTGTCGAGCAGGGTGCCATCGGCGGAATATTCAATCCGGCTTTGTTGCAGTCAGCGTCGCAAGCGAATGAAGCTGCTGTGGCCGTTGCCAGCCGTCTCGACAGCATTGCGGAAGAAATGGAAACCGGTTGGCAGGGCGCGTTCGGTAACGACGGGTTCGTGTTCAAGCGCGAAGTGCGCGGCGTTCTTGAGGTGCATGCGCTCGACCGTGCGCTGCTCGGTTCGCTCGATGCGCGGCGCATCAATGAGCGCCAGGGTCATTTACAGGAAGTTTATGGCAAAGCTTCAAAGCTGCGCCGCAAGGACAAAATCGATATCATCACGGGGCCGCGCACGTTGCTCGATGCCGTTTATGAGACAGGACGCAAAGGCGTCGATCTGCAACGGTACAAAGGTCTGGGTGAAATGAACCCTGAGCAGTTGTGGGAGACGACGCTCGATCCGACCGTGCGCACGCTTTTGCAAGTGAAGGTGGGCGATATCGCCGAGGCAGACGAGATTTTCTCCAAGCTGATGGGCGATGTGGTCGAGCCGCGCCGCGAGTTCATTCAGGACAACGCCCTGAACGTTTCGAACTTGGATGTGTGAGGCGTATTACTCGACCGTATAGCTGGCCGTTATCGTGCTAGGACCTGCGAGCCCGGTTTTTTCGATATGGCGCTTTAATAGTGCGACGTTTTTCAAGTTCGATTTGTAGGCGACGTCGAAGATATCGCCTGCGAATGGAATGCTGCCGATCACCGCGTCGATGGTACTATTCGTGACCATGCGCGCCATAACGAGACGCGAAACGCCGAGCCGGCGTGCTTCCCAAATGATATAGCTGGAAATAACGCCGGAGATCGCGTCGCCGATGACGGGAACGAGGCCGAGCAGAGCGTCGAAGCCCATGACGATTTTAGTGCCAGGGATTGTGACCGCACTATCCATGACGCGCGCCAACCCGTCGAGGCGGGCTAGTGTCAGTTTGACCTCGTGATGGTCAAGGTGCGGGACTTGCCGTGAAGTGCTGTGGCTCGATGGGCGTGATGGTCCACGATCTGGAAAAGCGCGAGAAACGGACACGAGGCAATCTCCCTGATCAGCCATGATGCGAAGGCGTCATCGCAACGGTCATGCTGCGCGCAATTACATAAGAAACGCCGTGCAGCATTCAAGGGTTCCTTACGCGAACCACATCGAACGCCTTAGGGAGTTTTGCGGCGCGGGAATGCGCGCGTCTCGGTGCCTGCAGCTTTGGCGGCACCTTGCAGTTCGGCACGGAATACGTCGCGCTTTTCGTGGATTGACGCAATGACGAGGCCGGTTGGTACTCCGAGCCCGACGAGTGTGGCCTCCGATAATTGCAAACTGGCTTCTATGTTTTCCGGTACTGCGTCGTTGACGCCGAGTTTATAAAGATGGCTCGCGTGGCTGGCGTCTTTGGCGCGCGAAACAATGAGCAATTTCGGATAGGCCGCGCGCAAGGCCGTGACGATCTGATCGATTTCAGATTGGGTGTGAATGGTGATGATGGCGGCCTTTGCCGTATCTAATCCGCAGTTGTTCAAAAACTCGATTTGGCGCACGTCACCGAAATAAACGGGTTTTCCTTCGCGGCGCATGGCGCCGACGAGGCGCGGATCGCGATCGACGGCGATGTAGGATACGTTGTGTTTTTCCAGCATATCGCCGATGAGCTGGCCGACGCGGCCATGGCCAACGACGAGTGCTGTCGCGGGATTATCCAGCGAGGGCATGACAGCAAGCTCAGGATCAGGTGCCACCGGCGTCGCTGTGCTTCGAGCCAAGCGTCGCGCAAGGCTCGCAAACAGCGGGATCAGCGCCATCGATAACGCAACGGACGTCAGCAATATGCTGGTTTCCTGCGGGCTGACGAGTTTGTAGCCTAGTGCCAGCGTAAGAATGACGAAGGCGAATTCGCCACCAGGGGCCAGCAAACCGGCTGTTTCAAGAGCTGCGGGCCTTGGCACCGAGAACAAGCGTGCCAGTCCGTAAATGACCACAAGCTGAATGACGATGTGGCCGAGCGTAATTCCTATGATGTGGATCGGATTGGCCAGCAGCAGGCCGAGATCAATACTCAAGCCGACCGAAAAGAAGAACACGCCGAGGAGTAGCGATTTCAGTGGTTCGATGGTTGTTTGAACGGCGCGGCGGTATTCCGTTTCGGCTAGCAACAGTCCGGCGACAAATGCGCCAAGCGCCATGGATAAGCCCGACGCTGCGGTGGCAAAGCTGGTTCCCACCACGACGAACAATGTGGTGGCGATGAACATGTCCGAATTTTGTGTTTGAGCGACAATGCGAAACATCGGTTGCAGGACGTAGCGACCGACGCCCACAATAATCACAAGAGCGGCGATGGCTTGGATGAGGGCCAGGACGATGCCGCTTGCGAGAGAGCCGTTCGCTGTAGGATCGAGGACGCCGAGCAGGAATAGGATTGGCACCACGGCTAAATCTTGGAACAGCAAAATTGCAAAGCTGGTTCGCCCTGCCGTGGACGCTAAGCGCTTTTGTCCGGCGAGATACTCAATGACGATTGCGGTCGAAGAGAGCGATAACGCTGCGCCGATAATCACCGCAGTCGTTGGCGATTGTCCGTACCATATGGCCGACAAGGCAATCAGGCTGGTCGAGACCAGAACTTGCATACCACCGAGGCCGAAGACCAAGCGGCGCATCGTGACGAGGCGCTCGAATGATAATTCCAGACCGATCAGGAACAAGAGGAAGACGACGCCTAGTTCGGCAATCGCGGCCACGCGCTCGGGACTTGAGACTGTGACCCAGTTCAGGGGCGGAAACGCTCCAGAGAGCAGCCCAAGCCCGTGTGGGCTGAGTAAAGCGCCAGCGATGAGAAATCCTAGAACCGGGCTGATGCGGTAGCGATGGAGGACCGGCACGACGACGCCCGCTGTGCCGAGCACAAGCAGGGCATCTTTGTAGGTCGTGTAATCGCTCTCAGCCGCCATCGTGATCCTTGGAATTGATGTCGAAGGTCCGTCGTTAACTATGGCGGCGCAGGCATTCAGACACCACTAGGCATTTTCGCCGAAGTGGGTTTTGTAGCGTATTTCTTTTGCAGGTTTTGGATGTTGCGGGCGGTAGGAAATGTGTTGCGCACGAGGCGATCAAATTTGCACGGTTCGGCTGCATGGTTAACTGAGCGTTAAGCGCTGTTCGCTAACTTTCCTCCACTATCTGGCGGGCTCGCGATGAGCCTTGGCTGAGCGATGGTTGGGCGTTTTTTACTGCTGAGGACGTTGAGCGTACGATGTTTGGCTTTCGCACACTCGCTCGGCTACTGCGGTCAACTCTTCGACTTTTGTTTCGGCGCCAATCCTTGCCCGGGCCCTTCAGCGCGCTGGCCGGCAAAGTTTATCCAAGCACGAAAGTGTCGTCTGTTGCGCCGAGTGATCTGAAAACGACGCGCACTTCGGGCAGGTTGTCGCGGCTGCCTGTCAAATATCGTTTCGCGATTGCTGTGCCGATTTTGGCTTGTGGCGTAGCGGTTGCTTCGTTGGCAGGCATGATGGTGTTTTATACCGTCGCCGTTCCCGATCCGCAGATCCTGCGACACAAAGAGCGTGCGCCGGTCGTGCGCATTTTGGCGCGAGACGGAACGATGCTGGCCGAGCGTGGTGAAGGCAACGACTATATGCCGATCGAACTGTTGCCGCGCCATTTGCAAGCAGCCGTCGTTGCGATTGAGGATCGGAGATTTTTTGAGCATTACGGGCTCGATCCGGTCGGACTTTTTCGTGCGTTCTTTCGCAATCTTCGTGCGGGACGGTTTGCGCAGGGTGGTTCGACGCTGACGCAGCAGTTGGCGAAGAATTTGTTCCTATCGTCCGATCGCAAACTGTCGCGAAAAATCGAAGAGCTGGGTCTGGCGCTTTGGCTAGAGATGCGGCTCAACAAATCGGAAATTCTGGAACTCTATCTCAATCGCGTTTATTTCGGTGGCGGCGCTTATGGCGTCGAAGCGGCCAGCCAACGCTACTTCGGTAAATCAGCGCGCGACTTGACGTTGTTGGAAGCGGCGCTCATTGCAGGGCTACTCAAAGCGCCGTCGAAATATTCTCCTGCCTCCAGCCGTGAGCTGGCGCTGGAGCGTGGTCGCGTTGTGTTGGCGAAAATGGTCGAAGCTGGTTTGATCACGCGAGCCGATCAGTTGGCGGCATCGCATGAGCGCATTGTGTTTGTGAAGCCCAAAATCACGAAAGTTCGCACCAGCGCCGACTACATTGTCGATTTCGTGCTCGAACAAATGCCACCTTTGGTTTCGGGCGGACATGCCGAAGTGATTGTTGAGACGACACTGGATGCCGAACTGCAACGGCAAGCGACTGAGATCGTGGCCAACGGGCTTCAACGCCAAGGTGAAAGTTTACAAGCCAGCCAAGCGGCGCTGGTCGTGCTCGATAACGATGGCGGCATTCGCGCGATGGTCGGCGGGCGCAATTATGCGGACAGCCAATTCAATCGCGTTGTGAAGGCCAAGCGGCAGCCGGGATCGGCCTTCAAGCCGTTCGTGTATTTGGCAGCACTTGAGTCTGGTATGTCTCCGGATTATTTCGTGATGGATATGCCATTGACGATTGGCAATTGGTCACCGCGCAACGACAACGGTCAGTATGTGGGAGAGATCACGTTGCGACGCGCCTTGGCGCAATCTGTCAATACGGTTGCTGTTCGATTGATCGAGCACGTTGGTGTGCAAAATGCGATGGAAGTTGCGCGGCGACTTGGAATTGACTCTGATTTGCGGGATGATCCATCGCTCGCGTTAGGAACATCAGAAGTTTCATTGCTGGAAATGAGCGGTGCCTATGCTGTGTTCGGTAATGGTGGGATGGCGGTCGATCCCTACATCGTCCGCCGCGTGCATTTGAGTTCGGGCGTTGAGATTTTCAAACGCGAAACTCAGAGCGCGCATCGCGTGGTGGACGCGCTGAAGGTTGGCGCGATGAACGACATGTTGAACGGTGCCATCGTGTCTGGCACTGGACGTCGCGCGGCACTTGCTGATTTTCCTGTCGCAGGCAAAACGGGCACGACGCAGGACTTTCGTGACGCTTGGTTTGTTGGATACACGAGCTATTTCACGGCTGGCATTTGGATCGGCAACGACAACAGTGCGCCGATGAAGAAATCCGTGGGCGGCGGGTTGCCAGCAGAGATGTGGCGGCAGGTGATGCAGGTTGCGCATCGCGGCAAGGCTCCACAAACTCTCCCTGAGACACGACCCGAGAATGGGCCCGAAGTCGCCGGGCAGAATTTGAGCCCGCGCGTTGCACAAAAGAGTGAGGTACTGCCGTGGTTTGCGTCGCGAAGCACACAGACGGCTGCGTCTCATAGTGCCGATCGGAAGACCGATGCGCGCTATCCGCGCGAGGCGATCGATGCCGATTTTATTGCCGATGTGTTAGCGGAGTTGCCTGATCCAGCGCCCCAAAAGCCTGAGCGTTCTCAAGGTTTGTTATCGCTGGGTGGATGGTGGTGATCGCGTCGCGATTTAAGTTAGCCCGCCGTTTGCCGGGCCGTAGCGATGCAGGTCTGGTCCATAGACCTGAAGCCACGTCTTAGCACTTTCAAAATCGGGGGCGGTTTTCTCGACCAATTTCCAGAAGCGCGGGCCGTGGTTCATTTCGGCGAGATGCGCCACCTCATGGGCTGCGACGTAATCCAGAACGAATTGCGGAGCTAAAACCAGACGCCACGAAAATGAAAGTACGCCAGTGGTTGAACAGGAGCCCCAGCGGCTCGTTTGGTCTCGAACAGCAATGCGCTTTGAAGTGAGCCCTAAACGTTTCGCGTGAAAAGCGACGCGGGCATCGAGATCGCAGCGTGCTTGCAAAAATAACCAGTCGCGTAGTCGGCGTGGTGCACCGACTTTGGTGCCTGGAACATGGATTTCTGGCCAGTGACCATTGGTCGGCGCGCACGAAACAATGCGAGTCGAGGTTTCGCCAGTGAATAGGATGCGATGGGGAATGCCACGTAGCGGCATGACGGCATTGTGCGCGAAGGGCACGGGATCGGGCAAGCTGTCGAGACGTTCTTGCACCCAGTCGATGTGTCGGTTGAGAAACGATCCGGCTTCATCAAGATCGCATTGAACGGGAATGGTGACGACAACGGCACGGCTGGTGCGGCTCACGCGCAGTGTTAAGCGCCGCGCTCCGGGATGACGGCGAACTTCCAGCTTGGCATTCATGTCTTCGAATTTGGCGTTCGGCCGTTGCGGCATCACTGACGCTCTCGACTTGCGCATTAATTCTCGTCCTCTCGACGCTTCGCGTCACGCGGCACACGGGCCAACTCAACTTTTCAATACGCTATCATGACACGAGATGACAGCACACACCACGATATTAGATGGTCAGGTAGCAAGCTTCGTGATGTTACTCCAGATGCACAGCTGCATCACGCCATAGCAACATGGATAAGTGTTGCGCGTTGGTCTCAGCATTCGCGATGCGTTTAGCGCACAGCTTTGTCGAGTGCTGCAACAACTTCGTTGACATCTGTCGTATGGGGAATGGGCGCGACGAAGGCACCGTCTTTGCCCATCAGATAAAACAAAGCCGCATGATCGTAACTGTAGCTATCAGGCGTTTTTTCATCGACGATCTTTTGAAAATAAACACGATAAGCTTTTGCTGCGGCTGCGACGTCGTCTTCGCTGCCCGTCAATCCAACGAGCCGGGGATGAAAACTTTTGACGTAGGCCGCCAATTTTTCTGGCGTATCGCGCTTGGCATCGAGCGTTACGAACACTGGGGTGATGTCGTCCGCCTTCGTGCCCAACTTGTCGAGTGCCGCCGATACGACCTGTAATCCTGATGGGCAAATATCGGGGCAATTGGTAAAACCGAAGAAGACCAACATGTACTTGCCGAGGAAATCTTTCTCGGTCACGCGCTTACCGGTTTGGTCTGTGAGTGCAAAGGGACCGCCGACGAGTGCCGTGCCTGTCACTTTCGTGCCAGAAGAATCTGCTGGCGCAGTTGTGTTGATGCTAGAATTTGGCAGCGTGACATAAGCAATTATCGCTCCAGCTGTGAGCCCGGCTGCAACTAGCGCGAATAATCTCGTCTTCATGCGCTTGAACTCTCCACATAGTATTGAGTATTTTAAGCGAGAGTTGTGGGCCAACGCGTGCTGGCATACAAGTCGCTACGACCTGCGGCCTGCAGTCACGAGTCGTTTAAGTTGCGATAGCAGCGTACGTTCTAAGGCGAAAATCCGTGAGCATATCTCCGCCGGCTGATCCTGTATCGTCTCAAGGCTTCCGAGACGAGACGATGCCAGCGTCGTCGATAAAAGGCATCGTCAATACGCGCGAGAGCCAGTTGCGGCTGGTCACGACGGTACGCCTGAGATGGGCTGCAGTGCTGGGTCAACTCTTGGCTGTTGGCGTTGTGAGCACGATTTACGGTTTTGCGATGCCGGTCGCCAATTGTTTGGCGTTGATCGCGCTATCGGCTTGGCTCAATGTTTATCTTGCGATCCGCTATCCAGCACGGCATCGCCTCAGTACGCCATTCGCAACGGCCCTGCTGCTGTATGATATTTTGCAGCTTTCTGCGTTGTTGTATTTTACGGGCGGGATCGAAAATCCGTTTGTGGTTTTGTTGGTCGCACCCGTGACTGTTTCGGCTGCAACGCTGCCGCCGCGATACACAGTCGCTCTGGGCCTCACGGTCATGGCCATCGCGGCGTTTCTTATCAATCACCATTATCCGCTGCCATGGTATCCCGGCATTCGCTTCGACCTTGAGCGCAACTATAAGATCGGAGTGTTTGCAGCACTCGCGGCATCGACCTGCTTCATGGCGTTTTACACATGGCGTTTGAATAAAGAGTCGCGCCAGATGTCGGCGGCACTCGCGGCAACAGACATGGTGTTGGCGAGTGAGCAGCGCTTACACGCACTCGATGGGCTTGCGGCGGCCGCCGCACATGAACTGGGAACACCGCTTTCGACGATCGTGCTGGTCGCCAAAGAGTTGGAACATGAATTCGGTCCGCAAAGTCCCTATCGAGAAGATCTGCAATTGATGCATGAGCAAGCCAAGCGCTGCCGAGAAATTCTCCAAAAGTTGACACGAAAGCCTGACGAACAAGATCCGATGCACGCGACAATCACTGTCCGCGAATTGCTCGAAGAAGCCTCGGAGCCATATCGACCGCGTGGAAAACGGCTCATCATTTCTACAGCACCCATTTCCGATGCGGATGAGGCAGGGCGCAGCGAGCCAGTCGGTCATCGTCGGCCAGGCGTGATATATGGTCTTGGAAATATTATCGAGAACGCTGTGGGATTTGCTGCGTCCGAAGTGCAGCTATCAGCACGCTGGAACGAGCGCGATGTGGTGGTATCGATCATCGATGACGGGCCTGGATTTGCACCCGAAGTCATGGACACAATCGGCGAGCCCTATGTCACGACGCGCCGGTTCGAGGACAAAGGTGACAAAGGCCATTCTGGGTTGGGACTTGGTTTCTTCATTGCCAAGACGCTGTTAGAGCGGTCCGGTGCCAGCGTTAACTTTATGAATGTGCCGGAGCCGCGAACGGGTGCCCATATTCAGGTGACATGGCCGAGATCGGCATTCGAGGTCTCACCGACGGCTTTTGAATGGCCAGGACGCCGCAATGCGCGCCCTGGTTGATCGGCCATGGGTTTTTGCCCTGCCTACAGAGGATTTCATCAACCTTACGACGCTATTTTGCACAACTTAAGGGTTGCACCGGACAAGGCCCCGATAGATTATACGGCCGAGTTGAAACAAGGGCCGTGAGAAGCCCGGAGGGTGCCTTGGCCACAGAAGATCTGTCATTCAGACAAGACGAATTACCGGAAGATCGTTCGCTCGTGATCGTCGATGACGACCGGGCTTTTTTGCAGCGCTTGGTGCGCGCGATGGAGACGCGCGGATTTGAAGTGCGCTTTGGCCATTCGGTGGCCGAGGGTATCGATCTCATTCGCGATAAACCACCTGCATTTGCCGTCGTCGATATGCGCTTGGAAGATGGCACGGGTCTGGATGTGATTGCAGAATTGGCGCGCGTGCGGCCGGACTCACGGGCAATCGTTCTGACGGGCTATGGTAATATTGCGACGGCAGTCAGTGCTGTGAAGCTTGGAGCCGTCGATTATTTGGCGAAACCTGCCGATGCCGACGATGTAACGGACGCTCTGCTGGCTCCATCGGATTCTAAAGCGCCGCCGCCGGATAATCCGATGTCAGCGGATCGGGTGCGTTGGGAGCATATCCAACGCGTTTATGAGCTGTGCAATCGCAACGTTTCGGAAACCGCGCGCCGTTTGAATATGCATCGTCGTACGTTGCAGCGTATTTTGGCTAAGCGCGCACCGAAATAATTAAGATTTAGAGGTTCGGCTAAAAAGTTCGCGTCGGATCGGTGAGATTGTGCAGTCGCGTTGCGGCCGTCCTGGCAAACGACAAGAGCACGGCTTTGCGCCTCGCTGCTGCGAGTTGGGTTATCGGTGCGCCACGTATGACTTCTGCGCCGTAAGCATCGGCGCAGATAATTCCAACGTCGGCCGGTAAGCATTCGAGAGGGAATGCACAATCAACTGCGAAATAGAGACAATCGCAATAATCTTGATATTCCGGCCACTTACGGTCTGATCGATAATCACCGATGCAAGATTTAATTTCGATAATTTCGATTTCGCTGCGTGAACCAATGGAAATGACGTCGGCGCGTCGGCCGTTTCCGAGTGGAAATTCGGCTAGGCTTGCGCAGTTGCGATCAGCCAACATGCGTTGCACGCCGCGCCGGATTGCCAGGGCTACTCCAAGATTTTGCTCGCCTGTCAAGGCGGCGTTCACAAGATTGGCGTGTAAGTCTGGCGTTGTGGTCATGGTAACGCCATTATGCGCGTGAGATCATTGAACTCAAGACGCTTGCGGGGCGGGACCGCGAGCTGTGTTGGCTTTATATTTCATGCGTTGTGATCGAAGCGATTTCGTAGGGGCTCGGAGGCCGCATGTTTTGGCGCGCGAAAACATCTAAGTCGGCTGATGGCGCATCGTCGAATGAAGAAGATACAGCGTCGGTTGCACCAGGTGGCGCAGACTATGCCGCGCCAAGCGCTTTGGTGGAAGCCAGCGCGAGTACAGCTGCGCAATCGCCGGCGAGTTCGACATCATCAAGTGTGAGTGTGCCGGCAATCCCGGCATCATCATCTTCATCATCGACTTCGTCGGTGTCGCCTCCGGCACTTAGTCCGTCTACTTCGAGCAATGTCGTGTCGCTCGTCAGCCAGCGCTTGGCTGATCGTCTCGCCGATGTGTCTCCTGGCGCCGAGGTGGCCACCATCGGTCGCGAAGCTTTGATCGCGGGCGATGTATTGCAGAGCGAGGCGCTCGAAGCGCTTCGTGTGGCCATCACGCAATCGAAAAGTGGCGCGCATATTTTGGTGATGGCACCTCCCGGTGCTGCACCTAGAACTGCTGTCTTGCAACTGGCTGAAACGCGCGCCGAAACGCTGGAAGCGCCACCTGACTGGATTTATGTGCCGGATTGGGATCGACCGGGGCGTTTGGTGCCCGTCGCCTTGCCGCATGGTGAAGGCGCACGTTTCGTCAGCGATGCGAATGCGGCTTTAGAAAAATCTGCGGCTATGTTCGATCGCCTCGTCAACAGCGACGAACATCGCTTGAGCGTCGAATTGCTCGATGAAGAATTCCGGCAGCGCAACGATAAAGCGCTGGAAGGCATGCGGCGTCGCGCTGAAGCTCAGAATATCGCCGTCATCAAGTCGCTCAATGGCTACGTCCTTGCGCCGATGCACGAAGGCAAAGCGGTGCGGCCCGAGGTTTTTCGCGCCTTGCCAGGTGGATTGCAGCGCAACGTCGAAGCCAAAGTCGGCGCGCTTGAACAAGAATTACAGTCTCTGATTGCGTCATTGCCCGAAGCTGAGATGGAAGCTGACGATAAGCACGCGGCGCTCATTCGCCAAGTCGCCTTGCGCGCGGTAAAGCCCAACCTTGCCGTTCTCAAAAAAATGTATGCCAAAACATCAGGCGTCACGGCCGTTGCCGATCGTCTCGAACAGGGCTTTTTGCAACGCGCGGCAGCGTTAGTGCGCAACCCCATCGGCGGGCCGACGGTTGCGACGTTGTTCAGCCGAAGCCTTGGCGTTCTGATTGCCGATGGCGCAAGCGGGGCACCAGTTGTCGTGTCGCGCGGTATTGTTCCGGAAGAACTGTCCGGTGAAATTGGCCGCGATGTGTTTGGAGCACCAGCGATACGCGCGGGCGATTTGATGCGCGCCAATGGCGGAATTTTGATTGTCGAAGCGTGGCGTCTGGTAGCATTGCCGCAGACGTGGGCGGCCTTAAGTGCAGCTCTCGAAACCCGGTTGTTGCAACCGAAAGCAGCGCCTGGATTGGCCGTGACAGCCGAGCCCGTTCCGCTCACGCTGACTTTGATTTTGCTTGCCGATCCTGTGTCCTGGAGAAAGTTGGAAGCTCTCGATCCGGGTATCGCTCAGCATTTTTCCAAGGTTGCCGAAGTCGATAAAAAATCCGCAGCGGACGTCCAGGGTGATCGCGCGCGATGATAGCGCATGTCGCTGAGGCGTCGGAGGGAAGCGGCCGCGTCGTGTTGTGGCTTGATCCTTCCGTTCGCGCGTCCCCGCAAGCCATCGATATTTCTGTGCGATTGGCGGCTGCATACGGATCGGAAATCGAAACTGTCGAAGTCGATCCGCCATATTTGGAGCCATCGGACGGCGTTCCGATGCGTCGTGTCGATGTGCGCCCATCGGCCGTGATGGCAGACTTGAGCGAAACCGATGCGCGGGCTTGTTTGTCAGACGGTCATCGACGCAGCGTCGATCAATTGGCGGCAGAGTTGAAGGTTCCAGTGCGTCATGCGCGGACCTCCGGTGAGCCGATCGATCGCCTAACGCATATGTGCACCGTTCGCGGTCCTTGGAACATCATCGCTTTATCTCGTGCGCCCTCACTCGACATGGCTGAGATGGTATCGAGTGTCTTTGCCAACGTCAGTGGAGCGACCGGCGTCATCGTTGCCTCGCGTCATGAGGCTGCTTGGTCTGGACGTGTCGCTGTCATTGCTGAAGATAGCGAACGATTGCCGTCGATGCTGCGTGCGGCAGAGCGCATGGTCGGTCCCAATGGCGCGACGCATCTCGTGATCGCGGCAGCTACGAAATCTGTCTATGACGAACTCGAAGCGCAATCTCGGCTGTTACCGGAAGTCGGCACGCGCATCATATTCGAGACGACCGGGCCGACACTGGGGGTCGATGGCGCGTTGGATGAGAAACTCATTCGCGCGCGGCCGAGCCTTGTGATTGCACGATTTGGCGGCACATTACTGTCGGATGGTCGCGCGCTGTCGCGCTGTCTCGCGGTTACGGGCGCGCCATTTTTACTCGTGCGTTGAGCGGTCGGGCTGGGGCCGGTGTTAAGTTTTCGGAGCGGCTAGATTTTGCGCCAAAAATTCAGGCCCGGAGCCAATTATCAACGGGTCGGGTTGGCCAATGGCCGCTAAATCTCGTCCTTCGTAGTCGATGGCCAATAGAATATTGCGGATGGTTTCGATGCGGGCGCGACGCTGATCGTTGGCGTGGACGATGGTCCACGGTGCGATGGCGGTGTGCGTGAAGCGGAACATCTCGGTGTTGGCTTCAGTGTAGTCATCCCATTTTTCCAGAGCCGCAAGATCGACGCTTGAGAGTTTCCATTGCTTGAGCGGATCGTGGCGGCGCTCATGGAAGCGCTTGATCTGCATCTCGCGGCCAATCGACAGATGATATTTGAACAGGCGAATGCCGTCGCGCACCAGCAAGCTTTCGAATTCTGGGGCTTCACGTAGGAAAATCGCGAGTTGATCCGGTGTGCAATAGCCCATGACGCGTTCGACGCCAGCACGATTGTACCATGAGCGATCGAACAGGACGACTTCGCCTGCTGTCGGCAGGTGTACGGCATAACGCTGGAAATAGAGCTGACCGCTTTCTGTTTCGGTCGGCTTTGTTAGCGCGACTGTACGGGTGTTGCGTGGGTTCAAATGTTCGCGAAATGCGTTGATGCACGACCCTTTACCGGCGCCGTCACGACCTTCGTAGAGAATGACGATGCGGCCGCGGGTTTTCAGATTGTGGGTTTGCAGTTTGACCAATTCAACTTGTAGTGCGTGCAGCTTTTCCTCAAACTCTTCACGCTTCATGCGCTTGTCGTAGGGATAGCCGCCCGACTTTAGGGATTTGTCGTCGATGTCTTTGGGTAGCTTCGGGTCGTCGAGTGAAAACCCTTTTGGCAAGGACGTGGCTTTTGCAGTTTGGGAAGTTGGCGTTTCTGCCGATGCGGCGACAGATGGGACCGATTTTTCGCTGTCAGTTTTTTTCTCAAACTTACGATCTGATTTGTTCTTGTCTTTGGCCATGCTCATCCACCGCTCACACACGTTTTTCTGACTGACAACAACGTCAGGCAGGACAAGCTTGCAACCCCGCATACGAAAAAAGGTCAATAGCCCCCGCGCTATTGACCTTTTCTCAAGATGCCGGAAGCCCCCCTTCCGGCAAACCGATTATCGTTACGCGCGTTCCTTCGCCGGAACGGACGGCGGTGCGAGCGTTATACCGATAGGCATTTCGACTTCAGTGCGTTCGCGGCGGCGTGGTGCTGCCGGTTGGAAGGCGCGCCGGGCGTGAACTTCGCAATAGGGTAGTCCCAAAACTTTATTGCGACCGCAGAAGTGGAAGTCACTCATTTGTGGGTCGCCAATCGGCCAGCGACAACTGCATTCTGTGAGTGTTTGAATGGATTTGCGTTCCGCCAATGGAATTTCGATTTCTTCCACGGGCTGCACATATGTTTCTGCATCCATTGAATAGAGCGCGCGCACAGCCGGATTTCCGGCCTGGGCAAAACGCGGTTTGGCGAGCCTTTTGGCATTGGCCAGGCGTGCGCGCGGACGATGCGTTTTCATACGCGACGTCGTTGCTCGACCTGACAGCCCAAGGCGATGCACCTTGCCAATGACGGCATTGCGCGTGACGCTGCCAAGACGTCCGGCAATTTGGCTGGCGCTCAGCCCTTCCGACCAGAGCTTTTTCAAAAGCTCAACCCGATCATCTGTCCAAGACATACGTTGTCGCTCCCTGTCGAGCCGCAATTCAGCGGCGGTGCACCCCCCGGTGCCCGCAGAAAACCGTTCGCTATCGACCGAACGACGCACGCGTTTTTGCAAACGCGACAGCATCGGACGCCGAACACGACCGGGTTACAAACGCAGAACTGTTTGGAAACGCAGGACAAATAACGCGCTCATACAACGCGGGCTGCCCCAACACAGGCGCCCAGAACGCGGCTTAACCCAACAAAAAACCGATGTTCAGCACAACTGGCCGCCACATCTCGTGGGTCAACGGAGGTAAATTACAACATGCTGAATCCCTTCTACAAGACGAGCTTTTGTTTTCGCAGGCGTTGACAGGGAGCCGTTGCCGCGCCGCAACAGATTGATTCGTGACAGTGGATATGTACGTGAAAGCATCACATGACGTTTTGGATACTGCGCGCGTGCTCTTGCAACGCCGGAAAACCCAATCAAGTCTGGCTTTTTGAACGGTGCTCCGCGTTGACAGCGTCATGCTCGACGCGTATCTAATGAAGGAACAGGGCCGCCAGGATTGGGCGGCTTTTTGATTTTGTGCACGAGGTTCACTGACGCATGTCCGGGACTTCTGCGGTGCAGGGTAAGATCGCTGCGACCGCTTCCCCGAAGGGCTACGCCTCGAAATCCGAGGCTTCCGACATCGTGATGGGCACATACGCTCGTCAGGACATTGTTTTTGCGCGCGGTGAAGGTGTCTGGCTGATTGCCGACAGCGGTGAGCGCTTCCTCGATTTCGGCTCTGGCGTCGCGGTCAATAATTTGGGTCATGCTCATCCCCGCCTCGTGGCGGCGCTGGCTGAGCAGGCGGGAAAACTCTGGCACACATCCAATCTTTATCGTGTCGAAGGCCAAGAGACCGTCGCGGCGCGATTGGCTGAACTCACGTTCGCTGAGAAAATTTTCTTTTGTAATTCGGGTGCGGAAGCCTGCGAGGGCGCGATCAAGGTCGCACGTCGGTATCAGTTCGTGTCCGGTCATCCCGAGCGCCAGCGCATTATTACATTCAGCGGCGCTTTTCATGGGCGCACGTTGGCAACGTTGGCTGCGGGCGGCAACGAAAAATATCTCGAAGGATTTGCGCCGACAGCCGACGGGTTCGACAATCTTCCCTTCGGCGATCATGCGGCATTGGAAGCTGCGATCACGCCTGCGACGGCTGCCATCATGATCGAGCCTGTGCAAGGTGAGGGTGGTGTGCGCCAAGTGCCTGCGCAATGCCTGCAAGGTTTGCGTACGTTATGCGATCAGCATGGTCTGCTCCTCATATTCGATGAAGTGCAAACCGGCATTGGCCGTTCGGGCAAATTATTCGCGCACGAGTGGGCTGGCGTGACGCCAGATGTGATGGCGGTGGCGAAGGGGCTGGGCGGTGGCTTCCCAGTCGGCGCGGTGCTGGCCACTGCGGAAGCGGCCAAAGGCATGACTCCGGGCACGCACGGCTCGACGTTCGGTGGCAATCCGCTGGCGATGGCTGTGGCGTCCGCTGTTATCGATGTGGTCACAGAAGCCGGATTTCTTGAAGATGTGCAGATGAAGGCGCTGCGTTTGAAGCAGGGTCTCGCCAGTCTCAAAGATCGCTTTCCAAGCGTCGTCGAGGATGTGCGCGGCGTCGGGTTGCTGACCGGCTTGAAACTCACGTCTGGTATTGCACCGGCTGCTCTCGTCAAAGCCGCACTCGGTGAACATCTGCTGCTCGTCGGCGCTGGCGACAACACGGTTCGCGTGCTGCCGCCATTGATCGCGACTGAATCAGAAATCGCGGATGGCATCGAGCGACTGTCGCGCGCACTTCAATCCGTTGCTCGTGAGCATTCCTGACTTTCCCATTTCAGCGAGCCAGAGAAAGCTCCCCGCGCCATGCCGTTAGCAAAATCGCCGAGACATTTTTTAGATATTTCCGAACTTGATGCCAAGACACTGCGTCGGATCATCGATGCGGCGCACGCCATGAAGAAAGCCGGAAAACGTGTCCCCGTAGCGCTGCGCCCGAAGGACATTGCAGACCTCGTATTGGTGATGATTTTCGAGAAGCCATCGACTCGCACGCGCGTATCTTTCGATATCGCGATGCGACAGCTCGGCGGTGGCGCGCTGTCGCTCAATCATACCGACCTGCAATTGGGGCGCGGTGAGTCTGTGGCGGACACGGCGCGCGTCTTATCACGTTACGCGGATGCCATTATGATCCGCGCGAACACGCACGACACGCTCCAGCAACTGGCGAACAATGCCACGATACCTGTCATCAACGGGCTGACCGATAAGAGCCATCCGTGCCAGGTGATGGCCGATATTCAAACATTTGAAGAGCACCTCGGTCCCATCAAAGGGCGCACCGTTGCGTGGGTCGGCGATGGCAATAACGTCGCCGTTTCATGGATGCACGCGGCTACGCGCTTTGGATTTACATTACGATTGGCGTGTCCAAAATCGCTTTATCCAGAAGATGATGCGATTGACTGGGTGCATCGGGAAAAGGGTGCGGTGCAAATCAGCGATGATCCCGAGAAGGCCGTTCGCGGGGTCGATTGCGTTGTCACTGACACTTGGGTGTCGATGGGTCAGGTCGATGCTGCCAAGCGCAAGAAACTTTTGGCGCCTTATGCGGTCGATGCCAACTTGATGAAGAAAGCTGCCAAAGGCGCCATCTTCATGCACTGCCTGCCAGCGTATCGCGGGCACGAGGTCAGCGAAGAGGTGCTCGAAGGGCCGCAGTCTGTGGTGTTCGATGAAGCGGAAAATCGCTTGCACGCGCAGAAAGCCATTCTTGCGTGGTGCCTGGGTGCGTAGCTTTCCTGTCGGCGTTTAGGGGCGTTGGTGATGGCTGAGCCGACTGAAGCATCCAGCATGGCGCTTGCCCACGACGATGTTGTGATCGTATTTCGCACTGAAAAGTCTGACATACGCGGGCGTCTCGTTCGCTTGGCTGCGACGAGCGACACTGTCTTATCGCGCCATAACATGCCTGATCCAGTGAGCCATGCGCTGGGACAAAGTTTGGCACTGGCCGCCATGCTAGGTTCCGTGCTGCCTGCTGAAGGCAAGATCATTCTGCAAACGCGCACCAGCGGTCCGGTATCGTTTTTGGTCGCCGATTATGATGCGCCGGGTCGGGTCCGTGGGCATGCGCGTTTCGATGCTGCATCATTGTCTGAGATCATGGCCAGCTCGCAGACAATTGATACGGGTTATGTCCTGGGCAAAGGACACCTCGCGATCACTGTCGATCAAGGTCCTGGTTCGGACCGCTATCAAGGCGTCATCGCGCTCGATGGTGTGCCGCTCGAATTGGCAGCCGCTACCTATTTCGAACAACGCGAAGCGCTGCCGACATTTGTTCGTCTGGCCGTTGCACGTCATGGCACGCGTGGCTCAGAGCCTGCTTGGCGCTGGCGGGCTGGCGGTTTGATGATGCAAAGTATAGCTGAGGTCCTTGAAACTGAAAGTTTGACTGACAGCGAATCTTCCGAAAATTGGTCCCGCGTGCGCACGCTAGCTGCCACCGTCGAAGATCACGAACTGCTCGATCCTAATTTGTCGGCCGAGCGGCTACTGCTCCGGTTATTTCATGAGGAAGGCGTGCGCGTTGAGCGTGTGCTGCCGCTGACAAGCTACTGTCGCTGTTCCCGTGAACGCGTATTCGATGTGTTGCGCAGCTTTGGCGCGAAGGAACTGGCTGATATGCGCGACGACGCTGGCGACGTCGTTGTCACATGCGAGTTCTGCGCGTCTCACTACCACTTCACGTTGTCGGAAATCGAGCAGAACGCCAGTTGATCTGGCGTCTGCAACATACTCTGCAGTTTATTGCTGTGTGCGCGGCTTTTTCGCGTCATCGAGATCTTGTGGGCCTTCTTCAGGCTTTTTGCCCGATACGTCGTATTCCGTTTTCGAACGTGCACCGGCAATCTGTGCGCCACTCAGCGAACATGTGTTGCCGGTATCCATGAGTTTGAACGCGGGGTTTTGCTTATCGACAAATTCAGTGCGCGAAACTTTGCCATCGTTGTTGGCGTCGAAGTAATCGTGGTTGGCCGTTACAAACATACGATCGACTGCGACGATGGCTTTCCATTCAGCTTCATCGACGTTGTCATCGCGGTTGGCATCCGCGCCGTTGAAGAGTTCGGAAGCGTATGCTTTCCACTCTTCACAGGTCACGACGTTGTCGCGATTGCGGTCCCAACTTCCAGCAGCGACAAGAAACACACGATCTGTTTCGCCAACTTTGTTGGAGCCGAATGGGCTGATCGAGCCTATCGAGCTCAGCGGCGACGACGAACACGCACCCAGCATGGACAGGACTGGAAGGATGGCAATCGCGAGTGCGCGGGACTTCATCGGGTCAAATCTTTCTCAATCGTGTGTAGAAAATCATATACGGAGTGGAGTTGAGCCATGTCCTAGCGCCAGGATTGCGACGCGCCCACGGCAGGATGGCAAAAAAATGTGCATCACTGTACTGAGAATGACGACTGTCGCCTAGACGTCACACAATTGTCGTTCACAACTCACCCGTATAGTGAATTTCGCCTCTTGGAGGCATGTTCCATATCTATTGAAGATACCACTTGAAACCATGTCCGCTATCGACCTGCGCAAGCATGTGTCTGAAGTTGGATTGATGGACGGGCTCCGATGCCCGATTTGAAACCAGTCATTAGGGCCGCTCCATGCGTTCAGATATTTCACGCCGCATCGCTGCTGAGTTCATCGGCACGGCATTTTTGCTCGCAGCGGTCGTTGGGTCCGGCATCATGGCCGACAAACTCAGTGCTGGAAATGTCGGCCTTGCGCTTTTGTGCAATGCCATCGCGACAGGTGCTGCGCTGTACGTTCTCATTACTATTTTTGGACCGATCTCAGGCGCGCATTTCAATCCGGCTGTTACAGCAATCATGCTTTTGAATAGGCAGATCGAAACTTTGCCAGCGTTGACTTATGTCGGTGCGCAGGTGCTGGGCGGCATTTTCGGTGTGATCGTCGCGCATGCGATGTTCGATCAATCCCTGTTGCAAACTTCGACTACGTCTCGCACAGGTCTCGCACAATGGACGGCTGAGTTCGTTGCAGCTTTTGGTTTGATCCTCACAATTCTGGGCACGGTGCGATTTCGACCTGAAGCTGTGCCGACAGCCGTCGGTCTCTACATCGTGTCTGCGTATTGGTTTACGGCTTCAACCTCGTTTGCCAATCCGGCTGTGACCATTGCAAGGTCTCTTTCCAATACGTTTGCCGGTATCGCTCCGGGCGACGTTTTATTATTTATCGTCGCTCAGATGCTCGGTGCCCTTGCGGCCTTGATCATCGCCAAATGGCTGTTTTCTGAAACGACAAACTAGTTTTTCTGCTCGGCCCAGTCGGCAAGCCTGCGCATAAACGTCATGCATTGATCGAGTTGGCTTTCTGCAATCCATTCGTTTGCCGTATGCGCCTGCGCGATGCTGCCTGGCCCGCATACGATCGAGGGTGCGCCTGCATCTTGAAATAGTCCCGCTTCGGTCGCGTAAGACACGGCATAGGTTTCGTTCTGACCGGTGAGATAAAGTGCCAGCGTCACGATTTCCGATTTCGCATCGGCGCCGAATGGCGGCACGGCATTGGCGCGCGTGATGGTGATATCGGCTTCCGGTGCAACGCTACGCATCTCGGGCAAGCATTCACGTGCAGCAAAATCTTTAAGACGCTGCTCGATCAGATCTGGGTCGAGACCTGGCGTTGCGCGAATTTCAAATCCGAAACGGCATGTCACCGGTATGATGTTGGCGGCTGTGCCACCCTCAATGCTAGTGACTTGTAACGATGCATAGGGCGGATCGAAGCGGTCGTTACGGGTTGTGATTTTCAATTCAGCTTCGATGCGAGCCAATTCTATAATCAAGCGTGCGGCATAGGAAATCGCGTTAATGCCCAGCGTCGCCATGCTTGAGTGGGCGGCACGGCCCGTGACTTCGACTTGCCAACGCACAGGGCCTTTGTGGGCATCGACGACCTGCATGGACGTCGGTTCGCCGACAATGACGAGGCGTGGTTTCGGTAATGTTGCGCCGAATTCGGCAATCATCGGGCGCACACCGATACAGCCGATTTCTTCATCGTAAGAGAACGCCAAGTGGATCGGCTTGGCCAGATCGCGGCTTTTGAAATCTGGGACCGCGGCCAAGGCGCAGGCGAGAAAGCCTTTCATGTCGCTGGTGCCGCGACCGTAGAGCTTGCCGTCGGTTTCGCGTAATGCAAACGGGTCGGTATCCCAAGCTTGGCCATCGACTGGCACCACATCGGTGTGCCCGGATAAAGCAATGCCACCCATCTCAGTGGGCCCGATGGTTGCAAACAGGCTTGCCTTTTGCCCATCCGGCGTCGTTACGCGCGTGGATGTGACGCCATGTTGGAGCAAATAATCTTCGATGAAGGCGACGATGCCGAGATTGCTTTTATGGCTCGTCGTGTCGAATGACACCAAACGTGCGAGCAATTCTGTTGGCGAATAGACCGGGCCCGGCATGCGAAAGGTTCCGGCGCGCGCCGCTCCTCAAATGCGAAGAATTCAGTTCATGGTCCGTTGCGTGTAGGGACTATCGAGCGAAAACGCAGGAATAGCGACGTCGAACAGCGCACCTTTTTCGTCAGCCATTTGGTAGCTGCCAACCATAATACCCTGTGGCGTTTTGAGAGGGCATCCTGATGTATAACTGAACGTGCTGCCCGGTGCGATGGTTGGTGTTTGTCCGACAACGCCAGGGCCACGCACTTCTTCGGTGCGTCCCAGGGCATCGGTGATGCGCCATGTGCGGGTTTTGAGTTGCACAGTTTCCGTGCCGTCGTTGCTGATCTCGACCGCATATGACCAGACGAAATGGCTATCATCTGGCGAGGACTGGTCCTCCATATAGCGCGGCTCCACGCGTATGCGAATGCCGCGCGTGATGGTCTCGTACGCGTGCAGGTCTGCCGGCTTTTGCCGCTGTCTTTTCGACAATGGGTCGGTGCTCTTCGCCATATCCCTCGTTACCTATATGCGGCGTCGAGCGCCGTATTTAGATCGTCGGCTAAATCTGCCGACGCTTCAAGTCCGATTGATAGCCGTATCATACCATCGGTGATCCCGAGCTCGCTGCGTTGTGCTGGGGTTAATTTGAAATGGGTCGTCGTTGCCGGGTGCGTCACGAGGCTTTTGGCATCACCGAGATTATTGGAAATTCGGATGAGCCGCATGGCGTTCAATGCACGAAATGCAGCGGCTTTTCCACCTTCGACTTCGAAGGCGATCATCTGGCCGCCGCCCGGCATTTGCGCTTTGGCGAGGGCTGCTTGAGGGTGATCGGCGCGGCCGGGATAAATCACGCGCGTCACGCCCTTGAGCTTGGTCAAAGCATCAGCCACTTGTGCGGCTGTCGCGCACTGCGCGCGCACGCGGACGGGCAAAGTTTCCAATCCTTTGAGCATCACCCATGCATTGAACGGGCTGATGGATGGGCCGGTTTGGCGCACCCATTCCTGCACGTACTTGGTGATGAAGTAGGTCGAACCCAGCACGGCGCCGCCAAGACAGCGACCCTGACCGTCGATGTGTTTGGTCGTCGAATAGACGACGATGTCTGCGCCGAGAGCGAGCGGCCTTTGCAGCATGGGCGTGGCGAACACGTTATCGACAATCGACAAAATACCGGCATCGCGGGCGATTTTTGCAACGGCTTTGATATCGACCAATTCGAGATTGGGGTTCGATGGTGTTTCAAAGAAAAACATTTTGGTGTTGGGGCGTATGGCTGCGCGCCACGCATCAAGGTCGGTGCCGTCGATCAGCGTGCAGGCGATGCCAAAGCGTGGACACAGCGTCTCGACGATATAGCGGCACGATCCAAACAGCGCGCGGGCGGCAACGATGTGATCGCCGGTTTTGACGTATGCCAAGATCGCCGCCGTGACGGCTGCCATTCCAGTTGCAGTGGCGCGGCATTCCTCAGCGCCTTCGAGCATCTTCAAGCGATCTTCGAACATCGTGACGGTCGGATTGCCAAAGCGCGAATATTGGTATCCGGGATCTTCCTGCTTGAAGCGCGCCTCGGCCTGCTCGGCGTTGTCGTACACGTAGCCCTGGGTCAGAAATAGCGCTTCGGATGTTTCGCCGAATTGAGAGCGCACGATGCCGCCATGCACCAGCGCCGTCTCAGGCTGCCAATCGCGTTTCGTCGATGAAGTTTTATCGTCCGCCATGTCAGACAACGCCTTTCGCGCCAATAAAAAACCCGATCTCCAAGGGCACCGGACATGCAAACAGCCGGGCGCGGGACATCGGGGGCGCACTCGGCCTTTTAGCGACTTATTTAACGTGGCTGCAAGCCGACCGGCCAAAGGACCACGAGTGATGCGTGGGGATACCGCCCACCGCCCGCGGCGTCAAGGCTTGGCGTTGTCGGCCGCATCGGTTAGAGCGGACACTAGAGAGCGAGGACGAGATGGCAAAAACCCGCACGAACGCGGATACTTTAGCGCCTGCTGCGGAAAAATCTGACGCTGCGACATCGGGGATTTTACCATCGCAAGCGATTGCTGGATTGATCGACAACGGTGCCATCCGTCTTGTCGAAGCGCTCGCTGAAAACCAACTACAGCCCGCAAGCCTTGATCTGCGTTTAGGCGCCATTGCATATCGCGTGCGTGCGAGCTTTCTGCCGCAGCCAAGCACCGACGTGCAGTCAAAGCTCGATGAACTGGCGTTGCATACGATCAGTCTGAGCCAAGGCGCGGTTTTGGAAACGGGTTGTGTTTATATCGTGCCGCTCCTGGAAAGCTTGACACTGCCGCACGACGTCGAAGCGTCTGCCAATCCAAAAAGTTCGACCGGGCGGCTCGATGTGTTTACGCGCGTCATTGCCGACGGCGTTGCCGCGTTCGATCAAATTCCCGCTGGCTACAAAGGACCGTTGTACGCTGAAATCTGTCCGCAGACGTTTCCAATCGTGGTGCGCAAAGGTTCGCGATTGTCGCAAATTCGCTTCCGCACGGGCGTTGCGGCCAACACTGATGTGCAACTGAAAGAACTGCATGCGCGCGAGCGCCTTGTCTCCGATGGCACCGCTGATATCGCGGGCGGTATTGCGTTGTCGGTGGATCTGGCCGGCGACAAGGATGGGCTCATTGGCTTTCGTGCCCGGCGACATACCGGCGTTGTCGATGTCGATAAGCCGGCAAGTTGTCCGGTCGAAGATTATTGGGACCCGATTTATGCGCGTGGCAAACAACGGCTGATCCTCGATCCCGATCAGTTTTATATTTTGGCATCCAAGGAAGCGGTGCATGTGCCTCCGACGCACGCTGCCGAGATGGTACCGTTCAATCCGCTTGTCGGTGAATTCCGCGTGCACTACGCGGGCTTCATGGATCCAGGGTTCGGCCACGATCCGGCAGGCGGGAAAGGCTCACGCGTCGTGTTGGAGGTTCGTTCGCACAAGGTGCCGTTTATCCTCGAACACGGGCAGATCATCGGTCGCTTGATCTATGAACAAATGACCGAAATTCCAAACATTATCTATGGCCGCGACCTGAAATCGAACTATCAAGGCCAGGGCCTGAAGCTGTCGAAGCATTTCCGCTGAGTTGTTGCGGATCGCGTTCGCGTCCAGAAAAAACTCAAGCCCACGTCACATCTCGATGATTGGCTTGAAGCCGCCGAAGATCATGCGCTTGGTATCGAAGGGCATCTTGTCCATCATGGGCATGATGCGCGGGTCGGCCATCACTTTTTTCATCACGGCATCGCGATGCGCGCGCGACTTGTAAACGATCCAAGAGAACATAACGACTTCGCCGTCTTTGAGCTTCACGGCCTTGTCGAATGAGGTGATCTTGCCAGGCGGTACGTCATCACCCACACATTCTACGTATGCTAACGCGCCATATTCCATCCAGACCTTTCCGGCCTTGGTGGCGATTTTCTTGTACTCGGGAATATTATCTTTCGGCACGGCGAGAAGAAAACCATCGACGTAGGACATGGGCGTGCTCCTTTAGTCGGCCGCTGGCGCGGCACGTTGTTAAAGTCCGTTCCTAAAATGACGATGGATGAGGCGATAATCCGACAGCCGCGTTGAAAAAAATTCCAACGCGGCTCTGGCTTACTTTTTCTTGTTTTTATCGCTCGCCTTCAAAATCGAGGCGATGACGCCGGGGAAGCGCTTATCCAGTTCACTGCATCTGAGCGAATTCACGACTTCTGTTCCGCGCCGCTCGGAGCGTATGAGACCCGCCTCACGCAACACTTGGAAGTGATGCGATTGCGTCGATTTGGGCAAGTCTGCTGGTGCTGCCATCGAGCAATTCATACCGCATGCAGCTCCGCCCGCTAAGCGCTTGACGATCTCAAGACGCGTTGGATCAGCCAGGGCGTACAGCACGCTCTCCAGTGAAACATCGTCAACAGCAGGGTGAACAAAAGGTCTTTGCATGCCGAGATATCTAGACACGGAGTCGTGAACATTCAATAGTTCGATAATCTTGAACTACCGAATAACCGTTCTTAAGTAAGTCGGGTCGTAGTGTCGGACGCTGACGTCCGCACAGCTTCAAAATGCAGTCGGCATCAACAAGAGGTTTCCATGTCACGCCCACTCACAGGCAAAATCGCACTCGTTACAGGGGCCAGCCGCGGAATTGGCCGCGCTATCGCTGAAGCGTTGGCAAACGACGGCGCACTCGTGGCCGTCCACTACGGCAAAAACAAAGCTGCGGCCGATGCGGTCGTGGCCAACATCACATCAGCGGGCGGCCAGGCTTTCGCCATCGGCGCCGACCTTGCACGAAAAACAGCCGCGCAGGATTTGTTCAAGGAATTCGACCGCGAGTTGATGGCGCGCACTGGCAGCAATAAGTTCGATATTCTCATCAATAATGCCGGTATTGCGCCGTTCGCAGGCTTTTCTGAAACAACCGAAGCGGTGTTCGATGAAATCTACGCGGTCAATGTCCGGTCGTTGTTCTTCATCACGCAGGAAGCTGACAAGCGTCTGAATGACGGCGGCCGCATCGTTTCAACTTCCACAGGCGCGGTTCGCACGCCATACGGCCCTGTCACCGCCTACAGCATGCTCAAAGCCCCGCTCGACAACCTGACTAAGACGTTGGCTGTCGAATTCGGTCCGCGCGCGATCACCGTCAACGCTGTCGCGCCCGGCGCTATCGACACGGATATGGCCGAGTTTCTGCGTGCCGACGAAGGTCGGGAATTTGCTCTCAGCAAGCAAGCTTTGAAGCGGATTGGGCAGCCTGACGATATCGCCGACGTCGTCGCTTTTCTGGCCGGACCGCGAGCGCGTTGGATTACCGGCGAGGTCATCGAGGCGACGGGCGGGACCAATCTGACCTTCTAAGGATAGCCCCGCCAAGCGCTCGGGATCGGCTCCCTCCCCGAATTCTCGCGCCGTGGCTTGTGGGCGATGCAGGCAGAATGAGACCCCCCGCTCATTCTGCCTGCACACTTATTTGGTGGGGGCGATAAATAATCTGTGTTTTTAGGCCACAAATCGCTGATTTTTTGAATTTGCCTATAGAAAATCCCACAAAATAAGCGTTTTGTGCGGCCCGCGCTGTATTCTCCAGCGCATCTATCGATTCGTAAGAGGGACTAAAACCAATGGCAAAAGCACCGGCCGCAGCGAAAGCCGCCGCAAAAATCGAAACTGTCACGCTCAAGCATATCGCTGCTACGCTGGCAGAAACGCATGAGATCCCGAAGAAGCAGTCGATCTTGCTGCTCGAAGATCTGGTTGCGACCATCGCCAAGCATTTGAAAAAAGGCGCACGCATCCGCATTGGCGGTTTGGGTGTTCTTCAGGTTCGCAAGCGCGCAGCACGTATGGGCCGTAACCCGGCCACTGGCGAAGCGATCAAGATCAAAGCTTCCAAGAAGATTGCATTCCGCGCTGCTAAAGAATTGAAAGAGTCGATCTAAGCGACGTCTTTTTTCGATTTTGCTGACGTGTCATCACGTCGCCTGAAAGGCTGCCATAACGGCAGCCTTTTTTGTGCGGTTAAGCGCCAGCGAAATAATTGCCGATGAAGCGGCCGTAAATATCGGTCAAGGCTTCGAGGTCGGCGACGCTGGTGCGCTCATCGACTTGATGGATGGTTGCGTTGACGAGACCGAACTCCACAACCGGACAATGGTCTTTAATGAAGCGCGCGTCCGACGTGCCGCCGCCGGTTGTTAGCGCTGGCACACGCCCTGTCACGGATTTCACGGCATCGCGCAGCGTTGACACCAGTGGACCCGGCTTGGTCAAAAACACATCGCCGGTGCCTGAAATCACTAAGTCGAATTTTGCGCCCAGTTCCTTAGCGGCGCTCTCAGTCGTGTCGCGCACCCAGGCTTCGATTTTCGGACGTGTCCAGGCATCGTTATAGCGGATATTGACGGTTGCGCGCGCTAGTCCGGGAATGACGTTGCTGGCGGTATTAGGCACCGAGATCACAGTCACTTGCACATTAGAGGGTTCGAAATTCGGCGTGCCCTCGTCAAGTTTAGCCGAAGACAGCCGGTCGATGATGCGCGCGAGCTTCGGCACCGGATTGTCGGCGATTTTCGGATATGCAGAATGACCTTGCTTGCCGTGCACGACGATATCGATGTTGATCGAGCCGCGGCGTCCGATGCGGATCTCATCGCCAAGTGCTTTCGGGTTTGACGGTTCGCCAACGAGACAGGCATCGAGCACTTCGTCGCGTGCCTTCATCCAATCGAGCACTTTAACGGTGCCATTGATGGATGGGCCTTCTTCATCACCGGTAATCAAGAACGACAGCGATCCGCGCGGTAGTCCGTTATGTTGCCCGAGATACCTGAGTGCGGCTGCCGCGAACGCTGCCACGCAGCCTTTCATATCGACAGCGCCGCGTCCGTATAAAATGCCGTCGCGAATTTCGCCAGCGAACGGCGGCACGGTCCATTTGCTCTCATCGCCGACCGGCACCACATCGGTATGGCCTGCGAAGCACAAGTGCGGACGACCCGTGCCGAGGCGCGCATACAAGTTGTCAACGTCGGGAGTACCGGGTTCGGAAAACGTCATGCGATGACATACGAAGCCCATGGGTTCCAAAACGTTTTGCAGCAACGTCAACGCGCCACCTTCGTGCGGTGTCACGCTTTCGCAGCGGATGAGCGCTTGTGCGAGTGCTACGGGGTCGGTGGGTGCGAAGGTCATCAGCCTGCCTATCCTACAAAAGCGCCGAGGGCGGTGGTGGCTTCAATTCGATCGGATCGCTTTGGGCCTGCATAATGCTGATTTTTTGCCAGATCTTATTAGACAGGTTGGTGGTCAGTTGACCGATATCGCTGACTGCGGAAATCACGCTCGTGTCTTTGGTGCTTTGCGAATACAGCGCGGCGACTTTAGCTGCCAACGATAACATTTCCGAGCAGTAGTCGAGATAACGCATCATTTCAAATTTTGTCAGGTCTCGCTGGGGCGCGTTGCCGGGGCCGGTGGCCACCGTGGCAGTGCGATCAGAACTTGGATCTTTGGGCAGTTGGTGCATATCTATGACGTGCACGATTGAGCGTATCTCATGGAGATGCTCCATGACTTTATGGCGCTTCCAGCGTGCTTCGAGGGATGTCAAAAATAACGCGCCAGCGCCCATGAGTAGCAGGATGTTGAATGCTGAATCCACGCCCTGCAACATGCCATAAAGATTTTCGGACTCGCGTTTTAGTTCGATAATCGACGAGACCTTCATGAGCATGATCACGCCTATGACGAGCGTCGCGATGACGCCACCTCTCAGCGCGTAATTCGGTCGCGATATTTCTGTGATGCGCGATTGCGTTTCTGCAGCGATGTCTTTCAATTCTGCGCAGACGCGCGACAAGCCAGAGCCTGGCAGGCGTTGTGTAATGCGTTGCTCAAGGGTGATTAATGTCTTGATGATGTGATTGGGCTTGAGCTTTCGATAATTTGGCTCGTCAGTCATTGCTGACTAATCCCGTAACAGCTCGTTGATGCTCGTTTTGCTGCGGGTTTTCTCATCGACGCGCTTGACGATGACCGCGCAATACAGGTTCGGGCCTGGCTCGCCGTTTGGCAAGGGCTTGCCCGGCATCGTCCCTGATACGATCACAGAATATGGCGGGACTTTTCCGAACATTTTCTCGCCCGTTGCGCGGTCGATGATGGTGGTCGAAGCGCCCAGATACACGCCCATCGACAACACAGACCCTTCGCCGACCTGCACGCCCTCGGCGACTTCTGCGCGTGCGCCGATAAAGCAGTTGTCTTCGATGATGACGGGTCCAGCCTGAAGCGGTTCCAACACGCCGCCGATGCCAGCGCCGCCCGAGATATGGCAATTCTTGCCGATCTGCGCGCAACTGCCGACCGTCGCCCAGGTATCGACCATCGTGCCACTATCGACGTAGGCACCCAAGTTCACGAACGACGGCAGCAGAACAGCACCCGGCGCGATATAGGCGGAGCGCCGCACGATGGCACCTGGCAATACGCGGAACCCGCCTTTGCGGAAATCGGCTTCGGTCCAGTCTTTGAATTTTGGCTGCACTTTATCCCAGTAAAAACTGCCTGCCGGGCCGCCGGGAATTGTTTCCATGTCGTTTAGGCGAAACGACAGCAGAACGGCCTTCTTCAGCCATTGATTGACGACCCACGCGCCGTCGCGCTTTTCGGCGACGCGGGCTTGCCCCTTATCGAGCAGATCGAGCGATGTTTCGACAGCCTCGCGCACTGCGCCCGTTGTTGAGAAAGAAATGCTGTCGCGGGCATCCCAAGCGGCTTCGATGGTCGATTGAAGGTCGGCGTGGGACATGACGTGCGGTGCTCCTGATCGCTGGAACGAGGTGGAGAGCGGGTTGTGCAGCCCCTCAGTCCGAGTGTCAATTGCGGCTGGTGGACTGGGCTAAGTCGCCAGAAAAGTGTCGGCGCGTCATACACCGGATGCAGCGAATCTGGCATGTTCAGCGCCGCTCGTCCGGCTCTCGGCGACCTTTTCTCAAGGATGCGACGTTCATGGCAAAATCGGAATCGACCGGCAAGAAGGTGGCCTCGGCTGCTGCCAAGGTGATGAAAAGCAAGACCGCGAGCAAAGCGGAAAAAGCCGTCGCCGCATCGGCGCTGACGCAAAGTAAGAGCAAGACGGAAGCCACCAGCGCCATGGTCGCGTCAGCGGCAGCTCACGTTCTGCGCGATCCAAAAGCCAGCAAAGAAGGTCGTTCGATTGCGGCATCGACATTGACGCAGAAAGTCGCTGCACCGGCTGCCAAGAAAAAACCTGCCAAGACGCCAGCAAAGAAAAAGCCAGCGAAGAAAAAGTAACTGGCAGCTACGGCATCGCTGCTGAGATCAGTTGCTTGGCTTCATCCGAATCCCATTCGGCCGGTCCTGCCAAGCGACCGACTTCGAGACCGTCGGCGTTGATCAGGATGGTCGTCGGCATACCGACGATTTTCAGCGCGACGCCCTGTTTGGCTGTCGCATCGACATAAAGCTTCAATGCTTTGGCATTGACCTCATCCAAAAACTTTTGCGAGGCCGCAGCACCCTGGCGATCGAGGCTCAAAGCCACGACTTCGAATTTATCGCTACCAAGTTGCTCTTGTAGGCGATTGAGGGCTGGCATTTCCTCACGACATGGTGCGCACCATGTGGCCCACAGATTGAGAAGAATGGTGCGGCCTTTGAAATCGGATAGTTTGCGTTCACCACCGCTGGAATCGTTAAAGGTAATATCGGGCAACGGTTCCGGTTGCTTTTTGGTGACGAAGGCGGCCAATTTGCTGAGCTTGAAGGTCGCATTTGCCGGAGCGCCAATATCTGGCGCAGCCGCGGCTTGTTGAACCGGCGCTGAATTCGTCACAGGCGCGTTGTCGGATCGCCCCATCGTGAGGTATATCGCGGCAAAGCCCGCAGCCGCTGCGAGAGCTGCGACGCCCCATGTTTTCGCCAGTCCGCTTTCGCTACTCATCTGTTTGTGACCTTACTTTCTTCAAATCCGTTTCCGAGGGAGACCGAAACCCGTGTCAGACAAACCCGCCAATACTATGTGGGGTGGCCGTTTTGCGATGTCTCCTGCCGAGATCATGCAGGAGATAAATGCCTCGATCGGTTTCGACAAGCGTTTGGCACCACAAGATATTCGCGGGTCCAGGGCGCATGCGGCGATGCTGGCCGAAGCTGGCATCATCACAAAGGCCGATGCGAAGGAGATAACGAAAGGTCTCGATCAGGTGTTAGCCGAGATCGAGGCCGGCACGTTTAAATTTTCGCGCGCGCTCGAAGACGTTCATATGAACGTCGAAAGCCGTTTAAAAGATCTCATCGGTGCCGCAGCGGGGCGTTTGCACACGGCACGCTCGCGCAACGATCAGGTCGCGACCGATTTTCGGCTCTATGTGCGCGATCAAATTGACGGATTGGATGCAGCTCTCGCTGGCGTGCAGCAGGCGCTTGCGGCAAAAGCCGAGGCGCATGCGGGCACCGTGATGCCCGGCTTTACCCATCTGCAACCGGCTCAACCCGTCACGTTCGGTCATCATCTGCTCGCCTATGTCGAAATGATCGCGCGCGATCGCGGGCGTTTTGCCGATGCACGAAAGCGTTTGAATGAAAGTCCGCTGGGCTCTGCGGCACTTGCTGGGACGTCATTTCCCATCGATCGGCACAAGACGGCTGAAACGCTCGGCTTCGATAAGCCGATGGCGAATTCGCTCGATGGCGTTTCCGATCGCGACTTCGCGCTCGAAGTTTTGGCAGCAGCCACCATCTCGTCGATCCACTTCTCGCGCCTTGCCGAAGAGATCGTGATCTGGATGACGCCGCAGTTCGGCTTCGTGCAGTTGTCGGACAAGTTCACGACCGGCTCCTCGATCATGCCGCAGAAGCGCAACCCGGATGCCGCCGAACTCTCGCGCGCCAAGGTCGGGCGCATCGCGGGCGCATTCCAAAGCCTTGCCATGGTTATGAAGGGGCTGCCGCTCGCCTACTCCAAGGACATGCAAGAAGACAAAGAAGTCACGTTCGATGCTTTGGAGAGTTTCAAGCTCGTGATTGCTGCCATGGCCGGCATGATTGCCGATCTCGAACCCGTTCCAGAGGTAATGCGGGCTGCCGCCGGTCGGGGTTATTCCACCGCCACCGATTTGGCCGACTGGCTGGTGCGCGAGTTGAAAATGCCGTTCCGTGACGCTCATCATGTCACAGGGTCCATCGTGAAGGCGGCTGAAAAGCGCGGCATTGAGCTTGACGCGATGCCTCTTGCCGACATGCAGGCCGTCGAGCCGCGCATCACAAAGGCCGTGTTTTCGGTGCTGTCGGTCGAGAATTCGGTCAAAAGCCGGGTCAGCTATGGGGGAACCGCGCCACAGAACGTCCTTAAAATGGCGAAAGGGTGGATCAAGCGGTTGGAAAAGGAGCGGGGGAAGGGCTAGAAGTGTTGCTTATTCCCTTGCAGCGTTCCTCACGGAATCGGCTGGAGACTTATGCCCGTTATGACGTTTGATCGCTTGCCGTCTCGGATTTCTCTGGTTGTCGTCGCGCTCGCGGCGCTGACGCTGGGCGCTTGCGGGGTTAAAGGACCGCTTGATCCTCCCGCTCAGGCGAAAGCCGAAGGTCAGACAAAATCGGCCGAAGCTGCCGCTGCTGGCGAAAACTCCGCAGCACCACCAAAACCGCATGAGCCTTTCGTGCTCGATGGTTTGTTGCGGTAGGCTGCTTTGATGACTCGCTTGTTTTCCACTTCAATCGATGACGATTGCGCGTTTGCTGCAGACCGCTAAAAGCGCTGTCATAATGATTGGATGATTGGGCGCTGTTCGCTCATCTCCCGTGAATGTCCAGGCCGCCTACCCCATGCATCACTTCACCTACAAGTCCGGCACCTTGCACGCCGAGGACGTGAGCCTCGCAGCGATTGCGGACGCCGTCGGCACGCCGTTTTATGCCTATTCGACGGCGACGTTAGAGCGCCATTATCAAGTTTTGGCACACGCGTTTCGCGATTTGGACGCGCTCATTTGTTTTGCCGTCAAAGCCAACTCCAACCAAGCCGTGCTCGCAACCATGGCGCGTCTCGGCGCTGGGATGGATGTCGTCTCGGAAGGTGAGTTGCGGCGCGCGCGCGCGGCTGGTGTGCCGGCATCCAAAATCATTTTCGCAGGCGTCGGCAAGACACGCGCTGAAATGGCGTATGCACTCAGCGAAGGTATTCACGGCTTCAACGTCGAAAGCGAGCCCGAGCTGATCGCATTGAGCGAAGTTGCCAGTGGACTAGGTCAAACCGCTTCGGTCGCCTTGCGCGTCAATCCCGATGTCGATGCCAAAACGCATGCGAAAATCTCGACCGGGAAATCTGAAAACAAATTCGGCGTGCCGTATAGCGATGCTCGCGAACTCTACGCGCTGGGCGCAACATTGCCGGGCATCAAGCTGTCCGGCATTCATATGCACATCGGCAGCCAGATTACCGAATTGCAGCCGTTTCGCGATGCATTCGGTCTGTTGCGCGCCCTTGCGCTGCAACTGAAATCAGACGGCATCGCGCTCGAACATCTCGACATTGGCGGCGGTCTGGGCGTGCCTTATCGCGGCACAAACGATATGCCGCCCCATCCCGACGCTTACGCCGCTGTTGTCACAGAACTGCTGGGTGATTTAGGTCTCAAAATCGTGCTTGAACCCGGACGCATGATCGTCGGCAATGCCGGTGTTCTCGTCACGTGCGTTATCGCGGTCAAAGAAGGTGCGGACAAAACATTCACCATCGTCGATGCGGCAATGAACGATTTGCTGCGTCCGACCTTGTATGAGGCGCATCACGACATCTGGCCACTCGCAGAGGGCAAGTCTGCCATGGCGCCGGTGCAACAAGATGTTGTCGGCCCGGTCTGTGAGACGGGCGATTATCTGGCCCAGGACCGAGCTTTGCCGCCGTTGGTGTCTGGTGATTTGCTGGCGGTCATGACGGCTGGCGCATACGGCGCGGTTATGGCCTCTACCTATAATACCCGCTTGTTGGTGCCAGAAGTACTGGTCAACGGTGATGTTTTCGCGGTCGTTCGGCCACGACCCAGCTATGACGATCTGATCGGTGCAGACCGGTTGCCGCCCTGGCTATCCAACGCCTAATACTCGTCGAAATTGACAGACTGCAAACACGCTTAACCTTGCATTTTGTTAAGGTGCGAGTGGCTGCGCACATGCTAACTTTATGAGCATGGCAAACCGCGATCCCATGACCCCTGACCCTATAACTCCAGACCCGAGCATGGCGCGGGTGCTTGCGCGCAAATTGCGCTTGAGCAAATGGGCTTTGTTCTTCGAGCGTTTGTGGCCACGGCTTTGGGTTCTGATCGGTCTTGCTGCGCTGTTTGTGGCGTTGTCGCTGGCTGGCATCTGGCCGCACGTTCCGGAACTCAGCCATAAAATCATTCTCGCGTTGTTTGCATTGGCGGGCGTTGCCTCGCTCGTGTTCGCGCTGCGCGTGCCTTGGCCAACACGCGATGAAGCTATGCGGCGCATCGAGCGTCGCTCGGGCGTGCCGCATCGTCCGGCCTCGTCGTACGAGGATACGCTCACTGCACAGTCGGGCAATGCAGAGACGAGCGCGTTGTGGCAGGCGCATCGGACACGCTTGTCGGCGGCTATTCAGCGCCTCAAAGTGGGTTCGCCCAGTCCGCGCGCCGACCGCTTCGATCCGTTGGCGGTGCGCGCATTGGCGCTTCTGATCCTGGTGCCTGCTGCCTTATTGGCGACGGGAAGTTTCAGCGATCGCTTGGCGTCGGCATTTCGTTTCGGTGTTGGTGAGCTTGGTCCGCAAGCGCGCCTCGATGCTTGGGTCACGCCACCGCCTTACACGGCATTGCCGCCTGTGTTGCTCGCCGATGGCGGTGCTGTTGCAGGCGCTGCCAATCCTGCAACGGCCAAGCTCATCGAAGTTCCTGAGCGCAGTCTTTTGACGTTGCGCGGCATCGGCTTTTCCGCGCCCGGCGTTAAAATTGAAATTCTCGGCGAAGGTGCAACTGGCCCCGAAATCGTCAACGCCGAAGCACCAAAGGCTGGCGACACGTCCGGTCTTTCTGAAGTTCGCTTCGAGATCAAGAGATCGGCGATCATTCGCGCGCTGAACGGTTCGCGCGAGTTGGCGCAATGGACGTTTGGCGTCATTCCCGATCAGTTGCCGCGCATCACGCTCGATAAACAGATGGATCGGACGCCGCGCGGTTCGCTGAAACTGGGCTACAAAGCCGAAGACGATTATGGCGTGCAATCGGCGGTCGCCAAATTTCGACAACCGAAAGCTAAGGAAGGCGACAAGAGTAAAGCTTGGGCACGCCTTGCGCCTTTGAAGGGTGCGCGTTTGCCGCCGGAGCGTCCGCCCGTACTGACTTTGAAAATCCCGCGCCCTGGTGAGAAAGCCGTCGAGGCTTCGACATTGCTCGATCTTGGCGAACATCCCTTGGCGGGACAGCGCGTTGAGATGTGGCTTGAGGCGACCGACGTTGGCGGTCAGATCGGCCGCAGCGAACCTGTCGAGATCGTTTTGCCTTCTCGTCGTTTTAATAAGCCACTCGCGCGCGCCGTCATCGAGCAGCGCCGCAAGCTTGCGGAGGATTCACGCCATCGGCCGATGGTTGCGCGTGCGCTCGATGCGCTGACGATTGCGCCTGAAGGGTTCATAGAGCCATCGTCGATTTATCTTGGCTTGCGCGCCGTGCATCATCGCTTGGCGCGTGAGGGCCGACGCTCGGCTATTAAAGAGTCTATCGATCACTTGTGGCAGTTGGCGTTGCGGATCGAGGATGGCGCTCTGTCGGAAGCCGAGCGTGCTTTGAAAGATGCACAGGATAAGCTTGCCGATGCCCTTCAAAAAGGCGCGGAAGACAAAGAGATTCAAGATCTGATCGCGGAGCTGAAGCAAAAGCTCAACGACTATTTGCAAGAAATGGAAAAGAACGCTCAGAAGGATCAGCCGCAAAGCGATCCCAATGGCGAACAGGAACCACAGCAGCAGGATCAGTTAGGCCAGCAAGATCTCGACCAGATGATGAAGGATCTGGAAAAGACGGCCAAGGAAGGCTCGCGCGAGGAAGCTGAAAAAATGCTCGCCGACTTGAAAGAGTTGATGGAGCGCTTGCAGTCGGCGAACTCGCCGGAAGCAAAAGCCGAGCAGAAGCGCGCGCAAGACATGATGAAAAAGCTCGATCAGTTGAGCGATCTTGCCGGTCAGCAGCAAAAGCTCATGGACGATACCTTCAAAGAGAACAACAAGCCGCCGCAGGATGGCGATGCGGTGCAAAGCGATCGCAACACCGGCGACAAAACCGGTAAGCAGCAGCGCCAAGGGCAGTCTGGTCAGCAAGGCCAGCAGCGCGGCGAGCAAAGCGACCAAGGTCCTCCGAGCGGGCAGGAGTTAGGCGGCGATCAGCAAGCAGAAGGCGAACCCGGTCAAGGCAAGAGCGGCAAGAACGGTAATACGCCGAACGATCCACAAACGTTGAAAGAGCGCCAGGCGCAACTGCGTAAAAACTTAGAGCAGTTGAAAAAAGACCTCGAAGAGATGGGTGCGGGCGATCCCGATAAACTCGGCAAGGCCGAAGAGGCTATGGGTGAAGCGGAAGAAGCCTTGAAGGAAGGCGACTTCGAAGAGGCAGGCGAACAACAAGCTCAAGCGCTCGAACAAATGCGCCAAAGCGCGCAAGCCATGGCGCAAGAGATGCAAGAGAATGCGCAGCAGAAAGTTGGACGCGGTGGCGACTCACCGCGCGATCCGCTAGGTCGTCCGCAGCGCTCGCAGGGTCCTGATCTTGGTACTTCGGTCAAAGTTCCTAATGCGATTGATGCGCAGCGCGCGCGTGAAATTCTCGATGAATTGCGCAAGCGTGCCGGTGAGAACCTGCGTCCGCCAACGGAGCTTGATTATATCGAGCGCTTATTGCGCCGGTTCTGATGCGGTTATGCCAGCGGCAGAGTCATTTGTTTTTTCGCAGTTACGGTGCAGCGATACCGGCCGTTGGTTTGGCTGCGAAGCGCACCGTGAAACCGCTGACGACTTGATGGCTGGTCAAAGTCGTTGCCGCCCATCCGCCGGGCGGTTCTTCTCCCGACCACCAGCGCGAAAACTGACGCCACATGTCGATGGGTAACCATGACCCGTCGCGTCCTGTCAGCGGCGCTAAATAATCGGCAGTCGTGAATTTGTATTCGATGAACACCGATCCGGTTTTCAATCGGTACTCGATGCCAAACAGCGCCTGCGCGTTGGGTCCGGTGTATTGATACTCATAGGTCCGAGACGGATCTGTTCTAACATGCAATTCAGAGTGCGGCAGCGAAATGCCGCCACCAGCGCCCGCATACGGAATAATCGGTCCGAACGATGCAAAGCGCATCAGACCGTTCAGCGTCAGCATGTTGTGGCCATGCGTGAATTCGAGCTTGCTGAAATAGTCCTTCAATTGGGCCGTTTCAGGCGCTGGTGCACCATTCAGCGTGCCTTCGAGTTTGGTGTCGGTCTTTAATGGTGCGAACGCTTTGGAGTGCGTGAAGTCGATCATCGTGCCGAACGTGCCGCCCGCCATCCAACGCTGAATGCGCCAGCCGTAATAGAGTGGATTGTCGAATGGCAGCGTGAACCAGTTCACGTCTTTGATCGTCAGATCGTGACGACCTTCCTTCGTGAGCTTGAAGTCGCTGGGGTAGTGATAGGGCGCACCGAGATAAGCGCCGATGGCTGTTTCACGTCCTGGTCGCGATGCGACATCTGCGGGCGCGACGGACGCACCACCCGTTGCGCTGCTATCGCGCGGTAGAGCTGCCATGGTCACAAGCCCAATGGCGGCAATCGCTGCGGCTGTCGCGTGTGCCGCGTGACGCCACCTGTCTGGCTGGCGCGGCATATCCCAAGTACCGCCTGCGTATGCGGTGCTGACTAGACTGTCCGACATAACTGCCCCCCGAATATTTTCGTTCGCCAGATATTACGATGACGGAGATTATTTTGAGAGCGCTTCCAGCATGCCTCGCACTGCGGCAATCTGAGGCGCGTCACGCGTGAGATAACCGTCTCCGGTATAGCCCCACCAATCCCAGCATCCTTGTGGATTGAGCGGCGTGGTTGCGACTTGAGGATATAGAATAATCAGTTTGTTGGTATCGGCCCAACGGTCATATCCGGTCGATGCAATGAACGCATCGCCGACGGTCTCGCGATTTTGTGCGCAGCCATGGAATGCCACGTGGATGCGGCAGCCTGCATTTTCGCGGCACGCCCGCGGCACATACACGACGCCGGTACCTGCTAGTCCATCCAAAACGTCGCGCGGTTTGAATGGACCTTGATCGAAGACAATGGTCTCGCCCGTGGCAGATGCCGCGCGCGGTTTCAGATCGCCATAGATATGTTTCAGGAGATCACCGGCTTGATCGTAATCGCAATCGACGACATAGGGCTTTTCCGATCGCTCGCACGCGCTGCCCTCATTTTCGGTGACGAAGGCATGGCCTGCCGGAATGTCGGTCACGAGCTTGATGTTAGCGGGTGGCACGCCGAGCTTCACATAAAATTCGGCGGCGGCTTTGACGATGCTGGGCACCACCGTGCGGTCTGCCGTCCCTGAAAATAAATAAACCCGGTCGTTGATAACATCGGCGATCGGATCGATGACGCCGCGCTCAGCGCGCTTTTCGGCTTTACGCGCTAAATCGTCAGGGTTTGCAACGCCCCAGATGCCGAGCAGGTCCAACATGCAGCCGTTTACGGCTTTGCCGAGATTGAGCCACGCGGTACCAGGAGCCGAGAACGCACCTGCAAAGACACTTTCGGAACAGCCATAGGGCCCGCCGGCGATGATCGCTGCGCCAACGACGAGCTTGGCGTGGGCCATTTCAAATTGGCCCGCCATGTAAGCGCCTGATGAAATGCCCGAGACCGAAGTTTGATCGATGACAGCGCCGAGTGCCGGAAGTGCTTTTGTTTGTTGATCTGGAGCGCGCTCGCAGGCGGTGAGCGTGAGAAGCGTTGCTGCCAACCCGATCAGAAAACCGTGGCGTCTGTATTGGCCGCGTTGTTGCGTGCGCATGCGATGACCTTTGGCGTTGCGTCAGGCCTTGTAGCCCTATGCTCGGCTGCCAGCTAGAGCGCAAATGAGCCCTACTTCACGCGCACCGACACACGATCGACACGCCCATTGGCATCGATCACGGTGACTTTAGTAAAACCAGCACCTTTGGGTTGCCATGCGGTTTCGCGCGCGTGCGGATCAGAGGTGATCGGTGCATCGTCCACCAGCCACGTCAATGGCAGCGCTCCGCCGTCTGCTTTGAGCACCATGGGTTCGCCGTCGAGATCGCTGCTTTCGATTTCAGAACGATCGGGCGGAAACGATATCAATACTGGCGTTGATAGAAACGGTCCTGTGACGGCGTCGTCGCCCGGCTCGCGCCAGCGTTTCAAGGGCTGAGGCAAATCTGCTGCGGCAAACGTCAGTGCGCCTTTAGGAGCACCTGGCAGCGGTGTGCGTTTTTCGGAAATGCGTTGGAAGGCATCGAACAAAATCGGTGCAGCCGCCGTGCGTCCCATCATGCCAGGCACACTCACGCCGTCGGGACGGCCAACCCATACGGCCACGACATAGCGACCATCATATCCAATCGCCCAGGCGTCGCGATAGCCATAGGACGTTCCGGTCTTGTAGGCGAAGCGACCGCCTTTTGCGTTGAGGGGGGGCGGTGCGTCTTTTAAAATATCGCTCACATACCATGCCGCCACTGGCGACATCAGGCGGCGCGCGTTGACGTAGGATTTAACGCGTGTCTGTGCTGCGATTTGCGCGCGCGCATCCATGCGATTGTTCAGCGTGATCGCATCGCCGCCGCGCGCGAGCGCTGCGTAAAGTTGTGTGACGTCGAGTAACGTCATGCCGGTGCCGCCAAGCGCCATCGCCAGGGTTGGTTCCGATTTATCCGGAAACCGCGCCATTACGCCTGCGCGCCGGAATCTACCGACGAGTTTACCCGGCCCCACGCGCGAGAGGGCACGTACCGCTGGAATGTTGAGCGATTGCGAGAGGGCATCGCGAATAGAAATAGTCCCGTGATAGTCCTCATCGAAATTTTTCGGCGCGTAATTGCCAAAGCGAACTGGCCGATCTTCGATGAGCGTATCGGGATGGGCAAAGCCTGCTTCGAAACTCAATCCATAAATGAACGGTTTCAACGTCGAGCCGGGTGAGCGGATCGCCGTTGTCATATCGACTGCGCCTTGGCGCGATGCATCGAGATATCCCGCCGATCCGACTTGAGCCAGAATTTCGCCGTTCTGATGATCGGCGACGATGATCGCTGCCGATAGTTTTTCGCCTTGGAGCTGGGCTTGTTGCGAGGCCAGCGTTTCTAGGCTCGCTTGTAATGTGCGGTCGAGCGTTAGCCTGTGAATGATCTTTGTTGGATCGCGCGCAACTTCGGTTTCCGTCAGATGGGGTGCGAATTTGGGAAAATCTTTGCGTCCCGTTGGCACCGTTTCGGTTTTTGCCCGCTCTGCTTCGGCCAGAGAAATGACCCCTGCGGCGACCGCGCTATCCAAAACGCGATTGCGGGCGCGCTCGGCAGCTTTCGGATGGCGGTCGAGACGGCGCGCTTCGGGTGATTGCGGCAACGCGACGAGCAAAGCTGCTTCCGACATCGACAACCGACGCGGTTCTTTGCCGAAATACGACAGCGTGGCGGCGCGCACACCTTCGAGATTGCCTCCGAACGGTGCAAGCTGAAGATACAATTTCAGAATGTCGTCTTTAGAAAGTGCCTGTTCGAGTTGGCGTGCGCGGATCATCTGACGCAACTTTCCGCCCGCCGTGCGCTCGTGGACGCCCGACAACAAGCGCGCGACCTGCATGGTGATGGTCGATCCGCCTGAGACAAGCCGTCCGTGCATGACAGCTTGTACAACGGCGCGCACCAGCGCTTGGCCGTCGATACCGCCATGCGCGTAAAAGCGGCTATCTTCGAATGCCATGAGCATTTTTAAATAGTGCGGATCGACGTCTTTTGTTTCTAGCGGTAAGCGCCAACGACCGTCGGCGGTCGTGAACGGGCGCAGCAATTTGCCGTTACGATCCACGACCGTCACCGACATGGCTTTGCTGCCATCAAGCGACAGAGGTCCGACTTGGCTGAGTATTGTGCTATAAATCCCATATGCGGATGCGGTCATCGCCAGCATCACGACACCTGTGCCGAGGGCAAAACTCCGCCAGCGGAATTGTCGGAGAGCCGCGCGCACGCCGCTCTCCTTATTGTCCTCAGGTTGTGTTGGAGTATTCGCTTGCATGGCGTGCCGTTACTCCTTCACGCCGACGGTCAGAGTGCCCGCTGCCGTGCGCGCGTAACGATCCGGGCGATACATGTCTTCGACCGTGGCGGCCGGGTGTACAAACGATCCCGGCGTCACGGCGCGGACGATGTAGGCAACTGTTGCTGTCAACACCGTAGGGGGTTCTGCCGATGCATCTGTTGGCGCGTCACCGTCAGAGTTTTCGTTGTCTGTGTTGGCGCGCGCGCTAGAGAAGTTGAAGGCGGCAACGAACCGGTCATCGCGGAATTCCGTGTGCTCCGGATCGGCCGACGATTTCAGCCAATCGAGACCGCTGATCGCGCCGCTTGCAACAAGCTTCGGATTTTCGATTTCGAAGCCCGCTGGCAAACGATCGACCAACATGACGCGCCCGCCCGCTTCGCTCGATTGGATTTTTACCGTCATCACGAAGCGGTCGTTTTGCTTGACGCTCGCCGTGCCGCCGTTCAGGCTTTTCAGATCGACCTTTTTGCCGTCGAGGGTGTATGCCGCGCGTTCGATGGTAAAGCCCTTCGCGATTGCAGGTTCCGGCGTCAGTGCTGCGCCGATGACCGAGATCACGGCATCGGTTGCCGCTTCGCCTGTGTTGGTGATGGTAACGGCACCGTTGACGAGATCGGCGGGTGTCAAAGCGCGCAGCATCGGACCTGAGACGGCCTTGCCGTCGACGGCCAACGTCGTTGCCTTCACCTCATCGTTGAGCGCTTTGGCTGCCAGCAACATCCATGCCTGTTCTTGAGTGGATGTATAGCTGCGCGTCTCATAGACTTTTGCGATCACGCCCGCGAGTTTCGGCGTCTCGGCTTTGGCGATGCCGGTTTCCGATGCGAGCGTGACGAGCGCTGCACTGTCGCGCAACGTCGAGCCGTAATCGCTGCGATAACCGGTATCGGGTGTCGTATCACCCATGCTGACGAGGGCTGCCTGGAACGCGCGTTCTGCGCGCTCCTTGTCGCCCATCATGGCTAAGGCTGCACCGATTTGCGCTTTTGCAAGCGGTGTCGAGAAGCGGTCGATGCGCGTGTCGGCGTAGTAGCGCAACTCACCGATTGGTGCGCGTGCATTACGTGCCAGAACGTAAATCGCATACGCGCGATCTTCGCCGCCCTTTTCGAAGTCTTCCGCGTAGCTCAAGAAGTTCTGCAAGCGGTCGAGTGCGCGGTTGAAGCCTTCTTTGGCTGCCGTTGCGCCGTTTTCTTGCGCACGTGTCAAAAAGTCGGTCACGTAGGCCGTCAGCCACAAGTCGGCATCCGATGGTCCCCAGACGCCGAATGCGCCAGTGGAGTCCTGCATTTCGAAGACGCGATTGACAGCTTTTTGCACGCGCTCTTTGAGGTCTTTGTCTTGGCCCAAGCCGATTTGTGCGGCGACGGCGTTGGCATACACGAGTGGGAGTGCGCGCGAGACGGTCTGCTCGGCGCAGCCATACGGGTAGCGATCGAGCTGCGTCAGCAGGCTCGGTACGTCTAAGCGGGCGGCTGGTCCAACCGACAGATTGATGCGCGTGCGCGATGCAATCATGTCCTGTACCAAATCGCGCGACAGTGTGAGTTTACCGCCATTGCCTTTCAGCGACGAGATCGTCGTGCGTTTGATGTCGCCAGCAGGTGGCAGCACGTCGAACGTCATTTCGCGTTTGATGGCGATGTCGTTGGGGCCGGTGACAGCGACGCGCAACGTCACGGGTCCAATGTCCTTCGGTTTGAAGACCAAGCGTTCGGTTGCCCGCGCGCCGGTTTTCAAGGCCATCTGTTTATCGCCGATGGCGGTGAGGCGTTCGGCGGTCGCATCGCCCTGCTTTTCTGTCAAGCTGAGCGCGTAAGCTGCATCCGGCCCTTCGATGTTGTGGACGTCGAAGCCGAGATTCACCTCGTCGCCAAGTGTCAAGAAACGCGGTGCCGAGACGGTCAACGCGACAGCATCGCGGACGATCACGTCACTCGATGCATGGCCGATTTTATCGTTGCTCCACGCAACCGCCATAACGCGCACGGTGCCGTTAAAGTCTGGCAGTTCGAATTCAACATTGGCCGTGCCGTCGCTGGCAACTTTCACGATGCCCGAATAGAGCGACACCACAGTTTCAACTGTTGGGTTGCCCTGCATGACCGGTCCGGTGCCATCGCCACCCGATTTCAGTTTGCCGCGATCGGCGCGCATGCCATCGATCAAGCGACCGTAGAAGTCGCGGATTTCAAAGGCGAGTTTCTGCTGAGCGTTGAACCACTTTTCTGGTGCAGGTGCCTCATAGCGGGTCAAGTTCAAAATACCGAGATCGACGGCTGCAACCGTGATGCGCGCATCTTCGCCCGATGACAGACCATCGACTTTCACCGGCACAGTGATCTTGGCCGCCGATTTGACTTTCTCAGGCAGCGTCATCGCGATCTTCAATTCGCGCGCCGACTGATCGACACCGAGCCAAGTGATGCCAATGGCCCGTCCGGGCATGCGCTTCTGGCCTTCGTCCATCGGACGATAGAGCATCGCTGTGACATACGCGCCGGGACCCCAATCATCGGTCACGTCAATCGATACTTCGCCGCCGCCCTTGGCAATTTCGACTTCTTTCGTCAGGTGCAAGCTGCTGCCAAGCACGGCGATCAAGGCCGTACCGCCTTGCTTTGATGAGATGCGCAGCTTGGCGCTTTCACCTGATTTGTAGGTTTCTTTATCAAGTGCCACGTCAAGTTGCTCTGGACTATCGACCGCTTCGCCTGTCGCGTACCAACCGGCGTTGAACGTGATGCTGGAAGCTGGTCCGTTCGCTTCCGTCGAGACGACATCGAGACGGTATTTTCCCCAGCCAATATTCTGCATAATTTTGGCAGGTGCGGCGGCATCTGTTTTCAGTTCTCCGCCGGCGACTTTGCGCTTTACGGTGACCGAGTCGTACGTCCAATTGCCGTCGCGGCGATACCACTGCCAATTCGTGTCGAGGCGTGTCAGCGTCCAAGCTAATTTGTCAGAGGCTTGCGGTTTGCTTGCGCCATCCAATAGAACGACTTCGAACGCGGCGTCCTGATCTTCCGGAGCTTGGCCGCCTTCGAATAGTGGTTTGATGCCGATGCGCGGCTGTTTCAAATCAACCGGCAGCGTGAGTTTACGCTCGATGCTGCGTCCGCCAGATTCGACGAGATTGATGAGAAGATCAGCTTCCAAGGGACGTGCGGTCTTTGGAAGTGCAGGCAGTGTCACGGCAATAGCCGCGTTGCCGTCTTTATCGGTCAGCAGCCCGGCTTCGAGCGGTTGGCGAACAGCGTTGACGAAGTCATCGGATTGGCCGAATTGATATCCAGCGTACCCAGGCAGTTCCTTACTTGCCAGGCGCACAACGATCTCGCCTTCAAGGCCGAGCGATGCTGCGGGTGGGCCGTAGAGATAGCGCCCCGTTGCGTTGACGATCTGTCGATCGTCGGGCACGAGCGCTGTGACATCCGACTTCAATGTCATGTCGAGGCGCTCAGGCACAAAATCTTCGACCAGGAACGCGCGCTCGGCAATCGCTGGTGCTTTGGGATCGGTGTGCAACCACATGCGCCAGGTGCCGGTTTGTGCGGTCTTGGCAAGTGACAAGGCGAGCGAGCGACCGCCGAGGCCTTGATCGTTCAACACGAAGCGGCCGTGTTCGACGCCATCGGGGCGGGTCACGATCAGCGTCGTTGGCAAGGTTGCGGCTTTACCTGCGCGGTCGCGCACGAGTGCGGTCACGGCGACCTCTTCGCCACCGCGATAAACACCGCGTTCCGTGTAGATGAAGGCATCAATTGGGCCTGCCGCGTCGCGGCCCTTTACGCCGCGATCCGACAAGTCGAAGGCATTGAGCGATAAATCGAGAAACGCATATTCGCCGTCGCCTTTTTCAGCGACGAGCACGGCTGGTTGCGTGCCGCCTTCGCCTTTCGTCAGGCTTGCATCGAATTTGGCATAGCCCATCGCGTCCGTTCTTGCAGTGGCCAGAACTTCATTGTTACGGGCAACGAGCTTGACGGCGCTGCCTTCGATGGGCGTGGCGTCGGCGAGCGAGCGCACGAACGCGTGTACGCCATCGCCGCCTGAGAATGCGGTCAGTCCCAAATCCGAAACGATGAACCACTGGGTTGCGAGTTGGCCGGTGTCGTCCTTCGACTTTTCGGTTGGCTTGGCGACCATCACGTAGGCGCCGGGTTCGAGCTTACCGGTCGCATCCGTCACCGGCACAGCGGTGATCACTTCCTCATTCAGTTTGGACGCGATGTCCATCTCGCCGACATAAACTTTCACGCCAGAACGCTCGCGAATGTTCTCCAATTCATAATCTGACAACTGCCGCTGCATATCGCCCGACTGCAATGTTGCGGCCAGATTGCGATCACCGATGCGATACACCTGAACATCGATTTTGCCGGTGTTCGTTGTGACCACCGGGATGCCCTGCTGGCCGCGACTTGGCAGCACGTAAGACTTGCCGGTGAAGCGCACGAGCGCGGAACGATCCGGCACATAGACCGCAATGTCAGCGGTTTTGTTCAGGTTTTCGCCGACATCTGACGGCAATCCGGCGCGGATTTGCACATTATATCGCTCGCCGTGCTTCAAACCTTCGAGGCACAACTGCTTGCCGTCTTGCACGACCGTTTCTGGGTCGCGGCCGTTGACCGAAACAAACTTTGCTGCATCGCCTTGCGTGCGCGACAGCTCCTCAGAGAATTGCAGACACAGGCGCGGTGGTGTCGCCTCGTTGTCCGTCTTGTAGTCGATCATGCGGAAGCCGTGCTCGGCACGCAGTTTGTCATAGGCTTCGCGTGCGGGTTGGCTGTCGGCCATTTCGATGCTGAGTTTGAGTGCGTCAATCGCCGGACGCCAGTAAGAGCGCCGCTCCAAGGCTTGGCCGAGCACAAACAGCGCGCGAGCTTTTTCAGGCTTATCTTTCGCCAACTCATAGCCGCGATAAGCCGCTCCTGACGCGTGCACTGGCAAGTCGTAGCGCTCGCCTTTTTCGGGATCGGGCTTGATCGCGAGAAGGGCTTCGGCGAGGCGGGTCCAGGCTGGCGCATCGACAGCTTCACTTGCGACGACGTTGGCAAGCAGCCGCGCGGCGGCGCGCGGATCATTAGCGAAAAGTTTTTCGGCTTCGACCTTCAGGTCAGCGGACTTTTTACCGTTGGCTTTCCAGGCCGACTTCAAAAACGTCTCGTAGCGTTTGGCATCGGCTGCCACGCCTTGATGCGAAAATCCCTGGTTGGCGGCATGGCTTGTTAGCGGTGATGCCATAGCTATCAGCGAGAGCAGGGCGAGGCGGGCGAGGAACGTCATGGGGGCAATCCTGTGAAAAGAAACCCTGCCGGTGGGGCAGGCCATCCTTGGAGAGTCGGGCTTGGAACTGGACGAGACTATCGATCCATTCGGTGGCTTTTCGTAGCCCAACAAGGCGGAACGGCCGCTGCGCGGCGGTAAGTTGAATTTTGCTGTCTGATGCCTGATTTTGCCGCCATTTTCCGTTCATCTTGCGCGCCGCCCGTCATGGACCAACGTCAAAACCAAAAATATCATGCGGCCAGATCGCGGGGATAACTTTCGGGAAATATTTTTGGAGATGCGTGATGCACCCGCCAGAACGCGCAAAACCGCACGCTGTGCAGCCGATGGAATGGCTACACAGCGGCGGTGCTATTAACGATAATGATCGCTGAGGGGCGCTGTCGCGTGCTGTCGGCTATCAGCGACGTGACGTTGTGTTATCGCCCGTTGCATCCGTTGCTTGACTGGCAACAATCGAAGCGGGTGCGATGGCGCGCGTCACAGACCGCTTCAACGGTTTGGCCGACGACCAAAGCTTTGCGAATGACGCGCTGGTATTGTTGGTCGCCGTCGTCACGTTGAGATGATAAATCTCGAAGGCATCGCGCTTAGCCGGATCGCGGCGCATGCAATCGCCGATCCAAACATGGGCGTCGCCAATCACAAGCTGTTCGTGGGCGTCGACAAAGCGGCTGTCGGGCAGCACGCGGAACTCAGCCGACGCAATGTCGAGAATTGAAGTTTTGGCATGGTCTTCAACCGTCGTGTCGATATCGAAGAGCACGACGAGAATGGATGTTGGTGCATTCACCGACGCGGTCAAAGCCGCAGCAAACGCATGCGCCACGGGGCTGTCCGTGCCACGCACGACCAGCGTGATGTGTGTTTCTTCTCTGGAATGAGAAAGAGCATCAGCCATGAACGACAACAGCCGCGATTCCTTGTCCGATTTGGTATCGATGAGGGGATGCGAGGGTGTGTCGAAGCGCATGTGGTCATTCCTAGTTCCGGGCCCACGCTGCTCGGTCAATATGGAGCCGAGCCTCTGTGGGATGTTGCGAGGCCCATTAAAAGACCAAGACTGTTAAACAAGCGTTGCAGCCTGGGTTGAATTGTGACGTTTCGACTTAAGCCATTTTCTGTCCAAGGTTTTTTATTCGGCCGCAGGCGGCGCCATTCGCCCGATAAGCGCCATTTCACGGGCGGTTAACGTGTCTTCACCGTAGGATAGAGGTTCGTGGCTGCTGGATGTAAAGATTGTGTTATCGCGGTCAGCCGTTGTGAGCGTTGTGCTGTGGTCCACGTTCGAGGTGTTGTTTGCAAGCCCAGTAAGACGCTGGATGGTCGATTTCAGCTCATCGGGCAGGCTCGCTTCGATCGCGGGTAAAGTGAAAGTCGCTGTTTCTCGACTCAGAGTGACGTGCGTGTGCGTGTCACCGTCGCGATCTGGGCGTTGCTCAGTGTTGCTTGTCGCGGTGCCGTGCTGATTATCAGTGCGAGGTAATTGCACAACTGAAGATATCTCTGATTTTAAAACGTCTGATTTCTCTGGCGCGTGACTCACGGTGTTGCTGTTGGCTGCTTGCACCGTCACCTCGTCATGACTTGGTGCCGTTTGAGATGGCTGATACACGTCGGCGTAAGGGCCAAAGCGGCTGGCGTGTTCAGGGTCGATCGCGCGAGACTTAGCTGGCGATGACCGGGTGCTGGCTAAACTTGGTTCGAAGGCGCGCGTTGCCCGGCGCGTGAAGTTCATGACGGACGCGGGTGGCGTGCGCAGCGGTTCTGGTTCTGCCTTACGGATTGGCGGCGCTGAGTTTGGTGGCCAAGGAAGCGTTGTGTCGGCCGTTTCTTTCGCGCGCCGCTTTTCCTCTTCGCTGCGACGTGCAGCACCCATCACCGCGCCGAGAATGATATCCGACCACGCGCCATCGGCGAATTTGTAAACGCGAAACGCGTTTGACTGAGCAAATTTTGACCCTTGGCGCGCCAGTCGTTTCTGGATGCTGCCGGTTGTGGGCAGCATCGTCCGCTTGAATATTTTTTCTTTTTCAAAACTTGCAAATAGATTGGCCAAAAGCTGGGCTTCGATGCGCAAATCTTCGCGCTGCTGAGGGTCGAGCCGTGGTGGGGCATCGAGAGGGACGGCCACGTAATAGTCCCCGTGCATATCGAACACGACATGGCGGAAGATTTCAAAATTCTCGCGAATTTGGCTATCGCGGTGAATGTCGTTGAAACGGGACAGAATCTGAATAACCGGGCCGCGTTCGGCCGCTTGCATTTTCGGCAGCAAGCCGGTGAGCCGACTGGTCGGCCGCTGTACCATCGAAACAAGCAACAGGCATATATCGACGAACACTGCGACAGCGAGCGGTACATAATCGCGTTTCGACAATCCGCCTTGTTCGGTTGCAATAGCTCGGAGCGAGGCTGAACTTTGGCTTGACGAGCCTGAAGCGTTTGCGCTTTCGACAGACTGCACTGCCTTTTTCTGTAATTCACGCAACTCGTCGGCAGAAGGCGGTAACTTGAATGCCAGCGCACCGTAGAAAGTCGTCGTCAAGCGGCGGAAGGCTTCGATGGTCGCCTCCGATCCCTCGACGGCTGCTATTTCCGGCTTGGTCATCTCCGGCAATTGGTCGATGGCTTTGACGACACCGCGCAGCGCGGTTTGCAGTTGCGGGTCGGGGCATGAGAGATTTTTTCCGCCGTTGGCAATGGTGGTGCGTTCGGCGCGGTCTGCGAGATCGGTCCGTATCTGGCGCAATTGCGGATCGGTGCGGAACGCATTGAAGCCTGTCACGGTGAGGTCGAGTTTGCGGCTCAGCGCACGCATGAATTCGTTGCGGTTGCCTGTCTTGGCGTCGATGGTGGACGCATCAGCCGACACGATTTTGACGAGGTCACCGTCGAGGGCTGAAAGATCGCCTTTCACAGCCGTGACGCGGCCTTTGACGAACTCGGATGCAAACGTAAATCGCTGGGCATCTTCATCGCGCATTTTTCGGCGGGGACCGTCGCCCGGTTTGCTATCGGGGCACGAGGTTCCCTTGGCGCGTTCCAGTTCGGCTTTTTCGTTTGAAAGCTGGGTCAGTTGAACGAGCGTCGATTGCAGTTGTTCGAGCCGTGTTGAGGCTGCATGCAACGAATTCTGCACCTGAGTGACGGCGCTTTCAGCCGAGCGTGAAGCCTCGCCGCGGCTTTCCAGCACTTTCCAGTAGAAGCCAAAGCCGAAGCCGACCGAAATCAGCGACAGAAAGATGTAGCCTGCCGCGTAGGCAAGTTTTGTTGAGAACGGATGCGGACGAAACATCTGGTCGAGCAGCCAGATGATCATCGTCATCAACATGGCAACCGAAAAGCCGATGATGAGCTTATGGATGATCGGCAGATCGCCCATGTTGGCTTCGATCAGTTCGAGCATGCCGACATACGTTGCAACCCACGACAGCGCGCCGAGTCCGACAATTAAGACCGTGCGCTTCCAGTCTCGTTCAGGTTTTTCACTGTCATGCTGATTTTGCTGTCGGGGAAATGATGAGACGGTTGACGCACGCTGCGAACCCAAACTCGACGGCTCAAAATCCATGTTACCCAACCCGCGCGCCAGCATCGGCGTAGCGCGACAATCGTCGGGCTGTCTGCTTTTTTCATGTCGCAACTGCGGCTGACGGGTGGCGTTTGTTCGCTCGATTTGTGGATGCGGGAGACGTGCGCATGATCAATTCGGATTGAGATTGCGAAACAGATTTTCGCCCGATGTCGGTGGGCGGTAGGCATCGTCGCGTCGTAGCGATGCCACCGGCGACGCTGCAGGTCTAGCCGGGCGACGCGGCACAAGATCAGGACGCGCGTTCGCTTTTGCGTCCTGCGCCAGATTGATGAGGAGATCATCGAGCAAGGGTGCAGCCAGTTGTCCGGCGTGAAGCCCCTGGGCAAATGGCGAGCCTGGCGTGCCGGTTCCAACGAGCACGACGTAGGAATACGCCGCGCCGTTCTTGAACTGCAATCCACCTGTGATCCAGGTGTCGATGGTGGCGTTCGGGTCGGTACCGACTTGGGTTCCGGTTTTCGCAAAATGCAACAGCAGATCGTCCCGCCTCGCGGCGCACCAATGACTCAATGTTTTCAGTGTGCCGTGCGGAGTTCCGCCCGTTTCATAACACAGCGGTGCTTGTAAGAGCGATTTCAGCAACGGCGCTGCGTTTTTGCGAACGAGCTTATTGGGAACGACTGTTGCGCGGGCGTTTGGTGTCACACCTGCATGGCTGTCGCCTTTGAAGGTGTAGTCGTAGCTGCGGATCATGCTCGGCAATTTGAGCGGCTTTCCGCCTTGCCCGATCAAGGACGCTAGCACGATGCTCGACATGTTGTGGACGGTCCGCGGTGCGCCAGCAATCTGGCCCAGTACGGCAGCGGTTGATGCTGGTGTTCCGCCGAGTGCTGCTGACGGCGGCATGGCAAAACCGAAGCCGTCGACCAAGCGCTGCATGCGTGGTTGACCGAGACGTGCGGCACGATCCACCAAAGGCTCGTTTAGCGAACACGCGAAAGCGACTATGGATTTGCGGCCAAAACTTCCACTGCCGCCCTTGGCACAGGTCTCAAGACCTGCTGATGGCGCGCGGGTATCGAGATAAAGCGAGTCAGCGGTATCCTTGCCCTCGTTGGCAATGCCGATGGCGACAAGCATTTTGCCTGTCGAGGCGATCATGCGGCCTTCGGCTGTCGGGTCGTAGATGCCGGACTGCGTATTGCGTGCGGGCCATGATCCAAAGTAGGGCGCGGTTTCTCCGGTCTCGTAATAGCGCACGATGTTGCCAGCGCTATCGGATGCCACGACGACGACATTGGGCATAGTTTTATCAGAGCTGACTTTCTTGGGATCGAGCGTGTAGGCAGGATCGAGCTTGCGTTGCCATTTCGCATCGAGACTTGCCAGCCGCGTTTCCATCGTTTCGCGGAACGCCAAGTTCGCGCCAACGTCGAATGTCGTCGTTACGCCGCGCACGTAGTCGCGCCAGCCAAAGCCATAGCGCTGCTTCATTTCTTCGCGCAGGCCGAAGCGCGCCGATGGCATTAGCACGTTGGCGCGGACGACCGGATTGGCTTGTGCGCGTTTTTCCTGATCAGGCGCAAATCGTTCCAGCGCTTGTTGCAGCTTTGGCCTGACCTTCGGATCAGGCGGACCGCTACCCAGCTGCAACAATTCGAACACGATGGCTTTCTGCTCGGCTTCATCAGTGATCAACTTTTCAGCGCATGTGCGTGCGCGCACTTCGGTAATGTAGCGCCAGCGGTCGAGCCGCACTTCGTTCAGGCGGTCGCTGCCTTCCAGCAAAATGATCGGTTTGTTGACCGCCGATGCCAGCACGAACTGTTCAGCGGTCGATAGATCCTTGGCTTCCTTGCCTAACACGATGCGGCTTGTCACTTCGACGCCATGCAACGGTTGCCCGCCGGTGCGTTGCGCAAGCCAGATATGGTTCGCCGCCCATTGCTTGAGCAACGTGTCATCGCCGCCGCGGGTGAGTTCGCGATAAATGACGGGGGCGAGCCACCACTCGCGCATTTTGCGACCGAGCTTTCCAAACGGGCCCTCGTCAGCATGGGGCGGCGTTTTGTAGATCACGCGGGCAAATTGCATCGGCAGCGTCGATCCACCTACGCCCAGGCTCGGACGTTTCAGCTCAATGGAACGCGTCACCGTTGAGAGTGGAATTTTTAGAACGCCTATGAGGTCGATACCGAATGGATTGAGCGGTCCGCCGAGATAGCGATCCTCGTGATAGGACAAGCAGCGCCAGTATTGCTCCGGCACTTCGCGCACAGGAATGGATTTGTGATCGGGATTGGCAACGTAATCGCCGAATTCGATGGCTTCGTCGGTGTAGTTGACGTCGCGAAGGCTATCGAGGCGCGGGTCAAACGTGCCGACGAAATTGCCTTTTGGGTCGTAAATGGCGGTTGCGAGCCAGCGCTCGGCGTCATAGCCGATTTTTTCGCGCAGCGTGTATTGGCCGGTATAGCCTCGTATCGGCGCGACGACATAAACCAGGAGCACGGCAAAAACGACATAGAGACATCCGGCCGTCGCGAGATGACGCAAGGGCCCAAGGCGCGGATTAAATGGAATGGCGTTGGCAAAAAAACGCAGGGCGCGCCTGGGCACGATCAGAAAAAGATCGAGGAGCGCGGTCAAACGCCTGAGAAGTTGTAACATGCCTGACGCAATGCCGATCTATTGCAAGCCGCGAAACGGATTGCTGGACAAGCACTGTAATGGACAAAGTTTACGGCTTCACTCGCGCGAATAGGCGGTTTATTCCGTGCAAGTTCACGGCATCAATGCGGCGCAGACAATATTCACCCGTTATGATCAACACGCACGATCGCTGCAGCGATCACCTACAAGTTATTCATAAGGACAAACAGACCTACACCGATCGCAGGACCCAAAAGGGTCGCACATAACATTACAAAAAATGGCTTAGCCGCCATGACACTCTACCCCGCACACAAGCCTTCAATCACACAATTTACGCCACAGAACCCGGAAGTCCCTCTCCGCGTTCCAAACACATTCCGAGATTTGCGAGCCACATATCAAATCTCAGGTCAGTCGAAGCCCTCCGCCGACAATTTGATATGACATACTCCTAAAGTGCTTGACAGAGCCTTGTGTGATTTGCGTTGCGCAGCGTCGACTTCAGGCCACGCTCTGGAAGGTTTGAAATGAACGGCATATAGACGCTATAAATTGCGTCATCTCTGAATTGAATCTCGTAGCTATTTCATGGGCCTGGGTAAGACTATTCTAAAAGGCGGATTTCTTCGCGCGTGAGCATTTCGCGTCGCAACATCACGGACCCACGCAAAAGCTGAAATAAGAATTGATCGCAGCGGTGTATTTGCGCATCAGGCAAGACCTTCGCTGTAGCCTTCCTTCATACGCTACTTGAGGTCAAAAAGTCGGAGCTGCCGCTCGTCCAATCCGCGCGTTTCGGCAGCCAGTTGTTCGATCCGATCGAATGGCACCTGCTCGGCAGAAATCAACGAACGCTGTGCCTTCATCGGTCGCACAAGACCTTCTTGCACGAGATGGAATTCGCCGACCGTTTGGCCTGGCAGAGACGTGGTTGGGTCGAGGCCCGATTCCGATTGGAATGCGGCTTTCAATTTGCGCAAGGCTGTGTCTTCACGCACGCGGCCGATGAACCAGCTCGTGATCTGATCGCGGCTCTTATAGTCGAGGTCGCCGGGCGATTGGGTAGCGAGCATCATGCCGAGACCAGCCGAGCGCGCGCGCTTCAACAGGCTTTGCAGTGGCTCTGCCGTTGCCGGTTTGGAGTTGGCTGGAATGTAAAGATCGGCTTCGTCGAACATGACCACGGCTTGCAGTTCGTCGTTCGGGTTGCGCTGACAGAAGCGCAAGGCCTCCGATAGGAACTGCGAGACCCAGAACAGAATATTTTCGTTGTCGCCAAGGAAGCCGGTGTAGATCACCGACAAGCGTGTGCGGTTCGGGCGCTGATATTTGCCCAAGCCCAACAGGCTATCCATGCGCAAGCTTTCACCACCGCCTTCAAACAAAGCGGCGTTGCGCAGACGTAAGCTATCCAGCTGCGCGACGAGATCGCGGCGCAGTTTGCCGGACGGGTCCATGCGCTGCGTTTGGTCTGTCAATTCGGGATGCTCGTCTTCGAGCATGTGGATGAGATCGGTCAGCGTCACTTCAGCGGTGCTGAGGGTGCCAAGAATCCGCAGTGCGACGGCTAATACGCCCGACTGCTTCTGGTGCGTGGCGGAATTCTTCAGATGCAGCATGTCGCCGAGGGCGGCAGCCGAAAGGTTGGCGAGCAACTGTTGCTCGTGCTCGGGCAGTTCGTTGATGCCGTTCGGCAGCAGCGTGATTGAGATCGGACGTCCTGAAGATCGTCCGGGCGTATAAACAGCGACGTCAATCGCATCGGCGAGTTTTTCGCGTTCTGCTTTGCGCTCAGGCGTATCGCTATCGTTGGCGCGCCAGACATCGGGGTTTGCGTAGCTCGCCAAGTCGCCCTTACGGTCGATCAGTACGGCTGGAATTCCGCGCAGCAAAAGCTGCTCGATGAGCGATAGCGCGAGCGTGGTTTTACCCGAGCCGGAGCCGCCGAGAAACGCTGCGTGGCGCTTCAAGATACTTTTATTGAGCGTGACAGGCTTAGCGCGTTGGCCAATTTCGCGGCCCGACATAATGCTCGATCCGTAGGTGCCGTTCTCGTCGAGGATCATGGACAACGGTAGTTCGTCGTCATTCGCGGGCAGATTGACATCAGCAACGGCATCGCTCGACATTGTGTGCGATTTGTCAGCGAAATGATCGTGCGCTGAGTTTGGATCGTCCATGTCTTTTTGCACGAGGCGGGGCACGGGTCGCCCGAGCAAATCCAACCGCAACAGATGCACAATCGACAGTAGGCTCGAAAGAGGTTTGGTCCCTTCCAGCCACTGCATCATGCCCGCGTCGCCGCGATGATGCGCCGTGAACTCGCGCACCGTCATCATGCGTTCCCACTCTGGGATCGGCACCAGCAACTGACGGCCGCCGCCATCGCGGAATTTGCGGAATGCTTGAGCGGTTTGATTTTTTTTGTTGGGCGGAAAGTCGCTGGCGCGCAGCATGAAACAAGGCTTGCCCTGCATCGCCATGAGCACTTTATCGAGCTGTCGTTTCAATCCGCCGCCTTGCGTCGGCCGATTGCACAGGAATACGCGCACGTCGCTGGCAAAACCGGTTCGGTGGCGCACGGTGAGATCGAATGCCGGCAAGTCTTCGCCGAGTTCAAGGCGCTTGACCGTTACGTCGATGGCTTTGCCCCACTCGTCGCGGGCAAGCAGGAGGCCAGCCGATAGAACATCGACCAGTTCCTGATCGTCGGTCGGCATTTCAGCTTCGCTCTCATTGGCAAAGCGCTCCCACATTTCGCGGAATTGCACGGCCGATAAAGCGTTCGGTGGGTCTTCTTCGGCGTGTCCGAAGCCGACAGCTTGGCCGAGTGCTTGCGCCAGCGTGCTGATGAACGATGGCTTGCTCGTCTCGGCGTCGCCGTCTGTATCGTCGCTGTCACTGCCGGTTGCCTCGCGCAGACGGGTTTGTGCGTGTTCGAGCAAGCGGCGTGTCGAAAGCCCAGCAAATTCTTCGAAGAACTGCGGTCCGAAAAACTGCGAGGCATCCGGGAAGCTCATGCCTCCGCCACTGATTTCAGCTTGGTGGGCAATGCGCTTTGAGATGATTAAGCGCGCTTCTTCGGGCGTGCGGCTTTCGCGCAGCAATACCGGGCCAGACTTTTCGATGCGGTCTATGTAGGACTGCGAAATCAGGCCGCGAACTTGGCCGTAGAAATCTTCCAAACACGAAATCACAATGATCGCGTTGGTCAGCCGATTAGCGATTTGAATCAGATCGCGCACGGCGCGCTGGAAGCGTTCCTCAGCGTTGTCAAAAAAGCGTAAATCTTCGACTTGATCGATGCAGAACACGAGTGCTGCGCGATCGACACTCCAAATCAGCGAGCCAAGCGCGGCGATGATTTCGAAGGCGCGATCCTCACCCGTATTCGGGTCCAGCGCACGCACCGCTTCGAGCGCGATCGGCGTCAACTGTCGGCCGTGCAAATACTGTCTGATGCGCTGATCGATGCGCGGATCGCGACGCTGCATGTAGAGCAACGCGCGCACGATATTGATATCGACTTCGCGCGTTTGAAAGCGCTCGCTGGCGACGATGTCATCGGCCAATCGTAAAATCAGTCTGGCTAAGCCTTCATCGTCCAACTGCGCGTCGCGAAGCTGGTCGAGATCGGCGGCCGAGATCACCTCGCTATCGAGCACGAGCTTATTGGTCAGTCGTGACAACGCGCTTTCGCCAAAGCGGTCTGGGTCATAGGGCTTTTCCAGAGAATGGACGAGGCGGCGCAGATAGAAGTCGGCGTAGTTCGATACGTCGGGCGTCATTTGTGCGTAACCAAAGTACGCTTGCCCCGTGCGATGCGTTGCAGTGCGCAGGGCCCGCACGAGATGCGTTTTGCCGGCACCCGATTGGCCGTGAAATAGGAGGATGCGCTCTTGAACGTGGAATCCACGACCTGACGTGACGGTGGTGATCAAGTCATTGAACTTTTGGCGTGCTTTCGCGTGCACCTCAGGGACGTCGACAGGGTCGGCACGCCATAGATCATCTTCCCAGGTGATCGAATGCTCAAACGCCTCGCTCAGCTTGTCTGGCGCGAGTTGCGGAGCATAGGAGGTTTTTTTCAATGGACTGCTTTCGACACCCATGCGGAACAGACAACCTTTTAGTCTTCGACGCGCACAAAATGCCAAACAGTGTTTTTGTAGAGGATCTTGGAATCCTCCAGTTGCTTGAGATCACACCGGTCTTTGAGATCGGCGCCAGCTAGAACGACGTGTCCAGAGCGGTGCGCTTCCGCAAGCATGCCCTTGAAAGCAACTTCGGTGAGCTCCCAGTCCGGGCGCGTGTGCCGAATCGCTTGCCATACCAAAGAGATAAACGCCTTCCGGTTGCCTGGCCAGCCCTCGGATATCGGGCGTGCCGCATCTACAACAGCGCCAGCGAATTCAGTCATGTCGGGCGTCTGTGAGACGCGCTTGTTATTGAGCGTCTCGTCGGAAATGGCGTGCTGATCGTTATCGGGGCGCGGCGCAGGCTTGCGTGGATCTGTTTTGGCGCGAAGCGCTACCGGTTCAGGTGCCAGGGCGGCAACCTGGGGTGCCTGCGAGGTCAAGCGCCGAATGAGGGCGATCTTGAGTGCGTCGAGGCTGCTGTCGGTGGCCCCCGTCACTTCGCAGGCCAACCCGACGATGAGTTTGCCATCGGTCGAGACTTCACGTGGCGATTTGAAGAGTTGGCCAGCTAGCAAACGCCCAGCTTTGGCAGGTAGCCCGGAGCCTTTGCCAAGACCAGTTTTGATCTTGTTTCCGAACGCGCGTTCGAGCGCCAGGATCGCAAGTTCGGCGCGCAGATCGGTCGGCGACAAGAGCCGTTTCGGCAAGATTGCGAAGTGCTGTTGCAACACGAGACAGCTTAGCCCTTCGAGGCGATCCAATGCTTTTGCAATTTGGCCTGTGACGTTTGTCAGCCCTAGAGAACGCGCCACAAGAGCGTTGCAGACATTGCTCCAACCGCCTTTGAATGTCGTCGATCGATCGATCAGACGTTCCGCTTCGGTCACTCCAGAGGCTGTCGCGAGCAACCGACTTTTGCTGTCGGTGATCAGGTTGGCATCGACAAAGCCACCTATGGCACGTTCGGCTGCTTGCCGGAATGCCGTGCCAGATGACGATTTAGGGCCCGTGAGTTTTGCGAGGTCTCTTTGTAGCTCAGCCCGTGTCGCGCCATCTGCTGCGATCCTGAGCAAAACCAAATCAGCGATCGACAAGCTCGCGGTACCAAGTGTGGGCTCCGTGCCGCGTCGGGCACGACTCATTGCCGCCGTCATGTCGTGGCTTTGGTCATTGTTGGCACCTCGCCCTAGCGAATCAGTATGATCTCGCGGCTGGAGTGTCTGGTATTCGCGGCTGCGTTCCAAGGGGCGGAGACGCAAAATTCGCGTTTGCGGCCGTACGGTCAAAATAGCGACATGTTGTTGAGACGAATGTATATTTGGGTGGGTATTGGTTGGGACAGATGCACGGCAAAATTGAGCATTATCAACGCTACAGCTTGCGGGTAGGCGCAGGTGCGCGCGCCCACACTGCGGAATATTGCGGCTGGCGCATTAGCGTTAACGGCGGGTTAACGGATTTGCGCCACTGTTCAATTCATCCGCACGTCGTGTTCCGAGGGTCATAGTCATGTATCGCGTCATCCTCATTGCTGCTGTTGCATCCGGATTGGCAGGGTGCAGTTTAGGGTCCGCTTCGCTTTCGTCTGGCATTCCCGACAGCGTGTCGACCTCTGCCATCTCGAAAAAATCATCCAACAGTGTCGGTCTTGGCGGCGATCCTTCCGCTCGGCGCGGAACGCAGTTGGCAAAACTCGATGACAAAGCTCCGGCCGGTACCTTTGAGCGTGCACCGAATGGCATCCTTTCCGATCGGGATTACTCGCGCACGCAGCTCGACGCGGAGATGGCGCGTGATCTCGTCAATTCCTATCGTAAAGAAAAGGGCCTGAAGCCGTTGCGCTTGAGTCCGGAATTGACCGAAGCTGCGAAACTCCATTCGCGCGACCTTTCCAAATGGGATCGCATTTCCCACTACGGCTCTGATGGATCCAACCCTTGGGATCGCGTGAAACGCACGGGCTATAAAGCACGCCTTGCTGCAGAAAACGTCGGAACCGGGCAAATCGATTTCAATGAAGTCATGCGCGGGTGGAAAGATAGCCCTGGCCACAACAAGAATTTGCTCATGGCGGATGCGGACCACATGGGTATCGCGCTCGTGCAGGATCCAAAAACAGAATTCAAATCGTTCTGGACGCTCGTTATCGGCGCGCCGATGTAAGTGGGTCTTCGTAGAATTCGATATTTAGAAGGCCGAATTTTCTTCGGCCTTTTTTATTTTTGTGTCGATCTCGTCAGCCTCTGGCTATGGGTAAGTTATGCCAAATCGCAATTCGGATGCCGAGACGTTGCCACACCACAATATAGTTCAATAGCGCGACCGCTATGAGCGAGAGCGATGTTGCGCAAGCGGCGCCGACCAGACCCCACTTCGGCACCAATGCGAAGTTGAGGGCTAGGTTCAGCACAGCAGCGGCTGATAAGACTTTCGCGCACAGCACTTGTTGGCCCAACATGTTGAGCAGATGTTCGGCTGGTCCCATGGCAGACCGAAACAGAAATCCGACAATCAAAATCCACATCACCGGATAGCCGGACGTAAACTGAGGTCCGAACAGCGACAGGATTGGTTTGCTGAATGACAGAATGACAATTGCGCCTGCAAGGGACGGCCAGAAGGTCCAGTTCACCGCGTCTTTGAAGACATTTCTGAGGCCTTCGTGATCGCCTCGCGCGTGCAATGCTGAAAAGCGATGCGCCACAGCACTGCCGACCGCATAGTGCACGAACATAATCAAGGCCATCGTTTTGGCGGCTGCGAAATAAATGCCGACATCTGTTGGCGTGAGAAAGCGGGAAATAACGAGTATGTCTGTGTTCTGTAGCAGTAATTCGCAGGCGATAATCAGCAGAAATGGCAGCGAGGTTTTCAGCCATGCTGTGAAATCGTAAGCGCGAGGACCCGCGGGAATTTCAGAGCGCAAATTCGCGTTGACCAGATAGGTTTGCACAAAGCCAGCGCACCATGTCGCTAAGACGGCTGCCCCGGCAGCTGTCGCGGCCAGCATGTCCATGCCGTATTCGTGGGCCGCAATCATGCTTGCGAGCAACAAGAATGGCCGCAAAACGTAGGGCGGAATAAGCCCAACACTCATCCAGCCTTGACTGCGTCCGATGCCATCTTGCACTTCGGCGAGCGTGAACAAGGGTATGCAGAGCAAGCCAAGATAGATTGGCAAAATGTAGTGATCTTCGAGCCGATCTTGGATCAGCCAGGTGGCGACGAGACCGATCATCATGGTGATCGTACCGCCTGCGACGGCCATCAAACGAACGCCGCGCATCAAGCCACGGAGATGGTTGAAATCGCCGATCTCGCGATACATGGGGGCGAGACGAATGGCAGCTAGACCTAGGCCTAGGTGCGAAATTCCGCCCAAAATTATAACCCAGGTCCAGACGAAAACATAAATACCGTACTCGTAGCCACCCATCCAGCGTGCGAGTATAATTTGCGTCGCATATAAAATGAGGGCGCTGGTGCAGCGTACCGAAAACGCAACCATGGCATTGCGCTGAGCTCGGTCGCGTTCGGTTTGGCCGCTGATGATGTTTAATGTGCGCAGAATGAGAGGGTGTGCGTTATTTGCGCGTTCAGCCGCCATATCTGGTCTCGCGCTATTTGCGATTGAGCCAGCGTGCAACGATTGCTCAACGGGACTTGCTGACGATTTCAAAGTGGAAACTTTCGGAGTTATCTGCGCTCTATCCGCTCACGTTCGCGGTTGCGGACCAATTCGGCAACTCCGCTCCAGGCCCAGGCGCGTCCGGCATCGCCCTTTTCGCCATGATAGGCTGCAAAAAAATCGGCGACCCCGGCCGCATGAATGCCGTGACGTCCTTCCAAGACTTCCGCCATAAAACACACGTCGCGCGGCGTCGGTGTGGTATCCGGCTGTGTGTCCCAATCTACAAATCGCGGCGCAGTCATCTTTAGGTCGACCCCAAGTGATATGAAAATTCTTTAAAACCCTAACAGCAAGATTGACGCCAGTGCGGGGGTGCTGCGTTGATGGCAAAAGGTGTTAGAGTTAATTTGTTCGATATGGTGCATGCGCGTTTCGTATTGTCAGCAAACGGCTGGAGTTAAAATTGTGATGTTCGCGCCAACTGTCCGATACGCACTACTCTTTGCAGCGTGCATTTTTGCGGGCGTTGGTAATACCGGCACTGCTTTGGCCGCGCAAAAGTCTAGCGCACTTAACTTTGTGCAAAATGGATTTTCAGATCCAAACGCGCCAGATGCGTCGCCTGAAGGTGACGGCGGTGGACGTCCCGAACTGCGTCAAGGAGAGCCTGGATTAGATCAACCGTCCGAAGACGGGACATTCAATCGCCTACCCAATCAACCATCAGACGATGACCCGCCAGGATGTTTACTGCGCGAGCGTCAGCTTGAATTGATCGTTTGATCGAAATCAATCGATACACCACGCTTTGGAACTATGGTTGTGTGGATGGCTTGAGTGCGGGTTTAGTTTCACTGCCAGATGCGTTTTGAGAAGCAGCTTTTTCCGTTGCAGCTTTCGCTTTTTTCTTCTTTCTTGCGCCTGCACTGCTTCGTTTCTTGCGACCGCCACAGTCCCACGAGATGATCGTTTCTCGCACAGTCTTGAGCCCTTTGGCCGCAGGGTCGATCGGCAAGTTGTCAATGTTGGATGGATTGAAAAGATCTTTCCAACCGTAATTCACGAAACCATGTTCGAGCAAGCTGGCGGCGCGTATTGCACGCTCATTGCCTGAACTTTCTCCTAGGACAACGGCCATCAATTGTCGGCCATCTCGACTGGCGCTGGCCACGACGTTGAAGCCTGAATCGCAGGTGAAGCCGGTTTTTAAGCCATCGGCTCCAGGATATGTCCTGAGCAGTGCGTTGTGACTACCAAGACGTCGTTTGCCCAAACGCATATCCGTCATCGCCCAGTAGTGCGCATATTGTCCGAATTCTGCAACGACCGCGCGCGATAATTTTGCCAGATCGCGTGCGGTGGTGACTTGCGATGGATCCGGCAATCCATTTGTGTTTGCAAAATAGGTACGCGTCATGCCGAGACGCGCTGCCGTTTCATTCATTTTACGGATGAATGCCGTTTCGCTACCGGCAACAGCTTCGGCTAACATGACCGTCACATCGTTGGCTGACTTGATGATGATCGCCTGCAGCGCTTGATCGATTGTGAGTTCGCCACCAACCGGCAATCCAACTTTGCTCGGCGGTTGCAGAGTGGCTACCAGTGAGCATTTAATTTTGTCGTCGAGTTTTATTTTGCCTTCTTTGATCGCGATGAACGTCAAATAGGCGGTCATGATTTTGGTGAGAGACGCCGGGTGCCACAGATTATCTGGCTCTTCGGCGTACAAGATCTTGCCGTTCGATGGTTCGAACAGCAATGCGGGACCCGCCAGCGCTTGTTTGCTGACGATCACGGCACTCAAAGCGATGGCGGCGATGGCAATCGCTCTTGCTATCATCGTTTTCCCCGAATTCTTCTCGATTTTGAGATACCACATCACCACCAAATGCGGCAATCGAACGGCCTTGATATGCTGCGCAAAGCTATGGGGTGTGGCGCATGGGGCGCGCAGTTCATTGAATGGCGCTCATGTCGCGCTCAATGTTTTCGAGACTACACTGGTCTTTGGTGCCTCTGGAGGGACTCGAACCCCCACACCCTTGCGAATAGCAGATTTTGAGTCTGCCGCGTCTACCGTTCCGCCACAGAGGCCACGCGCTGATTTCCAGGCGAGCGGCGATGTATAGCGTTGTTGCGCTCCGCGTCAACGCCTAGCGCACGGCAGCAATGCCGCTACTTAAAGGAATGTGTGACGCGGCCGGTTGCGTGGCGGTGTTCGGCGATTTCGACACGGTCTCCGATGTGCGGATTACTGCTTAATTCCTCGATCACGCTGACATGGCGGCCGTCGTCTAACTTGATGCCGACTGTAAGGGCTCTTCCGGTGCCTTGCTTTGACACGAGGGGATCAATGCGTTCGATGGTCCCTGCGACCTTGGAATGCGTGACCATCAAATCCAGGCTTTCAATACTGAATGCCAATGTAATGGCCGCAGCAAATGCAAGGCCGATGCCGGTCTTTTTCGCACGCTCGATCCAAAGCATTTGGTTGAGTTTCTTGCGAGTGTCGTGGCGCATAGTGACCTACGGCTGTTGATTGAGCTGATACCAGATCTGTCCCCAGGGACTGACCATTTCTGTGAGTTCTACGTCACTACCGAGCGAAGGCAGCTTGCTATGGCTGGTTCGCACTAAAACGTGTGTGCCGTCCACAAGCTGTGCGGTTAGTTTGAGCGGCGTTGGACTTGGGGCTTTGTATGGATACTTCGCGCTATCGGCTTGGACGATGATAGCGCGCACGATGCCACGGGGGCGCGACCCAAAGTCATGCATCAGACCATAGGCCACGCCTGCGATCAGCAGGATGAGGAACAGCAGCACTGCCAATTTCGTGGCTTCCATAGACCGATCCGCATTGACCGCTCAGTTATGCTGCCTTTGCATGTCCGTCCACGAGGCGCACGATGTCGGCCATGATGTCGTTCAACTGGAAATCCTTGGGCGTATAGACGGCTGCCACTCCGAAGGCTTTCAGAGTTTTGGCGTCTTCTGGAGGGATGATGCCGCCAACGATCAAGGGCACGTCCTCTATGCCTTCCTTGCGCATGCGCTCGACAACTTCTTTGACGAGCGGGACATGCGAGCCCGATAAAATGGACAGGCCGACAACGTGGACCGCTTCATCGACAGCAGCGCGAACGATTTGCGCGGGCGTCAGCCGGATACCTTCGTAAACCACTTCCATACCGACATCTCGGGCTCTTACGGCGATTTGTTCAGCGCCATTCGAGTGACCGTCGAGACCTGGCTTGCCGACTAAGAATTTAATGCGGCGGCCTAGTTTGTTCGACACGGCTTCGACGCGTTCGCGCACAGCGCTCAATGCTTCGCCATCACGGGCGACGGCTGCCTGAGCGACGCCGGTTGGGGCGCGATACTCACCAAAGATTTTGCGCAAGGCTGTGCCCCATTCGCCAGTTGTGACGCCAGCACGGGCGGCGGCAATCGACGGCTCCATAATGTTGCGGCCTTCTTTTGCCGCGCGCTCGACTTCGGCCAAGGCTGCACTCGCGGCTTTGTTGTCGCGCTGTTCGCGCCAGGCTTTGAGGCGACCGACCTGCTCGGCTTCCATTGCCGGATCGACAACCATGATGCTGTCAGTGCCGCCTGACAGTGGTGAAGGTTCGGTTTCGAGATATTTGTTGACGCCAACGACGACGAGTTCGCCACTTTCGATCTGCGAAAGGCGCCCCGTGCCGCTCTCGACGAGCCGACGCTTCATGTAGTCGATGGCTGCGACGGCGCCGCCCATTTTTTCAATCGTGGCCAATTCGGATTTGGCCTCTTCTTTTAACGCGGCGACCTTCTTTGCAATTTCAGTCGAGCCGTCGAAGATATCGGCGTATTCGAGCAGGTCGGTTTCATACGCGAGGATTTGCTGCATGCGCAGCGACCACTGCTGATCCCAAGGGCGTGGCAGGCCGAGCGCTTCATTCCAAGCGGGCAATTGCACGGCACGCGCACGGGCATTTTTCGATAACGTCACGGCCAGCATTTCAAGCAAGATGCGATAGACATTGTTTTCTGCTTGCGGCTCGGTGAGACCAAGGGAATTGACCTGTACGCCGTAGCGGAACATGCGGTGCTTGGCGTCCGTTACTCCATAGCGTTCGCGTGTGATTTCATCCCACAGCTCGGTAAAGGCGCGCATTTTACACATTTCAGTGATGAAACGCATGCCCGCATTGACGAAGAACGACACACGGCCAACCACATTGCCGAATTCGTTCGCAGGGACCTCTCCTGATGCTTTGACCGTGTCGAGAACGGCGATGCCGGTGGCAAGGGCGAAGGCCAATTCTTGCACTGGAGTCGCGCCAGCTTCCTGCAAGTGGTAGGAGCAAACGTTGGTCGGGTTCCACTTCGGCACGTTCTTGGTCGAGAACACGATCGTGTCCTTAATCAATCGCAACGACGGTTCGGGCGGAAACACATATGTCCCGCGCGACAAGTATTCCTTGATGATGTCGTTTTGGATGGTGCCGGTCAGCTTGTTGCGTGGCGCGCCAGTGTCGTCAGCCACCGCGACGTAGAGCGAGAGCAACCAAGCGGCCGTCGCATTGATGGTCATCGAGGTATTCATCTGGTCGAGCGGAATGCCGTCGAGCAGCGTTTTCATGTCGCCGATGTGCGATACGGGTACGCCGACCTTGCCGACTTCGCCACGCGCCAGTTCGTGGTCGCTGTCGTATCCTGTCTGAGTTGGAAGATCGAAGGCGATGGACAGCCCCGTCTGCCCTTTCGACAGGTTCTTTTTGTAGAGTTCGTTGGACTTCGCGGCCGTCGAATGCCCGGCGTAGGTGCGAAACATCCACGGCTTGTCGCGCTCAACCTTGGCGGCGGACGATGTGGACGGTGCGCTCGACTTCGTGGCCATGGATCATTCCCGGTATGGGGCCCGATTAACGCGGGCGAGGTGGATGCGCTGTAATACCGCGCCATCGGCCCAATGCAAAATGCCAGTTCGCCGCTCTTGGGGCGGTGCGACCGGCTTGGGGCATGACAGGTTAAAATTGCGAACTACGAACTGCGCGTGCGGTTCTGAGATTTGAAACGCCAATCGGCAATTTTGATGTAGATCCAAGCGCAGATCATCAAAATAATCAGGGTGCCAAAGACGCCTATGGCAGCGGTCGTCACGACATTGGAATCCTTGTCGTTGCCGAAATAGTGGATATAGCGGCCGATGGTGTAATTGGCGGCCAGTCCACCGAATACTAGGAATGGCGTGAAGAAGATGGCATGGCCGGGCGAACCGACCACCTCTTTAAGAAACCAGACGATGCTACCGACAAGCGCGACAATCACCCACATCGTGAATGTGCTGACCTCGGTCATGGCCCAAAACGTGTCGAGCATGGCATCCTCGCAATGCGAAAGCACACCGGGTTTACTGAGCTTGGCCGGGTATTCGCTTAGGCAATTCTCTTCACTTTTACAGATAGAGCGTTAAGGAGTGATTGAGCTGATTGCATAACGGACGGGGTACCCCTTCATTGCGGAATAAAAACATGCTTGATACGGGGCTTGTCGGGGCATAAAGCGGCTTCCAGTAGTTAAAAATCGGGAATATAGGCATCCTCGTTAAGAGATTGCCTGCGCGGGAGATACGAATACATGGCGAGCCAAAACGTGGCATCGAAGCGAGAGGCGGCGGCAGATCCGACTGCTGGAGCTGCGAAAAAAGATCTTTACGAAATCGGCGAAATCCCGCCGCTCGGCCATGTGCCAAAGAATATGTACGCCTGGGCGATCCGCAAGGAACGCGAAGGTGAGCCGGATCAGGCCATGCAGGTCGAAGTTGTGCCGACGTGGCAGCTCGACAGCCATGACGTGCTGGTTTTGGTGATGGCGGCCGGCGTCAACTACAATGGCGTTTGGGCATCGCTCGGCAAGCCGATCTCGATGTTCGACGTTCACAAGCAACCATATCACATCGCCGGGTCGGATGCTTCTGGCATCGTTTGGGCCGTCGGTTCGAAGGTCAAACGTTGGAAGGTCGGCGACGAAGTTGTTGTCCACTGCAACCAGGATGACGGCGACGATGAAGAGTGCAACGGCGGCGATCCTATGTTTTCGACGTCACAGCGCATCTGGGGTTATGAAACACCAGACGGTTCGTTCGCTCAGTTCTGCCGTGTGCAGGACCGGCAACTTTTAGAGCGCCCGAAGCACCTGACTTGGGAAGAGAGCGCTTGTTATACGCTGACACTTGCCACCGCTTATCGCATGTTGTTCGGGCATCGCCCGCACGTTCTGCGCCCGGGCCATAACGTACTCGTGTGGGGCGCGGCAGGCGGTCTCGGCGCTTTCGCTGTACAGCTCTGCGCGACGTCTGGTGCCAACGCGATCGGCGTCGTTTCGGAGGACGATAAATTCGACTTCGTGAGCCAGCTTGGCGCCAAAGGGGTCATCAACCGCAAGAATTTCAATTGCTGGGGTCAGTTGCCGAAGGTGAACTCGCCAGAGTATCACACGTGGCTTAAAGAGATGCGCAAGTTCGGCGCGGCGATTTGGGACATCACGGGCAAAGGCGTGAACGTCGATTGCGTCTTCGAGCACCCGGGCGAAACGACAATTCCGGTATCGGTTCAAGTCGTCAAGCGCGGCGGTATGGTCGTCATTTGTGCCGGCACCACGGGTTATAATTTGACCATGGACGCGCGCTATCTGTGGATGCACCAAAAGCGCGTGCAGGGTTCGCACTTCGCAAACCTCGCGCAGGCGAGCCAGGCCAATAAACTGGTCGTTGAACGTCGCATCGATCCATGCATGTCGGAAGTATTTGCGTGGGAGCAGATCCCGAAAGCTCATATGCGTATGATGCGCAACGAACATAAGCCAGGAAATATGGCAGTGCTCGTTTCTGCGCCGACAACTGGATTGCGTACGGTGGAGGACTGCATCGAAGCTGGTGCACGACGCGCGTAGGCTATCGTCGTTAGCTCAATCGCAAATGTAAAAGTGGGCGACAGTGTCGCTCACTTTATTTTATGAGGCTGTGATCGCGTGTTGGGCTTCTGGATCTGAGTCTCGGCGTAAGCGTTTCATTTCCATAATGCCGCGATTGAGTTCGGCACCCAGAATGATGGCGATGGCTGTGAATTGGAAAAAGATCATCGCAACCATCAACTGCGATAGGCCGGCGTAAAATAGCGAGTAGTTGGTTATCTCCAGATAATGCGACCACAGGCCAGCGAGTGCGAGCCATAACGTTATCGACAAGGCCACTCCCGGCCAGACGTCCGCGAACCGACGTTTGCCAGCCGCGAGCCAAAGGTGGAACGCAAATAACTGGACGGCGATAACGATACCGGCAAGTCCGTAGCGAATGCCGGGTCCGAGCCAACTTGAATCGAAGAGTGTCTTGGCCCATCCGGGCTGAAAGCGTGCGGCGACGCCAGGACCAAACACCACAGCCCACGTCAGAACCAGTATCGATGCCGCGCTTACAAAAACAAACAACATACTGATGCCCAGACACAGTGGGTAGGTCCGGGTCTCATGCATGCGGTATGCGCCGTTTAAGGCGGCGCGCATGGTTTCGATGGCGCTGGTTGCGAAGAAGAGCGCTAAAAATCCACTGACCGTCAAAAGGTCAATTCGTGATCGCCCCATAATGGCGTCTATTTCTGGCGTGAGGCCTTTGGCAACTGGCTCAGGGAGAATATCGAATACCTGGGCAATGGCTTGGTCGGCCAGTTCACGACCGCCAAAAATACCCGACATCGCGCCCAAGAAAATGCAGAATGGGAAGAGCGAGACGACGAACGAGAAAGCCACCGCGCCGGCCATCGCAAAGCCGGAGTGCTCGTAAACTCGATATAGGGCGTCGAATACTGCGCGCACGCGCTTCATGAGTTGTCCGTTTCTTTGCGGCGGCACGGGCTTTGTATCGGTGCCTGCCCAGCTCAGATATGCAAGGTCTGGATGCGCTGCGCTAGACGGGCTTTCTTCCATGGGCATTTCTGTCACAGGGTAAATGTTGCCTTAAAACGATGTTTCATTCTGCCTAAACAGTGCAGGCTCAGCGTCCGCGGAGATAGCTGTATTCGTCGTAATTGCTAAGGCGAAAATGGGCTAAGGTTAGGATCCGTCCGTGGGGGCGATTTTTTGTGATCCGAAGCCTGCTTTTGAGCGCATAAGGTTGTCAGCAATTCAGGTCTGCGAGCGCGCAATCGTCGCGTGCGTGCTGGTTGCGAACCTCAATTAGATGTCTAAATTGACGCAATCTCATTCAATCAGGCGCGCACCACCCCCGAGCGCCCTCTAACCTGCTGGAGAAATTTATGTCCGTGGCGCCGATGAAGGCCGAAACCAAGATCCTGGCGGATAACCCGGCTCGCCTTATCGAGCGTTGTGGTGAAGCCGTGTCTTCGGCCGATCGGGTCCTGCAGGCGGCCAAAGCAGGTGTGCGCATCAAAATTCAAGAAGCTGGCGGCATGGACAATGCTCAGCACGCCGCACACGGGCTCGCATGGCTTGCCACGACGGTTGAAGGTCTGCGGCAGATGCACGATTGGGCTGCGCGCATGAACGGCGAAGGTCGTTTTGGTGAACTTGAGCAACTCCTGACCGCAGCAGCCTTTGCAGAGTACTGCGCGCAAATTGGCGGCGGTATTCCGATGAGCCAAGTCGAGATTATCCGTGCCGATGCGCTTGGGGTCTCGAAAACCGAACTGCGCAGATTTGAAGATTCCGTTGCCGATCTCATGGCGGAAGGTGGTTCGGAGGCTGTTAAGGCGCGGCTTGCCGACCTGATCTCTGCGCAGCCTGATGCAATGACGTTTGGCGATACAGGCCTTGATGAAACGCACGCACAAATTCAAGATTTGATGCGTCGGTTCTGCCTCGATGAAGTTTATCCGCATGCCCATGAATGGCATTTGCAAAATGCCTATATTCCACTGGAAGTTATTCAAAAGCTTTCTGAGCTGGGTGTGTTCGGCTTGTCGTTGCCGGAAGAGTACGGTGGCATGGGTCTTGGTAAAGAAGCAATGTGTGTTGCTTCTGAAGAATTATCGCGCGGTTACATTGGTGTCGGTTCACTCGGTACACGCGCCGAAATTGCCGGTGAACTTATTCTTCACAACGGCACGACGGAGCAAAAAGACAAATATCTTCCCAAGATCGCCGCGGGCGAAATTTTGCCAACGGCGGTTTTCACGGAACCTAACACCGGCTCCGATCTGGCTTCGCTGAAGACGCGCGCTGTGAAGCACGGCAACGTTTACAAAATCACAGGCCAGAAGACATGGATCACGCATCCGGTCCGCGCTGATGTCATGACCGTGCTTGCGCGTACGAATCCCAACGAAGCAGGTTACAAGGGCCTATCGATGTTCCTGGCTGAAAAGCCGCGCGGATCAGACGAGACGCCGTTTCCCGCGCCTGGCATGAGCGGTGGCGAGATCGAAGTGCTCGGTTATCGCGGCATGAAGGAATATGATATTTCGTTCGACGATTTCGAAGTGCCCGCCGACAATCTGTTGGGCGGCACAGAAGGTCAGGGCTTCAAGGCGCTCATGAATACGTTCGAGGGCGCGCGCATTCAGACGGCAGCTCGTGCCGTAGGCGTCGCCCAATGTGCTATGGATTTAGGTCTCAAGTACGCTCTCGACCGTGTTCAGTTTGGCAAACCCATTTATGAGTTCCCGCGGGTCCGCAATAAGGTCGTCATGATGGCGGTCGAAACGATGATCGCACGCCAGCTGACGTACTTCTCTGCACGTCAGAAAGATGCAGGACGTCGCTGCGATCTTGAGGCGGGTATGGCTAAACTGCTGGGTGCACGCGTTGCTTGGGCGAACGCCGACAACGCACTGCAAATTCACGGCGGCAATGGCTTCGCACTCGAATATCCGATTAGTCGCGTCTTGTGCGACGCCCGCATTCTCAATATTTTCGAAGGCGCGGCTGAAATCCAGGCGCAGGTTATCGCGCGTCGTCTGTTGGAAGGCGCCAACTAGAATAGCAGTTCAAAGTGAACCTTTAGGAAGAAGGTTGTCGGTGTGATGCTGCGAAATTCATCGACACTCTTTTCCCTGATTTCTTTAGCAATCGCGTTGCCTGCCTGCAGTGCTGAAACGCCCAAGCTCGACGGGGCATGGCGGGCGACGGAAGTTCAAGGATCGCCGGTCAGCGGTCCCACTTTTGATATCAGCGAACAAAAAGTATCTGGGAATGCTGGCTGCAATCGCTTCAATGGACCCATCGTCGTCGATGGTTCGAACGTGAAGTTCGGACCATTGGCAACGACGCGTATGTTCTGCGAAGGGAAAATGGAGCTAGAGGCTGCTTATCTGGCTGCACTTCAGTCGTCATCGCGCTATGAATTTTCTGCAAACACTCTGTCTTTGTTTGCCAGTGACGATACTGTTTCGGTAAAGTTTACGAAATAGCTCGTAGCGATTGCCAGCGTTGATTAAAATGTTCATAGATCAGCGCATGTGGCGATCGGTTTTTGCATGACACGCTCTGTTCTTATCACCGGATGCTCTTCGGGCATCGGTCTTGATGCTGCCCGCACGATGAAAGCGCGCGGCTGGCGTGTCATTGCGACTGCTCGCACTCCTGAAGATTTGCAGCGTCTTCGCAGTGAAGAACGGGTTGAAGCGCTGCATCTTGAGCTTTCCGATCCGCAATCGATTGCGACCTGTGCTGTGGCTGCTTTGGAACTCACAGGCGGCAAGCTTGATGCGATCTTCAATAATGCCGGTTACGGACAGCCAGGGGCTGTCGAAGATGTGACGCCTCAATTGTTGCGCGATCAGTTCGAAGTCAACGTGATCGGTACGCATGATTTAACGCGACGTATAATACCTGCGATGCGTAGGAACGGATCGGGCCGGATCGTTCAGTGTTCGTCGATTCTTGGCTTCACTGCGGTTGCCTATCGCGGCCCGTATTGCGCTTCGAAGCACGCGCTAGAAGCGTTGACCACGTCGATGCGGTTGGAATTGATCGGAACCGGCATTCATGTTTCGTTGATCGAGCCTGGTCCCATCCGATCGCGTTTCGTTGAGAATGCCATGCAAAGGTTTATCAGTAACATTGATATCGAGGGATCACCGCATCGTGAGGCCTACCACTTACGGCTTGAAACTATGAGAGCTGGTGCGCAATCTATATTCAAAATGGAACCTGCGGCAGTCACGAAGTCGCTCATTCACGCGCTGGAAAGCAATCGGCCCTGGCGGCGGTATTACGTGACGGTCCCGACCTATTTGGCTGCGATTTTCAAGCGCTTGTTACCGCCTTTTGCGACGGAATATTTCGCCAGAAAGTTTTGAAGTCAGGGCGCAATGGGCAAATCAGAATTAGCAAACGCGTCTGTTCTGCGGCCCGAAGTTAGAGCCGCCGAACCGCGCGAATTGTGCACCGATTGTGGAATTTCGCGCTCTGAAGATACCAAGCGCTGTGGGCGTGCGTGTCAATTTATCAAACCTGATTATGCATTATTGGAGCAGCGCGTTCACGGTCGTGCGCGTGATCCATCGCGAACGGATGAGCTGCATTTCGGTCCGCTGCAACGCATGGTTCGCGCGCGCCTTGCGCAGCCTAAGCCGGGCGCGCAGTGGACGGGAATCACCACGCGCATTGGCGAGAGATTGTTGGAAACGGGCGCCGTCGATGCCGTTTTGACCATGGCGCCGGACCCCAATGATTCTTGGCGGCCTGTTCCTGTGCTTGTCACAGCCCCAAGTGGCATGGCGGCGTGTCGCGGTATGCGCATGGGTTATGCGCCGTTGTTGGCATTGCTTGAGACAGCGCGCGAACAAGGATTTCGCAGGCTGGCTGTCATTGGCATTCCTTGCCAAGTGTACGCTCTGCGATCGCTGGAAGACGAGCTTGGTTTGGAGCGCTTGTACGTTGTTGGCACACCGTGTTCCGACAACACCACGACAGAGAATTTTCACAAGTTTCTTGAGCTCTTATCTGCCGATCCTTCGACCATCACATATCTTGAATTTCGTGCCGACTATCACGTCGAGCTGCGATTTACGGATGGTCGCAAAAAAGAAATTCCGTTTTTGATGCTACCGCTATCAAAGTTGCCCGGCGATTTCTTTCCGATGACGTGTCGAACCTGCGTCGATTATACGAACGTTCTTGCCGATATTACGGTCGGGTACATGGGTGGCGAGGGTCAACAGTGGTTGATCGTACGCAATGGTCGCGGTGAAGAATTGCTGGCGCTGCTGGGCGATGAAGTCATCATCGAAGCGCCTGGAAGTTCCGGTAAGCGGCGTGGGCCGGTTTCAGGCTTTATGAAGAATGTCGAACTGGCAGCGGGGGGCTTGCCATTGCGTTCCATGCCGAACTGGTTGCGGCCTTTGATGGGATGGTTGATGCCCAAGATCGGTCCGCGGGGATTGGAATTTGCCCGCGCACGCGTTGAGATGAAGGCCGTCGAAACGGTTTTACATCTGCGGCGCGCGCATCCGCGTCGCATGAAATATATGATACCGGATCATGTGTGGCGATTGGTTGAGCCTTATGGCATTCGCAAGGGTGACGGCGAGTGAACGCTTTGCTTCAGCGGTCGAAAGCAATTTTCCAAGCCTGAATTTTTTCAGCCAGTGGCAGTACGTACGCCGGGCTGGTTGATGGCAAAGTGATGGTCGTCACGCGATCTTGAGGGACATCCGCGCGTGTTGCTATGTGGCGACGATAAAGAGCCTGCGCACCTTTGCCATTGAATGCGATCATTCGCAATTTGGGATAGCTGAGAAAGAGGGAGGCGAAATCATTGGCTCTGGCATTTCGGATTGCCGTATCGAGGCTTCCTGTTCGTTCGGCTGCTTGAAGCACGTCCCAAATGGCATAGCGACGCTGCAAGATTTGCGCACATCGTTGCCTGTAGTCGGCAGATAGCTGCGTGTTGATGACTTCAGCCATAATTGGCCAGAAATGATTGCGTGGATGGCCGTAGTATTCTTTGCGACGCAGCGACTCGTCACCTGGAAGTGTGCCGAGGATCAGGCACTCCGACTGATCATCGATGATCGGAGGCAGACCAACTTTCACGATGGTCGTCATGAGCGATGATAGGGATGACCGGCGATAATCGTCGCGGCGCGATACAGTTGTTCACTGAGCACGACACGGGCGAGGCCATGTGGAAGCGTTAATGCGCCTAGCGACAATTTCAAGTTTGCATGGGCAAGGACATCTGCGCCGTGGCCGTCGGGTCCGCCAATCAAAAGCGCGCAGCTTTTGGCACCACCGTCGCGGACTTTTGCCAGCAATTTTGCAAACGCTTCGCTGGTGAGGGAGCGGCCTTGAACATCCAGGGCAATTATGAAATCTGCGCTGCTTGCGATTTTCATAAGGCGGGTAGATTCGTCGACTTTACGAGAGTCCGCACTCGCTGCACGGCCTTCGGGCATTTCGATGATTTCAAGCGGACCCAACGCCAGGGATTTGCCAGTCGCATCGAACCGCTTGGCATAGCGCGCAACGATGCTGCGTTCTTCGTCGTCTTTCAATTTGCCGACGGCAGCAATTAACATGCGCATGTTGTACCGCTCGATGATTCATCGAAGGTTTGACGATAGTTCAGATTGTGTCGCGCGTCAGTGTTGCGATGGATCTAGGTTCGACGTGTCGGGCGGCAGTTCAGCCTTCCACATCTTTTCCAGATTGTAGAATTCGCGCACCTCTGGACGGAACACGTGAATGATGATGTCGCCGGTGTCGATCAAGACCCAGTCGGAAGCGGCAAGTCCTTCAACGCGGACATTGCCTTGTCCTGTCTCTTTGATCTTTTCGCGCAGCTGTTCGGCGATGGCGGCAACATGCCGGTCAGAACGCCCTGACGCGACGATCATATAATCGCCGAGCGATGACTTTCCTTCGAGCGGTATGGTGACGACTTCTTCGGCCTTAGCATCGTCGAGCCAGACGACGATATCGGCGAGCAATTTTGCCGAGGCCGGCGTCTTAGCGGCGGACTTGGCAACAGATGCACCTTTGCGGGCACCTTCGGTGGTCGTTCGGATCAAGCGGTGAGCGTCCTTTGCTGGTTGAACCCGCGTGTCACTGGGTTCGGTTCCTTTCCGAACCATCTCAATAATAATGCGCCAGCCATTCGGCGGCAAACGAATTTAACTGTCGCTGGCCAGTAAAAATTATTTATATATCAATATCTTAATCTAAGTCCTGATGCGTCCTATTTGACTGGCGCGCAAAGCGGTCGATGAGAGTGGCGATAAGCGACTAGTTAAGAACACCCAAGCCGGGGGCTTATGGCGCGCAAGGCTCTTGGCGTCAGGCTCGGTTAGGCGACGGTCGGCAAGGACGCTGGCGGCAGGGCTTGCCAGTGCTTTCAGCCGCCAGCCGGGTCGATCGACGACCGCAATCGGCATTCTGGATGCAATATCGCGCCAATGCTGCCAGCGATCGAATGACGCCAGATTGTCCGCACCCATGACCCATACAAAACGCACGCGGGGAAAGCGGTGTTTCAAGAACCCCAGCGTTGCGGCTGTATATGGGGTTCCTAATTCTTGCTCAAAGCCGGTCACGCGCATGCGCGGCCCGAGTGCAAATTTTTGGCACTGTGCCATGCGGTCTTCAAGTGGCGGCAGGTCGTCATTCGGTTTCAACGGATTGCCCGGTGTTACGACCCACCAAAGTTGATCGAGACCCAAACGCTTCACGGCAGTTTCAGCGACGATGCGGTGGCCATCATGAGGTGGGTTAAAGCTGCCCCCCATGATGCCGATCACCTGGCCTGGCATCGCCAGCGGCGGCTTCACACCCAGAGCGCCAAAATACTGCAGTGGAATTTTTCTGGCCAAGCTATGCGCGCCTCGATGCAATCCGATTATTTTTACTTAAGACGGATTTGGCCAGTGCCGCGCACTTTGTATTTGAAGCTCGTTAATTGTTCCACACCGACTGGTCCGCGAGCGTGCATCTTGCCGGTGGCGATGCCGATTTCTGCGCCGAAGCCGAATTCTCCGCCGTCGGCAAATTGCGTCGAAGCGTTAACAAGCACAATGGCGGAATCGACGCGGTTCAAAAATTGCTCGGCGGTTGCTTCGCTTTCGGTGATGATCGCATCGGTATGTTGCGAGCCGTAGCGCGCAATGTGTTCGATAGCTTCATCGACGCCGTCGACTGTTTTGACCGCTATAATTGAGTCGAGAAATTCTTTCCCGTAGTCGTCCGGATTGGCTGCAATTACGCGCTCATCCACAGATTTCGTGGCAGCGTCGCCGCGCACTTCGCATCCAGCGTCCAGCAAGGCTTTGACCAGCGGTGAGAGCAGATCATTCTTCGCGTTTTTATCGACGAGTAAGCATTCCGTTGCGCCGCAGACGCCAATTCTCCGAAGTTTTGCGTTCAAAACGATAGGTAACGCGATATCGAGATTTGCGCTGCGATCGACGTAAGTGTGGCAGATGCCTTCGAGATGCGCGAACGCGGGCACGCGCGCTTCCTCTTGGACGCGCTGCACGAGGCTTTTGCCGCCACGCGGGACGATGACATCGATGGCCCCATTGAGGCCTTTGAGCATGAGGCCGACGGCTTCGCGGCTTGTCGTTGGCACAAGTTGGATAGAAGCTTCAGGCAACCCTGCAGCTTTTAGGCCAGCGACAAGGCAATCATGAATAGCCACACTCGAATGATGGCTTTCAGAACCGCCACGCAAAATTGCTGCGTTACCGGCTTTGAGGCTTAAGGCGCCTGCGTCGGCCGTCACGTTGGGACGACTTTCGTAAATAATGCCAATCGTGCCGAGGGGCACACGCACGCGCTGGAATTTCAGCCCATTGGGACGCGACCATTCTGCCAGCACTGTACCAACAGGATCTGCCAACGCAGCTACGTCCTCTAAGCCTTTGGCGATCGCTTCAATGCGCTTGGCGTCGAGCATCAAGCGATCAATGAAAGCTGCCGGGCGATCTGCGGCTTTGGCAGCCTCAATGTCGCGTGCGTTGGCATCGATGATTTTCGCTGCAGACGCGCGAAGAGCCGAAGCAGCGGCAAGGAGCGCTTCGTTCTTTTGCTGCGATGGGGCTTGTGCCAGCACACGACTTGCCGCGCGCGCAGCATCGCCAATAGCGTTCATTATGGCCGTTGTATCGTCTTCGATGCGCTCGGGTTTATTCATCGTGTTATGTCCTGTTCGCGCCGCCGGTCAACGCCATGTCGTCGCGGTGAATGAGGGTGTCACGACCCTCGTAACCCAAAATTTCAGAAATATCGCCAGATCGTTTACCCATAATACGTCGGGCATCGGCCGTCGCATAGGCAATCAAACCTCGGCCCAATTCTCGGCCATCGGCTGCGCGAATTATCACGGCGTCGCCGCGGTCGAAAGTGCCGTCGATACGTATCACGCCCGCTGGCAATAGACTCTTGCCGGACATGAGGGCTTTTTCAGCGCCGGCATCGACAAAGATTTGTCCCGCCGGCACAAGTTGGCCCGAGAGCCAGCGCTTCTTAGCAGTGGTCGGATCAGACTTCGCGATAAACCATGTAACCTTTCCTCCATTTGTAATGGCACGTAATGGATTGAGGATTTTGCCAGTTGTGATGACCATATTGGTGCCGGCTCCGAGCGCAATTTTCCCCGCCTCGACTTTGGTTTTCATGCCACCTTTGGAAAGCTCCGTACCCGCGTCACCTGCCATGGCTTCGATCTCTGGCGTGATGTCTGTGACAAGCGGAATATGTTGCGCGTTCGGATCATCATTGGGGGGAGCGGTGTAGAGACCGTCGATGTCCGACAGAAGAACAAGGCAATCAGCGGAGACCATCGATGCGACGCGCGCCGACAATCTATCGTTGTCGCCGTAGCGAATTTCTGTGGTCGCAACGGTATCGTTTTCATTGACGACCGGAATGGCTTTGAGAGCGAGCAGAACATCGATAGTGGTACGCGCGTTCAAATAGCGACGACGCTGCTCGGTATCGCCAAGGGTCAGCAAAATTTGCGCAGCCGTCAGTCCGCGCGTTTGCGCCATTTCCTGATAGGCGTGCGCGAGCGCGATTTGACCGACAGCGGCGGCGGCTTGGCTCTGTTCAAGTTCAAGAGGGCCTTTGGGAAGCTTGAGCGTGTGTCGTCCAAGTGCGACTGCGCCTGACGACACGATGACGATTTCTTTGCCAGCTGCCTTCAATTCGGCGACGTCGTCCATGAGTGAGTTGAGCCACGTCGTTTTGAGTTGGCCGTTCGCACTGTCAGTCAGTAACGCTGAGCCGATCTTTACGACGATGCGACGCGCATGTGTCCATTCGGCGCGTGCTGTGGACGATGTGGCTGATGATGTCGATGGGCTGACCATTTCGGGCTCAATTAATTGATGCAGATGTGCTGCCAGCCTTATCAGCAAAAGCGCTGTCGGCTGCAAGCTGTTCGCCAAGATAACGTTGCTGCTTTCCGAGATGAGCGGCTGAGGCCGTTAATTTATGGGACGAATGCTAAGAACAAAAACACACCGAACAACACCAAATGGAGAAATCCGAACAGGACATTGGTCTTGCCGGTTCCGAATGTCAGAATGCTGGCACCGAGCGTGGTGATCAGTAAAACGACATCGCGAGGTTCAAGGCCAAGATAGAGCGGTTGCTGCATGATGATGTCTGCGACTGCTACGGCTGGGATCGTCAGTCCAATCGTCGCCAACGATGAGCCAAGCGCCAAGTTCAAACTTTTCTGGAGGTTATCTTTTCTGGCGGCCGATACGGCGGCAATGCTTTCCGGCGTCAGTACAATTAATGCGATCACGACGCCTGTGACGCCGACGGGTACGCCAAGCCATGCCACGCCTGAACTGATGACGACGGCGAATAATTTGGCAAGTACAACGACAGCTACCAAAGCCAGAGATAACAGGCCAATAACTTTCAACAGTCGACTAGATCCACCTGTTACGGGTTCAAAAGCATCGGTGCGCTCGCCGGTGAAATAATCTCGATGCAGCATCGTCTGTGTGTAGAGAAACACGAAATAGAGTGCGATCGTCACCGCACTCACAAACGCCAACTGACTGCTTGTAAATGTGGGACCGGGAGCCGATTGGGTGTAGTTTGGTAGTATCAGGGTGAGTGATGCAATGACGAGCAAAACTGCCAAATAGATTTTGGTCGATGTGACGTCGAACGATTGTTCGCGGTATCTCAAGCCACCGACGAGAATGCACAGTCCGACAAGGCCGGTGCAAATAATCATGATGACAGCGTAAACCGTATCGCGCACCAGTGTGGGGCTGGCTTTGCCGGTGAGCATGATCGAGAAAATCAATGCGAGCTCGATCACGGTTACGGCGATGGTCAAAATCAACGTGCCAAAGGGTTCGCCAGTGATGTGGGCTGCATCTTCGGCATGATAAACGGCTGAGAAGACGGCTGCGATCAGTAGCGGTACCAGCAGGGCGGCGATGGCCATACCCAGGAATGACCCCGAAAATTGATCATCAAAACCAAGTGAAGTTGCAATTGCAAAGAAGATCACGCCGCCAAGGGGTAAAAGCCAGGTCCAGAGTGGTGTGCGTGCGGTGTGAAGCATGGTTTCTCGCAGAGGGGGCAAGATGAAAGGTGAGCGTCAACGCATTGTTGCACACATCACACGATGCTCAAGATGTCGTTTTGAAATTTTGTAATTTGTCTGTGTGGTGAGATAGGTAGCAGCTCAAGGATGCCAAGATGTGTCGGCATCGGGATCTTCGATCGCTTCGTCTGCATCTTTGCGTTGGATTTCCCGTATGAGCGCGTAAAGTGCTTCCTTCACGCCTTTACCGGACACAGCGGATAGAATTAATGGCGTTTTACGCGCGGCTTTTTTCAATTCGGCAAATTTAGAGGCGAGCATTTCAGGATCGAGCGCATCGGCTTTCGATAGCGCGACGATTTCTTTCTTTTTGTCGAGCCCATTGCCATAGGCTTTTAATTCCCGACGGACTGTTTTGTAAGCGTTGGCTACATCTTCTTCTGTTGCATCGACGAGATGCAGCAAGACGCGGCAGCGCTCGACGTGACCTAGGAAGCGGTCGCCTAGACCTGCGCCTTCATGCGCGCCTTCGATGAGGCCGGGAATGTCAGCCAATACGAAATCAGATTCGCCGACGCGAACCACACCCAGATTGGGGTGCAAGGTTGTGAAGGGATAATCGGCGATCTTTGGCTTTGCCGCTGAAACTGAGGCTAAAAACGTTGATTTTCCTGCGTTGGGTAATCCAACCAAGCCAGCATCGGCGATCAGTTTCATGCGCAGCCAAAGCGTCAATTCTTCGCCTGGCAGACCAGGGTTGGCGAAGTTTGGAGCTTGGTTGGTCGCGCTTTTGAAATGCGCATTGCCAAATCCGCCGTTACCGCCCTTCGATATCAGTTTGCGATCACCGACATTGACAAGATCGGCAAGCAGCGTTTCGCCATCTTCCGCAAACACTTCTGTGCCGGGTGGCACTTTAATGATGCAATCATCGCCGTTGGCGCCAGAGCGGTTCTGGCCCATGCCGCCTTCGCCGTTGCGTGCTTTGAAATGCTGTTGATAGCGATAGTCGATCAGGGTGTTGAGATTGCCTACGCATTCGACCCACACATCTCCACCGCGTCCGCCGTCGCCGCCATTGGGGCCACCGAACTCAATGAATTTTTCGCGGCGAAAGCCGATGCAGCCGTTGCCGCCGTCACCCGACTTCACATAGATTTTGACTTGGTCGAGAAACTTCATGATGCGCGCGCTTTGATCGCTATGGTCCACGGACGTCGCAGATGATAGGCGATTGTTGGAAACTCTGCTTGCCTTGCTTCGCACCAGCCGCGGTCGGTGCCGCTTTTGCGAAAGCCCAATTTTGAGATCACTTGGCTAGATGCCGGATTATCGACGAAGTGGCGGCAATGAAATTTTTTGACGCCGCCTTTGCGGAAGCCAAAATCAATTAAGGCCCGTGCTGCTTCAGTCGCAAAGCCCTGGCCCCAGTATGGTTTGCCGATCCAGTATCCCAGTTGATGAGAGCCGTCGGCTTCGCGAGAGTAGCCGCAGATGCCGATAAGCTCATGGTGATGTTCGATGCCGAACACAACTTCACCTTCGGCGAGGCCCGTTAGCCAGTGTTGGGCTGCATCTGCCGAATAGGGATATGGGATGCGTCCCGTCATACTTGCTACTTCCCATGTTCCGGCCAGCTCCGCGATGCGCGATGCATCGTGAGCATGAAGCGGTCGAAGGATGAGGCGGGCCGTCTGCATTGAATTTCTACGAGATACGATAAAGGTGGCAAAAATGAAAAGGGGACGGCAGCGCCATCCCCTCGTGTTCGTTAGAAGCGGCGAGCGCTGTTTGCGATGAAATTATTCAGCGGCAACAAGTGTCTTTGGGCGTACCGATATATAGATCCGGCCATTACGCTTGGTGTTGAATTCAACTTGGCCTTCTTCGACTGCGAAGATGGTGTGATCGGTGCCCATGCCGACACCCGAGCCTGGATGCCATTGTGTGCCGCGCTGGCGGCAAAGAATGTTGCCTGGGATGACGTGTTCGCCGCCGTAGCGTTTGATGCCTAAGCGTTTCGATTCTGAATCGCGGCCGTTCTTCGTCGAACCGCCTGCTTTCTTTTGTGCCATGTCCGTTGTCCTCGATTGCTATCGGCTGCCAATTAGGCGCCGGTGATACCAGTGATGCGCACAGTGCAAAGGTCTTGACGGTGACCCTTCTTGCGGCGTGAATTTTTCCGACGACGCTTTTTGAAAGCGATGACCTTGGGTCCGCGCGTATGTGCGACGAGTTCAGCCATTACTTTGGCACCCGATAAAAGAGGGGCACCAAGTTTCACGCCGGCGTCGGAGCCGACCATGAGGACTTCAGCAAATTCGATTTTGGCTCCGGCATCGCCCGAAACGCGCTCGATGGTCAGGACATCGTCCTTCGCGACGCGATACTGCTTGCCGCCTGTCTTAATGACAGCGTACATGGGAATTCCTTTCGGCCTTCTGGGCCTGTTACCGCGCCCTGTGGCGCCATCGAAAACGATGGACTTTCAGGTAGTTGCTAGACGTTGCTAGCAGAAGCCTCGGGCAGCGCATTTGTCGTCGGAGCGTTATGCTCCTGTTATGAACGGCTTTATTGTCGAGATGAGGTGGCTTGTCAACGGTTGCTGCGCCGCAGAATGGGTGAAACTGCGCGCCTTTGCCTTGGTTTGGTGCGGGCTATCGGTCATATCCGATTAAATGAAGTTATATCACGTAAAAGGATGACCGTATGGCACTGTTTCGTGGGCCAAAACATGCTTCTGCACCTTCTGCGACCCGTCCTGCAGCTGAGCTACCTGCGATTCCCGTGGTTGAAACTGGGCGGGATTTTCCGCTTGCGACGCTGATGCAACATAAAGCTAAGACGCATGCTCTGCTCGATATTGCCTCGCGTCGCTATCCGCAGCGGGCCTTGAAGGCTCTGGATCGGGTGTCGCGTGCATGGCTGGTGCGATGGGACAACTCGCATCTTTCCGAGATAGATACGATTGCGCAGGTGTTGGGTCGGCCAGGCGCATACTTTTTTTCGGTGAACTATGAGTGGGGTTGCACGTGCCGTGTTGCGCCATCTCCTGATGGCCGATCTGCACGGCTCGCGCGGGTCCTTGACTGGTTGACGCCGGGTCTGGGCAGCAATCTCGTTGCCGCGCGTGTATCTGGAGCGCCTGCTGGCCCGTTCGCGATTTTGACTTGGCCTGGATACACCGGTGTCCTGCAAGTCATGGCGCCTGGGCGGTTTTCAGCGGCTCTCAATCAAGCGCCGATGCGCAAAGCTGTTGGACTTTTCTATCTAGATTGGGCAGCGAACCGTCGCCGTGTTTGGAGCATGCCGCATCCAACACCTGCGCATCTTTTGCGCGACGTTTCGGAGGAAGCGGAGACCTTCCAAGATGCGCGTCGTATGTTGATGGAGCGACCCATCTCAACACCTGCGATTTTTTCCATTGCCGGTCTGGCGCCGGGTGAGACGGCGATTATCGAACGGTCCGAGCGCGACGCGCGCGTGCGCGACGGGGCACATGTTGCGGCCAATCACTATGAGTCTGCTGGATGGGGCGGTCACGCACGCGGCATTGACAGCGGTGGACGCGCGCGTCTCATGAGCGGATTGACCCCGCAGTTCGACACCGATTTTCCATGGCTGGTGCCGCCGATCCTGAATGACCATACGCGTTTGGTGATGGTCGCAGACGCCAGAGAGGGCCGCATGATCGCTCAAGGTTACGAGCGCGATGGGCCTGCGACACGGCCGATGGACATGACGTGGGCGCTGCCTACGTAATGCGCTTGCGCATGTCTGGTACAGAAGTTACAAGCCCGGTTCGCCGTCAAGGCGCCACGGCTTCCGGAGAGGTGGCAGAGTGGTCGATCGCGCCGCACTCGAAATGCGGAGTACGGGCAACCGTACCGGGGGTTCGAATCCCTCCCTCTCCGCCACTGGCAACTATCCAGAACAATCCGCATCGTTCCGTCGCGAGCCACAAAACACCAATTTTGCCATATTAAGTAACGTTTTTCGCATTCCTTTATCTTGCGAACCAGTGCAGGATTGTCCGATGACATCCGCCCGTGAGTGTGGGATGGATGTGGGTATTGGTCGAAAGCGGGGGCGCTGGGGGAATGTCTGAGACGGCGGCAACAGCTGCGCTCAAAACAAATGTCAAGTCACGAGGGCTTACTGCAACCTTTGTGCGCCAAACGCGCAAGCCGGGCCGCTACGGTGACGGCAATGGTCTTTATCTTGTCGTCGATCCATCCGGGGCTTCGCGCTGGGTACTGCGCGTTCAGGCACGCGGCAAACGGCATGACGTTGGATTGGGGAGCGCAAAGCTTGTGACGCTGGCAGAAGCTCGTGATGCGGCGCATGCAGTTCGGCGCCTTGCACGCGCAGGCAACGACCCGGTTGCCGCTCGTCGAGCCGAACGAGGGGGCGTCCCCAACTTCGATGATATGGCAAAAACTGTTCACGCCACTAGGATCGCAACTTGGCGGAACGGCAAACACACTGCTCAATGGCTGGCCACTCTAGAAGCCTACGCCTCTCCTGTGATCGGCAAGTTCCCAGTTAATCGCGTAGAGACAGGCGACATACTCAAGATCTTGATGCCTATTTGGACTTCAAAGCCCGAGACAGCGCGACGTGTTTTGCAGCGCGTGCGCACTGTTCTTGATCACGCAACGGCAGCCGGTCATCGCAGCGGCGAAAACCCGTGTCGGGTAGCTGTCATAGGCTTGCCGAAACAGGGCGACACTGTCCGCCACTTCACTGCTTTGCCATATGCTGAAGTGCCCAACTTTATCGCAAAATTGCGAAGTTCCAACAGCGCTGAGAACGTCCGTCTGGCGCTTGAGTTCCTAATTCTGACAGCGGCGCGATCGGGCGAAGTCAGGGGCGCACTGAAATCGGAAATTGATGGACGAGCAAAACTTTGGATCATCCCTGCCCAGCGCATGAAAGCCGAAAAAGAGCACGTCGTCCCGCTATCAGATCGCGCGCTCGAAATTGTCGAAAGCGCGATAGCGCTCTGCCCTAAGAGTACGCTTATATTTCCCTCAGCTCGGGGACACGAAAGTGTGCTGAGTGATATGGCCTTGACGATGTGTCTTCGCCGCATGGCGGTCAGCGCTACCGTCCATGGCTTTCGATCGTCGTTTAGAGATTGGTGCAGCGAGGAAACAGACTTTCAAAGTGAAGTCTGTGAGATGGCGCTCGCTCATGCAATTAGTAGCAAGGTTGAAGCCGCTTACAGGCGTGGCAAGCTTTTGGAAAAGCGCCGAGCTTTGATGAATGGCTGGCAGATCTTCGTACTAGGCAAGTCGTGCCTATGACCCAGCTTGATACGAACATTAATTTCACTGAGCACCGAGCAGACATAGAAAAAAATCTCTCGCTGACATTCGACGATGTGCATTGGGATCGAATAATATCGGTTGTGCATCGCATGTTAGATGACGTAAGCCGCCCACGTATTTTAAGATCGAAGGCTTTGAGCGAAGCGCGCGCTTTAAATCGTGCATGCCGGTCGGTGCTTCATCACCTGAAAAATCAAGGCCAAGGCGATAGCGTAGATTTTTCGTACTGCGCACCCTCATTCGAGCGCTTCAAAACCGCAGACGAACTTCGTGCTAAAATCATGCTTGATCCAGCCCTTTGGCTTGAAGTCGCGACAGACTGCCTGACTTCAATCGAGGAGATGTCTGATTGGGTCTTAGAGGAATTAGAAAGTGGACGGACTGGTCCGCTTGCCGCAAGAACCAGCGACTTCGCAGAATCTGGATATGAACTAGCGAGCCTTTTTTCGGTTGCGGGCGGCAACCTTGACCCTCATTCGGGCAGGCCAGGTTTCCGCTCTTTTCTCGGTTATATCTATGGTTTGCTTGAACAGTTGGCTCAAAGAAACAACCAAATCACGAAGTTCACAGAAGCTACTTTCGTGGACGCGATTTCACGAAAGGTCGATACGGCTAAGCTTCACAGCCTTGGAGTTGATCATTGTTTGGGGCTGTTGACCCGAACTTGAGCGACGTACCCACCCTTGGTGATTTTCAAAAAAATACAATGCCGTTATCAAGGGTCAGATATAGACCGATCCCAGACGGTACATGCATATCCATTGGGTGATCATTCCAGATCGGAGACACCTATGGATGACGACTACAAAAGACCAGAACAACTTTTAAGGCTGAAAATCGTCCTCAAGCGCATTGGCTACGGCCGTTCCAAATTTTACCAGATGCTACATTCGGGAGATTTTCCACCTGGCGTCAGGCTCGGTGCCAATCGGGTCGCTTGGCGAGAAAGTTTGGTTGAAGAATGGATAAGGTCTAGGCCAGTACACGATCTCCGTCACCCCAACAGACACGTGGACCATGTAGCCTGACCACATGCGGTCGAAACGAGAGATCTCATCGCAGCTGATAGGATAATCGCATGTCGATAGTGGCAACGCTTTCCACAAAATCATCACTCTCAGCGCTGGTCAGAAATAGCGATGTTAGCGTCGCTGCCTTTATCCAGCATCTGCGCTGCGTCGAACTTCCCATGCCCTTTCGTGCAGACCATGTTTGGGAACTTTATGCGGATTGGTTTTCTGAGGTTGCCACAAGGCGGGATGAACCTCTTACACGCGGCCAGCTATTTCGACAGATCGGCCCAGCAGGCCTGCGACGTCGTCGAGAGACTACCGGGAAAACGCGTCGATACCGCTATCAACTGACGAATGTGCTCGCGACATCCAGATCTACAAGACGCAATGCCGGTCCACAGCGCGTCCATGGACCGACGCAGTTCGACAGCTAGTAAATATGAATAATTGTAAGTTTACTTCACGCAGTGAGCGATAAATTATCAAAGAAAAAACCGCCCCGGCTAGCACCAAGAGGCGGTTGAAACTGAGTTGTTGCGTCTGAGTTCTTGCACAAACCAGCCGCTCCATATTGATACGCGATTTGCTGTCAACGGACAAGCGGCAGAACCGGATGCCGCACATGGAATGCGAGAACACACACCTTCAAACATTCGCCGCGCCGATGTCGCCGGCGGAACACGACGCGATCAACAGCGAAACTGCATTCCGCTTCATTCGTGCGATCGCTGTTGAGAAGGCAGCTTTGGACCAAAACCTTGACCCGTCCTGCATCCGTGTCTTGGCAGCTATTAGCTACTTCATGCATTCGGGTACACGCCGCGCGTGGCCGGGTTACGAACGAATTGCCGAGATCACGGGCTACAGTTTCGACCGGATAGAACGTGCGATTAAACGGTTGAAGTGTGCCGGGTACATTTTCAGTCAACGACGCTCGCCAATCTCAGGCGGACGCGCGCTTGTTCACTATGGCCTGAATGGCATCCGGCCGCGCGATGTTGACGATATGGTCACAGCTGCAATCCTTGCCATGCGTGGCAACGCCGAAGCGGCTCACCCCGGCAAAAAGAGCGGGGTCACATCACCCCGGCAAAAAGAACAGGGTGACAATTCTGACCCCGGCGTTTTCACCGCTTCTGACCCCGGCGTTTTTGCCGACAGTAACCCTATAAGAAAGGAACCCTTCAGTAAGAGGGAGGGAGAGCCCCCTCAACAGACCGCATTGATTATCTGCGATTCAGAGCCGCCCTTTGCTGACACCGAGCAATCCAGCCGATACGAACTAGCCCGTATTGGAATTGAAAACCCTACCAACAATCAAGTTAGACGAATGCGATCGGAGATCGTTGGTTGTATTGATCGACATGCGGTCGATCAAAAACGCGGCACGCCTCAGGCTTGGTTTCGCAGCAAATGGGTAACTCAACCGTGGTTCTGGGCCGATATAGCCAAGGCGGTCCACGAAGAGCTCTCCACAGGTAACACTGTTGTTGATCGCGTAGACCGCTTGAGCCGGCTCGCGTCACAAGTGGACGGGGTGCGATAATGGCAAACGTAGTCGCCATGACCGGCACAAACACAACCTTAATGCCCAACCTCGATGAAGCGCGCCGCGCGATCGCAGCAAATATCGTGGCGCTTGAAATAGCTTTCCCTGCCGGCCGATCACGCGATAAGGACGAACGCGATGTAAGCGCGGCAATCTATATGCAAGCCATATCTGGAATAGAACCCGCGATCGTCGTGCATGTTCTCAAGGCATTACGATATCACAATCCGCGCAATCCCTTTCCACCGACGCCTCAAGACGTGTATGAGTCTTCTAACAAAACAGTCGGGGCTCTACGTAGTGCCGTCCTGACCTATGGCTCGATAAACTACCAATGGCCACCATCTAGCAACGAATTGCCGCGCGGATGGTTTGCAAACGTTGGGGCATCACTATTCGAGCCTACATGTATTGTGTCAGACGCGTTGGCGACAACTTGGCTGTCAGAAGCTTTTCGACATGCTTGGCCGGATAATACTTTAAAGCAATTCCTAAACTTTGGCTGGCGAGATTTGGAGAGTGCGGGAGGTCTTTGGAGTGAACAGCTTCAGCGTCTCAGGCAGTTCAACAAGCTACCGGCAAAGGTAGTTGATCTAGCCACCGCTGCTACAGTTGAAACTGCGCTTGCGCACCTTGACAAACTTCAGGGCGAAATTGCATCGGCGCGAACCGCAGAAAAACTGCGACGCGAGCAAAAGTACGGTCGGCAAATCTTCAGCAATGCCGAGTTCGACAACGCAGATAGGATCGGTGACGATCCATGCTGACAAAATTTCTTGATCTTCTTGGTCTATCAGAGTTGCCCGGTAAGCAACCCGCCGACCCTATGCCCAGCGCTGAACCGCAACCCACCTCTCCAAGCAGATCGCCCGCGACTTAAACGATGTCCACGCATCACTGAGGCTAGGCTTCCTCTCTGAATGCTCGCGCCAGTTAGATCTATGTCATCCCAGCAGACGGTATCAGGCAATTTATCGCGGAAGGGCCACCTGAAAAATTTGAAATATTCTGCCGATATAGGCGCATATCCGTTGACTGTTCCCTATAAATCAGGCATGCATATATAAATTGGAATGATTGCGCTCGCGCGGCTTTTGCCGACGCGGGTTTTTTATTGCCCATTTCACACAGGCCTCCATTCGGGGGCCTTTTTTGCGAGGTCAAAAATGCAAATTGAACCAGTTGAGCCGTTGCTCACCATGACCGATCTCTGTCGGCTGTACCAAGCAGACCGAACCACAATCGCGAAGCTGGTCCGTGACGGTGTGATCCCTGCCCCTGCATTCGCTGCAGGACCAAAAATGCGTCGATGGCGAGTGGACCAGCTGCCCGCGTTTCAGCCCGTAGCTGACCAACCTCGTGCCGCCATGCAGCGCCAAAACTAAACATCAATACCGAATGAAACCCTACGTTTGAAGAGGGCGTTGCCAACTGCGATGATAGATCAATGCTGCTCTGCTTTGAGCGCCCCGGCCAATCAGGTCCGGGGCGTTTCTGATTCTGGGGACTGCGCTGGGTCGCAAGAAACGAGACCGTGCAAGTGTTGCGGAGAATTTAAGACCGAAACCCTGTTTAAGAAGTCATCTTCCGGGCGATCCAATCTTTGCAAAGCCTGCGACGCTGCGCGAGCCCGCAAACGATATGCTGAAATTAGATCGGCAGACCCCGAAGGTCTAAGGGAACGGGCTAGAAGGCGCTATTGGCAGAATATAGAGAAGATGCGTCTAGCAGGCCAACGTCGTGCAGCAACAGAGCGTGGTCGAGACATCAATCTTCGCGCCGTTGCTCGATACCGCGCCAAACATCCTGAGCGTGCCGCGGCACAAACGGCGGCTCGAATAGCCGAAGCACGAGGTCTGATAATTCGGCCCCGATCATGCGAAGTCGAGTTCTGTGAACGCTCTGAGCGACTTCATAAGCATCACTGCAACTATTCAAAACCAGCCGACGTGATTTTCGTCTGCCTGGAACATCACGAGCACATTCACCACTGCGGACCGCTTCGGCTAAAGGCCACATCGCGGAGAAAATGGGCGCGCGCACCAAAAGCGTCCTCCATCAAACAGACGATCGAAGTCTGTAGATCAAGCAAGCTCATCGAGGAGAAAAGTATGCGACGTCCCCAAGCGATAAAACAGCATGCAAAGCACATCGCACAAAAGTCTGACCCAGATTCACCGATCCTTGTTGGGCCGGCGCTGAGCAATGAAAACGACGGCTCACTTTTGATGCGTTTATCGTTTGGCGATCGCGGGAACAAAAATATTCAAGCCGCTTTCGCGCTCGTAACCGGGGCCGATCGCGAGCTGATTATTGAGCGACTGAAGTTGATCTTCTCGCAGCGCTTGGAAGTTTTCAATTCCCACTTGCAGATGGCTGAACGAGAATTTGAATTATGGCCGAGCGTTATGACCGAGGCCTCAGTAGCCACTGCACAAACGATGGCCGAGAAAGGGATCACAACGATCACGCTGGATACGGAGAACGCTCATGTCATATAGCGTCGAATACATCATTCGTCTGAGAGACGTCTATTCCAAGCAAGCGCGGCGCCTTTCGAACACCACTAAAGCGCTGAAGAGCACGATGGCGCTGGCTCGCGCGGCAACGAACGCTGCGTCGGCAGCTATTGCAAAGTTCGGCGTATCATCGCTGAAGTCGGCGAGTGGGGCCGACAAACTCGGTGTATCGTCCAAACGTTCGTCAACATCGCTAGGACTGATAGCCAAGTCGGCTCATGCCGCAACTGCCGCGCTCAAAGGCATGGCAGTTGCGGCAGCGGCAGCAATTCGACAAGCACATTTTGCGTCCACCGGTATCGGCATGGGCCCAAATGAAAATCGCGCACGCAAAGGGGGATTATCCGCGTCCGGTATTCTGTCGGGTCGCGCACAGGATCAGAACGCTCGCAACTCTTGGCTGAAACAACAAAAGGAAGCATCACGAGCGGGCCGACGCGCGACTGGTGGAGTATTCAGGAGCTTCGGTGCAACGCCTGGTCAAGCCTCTGGCTTCGGTGGTCCGTTGGCAGCGTTCAGTTTACTCAATCGGTTTGCCGAATTCGAACAAGCCGAGATCATGGTTCGCGCCATTGGTAAGAAACTCGGCGAGCGCGAAAGCGCACTCGAAGCAATGATCGCACAAGCTCGCAAGCTTGGAGCTGATACAATTTTCGAACCGCAAGACGTCTTAGAAGGGTCGCTGCTTTTTCTGAAAGCAGGCCGATCGGCCACCGACACCATGCAGGGTATCCCGCACACCCTCAACCTCGCCGCAGTGGCCGGCATTGATGTAGCTCAGGCAACAGAGGTTGCTCTGAACCTTATGGCTCAAGGCCGCGTGCCGGCGGAGCAGCTGGGGCAGACCATGGATGCCATGACAGCTACGTTTTTAAACTCGAAGGCCGAACTTCTGGGTCTCGCACAAGCCGCGAACTATGCCGTTCCCGAACTTACGCTAGCTGGCGTCCCGATCGAGCAACAGTTCGCAGCGCTGGGAGCGCTTGCGGAGGGTGGCCAAGCCGGGACCCGTGGCGCGCGAGCAGTACGTCAAATTTTCACGACCATGAAGAAAATCCCCTTTGACAAGAAAAAGTCAGCGTTGCTCACCGAGTTTGGCGTCGACCTCAACAAGTACTTCGACAAGGGTGTTCTCAAGGATCTCACGGGCTTCATCAAAACAATGGGCGAAGCTAACCAGCGATCTGGCAACTCACTCTTCGCGCAGCTGTTCCCTGCAAACGCCATTACAGGCATACAGACGCTGGTAGCTCAGCTCGAAACGATCGATCGCGTTTTGAAGGCAATACCAAATTTCAAAAATGCCAATGCGGATCTAGCAACAGAAAAGTTCAAAGGCCTTACTGGCGCTGTCAGGCAGCTTTCATCGGTCTGGTCAGAACTCGGGATTGCATTCGGAGAATCAGGTGCAGGGAAAGCTGTTGAGGGTGGCATCCGCCGCGTCTCAGATATGCTCACTGATTTACGAAACGCTCTGGTCGTTGGCTCATTCTTAGAAGAATTGTTTGACCCGGTTGCCCTGTCGCTGCGAGTAACGATGTTAGCCCAGCGCATCACGAGCGCCTTGATGACGGCAGTTGTGGAAGCGATGAAATCGGCGCTCAATTCGCTTTCGTCATGGCTCGGAGGTGAGGGCACTGCGGGCCAGTGGCTATCCGAAAAGCTCGGCATAGAAAAGCTCATTGGCGGACTAGACACGCTAGGTTCCGTCATAGATGTCGAACTCGACGCGCGGCTGCAGACGGTGCGCGACCGAGTTGCCAATCGAGACCTTCAGAAGAAGTACGGCGCCTTCGCACCCGAAGGATATCGTGAATTTCTCCGGCAGAACGCGGGTGGGATTGCAATTCCTCAGCCGCTGTCTATGGGCGCTTTGCCTACTCAAAATTTGCGACCTGAGGCCATCCCGCGCGCCGAAGCTCAGAGGATCAAAGTCGAGAGCGAATTCAAGGGTACGATTGAGCCGCTTTTTGTGCAGTTCGGCAAAGCTATCGTCGAGGTTCGCGGCAACGGGGGCGTACTGGGCAGTACGTCGCTATCGCCATCATCTAACGCACCGCGTGGGATATCAACGTCTGAAGCAGGGCAAGTCGCACCCGGCCGCTAACGTGACATCTGGAGATAATCATGACTTGGAAATCGGTTGGCGAAACAAATCTCGACCGCGCATTGGAAACCGAGCTGCGGATGCGGCTAGGTATTGCTCAAGCTGCCAACCAAGCAGGCCAGATGTTGGTGCGCAAAACCCAGGTCGGCATGAGAGCGTCTGCTGTTCCGTCCAACCCAGGAGGATATTCGGGAATACGCACCGGCAAGCTGGTCAACTCAATCGACTATGAGGTAGAGGGGGACAGATTTCTTCGATTTGGTTCGCGTGGTGCGATCGAGCGCGGCTTCGACTACGCTATAGCCCAACACGAAGGCACAAACAGGATGGCCGCTCGCCCCTATCTCTCCAATGCGGTCGAGACGTCTAAAGTAGCAGTTCAGGCGCTCATCGGACGCACTGTGTTCCAGAAACTCGTTGGGGGCATCTAGACGATTGGAGCTTGGTTCGCGAGCTGATGTCGGGCGATTATTTTACAGCCACATTAAAAAGGCTCGGGCCGCTGAAAAATACTACAATTGCACTACGGATCGACCCACAACCAACTGGCAGCTAATCGGTAACGTATCGGTACGATTTCAGCACCTCTTATGCGGGTTTCAAATAGCTTTTGAGTTGCAGCGCCACCGCATGAGCATGGATATTATCCCCCTACCGCCCTACGGTTTTTAATAGTCTGGTTTCACGGGCTGAACACTGATTGTCACGAGTCCTGATGCGGCCTAAGTTTCTGAAGGTGCTTAGATGGAGGTAATTGCCATGGCCGAAGTCGAAACAGTCACCGTATACCATTGCGAGGTTTTCATCGCCTATGACACGGGCGGGCACTACGAGGTCGGCACAACGGCCAAGCAAGCCCGCCAGCGGCTGAAAGACCATGGCGAAGGATACCCAATCACGGTCGAAAGATTTCTGCCCACGGTAGGCATGGCCGATGAGGCGACCGGCAAGTTCATTCCTCGTCTAGTCAGCAGCAACTAAGACAAGACCGCAACCGCACAAACAGCTTGAGCAGCGAGTAGCCATCTTGACGGCGGAACAAAACGGGTTCAATATGTTCTGATAATTACCCTTATCAGAATAGGTAGGCTTGGCAAATGATGGGTACTGATCTCCAAGTTATTCACCCGACGCGATCACAGATCGAAGGCGGCAATGCTGAGCGCATGCCTTCCCTTCAAACCTCCGCGAATACCGATCTCGACCTCCTGGCCGTGTGGATCAAAGTACATGCTGATGGATCGCCACACACGAGGCGAGCATACGGCCGTATCGGGCGGCGCTTCGTCGATGCGCTGGGCCGTGCAGGCCGCGGCATGAAGCGAGCTACAGTCGATGACGTTCAAGCGGCGTTGGAAACGATGCGCTTGAAAGAGGACGGTTCTCCAGCAAGTGCCGCTACTGTGAATACGACCATAGCTGCTGTAAAAGCGCTGCTGGGATTCGCGCACCAAGTTGGCTACGCACGCTTCAATGCCGCGCCTCTCATCAAGCTTCGCAAGGCCCCGCGCCAGTTGGCCCAGCGCATAATGTCAGAATTCGACACCCTAAGCATTCTTCGCGCCGCCAAACCTGGCAGGGAACGCATCCTTTGCGAGGTCGCATACTTCGGAGGCCTACGCGTGTCCGAGCTTTCGTCACTGACTTGGTCGCAGACTATTCCGCGCGACAGCGGCGAATTGCAGCTAGCCCTGGTCGGAAAGGGTGACAAGTCGCGCCACGTTCTTTTGCCAGCCGACACTGCGAAAGGGCTGCTGGCGATGCGCGGGCACGCCCCTCAGACCGCCAGAGTTTTTGCGATAACTGAACGCCGGATCAATTACATTCTGAAGGCAATCGTGAAACGAGCTGGCGGCAACCCCAGCGCTTCACCGCATTGGCTGCGCCACGCACATGCCTCTCACGCGATCGATAATGGCGCACCCATCACACTCGTCTCGCAAACGCTAGGTCACGCCGACCTAAAGACGACTAGCGTTTACGCGCACGCTCGGCCGAATGAAAGTTCAAGTCGGTATCTGAAATGCAAGTGAAAAACTTGAGTGCCGATGCCGATAAAGTTCAAGACTATTCCTGATTGAATTGTTTATCAGAGGGGCAAACCATGCCATCGACTTCAGTCTCAACAAAATTGATATAGTCATAATCGCAACTCCCTTTGTTGCTCGCGCAGTGCATCATAGATATTCCCCAACCTATGACATCGCCTGGGACTGCAATGTAATCACTAGCTGACAAACCGCTGCTAGCTGCGGATTTGGATTGCAAATTTTTTGCTTGTGTCATCCATGTCTTACCCTGGCCTTTAGCAAAGCCATAAATCGCGAAGGTACTGTCAGTGGAGAAAGTTTTCAGATCTAAAATGAGCTGGCGCATTTCAGCAAGATGGCTGCTGCAGGTGGCAAAATTGTAATTGTACGATTCCTCAGCGAAGCTGGGCCACTGTGAAAATGATGCGCCTATAAAAATGAAAGAAATACTTGCGGCCTTGCCGATGGCTAGAGGTTTCAAATTCCGCCCCCTTAATTTACGCAAGTTTATCAAAGCAGCACCATACTAACCCTATGACTAAGTATAATAATGCAGGGCGTGAATTATGACTAGCAAGCCTAACGTGCATGCTTCGCAGAAATTCCGACTTTCGCACCAGCCATTGCAGACCAGCAATCGCAATAATAGGATAATATAAACCGCAAATCTGGGTGGGGTCATGTGCGTGCGATGCGTTCTCTACAGTCTGTTTCTCATCATATTTTTGAATGAAGCAGCAATCGCTGCAGGGTGTGGATCGCGAGGCGGTCCTGGATTCCGCGGACCAAAAGGTAATTGCGTAGGTTGGAAGCAACTATCGAAAGTCTGCGGCACACCGCCAACTTCGAATTGCACTTTCGAAGGTGCCGGTGAAGGCGACACTGATTTTGAGAAAGGAACAGATTTTGTTAATGCAGGAGCTGGTGGATCAGCGCTAACGGCGGTCGGCGCCGATGCTGCGCGGACTACGAAAGCATTCAATCAACGCGTCGTTAAAGACGACGGCATTGCTTGCGCTTCAACCAGCTTACTATCGACACTGAACAATTGCGCCACAGAAACAGATGACGAAAATTGCACCGCCCAAATTGAAGTCGCAGTCCGCAACGGACAATGCACGAAAATAATAAAAGGTGCCGAAACGACTATAGAGGCTGGTTCTGGCTCATTTGAATGGGTTCGCATCAAACTGTTAGGCGTGAAGGGGGAGTACTGGATAAACCGCGATCTCGTGCTTGAATGATAAAATTGCGTTATTCAAACTTTCATAATGAGTGTCTGACTAATGAGCGCCAGCAACTCGCAACCTACTAAGATAGAAAAGTTCGTTGTTTGGGCGATCTTTATAGCATTCTTTGTAGGATGGGCACTACTACAAGGACCGTCGCTGACGCCAGAGCAGCGTGCTGAAAAAGAACGGCTGGAGAGACAGCTCGCAGCTGAAAAACGACAGCAGGCCAGTACGCCCGAAGGGCTTGCGTTGGCTATCTATACCGAGCAGCGCAAGCCTCAGACGCAACGGCGCGACAAAAATATTCTGCAACTTACTGTTGACGATGAGAGCTTTCTCACCGCGAGCTTTTTGCACCTTGCTATTAAACAAGATGCCGCCAAATTTTTCAGCAAAGTATTCGATTCAAATCCTGACATCCAGACGGTTCTGATCGTCAATCGAGCGACGCTGATTGATGTGAAGGGTCATACTTCGATAGATCCAGTGCTGCGCGTGACCATGAATCGGGATACCGCGGCGGAAATTAACTGGAAGAACTTCAGGTCGGAAAATTTAGATAAAGTTGCAGACGAATATTGGGAACACCCAGCGTTGACGAGCGACTAGATTACCCTCGGCGCGCACGCGTTAGTGCTCGCCATGTCATTGGCGATACTGAAAATCTAGCGCGCGCATAGTTTGTCTACGAAGGGGATGAGAAATGTTTGGGGTATTCCGAGTCGCTAAAGCTCGTAAAACCTGCGTACAGGCGCTACTCACTTACGTCGTCCGCCCCAAAGTATTTGGGCCCTGGCCACCACATTTCTGGCAAGACCCGTTTGTCATCGGTTTTGTGGCCTACGTTATTAGCAACATTTCGCACATGGCGACTAACGGCAAACTGAATACAGAGCAGCGGGGGCTCGTGCTGATCGGCACTCTAAAAGATGTAGGCGCGTCGCCGACTGACTTTCTCGACCGGATGGAAATACTCGCCCCGGCGCGCGACCCGGCCTTCATGCTCGGCGCACGCAACGCGGAAACGATCATTACTTACGTCTTCAATCTTCACCCGATGCCGGGTGATTCCGATGTTGCGGCAGCAAAGGAACTCGCCAGAGGCACGACGCTGACCGGCAACGTGGACCGGGCCGAGATCGGCGGTGCGCTGATCAATATGCTGTATACTAATATCGTGAAACAGCGACTGGGCGATATTGATTGAATGAAAGCTTTTGCAACATAAAACCAACGTCGCCGTTTGCCTACCTTTAAGAATCTGCTGGTTAAAGACCCGAGGCTGCGGGTGCTAATGCAGGGCGACTACCTACGCATGCTGAGCGTCAAGGCTGAATAGTTTACATGGAGAATTCGGTGACCGACGGAAACGACCGGTGGGATATCGCAAGCTTCGACGCTGCGATGCGATTTGCTGATCTAGCGATCAAGTCGTTGTTGATTCTGTGCGGCGGTGCGGCAGTGGCCCTGCTTTCGTTTGCTGGTACGCGCGCTTCAACCGGCCAAGAAAGTCTTGATGCTTACGCGGCGGCAGTAATGCTTTTTGGTTGGTCAGCTGCGGGTGCTGTTCTGACTGCAGGATTATCGTACATTGCCCAGTCTTTTTTCACTCATTCCTGGAGAAAAACCGGTTTCGGATTTCAGACCATCGCTATAGTCGTATGGCTCGCCAGCATCGGTGCATTCGCCATCGGCGTACAGATGTCAGCGACTGCTGTATCAACATCGAAAATTGCTAGCACAAGTGCCATAGTGCAACACTGAGAGACGCAGACCACGAAGTTTTCACTGCTAATAAAGCGCACTGCGTTAGATGCCTTTTTGCACATAATTAGCTGTCAAGCGGCCTTCGCATTACGAGTAGCACTACCTGTAAGCAATTCACGCGCAAACTGGCCAAAGCGGCTACTATGCGGCCCACAAACCACCTACTAACCAGTAGAGAAGTGTTGTGAATAACGCGAGGGCAGCAATGAGCATAGCGCGCCGAAGCAGAAGGTACTTGCGCGAACAGACGACCGAAAGATTATAGCTATTGCTAATACGTTCGACTGCAAGCGAAGTATCGGAAAGCGCCCCAATGCGGCGGACATATTCTGGGCCGTTCGGAAGCTGAGCAACACTTTTCCAAAAGATGTGACTATCTCCACCGCTGGGCAGGCGCGGCACAATCACAAAAAAGCTAATCGCTGAAGACACGTTAAGCAGAATAAATGCAAGAACCGCCAAAATACTAACCGGAAACGTGACGCCAAACTTCAGCGCGTCGATGTAACCCGGCGCATTTAGTAAGAATGCGGTCAACCCTGAAGTCACCGCGAATGTCGCGCCTGCTTTAGCATCCGCAAGTTGAATATATTGGCCGACATATTGGTGATGAAAATCCGCGAAGGATATAAGTTGTTCTACTTTTTTTGCATCGACATCGACTGGTGCAGGGCTAAGCGAACCCTGTTCTTGAGCCCCCGACTGCACCGATTCTCCTAATCCGGCTGGCGCTGAGACGGGAGACTGCGGCGGCAAATTCGCGGTCGCAGCCATGGATGTCGGTTCACCGGTCATCGCGAAGCCCCTCCCACGCACCTTGGAAGTGGTAAGCGAAATATGGCAGCTGGGTCGCTGTGTAAACAAAGCCAGTGCTGTCGGGGACAATTTTACACAACTGGCTACGCCAGTTTTCGGGCAGACCAGCCAACACGTTCGCGCCGATAAGAATTTGGTCAGCCTTGGCAAGTTTCAACAGTTTACACGCGATGTTTGCCGTCGTGCCGATGGCCACAAAGCTGCGGAACCGCTTAGCAGCACCGACATTGGCAACGGTTATCCAGCCGTGATCAACGCATATTCGGAAATTCAACGGCACAATGTTCGAGCGAGCGATAACCGGGTTAAGCAAGTTTGCCGCCGTGTAAAAGATAGTCATAGCTGCCGCACAGGCACGGTGTGACTGATGATGGGTAAACGTTGAATCAACGGGGAAGTACGCCATGAGACCGTCGCCCGTGTTTTTCTCAACTGTTCCGCCGTAATCCTCGATAATCCTGATTAACTCGGTAAAAAGGAAAGACAGGACACGCAGCAATTGCTCCTGTTCAGCCAATGTGCTCGCTGGGCGGCCGCTGAAACCGCAAATGTCTATAAACATCACTGCAGCGGTAATGCGACGTCCAACCCCGATGGGCAAATCGCCGTCTTCCGGCAAAACTCGTCCGTCGGCGGCGACCATGTGGCGACCGTCGATCTTAGTCCGAAGCGCTTCAATGCGTCTGCACTGAATATCGTGATAGCGCTGCGAATTATAACTGGCGTCCAATTTCCCCCGCGAATCGCTTTAGCTTATTAGACTCCAAGTTTTTAGCGCATTGCCTGTCGGATTTCCACGGTCAAGGCCAGTCCATCTACCGTCTCAATTCCAGCCTATCGGAAAAGCCTACCCAGCGCAGGCGCTATTTCGTTGATTGGCAACGGCGCTTGATGCACAGCTTCGCACTCGATCGAGGACGGCTCGCTAGCATACGCCGCCGCTTTTACAGCTATCGAGCGCGGCTTTGTAATAGTCGTATTTTCTGCCAACCTGACCGCATGACTGTGACGGGAGATCGCCGTTTCCTAGAGCCTTCTGAATGCAATTCGTGACTTGCCAACGAAGCCCGCTCACTAAGTCTTCTCCGTCTGCAATAACCGATTGGCGCCTCTGTTCAGGCGTCATCGCCGCTTCTCTTTTGGCCTTCTCGTCGCTAGCGCTGTCACCCGACAAGATTGAATAAACCACCAAGACTAGCATTCCCAAAAACACATAGCCGACCATGGGCGGCGCTGCCTCAGTATTCATCTTTCGACCCTTATCATGACGTGCTGAAAGCAAAGATTGTGCGCAGAGATGGATTGATGCCCGGTTATCGGAATGCATAAAATGCCGAGCAGGCAACGATCGCTGCCGTAGTGACGGCGTACGAGGCGCTGCGTTTGCCAACTGGTACCGAGCTTGCCGGCGAGTAATCACCGTCGGCACGCGCGTTTGACAACCAAGCCGGCCGGCGGCAAAGGTCGCGGCGGGGGAGCAGGGCGCGGGCTTCGCTGATCGCGAGGCCGCCAGTGAAGACTTCAAAGCCGTTTGTGATCCAGACGCTGGGCCAGATGCACAAGCAAACGACCTGGTGCTGGCTGTACTGCAGCGAGCATCAGTGCGGGCATCGCGTTGCGGTGACGCTGGCGCAATTCGTCATACGTTGGGGGCCTGAAGCATCGTCGGACCGGCTGCGCCGCTCGGCGGTGTGCGGTAAATGCGGTCGACGCGGCGCGATTACGATGATGCCGAGCTGGATGGGCAACGAACGCGGATTTGCGCAGTTTCCGGGGTGATTAGCGAATCTGTTTAAAGTCTCAAACTGGCGATTTTCAACGTCGACGCCGCTCGCTTTAAGCGCTCCGGGCAGGCCTGCTCCCAGGCGTCTGCGATTACCTTGGCCAGTGCGCTGTCAAGCCATTGTCGACTTACAGTCGAACTTCAAAATACCTTGACAGTATTAGTATGCTAGCTTACTAATGTGTTACGTTCAACTTGTAAGGCTAGCCAGGAGGTTTATTCGATGGCTGTGCAGGAAATCCACAGCCATGAGGAAGACAATATGGGGCCAAAGCCCGGCTACAAGGCGCCGAGTCGAGAGGGTAAGGCGTCAATCCTAACCCACCTCGACCAAGAACTTCGAACAGCTTTCAAGGTCGCAACAATTGAGCGCGGCACAACAATGCAAGACGCGCTGGTTGCTTTCATCGAAGAGTACTCGGCAACCGTCCTGAAGCGAATGAAGCGCAAAGGCTGATAGCACTGGAGAACAAAATGACCATGGAAGCTAAAACATCGTCGATCGTCACACGCCGTCGCGTTCTTGAGGCGAGCGCTGCCGTTGTGGCAGCTGTATCGGCGTCGCCTGCTGAGGCAAGCTTTACTGCGCAGGCCGAAACAGAAATTTCGGCACTCTACAAGAAGCTCGCAGAACAGACCCTCATTGCTGACCGGTGCTTGAGAGCAGAATCGGCAGCAAATGACAGGTTCTATGCAATTCGCCCGAGAGTTCCCGATGCATTAAGGGTTGCAAGCATCGCGAATGCCCAACCCGTAAACCCGCTTTTCGTCCGTGAAGGTGCGGACGTTGACGGCACTAAATTTCTTTGGGTGGTGGCCATAGGTTGGGAAAGCGCTATTCCGTACTATTGGAACAATGAGAGCCGCCACTTCGCTGAGAAAAACTTGGTCGTTGCGAAGCAATATGATTGCGATGTTGAAGCAGCGCGTGTGGCCGCAGGCGAAACCTCGGCAGCAGCCGCAAGTCACCTCGCATGCCACGCGAAGTGGGAAACCGAAAAGCAGATACTTGCCATGCAGGCTAAATCACCTGCCGATGCGCGCATCCAGCTCACTGTGCTGCGCAACTCCCACGAAGGTTGCGAATATACAGCGGATGTTGTGGATCACGTCATTGCATCAGCACTGCGGGTTTTATCATGACCGGGAAGGCAGCACGGTGGCCGTCACCGCCGTCGATATTAATCTTCCCGATCAGGACCAACGATAAGTTCTCGATGATCGCGTGGAAACGCGAGCCATGCTTGATCAGTTTTATCTTTCGCCTGCCGAAACTTTGTCACTGACGCCACAATTTGAGAGTATGTTGGCCACTTGTCAGGTTCGATTTTTAGTCGGCGCGTCTCATGCAGCGCCAATTCCCTACGATCAATATCAGCGTTTGGGTTGGGAAGGATGAGCCGCATTGGGTCTTCGGACAAAACCGCAGAGATGTTAGCAATCGCTGTCGTTAACTGGTTCAACTCATCTGCCGCTGTGCGCTCGTCTTTCGTTGCAGCCAAATAGTTTTGCATAATTTCTGACATGAAGAAATTCCACACCCGTTCATCACAGCGCACTAATCGAAGTAGCAATTCATTAGCGAAAACTCAGCAAGGCTGAGGACATTTTATTTGTGGCGCCATGCGTGGTGAGCATTCCCCTCTGGACTGCCAGCGTGCCGGTTAGCATGGATGTTTGTCGACAGACCTGAACTTTGCACCGCGTGATTCCATTTTCTCTCTGGCAATCGTAGCTGCATTGGCTGCTGGGATCTGCTGGCCATTCGACTCCACGCCAGAAGCAGAAATCTAGCCGGTCAAACTTTTTTACGTCGGCGGCTGGCACAGCGGCGGCGGAAGCGACAAAAACAAACAATATTGGCGTGACGAACCCGATAAAGTGCTTGCGATCAAAAATGAGGACCATTGAGCGAGCCATTGATTGGATATTGGCCGGGATGTAAGCATCGCGCAAATGGACAGCGAGGGTCAAGTCCACAGCTATCTCATCCAATGCAGCTACGATTGCCGCAGTGACCGTAGAAATTTACGTGGTAAGCATTAGAGTGGTGGGCAAAATGTGGGGCAATCAGTGACTACTTTGCCATTTATTGCGTAGTTACATTGCTTTAAGAGCGTTGTCTGGCAGACTCCCTCTCCGCCAGTTGCCGACCTTCAAGCGCGGCGCTCCGACATTTCTGTTTCATTTGACGCCGTTCGGCGCGGAGATTGTCCATCATGAAGCTTGTAAGATTTGGTGCGCTGGGCGCTGAAAAGCCGGGCATTGTCGATGCGGATGGTCACATTCGCGATCTGTCAGGTCATGTGCCAGATTTTTCAGGCGAGCACTTGGGAACGGCATCTTTAGATGCCATCCGCAAGATCGATCCTTCATCGCTTCCAATTGCTCCCAAAGATGCACGCTTGGGCTCACCAGTTGCTGGAACGCGAAACTTTATCGCGATCGGTTTGAATTACGCGGACCACGCGAAAGAGACAGGGCAAGAGTTACCTGCGGAACCCATCCTATTTAACAAGGCTTCGACCTCGATCTGTGGACCTAACGACGATGTGATGTATCCTAAAAATTCAGATCGTATGGATTGGGAATGTGAGATTGCATTCGTGATCGGTAAGCGGGCGCGCTACGTGGATGAGAAGGACGCTGTCGCGCATATCGCAGGTTACTGCATTTGCAATGATGTTTCGGAGCGACGCTTTCAGGTCAAACGCAACGGTCAGTGGGTCAAGGGGAAGTCTGCAGAAACTTTTGGACCCCTCGGTCCTTGGTTGGTGACACCCGATGAGATGCCGGACCCGCACAATCTTGCAATGTCGCTTGATGTTAATGGCAATCGGAAGCAAACCGGATCGACTGCGACGATGATTTTCAGCATTCCGAAGTTGCTGGCCTATGTCACAGAATTCATGGTGCTGGAGCCGGGCGACGTGGTGACAACGGGCACGCCGCCTGGCGTTGGCTCAGCTAAAAAGCCACCTGAGTATCTCAAGGCTGGCGACGTGATGACCTTGAAGATCGAAGGTTTAGGCGAACAGCGCCAGACTGTGGTGCCATTCAAGATGTAAGCGCGGCAGTCACCGCACTTACCAAAATGTGCCGTAAGTGAGGATGTGCTTTAAGTATCGTTGTCAGGCATCATCGTCGCTAAAGTCGTTCTGCTGTCCGGGATATTTGTTCAAGAAGTTTGGCATGTCTTTTTTATATCCGGCAGCTAGTCGTTGACGGATTTCATCCCACGAGCGCGGGTTCGACAAGTTCAATTGACCAAGCCCCTCGCGTGCATACTTCAACTGATCGCGGAGCATTTGTTCGCCTTGTTGCAAACCATCGTCGGATTGAGCCGCGCGTTCGATTTCATCGATCAGATAGTCGATCAAATTGATTTCTGGGAACAACATGTAAAATGCGAGGTCTTCGCGGACCTGATCTTCGACGGCATCCAACAATGAGCGCTTTCGGGTATCACCCGAAGTTTCACTGACGAGGTTGGTGTAAACTTCACTCAATTGACGGTCTTGATCGTTTTGGAATTCGCGCAAGACGCTGCCCAATAGTGGGTTCTTCTTGCTGTGGGCGACGAGCGTTTTCCAAGCCTCTAGCATTGCCCCGCGCGCGGCGCTTGACTGCAAGCGCTTCTCTACAACTTCAGAGTTCAGGCCAATTGCCGACAAAAGTTCGTTTTTGTAATAGGCGGCAAGTTGAATTTTTTCCTCTTGGGTTAGAGGCATGACGCGCGGGAGAGCTGGCGCTGGCTTGGGGAGTTCGGGGGCTCTGTCCGCACGAGGAAGTTCTGGGCGCGTTTCTCGCAGCGCACCACCATCAATTGCAGGTCGATCTTGAGCGCCTTCAAAACGGCGACGGTCGTATGCGTAATTCGCGGATTCGGGCGCCGTTGCGCGGATCGTCAGAAGCGTTTCATAGAGCGCAGGGCGGATGTAATAGCGGTCGTCAATTTTAACGTCAGGTGCCACCGCTTTCACGGCCGATCCTGCATTCATGACGCGTCTGACAACGCGATTTTCATAGCCTTGCACAATGTCCGAGAGTGTAACCATAGACGTGAAGCCTTCGGTTTCGCGAATAGGTTCCAGCGTATGCAATACGATTTCTGCATGCTCGCGCGGATGGGGCGCAAGGGCTGCGGTGACAAGCTGATCGAGCCGTGCGCGATCCTTGGCTTGAGAGTCCGTTTTAAAATGCTTGTCGCAAATGCTCGATAAATACTCGCGCAGTTCGCTGCGAACGCGGTAGCGCTCAGGGTTGAGGCTCAAAGCCTCGACAGCGCCAATGTCTGCACCGGCCGTCAGAACCATACGCACGCGGTCGGCGGATGAGCGTTCCATAATGCTGAGATCCGCCATGGCGGAAAAACCGTCACTATTGGTGATGGGCCGAAGTGCATTCAACGTGAGCCATGCTGTCTCATAAGGATGTGGCCCCAGTGCAGCGTTGATGGTTGCTTCCAGTTGCGACGCAGATCGCGACTTCATGCTCGGCACATCCGAGAGTGGCGAGCGCACGGCGTTGGCACCAAACAAGCCGGACATAAAGATCAGGCTATCGATGGCGATGGCTATGGCAAGTGCCAGATATGCTAAGCGATTGCCGTCTTGGAAGGCGTTCCACGTGACGACAAATCGGTGCGCTTTGTCATCGCGCGCCAGTTCGATTGAGTTAATACGAGTGCGCAGTAGTTCGGTGTCTTTGCTCGGCAACGCGGTATCGACGAGGCATTTGCGGGCAAAGCCAAACAGGTCATCAGCCGTTTTATTGGCAGCTAGTTTGTCTCCACCAACGCAGGTTTGCTCAAAGGCTTTGATGCCAGCTTGCAGCGCGAACAAAGGTCCTGCGGCGTCGGTTGCAATTTTGGGATCGCAGTCCAATCCCGTCAAAAGTGTTTTTGTTTCTGGCGTACCCGACATTGCACCGTAAATATCGCCGCACATGCGGTGGATGCTCGACAACTTTTCGACGTTAGGGCTGGCACGAAAGTCCGCGCGCGCTTGTGCGAATACAGGCAGGACGCGAGTGGGGTCGAGTTTTGGACCGCTGTCGTCTTTAATCGTGTCTTCAGCCAACGCGATGCGCTGTTCGGCGGTGTCGGCCTCGCCTTTGAGCTTGGCTAAATCACCGTCAATGATTGCGAGTTCGCGATCAATCGCGGTCAATCGGGTTTCGACGCCCGTCAATCTTTTCTGGGAATCCTTCAATCGCTCTTCAGCAATCTTTGCAGCACTTTGCAGGAGCGATAACTCGGCCTGACGTTCGCGATAAACCGGGCCGCGACCGACTTTGCCCGTGCCCTCGACGCCTTTGTCTTCGGCCAAGGCTTCGACACGCTTAGCATCGACGTCGCGCAGTTTTGCGTCGTACTCCGATTTCTTGACGGCGTAGTCGGATGCCAATTCGGGTCGTTCGGTAGCAAGGCGGCCTTTTTCTTCGGTCAGCGAAACTTTGCGATTGGCTAGACCCGCTTGGCCAGACTGAGCAGAAGCCATGCGCTCTTGTTGTTCTTTTACGGCGCGGCTGCGTTCCTCAATCTTGGCATTCATGTAGCGTTCAATCGCGCCTTGCGAGGCGGCGGCCGCCTGCGCAACCCCTTCGATCTGACTGTCGTAATCTGTCCAAGCTTGAGTTTTGAAAAGCGCGTCGGATCCTTCCGCTTGACGCGCTGCAATTGTTTGCTCGATGTCGGCGATGATGCCTGCCACCTGATTTTGCGCGCGCAATTCAGCAGCGCGCACACGCTCGGACTGCGGGAAAATCGATGTGAACAAACTGTCGAACGAGAAGAATACGCTGGTTGCCATACAGGCGAGAAACATCACCCAGAGCATGGAGTTGCGGACGATGACGCGCGTGCCTTGCAGGTAAGGCCGGATGAGATCGCTGGCGGCATAAAGTGCGATGAGCGCTACGAGAAGAAGCCCGGCACCGACGAGCAGAAACTTGTCGCCGGCTCGCGACCAAGCCAAATCTTCGGTTGTCGCTTGGCGCACATCGGCTTGGCCGCTCCATTGCATGAACAAGACAAGTCCAGCAATGAACAACAATCCGCCTACGCCTGCGCCGAGCCACGATTGAACGGCCGGATTGACAAAACGACTTTCACCCTTTTGCGATTGTGTGTTCATGCCGGTTGCGAAGCTTTCGCCGATCAACCACGCGACGATCAACATGACACCCTGAATACCGAAGGTGATCATGCCGGATAGCAGCGGCTCGCCAGTGAAGTTGCGCATGCCGTCCCACGTCGTCCATCCAGAAGCGGCGGACAGAACGATACCTGTGGCTCCAAGAAGACCTAACTGCCAATTCGAGAACACGGATTCCTCGATGGCTGTCCACACGCGTTTGGCAACGCGGCTGCGCAATATCCAACTTAATGCAAAGAGGGCCAAGAGAGCTGCGCCGAGCGGCTGGGCATTTTGTGCTAAGGTATCCAACACCAATTTTACGTCCATTCGGCGAAGTCCCTCGTCAGCGTGGCGGTCAGATTCAGATTGGTAAGGCGGTATTGCGCAGATCAATCGGTAAATTAGCGGCTAGATTAAGCCAAATTGTGCTCGACTCATGAAATTCCTTTCATGAAAGCATACGCTTGGGCACGGAGAGAAGGACTTTAAGCTTGTGCCCTATCGCCGTGGAAACGCGCCTCGAACTGTTATAGTGTCCAGTCAAAGCTTGTCGGGCGGAAACTGGCATGGCCTTTCAAAACGGGGCTCGGGAAACGGGGCGCAAGGATCTTTCATGACAGCCAATGCGAATGAAGAACAGCGTGCGAAAGACCGGGTAAAAACCTCGGTAGATCAGGCGACCGTTATCTTTGCCGAGAAGAACATTCGCTTCACGGAACTGCGCAAGAAGGTGTTCGAGGAGATCGCCTCCACTACGGCAAGCGTTGGCGCATACGAGGTTTTGGATCGGTTGGCGCAAAAGGGCACGCGGCTTGCACCGATTTCTGTCTATCGCGCTCTGGATGCGCTTCTTGAAGCCGGCGTCGTGCATCGCCTCGAAAGCAAGAATGCTTATTTTGCCTGTCGTCGCCTACATGTTCCGCGCACCGGTCGTCGGCCGATGTTTTTGAGTTGCGAACACTGCGGTACGGTTCTTGAGACGGATGGCGAAGATATCTTCTCGTCGATCGATGCTGCTTCGCGGGCTGCGAAGTTCGAGCCGCGCGTGCGCTTCGTCGAGGTCACCGGTACGTGCCAAGAGTGCGCTGCGCGGCGTAAGGTTTGAAATTGGCTCGTCGGCCATCGGAGAGTTAAGCTAAGTGCCTGAAGGTCTTGAGACGTCACTTTCCAAAAGCGCGGGCCACAATCACCATCATCATGGCGATGATTGCGGTTGCGGCCATACGCACGCCTTACCGCTCGATCGATCGGCGCTGGTTTCCGCGCGCTCACTTTGGCTCACGCGGTCTGGCCGCGATGTCATTGCGGGCGTCGATCTCGATGTGCGCCCTGGTGAGATCGTCACTTTGATTGGTCCAAATGGGGCCGGTAAGACGACGCTTGTAAAACTCATGCTGGGCATCGAGTGGCCTGACCGCGGACAGTTATGGCGTCCTGATACAACTCGCATCGGCTACGTGCCGCAACGGTTCGACGTGGATCGCGCGATACCGATGACTGTGGCGCGATTTCTTTCGCTCGGGCATGATGCGACTTCTTCTGAGATTGCAGCGACGCTCGCAGAGGTCGGGGCGGAGCGGACGATCCATCAGCAACTTTCTCAATTGTCGGGCGGTGAAACGCAGCGCGTTCTGATCGCGCGAGCCCTGCTGCGCAAACCCAATTTGCTTGTCCTCGACGAACCGGCACGTGGTGTCGATTATGTCGGCGAGGCCGATCTGTACGATCTTATCGGGCGATTGCGGGATAGTCGTCGGCTTGGCGTGTTGCTGATTTCGCATGATCTGCATGTCGTCATGGCGAAAAGCGATCGCGTGATTTGTATCAATGGCCATGTTTGTTGTTCGGGAAAGCCAGAGACCGTCGCGCAGCATGCAGAATATGCGCGTTTGTTTGGGCCGCATGCGGCGCAAGCTCTGGGCGTCTATCTGCACCATCACGATCATAGCCACGATATCACAGGTGTACCGCACCCAGTGAACGCGGCTGCTCCCGATCAGCGGAGCCCGTGAGTGTTTGAGTGGCCTGAACCTTTTGTCGTGCGCGCGCTCTTGGCGGGACTAGGCTTGGCCATCGTCGCAGCGCCTTTGGGCTGCATCGTCGTTTGGCGTCGTATGGCTTATGTTGGTGAGACCTTAGCGCAATCGAGCTTGCTGGGTGTGGCGCTCGGGCTAGCGTTGAATATCGATTTGACTCTGGCGGTCATTTTTGCGGCGGTTGCTGCGGCGTGCGTCTTGATCGCATTCGGGCAGCAAAAGTTGCTGGCTCTCGATTCCGTACTTGGTCTTATGCATCACGCGGCTTTGGCGCTGGGCATTGTGGCTATTGCCGTCTTGAAGGGGCCATCTATCGATTTGATGGGCTATTTATTCGGCGACGTGTTTGCGGTGACTTCGGGCGATTTGATTTGGATTTACTGCGGTGGCGCGTTGGTTTTAGGCGCAACGATTATGTTGTGGCGGCCTTTGTTGCGACTGTCGTTGCACGAAGATCTCGCGACCGCCGAGGGGATCAATCCGCGTTTATCACGCGCCGCGTTCGATATCCTTTTGGCCGTGACTATCGCCGTTGCGATGAAAATCGTCGGCATTTTGCTGGTCATGGCGTTTCTGATTGTACCGGCCGTTGCAGCACGTCCTGTTGCCTCTACGCCTGAGCGCATGGCTGTCATTGCTGCCGGCGTTGCGTCAGTTGGGGTCATCGGTGGCTTGCTGCTCTCGCTGCATACCGATAGCCCTGGCGGACCGAGCATTGTTCTAGCTATGTGCTTGATCGCAATCATCTCCCTGTTGGCGACAGGGCGTCGTTCAGGCTAGAACCGAAACAGAAAGTGGAGGCGACGTCTCAATGTCAGCGGATGGCGGCAACGGGCTGAAGGCACGGCATCACACGCACGCGGTCAAAGTTGGCAGTGTGCAGGTGGGTGGCGGGGCGCCGGTTGTCGTGCAGTCGATGACAAACACAGACACCGCCGATATTGCGGGCACTGTTGAGCAAGTCACCGCGTTGGCGCGAACGGGGTCGGAGTTGGTCCGCATCACGGTGGATCGCGACGAGGCTGCTGCTGCTGTTCCTCATATTCGCGACCGATTGCGGGCACAGGGCTTGGACGTGCCTCTGGTCGGAGATTTTCATTATATCGGCCATAAGTTGTTAGCCGATCATCCAGCATGTGCTGAAGCGCTCGATAAATATCGCATCAACCCGGGCAACGTCGGTTTCAAAGATAAGAAGGATCGTCAGTTCGGAGCGATCATCGAAACCGCGATGCGGCATGACAAGCCCGTCCGGATCGGCGTCAATTGGGGTTCGCTCGATGCCGATTTGCTGACCTATCTGATGGACGAGAATGCGAAGTTGGTGGTGCCTGCGTCCGCGCGGTCTGTGATGCACGAAGCGATGGTGCAGTCGGCATTACTTTCGGCGGCGCGGGCTGAGGAAATGGGTTTGGGTGCCGACCGCATCATCGTGTCTGGCAAAGTTTCGTCGGTCCAGGATTTAATTGCTGTTTACACGCTACTGGCCGCGCGCAGTCGTTATGCGTTGCATCTTGGTTTAACCGAAGCAGGCATGGGATCGAAGGGCATTGTCGCGTCGTCGGTTGCAATCGGTATTTTGCTGCAAAAGGGAATAGGCGACACCATTCGCTTCTCGCTCACCCCTGAGCCAGGTGGAGATCGCACGCAAGAAGTACGGGCTGCGCAAGAGTTGTTGCAGACGATGGGGTTGCGTTCGTTCGTTCCAGTCGTTGCTGCGTGCCCGGGTTGTGGTCGGACCACATCGACCGTGTTCCAGGAACTCGCGCGCGACGTGCAAAATATGATCCGCGATAAAATGCCTGAATGGAAAGTGCGTTATCCGGGTGTTGAGGCGCTGAACTTTGCGGTGATGGGCTGCATCGTCAACGGACCTGGCGAGAGCAAGCATGCCGATGTCGGGATTTCATTGCCGGGGACAGGCGAGCAACCGGCAGCGCCCGTCTTCATCGATGGCAAGAAAGCACTGACGTTGCGCGGGCCCAACATTGCGCAAGACTTTAAAGTCATAGTCGAAGACTACATCGAAAAGCGGTTTGGCGTAGCCAATCGCGCTGCGAGCTGAATTTCCCACGCATAAAAGTGATTCGTTTTTTCAGTTCGATGAGAACGCGGAACTCTGAGCGAATTTCGCGCGTTACCACCGCAGAACAGGCCGTCATCGGTCGGGGAACAATCTGCAAGGGGGAGCACGCTATGCTCACATCCATTCGATCAAAGACTATAATTCTTGGTGCGATTTCATCTTCGCTCATTTCTGGTGCGGCTTTAGCTGCCGATCTGGGGCCATATCGCCCATATTCTCCTCCGCCAGCTCCGGAACCGGTCGTCGAGCGCTACGAAGAGCCATCGATTTGGCAGGGTGCATACATCGGCATCAACGGTGGATATGGCTGGGCTAATTCCGGTGCGACAGATCCTGACGGCATCTTTGGCGGTGGACAGATTGGTTATAACTGGCAGCGCGATCGCTTGGTGTTCGGACTTGAGGCCGACATTCAAGCAGCCGATATGGACGATCGAACAAACTTTTCATTTGGCAACGCGCGTAGCGACATCGATTGGTTTTCTACGGTGCGGGCGCGTGTTGGCGTGACGCATGGTCCGGCGTTGTTTTACGCAACGGGTGGTGTTGCTTTCGCAGAGATTGATACCGAACTGAACCTTGCCAATGGTGGTAATACGATTTCCTTCCGCGATGAGGACAAAGCTGTTGGTTACGCTGTAGGTGGCGGTCTTGAATGGTCGCTTGCTAAAAATTGGACCGCCAAAGCTGAGTACCTTTATCTCGATTTCGGCGATGAAAATATCACTGGGTACGATGCCGTCGGTGATGCCTATCGTACTAAAATCGATACCGACATGCACACAGTGCGACTTGGTTTGAACTATAAGTTTTAGTGGCTAACTCGCGAAAAACTATGGGCTGTCGTTCGCTTCAATGCGTGCGGCGGCCCATATAATTTGCAGCATCGATCAGTGGTTGCGTCCTTGCGCTGAAGCGTTCGAGTGCGGCAATGGCTTGATCTATCGCTTGGTCAAGGTGGTGTCGCGCTTCGGTCACGCCAAACAACGACACCAATGTTGCTTTACCGGCGGCTGCATCTTTACCGGTTGCTTTACCGACCTCTTCAGTTTGTCCTTCTGCATCCAACAAGTCGTCGCTGATCTGGAATGCAAATCCGAGGGCATCGCCATAAATTTTTAGGGCCTTTACGTCTTCGGGTGAGGCCTTTCCAAGGATGGCACCCAACTCACATGCCACCGCAATGAGCTTTCCCGTCTTCATCGCTTGCAGGCGCGTGATGTGGGCGATGTCGCCGTGTGGACCGACTTGCAGTTTGTCTGCTTCGAGGTCGAGGATTTGGCCGCCAACCATACCTCCGGCTCCACCTGCACAACTCAGGGCGAGAACCAGTTCGGCTCGTATTGTTGGATTGTCATGCCCCGTGGGGGCACTCAAAATTTCAAAAGCCAGAGATTGAAGTGCGTCGCCAGCTAGAACGGCCGTCCATTCATCATACGCCTTCCAGACCGTGGGTCGACCACGACGGAGTTCATCATTGTCCATGCATGGCAAATCGTCGTGGACCAGAGAATAACAGTGGATCAATTCGACAGCACAGGCTGCGGTCTGAGCAAACGAAGGCTCAACTCCAAAAAGCGCTGCACTTTGAAGGGTTAAGAAGGGGCGGAAGCGCTTTCCGCCACCTAGAACCGCGTGACGCATCGCAGACACAAGTCGCGGAGGCGTGCCGCGATCCGTTTCACGGTCCAAAATCCGACTGAGTTCGGCGTCGATATGGGTTGCGGCATTGCCAAGTAAGACTGGAAATGGCGACATTGCCTTAACCTCTCGCTACAAATTTCGTGCCGACATCAACCCACGTGCCATTGTGTTGAACACGAGGTTCCGCCATATCGCATCGCCAGATCCAATTCGCAAAGCGACTGATCATACTTTTATGACACCGATTGACGAAACATCTGACAACGAGGGTGCTGTGCTGCCGGAGGTGTGCGAGCGAACCCAGCCCGGCCAGCCGTCTGATAAGCTCAGAACTGCAGATACTGTTTCAGATGAGAGAGAATTATATTCGGTGCTCCTCAATCCGCCGCGTCCCATGATGCCTTCCGCGTTTATTGCTGTATCGCGAGCTGTGACCGATTTTCCAGTTCCTCGACCGTTAGCTCCATCGGACTATGGTTTGCCGGACGCGATCGAAGATGCGGGGCACAATGTGTCCGCTCCGATTGGTTCAGAGCCAATTCAAGATCGGGTTTCTGAAATTGATGATGCAACGGTCGTCGAGCATTCTGAAATTGCATCTGCGGTTGAGTTGAAGCGAGAACCAGAACCAGAGTTAGAACCTAAGATCGCAACGAGCGCTATCTCAATAGACGACCAAGCGACCTCTGCCGCGCATGTGGATGCTGTCGCGACATTTGAAAATACAGAGCCCACGCGGCGGGGCCTTTTGCCAGACGTACCTGCCCAGTCTCAAGACCGCTCTTGGATAACTTTTACGAAGAAAATCGCCAAGATTGCAGTCGGTGTCGCTGCTGTTTGGCTGGCCGCGATTGTCGTGTTGATTTTTGCCTATCGCTTTATCGATCCGCCTTTGTCGTCTCTGATGGTTCAACAAAGATTGTCGGGGCAGGAGATCACCCAAGATTGGGTGCCGTTAGAACTGATTTCTAACAACGTTGTGCGGGCCGTTATGTTGTCTGAAGATGGCCGGTTTTGTCAGCACAGCGGCGTCGATTTTGAGGAAATGCAAAACGCCATTGAACGTGCAGGCGATGGGACGCCACGAGGTGCCAGTACCATTTCGATGCAGGTGATTAAAAATCTGTTCTTATGGCCATCACGCAGCTATGTGCGCAAAGTCATCGAAATTCCGATGACGTGGCTGATGGAATTGGTCTGGCCCAAGCGCCGGATTATGGAAGTGTATTTGAATATCGCAGAATGGGGACCTGGCATTTTTGGTGTCGAGGCCGCGTCACAATTTCATTTCAATAAATCGGCAAACCGCTTGAACGAGCGCGAAGCCGCGCGCTTGGCTGTCGCCTTGCCCAATCCTATGCTGCGCGATGCGGGCGATCCAGGACCTAAAACACGTCGGCTTGCCAGCGATATTCAGGCACGTATGCGAGCCGCATATTTGGGACAAACGGCGTGCGTTAAGGTCGAGCGGCGGTTTCAGATTGAGCGCGATAATCCCGCTGATAACGGTTGGCGGCCAGTTGTGCGGCAGTCTGGTTAAGTCACCTGGCGGCAGATTGCCCAAATTGGCTCATAAGGGGCCTATGCAGGACTAGCATTTCCCTGTTTTTGTGCGTATAAGCCGCGGAACTTGGTCTTTCGGGCCGCTTCGGGCGGTGCTAAAACCAGCAGACCTTCTAAGAAGAATTTGGCGCCTAATCCGCCTTTGTGGTGGGCCGCAGGTCTTGCGGTTATCGAACATTTGGCTAGGGCAGCCTTCGAATTGGAGCACGTAAGATGGCAGTTCCACGCAGTAAAATGTCACCGATGAAGCGCGGGCAGCGTCGTTCACACGATGCGCTCACGGCACCGGCATACGTCGAAGACAAAGAGAGTGGCGAGCGTCGCCGTCCGCATCACATCGATCTGAAGTCGGGTAAGTATCGCGGCCGCCAGATTTTGCCGGCGAAGACAGACGCGTAATCTTTCGACTGGCACCATATCTCTCGATAGCTGTGCCCTGCTTTGAAAGTATGACAAAACAATGAGCAAAGCCGGGCCTTTGGGCACCGGCTTTTGTGTTTTGTACACGCGTCTTAGCTTGGCAAATCGGGGGTAGCGTGTCACAACGGCGCCCGTGCCCGTACCACTGGGCCTAGTCTCGACAGGAGAGTGCACCATGTCGCTCAGAGCCATTCCGCTCTTGGTCATCGCCTTCATCTTCTACAACTTGGTCGCAATGTCGTTTGGCATCGAGGGCCTTAACAACGCGATCTTCTCAACCACGCTGCTCAGCGGTGGTACATGGACATTTACCTGGGGTGACATGATCTTGCTGATCACGCTCTTTCTTTTGTTCATTGAAATTGTGAAGTCGACATTCACTTCGACATCGACGCTCATCGATCATGCTCTTTCGATGGTGGTCTTTATCGCCATCTTGGTCGAGTTCTTAGTGGTTCCGCAGGCTGCAACGTCCGTGTTCTTCCTCGTTTTGGTTGCATCGCTGATCGATGTGATTGCGGGTTATACGATCGGTATTCGTGTGGCACGCCGCGATCTCAATATCGGTGCCGATCAATAAATCGGCGACCGCGTTACTCTTTCGTACTGACAACAGCCAGCCTTCGGGCTGGCTGTTTGCATTTCATTAACCAATATGTCGTTTGCCGAACCAAAGGATTTAAAGGTTCTTAGGAAATTCCAACTAATTTGATCTTCAAGATATCAAAGTCGTAGAGCGTGCCGGCAACGATGCCGGAGACGCTGGTCCAATCGAGGTCAGCACGTGGCTTCCCCGTCTCTTGTGCCGGAACGTATTGCTCGTGCTGATGATCCCACATCACCGGCTGAGGATCATGTTGCTTTTGGGCTCGATCGCCGAAACATTTCCGATGTTCTCGATAGCGTCGAGTCATTATCCGATATCGAAGAAACGTCTTATGCTTGGAATTTGCGCACCGATCATATTGATTGGGAACCGAACGCGATGAGCGTTTTGGGAATTTCCGATCCTGCAAAAATTGCGACGGGTCATGCCTTCCAGTCCCTTATTGTGCATGAACATGTCAATCGTCGCTCAGAAGCGATCTTTGGAAAGGTTTCCAGCGAGCGTGTTCGTGGCGTTCCCTATCGCACCCAATATCGATTGATCCCTAACGCCAGCACGGTCCATGACTCCTTTCACTTGGAAGATCAGGGTCGATGGTGGCCAGGTGTTGATGGCAGACCTGAATATGCGCAAGGCGTTCTACGCGTTACCAACGCTCACTATATGCAAGAGCAGCGCTGCCTTCATGCCGCTGATTTTGACGAGCTCACCGGACAACTCAATCGGATCAGACTGACTCAGGCTTTGGCCAGTGTTTTAGAGACTGCCATTTCTGACAAAACTACTTGTGGCTTGCTGATTGTCGCAATCAACAATCTGGGCATCATTAACAGCACCTACGGTTTTGATGCCGGTGATGAAGCTATCACAGCGGTCGGGCGACGTATGAATGCCAAGCTGCGTGAGACCGATGTGTTGGGCCGATACGCATCCAATAAGTTTGCTGTCGTCATGAAAGATTGTGGGCCAGGTGCCCTTCGCCTTGGTGCCGAGCGCTTTATGAAAGCGGTGCGCGATCATTCTATTTCGACATCGGTCGGACCACTGGCTATTACTGTATCAGTCGGTGGCGTCGTAATTCCTGACCAGGCCACGACCGTTCAACAATCTATCGATTGCGCTTTGCGGGCATTGGATCGTGCCAAAAGCAAGCGCTTTGAATGTTTTATGCCGTACGAGATCAACACGGACATTGATTTTGCTCGTCATCGGTCGAAAGCAATTGCAGACGATGTGATCGCAGCCATCGATAATCACCGAATGCAGCTTGCGCTTCAGCCATTGGTGAATGCCAAGACCGGTCAGCCCGAAATCTATGAATGCTTGCTGCGCATGAAAAATAGTTCAGGCCAGGTTGTTTCAGCGGGCGAATTCATCCCGATTGCGGAACAACTGGGATTGTCACGACTTGTCGATCGTCGCACGCTTGAACTTGCTGTTGAACTTTTGAAACAACATCAAGATATGACGTTGTCGATCAACGTATCTGGGCTCACGTGTACGGATCATGCGTGGCTGTTGGCGCTGCAGAAACTTACTGGTATGCGGCGAGATATTCTAAGCCGCATAATTATCGAGATTACGGAGACGGCCGCGCTCCAAGATATCGATCAGTCGATCAACTTTGTAGATATGCTAAAGGACTTAGGCTGCCGGGTGGCCATTGACGACTTTGGCGCGGGATATACGTCGTTTAAGAATTTGAAGTTGCTCAACGTTGATATGGTCAAGATCGACGGGGCTTTTGTGAAGAATCTGGCCGAAGACGCAAGCGATCAAATGTTTATCAAAACAATGATCGAGCTTGCGAAGAATTTTGGCATGGAGACGGTTGCAGAGTGGGTGGGTGATGAGAAAACCATCGAACTGCTCACAGATGCCGGCATAACCTATCTGCAAGGTTTTCATTACGGTCAGCCGTTTGCAGCTGAAGACTACAAACCAGGCACATAAAAATCGCCGCGCCTTATCAGAGCGTCGTGGTGGCTAACTTACGCTAGACCATTATCTGGTCTGCGATAGTTTTTCGATTTTCTGTTGCATGGCTGAAAGTTGCGCTTTCAGATCGCTTAGCTCATCTCGGGGTGGCGTCGTCGTTTGGCCTGAAGGCTTTGCAGACTCTTCAGTCGTCGTCGTTGCACCCGCAGGCTTGGCTGGGCCATTCGGTCCACTTGGACCAAACGATGTCCACATCGTCATAGCTTGTTCGAACATCGCCATGTTTTGACGGGCTTGCTTTTGATAGAAATCAAATGCCACCGTTGGATTGGTAAAGGCTGATGCAAATTGCTCGCGGAAACGCACCTGTTCCTTGGCAAAATTTTCTAAGCTGAATTGCAAATAGCTCGGTACCATGCGGGCGATACTGTCATCGTAGAAGCGAATGAGCTGGCGCAAGAATGGAATTGGCAACAAGGCTTGCCCGCCTTCGCGGCTTTCTTGCTCGACGATGATTTGCGTCAGAACGGCGTGGGTCAGGTCATCACCGTTTTTGGCGTCGTAGACAACGAAGTCACGGTCGCCGCGCACCATTTTCGCGAGATCCTCGAGCGTTACATACGTGCTCGTCTCGGTATTATACAGTCGCCGGTTCGCATATTTCTTGACGACGACGGCTTCGCGTTTGGGAGCTTGGGCTTCTGCGTTGCTCAGCATCGCTAGTGGTTCTCTTTCGGCGATAGTTGCTGCACTGCGGCAGCGTACCACACTGAAGGGCCAGCCCGCCAGACCATTCTGACCCAATTTTAAGCAGGGTTAGGCAACAGGTCGCAATTGCCGAAAAATGGGACGCGCTGCAATGTGAATTTATTGTAGGGTTTGCCATAAGCCGCGATAATCGTGGCTCCACACCGACGAAAATCATAAGCCGAAAAACATAATATTCGCGCCCAGGGAGGGGCTTCAATGAGCCAGGATGCTACCACAATCGTGATTGCCAGTGCCGCCCGCACGCCGGTCGGATCGTTCAATGGATCTCTGGCGAGCCTCCCGGCACATAAACTAGGTGAGGTCGCTATCCGCGCAGCGCTGCAACGCGCAAACGTTCAGCCCGGTGATGTCTCAGAGGTGATCCTCGGCCAAGTTTTGACGGCGGGCCAGGGCCAAGGGCCTGCACGGCAGGCATCGGTTGCGGCGGGCATTCCCGTCGATGCTCCAGCATGGAGCATCAATCAGATTTGTGGATCGGGCCTGCGCGCTGTAGCGCTTGGGATGCAGCAGATCGCCACGGGATCGGCGACGATTGTCGTTGCTGGCGGTCAAGAGAGTATGAGCCAGTCCGCTCACGCCGCACACATGCGCGATGGCACCAAAATGGGCGACATCAAATTCGTCGATACCATGGTGAAAGACGGTCTATGGGACGCGTTCAATAACTATCACATGGGTACGACGGCAGAGAACGTCGCGCGCCAATGGCAGATCACGCGCGAAGATCAGGACAAATTTGCAGTTGCTTCGCAGAACAAAGCTGAAGCGGCAAAGAAAGCTGGTAAGTTCAAGGATGAGATCGCGCCAGTTACCATCAAGGGTAAGAAGGGTGACACCGTTGTCGATACCGATGAATACATCAAAGACGGCACGACCATCGAGGGTGTCTCGAAACTGCGTCCGGCTTTCGATCCCAAAGAAGGCACCGTAACTGCGGCTAACGCATCCGGTATCAACGATGGCGCGGCTGTTGTTGTGCTGATGACGGCAGAGGAAGCCAAGAAGCGCGGAATTACCCCATTAGCGCGCATCGTGTCGTGGGCAACGACAGGTGTGGATCCTTCCATCATGGGTACCGGCCCTATTTCGGCTTCCAAGAAAGCTCTCGAAAAGGCGGGTTGGACCATTGCCGATCTGGATTTGATCGAAGCCAACGAAGCGTTCGCGGCACAAGCTCTTGCCGTTAACAAGGGTCTGGGTTGGGATGCTGATAAGGTCAACGTCAACGGTGGTGCGATCGCTATCGGTCATCCGATCGGTGCATCGGGTGCACGCATTCTGAATACGCTGCTGTTTGAAATGCAGCGTCGCGATGCCAAGAAAGGCTTGGCAACTTTATGCATCGGTGGCGGTATGGGTGTTGCACTCTGCGTTGCACGCGACTAAGCGCCGATCATCTTTAGCATTGCAGCAGCTCATTAGGGCTGCTGCTTTTTTCACTTCACGTCACACCGCGGAACGGGCAACAAGCCCCACATAAAAATATAGGGAGAGAACACTATGGCACGAGTTGCCCTTGTCACTGGCGGTACGCGCGGCATCGGTCACGCAATTTCTTTGGCATTGAAGAGCGCTGGATATCGCGTGGCTGCGAGCTATGCGGGTAACGATGCGGCTGCTCAGCAGTTTCAGGCTGAAACAGGCATCCCGGTATATAAATTCGACGTGGCGAGCTTTGAAGCTTGTGAATCGGCCATTAAGCAGATCGAAACGGCTGTTGGTCCTATCGACGTGCTCGTCAACAATGCCGGCATCACGCGCGATGGCATGTTCCACAAAATGACCAAGCAGCAGTGGGACGAAGTTATCGGCACCAATCTCAATGGACTTTTCAACGTCACCCGACAGGTTTGGGAAGGTATGCGCGCACGCAAGTTCGGTCGCGTCATCAATATATCGTCGATCAACGGGCAAAAGGGCCAGATGGGCCAAGTCAATTACTCGGCTTCAAAGGCTGGTGACATCGGCTTCACAAAAGCACTGGCGCAAGAAGGCGCACGGGCAGGTATCACCGTTAACGTGATTTGCCCGGGCTATATCGCGACTGAGATGGTCAAAGCTATTGCGCCAGACGTGCTCGAAAAATCTATTCTGCCGCAAATTCCTGTTGGTCGCTTGGGTGAGCCGAGCGAGATCGCCCGTGCTGTCGTTTTCCTGGCATCGGATGATGCGGGCTTCATTACAGGGTCCACGTTGACAGCCAACGGCGGTCAGTACTTCGCTTAAATCTTTGAAGCGTTTTAATGCGAAAGCCCCGGCCAATATTCGCCGGGGCTTTTTCTTTGAGGTTGAGACTTGATCGATTATCCGCGCAAGCGCGAGCGGACAATGCGCGGGAATTCATCGTCGCTTGGTTCGCCGCTGTTGGAATTGCCATAGCCAGTTTGTGGGCGCTGGTCTGGGATCATGTGGCGAGAATTGTCTGCGCTCCATCCATGCTCGCCACTTTGCGTTGGTGGGCTTTGTCCGTAGGGCGAACTTGGTAATTGCTGCTGCGGCGCTGTTGCACGGCCGTAAGCTGGCGTGCGTTGTTGTTGTTGGGTCGGCTGAGCGGAAAACCAAGCTTCAACGAGATCGAGTTCATCTGACGACAAACTGAGACCCTGACTGCGGCAGCGTGCAACTACGAAATTGCGGAAGCGGCTGGCGAACAAGTTGGCCGAAGCGCCTTGTTCGAACCATGGATCGCTTTCGCTGACCACTTCGAGAATGAACCGCAGATCGTCGCGCTTGAGATCGAGGCCGAATTCGCGCGCGCGTTGCGTGAGGTTTACAAGCGTTTGCGAGCCTTGCAATCCATTGGTGGAAATTTCCTGTGCCATAATGTCGAACAACACGCGATATTCCGCAGGTGCCAGCGCGGGTGCCTGACAAGCTTCATGTATGCGGGCAATGGATTGCTGAATCTGAGTTGCCTGATCTCCAGGCCGTTGCGCCGCTTGGTATCCAGGCGCTGCGACCTGAGCATTTCGCTGCGCATCCAAGCGCGGGTCACCATAGGGGCCCGGTTGTGGCGCTAGTGGTTGTTGAGGTGCTGGCATGCGTTGCTGCATAGGCGGTTCAACCATGCGTTGCTGTTGTTGTGGTGGTGCAGCGAGCGGTGCCATCGCGCGCGTCTCGGCGCCGTAGGGTCCTTGCGCTATCGGTGCAGCGAGCGGCGGCGCATAGGGATCTTGTTGATGTGAAAGTGCGGGCTGGTATGCGCGTTGTGGAGTGACATACGGCTCGCTCGAACGAGAGCGCATATCGTTTTGTGCAATCAGCGCTTGCTGTTGCACAGTGTTCTGCACCAGCAGACCCGTCGCGGTGATATGACGGTTCGCATCGAACACCGTGTAGGGAGGTGTATCGCTGAGGTGGATGTCGTCTGGCAGATCCGACAGGAGTAAATCGCGGAATGTGCCAAAACCACCCCAGTTCGTTCCCACGGTCTTGTCACGTCCGACAATGCGGACCGCCCGATCCGCCAATGTTTCGAGCGGAACGGCTTGAGGCGCTGTTCGCACGAATTGAACGACCTCGGCGATAGTCGCGCGGCGGGCCGCTTCCACATCGACGGCTGCTATGGGCATTGTTTGTGCGGTGAGTTCACGCTGAGCGGTGTCGGCTGTAATTGCCTTACCGCTGAGCAGCAATGCCATCAGGCTCGATTCGCGAATTTCGCCGTCGCTGATTGCCGTGTAGGGCTGAGCGGTATGGTCATTTGCATACACGACTGTGTGGCGTGCGTGCGCTCGAAGTCGATGCAGAACAGGTGTGAAGTCGGCGTCGCCGGATAAGATGATAAATTCGTCGAAGTACGTATCGTGGCTGATGATGTCACGAATATCCATCACGATGCGGATGTCGGCGGAGTTTTTGAGCTGTGCCGTTAACGGTGGGCAGTCGATAACTTCGAACCCGGAACGCAAGAAATGGTGACGAATGAACGGAAACGAGTTCATGTCGGTCGAATTGTCATGGGTATTGCGGCGTGGAACGGGGTTTCCATAACAGCGGTTCATGGCGATGCGGCGCTCTTTAGGCGCGATAAACGTCGCCGTAGGCGTGATGAGTTCGCCCGACACGATGCCTTGCAACCAAACCTGGCTATCCTTTGCAAAGCGCTTTGCTGCTTCTTCGTTTTTGCGCTTCAGCGACAAGTAGATGTTGTCGTAATCGACAAATACCGTCGTCAGGATCGGTCCATCGGACTCGCGTTTCATTGACGGCAACCCCCGTTATGCAGAACTCTGATTCGCGCCCACTGTCCACGAGTCGGAAACTGACAGCAAGACACACCCCGAGATAGACTGGGGTGCGCGGCATTTATCTCGTGGATTGAATGTGTTCGGGTACACCTTGACCTGATGAAGACAGTGGACGGCTTGGGGATAACCGTCGATTGCAGGCAAGCTGTTGCTCGCAAGTCGCGGGGTTATTTGCCAGGCTCGAAGTCGTCAGGTGCCAGATGAAAACCGGCGAACTCGAAGCCTGGCGCAACCGTGCATCCTACAAGCGTCCAGTCTCCCTGGCTCATGGCGCGTTGCCAATGGCCTCGTGGAACAACAACCTGAGGTCGTTCGCCTGCCCTGAAGTTTGAGCCGAGTTGATAACGTTCACCGCGGCCGTTGGGTGAAGTGATTTCGAGTGCAAGGCTTGCTCCGGCGTAGTGGTGCCAAATTTCGACGGCATCGACCGTGTGCCAGCGCGATTGTTCCCCATCTCGCAGTAAAAAATAGATGGCTGTGGAGATGGCGCGGTTGCCATGGCCCGTCGTCACACTGTCGCGAAATGTTTCGCGGAAGAACCCGCCTTCTGGGTGAGGGGCTAGATCGAGAAAGCGGATGATGTCGTCAGCTGAAAAATTTTCAGGCGACGTTTCATATCGCGGAGATCGCGTCACGCGCATCAGGCCTTATTCTTGAGGGCTCGGAGTTGCGCAAAAACTTGCCAGTCTTCGGCGCTTTCCATTCCCAAGCGCGCCCGAATGGCTGGAGAGTTTGTGCGCAGAAATGGATTGGTCGCCAATTCTGCCGCGATTGTTGTCGGCAGAGTAGGCAGGCCAGCCGCACGCAATCGCTCAACTTCGATCATGCGCATTTTGAGGGCTTCGTTTTCCGGCTCAATGCTCAGTGCGAAGCGGCCGTTGGACAACGTGTACTCGTGGCCGCAATAGACAGTCGTATCGCTCGGAAGCGCGGCCAATTTTGACAGCGAGCGCCACATGGTTTCTGGTACGCCTTCAAAAATTCGTCCGCAGCCTAGTGCGAAAAGTGTGTCGCCGGTGAAGGCGAGCTTATCATCTGGCAGCACATACGCGATGTGACCCAGCGTATGCCCTGGCGTTGCAATGACGTTTATCGGGTGTCCAGCGAAAACCAGTTTCGACTGTTCGTTGACAGTCACATCAAGGCCCGGAATGCGATCGGCTTCGGTTTCAGGTCCCCAAATTTGGCAGCCGTAGTATGCTTTGAGCGCCATGTTCGCGCCGGTATGGTCGTTGTGGTGATGGGTCGTCAAAATGTGCGTGAGGCGCCAATTGTTGCGTGAAAGCGCAGCCTTGATTGTGTCGGCCGCTGGCGCGTCAATTGCCGCCGTTTCGCCCGTTGCTGGAGCGTGGATTAGGACGCAATAATTGTCGGAGAGGCAAGGGATCTGGATGATTTCGAGTGCTGGCATAACCCTTACTTTGGTCGGCGACGTTGACGCTGTCAAACTCTGCCTTTGCCACCACTTTGATGTCAAAGAAATCAGACTTTTGTTTTATCTATTTCAGCCAGTGTCAGGGCGAGCCTGACGCGAAACTTCTAGATAATCCAGACCGGTAGGTTTGCCACTTGCCCGGCCCAATTGGTGCGGAAGTTTCAATAAATTAACATCTTGGTAATCATTCAAATGTCCCATGGCGTGGGGCATCACTTAGCGATTCGCGCACTGTTTTCAGCGCTTCCAGTTGCCTCAGTAGCCGACATGTTTGTCTGGCGAACTTAGCAAGTTGCGTTCTTGCGTCGGTTTTTGAGCTTTTACCGAGGCGGCAGGAATGCGCTGTTCATTGATTATCCGAATTTGCGGGCTGCTGGCGATGAGTGTTCTCGCCGGATGCGCGGTTTACCCGACGCCGCTCAGCGATCAGGAACTGGCCATTGCCGCCGAAATCAATACTGGCTCCGTGGTTGCAAATCAGGAACCGGTTGCTGGCGCTGTGACGCTGTACGAAGCCATGGCGCGGGCTTTGAAATACAACCTTGACCACCGCGTTGAGGAAGCAGAAGCCGCCGTTCGGATGGCTGAGCTCGACCTGTCCCACTACAGCCTTCTGCCGTCCGTCGTTGCCAACAGCGGCTATGCAGGCCGCAACAAGTTCAACGCGTCGTCGAGTTTCAATCTTGACGAAGACAGGCCGAATTTCGCGGCATCGACCAGCCAAGATAAAGAAATTCGTTCGACCGATATCGGTATCAGCTGGAATATCTTGGACTTTGGTTTGTCATACGTGCGCGCTCGGCAGGATGCCGACAAAGTGCTGGTGCAAGATGAAATGCGCCGCAAAGTCATGCATCGCGTCGTTGAAGATGTGCGCACGGCCTATTGGCGCGCTGTCAGCGCTGAGCGATTGATGGGTCGGTTGGCAACACTGGAAGTCGAGACCAAGAGGGCGCTGCAAGAAACGCGTACTCTTTACAAGGAGCGCGAGACATCGCCCATCACGGCTTTGACCTACGAGCGCGAACTCGTCGAAATCAAACAGAAGATTGGCGAGATCCAGAGAGATTTGAATACGGCCAAGGCGCAGCTTGCGGCTTTGATGAATCTCAAGCCCGGAACAGATTTTCGGCTTGTGTACGACGGTCGTAAGGAAGGCTCGCTCGAACTCAGAGCGTCGATGGACGATATGATCGCGACGGCCGTTTACAACCGACCGGAATTGCGTGAGGTCGCCTATCGCAAGCGCATCAATGTGCATGAAGCTGACGCGGCTTTGCTGGAATTGCTGCCGGGCATGCAGCTTTACGCCGGTTCGAACTACGACAGTAATAGTTTCTTATTGCATAGCGATTGGACGAATTGGGGTGCCAAGGCGAGCTGGAATTTGCTGAAGGTGTTTTCCTATCGTGCGCGACGTGATGTGATAGCCCTGCAAGATGACATGCTTAATCAGCGTTCGCTTGCTGTGACGATGGCAGTCATGACCCAAGTTCATGTTTCGCGCATTCGCTTTCTCCATGCGCGTAAAGAGCTAAGAACTGCCGCTGAATATCAGGACGTTCAGCGCCGTCTCTTAGATCAGATCCAGGCGGAAGCAGCCGCCGATCGCATCAGCAACCAGACGCTAATCCGCGAAGAAATGAACACGCTTGTTGCAGAGGCTAAATTCGACATCGCCTATGCGCAAATGCAGAACGCTTACGCCAACTTGTTCTCGTCGATGGGTCTTGATCCTTACGCGTGGGAAATCGATCGCCAGCAAAGCGTGAAGGATATGACCGCTTCGTTAAAGCAACTTTGGTTTGAGCGTGGCGATCTCAATGCGGGATGGTCGAAGCGACTTGCCTCGGCGCAATAGGCCGAAATAGGAAATTTTCTTGGGCTATAGTTGGCTTTCAAATCAGATTTTATCGGCTTAAGGCGCTTTCGGTTAACGTGACCGAAAGACGAATGCGCCAATACTGCGCTCGAAGGTTTACCGATCTTAAAGTTTGGTCGGTGGGGAGTGCGTATGGAACGAGTTGTTAAGACGTGCGTGGCGGGTTTGGCGCTTGCCGTATCGGCTGGTGCTGGTGGTCGGGCTGCCGAGATGCAGCGACCTTTAGAAGCCAGTATCCCTGTACGTGGGGTCATTCGGGCCATCGAACAAGCGCAATTGTCTACCGATCTCATGGCGCGTGTCGCTAGTATCGGGTTTCGCACCGGCGAGCGCTTTAAAAAAGGTGATCTGCTGATTTCTTTCGAATGCGAACGCTATCGCGCAGAGGCTCAATCCGCAGAAGCTGTTTGGCGTGAGATGAACCTCACTCTCGACAGCAACCAGCAGCTAGAAAAATTTCGCGCCGTTGGACGCCATGATGTGGAAATTTCCAAGGCACGCGTAGCAAAAGCTGAGGCCGAAGCGCGTTCGCTCAAGAGCCGCGTTTCGCAATGTGAAATTATTGCACCATACGACGGTCGCGTGTCTGAGCTTTCAATCAATGTGTACGAGCAGCCGCAAGCCAACAAACCGTTTCTCTCTATCGTCGGAGACGGCAAACTTGAAATAGAGTTGATCGTGCCGTCGAATTGGTTGAGTTGGCTGCATGCCGGCGCAGCTTTCGATCTCAAAATTGATGAGACCGATAAAGACTATGGCGGTCGCATCGATCGCATCGGAGCTGCCGTTGATGCGGTCAGCCAGATGGTGAAAGTCATCGCCGTGTTCGATACGCCACCCAGCGATGTATTGCCGGGCATGAGCGGTACGGCACACTTCTCGCAACCTAACGGGTAATCGACATGGCTGAAACGTCTCGTCGTCCCGAAAGCAAATCCGCGTCGGTTGTCAAACAACAAGCGACTGTTGTTGGCAAAGTGCCAATGGCTGGCGGTGTTAAAGTTGCCGATGGCCAAGCAGCGCTCCTTGCTTTGCTGCGTGTTGAAGCCGACATGCGCGAAGTTAGCAATGAACGCGATCTTATGTTGTTGGTTGCGAATGAGATGCGCAAGTTAACCCGCGCGCGTCAGATCTTTATTCTCAAGCCTGGATTTTCCACGAAAATGGAAGTGCAGGCGATATCGAGCTTGCCCTCAGTCGATCGCAATGCGCCATTGGTTCAGTACATTGAGAATGTCGTGGCTCGCTCTGGTGCTTCGCGTTCGCTGAAAGATCCTGGTCCGCTCGACACGTCTGGGCCGGATTCCACAGGTGCTGCTGCTGCTTATCCTTTCCGCTCCTTAATGTGGCTGCCATTGCGTCAAGGCAAGCGTATTGCCATGGGCGGAATTGTGCTTGCCCGCGAAGACCAATGGACGGATGCTGATTTGATCGTTGCCACGCGCTTGTCGCGGGCTTTTGCACATGCATGGTCGGCGCTAGGCGGAAAGCCGCGCCAGATCATACGCGACTTTATAGTGCCCAAACGCTGGCATGCTCTCGCGGTTGTTGCTGTTTTGTCGGCGTTAGTTTTCGTCAAAGTTCCATTGTCGGCTCTGGCACCCATGGAAATTGTACCGCGCGAGCCTTTTGTGGTTGCTGCGCCGATCGATGGCGTCATCAAAGACGTCGTCGTTGAGCCAAACCAAGCTGTCTCTAAAGGCGATTTGCTTGTTAAGTTGACTGATACAAGTTTGAGAAACCGAGTTGAGGTAGCCGATCGCGAAGTGCAAGTGGCCGAGGCGCGATTAAAGCAAGTCAATCAGATTGCATTCAATGACGATCGTGGGCTGCATCAGATTGCGATTGCTCGCACTGAATTGGCTCTCAAAGTGGCGGAGCGAGATTTTGCGCGCGACTTGTTGGCAAAATCAGAAATACGCGCTGAGAGATCTGGCCTAGCGATTTACGCTGATAAGCGGACACTTGTTGGCAAACCCGTGGCGGTGGGTGAACGCATTCTTGAGGTCGCGGAAGCTGACAAGCTTGAGGCGCGCATTGAGCTGCCAATATCCGATACCAGTGTTCTTTCGACGGGTGCTGTCGTTAAGCTCTACCTCGACAGTGAGCCGCTGAAGCCTTGGCATGCTACGGTCAAACGTTCCGACTATAAGGCGCACACGGGCGACAACAATGTGCTGTCATTGCGCGTGATCGCGACGTTGCTGAGTGATGGTCAGATGCGCAAGCTTCCGCGCCTTGGCGTTCGGGGTACGGCGCAAATATCTGGCGACCCGGTTCCGCTTGGATTGTATCTATTCCGTCGTCCATTTATCGCGCTTCGCCAAAGCATAGGTTTCTAATATGAGCGCGCAAGAGACCCCCGTCGTTCCCGAACTGCGTCAGGATTTGCGCCTTGAGCGTGGCGCGCCTGCGGCTGATGGAACGAGTAGTTGGGTCGTGGTCGATTCTATTCAGCATCGTTATTTGAAAATCGGTGAAACGGCATACCAACTGCTTTCGATATGGAAGCCAGGTGCTTCATATTCGGAACTTCAGAAAGCAGTCTATGAATCGTTTGGCCACGCGATAACGCCAGAAGATATCTCCGAATTTGTAAGATTTCTTTCAGCCAATAATTTAACTGTCGATCCCGCCTCTGGAAGCTGGCGGCACTATGCCGATGTGCTGGATCGGGGTCGGCATGGCTGGTTGATGTGGTTGGTGCACAACTACTTGTTCATTCGCGTTCCATTGTTCCGCCCCGAAAGTTTTCTGCAGCGTTGGTTGCCTGCCGTTTCACCTCTCGGCTCGCGGGCGTTTTTGTTGTTTATCCTAGGGCTAGGATTGACCGGGCTTTATTTAGTTTCCCGGCAATGGGACTCATTTACAGCAACGTTCCAGCATTTCTTTTCGTTGGAAGGTGCGCTGACCTATGGCGTAGCGCTGATTATTATCAAAAGCGCGCACGAACTTGGCCATGCATTCACGGCGGCTCGGTTTGGGTGTCGTGTGCCAAGTATGGGTGTCTGCTTTATCGTACTGTTTCCGGTGCTCTATACCGACGTGAGCGATGCGTGGCGCCTGCGATCTCGTCACCAAAGATTGCGGATTGGCGGCGCGGGCATTGCTGTCGAATTAGCGCTTGCGTGTGTTGCAACTTTTCTGTGGGCGTTTTTGCCTGAAGGCGTTCTGAAAAGTTTGGCGTTTTCGATTGCGACTGTTGGCTGGTTGATGAGCCTTATCATCAACCTCAATCCGTTGATGCGGTTTGATGGCTATTACTTGTTTGGTGATGCGCTGGGCATCGACAATCTTCAGGCGCGTGCATTTGCCTTCGGTCGTTGGCGTCTCCGAGAGATATTGTTTGATGTAAGAGATCCAGCTCCTGAGCAATTTTCGCGCGCTATGGAGCGCACGCTGACCATTTATGCTTGGCTGACGTGGATATATCGCGTCATTCTATTCACGGGCATTGCGTTGATCGTCTATCACATGGCGTTCAAGCTGCTTGGCGTTGCACTGTTTCTGATTGAAATCATCTATTTTGTTATCCGGCCGATTTATTTCGAAGTTCGTGATTGGTGGGCACGTGGCGAACGCTTAATGACGACGACCCGTAGTCGTTTTACGGTTTCGCTCGCTGCGGTTATGTTTCTTTGGTTTGTAACGCCGTGGTCAACACGCGTAACTGTTCCAGCAATGCTGGAAGCTGCGCAAATTGCTCATGTGTATTCGCAGCGCGCGGGTTTCGTCAAAGACGTCAAAGTGCAGATCGGTGGACACTTGCGAGCTGGAGATACCATTGCAGTTCTCCAGTCTAGCGAACTTGATCGCCAGATCGTAGAGGTCGAAGGCAAGCAAGCATTAACTCGCCTACGATTGGCACGGCGTTTGGCGGATGATGAGGAACGGATTGAAAGTTTGGTTTTAGAACAAGAGTTGCGCGCTCTGAACTCGCAATTGGAAGGGCTGGAGCGCGAGAAGTCTGAATATGTTATTAAAGCACCACAGGACGGCTTGTTGGTTGAGCTCAGTTCGGAGTTGCATCCAGGGCGGGCCGTTCCAAGCGGTTTAAAAGTTGCTTTAGTGCGAAGTGGTTCTGATCTGGTTGCGCGTGGGTATGTTTCTGGAAGTGATGTGCGGCGGCTCGGGTCCAATGCCATGGGCTTTTTTGTACCAGAGGCGGTTGGGCAGCAGATTGTTCCCTTGCGATTAGATCGTATTGGTCAGAATGGATCTCATGATTTGGATATCATCGAACTTGCCTCAATTTATGGTGGTTCTGTTGCTGTGCATGCGGTATCTGGCCCCGATGGACACAAAGAATTGGTTCCAGTTGAAGCGCAGTATTTAGCAACGATGACGGCTGATCGCAGGGCGTTTCCCATCGTCGCCATTCGGGGTGTTGCTCATCTATCTGGTGAGCGGCGTAGCTTTGCCGGTCGGGCATTCCAGGCTGTCGCTTCGGTACTGATCCGTGAAAGTGGTATTTAGACCATAATTTGCGCTCTCATTTGAATACGTCATTCGTTATTCAAATTCCTAATTTAAATGCTTTGTAAATTCCAGATTGATAATTCGTTTCAATTTAAATGTTATTGCTTATTAAGCATTTGACGCTTGTTTATTTTTAGAAATGTCCAGTTATTCCGCTGTCATCAATAAACGGAAAACCCTTTTCCTGTTTAACTCATGCAATCTCCGAAGTTTGGCTTGACCAAGCTTTGGCTATGCTTGGGATTTTTATATATGAACAGGTTGATGCGCACGTGGGCGTTTCCAAAACGGAAAAACGCAAAGCCCGCAGAGGTGCTACCAGAGGCATATTCTGCACGCCTGTCCTATACAGCGTTGGAGTCGCGTATCGCATTTGACGGTGCAGCGGTGGCTGAGGCTGCGGCTGTTGCGGCGGCTGAGCCAGCAGGTTCTGAAAATAGTGCGGCTCCAGCTCATAGTGAATATCAAGCAACCGACGCAAAGGCGGCTCCGCATGGATCGGCAGAAGTTGCCGAGCCGAGTGATGCGCACAATATCGCTGCGGAAAGTTCTGCAGAACAAGACGCCGATGACCTTTGGGAAGCCGCCGCCATGGGGCCGCAGCCAACCGAAGACCAAACGACCATTGTCTTTGTTGACAAGAACGTCGAGAATTTTGAACAGATTATTGCAGGCATCGATCCGTCTTTTGAAATCGTTCTGATTGATGGCAATTCGAGCGGCCTGGAACAAATCGCTGCAAATTTGGAGGGGCGCACGGATGTTGCCTCTATCCATATCGTGTCCCATGGCGAGGCTGGTCGCCTATTTCTAGGTACAGATGTGCTGGATCTGGGGACAATCACTGGTTCGCATGCAGAAACACTTGCGGCCATTGGTGGCGCACTTGCAGCCGATGGCGATATTCTTCTTTATGGATGCGATGTCGCCGACGGCGTGACCGGCTTAGAATTTATGGAAGCCCTATCGGACGTCACAGGTGCTGATATCGCAGCATCCGTTGATGATACCGGCGATCCGACACGCGGCGGCAACTGGACGCTTGAGCGATCTGTTGGCTCGATTGAGACGTCGTCCATTTATATCGACAGCTACAATGGAATTTTATCGCAGAATAACACAGGCTCTTGGTCGGTCACCGGGACTACGGCGACAAATACCACCGCTGGCGTGACGACCACGGTATCATTTGGCAGTTATTCGAACGGTACGACGACGGTACGAAATGTCGTCAACGATAACTTGAGCAATCTTGGGATTTTTGATCCAGGCGGCGTGCAGAATACTGCGTCTCTGGCTTTTGAATATGCATGGGATACGTCGCCTGAGGGTGCTTCAACTCAAGCTGCCGTTGATGCTGGTACGGGTATCGTTACCATTACCTTTAGCCAGGCTGTGACCAATCCCATTATCCATCTCGATCGCATTGGTGGATCGGATGGCGCTGTGCAGAATAGCGCCAGCCTCACGCTCCTCACTTCTGGCGTCACCCTCTCGCGTCTCAGTGGCACCAGTCACTTCTCGGTCGATCCGGCAACTGGCGTTATCACGAACAGCCAAGTTGATGTGGCCATCGGTGGTGGGTTCAGTGGCGAAACAAGTACAACCGCCAATACAGGCACCGCGGGCGGCAGCGTTCAGCTGATCGGCACTGTCACGACCATCCAATTTAGGCTGTCGGCTGCGACGAACGCGAATGAAGGTGCGGGCGCCGATGCGATGGAGTTGAAGGTCACCTTCGATCCAGCACCTACGGCTGCGAACGATACCTTTACGACCGTGCACGATACGCCTGTCACGATCGATGTTCGCGGCAACGATAGCGACGTCAATAATGACGCTCTCACTGTCACCCACGTCAACGGTACAGCGATCACGTCGGGTGGGGCTGGAGTGTCTGTCACCGGTGGTGTCGTCACGCTCAATACGAGTGGTGATTTGGTGTTTTCGCCAAACGCGAACACGGCAGGCTCATCGTCTTTCACCTATACCGTTTCTGACGCCAATGGGGGCTCCTCGACAGCAACTGTGTCGGGCACGGTGACGAACCATGCGCCGGTCGTCGATTTGAACTCGACACCGACACCGGTGACGACCACAGATACGACAACGTCCACATCAACTTCGAATTTGGTGACAAACGGCAACTTCCCGACTAATGGCGGATCTCCCGCGGGTTGGACTGAGAGTGGCTCAGATGATGGTCAGGTTGTTAATGGTCGATATGTTTGGGTCGATGGACCAGGCTCGCTCGCACAAAACTTGACTGTTCAAGCTGCGACATCGGACACGACGGTTACAACGACCAGCACTGCAACGTCGCGCACCGTTACGACGACAACAGTGACCACAGCCGATGCGATATCGTCCATTTCCTTCGATATGGCTTATCAGAATGCCGATACTACGGGGGCAGACGATAATCGACTGACAGTCTCTTATAATGGCGTCACATATGCCGTTTTCGAGACGGCTGAAGGTGGCCCATCTGGTGCAGCTGGAACCTGGACGTACTTCAATGGGGCGTCTGGCCCTGCGACTGTTAATGGCGTTGGTAACGAAGAAACTGGTACAACCACTGCGATTAATATTGCGCTGCCGACTGGCATCACATCCTCTGGCCAACTCTTGTTCAGTTATGGCAACGGTTCGACGGGCGATGGCTCTGATGATCTTGCCATCGATAATGTCGGTGTCACGAGTACGCGCACGACAACGACGACTGTCGATACCTCTACGACAACAACGGATACAGCCAACAACGGTTGGGCTGCCACTTATCAAGAGAATGGTTCACCAGTTTCTATCGCCGATACGGACAGTTCGATCTTCGATGGCGACGACAGCAATATCGAAGCGGCAAACATCACGTTATCCAATCCTCAAACGGGCGATCGCCTTTTGGTTGGCGGATCTTCAGCCTCTTCGGGGACGATTGGCACTATTTCATGGACACGTACCAATAGCGTCGTCATGTTCTCAGGCACTGCGACGGCAGCACAGTATGCCAATGCTATCGAGAGCGTTCAGTTCGAAAATACAACCGATACGCCAGCGACAGTCGCGCGCACAATCAACGTGACTGTCAATGATGGCATTTCAAATTCTAGCACAGCTGTCACGACCATTACGATTGATAGCGCCCCAGATCCGACCAGCGATGCGTTCTCCGGCAATGAAGACACGGCAATCAGCGGCAACGTACTGACGAATGATACTGATCGGGGCGATACCCCGATTACCTCGGTCACGGTTGCATCAAGCCCGGCAAATGGCACGCTCACGTCATTCAATGCAGCGACGGGTGCGTTTGTTTACACGCCAAATGCGAATTTTAACGGCACAGATACCTTCACCTACACGCTTACCGATGCTGACGGTGATACGAGGACTGCAACTGTTACGCTGACCATTACGCCCATCAACGATGCGCCGGTCAATGTTGTGCCGGGTGCGCGCACGACGGCAGAGGATACACCACTCGCCATTACGGGCGTGTCGGTTTCGGACATCGATAGTGCGTCGCTCACGACGACGTTGACTGTGCCGGCTGGTCGAGGTGTGCTCGGTATCGTGTCGGGTTCAGGCGCGACTGTGACGGGTGCGGGTACTGGTATCGTCATCATTTCAGGTACGGCTGCGCAAATTAATGCTGCGATGGCAACCATCACCTATACGCCAACCGCGGACTTTAACGGCGCTACGACTTTGACGGTTTCGACGTCCGATGGCGTTGCTACGCCAACGTCAAGCTCCGTTGCCATTACAGTCACGGCAGTTGCAGATATTTCAAACGATAGCGTTTCTACGAACGAAGATACACCGGTTACTTTTGCGCCACTTGGCAATGACTCATTCGAAAACGCTGGTCGTACCATTACGGCGATTAATGGAACCGCAATCACAGCAGGTGGTGCATCCGTTGCTGTCACGGGTGGTTCAGTTTCGCTCAATGCATCTGGTGCGCTAACATATACGCCGAATGCGAATTTCAATGGTACGCCATCGTTCACGTACACCGTAACGTCGGGTGGCGTTACAGAAACAGCGACGGTCAACGTGACCGTGACGGCCGTCAACGATGCGCCCGTTCAAAGTGTGCCCGGCGCACAATCGACGACTGAGGACACCGCACTTGCCATCAGCGGCGTCAGCGTTGCGGATGTTGATAATGCTAATCTGACAACTACGATATCTATCCCATCTGGTGCCGGAACCCTGGGCGTTGTGAGCGGCAGCGGAGCGACGGTCGCGTCGAGCGGTGGTGGCTCAACTATAACCATTTCGGGGACAGCAGCCCAAATCAACGCAGCAATCGCGACGATAAGTTACGCGCCAACAGCCGACTATAATGGCTCAACACTTTTGACGGTTTCGACGAATGATGGCACCGCAACGACGGCGAATACTGTCGCTATTACGGTGACGTCTGTGGCCGATATCACGAACGATACGGTCACAACGAGCGAGGACACGGCGCGCACATTCAACGTTTTGACGGGCACCAATGGTGCAACGGCCGATACGTTTGAGAATGCTGGCGCTGCTGTCACATCGGTCACGCAGCCCAGTAACGGTAGTGTGACGTTCGTGGCAAATGGAGCGATTACCTACACTCCGTCAGCTAACTTCAACGGCTCGGATAGTTTTACCTATACTGTGACGTCGGGTGGCGTAACAGAAACCGCAACGGTCACTGTGTCTGTCACGGCTGTCAACGATGCGACGGTCATTAGCGTCCCCGCAGCGCAATCTACGAATGAAGACACCAATGTTGTTTTCAGTACTGCGAATGGTAACGCTATTTCGGTTGCGGATGTCGATAGTTCTCTGACCACGACGATATCTGTTGCGAACGGAACATTGACGCTTGGTTCTGTGTCCGGCGTAACTGTGAGTGGGAATGGAACTGGGACCGTTACAGTCAGCGGTTCACCGGCACAAATCAACGCTGCGATCAATGGCTTGAGTTTTGCGCCGAATGCCGATTGGAACGGTTCAACTACACTCAATGTATCGACCTCAGATGGTGTCGCTGCGGCTGTTACAAGTACAGTTCAGATCAATGTCGCGGCAGTCGCCGATATCGTTGCTGACAGTTCAACGACTGCCGAAGATACTGCGCGCACGTTCAACGTTCTGACCAACGATAATTTTGAGAATGCCGGTCGCCTTGTGACGAGTGTTACCCAGCCTGCGCATGGGTCGGTTTCATTCCTTGGCAACGGCCAGGTTACCTACACGCCGACAGCAAACTACAACGGGGCAGATAGCTTTACGTACACTGTGACGTCGGGCGGCGTGACAGAGACAACGACGGTGACGTTGCTCGTCACACCGGTGAACGATGTACCAGTTGCGGCAGGTACGTCGATCACGACAGCGGAAGACACCGCACAATCTGGCTCGTTGCCCGTTGCCAGCGACGTCGATGGCGATACGGTCACGTATGCCAAGGCCAGTGATCCGGCCCATGGTACGGTCGTCGTCAACAGCAACGGCACGTACACCTACACGCCAGCAGCCAATTACAACGGCACAGATAGCTTCACGTACACTGT
>PERI01000007.1 GCA_002928515.1 Hyphomicrobium sp.
AAATCAGCGGTGGCGGCTGATGATAATGCGACCAAGCCAATCGCTGCGGCGCTTACTTGGCTGGCACGACTTCTCATGAGAAATTTCCCTACTTAAAATCCTATGTAGTAAATCGTACTATGAGCTTTTTCATTTGGGTACTGTGCTTGTAATGATTTCTGCCAGTTGTGGCTTGTACGACACTGCAACGATTGATTGATTTTATTTTGAACGCCTCGCGAATGGCGCGTGAGACTTCGTTGGGAACATGCTCAGCAATGCACCTGCAATCGCTCTACAATCGTAATATTCGACAATGAATTATTTCGGGTAGTATTGGCCAAGCAGTACTGCGAGGTAGGGGAGCTGCGGTTGCTATGCGTGGTCTAACCATGTCAAATTGATCATGATTAGCAGATGTCTACTCTAAAGCAGATCATTCCCTAGTGCGGACTTCACGAAGTTCGAAGCGACGCGATGCTCTTTGGCGTCGAACCATTAAGCAGATTTCCGCGGTGATGTCGTTGTGCCCTCAACAAATCCGTTCCGCTCAGTACACTTGTGTGGATAGTTCGTTTATGACTAGCCATTTCTTGGCAATGTGATCTCGTCTCGGTAGAGCATTCTACAAGTATTCAGGCCACGGGCGCAAATATGAAGTTCTTCCGGGTCGATTCCATCAAATTCAAGAAGCCGGAGCCGAATTCGTGCTTTTTTGTAAATGACAACTGGGATGACTTCGGTTTCAAAACCAGCTTCGGCGTAATCTTGTGTGATGACCAAGGCTTGCTTCACGACCTGGGCAGCCTGAAAGCTATTCCTCGCGATTGGGCGAATGGTCGCGTGCCTGTGCCCGATGAGTTCAAAAAGCTCGGACGTGAATGGTGCACTCTTGGAGTTGATCGAGATTACTACGTCAAGCTAACCGATATTAAAGAAGACGTTCGCAAAAACTATCTCAAATCAGTTCGAGACTGCGTTTACGATCATACGATATATGAATCATTTAAGAACCAGCAGGCAATGAAGACATCTTTGTTGCGCGGAGTGCACGAGAAAGATGTCCTAATAACCTTTCCTAGAGTACTGTCTGGCATTGCCAGACGCTCTTCTTTCAAATTTAATTACGATTTCCACAGTGGTGCGAACAACAAACTTCATAGCTGCAAATTTGAAGTTGATCCGAGATCAAAGCCGCCGACCAACATACATGTTTTAATTGGTAGGAATGGAGTTGGAAAAACGCGCCTTTTGGCAGGAATGGCCGACGCACTAACGGCAAACAAGGCAACTTCGATCGGAATCCCGGGAAGCTTTAATTTCGACGAGGCTCATGAGAGGCAGTTTTTAAATCTCATCGTTGTTGCCTACAGCGCCTTTGATAAATTTGACCCTATTCCAATCAAGGTTCGCGAAGGTAAAGCTGCCATTCCTTACTGTTACATCGGTATCAAAGCACACTCTGCACGAGATGATGTTCTCGACACCCCGTCTGTAACTACCCTTAAAAATAGCGATGATTTTAGCCTGGAGTTCAAGACATCTTTGACCGTTGTTCAACGCGATAGCGGCAAGAGAGAGCGATGGCTTAAGGCTCTCAACATTTTATGTTCCGATCCGGGCATCGCCGAATTCCAAGAACGAGTCGATGATAGCAAAACTGGTTGGGAGGATTTGGCCCAAAGTGTCGAACAGTTTGCTCTTGCAAGTTCTGGGCACAAGATCGTCCTACTTTCTTTAACACGTCTGGTAGAGCACGTCAGTGATCGTTCGATTGTTTTGCTGGACGAGCCAGAAACACATTTACACCCTCCTCTACTCGGCTCGTTTATTCGAGCTATATCAGAGCTGCTGATCTCGCAGAATGGAGTGGCGATCGTAGCAACACATTCGCCAGTAGTCCTCCAAGAGGTTCCTTCGAAATGCGTACTAGTAGTCACGCGCTCTGGCGGTGAGATGTCCATTTCGCGTCCGGACGTAGAGACTTTTGCTGAAAATGTGGGGAGTTTGACCCGAAAGGTTTTCGGTTTGGAGGTAACTCAAAGCGGATTTTATCGACTTTTAAAACAAGCCGCAGAAGGCCAATCTTTCGAGGAGATAATCAAAGAATTTGATGAACAGATTGGAGGAGAGGGTCGTGCTCTAGCTCGTGTCTTTGCGGGCAAAAGGGAAAAAAAATGAGACACCTTCCACAACCAAACATCGGGCATCGAGAGCTTTTTATCCGATGTGCTCGACAAACAGCCGCGCAAAACGCACGACAGTCGTTGCTAGCAATGGTGGACCGCATTGTGGCAGCGGGCGAAAGGTATAACACTGCGGCCGGCGCAAATGAATTTTATGCCGTAGCAAGTATACAGATGGACGATAATGAAAAGAATATTATTCAGGAACTCTATGATCGGCGAATGGCAAGCGTCAGTGGAAGTGGTCGCTCATCATATGATTTAATTCGAGCCTCTTCTGCAATTTGTCCTTACTGCTCGTTCGGAGAGGTTTGCGAAATAGATCACTTTCTCCCCAAAAAGGCTTTTCCAGATTTAAACGTCCTTCCCATCAACCTTCTTCCCATCTGTCATCACTGCAATCACCTCAAGCTCGATGCCAAACCTCTTAATGAGGAACAAACGTTACTGCACCCGTACTTCGATGTTCTTCCTCATACACAACGTTGGCTTTTTGCGACCCTCACAATTGAATTCGAAGGACCAGTTCTCAACTATTTTGTGCAGCTTGATGAAGCTACACATGGCTTACTATCTCGTAGACTTCAATTTCACTTCAACCAGCTTAGATTGAGTAGTCGTTTCAGTGTAAGATCGGCGACCGTTCTCGCAGAACTGGAAGCTGATATCGAAATGCATCTTGAGAGACTTGGTGCTGACGGAATTACCGATCATTTTAACTCTATGGCGCTCCGAAGTTTCAAATTGCACGGCAATACATTTGAGGGAGCTGCTTATTTTGCGGCCGCGCAATCGCTTCAATACTGCCAAGGCGCATGGAGAAATTGACCCGCGCAACTCAAATTGATCTCTCTAACTGTCAACTAGGGGATTATTTTATTTTTTATAACCTTTAGCTTAGGTTTCGCATTTGGCTTCGAACCGCCCTCAACGTCGCCGCCGTTCCCTAAAAGGATTTCGAGGAACAGGTCGAAAGCGAAAACCCGACATCGCTCACGGCTCTTGCGCATCAAGGCGCCAAGTGTAGATCGAAGACTATCCCAAAAGAAGATCATCTTGAAGGCAGGACGCCCGAGCAGTTCAACGATGCGATGCACATGGCTGCAATGAGCCAACGGGGGCAGCCGCCAAGGAACCAAGCGACTGCCCCCTATCCCGGAGCTGCCCAGTAAGCGCTCGCAAGAATGAAAGAAAGGGGCCGGATCGGTGCACTTCGATCCGGCCCAACGCACCGGCCTACAGCCGTGTGGTGCGTTCTACGAGGGTAACGAAAGGGACTAAGCACCCTCGTGCAAGCGCGGCCGCGTAGGCGTGCCGCGCAAGTCAGTTTCAGTAATCGAACGGTCCGCCAAGTGAATCGGTTTTGTCACCACCGCTCGCGACTTCGGTATTGAATTTCTGCACTGCCTTAGACCACGACGACCGCGATCCGCTACCGCCACCGGCGCTCATTGGTACGGGATCGCAGCCAAACGATGCGCCCGCGTTTCGCTGTTGCTCAAGCGAAGGCATGACGGCTTGCTCAGGCTCTTTTGGCGCGCTCGCGAGTAACGTGACCGCAGTCGCAAGATCGATATCAGAGCCGCAGGCAACATAGGCAGCGAAGCGCTCGCGGCCTTCCGCTTGAGGCGACCGAATGATCGCTGAAATTCGGGCGTTCTCAATCATAAGCTCTGGTGAAAGCAGACCAGCGCGAAGATCAAAATATTTGTGGCCGTGCGGGATAGAAATCTCTTTGTCCGTTGCCATAGTGGACAAAAATTTGATGGCGACGTCCGCAGCCATGTCGGTTTCTAAAGCAAGGCAACAGGACTGCCGAAAGCGTCCTGCCGTCGCGTGCGCGGTCAGGATCGAAAGAACGCGCGCGCGATACTCTGCGACCGGATTTTTCGGTTGAGAGGTCGAAGCGCTTTTGGATGCCGGACGCTTCGCTTGAACGGTCGAAGCGGGCTTGGGTTGTGTGCGTCTTGGATATTGCGTGATGGAATAGCTGGTCATCGTCCTGCCTCTTGAACTAACGATTGAAGATGCGCGTCGGTTGCCAGAACGAGCGCAGGCGGTGCGTCAGCGCGGCGAATGATTTCGTGGCCATTGCGTTCGATAACGCGCGCAAGGACTTCTTCGTGCGCCTGCGCTTGATAGAGTTCGCGATCCACTTCGGCCAACGCCTTTGCCCGCTCTTCATGGGTCATCGATGGGTTGGTCCGATAAAACCCGTCAATGCGGTCGATGATGACCTCGCGAATTTTGTCACGACCGACGAGCACGAGAAACGCAAGCAATGCGTCCGGCGATTTAGCTAACTCAACGCTGGGATTTGGCGACGGGCGGACTAGGCTGCCAATCGAAAAGGAATATCGGTTCGCGCTCTCAACCTCATACCGGTCAAGCGACGTGTCGATTGCAGCAATGGCCGTTTCGCGGTCAAGCGCAGCATCGATGATCTGTTGCCGACGATCTGTCAGGCGAACAATATCATCGCGAATAATATTGATATCGGCCGTTTTTGGAGCTGCTTTGGAAAGCCGCATTAGAACACCTCTGGCAAGAGCGAGGGCGGGCAAACTAAGCCTTGGTTGACAGCATACTCACGACAGCGCCGCGCGAGCGCCGCGCTCGCATTGCGCGCGCTGATCGCATCATTCGCGCGACCTTCGATGTCTGCGATCTCCGCTGTCAGTCCAGCGATGAGCTGCTTGGCAGCGACGGCCTCTTTCAGAACATGAAAGTATTTTTCGTTGGTCTTGGGATCGATAGGCGTGCCCTCAAGGGCAGCCTTGACCTCATCATCAAACTTGTCGTCGATAGCGTGGGCAGACCGCAAAAAGCTGTATCGGCGGTCCGCTTCATCACGGCGCTTGCGAAGCTCAAAGGATTGATCGTGCAATCCCGAAATTGTCGCTGCCCGTGTCATAGAAAGGCGTTCGAGCGATAAAATTCTTGAGGGTTCCAGCTTCATCGAGTGCTCCTTTGATCGCTGTATCGACCAGAGGCACTGACATTCAAAGGCCCTCTTGAATGGCAATCGGCAAAACTCGAAAGATTTGTCGAGCGCCAAGCGGCTCGACGAAGCCAAGATTGGCGAGCTGCCAATAAGCAGACCATTCGCCGGGCGGTGCATGTTCTAATTGTTGATGGCGAGGCAAGATGTCAGAACAGTATCGTTCCCACTTCGCCGCGATCATGCGCGAAGCCGTATGTCGTGACTGCCCGGCACAATCATCGCGCGCGATGATGCGCAGGATCGCATCACGCGTCGCGAGACGGGTGCTTTCGCTGACTGATAGCCCGCCATGCCGCCTTGCTTGGATCGCCGCGTCAAGCGAGCCTTGGCAGCCGTTGAGGGCCCATGCCTCAAGACGCCTGCCCAGCTCGCGAAGATCGGGACGAATGTCATTACGAAGTCGCCAACCAGCATCAAGCGCTGCTGTTGCTAGACCAACGCCGGACAGCTCGACATGCTCGTCGGGATTAGGTGTGACGTCGCAAGAATAAATTGCGTCGATATCGAGATTGCGCAGCGCCCATATCGGTCTTGGTAGATCATCGGCCTGATTAGACATTGCGGCGACGCCCGCGTCTCACGCGCGGGCTCGCCTGCAACCCGTCATTCGAGTGAGTCAGAGCTGCCTGAACGTCAAAGGTTGCAAAAAACGCTTGTGTCTCTGCCTCGCTTAGCGCCGGGCCGTCGATATCGACGTTGTCGAGCTTGGCCAGTGCTTCGGCCGAAAGTCGTTTCAGTGGTGAGGGTTTGTATGAACTCATGCGAACTCCTTTGAATGTTAAAGCTGAAAAAGCCGATGGGACGAAGGCGGAACTCGGTTTCGGGATTGGGCCTAAATTTCAGCTAAGCCATTGCATTGCATTACGTTTTTGAAAAGAGAAAAAACACTCGAATCGCGGGGGGCTGCGTGACCGCACTACGTCCAGCCGTTGGAAGGAACCTATGGGCAGGGGGGGTAGCTCACTCGTCACAGCACTCAGCCTCATCCCCTCCGACACATGGCAAGCGCCGCGCCCGCAGGCGCGCGAGTGCGATGCCATGCAGCCATTGTGTTGTGTGATCATCATCGCGATTGCGCCTTGCCACGATCAGCGTGTCGTTGAGCAACAGCATCAACCTCAGCACGCAATTGCTGACATGCCTTGACGCGCACTGATTTGGGGAGGCGGGCGAGTGCTTGATCGGCACGTTTGGCATACCGACGCCAGACACTGTCGCTAGGCGAGCGTTGGATCATCGTCGCGATCAGGACAGGATCGAAGTCGCGATGATTTGACAATGAAAGGACAGTGATCCGATCACTCATTTTCATATTCCTTTGAGGCTTAGCCGCTTGCGCTCGGGCGGTACGCGCCCGGCGCTTTGCGGCATGGTTGAGGGGGACATTTAAGCTCATCTGCATTTCTCTCAAATTAGGTCGGGCAATAGGGGACAGGGACATAAGGGACATTACCCCCCTAAAGGGGGGCTAAATGTCCCCCTTAAATGTCCCCTGCTGTCCACCCATTTTTGCCGGGGACATATATTCAAAATGTCCCTCATTTGTCCCCATGTGTCCCTGTCCCCCTGATCGATATCGTGTCGTCATCAAATTGAATTTTTGGATCGCGCTGAAGTTTTTCGACAATGCGAGAAATTGCTTTTTTGATCGTGTCGGCTTTTCTGCCTTCATCTGCGAAAGCACTTCTAAGTAGCTGGCGGAGCCGTTCCGCACCAATCGAGCCATCGTTCCGCTCAATCAGGTCGAGCGCAAGGCTGAGGTCTTTGCTTGGCTTGCTGCGCTGTGTGGAATTGATAGTCGTGCCGCTGTTGCAACCGACGGCAATGACGACATCACCGCCATCGTCCCGCGTCGAGTCAGGTACGGCAATGACTTTGAAGTCTGCGAAGTGGCCAACTTCGAGGAAATTTGATTTTACGATTGATAACGAATGGCACGACTTCGCCTGCGTGATACGAAGTTCGCAATCTGCGTCAGCAACGACGGCGCTTGATCCGCGAGCGCTTCCGGCGCCATTTTTCGTCAGGTGGTGGAGTAAAAGAATCGCCACTTGAGGATGGGCATCGCGAATGGTGCGCAGTGCCGATCTTACGGCTGCTGAATCACGCGATGAGTTTTCGTCGAGACTGCCCGTTGATGCGTGCAGAGTGTCGATGACCAAAAGATCAGTGCCGCCAAATTTTGTTGCAGCTCGCGCTATTTCATCTGCACTCTTGATCAGATCGAACGGCCTCGTCGTCAGAATGATCGCATCATCGCGCGTGCAATCGAGTGCCTGCAATCGTGCGTTTATCGATGACGCCCGTTCGGCGGCCGCGTACAAAACGCGGCCCCGTTCGACATGATGGCCTAGAAAATTCTCGCCTTTTGCTACAGAAGCGGCAAGGCGACACGCAAGAACGGATTTTCCGCCGCCTGGACCTGCTGTTAGTAGGATGACATCGCCCCGGCCGATGAGCCCGGCTACAAGCTCGGAGCGCGGTGCAAAGGCACGCTGATCACCGACGCGCACAAAAAATTCAAGAGGCTCCTGATGGCTATACGGAGACGCCTTTGGCGTTCCCGCAACGGCAAGCTTTTTCAACGCTGCTGACATTCATCGCACTCACGTTTTTCTCCTGCCGTGGAATCAAGAGGGCTGATGGAAGCGCCATCAATGGCGCGATGGATTAAGCGGCTTCGCGACGCGCATCGGCGATGCGGCGCTCGATAAGCTGATCAATTTCGTCGCTTGGGAAAAGCGTTCTGCGGCCGAACTTGACGCGCGTCAGACCTTCCTCGCGAACAAGGCGCCAAACATAGGTTCGGCCGACGCCGAGACGCGCGGCAACGTCGCGATCACTAAGCAGGCTTTTCGGTTTTAATTCGTTTCGCATTACGACCTCACGCACGAGAATTGGAATCGGCGCTAACCACCGACGCGCATTAGAGAGCACGAAACAAAACGGTCATGAACTTCATTGTGGCAGTTATTGTGGTGGCAAACGCAACCGGCACAAGATGTAGTACTGGTGGCAACACTTGCGCAGGGCATTGCGAGCGCGCGATTAAGCGCGCTCGCGTCTGCAAATTTAGTTGTGCTGCTGCCAATTTTGCGGTGGTCGAACATCTTGGTAAGTCAGCTCGACTGGGCCGAATTTGTTGAGCCCATGTAATTCGGCAACTGCAACATTGCCGAGGGCTTTGGGACGCTGCGCCTCTGCGATGGCCGCGTCGATATAGATTGCGACCACGCCGCCTGAGAACCAGCTCGTGAGCATCGTCACAACCGCCGCGCGGTCTGTAAGATCGATGTGGTTCTTTTTTAGGATTTCGCCCATAAAATTCGCGATAGCGCCGCGCCAATCGGCAGATTTTTCTGCGGACAATACCTCGTGCCTTTCGCCATAAACTTTGAAACCTTCCAGCATCTTTTACGCCTCCACTCACACAGCCCGCATGATTACGGGTTACCGCCGCGCCACTTCACCGACGCAAAACTGGCACCACTGATCTAATAGCTGACGTCGCTTTTCGAGGTGGCTTGTCCTTAAATAGGCTCTCCGAACTTTGTTGCGGTCGGTATGAGCTAGGCACGCCTCGACGACCTCATTCGGAACATCGGTCAGTTCGGCTGCCCAATCACTAAAAGCGGATCGAAAGCCGTGTACGGTCACGGCACAGCCCATGATCTTGATGACTTTGGTCATCGTCATGTCGGACAAACGCGCGCCGAGTTTGAAGCCGGGGAAAAGCAAATCGCTAGCGCCCGCGTCGGCCATGTGAGGTAAGGATCGCAGCTCTTTCAAAATTTGCAGCGCTCTGCTCGACAGCGGCACTTCGTGTTGTCGTCCTGCTTTCATCCTTTCCGCTGGTATGACCCAAAGCCCGGCTTTCTCGTCGATCTCATCCCAGGTCGCGCCGCGCGTTTCGCCGCTACGCGCGACCGTGAGCACGGTCCATTCGACAGCAAGACGGACAACCGCGCTTGTGCGCTCGAAAGAACGCAGGCTGGTCATGAACTGAGGCAGGTCGGCAAACGGCAGGGCCGCGAAATGCTTGACCTCAGCCGTCTGCCTTGGAAGGCCAGCGGATAATGATCGAGGGCCTTCGGTTTCGCGAATGCCAGCGGAATGCGCCCAATCGCAGACCGCGACGATCCGCTGTCGGACGCGCCGGGCTGTTTCCGGGCGTTGGTTCCAGATTGGTAGTAATACGCCACGAATGCTCGCAGCATCGAGATTTGCAATCGGTGCAGAGCCGATCTTTGCGAACGCAAACCGTTCAAGAGTGCTGATCCACTGCGCAGCATGTTTTTGATTTCGCCACGAATGCTCGCGCTCTTTGTGGACCATCCGCGCGGCTTCTTCGAACGTCATCCCAATGAAGTTTTGACGCTTGCGCTCGGTTTGCGGGTCTAGCCCATCGCGAACCATGCGGCGGATTTCATCGGCCTTATCGCGCGCCTCTGCCAACGTCACGTTGGCGGCTGATCCACAGCCGAACTCACGCCGACGACCGGCGACCTGAATTCGTAGCGTCCACTTTTTTGACCCATCGGCGCTGATGACTAAGCGCAGTCCGTCGCCGTCATCGTATTTGCCGGGCCGCTTTTCGCTTTTGACTTTGAGTGCTGTTAGCTTGCCCAATGCTGTCTCCGCCCCCCACTTGGTCCCCCACTTGAGCGCGAATTTGGGCAAACGTCAACGGACGGTCAAGAACACGAAGTTTCAAAAAAAGGACATTTTGCAAGGGTTTTGTTCGCTTTTTCGAACGTCAGAGAACGTGTGCGAACTATGGTCTGGCAGACACCCCCTCCGCCATACATTCTGAATTTTGCTTAGATCACTGACGCAGAATTGAGTGAAACCAACTAATACTTCGTTCCAGCGAAAACACATATCAGTGTGACACCCCTACACAAGATTGCATCTGCACATCACATGCTTGCCGATATTTCACTTGCCGCACGGCCCCCAAATCAGATTGCATGATGTGGCCGACAGCATCAGTCGTGCCGCGTAGTTGTTGCTCCCGGATATACGGGTTCAACCTCTCCCCCGAGGTTGTCATCGGTGATGGCAGAACACAGCCGTCCCCATAGTGGTTCTGTCAGAGCGATAAGCTCAAAAGAGAGCGGCCAAAAGTGCCGCTCTCTTTTTGTTTATTGGCATGACCCTGAGTCATCTTCCGCTTTTACCCGCGCAGTGCCGACTTAAAGGTTGTAGACCGCACAACTGGTGTTGCCGGACAGGTACGGCATTGTCCGGCTATGTAGGCTAAAAATCCAATCAATGACGTCTATGTTCACCGACGCAGACTGAGTTTGAGTGGAGCCAATCCAATGCCCGATCGCGCCGAGCCAAGTCTTATCAGCAAAGTGATCGACTATATCCTCGGACGTAATACGCTGATCGGTATTGCATCTTTCATGCTGCTTATCATCTCGGGCTACGCGACTTGGCACGGCATGCGCGATTTCATCGTCGGCGTGTCCACGACCCAGTCAACACCTGAGGGGGCACTGTCAATCTCCAACGATGCGCTCGTTATTGGCGTTGTCGTCGCGCTGACATTTTTAATGTGGCTGACGCTGCGCGAAACATTCGGTGCCAAACGCCGCCTCCGAGAGCGATTAATCACCTTCCCGCTCTACGTTTTCCTCGCGATCTGGTCGATCGGCTTTGGCTATGGTTTCTGGTGGAGCTTGATCTCTGGCGAAGAAGCAACCCGCACAGGACTTGCCGGTTTGCAGGAAGACGCCCGCGATGCCAGCGCCGTCGTGGCAGCAAGGCTCGACGCCGTCAAAGGCCAACTCGACAATGTCGTGACATGGTCAGAAAGCCAGATGTCGCGCGAAGAAACCAGCGGCGGAAGTTGCGGCACCTCATCGGGCGCTGGTCGCGGACCGCTTTACAACGCACGCCGCAGCGTTCGAGATTCCGTCAGCACGCTTCGCGATGGCATGACCCGCTCATGGTTCGAGCCAGTCCAAGCCGATGTCGAACAGCTGCGCCAAGCTGCAGCCGTATTGGGCGGCGCGACATTGGAAGAGCGTCAACGCAATTTTGAAAATCGTGCATCAGAAATTCGCGGCCTCGCCCGCAACATTGCAGCGCGCAGCAATCAACTGGGACTTTCAACGGCAGCGGAAATGCGCGCTCTGGCTAATTCTGTTTCGACCGCGCCCGGCAAGAGTGGATTTTCATGCTTTGACCCAACTCTCGCTGAGCGCCTGCGAGAAGCCGCCTCGCAAGCAGAACAGCCGGCCGAATTGAAACTACGCGAAGCCGTCTTCAACGAAGGCCCCGCAGGTGTTGCCAACGCCGTCAAAAATCTCTGGCAGAATATCGGCGCCTATTCATCGAGCTTGATCGGATACGTCTTCTCCGGCGGACAAGTTGCAACGGGGCGCACCGATGGCGGTGAACCCATTACCGGCCGCGATCTCATTGCTTTGCTTGCGACTCTAGGCATCGACTTAGGTTTGTTGGCCTTAGCGATCCTCAACCCACCTCGCGAGCCACCTTCCATCCGCCCTTCTGGCGCTTTGACACGTCAAATACGCAGCGCTATCGACACCGCAATCAATCGCGCTCCGGGTGCCGATCTCGAATGGGTGCGCCGACATTTCGTGCATCACAACAAGGCATCTTACCTTGTCATCCCCAACCTCTACAGTTGCGATCCCAACGATAAAGACGAGTCTGCAAAAGCCATGGCCGTCAACCAAATGGCCGGTGTATTGAGCGATTTGGAATTGGTGAGATGGCCAAAGGGCGGCAAATCCTGGCTATTCCAAAAAAATGAATTGAAATCTCTCAAAGACGAAGAGTCTGTTGCCAGCGATACGGACCTCACCGCCATTCGAAAAAAATGGGCCGAGGAACAAGGCTTCAATGCTGAAGAGGCCAAAGAGTATGCCGAAAAACGCGCTGTACGAAATCACGGTCTATTCTCTAAAGCCGAAAGAGCACTTCAAATCGCAGGCTGGAGCGAGCGCGCGCGCAACGACATTGAAATTTTCAGACTGGTCGATACCGAAGGGTTGACCCCGCTACTCATGGTATTGAACGAGCCCGGCACGCCGTCTGAAAACCTTGCCAGCGACCCTGAGGAAAGCGCCAAAGCTTAAAGAGCAAGCTGGCACACCTTGCTCCGCGATAGAATTCGATAGTGCTGTGACGTGAATTGGCGGTATCCACGTCCTTAGCGGTAAATATGAATCCGCATTAACCATTAAACATATTAATTTTTTAACTCATGGCTCGTCATCAATCGGGCTAATCTTGTTCCTTATAATATTTCGTGCAGATTTTGCCGCGCTTCCTGCACGCGGAAAATTAATCCGTTTGCTGGATTAATCTATGAAGGCTTGGTCACGCGTGATCTGAAGCGCAGCAGAGTTGCCAACTGAGTGCGGTGATCACGAGCAATGTTGAAGTGTGCGTTTCAGTGTTGGAATGATAGATGACGTTTCCAACGGTCGATACGAGATATATCGAGACTTTCAAAGATCAAACTCAAAGGTCCGAGCCTCTGAGCGCAAAGGCGCATTCAGAATCGTTGCATTGGTTCGATGCCGATCCCGGCGAGCTTCCAGTTTTTCTTGTGCGTGCTGAAGCGAACTATGTGACTCCATCGCAATCTCAGGAATTCGTTTCTGATAGCGAACATGATTTAAAAAATGAACATCAGAATTGGCGATGGGCATTCGCATCAGATCGCATCTGGCCTGCCGTAACCCACGCTCTACCGACTCTTTGCATAGCCAGCGCAATTCTCGCCATTCCGGCTTTGATATTCGCGTTTGCGCCGGCAGACAGCACGCGCAATACCCGAAACACGATCGAAACGGACAGATTGCACTTTGCCTCACATATGCCCGCGCTGGCCGTAGCAAGTGCCTTCGCATCCGAAGGTGCGCACAATGAATTGCCCACCGATAAAAGACGCACGGCCAACGAAACAGTCGTCGCTCGGCAAGAAACGTCACCCGAACTTCGCGTGCAGCCAACGCTGGTCCGGCAATCCGATAGAATGACCAGCGCCGACGATATCGCGGTTTCGCTCCCAGCTTGGGGCGGTGATACCTTCTATTCCAGCATGGCCTCGGTTGCTCGAGATGGCAGTTCGGCAATCCCCGTCAACATCACAATGGCATCGGAACCAGACGTAATCGTCGCCGCCGTTGAGAGCACGAAGCCGCTTGATTCTGAGACCAATGAGCCGCTTGAGTTCGCAAATCCCAAGTTGGTGCAAGCTGCCATGGAAGATGTCAGCGCAAGCATCACACCTTCAAAAAAGTCACGGCGTGCTCGCAGGAAAAAGGCAAAATCTGTAACTGTGCCGTTAACACAAGAGGCCGCTACACAAGAAGCAACCACGGCACCGTTCTTCGCCACTGTTAAATTACCGCCTCTATTTGGCGGTGAGGCACCAAAGCCAAAAGCCACGCCTTCGCCTGAGCCGGCAATCGTAACGCCCCAAGCATCGAGCAATACGAGTTGGGCGCCGACGTCGATGAACGACATTTTCTTGAATTTCCAGTAATTCAAAGCTTGGACAGCCTAGCTTGATCCTCGTCCGCGCCCAAAATCCAGTCATAATTAAAATTTCATCCGCTACACCATGTCTGCTAGCGATCCACAGCCTTGCCGTTTAGATGTTGTATAAATAGATCCAGGCTTCGCGAAATCTAGACACTTGGCACGCCGCACCGCTGTATCCATCCAGAAGAACAGCCGCAGCGCCACACTTTGAGTACCCTTACACTGATGACCTTCCCAACGACCCATCCAGCGCTCGCGCGTGCCCTCTCCGCTCGGGACTATGCCGTACCCACGTCGGTCCAGTTAGCGGTACTCGAAGCCAACAACGCAGGCCGTGATCTCTTGGTATCGGCGCAGACCGGCTCGGGCAAAACCGTCGCGTTCGGACTGGCGATGGCAAGCACACTTCTAGGCAGCGCCGATAATTTTGAGCGCGCCTCAGAACCGCTGGCGTTGATTATCGCGCCAACGCGCGAACTGGCTTTGCAAGTCCAACGCGAACTAGCCTGGCTGTATGCTGAAACCTCGGCTCGTGTCATTGCATGCGTCGGTGGCATGGACGCACGCGCCGAAGCGCGCCTCCTCAATGCCGGGGCGCATATCGTCGTCGGGACACCAGGCAGATTGCGCGATCACATCGAACGCAAACGTCTTGATTTAGCAAAACTCAAAACCATCGTTCTCGATGAAGCCGATGAAATGCTCGACCTCGGCTTTCGTGAAGATCTCGAATTTATTCTCGATGCCACGCCGGCCGGACGACAGACCCTGCTTTTTTCAGCGACCATGCCGCGTGAAATCGAAACGCTGGCGCGTCGCTATCAACGCGACGCCGTGCGCATTGAAACCCTGAGACGCGATGAGCAGCACGCCGACATCGAATATCGCGCCATTAGAGTAGCGCCCAACGATATCGAAAATGCCGTCGTTAACGTGCTGCGCTTTCATGAGGCGCGTGCCACTCTCGTGTTCTGCTCCACCCGTGAAGCCGTCAAGCGGATGCATGCGCGCTTATTCGAACGTGGGTTTTCTGCCGTGGCGCTGTCCGGAGAATTGACCCAACACGAACGCTCTCAAGCTTTGCAGGCATTGCGCGACGGTCGCGCCAGAGTTCTCGTCGCCACCGACGTCGCCGCGCGCGGCTTGGATTTACCAGACCTCGCACTCGTCATTCACGCTGATCTTCCCAACGATCGCGAAACGTTGCTGCATCGCTCTGGACGCACCGGCCGAGCGGGCAAAAAAGGTCTTTGCACACTCATTGTGCCCTACAACCGGCGCCGCAAAGCCGAAACGCTCTTGGGAGCTGCGAAAGTCAAAGTTACATGGGGCGCCGCACCGACAGCCGACGAAATCCGTGCCCGCGATCAAGAAAGATTCCTGGCTGACGCGATTTTTACCGAAGCGCCAATCGATGACGATGTCGCCCTCGCCCGCACTCTGCAGACAGCGCGCACGGCGGATGAGATTGCTCTAGCGCTCGTCCGCATACACCGAGCAAGGCTGCCAGCACCCGAGGATTTACCGGAAGATACTGGCCCACCGCCGCGTCGAGATGATCGTCCGCGCGAAAAGGCACCGTGGAAATCAGAGCGAGATGAACGTGGCCCAAGACCGCCACGAGCCCCGCGCGAAGATGGTCGGGAAATGGTCTGGTTTCGATTGAACATCGGTCGCGAGCGCAATGCAGATCCGCGTTGGCTGTTGCCGTTGATCTGCCGTGCTGGCAACGTCACGAAAGCAGATATCGGCGCGATTAAGATTTTCGATCGCGATACGCGTTTTCAAATCGTGGCTGATCTGGCCGATCAGTTCGCATTAAGCGCAAAAAGTAACCCTCAAAAGGATGGCCATATTTCGCGCGTTGGTCCACACTCCGACGCTGATAATTTAGCTGTCTCAGAAGCGATCAAAAATATCCCGGCGCCAGAAGCGCGCCAAAAATTATCATTCAAACCCAATGACGCGACAAAACATAAATCAGGCAAACCGTCTTGGCGCGAACGAGATAAATCGAAGTCAAACGGTGCGCGGACAATGGATAAGCCAAGCACAACGACAAGCTCAGAGCATCCGAAAACAAAAGCAAAATTTGCACACAAAAAGAAGCACCGTGCAGGCCCTGTGACGGCACGTTAATGCGGCCGATATCCTGAAGTTGAATGCGATGTCGGCAACAACATATTGGGTCTATATCGTCGCCTGCCGAGACGGAACATATTACACAGGGGTCGCCACCGATGTTGCGCGTCGGCTGTTAGAACACAATGGCACGCGCGGTAAACCCAACAAAGGTGCGCGATACACGGCATCTCGTCGTCCCGTATCGCTGGTCTATGCTGCTCCATTTCCAAACCGCTCTGACGCTTTGAAAGAAGAAATTCGCATCAAACAGATGACGAGATCGCAAAAGCTCCAATTGATCTCAAAGACGGCAGTCGAGCAACATGATCCATCATGACCTATGACAGCAAAATATTTGATGTGATCGTTCTGGGTGCGGGTGCCGCCGGTTTGATGTGTGCCCTAACAGCCGCCCAACGCGGCCGTTCCGTGCTAATCCTCGAACATACCAATAAAGTTGGCGCAAAAATTCTGATTTCCGGCGGTGGTCGCTGTAACTTCACAAATCTGAATATTGAACCAAAAAAATTCATCTCCAATAATCAGCATTTTTGCACGTCTGCGTTAAGCCGCTATACCCAGCATGACTTTATCGCGCTCGTTCAGCGTCACGGCATCGCCTATCACGAAAAGACGCTTGGCCAATTGTTCTGTGATGGCTCGGCCCGCGCGATTGTCGCCATGCTCATGGCCGAATGCGCTCACGGCAATGTCGATATTAGAACCGATCACAGCGTCACGCAGGTCACGCGCACCGATCATTTCAGCGTGGAAACCAACGCGGCCTCCTTCCAGTCGAAAAACATAGTACTGGCAACCGGAGGTCTATCGATTCCCAAAATGGGCGCGACAGGGTTGAGCTATGATATAGCGCGCCACTTTGGTTTGCGTATTACGCCAACACGTCCCGGTCTGGTGCCCATGACACTTGATCCTAAAGACTCCGAACTAGGGACTGATCTATCTGGTGTCGCGTGCGAAGCCATAACATCTCTCAGCAAAACGCGCTTTCGTGAGAATATTTTATTCACCCATCGTGGATTATCCGGACCTGCAATTTTGCAGATCTCATCGTACTGGCATGAAGGGCAAACGATTATGCTCAATCTGGCACCCGACATAGATATTGCAGACAAGTTTCTGAAAAGAAAAAAATCTAATCCTAAACTTTTGCCGCAAACTGTCCTCTCCGAAATCCTACCGGCACGTCTCGCACAAGCTTTGACGACAGCCCATCTCACAGCGACCGAACTTGCGAATATTCCAGATCGCGCTCTTGTCGAGTTCAGCAATAAGATGAAATCATGGCCCGTCATTCCCTCCGGCACAGAAGGCTATGCGAAAGCCGAAGTGACAGTGGGTGGCATCGATACCAACGATCTGTCATCGAAAACTATGCAGGCTCGTCATGTCCCTGGCCTTTACGCAATCGGCGAAGCCGTCGATGTGACGGGTTGGCTGGGCGGATATAATTTTCAATGGGCATGGTCGAGCGGATGGGCTGCAGGCCAAGCCGTGTGATCGGATAAATTTTGCAAAATTAATTGGCGCCCTTTCAAGCGAACTTCAGTGTCCCATTAACCGTGTATCAGAACGCAACACTGCGCGAAGACGTCGACATAAATGTCCATATCTGTACCGAGATATGGCACATCCTCTGCGCACGACATTTGCAAGCTGGTATGAGCCGTTAAAAAGTCGAGTACACGGCTCAACCCGCGCCGGCCTATTCAACAGGTCACATTAGAGCAATCACGTAAGTTGCATATGTCAAATTTAACGCAGCGACGAACTTGGACGATGCGCGATGTTCTGGATCGATTGCGCGATCATGCCGGAACGGATGCAGCACGCCACCAAATGGATGCAGCATTTGCCTTCGCTATTCGCGTCGTCTCAGCCGTTATTGCATTCGGATCGCAAGTATTTCTTGCTCGCGTTTTGGGAACTTATGAGTTTGGTGTTTTCACTTACGTTTGGCTGTGGGTTGTCATTTTAGGAACGCTTGCACCACTTGGCTCATCGACATCGGTCGTCCGCTTCCTTCCAGAATTTCGAGTAAATCTGGATTGGGCGAGATATCGTGGCTTTTTGAATTGGGGCCAAACAACATCGCTAGCGGCCGCATCCGCAGTGTCTGCAATCGGCATGCTTGCGTTGTATAGCTTTCAAGATTCTATATCTGCGGTCTATTTCATTCCAGCAGTTCTTGCACTCGCCACCTTGCCAGCGTTCGCTCTCACGGAATTTTATGATGGTGTCGGACGCGCAGAATCCTGGATCGATCTAGCACTTGGCCCACCCTACATTGTGCGGCCCATTCTACTGTTGATAATCATGGTTGTGGCTTTAGCACTCGGAGCTGATGCCACTGCAGAAACTGCGATGTGGAGTGCCATCATCGCAACGTATGCGACTGTCGCTATACAGTACTATCTGCAAACGCACCGATTGAAGAACACACCGCTGACCCAACATTCAGACCAAGATCGCAAATCCTGGATCAATGTTTCGCTTCCCTTATTCGTGCTCGATGGGCTGACCTTGGTGATGCTCAATATCGATCTCATGCTTTTGAATTTCTTCATCACACCTGATCAGCTCGGTATTTATTTCGCAGCTTCACGCCTAATGGCCCTCGTCTGCTTTGTGCACTTTGCCGTCTCTGCCGTGTCTATGCCGCGTTTTGCAGCGGTATACATATCCGGCAACAGCAACGAACTCTCAAAGCTCATGACCAACATGCGTCATCTCACGTTCTGGCCATCGTTCGTCGGAACAGCAATTGTTCTTGTCTTAGGACAGCCACTCCTCACGCTGTTTGGCCCAAGCTTCATTGATGCCTACAGCATGCTGTTTGTCTTCGCTGTGGGCCATTTGGCCAAAGCTGCGGCTGGACCAGTGCAAGCATTGTTATCTGTCGCGGGGGCACAACGGCAAGCCGTAAAAATTCTCGTCGCGACATGCCTGCTAGCGCTTGTGCTGAATATTTTACTCATACCGAAATTTGGCGCGATGGGTGCTGCAATGGCCATGTCCGCAGCATTCGTTGTTGAAGCCATCCTTGGCACGCTCATTGCTCTGAAACTGTATCAGAAGACACATCCATAACGGATTGACTTCATATCCAGGTAACGTCCGGAGCCACAAGTTTCAATGTCACGTGCTGAACAATTTGCCGACAACGCAATAGTCGAGCACGTATTCGGCCATGCTCATTTCAATGAAGGAAATTCTCAGCACCAAGTCGAAAGCTGCGGCAAGGCCGAAGTCTCTCGTATTGAAGCGCACGCCGCACAATTAGACCGCGATCCACTAACACCCATCATGTTTTGTGGGTCTCGTTGGGGCACATCGGTGGTTCAGCATTTATCACCATCACATCGATCGTTAGACGCAAAACTCATATCGAACGATCACCGCCCTTCCGGGTTGTTTCTCCTGACATCACAACTCTGGCGCTGGGGCATACCAATACCATTGAATAAGAGCGCCGAAACACACCTCACGTTTGACGGCACGCCTCTTCTCGATCGCACCCAGGGCGCCGCAGCGTTTGCAAGCCTACTCAGGTCGCGTCACGCCCTAGCGCCACTCCTATTAAAAATGATTTCTGCTGATGGCCCATTTTTAGGGGCAGTACGCACTGCGTGTCATGCAACCGGAGCCCGATTTGAGATCACTCAATCCTATGAACGGGCATCTCTAGTCTGTGAAATCTCGTTTACAGAATGGTTCGAAGCCGCTTTTTCCCGTAAGCGTCGCAAGGAATATCGCAGGCTTCGCACAAGGTTGAGCGAACGCGGAAATTTGCAAACGATCTCTTTTCAATCGGGAGATAACCTTACGAGCTGGATCGACGACTTTCTAAAACTGGAGAGATCGAGCTGGAAAGGTGCGCGTGGCACCGCAATGTCCCAAAATACCGATCAAGAGCGTGCGTTGCGTCAGGCCCTCAGCACCCTAGCTCAACGCAATGAACTTTTTTTCTGGCGGCTCGATCTCAGCGGAGAGCCGGTTTCCATGCTTTTTGCCATGTCGCGAGGCAATCGCGCATGGCTTGGAAAAATCGCACACGACGGACGTTACGAACAATACTCTCCCGGCGCGCTCATCATTCTTGACGCAACAGAAAGCTTTTTGAGCTCCCCACATATTAAAATCGTGGACTCGTGCGCCCGTCCCAATCATCCGTTGATCGACAACATTTGGCGCGATCGTCTTGCGTTTGCCGACATTCTGATTGCCCCACCCGGTATGCCGTCAACATTATTTTCAGCGCTAGTCTGGGCCGAGAAAAATCGGCTGCGCGCTCGCCAAACTCTCAAATCCTTATGGCTATTTATTAATGGAAGGTCTGAATCATGAGCCTTGTCACCCTCAATCCTGTCGTCGCCCGCGATAAATTCTTTACCGCGCCGTTCTCAATTCAACATGCTCTCAGCGATCATTCCATGTTCGAATTGAGCCAACTCGTCAGCCTGGCTCAATCGATGCCGCGCGACAAAGTCGAATTCAATTCTGGAAAACTTGCACCTGGTACCAAGCCCGAAGACGTGCCGCAAATCGACATGCCTGTTGCCGACATCATTCGCCATATTGAAGATACCAACGCCTGGATGGTGCTGAAGAATGTCGAACAAGTCCCAGAATATCGCCAAATACTTAAAAGCTTCCTGGACGACGCCGCACGTCAAGCAGGCGTTGATCCGTCGCTGTTTAGCGATCTGCAAGGCTTCATCTTCATTTCATCGGCAAATTCCGTAACGCCATTTCATATCGACGCAGAAGAAAACATTCTCATCCAAATCAAGGGCGACAAATACATTCATATTTTTGATAATCAGGACCGCACACTGATTTCAGAGTGCGACATGGAGTTATCGCCATCCAAACATCGCAATCAGTATTATGAGTCAGGGTTCGAGCAACGCGCCACGATTTACACCATGAAAGAAAGTGATGGCGTGCGTCTTCCTTACATGTGGCCACACTGGGTTCGCACGGGAGATCGTTATTCGATTTCTATGGCGATGACCTGGAAGACACCTGAGGTTTTGAAGCTCAATAAAATTCGCCTGATGAACGGCACGCTGCGCCGCTTCGGTCTCCCGCAGTCGGCCCCAGGCGTATCACCCATGCGAGATGCAGCCAAAGTTGTACTGCATGATGCCATTGGCCTCGTCATCAATCCGATTAGAAAATCGGAAACCATGCGCAAGCTGTTGCGCGGAGCGATCTACGGCCGAGCTGCAAACTACTATTATGGTGCGAGCAAGCGACAACCAACTTAGTCATGATTGCTTGGACTGACCGCATACTCATTCGCTAAGCGACATTGGTATGTTTGGCGATCCGGCGCGAAACAGAGTAGCGCCGGTAAAACGCCGATTGGGCAATCAACCGTAAGATTGTCACGCCCGCCTTCGCCGATCCAACCAACGTTCCAGAGATTTTGGACACGCCCACGCGCGGACGATAACTAACCGGCACTTCCATACATCTCAATCTGTGAACGGCAGCCTTCAATTGCATCTCAACGGTCCAGCCATATCGACGATCGCGCATATCGAGCAATTGCAAGGCGCGCGTTGATATCGCTCGAAATGGCCCGAGATCGCTCCATGTGGTGCCCCATATCAGGCGCAACAAATGGCAAGCGAGCCAATTTCCAAATCTCTGGTGCGGGGTCAGAGCTCCGACAGAGCAGCGGCCGCGCACGCGCGAGCCAATGACCAATTCAGCTTGACCTGAAACAATGGGCTCAACGAGCGTGCCCATCTCGCTGGCGTCGTCGCTAAAATCGCCATCGAGGAAAACAACCACGTCACAGTCGTGGAGTGAGGCTATACCTTTAAGACAAGCCGCACCGTAGCCACGCTCACGCTCTGACACGACACGCGCACCGCAATCGGCCGCGACCCGCGCGGTATCGTCAGTAGAACCATTATCGACGACTATGATCTCATCGACCCAGTGCGGTATCGATGCAATCACGCGACCGATGGCGAGTTCTTCGTTGAGTGCCGGGATGATGACACTGACGCGCTGACTACGGATCAAACAACGCTCCAAAGCTCTGTATTAAATATCAAGCAACAAACCAATTTTTTACTTCGTCCTACCACTACGTTTCGTTACATGAATTGGCTTCATGTAAGCATCACTTTGAATTGGTTGGCAGGCATCGCGCGCATTGGTGAATGATGATGCAGCAAGTCAACTTCGGAGCTGCCCAATGAAATATTTGATCGTCGCCATGGCAACTGGACTAATTGCTACGTTGGCTCACGACGCCCATGCCCAAGGATCTGGCACTGGCACGATATACCCAACGCCAACCTGCGAAAAAGGCTTCAAGTACGATTCAAGCTCGCAAAGATGCGTTCCAATTCGCAAGCTCCCACGCGGCTCACATTAAAGCGCCTGACAGAACTTCCCATATTCACGAGCTGATGTGCTGTTAAGGCACCATCGCATGTGCAGGCGCTCGGTAACGGGTCGAGCGCCAGACGTCACGCAAGAGCAGCGTCCAGATCGGAATCCAAATTAGCCAGACTAAATAAGAACGAATAGGCGATGGCATGCCCAGAGCGTGAAAATGAAATGACGCGTAATACAGCGGCACAAAAGCTGTGACAGATAACAGGCCGAGCGCTGGATAAAATACCGCCAACGGCAAGACCCAAGTCATGTACCAAGGAAATTGAGCGGGGCTTAGCAGAACAAGCGCTCCGCACATGAATGCGCATCGGGTAAGCAAATCAATCGCATCGTTCCAGGGCCGCCACGCCAACACAACACTGAAACCTGCAAGTCCAACCGCAATTGCGGCGCGCAAGATCGACCCGGCATTCAATTCATCAAAACCAAAATTCTCTAACAACTGCTCAAGCACCGTAACAAGCGCAGGAAACAGAGCACTATTGGTTTGCCAAACGCTGACGTAGGCAACAAACCCTGACGTATCATCAAGACCGCCAAGATAAACAGGCAATGTCAGCGCCGCGCATCCGACGGCTAGAATCATACAACACAGAAGCAATTGTCGTGGCGCATAAAGCAAAGGCCGCAACAGTATCGGAGCCAACAACAATGGCCACACTTTCACACCAACAGCAAAGCCTAGAGCAAGCGTTGCGGGAACAAATCGCTGACGAAATGCCAGCAGCACAGCACCCAACACGAAGGGTATGAGAACCGCTTCCATGTGTGCCGAGTTCATCAGTTCTTTGATGACGAGCGGGTTCCACCAGTAAAGCGTAACCCACAGCGGTGATCGGCCTGCGCTTTGCAATAGCATCAGCAGCAACGCGAGTGTTGCAAGCTCACCGGCCAGACACACCAGCCGCCACCCGGTCAAACTCCAGGGTGCAATCATGTGCGCCAATGCAAATGCACCCTGCGCAACGGGCGGATAAATCGTCTTGAGATTGGGATGATTGACCGACGCTAAAACCGCCCCACCATCGCGCGCCAAGCTGCCGAGTGCGCTCTCATCGCCGTTGACGCTTTGAGCCAAAGCCTGCGCTTCTGATGGCGACTGCGCATAGGGATTGAGACCGTTTGCCGTGACCGCGCCGTCCCAGAGATAACGTTGAAAATCATCCTCAAGAATGGGCGTCGAGGCAAATAGGATGACACGCGCGGCAAGGCCAGACACAGCGATCACGACCAGCAACATGTGCATCGATGATGGGTCAGTCGGTGCGAGAGAAATGGCGTGCTTTAAGTCCAGCGCATAGATCAGCCCAGCAAAGAACAGGGCAGCCGCAAGCCACAGCACGCGCCCGTCGGCGAAATTAGCGTCAGCGCCAAAAGCGCCGGATGACACGGACAAGCCAACTGCAAAAGCGATCACCACGGCTGAACGCAAGAGCCAACCGGTCAACAGACGCATAGCTTGATGATGCGTGAGCAATACAGACAATCCTGGTGCAACCCATCACGGGTTCGACGTTACAAGCACCAACTACGTACCAACTGGCCGATCGTTTCATCGCGAGCTGAACGCGACGCCGAGCATCACAGAATATCGGGACCCAAAAGCAAATGGCGCACCCAAGTGCGCCATTGAAATTCTCGACTAGCACCCGCAGCTCATCGGCCGCGCCATCACATTAGAATTTGTGCTTAACCGAACCGCGAATGGTCAAATCCTCGGGCTGATTTTCAACGGGGCTCTGCGCTTCCGGCTGTTTGTCTTCAGCCACGCCGTAAAGTAGCTCTAGGCCAAAATCCATCTTCGGCAGCACACCGAGCTTGCCAATGCCAGGAATGACGATGTCCGTGCCTGACTCAGCAGATTTCGCAGCCGTCGTTGTATCCTGCACGCCCGACTGCGGCGCACCGGCAGGAGCTGATTGTTGAGGCGCAGCAGACGGCGCAACCGGCATTTGCTGCTCATCGAGCGCGAATGACGCCGTACTCGCCAAAACGACGAGCGCTGCCCCAGCGCTCAGAATTTCAAGAAGTCTCTTCACAACAACCCCGCACATGCCACGCACAGCACGCTTCATACCTACTCATGCGACTTCGATTCAGGAGTTTCAATGATGAACCGGCAGGGTTAACGATATCCAACGCGTTTCTCACAATACCTGTGTTCGCCGCGCCATGTTGCTCTGCGGCAACATCCTGCAACAGCCAGCTTTTTGCCAAATTCTTTGGCACGCTCAAATGCAGCCAATACAGCATATGAGAACGAAAAAGGGCCAACCCATCGGGTTGACCCTTCTCAAAGCGCAGACGGGAATTCTGCGGTTTAAATTTTAAAAGCGTATGATTGCGCCACCCATGACCACATCGAGATCTTCAAATTCTGCAGAAGCCTCTTCGGTAGTAACCTCACCCTCGTAGTGGCGATAGGTCAAGTAAATGTGCATCGCAGCAGCATCAACGCCCTGAATGACACCTACAGCATAACCTTCAATTTCAGAGCCAAGAATGAAGTCGCCGCCAAAAGTGCCAACATCGTCGAAATCACGATCCTGGAAACCACCATCAGCTCTATGGTATTGTCCAAAGATTGTCGTTTTACCAAGAGCATTCCACTTCTGCTCAATACCTGCCTCTATTGCATAAAACGATGAGGTGTCATCGCCATCAAGACCCTCGCCATCAGCAAAATTGCTAACAAGGTTGTCCTTGACTTGACCCGCGCCAAAGTTCGCATATAGCCCCGTTGGTGAGTGCATAACCGAAATAGAACCGCCTACGTATTCGCAGTCTGCATCGGCGTTTTTACCTGGAGCCCCGCCAGTGATTGCGCAATCGTAGCCGCCGCCATCACCACTGTTATCACCATCGGTGTTCTCGCCATAAGCTATACCAGCCGCGATCTTAATGCTGTTGAACTCACCCTTATAGCGCAATCCCACTTCTCTTGTATCGTCCTCACCCCAGCTCACCGTACCCGTGAAACCAAAAATTTCCGGTGTGTCGTAACGAACAAGGTTATAACGTGCGCCTTCACCGGCTTGGCTACCGCTGCCACCAGCACCAATCAAGTTGCGCCATTCAATTCCAACTTGATCATTGCCAATAACAGGACGAATACCGCCACCCGTATCTTGCAAGTCAGAATATTTCAAAACGTCTTTAGTTGCAGCCAAGTTGATTTCAGTGACGCCTTCGTTGGCGCCGCCCGTCAAACCAACCCACACGCGACCATACGACTTGCTATCGATGAACCAAGTGCTGTGCCGAATATCGAGGCCGTTATCGTCTTCTTGCGCATTATCATTATCCTGGTCGAAGCGACCTGAGTGCGCAGCGCGAACACCAATCTCAAGAAGATAGCCAGCCTTCCAACCGTCTGTAATCTTTGCATCACCTTTGAAGCGGAAACGCGTACGAGCGTTATCGTTCGTATAAACACCAGCGTTGCTCTCATCACCGTTATCGAACCAAAGAATCGCCTGGTTCACATGGCCCGACACTTCGAGCGAAACCTTACGGTTGCCCTTGCGAGCCGTCGTGGCTTCAAGTTCAGCAATACGCTCTTCGAGATCAGCGCAGCAATCGCCGCCCAAATCTGCTGCGCTAGCAGGTGCAGCAGCACCGGCAAACAAACCAAGGGCTGCCAGCATTGCAAGCTGTGCGCTACCCAATTTCAAAAACGAAGCCATGACGCCCCTCTAAATTACCAATTTCCCCAACCGTCGCTGCGCGCTTCCCCAGCGCACAGTTTCCATGTTCGTGCTGACCATTCCGATTGTTTCAGAATCCTCAGAAGCCCATGCTTAATCATGGGTTAACGCCCATTTTTATCAACTGTGTGACAGTCGCGCAAAAAACGCGTTGCTCTGGAGCAACAGGTGGTCCAATCGAAGCTAACTGTGGTTCAATCATCACGTCATATGACAGCAGCACGATCAGGTGCATGGTTTTGTGACGGTTTGGCCGTCAAAATCAGCATTCGGAACCATATGTTGGACCCTGACCCATCCCATTTCGATGTCGCCGTAATAGGGGCTGGACCTTCCGGCCTTGTTACTGGATTGGCGTGTGCAGCTCTGGGGCTCAAAACAACAATTGTCGGACCGGTCTCCAATCCGCAGGACGGACGCAGCGCCGCTCTGTTTCAAGGCTCCATACAGCTTTTGAAAAATCTCAATGCTTGGGACGCACTCACATCGCACGCCGCCCCATTGAAAGCCATTCGACTTGTCGATGCCACTGGCGCGCTCATCCGAGCCCCGGAGGTCACGTTTCACGCGCATGAAATCGGCTGGGATGCCTTCGGCTATGCCGTGCCCAATGGCGCACTCACATCGGCTCTAGAGACTGCAATCGCTACATCCGCGATCTCGAGACTGACAACGCAAGCGGTCACAGCCTTCGATCTTACTGGCGGCAAAGCTCAAATCACGACAAGCGAGGACCAAAAAGTCTCCGCTCAACTCATCGCCGCCGCCGATGGTCGATCATCCCCAAGCCGAGCAGCCGCAGATATTGATTGCGCGACATGGGATTACGACCAAGCCGCCGTGGTCACAACCTTCGAACACAGTCGCACCCATGGCGCGATCTCGACGGAGTTTCATCGCCGCCCTGGGCCACTCACTGTGGTGCCCGGTCCAGCAAACACGTCCAGCCTTGTGTGGGTAGAAACACCAGACGAAGCGCAAGCTATTGCGACGCTTTCAGATCAGGCTTTCGCTGCTGCACTGCAAAAACATTTGGGCGGATTACTGGGCAACCTCACGCAGTTCAGCCCACGCCGCGTATTTCCTTTGGCAGGTCAAACCGCCAAAACACTCGGCAAAAATCGTGTCGCGCTGATCGGCGAAGCAGGCCACGTCATGCCACCCATTGGCGCCCAAGGGCTCAATCTCAGTTTCCGGGATGCAGCGGTCCTCGCAACGCTTGCCGCAGAAGTGCATTCGACCTCAGAGGATATTGGCACCCAAGCGTTGTTATCGCGCTACGATGCAGCTCGGCGCGCCGACGTGACGGGCCGGATTTGGACGATTGATCTACTCAATAAATCGCTGCTGTCAGACCTGCTGCCGGTGCATCTGATGCGCGGTGCGGGCCTGGTCGCCATGCAGTCACTTGGCCCCCTAAGACGCCGATTGATGCAGGAAGGGATGAGCCCAGACTACGCCCTCCCCTCTCTAATGCGCGAACCAAGTGAAACAGTCGGTTCAGTTCAACATTAGCGCGAAGCTGTCTGAGCCTTGGCGCGACGTGCGGCTACTTCCGCAGCCGACACTTCACCGGCATTAACAAGCGCGTTCACGCAGTTCTTCGACAAGCCTGAGCCCACCGATCGCATGCACTGGCGAACTTCCTTGCTCCCCGGACTGTGTGCGCTGCAATGCTTGTAGTAATCGCTGGCACAAGCCAGCTTCACGCCTAGGCTCAGGGCCGAAGCATTGCTGGCCAACACCGTCATGCCCACCAAGGCAATGACGGAAGCGAGGACTTTGCGTGTTGTCTGCGAAGCAAGCTGTGTCATGTGATGTCTCCTGGTGCGGTGGACGCGTTTCATCGTCTGTCGCATCAGGAGTACCTAAGGTTCGCATGAACTGCTGTTCCCAGAGGAACCGATGATCCCTTTTCGTGGTGACGGTCGTTGCTGGCATTTGCCGCACATTGCAAAAACCAAATGAAAACAGATTGTTGGTGTGATTTCGTGGTGGATATTCATAGTGAGGAACACGCCCTGCGCTTGACGGTCAGGCAGCCGGGCAGGCAAGACCGAACACCATGACTCGCGTGACATAACCGACAAAGGCTCACAAACCGGCATGAAGCCCGTATCGCCGCTGCGCGACCTCCAATTTCGCCTTGAATATGCGTTTCTTCGTTTTGTCGTCGCAACCGTACGCCTCGTGCCGCTGAACTTTGCGACGCGAACGTCGGCTTGGACCTGGCGACGTCTTGCACCGATCCTCAATCCGAGACGTCATCAACGCGCGCTCGATAACCTCGCGATTGCATTCCCGGAAAAGAGCTATGATGAGCGCAAGCAGATCGCGAAAGCACATTGGGAAAATCTGGGTCGCGTCATGGCCGAGACGATGCGCCTCGACCAGATCATCGCCGACCCCTCGCGCATCACCATTGCCAATGAAAAGGTCTTCGCGCGGTATTCCGGTAAGCTCGGTCCCATTGTCGGCGCATCGCTGCACATGGGCAATTGGGAACTGGCCATATGGCCACTCACAATATCCGGTGCATCACCTGCCGCCGTCTATCGCAGCGTTAACAACCCCTACGTCGATCAGTACATTCGACACCAAAGACACGACCTTTATCCTGGCGGCCTCTTCGGGCGTGGCCAAGTCGATGGCGATCACGGCGAAAGCCAAAAAACCGCCCGCGCAATTATGGATTATGTCCGCAGAGGCGGGCGTCTCGGCGTCGTCTGCGATCTATACGACCGCACCGGATTACCTGCACCATTCTTTGGTAAACCAGCACCGACCGTGACGATCCCGGCCATGATTGCCCGTCGAACCGGCGCACGCATTTGGATGTCGCGCTGCACGCGTATCGGCAACGAAAGTCGCTTCGAGATTGAATTGAAAGAATTGCGCGTGCCACGCACGGCCAATCAAGCGGAAGATGTGCGCTGGGCCACCGTCGAAATGACCAAGCAGTTCGAGGCTTGGGTCCGGGAAACTCCGGAGCAATGGATGTGGTCGAACCGGCGGTGGAGCTAAACCCCACCGCTCACGATCTTTGAAAGCCCGATTAGCGCGAAGCTGTCTGAGCCTTGGCGCGACGTGCAGCCACTTCCGCAGCCGACACTTCACCGGCATTTACAAGCGCATTCACGCAGCTCTTTGACAATCCTGAGCCAACCGAACGCATACACTGGCGCACTTCCTTGCTGCCCGGGCTGTGGGCACTGCAATGCTTGTAGTAATCATTGGCACAAGCCAGCTTTACACCCAGGCTCAAAGCCGAAGCATGGCTGGCCAACACCGTCACGCCCGCCAAGGCAATGACGGAAGCGAGGACTTTGCGTGTCGTCTGCGAAGCAACCTGTGTCATGTCATGTCTCCTGGTGCTGTGGACGCGTTTCAGTGTCTGTCGCATCAGGAGTACCTAAGGTTCGCGAGCACCGCTGTTCCCAGCGGAACCGATGTCGACAAGGTTAAGGGTGGGCTAAAAAGCCTAATGCATCGGGCCTAGATTCGGTGCTTCAAGTCGTGAATAGTTAAGACGTAATCTCCCCACAGGTCCCCACGTGCTCCAATTAAAAAATCTCATCCTTGCCGGATTGGCGTTGTTCGCCATTGCTCTCGCTGGGTGGAAACTCGTCGACACCACGTCCGGTCTCGATGTCACGCGCGCGGCTGTCGGGCAAACCCCCGTGACGATCTTTCGAAAGTCCGACGTCGCTTCGGCGCCAGTCGTCGTCATTGCGCACGGATTTGCCGGCTCGCAGCAATTGATGCAGCCGTTCGCCGTCACGCTCGCCAACAACGGCTACATCGCTGTCACGTTCGACTTCCTGGGCCACGGGCGTCATCCGTTGCCGCTCGGCGGCAGCATTATCGAAGTCGATGGCGCGACACTGGCTCTCGTCGATCAACTAGCCGCGGTAACGACATACGCGCGCACGCTAGTATCGCCAGATCCGTATGGAAAAGTCCCTGGATTGGCCGTGCTCGGACATTCGATGGCCTCAGACATTGTCGTGCGGCACGCGCAGGCAAACCCTGATGTCAAAGCCACCGTGGCCGTCTCGATGTTCTCGCCGGTCGTCACGCCTGATACGCCGCGCAATCTTCTCGTCGTCGTCGGTGATTTAGAACCTGAGGCTTTGAAGGCGGAAGCACGCCGCGTCGTGACCATGGTGTCTTCATCAGATCCTAAACCGCAAACAACTTACGGAGATTTCTCAAATGGCACCGCACGCCGCTATGCTTTGGCATCCGGCGTCGAGCATGTCAGTGTGTTGTACAGTCAGAACGCCTTACGCGAAGCTGTGCAGTGGCTCGATCAAACATTCGAACGCACAACAAACGCGAATGCTAAGAATATCTTTGTCGATACACGTGGGCCATGGCTCGGGCTTTTGTTCACCGGACTGATTGCTTTGGCCAGACCTTTGTCGATGGTCTTGCCGCGCGGTGCAAACGCTCCGATAGGCAGTGGATTACCGTGGCGACAATTATTACCCGTCGTCATCGGCCCTACGCTTCTTACTCCACTCCTGCTTTGGAAAATGCCGACTGATTTTCTACCGATCTTGGTCGGCGATTACCTCGCCGTGCATTTTGCTGTTTATGGCGTCTTAACAGCGATCGGTCTTTGGTGGGTCCGACGAAAAAATGCAGGATCTGGTACATCCGCGAAAACCAATGTGAACGCGTTGCTCGTGGCCACCGCAGCCGTCGCGGCATACAGCATCGTCGTCATCGGCCTACCACTGGATGAATACGTCACATCGTTTGTGCCGGTTGCCCAACGACAGACATTAGTCATCGCGATGTTGCTCGGCATGCTGCCGTTTTTCATCGCAGACGAGTGGCTGACGCGGGGCGCAGATGCACCAAAAGGTGCCTACGCATTTACAAAGTTGATGTTTCTGATGTCGCTCGCCATCGCCGTCGCGCTCAACCTCGAAAAGTTATTCTTTCTCATTATTATCGTGCCGGTCATCGTGATCTTTTTCATTGTCTATGGACTGTTCAGCGCGTGGGCGTATCGCCAGACGCATCATCCGCTCGTCGGCGCGTTGGCCAATGCGCTATCGTTCGCCTGGGCGATTGCCGTGACGTTCCCAGTGCTGGCGCGTTAGCGCGATTTATATCTGACGATTATTGGCCGGTGCCGGCACGTTCGACACACTCATAGAATTGCCACGCCAATTGAAATTGTTCGCACGCAACCCTTCAATCCAAAGCAGTGGCAACAGGAGATCGCGTGCCATCCACGCCAATGGCGATACCCGGCTCATATGCCAACCGGCGGCCCATGCCAACGCCGCTTCCGTACCGAACCAAACGAAACCAAGACCAGCGCATGCAAGTAGTGGATCGATGTCGTGAGCCCATGCCGCGTACGTACCAGCGAGCACAGGCAGCAGGCTGCCGGTCAATAATTCTGGCACGTAGTAGATAGCGAATGTCGCGCGACGCAGCCGTGCCCACCGCACTTGGCGGTCCCAAACCTGCTTGCCGTAACGCACACCCAACGGCTGCTCGAACGGGCGATCGACAAGCCGAACGCGACGCCCGCCTTGACGAACAATTTTTGTTGCCGCTGCGTCTTCGGCAATTTCAGCACCCAAGGCTTCGATACCGCCGGCCGCGTTCAGATCATCGCGACGCCAAAGCATAGATTTGCCCTGGGCAAATCCAAAACCAATCGTATCTGCCGCATACTGCCAGCGTGCCTGATAGGTATTGAGAAATGCACATTCAAGTTCCGCCCAAAAACCATGCGGACGACTGGCAAGCGGTGGCGAACACACAAGACCCGTATCGGGTCGAAAATTCGCCAACAACTCATCTATGTAGGTTTCAGGAATGAGCACATTGCTATCCGCCAAGACGATCCATTCCGTGCGCGCGGCATTCCAACCTTTAATGATATTATTGAGCTTGGGATTTCGCGTTGTCTGATCGTCGCCGATCAGAAGCTTGGCTTTGATATGAGGATGAGCGGTAATCAAGCCGCGCACGTAGGGTACTGCTGCATCGTGTTCGCTGGCTGAGCAAAAAATGATCTCAAAATCTGGATAGTCGATGGCAAAAGTCGAACGCAGTGTGAGCTCATCATAATGATCGAGGCCGCACACGGGCCGAATGATGGTGACAGCTCCGGCGTGAGGCCTTCGCGTTGCGCGCTCGGCCCGTTTTGAACGCCAGTAAGTTAAAGCAGCCGTCAACAGATGTAGGAACGTAGCTGCAGCGCAAAAAATGAAGGCTGCTGTTGCAATGTCCATCGGGCAAGCATCTCCATATCGACATCTTCGCTCGTCACAGGACTCGGTGTCAAACGGACGACACTTGCGTAACAGTTTCATGAATGGAGGCGCGAACTAAGAAATCGTGGCCACTTTCAAAATCGGGGTATGTCCACGGCCAGCAAAACGATTAGTGCACAATTGATCACCGTGTCGGACACACGCCGACAGCCTACAAAAGCAACCGTTCCTGGATCGTATGACGTCCAAAGGCCACGTCAGTCCGATAAAATCTATCAGTCGTCCACACCTACAGCCCTCACGGCGTTGACAAATTTGAGGGCGCGTGGCCCATGTCGGGACGTGTTGCAGCGGCAAATGACCGCCATCACTGTTACGGGCAGGCAGGGAGAAAGCTATGATTGGGTCGTCTTCGAAATTTGGATGGGTGCTGGTCGCATCGGCACTGGTCCTTTCGCTAAGTGCCGAGACAAGCGATGCGCAACGTTGGAATACCCGCGACCGCTGCTATCCGGCAGTTGAAGGCATCGGCCGAGCAACAGGCGCCTTCGGTCTTGGCACCTCACGTGCCCGCGCAGCAGCCCGTGCCGATTGGGAAAACGCCGCGGCACGCTCGTACGGGCCAAGCGCATCGCGACTACGCTTCGCGCAAAACATTCAGTGGGATTGCAAACGGCTTGCCGTTCTACGCGCCAAATGCGTCGTCGTGGCAAAACCATGTGGCGCACGTATTCGTGGCTAGTTGCGATACGCTTGAGCGATCCCATGCCTGTGACCGAAAGCGTTGCAGACATCCCATGCCCAGCCCAGACGATTTTGGAGACACCAACAATCGTCTGGGAGCTACGCAGTAAAGTCAAAATTGAACTGAGCCATTGATGCCATGCACTTGAAGCCATGGCTTTTGATGCCTGACCTGAGTAGGCGCAGTGCTCTCAGCATGACTGATCGTTGACAGCACAGCCTTGGCACTTATGTTGCGCGCGACACTTCATTCGCGCACTCGTAAGGAACACTGCCCAATGGCTTCCACTCGCACTCCCGCCAAGCACTTCCAGCCCCTCGCCATTGGCGCACCAGAACCTTATCGCAGCCTACCCGTCAAACTTGAGCGCATGATCCATTTCGTGCCGCCGCACAACGACAAGATCCGCTCAAAAATTAAAGACATCTCGAGCCAGGTGGATGTCGTTCTCGGCAATCTCGAAGACGCCGTGCCGCTCGACCAGAAAGAGAATGCGCGCAAAGGCTTTATTCAAATGGCGCGTGACACCGATTTTGGAAACACCGGGCTTTGGACGCGTATCAATTGTTTGAACTCACCTTGGATGCTGGACGATGTGATCGAGATTGTCTCAAACGTTGGCAATAAACTCGATGTCGTCATGTTGCCAAAAGTCGAAGGCCCGTGGGACATTCATTATCTCGATCAACTCCTGGCGCAACTCGAAGCCAAACACAGCGTTGCAAAACCAATCCTCATTCACGCCATTTTAGAAACCGCCGAAGGCGTGAATAACGTCGAAGCCATCGCTGCTGCATCGCCGCGCATGCATGGCATGAGCCTTGGCCCAGCCGACCTCGCCGCGTCACGCGGCATGAAAACAACCCGTGTCGGTGGCGGTCATCCTGATTATGGGGTGTTGGCAGACGCAGATGCCAACGCAACAACCACGCGGAGTTTCTATCAGCAAGACTTGTGGCACTACACGGTCGGTAAAATGGTCGATGCCTGTCTCGCCTACGGCTTGAAACCGTTCTACGGCCCATTCGGAGATTTTTCCGATGGCGCCGCGTGCGAAGCTCAGTTCCGCAATGCCTACCTTCAAGGATGTCTCGGCGCTTGGTCGCTCCACCCCAGCCAAATCGATATTGCCAAGCGTGTCTTCTCGCCAGATGCAAAGGAAGTCTTCTTTGCCAAACGCATTTTAGACGCCATGCCCGATGGCACCGGTGCCGTGATGATCGACGGTAAGATGCAAGACGACGCAACCTGGAAACAGGCCAAAGTTATTGTCGATTTGGCGCGTTTGGTTGCGACTAAAGACCCCGAGCGCGCAGCCGAGTTTGATTTATAATTTGGCTATGGAAATGAATAAAAGCGAGCGTTATGCCCAGACGGATACCAAACTGACGATGAAACCGACCATGAAAGAAGCGAAATTTGCCATCGGTGCCGTCGTGCGGCACCGATTGTTTCCGTTTCGCGGCCTAATCTTCGATATCGATCCAGTTTTTGCCAATACCGAGGCGTGGTGGCTGGCTATTCCCGAAGATATTCGCCCGAGCAAAGACCAGCCATTTTATCATCTGTATGCCGAAAATTCAGAAAGCACGTATTTGGCTTACGTATCGGAGCAAAATTTACTGCCCGATGACAATCCAACACCTTTGCGCCATCCGGATATTGCGGATGAATTTTTGCGCGACCGCAAGGGCAAGTATAAGCTGCGCCACCCTGCCCCAAATTGAATGAACCTATTCGCACGTGCATGACCAGAAATAAAAATGCCGCCTCGGATCATCCGAAGCGGCATTTCTTGTTTCGTAAATAATGACCTGAACTTTATGGAGCCTTGGGCGCCGCGGCAGCAGCAGGAGCTGCAGCTTTCGGAGCGGCAGCCGCGGCAGGTTTGGCGCCCGTCGAACCGGTCGCACCAGCCGTGTTGCTCATATTACGGTTCTGTTCAGCTATCAGCCTCTGACGATCGGCAATTTGTTTCATCAGAGAGCTACGCGCGGCAGCATACTTCTTATTGTCCACCGGCTGACCTTTCACGGCCTCGACGTAACCATCGAGTGGCACCGGGAAGCCAACGGGCTGTGCACCCGCATTCATGGCCAGAACCATGATGCCGCCGCCAGCAGCCATTTGGTCGAGAATTTCTTTGGTGGCTTCGGTCTCAGCCGTGCATCCGGCAGGATGACACAGAGAGTATTTCAGTTCGATCGGCTTGAGGCTCTTCTCATCGATCTTTTCCTGCTTGGCAGCGGCAGCCCACTGCTCTTTCGTGTAAACAGCAGCGCGAATGCCTGGCGGAAGCGCCATGCCCAACGGCACCATGATCATCAGCGATTGCTTATCTTGGCCTTCGACCTGACGGATAGCAGCGGACACGAGCACCATGCCCGTATTGCCATCGAGACGTTCGTGATGCGTCAGGCAAAGGCTCTTTTCTTCTTTCACCTCTTTGCCGTCTTTATCTTTTTTGACGACCGGTGCCTTCTCACACAGCTTAACCCATGCACTCTTGGCAGCATCTGCAGCAGCACCGCCAGCCGCAGGTGCCGCGGCAGCCGGTTTCGCAGCAGGTGCTGCCGCTGGCTTTGCAGCCGGTGCAGCCGCTGGCTTAGCCGGGGCTGCTGGAATTTTCACTTCGTTTTCAGCGGGCTCTTGAGCCAGCGCTGGTCCAGTCAAGGCAACGACCGCGAATGCAACGGCCGAAACCAGCGACTTGCCGCTTGCGCGCAATTCTGCGTGTCTCATGAAGTTCAATATCCTTCGAAATTGCGAGCCGGTTATGCCAGCCCAACCCCTCTCACTGCCCATGCACCGCACAACCCAAAATACACGGTTCACATGGGTTCTGACGCATTCCGCGTCGTCCGGGTGCGAGTAAAGCTCGGAATGCGGCAATCCCGTGGCCACAATTACAGGGTACCGTGGGCAGATGCTGTGAATTCAGCTCTCGTTGCCGTATGGCCACTGTGACAAGCTGGCGTGAAGCAAAGGCAATCAAGCGCATCGGATATCGCAACGGCTCTTAAGTCTGTTTGTAAGAGCCCGCGCGGCTCAAGCTTAACTGTGATGAAGGCCACTCATGAGGCCTAAGCCACATGTTGGTGATTTCTGCTATGTATCAAATGCGACTATGATAATTCGTGGAACTGCAATGCCCTACTTTCTTGCCCATGGGTTCCTAGCCCTCCTATGGCTGACATTGGCCGCCACTTTTGCCCACGCAGAACCAAAACCGGGTGTTGCACTGCATGGCACCCCAAAACTAGCGGCTGACTTTCCCCATCTCCCCTATGTCAATCCGAATGCACCCAAGGGCGGGCGGGCAACATTTGCCGTCCTTGGTTCTTACGACAGTTTGAACCCATTGATCGTCAAAGGCGTGCCGGTTTCAGGAGTACGCGAATTCTCAGTTGAGAGTTTGATGGCGCGCGGTCTGGACGAACCGTTCACATTGTATGGCTTGTTAGCGTCCACAATCGACATTGCCGAAGACGGCCTGTCAGTAGCCTTCGAGCTCAATCCCAAAGCCGCGTTCTCGGATCGCTCATCCGTGACAATCGATGATGTGATTTCATCCTACGAACTTTTAAAAACCAAAGGCCGACCCAACCATCGCACCTATTTTGCCAAAGTCACGGCTGCGGAAAAAGTAGGTGAGCGCGGCGTGCGCTTTACATTTCAAGACGCCAACGATCGCGAATTACCCTTTATCCTTGGATTGATGCCAGTCTTCGCCAAGGCTTCAACATCACCAGAGACATTCGATCAAACCACAATGTCACCGCTCGTCGGCTCAGGACCATATATTGTTGGCAACATAGATGCAGGCCGTTCTCTGACCTGGAAACGTGATCCCGACTATTGGGCGCGCGATCTGCCGATTGCGCGCGGTCGCTTCAATTTCGATGAAATTCGCTTCGAATACTATCGCGATGGTTCGGTCATGCTTGAGGCCTTCAAGAGCGGCGCAGTTGATTTAAGATTGGAGGAGGACCCAGGACGCTGGGCCGACGCCTACGACATTCCTGCCCTCGCACAAGGCAAAGTTCTAAAAAAAGAATTCGATATTGGGCTACCAGCAGGCATGACCGGACTGGTGTTCAATACCCGTCGCGATGTGTTTTCTGACGTTCGTGTTCGACGTGCGCTGACGACCTTGCTCGATTTTGAATGGATCAATCGTTCACTCTACAATGGTCTTTTCAAACGCACACAAAGTTATTTCGAGCGATCCTATCTGTCGTCCTCAGGCAAGCCAGCGGATGACACGGAGCGATCCCTGCTTGCAAATTATCCAGACAGTGTTCGGCCAGAAATTATGGCAGGCACGTTCACGTTTCCCGCCAGCGATGGGACCGGTCAAAATCGCGCCAATCAAAAGGCTGCATTTGAATTGCTGCGCGCCAGCGGTTACGAACTGAAATCAGGCAAATTGATAAATGCAACGACGGGACAACAGTTGGCCTTTGAAATTCTTGCCAACAACAATGCCCAAGAAGCATTGCTTCTCAGCTTCGCCCGCAATCTCGAACCGCTCGGTATCGCCGCCCGCGTCCGTGTCGTGGACAGCGCCCAATACCAAGGCCGATTGGCGAGCTACGACTACGATATGATTCAAAACACTTGGGCATCATCATTATCGCCGGGCAATGAGCAGCTGTTTCGCTGGTCGGCGGCAACGCGCGATGCCAAAGGCTCTTATAATTTTGCTGGCGTTGCCAACGAGGCCGCTGATGCGATGATCCAAGCCATGTTGAGCGCAAAAACGGAGCTGGAATTTGTCTCGGCCGTGCGTGCGCTCGATCGCGTACTCTTGTCCAATGATTATGCCATTCCGCTGTTTCATGTTCCCAAGCAATGGGTCGCGCACTGGGCGCGCATGAAGCATCCCGAACGCATTCCGGTTTCCGGCTATGCCATCGATACCTGGTGGATCGAGGAACATAAATGACCTCTGCCCTCAATATAGTCGCGTCAAACGCGCCATTTAATCTCGCGCGCCATTGTTTACAGGCGCATGCGAACGCAACGCCCGACAAACCCGCGCTCGAAGTGTTCGCAAATCTATCAGACGCTGTGCCGTCTGAGGTCTGGACGTACGCATCTCTAGAAGACGCAGTACTGCGCGTCGCTGGTGGATTATCGGCACTTGGCTTTGAACCTGGGACGCGCTTGCTCATCCGGCTCGACAATACGAGTTCCTACCCCATCGTTTATCTCGGCGCGATGGCAGCAGGCTTGATCGCCATACCGACTTCGAGCCAACTCACGCCATCAGAATCAGGCTTTCTCCAGAGTGACAGCGGCGCAGAGGTCGTAGCCCTCAGTCAAAGTCTGGCGGATCAAGAAGTGCCATCCAGCGTGCGCGTGCTCAGCGAAAGCGAGTTGCGCCAGATGATGCGCGACGGCCCACGTGGTGCCTACGCAGCAACGCGCGCTAACGATCCGGCCTATCTCGTTTACACATCCGGTACGACAGCGCGACCGAAAGGCGTCGTCCATGCCCATCGTGTCGTGTTGGGGCGTCAGCCTATGTATCACGGCTGGTACGCCATCACACCCAACGACCGTGTGCTGCACGCAGGCGCATTTAATTGGACCTACACACTTGGCACAGGATTGATCGACCCATGGTCCAATGGCGCAACGAGTTTGATTTACACCGGAGAAAAATCTCCAGAACTTTGGCCTGAACTGATCCGTAAAATCGGCGCTACTCTTTTCGCCACCGTACCAAGTCTATTTCGTCAAATTTTGAAATACGCCACTCCCGGTGCAATCGATGTCGGCCGATTGCGCCACGGATTGATTGCCGGAGAGCGCCCACCAGAAGATTTATTCGAGACATGGTACGCGCGAACCGGCACACATCTGCACGAAGCGCTCGGCATGAGCGAGATCTCGACCTACATTTCGACTAGTCCGACCATTCCTCGCAAACCCGGAACCACAGGCAAAGCACAAGCTGGCCGCCGCGTGGCTATTCTACCCGTAGAAGTGGGCACAGACTCACTATCACCCGGTCAAGAAGGTTTGATCGCCGTGCATCGCACCGATCCGGGTTTGATGTTGAGCTATTGGCAACGCCCCGAGGAAGACGCCGAAGTCACGCGCGGTGATTGGTTCATCGGCGGCGATATTGGTGTCATGGATGACGACGGATACATCACGCACCTGGGCCGCGCCAACGACGTCATGAAAGCGCTTGGCTATCGGATCTCGCCACAAGAGATAGAAGCTGTATTGGCGCAATGTCCCGGCGTAGGCGAGGTTGCATGCGCTGAAGTTCAAGTTCGCAGCGATGTTTCGGTGGTCGGCGCATTTGTAATTCGCGCGCCTGGATCGCGTGTCAGCGCCGACAACATTGCGGCGTTCGCAGCCGAACGATTGGCCGCCTATAAATGCCCGCGCGAAATCATTTTCGTCGATCACTTCCCACGCACGGCAAATGGCAAGATCAAACGTAACGCGCTCATGGCCGCGCGCGAAACAACGCCTACGTCGTAACGTCACGCAGCCTTCTTCGCCAGACTAGCCAGATCGGCGAATTTCTGTACGAGGCTGCGCACGCCTTTCAAGCGCTGCTCCGGCAAATACCAATCGGCCCGGAACACGAGGCGCTGATCGGGCTGCACCTTCAATGTGCCGCGCGACTGCTGCACAAATCCGATCAAGCCTTCCGGGTTGGCAAAGGTATTCTTGTACAGCGTGATGACGCCACCTTTCGGTCCGGCATCGACCTTGGCGATGCTGGCGATGCGGCACAGCCCCTTAATCTCCATAACGTCAAGCAGATGCGTCACTTCCGGCGGCAATTCCCCGAAACGATCGACGAGTTCGGCCGCAAACGCGTCGATGTCAGATCGTTTTTCTAGCGAGGACAAGCGACGGTAAAGACCAAGTCGCAATTGGAGATCGGCAACGTAGCTTTCGGGAATCATGATTGACGTGCCGAGCTGGATTTCCGGGCTCCACTTGTCGGCAGCTTCCAGATCGCCGCCCTTCATGGCCGCAACCGCTTCTTCCAACATCGCCTGATAAAGCTCGAAACCAACTTCTCGGATGTGCCCCGATTGCTCCTCACCTAACAGATTACCAGCGCCCCGAATGTCGAGATCGTGCGAAGCGAGTGAGAAGCCAGCACCCAGCGTATCGAGCGATTGCAAAACTTTGAGACGCTTTTCTGCACCCTCAGTCAGCTTTTGGCCCGGCGGAGTCGTAATGTAAGCGTAAGCGCGCGTCTTGGAACGGCCCACGCGTCCGCGCAACTGATAGAGCTGCGCCAAACCGAACATATCCGCACGATGCACAATCAGAGTGTTAGCATTCGGCACGTCGAGACCGCTTTCGACAATCGCCGTCGAAAGCAGAATGTCGTATTTGCCTTCGTAGAACGCCGTCATCACGTCTTCGAGTTCGGTCGGCGTCATCTGCCCTGTGGCGCGCGCAAACGTCAGCTCCGGTACGGCTTCGCGTAAAAACTCCGCCACATCGTCAAGATCGGAAATACGCGGCGCCACATAGAACGTCTGTCCGCCACGAAAACGTTCGCGACGCAGCGCATCTTTCAAAATCACCGGATCGAAGGGCGAAATGTAGGTGCGCACCGCTAAGCGGTCGATCGGCGGCGTAGTGATGAGTGAGAGTTCACGCACGCCCGTCAGCGCCAATTGCAATGTGCGCGGGATCGGCGTCGCCGACAACGTCAACACGTGCACGTCTTCGCGCATCCTCTTCAAGCGCTCTTTGTGATTGACGCCGAAGTGCTGTTCCTCGTCGATAATGAGCAAACCAAGGCGCGCAAATTCGATCTGCTTGCCCAGCAACGCATGCGTGCCAACGACGATATCGACGGCGCCAGATTTCAAACCTTGCTTCACCTCGGCGAGGTCTTTAGCCGCCACCATGCGCGACGCCTGCGCGACATTGACCGGCAGACCCTGGAAGCGCTCCTTAAATGAGCGATAATGTTGGCGCGCAAGCAACGTAGTCGGCACAACGACAGCAACCTGCAAACCATTTAATGCGGCAACGAAGGCCGCGCGCATCGCCACTTCCGTTTTGCCAAAGCCGACATCGCCGCACACTAGGCGATCCATCGGCCTACCGGACCCGAGGTCTGCAATCACCGTGTCGATGCTCGCGGCCTGGTCCTCGGTTTCCTCATAAGGGAACCGGGCCACAAACTCATCAAAAGCGTGAGCCGGTGGGAAGATCGGCGGCGCTTCTCGCAACGCGCGCAAGGCTGCAATCTTGATAAGTTCATTGGCAATTTCACGCAGACGCTTTTTCAAACGTGCCTTACGCGATTGCCACGCAACACCACCCAATCGATCGAGTTGGCCGTCAGAGTCATCAGCGCCGTAGCGCGTCAGCAATTCAATGTTTTCGACTGGCAGAAAGAGTTTATCGCCGCCCGCATAATGCAATTCGAGGCAGTCATGCGGTGCCCCGAGCGCCGTAATGGTTTGCAACCCGGCGAAACGACCGATGCCATGATCGGCGTGCACGACGAGATCGCCAACCGACAGGCTGGTTGCTTCGGTCAGAACGTCGGTCGCCTTGCGCTGCCGCTTGCGTTGGCGCACGAGGCGGTCACCAAGGATGTCCTGTTCAGCGATGACCGCGAGGTCTGGCGTCTCGAACCCCTCTTCAAGACCGAGCACTGCGAATGCCGTGGCACCCGGCGGCAAAGCAAGAACCTCGGCAAAGTTTTCAACTTTGCGGGCGTCTTTCAATCCGTGATCTGCAACGAGACCGATCAATCGTTCGCGCGCACCGGCTGTCCACGCGGCAACGATGACGCGGCGCGGTTCATCGAGAACGCGGCGCACATGTCCAACGACGGCATCGAACACATTTGTATCGGGGTTAGCGCGTTCCGGCGCGAATGACCGCCCGCGACGGCCACGCATCGCATAAACGCCACTTGATGATGGATCGTCGAATGGCGTCAGGCGTGACAGTGGGCGCTTCGAGAGTGCCGCATTCCAGGCCTTACCATCCAGAAACATGCGGTCAGGCGGAACAGGCTTATAGGGCGGCGCACCGAAACGTTGACCTTCGAGACTGTCCACACGCGCTTCGTAATGTTCTTGGATTTGCTGAAAGCGCTGTTCAATCGCTTCTTCGGCGCGATGATCGAAACTGACGCCTGCCCCCGGTACATAGTCAAACAGCGTTTCAAGTTCAGGATGAAACAACGGCAACCAATGTTCCTGGCCTTGATACCGCCGACCATTGCTGACCGATTCATAGAGCGGATCATCGCCCGTATTGCCGCCGAATAAGGCGACATAGCCTTTGCGAAAAAGCGCCGTCGCTGCATCACCGAATGCCACTTCGCTGACCGGCATCAGGGCAAATTTCTGAACCGGCTTTTGCGAACGCTGCGTTTCAGCATCAAACGATTTGATCGTCTCCAACGTGTCGCCGAAAAAATCCAGCCGGATGGGATTGATGCGCCCGGGCGGAAACAGATCGAGGATACCGCCACGTTGTGCAAATTCACCCGGCTCCATGACGCTGCTGGCACGCTGGAAACCGTATGCGCCAAGCCGCGTGATCAGCTCCGACATATCCAAGCGCTGTCCGGGCGCAATTGGCTTGAATGCTGAGCGTATAAACGCCCGCGGCGGTACGCGCTGAAGTGCGGCATTCACCGTCGTGATCACAACGGTTGCATCCTTGCGCGTGCCGATTACGAGCTTCCCCAGCCCCGTGATACGCCGCGATACAATTTCCGCATTGGGGCTAGTGCGGTCGTACGGCACCGTATCCCACGCCGGAATAGCGATCACTTTGATGTCGGGTGCGAAAAACGCGAGTGCCGTGACCAACTGTTCGAGGCGTCGGTCGTCACGGGCGATATGAAGGTGCAAACCGGGTTGATCGGCCGTGCGCGCAGCCTTCGTCAGATCGGCAATAACGCGCGCGTCAAAGCCTTCCGGAACACCCGAAAAGATTGCGCCATGGGATTTGCTTTCAACACTCATGTTAGCCTGTCACATCGCCAGAGGTGTTGAGCGTATCGAGACCATGGAAGGCGCGGATCTCGCCAACCAAATTGGCAAAAGCGCTGCCAGAAATCGCCTCCTTACCGAAAATCCAGTTCTGGAGTGTGGGGTCGGCCACGGCTAGAAACTGCTCGAAAGTGGCCAGCCGCTCGCCCTCCATCAACGGCAAGTGCGCCGTCGCAAAACGACCGATCAGCGCATCCAGTTCTTTAGTGCCGCGATGCGTGGCACGAAAGGCGGCGCGGCGACGGCGAACATCGAGATCATCGGTCATAAGGCTTCACGTCTGTGAACATCTACGATAGGTAAAGCGGCGCTTCATTGACCGGTGCATGGCATACGCTTGACGCGCATCCGCACAGCCGCCACGATCATTTGCAACGCGCGAAGGGCTTCCTATAGCGCCCGCACATCGATCCGCATAGCGCGAGGACAGATGCGTATTGCCGCGACCACTGACCCTGCCATTGCTGCGTATCATTCAACTTAGGTAGCTATGCGTCCGGCCTCCCTCAATCCATTGTTTGCGCCAGCCCAGTCTTTGACCGGCATCGGTCCTAGGCTCGCTCTTTTACTGAAAAAGTGCCTGATCCTGCCGCCCGGCGTCAGCGAACCGCGTGTGGTCGATTTGCTCTGGCATTTGCCGACCGGAGTAATCGACCGGCGGGCGGAGCCATCCACGCGCGATGCGGTGCCTGGCACGATTGCGACGCTTCTGGTGCGCGTGCTGAAGCATAAGCCGCCGCCTCGCGGCAACAACAAAGTTCCTTATAAAGTCACCTGCGAAGATGACACGGGCCGGATCGATCTTGTGTTCTTCCGCGTCGAACGCGCGTTCGTCGAACGTCAGTTGCCGGAAGGCGAGATGCGTTATGTGTCGGGTCGCGTCGAACGGTACGGCGAAACGCTTCAGATGGCCCATCCCGACTACATCATCGCACCGGAAGCCCGCGACGAGTTGCCGATGCTTGAGCCGGTCTATCCGCTGACCGCCGGGCTCTCGGGCAAAATCCTCTTGAAGGCTGCGCGACAAGCCGTCGATCGCGTCCCCGATTTCGCCGAATGGCAAGATGCGGCGTGGTTGAAGGCGCGCGGATGGGTGGATTTCAAAACGTCATTGCATCGTCTGCATCGACCTGTTGATGCGCAAGACGTCTCTAACGGAAGCGCACCGTGGCAGCGGCTGGCATACGACGAACTGCTGGCCGGGCAGTTGGCACTTGGCTTGGTACGCCAAACCGTGCGCGCGCAAACGGGTCGGCGCATTTCGGGTGACGGCCACGTACGTGCGCGCATCGCCGATGCCTTGCCTTTTACACTCACCGGGTCGCAGCGCACAGCTTTGAAAGAGATCGCTGAAGATCTCGAAGCGCCGCATCGCATGTTGCGCTTACTGCAAGGCGACGTCGGCTCAGGCAAAACGGTTGTCGCATTGATGGCCATGGCGATTGCCATTGAGGCTGGAGCCCAAGGCGCGCTCATGGCTCCGACCGAGGTGCTTGCGCGCCAGCATTTGGAAACGATGGCACCGTTAGCCGACAGCGCTGGCATCACAGTCGCACTTCTTACCGGGCGCGAAAAAGGCAAAACGCGCGAGGCTATCCTCGCTCGACTAGCCAGTGGCGACATCGATATTCTGATCGGCACGCACGCATTGTTCCAAGCCGATGTTATATTTCATGATCTCGCTGTCGCCGTGATCGACGAACAACATCGTTTCGGCGTGCATCAGCGCCTGGCATTGCAAGCCAAAGGCAGCAATGGCGGAACCAATGTTCTGGTTATGACGGCGACACCCATCCCACGAACGTTGTTGATGACGCATTATGGTGATTTGGAAGTCTCTAAACTCACAGAGAAGCCGGCCGGTCGCAAACCGATCGTGACCCGCAAAGTCCCGCTCGAAGCACTGGAAAAATTGATCGACCGCATTCGCGCACAACTGGCGGAAGGCGCGCAAGTCTATTGGGTTTGTCCGTTGATCGAAAGTTCTGACGTGTCCGATCTCGCCGCCGCAGAAGAACGCCACGCCCATTTGCAGCAGACATTCGGTGAAACGGTCGGGCTCTTGCATGGCGCTTTGCCCGCCAAAGAAAAAGACGAGACAATGGCGGCTTTCTCTGAAGGCCGCCTGAAAATTCTGGTCGCGACCACCGTGATCGAAGTCGGCGTCAATGTGCCCAATGCGAATATCATGGTGATCGAGCACGCCGAACGCTTTGGTCTTGCGCAGTTGCATCAGTTGCGCGGTCGTGTCGGCCGTGGGACGCGCGAAAGTTTCTGCATGTTGCTTTACAAAGCGCCCCTTGGCGAAACCTCCGAGCAGCGCCTATCGATGATGGAAGCCACCGAAGACGGTTTCAAAATCGCAGAGAAAGATTTGGAATTGCGCGGCGGCGGCGAAATGATGGGCGCACGGCAAAGCGGTGCCCCAGGCTTTCGTGTCGCAGAAGTGCCCGGATTTGATATGCTGCTGGCCGCTGCTCACGATGACGCGACCATGATTTTGTCTGCCGACCCAGACCTCGTAGGCCCGCGCGGGCAGGCGCTGAGATCGCTGCTGTATCTGTTCGAATGCGATGAGGCCGTGCGCTTATTCCGCGCTGCGTGATGGATCAGAAGGCGCAACGCTGCCAGCCGCCAATTGACTGAGCTCGCGCAATTTGGCTTGCGTCTCCGGCATGACAATCCCACCGGACAAGACGATTTTTGCTGCCTCTTCGACCGACATCGACAAGAACGTCACGGCGCGGCGCGGCACGAAGCAGATGAAACCGGTTGGCGGCACGATGCCGGTCGGCATAAACACCGACAACAAATCACTTTCACCGCCGGGCTTCACCTCAGAAATTTCCCCGGCGGTTTCCCCCGTCACAAACACCAGCGACCACAATCCCTTCGAAGGAAATTCTATCAAGCCAACTTTTTGGAAACTCTGGTTAGGACCGGCCGTAGAAATCACACTTTCAAAGATTTGCTTGATGGCGCCATAGACGTTGCGCACGATGGGCGTGCGCGACATCATCAACTCGCCCGTCGATACCAAACTTCGGCCCAACAAGTTGGCCGCCAGCGCACCGATCAACGTCAACCCAACAATAGCAATGACAAGCCCAAGCCCCGGCAATGGAAACGGCAAATAGGTGTCCGGGTTGTAGGTCGTTGGCAGGAGCGGCTTGATCCAAGCATCGATCCAGTGGATCAGCCCCCACATGATATAAACGGTGATCGTGACAGGCCCGACAATCACAAGCCCTGTCAAAAACGCATTGCGCAGGCGCGCGCCGAAATGCCAATCCGTTTGTCCATCGTCACTGGCAAGACGCTTCAAGCCCGCCGTCAATTGCGCAGGCGATAGACCGTTGCTTGGGGTCCTTACATTGGACCCGCCGACTTCGGGTAACTGTGGTGCATGTGGCGGCGTGGTCATGACAATCTCAAGGGTCGCGACGTCAAAAAAGTTCCGCGCAACCCCTAGTTTGTCACGACCAGACAATCGAAGCCACTGGTTCGCAGCTTATTGCAAATACCGCGCGATTCCTCGGCGTTGGGATAGCCACCGACGCGAACCCGATAAAACGTACCCATGGTCCCGATCACGGCTTCATCGACCGTTGGCGAGCGGCTGTTGAAATCTGCCGCATGTGCCTGAGCCAATTGCTGAGCCAAAGACTCGGCCTCTGGCCGCGAACGAACCGCTGCAATATGCAGTTTATACTTACCGCCTTTGACCGCTGGCTTTGGCGCAGGCGCTTTGGCAACGCTTGTGACGGGTTGAGCCTTTGACACGGGCGGCGCAGCAGAAGTCGATGCTGTCGTCAAAGATGATGGATTGTCAGGTGATGTCCAAGGCGCAGCAGGTGCCGGTGCAGCGGCTGTGACGGTGGCAGGCGCGGACGATGACGAACTGCCGCCGCCGAACATATTCGAGAAGAAACCTGAAACGCTGCTTGCAACCGACGACGATGCTGCGGGCGCAGAACTGGGTTCAGTCGGTAATGCGGATAAAGCAGGCGCTTCAGCCGAGCCTGATGCAGGTGCAGCCGTCGTCTCCCAAGCGGATGCTGAAGTTGCCGCCAATGCGGTTTGCTGCGGCGCAGGCGCTGCTTGAGGAACCGGTGCGGCAGCTTTGGCAGCCTCATCATTACGCACCAGCGTTGCGACTGCCGCAGAATCGAGCCCACCGGAATCGACGGGAGCGGCAGCAAGTTTGCGTGCGCGTGCTGCCTCTTGGGCTTTCTCGCTGTCCGGCTGCTGGCGCGTGACCTGTTGAGTGGGCTCACTCGACCATGCAGATGTTGCAGCTTCCCCCGACGGTGCAGACGCGGCTGGTTGAATTGGAGCTTGCGTCTGCGCTTTGGCCTCAGCCTTCGTCACAGGTCTTGGTGCGTCAGGCCCTTTATTCGGATCAGCGGCCACAACGGAATCTGGGACGGCGGGTCCATCGCCAAGACCGGCCATTTTGTAAGCGTCGGCGCGCTCAGCCATCGCGGCTTGTCGGTCGCTCTCGATCAGACCGTTCTTGAGCCACAACGCGCTCGTTAAATCGGAAATCGCCAGACCGGGTTTATTCTGGCGTTTGTACGCCAAGCCACGCGTATAGAGCGCGCGCGCCATGTCACCGCTTGCCAGCCCACCGCCGCGCAAGGCCGTCGAAAGCTGATCGACGGCGGGTTGATATTTTCCAGACTGAAAAGATTTAAGACCCCCATCGTAAGCGCGTGAGGCCGCCTCTTTAGCGGCTTGCTTTTCAGCCGCGGGGCTGGGCGGCTCGGCTGACTTCTTCTGTTGGGCGACAGCAAAAGAGCCCGGCAACGCGAGCGCGAATAGACCTGCAAGAGCGACAGCACATACGCCCCGGCTGATCTGGTCCAAATCTATCTGGCCCCAAGCTATCCGGCTCATGAAACGTCCCCTTCCCCGATGGTACCGTATTGAGAACACCGCACCTTTCGAAGTCACATGTAGGTCAAACAGCCGAAGGAGGCAAATTCAGGGCTTAAGACGCACCGATGTTGTCCCCGTCATTCCACTGTGACGGATTTAGCAAGATTGCGTGGCTGATCCACGTCAGTGCCCATAACAACGGCTGTATGATAGGCCAAAAGCTGTGTCGGCACAGCGTACAGAAGCGGCGTCGTAAACGCTGAGACGGTCGGCATCTGGATGTGGGCTGCAAGTTTACAACCGACCGAATCGGCAGGCGCATCGGATATCAGGATGATCTGTCCGCCGCGCGCCGCGACTTCCTGCATATTCGATAAGGTCTTTTCAAATAGGTCGTCTTGTGGCGCGACGACGATGACCGGCACACGCTCGTCGATGAGAGCAATGGGGCCATGCTTGAGTTCACCGGCGGCATAGCCCTCGGCATGAATGTAGGAAATTTCTTTCAGCTTCAAAGCGCCTTCGAGCGCGATCGGGAAGCTGGTGCCGCGACCCAGATACAGCACGTCCGTTGCTTTCGACAACTCCTGAGCGATGTCGATGAATGGCTGTTCGTTGCGGATGATCGAAGAAATATGGCGTGGGATCTCCATCAACGCGGCCACCAATTCCATTTCCTGCTGAGGAGTAATCGTGGCCCGCGCGCGGGCAATGGCAATCGCCAAACACGCCAGCACCGACAGTTGACACGTAAAAGCTTTGGTCGAGGCAACGCCAATCTCGGGCCCTGCCAGTGTCGGTAACGCAGCGTGAGATTCACGCGCAATGGTCGAGGTACGCACATTCACGATCGACGCGATGCGCTGGCCGTTGACTTTGCAATAGCGCAGCGTCGCCAACGTGTCTGCGGTTTCACCCGACTGCGAAACGAAAACAGCGAGGCCATCTTGCGGCAAGGGCGTTTCGCGATAGCGCATTTCGGAGGCAACATCGATTTCGACCGCCACGCGTGCCGTGCGCTCGATCCAATATTTCGCGACAAGACCGGCGTAGTAGGCGGTGCCGCACGCCGAAATCGTCACGCGATTGATTTTGGCCAAATCGATCCCGAGATCTGGGAAATTGACGCGGCCTTCGACCATATCGATATAGTTGGCGAGCGTGTGCGAAATGACTTCCGGTTGCTCGTGTATTTCCTTCGCCATGAAATGGCGATGATTGCCCTTATCGACTAGCAATGAGCTGGCAACAGACTTGATAACCGGACGCTCGACACGCGCATTACTGCGGTCGAAAATTTCGACGCCGGCGCGACGCAACACGGCCCAATCGCCTTCTTCGAGATATGTGATCGCATCTGTGAAGGGTGCCAACGCAATGGCATCCGACCCCAAATACATTTCACCCGAGCCATAACCAATCGCCAATGGTGAGCCTTGCCGTGCGGCGATCATAAGATCGTCGTTGCCAGCGAAAATGATTCCAAGCGCAAACGCGCCTTGCAGATGTGTGAGGGCTTCCCGCACGGCGTCGATGGGCGACAGACCGCGCTTCATTTCATCGGTAATCAGATGCACAACGGCTTCGGTATCGGTTTCTGTTTCAAACCGATGGCCTTTGGCTTCAAGCGCCAAGCGCAGTTCTCGAAAATTCTCGATGATGCCGTTATGAACCACCGAAACATTGGCGGTCATGTGTGGATGCGCGTTGCGCTCGGTCGGGCGGCCGTGGGTCGCCCAGCGCGTGTGTCCAATACCGGTGCGACCTGCGAGCGGTTCGCTCAGCAGCCGACTTTCAAGATTGCGTAATTTGCCTTCGGCACGACGACGTTCCAACGCGCCATGCTCGACGGTGGCGATACCAGCAGAATCGTAACCGCGATATTCAAGCCGCCGCAGCGCATCGACCAGATTGGTCGCAACGGCCGATTTGCCCAGAATTCCGACGATGCCGCACATAGACGTTGATCCTTTAAGAATCGCTCAAGCTGTTAACGATTGACCGGACCGCCAGCCGATCTCAAGTCAAACACTGTTTCGTTTCGTCTCAAATGACGGCGATACCGCTCCATGAAGCGTCCAAATCCGAGAATGGTGGATGCTATGCAAAGGTCATGCAGAGTTTTCGGGCACCGTTAAGACTTCGCTTTGCGGCGCGACATCATGATCCGGAATTTCTCCGCCCAGCCGGGCCGTTCTTCTTGTTCGCAACGTTCTAATGCCAGAGCTCCAGGACTAACATCCTTGGTGATCACGCTCCCTGAGCCAACGTAGGCACCGGCGCCGATTTTAACCGGGGCGACCAGCGAAGAATTCGATCCGATGAAGGCACCCTCGCCAATCGTTGTGCGATGCTTGGTAAAGCCATCGTAGTTGCAGAAAATTGTGCCCGCCCCGATGTTGGCACCCGCACCCACGCTACCGTCCCCGACATAAGCGAGGTGATTGGCTTTGGACCCTGAAGCCATGTCTGAATTTTTGACTTCGACGAAATTGCCGACGTGCACGTTGGTGCCGAGCTTGGCACCAGGTCGCAATCTGGCAAATGGCCCAACGCGCGCACCTGCGGAGATGTGTGCTCCAACGATGTAGCAGTTGGCCAGAATTTCGACGCCATCTTCGATTGTGACGCCGGGACCGATGAACACATTCGGTTCGATGATAACGTCACAACCGATTTTGGTATCGTACGACAACCACACAGTATCTGGCGCGATCATCGTGACACCATCGCGCATCAAAGCTGCCCGCTGACGCGTCTGCCAAATAGATTCAGCCGTTGCCAGTTGATCGCGCGCGTTAACACCGAGCACTTCGTTTTCGTCGCACGCAACCACAACGCAGCGCAGCCCATCTTCGCGCGCCAGCGCAACCGCATCTGTCAGATAAAATTCACCCTTAGCGTTATCATTCCCGATACGCGACAGAAGCTCTGCCAGTCGCGGAACACGAAACGCGATCACCCCCGAATTGCACAGATCGATCTGGCGTTCATCATCACTGGCATCTTTGTGTTCGCGAATAGCTTGCAGATCGCCACGACTGTCCGTGAGTAATCGTCCGTAGCCGGTAGGATCTTTGGCGCGGAAGCCCAGCACGGCAACATGAGCGCCAGCATCGAGCGCTGCTGTCAGATAGGTGAGAGTCTCGGGCTGCAGCAATGGCGTGTCGCCATAAAGGATCATCACATCGCCACTGTGATTTTGCAGCGCCTCGCGCGCTGCGAGCACGGCATCCGCGGTCCCACGCTGATAGTGTTGCACAAAAATTTGAGCGGACGGCACATGCGCAACGGCCTCGGTGGCAACGGCATCCATGTCGGGCCCCACAACGACCGCAACCGAGCGCGTCTCTGACTGTCCCGAAAGTGCCAGCACATGACCCAACATCGAGCGGCCAGCAATTTTATGCATGACCTTTGGCAAAGCGGAATTCATGCGCGTGCCTTTGCCAGCAGCAAGCACGATCATCAGCAGTGGCGCATGACCCATGTCAGAACCCTTGGTGCAACCTTGCGTGGCAAGGCCAATTGTCTTTGTCGTCTCACGCGCGAGGCATCTGGAGACCTTTTGCGGCGACACTCAAATATAGCGATGGATGCCATAGCGCCCCGCCAAACCCTCAGCAAGCTCGGCGCAAAAACCTCAACACCACATCTCAGGACTTAGCCTCGTTTCCCAAAAATCTGATTAACAATCTGATATGTATCGGCGTTTTGGATTGTTGCCAGCTTGGCGCTATCCACAGGTTCGATCAACTCGGTGGCGATGTGACGTTGCGGACCGCAGGGGACTCACGCACGCTTCGGGGTGGTGGCGTTATCCTTAGAAGTGCCACTGAAAACAGTCTGAACAGCTCTTGTTTTTTCATAACCAAGTGGTTGATTTTGGAACAGGACCCGATGCGCAAACCCGTCACTGAAACGCCAATCAAAAAACCGTCGATGTTCACACCCTACGTGCTGGTGTGGACGATGTTTGGCGCCCTATCCGTTGGCTATTTATCGGTTCTAGCGACATCTCCTCAATGGCTTGATGGCTTAACACCATCGTTTGCGTCGGCAGGTTCGAACACCAACGCCGATCAAGACCTCACGTTGCAACTGACCGCAGATTTAACGCACGTCCGCGATAGCGTAACCCAGATACAGCTCGACTTGGCACGCTTGAGAACCGACGTCGATCAGATGGGTAGCCGCGATAGCAATTTTGCTGCCCAACTCGCAGCCTTGGAACAACGCATCGTCGCAGCCCCAACGGGCACCCAACAGGTCGAGGTCCAAGCGCCAACGGCAGAGCCAACACCTGCACCATCGGCTGCACCCAAGCAGCCAAAGCTGCTCAATGCGGAAAAGCCGGCACCTGTGAAAAGCCAGCAGTCTGATATTGAAACCGGAAGCGTCGGCAAAACGGCGGCAGCTCCGGTTGGCGATGCGGTGTCGGCACCGCCGCCCGTCAAACCGGCCTCGAAACCAGTTGGTGTATATTTGTCTTCGGGAGCGTCTCTGGATAGTTTGCGCTTGAACTGGAGCGTACTGACAGACCGAAACGGGGCGTCCTTGAAAGGACTACAACCGCGCTACACGAAGTCCGGCGATGCCAATGCGCCAAACTATGATCTGTTGGCAGGCCCCGTAAAATCACGCACGGAGGCCGAGCGCGTGTGTCAGGAATTGGCTGCTCAAGACGTAACATGCAGAGTTACAATTTTTGGCGGTAACGCGCTGTAATCTGTGATGCGACGACTGACTAGTATTCGGCTGCTTCAAGCACGTTGCACGCGTCGATTTCGCGATTTTGATAGCCGATAAGATACCAACGGGTGCGCTGTTCTGACGTGCCATGGGTAAATTGCGCAGGATCGATCAATTGACCAGTGCCACTCGACCGCGCTTTGTCGTCGCCGATGGCATCCAGAGCTCCTAAAATCCCCGCACGCACGCTTTCATCTTTGGCATAAGCCGGACTATTGCCAGCCCAAACGCCTGCCAAACAATCGGCTTCCAATTCAAATCGTATGACCAGTTCGCGCTGCAAATGCGGGCTTTCGCGCATCAAACCCGATAGCACACGGAAGCGTCCAAGGATTTTTTGTACGTGATGGCCAAGTTCATGGGCCACTAAGAATGCATAGCCTTCGTCGGCAGCACTGCCCAATCGTGACGATAAGCGATCCATTTCCGCGAGCGAAACGAACACCGTATTATTGCCCGAACAATACACAGGTCCGGTGCCGACGTAGAGGCCGTAGCAGTGCGAAGGCCGCACAGCGGCCACGAAATTGATTTGCGGCAAATCGCTTTCGTAAAGACGCGTGCCGAGAATCTCGTTCCAAGTCGTTGTCGCATCGTGCCAGGCATTGGCAATCAAAGTTCGCATGCGCATTTCGCGCGCAAGCATATCGGCATCGGTATGTTGAACCGAAACAGGCACGCCTTGAGCTGACACACGATGGGCTGCAAAACTCATAGCGCCGACAAGCGCGACGCAAGCCATAAGAACTGTGACAGAGTATCTGCCTGTCGCCTTACATCGCAGCGTCGCGCGGTTCAGATCACTGCTCCCATAGATGTGAGCGCATTGAGTTTGCTCATGTTGACAGTTGCGACTGTCCAAAGTACCTACAGCAATCAAAGCCGAGATGCGTTGAAGGTATCGCAAACTTGAATACGACCGGCTTCCAATCCAGTTTTGAACCAACGCACACGCTGCTCTGCCGATCCGTGTGTAAAGGCATCCGGCACAACACGACCTGTCATCTTCTTCTGGATCATATCGTCGCCGATTTGTGTGGCGGCGTTCAAAGCTTCTTCGATGTCGCCGGGCTGTAAGCGGTTTTTGGTTTGATCGTTGATATTGGCCCACACGCCAGCAAGACAATCGGCTTGCAATTCCATGCGCACCTGAATCTGATTAGCCTCAACTTCATCGGCTTGGCTCTTCATCCGTTGAACGCGCTCGGCTATGCCCAGCAAAGTTTGCACGTGATGACCAACTTCATGCGCGATCACGTAAGCCTGAGCGAAGTCACCGTTGATATTGAATTTGCGACGCATCTCATCGAAGAATGACAGGTCTATGTAAACTTTGCGGTCGAGCGGGCAATAAAACGGTCCCATCTGCGCTTGGCCAGCACCGCACGCTGTGCGCGTATAGCCAGAAAACAAAACCAACGGCGCATCTTCATATTTGAGATTGGCACTGGCAAACACGCGGCGCCAGACATCTTCGGTGTCCGCCAAAACACGGCCGACGAATTTCTTGTTCTCGTCATCACTCGCCGATTGGCGGGTTTCGCCTGGAAGCCCCGGGATATTCGTCGGCGTGCGATCGGCTGTGACCGGACGTTCGCTACGGGGCAGCTGAGGCATGTTCACTTGACCGCCGCTGCCACCCCCACCCAGCAAGACATCGAGCGGATTGATACCCATGAACAACATGAGCGCGCCGATGATGAGCAAGCTTGTGATGCTCATGCCGCCGCTGCCGCCAATCGGAATGCGAAAGCCGCCATTACCGCCACCGGGAAAACGGAACCCGCCGCCCTGTCCACGCCGATCTTCAACGTTTTTGCTTTCGCGATCATTTTCGTCGTAACGCATGACGGCCCTTCGATGGTTCTGCTCGTTGGTGTGTCCGCTGGCAGCGAACGAAGCTAGTCTGGCATAAGCTGCCGCTTGAGACGACTAAATCCCCGTTCATACTGCACGCCGCCTCCGCCAAAACAAGTATTCTGTCTTGGTCTGCGAACCGGATTATTCACGCGCGGGCTCGATTTTCTTTTTTGCCTTTGTGACACCGGGCAACGCGAGCAGATCCGGAACGGAAGCCAGACCCTTGGCTTTAGCCGCCGTCCGCAGCAAGCCTCTGACAGACCGCGATGCTGCAACAAAGCCGTCTTGCGCATAAGCTTCGTGATTGCGTTCGATGTCACCCGGCTCATAGCGATAGTTGACCATCAGGCCATGGGCCTCGCGCAATCCCTTTTCTGAAATGTCACCCAACCAGTTGATGCGCTCAAGTCGCGCCCCATTTCCAAGATGGAAACGCGCCACAGGATCGACCGGACGTGCATCGGCCGACTTAGCAACCAGGAAGTAATGGGCAGCCAGCGCAAGCAATGTTGCTTTTAAGGCCTCCATTTCAAGCGGCGCACGATCGTCAGTCTCAATCCAACGCGGATCGCGCAAAGCTTTTAAAAGATTTTTGTCTTCGGCAGAAACTGGTGATGGATGTGACTCATCGGCCAGCGTGCGATCGAGCCAGCGCGCAAATGTCGGCACCGGAGATAACGTGACAAATGTCTTCAGGCTCGGCACGTCTTTGAGCAGGTCTTCGACCACCTGCTTGAGCAGGAAATTCCCAAACGAAATGCCACGCAAGCCGTCCTGACAATTCGAGATCGAATAGAACACCGCTGTGGTCGGTGGCGCGGCGTTAGAGCCTGCGCGCGCACTCAGCACAGGCGCAATGGCATCAGGAATATCTTGCATCAACGCCACTTCGACGAAGATCAGCGGCTCATCGACGAGCGCCGGATGAAAAAATGCAAAACAACGTCGGTCCTGCGGATCGAGACGACGGCGCAGATCGTCCCAACCTTTGATCTCATGGACTGCTTCATAGGCGATGATTTTTTCTAGGATTGCGGCTGGCGTTTGCCAATCGATGCGACGCAGCACCAGGAAGCCGCGGTTGAACCATGACGTCAGAAGCTTTTCCAAATCAGCATCGAGCGAAGCAATTCCGGGTTCACCTTTCGGCAGACGTAGAAGTTCACGCCTCAGCGCAACGATCTCGGCAGTGGCTCCCGGAGCCAAATTGAGGCGCCGAAAAAATTCTCGGCGCGGGCTTTCGGAGATTTTCTGCAACTGCGTGAGCGTCGCCTCGGATGGTGTCGATAAGTATGCCTCAGCGGCACGCGCAACCTCAGCCGCATTCGGCTGCAATTCGTCAGCGAGGTAGCGATAAAACCCGCGCCGCTCATCGGCACTGGCCTTTCTGAGTTCGTTCAACAATTGACGGGCAATCGCAACGCCAGACGCTTCCCCGCGCCCCGACATCAAAGCCCGCGCCAGCACATCAAGCGACTCCTCCTCGCCCGGACCAAAAAGCGCCTTGGGCAAAAGCGCGCGACTTTGTTCCGCGACCGTGTTCATCAGTTCTTGCAGAAACGAAACGTTCAACCCGTCGTCCTCCCAAAGTGTACGACCGCCAACCTCGCGACGGCGTTAACCTTTTGTTAACCGGTGCGGCGCAGCCTGACATGCAAAATCTACATCGAGCATCTCAGCCATGAACGAAGCGAATATGTCGGCCCGGCTGACCTCGGGCCTAGAGAGCGTCAAGAATGATACTGGACGCGTGGCTTTTTGCGGGCCCTATGTATTGTCCGCGATCACCGGATTTGGCGTGTCGAAAATCGAAGACGTGATCCGGCAAGGTCGAGATTTACCGCCCGGGCGACGCCCCGTCGTGCGCGGCACATATGCGGACGAGGTCGAAGCGGCCCTCGCCCATTTTGGCTATCGCATGGAACTGAAGGAAACGTTTCTGCACAAAGCCCGTAAGGAACGGCCATCGGTTTGGACCTGGATGCAAAAGCCCCGCAATGCTTGGGCTTATTACATACTGGCTATTCATAAAGGCAAAGAAGGCCACTGGATTCTCGTGAAGGGTGTCAAAATGTGCGACACCTTTACGGAAGGCAAGTGGACCTTCGTTGTCGATGGACCCCATCGCGGCTGCCGCATTATGGAAGTTTTCGAGGTTCGCAAAGCCATTGACGGCTGATGAATTGCAACTAAACAAATCAAAAATTAATTCATAGTTCGATCAAAAAAACACCTTGTTGACCAAGCTGCTAAACTTAATGGCGAAACTAGGCTCGGACGCCTTTTCCTCGTCAATAATGCCTGTTAAGATTATCGCTGTCCGGGGGATGGACACAACGCAACTAGGATTTGTGATGATGAACAAGATTTCCGCTTTCGGAATGGCGGCCCTTATGGCTGCCACAGTGATTATTCCTGCCACCACGCAAGATGCAGAAGCTGGCCGCCGCGGCCGTGCTCTCGCTGCAGGCGCCGTACTTGGCCTTGCTGGCGCTGCTATTATTGCCAACTCCAATCGCGCGTATGCTGGCGATCGGTATGAGCGTCGCGGTGGCTATCGTAGCCAATGCCGTCGCTGGGCTTATCGTTGCGACCGCGGCAATGACTACGCGTGCGACAAGTACGAGTATCACTGCTAATCACATCGCCGATTTCGGCATTCGTTTTTGAGAGTCCAGCGCAACGGATCGTCATCCGGGTGCTGGGCTTTTGTTTTTGCCTAGTTTTTGATCATTAAACTCTATGACGATAATTGGAACTTTTGCTCCGCATATCGCGTTTTCTCCGCATAACATTTGATCGGGGACGCCATGCTTATTCACGTTGGATACGATATCAGCCTGCAAGTCCCAGGCCCGACACCCATCAATTTGCTGATGGACGTGCACCCCAGCCGTGCAAAAGACGTGATGTTCGATGCGCCTTTGGAAATCCCCGGCGTGCCGGTACTACGAACGCATGATGCATTTGGAAATGTCATGCGTCGGATTGTGGCTCCAGCTGGCGTAACCCGATTGAGTTATCGCGCGGTCGTAAAAGATACCGGTCGCGCTGATCAACAGCCACTCAACGCGTGCGAAGTACCTGTTGCAGAGCTTCCAACAGAGTGTTTGCAGTTCCTGTCGGCGAGCCGTTATTGCGAGACAGATGAGCTCTCAGCATTGGCTTGGAATTTGTTTGGTAGCGTGCAGCCTGGCTACCATCGCGTGAAAGCGATTTGTGATTTCGTGCACAACCACATTCGCTTCGACTACCAGAACGCGCGTTCGACACGAACAGCCTTCGGAGCATATAACGAAGGCACCGGCGTATGTCGTGACTTTGCCCATATGGCCATTGCGCTTACACGCTGTCTCAATATTCCAGCGCGATATGTCAACGGCTACCTCGGTGATATTGGCGTCCCGAAAGATCCAGCACCCATGGATTTCAGCGCTTGGTTCGAAGCCTACATCGGCGATCAATGGGTAACGTTCGATGCCCGCCATAATAAACCACGCATCGGCCGTATCGTCATTGCGCGCGGACGCGATGCCGCCGACGTCGCCATGGTAACGTCATTCGGTCAGCATTATCTGGCAGAATTCAATGTCGTCGCCGAAGACGTCACGCCAATGACGCAACCGCTCACAAAGCAAGCCGTGGCTGCATAGACGTCAAAAAATTGAATTAAATATTCGCACTAGTCCTTGGCGCGTTCGACGTAAGATCCGTCAGCCGTCATGACGACAACGCGCGTACCAGTGCCGATGTGCGGCGGCACCATGACGCGCGCGCCGTTCGAAAGCTTGGCAGGCTTATAAGACGACGATGCGGTCTGACCTTTGACGACAGGGTCGGCTTCGACGATCTCAAAGGTCACGCGCTGCGGAAGCTCGACCGAGATCGGGTTGCCTTCGTGCAGTGACACCAGACATGTCATACCTTCTTGCAGCCACACGCCACTGTCGCCCACGACATCCTTGGGAACCAAAATTTGGTCGAATGTTTCGGGCTGCATGAAGTTGTAGCCCATGTCGTCTTCATAAAGATAATTGTAGTCCTTCTCGTCGAGATAAGCGCGTTCGACTTGATCGGTCGTGCGATAGCGTTCGACGAGCTTGACACCGTCGGCGATGCGCCGCAGCTCTAAGTGCGTGACAGGCGTGCCCTTGCCAGGATGAATGTTTTCAGCCGACATCACCACCGCCAGCCGTCCGTCGAGATCGAGCACGTTGCCTTTGCGCACCGAGCTTGCAATAATCTTTACCACGTCATGTCTCCGTTCATCACATCAAGCTTTGCATGAAGCGTTCTGGGCCCGCCTTCTGAGGCGGCCGCGAACGAGCCAATTCCATAGGATTCTGCGGGTGTCTTACCCGCTTCCGCTCAAACCGCCAAGTGTGGCGTTCCAGCCGTCATTTCAGGCCTAGTTTCAATGTCTCAGCCCTCACCCTGGTGGACGCCATCTCGACACGAGGATCGACGTGCGCGGCTGCATGCCCGAGCGCGCATGAAAAGCGCGGTGCGGGCTTGGTTTGAAGCACAAGGCTTTGTTGAGGTGGAAACCGGTTGCCTGCAAGTTTCGCCAGGCAACGAAACGCACTTGCACGCTTTTAAAACAGAGCGGATCGGAACCGATCAGAAACGTCGCGAACTTTATCTGCATACATCGCCGGAATTTGCCATGAAGAAGCTGCTGGCAGCAGGCGAGGAGAAAATTTTTAACTTTGCGCCGGTGTTTCGCAATCGCGAGGACGGCCCGCTGCACGCCAACGAATTCACGATGCTCGAATGGTATCGTGTCGGCGCACCCTATGAGCAGCTATGGACCGACTGCACAGGGATTTTGAAAATTGCAGCCGACGTGACGCAGCAAACTGAATGGAGCTTCAGAGGCAAAGTCTGCGATGTGACGAAAAACTATGACTGGCTCACCCTGGACCAAGCCTTTTTCCAATTCGCAGAAATTCCCCTACACGAAACAATCACAGAACGCGGCGTCGATCGCGATGCGCTCGCACGAATGGCGCAGGCTAAAAATGTCCGCGTCGCAGACGACGACACATGGTCCGATATTTTCAGTCGCGTACTGGTGCAAGCCATCGAGACGAATCTCGGCCAGTCTCGCCCAGAAATCCTCTGCCAGTATCCGCTGCATGAAGCAGCGCTAGCGCGACCGCACCCAGACGTGCCGTTTGTAGCTGAACGCTTCGAGTTGTATGTCTGCGGCGTTGAACTCGCGAACGGGTTCGGCGAATTGAATGATGCAGCCGAGCAGCGCCGCAGGTTCGAAACCGAAATGACTGACAAGCAGCGCATCTATGGCGAACGCTATCCCATTGATGAGGATTTTTTGGCAGCGCTCGCGCTTATGCCTCCAGCCTCTGGTTGCGCCTTGGGGTTCGACCGCCTGGTCATGTTGGCGACGGGCGCTGAGCGTGTAGATCAGGTGATCTGGACACCTATGTCCATATCGGACACGCAGGAGACTAAAGCATGACACAAGAAACGCACAGCGGCGGATGCCAATGCGGCGCTATTCGTTTTCTCGTCGATGGTGTGTTAGGCGAAGCCTCGATCTGCCATTGCCGCATGTGTCAGAAAGCTTTCGGCGCTTTCTATGCGCCACTCGTCTCGACGCGCGGAGCAACCCTGACATGGACGCGAGGCAAACCGAATTATTTCCAGTCCTCGAAAGTCGTGCAACGCGGATTTTGCGCCGATTGCGGAACACCGCTCACCTATGAAGCGCCCGACGGTGTGGCGCTGGCCATTGGCGCATTCGATGCCCCACAGACGATTGCACCCAAAATTCAATTCGGCATCGAAGCCAAGCTCGACTACGTGGACACACTTTCAACGCTGCCTGAGCGCCATACATTGTCCGACACAGCCGCCGCGCCATTCCTCGTCGATCTCACATCCCATCAGCATCCCGATCACGACACGTCAGAATGGCCACCGCGATGACACGCGCCTTGGCACCCCTAAAATCGGCGCGCGACTTGGTCGATGCCGGATTGGTTGTCGCGGAACGGGAACCAGCCATCGCAGCCGTTGGTCAAAAATATGCCATCGCCATAACGCCTCACATCGCACAGCTCATCGATGTGACGGACGCGTCCGACGCTATCGCTCGTCAATTCATTCCCGATCCGCGCGAATTGCGCGTGCACGAGAGCGAGATTGCAGACCCGATTGGCGATGATGCGATGAGCCCTGTCACAGGTATCGTGCATCGTTACGCCGACCGGGTTCTGTTGAAAATTGCCAGCGTCTGTTCCGTTTATTGTCGGTTTTGCTTTCGACGCGAAATGGTCGGACCGGAGCTGGGTGAAACGCTGACCGCGCGAGAACTGAAACACGCACTCGACTACATCGCAGCAACACCGGAAATTTGGGAAGTGATCCTGACGGGCGGCGATCCGTTCGTGCTGTCTGCCCGCCGCGTGCGCGACGTAACGACCGCGCTCGGCAATATTCCCCACGTCAAAATTTTGCGCTGGCATACGCGTGTGCCTGTTGTCGATCCGCACCGCGTCACGGACGACCTCGTCGCAGCCTTGACGTCATCGGACAAAACCGTGTTCGTCGGTCTGCACGTCAATCACGCGCGTGAGTTGAACGCCGATGCCCTTGCCGCCATTTCCAAACTCGTCGATGCCGGCATTCCGCTGGTCAGTCAAACCGTGCTGCTTAAGGGCGTGAACGATAGCGCCGATGCGCTCGAAGCACTGCTACGCGGGCTAACGGCGGCGCGCGTGACGCCCTACTATCTGCACCACGGTGATCTGGCACCAGGCACCAGCCATTTCCGCACAACGATTGCGCAAGGCTTAGCAATCATGGAAGAACTTCGTCGTCGCTTATCGGGATTGGCGATGCCGGAGTATGTGCTCGATATCCCAGGCGCCCATGGAAAAGTAGCTTTGACGAGTGCGGCCGTCACCCGTGTCGGCGATGGCCATTATGAAATCCGCGACCGATTTGGAACTGTACATCGCTATCGCGATTGTGTGTGAGCGCACGCGACCTGTTATCAATTTTCCAACGCTGCAGCCGCATCGACAATGCCAGCACCCATTTCGTTCGACGTTGTACGACCGACTTTGCGCGCACTCTCTTTGAGCCTTTTACGAATGTCGTCGGGCGATAACTTCGGATCGCGTTCAAGCATCAAAGCGGCGACACCTGAGACGTGAGCCGCAGCCATCGACGTACCTGACGAGATATCGTAGGCACCGTTGGGAGCGGCCGCAATGATATCGACGCCGGGTGCGGCAACCGCGATGTAATCGCCGCGATTGGATTGCGCAAAAAGCGCGTCGCTTGTGTCGGTTGCGGTGACGGCGATGACTTTGGGATGCGCGCCTGGGTAAGCAGGTTTGGCCGATGGCCCGCCGTTGCCCGCAGCCGCAATCACGACGATGCCTTGCGCCACCGCAGCGTCAATCGCTTGACCGAGCAGCGGATCGAGCGGACCGGCAAAGCTCATGTTGATAACGCGCGCGCCACTGGCGACCGACCAATCCATAGCTTTCAATAACGCCATTGTATGCGAGCGCGCAGCACCTGTGCCGGTGGTCGCAAATGCGCGCACGGCCAACATGTTTGAAGCTGGCGCAACGCTGGTCAACGCTTCCCGCGCACCAACAATGCCGGCAATCGCCGTGCCGTGTAGCTCAGGTTCGGGCTTGGTTTCGCCCAGCGCATCGAATGTGTCGGACACAGCGCCTGCAAGTGCAGGATGACGCGTGTCCATCGCCGTGTCGATGATGGCGACTTTCACGCGCACACCACGGGCGATTTTGTGTGCTTCGCTCAGTTGCAGTTTATCTGGCGCATACTGCGGTACCGGCAACGGGCGAGCCGCACCCTGGCTCGCAATGAATTCGTTATTAGGTTGTACGGTCTCGACGCGTGCATCGCCTGAAAGCTGTTGCAGCACGTCGGCTGTCGAGCGCGCATCGGGAATACGAAAACGCACAACGCGCACACCCAGCAGGCTCGATGTGTAAAGCGTTTGCCCATCGAGGCCAAACGCCTGCGAGAGTTCGTTGACGGTGTTCGCGTCCGACCCGGCTTGCAGCGTCACCAACACTTCCCGGTCGCGCGCTTGCGGCGTGATCGCGCCGACGATAGCAGGTGCGCTGCCTTGCGGACGCGGTGTCGGTGTCGGCGTAAAACGTTGCCCGGGCGGAATGACGACAACGCGACGACGCGGCGGTGGGTCGTCCGATGTATCTGAAGTTTGCGGATCGTTTTGCGGGACAGGACGATCAGGAAGATCGGTGCGATCAGGCGGACTTTTGTCGTCTTCATCGCTGCTATCGCCACGCGGTGGCCACTTGGGCAAACGGCGCAGGATGTCGAGCACCGTGACCGCATCGGGCAGACCGACGGAACTGCCGTCGCTTGATGGTGGCCGAGGATCGCGATCTTTCGGATCGTCCTTCGGCGGTGTGTTGGGTGTGTCCGGATTTGAATTCGACGATGGCTCGCGTGGACCATCGTTACGCGATTGCGCGAAGGCAGGCGCGGCAAACAACAACGCACCACTTGCAACCAAAATCACGAAGCGACGGCATGCCATCATGGTGGACCTCATCGGCATTGTCATCATGGCACGCTCGGCGCAAGCGATGCAAACGACACGAGGTCGGTGCGCGCTTTGAGTTTGGCCAAAATATCTTGCGAGGCCTGCTCAGAAAGAGCCTCACCGCTCACACGCACCCGGAATAAGCCGCCCGCTTTCGGGCCTTCGACAATCGTGTAGCCGTTATCCGCGAGAAACGCCGACAAGGTTCCCGCAGGCGCGGCAGGCTGAAACGCAACAAGCGCAAACGTGCCGCTTTGCAAAGCCGCACTTGGACCCGACGCCGTGATATAGCCGTTCGCGTCTGAACCACTCGTCACAAGGGCACCGATCGAGGCGGCTTGCACGGCAATCGCGAGCGCAGCGGCAACGCCCGCGTAAGCAAGCTGCCGCGGCGTGAAGCCACCGAGACAATCGCCGATCTGATCGAACAACGATGTTTTCACTGCATAGAGGCGCGCACGCGGTTCGGCTGCGATGCTGGCATGAAGTTTGGCAAGCGAGCGGTCGAGCACCGCGCGCGACGGATGAATGTCCTGATTGGCAGAAAACACCGTGTCCGCTTCCTCACGCGCTAAAGCGATGTGGTCGCGAACCTCGGGATGCAAAGCAGCATAGGCATCGACACGCGCTTTATCCGTCGCACTGATTTTGCCAGAGACATACCATGGCAGAAGCGCTGCGATCTCGTCGGCCTCAGACAGGATTTCGTTATCGTGGTTCATGGCGTTGCTCATGGTCATGGCCATCCTCTGTCGATGCCACGTTGCTGCAAAAGTTCGGATAACTTTTTGCGGGCATAAAACATGCGTGTTTTGACCGTCGCTTCCGGGATGCCGAGAATTTCAGCGACATCCGAAACAGACTGTTCCTGGTAATAAACCAGATCGAGAATTTCGCGGTGCTCAGGTGACAGGCCTTGCATGGCAGCCCGCATGTGCGCAGCCTTATCCATTTTCTGCGACGTCACTTCCGGGTTGTCGCTGTCGTCCTCGATGGCCGCCACCACCTCTTCGTCGATGCCGGAGACTTCGCGCTTTTTACGCAGCGAGCTGACGGCCTTGTTATGGGCAATCGAAATCAGCCACGTGGACGGCTCGGACCGCCCCTCGTAGCGGCCAGCGCTATGCCACACACCTAAGAATACCTCGTTCAAGAGTTCCTCCGCCTGCGCTTCGTTGCGCACGATCCGGGTCAAATACCGAAACACGCGCGTCTGGTTGCGAGCAAACAAACGCTCCAAGGCTTTGGCGTCGCCGCCGGCGATGGCTTTGATCAGCGCTCGGTCATCGGACGCGTGGTCCATGTCGTGTGTTCGCTCTTGCCAGGTTGGTCGCGGGACGGGGCGGAAAGGTTCACGAGTATGGTGAACGTCGGTCGAGGAAGACAAATCTGCCAGATAAATCCGTCGCCTGACAGTGCCCACTTTTTAAGAGGTTATTATGAGAAAAATTATCCCCACTCCCGCGCGTAAAGGTACATTTGAACGAAGGCTAATGAACCAAAGGCCGTTCAACGGCGACTGAACCGATGCGGAGGACTGTTTTGTCCCGTCCGCTGACAGTTCGGCAATGGAGAACGGACGTGTGGAATGGTAAAGACGAAGGTGGATCGAAGCGCGTGACAGGTGTAATTTTGTCAGTGGGCAACACGAGGCGAGCCATGACCGACAGCACGATGCGGCCCGCACGCGCACGCCGGGTTGCATCTGCGGCGCTCGCGAGCGTTGTCGCCGCACTCCTCATTCTTGCAAATCCAGTCATGGCCGATGACGCGCTGATCGCGCCCGGCGACGGTGTCGTCACAGGATTTTCCGGAACCAAGGTCGAGGCTGATGTGCCAGTCGATGTCCATCCGCTCGACCAAACGTTCATCGATCTCGACGGCGCGGCGGCTCAGATATTCGATCTCAACGTGCTCGGCACGACGGCGCGCGGACAATTGTCGGACGTTGCCTCCAAATTACAAATCAAAGCGCGCGACAGCGGTCAGGTGTTCGGCGTCACGCTGGACGATGGTGAAGGCTCAAGTGGCGTACCCAATGCTTATCTCGCAGCCACCTCGATGTTCGGATTGCACATCGTCAAGCCGCGCGGCGATGGAAAATTAGATCGACTGTTGACCGGCGAAGCAGGCGCAGAATGGATGCCCGGCCAATTCGGCATGGGCCCCGTCGGCACACCGGGATCGATTTGGAAGGTCGATGGTCGCTCTGGCGCGGTGTCGTTGTTTGCAAATATCGCTCAGGATAGCCGTGACAACGGCGGACCGGGATTGGGAAACATTACGTTCGATGTAGGATCGCGGCAGTTCTTCGTCTCCGATCTCGAAACCGGATTGATCCATCGCCTAGCCCGCGATGGCAAACTGATCGACACGTTCGATCACGGAACCACAGGTCGCGAGAGTCAAGGGCTAGATGCGGTTGCCGATGATGCCTCGCGCCGTATGAGCACCGAAAGCGCAAGCTTCAATTCGGAAGACCCAGCAACATGGGGCTACGCCGACGAACGCCGCCGCGTGTTCGGTTTGGCCGTCAGAAAACAACGCCTGTATTACGGTTTGGCGGAAGGCCCATCAGTTTGGTCGGTCGGCTTGAACAGCGACGGCGGCTTTGCTGACGACGCCCGCATCGAACTCGATATCAAAGATTCACCGCCCGGCACCAACGTCACCGATATCGTCTTCGACGATGCGGGCCGCATGATCCTGTCGCAGCGCGGCGGCGCAATCGGCAGTTACGATTACACGGCGTTCGCAACAGCGCAGACGGCGCAAGTGTTGCGCTATACCTGGGACGCCAAAGACGGACGCTGGCGCGATGAAGCGGATGAATATGCCATCGGCCTTGCACCCGAGCACCGCGCGAGCGACGGCGGCATTGCGCTCAACTATGGCTATGACAAATTCGGCAACGCGAACCGCGGTGCATGTCGCCAGACATTGTGGACCACCGGCACCAACTTGCGCGGAGGCGACGACGTGGTACGCGTCTCGACCGGCGGCGCGAAGGTCGTTCAAGGTTTACAGGGCAATTATCTGGGCTCCGTTTTACCGGAGAACGCGCCGCCCTATCAAAGCTGGTTCACCGATTACGACAATCGCTTTGACGATCCCGACGCAAGTGGCCACATCGGCGACATCGCGATTTTTGCGCCGTGCGAACCGCAGGCAGAACAGCCGCCGCCAAGTGAAGCAACTTACGTTCCGCCGCTGTATCTGCCGCCCCTGGACGATCCCGGTCTCGTCATCGACAAGAAATGCTATCCGGGCGCCATTGGTGGCAAAATTCGCTGCACGATTTCGGTCCGCAATGTCTCGGACGACTTTGCCAGCGAAGATATCAAAATCATTGACGTGACGAAAACGATGTTTGGTCCAGGCGCTGGCGCTCTGTTGCCAATCGTCGACGTGTCCGTGCCGATGCCCGGGATTGCCTGCGCGGCAACGCCGACACCAGATTTCTGGTGCACCATTCCTGCACCCTTGCTGCCAGGCGGCGACATCATCGCCATCGATGTCTGGATCGACACGCTCGATCTGGCGCTGGCGGGCAATGCCGGGTTCCGCAATTGCGCGGTGCTGAAACATCCTGACGGATTTGGCAAAGCCTGTGCCGAAGGCGGCACAGACATCATCGTCGAAAAACTCGGGCCGGGCGTGTGCCTGCCGGGCGGCACCTGCAAGTTCGGACTGTCGATCAGCAACGTCGGCTTGATGCCGTACAACGGCGACGCGCTACTGGCGGACGCGATGTTCATCGGCGGCGATGTACCGGTGTTGCCGGTCACAGCCGTCAATCCGCCGATTGCGTGCAGCCTTGGCAACACCACGCAACTGCCCTTCACGTGCGTCACGCATTTAGCATTGGCCCCTGGTGAACAACACATCCATTGGGTCGATGTGACGATGCCGGCACCCGGCGGCTATTGGGCCGAGAACTGCTTCGGTGCGCTTGATCCGGCATTGATTGCGCCGGGCCCGTTGCCGCCTGCGTTGGTCGGCGGTGGCGGTGGCGATAACCCGAGCTGCGTGTGGGTCTGGGTACCCGCACCGATGGCTGCGCAAAAATCAGATCCGATCACGCGCATCTCGACACCGATCCCACCGCCGCGCGCCCGTTGCGAAGACGGCCGCGCCCTGAGAAGCGACGGCACCTGCCCGTGCCCACGCGGCTCAGATTGGAATGCGCGCACGTGGCAATGCGAATATGAAACACCCCGCTGCCATGACTTCAAGCGCTTGCGCGACGATGGCTCATGCTGCCCGCGTGGCACCGTGTACGATGACAAGCGCAACCGTTGCTTCGTGCCGCCACAGCGTTGCCCGGACAAACGCCGCGAGCGCAACGACGGAACATGCTGCCCGTTTGGAACGCAGGTCACGGCGAACGGACGACGATGCGCACCGATCGATCGAGACTGTCCGTCCGACACGAAGTGGAACTTCACGTTGCAGCAGTGCGTACCGCTGCGTCCGCTGTGCGGTCCCGGAGAGTCCTACAATTGGCGCAGTCGCAAGTGCGAGCGCATCGTTGTCGATGTCTGCCGCTACCCGATGCGTCGAGATGCACGCACGGGACTTTGCATCCCCGTCGATGTGCAATGCCCAACCGGTCAGCGCTATGACGCGTACGACAGACGCTGCGAGACCATCGACACCGGCGGCAAATGCCCGGACGGCTCTCCACGTTTGTCAGGCGGGGGCTGCCGCTGCCCACTCAACCGTCCGTGGAATTCTGCAACCGGACAATGCGGACGCCCCGGCACACTGACGCCGCCCGGTGGCGTGAGCGACAAAGTATGTCCGCGCGGACAGAGGCGTGTGGGTCGGGTGTGCGTGCCGGATCGGGTAGATCCACAGGGCGGCGGATCGCGACCTGTGATTTGCGGACCTGGCGAACGTCGGGTCGGGCGCGACTGCGTGCCGATCATAAAACCTGACATCAAGATCAAGCCGGAGAGAATTCGCCCGCCGAAGATCGATCGCCTGCCGACCAAGCCGCCACGCGTCCGCGATTTCGATAAGCCGAAGTTTGGCGGTCCCAACAGAAATCCGAACAATCTCCGGATTCAAAAATTGGATCGGGGTCCGAAAATCCGCTTGCCGGATGAAAATCGCCGACGTGGCGGCTCTGGCGGTGGCAACTTTGGCCCCAAGATCAATCCGGGCAATTTCATTAAGCAGTTCAATTGACAGACATAAATCGCACGACCAAAGGCCAAGGCGCACTACGGGAAATGAACGATGTTTTTTAAGAATTTGAAGGACATAGCACGATGCTGGCGAGACACACACGCTATGGATGAGTGTTGATTTCGCAAACGTCGCCTCGACGACGACTTCTGTGTTGCCTTAGATTATTGTGGAGCTGTGATTCTTTTTTGATTGGGCGCCTATCAGCCTCAGTTGCATACCACGGCAAAACAAGTGACGCATCGGTTGAGGGGCAAATGGTCAAGCACGCACATATTTTAGCACTTTTCGGCGCGGCAATTCTAACGGCAGGCGCGGCTCAAGCTGGCAGCTTAAAAGACGAAGGCCCTGCGCACTCGGGATGCTCGGGCGGTGCGTTCGCTGGTCACTACATTGGTGCCAACATTGGCTACGTCAGCCATGATGCCGGTGTCTCTAATGATTTAGGAGACTCATTCAGCTATGATGAATCAGGTTTCACGGGTGGCATTCATTACGGCTACAATATCCAATGCGGGCGATTTGTAGTCGGCATGGAATCCGATTTCAGCCTCACTGATGCTGATGCCCGCTTCACTGATGGCGATGAATTTATTGAAGATAAGGTAGACTGGTTGAGCACGTCACGACTACGCATTGGCCTAGCCCACGACAATATTCTTTTTTATATCACGGGTGGGCTAGCAACGGCTAAAATTGAACATAGTCTTGGCAGCGCTGTCATCACATTATCCGAAGATGACGTAGAATGGGGATGGACCGCTGGTGGCGGAGTTGAAATGATCCGCAATGGCGGGTGGTCAGTTCGCGCTGAGGCACTATATGCAGATTTCAGCGACGAAACCGTACAGTTCGATTTTGGATTACCCGTTGAATATGATAACGAGCTCTGGATCGGCCGAATTGGTCTGAGCTATCAGTACGACCTTGGTGCCATTCTCGGACGCGTAGCACACTAATCAAGCCGATGACCTGAGTTAATTTTTAAAAGGGGATCTTTCGGTCCCCTTTTTCTATTGTGGGCCACCGTGACGGCGAGGATTTTGGGATATAGCGCGTCTTTGAACATCGCTCATCAGGGTTGCGCCGCCCTGCTCCTAATGACAGAGTGCCGCACGAAAATTATCCTACAAAGAAGGCCGCAAAGGCCTCGACAGCTGGAGAGCAACCCCATGAACGAGCAGCTCAAATCCGAGATTTTCCACGGTGCCTGTCCGCACGATTGCCCAGACACGTGCGCGATGAACTATGAAGTGCGCGCCGGTCAGCTCGTTTCCGTCACCGGCAAAAAGGATCACCCATTCACGCGCGGTGGTCTCTGCGTGAAGCTGAAAGATTTCGACGCCCATCACGTCAACCCGGACCGCTTGATGTTTCCCATGCGCCGCGTCGGGCCGAAGGGATCGGGCCCCAACGGGGGCAATAATTTCGAGCGCATCACGTGGGCTGAAGCGATCAAGGCGATCGGTGACAATTGGCGCACGACTATTGCCGATTACGGCAGCCAAGCGATCATGCCCTACAGCTATCTGGGCAACATGGGCCTCGTACAGGGCATCAACTCAGGCGACCCATTTTTCAATCGCCTAGGCACGACGGTGAACGAAAAAACCTTCTGCACGAGTGGCTCGTCAACCGCGTGGCTGTTAACGCACGGACCGACCGGCGGCGTCGATCCAGAAAGTTTTGTCCATTCAAAATTCATCGTGATCTGGGCCTGCAACACCATCTCGACCAACTTGCATCACTGGCCGTTCGTGTTGGAAGCGCAAAGGCGCGGCGCGAAGATCGTCGTTGTCGATCCCTATAAATCGCGCACGGCAAAGGCCGCAGACTGGCACATCTGTCCCAAACCCGGCACCGATGGCGCGTTAGCACTCGGCATTATCAAATCGATGATCGAACAAGGCGTCGTCGATCAAGACTATGTCGATCAGCATGTTCTGGGCTTTGCAGAACTGAAAGTGCGCGCGGCGGAATTCACGCCCGAGCTGGTTGAAAAAATCACCGGCGTCAATGCCGCCGATATTAAAAAATTCGCTTACGAATTTGCAACTTCGCAACCATCCGCCATTCGCATTGGCGTGGCCATCGAGCGCTCGGCCGGTGGCGCGCAAGCCTCGCGCGCGATCTACGCCCTGCCTGCATTGGCTGGATCGTGGCGCCACGTCGGCGGCGGCATGTTGCAATTGCCGTTGTGGGACTTCCCGGTAGATTGGGCGAAGGCCGCGCGGCCCGACTTCATCAAACCCGGTACACGCGTCGTGAACAATCTGCGCTTAGGCGCGGCACTAACCGGCGAAATGAAACTAGATCCGCCGATCAAGTCGCTGTTCGTGTTCTGCACCAATCCGGTCAGCCAAACGCCAGAGACGAACAAAATCGTCGAAGGCTTGAAGCGCGAGGATCTGTTCACCGTCGTTGCCGAACACTTCATCACCGACACGGCGAAGTATGCCGATATTCTTCTGCCGTCCGCCATGGCGGGCGAAGCCGAAGACATGATGTGGTCGTGGGGAACGTTCTATTTCACGTACAATCAGAAAGCGATCGATCCGCCCGGCGAATGCAAACCAACGTCCGATATGTGGAGATTGCTGGCCGCTGAAATGGGCTTTGACGATCCCGTTTTCAAAATGACCGATAGCGAGTTGTGCGCGGCCTACATCAACTGGGATGACCCGAAGATGGGCGGCGTCGATATGGACTACTTCAAAAAGCACGGTTACTACAAAATCGATGTTGGCTCCGCCGATACGCGGACGCCGCACGCCAACGGCAACTTCCCGACGCCGTCGGGCAAAGTCGAAGTGCTGCTACCCGATCACAAGAACTTCGTCGCCGGTCCGTTCCGCGCGATGTATGACGGTGAACAGGACGGAACGCCGGTCGATCCGTTACCGGGTTATGAGGCGCCACGCGAGACAGCGGAAGCCGCACCTGAACTTGCCAAGAAGTATCCGCTCAACATCATCTCGCCTAAGAGCCACGGGTTCCTGAATTCGTGCTACGCGAACGAGCCGCATAAGATCAAAGGCCAAGGCGAGCAGTTCGTCATGATCTCACCGGCTGATGCCGCAACACGCAACATTCGTGAAGGCGATCCGGTGCGTGTGAAAAACGACCGCGGCGATTTCCAAGGCGTCGCGCGCGTCACCGATGACGTCAACCCCGGCATCGTCGTGGCGACACTCGGCTACTGGCGCTCGCTCAACCGTTCTGATGGCTCGGTGAATTCGATCTCGTCGGATGCCTGGAGTGGATTAGGCCGCGCGCCCACCTACTCGGACAATTTGGTGGAAGTGACGCGGGTGAATTGAGCGATCAATCATTCCGGCTAAAGCAAAGTGCCGGAGCCACCAGCGTCAGCATATTGCATTGCCCGGATCTTGGTCCGGGCAATTGCGTTTGGTATCGTACCCTACATTTAGCCCTGCGCTGCGGCATGTGAGGTGTCTGTTCCCTAGGGAACAGATGTCTCCTCCTGCGCCATCTATGCCAATGAAACGCAATCCATTGGCGAACGTATCTGTGCCAAGCAAAGCGCTGGCTTCTTCTCTATTGCAGACGTTCGCGGAAGCTAGGAGCGCGCACTGAAAGGTTAATATCGCAATGCCGCTGGATGTCACCAATCTGACGCCCGAGCACGCCGCACTCGCGGCCGTGGCGTATTTGATGGTCAAGCACGCGGCTGCCGACTTTGTGCTGCAAACTGAAAATCAGCGCACTCAAAAAGGCACGTACGGAAAAACGGGCGGCCTCACGCACGCGGCCACCCATGTCGCATTAACAGCGCCGGTCTTCTTGGCGATGCCAAGCCTCACAGCAAACCTGATCGCAGGACTTCTGGGGTTAGAATTTGTCATTCATTACCACATCGACTGGCTCAAAGAGCAGCTCGTGCGACGCAATGGCTGGACCACTCACGACACCGCGTTCTGGTGGGCCATCGGCATTGACCAGATGATACATGGGCTAACCTATATCGGCCTGCTCTGGATTGCCTTTGGGGCTTGAAGCAAACGCTGAGTTCAGGTAGGTGGCAACGCCCGATTAACCGGACGATACAACAGGAAAAAAGCGCTCAGAAATGCGCTATCCTGTCCGCTGAGAAAAATGTAACACATGCGGCATTGGCGGCGAATGCTCATTCAAGAGGCGTAGTTTGGACTGGAAAGCTCGGGAAACGGAGTGGTCGCAACTCATGTGCGCGGCCATAGGCGGCGATGAGGCTGCGTACCGGAAATTACTCGCCGATCTGTCGCGGGCTTTACGGCCCATCGTCAGACGTGGATTTGCCGGCGTCACTGCGGCGCAAAGCGAGGTCGAGGACGTGGTTCAGGAAGTGATGTTGGCTATTCATTTGAAGCGCCACACATGGGATCAGACCAAACCGATTGGTCCTTGGATCATGGCAATTTCGCGCAACAAGATGATCGACGACCTGCGACGCAAAGGGCGACGCGGCGAAGTGCCAATCGACGGCATGATGGATTTGCTCGAAGCCGGTGGTCACGAGGACGCGATCCACGCTCATGACGTCAATCGCGTTTTGGATGGGTTGACCGGCAAGAACCGCGAGATCGTCCAGGCCATCACACTCGATGGCCACTCCGCGCGCGATGTCGCCGAGCGCTTAGGTATGACGGAAGTTGCTGTTCGCGTGTCACTGCATCGCAGTTTGAAAGCGCTGGCGCAAGTTTATCAAGAGACAAAGACATGAAGACCGACGACCTGATCAATGCCCTGGCCGCCGATACGGCAACGCAGAAGCGCCCTATCAGCCAAACGATCGCTTTGGCGATTGCGACAGGCTGCATCGTGTCGGCTGCACTTCTGATTGGCCATCTAGGCGTGCGCACAGGCTTGGTAGAGACCATCATGCAGTCGTGGCATCTGGTCACAAAAATCGCCTTTACCCTGGCGCTGGCAATACCGGCGTACTTTATCGTGCAGCGTGCCGCACGGCCGGACGGTGAAGCCCAGTCATTGTGGCCGCTGCTCGCCATTGCACCTGCCATGCTGCTGGCCGCCGTCGGTTTTGAATTTATGACCGGTGCCAATGACGATGTGTCTAACGTCATCATGTCGCCGAATTGGAGCGTGTGCGTCATTCACATTCCGCTTCTATCGATGGCGCCACTCGCTGCTGTGCTGTGCGCTTTGAAGCAAGGTGCTCCCGCCAACCCGACGTTAGCCGGTGCGTTCGGTGGTTTGTTCTCGGCTGCATTGGGATCTGTGTTGTACGCAACGTTCTGCGATGCCGATAATCCAATGTTCGTTGCCGTTTGGTACACAGTCGCAATATTAGCAATGACCGCTCTTGGCGCACTATTAGGCTCGCGTATTTTGCGCTGGTAAGTTTATCGCACGTCACAACTTATCGCGCAGCCGATAATACAGCATGCCGAGCGCCAGCATCTGATTGCCAGCCCAGCGACCGACCGGCAGTCGAACGTGCTTAATTTTGTCGAATAGATCGAACCGTTCCATCGTCCCGCAAATGGCGTCCGACACGATATCGGCGGCGATATGCGTGGCGTTGACGCCATGTCCGCAATACCCTTGCATGAAATAGACATTCGGCTCCAATCGACCGATCGCTGGAACGCGCGTGATGACGATGTCGATGCGACCGCCCCAGGCGTAATCGATGCGCACGTCCTTCAACTGCGGAAAAATTTCTATCAAGCGTGGCCGCATCGCAGCGATGAGATCTTTAGGATCGCGATTGGAGTAGTTGCAGCGACCGCCAAACAAGATCCGTCGATCGGCTGAGGTGCGAAAATAATCGAGCACGATGTTGCTGTCTGCCACCGCCAGATCTTGCGGATTTAATGCGCGCACCGTGGCTTCACTCAGCGCTTCGGTGGCGATGATGTAGCTGCCCGTTGGAAACAACAGCCCGTTGAGCCGTCCCCGCTGGAACGCATGATCGCTGTAGCCAGCAAGCACAATAGATTTGGCGTCCACACGGCCATGAGCTGTGCGGGCGAACGGACGCGCTCCGCCAGAAAATTCGACCACCGGACTGTCTTCGAAAATCTTGACACCGAGCCTGGCCGCCGCGCGCGCCTCGCCCAACAACAAATTGAGTGGGTGAACATGCCCGCTGCGCCGGTCGATGTAAGCGCCATGATACGCATCGGTACCAAGAACATCGCGCATACGTTCAGGCTCGACGATTTCAAGATCGCAGCCATCGCGATGACTCTCGTCCACGTGTGCGCGCAGCATGTCCATGTGGCTGGGCTTGGCCGCCGCCTCCATCCATCCCGACTTGTAATCGCAGGCGATCTCGTAAGCCGCGATGCGACGTTGAATGATGTCGTGCCCGAGATAACGGATCTCACGCACCATGCGGCGTCCGTCGTCGCCGAGCTGCCGAGCGATGGCCGCTTCCCCGCTGATACCGGCAATCACCTGCCCGCCGTTGCGACCCGACGCACCCGCACCGATGCGACGCGACTCAACCAGCACGACCGAGTAACCACGCTCCGCCAATGTCAGCGCAGTCGCGACGCCTGAGAAACCACCGCCAATCACAGCGATGTCAGCCGCGACATTTCCGGACAAATGCGGATAGCGCGTGTCGTCATTTCGTGAGGCGTCATAGTAGGTGGTGTTGAGGTCGCTGCTCATCATGGCTCTTGAAAAGCGAAAATCGCGTCATGCGATACAATGCGCTAACGCGATAGACCACGTGGTCACAAAGCCCTCAAGCCGGTAAATCCGCACAGGGTTTGCGAGCTTTTACTTCGCTCCGGCACTTGCACGTTGCTGCGCGCGGCGCGTGATAAAGCTCGCCGTCAGAACGCCCAATGTGACAATCGCAATCATGATGGTCGAGATCGCGTTGATTTCAGGTGTCACACCACGTCGCACTTGGCTGTAGATTTTGATCGGCAGCGTCGTTGCACCTGGTCCCTGCGCAAAGCTCGCAATGACAAGGTCGTCGAGCGAGAGCGTGAAAGCCAGCAGCCACGCCGAAATGACCGCTGGTGCGATAATCGGCAGCGTGACTTGCATAAACGTGTTGACCGGCGTCGCGCCCAAATCCATCGCCGCTTCTTCGACAGATTTGTCGAAATCAAGCAATCGTGCCTGAACGACAACAGCGGCAAAGCACATCGAAAAGGTAATGTGCGCCATGACGATGGTCCAGAAGCCGCGATCGAAGTTGATAGCGACGAACAACAATAACAGAGACAAACCGGTGATGACTTCCGGCATCACGAGCGGCGCAAAGATCATCCCTGAAAACAGCGTCCGGCCCGGAAAACGATTCATGCGCACGAGCACGATGGCCGCCAAAGTGCCAAGAATGGTGGCGACTGTCGCTGAAATAAAGGCAACACGCACCGTGACCCAAGCGGCGTCGAGCAAGTCCTCATTGGTAAGCAGACTTGCGTACCATTTTGTCGACCACCCACCCCATACCGTGACAAGTCGCGACTCGTTGAATGAGTAAATCACCAACAGCAGAATGGGAATGTAGAGAAAGGCAAAACCCAGTGCGATCGACGTTGCATTGAACCAGGAAAAACGAGTGTTCATCGCGCGGCCTCCCGCTCGTTGGCCTGCATGCGCTGGAAGAACATGATTGGGATGATCAGCACGAGGAGGAGAACCACCGCAACAGCCGATGCAACAGGCCAATCGCTGTTATTGAAGAACTCGGACCACAATGTTTTTCCGATCATCAGAGTTTCCGACCCGCCGAGCAGATCCGGGATCACGAATTCGCCGACCGCTGGAATAAACACCAGCAAGCAGCCTGCAAAAACGCCCGCCAGCGACAACGGGAATGTAATTTGCCAAAACGCCCGCCACGGCGGCGACCCCAAATCTTCGGCAGCCTCGATCAACGAAGGGCTGATCTTTTCCAAACTTGAATAGAGCGGCAGGATCATGAAAGGCAGGTACGAATAGACGATGCCGATATAGACAGCGATGTTGGTGTTCATGATGGTGAGCGGCTCGGAGATCACGCCCATGTTCATCAAAAACAGATTGAGCAAACCTTCTTTTTTCAGAATACCGATCCACGCATAAACGCGGATTAGGAACGACGTCCAAAACGGCAATATCACGAGCATCATGAGCGTAGCTCGCCATTCGTGCGGCGCGCGCGCCATGCCGTAAGCAATAGGATAACCGATCAGGAGCGTCAGAATTGTCGAGATACCTGCAATCTTGATGCTCGACCAATAGGCATTGATGTAAAGCGGATCGGAGAAAATGAATGCATAATTCTCAAAATCGAGCTGCGAGACATAAGTTTTGATGGCGTCCCAGCCACCCGTAATATCGAGGGTTGGGATATAAGGCGGAATGGCACGCGTTGAATCGGACAGCGAGATTTTGAAAACTATGAAAAACGGAATCAGGAAAAAGAGCAGGAGCCAGATGTAGGGCGCAGCGATCACATACCAACGGCGCATTGCTCAAAACTCCATTCGTATTCCCGGCAGTTCGTCGCGTGTCAATTACTTCGTCAAGACAACTCCAGTGTCGGCTGGCCATTGCAGCCAAACCTGATCTTCCCATGTGATGGCGCGTTCGAACGATTGGGCTGAATTGGCACGCAGAGCCGTCACGCGCTGGCCGTTGGCAACACGCACGTGATAATGTGAAATCGAGCCCAAATAACCAACATCATCAACCTTGCCGCTGATCGCGTTTTCGGATTGCTCTGGTTTGTCGTGGGTAATCCGCATTTTTTCCGGACGAAGGGCGAGCCAAACTTGTTGACCGACTGTCACGTTCTCAGCGCTACGGGTCTTGAAAGTTCCAGGACCATCCGCCCAAGCGATGTCGATCACGCCATCGGACACAGCCGATACTTTACCTTCTAATATGTTCACGTCGCCGATGAAATTCGCGACGTACCGCGAACCTGGATATTCGTAGATATCGCCCGGTGTTGCCACTTGAGCGATGATCCCTTTGTCCATGACAGCGATGCGGCTTGAGACTGTCATCGCCTCTTCCTGATCGTGCGTCACAATGATGAAGGTTGTGCCGGTACTTTCTTGAATGCGCATCAGCTCGAATTGGGCTTGCCCGCGCAACCGCTTGTCGAGCGCACCGAGCGGTTCGTCGAGTAGCATGATGCGAGGCTTTTTTGCGATGGCGCGAGCGAGCGCCACGCGTTGCTGCTGGCCACCCGACAATTGATTGGGTTTACGTTTGGCGAACGGCATCAGTTCGACCATGGCCATCGCCTGATCGACGCGAATATCGATTTCGCTTTTCGCCATACCTTCCTGGCGCAAACCGAAGCCGATATTGCTCTCGACCGTCATGTGCGGGAACAGCGCGTAGGATTGGAACATCATATTCACCGGCCGCTCATACGGCGGCAGGTCGGTAATGTCTTGGCCTTCGACGATAATGCGGCCCTCCGTGGGGCGTTCGAAACCAGCCAACATACGCAACAACGTGGACTTCCCGCATCCAGATGGCCCCAGCAGCGCAAAAAACTCGCGCTCATAAATGTCCAGCGTGCAGTTATTGACCGCAACGAAATCACCAAACCTCTTGGTAACGTTTTCAAACCGAACGATCGGCGGCTTTATGGGATTTTTCCAAGGCGCAAACCCAGATTGCGGAGCAAATGTGCGCGGACCGCTGCGGGTTTGACTTTGCGGCGGTGTGGCGCCGCCAGATGTGAGGTTGAAGTGTGCGTCCGTCGCGTTCGAGCTTGGAGCAGGACCCTGCATGCTGGTGCGTCCTCGGCTATTTCGACGACAATCTCAATTGTGAATCTAATTAATCTGACGTCTGACGAATAAGCAAGTGAGACGCGGCGCCAAGGCTAATATTCACCTCGGCGCCGTGTCTGATCTTTATTGACCTGTCACAATCTTTGTCCACGCGCGCGTCACGACGCGTTGCGTTTTAGGATCGTAAGCCTTCTTCACGTACAGCCGCTTCAAAGTATCAGCGTCCGGGAAAATCGACGGATCGTTTTTGATCTCGTCGGTGATGAACTGCTGAGAAGCCAAGTTGCCGTTCGCATAATTCGCAAAGTTCGATGCCTTCGCGATCACTTCCGGCTTCAGTAGATAGTTGAGGAATACGTGCGCTTCCTCGACGTTCTTGGCATCTGCCGGAATGGCCATTTGGTCAAACCACATCTGCGCGCCTTCCTTAGGCAGCGAGTATTTGATGACATGACCGTTCTTGGCTTCGTCAGCACGGTCCCGGGCCTGTAAAATATCGCCCGAATACCCTACAGCGATGCAAATATCGCCGTTCGCCAGAGCATTGATGAATTCCGACGAATGGAACTTTTGCACGTTGGGTCGCACGCTGGTCAGCAGATCAGCAGCCTTCTGAATCTCTTCCGGCTTTTCCGTATTCGGGTCGAGACCCAGATAGTTCAGCGCAGCAGGAATAAGATCGTCGGGCGCATCCAGCATGTGAATGCCGCAGTCTTTGAACTTGGCAGCAATCTCAGGCTTGAACACGAGGTCCCAAGAATTGACAGGCGCATCGGCCATGCGTTCCTTGATTTTCGCTTCATTGTAGCCAGGACCCGTTGTGCCCCACATGTAATTGATCGAATAAGCGTTGCCCGGATCGTAAACCTCAACGCGCGATTGCACTTCAGGCCATGCATTCACGAGATTTGGAAGTTTCGACTTGTCGAGCTTTTGGAAAACCTTGGCTTCGATCTGACGCGACAGGAAGGCGCCGGTTGGCACAACGATGTCGTAGCCACTGCCGCCAGCCAGCAGTTTTGTTTCCAGCACTTCGTTGCTGTCAAACACATCGTAAACAACTTTAATTCCGGTTTCTTTCGTGAAGTCTTCCAGAACTTCGGGATCGATATAGTCGGACCAATTGAAGACCCGCACTTCTTTCTCTTGCGCCATGGCGTGTGGTGCAAAGACCAGCGCCGCAACCGCCAGCACACCACCCGCCAAGGCGGAAACACGGTGACCGGTTTTGTGTCGAGACAGCATACAACAACCTCCATCAGACTTCGCTCAGGCGTGAAGACTCAGCGCGGCATTGCCAAAGAGACGTTTGGACATGCAACAGCGGCAGAGCTATGGACCCTGATCCCCTATACTGCGCAGAACATTGGCCAAGCACAACGGGATCGATGATAAAACATTTCCTGTCAGGAAAGATTTATGCATTGCCCCCTCTCAGTACCGCATGGCAACATGGATCGTGATGGACGAGTGAGCACCATGGTCACCCAATTGGCAGACCTGCTAAGGTTAAAGACTGTTGCAGTAGGGCTTTCTCAGATTGGTGGTCCTCGTGCTACAGTGATCAAACGGTTCGGCCGTTTCAGCATGGTAGTTTGACGCCATCGCCTAAACGACCGCCATGGCCACGCGAACGCAGGAATTCTTGCCATGTTCGGTTGGCGAAGGCGGAATGCTCAAGAACCGCATGACGCAATCGACCGTCAAAGAAACTGACGACCATAAAGACGATCATTCAGGTGCCCAATGACCCCCCCGCCCGGCGAACTTCGCGACGACGCTGAAACCTTTGGCGCGGGCGCAACGCCCGAAACTTTAAGAGCGTGGCTGCGCCAGCACAGGATCGAAGAAATCGACTGTGCAGTGCCAGACATCGCCGGAGTGGCACGCGGCAAAACCATGCCGGCAGAAAAATTTGTCAAACTCGACGCCGTGCATTTGCCGATTTCGATTTTCCACCAAACGATCACTGGCGATTACGTCGGCTTCGAAGAAGATGGCCAGGCGCTGTATGCCGAAAGCGACCTGATGATGGTGCCAGACCTCGACACCATTCGCCCGGCCCCTTGGGCGTCGAGCCCGACCGCGCAAGTTATTCATGACGCGCAATGGCAAAACGGCGATCCCGTCGAGATCGCGCCGCGCAACGTTTTGAAGCATATGGTCGAGTTGTATCGCCGCGAAGGCTGGGTTCCAGTCGTCGCCCCAGAACTCGAATTCTACCTGACCAAGACCAATCCCGATCCTGACTATCCCTTAGAGCCACCGATGGGCCGCTCGGGGCGTCCAGGTGCCGGACGACAAGCCTACAGCCTCGGCGCTGTCGATGAATACGATAAGATCGTCGATGACGTGTACGACTTCGCCGAGCGGCAATACCTGAAGATCGACACGATCATTCAAGAGGGCGGCGCCGCGCAGTTGGAAATCAACTTGCTGCACGGCGATCCCATCGATCTGGCCGATCAAATTTTTCTTTTCAAGCGCACGATCCGCGAAGCAGCCTTCACGCATAATTGCTACGCGACGTTTATGGCTAAGCCTCTTGCCAATGAGCCGGGCAGCGCCATGCACATCCATCAAAGCGTGGTCGATGCAAAAACCGGCAAGAATATATTCACCGACGACAAAGGCCAGCCAAGCAAGTTGTTCTATAATTTCTTAGCCGGACAACAGGCCTATCTGCCATCGGCCATGTGCTTGTTGGCACCTTACGTGAATTCCTATCGCCGCCTAGTGCCAAACGGAGCAGCCCCCATCAACGTCGAATGGGGCAATGACAATCGCTCGGCTGGATTGCGCGTACCGTTTTCACCCGAAACAGCGCGCCGCGTTGAAAACCGACTACCCGGATCGGACGCCAATCCTTATCTGGCACTCGCCGCCAGTCTGGCTTGCGGTTATCTCGGCATGAAAGCGGGACTGTCGCCGCGCGAAGCCGTCGTCGGCAACGCCTACCGCAACGATCATCAATTGCCGCGCGGCCTTCTCGAAGCCTTGACTAAGTTCGAAGACAGCAAAGACTTGCACGGCATCCTTGGCGAACGCTTCTGTCATGTCTATCTAGCCTTGAAACGCTCGGAATTCGATGAATTCATGCGCGTTATCAGCCCGTGGGAGCGCGAGCACCTCTTGCTGAGCGTCTAGGCGACTAAAAATGGGATGAATGCGCGCGCATGCCAACACCTGAACATCACGAGCAACGCAAGCTCACGCGCCTCATCGACCGTTTACAGGCTAAGCTGCCTGACCGAATGGCGAACGCAGTTGCGTGGCTCGTCAGGCCATCTGCAATTTTTATCCGACTGCCGCTCGGGCTATTGCTGATCCTCGGTGGCATCTTTTCGATTTTGCCATTTCTTGGGCTTTGGATGCTGCCGCTCGGAATTCTCTTGATCGCGGTCGATATCCCGCCCGTCCGTCGCTGGGTCATCAGAACTTGGCCGAAAATAGAAGCGCGCTGGCGGCTGTATCGTTCGCGCAGAGCCAGCAAAACAACAACCGGAGAATAAGGCTTTTAATTCAGTCTTTCTCCGCGTTCGCGCTCGATGCGCCGCAAGACAATCCAGGCCAAGCCTGACCATGCCCCACCCAATACCCAACCACCCAATACGTCAGTGGGCCAATGCACGCCGAGATAAACGCGGCTGAAACCAACCGCGAGCGTCAGCACAATGGCCAATGTCATGACGTAAGCCCGCACCCGCGCGACATTCGTTGTGCGTGCAAGCGCTGCACCGAGCGTTAAAAAAACCACCGCCGACACCATCGCGTGGCCCGATGGAAAACTCGATGAAAACACATCCGCACCGTACGGTACGAGATCTGGACGTGGGCGTTGAAACGTGAATTTCATGCCCTGACTGAGCAGCCAACCACTCAGTGAGATGGCAAAAATTCGAAATGCGGTACGTTGACGACCCGTGGCATACAAAAATCCCGAGACGCTCAAAACCAGCAGAGACAAGACACCGAAACCACCGAGCGCGGTGATATCGCGCATATAGCCTTCCAGCCATTCAGGCCCAATCGGATCGGAGCGATTATTGGGATCGCGCAGCCCTAGTAAAATGCGTTCGTCGAGTTCACGAGTTGTGCCGTACATGACGACACCTGCGATGGCCACGAACAGCAAGACCGACAGCGCACTGGCGGCAAACACCCAAGGCGTCCCCGTCTCGAACTTTTTCGATAGCAGATAAAATCGTCCGGACGACACGGCACTGTCGTCACCTGATTGTGTCTCAGACAAAGGAGGCGACGATTGCGAAGGCATTAGGCACGTTCCGGAACTAGAATTTTCAAAGCTTTGGGATGGCTTTTATAGCGCAAGGGCGTGGCATATGTCTCTACTTCGCCATCATTCGATACACGCAACCAATTGCGAGCCACGCGCACCGTGATGTCGTGACCACGAAACTGCATCAGGTGAGGATCACCTTTCCATCGACCGAGCACCGCACGGATCATAGCCCGAACCATCGCCCATCCGCTGCGATGACGCGAGGCATAAACCGCAAGCTCACCCTTGTTGAGATGTGGGCGCACCAACCCTAAACCCGGTTCTTCGCAATAGGCATTATTGGCAACAGCCAGAGAGATGACGCGCAACGGCTTTTGTTCAGCGCCATCGTCGATCGTAATCCGCAACCGCTTGCGGCTCGATAAAATCGTTTTGATCGCTCGTGTATAACCGACCAAGCGCTCGCGCCACGGACGACCGCGCACACGTTGACGTTCAGCCGAATATTCAGGTGGCAAACCAATAAGCGAATTACACAGAAAAATCTTACCGTTCAAACTCGCAACATCGATCACATCCGCTTTGCTGGTCGCAAGCGCTTCAGCAGCAGAGGCAATATCGAGTGGAATGTTCAAGTCACGCGCCATCCGATTGAGCGTGCCCAATGGCAAGATGCCCAGAGTTTTAGAATTCTCAATGGCAATGCGCGCACCAGACCGCACGGTTCCATCGCCGCCACCTACTATGATGGCATCGATGTCGCGCTTGGCTGCCGCTTCGATCAGAGGCACCAACTTCTTGGGTTCACAAAATTCGACGGTGATCTCGTGCCCGGCGCGCAGAAACGGTTCTTTGATCGACTGCGCAATGGCCGCCAAATCCTGATCGAGTACGGAACCTGCCCGCTCGTTAATGATCGCATGAAGTCGCATAGACATGAGAACGTAATTAGGAGCCTTTCGTTCCCCTTCAAGGACCTAAGATCGCAAATTCTCATGAAGCAGTGCTCGAAACGTATCTACAGTCGTCCATGACCATTGGACACACTCTGATATATCACAAACAAGGAACTTAAATATCTGACGACCCGTTGATGTTCCAAGGAACACAAATGGAGATCGTCATGTTCGTCAAATTATCATTGCCAATAGCTGGCCTTGCAGGCCTCGCGGCCACCGCTGCCATCGCGCAAGAACAAGTTGCACCAGTCGCTACAGATACTGCCATCCCAACTTTAATGTTCGGCACCATTGGTGGCGTGCTGTTGGTCGCAATCCTCGCCTTGGCTTACTTCTTCCGTAAAAAGTCTAATCGCGAGGCAACGGAACGCGTATTAGATCCAACACATCCATCGAATAAATAATTCCGAGCAAAATTCATTCAATTCCTGAAGCCCTTTCTACACAAGTCGTAGGAAGGGCTTCAGCGTGAATGACCCCAGATACACGCCCACATTGACGGGCCTCAAACCTACAAAGGCCCTGGACCTAACATGATCACCAATCAAAAAGATCTTCGTGGAGGCAATCCTCTCTGGATCAAATCACCACATTCAACAGTCAGGGCACGCACCACCCTCAGTCAAGAACAGTGTGATGTGGTCGTCGTTGGCGCAGGCGTGAGTGGCGCTCTTACAGCGTTGATGCTCACGGAAAAAGGATTTGACGTCGTGGTCGTGGACCGCCGCAAACCCACGACGGGGAGTACGGCAGCCAGCACAGCGATGATTCAATTTGAACTCGACACACCGATCACAGAACTTTCTGAAAAAATCGGTGCTAAGAATGCACGCCGCGCCTATCAACGTTCATTACGAGCCGTTGATGATTTAAAAGACTTCATTACACGCCACAAAATTAAAGCCGAGTGGCGCGATCGCGATGCGCTCTATTTAGCTGGCAACGAAATGGGATTTCGCGCGCTACAAACGGAAGCCAAAGAAAGACAAAAGGCTAAATTACCGTCGACCTATATCGATCGTGAACTGCTGCTCAAAACATATGGCATAGACCGAACTGGCGCGATTGTCTCTCAAGGCGCGGCAGAATTAAATCCCACGCAGTTGACAGCTGGTGCATTACGCGCGGCTCAACGCGCTGGATGCCGCATTTATCAAGATTACGAGGTGACGAAGGTAGAAAGCGATAAGGCGGGCGTTTGCCTCACGACGTCACACGGTGGAACGATCCATGCCAAGCGTGTGGTATTTGCGACAGGCTACGAAACAGTCAAAGGTCTGCCGACAGGAAAATTCGATATCACCTCATCATGGGCTATCGCGACAAACCCTATCGCTCCGCAAAAGCTATGGCCAACCCGCTGCCTTATCTGGGAAGCATCAGACCCCTATCTCTATATGCGGACAACGGCTGACAACCGCATCCTCATTGGCGGCGAAGATTCCGGTTTGACAGATCCCGATCGCCGCGACGCAGCGATACCGGCCAAGTCGGAGAAATTATTGCGCGCGGCGAAAGCACTACTGCCAAATCTCGAACTTGAAGTCGCCTATGCCTGGGCAGGCGCATTTGCCGTCAGCCCCACCGGTTTGCCAATCATCACCGAACTAGATGGCCGCAAAAATCAGTTCGCAATTTTGGGATGTGGTGGCAATGGAATCACGTTCAGTATGATCGCGGCCCAACTGGCTTCGTCATGGGCACAAGGCAAACGTGATCCAGATATGGATCTGTTTAAAGATGCGGGAAAATAGGTCTATCGCAATGCGATAGCTCAATCGCATTATCCCTAATCTAAACTGATGTTATTTGAATGAAGATCTGTCCATTTTGAATAAACACCATTCACAGCGACCGAATTGAACTATAACAGGACGGATTAATACTCAAAAAATATATATGAACACCGTTTTTATGACCTCATATTAATTCCTCTAGCCCATCCTCCACATCACTCGCGCACAAGAAGGAACATTGAGTTCCTCGAACGCGAGCGGCGTCTTTTGGAGAGTGTGGAATGGCCAAATCAAAAATCATATCGGCGTTTGTTGCTGCAAGCTTTGCTTGTGGATCGATTGCGGTACCGAGCGTCAATGCTGCAACGACGACGACAACGTTCGGTGTCAGTATCACGATTTTGCAAGCGTGTGCGATTACAAGCGCGACCAACTTATCGTTTGGTACGAACAGCGACTCACTGTCAACGAACACCGATGCAACGAGCAGCATCTCTGTTCTGTGTACAGCGAGCACCCCCTACAATATCGGACTCAATGCGGGATCAACGGCTGGTAGCTCAGTTACCAACCGTCGCATGACCGATGGCACCTCGCTCGTGAATTACAATCTGTATCGCGAAGCCGGTCGCTTGACGAATTGGGGCAACACGGTCGGCACCGACACGGTTGCCGGAACCGGAACAGGCCTGCCCGTAAGCACCACTGTTTACGGCCGCGTTCCCATCCAAACTGCACAAGCTCCAGGTCTCTACACGGACACCATCACAGTGACCGTAACGTACTAAAAAATCACGGGGGCACGACATGAGAACTCTTCTTTACTTTGCATGCGCGGCGATCTCTACCCTCTCCGCAATCTCCTCGGCAAACGCAGCCTCCATTCAAGTTGCGCCTGTCAGTCTCGAACTTCTTGCTCCGACATCAGCCGGGACTTTGAAGCTTGAGAACAAAGGTGGCAAAGCGCTTGGAGTTCAATTGCGCGTGTTCCGTTGGAGCCAAGTCGGCGGTCAAGAAAAACTTGAACCGACCAAAGATGTTGTCGTCAGTCCGCCCATCGTCCAGGTCGCATCACAAGCATCTGTGACGGTTCGCGTGCTGCGGCCAAATAAGAATGAGATCGTCGGTGAGGAAAACTATCGTGTCCTCATCGACGAACTTCCCGATCCGGCGACACGCAAGAACGGCGTTGTTGCGATCGTACTGAGACAATCCATTCCCATTTCGTTTCGATCTCAAACGGCCAACGCACCGCAGGTGACATGGGCCGTCGAAACGAACGGGGGACGCTCATATCTCACAGCGCACAACAGCGGCGAAAGAAAACTCCGCGTCTCTCAATTGAAACTGTCTGGAAGTGGTGGTCGATCTGTTGTCGTGAGTGAAGGTCTCGTTGGTTATGTTTTGGGCGGATCTTCTATGCGCTGGCCATTGTCACAGCAAGCAAGCCGATTGGCATCTGAACGCTCTCTTACAATTTCGGCACAAGGCAATGTGGGCCCCATCAGCGCAACGGCACCTGTTACGGCGCGCTAAGCGTGCGGCCACGTCAGCGCTCATGGTCCTCAACCTGAGCCTTGCCTGTGTCGCAGTCCCGTCACTCGCCCATGCCCAAACACCGCCATCCGACCAAGCCGCGCAAACATATCATCTCGAAGTCATCATCAATAGCCAACCCACCAATTTGATCGGCGCGTTTCAGATGGGTCCGAATTCGGACTTATCGGCTCAGCGCTCCGAGCTTCGCGAGTTGGGACTTGATGCACCAGGCGATGATCCGGCAGCCTATGTGAAACTGTCTGAACTCTCGGGCGTCACATACACGTACGACGAGAGCACTCAGAAAGTTGAAATTCAAGCTCCCGATTCCGTCCGCGTCGTCCACAATTACGATGCCCGCGGCGGCGACAAAACAGTGACGGCTGCAACATCTGACTTTGGCATGGTCGTCAACTATGACCTCTACGCCTCAGGATTGTCAGAAGATGTCGTCCGCCGCGCCTTCGATTTCAGCGGCGTTAATCTCACACTCGACAGCCGCATCTTTGGTCCCATGGGCACATTCTCACAGTCGGCCATTCTTGGCTCGACGACATTAGATAATGTCGATGCGTTGCGCCTCGATACGACTTGGAACTTTTCAGATCAGGACACACAAATCTCTTACCGTGCAGGCGACGTCATTTCTGGTGGCTTGGCATGGACTCGCCCTATTCGCTTGGGAGGCGCACAAATTCAAAGAGACTTTGCGTTGCGACCCGATTTAGTCACCGTGCCATTGCCGAAATTCAGTGGCAGCGCGGCGCTGCCATCGACCGTCGATGTCTATGTCAACAATCTGAAAGCCTATTCGCAACAGGTCGGATCTGGGCCATTCGAAATATCTAACCTTCCCGTAGTCACCAATGGCGGCGCAGCACGCATCGTTTTGAATGACGCCGCAGGACGCCAGACAACATCGGAGTTGCCGTTTTATGTGTCGCCCCGCTTGCTGCGCGAAGGCCTTCTGGACTTTTCCGCCGAAGTTGGCTTTCCGCGCTATCTCTATGGCTTGGAGTCCTGGAAGTATGATTCAAAATTCGCCGCATCGGCCTCACTGAAATACGGCCTGACGGACGACGTGACTCTCGAAGCCCACACTGAGTTTTCGCAAGACCTCGCCAACGCCGGGGTCGGCATGTCTTTCCGGACCGGAGATTTCGGCGTTGCCTCGCTCGCCGTTGCCGGAAGCTTTAAAGACGGCAACGCAGGCGCACTCGTCTACGCAGCCTTTGACACAGAATTCTGGGATGGCATTGGCTTGCATCTCAGCACGCAGCGAACCTTTGGCGAATACGACGATCTCGCTTCGACCACGGGCATCACCGAAGCGGGTCTGACCAACGACTCGTTGGGGCTTGGCGCCACGCGCTACGCACAATTGGTCAGCCTGCGCCCACCCAAAGCCATCGACACGGCATCGCTGTCATTGCCACTCCGCTTCGACAACTCATCGTTGTCGTTGTCGTATGTCCATGTGGACTATGAGTTGGAAGACGATTCACACATTCTAGGACTGTCCTATACGCGTCCGCTGTGGGATGGCGCCTCAGCCTACGTCTCAGCATTTGCCGATCTCGGCGACACGTCCGGCTCGGGCGTATTTGCTGGTGTTTCCATTCCGCTGGGTGGATCGAGTTCGGCCATTGTCGGCGTGGCATCCAATGGCAACAATGTCAGTCCATCTGTAAGTGCGTCGAAATCTTTGGATTCCACACCAGGCAGTTACGGCTGGCGTGTCGATGTCACCGAAGGCGACGTCGCGCAGAATTCTGCCGCCGTCGCGGTCCGCACCGAATATGCCCGGGTTGAGGCCGGCGTCCGCAATCGCGGCAAGGGCGTCGATGGCACGCTAGACATATCAGGTGCATTCGCCGCGATTGGTGGTGACGTTTTCGCAACCAATCGCATTGATGATGCATTTGCTGTTGTCGACACCGGCTACGCCGATACACAAGTATTGTACGAGAATCGGCCTGCCGGACGTACCGGCTCGTCAGGTAAGTTGCTGGTACCAGGATTGCGGGCCTATCAGAAAAACCTCATCGCGGTTGACCCACTCACATTGCCCATGAATGCAGAATTGCCAACCACCGCACACATCGTAGCGCCAGCGGATCGCGCAGGCGTATCTGTCAACATGCGCGCCAAAGATATCAGTCGATCAGGGTTGGTGGTGTTGACCGACGCCAAAGGCGAGTTCTTGGCCCCTGGAACAGCAGGCACGGTCACGGAAACCGGTGAGGCTTTCATCGTGGGTTACGATGGCCAAGCCTATATCGCTGAATTGAAATCACACAATACTTTGGTCGTTTCTGCCGATCAGGGATCGTGCAGCGCCACATATGCGTTCCAAGGCAACGCCGATACGCCATCAGCGACGGGTCCGGTGGTATGCCAATAATGCCAGTAGCTCTGTGCAAAGTCTTATGCAGCATCACCCTCGCCTTGATCATATGGGTGGGACATTCGACGCAAGCTTCAGCGCAAACTTGCTCCTTTTCGATAACCAACCTCAATTTCGGAAATGTCGATCTCACGCAGGGCGGAGCCATCGACGTCACGGCGACCTTTACAGCAACGTGCAATGCGCTGTTGCTGACCACCGTCCGTGTCTGTCCTAACTTTGCAGCCGGGAGCGGCGGCTCGGACTCAAGTGGCTCGCCGCGTCATATGGCGAGCGGCACCAATCAGCTCAATTATAATCTCTATCAAGATGCTGCACGGTCCGTCGTTTGGGGATCGGCCATTGACGGTGCAGCGACCAACCCACCGACAGTCGATATTCCAATTTTGCTCTTAAGCAATACCGCAACGCGCACGATTTACGGGCGCATTTTTCCATCTCAGCAACAAGTCGCAACCGGCACATATCTGTCGAGTTTTACCGGTGGTCAGACACTGATATCATATCGCGTCGGCACCGGACAAACATGCGCACAAATCGGCACACAAAATGGCACGCAGGCGCCATTCACAGTGCAAGCAACATACACGCCGACCTGTCGTGTCAGTGCATCCGCATTAAATTTCGGAACCTTGGCTGGCACCGCCATTACCAACGGAGTCGATGCGTCAACGAACCTATCAGCCACCTGCTCCGCTGGTACGCCGTACTCGATTGCATTGAATGGCGGTCAATCGGCAGCAACCGATCCAACCCAGCGAAAACTGACAATGGGCACGCAGTCACTGACGTATGGCCTG
>PERI01000008.1 GCA_002928515.1 Hyphomicrobium sp.
ATTTCAAGGCGATCGTTGCTTTCATGTGTGCCGCGCAAGGATGCTTTCAGCACCTTGTGGATGGGCTGCGTGCGAATGTTGTTCCACGCATTGGCCAGCAACTGATTGTAGAGAATGGTCTCGGAGCGGTTGAGCGGCGTCAGCTCGATGATATCGACCAGCTCGCGCGGCTTGATGATGCGGCCCATATTGGTGGGATCAAGCGGCTCGCCGGTCACCTTCATGTCGGTCGCGCGCAGACGGCTCGGCAGCCTGGCCTTTTCGATGTCTTCGAAGCCGTCAGCGATATTAGTGGTCGTGTCGATCGTCCGTGAACTCACGAAGACAAGCGTGCCCGTTCACAAGTGAGGCCGTCAACAAGTGAATTCACATTTCCGGAATCTCACCCCCACCGCGCCCAATCTCTCACCTTTGACTTCTCCGAAGCTGAAGGATTCCGGGGTGCGACTCCGGGCTCGCCCAGTTTCTCACTTTTGAGCGGCGGTGCCGGTCGTCTGCATGTGAGCAGGAAGTTGCCGATCAGCGTTCCGGCGATCGCGTTGAGCTTTCGCCGTCGCCCATCGTCGTTGAGCGCCGGGGCCAGCCCCTGCACCAGGTAAGCGCCTGCCGCAGCATGGGACGGATTCGTCCCGACAATCCTCTCAAGTTCTTCAGCGACCAGCAGGAGAATCATATGAGGGGGCACGACCGGGTTCAGGCGAATGCCGCAGTCAGTGAGCACACGCAGGATATGCGCGGCCTCTTCATAGTAGAGCGGATATTTCGTCATGATCCAATCCCGGCAAGATGAGCGGTCATCGGGGACGCATGGCGTCCGAGGCGATCGACAGTTTCAGGCGTGGGGTTGATCCGCCGGGGAGGGCGGTGGCGAGGCTGCGCGCCGCGATGCGATCCAGGCTTCGATCTCGATCAGCATCCATCCGACCCGGTTCTGACCGAGGCGAATGCGCAGCGGGAATTTCCCTGCCTTTTCGAGACGCAGAATGTGCTGCGGCGTGTATGGCACGAGCTGCCGCAATTCTTTTTGCGTGACGATGCGCAGATGATGAAGATCCGAAAGTGCATTCTTCTTGATTTCGAGCATGGCTCCGCTCCTTGCGCACGGTGCGTGCGACAATCCTGTCGTGATTGCGATGAAGAAGTGTCGGCGATCAGCCGATGCTGAAACCTACCACGGCATGTAAACCTGAACAAGTAAATTTACATAAAAAGTTTACTTCTTGTTCGGCTGCTTGGCGAGCCGTCGGCCGGCCTTGATCATATCTTCCGCCCAGTTCCTCTTTTTGGGCGGAGGTGCTTCCGGAAGGTCCGAACTTTCGATGCCGAGTTCGGCAAAATCGTCAAAAGGGTGACGATGCATCCAGACAGCCAGGGCCTGGTAAAGCGGTTGGTCTAGCGTTCGGATATCGCCGCGCTTGAGGCCATGGCCGAGCCAACGCGCATAGACCCGTCGAATGAAGGCGATAGGATTTTCCTTGCGGCCCTTGCGGCTTGCCCAAAGCTCCGGAGCTTGATCCGGAAGCGCCACCGACTCGATCTTTTCGGCTGCAATTCGCCGAGCGAGCTCCTTTTGAAGCGACGCTCCGAGCGTCTTTCGTTGGTCGGCATTCAACCCGTAATCGGTTTCGATGCGCTCCACGGCCTCAACGGCCTCTTCCAACGCCTTGACCATGCGCACGAGCGCAGGGAGCCTGGCCAGATCTCCACGCTTTCCAGCTGACCTTGATTGTTGGTCCGGCATTGCGAGTCTCTTAGGTGGCCTGCAAGCCCGGTGATCGCACAGTCCCGGTTCGATGTAAATTCTTCAATAGTTAGAGTTTTACATCTCCGGGAATGACTGGCCTTTCTCGTGTACTCGTGCTGACACGCTTGCATCTCTCCACAGCGGCTTAGATGTTATGAGGGCCCTGCACTCGCCTGCGTCAAACACGCCGATCGTCTTCGTGGCCATACGGCAGTTCACCTTAGGGTTTTAATCGGTCGATCATCGTCCAGTAGTGAGCCTCAACGACTGCTTTACGCCCAAGAAGGTCGCGATCAGCGTTAGCAAATTTCGGCAGCTTCCTCACGATGTCCCGTACGGTTTCGCGGAACACGTCCCAATGGCGCTCCTCACGACTACGTTGGCCAACCTCATCACTGGCAAAATCAATTAGGATTGCCTTAGGTGAGGGCTCACGACAGATAGTTTGAATCATCACGTTGCCAGCGTGAGCGTCGCCATGAGGTGTGGTCTTCGTCGCGAAGATTGCTTCGATGTAAGCCTTCGCGAGAAGCCACCGATACGCATCATCGGGTTTCGCTGTCAGAGCGTCGCGAAGCGGCATCCCATCCACCCATTTCATAGATGCCAGGAAGACGTCATTAATCATGCGTGCGTCGATCATCTCGACGGACCAGTGGTCGCTGGCCTGTGCAGCGTGGCACGCTTCCTGAAAGCCGCGCCTAAAGCGGTCTTCCCATCGCATATCGGGGCGTAGCCAAAGCTTTACGACGCAATGGCCACACCGCTCATGATATCCCTCAAAAACAAGGCCGTTCTTGCCAGGAGGTAACTCGCGAACCAGGCTGTACGATGTGAGCGGCGAGGCGTGGACCGTGAGGACACCGTCAACAATCTCCACAGGGGGATCGATCTTGATATTGAGTTTTGGTTCGATCGTCATTTTATGACCTTGGCCTACAGCCCTTCTGGCAGGCCGCCAGCATAACCTTCGAAGGCATACGCATTGAGAAACTGTCGCCGCCACAGGAAGGTGCGATCGACTGGACTTAAGCCCGCCTCGTCGCAGACGCTCTGCCAATTCTCTCTGATCGCTGCGACCTGACCGTCGATGATGGCGCGCGCCTCATCATCTCGCAGCAAGAAATGCCGGGCCGCGAGGCGGCAGACCTCCAGTTGGCTGCGGCGATTCTGATCCGCGATATAGATGGCCTGATTGGCTTCGGGATTGTTACGCGCCTGCGGGCAGATGTCGTAGGCGGGGGTAAGGCGCAACTGGCGTCCGTCCCAAAACGCCGCGTGATTGCGCGCATGGTCATCCGTGTTGCCGACCAGAATGTTGAACACCATCCGCTTGTACAGTTCGCGCAAGCTTGCCTGCGGATCAGTGAAGCGCGCGCGGATAATGTCGGCCAGCTCGACATAGCTGGCATGGCGTCCGGATAGTTCATCGAGACCGAAAAGCGTGAGTGACGACACGAACGCGCGCCGCGCCCATCCGTCCTTGACGCGCGTTCGGTCGAACCGTTCGACCAGCAGAACGTCCTTGCCGGCGGCAGCGCGCAGCGACACGCCGGCCACATCCAGCCCGGCAAGAGCAGCCAGCCGCATGGCGATGAACTCGGCCTTCACCACGGAATATGTGTCGTTCGTTGCAGAGAACTTGGCGATGAACTTGATCGTGCCGTCTTCGATCAGGGCTTTGGGCCGAGCGCCCCCCATGGAGCTGCCGTGGAACAGGGCATTGTCCAGAGCTTGAGGGATGGGCTCACCGCGCTCGACGCGCGCGGCGGCATCGAGAAGCTGATCCAGCGTGGCGTCGGCGTGTTCGCGCGCGACATATGTGTCCGCCGACGCCTGGAAGTCGAGCGCACCGGCACGATCCGAGCCTGAGCTGAGAAGATAGGTCAGCTCGTCAAACTCGACGTTGCGCGCATCGTCGCCCTTCAATCCCGTCAGCCGGTTGATGATGACGCGCCGACCCCAGGCATCGGGCGCGCCATCGCGCAAGCTGTTTGCCATCAGAAGCGGCGCAACAGGCGCGATCACGCCGCGCTGCAAGGGCAGCTCGGGCAAGTAGATCGGGATCGCATCCTTGCGGGCGAGGTAGCTGCGCCCGTAGGCGAAGCTGTAAAGGCCGCTATCAAGATCTATGCGGCCTGCCACGACGGGCTTGGTTGCATCCGGCAGCCAGATCCAGACGAAGGCGGATGTCGGCGCATCCTGCGTCTTAGAAGTCATCGTTCACCTCCTTGCGCGGGCGGCGCACGGAGCGGGGGAGAAGCGCAAGCTTGTCGTCGACCCGCTCCTTCTGGGCGGCAAGGGAAGACGCCTCCGGCACGAACAGGCTGACGCCCGCGATGATCGCCGCCTCGAAGGCGAGACCGATCTCGACCTTTGCGTCGCCCTTTTCGATGAGCTGGAGCGTGCTGCGGGCGATGCCGACCCGCGCTGCCAGGTCGGCCTCGGACATGCGCCGCTGCTTGCGCGCAAGGCGCACCTGTTTGCCGAGCAGGGTGAGGGCTTCGGTGGTCAGGGTCGAGTAAGTGCGCGCGCGGATGGTCATGGTACAATTGATCGTTATAGCGGTCACGAAACCATTTCATGACCGATATTTCAGCCAATATGCCAGATCATCGCCAGGAAGGCAAGTTTTGACCGGCAGACCGGTCACAGACAATGTTTATGACTGTTATAGCGGCCATACGGGCGTAGCATCATGCCGTCGTCACTGGATAGCGTAAAGCATCCACACAGCTCGTGGCAGGTAGTGGTCGCTCGACTATGGGGATTTGGGAGCGCCGCACATCGCAGCACGTGAGAAAACTTAGAAGAGGCAAAAATTTGCTTCCCATGTGCTTCCCAAAAGGGATTCGGCATTTAGGATGCTAAGCTAAGTCTTTGATAAATTGGTCGGAGCGGAGAGATTCGAACTCTCGACCCCCAGTCCCCCAGACTGGTGCGCTAACCAGGCTGCGCTACGCTCCGATGTGCTCCTTGTGCCCGGATGGCCGCTCAAGGTCAACGGCCTAGGCTTCATCACTGAGAAAGCGTTCTTGGCAAAATATCGCGAGATTTGATTGCGTGCTCGGAAAATGGGTGACGTGAAGGGTTTCGGGCAGAGCTGCGGTCGCTGTTGCGGCGAAATACCCAGGTCCGACGTCGATGTCTTTAACGCACAGGCGATCATCCATATACGGCTCGGCGTGGAATTCGTTATTTCCCGCGCCGCCACTAACGCCGAGGTCGGTCAATACGCGGCCGATACCCAAGCCCGTCGCTTTTGCGACCGCCTCGAGCTGCACCCAGGCTTGTAATACAGAATGGTCGTCAAGTTTTTCTTGGTGAGGTGGTTGTATTGGGTCTCTGTACGAAATGAGCTTTGCTGCGGCGCTGATTAACTTCATGCGTCGCGCTTCACTCATATTCAGAGTGCGAGACTTTTCGATATCAACGCCGATGACCGAATGATTTGATATCGCGATGAATGCTACATCGCCGGTATGAGACATACTAAAGTGTGGCCATCCTTGTGTTAGCTGCGGGCGTCCACCGTGTTCGATTTCAAAAGCACTCTGGCGCACATCGCTGCCTGCCCATCGCTCTAGGGCGATCCGTAAAGCTATGCGGCTTGTCCGCCAAGTTTCTGCTGCACGCATATCGGTTGCGGCACGTGACGCAAATCGATCCTGCTCGATGCTTGAAAGCCTTGGTGTCGCGCGTTCTTCGGCTTCAAGGACTGACGATGCCCGCAATAAATCAACAAAAATAAATTCGCATTCGACTTTGTCAGGGAGCAACATTGCTTCGCCCTGCGCAGACATTATGCGCGGTCTTCACGGGTGCGCCGCGCCGATGGCGTTTGTCCATCCGTCGTCGATTTTTCTTTGCTCAGCAAAATTTGGCGTATGAGCCGCAGCTCTTTGACTGCGGATGCGATCACGTCTTCAGGTTTCAAACTTGCCGTTTCATCCAACGACTGTGAAGTTTGTTTGCTGGAAGGTTTAGATTCAGCCTCAGCTTTGCGGGCTGGTTCGCTCAAAGGTTTGCGGCCGCGTTTGCGTTTTTCGCCGTCTCCTGCAGCAAGAGCAAGTGCTGCGCGCGAGGCTTGCTTAACCTGATCGATGCCTTGCTCTCGGAGAATTTTTTGCACGCCCTTGATGGTGTAACCTTCAGCGTGCAGCAGATGGCGAATTCCGCGCAACAGTTCCATGTCTTCCGGGCGATAGTATCTACGTCCACCGCCGCGCTTCATCGGGCGAATTTGCGGAAACTTGCCCTCCCAGAATCTCAGCACATGCTTTGGAACATCTAGCTCGCTGGCCACTTCGCCGATGGTGCGAAAAGCTTCTGCCGATTTACTCATGCTGCCGAACCTTTTTTGCAAATAAACTGGTATTAAAAATGCATAGCCTTCGCCAGCGCTCACACGAGCGGCCAGAGGCGGGCCCGATTATCATTTCAAAATTAGCCCGCGCGCGGCTTCGTGTGACCTTTATTGATCCGGTCTTTCATAATATTCGATGGCCGGAACACGAGCACGCGACGCGGTGTAATAGGAACTTCTTGGCCAGTCTTAGGATTGCGCCCGATGCGCTCGCCTTTCTGGCGAATTCCAAACGATCCAAACGACGAGAGCTTCACAGCATCACCTGCCGCAAGGCTTCCAGAAATTTCGTCGAGTACGAGTTCGACGAGATCCTGACTTTCGTTGCGTGGCAAACCGACCTTGTCGACAACCGCCTCCGCAAGATCCGCACGCGTCAATGTTTTGCCGCTCATGTCCATCCTCCCAGCCATCGGATGATTATTAGCCGGTCATGCTAGCGAGGATATAGAAATCGGTCAACGCCAGACCGCTACAAGCAACTGAAATATCATGTTTTTTGTCTATTGCGACGCAGCAATACCAAGTGATTTGAACCGGCGCGAGAGTTCTACGTCGCAGAGCCTACCACCGGGCGAGAACTGCGCCCCAGGTAAATCCACCGCCCATGGCTTCCATCAGGACGAGACTGCCCTCTTTGACGCGATGATCTTCGAAAGCCTGGTTGAGCGCCAAAGGTATCGAGGCCGCAGACGTGTTGCCGTGCTTGTCGAGCGTCATGACAATTTTTTCCGGCGGAACATTTAGCTTTTTAGCAATGCCGTCGAGTATGCGTTTGTTCGCCTGATGCGGGATGAAGAGGTCAATCTCATCAGCGGCAAACCCGGTTTCAACCAATGTTTCTTCAATGACGCCTGAAATTTTTTGCACGGCGTGGCGAAAGACTTCGCGACCGTTCATGCGAAGATGGCCGACAGTCTTGGTTGAACCTGGACCGCCATCAACATACAGCAAGTCTTCAAAGCGACCATCCGACCGAATGCGGGTCGATAGAATTCCACGGTCCTCGCGCGTACCATGTTGAGGTTGCGCTTCCAAAACTACGGCGCCTGCTCCATCGCCGAACAAGACGCACGTGCCTCGATCCGACCAGTCGAGGATGCGGGAAAATGTTTCGGCGCCAATCACGAGCGCACGCTTGAATTGGCCTGCCTTCAAAAAATTATCGGCAACGGTCAAGGCATAGACGAAGCCTGAACACACAGCTTGCACATCGAATGCAGCGCCTTTGGTTACGCCCAGCATATTTTGAATTTTGACGGCTGTTGCGGGGAAAGTGCGATCAGGCGTTGCTGTGGCACAGATAACAAGATCGATCTCAACAGGGTCTATTCCTGCTCTTATGAGAGCTTGCTTGGCGGCAGCGGCTCCCAAGTCAGAGGTCAATTCATTTTCGTCAGCGATATGCCGCTGCAAAATTCCAGAGCGTTCACGAATCCATTCGTCTGTCGTATCGACAATTTTCGATAAGTCATCGTTCGTCACGACGCGCTTTGGGAGATGCGCACCGACGCTACGAATGACGGATCGAAGAACTGCCACGCTGCACCCTTTCTTGAACTATTCGCCAGCATTGCCGAGTGCGACACTTGGAGGTGTCGATGGAGCGGATGTTTGAATCTGTTCTTGAGACTGCGCTGCCGCGCTGAGTTTATGGTGAAAATTTTTGATGTCGGACGTTAGGCGCGCGATCAGATCGGATTGCGCCATCTCGTAGGCGAGATCAATGGCACTTGCGAACCCATATGCGTCGGTGCCTCCGTGGCTTTTCACTGCAATGCCATTCAAACCCAAAAATGTTCCGCCATTGACGCGGCGCGGGTCCATTTTTTCTTTCAAGGCGACGAAACCGCCACGCGCCAAGAGTGCGCCAAGTTTCGTCACGAAGGAACTGGTCATGGCAGCCTTGAGGTAACTGCTGATCTGGCGCGCGGTTCCTTCAGCAGTCTTCAAGGCAATGTTGCCGGCAAATCCTTCTACGACGACGACATCTACTGCGCCTTGGCCAATACGATCGCCCTCGATAAATCCTTTGTAGTCGAGTGGCAGTTCGACAGATTTGAGCAGCGCATGCGCAGCCTTGACATCGTCGTTGCCTTTGACTTCTTCGGTTCCAACATTGAGCAAGCCGACCGACGGCCGCTCGATGTGAAACACGGCGCGCGCCATGGCGGCACCCATGAGCGAGAAATCGGTGAGTTGTTGCGCTGTAGCGCCAATGTTGGCACCGACATCGAGCACGATGCATTCCGAATGGATCGTCGGCCAAAGTGCTGCAATGGCTGGACGTTCAATGCCGGCGATGGGACGCAACAATATTTTTGAAATCGCCATCAGGGCGCCGGTGTTGCCGGCCGAGACAGCGGCGTGTGCCTCTCCGGTTTTGACGGCTTCAAGTGGCAGCCACATGCTCGAACCTTTGCCGCGCCGCAGGGCTTGGCTCGGCTTTTCGTCCATGGCTATGACATGATCGGTATGGACGACGCGCGATGCTTTCAGCAAGGCTGGATGATGGGCAAGAGCTGTCTCGATGCGCGCGCTATTGCCGTAAAAGATAAAATTTAGCGATGGCTGGCGCTCAAGCGATAGCGCCGCGCCGGGTACGACGACCTCGGGACCATGATCGCCGCCCATGGCGTCGAGTGCGATTATTTTGGGGCTCGCCATCGCTCTGCTTGCCCTTGAGACATCTGCCTAGCGCTAGAGCGCCAATTGATCTTCGATATGGGCTGGGCGGCCCACAAATTCAGGGCGTTTGACATCGACCCTGAATTCGGCAGGACCATACCGGTTTGAGGACCTGAAACAAGGCGAAAACGCCGACTATGCACGCTTGCCGCAGTAGGCCCCTCAGCCCTTGCCTTTTAGCTTTGAAAGGGTCGCAAAAGGATTTGTTTTGAGTGGCTCGGCGGCTGCTTTGTCCTGCCATTCGAAGGCGGCATCTGCCTTGCGCGGATAGGGGTCGAGGCCGCTTGAGATAGTCTCAAATACGATCCGCCCTGCGTCGATTGCGCCACGTTCTAAAGTCTCCACATCGCGACCTTCCAACACGCGTTTCTCCTGGCCGCCCTCTTCTGTTCCCCCGTCACGGTGATCCGTGCTCGGCCAGAACTCAACGTCGAATGCTTCTTCTAAAGTATCGGCCACAGCTTCGAGTGAAACCACACACGGCTGCTCTACATGGGCTCTGACGTGGCCGGTCAATCGATATCCGCCTCCTGCGAGACGCGAAATCCGATAATGGGACATCAATTGAGAAAGGCTGAGCAGACCTAACTCTTCACACAGGCCGGCGCGCTCGGTGTCAGATGCGGCTTTATCTATCACTAATCCAGCATCTGGGATTTCTGTTACGAGATGCGACCAATCGAGCGGAGACAATAAAGGTGTCTTTTTCATCCGGACCTCGCGGGGCTCATTGGAAATAAAGTACTTAAATGTGTGTCTGTGAAAATATCATCGATAGTTTTGTGCGAAACTTCGGCGTGTGTGCTTCGCACATAGGCAGCTAATGTTGACGGCGATGATTCCGATGTGGGTGCAAAATCTATGTAGTGCTTGAGTACGTCTACCAAGCTTGCATCGTTTATATCTGCAAGCGCGTTGCGATAGGCTCCTGCTCTTTCATAAAATCCTGCGGCTGCACGTTTGACTTTCTTGGGCACAGTCAAATCGCCGACGCCCATCTCGCGCATGCAATCGTCCATATCAATCACGAAGGCTTCGATGGCACTTTGCGTAATCGCCGTATGGCGTGTCTCATTGTCAGGCGTGGTCTTGGCCTTGAATCCTTCCAGTGCCAAAAACAAGTGTAAGGCCACCATCTCGAACCGGCCTTCGGTTGTGTCGCGTACCCCAAGATCACGATAAAAAATCGGTTGGCGCGCGGCTGCAACGACGCGGCCGTAGAGATCTATGGCTGTGCGCTGTACTTTCGGCTTTTGCGTTAACCAGCCAAACATGCCCTTGATTTCCTTAAGTCTTGCAGCTTCGGCTTGTTGCGCTGCACATCCGGTTGAGCTTTTCCGGACGCACGAAGGCAATCAAATGCTTGGGGATTGTGCCATTGCCATCGAATAGCCTGACATTGCTCACATCTCGGCGGCAGTTTAAAGCCTTGGCTTGTTCATGAAAACAGATTCTCCGGAGTTTGCAGTCCTTATGCGCCGCGTTGAACATTTCCCACCTGCAGCACGTCGCACCCGCTTTACCGTCCAGATGCGCTCAGCAGTCTGTGCTCTCGTCGCAGGTCTTGCTTTAGCAGGGTGCAGCGAAACGCTGACCAAACATGGTCACCAATTTCATGACACAGACCTGCAAGCCGTTCAGCCCGGTATGAGCGAAGAGCAAGTCAAGGCGACGCTCGGCACTCCGGCAACTACGGCTGTCGTGGGCGCAGGCAACGCCTATTATTACATATCCAGCACAATGGGTCAGACGTCGTTTTTCAAACCAACGGAGAAGGACCGGCAAGTTGTCGCGGTGTATTTCAACCAAGGCGGCAGCGTCGATAATGTCGCCAATTACGGTTTGAAGGATGGCAAAGTGTTCGACTTCATCAGCCGCAAGACACCAGCCCCTGGCGCTAAGGACGAAGGTCTGGTGAAATCCCTGTTCAAGAATCTCGGCACCAAACAAATCTTTGGCGAAGACGGTTGATGCAATAGATTCAAACTCGGCAGATCACTTCGATCAAGCTGACATGAAAAGGCCCCGGATATGCTCCGGGGCCTTTTCTCTTTAAAATTTTCGTTGGCTCTTAGTTGTGCGCGAGCACTGCCAACAACAGCAAGGCCACGATGTTGGTGATCTTGATTGCTGGGTTCACGGCCGGGCCCGCGGTGTCCTTATAGGGATCGCCAACCGTATCGCCGGTTACCGACGCCTTATGCGCTTCCGAGCCCTTCATATGCTTGACACCGTCTTTATCGGTGAAGCCGTCTTCGAAGCTCTTTTTGGCGTTGTCCCACGCACCGCCGCCAGATGTCATCGAGATGGCAACAAAGATGCCGGTGACGATGACGCCGAGTAGCATGGCGCCGACAGCGGAGAAGGCAGCACCCTTGCCTGCAATCGCGTTAATCACGAAGAACAATACGATGGGCGACAAGACTGGCAACAACGATGGGAGCACCATTTCTTTGATGGCGGCCTGCGTGAGCAAGTCAACGGCGCGAGCATAGTCAGGTTTTTCTGTGCCCTTCATGATGCCGGGTTTAGCTTTGAACTGACGCCGAACTTCTTCGACGATCGATCCAGCCGCACGACCGACAGCGGTCATGCCCATGCCACCGAACAGGTACGGAATGAGCCCGCCCAACAGCAAACCAGCAACAACATAAGGGTTATCTAATCCGAAGTTGACGGTCACCCCCTTGAAGAACTGGTACGAGGTCGACCCTTCTTTATTCGCTTCCGCAATGAAATATTGGAGGTCGTAGTTGTAAGCGGCAAACAAGACGAGTGCGCCAAGGCCGGCCGAGCCAATTGCATAGCCCTTGGTGACGGCTTTGGTTGTATTGCCGACAGCATCGAGTGCGTCTGTCGAGCGGCGTACTTCCTTTGGCAAGCCCGCCATTTCGGCGATGCCACCGGCATTGTCCGTCACGGGACCAAAGGCGTCGAGCGCTACGATCATCCCGGCAAGGCCAAGCATCGTCGTCGTTGCGATGGCTGTGCCGAACAATCCGCCGAGCTGATAGGTCGATAAGATACCCGCAACGATGGCAATCGTCGGCAGCGCGGTCGATTCCAACGAGACAGCAAGGCCCTGGATGACGTTCGTGCCGTGACCTGTGACAGAAGCTTGGCTGATCGAGCGTACAGGGCGATAGCCGATGCCTGTGTAGTATTCTGTGATCCAGACGATCAGACCCGTGAGGGCAAGACCGACAAGACCGCAATAGAACAAGTTGAGACCGGTAATGGTTTGACCGGCTGCCGTGCCAACGTCACCGAAGCCGCCCAAAACGTATTCGGTGGCTCCATAAAGTCCGGCGATGGAAAGCACAGCCGAGGCAATCACGCCGCGATACAATGCGCCCATGATCGAACCGTTTGCGCCGAGCTTCACGAAGTATGTGCCGATAATGGACGTCACGATGCAGGCTGCGCAAATCGCCAACGGATAGACCATCAATGCGGCAAGGTTTGCTTGTCCAGCAAAGAAGATCGCGGCCAGAACCATGGTCGCGACAACCGTCACGGCATAGGTTTCAAATAAGTCTGCGGCCATACCTGCGCAGTCACCAACGTTGTCGCCAACGTTATCGGCAATCGTCGCTGGGTTACGAGGATCGTCCTCGGGAATGCCTGCTTCGACTTTACCGACGAGGTCGCCGCCGACGTCCGCACCCTTGGTGAAGATGCCGCCGCCCAAACGTGCAAAGATCGAAATAAGAGAGGCACCGAAGCCGAGGCCAACGAGAGCGTCGACAACCGAACGACTGGCAGGCTCAAGACCAAGTGGACCTGTCAGAACCAGGTAATACACAGCAACGCCCAAGAGCGCGAGACCAGCCACCAACATGCCGGTGATTGCACCGGCCTTAAATGCGATGTCGAGGCCCTTGGCTAACGACTGCGTGGCCGCTTGCGCTGTGCGCACGTTGGCGCGCACCGACACGTTCATGCCGATGTAACCGGCGAGACCTGATAGGACAGCGCCGATCAAAAAGCCGATCGCAACGAGCGGACCGAGTAGAAGATAGGCGATGACGAAAATCACCGCACCCACGATCGCAATCGTGCGATACTGGCGGTTGAGGTAGGCTTGAGCACCTTCGCGGATGGCACCAGCAATTTCTTGCATGCGCGCATTGCCAGCATCGGCGTTCATAACGGATTGTGCCGTGATGACGGCATAGAGGATCGACAACGCCCCGCAGGCGATAATCCCCCAAAGAATATTGGTCATGGAGTGGTCCCTTTTGGCCCGGCTTATTTTGGATGATTGCGGAATTGCGCCTGAGTGACGAAACCCCGACTCGCCCCCCTTATGTGCCGGTTGGGCGAGAGTCGCGGCGGACCATGCCAAAAGTGTCCCTGCGTTGCAACATCATCACGGTCGTCTTTTTGCAGGAGAACAAAATAAGCCCGGATGCGGCAGCACCCGGGCTCTATTCCTGTGTTTATGCCTCATCAAAACACGGGTTTAGCACCGTTGTTTGATGGCCACTCGGTTTAGTACCAACCACGATGACGGCGGTGGCGATAATAGCGATGACCGCCGTAGAAGCCGTAGTAGCTGGGGTAGCCATATCCGAAGTAAAAGCGGGGGCGCCAACGACGATGGTGCCGATAGCGACGGTGGCCATAGTGACGGTGACGATAGTGACGACGGCGTTTCCACCGCGTTTCCTGTACCAACGACTCAGATGCAGCAGGTTTTGACGCCAAGCCGCCTGCAGCGGTCGCGGATGCAGGAGCAGCCCCAACGAGGGTCATGCCGCCGACAAGGCCGCCGACCATGAACAGGGCCAATAAAGATTTTCTCATCTTCATCTCCTCAAACAACTCTCTATGAGTACGGACGTTCAGTGATCTTGATTCCACTTGTGCCGATCACCCAATTACGTTCGAGCGATCGGAATAGTTCCACGATAGGGCGCGTTTCATATGAACAAGCGATGAATAATTTTCTTTTGGCAGCTTTGACGCTCTGCTCAGGAAAAAATCAGATTATGCGCAGCTGTGAGGCGTCGGGTGCAGATCGATACTGTTGCAGTCATAACGCGCATTGATATAAGCGCCACAGTCATCATGAGGTTTTGTGCTGACGTAGAAAGTTGCAGGAGACGTTCGTGGATATCGATAGCGTTATCAAGAATTCACAAGGTGGCTCAGCCATCACAAACCTCGCCAGCGCTTTTGGTGTTTCCCCTGACAAGGCCGCGATTGCATTCCAGTCGTTGAGTGATGCGCTGACCTATCGGATTCAGCGCAATGGTCTATCGCGCGGCGGCATTGCAGACATCGTTGCCTTGTTGGGCGAGCCCGATGCAGGCCGAGCATTGAGCGATCCGCAACACATGGCATCGGCTGATATCGCGAGCAACGGCAATCATGTGCTCGATGTTCTCATCGGCGATAAGCATACCAGTCGCGGCATCGCTCAACGCACAGCGCGTGCCAGTGGTCTCGATGAAAGTGTCGTGAAGAAAATGCTGCCTGTCGTCGCCAGCATGATGGTTGGTGCATTGCAAAGCCAGACCTCCAACATTCTCGCTCAGAAATTTCAAGGCGATCCAAAATTACGTGCGCTGTTGCCGTTGCCAGGTGATCCACCAGTGCGCGATCAAACATCTGTGCCGCAGATCGATCGCGATCCGATTGGCAGAGAACAAGACTATCCTCGATCATCAGGTTCGGGCGGCGGCATGGGCGGGACCACGGGCGGAGGTGGCGTGCTTCTGCCCCTACCCGGCGAGCGGTCGTCACCAGCCCCCCGTCGCAATCGCTACGATGATTTGTCGGATGTCATCCGTCGCGGCGGTACGCCAGCGCCGGGTGGTGGGTCATTGGCGAATATGATCCGCTCAATTCTTGCCGGTCTACTTGGCTTCAAAAATCGCGGCGTCATTGGATCGATTGTCTATATGTTTTTGGCCCGATGGGTGATGGGCGTCGTCAGACGCTTGTTATCACGCGTCTTGACCGGACGATAAAAACCGCCGCCCGAACGATGAGGCGACGGCTCACTCGTCCATCTCTTGAATTTTATATGCAGGGGCGCGCGCTGAGTTCGCAGCCCCAGCCGGACGTCGATTGCGAGCAGTTCATGCCCTTGGACGATGCCTTCTTAAAGTTCGCCCATGTCGGACCGTACTCAAAATCGACGAAGCTCGCCCATGAACTGATGGCTTCTGCTTCGGCTTTTTTCTTGTTCGCCAGACCGGCACTCGACCCATAGTGGTAGTGGTCAGAGAAGCAAAGTCGGCTGCCTTCACGCTTGATATCATGCGACGCGGCCAAGCCTGTGATGGCGACTTTTGGTGCTGCCAGTGCTGCGCTCATAGACACCACGGCAACAGCTGCGAGTGACAATAGCGACGAAAAAATCCAGCGCGATGCAAGCATGATTGAGAACCCCCGAATTGTGCGGCCCTTCACTGGGGCGCTTCACATTCGCAGATTCACTCACAGCGCTCGATAGGCGTTATCAACGGAACTTCTAAAAATCTACAATCGCGACAATTCAGGCACAGCTCGACTGGCCCTTATTTTACCGCCACAACTGAGATTTCGACGAGCATACGTGGGTCTATCAACTTGGCCTCGACGCAGGCGCGGGCTGGCGCGTCTTTGCCACCGAGCCAAGCGCTCCACGCCGTGTTCATCCCATCGCGATGGCGGATATCGTTGAGCCAGACCGTAGCTTGGACGACCTTCGATTTATCGGTTCCAGCCAAGGCCAGCAGGCGATCGATTTCAGCCAGAACTTCGCTGGTCTGTCCCGTCACATCGCGCGCCAAATCGGTCGGGATAACGCCCGCTGTAAACACCATGCCGTTGGCTTCGGTCACCTTTGAATAAACAGCGGAGGATTCGTAGCGCGTAATCGACATGTGGTGCTCCCAAAGTGTGACTGTGGCGCCCTCTTAGCAAAGGCTGCCAGCCACTAGAAGCCTTAAAACAGCGGTGGGTCCTCGTGCCGCTCACCGCCAACGATCAAGCCTTTGATGGCAGTGTTTCCATCTCTGTCAACGGCAACGATGGCTTGGATTTGGTTGTCGCGGACTTTTGCTTCCAAGGCTTTGCCGGTTCCTTCGGGCACGAAGTAGCGTTCGATGCCAAAACTCACATCAATCTGTGCGTCAGCCGCACCGACTTCTCCGCTCTTATGGCGAACGCGCCCACTGAGTACGACGTTGCCGAGGCCGGGCAGACTTGGAAAATGCGAATCAACGGACGCGACCTTCCATGTGCCATCGGGCATGGGTTGCAGCGTGACGTAAACTCTCGATCCTTTTTTTGCCCAGTCAAACGAGCCAGTATCTTCTAGATCACTGCGTTTGATGGGCGATATCGTATAGCCCAAGACAACGTAATCGCCGCGAAACAAATCGCGCGGATCGACGGGCACAACCGGCAAGATGATCTCGCGACCATTCTTCAATAATGATTGTCTACTGACGACGATGTCTCCGAGGGCTGCCGTTTGTATGAGAGCCGTGACTGTGAGCCAAATCCAAGTTGGGCCGAAGGGAAACTTCTTCATGGAGACACCGCTTGGTTCGCATCGGGCTTATCACCACTTTGACGCGACAATCGCCAAGCGAAGCCTGCCAGCAGGGCGACGATCACTCCGGCAATGAGGAAGAACAGCGATGTGTCGAGAATGGTGCCGATGGTGTGAACGTAAAGCGCCATGATCTCGATTGAAAAGCCGATGTAGCCTAACCACACTATGGATTTGCGTTCCTGCGATACCCCGTAAGCGATAGCGCCGAGAAGAAGCACGAGCATCAGCGCTGCAATCAAAATGAGCGATGCAGTCGTTCGGTTTTCAAAAAATTGCAGACCCATCAAACCAACGAAGGCAGTTGCCATCGCATAGCCTAAAGCAGCTTCACTCGATCCGCGCCAAGCAGGATAAAAGCGTTCAATAGCAATAGCTACCGCCGCCGCCAGAAGCCCAAGCGCGACGACGATGCTATGCGCTTGCCCTTTGTTGAGTAGAAAGCCCAGCGCAATAACAAACATCGTCAATGCCAGTCCCGACAGATGCACTCCTGGTTGCCAACGTTGCCAAATGAATGCCGCCGTCACGGCACTCCATCCGATCAGGAACGGCCAATTGACGACGACACGCTCAGAAACGTCCATGCCCCACCAGACGACGACGAGGAGCATCGCAAACGCGAGCGCAGCATTCGATCTCAGCAAGACGCCTGACAACAGCGCACCTGCTGCCCAAAACGCTACGGCGTCCGGCGCGTAGCCTTCGATATGGAACATTTGGCTGATCAGCATGATGCTGGCGCCAAAAACGGCGACGGCAAACACGATGGACGCATCGGCAAGCCCGCGCGCACCGCTATCGGCAAAATAGCCAGCGGCTGCGTAACCGCCCCACATCAATCCTGCCAACATTGCAAGGCGCAGCCCGCGCGGAATTTCGCTCCAATGCGCGGCAACGAACGACATGACGGCAAATCCGAGAAGCACGCTGGCGAGAATGCCGAGCGCCGTCGCGAGACTAAATTCCCGCCCGGTCGCAGCCAGCTCTCGCGCAATTCCAGCTTCGCCGTCTGACGTCAGCCAGCCATTGGCTTTCCAGCGCGCAAGATCGCTCGTCAGTCGCTTTCTATAACCCCACATGGGTTGCCACCCTTACCGTCATCCGACCGGCAATATAGTAGAAACGGATTGCCCGGATGCGGCTTTGGCTGTGCATGGTGAAAGGGGCCGCAACAGGGAATATGTTGGCCGCCGACATGGCAAAACAGCAAATTTACTGTGTCGATGCCGGCAAACTCGCCAGATCGTCGATATACCATTTTTCGGTTTCGACAATCGCTGGGTTTTCACCGTTCTGATAAATCCAGCTATCGACCGCCCAGGTCTGTCCGGTCGTCGTTTCTTTGAGAACTGCCGTCCAATGCGTCCATCCCGACACCCCGCGCCAAAGCTGATCTTTGGCAAACGGTGTGCCGACCGTGTGGTGCTTCAAAAACCCGTTGTCTCGCAAAACAATGAGATAGCTGGTTGTGTTGGTCGATTCATCGACACAGTCTTGCTGGGTGGGATCGCCGGAGGCCGCAAAGTCCATGCCTGGGCGATCTTTGTCGGTGCCGATTTCTTTGCCAACGCGCTGCTCAATCCAACCAATCGCGTAAGCAACCGCGCGGCGTTCCTCAGATGCGCTGTCGTCTTTTTTGACCTTCTTGAAAATCGTTTTGATTTCTTTGATGTCGGCGTCGGTGAAACGGAATTTCGTCTGCATTTTACAGCTATAGGCATGACACACAGAGACGCGGTTTTTGACCGGCTCTGCGACCTTAAAATCCTGAAAATGGCCTTCGACAGGCCCCAAGCGCTCATGCGTGCAGCCAGCCAAGGCAAAGCCCAGACACGCGATACTCAACTTGTATTGCCAGCGCATGCAGCCCCGCTATAGAACCCAGTACGGTCGCGGCGCTTTTCAATGACGCCTTGGACCCACCTAACACTCGACTGATTCGCAACAAACCCCGCACATGTGCAGCGCGCGGCTTGTTGTGGATGCGTTGCGGATAAGATTCAGGTTTATATGCAAAGTCTTGACACTGTGGTTCAGCCTATTCACGTCATCGGTGCCGGTCTTGCAGGCTCGGAAGCCGCGCATCAGATCGCAAGTGTTGGCATTCCGGTTGTGCTGCATGAAATGCGCCCGGTGCGCATGACGGACGCGCACAAGACCGATGGCTGCGCCGAATTGGTGTGCTCCAATTCTTTTCGGTCCGACGATTGGGAAAATAATGCGGTCGGATTACTCCATGAAGAAATGCGCCGCGCCAATTCGCTCATCATGCACGCTGCTGACATCCATAAGCTTCCAGCCGGTGGCGCGCTCGCCGTTGACCGGGATGCCTTTTCTCAAGAAGTGACGGAACGGCTTTTGGCTAACCCACTCATAACAATTGATCGCAGCGAGATTGAAGGATTACCGCCCGACGACTGGCAGAATGTCATCGTGGCGACAGGACCGCTCACATCGCCCGCACTCAGTTCAGCTATCGCGGAGCTCACAGGCGAAGGATCGCTCGCCTTCTTCGACGCCATCGCACCGGTTATTCATCGTGATAGCATCGACACATCTATTGCGTGGTTCCAATCGCGCTACGACAAAGCGGGGCCTGGCGGCACGGGTGCCGACTATCTGAATTGCCCGATGAACAAAGAAGAATACAACGCGTTCATCGACGCCCTGCTCGCTGGCGAAAAGACCGTGTTCAAGGAATGGGAAGCGTCAACGCCGTACTTCGACGGGTGTCTGCCGGTCGAAGTGATGGCTGAGCGTGGACGCGAGACGTTACGATTTGGCCCGATGAAGCCTGTTGGACTTGACGATCCGCGCACCGGTCGTTGGCCCTATGCGGTGGTGCAATTGCGCCAGGATAATGCGCTCGGCACGTTGTGGAATATGGTCGGCTTTCAAACCAAATTGAAACATGCCGAACAGGTGCGCGTATTCCGCACGATTCCCGGATTAGAAAATGCCGAGTTTGCGCGGCTTGGTGGCTTGCATCGCAACACGTATCTCAATTCGCCCAAGTTGCTCGATGCTGAGTTGCGCTTGAATGCGATGCCGCGTTTGCGTTTTGCTGGCCAGATCACCGGTGTGGAAGGCTATATTGAAAGCGCGGCAATAGGATTGCTTGCAGGCCGTTTTGCTGCGGCAGAATTTCTTGGTCGAAAACTTGAGCACCCACCACAAACGACTGCGCTCGGTGCTTTGCTGACGCATATTACCGGTGGACATTTAATTTCCGATGACGGCGAACGCTCAAGCGCGCGATCGTTTCAGCCCATGAACATCAATTACGGTTTGATCCCGGACCTCGATGCCGTGCCTACGCATGATGGCGACGGCAAACGCTTGAAAGGCACCGAGCGCGGGCGCGCTAAAAAGCAAGCTATGTCGAGACGCGCGCTTCGCGACCTTGAAGCGTGGCTTGGCGACGTCAAGGAACCGGGTCTTCACCAACCGGCGGCCTGAATGGCTGACGCACTTCGACGCCGGGCGGAGATAGTGCTGGTTGCGCGGCTGGGTCGCTCATTGGCGCATCGCTCACGGGCGGCAATTGTTCGCCAGGTAGGGGTGACGCATCAAGAGTTGGGGATGGTGCCTGAGCGGCCGCCGGGTTTTCGCCCGCTTCGTCCGGTTGCGGCATATCTTTGTCTGACTGCCACGGCACATCGATTTCAGGCACCGCTTGAGGCGGTAGCGAAGGCTGCGTTTGAGAATCTAATCGAGCCGCATCGGATGCGGGCGCTATCGGTTCGATAGGCTCTTGGGTTGTTGGACTTTGTTGGATTGTGGGAGGCGACGTCGGTGCAGGCATCGCATCCGGTTGTGGCGTGATTGGTGGAGGTGCGGTTACGCCATCGGTCGCAGGCGGCTTACCAATGGCCGTCGCTCCAATATCGGGCAGAGGAGTATCAGGTTCATCGACGGGTGGCGGTGCGCCGGGCGGAGAAAATACCGGCGTCTTGCTCGGCCCTTGGTCATACTTCTGCAAAACGACGCGCGCTTTATCGACAACAGCGTCGGCAATCGCTGCTTGTCCCTCGGCAGTCGGATGGAACGACCCCGAATATGTCGCTGCTAGCAAAAGTTGGAAAGACGCGAGAGAATCGAGCTTCAACACTTTTTGGAGCAAAGATGCTGCAACATGGAAGTTGCCCGTCATGAAGCCGTCGTTGGGTGTCCGGAACCAGCGCTGACGACTGGCGTAAGCTTTGTAATCAGCCGGGTTGTAGGGCTTCCAAACGCCGTCAATTTTGCGCGGTATGCGTAGTTCATCGGCAGGATTTGTGCCGTCTTCGCTCCAGCCCGAACACAAGCCGCGATCGATAAACGCGCGGCGATGCGTTTCGACGAAGGTCCAACCGTATCGCTCTGCGCTGTCGCGCATTTCACGATGCAGTTTGTCGGCAATCCACGCGCCCTCGCGCAACTTTTGTTCACTCAACTGAAAGTCGGCCACGATTTCCATGCCTGCGCGACTATCCTTGCAGACTTCGCTGCCGTCACCAGAGAGCGCTAGTCCTGGATAGCTCGCCAAAATGATCCGGTCGCTTTCCTTCCATGGGACATACAGCAAACTATGGATCGCGCGGTTCAAAGATTTGTAGCGCGCGTCGAGTGCCGCCAACTGATTGGCTGCTTGCGTTTGGCCGTGCACTTCACCGATCCAGCCACCAAGCTGTCGCAGCATCGACTCACTCGACAGCACCGCATTGGCGACTAGACGAGAGAAGCCAATGTCGTTGCCGCCGATCGATAAAAATACGAGATCGATTTTGCGTGACTGCTCCGCATCACATTTGCGAAGTACTAAGCCACCTTTGAGTTCCGGGATTTTTCCGTTGATGTGATAGGCCTCAGGCAAATCGAGCGCGCGCGTTGAGCGCGATCCGCACTGAGCCTCCGCTATGGCCGATACCTGGGACAACACCGGCGGATTGGGCACCCATTCGTTACCCTTGTAACGTAGGAAAAGACCAAACGTCACTTCAGCGCCCGAACAAGAAACGCCGACAAATGTCACCGAACGATGTGGATCTTCGATGGCCAGTTGAAGTGCTGCACGGAGTTGGTGCGAATATAGGGAGCGATGGCAGGCTTGATCCAGCCAGCGTGCGTTTTCTGAAATGAAAGCCTTATCGCCGATCTGTCGCCAGTCGCCGATGCGTGCCGGAAATCCGGATAAATCGGACGCCACGCCGGGCTTGCCATAGTTGGCAATGCGATCGCGAGAAAATCTCACCGGTACATCGGGATTGCCTTCGCCGGATGCGAAACTGTCGCCCATGGCGACGACCAGAAGATCTTGCACTTTGGCGTCAGCCTTAGCGACATCGCGCCCGCCAATCTCAACGCTGATCGTCGAGCCTTCCGGATAGGGAATCGCGAACGATACTTTTTCGTTACAAGGCTGCGTGACCGCTTTGCCGCGAGGGCTTGCGCCGCCGTTTGGTGACGTCAGCCAAGTACATGACAGATTTTGTGCATCTTCGATGCCCGATATCTCGGCCGTAATCTGATGCTGCTTTGGGTTCATGTAATCGTCGTACGTTTCGCACGTGAAGCGATTGGTCGACGCATTCCAGCAGGTGTTTTTATACATCGTAGCCGCCCAACCATCGTCGTGACGGCGTTGCAATGCGCGTTCGGATGCGAGCACGGGCGAATTGCGATCTTCTGGGCCTAGCGCGCGATAGGTTGCGCGATGCACTTCAGTGTCGAGGGGATCGGTAAAAAAGCGAAATGGATTATCAACCTGCCAAAGGATTTGCGCAGTTTGAGCGTGAACAGGTGTTATTCCCGCACCGATGGCGGTGAGTAATGAACAAAGCAACAGCGACGCGCATCGTGTCATTCCATCTGCTCCTGTGCGTCACAAACTTAGATGCGGCCACTTGCATGCGCACTGCGCAGCCGCCAGACACGCTTCAAAGGTGCGATCTCAGCAATATCTCGTGCCGGATTATGATCCGCTCTTTGCAAAGCCTTTAAATAGGGCTCTGTGACGGCGACTGGCAAAAGAGCTGTTGTCAAAGCTTTCCGGTCTTTGGACATGGTTGCCATGATGGCGCGAAAATCTTGCAAAGATTGGGCAGCATGGGAGCACAATTGACGCATATATTTCGTGATATCGTCTGTCTCATCATCAGATTTCATATCGTTCTGGCGAGGTAATGGGAAACGTCCTCGTGCCAAACTCATCGGCAGTGAGAGGCCGACGCGCGCGCGACCATAGGCATGGCTTGCTAAGGCGATAGCGCGCAGCGTGACGTCATTTTCAACGCAACCGAGAATTCGTGACGCTAGTGTGAACGCAATACCTTCCGTCAACTCAAGCTCGTGATTGAAAGCATCTTCATCTGACGGCGATGCAGAATACAATTGATGCGCATGGGCATCTAACACATCGAAGAGCTGATTTTGCGGCAGATCATAGCGTTCGATCACGGTGGCAAACGCATCGGCAATAGGGTGGCCCGTCAATTGCCCGCGCGGCGCTGCTTCGATTACATCGCGCCACCACTGTATGCGAATTTCGCCAATCATTGGATCGCTGACTTGATCGGCAATTTTTCTCAGCTCACTGAGAAAAGCTGCCAGCGCTATGAGGTCATTGCGCGATGACCTGGGCGCGAGAAGAGCTGCCAGATAGCGATCAGGCTCATACGCCATAGCGATGGTTCGCATATCATCGGCGTCGGATTGCACGTGGTTGTCTGCCTTCACCGTATGATCGGCTTACTGGAAAATGACACTATGGCACAGCGATCAAGGCTGCGGCGACACGGCGCTTTTCAGCTAGCAAAACATTATATGTGCGCGCCGCAGCGCCCGTGCTCATGACTTCGAGCCCAAGGTTGGCATCGAGAAAAGCGCGAGACAGGGCTTCATCTGGCCATACTTGGGTGGCGCCGGTGCCAAGCAACAGCACGGTGGGTGCCGATAGGCTTTCGATCACAAACGCAAGATCATGTGCTGTCAGTTGATTTGGGTCTGACACCTGCCAAGCGAAAATTCCGCTTGGCAAACACAGTATCGAGCCTTTGTGGCTCATGTCTGCGAAACGAAATCCGCCGTTGCCATACGCCGTGATTGGCGTTTCGGAAGGATAATGCGCAATGCGGCCTGTCATGACCCACTCACGCCGTCTTTGTTTTCGCTTCCTTTTCCGAGCCAACGACGGTTTCGCGTTTGATGCCCAGATAGTCGAGAACCGGCGCTGCGATAAAGATCGACGAATAGGTGCCGATGAGAACGCCAAATAACATCGCGAACGTGAAGTTGCGGATGACTTCACCACCGAAAATATACAGGGCGATCAAAACCGCAATCGTTGTGACGCCCGTCAGGATTGTGCGCGACAGCGTTTCGTTGATCGACAAATTCAAAAGCTCGTTGAGATCCATACGTTTGAATTTGCGCAAGTTCTCTCGAATGCGGTCGGACACAACAACGGTGTCGTTCACGGAATAGCCGAGAATTGTCAGCAAGGCTGCTACGATCGAGAGATCGAATTCCATGCTGAACAAAGAGAAAATACCAACCGTGACGAGCACGTCGTGCGACAGCGCCACGATTGTGCCCAGCGCGAATTGCCATTCAAAGCGAAACCACACGTATGCAATAATCGCGAGCAATGAGCAGATAACCGCGATGACGCCGGTGGTCCGCAATTCGCCAGAAACGGCTGGACCGACGACTTCGATACGTCGTTGCGTGAACCCCTCTCCCAAGGCTTCGGTGACTTTCGTGACTGTCGCCTGTTGCGCTTGCTCACCGCCTGGCTGTTCTTCAATACGGATGAGGACGTCCTGCTCGGTACCAAAGTTCTGGATTTGAACGTCACCAAGCCCAAGCGAACCAACTTTTTCGCGAATGGCAGACAGATCCGCGGGGCCTTTATCGCTGCGCACTTCAATCAGCGAGCCGCCTTTGAAATCAACGCCGAAGTTCAATCCCTTCGTCGCAACAAGGGCGAGCGATAGCGCCATCAATGCAATCGACAGGCCGAAGCACAACCCTTTAAAACGCATAAAATCGATACGCGTTCCGTGCGGAAAGAAGTCAAACCCTTTGAAGTCTGGGACCAGAAACATTGCGTTCAACCTGCCTTAGATAGGAACTTCGAGGGATTTCGATTTCGTCTTGGCGTTTTTCAACCACATGGCGACCAGCAACCGCGTGATGGTTACGGCAGCAAAAATCGAGGTGATGATGCCGAGCGACAGCGTGACGGCAAATCCGCGAATAGGACCGGAGCCTAGCCAGAACATGATGACGGCGGCCGCCAGTGTCGTCAGCTGACTGTCGGCAATCGTCACGATCGCACGGGTAAAGCCGGCATCGATTGCCGAGATCGCACTTTTTCCGGCACGCAACTCTTCGCGAATGCGCTCGTAGATGAGCACGTTGGCATCGACCGCCATGCCAATTGTCAAAACAAATCCAGCGATACCCGGGAGCGTCAACGTGGTGCCGATGGCTGTCATCAAGGCTAAAATCAGAATGCCGTGCACCATCAAACCGATGACGGCATACACGCCAAAAGTCCCGTAAGCGACAGTCGTGAGTATGATCGTTGCTATCATACCTATGATGCCCGCAACCTTGCCGGCCTCAATCGAGTCAGCGCCCAATGACGGCCCAACAGTTCTCTCTTCGACAATTGTTAGCTTGGTCGGCAACGCGCCCGAGCGCAATTGAACGGCAAGTGTGTTTGTACTCTCAACTGTGAAATTGCCGGAGATTTGACCTGACCCGCCAAGGATGGCTTCGCGGATGACGGGGGCCGAGAGCACTTTGTCGTCGAGCACAATCGCAAACGGCCGACCCACATTTTCACGCGTGTAGTTGCCAAATCTAACGGCGCCCTTTTGGTTGAAGCGGAAATTGATGACAGGTTCGCCGGTGCGCGCGTCAAAACCGGGTTGCGAGTCTGCAAGGTCTTCACCTTGTACAATAGGCGTTTCACGCAGCAGGTATTCACCGCCTTCGGATGCATCGCCTGGATAAACTTTGTAGCCGATAGGCGCTGCGGTCAGCTTGGCATCTTCGACCGATGTCGAGGGATGGACTTCGTGGAACGTCAGCTTTGCTGTTTCACCAATCAAACGTTTAAGTTCTTTGGTGTCCGACAAGCCTGGGAACTGGATCAAGATGCGATCGACGCCCTGGCGCACGACAGTCGATTCCGAAGTTCCAAGGTTGTTGATGCGGCGATTGACAGTTTCGATCGATGAGGCCGCTGCGTTCAACACGCGCGCTTTCATGCCCGCGTCGGACGGCTTCATCAATATCGTGTTGGCATCGGTGCCTTCATTCACTTCAATATCATTGCCTGACGTTCCCAGAACCGCGTTGCCGAGAGGCTGGATAAGTTTGCGCAATTCCGTCAACGCTGCGGCGCGATCTTCTGGCTTCGCCAATTTGATCTGCAGTTGCGAGCCTTGAATCCCGAGGCCAGAGAAACCGATTTTAGCGTCACGCAATGATTTTCGCGCGCTGTCACGCAAATTGTCGAGCCAGTCTTTCCTGATCTCGTCTTGATCCATTGCGAGCAGCAAATGTGCGCCACCCTGCAAATCGAGACCGAGCGGTAACGGTTTGCTGGGCAAGAACGTCGGCCAATGCGCGAGCGTTTCTTTTGATAAGAAATTCGGTGATGCGGCGACGAGACCGGCGAGGCACGTCAGAAGGATCGCGATGATCTTGAATCGTGAAAAATACAGCATGTCAGTGTAATCTCATCCGTCTTAGGTCGTCATCGAATGTCATTTCGATGACGCGCGCATTCTTGGTCGCGGTACTTAACTCGCGTCCTTCACTGGTTCACCCTTCGAGCGAACATCCATGAGCGTGCTTTTGATAATGCGGACTTTGAGGTTGTCTGCCAATTCGACTTCGATTTCGTCGCTGGTGTCAGAAACTTTAAGAACTCGTCCGACCATACCGCCCGATGTGATAACCGTATCGCCACGGCGGACGGCGTTCATGCGATCGCGGTGTTGCTTGGCGCGCTGCGATTGAGGACGGATCAAGAAGAAATAGAAAATCAAAAGCATCAGCAACATCGGGACCAGCAGACCACCCAGCGGATCTACGGGCGACGGGATGGCTTGAGCATAGGCGGGGGTCACGAACATCGTGTCGTTGGTCCTTCTAGGGTGGCTATGGATCAAATGGCCATGCACCGACGACCCTAAAAGGGGGTCATCGGCCGCGGCCTGACGATTTCGGCCGGACTATAGTGTCCAGTGGCCCGTTTGCAACCTGCCAGGAGATGCCGACCGATTGCAGGCGTTGGCATCAGCGCCGCACCCAACTAAACAGCGACAGCGACACTTCCACCCTCTTTTACGGCTTTTTTCACTCATGACCGATGACCATGCCCTGAAGCCACTTTTGCAGCGTATTGCCGACGCGCTCGACCGTCTCAGCCCGGCGCCTGCCGCGCCAGCGTCCTTTGACGCTGCCGAGGCTTTCGTTTGGCATGGAGATACAGGCTCGTTTCAGGCCGTTGCGCAGGTCAATCGGGTCCCGCTTTTGCTCCTGAAAGGCATCGACCGCACGAGCGGTATTCTACTCGACAATACACGCCGCTTCGCCGAGGGGCTGCCTGCCAACAACGCGCTCCTCTGGGGTGCGCGCGGTATGGGCAAATCCAGTCTCGTCAAAGCAGCGCACGCTGAAATCGCCAAAACTTTGCCGGGATTGAAGCTGGTCGAAATCCATCGGGAGGATATCGACACGCTGCCGGAATGCCTAGCGCAACTCAAACAATCACCATTGCGCTTCATTGTTTTTTGCGATGACCTTTCATTCGACAAGGACGACACGAGCTACAAATCTCTCAAAGCTGTGCTTGAAGGCGGGATCGAAGGTCGCCCAGGCAATGTCATATTCTACGCCACGTCCAACCGGCGCCATTTGATGCCGCGTGAGATGGTCGATAACGAACGCGCAACCGCGATCAACCCGGCCGAAGCGACCGAAGAAAAAGTTTCGCTATCGGATCGTTTCGGGCTTTGGCTAGGATTTCACAACGCCAGCCAAGACGATTACCTCGCCATGGTTCGCGCATACGCTACGCATTACAAGCTCGATGTCCGCGATGACGTACTGGTGCCTGATGCTCTCGAATGGGCGATGACGCGTGGTGCGCGTTCAGGACGTGTGGCCTCGCAATTTATTCAGGATTTAGCGGGCCGCCTTGGCGTGCACCTCGATGCGACGCACTGATTACCGATGCTCCGGCGCAGGCGGCCGGCTCGCGGAACGCTGCTCGCGTGCGCCTAATAAAAAAGGCCGGGTCTTGCGATCCGGCCTTCAGTCTTCCCTTATTTTCGCGCGCGGCGAACTCTTTTGATTGCGCACGGCGACTCTCCTCCGTCGAGCCGGCCGCCGTGCGCGGAGCGCCATCACTCCGCCAACCACTTGTTCTAAATCTTTTCCAGGTACGGCGTTGGATCGACAGGTTTTGATCCTTGGCGCAATTCAAAGTGAACTTGTGGCTGATCGACGGTACCGGTTTTGCCAGCTTTCGAGATCACTTGTCCGCGCCGCACCTTATCGCCACGCTTGACCAACAATTCATCGTTGTGCGCGTAAGCCGTCACCCAGCCGTTGTCGTGCCGAACCAAAATCAAATTGCCGTATCCTTTGAGTTCGCTGCCCGCGTAGGCAACGACGCCAGATTCGGCTGCATGCACATCCGTACCCAAGGGCACTGAAAGATTGATCCCGTCATTGTGGGTGCCGTCGGGGCGACCGCCAAAGCCGGCAATAATCTTGCCGCTCGCAGGCCAACGCAGCTTGATGCTGTCGGCAGTCGGAGCAGGAACTGCAGCTTCTGCTGTAACCACTTGCTCCGGCTTTGCCGCAGCAGGCGCTGCATCGGTTGCGTTGTCGGATAAGGCTGCAACCTGCTTGCCGCTATTGATGACTGTCGGCTGTGTCGTTGTTTGGGTCAGCTTTTGTGGCTGTGCTGTCGCCACCGCTTCTGGCGTCTGCTGCGAAATGGATTCAGCCGCTGCGACGGGTGCTCCTGGAACTTTCAGCACGGTGCCTGGTCGCACTTTGCGCGGATCAGCGATGCCGTTGACGCGCTGGAGTTCGCCATAAGGTGCCTGGTGTGCGCGCGCGATATTGTAGATGCTATCGCCCGGCTGAACCACATACGTCCCGGCATATTTTGCAGCGACATCGGGATCGACTGGTTGCGGACTTGCGGCTGCCGATTCAAATCGTTTCGAAGGCGATGCTTCACGGGACTGAGCGGTAGCTTTCGTGCCATCTGGAAGATGTAGTTTCTGCCCTGGCTTCAAATTTGTTCCGGACAAGCCATTGACCGACATGAGTTCCGATAGCGAAACTTGATGGCGCTTTGACAGGCCATAAAGTGTGTCGCCAGCGCGGACTTCGATCACGTCGCCTTTGGCACTTGTATGATGACTGGGTGGAACTTCGACCGGCGTCGTGTCCGAGGCGCGGAACGGTTGGGCTTGATAACTTGGTAGTGGTTCTTGGGGTGACGCGCCATCTGCCTCCGGCAGGGCGGCGACATCAACTGAACCAGCGCCTGCGTTGTAGGGACCGCGCGGCGTCGCGTGGGCGACTGAGCTGTGGTTCAAGCCGTTGCCATAGACGGGTTCATGCGGAACGGGCGCGACCGTGCTTGTTTCGCCACCGTTCTGCGGCGGATCGTTGAGATTGAAAGACGCGTTGTCGAAACGCGTGACGTCGGCACTGCATCCGGCAACTATAATGGTTGCGGCTATTGCGGCACTCTGCGCGGACTTGAGGCCAAACATTACGCGCTGGCGAAGGCCAGATTTACTGATCATGGTACGCACCTCTACTCGCACCATCCATTAACCTTCATTCGGTTAATGTGGGGTTAACGCCTAAAGCCCGCGTGCGAATTCCCGTTCGTGATCGCCGACAGCGCGACATCAAATTGCATCCGATCTGCAGTGCGTAATCGCGCTGCGAAACCAGATTCAATTCACATTCGGGCTGAGTTGACCATGCTCATGTCATAGACATCGATTGCGATTTAATCGCGGAGGGATTTCGTCAAACCGGCGGCTTTTGCAAAGCCGGTGCAACCCAATTCTGAATTGCCAATTCGCAGTTTATTTTTTGGTATTAGCGAGTTGCTTTTGCAGGCTTGCGAATGCCGCGCGATCTGTCAGGTCGAGGCTCAATGGCGTGACCGATATTTTTTTCTCGGCAATGGCTGCCAGATCCGTTCCGGGAACGAGTGTCGATTTGCGGCGCTCAAATCCAAACCAGAAATACGGCGTGCCCCATGGATCGGAGCGGCTGTCGATATCGAGCAGGGCCTGATCGCGCACGCCTTGCGACGTGACGGCGACGCCTGCGACCTGTTCGGGCGACACGTCCGGAAAGTTGACGTTGATCAGTGTGCCGGATGTCCATGGTGCATCAAGTAGCGATTTGATCAGCGAAGGCGCATGTGCCAACGGCGTATCCCACAACGCGCGGCGTGCGCCTTCTTCAAAACCCATCATCAGCGACAGAGCGATCGAACGCACGCCAAGGATCGTGCCTTCCATGGCGGCGGCAACAGTACCTGAATAGGTAATATCTTCAGCGAGGTTGGAGCCGTGATTGACGCCCGACAAAATGAGATCGGGTGGCTGGTCTTTGAGAATGTGGCGCACGGCCATGATGACGCAATCGGTCGGCGTGCCGGCGACGGCATGTGTGCGTTCATCAAGCGTGCGCAGGCGTAGCGGCGTATGCAGCGTCATCGAATGCGAGGTGCCGGACTGATTGGTCTCGGGCGCGACGGTCCAGACATCGGGCGACAAACCCAGCGCAATCGCTTTCAGGATTTCCAAACCGTGTGCCGAGATGCCGTCATCGTTGGTAATGAGGATGCGCATTTAGCCGACAATCTCGCCTTTTGAATTCACGCGTATGACAGGTGCGCCTTGGCGTGCACGTTCTGCTTCGTCGTCGCGTTCGCCGGTTGGCGTCACGTCGCGCGGGCTCATGCACCACACGCGTTCGATATCGTACACGAATACGCCGATATCGTCGGTGCAGACCTGTCCGATGATATGACCACGCTTGCCGCGTACCTCGGCATCTTCGAAATCGGTCGCGATCACAACGATGTCGAATTCGCGCAGCATCAGGCTTTAGATATCCGTTCCATGCCGCCCATGTAGGGGCGCAATACCTCTGGAATGATGACGGAGCCGTCGGCTTGCTGATAATTTTCTAGAACGGCGACCAGCGTGCGGCCGACTGCGAGGCCTGAACCGTTGAGCGTGTGCACATGGACAGGTTTGCCTCCGTCCTTGGGGCGATAGCGGGCATCCATGCGGCGGGCCTGGAAATCGCCGCACACCGAGCACGATGAGATTTCGCGATAGGCGTTCTGCCCCGGCAGCCAGACTTCGATGTCGTAAGTTTTTTGTGACGCAAAGCCCATATCGCCCGTGCACAAGAGCATGGTGCGGAATGGCAGGCCCAAACGCTTCAAGATTTCTTCGGCGCAGCCGGTCATGCGCTCGTGTTCGGCGAGCGACGTTTCAGGCGTCGTGACCGACACGAGTTCGACCTTTGAGAACTGGTGCTGGCGGATCATGCCGCGCGTGTCGCGTCCGGCAGCTCCTGCTTCCGAGCGAAAGCATGGTGTCCACGCCGTCATGCGCATCGGCAGTTGGGATTCGTCGAGGATCGACTCGCGGACGATGTTGGTGAGTGAGACTTCGGCGGTGGGGATGAGATAAAGCGCATTCTTTTCAATGCGCTCAATTTCTTCTTGGCGGTACTTCTTGGTCAGCTCGATCTGTTTGATGCCATACTCAGGGTCTGAACCGACGATAGCTTCACCCAAGCTCAAAATGGACTGCTGAGCCCGTTCAAGAACTTTATCTAGCTCACTGGACGGCCCGGCAGTCTTAAAAAGATCTTCCGAAAACTTCGGCAAATTGCCCGTGCCGTACGCCGAGTGATCCTTCACCAGAAGCGGCGGGTTGTGTTCGACGTAGCCGCCGGCCGTATCGGTTGCTTTCCCCGTATGCACATCGAGCATGAACGAGCCCAGCGCGCGTTCGAGGCGGGCGAGCGCGCCCTTCAGGACCACGAACCGAGCACCAGAAATTTTTTGCGCGGCTTCGAAATCCATCATTCCGAGCTGCTCGCCGAGCTCAAAATGTTGCTTGGGTGTAAAATCAAACGTGCCCGGCGTGCCGATCTTGCGGACTTCGACGTTGCCGGTCTCGTCCGTTCCGAACGGCACATCATCGCGTGGCAAGTTCGGGATGACTTCAAGGGCGGCTTTGATTTCGGCGTCGAGTTCACGCTCGCGCGCCTCGCCGCTGGCCAGCGTTTCTTTCAACGCGGCAACTTCCGCCATCAGCTTTGCAGCCAACGCGTCGTCCTTCGCGCCCTTGGCCTTGCCGATCTCTTTCGATGCGGCATTGCGGCGGCCCTGCGCGTCCTGCAATTGGGTGAGACACGCCTTGCGCGCATCATCGAGTGCAACGAGTTTATCGGACAACGGCTCCAAGCCGCGCCGCTTCAAAGCCGCATCGAAGGCGCTTGCGTTATCTCTGATCCATTTGATGTCGTGCACGGCAACGGCCTCTCGCCAATATCTGGTGATGAGGCCGTCCTATACGATGGCATTGCTGTGGTCCAGCCGCCGGGCGCTGACCACCTGTGTATGCGGCTTTTGTAGTCAGGCAACGGCTGGCGGGGGGTCCAGCCGTTGCCACACTTCGCCGGCTTTAGCGGCAGTCCCAAACGCCGTGCGGCGTGATCGAACCTGCCTGGCAAGCCATGCGAATGCCTTCGCCCTGAGCTGACGCGGCAGTGATGGACTGTGCGCCTGCAAACAATGCAGCGGCGACGAATAAGGATTTTACAAACGTAGTCATGGCGATCTCCTCGCAGGGGGTTGCGTTTCAGTGTTTATGTCCGGCTGCTTGAGCGTATGCAGCGCGTTCATGACAACGAAGACGCAGCGGAAGTGCGCGCCGTTACGATATTAATTTGCCTCAAAAAAACGTGTGATCTGTAACGTTTTGAAGTCGCCAGTGGCGACTGAGAGCTACTAGCTTGGCTCATTTGCCTTCGATGAGCGCTCGACAAAGCGGACGGCATAAATCGACGCCTCGTAGAGCAGCACGGTCGGCAAGGCCATGATGATCATACTCAAAGCATCGGGCGGTGTGAGCACGGCGGCCACGGCGAAGATGCCGACGATGGCGTAGCGTCGCGCTGCGACCAGTCCTTCGGATGTGACGAAGCCCGTCTTGGCGAGCAGTGTTAAAATGACCGGCAATTGAAACACGATGCCGAAGCCGAAAATCAACGTCATAATGAGCGATAGATATTCCGACACCTTCGGCATCAATTCGATGGTCGGTGTACCTTCGCCTCCACTCAACTGCGTCAGACCAATCGAAAACTTGATCAGCACCGGCATGGCGATGAAATAGACGACAGCCGCGCCGACGACGAACAACACCGGCGTTGCCATGAGATACGGCAGGAATGCGCGTCTCTCGTTTTTATAAAGACCCGGCGCGACGAATTTATAAATCTGCGTCGCGACCACGGGAAACGACAGGAACGCTGCGCCGAACATCGCGAGCTTTACGTGCGTCATGATTTGTTCGAGGAAGTGCGTTGCGATCAAGCGCACGTGATCGCTGCCCGATGCCCACATGTAAGGCCAGACCAGCACGTTGTAGATGTGGCGCGCGATCGAGAAGCACAAAAAGAACATCACGACGAAGGCACCCAAGGCCCACATCAGGCGCGTGCGCAACTCAATCAGATGATCGAGCAGCGGAGCTTTGCTCGCGTCGATGTCTTCTTGTCCGTCTAAATTCGTCAGTCGTTCCTGCATCTCTCATCGCTCCTGAGCAGATGGTGCTGGAGCAACGGGGGATGTCTCGCCTGGCGTGGCTGGCATTGGCGGCATCACGACAGTGGCGGAGGGTTTGATGGCCTCACCCTGCGGCGACGACACTAGCTGTGTCGGCGTCGATTTTGGCAGCATGACATCATCGAGTGAGCGCTTTGCCCCCATGACCTCAGCGTTCACCGAGGCCTGCATCGCTTCGACTTCCTGCTTCATCGCATCGAGTTCGGCCTCGCGCATGGCCGCATCGAAGTGGGCGCGAAATTCGCTGGCTTGGCGTTTGAGGCTGCCCGCATAGCGCCCAATGGTGCGCAGGAAAACCGGCAGCTCTTTCGGGCCGACGAAAATCAGCGTCACGATCCCAAGGATCAGCAATTCGCTCCAACTGATTTCGAACATGGCAGTCCGTGTCTCGCGCGGTCAGTTCGTCAGATTGCGCGCACGCTTCATTATTCGCCGGGGCGTATCAGCCGGTTTTCGTCCGGTCATTTTTGGTCGTGTCGTTGTCGATGGTCGGCGGGGACATGGTTTTGGCCACGTCATCCTCTTCGGCCATGCCTTTTTTGAAACTCTTGATGCCTTTGGCGACATCGCCCATCAATTCGGAAATCTTGCCGCGCCCGAACAGCAGCAAAGCCACGATCAAAAGCAAGAGAATGTGTTGCGCGCTGAGACCCATAAATACCTCGTCTGGCAGTCGTTACTGCAAGCCCGTATGTAGGCGTACTTGGGCCAAAGCGCCAGACCTGAGCGACCAATCGCCCATATCTGATTGAATACTGCTCGTTAGGATAAACGGTTATTTTCCCCGTTATCGCCGTTTGCATCGGCTTGGAACACCAAAACGGCTTCGCGCTCGATTTTAACAACGACTTCGCTACCCTTGGGAAACGGGTTAATACCTGGCGAGCGCACTTTGAGCAGATGGTCGAAACCTTGTACTGCGACGTCAAGCCGGGTGATGTCGCCCAGAAACTTTAAATCTTGAACTCGGCCCAATAGCGCGCCCGGTGCAGTGCCATTACCATTTTTCGCTGCCTCCAGCGTGATCGCGCGCTCGCGGATGCACAGAACGGCTGATGATCCATCGGGTAAATCTGGGGCTGGAAATACGCCCGCGGCGGTTGAAATTTGACCGCCACTGACGCGTGCGGGCATTTCGTTGATTTCAGAAAACAGACGCGCGACGAACAGCGATGCTGGAGCTTCATATAGGTTTTGTGTTGTGCCGACCTGCACGACACGCCCGTCTCGCAATACGGCAATGCGATCGCTCAGGCGCATGGCTTCTTCCGGATGGTGCGTGACGATCAAGGAGGTGGCGCGCGTTTCGCGTAATAACGCCAGAGTTTCTTCCTGCATCGTGTCACGCAATTGAACATCGAGACCCGAGAAGGGTTCATCCATCAGCATGACCGCGGGGCGCGGTACGATGGCACGCGCAAGCGCTACGCGTTGCTGCTGACCGCCTGACAACGTGGAGGGGTAAGCGTTGGCAAATGCCGTCAAGCCGACGCGTTCAAGAATGGCGCGCGCTGCTTTTGTGCGTTCGACGGATGGCAGGGATTTAAGACCAAAGGCAACATTTTCGATCACTGACAAGTGCGGAAACAGCGCGAAATCCTGGAACATCAATCCGACGCTGCGGTTCTCCGGCGGGACAAATCGGTTCGGTCCGGCGACTTCGGAATCGTTGATGAGTACGCGGCCTGACGTTGGCCGCTCGATGCCTGAAATAACGCGCAGCAAAGTTGTCTTGCCACATCCCGAGGGTCCGAGCAGGCAGATGATTTCGCCTGGGGCAATCTCAAGATTGATGCCGGTGAGTGCGGCTGCCTCGCCATAGGTGCGCGTAACGTTTTCGAGCTTGAGACTGGCTGCGAAGGTGGCGGCAGCACGCGCGCGCATGCCAGATGATGGGTCCATAGAGCCTGCTGCCGAAGTCGTCGATGGCGGTAATACAATTATCTCACTGGTCGTCACGACTTCAACCTAACACGCCAACGCACTCGCCGCCAAAGTTGTATAACCTCAGCTTGTTTCTGTTTCACCGGGTTGTCCGGGCTCGTCTTGATCGTCTTCCGCCAATGACAGACTGTCCTGAGTACCATCGGCGGCCTGCTCGTCGGTATCGTCTTCGCCGTCGTCAGTTAAGGGCAATTCGTCAGGCATCAAGGCTGCCACGTCTGTCGGTTCTGGCACCTTAAAGTCAGGCGGCAAATTGCTATCCAAGAGGCCTGCAGCCCTCAGATCGGCAAGCCCCGGCAAATCGCGGATCGCGTCCAAGCCGAAGTGGGAAAGAAATTGTTCTGTCGTGCCGTAAGTGAGCGGTCGGCCGGGGGCGCGACGACGACCGCGCGGCCTGATCCATGACGTTTCCATGAGAACGTCGAGCGTGCCGGGTGACGTCGACACGCCGCGAATGTCCTCGATCTCGGCGCGCGTGACGGGTTGGTGGTAGGCGATGATGGCGAGTGTTTCGAGAGCCGCTTTCGATAGCTTGCGCTCTTCCTTCTGCTGGCGTTCGAGCAGGTACGACAAGTCTTCAGCCGTGCGGAATTGCCACTTGCCGGCAACGCGCACGAGCGACACGCCTCGATCGCGATAGTCGGCTTGTAATTCAGCCAGCAGCGCGTCGATGTCATCGCCAGTGTCCAGATGACGGGCAAGCGCTTTGGCATCGAGCGGTTCGGATGCTGCAAATAATTGCGCCTCAAGTCGCCGGAGTTTTTCGCGGCGCGCTTTCGTTGCGAACTGATCGACCACACTTTCGGGGTCGGCATAAGTTGGCGTGGAAAATTCTTCCGGCGAAGCATCAGGCCCGGTTGCAGGTTCGATCAGATCTTTATCGCGCGTGTTATCCGACACCAGCGTTAATCTCGGCGGTACCATTGGCTTATCGAGCCCCCTTTATAGCCGTGAAACGCATTCTCAACCCACCCGCTCCCACGCCGCACCTGGTTCACGCCGGCGCATATAAATGGGCGCGAACGGTTCGTCCTGGCGCAATTCGACCAGGCCCTCGCGCGCCATTTCCAGCGTTGCGCCAAAGGAACTGGCCAGCGCCGTGCGCTCCTCCTCGCCTTTGGGCAAATACTGTTCGAGGAACATATCGAGCTGCGCCCATTCCCCAGCACTGGTGCCTATCAACTTTTCGAGCCGTGTGCGGGCTTCCTTGATCGACCAGACGCGTCGCGCTTTCACGACGTGAACAACGCGGATCGTGCGGCGGCGCTGATCGGCATAGGCTTTCAGCAAATCATAAACTTGTGCGGTGTAGGTGGTGTCGCGCGTGGTGCGAACGAGTTCGGGCAACCCACGGGCAAAAACATCGCGATCGAGGCGCTTGCGGGTCATCAGTTGAGCGGCCACGTTGCGCATGGAATCGAGCCGCATCAAACGGAATGCCAAACGCTGCGATAATTCTTCTGCGGTAGCCGTATCCGGCGCATCCTTTTCACGCGGCAACAACAGACGCGACTTCAAGTAGGCGAGCCAAGCAGCCATGACCAGATAATCGGCGGCGACTTCGAGTTTGAGTTTTTGCGCTTCGGCAATGAAGCTCAAGTATTGCTCAACCAGTTCGAGGATCGACAGTTTATGCAAATCGACCTTTTGCATGCGCGCTAGGGCCAGCAACAGATCAAGTGGCCCCTCAAAGCCTTCGATACCGACGGTGAAGGCGTCAGCGCCTGTTGGCGCATCCTCGCGGTTCGGCGCATCCCATTGCTGGGCATCGTCAGAACCGTTGGAATCGACGTGGGTATGTGGCTCGATAACCATTCGTCCGCCATGGGCAGCCTGCGCGAATTTTGCACATCGCGCAGCAAAATTGAAATGTGCGTCTGATCTTACACTGATTCAGACGGTGCGTGTCTCTCCGGACATTAATGCAGACAAAAGCGCCACAGCTTCACTTTCATCGTAGGGCGTCGCGGTTCCAGCCAATGCACATGCGGCTGCGAATCGCTCATGGGCGCGACCGGTCAATTGCGGTACGCCTGAAGCTGCTTGGAGCATTTCCGTCAAATCGCCATTGCAGTGAAGTGCGACGTCGGAACCGGCGCGTATGACGGCCTCGGCACGACTGCGCATATCACCACGTAAAGCCTTCATGCTGAGATCATCGCTCATCAAGAAGCCGTCGAAGCCTATTTCGCCGCGAATAATATTTTTGGTGACGCGATCGGATGTGCTGGCGGGATGCTCTGCATCGATATCCGAAAACACGACATGCGCGGTCATGGCTGCCGGTAAATGGCTGAGCGCTTTAAAGCTGGCAAAATCGGTCAGAGACAGTTCGCGATGCGATGCGGTCACGACCGGCAAGTCGAGATGACTGTCGCAACCGGCACGTCCATGGCCCGGTATATGTTTGATGACCGGCACGATGCCGCCTGCCAACAACCCGCGCGCAACTTCCTGTGCGAGTTCGACGACTTGCTGCACCGTCTGCCCGTAAGCTCGATCACCGATGATGTCGTGTGCGCCCGGCACCGGCACATCGAGCACCGGCGCGCAATTCATAGTCACGCCATACTGCGACAAATCCTGCGCTGCCAGACGCGCGACAGAATACGCCGCATGTTTGGCCTGCTCAGGATCAATTTCGTAGAGCGAGGCAAACGCAGCCGCAGGCGGAAGATCGCGCGCAGCCGGTGATTTCAAACGCTGAACACGGCCGCCTTCTTGGTCAATCAAGACAAGGAATTGGTCAGTGCCAACGGCATTGCGCACATCATCGACAAGTGCTCGCACGGCTGATGGTTCGAGGACATTTCGCTTAAATAAAATGACGCCTGCGGGCTGTACGTCGCGATAATACGCGCGCTCGTCAGCGGTTAATGTACCGCCCGATAGCCCGGTGATAATGGCTGTCGTCATGAACACGCGCTCGAAGCGCTCCCGAAGCGTCCGGACGCTTGGTGCACGTCACTTACGAACATTAGTATGCGGTCACCCAGCAATCGGCATAACCTTGCGACTTGAGCTGCGAGCACAAACCGCTGGCTTGTTCACGCGACGCTGGCGGTCCGACCACGAGGCGATGATACTCGCCTTTGGCACCAAGGTTGGCTTCTGCAACGTCAGGAGTTTTGCCGGTTAAAGCCGAGCTATATTTTTGCTGCATGTCGGCAAAGCGTTTCAGTGCCTCAATGCGGCTGGTCGAAGAACGCGGCACTGAAGCCAAGACGGCGACGTAGCCATTGGCACCGTTGGACGTTGAAAGCGGTGCGGCGGCGGAAGGCTGAGACGTAGCCGCAGATGATGCCGCAGCTATCTTTTTGACAGGCGGCTTCTTGGCAACTGGCGGCGGTGCCACGTCTTCTTCAATGCTGCCTGTCGCATCGACCTCTGGCTGAGGGTTGGATGGCGGCGGCGTCACAACAATTTTCTGCGGCGGCGTATTGACGACCTGCGGCACGGTCGGCGCAGCAGCTACGGCTGCGACGTTCGTGCGTGCCGCATTCTGATTTAAGGCATCGACGACTGTCAGCCCAGGGACTGCATCGCCGGCTGCGTTGGCATCGAGTGCTGCCGCGACAATAGGAGCATCAGGCAACGGCGCTTGGATGCTGCCATCGCGACCAACCACAAGTGTTGAAACCTTGCGCGTGCCATTAGCGTCCATTTCTGAGGCCTCAGCCGAATTCGAAGCAGCAGCGACTGTGGCAGTGCCAGCGCTACCTTCGCCGAGACGACCCATGATCTTGCTATCGGAATGCGCGAAAACTTTGCCGCCTGCATCGACGGGTTTGATCTTTGAGGGATTGGCGGCACTTTTGATGACCGGCGGATCGCCTGACCCACTGTTGCCGAGTATGGTCTGGTACCCGAACGTCAAACCACCACCGACTGTAATGGCACCAACAAGTGCTGCGACCATCATGAACATGCGCGAGCGACGCGGTGTTTCTTCGGCCTCGTACTCATCATCGTCATAGGCTTGATCGAGTTCGCCACCGGACGCCTGCGCGAAGCCCATGTCGTCTGTAGCTTGTTGAGCGTAAGTGTCGCCAGGGTAACCCGGCGCTTGATGCTGGTGGCCTTGTTGACCTTGTTGCCAATCGCCGTAGAGCGGCGATGGCATCGGCGCAGGGTCTGCTTCGAAGCGTGGCTCAGCAGCGCGATAGGCGTTTTGCTGCGTCGGCTGCGCGACCTGCGGTTGGCTGTGATAGTTACCGGCATCGTAGCCGCGAGGATCAGGCCGCCGCGGATCAGCCTGCAGAGCTGCCCATTGGCTATTGGTAAACGCAGGTTGTTGTTGCACCGAACTCGGAGCTGCTTGTGGCGCGTTTTGCGTATTGACCATGGGACGCGCAACATAAGGCTGTGACTGCTGCACAGGTGTCGGAGCTCGCGGCGCGCTTGGCTGCGAGCGCTGTGAGGGTGGGGTGTAGTCGAAATTCGGTGCGAAAGGATTGTTACCGCCGTAGCTACTTGGCGAAGCGGCAGGTGCTGAGTTTTGATTTGTGGGCTGCGTCACCGGGCGAAATTGCGGCTGCGCATAATTTGGAGCTTGCGGCGCAGTTTGCGCTGGATATCCCGTCGATGGATAATTGGATGATGGGTAGCTTTGGGGATCGGCATGTCCCCATGATGGATGCACGCCAGACTGACTGGGATGTTGTGGAGCCGTTTGAGGCGGCCAAGCTGGCGCCGGTTGGCGGTCTTGAGCCAAGCCTGCGTTAGCCACCGGTTTTTTGGGTGGCCAATTCGGATTATGCCCTGGATAATCGTTTCCCGACGACATCGCGAAACACCCCTACATACAGTGCACCCAATCGATGCACTTTGATCTTAGATGAGTCTCGAGCTTATCGCATTGCGTCCGGCGCCTCGACGCCGAGGACCTTCAGACCCGAGTTTATCACCGTCTTTGTCGCGCCAATCAAAGCTAACCGAGCTTTGGTCGCAACCCCGTCATTTGATTGAATAAATCTCAAATGTGGCGAATCATTGCCACGGGTCCATTGGCTATGGAGGGTGCTGGAAAGATCGTAAAGATAAAACGCAAGCCTATGGGGTTCATGGGCTTTTGCGGCACCTTCGACCAGCCGAGGGAAAGCCGCCAATCGTTTGATCAGGTCAATTTCACCGACGTCCGACAGAACGCTGAGGTCGGCCTGCACGAGAGAGGCTTGGGTTGTATCCAAATCAGGCATTTGCTGCGCGACATTGCGGAACACGCTGGCAACTCTGGCGTGCGCGTATTGCACGTAGAACACCGGATTGTCCTTCGACTGCTCCGTCACTTTGGCGAAGTCGAAGTCGAGCGTCTCCTGGTTCTTACGATAGAGCATCATGAAGCGAACGGGGTCGCGGCCGACTTCATCGACTACGTCGCGCAAAGTGACGAATGTGCCCGCACGCTTCGACATTTTAAACGGTTCGCCGCCTCGGAATAAGCGCACCAGTTGCACGACTTTGATGTCGAGATCGGCCTTCTTATCGGATAGGGCCGCGACCACGGCCTTCATGCGCGAAATGTAGCCGATGTGATCGGCGCCAAAGACGTTGATGAGATGCAAGAAGCCACGTTGCAGTTTGTCGTAGTGATAGGCGACGTCACCGGCAAAGTAGGTATAGTTGCCGTCTGATTTTTGAATGGCGCGATCTTCGTCGTCACCGAAAGCTGTCGATTTAAACAGCGTCTGGGTTCGATCTTCCCATTCGCTGTCGTCATGGCCCTTCGGCTTTTCAAGACGGCCTTCGTAGATCAGGTCTTTCTTGCGCAGCACGTCGATGGCTGCTTTGATTTTATCTTGGCCACCGCGCGTCAGAGATGCTTCGGAGAAAAATACATCATGACGAATGTTGAGTGCTGCAAGATCATCGCGGATCATGTCCATCATCTTATCGATGGTGAAATCACGCACGCGCGCGATCCATTGATCCTCGGGCAATCGTCGTAATGAGTTGCCAAATTCTGCTGCCAGGGCCTTGCCGACTGGTACGAGATAGTCGCCGGGATAAAGCCCTTCAGGGATATCACCAATATCTTCGCCAAGCGCTTCGCGATAACGCAGAAATGCCGACCTTGCGAGCACGTTAACCTGGCCGCCTGCATCGTTGATGTAGTATTCGCGCGTTACGTCGAAGCCGGCAAATTGCAAAAGATTTGCGAGTGCGTCACCAAACACCGCGCCGCGACAGTGACCCACATGCATGGGGCCGGTGGGGTTGGCAGACACATACTCCAGGTTGACCTTTTCACCGTTGCTCGCGCTGCCAGAGCCAAAGCTGTCACCTTCGCTTAAGACCGTGCGCACGAGGTTGTGCCACACCTCCAGTTTGAAAGTGATGTTGAGAAAGCCCGGACCTGCGACTTCAATTTTTGCAACGTCGCTTGCTGCTTCAAGTTTGGCTTTCAATGCTTCAGCGATATCGCGCGGCTTCATGCGTGCGGATTTAGCCAGGACAAGCGCGGCATTTACTGCGACATCGCCATGAGTGGCATCGCGCGGGGCTTCAGCTTCGATCGTCGGCAACACAAGATCTTCGGGCAGAAAGCCCTCAGCCTTCATCGCGTTCAACGCATCGCTGACGCGCGCTTCAACATTCGCAAAGATATTCATGAAAGTCCTGCAAGGATCATGGCGTTGCCGACATTTATCGGCTTTAAGTCTAGTCAAACAATTGCGGCTTGTTCGCAAGTCTCTATCGCAAGTCTGGCGTGACCTCAAATAGCCGCCGGTGCTCGGCCAGTGCATAGCGATCTGTCTGGCCCGCAAGATAGTCGGCTGAAAGCCGCGCTCGAGCGCGCGCATCTAAGTCGCGCATGGCCACAGTCCAGGCTTCAGGAAGTGCTGTGGGCTCGCCAAGAGAGCGATATCGGTCCAGCAAATCGGTTACTATCTGTTCGGCGTTTTTCATAACCCGCATGACTTTTTCATGATGATAGACACGCTCGAACAGGAATGATTTGAGCGCTTTCATATCGCTTGCCATCATCTTTGAGAATGCGACTGTGGCTGACCCAGCGCTACGAATATCATCGGCTGTTTCGGGAGCGAGCTGTGCCAGTGCGCGACGTGTCTCATTCACTACATCGGCGACCATCACGGTAATCATGCGCCGCGTCACTTCATAAAACGCACGGCCATCATGAGCATTCTTCGCCACGCCGATCACTTCACGTACGAGAGGTCCAGCGACCGGCACATCCGCCAAAGCATCGAGTGACAGCAATCCGGCTCGTAGTCCGTCGTCCACATCATGGGAAAGATAAGCGATATCGTCGGCAAGGCTTGCGACTTGTGCTTCTGCCGATGCCCATTTTGCCAAATCTAGAGGTTTCCATGTCTCCAATCGGCGCACGACTTTTGCCACTGGACTTTGCAAATCGCGCACGGGACCGTTGTGCTTTGCCAAACCTTCGAGCATTTCCCAGCTTAGGTTGAGGCCATCGAAAGCGAGATATTTGCGTTCTAGCGATGTGACGACTCGGATGGATTGCGCGTTGTGATCGAAGCCACCGAAATCGCGCATAGCCCTATCAAGCGCGCGTTCGCCCGCGTGCCCAAACGGCGAATGACCCAAGTCGTGAGCGAGGGCCACGGCTTCTGCCAAGTCTTCATCTAAACGCAATTGCCGGGCGATGGTGCGCGCGATCTGCGCCACTTCCAATGAGTGCGTCAAACGCGAGCGATAATGGTCGCCTTCATGAAATAGAAAAACCTGCGTCTTGTAGGTCAAACGCCGAAACGCGGTGGCATGGAGGATGCGGTCACGGTCGCGCTGAAATGGGCTGCGAGTTGGGCAAGCGACTTCATGAAAAAATCGCCCGCGCGAAGCTATTGCGCTTGCTGCATAGGATGCAGGCGCCCGCGCTCCCACCGGCAAACCTTCCCCATAGTCGATTTTATTGGCGGCTTTGCTTGTCATTTTAGTTTTATCTGCCTTCACATTGAAGGTCTCGTGCTTTCAAATCGGCAATAATAGGTGGGTTAATCTTGCGAATTTGACATCGTCGGACATGTTCCTATCTGTTATGTTTGGAGCATACCAGTGCGTTGCCCTTAGTGCGCGCGTTCGCTGAGACGAGAAATGAGTAGCTCATGACGACGATATCGACGATGCCGGTGAGTTTGACAGAACGCGCTGCGCAGAGAATTGCGGAAATTGCTGCCGGAGATCCTGCGACACCTCTGTTGCGGGTATCGGTTGAAGGTGGCGGCTGCTCGGGATTTCAATATAAATTCGATCTCGTGGCGAAACGCGCGGCGGACGATTTGGTGCTGGAAAAATCCGGCGCCACGCTTTTGATCGATCCGGTCTCCTTGCAATACATGGAAGGTGCGGAAATTGATTTTGTCGACGATCTGATCGGTGCCGCTTTCAAAATCAACAATCCGGTGGCATCATCGTCTTGCGGTTGCGGGACCAGTTTTTCGATCTAAAATCGGCCGGGTATTTCAGTCTGGAATTTCTCGATGCCGCGCGTCGTCTTTGCCCAAGTTCTGCAACGCCATGTTGACTGTCCGCCGAAGGATGTCACAGGATCCACAGTGCGCGCGGCTCTTGGCGCAGTGTTCGAAGACAATCCGCGCGTGCGAGGCTATGTGCTCGACGACCAAGCACAATTGCGCAAACATATGACGATATTTGTCGATGGTCGCGCGATACGCGATCGCACCACGTTGTCCGATGCCGTGCAGTCCAATAGCGAGATTTATGTTCTCCAAGCTTTATCGGGTGGATAGAAAATAATAAGTCATTTCGACACAAAGGTGGGTTTGTGCCATGTCGCTTCGCGTCCTTGCTGCTACACGCAAAGGTTTGTTCACGCTCGAACGCAGCGGTCCTCGAGATGCACCTTGGCAAATCTCACGCAGCGATTTTCTCGGTGACAATCTCTCCCTTGCATATCCAAATGCTCGCAGTGGAAAAATTTACGCAGCTCTTGAACATGGTCATTTTGGGGTCAAGTTACACCGCGCGGCGGCGCCAGGGGCCCCCTTTGAAGAATGTGCTGCCCCTGCTTACCCCACGAAACCCGAGAGCCTGATCGATACGGACGGTTTTGGCAAAACCATTCCCTGGAGCACGGTCAAAATCTGGGCGCTACAGTCGGGCGGACCAGATAAAGAGGGCGTCCTCTGGTGCGGTACGATTCCCGGCGGGCTGTTTCGATCCAGCGATCACGGCGCAAGTTGGGAGTTGATGCGCGGGTTTTGGGATGATCCCAAGAGACAGCAATGGTTCGGGGGCGGCGCTGATCTGCCAGGTATTCATTCCGTGTGCGTTGACCCGCGAAATTCGGACATCGTGCGCGTTGGAATTTCGTGCGGCGGGGTGTGGGCGACACGTGACGGTGGTGCGACTTGGGCCAACGAAGGCGAAGGCATGTGGGCCGATCACATGCCGCCTGAGCAGAAATTCAATCCCAACATTCAAGATGCGCACTGTCTCGCGCAATGCCACGCACACCCTGATGCGCTGTGGGTGCAGCATCACAACGGCATTTTCCGTTCCATCGACGACGGCAAAACGTGGGTTGAAATCGAGAACGTCAAACCCTCGTCGTTCGGTTTTCCGGTTGTCGTGCACCCCCGAGAGCCCGATACGGCTTGGTTCGTGCCCGCCATCAAAGACGAGTTGCGTATTCCTGTTGATGGCGAATTTGTCGTCACGCGCACGCGCGATGGGGGAAAAACCTTCGATATCCTTCGCTCTGGACTGCCAAGTCAGCCAGCCTACGACATCGTCTATCGTCACGCGCTGGCGATCAGTTCGAGCGGCGATGATCTCGTGATGGGCAGCACGACAGGTGGGCTGTGGGCATCGGATGACCAGGGTGACACCTGGACGACTACCGCTGCGCGACTACCGCCCGTGCATTCGGTGCATTTCCTAGAATTTTGATCGGTGTTGGCGACAAGATTTGATTTCAAGGCTCCGTGATGGCAGACCTCCTGTCATGATTATCACCACTTGGAACATCAACGGCGTCAAAGCGCGGCTCGAAGCGGCTGTCGCATACCTGCGTCAAGCCTCTCCCGATGTCGTGTGCCTTCAGGAAATCAAATCGGTCGATGAAGGGTTTCCACGCGAAGCCTTCGAGGAATTGGGGTACACGGTCGCCACACATGGCCAAAAAGGTTTCAATGGCGTGGCACTTCTCTCCAAGCACGGTCTGGAAGATGTGTCGCGCGGGTTGCCTGGCGATGAGAGCGATGTCCAGTCGCGCTGGATCGAAGCGCTTGTGCCACTTGGGTCCGATATGGTGCGCGTTGCGTCGATTTATTTGCCCAACGGCAATCCCATAGGTACCGAGAAATTCTCATACAAGCTGTCGTGGATGCAGCGCCTCGAAGCACATGCGCGCACACGGCTACTCGAAGAAACGCCTTTGGTGTTGGCTGGCGACTTCAATGTTATTCCCGAGCCGGTCGATGCCAAACGTCCGCAAGCGTGGGTCAACGATGCTTTGTTTCAGCCTGAGAGCCGAGGTGCATGGCGTGCGCTCTCACATCTTGGATTGACCGATGCGACGCGCGCTTGTTTACCGGAATCCGGCATCTTTACATTTTGGGATTATCAGGCTGGCGCCTTCCAAAAAGACGACGGCATCCGCATCGATCATATTTTTCTATCGCCGCAAGCTGCCGATCGTTTGGTGAGTTCTGGTGTGGATCGCGGTCCGCGAGGCGGCGAAAAACCTTCCGATCACGTGCCGGTATGGGTCGAACTTCAATAACAATAATTTCTAAAGCGGTGGCGCAGGAGGCGGCACAGCGTAGTCGGCATCAATGCCCTGGGCAGGCGGTGGCGCACTTGCAGGGCTTGGCGTGGTCACTTCACGGATAGCACCCATGGGCTGCACGAGTTCGCCGTTGGCACAGGTTCGGACAACATCGGAAGTCAGTTCGTCGAGACCATCTTTGTCGCGTAGCGCCTGCTGACGCCGCCCATAGCGATTACGCCATTCCGCAACGCGACCTGTGGCTTGCTGGCGTACGCCTTCTCCAGCATTGCAAAAGATATTCTGGTAGATGTCGTCGATCCACACGCGCTCATGGGCTGGCGCATTCACGACGGCAACATCGATCAAGTTGAGGGCTGCGGCCTGATCTTTTTTCACAAAACGTCCGCGCCACATCAGGTCAGCTAAGAATGCTTGCGCTCCTGCATGACCATTGCGCGATAGACGCGACAACCAATGGCGGCCATTTTCAATCTTGCTGGATGGGTCATCCTGGCGACCAAGTGTTATATCGGGCCCTTCGCCACGCAGTAACACTTTGGCAAGCTCGAACTGCGCGTCTTCATTGTTGAAAGTCAGAGCCGCGCGCTGCAAGGCCCGGTCGGCAGCGTCCGCGTCAGGCTTCAATCGCGCGGCGGTCAAGCCCTGTCGAAGATACTTCGACAAAGATGTCAGCGAATTCGCTGCGATGGGTGCTAGCCCTTCATCATCGGGATCGATATTGCTCAACTCGTTAGCGAGTTCGCGGAATAATGCGAAAGCTTTGGGATGATCTGTGTAAGCGCCTTCGTTGTCGGCATAGATACGCGCCATGTAATAGCGCCCGAGCTCGGGATGCGTTGCGCGCGCGGCTTCAAGTGCTGGCAAAGCTAGCTCATAATAACCGCCGATGAACGCTGAGATGCCTTGCTTCAAGGCATCATCCGGCGAACGAAATGTCACGTTTTCAGCCGTTGCCGTCAGCGTGACGGCAACAAGTGACATCAAACCTGCGATAACTTTCTTAAATGTCCGCATAGCAGAGAATTTCCGCCTTTCCTCCGGCATGGGTCACGGCGCCGTAACGCGCGGGACCAACCTGATCTGCAAACTTTCTCAAAGCACCTGACTGATACATGTTGGGCGGCAGCGTCCACGACTTGCGGCGCCGTTCGAGTTCGCTTTCGTCAACTTCGAGATCGATGATGCCTTTGACGGCATCGAGCGAAATGATGTCGCCATCCTGAATGAGACCGATCGGTCCGCCGACTGCAGCTTCCGGTCCTACGTGTCCAACACAGAACCCGCGCGTAGCGCCTGAAAAACGGCCGTCGGTGATGAGTGCAACCTTGTCGCCTGAACCCTGACCGTAGAGCGCTGCCGTGGTCGACAACATCTCGCGCATGCCCGGACCGCCTTTGGGACCTTCATAGCGAATGACGAGCACTTCACCGTCTTTGTAATTGCGCGTTTCGACGGCGTGGAAGGCGTCTTCCTCACAATCAAAGCAGCGCGCGGGACCGCGGAACTGCAAATTCTTCAAACCAGCAACCTTCACGATGGCACCATCTGGAGCCAGCGTGCCCTTCAATCCGATGACGCCGCCTGTGGGGCTGATGGGGTTGGACACTGGATAGATAATCTTTTGTTCGGTGTTGAATTTCACCGATGACAAATTCTCAGCCATCGTTTTGCCAGTGACAGTCATGCAGTCGCCGTGCAGAACGCCGCCTTCTAACAGTGCTTTCAAAATTTGCGGAACCCCGCCGATGTCGAACACGTCCTTAGCGATATATTTTCCACCCGGTTTCAAATCCGCGATGTAGGGCGTGCGCTTGAAAATTTCCGCGACGTCGAACAGATCGAACTCAATCCCGCATTCGTGCGCCATGGCAGGCAAATGCAGCGCGCCGTTGGTCGAGCCACCGGTAGCCGCCACGATGATCGCGGCATTCTCGAACGCTTCGCGCGTGCAGATGTCGCGTGGGCGCAAGCCCAGCGCAAGCAACTTCATGACGGCTTCGCCACTGGCGCGGGCATACTCATCGCGACTTTCATAGGGAGCAGGCGCACCAGCAGAACCTGGCAACGCCAGTCCGATGGCCTCCGACACGCAGGCCATGGTGTTGGCGGTGAATTGTCCGCCGCACGATCCCGCAGATGGGCACGCGCCACATTCCAATTCGTGTAATTCTTCGTCCGACATTTTGCCGGCCGAGTGCATGCCGACACCTTCAAAGACATCTTGCACGGTCACGTCGCGGCCCTTGTGACGACCTGGCAAAATCGATCCGCCGTACATGAACACGCTTGGTACGTTGAGACGCAGCATCGCCATCATCATGCCGGGCAAACTCTTATCGCAACCGGCAACGCCGACGAGCGCATCATAGCAATGGCCGCGCATCGTCAGCTCGATCGAATCGGCGATGACTTCGCGCGACACGAGGCTCGACTTCATACCCTGGTGACCCATGGCGATGCCGTCTGTCACGGTGATGGTGCAAAACTCGCGCGGCGTACCGCCTGCGCTCTGCACGCCAAGCTTCGCCACCTGCGCCTGACGCATCAAAGAGATGTTACAAGGCGCGGCTTCATTCCAGCACGAGGCCACGCCGACGAACGGACGGTGAATTTCTTCTTCCGTTAGTCCCATCGCGTAATAGTAAGAGCGATGCGGTGCGCGGGATGGCCCCTCCGTGACGTGACGGCTTGGCAGTTTTGATTTGTCGAACGTCTTGGCGTCCATAATGTCCTCGTATGATCCTAGCCAGGTGCGCTCACGTCTTCCAACGGATCGCCGAACACGGCAAGGATGGTGGTGTGAGACAAGTCCATCCGATTGAGCGGCAGCAAAATGGGGTGGCATGAAAACCGTGATTGCCGCACAGCAAACATGATTTCAAGCGTGTGACGTGCGCGGTCTTTGTGGCTCGAAAGTGGCGCATGGGCCGCAAAGAGTTGCTTAACAGCAACAAAGTTAGCGCGACTTGATATCTCATCCCCAGTTCTGAACTTGGATCATCGCAATTGAGAGGCGGTTGACCCCATTCTGACTGTCGGCGCGACCGCCAACGCAACCCGCTGCCTGATCGTTATCGGCGTCATAAACATTTGATCGACAATGGCTTAGGAGTTCGGCATCAAAGCGTTCCGTGTGCGGCGTGCCTAAGGTTGTGTCGTGACGTCACTGAGGCACCGCTCTTTTTTGACTGCGGATTAGGAGCGCACGCGCAATGCATGGGAATCAACGTGGCGATGATCGTGGATTGAATGTCGCCAGCGACGGCGGTGCGCGTCTTGCCCTGACCTTCGAGCATCGCGGCGATCGGTTGATCGGACTTGGTTTCGTCAATGGTGTGCTCAATCTGCTTACACTCGGCCTTTATGCCTCTTGGGCCAAAACCGAAGTGCGGCGCAAACTTTGGTCGTTCACACGCATCAATGGTGAGCCCCTCGCTTACACCGGGACTGGTCGCGAACTGTTCCTCGGGTTTTTAATCGTATTCTTTTTGGTGCTGTTGCCGATCATCGCGTGTGGCGTGGCCGTGGGGTTGATCTTTGCAGGTAATCCAACTGCTCTTACGGCCTATCAAGCCGCCATCTATGTTTTGGTTTTTCTGCTGATTGGCAACGCCAAGTATCGCGCGCAACGTTATCGCCTGAGCCGAACACAATGGCGCGGCATTCGCGGTGCGCTTGTCGGCAGCCCAGGGCGTTACGGATGGACGTACTTCTGGACTATCGCCTTGCCTGTCGTCGTCGTGGCGGGCGTCGCCATTAGCGTTGCTTTGGCAGTCAACCAGAGTGCCGCTGCTATCACGTTGGTAGCAGGTTTGATTGCGGCGTTGTGGGTGCTGCCTTGGCGCGCGAACAAACTGCAAAGGATGATGACCGCCGATACGCGCTTAGGCAATTTAGCATTGCGCTATGACGGTTCATCCGGACCACTTTATCGCCGATACTTTTTTGCATGGACAGGAAGCGCCCTCACAATCATTGCTGGAATAGCAGCCGTTCTTTACGTCGTCATTTCATCGGGCTCTTATCAGCAGTGGGTCGTCGATCGCACGCCTCCTAGCCCACAAGAGATCGCCATACTTATCGCTATCGGACTATCGACGTTGGCGATCTGCGCCATTATCACGGCTTGGTATCGTGCTAGCCAAGTTCGACACTTTGCGCACCACACCAAACTCGACAATGCTGCCTTTCATTCATCCGTTTCGGGTCGTGGATTAGCTTGGCTGTTCGTGTCCAATTGGCTGCTCACCGTTCTCGGAGTCGCCCTCGGCCTCTCCATCAGCGGTGTTTTGCTTTGGTTCATTGGAATGACACCGGGCTTGCCGACCGAGCCTGTCACATTGCCAGTCGCCAGCGCGTTGCAGGGCTTCGTCGTCCTCGCGCCTATTTTCATCATGACAACGGCGATGTCGACTTTTGCCCATTTTCGCACCACGCGCTATTATGTGGCGAACCTTGCGCTTGAAGGCACGGTCAATCTGAACGCGATCTTACAGAGCCAAGTCGCGCGTCCAAAACGCGGCGAAGGTTTAGCACAGGTGTTCGAACTCGATGCCTTCTAGCGTTTCAAATAAGCCTCATTCAGAAGGACACTATGCCCGCTACAGCGACGGCAAGACTGCGGGCGCTCGCGATGCCAACGTCGCTTTGACATCGCGCGGCATCGAAATCACTCTCGATGACGCGTATGGCAACTTTGTTTGGCCTTATGCGAGCTTGGCGGCAGGCGAGCCGCTACGCGACCATGCGGTCGATGTGCTGCTCAGTTCCCGCGAAGTACCGGGCGCAAGCCTGTTCGTTCCGGGACAATCATTTGCGGCTGAGTTGAAACACCACGCTCCGCATCTCACCGCACGCGCGGAGCGTTGGCGCAACGCGCGGCCATGGCTCGGCGTGACCAGTTTGATCGTTGGCTTCTTTGCACTCATTTACGCTGCGGGCTGGAGCCCCATTCGCACCATCGCACTGACGCTTCCCGATAGCTGGCGCGATCGCCTCGGCGAACAAGCCATTTTGTCGATGACCGACGGTTACAAAAAATGTAGTGCGCCCGACGGCGTTGCAGCCCTCAAAGTTTTGACTGAGCGATTATCGAAAGTGTCCGGCACCGGTCGGACGTTCGATGTCGTCGTCTATGACTGGTCGTTAATGAATGCGTTTGCCGTGCCCGGCGACCAGATCGTCATCACCAAGGGGCTGATCGAGAAATCGCAAAGCGCCGATGAAATCGCCGGTGTGCTCGCCCACGAAATGGGGCACGGGATAGAATTGCACCCCGAGACAGGCATCATTCGCGCGATTGGATTGGCGACTGCGGTCGAACTGATGATGGGTGGGTCGAGCGGCACGCTGGCCAACTTCGGTGTCATCCTCGCGCAACTGGGCTACACGCGCAGCGCCGAACGTAAAGCCGACTTGCAGGCCATTCGTGTTTTGCGCGAAGCTGAGATCTCGCCAAAGGGGCTTGGTGATTTTTTCAAACGCGTGGCTGACATAGAGGGCGAGCGCGAAGGGCCGACGTCGCGTATGCGCGGCTTCGATATTCTGCGCACCCACCCGCCGACTGCGGAGCGCTCAGAACTCGTGCGACGCCAGTCGGCCTATCCTTCGACGCCGGCGCTCGACGCCTCCTCATGGCGTGACCTCAAAGCCATTTGTAGCGTTACGACTGAGACGCCGAAGCCTGACAAACGTGAAACAAAGCCGACCGAGCTTTAGTTTTATTTCCGGCTTATCAGATGAAAATTTGGTTATGTTCCAATTGAGATCAAATCCTCGCCACGTTTGTCTGGCGATGTCTTGGTCGCGCATCGCTGCGATTGCGCCTGACGAGGACGACTGCCGATGTCGCGAATTGTTTTCAATATTTCTCTGCTGGCCATTTGCGCCATCGCCTACATCGCAGCACCGTTCGCCACGGCTTGGTCGATCCGCGAAGCTGTGCGAACTGGCGATTCCGCCTATCTGGAACGTGCTATCGATTGGCCGACCGTGCGCGTCACGCTCGCTCCCAGCATCAAGCAATTGGCGCTCGATTTGCCTCCAGGCGAGGCAGAAACCGTTGCGAGCGAAAACCTGACCGTCTGGCAGCGCGTCAAAGCGTACTTCGGCGGCGGTGCGATCAACACGGCCATCGATAACTACGTCACGCCTGAAGGCTTCACGCAGCTTTTCAAAATGCGCAAAGCGTATCGCGATTATGTGTCGGGTGTGCCAGATGAATCGACGATGCCGGTTTTGGAACGGATGCAGCGTGCGTGGGCGCGCGTGAAGCGTGCCGAGTTCACGAGCTTCACGACGTTTGAGGTCGATACGACCGACAAGCTGGATGAGACGCGGCTCTATTTGGCAAAGTTTGAAGTGCACGGGTTCGGTTGGGTTCTGAAGGAGCTGCGCGTGCGCACGCTGACAGCCGCCGAAGCGACCATCCAGAAGCTTGCTGGCAGTGGCGTTACTGCGAACTCATCCGCACAGTGATGCAGTTATTTATTCGCCCAACCGCTTCAGCGCAGCCGTAAAGCGTTTGATCTCGGCCTCTAATTCGCTTTTGCGTTCTTTGGCTTCTTCAATTGCTTCTTCTTTTGCGCGTTCCATGAATTGTGGATTGGTGAGCTTGGCGTCCATTTTAGCCAGATCGCTTTGCGCTTTTTCGATCTCCTTGGCGAGGCGCTTTTTCTCAGCACCCATGTCGATGACGCCCGCTAACGGCAACGCCGCCGTCGTCTCTCCGCAAACGATCAGCGCTGCTCCTTTTGGCGCTGATGGCACGAAGTCGATGGTCTCCAGTCGCGCCAAACGCTTGATGGTGTCGTCGTTGCGTTCGGCGCGGGCTTTCAAGTCCGCGCTTGCGCCGACCAGCACAAGCGGAATTTTGGCGCCTGCCGGTACGCTCATTTCAGTGCGTACCGAGCGAATTTCGGAGACCAGATCGACGACCCAGTTGATTTCGTCGGACGCCTTTTGATCGAACAGTCCATCGAGCTGCGGCCACTGGCTCGTGCACAGCAAGGTCTGACGCGCGACGCCGTGTTCGACCATATGCGCCCAGAGTTCTTCCGTGATGAACGGCATGAATGGATGCAAAGTTTTGAGAATTTGATCGAGCACCCAAGCGGTGACGGTGCGCGTTTCGGCTTTGGCCGCTTCGTCGTCACCCATCAGTTCGGGCTTGATGAGTTCCAGATACCAGTCGCAAAACTGGCCCCAGACGAATTCATAGGCAGCGTTCGCTGCTTCGTTGAATTTGTAGGCTTCAAGCGCGGATGTGACCGCTTTGGTGGCAAGTTCGGTTTCGCCGATGATCCATTTATTGACGACGAGCTTTGCGGATTTTGGATCAAAGCCCTGCTCGCGCACGCACTCGTTCATTTCGGCAAAGCGCGAGGCGTTCCACAGCTTGGTCGCGAAGTTGCGATAGCCTTCGACTCGCGATTTCGCGAGTTTGATGTCGCGACCTTGCGCGGCCATGGCGGAGAGCGTGAAGCGCAGCGCATCGGCGCCGAACTCGTCGATCAACACCAAGGGGTCCATGACGTTGCCCTTGGACTTCGACATCTTCTGCCCCTTCTCGTCGCGCACGAGGGCATGGATGTAAACGTCTTTGAACGGCACTTCCTTCATGAAGTGCAAGCCCATCATCATCATGCGGGCGACCCAGAAGAAGATGATGTCGAAGCCGGTGACGAGGACGGAGGTTGGGTAGTAGGTTTTTAATTCCGTGGTTTCATCCGGCCAGCCCATGGTCGAGAATGGCCAGAGTGCTGATGAGAACCAAGTATCGAGAACGTCTTCGTCTTGGTGCAAATCTTCCTCACCACTTAGGAGACGAAGTGCATAGTCTTTTCCTGACAGACCATTGGGAAATGGTCTCTGCCTTTCGGCATAAAATTCTGCCGCAGATTTTATTGCCTCAGCTTTAGAGCTAGCAACAAAGAATGTTCCATCGGGACCGTACCACGCCGGAATTTGGTGCCCCCACCACAACTGGCGCGAGATGCACCACGGCTGGATGTTGCGCATCCATTCAAAGTAGGTCTTCTCCCAGTTCTTCGGCACAAATTCTGTTCGGCCATCCTCAACGGCGGCAATCGCAGGCTTCGCCATTTCAGCGGCGTTCACATACCACTGATCTGTCAGCCACGGCTCGACGACAACGCCGGAACGGTCACCATGCGGAACCGTATGTGTCGTCGGTTCGATTTTTTCGAGCAGGCCCAGCGCATGGATGTCTGCAACAACTTTCTTGCGTGCATCAAAGCGATCCAGACCTCGAAGCGCTTCCGGAATTTGCTCAACGCTACCCATGCTTGATGAGCCGTCTGGATTGGACTGTAGTAAACCTGGGTGTCCAGCAACCGGATAAATTGTTGGTCCTGCCGCAGTGAACGGATTGCTGATGATTTTTGCATTCTCATCAAGCACATTGATCGGCGATCCCATTTCGGGATGCCGCCGTCCAACCTCAAAGTCATTGAAATCGTGTGCAGGCGTGATCTTCACCGCGCCGGTGCCTTTGGTCGGATCGGAATACTCATCCGCAACGATTGGAATTTCGCGACCGACAAGAGGCAAGCGAACTTTCGCGCCTGCTTTCACGAGTGCTGCATATCGCTCATCGTCGGGATGCACGGCCACGCCAGTGTCGCCGAGCATCGTTTCGGGCCGCGTTGTCGCGACGACAATGTAATCCTTATCGTAGCCGGGAACCTTCGCCGCCAACGGATAGCGGAAATAATACATATGCCCGCTCGGGTCTTTGGCGAGCACCTTGGCCAAAGCGTCCGCATCGAACGGTTTTTCAGGATCGCCGCTCACCCACGAAAACGTGCCGCGCTTTTCGATCTGCACGACTTCGAGATCGGAAATCGCAGTTTGGAATTTCGGGTCCCAGTTGACGAGCCGTTTGTCTTTGTAAATCAGTTCAAGGCGCTTACCCGTTACAGGGTCCGTCGCATTATACAAATCAACAAAGGCTTTGATAACGGCCTTGACCATCGGATCGTCGGGCGCGCCATCCTTGCCCATCGTGAAGCGTTCGCGCGACCAGTCGCACGAGGCACCGAGCCGCTTCAACTGATTGGTGATCGTGCCGCCGCTCTCTTCTTTCCACGCCCACACACGGCGCAAGAATTCTTCGCGACCCAACTCGCGTCGCGAGGGTTGCTTGTCGGCTGCCAACTCCCGCTCGACGACCATCTGCGTGGCGATGCCCGCATGATCGGTGCCCGGCTGCCAAAGCACATCGCGTCCGCGCATGCGCTCGAAGCGCACCAGAATGTCCTGCAACGTGTTGTTGAGCGCGTGCCCCATATGGAGCGAGCCGGTGACGTTCGGCGGGGGAATGACAATCGCGTACGGCGCATTCTTGCCGCCGCCCGCAGAGCGTCCGGTTTTGAAAGCCTCAGCCTTCGTCCACTTGTCGGCAATGCGCGGCTCGATGGCTGCCGGCTGGAACGTTTTTTCAAGCATGGGTTGGGATGTCGCTTATCGACCGGAGTTTGATCCCCGGTCGTAAGGCCCACGTTCCCAACCTGTCAACCGCGCGCCGTGTCTCAACGCAAGGTCTTGCGTACTTCTGGCACAGGCGGCAACTGCTGGCCCTGATTGTGCGCATGCTGCTGGTGCGGATCTATTTCGCTGCCAGCTTCACTGCGCAGCGCTTTTTCCACGATCTTGGGCATATTGTCCGTCAGCCACTGGCGCAGGATCGGACGCAACATCTGTGCGGCCGCGTCTTCAACGGCGCCACCAGCACCGCCCATGAGCGCATTGTCCGGCAATGCGGGCGGGCGACTGTTGAGCACAGGATATTGTGGCGCTTCGTTGCGAGGGAGTGGTGCTTGTGGCGCTGACGCTTGCACAGTTGGTGTGAAGATAGGTCCGAACATCGGTGCGCGCGGCTGAGGTGCTGGAGCCGGAATGTATACCGGCGCTTGTACAGCAACCTGTTCCGGCGTGGGTGCCGGTGGCACATAAGGTGTAGGCGCGGCATCGGTTGATGGGACATAGGGCTTGCTCGACATGGCACTCATGCCGCTCATGCGTGAGTCCTTAAACGAGGCCATTTCGCGTTTGCAACTGGCGTTTTCTGCTGCCACGCGTTTGGCGACATCTTCTTCAGATTCTGTCGGCGCCGTCATTCGAGGTTCGAAGCGCTCGACGACAGCTTTTGGTTGTTGCTGTTCAACCGTACGTCCGCCTGCTGGCTCGAAACGAATAACCGTGCGCGAACGATCGGGTTCCGGTGCAGGCGTAGGTGCCGGTGCTGCGGCCACTGCCGTCGGCTGGGTTTGCTGGCTTTTCAATGCCTCGCTCAAGCGACCCAACAAGTTGGGCTTCTCAGGTGCCGGTTGGTAGCCGGGCTTAAAGATAGCCGGTAGCTCGAACTCTGCGGCCTCGTCTGACAGCATCGGTTCGCGGCGTTGTTCGGCTTGCGGTGCATCAAGTCTTTGCGCGGTGTTAGAGAAAGTCGGACGCGCCTGCGCGCGCAACGAACCCGTTTCATCGGCAATGCTCGATCTGATGTTCGCTAGAATGTCCTCGACGTTATGATGGATCGCCCCATTGAAATTTGTCATCGCGCTTCCTCGTCTGCGTACGAATTAATAAAATCGCAGAACCGCGCCGGCACCCCGTTATTTGCCCCGTCCGGTTCGTCGTCTCTTCTGAACCAACCGTGCCATCCTCCACTGGCGTCGGTGCTCGGTCAGTCCCCTTGACGGCGCGCTCGCCGTGTCTTCGTCAACACTAACACAAATTAATCGCGCTCTGAACGAAATCTTGCGTTGCATACGAGGCGGACTTGTGGCGAACGGCAAAAAGATTCGCAATTTTGAGCACATAAACCCAAGTCAGAGAGATGAGCTCTGCCTTTGGTCTATGCCGTCGGTATGGACGGAGATCTATCGCTGCCTACTCGGCAGCAGCTTTGTGCTCGGATTTGGTAATGTCGGAAATCTCACGTAGCAGAGCACGTTCGATGATTTTCGGCATATTCTCTGCGAGCCAAACTTTGAGCAGCGGACGCAAAAGATCGGCGACGGTATCTTCCATCGACCTGGGCAAGTTGGCATTTGCGGCAGTCGTCAGCGGGGCACTGTTCACTTCTGATTGATGATCGCGAACCGTCATGGGGTGGACGGCTTGGGGGTGGACGGCTTGGGGGTGGACGGCTTGGGGGCTGTCCATAACCTCCAGCATGACAGGGTTTTCGAGCACCTGGACGGCGACGTACTGAGTGGATGGCCGGGTGGTCGTCGCATCAGTCGTGACAGCATCGGAGATGCCAGAAACAAAGCTCGAATTTTCCGGCTTTTTATAAGATGAAACGCGCTCTTGCGATGGTTCTGAGTAAGAGGACACAGGCGGCAAGGTCGCATTCACGTTGGGGGCAGCAACAATTGATGGCGTTGCAAAGATAGGTTCTGGCTGCGATGCATAATCAGAAGCTGGACTGAATGTTTGTGACGCGGCCTCTTCGTCATCACGCGCAGGCTTGTTTGACTTTGAATTCTCACGCTGGTCGAAAGCTGGCACCGGTTCGAGAACGTCTCGGCGACGAAACGCATTGCGCCCGAGATCTGCGAAGGGTGCTTCGTCATGCGTTTGTGTGATCCGCTCCGGCGTGCGTTGGGCGAAAGGCGATACACCTAGATCGAGATTAAATGGTTCGTTGATTGTCCCAGTATCATCATTTTCTTGAGGTTGTATTGACGTTTCTGGCACGTACCCGTCGCGTGTCATTGTAAAGCGCGGAGATGCGTCTTCGGTTGCCGAGCGATCAAGACTGGCCGCAAGAGATGACGAAACATTCGACAGTTCAGACAACAACTGTTCTGAAACGGTCGTCGACTTGTTAGCTTCAGAACTGAAATCTGACGGCGCAAACGGCGCATCGGTTTCATCGGTTGTATGCGCTTGGTCATAAACATCGTCGGCCAGTAAATCTGAAATTTGCGCTTCGATGCGCGCAGCTGGCGACTGGACGTCATCGCCTCTTTCTAGCAACGACGATAGGGAAGTGGTCACTAGGTCCTGCCGTGATTGCGGGGGACGTATTGCGGATTGAGTCTCAAATTCATCGCTGGGTGCATCAGCCGATGCATTGTTTGCAGTTATTTCGCTGTGATTATTTTCTGTGTGTGACAGCCGCTCTTCAATTCTGTCCGTCGGCTGGGCCATTTCAGCATCGTTGCGCGTAGGCGTGTCAAAGCTCGGTTCCAAACGTCCCGGCGCGTCGCGCAGAAACATTGCCCGATCTAGAAGTGGCCGGGGCTGAGTGATTGATTTGACGTTCGAGCCAGGCAAACCTCGATGGCCTGGCGGATCCTCAGCAATGATCTTACGGATCGACGCGAGGATCTCCTCCATGCTGGGTTCACTGCTGGATTCAAGTCTCGTCATACCGCACCTTTTCACACCGAACGCCCGACGTCTCACGGTGCCAAGGCGACCACGCGTGAAACCTTACCGCTTGAACGCCTCAACGCAGTTTCCAACCCTTAAGGGCAAGTTTCGCGCAGCTTGGAGGTCATGAAACAACTTCGACCGACAAACGTAACGACACATGAGAAACCGCATGACAACGGCGCACACGACCGAGCCCGCTTCCGCAACGCGTCATCAAAGTGACAGGTTGTAGAAGTTGGAGCAACGACCTTGGGTAGACTTATCCCCGAAGCGCGGCGCTCTCAAGGCAAATGCGCACGAAAACATGCGAGATCGTCAGAGCTTAAGCCTTACGAATCCAGGTTGTGCAGCCATCTATGTCAAATTCTTGGACCGAAAGTTCGGATCGATGTCCAACTTTCCGTACGTCCCACCCGATTATTTCACTGGCTCGTGTTCGACGCGCGAGTTCCATAGATCTAAATGCTCACGGCGACCATCATCGTGCGTGATGTCGATACCCCACCATTTGCGACGCACGTCTTCATAATGAGCTTCTGGCACATAGACGGTATCAGCGGCGCCGACTTCCGCGACACTCAGGCGGCCGATTTGGGCTATTACAGAATAGCTCGCAACCAGCACATTGCGCTTTGTCGTTTCTAAATTGACTTGAGAAACGAGCAATTCCTGTTGTGCGTTGAGCACTTCAAGCAGCGTACGCTGACCCACCTTTTCTTCCTCACGGACGCCGTTCAGTGCCGTGCGGTTGGCTTCGATCTGCGCGCGATCCGATTCACTTTGGGCTCTGAACGCCGTCAATTGCGACCAAGCTTGTACGACCTGCGATTGCACCTGCGCTCGTGCCTGCTCGATCTCTTGAATGAATGACACATGCGTATGCTTGGCTTGGCGCACGCGTGCATAGACTTCACCACCCGCAGGATAAATCGGAACGTTGACGCGGCCGACGACCGATGTCGACTCGGATTGATCGATGTTCTGCGATGGATCAAATCGCTCGGAATACGTCGCCTCGATCTGAGCATCGGGTAACAACTCACCGCGAATTTGATCGACAACATATTTCGCGGCTTGCTCGCGATACAATGCGCCGACGACCAGAGGGTTCTCTTGCGTGCCGATCGCGATCGCCTCTTCCAGAGATTTCGGCACGAGCTTGCTATTGGGGTTGGCTTCAATCAGGCGTTGCGGAGGAGATCCGACGATTTGCTGATAAATCGCGCGGCTGGATTTGAGATTTGCCTGGGCGAGATAGAGGTCGGACACAGCCAAGGAGCGCCGCGCTTCAGACTGTGCAACGTCCGTGCGCGTCACTTCTCCGACCGCAAACCGATCTTTGGTCGCCTGCAATTCGGTGGTCAGAAACGAAAGGTTGTTTTCCCTCAAGCGCACGATTGCTTGATCGCGCACGACATCACCATAAGCCGTGACAGCGCTGAGCAAGACATCTTGTTCAACTGCGCGCAGCGTCTCACGGCCCGCACGCACATTGGCTTCCGCTGAATTCACCGCATTGAGGACGCGAAATCCTCGAAACACAGGTTGTACGAGCTGGAAAGCATAGCCTTTAGCTGTATTACCGCCCTGATTTCCCGAGCTAGGACGCGAGTAGCTTTTGTCATACTCGATATCGGCAGAGCCATTGACGCTGGGACGGTAGCCCGAATTCGCGCGAGACACATCTTCATCTGTGGCGCGCAATCGCGCACGTTCCGCGTCGAGTTGCGGATTGTAGTTATAGGCTTGCGATAAGGTATCGATCAGCGATTGGGCGCGAACTTCACCCGTGATCAGCATCGTTAGGAACATCGCTGCTAGACACGCCCTCGTGGCGATCAGGCAAACATTCGACGGAGCCGAAACTACCAATCTCGAAGGCTCAATTTTTTTCAAAATCGTAATCAAAATGATACCCCGTCGATGCGCTAATCTGCGCACACGCTATTGAGCGTTACTGCGATTCGACCGCGCGAAGCAGTAGCGCCCGCGTGTCAGCCCCAGACAATAGTTATGATTTTGTTAAAGCCATGCCTCAGAAGCACGCCAGCGCACTGATTTTCCAACAACCGTGTCGGAAATCTCACAGCTTCAAATACTTATGCTCGGAATTTCCAATGAGCTGGCCACCAAGTACCGCGATCTCAAATGGGTTTTGGATTTTGCAATTTGGAAATCGGTGGACTTGCTAGAATGCAAATGCGCGCGCAGGCTGTTCGAAGCCTGGAAGACGCGGCGCAGATGCTTCAAATGCGATCCGTTGCGCCGTCGTTGCACCATTTTGAATGGCAACGAGCGCGTGCCCGACGCCATCATCCATGCGCACCATGACTAGGCGGCCGCCATTGGCCAGTTGGTCCATCAATGGCTGCGGCGTGGCATCTAAAGAGCCTTCAATCAAAATAACATTATAAGGGGCTTCATCTCGCCAGCCGTCAGCAAGTGACCCGCAGACTATTTTTGCGTTGGAAAAACCCAATGACTTCATAGTCTCTTGTGCTTTTCTGCACAAATTAGGATCGCTTTCGAGCGCGATTACGCGAGAGGCTATCCGAGACAAAACTGCTGCCGAATAGCCAAGCGTAGAGCCCACTATGAGTACTGAATCGCCATCTTGCACTTCAGCGAGTTGCACTAGCCGGGCGAAATCACGAGGCGCCATTAGGCCCCGACCAGGAGCGACGGTTATGACTGTGTCCATATAGGCCAGTGTCGCCATTTCGCTGGGGACGAAGCGATCTCGCGGAATGTCTCGCATGGCACTCGTGATGCGCCGGTCGGTCACATCACTCGGCCTAACCTGGCTTTCGACCATGTTTTTGCGCTGCAGGGCACTATCGGCCATGTTCGTTTCCTCAGTCCATCGATGCCGCGAATTTATACCATAGCTCCAGCTTTGGCGGTTTACATCACCGCGACAAGCTGACCTTACTGTCTTTATGTGCTTACTGGAGCCGATTTCGCTTTGCTTCAATATCTTGTAATTATTCACTCCGATATGATAGACCGCCTTTCCCACAAGCGACGTGCGCGCTGCATGTGGGTTCTTGTCCGCAGCTGATGAAGCTCGCGGTGTATTTGGGGCCACGTGGCGGAGTGGTTACGTAGCGGACTGCAAATCCGCGTACCCCGGTTCAATTCCGGGCGTGGCCTCCAAACTATCAATAAGTCCTAACCTAACAGTTGACCTGTTGGTCATAATCTTTTGCAAATTCTCGTGGCTCAGCAAAAGTCTCAATCCGGATCCTCGGAGTGCAGCTTCAGCGGCTGTGGCGTCCAGATTGTTTTGATGGTTGAGCCAGAACTCCAATTGATCCCCACTTACATATGAATCGGCACTGCATGCTGAGTGATCATATCGACTCGGCAATTTGGACAATATTCAGTTCTGCATTCTCGTTTTTGGGTAAAGCCTAAGTGAAGTCCGTTCAGCGCTGCATTCGTTAACTGCCACCGAAACACATTCGGCGGCGTATGGCCGCGCCCCTATAATTTAGGCGAATATAGCTATTAGATTTCACAAGTTATATGCATTTGGCTCATACAAAGCTGGAACAAACATGGCATTGCTTCGTTTGGGCAATGTATTCGTGCTGAGCGCAGACTTCGATGCGTGATAGCCGCATCGTAAGGGACAATTTAGTGAAGACCGGAATATTACTTTTTCACGGCATTTCTGGAATGCCCGAAGAATTTCGTTATCTCTCTAATACTCTTGAGCGAGAAGGTTACGTCGTCTCGGCGCCATTAATTCCTGGTTTAGGTTGCGGAACCGATGTGGCTCATTTAGCAAAATGGGAAGATTGGTTGAGTGCCGCAGAAAAAGCATTTTTTGCACTCGAGGGTAAGTGTGATCGCGTTATCGTGGGCGGACTATCGGCTGGCGCGACTTTGGCACTAGAATTATGCAACCGATATCAAGACCGTGTTGCAGGCGTCGTATTGCTGGCCCCAACATTAAAAGTGAATGGGTTTTCTATTCCTTGGACCTTCAAGCTTTTCACGCTATGCCAGCAAAGCATTGTTGCCCGACTTTTTAACTTCTCAGAGCGCGAGCCGTTTGGGCTTAAAGATGAGCGTATTCGTAAAATGGCAATGGATGCCATGCGTGCGGCTTCAGTCGGTACCGCAGATCAGTTCTTTCAAGTAAACGGAATGATATTTTATCAGCTCCGAAGATTGCGCAGGCAATTAATCGGCAAGCTATCTAATATTTCACGCCCTACGCTTATTATCCATCCGCGTGACGACGATCAGAGTTCGGTTACTAACGCGCTTTATCTGCAAACGCGTTTGAGCGGGCCAATGGAAGTTTTGATCTTGGACGACAGCTATCATGTTGTCACGTTAGACAAACAACGCCAAATCGTGGCTGAAAGAGATTCTTCTTTCGCAGCGAGGCTGAATGTTGGCCAACAATTTTCGCCACAGTATAGCGCGTCAGCTCAGTAAGTTTGATGCGAGGTCTGTATTTATGAATGCTCCATGTAGCGGGCGTGTTCGCCGAGTTCAATCAGATCGGGCTCTTGCGCCGCTAAAGACAATTTTGGATCAATTGCTCTGATAACTGGTCCAAGAACGCGTCCAGTATATTTGTAAAAAATCCAAGAGCGGCGCAACTCGCAACCCATGCGGACTTTCGTAATGTAGTTCGTTTGTCCTGCTTGAAGAGTTGTGATTCCGTTTTTTATGCAATATTCGACTAGCGACATCCATTGGTGAAAATAGAGTGATCGCTCTAGAGCGAGCGGATAATGCATCCCGACAAATTTGAATATCAGACGATTTGCTTCAACCAGCAAAAACATGAAGCCAACGAGCTTGCCATCAATTCTGCTGAGCATGACTTTGACGTTATCGTTGCTTGCGGCTGTGACTTGAGAAAAGTAATCCTCCGGCACTTCATCGAAGGCTTCATAATCGCGCGCGCGACGTTGGCGTGTTTCTTCGTAAAGCGCCTTGATTTCAGCCTCTATTCCGTCGATGTTTTCGACAAACGAGACGTCTACTTCGCCCGCCTGTCGCATCTTTTTGCGAAGTTGTGTCCGTCGCTTCGATGGCAAAGATTGAATGTAGTGTTCGATTGAAGAGAACCGCACATTCATCTGTGCGATAGGCAAAGACTCGATCACGCCAAAACCCGCGCGCTGTAAACTTGCACGATATTGGGTGCAGTCGGAATTTGTGACGTCCTTCAAAACTACTATTTTTATTCCCTCATTCGAAGCAACGGCTTCAAGGTGCTTCACCATGAGCACCAGCAATTTTGATTTTTCGGTATCCGATAAATCAGATGTAAACCCGATTGGGCATTCTTCCGTCATCGGATGCCCCATACCTAAAATCGGTAATTTTACCAGTTGCGGGGCAATCGACATCACATAGCTGCTGAGCTTCTGGGCACGCTCGCCTAAAGCCATATCAATTCTGAAATCGAGCTTGAAAACGGGTGCGGCTGCAATCAGTTTTTGGCCGCTATAGGCGGCGAGCGCTGAAAACCTAAAATGTTTTGAATTGGCCTTCTCGCATGCCAGGAAGTACGCCCAATCTTCACTTTGACCGACGAATAAGCTGTTCCAATCTCTTTCTGTTATTTCAGAAATGCTATTGTGATGGCGTATTTCGAACGCGGCTTTGCCGTCCATACTTTGTCTTTCGGAAGTGTTTTGCGACCAAGCCGCAGTCATCGGCTGGACCATTTTGGTGATTTTTAATATCCCGCCCTGTTTAACAATGTACAGGATGAAGATCGCGGCTTATGGGTCTGCCTGCTTCGTGTTTTCTTGCGAAGTGGCATTAACAATGTCTTGCCGTCGTCAATTCCCCATTAAACTGCGGCGGAGCGCGCTGAATGGCAGACATTGAAGTGCACGCAGCCAGTCAGAAGTCTGATCAGTACGGTATTCCGCAACGCTGTTACTGGCACAATGGACATTCCAATGACGCTGCCCATGGCCAACACGAGGGCCACTCAACTGCCGATATCATCGTCATAGGTGGTGGTTTTGCAGGTTTAGCGACCGCTTGCCGAATTGCAGAACTGCGTCCTGAGAAGAAAATTCTGCTGCTCGAAGCGAAGGTCGTCGGGTACGGCGCGAGTGGTCGTAATGGCGGGCTTGTTTCACCTCTGGCGGCGCCGATCTGGCTTGCTGGAGCACTGGGCAATTCACGGCAGTCCGATGCGCTCCGGATGCTCTACACCAAATCTCATGAAGCGGCTCAATGGGCGAAGTTGCATGCTCCAGATGCGGAAGTCGAAGCATCTGAACTTCAAATCACTGCGCAAGGTGCGTTGACGTCTGCCGGGCTCAATGAAGTTGCCGAAGTCATAGGCAAATCGGGCTTATCCTATGAACTGGGCAAAACACCGAACGGAAGCTGTGAATTGCGCTTACCGTGCCACACGATCCATCCCTATCAGCTAGCCTTAGGTCTCGCTGACTATGCGCTTCGTCTGGGCATTCAGATTTTAGAGTATGCACCCGTTCAATCCATTCAAAGCTCGAAACACGGTGCTGCCGTCACCTTGTCAGATGGCAGTATCATGAGTTCGGAACGGGTCGTCGTTTCGACCAATGCGTACTCAAATTCCATTTCTGCTGGACGCCAGCCGCCCGCTAAAGTGGTTCGAAATTTCATGCTTGCCACCGCGCCATTGAGCGAAGCGCAAAAAGCATCACTCCTTGGCAACGATAAATTTATCGTCGAGCTGAACAGCAAGTATATATTTTATCGCATACATGCTGACAGACTTATATTTGGCGGGATCGATAAAATCGGAACATCTACATCAGAAAACGATTTTGAAATTCCCGACGCTGTTTCTTTAGCGCTACGTCGCGCGTTGTCGATGAGGGTCAAATGCGAACGCGACATTGCAATTGACTACTCATGGGGTGGACGATTTCATCTGACATCGACGGATTTGCCCGTGATCAAAGAATGCACTGACAATCCTTCTGTTGTTTATAACATAGGATATGGAGGAACCGGCGTCGCGTTGACATTGGCGCTCGCTCCAGTCGCCGCTGCATTGACTCTCAAGCAAAAACTACCTGACGAAGATGCAGCATTCATTTATCAAGTGATGCGCGAAACGCGCTTGCCGATTATCTCTGGCATCAAGCTTGCCGGCCTTGTGTCACGGCGGCTCTTGAGGCAAGCATTTTCGATCAGAGCATGACGCTCAATGGGCCCTGCATACTGCTGTGGAGGAACACGGCATTGACGTCAGGCGTCGGGCAATGTCCAGCGCCTATGTTTTGCATGGCGTCTCGTAAATTTGCCGCGCAAATTTCGGTTGATAGCACAAGGCATCAGAGGTAACTTTTTGCGCTTCGAGCACGATTTTCGAGACACCTGTTGAGAACTTTGCTATGAGCACTTTTGACGCAAGCCTAGATTTGGCTGTCGTATCAATGCCTCTCGCCATAGCCGTTCTGGTCTGCTATGCGAAAAGCCATCCTTGCTGACAAGAGATATTCCGCGGTAGCTCAGTGGTAGAGCGTCCGACTGTTAATCGGATGGTCGTAGGTTCGAATCCTACCCGCGGAGCCAATATCCATTGATATTATTGATTTAATTGGCTTTTAGCCATTTCTACCCCCCTTTCTACCCCCCTTTTTGTTTGTTCGAAAAATAGAACTTGTAGGCGTTCCGAGGGTCATTTTTGCGAACTTTGGGGGTACGAATTTCGGCGATCTTTTTCCTCATCTTTTTTGCAAATAATTTCTATGCCGAGCGTCATGAGCAGTGTTCATGCGGGATGATGTGACGGAATTTTGAGAGCTGGACCTTATTCCCAAATTAGATGCGATTGGGAGAAGTCGAAATGAGGGCTCATTCGATCACGCTACTACCTGCGCTTATCATCGGCGCTCAGATCGCAATCGCTGCGCCGTTGCCCGATGGTAATGCCATCGTCACCGGCAAGGCTGCTGTCGTCGATGGCGATACGATCGATGTCGGTAGCATTCGCATTCGGCTTCACGGTATCGATACGCCCGAACGCGGCCAGCTTTGCCCGGATCGCATTGGCGGTGGGACATGGCGTTGCGGCATCCGTGCGACGGAACATCTGGCCAGCATCGCCGATAGCAAAAATGTTTCATGCACGATCCGGGATCGCGATATTTACAAGCGGCCGGTTAGTGTCTGCACAATCGATGGCAAGGAAATCAACGCGCGTATGGTCCGCGATGGCTATGCGTGGGCATTTGTAAAATACTCGAAAGATTACGTAGCAGACGAAGCCGACGCGCGCTTGGCGCGCATCGGCATTTGGCAAAGCGATCAACCGCCGGTCCCGCCGTGGGACTATCGTGCGCAGCGATGGCAGCTCGAAGCGCAGGCGGCACCAAGGCCGGGCTGCCCGATCAAGGGCAATATCAATAATGATGGCGAGCGCATCTATCATCCGCCGTGGTCGCATATGTATGCCCGGACAATGGTCAACGAAGCTAAGGGCGAGCGCTGGTTTTGTGATGAGGGCGAAGCGGAGCTAGCGGGTTGGCGAGCGCCAAGCTGGCGCTAAGATATGTTTGCGACCGCTGTAATCGTCAGAGGCTTGGGCTACTCAGCATCGCCTCGAATTTGTCGTCGGGGACGAATGCAACGCGGAGCGCGGTGTTCATTTGATCGCGGGACATGCCCGCGTCTTTCGCCGCTTTCTTGCGCGTTAAATTGGTAGGGGCGACCCTACTATTTTTCTCCGCTGGCCTTCCTGTGTGTTTCAGTTCGATCTGATCGAGCAGTTCGCCAGCGCGGCGCTCGGCGCGCAGCCGAATGCGCTGCTCAAAGTCATTTTTTTGCCTCGATGGCGACCGAATCGATCTGCGATTTCCAGCAAGTTATGAAAAGGAGATAGAATGTATTGGTTTCATAAGTCGTTTCCCATCGGCATGTCGTGGGACGCTGATCAGGATAAATTTGGAAAATTAAAGCTCGCGGTCGCTGCAATGGGCGGCGATGAATATCGCAAAATGACAATGGCGGTTCGCCGGGACGATCGAATAGAAACCGTTTATGTCGGCTTCACTCGTCAAGATTTAGTTCAAGGTTTCACTGGCTATGCGCCGGTCGAAGGATCATTGCCGAAAATGACGGGCTTGCTGGTAGGCGATGCATCGATCTGGCCGTCACTGATCGAAGTCGAAGTGCCTTACAACGCTCATGAGTAAATAAAACTAGCGCCTCTAACCTGATGCACGTCGCCTACGATGCTGCTAAGTTCAATCCGGGAACGGGGTTAACCCATACGAGGGCATCCCCATGAAATGCGAACTTCCACCGATTGTGAAGCGG
>PERI01000009.1 GCA_002928515.1 Hyphomicrobium sp.
GCCAGCGGTCAGACCGCCTGCCAGCAAGCCTGCGGCCACCAGGGCACTAAGACTATACTTGTTCATTGAGCTACTCCCGTCTGCTTCAATTTTGAATGTCAGGCGGAACTTTACGCCGCTCAACCCAACACCACTGTTACAACCCGTAGTCGTCTAACCCGTCATCAAACCCTACGTTGGCGGTCTACGGGTTGCCCCCCGATTACCGCTCAGGTGGATACCTAAAGCAGATATGATTCGCCTAGGAAATGGGCTTGTCGCAATTGTCCATGGAATTCGCCTGTCTTGTGACACAAAAGTCACGAGTAATTTCGGCCGAAAAACGCATAATTTGCTGAGTGAACTGCGTGTAAAGCGCTTTCGTCACTTCGATGAGTTGGGAAAAAATCCATGTGGGTTCTCAGCTTAGCTTTCGCGCGGGTCATGGCCGCGGGCCATTTGTTGGGCACTCAACCGGCCTTGGAAAAAGCGCTGCGAAAGAAACGCGAGTATAATGACGAGGAGTGCAGCGGAGTGGGTGATCAGCACCATTCCTGGGCGATCCGCATAACTTGCGAGCACAAACTGCTCATAAAATGCCGGGTGGAAGCGTTCGACCTGCCCAAAACTCCAGCGGTACTGTTCCAGCATGGAGTCGAGCAAAAGATAGGCATTCGACAGTGCATTGCCGTTGATCCACTCGAACCCTGCGATGCCAAAAATGCTGAGAATTCGCGCGGGCCAATTCAGGCGTTCGACGGCTGAACCGTAAATGAAAACAAGGGCGAAGAGCGCGATGTGGACCGAGACAAAAAACTGCCAAAGAAAGTCGATTTGTTCGCGCGCGTCCATGATGGCTTCGACGAGTGTCGGTTCTTCCAGCAACGCCATACTCTGATCCCCACGCCGTCTTTTCCCAGCACGCTTGCTCTATAAACGAGGATGATGGGGTCACCAATCGTCATGTTGCGTGGTTTGGCGCAACGTACTTGTGTCTGGCCGCGAAGTTTTGGTGGTGGCGACGATAATGTCACACAAGTCAGCGGCTTGAGTGGAAAATCTGCCACAATCGCGCCGTACCGATCCGCATTGCAACCGATCTATGCTGCGCCGCGTTTGTGAGCAGTCTGAAGACGGTACACAGGATTAGTCGATCGCCGACGTATGGATCGGGCAGAGATTGGAATGACACGAGAGACGTTCGACCGTAGATCGGTCTTGGAAATGAGTTTGGCGTTGGCTTCCGTGCTTGCGTTGGCGAAATCTGCATTGAATTCTGATTTGGTGTTCGCGCAGGATGCGTCCGTCGTACCAACGCCGTCGCCGGACCAACAGGCCGCAGTTCCTGCTTTCACAACAGATAATGTCAAGGCTACAGCGAAAAAGTTGGCTGAAAGCGAGTACGTGAAGCCGACCGTCGAGCTTCCGCCGCCGTTCGATAAATTATCCTACGATCAGTATCGCGATATCCGTTTTCGCAGAGAGAATGCGCTTTGGCATGGCGACAAACTCGATTTTGAGCTGCAACCTTTTCCAATGGGCTGGCTGTACGATGCCCCGGTTGCGCTGTGGATTGTCGAAGGCGGGCAGCCGAGACAGCTGGTTGCCGATGGAAAACTATTCTCCATCGGGCCTTTAATTGGCACTGGGCCCGAAGCGGCGCCATTTGGATTTTCCGGATTTCGCATTCACGGACCGATCAATCGCGCCGACTATTTCGATGAGTACGTCGTGTTTCAGGGCGCGAGTTACCTGCGAGCGGTCGGACGCAAGCAAGCGTATGGCGCATCGGCGCGCGGTCTTGCTTTGAATACGGCGCGGCCAGGCGGCGAAGAATTCCCGATGTTCCGATCGTTCTGGATCGAAAAACCTCAATCGGGTGCGAGCGAAGTCGTGGTCCATGCGCTACTCGATAGTCCGTCAACAACCGGTGCCTATAAGTATGTCATCAAGCCAGGCGAAGCGACGGTGATGGATGTCGAGGCAACTCTTTATCCGCGCAAAGTCTTGACGCATGTCGGTATCGCGCCGCTGACCAGCATGTTTTTCCACGGACCGGCCGATCAAAGGCCGATGACGGATTTTCGTCCGTCTGTGCACGACAGCGAAGGGCTCGCGATGTGGAATGGAAGCGGCGAGCGCTTATGGCGTCCGTTGACCAATCCCAAGACACTGCAAGTCAGCGCATTCTTGGATAAAGATCCGAAAGGCTTTGGTTTGTGGCAGCGCGACCGCGCCTTTGCATCGTTTCAAGATCTCGAAGCGCGTTATGAGCGCAGGCCTTCGGTTTGGGTTGAGCCGAAAGGGGCTTGGGGTGAAGGCTACATCGAGCTGATCGAAATTCCGGTCGATGATGAAATTCACGACAACATCGTCGCGTACTGGAAGCCGAAGGTTAATTTAGAGCCGGGTGTTGAGCATTCTCACGCGTATCGCTTGCATTGGTCAGAGCATGTGCCAGCGTCATGGTCAGGCGCCCGCGTCGCTAAGACGCGCATCGGTCATTCTAAAACTCCGGAAACTTTTCTGTTCGTCATCGATTTAACAGGAAGTGCTGTTGAAGATGTTCGCGATCTACCGGTGGCGGACGTTTCGGCCAGCACAGGTGAAGTGACGAACGTTGTTGTTCAACGTAATCCGGAAATTACTGGGTTGCGCGTGTCGTTTGAATTGAAGCCTGACGGTGCCGATCTCGTCGAGTTGCGCTTCGTGCTTAAAGCTCAGGACCAAGCGGTTTCAGAAAGCTGGCTGTATCGATGGACGAAGCCGTAAACGAAAATTTCATCGGACCACCGCCAGCTAGTGCACTCACGCCGATTTTAGATGCCGGTCCTTGGGTCAAACTGCCCGAACAATTTGAAATGGACATGCCAGAGCAGGATTTCTCTGAAATTCCTGCATTGGACACTTCGCGTTCAGCGAGTTTGCAGCAACCTAAGCGACGCGGTTATTGGGTGCCTCGCGCAGCGATTTTTGTCGGTGCTGGGGTTCTCACAGCGGCCTTTGCCTATGAGTTGTTCAACATTCTCGCGTTTGCGGTGATGACACCGCTCCAGTTTCTGTTTTTGGTTCTATCAACGATTTCGTTCGGATGGATAGCAGTTGGTAGTCTGAGTGCTGCGTTGGGGTTTTTGCCGCTGTTTGCCGGAGAGCGCCCCGACACCATTCCATTGCAACCGCTCGACACACCCATGCGCACGCGCACGGCGCTTCTATTCCCCGTCTATCACGAAGATCCCGCTCGGATTGCTGGCGCTATCCAAGCGATGGCAGATGAACTTCAAGCTCTCGACCGGTCGCAACATTTCGATGTGTTTGTCTTGTCGGATACGCGCGGCGATGAAGCCGGTCGGTTGGAAGCGACTGCCTATCGCGCGTTGTCTGACGCATTGTCATCTGTGTTGCCTGTTTATTATCGCCGTCGTCGCGAGAACACAGCACGCAAGGCTGGCAATATTGCCGATTGGGTCGAGCGGTTCGGTGGCGCCTATCAGCAATTCGTCATTCTGGACGCTGACAGCGTGATGTCGGGTTCAACACTGGTATCGTTGACGCTCGCCATGGAGCGCGATCCGAATGCCGGTCTCATTCAAACTGTGCCGCGCCTTGTCGGCGGGCATACGCTTCTGCAGCGTTTGCAGCAATTCGCGTCCAATACTTATGGACCCGCTGTCGCCGCCGGTATTGCGTTCTGGCATCGCGACCAGGGCAATTATTGGGGTCATAACGCGATTATTCGTACGGAAGCTTTTGCCACGGCTGCCGGGCTGCCAGATTTGCCAGGGCGCAAGCCGTTTGGCGGGCACATCATGAGCCACGATTTTGTCGAAGCCGTGCTTTTGCAGCGCGCGGGATGGGGTGTGCACATGATGCCCACACTGCCGGGCTCGTATGAAGGCATGCCGCCGAACATCGTTGATGTTGTCGTGCGCGACCGGCGCTGGGCTCAAGGCAACCTGCAACATCTCGCCATTGTCTCACAGCCCGGTGTGACGGCTATGGGTCGCGTTCATCTCGGTATGGGTGCTGCTTCGTATTTGATTTCGGCCGTTTGGGCTGCTTCGCTGATTGTAGGTATCGTACTCGCGCTGCAAGGCAGCCAGATTATTCCCAGCTATTTCCAGGACTCGCGCACGCTCTTTCCGATTTGGCCGATCATCGATCCGGGCGCGGCCCTGCGCTTGTTCTTGGCGACCCTCGCGGTCGTGTTGCTGCCCAAAGGCTTGGGTCTCATTCTGGAATGGAAGCGCGCAAGGTTGACTCGTGATGCGGGTCATGCGGTGCGCAGTACGTTCGGTGTGATGTATGAAACTGTGTTTTCCATGCTCATCGCTCCGATCTTGATGCTGACGCAGACGGTTGGTTCGTTGCAAATTTTGGCCGGCTACGACTCCGGTTGGAACGCGCAAAAGCGCGACGACGGAGCCTTAGCGTTTGCAGATGCCATGTGGTTTGCGCGTTGGCATACGGGTATTGGCATCGTTGTCGCCGCTATCGCGTGGAAAATTTCGCTTGGCCTACTCGCCTGGATGGCACCAGTTGTTTTAGGGCTTTTGCTGGCCGGACCGGTGAGCTGGCTGACATCGCGTCGTGCAGGTCCGCTGGCACGATGGTCGCTCGCTACTGCGGAAGATCGCAAGCCACCGCCGATTTTGATTGCGACGGAAACGTGCGCTTTGGCCTGGAGCGATCGGATCAAATCTCTGACGACCGAAAACCTGCCTGAACGCGTGGCGGCTTAATCTTCGTCAACGTGATGCGTCCTTGGTTGGGTCATCACGCGTGTCGCGTGGGTTACGTGTTGGTTCTGTTGCCGCGCCGCGCATAGAGCGAAATAGCTCGGCGAAAATTTCTCGGACGCGCAATGGCTCGGCATCTAGGAATGGCAGTGGCCGCATCACTTCGACAGCGGCAACCCCCAATCGTGCCGTGAGTGCACCATTGAATGCGCCTTCCCCCAATCGCCGCGAGACGCGACGCAGCATATCTTGGCCGACGAATTGGCCGAGCAAATCGTCGGTCATCGCCACGCCGCCCGTCGCAATGATATGGCCGACGACGAGGCGTGCCAAACGTAGCCCGCCCATGACGCCAGGGCGGCCACCATAAAGGCCTGCCAGATTGCGAAACATGCGCACGTTTTCGACCAAGACGTAGATCATGCCGAGCCACAGGATCGGCGATAAGGCGGTGACGGTTGCAACGCGCTTACCTGACGCGAGAATGATACGCCGCGCTTCCTGATCGAGCGGCACAAGCACGTCGCGATCGGCAAGGCGCAGTAGTTGTCCGGGTTCTAAAACGTCACCGGCATGATCGGCGAGCCGTGCCAAGCCCCACTTCATATCGGGGCGGCCACGATAGTGAGCAGTGAGCGCGGCAACTGCTTTACGTTCGGCTTTGAGGTCTTTGGCGGAGAGTGCGGCGGATATCGATTTTCGCAAGTGCGACATGCGCGCTAAACGGCGAAAACCGATCAGTTCGCGCGCGAGCACGACGAACAAAGCAAAGCCAATGATGCCGAGCAATGCTGCTGCGACCCAGCCGATCCAATCCTGACGCTCAAGGGCAATCGATACGAAACGCGTGAACCACAAACCGAGGGCGAGTGCTGCAAGCGCCATCGAGGCAGAAACAACGACGGCGCCCCAGCGTACGCCGCGTTTCAAATCTGCGGTTGTCAACGATCGCGGCTGGGCTGCGTTGCGAACCGATGTCGTGTCGCCGGACGGCTCGAAGAGATCTTCGTTTGATGAGGCGAGTGCAGGATCGTCGAGCTTGAATACTCGTGGGGCTCGCGGTGGTGGAGATGGCGCTTGCTTGGGATCGGTCATGCCAAATCATCCGCGATTAAGAAGTCGAGCGCTCTATCCAAACGAATATGGGGTAATGCAACGGGCTTTACAGCCTGAGGGTTGAGATCGATGCGTGGCGGACGAAAGCGCACGAGCGATAAGGATCCGGGAGATGACGTGCGCGCAGCATCGAGGGCCGCGACGGGGTCGGCGGTCAAATCACCCGGAAAAATGGCCGCTTCTGTTGCTCCATCGAAGATCGTGTTGCCAATCCGCTCGCCTGGCAACGGTGTGCCCCGTAGGCATGGCAGGGTCTCGTTTTTCACTGTGACGGTCGTTTCGCGCGTCGCGCGCAGAGCTGATAGGGCCATCGTTTCGACGCCCGCGCCTTCGTTTTGCGCGCGTTGTTTTGTGCGCTCGACAACGAGTTTCAAGATGGCCGCCAATCGGTCGTGGCTGGATGCCGGTAAATGGTCGGCTTTGGTTGCCGCAAAGAGGACTTTTTCAATGCGCTTGCCGAGAATGAGCGACATCCAACTGTTGGCACCTGGGCGAAACGCCGACAGCACGGATTGAAGCGCGCGTTCTAGTTCGCTGACGGCGCTCGTGCCTTGATCCAAGGCGCCCAACACGTCGATCAAAACGATCTGACGATCGAGACGTGCGAAATGCTGCTCGAAGAAGGGTCGCACGACCTGTGCTTTATAGCTTTCAAATCGGCGCGCCATCATGGCAGCCAGCGATCCGCGCGGCAGGTTCGATGCGGATGCGAGGGGCATGGGAAAGAACGTGAGGAGCGGCGAGCCTTCCAAGTCGCCGGGCAGAAGAAAACGTCCCGGTGCGAGTGTCGCTTGAGCGCCGCTGGCGCGCACGTCATTCAAATAGGTCGTAAACAGGCGCGTGCCGATCATGGCGATCTGCTCATCCTCGCTTGCTGCCGGGTCGGTACCTGCGAGAAAGTCGAGCCAGGGTTTGGCCAGCCCTGCGCGGTCCGGCGCGACAGCTAAGTTCAACGCTTCGCGTGAGAAGGCGTCGTAGTCTTGCGTCAGAAGTGGCAGGTCGATGAGCCACTCGCCAGGATAATCGACGATATCCAAGTGTAGCTTGGACATTCCAAGCGCGCGCTTCCAAGCCAGGTCCGAGCGATATTCAATGGTGACGCGCAGTTCAGATATGCGGCGCGTGCTGTCGGGCCAGACCGGTGGGTTGGCAGACAAATCCGCACAGTGGGATTCGTAATCGAAACGCGGAACGCTGTCGTCGGGTTGTGGTTCGAGATAGGCGCGTACAATGCGGCCTTGCGCGTCGGCCGAGAAGAACGGCAAACGTCCGCCAGAGACGAGATTGCGGACCAATGAGGTGATAAAAACAGTTTTGCCTGAGCGCGCCAAGCCGGTCACGCCAAGGCGAACCGACGGCGTCAGGAAATCGCCCAAGCGGGATTGGTATTGACCCAGCAGGGTTTGAGCGGACTTTAAAAGATCGGCGTAAGATTGTTCAGCCAATGCGCCACACATTCAAAAAAAGGACTGTGAAGTCTCTTGTGTGACGTATCATGTGGGGCGCGGCAAGGCGTGCTTCAAACTAAAACACGCGGGGCTGGCGCTCCGCGTGTTGGTTTATTCTTATCCGTAAAATACGACCGCAACACCTGCGGCCATCACGGTCAGCCCCATCAACATGATGACGCCGCTTCTGAGAAATTCCGACATAGGACCCTCCTTTAGGGTCGATGTTTGACAGGTCCGTTTCCGGTCTGTCGCGCGCCATGTCTCGGTTGATCGAGATGCGCTGCGCCATTTCAATTGAGAGGACTGTACGCCTGAAGCATTGAACGATTGCTGAAGACGCAGTTCATGTCTCATTCATGTGCGGATTCGAGATTTTTGACACGGGCGATCACGATGGCTTGCGCGCATTGTTGTCGCGAGATGCACAAAGGTGACGTTATTCGCTGCGTTTGCGGGTCATAAATGCAAGACGTTCGAGCAGATGTGCGTCTTGCTCGTTTTTGATCAGCGCTCCGGCAAGAGGCGGCACAAGTTTACGTGGATCGTTTTCACGCAACAATGCTGGATCGATGTCGTCATTGAGCAACAGCTTGAGCCAATCCAAAAGCTCCGATGTGGATGGTTTTTTCTTTAATCCCGGCACGTCGCGCAAATCGTAAAATACACGTAACGCCTCGTTGACGAGGCGACCTTTGAGCCCGGGGTAGTGGACTTCGACGATCTGGCGCATCGTCTCGGCGTCGGGGAACTTAATGAAATGGAAAAAGCAGCGGCGCAGGAATGCGTCGGGCAATTCCTTCTCGTTGTTTGACGTGATGATGACGATGGGGCGTGTCGTGGCTTTGATCGTCTCGCCGGTTTCGTAAACGAAGAACTCCATACGATCGAGTTCCTGCAACAGGTCGTTGGGAAACTCGATGTCGGCTTTGTCGATCTCGTCGATCAAGAGGACGGCGCGTTTTTCACGGGTGAACGCGTCCCAGAGTTTGCCGCGCTTGATGTAGTTGGCGATGTTCTTGACGCGCTCATCGCCAAGCTGGCCGTCACGCAGGCGCGAGACCGCGTCGTATTCATAAAGGCCCTGCTGCGCCTTCGTCGTCGATTTGACGTGCCACTCAATCAGTTCAAGCCCAAGGGATTTGGCGACTTCGGCAGCTAAAACCGATTTGCCGGTGCCTGGCTCACCTTTGATGAGAAGTGGGCGCTGCAACGTGATGGCTGCATTCACCGCAATCTTGAGATCGCCGGTCGCGACATATGAGGTGCTGCCTTCAAACTGCATGGGATATGAATTCCTGATCGAACATAAATTAAACTAGTTGGCAGAACGACAGTTCAGCAAGGTGGCGCATGCGCGCGAGGCAAGGCTGCGGACACAGGATAAAATTCCTGCTACAGGGCGAACTAGGGCTCGTTAACCCATTGTTGTTAAATGTAAAAATTTAAAATCTCGAAATTTAGTGTGTCGAAGGCACACGCTTGACTTAGGCGTTCTGAACCTTAGATATCGTGCCGCCAACGTACGGGTCGAGGTCGAGTCGTTCTTTGGAATTGAATTATCGCGCACACGAGCCTCATGGGAGGCCGACGATGAGCAAGAAGAGTGACGGTAAAGCTGGCAAGGCGAAGGCGCCTGCTCAGAAAGTCGTTGCCAAAAAGACGGCGTCTGCTGGGCGCAAGCCTATTACTGCGGCCAGCAAGCCAGCTGCTAAAGGCAAGCCGGTTGCTGCTAGTGCGGCGCGTGCTAAAGGACCTGCCGTTGCAAAGCCTGGAGTGGGTAAGTCGGGCGTTGCGAAGTCTGCATCTGCTAAGTCCAATACCAAAGTGGTCTCACCTGCGGCCCCGACACGTACCATCGCAGCTGCCAAAACGGCGTCAGCGAAGAAGATAGAGGGACCTGCTAAAAAGATGGCTCTGCGCGTTAAGATCGCCGACATCGTAATACCGGCTGGCTATCGCCCTTCGGACGATGAACCGTTCATGAGCGATCTGCACCGCGCCTATTTCCGGCGGCGGTTGATGGAGTGGAAGGATGAGATTTTGCGTCAAACGCGCGAAACGCTCGCTATCCTGCACGAAGATTCCACTCAGCATGCCGACCTGGCTGACCGAGCGACGTCCGAGACGGATCGTGCAACCGAGTTGCGCACGCGCGACCGGCAACGCAAACTGATCTCGAAAATCGATGCAGCGTTGAGCCGTATCGAAGATGGCAGCTACGGGTATTGCGAGGATACGGGCGAGCCGATTGGTTTAAAGCGCTTGGACGCACGTCCGATAGCAACGCTATCTGTCGAGGCGCAAGAGCGTCATGAGCGGCGCGAAAAAGTTTATCGCGAAGAATAAGATTGCCAAATCACTGCCTGCCTTTGAGACAATGGTTAACGCTTCGTTAACCATTGTGCTGCAAACTCATTCAACATCTGGAGTTTGGGATCAACGAGTGAGGGGTGCCTTCTGTGTTTAGTCGAGCTAGCAATGCCCTCTTTCTGATGCCGTTGACTGCTGCGTTGTCGATCGCATCGACCCCGCTGGGTGCCGATCATGTGAGGATAGGCGTCCAGTTGCGCGCAACTCAACATGTTGACGTGGCTGTTGCTCCGACCTCAGTGAAGGTTTCATTGAATGTGCCGCGTGCCAATGTTGTGGTCGCTACGCGGCCTTTAGACTTGGATGTTCTCAATTTGACAGACTTCGGCGACGTCGATCGCGTGAAGTAACTGTTGCCTAAGCGCGCTCAGCGCGCAGTTCTCCAGGTCCTTCTAAATTTTCTGTCGTGCTTTCACCGGTGATGGTGGGCTGTCGCGCTGATAGTGGCGGCGGCGTTCGCGCAAATGGATCGTCTTGGGTCGCAGCGCCGGTGCCGACTTTATTACCGGTCTGACCAAAACTGCGCGCTGCGCGTGAAAATACCGTGCTGCTATTTTGCGATACTTGCGGGGACGTGTGTTCGACGTTTGCGGCTGGTATGGCCGCAATACCGGTTTCGATCACGACATCGACCGGGCCACCAATCATAATGAGATGTTCGACGTCGTCGCGACGGATCAATGCCAGTTTGCGTCGGCCATCCATGTTTGCATACTCGATGACTTCTATCCGTGGTTCTATTTTCGAACGAAAGAAGCCGCCATTGCTCGTGCCACTCATTGCGCCGCGCGCGAACTGAACCCCGACAGCGCCTAAGCCGATGACGGTGGCGATAATAGCTAGCCAGGAAATGATGTCCCACATCGTTGTTCTCGCCCCCTAGACATCCGAAAATGCCAAATCGGACAACTTTCAAGACTTCATAAACTGGAATTGACGGCATTTTAACCCTGATGACCGAAGAGTTAGGGGTAAGCAAACCGCCGCGCCAATGCGGCACATCCGTCCGTTCGTTGTGTACGAGTCATCCCACATGCCCCCCATCGACGCCCCGACCCTTGAGAATCAGTTAGTTTCACGTCCCATGAGGGATCGCGAGGCGTTGAAAATCGAAACGGCCTCTCTCGATCCGCGAATGGGTGCGGACGGGTTTGGCGGATTTCTGTCCACTATATTCGTCGTCGGTGCCGCTGGCGCTGTCGTATTCGCGCTGCTGGCAAGCGGCTCGGGCGAACCCTTGTTGCTCACTGTCCTTGCTGTGCTGGCGATGCTGGGTGCATTTTTTCTCTTTGGTGTTGCGGCCGGTCATGTGCGCATTGGCGCGCGGACGCCGCAAGGCGACTTGTTGAAGGCTGCCGCCGACGCGCTCGACGATCCGGTCGTGATTGCGCGACGCGACGGTGCGGTTCTGTATTGGAACAGCGCCATAGAGACAATGTTCGGTCGCAATGAAGCCGGTCCTTTTGCATCGCTCGAAGGCGCATTCGGCGGCGATCCTGAGGCCGCGCAGTCATTGTATCGGTTAACGCGCGCGGCAGAACGCGGCGAAGCGCGGAGCGAAGACATACGACTGAAGGCGATTGGCACAATGCCTCGCCCGTCTTGGGTGCGGATTGCGGTGCGCCCATTCCATGAGGTGCAAGCCGATGTCAGCAGCAATCGCGAAGGGGCGCCGCTGACCTATTGGCAGATCACCGACATCTCCTCGGATAAGGCTGGGGAGGCGCAAAAGATTTCCGGTCTTGAAGCAGCCCTTGCTGCGTTCGATACGATGCCTGCTGGATTTATCTCGGTTGCTGCCGATGGGTTCATCACGCACATCAATGCATCTTTTGAAGATTGGTTAGGTTATGCGCCCGGCGCATTGCGCGCGAAGTCTGCAAAGTTACAAGACCTTGCGGGCGACGAAGGTTCACGCCAGCTCGCTCTTCTGGCAGCGGATCCCAATAGCGAGCATCGCGCGCTGGATCTGGATCTGACACGCAAAGACGGGCGCATCGTACCGCTGACTTTGTTCGTTGAGCCGGCAGGGACTGGCTTCACCCTGACAGCGATCAATCGCTTAGCTCCAGGTCTCACGGTATCGAACCGGCATCAAGACGGACGCATCGCGCCATTCTTTCAATCGGCGCCGTTCGGGATCGCGACACTCGACGCCGAAGGGCGGATTTCATCATGCAATACGGCGTTCATGCGCATGGTTCTCGACGGGCGTCCTGCCAACGATAGTTTTGCGCTCGATGCTTTGTGCCGTACGGCCGAACCCGATGAGCGTGCGCGTGTCGAAGCGGGCATTGCCGACGTGCTGATCGGCCGTGGCCATGTGCAAGCGTTGGAAATCACAGCGGGCGATCAAAAACAATTTTCGCGGCGCGTGTATTTGACGCCGCTCGCAGCGGTTGCCGGGCAGGAAGCTGCCGCTCTTTACGTCATCGATGCGACGGAGCAGAAGGCGCTCGAAGCGCGTTTTGCCCAGGCGCAAAAGATGGAAGCGGTTGGCAAACTCGCTGGCGGTATCGCGCACGACTTTAACAACGTGCTGACAGCGATTATTGGTTTTTCCGATTTGCTGCTGCAAACGCATCGCCCTAGTGACCCGGCATACAAAGACATTAAAAATATTCAGTCGGCGGCCAATCGTGCCGCAGGCCTTGTCGCCAATTTGCTCGGCTTTTCGCGCAAGCAAACGCAGCAAGTGTCGGTTCTGAACTTGAACGAACTGACGGCGGAAATGTCGCCGATCTTGAAAACGTCGGTCGGCGAAAAGATCGATCTGAAAATTAGCTCTGAGCGTGATCTTTGGTATGTCAAAGCCGACCGCACGCAGATTTTCAACGTCATCCTCAATCTCGCGGGCAATGCGCGCGATGCTATGGGCAGCGGCGGCAAACTCAAAATTCGCACGCGCAATGTTACAGAGCGCGAAAGCTTGAAGATGACCAATGTGGTTGGCTTTACGCCCGGCGAATACGTGCTGATCGAAGTGGCCGACACCGGTACCGGCATGAGCGCCGAGGTGATGGAGAAAATTTTCGAACCGTTCTTTACGACTAAAGGCATCGGCAAGGGTACCGGACTTGGTCTTGCGTCTGTCTATGGCGTGGTCAAACAATCGGGCGGCTATATCTTGCCGGAAAGCGAAGTCGGCAAAGGCACGACGTTCAAAGTGTTCCTGCCGCGCTATCATTTGGATGCCGATGAAGATGTCGATCCTCCGCATCTGATCAAAGCGCTGGCGCCGAAGAAGGAAGCGAAAGCCGCCGATCTCACAGGCACGGGTCGTGTGCTGCTCGTTGAAGACGAAGTGGAAGTGCGCCAGTTCGCCGTGCGCGCGTTGAAGCGTCAGGGTTATCAGGTGTTGGAAGCAGCAGACGGCGTCGAAGCATTGGAGTTGATGCGCGCTAATCCGGGTGCCGTCGATATCGTCGTCTCCGACGTCGTGATGCCGGAAATGGACGGCCCTGCGCTGTTCAAGGAACTGCGCAAGGACAATCCGGCGATCAAGGTGATCTTCGTGTCTGGCTATCCCAACGAAGCGTTCCGTGAAACGCTCGGTACGGAAGACTTTGCGTTCCTGCCAAAGCCATTCTCGCTGCCACAGCTGGCTGCGAAGGTGAAGGAAGAGCTGGCGAAGTAGGTCTGCTTCGACCACGCGCGCCACTGCGTAGTTTCAAATTCATAACGCCGGGCGAAATATCGCTCGGCGTTTTTGATTTGCTGTGGGCATGTTAGCGGCGTGGGTTGCTGATGAGAACAAAACATGATTGACGAATGAGAACAAATCATGTACTCCCTTGGTTAATTGCTGAAACGCATCAACTGCCATAGGGAAGAGGACGACGCACATGGACCGGTCTGATTTGACAGTGCTCGAAGGGGGTAAAATGGACAAGAAGCAGGCGTTGGAGCAGGCACTCGCGCAGATCGACAAGAACTTCGGCAAGGGGTCGATTATGCGGCTCGGCGCCAATGATAAGGCGATCGACGTCGAGGCCATTTCCACAGGCTCGCTCGGTCTTGATATCGCGCTGGGTATTGGCGGTCTGCCCAAGGGGCGTGTCGTTGAAATTTATGGTCCTGAATCGTCGGGCAAAACCACGCTTACCTTGCAGGTGATTGCGGAAGCGCAAAAGAAGGGTGGCACGTGCGCGTTCATTGACGCCGAGCACGCCCTCGATCCAGCCTATGCTCGTAAGCTCGGCGTGAAGGTCGAAGATCTTTTGATCTCGCAGCCCGATACCGGCGAGCAGGCGCTTGAGATTGCCGATACGCTGGTGCGGTCCGGTGCGGTCGATGTGCTGGTCGTCGATTCCGTTGCGGCTTTAACTCCGAAGGCCGAACTCGAAGGAGAGATGGGCGACAGTCTGCCAGGCTTGCAGGCCCGCTTGATGAGCCAGGCGTTGCGCAAGTTGACGGCGTCGATTTCGAAATCCGGCACGATGGTTATTTTTATCAACCAGATCCGCATGAAAATCGGTGTGATGTTCGGCAATCCCGAGACCACCACTGGTGGCAATGCTTTGAAGTTTTATGCGTCCGTTCGTCTCGATATCCGACGCATCGGTCAGATCAAAGCGCAGGAAGATGTGGTCGGCAACCAGACTCGCGTCAAAGTCGTCAAAAACAAAGTTGCCCCGCCGTTCAAGCAGGTCGAGTTCGACATCATGTATGGAGAAGGTATTTCCAAGACCGGTGAACTCGTCGATCTCGGCGTGAAAGCGGGCATCGTGGAGAAATCCGGGGCGTGGATTTCCTATAACGGACAGCGCATCGGCCAGGGCCGCGAGAACGCAAAGACATTTTTGAAGGATAACCCTGTGATTGCCGCCGAACTCGAACGCGCGATCAGGGCCAACGCGGGTCTCATTGTCGAGAAGCTTCTGGTCAATCCTGAAGCAGGTGAAGACGATGGCGAAGAGCCGGACGCCGATGGTGTTTTGCCGGACGATGACGTGATCGCGAAGAAGAAAGCGAAGCGGTAAGGCTGGACGCGCGCATAGGCGTCTTGATGGGCGTTTGGCTTGGCGCGCGCCGTCTCGTGCGCTCGCGGTAAGTGAGTAAAGATTGAAATAATAGGGGCGTAGATGCTTTGAACATCTGCGCTCCGCTTTCATTTTCAGCTCACACCTGTGTTGGTGGCTAGGTTGAGTTGAAATTAATACGGTGATGTGCGGCGACCTGGCCGCTGGGCCGTTCCTGGACAAGTCCCTAGTGCCGCCGCTACAACGGCGAGCCCGAATACTCAGTGTCCTTTGAAAGCACGTTGCACATGGCTGGCGTCAGCGAAATCCGTTCTTCGTTTCTGGATTATTTCAAGAAAAACGGCCACGAGGTTGTCACCTCGTCGCCGCTCGTGCCGCGCAACGATCCAACGTTGATGTTCACCAATGCGGGCATGGTGCAGTTCAAGAACGTGTTCACCGGTCAGGAAACACGTAGCATAACGCGCGCGGCGTCGTCGCAGAAATGTGTGCGAGCGGGTGGCAAGCACAACGACCTCGACAATGTTGGCTACACGGCGCGGCATCACACGTTTTTCGAGATGCTCGGTAATTTTTCGTTCGGCGATTATTTCAAAGAGCGCGCTATTGAACTCGCCTGGAATTTACTGACCAAGGATTTTGCGCTCGATAAGAAGCGTTTGCTCGTCACGGTCTATCATGATGACGACGAAGCTTTTGCGATATGGAAAAAGCTCACCGGCTTTCGTGACGAGCGCATCATTCGCATTCCGACGTCGGATAATTTCTGGCAGATGGGCGACACCGGCCCGTGTGGCCCCTGCTCGGAAATTTTCTTCGATCACGGCGATAAAATTGCAGGCGGGCCGCCTGGCTCAGCCGATGCCGATGGTGATCGCTTTATCGAGATTTGGAATCTCGTGTTTATGCAATACGAGCAGCGCGCTCCGGGTGATCGCGTGCCTTTGCCAAAGCCGTCGATCGATACCGGCATGGGCTTGGAGCGGATCGCGGCCGTTCTGCAAGGTAAGCACGACAACTACGAGATTGATCTGTTCCAGGCTTTGATTCAAGCTTCGGTTACGGCGACGGGCGTCGCGCCGAAAGGCGAAGCTTATTCTAGCCACAAGGTGATAGCCGATCATTTGCGGGCTTCGAGTTTCTTGATTGCCGATGGTGTGCTGCCGTCCAATGAGGGTCGCGGCTACGTGTTGCGCCGGATCATGCGGCGCGCGATGCGTCATGCGCATCTGCTGGGTTCGACTGAGCCATTGATGCATCGGCTCGTGCCGGCACTCACACGTCAGATGGGCGATGCCTATCCTGAGCTTGTGCGTGGCGAAGCGATGATTTCCGAAACGCTGAAACTTGAAGAAACGAAATTCAAGCGCACGCTCGACAACGGTCTCAAACTTCTCAGTGAAAGTTCGGGCAACTTGAAAAAGGGCGCGGTGTTTCCCGGCGATGTCGCGTTCAAGCTTTACGATACGTATGGTTTTCCGCTCGATCTGACGGAAGATGCTCTGCGTCCGCGCGGCATTTCTGTCGATACCGACGCCTTCCAAGTGGCGATGAAAAAGCAGAAGGAAGCGGCGCGCGCTGCGTGGAAGGGTTCGGGCGAAGCGGCAACAGAGACTGTGTGGTTCGACATCCGCGAGAAAACGGGCGCTAGCGAATTTCTCGGTTACGACACGGAAGTGGCCGAAGGCGTCGTCGCGGCACTTGTTTCCGGTGGCAAAGAAGTGTCGTGGCTCAAAGCCGGAGATAGCGGTGCGCTGATTTTCAACCAAACACCATTCTACGGCGAAAGCGGCGGACAGGTCGGCGACACGGGTCTTGTCAAAGGTGCAAGCGGCGCTGTGTTTCGCGTGACCGAGACGCAAAAGAAGCTCGGTGATTTAATCGTTCACATCGGCACGGTGGAAAACGGACATTTCAAAGCGGGCGATGCCGTCGAACTGATCGTCGATCACGCGCGCCGCTCGGCCACGCGGGCTAACCACTCGGCGACGCATCTTTTGCACGAAGCGTTGCGTCAAGTGCTTGGAACGCATGTGGCGCAGAAAGGCTCGCTCGTTTCGCCCGATCGCTTGCGGTTCGATTTCTCGCACACGAAGCCGATGAACGCCGACGAAGTGCGCGCGGTCGAAGAGATGGCCAACGCGGTGCTGATCGAGAATACACCTGTCGTCACGCGGTTGATGGCGCTCGATGAAGCGCGCGAGTCAGGTGCTATGGCGCTGTTCGGTGAAAAATACGGCGATGAAGTGCGCGTCGTCTCGATGGGACGTGGTACGGATTCGGCGCGACCCAATAAAGCGTGGTCGGTCGAATTGTGCGGCGGCACGCATGTGCAGCGCACCGGCGATATCGGATTGATTAAAGTTGTCAGCGAAGGCGCGAGTGCGGCTGGCGTGCGCCGTCTCGAAGCGCTGACGGGTGAGGGCGCGCGGGCGTATTTCACAGAGCAAGAGCAGCGTGTGAAGGATGCTGCCAATGTTTTGCGCACGCGACCGGAAGATTTGGTTGAGCGCTTGAAGGCGCTGGTCGAAGAACGCAAGACGCTGGAGAAACAATTGGCCGACGCAAAGCGTCAGATCGCGCTCGGCGGCGGCGGACACGCGACATCAGGCGGCGCTGACACGAGTGCCAACGCCATCAAAACTATTGGGGCTGTCAAATTGCTCGCGCGAACTGTTCAGGGCCTCAATCCTAAAGACCTGCGCGGCTTGATCGACGATGGCAAAAAGCAAGTTGGATCGGGCATTGTCGCCGTCGTCGGCGTGACGGAAGACGGTAAGGCTGGCCTTGCCGTTGGCGTCACCGAGGATCTGGTCAAAACTTGGAGCGCGGTCGATCTCGTGAAGGTCGGCGCAGAGGCATTGGGTGGTAAAGGCGGCGGCGGTCGTCCTGACATGGCGCAGGCTGGCGGACCCGATGGATCGAAGGCCGGTGACGCGCTTTCGGCTATTGAAGCAGCGTTGGCCGGTTAACATTCTGCCCGCGTCTTGGGCATTCGTCGTCAAGATTTCTAATTTTTCATGAGACGAGCGCGGACTTTTCGCTATAAGCGGGAAAAAGTCTTTCCAGGAGGTTTTCTGCCCATGTCGCCCGCTTCTCGCTTATTGGCCGTCGCTGTGATGGCCGTGTTGCCCTTCACGCACATCGCGCTTGCTGCCGACGACATCGTCAAGCCCGCGCCGACGCCGATGCCTTCGGCGGGTCCGACGATTGCTGCGGCTACGGAATTTTGTGGCGATGCGCCCGGCAAAGCCGAGGAATTGATCAAGCGCTATTCGACCGATTCCAAGCTTAAGCAGGTTTTTAAGAGCGTCGACTACGTGGCCTATGGCGATGACGAAAAGAATGCGACCGTAATGTATTCGTTTACAGCGAGTGGTCACCCTGCCTATCCGGCTGCGGTGTGTCGCCGTGTCGTGAAAGAAGGCGATAACCTCGTCATCAAAATGATGGTGGTTTGCGATGGCGCTGAAGAGCCATGCGCTAAGCTGCGCAACGACTTTAACGTCATGAACGCAAAGATGCAGGTCGAGGTCAATCAGAAGATCGCGGCTGATAAGAAATAATCGCGACGCGATATCCAGCGCTGCTTACAAGAGGTCGCGTCGCATTTTCGTGCGGCGCGATTTTCTTATCGCAACAGGCGATCACCGTAGAACAGGGCGATGGCGACTGAGATTATCGACATGACAAAGCCAGCGACGGATAAGCCAAAGCTCCACCAAAACGTGCCAAGGCGCAGCTTCATGTATTCGGCGCGTAAGCTTTCCATCTCTGGATTGCGCTGACGTCCACCGCCGCCACTGCTGGGTGGCTCTTCTTTCAGATATGCCAGATAGCCGCCGTGAAGGGCCCAATATCGGCCTGCATTGGTGATATCCAGGTCGGTGCGCGTGTCGTCGGTGAAGCGCGCAAGTTTTGATTTTACGAGAAGGTCGGCTGCTGTTTTGCGCGACGACAGTAAGGCATCGCGATCATCGCTCGTCTGTGTTTCTGGATCGGGCCAATCGAATACAGATTGTGGAGCGTGATCGCGCAAGGCAATCAACAGGCGATCCGCTACGCGTTCGGGAGCGACGGGATTGGCAATAAGCGGCGTTAGGGCCGCTTCCTCCGTGTCTTCGTTCTCCATATCGCGCACAGTATCGACCATCACGCCGCTTTGCTCATCGCTGCTTTGAGGTTGGCATCGACTTTATCGAGGAAGCCTGTGGTCGAAAGCCATTTCTGATCCGGTCCAACGAGCAAGGCGAGATCTTTGGTCATGAAACCGGCTTCGACTGTATCGATGCAAACTTTCTCCAGCGTTGCGGAGAATTTTGCCAACGCATCGTTGCCGTCAAGTTTGGCGCGATGCGATAGCCCACGCGTCCACGCGAAAATCGAGGCAATGGCGTTGGTCGATGTTTCTTTGCCCTTTTGATGCTCGCGATAGTGGCGTGTGACCGTGCCGTGCGCGGCTTCGGCTTCCATAGTCTTTCCATCAGGGGTCAGCAGTACGCTGGTCATCAAACCCAGTGACCCAAAGCCCTGCGCAACGGTGTCGGACTGCACGTCGCCATCGTAGTTTTTGCAGGCCCAGACGTAACCGCCGGACCACTTCATGGCCGATGCCACCATGTCGTCTATAAGGCGATGTTCGTAGGTGAGTTTGCGCGCGGCGTATTCGGCTTTGAATTCGGCGTCGAACACCTCTTGGAAGATATCTTTGAAGCGGCCGTCGTAGGCTTTCAGGATAGTGTTTTTGGTCGAGAGATAAACCGGATAGTTGCGCAGCAATCCGTAAGCGAGTGAGGCGCGTGCGAATTCACGAATGCTGTCGTCGAGATTATACATGGCCATCGCGACGCCCGCGGATGGTGATTTGAAAACTTCGCGCTCGATCACTTGTCCGTCTTCACCGACGAACTTGATGGTCAGCGTGCCCTTGCCGGGAAACTTGAAATCAGTGGCGCGGTACTGATCGCCAAAGGCATGACGGCCGACGATAATCGGTTGCGTCCAGCCTGGCACCAAACGCGGAACGTTCTTGCAGATGATGGGTTCGCGAAAAATCACGCCGCCGAGAATGTTACGGATGGTGCCGTTGGGCGACTTCCACATTTCTTTGAGATTGAATTCCTTCACACGGGCTTCGTCCGGTGTGATGGTGGCGCACTTGACGCCGACGCCATGCTTTTTGATAGCGTTGGCAGCATCGATTGTCACTTGATCGCGGGTTGCGTCTCGGTGTTCGACGCCCAAATCGTAATAGTCGAGGTTCACTTCCAGGTATGGGTGGATCAGCTTGTCTTTGATGAGCTGCCAGATGATGCGGGTCATTTCATCGCCATCGAGATCGACAACGGTGCCCGTCACTTTGATTTTCTGCATGGAATGTGCCCTGTCGATGACTCCGCTATTGGGCCGACCATAGCGACGCAGTATGCAGTTGCGAAGTGAACCTTCGCCGCACGCATGATGGATAGCTGGGATTTTCTAAATCCACGGCGTACACCACAACGCTCTGGAGGGGCCAAACTGTTGGTGAAAGCTGATAATAGTATGGTCGTAAGACTTAGGAATTGCATGTGGAGGCGCGGTTGGACGGCGAGAGCGAAGGTTTAACATTGGAGCCAGCGGTGACGCTGTCGGCCAAGTGTGAGCCGGTTTTTGCGGGGTCAGATACGGCCGTTTCGCAGATCATTCATGCTTGCCATTCGGCGACCATCGATCAGGGGTTAAGTGCGCTGGCCTTGCCGGGTTTGACGCGCGACACGCTAGAACCTGTTTTGCAGTATTGCGCTTCGCTTCAGTGCGTCACCGATGCGGTCTCGTGCCCTGGCTGCAAGCGGCGCAGCGAAGCTCTCGGCATTGAAACACTCGATCAGTTCATTCTGTCCAAGAAGGACATCATTGTCGGCGATGGCCGCGTTAGGCTCACGGGCGAGGGGACGGAGTCTATTACGACGCCATGTTTGGAGACGCTTGCCAAGCAATGGTCGGGGGAAAATTACTGGTTTTGGGCCCGGCGCGTCATTCGCAAATTGCGGCACGGGATACGTCGCGCGCACATGCAGGGCGAAGCGGTGGCAGGGGATGGTGAAACGCCGTCGGTCATTCTCATGGAGCCGCAGTTAGCCGATAACATCGGCATGGTGGCGCGCGCGTGTGCAAATTTCGGGCTCGATAATTTGCGCCTTGTCAGCCCGCGCGATGGCTGGCCAAACGAAAAAGCGCGCATTGCGGCATCGGGTGCCAATTACATCATCGACGATGCGCAAGCATTTTCATCGCTCGAAGACAGCATTGGCGATCTCAACTGGCTGTGTGCGACAACCGCGCGGCAACGGGATTTGCGCAAACCGGTGATGACGCCGGAGCAGGCCATCGCCGAAATGCGGACTAGAATAAGTCGCGGCGAGCGCTGTGGAATTTTATTCGGTCGCGAGCGCAATGGGTTGGAAACAAGTGAAGTCGCGAACGCCGATGCGCTGATTATGATTCCGGTTAATTCGCGCTTTGCGTCGCTGAATTTGGCACAGGCCGTGTTGCTGCTTGGATATGAGTGGATGCGCGGTGACCCCGGTCGAAGTCTTGGCCGCGTCACGACTTATGAGCGGCCCTTGAACGAGGGTCTTAACTTTGGCCATGATCGCCCAGCCACCAAGCAGGAACTCATTGGATTGTTTGAGCATTTAGAAAGTGAATTAGAGCGGCTGGGGTTTTTCAATCCCGGTCATCGCAAGGCTACTGTGACGCAGAATTTGCGCACGCTTCTGTCACGATTGGGGGCCACAGATCAGGAAGTCCGGACTCTTCGTGGCATTGTTGCCACTCTCGCACAGGGCAAAGGGGCTGGTCGGAAAAGCGGAAGCAAGGTGCCTTGATCTGGACATGTTTTGGGCTGAGCGATGCCAATTGAAACGGCATAATGGCGCCCATGCAACGAGGCTGGCAACATCGGCCCCGGCATCTGTGGATTTGGCCTTTAAGAAGATGTCGGCGGGATAAGGCGCAATTGGAGAAACGTATGAACATGAGGGCGGGGATTGTGTTGGCGGGCGCTTTGACGCTCACGCTGTTGGGGCCATCAGGGTCAGCATCAGCGCAAGAGCTCAGCGAGAAAGCTGTGCGCACATACATGGACTATGCTTGGTCGCTTACGCCGCAGCGCTTCTCAAAGCCAGACGGTGGCGAGATTCTGATCGATAGAAACAAACGTGCGGAAGTCATGGTGCCGGTTGAGACGGCTCGCGAAGCGATCATGGCTGGGCGGCTTTCGGCACACGCACAGACTTGCGATTTGGCTGAGGAGCAGCGCAGCAATCACCGCGCTTTGATGCGTCGCCAGGAAGCACAGAAAAAGTGGACGCCGCAGCAGCTGGTTTATATCAGCCAATTGCATTTGACGACGATCATGCTGCTCACCGGGCGCATGAAGTTGGTCGAGAAGCAGGGCGATAAGGAAGTCGTTATCGACGAAGGCAAAGAGAACAAGCAGACCTGCACGGACGAGCAGCGCCAAAAGGTCAAAGAGCGCATTACGGCTTATGTCGCGGCTAGCCCGCAACCGGCTCAGGCGGCAGCGCCTCCCGCCGCAGGTTTCCTGCCGAGCGATGCGCCAGCAACTCCTACTGCGACCGGTTCGACGGCCAAGCCAAAGGCCGAAACGGCTGTTCCCAAGTCGGCTGCGACACCTTAAGCCTAGCTTTAGCCATCTGGCGGCTGCTTGACGGCGGCAGACATCACGACTACACACCCTACATCACGCGGGTCCGTTTGGGCCCGCGTTTGATTTTAGCGCACCCGGGGCGGGACTGTTGAAGGTCCATGCCTGTCGGCCCTCGATGAGTGGGCAGAGGAGGGGGCGCTCCAAGTTGGGTCGTGAGGCTTATCTCGCGGCTCATGCAACTTATGGAGTGCTAGACGATGACGAAGCGCATTCGCGCCAAGCATAAGATTGATCGCCGCCTTGGCGAGAACATCTGGGGCCGTCCCAAGAGCCCACTTAACCGCCGCGAGAGCCGTCCAGGCCAGCATGGCGAACGTCGCCAGGGTAAGCTGTCGGACTTCGGTCAACAGCTCAAAGCCAAGCAGAAACTCAAAGGCTATTACGCATCGGTTTCCGAGCGCCAGTTCCGCGCCATTTATGCGGAAGCATCCAGCATGAAGGGCTCGACCTCCGAGCACTTGATCGGATTGTTGGAGCGTCGCCTCGATGCGCTCGTTTATCGCGCAAAGTTTGTGCCAACGGTTTTTGCTGCACGCCAGTTCGTGTCGCACGGACATGTGTCGGTCAACGGTCAGCGGGTGACGATCCCGAGCTATCGGGTTCGCATTGGCGATGTGATCGAAGTGAAGGAAAAGGCCAAGCAACTCGGTCTCGTTCTTGAAGCCATCAAGAGCGCCGAGCGCGACGTGCCTGATTACGTCAACGCCGACCATAATAAACTGACGGCATCCCTGACACGCATTCCGGCACTCGCCGATGTGCCGTATCCGGTGCAGATGGAACCGAACCTCGTGGTCGAGTTCTACTCGCGTTAAGTTGGTTGATCGCAATGTGTTTGTATTTTTTAAGGCCGCCTTTCGGGGCGGCCTTTTCGTATCGGAGTTGTTAGCTTCTGGGTCCCGGACCGCATCGCCCGGCGATGCGTCCGGGATGACAGGAATGATGCGTCCCAGATGACAAAACGGGCGGCGTTCGTTACGCGATCCGTCGCTTTTTCGATTTGCCGAGGTCGATGTCGATGGCGGGCGCTGGCGCTGGGCGCGGTCGCCGATATGTTGGCGGCGATACGTTGGCCCATCCATAGGCCAACATCGTAATCAAAGCGGATGCTGCGAAGAAATAGACCCCTGGCAGCACGCGCGCTTCTGTGTAGCCAGATGAATTCACATAAAAGATCATGAGCGCCAGCACCATGACATCCGTCATCGCGTAGCGGCCGAGCCATTCCATCGTCGCGATCGATTTTTTGCGGAAGTCGGCGGGCATGTCGTGCGAGGTGAGCAGCGTGAGCAGATAAAACAATTTCAAGAATGGAAAGAATACCGACACGGCAAACACGACGGCACATAAAAACAGTTCGTTGTTTTCAAAGAGCGCGTAAATGATCGTGAGGATCGAATGTTCGTTGGTCCACACGTAAACAGTCGTGAAGCGGATCGTCGGCAGAATGATGCCGAGTGCGAAAAAAACCGTCGCGACGATGATGAGAAAACTGAGGGCAAAATTGCGCACGTTCGCAGTTTTTAAGTTTGCGCCTGTGTCAGGCTGAGGCAGCACCGGAACAAGCTCGGGCACGGCGGCCATGCCGTCGGTTCTGATCCACGAGTAGGCGAGGATCATGAGCAGTACGGCGGCGGTGAAGAAGTACACGCCGTTGAGGCTTGCGGCATCATACACGCCCTGGCTCTTGATAAAGAAGATGGTGAGCGCGAGGACGAGGACATCGTGCATCGACCATTTGCCCAGCCATTCGAGCGCGCGCAGGCGGCGGCTTTGGCGCACGATTTCGGCTGGCGGTAACGTCGAGATCAGCAAGAGATAGAGCAGCTTTGTCACCGGTAGCAGGATCGAGAAGACCAGCACGATCAGGCCGAGAAACAGTTGCCCATCTTTGATGAGAACTGAAACGGTTGAAATGAGTGAATGCTCGGTTGTCCAAAGGCCGAGCTGGGTGAGTTTCAAAATCGGCAAGGTGATGCCAAGAGCGAGACACACGCTGGCGGCTAAGATCGTCAAACTCAGTAAAAATCTTTGACCACTGAGCCGCATCGCCATTGTTATCCCGAGATTGGAGCCGACCACATGGCACCCAAGATGCCGTTAGCTGCATCATCGTGTCAGGGCAAAAAAAGGGCGGAGCCGATGAGCCCCGCCTGATAATAGCGAAATTTGCGCACTGTGTTGATAGCTTCAGCCGTGATGATGGGCGTGAGGAATGCCCTTCTCGCAGATGAGATCGTGCAGTTCGCCGGCTTGATACATCTCGCGCATGATATCGCAGCCGCCGACGAATTCGCCTTTGACGTAGAGTTGCGGAATGGTCGGCCAGTTCGAAAACGCTTTGATGCCTTCGCGTACGCTCTGATCTTCGAGCACATTCACGTCTTTGAAGGGCACGCCCAGATGTTCGAGGATTTTGGTTGCGGTCGCAGAAAATCCGCATTGTGGAAACTGCTTCGTTCCCTTCATGAACAGCACCACGTCATTGTCGGCGATCATCTTGGCAATGGTCGCATGGGTCTGATCTTCGGCCATGATGTGTGCTCCTGCTGGCGAGGTATCGGCGCTTGGCCGTGTCCGTTTATAGGTTGAGAATTGGGGTGGCTCTGCGACGAAGTCAATCGATTAGGCATCACTCTTGGGTATGCCTGTGGTAAGTTGAAGGGCGTGCAAGACGCCGCCCATGCGACCGCCGAGGGCATCATAGACCATCTGGTGTTGCTGGACGCGACTCTTGCCTTTGAAGGCATCTGAGACGACGTGAGCGGCCCAATGGTCGTTGTCGCCAGCTAAGTCTTTCAGCTCGATGGCGGCGTCTGGAAACTTCTCTTTGATCAGCCGCTCGATATCCACTGCGGTCATCGGCATTCGTGCACTCCGGGATAAAATGATGAGCCGTGCTTATGCGGCGAACGATCAGCTCTGGCAAGTCTTACGATAAGGTAATCTTATTGAATTCTCACGCAAACGCGATTGGACGTTATCGAGGCTGCTAGCTATATATCTAGGCATAGGAACACAAGTTCCTACAGTCTAATGGAGGACACCATGAAGACCTGGACAAAGCCCGCAGTTCGCGAGCAAGAAGTTGGCCTCGAAGTTACTTCGTACCTGCCAGCTGAAATCGACGTCATCTAACTTTTGATGTCGGTGAGTTGAGTTTACGCGGCGGACGAGCGCAAATGCTCTCCGCCGTATTCTTTGGTAGCGCTGTCATGCAAAACGCCCGCTCGCACTCCAAATGCTGCGGGCGTTTTGTTGTTTCGGCGGCGTTCAATTTATTGATTGTCAGATCGTCTATTCTTTTTCGCACTCGAACTGCACCTTGACCCAGGGTAAATCGAGTTTGCACTTGCCGCTTTTTGTGCGCGTGAAAACTTTATCGAGGTCAATGCCGCCGATGTTGGGGGCTTTTTCGCGCGCAGTCGGAGGGCCTTCTTCGTCACCCTCTGGCGTGCTTTCGACCGATGCGACTTTGTCATCGGGCTTTTCCGACTCAGTTGGTTGATCGACAGGCTTTTTCAATTCCCCAGCAATCGCAGGTTCGCTCGTCTTTGGGACGGCGGGCGCCACTGCTGGCTTAGTGCTTTCGACAGTCGGCGTATCAGCCGACGTGTCTGGTGCTTTGGCTTCGATTGTCGGCGCATCGCAGCGCTTGAGATTATCGCTGGCTTTGGTCCAAATCATAGTGCGCGAGAAAAGCTTGGTGCCTGCATAGCCGGTGACTTGCAGCGTGCCGTTGGCGAGCGGCTTTAATTCGACGTCATAGGTTTTCTTGCGCTCGGGGCTATAGATCCAGCCGTTATCCCAGCGACCGCCACCGCTTGATTTCGCTTCGCCGATAATTTTCTTGCCGCAACCTTTGGCGGCGTCGGCTTCGTCTTTCACCCACACGACATGACCGCATAGCGCGTTGCCGCAGGGTTTGATTTCAATGGCGCCACGGCCAGTGTCGTTGATCCAGACACCCGTGGGATCGCTAGCGGCGTGTGCCGATGTTCCAGCCAGCAACCCGAATCCGGTAAGTGCCGCAGTGGTGATGCGCATGTTCGCTATCGACATGACCGATATCCTTTCGTTCAACAGCATGAGATCGTGTCTTTAACCAGCAATACTCGATGCCGCCGTTCCCTAGGGAACAAGGAAACTGGGCATGAATTGGGGCCGTCACTGCGGCACCTTGTGCGTGTGTCGTGCGACACGGCGAAAAGGTTCAATGATTGAAGCCGTGCGCGGATGTGCGCAGTGCAATCGTCTATTTGAAACGCGGTCAGAATTACGCGGCCGGTGGCGTGGTGCGTGGGTGCGGATAGGCTGCGCTCTCGTACAATTCTCGCATGGCGGCGGCGTCGTAGCGCTCTTCATCGACTTCGAGCACCGTGCCTTTGAGCACTGCGGGGCCGAGTTCTTCGATGGCGTATTTCAACGCATCTGCGGCTGTTGAAAATCGCTGATATTTGACCGCACCGTTGCGACGCATCGACGTTGCAACGAACAAATCGCCGGGGGCTGAATATGAAAACTCGGTCATGGCCGAGCTTAACACGCTTTGTTGGTGTTCTGGCAAATTTTGATGCTCCTTGATTTATGGGCATTCACGCAACAAAGCCCGCCTTAATGTTAAGGCGGGCTCTGCCGGTCAATTCGATGAGATCAACGTTTCAACGTTATGGGCAGAACCACACCGGTCCGATGATCACGCATCCGCGTGCCCGATAATTGTAGGGACGCGAGTTATAACGGCGCCATCCGCGTGGGGCGCTGCGATAGTTGCGCCCTGCTCTGAAGCGGTTGCGCGAGTAACGGTTGCGCTTGAAGTTACCTCTTCGCTTATACTGAGCTTGTTCGACTTGGCTCGTTTGAGCCGCTGCGCTTTCAATCTTAGCTACTGCCGGAACAGCCGATGCCGGCGATACGGCAAGTGCGCCTAGAAACAGCGTCGATAATGCCAATGCTTTAAACTTCACAATATCTCTCCGTGTATTGTTATTTTACTCGGGTATCGGAAGCATAATGCGCGAGATCAATAATGGTTCCCTGGGAAATCAATTGATGGAGGAGAAAGTCTGAGACGTGGGCGGCGCGACATAGTGTGCTGTTTGTTTGTGAGGCTTGATGCGGCTGCTATCAGTCAAGAGCGTTACGCAAAATGATTCATTCAACCGCGCACGTCTCGCGGTTGTTGTTGTGAATTATGATTTTGTCGGACGTGTTCAGTAGGCTTGTGATGTTGAAGCCGCGTTAGTCGATTACGTCGAGCAATTCGACATCGAACATCAATGTTGCATTCGGTGGGATGACGCCGCCTGCACCGCGTGCACCGTAACCGATGGCCGCTGGAATGATGAGTGTGCGCTTGCCGCCGACCTGCATTGATGCAACGCCTTCGTCCCAGCCTTTGATGACTTGGCCGACGCCGATGGTGAATTCAAATGGATCGCCACGATCGACGGAGGAATCGAACTTCGCGCCTTTGACGCCGTCTTTATAGAGCCAGCCTGTGTAGTGCATCACGCACGTCTGTCCGGTTTTGGGCGTCGCGCCTGTGCCAGCGACGGTGTCGGTGATTTGCAAACCGGATGGTGTGGTGGTGGTCATAAGCTGTCCTTTGTGGGTTGGGCTGTTATGCAAAACAATAAGGCTAGGTCAATAAACATTCAAATCACCGCCCGTAAAGTCGGCGTTGGACATCGCTCCCTCAACACTGTCATCCCCGCGCAGGCGGGGATCTGGGCAAGCTTATAGTTGGTGTCAATCGGCGGGCTTGCACGGATCCCGGCCTGCGCCGGGATGACGATCCAAAATAATCGACTATTCTAAAGGGGCGATTTTCAAACCATGCCAAAATGATTTGGCGTAGCGTCGTGAATTTTCAAGCTGTATTTCCCAAGAGAAATTTATACCGGTAATATCTATTGCTAGTCGATTTGATAACGCGATCGAGGCGCCAAGAAGTTGAATAACATTATTATACGTTGGTCTATCGATTGGCTTGGCGGTGTTCCGTTCAAGTCTGGTGTGAGTCAAATTGTGAGCTAGGTATCGATCACGATAGTTTTTTACGCGCTCTAAAACGTCAGAATTTTTAACTCGTTTTATTCTTTTTGCTGCGGATTCTAGAGATTCACACCAGTCCCAATGATGTCCCCGTTGTTCTCTCTGTGTGTTGTGCCAGTTGCTGATTTGTGAATGTACTTCAGCATCACAAATCAGTTGCTTTATCATCGGAAAACTTTGTTCAGCAGGAATTTTATCTTTTCTATCGTTTTTCGGCACATCCCAAAGAGCGCAAAGTTTTAGAAGTTCTGCTTCAAATATTGCTTTTCTAAATTGCAGAAATGCATTTGTGGCATAACTTTCTCCCAGTTGCCTCGATATGAAGTCTGAGAAAATAATAATCTCACAATTTGCATGTAAGTCTAAGCAAGTTCTCAAATTAGTTTGGACTGAATTCAGTGCGTCTTTCGTTGCCGCCAATTTTTGGGACGCTTAAATTGTTTTAGTGCCGATCATCACCCACCCATCAATCCTGGCAACCACGCTTCATGCGCAGCACGCAATTCGGTGAGGGATAAACTCGTTTCGCCTTTCATGCTGAGAGTGTCGCCGCCGGTGCGGCCGACGATGCGGGCGGGCAATTCGAGCAGGCGCGCGCGCTCTAAAATTTCTTCCGCCTTCCCTGGCGTGACTTCGACAACATAACGCCCCTGATCTTCGCCAAACCAAATCGCGTGCGCTGGCAATTTGCCTTCGTACAAATACAGCTCAGCACCGATGTTGCCCGCGAGTGCCATCTCGGCAATCGTCACGAGCAAGCCGCCATCGGAACAATCGTGCACGGAGGCCACCATGCCTGCGCGGATCAATGCGCGGATCAAGCGACCGGCTTTGATTTCATCGTCGAGCGTGACGGGTGGTGGTGCGCCGTCGAACGATTTCGTCGCGTGATGCTGATAAAGCGATTGACCGAGATGGCCTTGCTCGCGACCGATGACGACCAGCATGTTGCCGTCTGACTTCAAGCGAATGTCGGCGATCTTCGTCGTATCAGGCACGAGACCGACGCCGCCGATGGCCGGTGTCGGCGGAATGCCGACGCCGTTGGTTTCGTTGTAGAGCGAGACGTTGCCCGACACGACGGGATAGTCGAGCGCGCGACACGCTTCACCCATGCCGCGGACGCTGGCCACAAACTGCCCCATGATTTCAGGACGCTCGGGGTTGGCGAAATTCATGTTGTCGGTGATGGCGAGCGGATCGGCGCCGACGGCGGTGAGATTGCGCCAGGTTTCGACCACGGCTTGCTTGGTGCCCATCTCGGGATCGGCGAGCACGTAGCGCGGCGTCACATCGCACGCGACTGCGATGCCTTTCTTCGTACCGTGCACGCGCACGACACCCGCGTCGCCGCCGGGACGACCGACCGTGTCGCCCATCACCATGTGATCGTACTGTTCCCAAATCCAGCGCCGCGATGACAGATGCGGACCGCCCATGAGATCGCGCAGCGTGGTGAGGATGGAATTGGGTGCGGGTACCCATTCCGGCAAAATCGTCGTCGGCTTTTTGGGTTCCACCCAAGGGCGCTCGTACATTGGCGCGGAGTTGGCGAGTTTATCGACGGGAAGGTCTGCTTCGACGATGCCTTTGTGCGTGATGACCATGCGACCAGTGTCGGTCGTCATGCCGATGATTGCGAAGTCGAGACCCCATTTTTCGAAGATGGCTTTGGCGTCGGCTTCGCGCTCGGGCTTCAAGATCATCAACATGCGCTCTTGGCTTTCCGACAGCATCATTTCGTAGGCTGTCATGCCGATTTCGCGCTGGGGTACGAGGTCGAGATTGAGGTCGATACCGACGCCGCCCTTGTCGGCCATCTCCGACGTCGATGAGGTTAGACCGGCAGCACCCATGTCTTGGATGGCGATGATTGAATCGGTTGCCATCAATTCGAGGCAGGCTTCGATGAGCAGTTTTTCAGTGAACGGATCGCCGACTTGAACGGTCGGGCGTTTTTCATCCGACTTGTCGTCGAATTCTGCGGACGCCATCGTCGCGCCGTGGATGCCGTCGCGTCCGGTTTTCGATCCGACATAGACGACCGGCAGACCGACGCCCTTGGCGGCTGAGTAGAAAATTTTATCGGTGCGGGCGAGGCCGACGCACATGGCGTTGACGAGAATGTTGTTGTTATAGCCAGCATCAAAATTGGTTTCGCCGCCAATGGTCGGCACGCCGGTGCAGTTGCCGTAGTGCGCGATGCCCGCGACGACGCCTGAAACGAGGCGTTTGGTTTTGGGATGATCGGGTGCGCCAAAGCGCAACGCATTCATATTGGCGACGGGACGCGCGCCCATGGTGAACACATCGCGCATGATGCCGCCGACGCCGGTCGCTGCACCTTGGAACGGTTCGATGTAGGACGGGTGGTTGTGGCTTTCCATTTTGAAGACGACGCAATCGCCGTCGCCGAGATCGACAACGCCAGCGTTCTCTCCAGGGCCTTGGATGACTTGCGGGCCGGACGTCGGCAACGTTTTCAGCCAGACGCGCGAGGATTTGTAGGAGCAGTGCTCGCTCCACATCACTGAGAAAATTCCCAATTCGCACAACAACGGTTCGCGACCGAGGATGTCGAGGAGACGCTGATATTCGTCGGGCTTAAGTCCGTGCTCTGCGACGATCTCAGGTGTGATTTTCGATGTGGCGTGCTGGGTCATTGCGCTCTCGTTGGTCCGCGTCGGACTGCGTCCCGCTTATAGCGGCCAGCCTTCACTTTGTCGCCGCCCGGACCTCAGCGATGCCTAGGCCAAACGTCGCGTTCGGTGCTGGAATTTTACGAACCATGAACCAATCGCGCGCTGCCCGCGACTGACTGAGCATGGTGCTGCGTGTCTGCAGCCCGCATTGAAACTTCAACACTGTTATGGAGGAAAGTTATGTCTGCAAACCCGTCATCGATGAATGCCATATTGCTGGCTAGCGCGACGCTTGCTGTTGCGTTCAGCGCAGCACCCGCACAAGCGTATCAATGTAAAAACTCACCGCATCAGGCGGTCGGCGTTAGAGCTTTGAAAGTTTCTGCGAGTATGGCTGCGCGCAACAACTGGGTGTCATCGGCAAAAGCGCAATACGGTCTGCAATGGTCCGTGTGGTCGATAGCAACAGCCAAACAGCAAGATTGCGTGCGCTTAAACACGGGTAAGTGGCGCTGCTTGGTCAGTGCGAAACCGTGTCTGTATGTCGTCCCATAATACTTGGAGGTCGTACGCTTCCGGTCATCTCTAAAGGGTGATCGGAAGCGCAACTTATATGTCCTACCCGTTCGGGCTGTGACCGTACCGCGCTGCACAAAACGCATTCCGGAAATGCATAGCTAGCACTTTTCTACGAAGAGTCAGTGGGTTATTTAACTGTCCAGCGCAGCAGTCATGCCCAGACAATCGTGCGCGGGCTTGAACACTGCGTCTTGGACTGTGGAGATAATCCATGACGTCTTTCATGAAAATGAGTGCTTCTGTTGCGTTCGCCGGTCTTGCCCTGATCAAGGGTGCCGTGCCTGTATCTGCCGATAATTCGGCCATTCGCCTGAAGGTGTTCGCGCCTTTGAAAGGCGTGACCCTCGATGTCGGCTCGAAGCGCGCGATCGGCTATTACACAGCGACTGCAGGGTCTTGCGATCTCACACTTATGATCGCCGAAGCGTACCGTGACGATACCACGGCCACGGCTCAGCCGGTTCGCGTCAAGACGACGGTTGCGGCTGGCGGCAGCACGCGGGTTGAAACCCAGGATGGTCCGGCATTGCAATTTGCCTGTGCGCCCGGTGCAGTCACGATGACTGTACAACCACTTGACCGTTTGGCTTATGCTGCACCTGCGAAGTAAGGCAGCTACAACTGAGACGTTTCGGCGCTTCCAAGTCCACGCTTGCAAAGTGTTCGAACGGGGAGGGAGATCGCATCTCCCTCCCTCCTTTTAGTTACTAACTACTAGATTATATTGCGCAAAATTTGAACGGCGTTGTGTTAAAAATACGTACGTTTTGTCATGCAATTTTCGCATAATTACAGTGCACCGATTGCCGATTTCGAAACACGTCCGGTGTACTATCTCATCATTACAAGCGGCGATTCACGGCATCCACGCCATGATCTCTCGGACCAAAATGGTCCATCCGCCGCGATCAATAGGCTAGGTGACGTATCATGAAAGCGATTATTTTCGCGCTGTTTCCAATGTGGACCTCGAGCCAGGCTCAGGGTGCGCCGCGCCGTCCATACAGCCGCTAAGGCGGACTTTGGACGTATTGGAATGTGGAAGAGGGGCTTTGCAGGCCCCTTTTTTGTTGCCTGCTTGGCTGCGTGCTATGCGGCCTCAAGCACTGATAATAAAGCACTTTCGAACACGCGACGCCCGTCTGTGCCGCCAAGTGCCGCCTCATAGAGGCGCTCGGGATGGGGCATCATGCCAAGCACGCGGCCGGACTTGTTCGTGATGCCAGCGATGTTGGCCAATGCGCCGTTGGGGCAGGTCTCAGCGCTGACGTTGCCTTCGGCGTCCGAATAGCGAAACGCGATTTGGCCTTCGCCTTCGAGCCTTTCCAGGGTTTGGCTGTCTGTGAAGTAATTGCCTTCGCCATGGGCGATGGGGACTTTTATGACCTCGTTTTTACGATAACATTTCGTAAAGAAGGTCTGATCATTTTCGACTTTCAAATACACGTCTCGGCAAATGAAATGCAAAGAGGCGTTGCGGAGAAGTGCTCCGGGCAGCAAGCCACTCTCGCATAAGATCTGAAATCCGTTGCAAATGCCGATCACCGGGGTGCCAGAGTTGGCCTTCGCGACGACGTCTTTCATGATTGGCGAGTGGGCGGCCATTGCACCGCAGCGAAGATAGTCGCCGTAGGAGAAGCCACCGGGCAGCACGATCATGTCGGAAGAGGGCACCGAGGCATCGCCGTGCCAAACCATTTTCGGTGCGAAGCCCGTGACGCGCTCAAGCGCGGTTTTCACGTCGCGATCGCAGTTGGAGCCAGGGAATACGATGACGGATGCGCGCAGCATGGGGCTCACCCAATCTCGTAGCTGTAGTTTTCGATCACCGTGTTGGCGAGCAGATCGCGGCACATCTGTTCGACGATCTCGCCAGCTTTTGCCGGATCGGTGTCCGCCAGATCGACTTCGATATATTTGCCCTGTCGCACATCGCCGACGCCAGAAATGCCAAGCCCCTTGATCGCGCCCTCAATGGCTTTGCCTTGCGGATCGAGCACGCCGTTTTTTAAAGTGATTTTGATGCGAGCTTTCATGTGCACCTCTGTTGTCCCAGCGTCGCATACGCTGCAACGGCCGAACGAGGCGGACGCCTCAAGATTTGAAAACTCGATACCAGGACTTTTGCGCGAGGTAAAACGCTCAGGGGTCGCGGATGAAATCCCTCATGGGGACTTCATCCGCGTGCATTGCCTGATTAGTTCGATTTGCCGGTCGGGTTCGATGCGACCAGAACCGGGCCTGCGCCGCGCGGACGCGGGTTTTCCGTCAACACGCCGAGGCGGCGCGCGACTTCCTGATAGGCTTCAAGAACGCCGCCCAAATCGCGACGGAAGCGATCCTTATCGAGTTTGTCGCCCGATTGGATGTCCCACAAACGGCAGCAGTCTGGGCTGATTTCATCGGCCAAGATCAGACGCACGGTGTCGTTCTCGTAATGGCGTCCGAACTCGACTTTGAAATCGACGAGCCGAATACCGATGCCGAGGAACAGGCCAACCATGAAGTCGTTGATGCGCAGCGCGAGCTGCATGATTTCATCGATTTCTTGCGGTGTCGCCCAACCGAACGCGGTGATGTGCTCTTCCGAGACCATCGGATCATTCAGTTCGTCCTTTTTGTAGTAGAACTCGATGATCGAGCGCGGCAGTTGCGAGCCTTCTTCCAGGCCGAGACGCGTGGACAGAGAGCCGGCCGCTACGTTGCGGATGACGACTTCAAGCGGCACGATCTCGACTTCGCGAATGAGCTGCTCGCGCATGTTCAGGCGCTTTATGAAGTGGGTCGGCACGCCGATCTCGCCGAGTCTCTGGAAAATGTATTCCGAGATCCGGTTGTTCAGCACGCCCTTGCCTTCGATCAACGCATGTTTTTTGGCGTTGAATGCGGTGGCGTCGTCTTTGAAGTGTGCGATGAGCGTGCCCGGCTCAGGACCCTCATAGAGGACCTTGGCCTTGCCCTCGTAGATGCGCCGACGCTTGTTCATTCCTGGTCCTCTAAGGATCAACAGCTTGCTCTCACTCATACAATGCCACGTGGTGACCAATGGCGCGCGCATCTGCGGCAGAGCCCTTGATTTTCCAACGTGATTTTCACATGTCGGGGGTCGGGGGTTGCGCGTTGCGGCGCCGGAAAGTCACCCTCCGACTCTAGCCGAACCGGGGGGGAGACACAATCTAGACCATGAGCCGCAGCTACATTTCAGCAAGGCTTGGGACGGCCTCCAGCCAAGCCGTTGATTTGGTTGCTGGGCCGGGTTAACCCTCAGGCCGAAGGCGGGTCTGAGACGATCTGCAACTCGCTCTTGGCGGGCTAGTAATGCAGATACATCCGTAGGTTGTAGGGTTTACGCCTGAAACCGAGGGAAGGGTGCAGACATATTCAACAGGGACGAGATGGCTCGTGCCCTCCAATGGAGACGAAAGACATGACGACGTTCGATGATCGCGAAAAAACGTTCGAGAAAAAGTTCGCGCACGACGCCGACCTGAAATTTAAAGCCGAGTCGCGCCGCAACAAAGCGTTGGCGGAATGGGCGGGTGCTAAGCTTGGTTACACAGGCACCGACCTCGAAGATTACATCAAAGCCGTGCGTAAAGCGGATTTGGCCGAGAAGGGCGACGACGATGTGTTCGGTAAAGTGAAAGCTGACCTTGCAGCTAAGTCACTTGCTGTTAGCGATGCCGAAATTCGCCAGGTCATGAATGAGGCGTTGGCGAAGGCTGTGGCAGATATTGAATCCAGCAGCGGCTGATCTCTCAATCTGACAATAGTCGGCATTATTTATTTGGGCGGGCTTGTAAGCTCGCCCATTTTTTTATGTAAACTTACATGGTTCAGCCCAGCGTTCTCAGGAATTGGCCGAATTGCAATAAGCCATCCGGCCATGGACCATGTCCGGATGCGACGTTGATGTGACCGCTTTCGCCTGCGTCGGTGAGTTTGGCACCCCAGAGTGCTGCCAGCTTTTCTGCGCGCGCGAAGCTGCAATACAGATCGTTGTTGCCCACCACCATGTGCGCTGCAAATGGCAGACGCGTTTCAGGCATTGTTGCGAAGCCGCCATGACCCGATTGCGGGGGCCAGCGTTCGCCGCCGGTATCAGGCCAGAAATGTGCGAAATCGACATCGGCCGGTGCCACAAGAAATGCGCCGATGACGCCTTTGCCCTTGATTTTGTCGGCAGCATAAACAACCGCTGGCACTCCGAGAGAGTGCGCGACGAGCACAACGGGCTGCGTCGCACCGGCGACGAATTTCGCAATGCGGTCGCCCCATACTTCGACATTGGGATTGTCCCAATCATCTTGAATGACGCGGCGTGCGGTTTTGAGATTTTTTTCCCAGCGGGTCTGCCAGTGATCGGGCCCCGAATCCTGCCAGCCCGGTACAATCAGAATATCGACATCAGATGTTTTCATCGGCGACGTGCATAACCGAAGTCATGAATTTGGGGAAGACTGGTAGGGCACTCGGTCTTGTACGTGATTGAGTGCGACGTGGTACGTTCTATGTTCTTGCCGAATTTTTGTCTTAGGAATGAGTTCATTTTAGTTGGCAAACAATTTGGAGACTGAACATGTTCGCTGAAGCTCTCGATCAGCATCGTTGGTTGACCAAGCTCGCAGGCAATTGGGCCTACGAGGCCACCTGCGATACTGGGCCAGACAGTCCTCCTCAGGTGTCATCTGGGTCGCAAAATTTCAAAACCATTGGCGAGCTTTGGATCGTGGGCGAGGGAACCAGCACGATGCCGGATGGTGGACCTGCGGCGACGCGCATCACGCTTGGATACGACCCGCAAAAAGAGCGCTTCGTGGGGTCATGGATCGGCTCGATGATGACCTATCATTGGGTTTACGAGGGCACTCTCGACGCAGAGGGTCGTGTGTTGACGCTCGATGCGGTTGGTCCGAGTTTCAGTGGCGATGGCAGTCTGGCAAAATATCAAGATGTGATCACGATCGTCAGCGACGATCATCACATCTTGACGTCGCGGACGCAGCGCGAAGATGGCACCTGGAATGAGTTTTTGATCGCCCATTATCGCCGGTCGAAGTAATGGGTTCGCGCTCTAGCCGAACACGCGCTTGAAAATCGTATCGACGTGGCGCGTGTGATAGCCAAGGTCAAACATGGATTCGAGATCGTGAGCGGAGATTTTCGCAACGACGTCTTTGTCGGCTTTCAACTCGGTGAGAAAATCTTTGCCGTGCTCCCAGGTCTTCATGGCGTTGCGTTGAACGAGTGCGTAGGCGTCCTCGCGTGAGGCGCCCGCCTGGGTGAGTGCCAACAGGACGCGCTGGGAATTGTGCAGACCACCCAGCTTGTCGAGGTTCTTTTTCATGTTGGCAGGATAGACAACGAGTTTTTCAATCACGCCAGCCAACCGATTGAGCGCGAAGTCGAGCGTGATGGTGGCGTCAGGCCCTATGAAACGCTCAACTGAGGAATGCGAAATATCGCGCTCGTGCCAGAGTGCGACGTTCTCCATGGCAGGTAGCGCGTAGCTGCGCACCATGCGGGCAAGCCCGGTCAGATTTTCCGTCAACACCGGGTTACGCTTGTGGGGCATCGCCGACGAGCCCTTTTGCCCCGGCGAAAAGTATTCTTCCACTTCCAGCACTTCGGTGCGCTGTAAGTGGCGGATTTCGGTTGCGAGACGTTCCATGCTGGAAGCGATGACACCGAGCGTGGCAAAGAACATGGCATGTCGATCGCGGGGAATAATCTGTGTCGAGACGGGTTCCGGCACGAGACCCATTTGCGCGGCGACGTGTTCTTCGACGCGCGGATCGATATTGGCAAAGGTGCCGACAGCGCCTGAGATCGCGCAGGTCGCCACATCTTTGCGGGCAGCGACGAGGCGCTCTCTGGCGCGCACGAATTCCGCATAGGCGAACGCAAGCTTGACACCGAACGTTGTGGGCTCGGCGTGGATGCCGTGGCTGCGCCCGATTGTGATGGTGTCTTTGTGCTCCAACGCGCGCGATTTGAGTGCGGCAAGCAGTCGGTCAAGGTCGTTCAAGAGTAGGTCGGCGGCGCGAACGAGTTGAATGTTGAGGCAGGTATCCAAAACGTCGGATGATGTCATTCCCTGATGGACAAAGCGCGCGTCCGGTCCAACGTGTTCAGCCAAGTGGGTGAGGAACGCGATGACATCGTGTTTCGTCACGGCTTCGATTTCGTCGATGCGCGCGACGTCGAATTTCGCCTCACGACCCTTGCGCCAGATCGTCGCGGCGGCCTCTTTCGGGATGATTCCGAGAGCCGCGCAGGCGTCCGCCGCGTGCGCTTCGATCTCAAACCAAATGCGGAAGCGCGCCTCGGGCTCCCAGATGTTGGTCATCTCTGGACGGGCGTAACGTGGGATCATCTTTGAGGAATCCTTGATGCGTTGCGGGAGGCGTAGCAGACGCTCATGCGCACTTCAATCAAGCGCCGCGCCACTCTCTCAAATGACGTGCAGCATTTCTGCCGCTGTGCAGCATGAATAGTTGCGTTGCACACAATTGACGATTGGTTGTCCGTTTCTCGCCCCATTCGCCTGCAGACTTAAACTCACGAGTGTTGCGACGCGATTGGATATCACCGTTCAGTATTCATTCATGGCGTTTCAGCAACTCTTAACTGCAACTTGGAATCTTGGTGTGGGCAAATGCTGATTGAGAGGGAAACTTCAGTTAGTATTGATTCCCGGTCGAGTGACCCAAGAGATTTTGGAAACATCCGCACCAACGCGGCGATGGTCCAGCACAGTACGCGGGGAGTTTGAAAAAGGTAATGGCTCAGCAAATGGGAAGTGGTGAAATCGCCGATCTGGTTCATCAGATGGAACAGTCGGAAGACGATCCAAGACGCTGCTACGCGCTTGTCAAACAGCGCATCAGCGAATTCCGCCAATCAGGATACGCAATTCCTGATGACCTCGTGCGCATGGAACGCGCGCTGATGGTCGAATGCATGCAGGCATCGCAGGGTCGCTGAGTTTTCAGCGGTCTTGAGAATTGTCAGGCAGTGCGCTTTGTTTTCGGCTCTCATGTATTGGCGTGAGCTCGGAAACAATTGAATTTGGCGGAATTAATTTCGCACAGCATTCAATGCTTTGTTCGCGATCTACTACATTTATATGCGCTGCCTTTTTTGGGTGGCGTATTTTTTTGAATTATTTTCAGATATGATTTTCAAGGATTTGATTGTGCGGCGCGCGTCCAGCTATCGCCTTGCCATTCGATCACATCGTAGGACGGCATATTCGCATCGCCAAAGTCATCGAAGCTGATCGGCCCCATGCTGGTGGCGAACGTGTGCGATCTGAGGGCCATTAAAATTTGTGCGCTATCGTTTTGACCTGCGCGCGTCGCGGCGGCAGCAAAGACTTGAATGGCCGCGCGCATATAAGATGCGTCGATATCTTGCTGTTGGTTCGCGCCACCGAAGTCCATCTTTGCTGCGGACGATACCAGCACGCGAACGCCGCGCGCTTTATTTGCAAACGTCGTGGCGAACTCTTGCGTCGCTAAGCTGTCTGAGCCGATGAACGTTGCGGTCGATCCGGCATCACGCAGGGCGGCGAATAAAAAGCCTGCTTCCATGGGAAAGCCCGCGAAAAAAATTGTGCGCGCGCCGTTCACTTTCTTGAGCACGAGTTTGTAATCCTTATCACCGCCGATAATTGTAGCGGTGATCGGCGCTGGCGCACCAGCACGCTTCAGGGTTGCTTCAGCGTCCTCTGCCAGCGCGCGCGCGTATTGCGTGCGGTCATGCACGATGGCGATCGGACCATCGATGGCGTCGCGTGCGAGAAGACGTCCGGCGGTTTCGCCTTGTCGATCATCTCGTCCGGATAGGCGGAAAATCGAAGAGCCTTCTCGATTGCGGGTTAAGGTTGGGTGGCGTGTGGCTGTCGCGATGAACAGCGTGTTGGCTTTGGCGTAGATATCGGCTGCAGCGAGTGCCGCGTTGGTGCAGGGATGGCCGAGGACGAGCGCGACTTTGCGGGCTACGAGATCGCGCGCCACAGTTTCAGCCGTATCGCGCTGACAGCCATCATCGACGGTGATGACTTTCAATGGTTCACTATTGATACCGCCGTTCGCGTTGATTGTTTCGGCACTCGTCTGCGCGACCGCCGTCATGTTTTGTGTGCGCTGCGCGTCGCGGCCCTGAGTCGGACCAGCGACGGCTATGACGATTTCGGCACGTGCGGGTACCGACGTCGTCAAGATCATGATGGCTGCGGCTAACCTCGCGGCTTGCTGAGTCCAGCCTGTGTTCAAAATGTTGGCTCTTTGGTCCATTGGTGAGCACGTTGTGGCGTATTTCGTTCGACGATCAAAGGGGTGGCGTGTCTGAGCCCCACATGCGCTTGCGCCACGTGAGCATCGTCGCTTAGGGTCAATTGGCGAATTTTGGGAATCGTACGGGCGTCATTGGTTGATCGAGGGAAACGGCATGAAGCGAATTGGCCTGTTCGACGGCATCCTTTTGGCGTTTGCGACTTTGTTCGTCTTGCCCACAACAGCACACGCTCAATCCATCGACGAGACCATCAATTCGGCTTTTGCTCTGGTGACAGGACCGCTCGTCAGTTTCATTTTCTCGCCACTGCCCGGCACATCGTTTCCTTGGATTGTGATCTGGTTGTTCGTGGCCGCGGTGGTGTTCACGCTGTATTTTGGGTTCATCCAATTGCGAGCCTTCGGTTTGGCTGTGTCTCTGGCCAAAGGCGATTATGCGCGCCCAGGTGATACGGGCGAGGTTTCGCATTTCCAAGCGCTGTCAACTGCGCTGTCGGGAACCGTGGGTTTGGGCAATATCGCGGGGGTTGCCGTTGCGGTGTCGATCGGTGGGCCGGGTGCCACGTTCTGGATGATCCTCGCCGGGTTTCTTGGCATGGCCACGAAATTCACCGAGTGCACGCTGGGCGTCAAATATCGCAATGAATATCCCGATGGCACCGTGTCTGGCGGGCCGATGTATTATCTCTCCAAAGGTCTGGCCGAACGCGGGTTCGCCAGCGCCGGGCGCATCATGGCCGTGATTTTTGCATGCGGCTGCGTGCTGGGCGCTCTGGGTGCTGGCAACATGTTCCAGGCCAATCAAGTTCACGCTCAACTCGTCAACGTCACGGGCGGAGCGGAAAGCTTTTTGAGTGGGCAGGGGTGGTTGACTGGATTGATCATGGCGACTGTGGTGTTTGCCGTGATTGTCGGCGGCATCAAATCGATTGCGAAGTTTGCCGAAAAGATCGTGCCGTTGATGGCGGCGATCTACTTAGGTGCCGGTTTTATCATTATTGGCATGCACGCCGATCAACTCGGCACTGCTGTTAGTCACATCATCGAAGGCGCGTTCACGGGACTTGGCGTAGCAGGTGGCGTTACCGGCGCATTGATCCAGGGCATCAGGCGTGCAGCGTTCTCGAACGAAGCAGGTTTGGGATCTGCATCGATTGCGCATTCGGCCGTGCGGACGAAGGAGCCTGTCACAGAAGGTTTTGTAGCTCTCTTGGAGCCATTCATCGATACCGTCGTGATTTGTACGACGACGGCTTTGTTGATCCTGGTGACTGGAGTTTTGCAATTCGATGCGCAGACAGGACTGTATGTGTGGAACGCCGAGTTAGGGCGGATCGCGACGGAAGGCAATTTGACCGGTGTTGAGCTGACATCAGCAGCGTTCGCGAAAGGTATTTCGTGGTTTCCTTATGTGCTCGCTGTCGCCGTTATTTTGTTCGCGTTCTCGACCATGATTTCCTGGTCTTATTATGGGTTGAAGGCGTGGACGTATTTGTTCGGAGAAGGTCGCGCCAAGGAGCTGACCTTCAACACCATGTACTGCGCCTTCGTCGTTGTGGGTGCAGCGATGAATTTGAGCGCTGTGATCGATTTTGCGGACGCGGCCATCTTTGCGATGGCGCTGATCAACATCACAGGACTTTATATTTTGATGCCGGTCGTCAAACGCGAGATGAATTCATATCTGGCGCGCCTCAAGAGCGGCGAAATTCAGAAAACGAAATATCTGACGCGTAGGGCCTAAAGCATATTGTGGGTGCCGTCGCAGAACGGCTCGTCGTCGGTCGCCTTGCAGCCGCACAAGTTATAAGAGCCGGTGCGCTCAGCCGTGAATTTTAGCGGTTCGAAAGTCGTGCCGTTGTGCGACCCGTCGCAGAAAGGTTGTGTGGATGAGCGACCGCAGCGGCAATACCAGTAGTCTTGCCCTTCCTTGAGTTCGACCGTGTAAGGTCCCGTTTGGGCAACGACTGCCTCATCCGACATTGTGATCCCCTCCCGCCGGGCTGCTTTTCGCGTGTCGCGTCTCAGCCGCTACTTAGAATATTTCCAAATCGGTAGCCCGTTTGCTGTCACTCGGCAAGTCCAGCATCGATGGGATTTGCAGCGATCAGCAGACAAAAAATAACGCGGCCGGGGAGGATGTCCGACCGCGCAGAAAAATGATCGAGAGCTGTTGGTGCGCTCAGTTCATCGCGTAAGCGGTGCCGGTCATGCCGTCATTGCTCACCCAACGCACGGTGGTTCCGGTTCTGGTCACGGTGAAGCACTGTTCTTTGCCGCCGTTCCAAACCGTCCAACGTTGGCAGAAACGATTGCCGGCAATGCGCCATGTGCCGCGATCTTCCGACACGCCTGCAAATAAGCCCATGGCCTTGGACTTTGCGACCATCGTGCCACCTGGGCTGTAGCGGATCGGTAATGAGCCGAACGGAGCAGACAGGCTGATGGTTTTGCCCGCCAGCAAAACTTTAAGCTCGGCCGCGCCAAGTTGACCGGCCGATGCCGATCCGGAAGCTGCGGCAATGCCCGCCGCTGCTAACGCTGAAATTTTAACAACACGCCCTCGCATGTGGTACCTCGTAAATTGACTGACAGTAATCAGGACGATGAGGCTAGCCTTCGAACCCTCATGCCGCAATGCAGCAACGTCCATCAAGGTTATCAAACGAGCGAAAGTCCAGGTCTGGACCAGTCACGTTTGATGACGAAAAATATCAGTTAGCTCTCTAGCACGCGACGGGCTGCCGCATCTGGCGTCATTGTGCCCGACAACACGGCATCGGCGAGTGGGTCGAGAGCGCCACTTCCGCCAGCCTTAATGCGCGTAGCGACCAAGTCCGATGCGGCGCGTGCGATCAGATATCGGGCGCGGCGGCGACGGCGTGATTTGGCATCGTCGAGGGTGACGCGATGGCCGATCTCGTCAATGGTCGTGACAAGTTTGGCGACACCTTCGCCATTCAATGCGGATGTTTTCAGAACCGGAATTTTGTCGGCAACGGTCGCGCGGATCGAGAGTGCGCCGATCAGTTGTTGCATGGTTTGTTCAGCGCCGGGTCGGTCGCCTTTATTGACGACAAGAATGTCGGCGATTTCCAGCAACCCGGATTTCATCGCTTGAATATCGTCGCCCAATCCTGGCGCGGAAATGACGATGCGAATGTCGGCGACTTCGGCCACGTCGATTTCGTTTTGTCCGGTGCCGACGGTTTCCAGAAGCACGATGTCGAAACCTGCGCCGTCGAGAGCATCTATGATGCGCACTGCGGCGGGAGATAGACCGCCCAGATAACCGCGGGATGCCAGCGAGCGGACGAACACGCCGTCATCGTCGAGGGCTGCCGTCATGCGGATACGATCACCCAGGATGGCGCCACCCGAAATAGGACTGGAGGGATCGACTGCTATTACGCCAACGGTGCGTCCGCTTTTGCGAAGGTTGTCGATCACAGCGTTGACGAGTGTCGATTTACCAGCGCCTGGCGGGCCTGTGAAGCCGACGACCAGCGCGTGGCCCAGATGCGGTTGCAAACTTTGCAGCAAGTGCGGGGCGGCTTCCGACAGGCGTTCCAGTTCGGTGATGACGCTCGAAATCGCGCGCCGTTCTCCGCTGCGCATGCGGGCAATGAGCCCGGCAACGTCATTCAGGTCGATGCGTGCTGGTGGTGCAACGCTGGGTGCTGACTTTGCAGTTGTCATTGAGCGCTGATAGGCGGGAAGCCAGCTCTACGCAACAGGCGCTGGGGGATGTCCTCAAGAGTTGGTCAATGCGGCGACAAATTATCCATTAGAATTTGGCGGTGATGGCCGCATCGCTCGCCCCGTTGCCGACGTGCGCGACACTCAGGATCGCGGGCACGATGGCTTCAGCCGTATCGACGACGGTAAAGCGCACATCGAGGCCTGGGCGTATGAAGGTCTCGCCCTTCATGTGGCTGAGTAGGTCCAAGAACGGGGTCCAGAAGCCATTGATGTTGGCGACGACGATGGGCTTTGCGTGACGGCCCAATTGCGACCAGGTCAATTGCTCGACCAGCTCTTCCAGGGTGCCGATACCGCCGGGCAATGCCACGAAGGCGTCGGAGCGTTCAAACATGAGGCGCTTGCGCACGTGCATGTCCTCAACAACGATCAGTTCGTTGACATCTTTCAACATCTGTTCGCGGCTGCCGAGGAATTCGGGGATGATGCCGGTGACATGGCCGCCTGCGCCGAGGGCAGCTTTGGCGACTTCGCCCATGAGACCCAAGCTACCGCCGCCGTAGACGAGGCGGATATTGTTGTCGGCCAGAGCTTTGCCGAGTTTGCGGGCAGCAATCGCATAAGCCGGATCGAGGCCTTTGCCAGAGCCGCAATAGACGCAAACGCTGGCGATGGGTGAGGTCGATTTCTCGATCGGTGTTTCGAGTGTCGTTTTGTCTTTGAGTTTGGCGTTGCGGGATTTGGTCGTGTCTTGGGTGTTGTTCATCGTCGTCTTTCGTGGACGCGCCTTGGTCGGCGCGGTCGGTTGCTTTGAGGTCATATATAGCTATCGACTGTGGCAGAGACACGTAAGGCCTCAGGTTTTGGCTAACTTGCGGAATTTGGCCTGTTTTTCGTGATGAATTCGCTTGCGCTGCCGTTTTGGCGCACTAGGCGGCTGACACACGCGCATGCTTTACTTGTGGCTGTGCTGTGATGGCGTGTGATGAGATGGGTCGAAGCGTTGGGTTTGTTTAGAGTTTTTTCGATTTGCGACATGTCGCGTCGGGTTCGCGTTGCTTGCGGTGTAGGCGCGGTTGTTTTGCTCGCCATGGCACCCTTGAATGCTGCTCACGCCGCGCAAGTGACCATCAGCACGCCGTGGGGCGAGATGAACATCGTTGTCACGGTGCCAGACTTGCCGGGCGCGGATGAGAGCGAACAATCCACCGATGCCGATGCGAACGTTCCGCCGGTGCGGCGCGAACAGCCAACGACGCCGACTGCAACGGAAGCGCAGGTTTTCGACAATGGACCTCCGCCCGGCTTCGAGGGCGTGATGGGCGTCATTCGCGATTGGTTGGCGCGCGCAAACCGAGAATTCCAGGGCGTCGTGATCAAGGAGCTGTCAGAGCCTTCGACTGACGCTGTTGCAGAAGACGAATTGGCGAAAAAGCGCGCGGCGGAGAAAGCCGCAGAGTACGCGCGCAAAGCGGCAGCGGACGCTGCTGCGAAAGATGACGCAGATAGAGCTGCATCGTCTGCGCCTGTCACTCAGCCGTCCGCGCCTAAAGTCGATACAGTGATTGAAGACGAGCGCCGTCGCCGTGACGAGCAAGAGCGGCTAGCTGCCCAAGAGCGCGAGGCGAAAGAGAAAGCTGACAAGCAGCGTGAGGCGGAACTGGCGGAGCAGCGCGCGCGCGAAGCACGATTAAAAGAAGAACAAGAGCAAGAGGCCAAACGCAAAGCGGATGAGGAGCGCGCTGCGCAACTGAAAGCCGAGCAAGACCGACTTGCGCAAGTGAAGGCCGAGGAAGAGCGTTTAGCCGAGGCCAAGCGCGTTGCTGAAGCGCGTGAGAAGGCTGAACAGGAAGCGCGCGCCCGCGAGGAAGAGCAGCGGCAAGCCGAGATAAAACGGCAAGAAGAGTTGCGTCGCGCAGAGGCGCTGCGTGCGGAAGAAGAACGCAAGGCTGAGGCACAACGCGAGGAAGCTTCACGTCAGGCTGAGGCAAAAATTGCTGAGGAGCGTCGCTTGGCTGAGGAGGCTGCGCGGGCCAAGGAGCAAGCCAGCACTCAGGTTGCTGCACCCGAGCCAGTGCAGAAAGCCGACGTAGCCGTTGCCCAGGCCGTGCCAAACGTCGCGTCAAACAATGAACCTGAGAGCGCAAAAAGCGATCCGCCCCAACGCCAGGCGGTGAGTTGTAAAAACGCCGGGCGGCGTTTGAAAAAATCAGGGCGCTATGTCGTTAAATCTGGCGATACGTTATGGGGGATCGCCAAGAGGCATTATCGCAAGGGTAGCAAATATCCAAAGATTTATAACGCCAACCGCAATCTGATTCACGATCCCGATCTGATCTATCCGTGTCAAAAGATTAAGGTACCGCGCGCGCGCCGTTCATAGACAAGGCGATGCGTGGACTTTAAGAGCAGTGGCATGCAACGCACACTTCCTCCGCAGCAGGCCACGAGCGATACCGGGCTCTTGGCTAGGCTCACTCCGTCGCCAGAACAAACCCGCGTATTGAAAGCGCTGTGGCCCTATGTGTGGCCGCACGACCGGCCCGATTTACGACGCACAGTGCTTTGGTCGCTGGTGCTCATTCTGATCGCGAAGCTCGTCACGGTCACGGTGCCCTACACCTTGAAGTGGGCAACCGATGCACTGGTCGCGGCCACGGGTGGCAATGTTCCGTCCAGCGAACAGATTGCTTGGCTGGCAGGGGCTCCGGTGCTAGCCAGCGTGGTTTACGGTGCGTCACGCATTCTCATGACGCTGTTGGTGCAAATGCGTGAAGGTATGTTCGCCAAAGTGGCCATGCATGCCGTGCGCAAACTGGCGCTCTCGACGTTCGAGCATATGCATCGCCTATCGTTGCGGTTTCATTTGGAAAAGAAAACCGGTGGCTTGACGCGTGTGCTGGAGCGCGGGCGCGCCGGCATCGAAAATATCAGCCGCATGGCGCTGATGACGCTGATCCCGACCATTGTCGAATTCGTGTTGATCATTGGCGTGTGCGCCATTGAATTCGACTGGCGTTATATCGTCACCATCATCACGATGATCGTTGCGTATCTGTGGTTCACGGTGAAGGCGACCGATTGGCGTTTGCAAATTCGACGCACGATGAACGATAGCGACACGGATGCGAATACCAAGGCCGTCGATAGCTTGCTCAATTATGAAACGGTGAAATATTTCGGCGCCGAGTTGCGCGAAGCCTCTCGCTACGATCACTCGATGGCGGCTTATGAAAAAGCCAGCATCAAAACCTATACATCTCTAGCTGTACTCAATGCCGGACAAGCGGTGGTGTTTACCGTTGCGCTGACGATTTGTCTGGTGATGGCCGCTAACGATGTCATTTCGGGCCAGCACACGGTCGGCCATTTTGCGATGGTCAATCTGCTGATGCTGCAACTGTTCATGCCGCTGAATTTCATGGGCATGGTGTACCGCGAAATCAAACAGGGACTGACCGACATCGAGCGCATGATGGACGTGCTCGATCAGCAGCCGGAAGTCTCAGACCGGCCGGGTGCCAAGCCATTGCAGGTGTCGGGTGGCTCGATCCGTTTCGAGAACGTGCGGTTCGCGTATGATCCCGAGCGCGTGATCTTGAAGGACGTTTCGTTCGATGTTCCGGCGGGCAAGATGGTTGCCATTGTCGGTCCATCGGGTGCCGGAAAATCGACGATCGCGCGCATTCTGTTGCGCTTTTACGATGTGTCGGGTGGGCGTGTGACCATCGACGGGCAAGACTTGCGCGACGTGACGCAACTTTCGCTGCGGGCTGCCATCGGCGTGGTGCCGCAGGACACCGTGCTGTTCAACGATACGATTTTCTACAACATCAAATACGGGCGCGCCGATGCTACCGATGCCGAAGTTTATGCGGCAGCGAAGATGGCACAGATCGACGACTTCGTGACGGCGCTACCAGACGGCTACAACACGATGGTTGGCGAGCGCGGATTGAAATTATCGGGCGGTGAAAAGCAGCGCGTTGCGATTGCGCGGACGATTTTGAAAGGTCCGCCGATCCTTATTTTGGACGAGGCGACAAGCGCGCTCGACAGCCATACGGAAAAAGAAATTCAGGATGCGCTGGATCAGGTGTCGCGCGATCGCACCACGGTCGTCATCGCGCATCGGTTATCGACTATCATTCATGCCGATGTGATTTTGGTTTTGCGCGATGGCGCGTTGGTCGAGCAAGGCACGCACGCGGATCTCATTGCTCGTGACGGGCTTTATGCCAGCCTGTGGTCGCGCCAGCGCCAAGCCGAAAAAGCGCGCGAGGAATTGGCGCATGCGCTGGAAGAAGCGGTGGCAAGCGGGGCTTTGCGAGCGGGCCAGACGTCCTAGCCTGAGGGCGGGCTAGGCTGAGCCAAACATTAAATTTCACGAAAGTTATCCCCGCGTTGTGCGGCCGGGTTAAATTCATAAGGTGCTGGGCAGATCCGTCCTGCATCAGGCATTCAAGTCTGCAATGCGATGGGAATTAACCAGGTGAAAGATCCCGACCGCAGTTTTGCTGCTCGCCTTTGGCGTTTGACCGTGACCGTGCTGTGGGCTGCGCGGGCAGTATTGTCTGTCCTGTGGTCGATTGTGCGCGCGCCTGTGATGTTCGTTTTGAACATACTTGCGGCACTCATTGTGCTGTTTGAAGAGTGGGGTTGGCGACCGCTTTCCGAACTTCTGGCTTGGTTTGCAAAGTTTCGCCCGTGGGCGGCTGTCGAGCGATGGATCGCAAGGCTGCCGCCTTATCCGGCGCTTTTGGTGTTTGCGCTGCCGACCGCTCTGCTCATGCCATTGAAGTTTGTCGCGATGTGGTTGTTGGCGAACGGCAAGTTGGCTGCGGCAACGGGACTATTCGTCGGGGCAAAGATTGCATCGACGGCGTTGGTTGCGCGCATATTCATGCTGACCAAACCGGCTTTGATGCGCTTGGAATGGTTTGCGCGTACCTATGGCTGGTTCATTCCGTGGAAGGATCATTTGTTTGCGCTCATTCGCGCGTCTTGGGTCTGGCGTTATGGTCGGATGGTCAAAACGCGGGTGACGCGTGACGTCAAGCAGGCTTATGCGCTATGGCGGCCGACTTTGCAGGGTGCGGGCGCGCGTTTGGGCACATTGCTCCGAGAAATGCGCGAGCATGTTTTTGCTTGGGGCCGGGCGCTTAAAGCACGGTTGTTTGGCTGATTGGGCGTTTCCTCAGGATAAATGTCCCGAATGACAAGGTTGGTGTGAGCGGCTCACCACGATATTTTGTATAATGCGTGACGGACCATAATGGTTGTTGACTGTTTTAGTAAATCTATTCACCGTTACTTCGACGGTCCTTCGCAAGAAGGCGTGAAAGGGAATGCGGTAGGATGTTTTGCATCTAAAGCCGCGGCTGCCCCCGCAACTGTGAGCGTCGAGGGTTGAACAAAATTGCCACTGGGTAAACCGGGAAGGCTGTTCAATCTGACGACACGCGAGCCAGGAGACCTGCCGTTAAGAAGACCGATTTCTGACCCGAAGGGCGGGGTGTCCCTTGGGCTGATCAGGTTGGCTGGCATTTCTATGCCGGGCTCCGTCAGGATCGGTTGTGGCCATAATGCATGGCGTATGACGGAGCTGAAGATGTTGAATACGATCAATACCGGTATATTGCTAAAGTCTAAGCTGAGTGCGGTAGCGCTCAGTGCAATTTGCTTTCTTGCGAGTGGGTATAGCTTAGCGCAGGCGGCAGACTTAGGTGGCGATTGCTGCGTCGATCTCGAAGAGCGGATTGCGGAGTTGGAGGCGACAACCGCGCGCAAGGGCAATCGGAAAGTGTCTTTGACGATCGCTGGCCAAGTCAACCAGATGGTGATGTTCTGGGACGACGGCTCGGAGAGCAATGCCTACGTCGTCGGCAATCGCAATGACCAGACGAATTTCAGTTTTACAGGCGACGCGAAATTTGCGCCGGGCTGGTCGGCCGGATACGAATTGGTTTTGCGCGTGCGCGACAACCTTTCTGATGCTGTCGATCAGGACAACGATAACGATGTGACCGGTGAGGGTAATTTCACCATCTGGCAGTCACATTGGTTCATTGAAAACGAAAAGCTGGGCAAAGTGTCGGTCGGTCGTGCCTCGCGCGTGACGGACACCGCGCCAGAGAACGATCTTTCCGAGGCTGCTGTCGCTGGATACGCCGGCGTGCAGGATATCGGCGGCGGTTTCTTGTTGCGAACCAAAGGTGGTGATCTCATCGATCTCGCATGGGGCGATGTCGGCAATCATTTCAATGGCGATACTGCAAATCTCGTGCGTTACGATACGCCTGAACTCATGGGCTTTATTGCCTCGGTGAGTTGGGGTGAAGACGACATCTGGGATGTCGGATTGAAGTATGAAGGTGAAGGTGGTGGCTTCAAGTTGGCGGCGAGTATCGCTTACACGGAAATCACAGATGGCGATGGAGAGTTTGCGGAAGCCGATGAGTCGACCATCGTTGGCTCTTTCTCGGTTCTGCATGACCCCAGCGGCTTGAACCTGACGGTTGCTGCCGGCGAGCGTCAGTTCGATGACGCAATTATTGATGCCGATGGCGATATCCGCACCGCCAAAGACGCGCGATTCATTTACGCAAAGGCTGGCTGGCTTGCCAAGCTGACTGGGCTGGGGCCAACGGCATTCTATGGTGAATACGGACGGTTCGAAGACTTCGTGACGGTCGGTGAATTTGGTGGCCCTGACGGCTTGGTTTCGCAACTGGGTGGTGGCGATGATACTAGAATCACGGGCAGTGACTTTGAAGTGTTCGGCGTCGGGGTCGTGCAACATATCGAAGCGGCCGAGATGCAACTCTATCTTGGCTATCGCTTACATGAGGTCGAGTTCGATCTGGCCGACGACCTAGGTGGTGTTTCGAGCAATAATATTGACGACTTCCATACGGTGGTATCGGGCGCGAAAATCTCGTTCTAAGCGTCCCTCCTTCCCGGGATGACGCTCTACGCCTCCTAGCGCAGACACCATCTCTGCGTTAGGAGGCGTTTGCATGTCTGATGTTCAACAGGGTCTGCGTAGAAAGGCGATACTCATCGCGGGACCGACCGCGAGTGGAAAGTCATCATTGGCGCTGGCTTTGGCTGAGCGGCTTGGTGGCGTCGTCATCAACACCGACAGCATGCAAGTTTATCGCGAGTTACGCATTTTGACGGCGCGTCCAACACAGGAAGACGAGCGGCGTGCGCCTCATGCGCTGTATGGGTTTGTGTCGGCGGCGGATGCATATTCGGTTGGCCGGTATGTGGCGGATGCCGCGCGTGCGCTTGACGACGCGTATGCGAAAGGGCTGGTGCCGATTTTCGTCGGTGGCACGGGTCTCTATTTCAAAGCTTTGTTGGAAGGCTTGTCGCCGGTTCCTGCGGTCGAGGAGGCTGTGCGTGGGCGTTGGCGCGAGGCTGCGGATAAACTTCCGCCGGGTGAGTTGCACCGTGTGTTGGCTGAGCGAGATGCGGACATGGCAGAGCGCCTTGATCCATCAGACTTGCAACGGATCGTGCGCGCTTTGGAAGTGATCGAGTCCACGGGACGCTCATTGGCAGAGTGGCAAAGCGAAAGTGGCGTACCGGTTCTGGCCGCGGGTGATACGTTTCGCCTGATGCTCATGCCGGATCGCGAGGTCTTGCGGGCGCGGGTCGATGCGCGCTTCGATGCGATGATGGACGCCGGCGCTCTTGACGAAGCGCGCGCGCTCGCAGACTTGGGGCTAGATACAACTTTACCGGCCATGAGGGCGATCGGAGTGGCGCCTTTGATTGCTACGGTGCGCGGCGATATGAGTGTCGATGGGGCGGTTGAGGCTGCCAAGGCTGAAAGCCGCCAATACCTGAAACGGCAGACGACGTGGCTCCGGCGACATATGATTGCTTGGAATGATGTTTCTAAGCAAGAATTAGAAATATCAGCGGCATCTGCCGTATCATTTATTCAAAGTTAGCGTTGACCGGGCATCATGGTGCCCTTACGGTCGCGGCCACCAACGTTTGCGTCGGCGCGTGAGCGAGCATTTCTATGGGTTGCGGGAGAGACGGATATGGCACGGACAATGACCGGGGCGGAGATCGTTCTGACGGCGCTTGCCGATCAGGGTGTCGAAGTCATATTCGGTTATCCGGGCGGTGCCGTGCTGCCGATTTACGACGAGCTGTTCCAGCAGGACAAAGTTCGCCACATCCTGGTGCGCCAGGAAGGCGGCGCTGTGCACGCCGCGGAAGGCTACGCGCGTTCGACGGGTAAAGTCGGCGTTGTGTTGGTGACATCTGGTCCCGGCGCGACGAACGCCGTGACCGGGCTGACTGACGCTCTGATGGATTCCATTCCTGTTGTTTGCATCACCGGGCAAGTGCCAACCCATTTGATCGGCAACGATGCATTCCAAGAGTGCGATACGGTCGGCATTACGCGGCCGTGCACGAAGCACAACTATCTCGTGAAGAACGTCAACGATCTCGCGCGCATCATGCATGAGGCGTTTCACATCGCGCGCACGGGTCGGCCGGGTCCTGTGGTGGTCGATATCCCGAAAGATATTCAATTCGCGACCGGCAACTACGTCGGCCCATCGAACATTCAACACAAGACCTATCGCCCGAAGTTAAAGCCGGAGCAGCCTGCGATCCGCGAGGCGGTGGAATTGATCGCTGGTGCCAAGCGACCGGTGTTTTATACCGGTGGCGGCGTGATCAATTCGGGGCCGAAAGCCAGCCAATTGCTGCGTGAACTCGTGCGCCTGTCTGGCTATCCGATCACATCCACGCTGATGGGACTTGGCGCCTATCCGGCATCCGATAAGCAGTGGCTCGGCATGCTCGGCATGCACGGCACCTACGAAGCCAACATGGCGATGCACGATTGCGACGTGATGATCAATATCGGTGCGCGCTTTGATGATCGCATCACCGGTCGCCTCGATGCGTTTTCGCCGAACTCGAAAAAGATCCACGTCGATATCGATCCTTCTTCCATCGACAAGGTGGTGCAGGTCGATCTGCCGATCATCGGCGATTGTGCCTATGTGTTGGAAGATATGCTGCGCGTGTGGAAGGCAAAGTCGCCGGTTCTCGATAAGGCGGCCCACAAGACATGGTGGAAGCAGATCGACGGTTGGCGCGGACGTAAATCGCTGGCGTATAAAAATTCAAAAGATCTCATCATGCCGCAGTACGCACTCCAGCGTCTGTATGAGCTGACTAAGGATCGCGACACTTACATTTCGACTGAAGTCGGTCAGCATCAGATGTGGGCGGCGCAGTTTTTAAATTTCGAAGAGCCCAACCGTTGGCTGACGTCGGGTGGGCTTGGCACGATGGGTTATGGTTTGCCGGCCGCCATCGGTGCGCAAGTGGCGCATCCCAATGCGTTGGTCATCGACGTTGCAGGCGATGCTTCGATCCTCATGAACATTCAAGAATGTTCGACGGCCACGCAGTATCGGTTGCCGGTGAAAGTGTTCATTCTGAATAACGAATATATGGGCATGGTGCGTCAGTGGCAGCAGCTTTTGCATGGCAACCGCTTGTCTGAAAGCTACACCGAAGCTTTACCGGATTTCGTGAAGCTTGCCGATGCCTACGGATGGAAGGGTATCCGCTGCGATCATCCCGCCGACCTCGACGATGCGATCAAGGACATGATCAATTCGCCGACGGCCGTCATGTTCGATTGCCGTGTGGCTAAGCTCGCGAACTGCTTCCCAATGATACCGTCGGGCAAGGCGCATAACGAGATGATTTTGGGCGAGGACGTGACGGACGAAGAAGTCCAGAACGCAATCGGCAAAGAAGGTAAGGTGCTGGTTTGATCGCGGCTGTGACCCATCGGCTGTCGATCCGTGTGCGCGTTGCATGTTGTGCTGCGACAGCGCTGATGCTTGGCAGTTTGATTGCGGCACACGTCGCGCAGGCGCAAGGTTCGATCGCTTGGGATCGCACAGCCAATATCAAAGATGCCGCGACCCGGCTTGGGCAATTGCATCGTCGGGGCGGGTCGCAGGCCGTTTTGAAATTTCTCGATGCTTGCTATCGCACGCACATGCTGGCGAGCGACTTCAATCAGGGTCTTGAATCCTGCATGGCGCAGGATTTCATGCACACACAAGTGTTGGCGCAGATATACGCGCGTGTGCCGGAAAGCGAACTCAAATCCAAGAATGTTCCGACGCCTAAATTGATTGCCGATGGCATGGGTCAGCGTTTTCAAGCGGTGTTTTCACAGTACAAAATTTCCAAAGATGATGCGCTGGCCTTTCAAAAGCGCGTCGCCAACGACGGCTTGCCGATTTTTGTCGCCGCCGTGTTTCCCAAAGGCGCGCCGAAAGAGGGCGCACGCGAACCGGAGCAAAAATAACCGCCCGATGCTGAAACTCGTCATCGCCAACAAGCTGTATTCGTCCTGGTCGTTGCGCCCGTGGCTCGTCATGCGCGCGTTCGATATTCCGTTTCAGGAAATCAACATTCCGCTGCGGACGGCGGAAAGTCGGCAGCGCGTGTTGGCTCTGTCGCCGTCTGGCAAGGTGCCAGCGCTGATTACGCCCGATCAGACGATCTGGGAGAGCTTGGCTATTATTGAGTATCTAGCTGAGACCTATCCCAATAAACCGATCTGGCCTAGCGATCGTGTTGCGCGTGCTCATGCGCGCGCGATATCCAATGAAATGCACGGTGGGTTCCAAACGCTGCGTCAAGGCTGCCCGATGAATTTAGGGGGTCGCTATGCAACGCCGGACATGACCGATGCCTTGAAGGCTAATGTCGCACGCATTGAAGACATCTGGTCGGAAGCGCGGAGCAAATTCGCCAACGGCGGCGATTATTTGTTTGGCTCTTTTTCGGCAGCCGATGCCATGTATGCGCCGGTCGCTACCCGGCTAGATACCTATCAAATTCCAGTTCGCGATGAGACGCGCCGGTATATGGATGTGATCCTTACGCATCCGGATTTCGTGGCGTGGCGTCACGCAGCCTTACAAGAAACTTGGACGATACCCGATTACGATAATGGCCACACGTTGGTTGAAACATTCCGCTGAAGCAACGAGATCGAAACGAGATCACCATGGGCGAGCATCCCAAGCAGTCGCATTATCCAAGCCCGCAGAAGGCGCAAGATATCGTTTCTCGCACGCTGTCGATTATCGTCGATAACGAGCCGGGCGTGCTGGCGCGTGTGATCGGTTTGTTTTCCGGACGCGGCTACAACATCGACAGTTTGACAGTGACCGAGACGGAGCATGAAAAGCATCTGTCACGCATAACCGTCATCACGAGTGGCACGCCGGCGGTCATCAAGCAGATCAAAGCGCAGCTCGAACGCTTGGTGCCAGTGCACCGGGTGCGTGACTTGACGAACGAGGGCGGCTCGATCGAACGCGAGTTGGCTTTGGTGAAGGTGGCTGGCAAAGGCGAGAAACGCATCGAGGCCTTGAGGCTGGCTGAGATTTTTCGCGCCAAGGTCGTCGATACTTCGACCGAGCACTTCGTTTTCGAGATCACCGGCAAGCCGTCGAAGATTGAAACGTTCATGCAGATCATGGGCGAGTTGGGCCTCGTCGAGGTTTCGCGCACCGGCATAGCGGCGATCGGCCGTGGTTCGACGATGCTTTAGTGCGGTGACCGATACCGTTTCACTAAAAAGGCATCATCGATGACGCCTGAAGTGTTTGCTTCGGCAACTCTGTTTGCGGTTGCGGCGAGTTTCACGCCTGGGCCGAACAACGCGATGCTTTTAGCATCGGGTGTGAATTATGGATTTGCGCGCACTGTTCCGCACATTGCTGGCGTGACCATTGGCTATGCCATCATGTTTGCCGCTGTCGCGTTAGGTGTCGGGCAATTTATTTTCGCGCATCCTGTACTCTATCGTAGTCTACAAATCGCCAGCGCTCTTTATCTGATCTGGTTGGCATGGCGGATTGCGACGGCTGAGGGTGATGCGCGTGTCCAAGACAACAGCCGCCCGCAGACGTTTTTTGAAGCGGCACTGTTTCAGTGGATCAACCCTAAAGGCGTCGCTGCGGCATTGACGGCGTCTGCGAGCTTCATCAAGCCGGACACCTTTGGGCAAGATTTGGCGATCATCAGCGCTATGATTTTTATTGTGTCGCTGACTTCTGCTTCGACATGGGCGCTGTTCGGACAGGCCTTACGCGCGGTGCTTGCCGATGCGCGCAGGCGGCACATATTTAATTATGTGATGGCGGCCGCGCTGCTTGTAACATTGTGGCCGCTACTAGCGCCTTTGCTCAAGGCAGAGTGAAACCACGCCTGCGTGATTGTTATGGAAGCTTCGCGTTATCGTGGGCGAGAGACATGGCAGACGCCGATACGATCAACGTATCGTCTTTGGCATCGATGACCTTTTGTGTCGGCGAGCGGAAGCCAATGGTCTTTTTAGCAATCGCTGGATAGAGAGGCTCGGCGGCGGGTGGTACCGTCAATGTAATGAGAAAGGCTTGGAGACGCGCGCGGTACTGGCCGTCAACGGTTTGGTCGCAGCGGTCAGCGCCTTCGACCTTTGTGCATTGCTGCATGGTCTTGTAGGCCGCTGCTTTTTTCTCATGAAGTAGAACGGCGGTATCGACGGCTTTGATGCAGGCTTCTTCCGGAATCTTGCCAGCGGCGATGCAATCGTTGGTCGAAACGAAAATGCCCTTCTCGGCGGGCGCCTTCACGACCTTTTTCTCTTCGGCCTTGCCGCAGCCGACGAGCGCGATCGAGGCGACGGCGGCGATGACCATGGTGCGGAGCGGAAGCATGTTCGTTGGCCTTGAATTTTATGCGTATTTCTACTTCAGACACGGCACATTACATCGGGGCCTGTTAGACCCCGATTAAGGATTTGCTTCAAATTCGAAGTAAATCGCGCCAAAAGGACGCCAAGCCAAAACCTGTTGCACGAGGCGTTGAAACCGCCGGGCGTTCTGAGTAGGTTCCGGCTTGATTTGGGGCCGGTTCTACCGCGCTTCTTAACCATTCAACCCAGCCCGACCACCGTTTCGACCGGGGAACCGTCGTTTCGTCCGGGGAACCCGAGAGGCCGCCGATGCGCGTCTATTATGATTCCGATGCCGACATTAATCTCATCAAGTCCAAGAAAGTCGCGATCGTCGGCTACGGGAGCCAGGGCCATGCACACGCGCTGAACCTGCGCGATTCAGGCTGCAAGGATGTTGTTGCAGCACTTCGTAAGGGCTCGCCTTCTGCGGCAAAGGCCGAGAAGGAAAAGCTGAAAGTCATGGACGTGTCGGACGCCGCCAAGTGGGCCGACGTCATTATGATGCTGACGCCCGATGAATTGCAGGCCGACATTTATCGCGATCACCTGCATGGCAACATGAAGCAGGGTGCGGCGCTGATGTTTGCGCACGGGCTGAACGTCCATTTCAATCTGATCGAGCCGCGCGAAGATCTCGACGTTGGCATGGTAGCACCGAAAGGTCCGGGCCATACGGTGCGCGGTGAATATCAAAAAGGTGGCGGCGTGCCGTGTCTCATTGCCGTGCATCAGGACAAGAGCGGCAACGCGCATGACCTGTTCCTGTCATATGCTTCGGCTGTCGGTGGCGGACGTTCGGGTGTCATCGAGACGACCTTCAAAGAAGAGTGTGAGACCGATTTGTTCGGCGAGCAGGCCGTTCTATGCGGCGGTCTCGTCGAATTGATCCGCGCCGGATTTGAAACGCTCGTTGAAGCGGGTTATGCGCCCGAGATGGCCTACTTCGAGTGCTTGCACGAAGTGAAGCTGATCGTCGATTTGATTTATGAAGGCGGCATTGCCAACATGAACTACTCGATTTCGAATACGGCGGAGTACGGTGAGTACGTCACCGGTCCGCGCATCATCACGCCGGAAACAAAAGCGGAGATGAAGCGCGTGCTCGACGACATTCAGCGCGGCCGCTTTACGCGCGACTGGATGTTGGAATGCAAAGCCGGTCAACCGGGCTTCAAAGCGACGCGCCGTTTGAACGACGCGCATCAGATCGAAGAGGTCGGCGGCAAGCTGCGGGCGATGATGCCATGGATCGGCAAGAACAAGCTGGTCGATAAGGGTCGCAATTAAATTCCACAGATGCGGCTGATCATCGGTCAGCCAGACTATATGAAACAGCGGATGCCATTGAATTGGCTCCGCTGTTTTTATTTTTGGAGCTATGACAGGTTCGTCAGTCCACGCCTCTCAAGTTCGTCTCTGACATCTGCAATTTGCAATTGTGGATTGATGGCCATCGACGAAGTGACTTCGAGATTTCGGTCTTCGAAGGCATCGCCTTTGGGATGCTCAGCCTTCCAGGATAAAATGCGCGCATCGCGAGCTCGGAGAAGTATGGCAATTTGCGGCGCGAAAAGTTGGAGTAGCGCCGTCAACCAAGCATTTGTGGTTTGGCACGGCGTCTCTCTGGTTATGCGAAACAGCGGCAGCAGCGCGATGACGTCATGCGCTGCATAAAAGCTTTCACCGGTGACCCACCGATTGGTCGTGAACAGGCTGGTCGGGTGGCCTTCGGGGTCGGTCGAAACCGCAATCAAATGACAAACCGCGTCGCGCCCTGTGGGACGCTTGGCTCGTCCGCCATAGGGTGCAGGGCGAATGCCAGACGGAATGGCGCGCGCGCGCAGGAATGTGTGAAAATGGCCATGCTCTTCGTCGGCATGGCGATGGGAATGAAAATAATACTGCGAAGCGGTTTCTTGATCGTACACATCCCCTTCGGGATAGTGCGTGTCGCGGTTGAGAGAGCCGACGTTTCTGGCAATGCGCGAGATCGGGCTCGTTCTGCCCGCTGATAGGGCCGTTTGGCAGGTCATGAAAATTTGACCGGCCACGGCAAGACGCATCAGGTCTTCAGTTGCCAAATTCGACAATGGGCCGTGTTCTTGGTCAGCCTGTTCATGCAAGCGTTGCAGCATTCGGGCCTTATCTCCCTAGTCAGAGATCGACACGCAACATCACCTGCAACGCAAAAATTCAGGTATCAGTTGCCCGACTGCCCTTCGATCACGGTGATGTGATGTAAAGCATTGCAGTCTCGCACTCGTAATCTCTGCAAGTTTCACACCGATTGCGGGATGTCGCGATGCGTGTGCGCGCACATTTGGGAAGGGCGATGATGTTCAGAGCTTTCAGTTTGTTTTTGGCAACGGCCGTTTTGGCAGCGGGCTTTTATTTTGCTGTCGGATCGAAAGCCGATGCGGCCAGCGAAATATATCTGTCTGGAAAATCTGAGTTTGGAGCAGACTTCGCTGCCGGTGGATACGACGTCGTGGCCTACCACAAAGATGGGGCTCCGAAAGTTGGTCGCCAAGAGTTCGCCACGGAATGGAAAAATGCGACGTGGCGCTTTTCATCGGCTGAAAATCTTGCAGACTTCAAGCAGTCGCCTGAAAAATATGCACCGCAGTATGGTGGGTACTGCGCCTATGGTCTCGCGAAGGGCTACCCAGCCCATGGCGATCCCAAGCATTGGGCGATTGTCGATGGCAAGCTGTACTTGAACTATAATGGTGATGTGCAGACGACCTGGAATAAGGATCACCAATCCTACATCACGGCTGCGGATAAGGCGGCTTTGAAGGTCTGGCCCAAGGCCGCAGCGAAATGAGTCCGACGCACCTACTAGCGCAAAATTATTCTTCGACTGAGGCTATGGCGCTCTAGTCGTTCGCCAGGTAGCGGCGCAATAGTCACGCGATAGGCAAGGGTTGGCGTGGGTCTGTGCTCCTGTTTCGCGTGTTCTTCGAAACAATTGCGGTGATCCCTGACAATCTTGACCATTCTGAGCGCCAGAATAGTGGGAGGGTTTTATGCTGCAGCGTTTTGCTAAGCTCGTATTGATGAGTGCCATGCTCATTGCGCCATCGGCATCATTTGCCGCTGAAGGCGAGGCACGCTCGAAAGCTGGCTGGCCAAAACCATCGCGTTCGGTTCAGTCGGGTGAAAAGCTGTGCCGTTATAAATTCTCGAATAACGAGCACACGGTGTGGGTGTGCAAGAAAGAAGAGCCATGCTGTGAGTGGGAAGCTTTGAATAATTACGTCAAGTGTGGCTCGACGATTACCGGCTGCCTATAATCTTCTGAAATTTCTGCCTCAATGACGAAGAAGAACTCGCGCTGCCACTCTCTTGGGGAGGGTTACGTGCGGCAGCGCGAGCGGTTCTATCGGAACCCAGCCCGTCTTCCCGTGGAATGGGATGCTGGGCCGGAGCCGACACGGGCGGCAGAGGAGCGGGGACCTCCGCCGCCCGTTACCGATGCTGCCGCTGACGCGGCATCCTCGGATCTGGCGAAGCGTCTGCACTGCCGGATAACCGGTGGCATGACGCTGAAACTTTTACGGGGGATGCGGTTGGACAACGATCCGTGCGCGTCGCAATCTCCCGAAACCTGAATGTCACAACCGAAGACAACTCTGGTTGTTACGAAACTGGAGACCTTGACTGTCGCCCCCCGGCGACGGTGTCGTTGAGCGGGATATGAGCCAGAGATCATGACGGCCTGATGACCAAAGTGCGCGCAACGTTAGGCGCGTGAATTTTTCCACGTCGCGAGAAATCGGAAGCAATTGAAATATCAGCGCTGAGAGCATTTCACTCTATGACTCCCGAATCGGCGATCCTGGCATGGTTTCGGCCGAATGATGGCGGTATCGCGATGACTCGAACGCTATGATGTGAGTCTCCCTAAGATAACGAATGAGCGCGCCGACTATTCCAACCATCGATGTGGCGATCGATTTTGATTGAGGGTCATGTGCTGACGCAATCCACGAGCATCTTGTCAAACGACGTTACATCGATGACGGCTTTGAGGCTGTGTGCGTCGCCTCAGCCTTGGGATTATGCCGACAGGAACTGCGCTGCCATCGAGGATCATTGGCGTTCTGTCCTTGCGTCTGGCGCATCCTATTTCAATGGCACCGTCTATTTGACACGAGACATCGTGCGCGATGACACGGGTTTGAACGTGCAATTGAGCCCGGTTGCATTCAAAGCCTATCTTTACTGGCGCGATCAGGGCTTTCCTGATGTCGGGATGCTGGATGGATTTGGCTCGGGTTTAATCCGCTCTGCCGACGGTGCCATTGTGTTGGTGCGGCAAAGGCCTGGGAATATCAATTCAGGTCTTTATTATTTGCCAGGTGGCTTCATCGATCCGCGCGACGTCGGCGCTGACGGCACGATCGATATTCGAGCCAGCGTTGTTCGCGAAGTGCAGGAGGAAACGGGGCTCGGTTCTGCCGATGTCGTTCTCGATCCAGGGTTCTGGGTCACTCGCGCAGGCGTCCAGTTATCGTTTGCGGTAGGGTTGCGTTCGTCGCTTGGTTGCGACGATTTACTGGCACAGGTCCGGCTTCATATCAGGGACCATCCTGAAGGCGAACTGGAAGACGCGTTAGTTGTGCGTGCCGCCTCGGACTACGTTGGACTGCCCATGCCACCCTATGCGCGCGCCTTGCTGTCAACGATTTTGCCAGAGACATAAGCGCGCCTAAGGCAAAAAACTGTTGGCGCAATTACGGAGCTGACGCATGGTGCCGCCGCTTTGGCGCGTTCGTTGAGATGCTGTCCAAGTGCTGGGGAGACGCAACACGTATGCCGCTCGACTATCACATTCTTGATGTCTTCACCGAACGTGCTTATGGCGGCAATCCGCTTGCTGTGGTTCTGGATGCCGACAAACTGACTACGCCTGAGATGCAGGCCATTGCGCGCGAATTCAATTTGTCGGAAACGGTGTTTGTTTTGAAACCGACAAGTCCAGGGCACACGGCGCGCGTGCGGATTTTTACGCCGAGCCGAGAAATTCCATTTGCTGGACATCCGACATTGGGTGCCGCGGCCCTATTGGCCGAATTGCGGATGCCGGCTGTGAATGGCGAGCACGACGCGATCATTGCTTTAGAAGAAGACATTGGCAGTGTTCGAGTTGGGATTCGGCTGCGCACTGGCGCTGCTGCGTTCGGTGAATTCGATGCGCCGATGGTGCCTGAAAAAGTCGGCGTCATGTCCGAGTTGGAAGAGATCGCTGGCGCGCTGGGCTTGATCCCGAACGAACTTGGTTTTGAAAATCATAAACCGATGCTGCTGAAGGGCTCGTCTGCGTTTGCATATGTGCCCGTGGCAAATCTGGATGCCATGTCAAAAGTCCGCGTTACACCGATGCACTGGGCACGCGCCTTTACCGACCGCAGTGTCGATGGGGTTTATCTTTATACGCGCCAGTGCGTCCGCGGGCAGTCGTCGTTTCACGCACGTATGTTCGCCCCTGATTTAGGCATACCGGAGGATCCGGCTACGGGGTCAGCGGCTATCGGCTTTGCGCACGTCATCCACGAATTCGATGATCTGCCCGACGGCGTGCATCGTCGGACCATCGAACAAGGCATGGAGATGGGGCGGCCGAGCGCGATTAGCCTTGTGATGACGGTCGTGCGTGGGCGGCTGGAAACGATCCGGATCGGCGGACATGCCGTGCGTGTCGCTGAGGGTCGGTTGTTAGCCTAAATTTGACCTCGTTGGTCTATAGACAGCTTGATGCGCCACATTCGGCGCACACTTGATTTCCGTTGATGTTTTCGGCTATTTGACGAAGAGCAGAATACCTCTGCGATACGATTTACCAGGATAGATCGGCGGCATGACGCGCCAGATCCCAAGTTTTGATTTGAATTGCGCTGGGGCACAGGCCTGCGAGCGCCGACTTTTGTGCGCGGCTGTGCAGGGTCTGCTTAACAGCCCCTGAGCCATTGAACATCCCACTTCACAGTTGGGAAACGTGCTCAGGGGTAGGTCGATTTCAGGTCAAACTTAAACAGCGGGAGCTGATCTCCTCTACGGAGCGCCCCGAGCCAAGGATCAAACGCCATGACGACCGCAACGGACAGCGCACCTTCACGTGCCAATGCCGACGACGATCATATTATCATTTTCGACACGACACTGCGCGACGGAGAACAGTGTCCCGGCGCGACCATGACATTTGAGGAAAAGTTGCACGTCGCTGAACTGCTCGACGAGATGGGCGTGGATGTGATCGAAGCTGGATTTCCGATTGCGTCCGACGGCGATTTCGAAGCCGTGCAGGAAATTGCCAAACTGGCCAAGCATTCGGTGATTTGTGGATTGGCGCGCGCCAGCTTCAACGACATCGATCGGGCGGGCGAAGCGATAAAACTGGCGAAGCGCGGACGTATTCACACCTTCATCGGGACGTCGCCGCTGCACCGTCAGCATCAACTGCAGATGACGCAGGAGCAAGTGCATGAGCGGGTCATCGCGTCTGTTACGCGCGCGCGTCAGTACACCGACGATGTCGAGTGGAGCGCGATGGATGCCACGCGCACGGAACACGATTATCTGTGTCGGGTGATTGAAGCTGCGATCAAGGCCGGTGCGACAACGATCAATATTCCCGACACGGTCGGCTATGCACTGCCGGAGGAATATTTCGATCTCATCACGATGTTGCTGAACCGCGTGCCTGGTATGGACAAAGTGGTGATATCGACCCACTGCCATGACGATTTGGGATTGGCTGTCGCCAACTCGCTGGCGGGCGTTCGCGCTGGCGCACGCCAGATCGAATGCACCATCAACGGTCTTGGTGAGCGGGCGGGCAATGCTGCGCTGGAAGAAATTGTCATGGCGGTTCGCACGCGTCATGATTTGCTGCCGCATCGGACCGGTATCAAAACGGAAATGCTGGCGCGGGCATCAAAGCTCGTGTCTGCGGTGACTAACTTTCCGGTTCAATACAACAAAGCCATCGTCGGCCGAAATGCGTTCGCGCACGAGAGCGGCATCCACCAGGATGGCGTCCTGAAGCACGTCGAAACATACGAGATCATGACGCCGGAGAGCGTTGGCGTTGGCAAGTCTTCGCTGGTGATGGGCAAACACTCAGGGCGTGCAGCGTTCAAATCGAAATTGAAAGATCTTGGCTATAGTCTCGGCGATAACGCGCTGGAAGATGCGTTCAATCGTTTCAAAGCTTTGGCTGATCGCAAAAAGCATGTTTACGACGAAGACATCGAGGCGCTCGTCGATGAGGGCGTCGCGCATATGCACGACCGCATTAAAGTGACGGCGCTAACGGTCATTGCCGGGACGATGGGTCCGCAAACGGCGACCTTGACGCTCGATATCGAGGGGCAATCGAAAACCGTGCAGAGTACCGGCAACGGTCCGGTCGATGCCACCTTCAACGCGATCAAAATGTTGATGCCGCATGAAGCGCGTCTCGATCTCTATCAGGTGCACGCCGTGACCGAAGGCACGGATGCACAAGCCGAAGTGTCGGTGCGCCTGGAAGAAGAGGGGCGCGTCGTGACGGGCCGCTCGGCTGATCCTGATACGCTGGTCGCGTCGGCGCGGGCGTATGTTTCGGCGCTGAGCAAGCTTGTGGTGAAGCGACAAAAGCTGGCTCAAGCGCAGCATGCCGTTTAGGCCTTCAGAGCCTAGTATTCTTGATATTTGGCGCCTTTGAGAGGATCATCCACACCCCGCAGCGCAGGGGCTGGACATGGCGAAATGACGATGCTAGACGCTTCGCACGGGGCCCGCACCAATGGGCCCCTTTGCCGTCCTGATATGCCATGTGCATCGAGACGCAGACGGGCGATTAGCTCAGTTGGTAGAGCAGG
>PERI01000010.1 GCA_002928515.1 Hyphomicrobium sp.
AACAGTCACATAGACCTGGGTACTGCATCGTATGTTTCGGGGGCCGCAACCAACAAACGAAAATTGAAATATGGGCTTTTGATCCTTAGCCAGGAATCTACTTTAGGCAAAAGCCGCCCATAGGCAAAATGTGGGTCGTTATAATTACAACTAGTGATGCGCAGAACCCGTCCGTGGACGGTTTTGAAAGATCGGGTCAAGAGTCAATTTCGAACTTTGCTGTTGAGGCATTATCGAATGAGACCCGTTTATAGAATTGGTAGAGCCCGTCATCAAAACGGCAGCAGTATTGCCCTCACGGTCTTGATCATCGCGGCAGCTTTGTCGATGATCGTTGTTGTGCCTTGAAACTCCAAGCCTCTCTAAAATGACAGATGCGACATGCGTGGCAGCTGATGCCAAAGCATGATCTACGTGATGGGCGTAGCGTGCCGTGACGCTTCCGGCACTGTGGCCGAGCAGGCCGGCTATTGTCAGTTCGCTATAGTTGAGTTCATGCGCGACGGTCGCAAAGCTATGCCGTAACGTGTGTGGCGTCACATCTTTGAGAGATGCGATGCCACAAAGGCGATCCAATGGTTTGCGAATATTGACCAACTGGCCTTCACCTCGCCCAGCTTCAAACACCCATGCATCCTCGTCGACCCTGTGTACAACAAGCTGGGTTAAAAATTCCATGACCGGTTGTCCGCACGGTCGCATTTGAGGACCTGTTTTGGTGTGCTTGAGCCGCAAGCATTGACCGCGCACATCAATCATAGATTTTTGCAGCGACAGAACTTCTGTCTTTCGACATCCCGTCAACGCCAAGACAATGATGGCGTCGACAGCCGATTGCATTAGTCCAAAACTAGGCGCTTGCATCAGCGCGTGTCCAAGACGCTGGTATTCTTCAGGCGATAAAAATCGCGTGCGACGACCATCAGCAGGCTTTTCGATATCGCGACAAGGATTGTCGTCGACCAAGCCTGTTTTGATGGCGAAGGTATAGATCGTGGACAACAGCTTGACGGATTTGACTGCTGTGCCTTGTCCACCTCGCACGCGGGCACGGCCGTGCGGGCCTGTTTTTTCATCGACCGCAGTTTTGCCAATGCGCACGGCATGCATCATCATGTTGACGTCCTTGCGCGTGACCTCGGCGATCGCAAGCTGGCCAATGAGCGGCTTAATGTGACGCCTAAATCGACCTTCATCGATCAGGACTGTCCCAAGAGCCTTAGGTTTTCCACGATAGAGGACGCGGCCAGCACGTGCCTCATCAATGTAGTGCTGGCACAGATCGGTGATGGTCATCAGGCATCGATGTTCTTTGCGTTCGGCTGAGGGATCAGCACCCTGCTCAACGTTGCCGAGTGAAATCTTGGCCAAGCGCCTAGCCTGATCAACGGTCAATCGTTTGGACGAGCCCAGTGCATAGCGCCGCGTGCTTCCCCGAGCATTGCGATATTGAACGATGAAGGTTTTCGTTCCTGATGGCTTGCATCTGACGCCAAAACCGCGCAATTCCGCGCACCAGATGAAAGCGTCGGAATTGGCTTTAGGGCACAAATCGTCGACAATTTTCTTTGTCAGTTTGCACGCCATCGAAGTCTCCAGGGCAGAGGTCGGCGGGGAAGCAGGGGGGAAGCAAAGTGCAGTGAAAATGCGCGTAACAGGGGTAGTATGATGTCGGCAACAACCGAGATCAAGACCTTAAAATATATGAAGAAAAGCGATATTGAGTGACCGCGCGCAGGCCTGTCGGAATGAGCAAAATTTCTCCGAAGGCAGAGGTCGTAGGTTCGAATCCTACCGGGTGCGCCATTTCACTGTCGATGATGAGATCACCGATGGTCTAACAGCATTGTGCTGGCTGTGTCCCCATAGTTTTGGACGAGTTGCCAAGCAATGGAAGGTCCTTCAAATCAAGCAATCTCGAGGCAAAGTAGAAAACGCATGAATGCTGGCTTCACGAGAACCTCGAAGCGAGAACCATCACATTGATCCCGAAAATCAGATCGGAAGGGTCTTTCCCAACGAACATAGATACAGCCAAAACTGCGATTTAGTTGTTCCTTCACCTATTTGCGCGGATCATCTTCCGGATTTATGTACGTTATGTTCCACGGGCCCGTTGCTGTGAGGAGTACAATCGTTTCCTCCTCATTCCATAAATAGTGGGCATGGCCGGAAGGCAATGTGAAGCTCGATCCAGCACCGAGTTTGTCACCTTTAGTTCGGTCGAGTTTCTCACCCATTCCATTCCATACCGCCCCCTTAAGAACTGTGACGACTTCAGCGAAGGGATGCGTATGAGCAGGGATTTCGTAGTTTGGCGGAAATTTCAGGTAAACCATGAACACACCCGGCTTAGTGGGATCGCCTATGACAAGCGCGCTTTTAGCGTCTCCTGGAAGGACGGGCTCATCTTTCCATTCCAGTTTGTCCAACTCGAAATTTTCCATCTTCGACGTCGTCATGCGCTCGATTTGATCTTGTTGTGCAAGCGCATGAAATGATGCCGCTGTCAGAACCATACCTGCTAGCAGTGCAACCAAAACTCTCATGTTGATTTCCTGGTGTTTGGGTGAAACGCCTGCACGATATGCAGAGCGAGCCACAAACGAATTGAAGATGCTGCAATCAACAACAGTCAGATTGGCTGTGCCACGGCGATTTGCCCTTTGAAGATTGGGAAAATCCCACATTGGTCGGCATGTGCAGCGATACAGGAAATATGTAAGCAACCCGCCAACTATACCTTATGCGGTATCTGGTTCAGACAGGGATGCAACCAAACCTTGGCGCATACAAAGATACACGAGTTCGATATCGGATTTGACCTCGAGTTTGGATTTGATCTCGCTGTGATAGTTGGCAACCGTTTTGGGGCTAAGATTAAATGCGCTTGCAATTTGATCCGTGGATTTCGCATTTAAAATCATACGTAAGATTTCGAATTCACGTGGTGACAGCTGGTCCAGAGCTGAAACTTGTTCGCATAAGCTGCTTGCCGCAATGGCCTGATTGATCTCGGCGCATAAGGCAGGTCGTCCAAGATAGACATCCCTTATTGCGCTGACGAGAATCTCAGGTGGGCTGCTTTTCGTAACATAACCACGCGCACCTGCCCGAAAAGCCTGTTGTGCGTAGGTTGCACTTGCGTGCATGGAGAAAATCAGAATTTTTGCAGTTGAATCGAGTTGGCGAAGCTGTCTCACCAGATCGATTCCGCCGCGTCCCGGCATGGACACATCAATGACGATAACGTCGGGCTTAGCGGACTTAAAAGCTTGATACCCAGATGCCGCACTATCCGCCTCGGCAACGACTTCGATGCCAGCATGTTTCTCGATGAGCCTGCGATAGCCTTCCCGAACAACGGCATGGTCGTCAATAAGGAGGACTCTTATCGCCACTTGTCAGGCTCCCTGTGGTGATGATGGAAACTCGACATGAAGGCCGAAACCACCCACGGGAAGCGGGCCAGCAGTAAGTGTTCCGCATAATGCCGTGACACGCTCGCGCATCCCGATCAGGCCTGAGCCAGACATTCGATCCAAGTTTACGTCCTCATGCTGTCCAACACCGTCGTCAATGACGCTGAGCCGAACGTGCTTACGAACGCTATCGGAATGTTCGGACATTCGAACCTTGACGGTTCGAGCACGGGCATGTTTTGCCGCATTCGTCAGTGCCTCCTGCACAATACGATACACATGTGCGCTTGTTTCAGAACGCAGACTTTCAAACTCATCGGCCGCCTCAATCGAAAAAATTGTCCGTCCACGCGCATTCTCATTATGGTGCTCAACGAGTGCTCTGAGGCTGGCAACAAGACCCAGATCATCAATCTCCTGAGGACGGAGATAGCGAAGCGTCCTCCGCAAGGCGAACATTAGATTTGATGCCATTTTCTCAAGCTCGCGCGCTTCGCCGACGAGTTGGGGTGCATCAGCCTGCGCACTATTTCGGATACAGGCGGCCATTGCGCCAATTGCGGCTAACCTTTGTGCAATTTCGTCATGGAGTTCGCGCGCCAGATGCCGACGCTCCTGCTCTTGCATATCGACTAGACGGTGCGCGAAATCGGCCCGTTCTTTTGTCGCTTTCTCAAGGTCTTCCGTCATAGCATTGAAGACTTGGCTGATGCGGTTCAATTCGGCGAGTTGAAACGGTGGCAATCGCACTTTGAGATCACCTTCGGCCAATCTGTTAAGCCCAGTTAGAATGTTGGACGCTGGTCGTAAACTTCGATCAACAATGATGTAAGTGACAAGACACAGTGCACCAACGAGGAGTGCTGAAAGTCCAAGCAACGGTGAAATATTTGTCCAAGCCTTACTCGAAGTTGCGTACGGATCGAATGACGTTGATATGGCGCCTTGGACTTCACCACGATAGGTGAGTAATCTGGAGCCAGACAGATGTCTGTTCAAAAAGCGACCATAGAATTCCGAAAACCAAGCTGGAGGTGTGATGAAATTGGCCTCCAACCCAGAACAACTCGAACGATTCCTAGCAGGGTCTAATCCATCGAATTGGACACATTGGCCCGGCTTCAGCGCATAGTTTGAAATCAAATCCCAATCAGGAAAACGCTTCAGGGTGTCGGTGCCCCTCTCGATACGTGAAAGCTGGAGCTCGAGTTGACGGCCGGCAAGCTCGGCCAACACCTGATTTTGCAGGTGCGCTTCACGTGCGGACATATAAAGTGCGAGACCAGAGCCCGCGAAAAAGCAAGCGAAAGCCACGAGTGTTATCCGGCGAACGAGCAGCCATTTTAAATCCATATCGACACCCAAGTCGGAAAATTTCCCTGAAACTAGAGGCGCTGCCCTGCTCTGTGAAGATATGAAACTGCTTAACGGGAAATCTTCATAAGCATCCACGGGCAATCCACACTTTCGCTAAGGCCACCTAGTGAAATAGCGATGGTTCAGCAAGGATCAACATGCAACTTCCAGCACCAATAAAGACCTATTTCGAAGCCGACCAAGAACTCGTCGGCGCAAGCCCAATCCAGTTGTTTACGCAAAACGCTATCGTCAGAGACGAAGGCAAAACGCACATTGGGCATGATGCAATCACAGCTTGGTGGATCGCAGCGAAGGCGAAATACCAACACAAAGCAGAACCTTGCGAACTCAGTTATGAGCCACATGCAATTCACGTTCGCGCCAAGGTGACGGGACAATTTCCAGGCAGCCCCGCTCTGCTCACTTTTGCATTCCAACTCGAAGACGAACGTATTGCGATACTTGAGATCACCGCATGAGTGACTGGCAACAATTGCAAAACAAAAGTGCGCTTATAACTTTCGGAGAGCGCGGTGCTAGCGCCGCATCATTGTTGTTATTTCGCGAGTTTGGAGAGTATCTCATTACTACGGCGCGCAAAAAGCTTAGGAAGATTCCTGAGACCATGTTTGCTACCGCGTCCCGCGGTCGCCGATTTTCATCTTTCTGGAAGGACTCCGTATTGGTTGCAGCTCTGTCGCTGTTGGGAGCATCAGCGACGGCCATCACGATAACTCATATGAACACTGCGGCAGAGAGTTCTGGCTTGATGGGATCCATCTGCAGAAGCAAATCCACGCCATAGCGCAGCCGCAGCCAGCCACATCCCGCTTACCGAAGCCAATGATCAATCGTTTTTATGAGGTTTGGGCTCGGAAGAGCAGACGGCGTTGAAGCAAACCTTGGAGATAATTAAGAAGCGCCTTAGCCTGAGTAAAGCAACGTGCGATGTGTTGGAATGGCAGCGAAAACTAGGACGAGATTATGAATGAACATCAAATCTCCACTGCCAAAGTGGCTCTAGCATCGGCATACGACGCGACGATGGACTTTCCAATGATCGTCGGAACTCTTATCGCAGCAGGCTTTGAGGGATATACCGTCGACTATCGTCGCAAAACATGTGTTTATTATCTTCCTAACGGCCAGAACATCGAGCTTCCATTGCCCCTTGATGATGTGAATGTGGAATCGCAATTTGTCGGCGAGGCTGTGAAAGCGGAGATCCGCGAGGCACAAAATGGTACTCCGGGCTACACTTACAAAGAATTTTGTCGGAAGGTGAAAGCAGCAGGTTGCGCAGGCTACTTAGTCTCATTTTCCGGACGCAGGGTGTTATACTTTGGGCGCACGGCCGAGACGCATGTCGAGCACTTTCCAAAATCTATAAAGCACCCTTAGCGCTTCATCGATCGCATGGCCCACACCCGCAAGTCTGCAATGACTTTAATGGTGGCCGCTATGACCAGAACGCACAGAGCGACTTTCGATATCGTCTCCATGGTTCCCTCGATCAGAAAAGCATGGACTGTACTTCCCAAAACAATGACCACTGCCAGACACGTATGAACGATGCGCCAAGTCCGCAGGCGCAACCGGTGACGCAGTGAAGCCAAAAGCGCGACAGCGAAAACGGCCCACATCGCGATCACGCCCCAATTTGAGAACGGCGTCGGCGATGCAAAGAGTAGCGCGTCAATGACATCCGGGGGGCTAGTTATCCATAAGCCCCCGACATGTATCAACACAGCCAAGACGAGCAGAGCGCCGGTCCAGCGATGGATGCGTCGCCCGCGATAAACTGATAGTCCTGGTAAGTAACCGCCAATCAGCAAAGGTTGAACGAGCATAAGCCCAAGCGCAACAATCCCGGCAAATCCAGCGATGATGTAAATCGGATATCGCCACGCAAGAAGTGGGCTTGCGGCTGCCGCAGCAATCGGCACGACAATGGCAGCCGCAATAACAATCCAGATCAGAATTGCTCGGGCCTCAATATTACCCTTAGAACTCAAATGACTCACACCGGCTCAAGGACGAAGTGCGCCTCAAGGCTGGTGGCTTTAGCGCTCGGCATGATGGGGCGCAGAAAAACAGTCTTGAACTCACCACTATCATAGGCGAGATGACCGTGAGGCTGGCCGAATGCGGGGACAATCTGCGGCATCTCCAGTCGGAACATGCCGTTCGCATCTGTGAGCGTAGCTCCGTGACTTCGTTCGTCGCTTTCATACCCTTCAGTTGTGTGTGCCCAAATTTGAATACGCTGCCCCGCTAACGGAGCACCATCGCCAGCGCGGCGCACTGTTCCCGACATCCAGAAACCGCCACCGCCAATTCGTTCCACAATTGGGGCGTCTTTGATGTAATTGTTGGAGCCTCCTCGCATCGAACTGGTGGGTGCGAGGACTTGCGCTTGTGCAGGCGCTTGAAGGCCAGCTACCCCGGCAATAACCACGGAACCACTCGTGGCTATCAGACGACGGCGGGTGAGAAGTTCGAAAGTCATGTAGAAATCTCCGGGCTAAAACGCATGCGATGACCAATGAACAAATATCTGACAGAGGCCCAATAGCCTCCTTACGAATGACCTGATTTAGGATGCAAAAGCCGAGGATCAACGCCTCCCACCGTTTTGTGAAGATAATTCGTTCAGCCCAGGTTCACAATAATCAGCTTATGCGACCGACACTGATCCAAATCAGATTGCCTCAATCCACACCAAGCAGCGCCGCATATAAGCCTGCAACATGGCGTCACGTCATAACCAAATCGCAATCGAACAGATAAAACGAAGCTATCATTCGAGTTCGCGCGTCTAAAACGTACTCAGAGGACAAAATGACAAAAATAAAAGCGGCCATGTTCATGACGGCATCTGCCATCGCAATATCAGCGAGCCTGCCGGTGACTGCAAACGCTGACATTGCTAATCCAAAAATCACCCTCGCACAGAACACCCAATCCGACGACGGAAACAAAGACCAACAAGAAAAAGACGGCAAAAAGCGACGCGATAGGGACGGGAACGGAAGGGAACGTGGCGAAGGACGCGAACGAAATAACCCAGGCGAAGGCCGCAACAGAGATGGCGAACGTAGCGAGCGTAAAGATGCGGATCGCGGCGGACAGCGCGGCGATGGCGATAGCAATCGTAACGAGAAAAAGGATGCACAACGAAACGACGACGAACGCAAAAAAGTCGTTGAGCCACCCGTACTAGAGAACAAGCTCCCGCGCGTTCTCAATGCGCCCGTCATCGACGACCGCAAAAATGACCGCGAGCGTGATGCGCGCAAAGACGAAAACCGAGAACGATTTGGCGACAAGAACCGTCGAGATCGAGATGACGATGATCGCAAACGTGACGCACGCCGTAGCGAAGATCGCAATGAGGACCGCAACGCTGATCGCGATCGCAAGCGTGGGCCATTCAATGCCGGTCCTGTCGTCAAAACCGGACCATCATTCAGCATAACCGACATCAAAAGCAAACGTCGCGAACGCCAAGAATCTGGCGGACGTACCGTCATTGAGGAACCCGGCAACCGCGTCATTTACAAGCAGAATAATAAGTTTGTCATTCAAAAGGACGAAACCGAACGCGTGCGACGCTTAGCTCCCAATGCCAAGTTTGAACGTCGCGACGGCGGCCGCAACGTTTCAATCGTAGATCGACCGAACGGTGTGCAGATCTTCACCGAGACCGATGAACGCGGACAGCTTGTGCGCCGCTATCGCAAAGATCGACGAGGCAAAGAACACGTCATCATCGACAATCGGCGTCGCGACCGTTCAGGCCGTGATCTAGCTATCGGTGTCGGCATAGGCGCGGGCGTCGTCGCAGGCGCTGCAATCTTTGACCAGCTCGTCCGCGTTCCCGCACCCCGCGTGCGCATACCACGCGACAGATACATTCTGCGTTATGAAGGAGCGAGCGACGAAGATGTCTATGAAGCTCTCAGCGCACCACCCGTAGACTACGTGGAACGTCGCTACACTCTGGATCAAGTCCGCTCGACGCCCTATCTGCGTGACCGCATGCGGCGCATCGATCTCGACGACATCAACTTCGAATTTGGATCGTCAGAAGTCGATCCAAGTCAGTATCGCAAACTCGACCGCGTTGCACGCGCCATGAACCGCATCATTCGCCGCAATCCCGATGAAGTATTTTTGATTGAAGGGCACACGGACGCTGTTGGCTCGACCATCGACAATCTGTCCTTGTCGGACCGCCGCGCCGAAAGCGTCGCCGTGATCTTATCGCAGGAATACGGCGTTCCGTTCGAAAACCTCGTGACGCAAGGATATGGCGAAGAATTCTTGAAAATCCTCACCCAAGCACCTGAGGTCGTCAATCGTCGCGTTGCCGCTCGACGCATTACGCCACTAATTGGTGAGCGAGAAGTGAGTGGCGGCCCACCGATCTACAATGAACGCGGCGACGGCGACGATGATCGTTCGGATTACAGTGATAGCCGCGACGACGACGAAGATCCTCGCGACGGAGATGATCGAGACGACGAACCATATGACGATCGTGGCGATCGCCCGCGTTATTGAGAACGCGAAAGCACTGGCTAAAAGAAACGGCGTGCAACTCGGTTTGCGCGCCGTTTCAATATTCAGATACTAAAATAATCAGCTCTGCGGACCCATCTGGAACGTGCGCGTCCATGCTCCGCCATCGGTATCTTTAAACGTCACCGTCATCTCGTGATGTCCACCACGAGGATAATCGAATTCGATCATCGGATCTTGCGAGAGGGCGATAGAACCTTCGACAGCTAGAATTAAATCATCACCTGATTGCACGCGAATGTCCGAGACCATGTTCATCAATGTATAAAGCAGCGTCTGCTGATCCATCACCATCCCGGTGTGGTTTGGATGCCGGAGATTAAGCTTCGCGCGTGCTAGTACAGGCGTGGCGCCCCCAGTTGCAGCAACTGGCGCGAGCGTCATCTGCCCCATACTTGCAGCAATCTCGATCGGATCTCCCGTTGGCGGCGCCGCACAAGACGACTGGCCACCAGCAAACTTTATCAGTTGTGAAACCATGTAGAGTTGTCCGTCACTCGCCTCCACGACGACGCGAACGTCCGACTGGCGATCGACGCGAAAATGCGATGTGATCTTGGCTGTATCGCGCGCTTTGCCCATGTGAAAGACGGCAACAACTGGTGTTGGATTTTCGTCGATCAGTACGGTGATTGTCTTGATAGTCCGACGGTCACCCAGCGCAACATCGACACCGATAGGAACCACCCGCATATCCTCGGGTCGGCCTGGCGCTGATAGCTTAATCAGCTCGCGACCATCAACAATCGCCTTGTTACCAAACACGCTCGCGCGAATGTCGTCCCATGCGGTTCCTGCGAAGGCTGGACTGGAAACCAGAATACATCCGAGTGCAATGCCAACTGACAATGCCGTTCTAGAAAGACGCATGGTCTGTGGCCCCTGAAAACTGAACGCAGAATGCATTGAGATGCGCGGGTAAAATTCCCTGATTGCTTATCCATTCGCCCAGCCAGTGCGTCAAGCACCAGCATGCGTATTACTGCGAAGCAACCGGACGCCAACCAGCTTCCATTGCGTCAGCTTCACTGCAGAACCACCTCTCCCCCTGACCGGGGTCAATACGAACTTTGTCGTACCAAGGTCCCCAAGGCACGTGGTAAATATGGCCACTTCCCGAAATATTTCCTTTGATGGCGCAGCCGGAAGGCGCCGCAGTTTCCGCAACTTGCCATTCGTTGCTGCGGTATTCCCAAGGCGCAATCGCGCGCCCCTGCCAGACACCATTTTTTTTCGCGCGGGCGTCCGATTCCGCTTGAGCAAATTCGCTCGAATATTTGACGAAGGCCCAGGCAAAACCATCACGAACCATGGCTTCATTGATGTTGCGACCATCTGTAAAACAGACAGCCAACACGCGTCGATATTTATCCTGTCCGCGCTGCTTGCAAGAAATCTGCTTTTGTCCAATCAGACGTTTTAATGCCGATACTGACGAGCGTCCGCACGGCCAGCTTTGTCCGCTTGCAGTTTCACAAGTCTGCGCAATCTCTGGTGCATCGATGCCTTCAAGGCGGACACGCTGCCCACTGATGTCGAGAGTATCACCGTCAATGACGCGAGCCACACCAACCAGTGGTGGACCGCGATGGATTGCATCGGGCGTAGCGGCAACCGCCACGGCACTACTGAAAAAGATAAGCGCACCAGCAAGTGAACTGGTGCGCCTGAAGGTAAGCGAAGGACGTGTCGTCATAACCGACACGTCGCTGAGTCGTGTGGCACAACCTAGGCGGTCTTACGGCGTGATCATGCAATCAAATCGTGTGTGTGCAACTGCAATTTTTGGATCATGGAGCTTAGCGCGCACTTGCCAAGCCGATGGCCGAATCGCGTCCGCGCACATTTGAAAATCGCGCACCATCTACAATTGCATCGGTGAAATCTGCGCCAGCTATATCAGCTCCGCTAAAATCAGCTCCAGATAGATTGGCTTGCTTAAAGTTTGCGCCAGAAACGTCCGCTCCTATAAACTTTGTCGTCTGCAGTGCGTTGCGACTGAGATCGGCACCTTGCAACTGCGCCTCTGAGAAGTCACAACCGCGCATCTCCATCATCGGCGAAATCAATTCTTCCGTGCGCGGATCGCGAGGACCGAAAAAAGCATTCTTCAAATTTGCACGGCGAAAATCGACGCCATCGAAGCGGCCATTCAAATGCGCACGCACCATCACAGCTCCGGTAAAGCGGGGCAAATTTTCAGGCGCATGGCTCATATCGGCAAATAGATTGGGACGAAGGAGAGACGCATCCGACATATCGGCATTGGTAAAATTCGTGCCGATGATTGTCGCACGATCAAGCTTCGAAAACGCGAGTAGCGCTCCCGATAGATCTGCGCGAGACAAATCGGAACCTTGAAAATTCACGCGAGAGAGTCGTGCCGCTTTAAAGTCGATGTCGCTGAGTTCAAGATTGCTGAGATCCTTACCAGACCAGTTAACAGGCGCACCTTCCGCGGCCTGAAACAGCGCGGACACCACTTCTCGTGCCGACATTTCGGCAGCAGCCAGTCGCGAGACGTCCCATGAACTGAGCATGACTAAAGAAACGGGCAAAATTTTCCGAACCAGATACAGCACGGTCAAATGTCCAAACTCGGTTTTCTATGCCTGAATATAGGGCTGAATGAAAAAAGCAGTCGATTTGTCATGTGTATAGATGGCCCTGAAGTGACATAATCTTTCATGATATTAAAGCGTTTGATACGTGCAGACAGCACGCAACCGCTGCTTCTTCAGAGGCCCATGAATGTCCGCCACACGTCCGCCTTCTCCTCCACCCCTCTCGACCTATCGGCCGAGTAACGAACGCGCAGCCTTCCCGCCGCGCCCAAGACCACCAGGTCAGAATGGAGGCGGACGCGCCAGGCCGCCACAAAGCCCGCGTCGGCGCAACGGCATACTCAGCGGTCTGCTGTATCTCTTCGTCTTTGTCTTGCTCACCGCCGGGGCGGGCGTCGCCTATCTCGTCATCAATCCACCAAGCGACATGATAAGACAGACGATTGCTGAACAGGTGAAAGCGCGGACAGGTCGCGATTTGCGCGTGGCAGGCGCAGCAGGCTTTACGTTTTATCCCGGCGTTGGTGTTTCGTTGAAAGACGTGACGCTGTCTGGTCCCTCAGGATCAGATGCCAACATGGTGAGCATGTCGGCCCTCGATGTCAGCGTGAAAGCTTTGCCATTGTTCAGCCGGCACATCGAAGTCGAATCTCTGGTACTCAAGAGACCCATTTTCGATCTACGCATTGATAAATCCGGCAGACGAAATTGGGACATGGCTGCCTCGCAACCTCGCGTGCAATATGCACAAGCGGAAAATAATGCGACGCAAAGCGATGCATCTCCAGCGCAGATTGAAGTCGGACAACGCTCAAAGCTTGCCAATGTCAAAAATTTACAGCTCAGCGACGTGCGCATAGAAGATGGCACGTTCAGCTTTACAGATGAACGTTCAGGCGCGACGCAAAAAGTAGAAGCTGTAAATTTGGCGCTTGCCGTTCCATCGCTCAATGAACCGATGACAGCCAGCGGCACCGTTGGCTGGAAAGGTGAGACAACCGATTTTCAAGGCACGTTGTCTAACTTGCAAACCGTGCTGGATCAGCAGCCCGCCAAACTCGCGTTCACGGCCAAAAACAAACATCTCAAGGCACGGTACGACGGCACTGCATTACTCAAAGAAGGCGCCGACATTGAAGGCGAAGTACAAGCAGAGTCCATTTCAACACGCGATTTAGCATCCTGGCTTGGTACAAAACTACCACCAGTAGCTGGATTTGGACCGCTCTCAATATCCGGCCGCATCAAAACAGTTGCCAACACGACAACATTCTCGAATGCAAATTTCGGCCTCGATGGCGCAACGGCAACCGGCACGATCAGCGTGACCACCGGAGCCGTTCGCCCCAACGTGCAAGCCGACCTCATCGTCTCAGAACTCGATCTCAACAAATATCTAACGCGCGCAGCACTCGCAGATACCGATGGAGATGCTCCATCACAGTCGCCTCGATCAAACGAACAGCCAGAAGAAAATCAGCCCGACGCGATCGAGAATTTATTGAATGATCCTCAGACTAAACCGCCTGGCACAAAAGTATATGGCAGCGTTCATCGCAGCGGATGGTCTAGCGAGCCATTAAACTTGACACTCCTCGGCGTAGCCGACGGCAACGCAAAACTTTCTATCGGACGACTACTATTCCAAAACCTCGTTGTCGGAAAAACCGACATGACAGTCGAATTGAAAGATCGCTTCCTGAAAACCCAACTTCACGATGTGCTACTCTATCAGGGAAGCGGCAAAGGTGCTGTGAACGTCGATGGCACGGCTCAAACGGCAGCCATTGGCGCAGCCTTCGCATTAGCGAACATTTCTGCTCAGCCATTCTTGAAGGACGCGGCCAAAATTGAAGTGTTGCAAGGCAAAGCCAACGTTGACTTGCAGATAACTTCGACAGGGGCCAACCAGCTTCAACTCGTAGAAACTCTCAATGGAACAGCATCTTTCGCACTCGCCGATGGCGCTGTCGTCGGCTTCAACCTGCCCGGTGCAATTCGCGGACTATCAAAAGGCAAGTTTTCAGCCTTTAAAAGTGCACCGACTGAGAAAACTGATTTCAGTGAAATGACGGCGAGTTTCCAAATCACCAATGGCATAGCGCAAAACCAAGATTTGAAACTTGTCAGCCCACTGTTGCGGGTCACGGGCGCTGGCGCAGTGCAAATTCCACAACGAACGATCGACTACACGGTAAAGCCGAAACTGGTCGCAAGCCTGGAAGGCCAGGACGGAAATTCGGCGCTGTCGGGGATCGAAATTCCGGTTCGCATTACCGGCCCGCTCGATAAGCCTAAAATCCAACCCGAACTGAAAGCGGTCATTGAAAACCCGGAGCAGGCCGTCGAAACCGTCAAAGATATCGGCAAACGCTTGAAGGGCAAAAATTCAGACGAGATCGTTGACGAACTGTTTGGCAAAGATGACCCCAATGAGGCATCTGACAAGTCGTCGACAAAAGCCAAAGCGAAAGAATTTTTGAACAAATACTTCAAGAAGAGCGAGTGACGACTTAGCCTTTAAAATCCGAGCTAAAACGTTAGTTAAGCGTCGTCATAACGACGCATTTTTCTTCGCAAAAACGTCGCAGTTAAAGTGACGTAAACAACGGAACTAAAAAAAATTTCCCCAAGGGGCAAAAAACTCTTGCGTGGGGGGTCCGTTTGCCCCATATGCGCTGCTCTCGTCTGTCCACCTGCCAGCATGGTCGAGGTTTTCCAGAACCAATGAGGTAAGGAGCGGGCGAGTCAAACCTGTCTACTGGTTGGGGAGTGGGTCATATGGCCTTTAATGACACCCTCTTCCAATTGGGGATGGACTTGACTCGTTCAAGCACCGCCCAAAAGGAAGATTATTCGTGCGTTGAGTCTGACGCGGACACCGTGGATCGCACCAGCATCCCGGCTACGACACAGAGCAACATAGTCGCTGGCACTACGCTTTTTATCGACCTGCACGGCGCTAAGCGCCTCGACGACGCAAAGTCGGTCGAGCGCGCCATCAAACGCGCTGTTGAGGGCTTCGGCATGAAGCTCAAAAGCGTCCACTTGGACCGCGTTGCGGGCGGTGGCGTCACAGGCGTTGCGAAGCTGGCGACGGGGCACCTTTCGCTCCAAGCATGCTCTCGTTCGGGCCTGATGGCTGTCGATGCGCGCGGTTGCGCAGGTCTGAAGCCGGAAGCGGCTTTGATCGCGCTTGCCAATGCGTTCGAAGCGCGCGAGGCGGTGATTCAAAAGGTCCGGAAGGCGCAAGCGATCGCTCTGCCGACGCTGCGCATCGTGCCCCAGAACGACCGCAAGATGGCAAAGACGAGAAGCCAGGCCAAAGCGGCCTGACGCAACCTCTGTCTAACCCCGAACGTCCGTAGCTTGGTTTGAGACTGGGCGCGCCAGACCACGTGCAAGGTTGCATCCGTGGTTCTGGCGCGCTGTCTTCAAGCGCCCACGCATGCCTAAGCATGGCTACTGTCGCAGGCTTGTCCTTTTTCAGCGACAACCTTGCGCTCGTCCGCACGAGTGGTCAGCAAGTCCGAACCAGCCCCGGCAGGTAACTGTCTAAATGACAGGATCGAAAGTGCTGATATCAACGCAATTGCGATAAATACCGGCGCGAACATGTGTTCGCTCATCGTTGTCTGCCCATAGACACCCATCATAATTTCAAGACCGAGCGCCGCGATAGCAACGCCAACGGCGCCAGACAGCTCTTGCCCGACAGCAGCAAAGCTCGTCGCGCGAGACAATCGTTCCGGAACGATGTCGGCATAAGAAATGGTGTTGATGCTGGTGAATTGCAGCGAGCGAGATAATCCGCCAACAAGAAATACAGCGGTCATGAGCAGCGCCGGTGTTGCAGACGTGAACAGAGCTGGCAGCGCAGCAAAGAATGCAGCAATCACAGCATTACCAATCAAAACCCGGCGATATCCATAGCGACGCAAAATCGTCGCCGCCTGCGTTTTCATCGCCATCGCGCCTATGCCGGTGGCAAACGTCAGCATACCGGACTGAAATGCCGTTAGCCCAAAGCCAAGTTGTAATAACAGCGGTAGCAAAAACGGCGTCGCGCCAATCCCGATACGAAAAAGAAATCCGCCCACAAGACCGACACGAAACGTAGCAATCTGCAACAGCCTGAGATCGATCAGAGGCGCTTCGTCAGTGATCGCATGTTGAGTATAGAGCCCGAGTAGGACCGCTCCACCGATCAGCAGCGATGCGACCACCTCAACAGATACAAACTCGAAGCCAAACAACGTTGCACCGGTGAGAAACATCGACAAACCCGGACCGAGCAACATAAAGCCCTTGAGATCGAATGCCTCTGGACGTTCCTCGCGCGTATCTGGAATGAAGCGGGTGGCCAGAGCGATGCCGAGGATCGCAACAGGTATGTTGATCCAAAAAATCCAGCGCCAGTTGAAGTATGTCGAAATAAAACCGCCAAGCAGCGGACCTACGACCGGTCCTATGAGTGCAGGTATCGTCAGCCAAGCTGCTGCATTGATGATTTCTGATTTCGGAACCGTGCGCCAGACGAGCAAGCGCCCAACCGGCATCATCATCGCCCCACCGATGCCCTGCAGCACACGCGAAGCGACAAGTGTAGAAAGGCTGTCCGACAACCCGCAAGCAATCGACCCAATCGCAAACACTGCCATCGCCGCTCTAAACACATTCTTTGCACCGAACCGATCCGCTACCCAGCCAGAGGCAGGAATGAACACCGCAAGCGCGAGCAAGTAGCTCGTCAGTGCCAGCTTCAAATGAATGGGATTGACACCAAGGTCGGAAGCAATCGCCGGCAATGACGTAGACAGCACTGTCGCATCGAGGTTGGCCATGAACAAAGCCGTCGCGACGATGAGCGGGATGAGATTGCGCTGAAGTACTGATTGCATAAGGTATCTTTAGCACGGGGCTTGATTGAGCACGCGTCTCAACCGTCGCAGGCGCATTCTAACCGATTATTTTACGCCGGTCGCGACGGTGACAGACGGAAGATAACCGGTGTCCAGCGACATCACATAGAACGCCATCCCAATACAAAGTAACGGGACAACCACGATATGCGCCAGCTTCAGCACCCTTGCCAAGCCCGGATAGGTTTGAACGCGTTCATTCACGCGCACGATCGATATCGCGATCATTAAGCTCACGGCCATGTAGTCGAATAAAAATATGCGGTCAGAAATCGTCGCGGCTTCAGCACTCACTTTGGGGATCGACAAATACAGTGCGACCGCTGAAAGCAGTGCCGTCACCTGAATGGTCACAATCGCCTCAAAGTGCTCGCGCGGGATAAATATCGACAAGTACGCAACAATCAAAATGAAAATCAGAGGAATGACGACACGCAGATAATAATCTGTCGCCTCGCGTTTCATCACCCAAGAGAAATTCATTTTATAAAATGGAACGACACTTTTTTCAGCGTTTCTTGCATCCGTCAAAGGAATGTAGTCTTCGTCGAACCCGACATACTGATCGATCATGACCCAACCATCGCTTTGGCTATCGCGATCTCGCAATACTTCTCGCGGCGGCTGAATGATGAAAGCGTTTTCCCCATTTTTGGGTTGCAACTGAACCGAGAACAATTGCGTGTCGAAAGGATAATTCGACAAATTCGGGCTCATCATGAATTTGCCGACAACCTTCGAAATCTGCACGCCCTCTGGATACACGCTGCTTGGCCCGCCATTGTGCAGTGAATTGACCAAAAGTTTCGCGCCGCCATCCTCGGCATCCAGAAACGCATTGCCAAACTCGATATTGTCCATCCCCACAGCACCGCCGGTACGCATTGACATATAGAATTCTGCGAAGAAACTTTTCTCGTTATCATCGACGCGGAAAATGCGATTGAGATCGATATCCATGTAGATGGTTTGGATGGCATGCAGCGAGTCGTTGCGCAGCCGAACGTATTGCGTCGGCGCAAGCTGTGCAAACTCGGTCCCGCGCGGGTGAATGAGGATGGCCGGAGTACGTGCAGCACTTCGGCTGTCAGCTTTAAATGACCAATTATCGAACTCGCCGCGATACGTACCGCGCCCCGCGATATAAGCAGTCTGAAGTTTTTCAGTTATATGAGCGCGAAAAGTCGACAAATTTTCAATATCGGGTGCCGAACGCGCGATCTCGCCAATCAGGCCGATCATATCGGCAAACTGTGTACCCCGGCCAATAGCCCGAAGATTGGCACTCGAAAATACCGCCTGCGGTGCAGTTTCCGTTTTTAGCTTACAAACACCGGAAGACCAACCAGAAGCACCAGCAACGGGTGTATCCTCGAATATCCAAATATCTTCGCTCGCCTTGGCAATACGCTCACGCAGCCGGTTATTATAGACGTCTGGCAACGTATCCCATGCCAACTGATAAATATCGTTTCCGTAGACTTTGGCTTCGGGAGTTTTGAGAATTGCATCCGAACCAAAGACAAATAGCACCGGCACAGTCACGCCAGCAGCCGTTGCAAGCTTTAAGAACTCCGTCGATGGCGCAGCACCCAGCGCAACAATGGCGATGTCAGCCTCGCGCGCTTTGATGTCATCAACGAGTGCCTTCATCAAGGTCGCATCAAACTCATTGTCTTTCACAGCGAGGCGATGCGTTGCAACCAGGGTCGGCATACCGAATTGTTTTCCTAATCCAGCGACCAAAGCATCGATACCCGGATTGTCCGCGATCCCAACAAACGCTGGCTTCTGATATTTTCCATCAACGATAAATCGCCCCATGACGGGCAAGCGCTCTTCTTCTTGCGATGGCCGCATCGTGAAGACGTTGGGGTACGCAGCAAAGGTATCGCTGGTACCAATATCGCTGATGAACGGAATTTTGCTGTTAGCGATCTCTGATCCTAAAGCCTCGAAGACAGCTGGCGCACGCTTGCTACCCGAAAGCCCAACCATCGCGATGGTTGTTGGATCGGCGAGAGCCTTGCGAACATTTTCGATGGCCAGCTTCGGATCGTCGCGGTCGTTATAAAACTCAACGCGAAGTTTGCGGATCACGAGTTCAGGATAGCGATTGACCTCGGCTACGCGCAGTTTGACGAAATGCTCGATCGCCTTCTTGACACCTGGATCGTAACAACCATCAGCAGGCGATGTCATGTGCACAGCAATCGTGTGGCGCGGACCAGCAGCCTCGGCTTCGTCAGCACGCACAGCCGAAGTTAAGTGGGACAAAAATGCCAGCGCAAATACAAGCAAAGAAACAGGATTGCGCGACAACCTCAAAGCCAAATTTCGCAATCGCGAAAAATCGCATTCTACGATGTTTGAAGTCACGTAATCCCCCGAACTTAAGCTATTCTTGATGCGCAAAGCAGCGGTCATCAGCGTCCTACGAAACCTGAGCAACCTTATCAGATAGCTTTACGGCAATGGAGCGTCACGGAAAGCACAGAGAGAATGAATGTCGCTGTTCTTGTAAATCACTACCTACTCCCGCGTCAGACCCTTTGCGCCCAATTCTTCCAGGTATGCCCCCCAGCGCTGGTCTTTTTCTCGACCAAGAAGGTGCAGGTAGCCCCACGTAAACAACCCCGTGTTGTGACCATCATCGAAGCCGATGCGCGTGGCATAATTCCCGACGGGTTTGAGGTCTTTGATTTTGACATGCTTCTTGCGCCCAACCGTGACACGCTGCTCCGGCGAATGACCTTGTACCTCAGCCGACGGGCTCATGACACGCAGCATCTCTGCTGAAAATTCAAATGTGCGCCCGTCTGGAAATGCGGCCTTGAGCGTACTCCCACCATCAATCACATCTAGTATCGGCGGGGGTGTTAGCGTACCTTTGGCGCGCTCAACCTCGGTCCAGACTTCTGCTGCCAGCTCACGGAATATGCCGGCATGAACACTGTCGGGTGCCGTGACCGTGACGGGCTTGCCGCTGTCTGACGTTTCACGAATATCCATATGCAGAGGTATTTCACCCAGGAATGGCACGCCGAGATTTCGCGCTTCGTCAGCCGCACCGCCATGCCCGAAAATATCTGAGCGCGTTCCACAACTCGGGCACAAGAAATAACTCATGTTCTCGACGATACCTAAGATGGGAACCTCAACGCGCTTGAACATCGCAATGCCTTTGCGCGCGTCAATCAATGCGAGATCTTGCGGAGTCGAGACGATCACAGCGCCCGACAACGGCACATTCTGCGAAATCGTCAGTTGAATGTCGCCGGTGCCAGGCGGCATATCGACGACCAGCACATCGAGATCGCCGGTACTGCCCGCCCAATCGGTCTCACGCAACATCTGGCCGAGCGCAGACACGACCATCGGCCCGCGCCAGACGACAGGCGTTGCCTCATCGACAAGAAACCCCATCGACATGACTTTGAGGCCCCAGCCTTCCATCGGCTTGATGACTTTGCCATGCGCGACTTGCGGCTTGCCGGTGATGCCCAGCAGTCGTGGCTGCGACGGGCCATAGATGTCGGCATCAATAATCCCGACCTTCAAACCGATCGCTTGCAGGCCGAGCGCGAGATTGACCGCTGTCGTCGATTTCCCAACGCCACCCTTGCCCGAAGCGACAGCGATGACGTGTTTGACACCTGGGATGCCAGCCATCTGACGCTCACCCGATGCCGCAGCACTTGCGGCCTGTCGCGGACCGGCCCCATCGCCTGTGGCGCCTTTTGCGCGTGCGGCTTGCACGCGGGCGTGTTCAACGACGGGCGACGGTGCAGCGGCAGGCTGGGCTGGTGCAGCAACGCTGGCCGTGGGCCGTATCGGCGGTGGCGCGGGCGCACGCTGCATCCCACCACTCATGTCTGCCGTGAGGACCACACTGGCACCGGCAACGCCTGGCAAATCCGAAACGACTTTTTCAGCCGCTTTACGTAGCTGCTCTAACTCCTCTGCCCGGCTTGCAGGAATAGTAATCGAAAAATAGACACGGTCGTTCTTAATCAGAATTTCCGACAACAAGCCAAGATCGACAATATTACTCTCAAGATCGGGGCCCTTTACCCGGCGCAATGCAGCCAGCACCTGGGTCTTTTCAACGCTCATGTCCAAATTCTCCCTGAAAAACATCCAGCAGGCAGCAGCAGAAATCGCGCGCACCGCTTAAAATCGAGAGCCAAGTCGCTCAGCACTTGGGATATACTTGGACTTAGGCAAAGTTGAAAGCCAGCTCCGCAGCGTCAATGTCGTTGAGAAAAAATCAGAAGCATGCATCAGCGTTCGGACATTCTCGGCGTTATACTGGCTGGAGGCGCCGGGCGCCGCATGTTCGCAGCCCAAGGCGGTGATAACCTTAGGGAGTACGGCGATAAAGGCTTGATTGATCTCAACGGCCGACCGATGCTCGCGCATATCATCGAAAGGCTGACCCCTCAGGTTGGCGAAATCATACTCAATGCCAATGGCGATCCTTGCAGATTTGACGAATTTGGACTGCCAACGATTGCCGATAAAGACGACAGCCGCGCAGGACCGTTAGCCGGATTTGCCGCCGCCATGGCTTGGGCCAAACAAAATCGGCCCGACATTCGAGCCATTCTGACTGTCTCCATCGATGCACCGTTTCTCCCATCAGACCTTGCCGCGCGACTTTCACATGGCTCACAAAACGGACCAGCCATTGCAACGAGCAATGGCCAACGTCATCCAACCATTGGTCTTTGGCCGATATCGCTCGAGAGCGCTGTTCTCGATGCGCTAGCAAACGGACACCATCGCGTCGAAAATTTTGCACAGCACCATCAGGCGGTTGCAGTCTCGTTCCCATTCAGCGAGATTGGCAAGCACCGCGTTGACCCCTTTTTCAATGCCAACACGCCGGAAGATGTGGCTGCAGCCCGCGCCATCCTCGCTGGCTAACCGGAAAGACCTGATGATGGCCCCAAGCCGGACACCCGACAGCCCTGCAACGCCGATGATTGGTATTGCCGGTTGGTCAAACGCAGGAAAAACCACATTGATCGAAAAGTTGACCCGTCATTTCACAGATCAAGGCTTGCGTGTCGCCACCATCAAACACACGCATCATAAATTCGAAATCGATAAGCCAGACAGTGACACAACCCGCCATCGCCAAGCTGGAGCGATAGAAACGGCCATTGTGTCTGGTTCGCGCGTGGCAGTGATTGAGGAAATTGAAACCCGTGGTGAACCCAGCCTTGAAGACATCGCCAAACGCTTAAAGCCAGCCGACATCATTTTCGTTGAAGGCTACAAGTCGGCGGCCATACCAAAGATTGAAGTGCGACGCGCCGCAGTCGCAACCGAACGGCTGTTGGCATCGAATGATCCGCTCGTCATAGCGATTGCTGCTGACTATGAGCTCGACGGCCACGGCAAAACTGTGTTTGCACTCGACGACATTGCTGGTCTTGCAGCCCTGATTGATGAGACCTGTGGCCCATTCGAAAAACTTCGGCATAGGGCGTGACGACGAGGTTCTTTCTCATAATTGCGGCCATTGCAATAGCGCAAGCAGCCAGCGGTGATCCCGCCGTGCCGCCCGAACGTGATCCTGGCGGCATACCGGTCGCAATCATCGGCCGTGGTTTGGATTATACCGATCCTGCCATCGCACAACGCCTGACACGCGACGGCGAAGGTGAAATCACAGGCTACGATTTCTTGGACAACGATCGCCGCCCATTCGCGCGCGATAGCAATGACACTGCCGCCTCGGACACGAAATCCGCGCGCATTATTTCAGCCGAAGGCCAAGCGACATCGTTGATTGCCGTGCGCGCCGATGTGAACGATGCAAGTTCACTTGCCAAGGCTATTGGCTTCGCGGCCAAAAGCCCAACGCGGATCATTGTAATTTTGATACCCTATCAAGACCCACAGATGCGAGCGGTATTGTATTCAGCGGCACAACATTTTGCTGACAAATTATTTATCGTCCCTGCAGGCAAAACTGAAATCGAGAAACCACAAGATCATCAAAATCGAATTGTCGTCTCAGCCACGACCATCGAAGGCTCACCATTAGCACCAGAAAATCCAGAACCACTCGCCGCGGATGTCGCCGTCCCACTAGATGGCATCGAACTTGAACTCGCAAAATCCCAAAGCCATACCCACGATGCAGCAGCATGGGCAGCCTCACGCGTAGCCGCACTCACAGCGCGCCTTATATCCGTAGAGCCAAATCATTCTGCAAGCGACCTAAAGGCTCGTATTCTTTCGCTCGCACAACCTTGGCCAGACGACCAAAAAACCAAAACCTCCAAAAGCGGCTGGATCAAACAGCCGCGCCGCCATTTCTGGCTCGAATAACACGGCACTGACGCGCTGCGGCCCTTGCCCTTGACGCGGCCAGGCCCGATATGAAAGGACAAGCATAATGCCTTCAGGAGCCAACGCTAGATGACTGGCGCGTTCGACACGCTTCCTACTTCAGACACGCTCATCGACCCCTTCGGCAGGGGCATCGATTATCTGCGCGTGTCTGTGACGGACCGCTGCGATTTCCGCTGCGTCTATTGTATGTCCGAACATATGACCTTTCTTCCCAAGAAGGACTTGTTGTCACTCGAAGAGCTTGATCGTGTCTGCTCGGCCTTTGTGACCCGAGGTGTGAAAAAACTGCGCATCACTGGCGGAGAACCTTTGGTTCGCAAAAACATCATCTGGTTATTCAATCAGCTCGGCCGTCATCTCGAAACCGGCGCACTCGAAGAGCTGACGCTGACAACCAACGGCAGCCAGCTTGAAAAATATGCCCGCGATCTAAAATCTGCTGGCGTGCGCCGTATCAATGTTTCCATCGACACGCTCGATACAGCAAAGTTCAAAACCATTACGCGATGGGGTGATTTGACAACCGTGCTGCGTGGCCTAGATGCCGCGCAAGCTGCCGGTTTGAAAATTAAAATCAATGCCGTGGCTTTGAAAGGCATCAACGAAGACGAGATCGAAAATCTCATTCAATTCGCGCATGGTCGCGGCGCCGATTTGACGTTCATCGAAACGATGCCACTCGGCGACATCGAAGGCGACCGGACAGACCAATACCTGCCGCTCTCAATTGTGCGAGCACGACTACTCGATAGCTTTACACTCGACGAAAGTCCGCATCGCACCGGTGGACCCGCACGCTACGTCACAGTACGAGAAACCGGCGGTCGCCTTGGCTTCATTACGCCGCTCACGCACAATTTTTGCGAAAGCTGCAACCGCGTGCGCCTCACATGCACTGGCACGCTCTATATGTGCCTAGGCCAAGATGATGCGGCCGATCTCCGCGCGCCACTCCGCGCGCACCCATCCGACGACCTTCTCCACGCTGCAATCACCGAAGCCATTGCGCGCAAACCTAAGGGTCATGATTTCATTATCGATCGCCGCTCGAAAAAACCTGCCGTCGCGCGCCACATGAGCATGACAGGCGGATAATGCGGCTATCTGCAAAAGTTTTGAAAGTCTGACCCTTCCACATGTCCCCGCTCGACGAACCCGAAACGCATCGAGCCTCAGAAAATCTCATCGGAATTACTGCCATTGTCGGTTCAATGGCAGCATTTGTCGCCAACGACTCATGTGTGAAGCTGATCGGTGAAAGCGTACCGCTCGGCGAACTGATAACTCTTCGCAACGCCATTGCCACACTCTATCTACTCATGTTTGCTGTGATTTTTGGCGGCATGACATTGCCTGCCAACCCACCGCGCAAACTCATGGCATGGCGCGTTCTTGCAGACCTTGTTGCAACGCTGCTGTTTCTATCCGGTTTGATTGCTCTACCGATAGCTGACGCAACGGCACTCAGTCAGTTCATGCCGCTCGCCATGACAGCCGCAGCAGCCATATTTCTGAAAGAGCATGTTGGCTGGCGGCGCTGGCTTGCAGCCTTAGTAGGCTTGATGGGTGTGCTGCTCATCGTCAGACCGGGAACAACTGCATTTTCACCCGCTGCATTGCTGATCCTCGCAGCGGTCGCATTTATGGTCGTGCGCGATCTTGCAACACGGCGCATTGGTCAAGCTGTACCGACACTGACACTCGCTGCGATGTCCACCGCCGCAGGCATATCTGCGGGAATTTTTTTCTTGCCCTATGAAACCTGGGTTTGGCCGGATACGCGCGCGATACTTTTATTGATGCTCAGCGGAGCACTACTCGTCATAGCTTACGCATTGATCATCATCGCCATGCGTCACGGCGATATCGCAATCGTCTCGCCATTTCGTTATGCCGTCATTCCACTGGCTTTACTGTCCGGCTGGATGATCTGGGGTGAATTCCCCGATAACGTACAGCTTCTAGGAATTGCTGTTCTGACCTCTGCTGGAATTTACACGTTCCACCGTGAACGCATGCGCACCCTCCAACGATAGTTCGGCGAATTTTTCTCCAATTCATCTTTGCTCAAGGGTAATGCGATAGCTTCAACGTTGATTGAATGTCTTTACCCTTTGTTCATCAGCGTTGCGTGATCCGATGACCCATGCCCCCTTCCCAGCCCTTCATCTCGATGGCTTGCATAAGCGCTTCGATAAACCCGCCGTCGATGGCCTTTCGTTGTCGATTAGACAAGGCGAGTTCTATGCGCTTCTCGGACCAAACGGCGCTGGTAAAACCACAACATTGCGCATGGTCGCTGGTCTGTTGAAGCCTGACAGCGGCAGAATTTCTATTTGCGGCATCGATGCGCTGGCCGACCCAATCGAAGCCAAACGTGTCATGGCTTGGGTACCGGACGAGCCTATGATCTACGACAAACTCGACCCGATGGAATATCTCGAATTCGTCGCTGGCCTTTGGGCAATGGACACTACCATTGCAGAACGCCAAGCACGTGAACTGATCACGATGCTGGGTCTCGATCAACAGGCCACGACACGCTGCCAGGGCTTATCGAAAGGCATGCGCCAGAAGGTAGCGCTCGCAGGCGCATTGATCCACGATCCAAAGCTCATCATTCTTGACGAACCCTTAACTGGCCTCGATGCCGCCGCCGCTCGACAGGTCAAAGCTGTACTCAAAGACCGTGTCGCAAACGGCGTCACCGTCATCATGACAACGCACATCCTCGAAGTGGCAGAACGCATGGCAGAACGCATCGGCGTTATTGCCAATGGCCGGTTGATAGCCGAAGGCACTCTGGACGAATTGCGCGCGCAGTCTGGCAAAACCGACACCAATCTTGAAGATGTCTTCTTGAACCTCGTCGCCGATACTGAACGACTGACGTCGAGTATCGCCGCATGACATCGACAGCGACATTAGCATGGTTCGCGCGCCATGAGCTGACGCTCGCATGGCGCGATTGGGTCGCGATGATGAGCGGCGGTCGCACCGTGCGCGAACACGCGATCACAATCGGTACACTGGTTTTTGTCGGGCTTTTACATTGGCTGGCGTACGCAATTTTGTCGCCCATCTTGGCGAACGGCGTCATTGAAGACAAGGCAACGCTTGTCCTATTGACCGCGATGTTGCTGGCAGCCTTTTCGATGATTTTGTCGCAATCAATCGAGCAGGTCACGCGCGCATTCTATGCACGCGCCGATCTCGATCTCATTCTATCTTCGCCTGCCGCATCCCAACATCTTTTTGCCGTGCGCATTGGTGCGGTCGCTTTTGCGGGCACAGCTATGACGAGCTTGCTTGCGGCACCCTTTATCAACATGGCAGCTTACATCAGCGGTGGTAAGTGGCTTGGTGCCTATCTCGTTATTGCTGCGTTGAGCATGATCGCGACTGCCATCTCTGTTGTCGGAGCGATCGCACTCTTCAAAGCTTTTGGACCCAAGCGTACGCGCACGATTGCACAAATCATTGCAGCGGTTGTCGGAGCCGCTTTGCTCATCGGTCTCCAAGTCGCAGCAATTCTCGCATACGGAAATCTCTCACGCTTTACGGTGCTACGCTCTGAAGCCATGATCGGTGCAGCACCCGACCCAGCCAGCGTTGCATGGCTTCCGGCGAAAGCGCTACTCGGAGAACCGTTATCACTCATCGCATTGGTAATTTTTGCAACAGCCATTCTGGCGGCAGCGATTGCCTACCATGCAGGTGAATTCGCAAACCACGCCGTTGCAGCGGCAAGCTCTGCGGAAAACACGAATAAGAGATCATCGCGCAAAACTAACTACAAGCATCGCACGATGGCGCAGGCGCTACGTGCAAAAGAATGGATTTTGCTGAGGCGTGATCCATGGCTCGCTTCGCAAACACTCATGCAAGTCTTGTATTTGCTGCCACCTGCTTTGCTGTTGTGGCGCGATATGGGTCCGAACACACAAGTCGATGTCATTCTCGCGCCTGTCCTCGTCATGGCCTTCGGACAACTCGCAGGAGGTCTGGCGTGGCTCGCCATCTCAGGTGAAGACGCTCCCGAACTCGTCGCAACCGCACCGCTCAATGCGAATGCAGTGCTGCGCGCCAAAATTGAAGCCGTATTGGCCGTGATCGCCGTTTGCGCGTGTCCATTCATACTTGGCCTGACGATTATATCCGTAGTCAGCGCCGGTATGACGTCACTAGGCATCGTTGCAGCTAGCTGCTCGGCTATCGCCATTCAATTATGGTTCAAGACGGCTGCCAAGCGCAGTCAATTCCGAAGACGTCAAACAGCCTCGCGCGCGGCAACCTTTGCCGAGGCCTTCAGTTCAATTTTCTGGGCTGCGGCTTGTGGTTTTGCCGTTGCGGGCTACGTTCTCGCCGCCGCGATCTTCATCATATTTGCACTTGGAACCATGGCCATCGCGCGCGCCATCAGCCCACGTGGTTGATTGTTTAAGCGAGCGCTTTTTTCACCAATTGCTTGATCTGTTCGAGTGTAAAGGGCTTCGATATCGAGACCAAGTGTTTCGCGCGCAGCACGTCGGCACGGTCCAACTGATCGGAAAATCCGGACATTAAAACGATCGGCAGCTCCGGCTTTAATGCCAAAACTTTTTCAGCAAGTGCGAGACCATCCAATTGCGGCATGTCAACATCGGTCACTAGCAAATCGACATCGGCAGCTCGACCGCCGAAATATTCGAACGCTTCTACGCCGTCTTGCGTGACATGCACAACATGCCCATCAGCCGTGAGCGCGCGCCGCACCAAATCGCGAACGGCAGCGTCATCGTCGGCAAGTAGAATGTTGGCCATGTCGCGTCGTCCTTGAATGGCAAGCGCTTCAAAGAGCGCCACCGACCTCTCGTCCAAACCTAATCCAGGATACGCCCAACGAAAGGCAATTCGCGATATCGATGCGCCACGTCCATGCCGTAACCCACAACGAAGACATTGGGGCAGACGAACGCATGATAATCGGCCGTAATATTCACCGCCCGCGGCGCCTGCTTATCGAGCAAAACACACGTTTCGACGGTCTCGGCCCCGCGCGCCGATATCAAGTCTTTGGCAAAGGCCAACGTACGCCCTGAATCGAGCACATCGTCGATCAGGATCACATGCCGCCCCTCCACGTCGAGATCGAGATCACGCAAAATAGCGACCTGCCCCGACGACGCGCGGCTTTTTTTGTACGAAGACAAGGTCAGAAAATCGACTTCTGGAGAAACTCCAGCCGCATTCAAAGCACGCAACAGGTCTGCAGCAAATACAAACGAACCTTTCAGAATCGGCACGATCAGCAAATTTTTTGGCTGCTTGGCTGCAATTTCCGCAGCAAGCCCCTCCAGCCGCTGCTGAATATCTTTCGCTGGAAATATCGTCTCGATCCGAATAGCTGTTGTCGTGTCAGTCATAAATTCCGTCCCTTTCGAACGCCAAAACACTTGACGCCGCTGCCCATTCTGGAATGAGGAGGATATGCACACGCGCCTGCCACAATCGTGACCGATTGATCGGGCTGTGCATCCCGTGTCTATACATGCACCGAACGCAAACTGAGTCTCGACCTTTTTACGCTGAGGCCTAACCCCAGTGATTCGATTATCTAATGTTGGCTTAAAATACGACCGCGGCCCGGACGTGCTAGCGGACGTTAACTTTCATCTGCGGCCAGGATCATTCCACTTTTTGCATGGGGAATCCGGCGCCGGTAAGACATCGCTTCTGCGCTTGATGTTTATGTCTCTGCACCCCTCACGTGGTCAGTTACAGATGTTCAACGAGGACGTCAGCCGCGTCAGTGCGCAAAAACGAGCGCAACTTCGGCGCCGTATCGGCATCGTGTTTCAAGATTTCAGACTTCTCGATCATTTGACCATTTGGGAAAACGTTGCGTTGCCACTTCAAGTGATTGGTAAGAAGCCCAGTGACTACCGCGAAGATGTGACGGACTTACTGCAATGGGTTGGTCTTGGTGACCGGATGTATGCTAATCCATCGGTGCTGTCGGGCGGCGAGAAACAGCGTGCAGCCATCGCGCGCGCTGTCATCGGTAAGCCCGAAGTTCTGCTCGCGGATGAGCCAACCGGTAACGTTGACCCGCAAATGGCGCGTCGCCTGCTGCGGCTGTTTGTAGAACTCAACCGGCTTGGAACATCGGTCGTCATTGCGACACACGATCATCAACTCATGCGGCAGTTCAAAGCGCCGCGCATAGAGGTTCACAAGGGCCATGTCCGGATCATATGACAGATTTTCCGGGCGACCGCCGCAAGCCTTGCCCGCACCGAGCTACGACCCCTATGACGACCCGGTGACGGGCGTGCCGCCTACCGCGAGCGCTTACACGGCTGACTACAATTCACCCAACTATGCCGCAGCTCCAGTAACATCGGGACGCGGTGCTGGTTTGTCGATATCCGATGAAACAACGCGTGAAGTTTATGCACCATCGCGCAACGATCAAGATCACAGCCGCAAAATGAAAACCACCGCACCGGTGGTGCCGCCTGGATCAGTCACAGGACGGTCATTGACACTCGTGATCGCGATCATGTGTTTCTTGGCGTGCCTGACAGCCGGTGCGGTGTGGATGATTAAGCAGTCTGCCGACGCTTGGCTGAAAGACATCGCCAGCGAAGTCACGGTTCAGGTCGAGCCAAAAGAAAAAGTCGATATCGAAACGTCCGTTTCAGAAGTGGTGACGTTCCTGCAAAAGCAGCCCGGCATTGTTTCTGCCAAGCCACTGAGCCTGGATGCCTCAAGCGAACTGCTGCAACCGTGGCTAGGCTCGTCCGAAGCATTGAAGTCGTTGCCCGTACCGCGCCTGATTGCCATCGAAGTCGATCGTTCGTCGCCCCCGGACTTAACAGAAGTTGGAACCGTGCTGTCGCGTGATTTCAAGGGCGTGACGTTGGACGATCATCGCCGCTGGCAACAACAGATCCGCGCCGTGACCGGTTCTTTCGCTCTCGGCGGCTTGGCAATCCTCGCCTTAGTAGCCGCAGCGACCACTGCCATCATCGTCTCCGCCACGAAAAGCTCGATGGCATCCAACCGCGAAATCGTCGAAGTTTTGCATTTCGTCGGCGCGACCGACAAATTCATCGCCCGCGAATTTGAGAAACATTTCCTGAGGCTGGGTATCAAGGCCGGGATTGTCGGTGCTGGTTGCGCCATGGCTGTATTCTTAGTCAGCCCCGCGATGATGGAATTGCTCGGCGGTGGCAGTGTCAGCGCCGTCGAAATGCAACGCTTGATCGGCACCGGCGCCCTAGATCCAGGCGGTTACATTCTGCTCGGCTTAGTCGTCGCCATCATCGCAGCGCTATGCATGATTACCTCTCGCGTCGGCGTCTATCGCATATTGAACGGTAAGCACTAAAGTCCTGGCGGACGTTCCCCTTGTCCGATGCCGATCATTTCATGTGTATGCTGTAAACCATGTCCACAGCTTTACTGAAAACCGCTTCAAATCGGCTAGGTTGAGCTACTATGAACCTGGATGGGACGGTAACGTCACCAGCGCGGAGCGAATTCAAAGATGCGGACACTGTGGCGTGCCTTCGTGGTCTTGCTAGCCCTTGCAGCTGGCACGCTCGCGTTTGGCTTCGTCCTGTTTGCCACCAACGTCACGCGCGAAACGAGTGAAGACTGGGAGCAAGCAGATGGGATCGTCGTCCTGACGGGAGGCGACAACCGCATCGAAGCAGGCGCCAAACTTCTGACCGAAGGCCGTGCAAAACGATTATTGATCACAGGCGTCAATCGCCGCACGCGCCGCGAAGATGTACAACGCATTTCCGGTCTCAGTCGCGAAACTTTCAATTGCTGCGTCGATCTTGGATATGAAGCGCTCGACACAGTTGGCAACGCCGATGAAGCGCGCACTTGGGCAAATACCAAGAACTATGATCGCTTAATCATCGTCACGTCGAGTTATCACATGCCGCGAAGTCTCGCCGAGCTTTCACTCGCAATGCCGGGACGGCAGTTGCTACCCTACGCCGTTTTGCCGAAAAGCTTCCCGGACAGTGCATGGTGGCTGCACATTGCAACGACACGTATTCTATTGTCGGAATACCTAAAGTATTTACCTGCCGCCGCACGCCTTGCCGCACAGCGCGCGATAGGTTGGAGCGACGATCATTCTGTCGCTGTCTATGTGCCGAAAACAACCGATGGCTGACGTGACCAACCATGCAACCACGCCGCTCGTCGTCGTGCGGTCGGTAATTTTCAGCCTGGCATTCTATCTAACCACAGCAGTTTTTCTCCTGGCAGGGTCTTGGCTTCTGCTCGCGCCACGCCGTTGGGCAATGGCGGGCTTAGCCCTGCACGGCAAAACGTGCGTCGCGCTATTGGCGCTCATCTGCGGCACACGCATGGAAGTTCGCGGCGCGCAAAACATTCCAAAATCGGCGTGTCTGATCGTGTCCAAGCATCAATCGGCTTGGGAGACATTTGCTCTCATACCGTTATTTCGCGACCCAGCCGTGGTCTTGAAGGACGAACTGAAATGGATACCGTTCTATGGCTGGTTCTGCGTCAAGTTCGAGCACATTTTGGTCAAGCGCGAAAAAGCATCCGTCGCACTGAAACATATGATCGCCGACGCGAAAGCGCGCGTTGTTGAGCAGCGTGAGATCGTTATTTTCCCAGAAGGCACCCGCACGGTGCCAGGTGCGCCACCGGACTATAAGCCCGGCTACGTCGCCTTATACGAAGCGTTAGAGATACCGGCTGTGCCTCTGGCATTGAACTCGGGCCTCTACTGGCCCCGTCGCAGTTTCATGCGATATCCAGGCACGATCATTGTCGAATGCCTCCCAGCCCTTCCAGCAAGGCTCCCACGCGCTGAATTTCGCCGTCGCCTCGAAGCGTCGCTAGAACAGTCTTGCTCAGAACTCATCGCTGAAGCTGCCAGCTCGGATTCCCCACCACCAATCCCAACCCAGGCAAATAAGGACCATAAAAACAAATAACGAACAAAAAAAGAACATTTAGTTGACTTTCGGCCTTCAATGTGCTACATATTGAATGACTAAAGTCGCCGGAGTTCACGCCATCATGTCCGATACGCCCTCATCGTTATCTGTTTCGGGACTGAACGGCATCGCCGATGAAATCTGGCGCCGGAAGTATCGCTACTCGGGCGCTGATGGACTGAGTGGCGATGCCTCGATAGATGATACGTTTTGGCGTGTGGCCCGCGCTGCAGCTTCAAATGAGGCTGGCGGAAAGCAATCGAAGGAAAAGTGGGCAGCCACATTCCATGCCGCCATGGCCGATTTCGGCTTTATACCGGCAGGCCGCATTCTGGCAGGCGCGGGTACTGACCGTAACGTCACGCTCTTCAACTGTTTTGTATTGGGCGAAATCGCCGACGATCTCAGCGCCATCTTCGAGAGCGTGAAGGAAGCCGCACTGACGATGCAGGCTGGCGGCGGTATCGGCCACGACTTCTCAACACTCCGCCCGCGCGGCGCTTTGGTCAAAAGCATCGGCGCCGATGCTTCTGGCCCGGTGAGCTTCATGGACGTATGGGACGCCATGTGCCGGACGATCATGTCGGCTGGCCAGCGTCGCGGCGCTATGATGGCGACACTGCGCTGCGATCATCCCGATATCGAAGATTTCGTAGCTGCAAAATCTGACCCGCAAAGATTGCGAAATTTCAATCTCTCGGTTCTCGTTACAGATGCCTTCATGGACGCTGTGAACCGCGACGCACCTTGGGATCTCGTGTTCGCAGGGCAAGTTTATAAAACTATTCAAGCGCGCATGCTCTGGGATCAAATCATGCGCGCGACCTATGATTACGCCGAACCAGGCGTGATTTTCATCGACCGCATCAACGCACAAAATAATTTAGCGTATTGCGAAACGATTGCTGCGACCAACCCGTGCGGAGAACAACCTCTGCCGCCCTATGGCGCATGTCTCCTGGGCTCGATCAATCTCGCGCATTTAGTAGAAAACGCATACACCCCATCGGCAACAATCGATATCGCAAAGCTCGAAGCGCGTGTGGCAACTGCTTTGCGCATACTGGATAACATCATCGATATTTCACGTTATCCGCTCGACCAACAACGCAAGGAGGCGCTGGCCAAACGGCGCATTGGGCTTGGCATCACCGGGCTCGCTGATGCGCTGATTTTTTGTGGTCTCAAATACGATACAGACGCTGCACGCAAAATGGCCGCCGAATGGATGGCCGCCATCCAGAATGCTGCCTATCGGGCAAGCGCACTCTTAGCGCAGCAAAAAGGGCCTTTTCCTCTCTATGATCGAGCGGCATTTCTAGCCCGCCCGAACGTGCAAAGGCTGGCGCCCGATGTTCAAGCGCTCATCGCTCAGCATGGCATGCGAAACGGATGCCTCACATCGATTGCACCAACAGGCACCATTTCACTGCTTGCTGACAATGTCTCGAGCGGCATCGAACCCGTATTTGACTTCGTATATCAACGACGCGTTCTCGACAGCGCCGGCAAACCTCAAGAACAAGCCGTTGAAGACTATGCACATCGCACATACCGCAAGCAATTTGGTGCACACGCTTCTTTGAGCGATGCCTTTGTCACGGCCAACGACCTCACACCTTCTGCTCATTTGGCGATGCAGGCCGCCTTACAGCCATGTGTTGACAGTGCGATCTCTAAAACGATCAATTGTCCGGAAGACATTTCGTTTGAAAATTTCCGTGAAATTTATAGCCAGGCCTATGCCAGCGGCCTCAAAGGCTGCACAACCTATCGCCCCAATGCGATTACCGGCGCTGTTCTTTCGCAAACGACACCAACTGTATCGTTGAACCAAAACGCTGCTGCGGAAGCCACTGCATCGATTGCTGATGCCACGAGAGCTAAAGCTATCGAAGCCCCGGCAGAACAGTTCTCACGCATGCCCGGTCCAGGACTTCAGAAATCTGGCGACGTCGTTTATATGACAGAACCGCTCGCCCGCGATGAAGCTCTTGAAGGCGTGACATACAAAATCAAGTGGCCAGCCAGCGCCCATGCGATCTACGTCACGATTAACGACATTGTCCGCGACGGACGTCGTCGCCCATTTGAAATTTTCATAAACACAAAAAACCTTGAACACTACGCGTGGACCGTTGCACTCACGCGCATGATCAGCGCCGTTTTCCGACGAGGCGGTGACGTGTCTTTTGTTGCCGAAGAATTGAAAGCGGTGTTTGACCCCGAAGGCGGGCGTTGGATGCGCGGTCGCTACGTACCGAGCCTTTTGGCGGCCATCGGCGATGTCATTGAAGAACACATGACCAAAATTGGTTTCATATCACGCGATCAACATGAACATGCGAATATCGATCCTGAATTAGAACGGCGCGCACGACATGCCGAGGGTGAAGGTGGTTCCGCAATTCAGCAAAATCATCTGAGCAATCCGATCGGCTCGTCAGCTGGGCGGAACCAAGCACGCAGATGCCCGAAGTGTGGCGAACGCAGCTTGCAACGCATCGAAGGCTGCTGGACGTGCATGTCATGTCACTATTCGCACTGCGGATAGGTTCGACGAATAATAAATCCAGCAAAAGAATTGCCAGGACCGCATCGCTAAAATTTACTAAAAATTTTCAGACATTGCGAATGTCTTAATCGCATGAGCCATGGCATGGTTCTGCTCTAAGCTAGCGTAACAGCCTCAAGCACTTCTCAACAGTTTCTTGACCATGCCTCTCAAACGCTCCGCTTACGTCTCATTTAAGCTGCAAAACTTCACGAACTTTCATCGTCTGCGGGGGTATTACAGTCGTCAATAGTTCACGGACTTACGGTCTTTTCGACCGATCAGGGGTATTGCGTGATGACTGCTGAAATTATTGATCTGTCTTTAGTTCGCTTGCACCGAACGCAGCAAAGCGCGGCGCATTTCGAAGCTCCGCGCACGTCTGCATCAGCGCCAGATTGCGCCGCCAGATTTCACTTCTGGACTGGCGCTTCTGGCAAACGCTATGTGCACACGGTATACAGCTTATTTGATTGCCCCCCGTTGGACGCAGCCAATTACGTGCTGGTCCGGCGCGAAGGCAAAGCCGCACGCGCTATCCTCGCGATTGGTCGGTTGACCAACGAAACGGCTACCCTCAATCTCGCCGAAATCCGCCAACGTGCTGCACTTCTCGGCGCAGACGAAGTGCATATTCACTTGTTGGCGACTTCCGTGCACGAATCTCATGCCGTCGAAACGGATCTCAGGTCGGCGCAAGTCGCAACGCTGTCCAACTAATCTCGGTTACGATTTGGTCGGAGAGCCTCTTCCAAAATTCGGCGCAGCTGTATCTTGTCCGGCTTGAATAATGCCGCGACGTATGTCGCGTGACTCAGCAAACATACGTTCTAGTGTTTCGCCATCTCCAAAACGGATGGCTCTCTGCAGCGTGACGAGATCCTCAGAAAATCGACCGAGCATTTCGAGAACAGCATCGCGGTTATTTAAAAACACATCTCGCCACATAATTGGGTCGGACGACGCGATGCGTGTGAAGTCACGAAATCCACCCGCTGAAAATTTAATCACTTCGCTGTCCGTCACGCGCTCAAGATGAGCCGCCGTATTGACGATGTTGTAGGCAATCAAATGCGGGACGTGGCTGGTGATGGCGAGCACAAGATCGTGGTGTTCAGGCGTCATGATCTCGACTTGCGAGCCAAGCTTGCGCCAGAAACTTTCCAGCTTCGCCAACGCCAGACGATCGCTGTCGGCTTCCGGTGTTAAAATACACCAGCGACCGTCAAATAATTCTGCAAACCCAGCTTCGGGGCCAGATTGTTCGGTTCCAGCGATCGGATGGCCCGCAATAAAATGTACGCCTTGCGGAATATGAGGCGACACATCGCGAACCACGGACGCTTTAACGGAACCAACATCGGAAACAATTGTGCCAGCTTTTAAATGAGGTCCAATCGCTTCAGCAATGGCTGCGTATGTCCCAACAGGCGAACACAACAGAACCAAATCTGCGTCGCGAACGGCATCGGACGCGTGCTCGTAGCTAGCACTCACAAGCCCAAGTTTTTCAGCTTTTTCACGAGTCTCAGATCGCGGCGAACAGCCAACGATCGTACCAGCCAATCCCGCACGACGCGCAGCATGGCTGATCGACGATCCAATCAATCCAATGCCAATAAGAGCAATGCGCTGAAACATCGGACTTGCCTGAGTTTCACTCATACCCGCGCTCCACTCATGTAAGATTGGAGAGCATCGAGTGCGCGCAAATTATCGCTCTCAGACCCAATCGTCATACGAAGCGCATTAGGAAAACCATAAGCCCCTACTTTTCGCACAATAACGCCTTGTGACTTCAGATATGCGTCTGCTTCAGCAGCCGATTCGGTTGAATCAGCCGGAAAGTGAAACAACACGAAATTGGCGACACTGGGCGTAACCTGCAGTCCCATGGCCTTCAAAGCCTGTGAAACTTTCGGAAGCCAAGTATCGTTATGTAATTTGGCAGCATCCATATGCGCGCCATCATCCATGGCAGCAGCGCCGCATGCAATCGCAGGCACTGAAAGATTGAACGGTCCACGAATACGATTGAGAACATCTGCAATAGCTGCCGGACAATACACCCAGCCAATACGCAAAGCAGCAAGACCGTGAATTTTTGAAAACGTGCGCGTCATGACTGTATTCGATGTCGTCGCCACCAATTCGAGCCCTGCCTCGTAGTCGTTGCGCGAAACGTATTCGGCATAGGCCGCATCGAGGACAAGAACAATATCGTCGCGAAGTCCTGCGCGCAGGCGGCGAACTTCGTCGATGGGAATGTAGGTTCCTGTTGGATTGTTTGGATTGGCGATGAAAACCAAGCGCGTACGCTCAGTGACACGAGCCAATATAGCATCGACATCGGTGTGCAAATCGCGCTCAGGTGCAACGATTGGTGTTGCCCCGTTGGTCAGAATGGCGATGCGATAGACCAAAAATCCGTGTTCAGTGTAGATCGCTTCATCACCCGGTCCCAGAAAGCCACGCGCGATGAGCCCCAGCAATTCATCCGAACCAGAACCGCAAACGATGCGAGACGCATCAATCCCATAGCGACGCGCGATCGCAGCGCGCAAGTCTGTCGCCTGACCGTCGGGGTAACGTTCCAATTCCAATGCAGCCGCACGATAGGCTTCCATTGCATTCGGACTTGCACCCAAGGGCGTTTCGTTCGACGACAGCTTGGCAGGCTTAATCCCGCCGGGAATTTTGCTTTCCCCGGGAATGTAAGGGTCGATATCGAGAATGCCAGGTCGTGGCAGGGGTAGTATTGAAGGCATTTGAAGAACTCGAAGTTAACCACCGAATGGGCTGAGATTTGCGGGCATTGATAGGGTGTCGGACACTTGAAATCAAAGATTAAAGTTGACTTTATAGCGTGTCGGCCTAGCAAACGGTTGATCCCTCAGTTTTCACTCTCAAGGCCTAAGGCATGACCGCGGCGCCAATCGAAATTGCATCACCCACACCCCACAAATCCAGTGAGGTACATGCGCCGTCCAGCCAGGTCGTACACTTTGACGCGACCGCTCCTCTGCATCTGGCTTGCCAGCAGCAATTAGCGCCCTTTTCGATAGCGTATCAGACCTATGGTACGCTCAATGACAGCAAATCGAATGCGATTTTGATATGTCACGCGCTGACGGGGGACCAGCACGTAGCAAGCGTCAACCCCGTGACAGGTAAACCAGGCTGGTGGGAGACACTCGTAGGGCCAGGAAAGCCCGTCGATACCGCGCGCTTCTTTGTCATTTGCGCCAATATTCTGGGTGGATGCATGGGCTCCACCGGGCCAGCTTCGATCAACCCAGCAACGGGTCAACCTTATGGCGTCACGTTCCCTGTCATCACCATCGGCGATATGGTGGAAGCACAAGTGCGCCTGATCGATCATCTTGGCATCGATCAATTGTTCGCCGTAATCGGCGGCTCCATGGGTGGCATGCAGGTGCTTGAGTGGGCCGCGCGTTATAAAGATCGCGTTTTCGCAGCCGTACCGATAGCCACAGCGGCATGGCACTCATCGCAAAATATCGCGTTCCATGAAGTGGGTCGTCAAGCCGTCATGGCCGATCCCGATTGGGCGGGCGGCAATTATTATGCTGTCGGAAAAACCCCACGCAACGGTCTTGCTGTTGCGCGTATGGCCGCGCACATCACATATCTATCCGAAGACGCCCTGCAAAGAAAATTCGGACGTAGCCTACAAGACAGCTCAGAACTGACATTTTCCTTCCGCGCCGATTTTCAGGTCGAAAGCTACTTGCGCCATCAAGGATCGACATTCGTCGAGCGCTTCGACGCCAACAGCTATCTCTACATCACACGCGCGATGGATTATTTCGATTTGCGCGAAGGCCATGGCAATGTTTTGGCAAACGCCTTTACGGGCACGAAGACGCGTTTCTGCGTCGTGTCCTTCACATCCGATTGGTTGTATCCAACGCGAGAAAGCCGCGCGATCGTTCAAGCGCTCAACGCCGTTGCAGCCAACGTATCGTTCGTTGAGATTGATAGCAACAAAGGCCACGATGCGTTTTTACTGGAGGAACCGACATTCTTTGCAACGATACGCGGGTTCTTGAATGCCGCAGCTCTCAAGCGCGGCTTCGCACCATCTGCGGATAGCACGCAATGAAATATAAGAGCGGAGATTTATCGAATAAACACATTCGGGTTGATCACGAGTTGATTGCCGAGATGGTATCAGCGGGCTCTCGCGTATTGGATGTCGGTTGCGGCGACGGCGAGTTATTGAAACTCCTAGCTGCTCGTAAAGCCGTGGATGGGCGCGGTGTAGAGATTGACCGCGATAAGGTCAATGCATGCGTGGCACACGGTCTATCGGTCATCCAAGGCGACGCCGACAGCGATTTGGAGAACTATCCGGATCAAGCATTTGACTTCGCCATATTATCGCTGACCATCCAAGCCACCCGACATCCGAAAGCGGTGCTCGAAAACTTATTGCGGATCGGTCGTCGCGCCATCGTGTCATTCCCGAATTTCGGTCACTGGCAAGTGCGCACGGGTTTGCTGTTAGGCGGACGCATGCCGATTACACGCAATTTGCCAGACAACTGGTATCTGACGCCCAATGCGCACCTGTGTACCATTCGCGACTTCGCGGACCTGTGCGAGGTCGTTCACGCCGATGTCGAACAGGCCGTTGCCTTCAATGCATCCGGTCGTCGTCTGCCGATTAAATGGTCACTATCGACGCAAAACTTGTTGGGTGAAAAAGCCGTGTTTCGGTTGAAAAGCGACAAATCCAAAGCTTAGGCTAATGCTGCCGACGCGACGGTTCAAAACTTTCAACCGGTTTCACCACGCGAGCCTCGCGCGCTCTAAGGCCACCAATAACTGGCGCGACCATTTCCTTGCGCGCTTCGACGATGATGACGCCCGCAACACCGATCGATAAGCGTTCGCCAAATCGCTCCAAGGCTGGCGACATGCGCAGCAGCAGACGCTTGTCGAGTGGCGGGAAGTAGAGAGCTTCACTCCAATCGACCGGCGTAAACATTGCGTCCGTCAGTTGCGTTTCAAGTTGCGTTTTACTGAACGGAAGACCATGACCAAACGGTGTCGTATCAATGCGCGACCACACCCCACGCCGGTTGGGAACAACAATTAAAAGTCGCCCGTTTGGAGACATGACACGCCACATTTCGCGCAACAAAGGCCCGACGCGCTCTGCTTGCTCAAGACAATGCACCGCCAGCAAACGATCGATTGAGTTATCGGGTAACGGCCAATGATGTTCTTCAACCAAAACGGATTGGCACATCGAACCTTGTGGCCACACCAACGCACCTTGTCGCGCTGGCATCAAACATCCCAAGCGCGCAGCTTCTCCGCGAAAAGAACCTAGGAACGGCGAAGCAAAACCGGCACCAACGACCGCAAAACCAGTAAGCTTTTTCCAACGCGCGCGGATCCGGCTGACAAGCTGCCGCCGCACCACTTGACCCAGTGGCGTGCGGTAAAAATCCCTGAGCGATGTCGCATCGATCGTCATGCTGCGTTTAGCCGACCTTAGCCAATCATCCCGTCGGAAATGCGGAACGCATATCCCTAGAATATTTTGGCAAACATATACAGCAGCCGAGCAAAAACCATAAGGCCAACAATGTAATTAGCCGAAGCAAACCGCTACATCGCTTTAGGGTGCGATGGCTTGACCAAGACCCTGGATCTGTTCCGGCGTCAACATGTGCTGCGCTCGGAACTGATCGCCAAACATTTGCGGGGCCGCAGCATCTTTGACCGGAGCAATAAGCGGTGAAATTTCCCCGGTTCCTGCATCAATTCTGACGTTTTCAACAACCGAAGTCCCATCGGAATAAATCGCTTCAATGCGCAGTTCAACATCGTCGCTGCCGACTTCATGGCGGCCCATCAATAGGTCTGGACCAATTTGATCAAGCCAATCCGGCAAGGCCGAACCGTCCACCTGAGTAATGCGATACTCAGTTATGCGAAGCACACCATCTTCAATGGTATTAGAAATCTGCACGATCAATGTTTGATCGCGAACCAACGACTCAATAACGACTTGTTCGCGTGCGCTCAATCCATCCAAGTTGCCAGGAACATTGTGGCGCAGTGAGAAGCCAGGCAGTCCTTCAAGTCGTGGATCTAGATACGATCGCTCAAAGCCTGCATTAAATGCAATCTCTCTGGCACGTTCGATGCGGATCGTATCGATCACAATTCCACTCGTTCCAAGCGATCCAATTCCGCCTAATGATGCAACCGAGTTCGCTGCGCTAATGACAGCGCCATCAGACGACAACTGTTCGGCAAGACTGTTGAGGGAGCCAATATTGAACACGGCGTCAAGCACAGCGCCATCGGCAGAAACGGTCTCATATGGTGAAGATTGCAACACATCAGTGTTCGCAACGGATTCCGGACCGTTAAAACCAAAAATCTGATCTTGCTCGACGTACAAATCACTACCAACGGAAATCGTCACGGTCGCCTGAGCAAAACCACCATTGCCATCGGCGATGCGATACGTGACGGTATCCCGACCGTTAAAGTCACTGCGCGGCGTATAACGGATGGAGCCGTCAGCTAATACTTCCACTGTACCTGTCTGAGCTGAAGCCGAAATGACAGACAAAGTATCGCCATCAGGATCGACGTCATTCGCCAGCACCGGAACAACTACAGAAACTCCGCGCTCAATAGCAATCGCATCATTGCGCGCAATCGGCGCTGGATTGTTGACCTGCCATGTGAAGGACGATGTTGCGACCCCGCCCTGTCCATCATCAATAGTTAGTGTGACAACATATGGCCCGCCCTGAGACGCATCGTTCGACAGCGTTCCCGTAACCACACCCGTTGTAGGATGAATGCTCAGGCCAGGTGGCAATCCAGTTGCCGTGTAATCGATGCTATCACCATCGACATTCACAACGAATTTTGACACGTCGAAGTTGACAGATGTGCTGTCGGCCGAAACTGGCGTTGGTATAGTGTTTATAGTGGGGACATCGTTGAACGGCGTGACCAGAACCGTGACAGTACGCTCGACCGTCGCTTTTCCGTCATTCACAAAATACGTAAAGCTATCCACGCCGCTATAGTTGGCATCAGGCACATAGGTATACGTGCCATCAGAATTGATCACCACATTGCCATGCTGAGGCGCAGTTGCACCCAAAGCATAAGTCAAGCTATCGCCATCGACATCAGTCGCAACTGGCAACACGCCAATAAAGGCCTGATCCTCGATAGTCGTCAACGAACTGTTGGCCGCCACAGGCGCATCGTTCACTGGCAGAATCGTGAGCGAAACAGTGGCATTGGAAAATGTACCGTTGCCGTCTGTGATACGATACGTAAAGCTATCAGAACCGTGGAAATTGGCGTTCGGCGTGTATGTGAATGTACCGTTCGCGTTCAGAACAAGCGTCCCATTCGTCGGACCAACAACTGGCGTGATGCCATTCAATAAATCGCCATCGGCATCGACGACCGTGAGTGAATCGCCATCAACGTCACTGTCTTGTGATGGTGTGCCTGGCGTTACGTCGCCTATTAATGGTGTATCTTCTGAAACAGTGAAACTGTCATTCACA
>PERI01000011.1 GCA_002928515.1 Hyphomicrobium sp.
TTCAGCCGTATCGTCGAACGTCTCAGGACTCACGTGATCAAGCGTGCTTGACGCTAGGTGAGGAAGTCAACAGGTGAGTTCACTTTGGCCCCAGCTCACTTGAGAACCGAAGTGCCGCCGCCCAATCTCTCACTTTAGAAACCCCTGATAAGCCGCGCCCAGCTTGGGATTGGTGAGTTGTCGCCCAATCTCTCACTTTTGAGGGGCATACGGGTGTGTGTGGGGGATGCGCGGGATAAACCGGACATCGAAGCGGACATTGTGGCGGTCATAACTGCACTTCAAAATTGCCTAAACCCATGCTATAACAACACTTATGAGCAGGAAACCGACGGACAAAAAACCGGACATTTCAAGAGGCGTTCCGCGTCGCGGCACGAAAGCCGGTACTCGCGATGACGAAGAATCGATCGGGTTAATGGAGCCGATGCTTGTGAGCGAAACCTCCCGGCATTGGCGGGGTATCGGCGATCTGGTTGTAGAATTAGCCACGCAATCTGCAGCCTTTAAAGCGAGCCTGCCACCAGGCGTGGCGGACGCGCTGGCAACACTCGTACGAGCCATGAATTGCTATTATTCGAACTTGATCGAGGGACACAACACGCACCCGGTAGACATCGAGCGCGCGCTGAAGAACGACTACAGTTCGAATACCAAGAAACGCAATCTGCAGCTTGAAGCGAAGGCTCACATCGCCGTCCAATCATGGATCGACTCTGGCGGACTTACCGAGCCGGCGACAAGTGAAGCTTCTATCCAAGAGATTCATCGACGCTTTTGCGAACTGCTGCCTGCCGCGCTGCTGAAGGTAAAGAGTCCTAGTGGCGAGCAGGAGATTGCTATAGTGCCGGGTGTGTGGCGTGATCGGGACGTCGTGGTCGGGCAGCACCGGGCAATTAGCCCTGGAGCCGTACCGCGCTTCATGGCGCGTTTCGCCGCTGCCTACGGTCGACTGGGGAAAGTTGAAGCGATTGCGGGCATAGCGGCTGCACATCATCGTCTGCTTTGGGTCCATCCGTTTCTCGACGGCAATGGCCGCGTCGCGAGGCTGATGAGTCATGCGATGTTGCGCGTTGCCTTGGATACCGGATCACTTTGGTCGATCTCTCGCGGGCTTGCCCGCAACGAAGCGGATTACAAGCGCCATCTTGCGGCTTGCGATCTAACGCGGCGCAACGATCTTGATGGCCGCGGCAATTTGAGTGAAGAGGCATTGACTGAGTTCAGCCGGTTCTTCTTGGAGATCGCTCGCGATCAGGTGCGTTTTATGCGCGAGTTGGTAGAACCGGACCGCCTGAAGCTGCGCATCGGTCAATGGGCGCAACAGGAAATCAAAAATGACAGACTGCCGCAAAAGTCTGGCTTGGTCCTTGAAGCGCTGCTGTACCGCGGAGAGTTGCCGCGGGCAGAGGTCCCAGAATTGCTTTCGGTCGGTGACCGGCAGGCGCGGCGTATCACGTCAGCGCTGCTTGAAGCCGGTGTTGTAGTGAGTGAGACGCCGAAGTCGGATCTGAAGCTGACATTTCCGGCCCGCCTTGCCGGCCGGTGGATGCCGGGTTTGTTTCCAGAGAAGCCGGATGAGCGGTGAGAAGACAAAGTTGATGAATGACCGCAAGAAAATTGAAACGGTGATCATCGAACTTGATGTTGAACAGCGTGCCACACTCGCTCTAGCGGCGCGTGAAGGTGAACAGTCTCTTCGGCAATTTATCTTAAATAGCGCGATGGCGCGTGCAGCTGAAATATTGCCGGATCGTGGTCATTTTGTTTTGCCTGACGAGGCATGGAATGCTTTCCAAAATTCTCTCGAAAAAGCGCCTGCATCAAAAACGCGCCTCAGACAGCTGCTGGTCAAGAAAAGCAAATTCGATTTCGGTACGCTCGACTGATCGGAGTTTACACGACCCGCCGATTATAGGTCCTACGGCTTTTCAATTGCCGATCTATCCCGTTGCGAGCAATCACCATTTTCATAAGGCTTTCGCTGATAGCAAAGCATCGAGCGGCTTCTTTGATATCCGGGTTTGCTGTCAAGACGTTTATGACGGCCTGCCGAGGGGCTAGAAGAGCGGCGGCTAGCCAATCGGCCTCTTCTTCCTGCTGGACGCTGTAGTTATCGAGGAACATATGGCCGTTCGGAGACGTCACCATCTGCGCTGGCTCATGTTCCAGAACGACATGCGCGATTTCATGCATAAGGTCGTTATTGCGCCGGGTCGCGCCATGAGCAGAGTTGACGATTATAAATCGTCCTTCCGTCAACGTCAGTGTCACCGCCGACCAGCTGCTCTCGTCGCGTATCAGCAATTGGTCGCGATGCTTTTTCTCGAAGTTTGGAAGATCGCCCGGTGTCCAAACCGTAATACCCAGGTGCTGAGCGAGGGCATCCGGAGATAGCGGTCCATACTTTGGCAATCCAAGATCACGCCGAAAGCCATAAGCAATATTTTCACACCAGATTTTGAACCCGCGACGAAACTCCCCCATGAACCATTACCTACGTGACGATGCCGCGCGCTGCGCGGCGAGGATCATTTCGGCAAGGGCAAGGGCGGTCTCCTGTGAAACTTCTTTCTTTCTCTTGAAATGGACATGGGCGACAGCTTGTTGACCGATTCGCGGTGCCCCCGACACCGCGCTGACATCCACTCCGAGCCAATCGCAAATCTTTTTAAAGTTCTCCAGATCTGGAAGGTGGCCGTTTTCCACCCTTGATAGTGTCGCCGAGCTTATGCCGATCTCTGCAGCAGCTGCTCGAAGCCCCTGACTGCCGCGCCTCTTGGCAATCATTCTCCCCAGGCTTTCCAAAGTGATCATTTAGCGGCTCCAACTCCCTTGTTTCATATGTGAGACAAATATTGACATGTGAAACAACGTCTGGCATCGTTACACATGTGAGACAGATTCTCACGGTCGCAGAGCGGTGACAAGCGGCTTTGTGAGGTGGTCAACAACGGAACTGATTGAGAGGGCAAAACAGATGCAGGTGATGTGCGTAATCTGCCCGACAAAGGAAAATGAGAATGATTAAGGATGACGTCCCCAAGGGGAAAGATAAGACCGTCACTATCACCGTCAATCAAGACGATCATGAAGTGGCCAAGGAAAAGATCTCATACGACGAGATCGTGGCACTCTACGTTTCGGACGGGGGGGCGGCGTCCAATGAATATTTGATCAAGTATTCGCGAGGGCACTCCAACAATGTGACTGGCACTCTCGCGCCGGGCAACGAGGTGAAGGTGAAAGATGGCATGCGCTTTCGGGTTTCGGGAACTGGTGAATCGTAACCGGTTTCTCCAGGATCTGGAGGAAGACGGTTATCACGCTGATTTTGTGGGCGGCTACATCGTTATATATGGGCTTCCGTATTTGAACGAGGTGGGTGAGCTTGCGCATGGAGACTGGGCGAGCCCTGTCGATCTATCTGCGGACGGAGTTCTCGATCCGCCGAGTAATCACCAAGCTTGGTTTAGAGGAGGGCGACCGCACGATCAGAATGGTCGTCAACTGCGGCTTGGCGGCGGTGCGGACAAAGTCAAAGTCGCCGAGGGCTTTGAGACGAACAATTCGTTCTCGTTCAAGCTTCACGATGGCGCTGGTCAGATGCGTTCCTACAGCTCGTTTGAAGAGAAGGTACGCACATACCTCGATACAATCACGAGTCCCGCAATGATAGCATTCCCGAACTCGACGCCATTGAGGGCCATCGAAGTCAAGGCCGCGGAGCAAGGCACACCCCTGCGTTTTCCAGATACGTTGTCGTCACGGTACCATATGAATGACGTGTCAAGGCTGCTGGAGCGCAAGAGAGTTGCGATCGTCGGACTCGGCGGTACGGGCTCTTACATTCTGGACTTCATCGCTCGCACGCATCTGTCCGAGATTGCCTTGTTCGACGACGACAAGGTGCATGTTCATACGATCTTCCGCTTTCCGGGCTTCATTCCGCGGGCGATAGGTTCGCTGAAGGTTGATGCTCTGGGGCAGCAATACGGACATTGGCACGCCAACATAACGTCGGTTCCCGAGAGGATAACCGAGGCAAATATTGAGCGACTCCGTGGCTTCGATTTCGTTTTCCTGTCAATCGATCACGGCCCGTCCCGCATCTTCATCGCTGACTGGTTGAGCGTAAATGAGATTCCGTTTGTGGACTGCGGGATGGGGTTGAACCGGGCTCCTGTCGGCCTGAACGGTGTTGTCAGAGTCACCGGCGTAGATCGGGCGGCCTATGAAAGAACCGCTCGGTCTGTTTTTCTGCCTGGTGACGATCCGCAAGGAGGCGAGTATCGCCGCCAGGGGCAGATTGCTGAATTGAACGCTCTCAACGCTACTTTGGCCGTAATCCGGTTCAAGCAACACTTCGCAATTTATGATCGTCTGGATGAGTCCGCCTCTCTCATCTTCGAAACATCGTCCTTCGAAATCGACCGACCGGCGGGATCGACATGAAATTTCGCTATCAATTGGTGGACCGAATTCCAGCCCAGATGCGTCCGGACATCGTCTATCATACTGAGGAATATGAACTCGCCGGGCTGTTGTGCGCATGTGGTTGCGGCCATCGGATCACTCTCTTAGTACCAGATAGTCACGAGGTCTGGGACCAAGGCGGTTTTGCAACTGTTCGACCATCGATTGGAGTATTCGACGCTCCGTGCAAGTCGCACTACATAATAAGTGCTGGCAGTGTTCAATGGCTACCTGCCTTTAGCGGCACACAAGCGGCCAATATTATGCATGCGCAAATCGCTCGTCATATTGCGCGTGACGCTAAGCCAGCCTCGTGGCTGCAACGGGCCAGACTCTGGATTCGCAAGATTTTGCAGGGCGACAAAGCCATTCACTGACTGTTGCCGCGCAGCCAATTTTTATTGCGATTGCCTTAAGCACGGCGGATTTCGTGATAGAAGATGTGATATCGTGGCGCAATCCGCGTGGGCTGATGGAGGTCGGGCATGAGAGCTGTTTCCGCGGCGTTGTGGCTTGCCCTTGCGGGCGCGCTCCTCCAGGTGGCATCGGTGTTTACGGACTTTTACGTCTATAAAGACACGCGTAAGTCGGCTTGGTTCGGCGTGGCGCAAACTTCCGAGATGATCCTGTGGTCGGCGCTGCTAACTCTTGCATTGGTCGGGTTAACTGCAGCCGGTCGAAGCCCGGTTTCTGGAAAGTCGATAGGGCGAATTCTTGGAGTGATGGGTTCGCTGACGGCATTGCAGGTGTTTTACCGGATGAACGCGCCGCCCTTCGATGCTGAAGTACCGCAGCACGTCTCAATCGTCGGTACAACCTGCCTCTACTATTGCTGGCCGTCTCAAGCGGTCGCCGCAGAGGTGCTGAGTGGTATGTGGATGGCGCTGGCCGGCTGCATTATGGTCGCCGCTGGCGGAGTATTTTATTTGTACAGCGGTGCTGCTCAGGATGCGCCCGCCCGTCCGTGGATTGCCGCGGAGCAGTCTGGCGCAACGCCTTGGTTAGGGATGGCAGGTCTAGGAGCAGTCGGGCAGTTCGTGTTCGGATATACCTTTTTCACATTTTATAGAACCGTCCGGGCGAATGGCGTGCCAACCAGCTGGAGCGGGTGGCTGCCAGCCCCACACACGGCATGGCTGGTTTTCATGGTCACCGTTATCGTCGTTAGCTTGGTATGGCAGGCTGTCAACAAGCGTGCACCGCTATCGCCAAAACCACTCGGATTGGCTATCGCGGCATTGGGATTGGTTTCAGCAGGGCGTATGGCCTATCGGATATATCAACCGCCATTTCGTATGGATGCCGAGATTGGGCCTGCCGCATATCTCGCGCTCGCTTCGGCTGTGCTCATCGTTTTTGCGGGAACCACTCATAGCGGCTTGTTTGCACGAGTAGAGCGAAAACCTTAGTCAAATGCATTGGAAGCCGTAATATTACGCGGCTGCTTGATGGGCGCTCTTGAAACAATAAAAGTTATGGCGAACGACGCGCGTTCAGCCTTTTCGGTCAAGACACAAATGATCGCTTAAGCGGGCAGCGCCAACGCAGGTCCCGCGTTCTGTTGTGGAACGGCCGATTCATGAGGTGTCGAAGGCTTGCCCCATGTCTCAAACATTGAGTGCGCGGCGGCGAAGAAAATCCCAACTGTTCCGATGAGCATCATGCATTCGCCCATATCGGGAACACCCAGTGGATCGACCAAGCCGGTGACAACAAGACCAACCGGAACGTCGCAATATAGAGTGCTATTTCGCATGTGGACCCTCGCTATCGAGCAGCCTGATATTTGAATGTTAATCGTTGCCGCGAAACTTAACAACGATAATTGAGTCCGACGTTCTGACTAGAGTTCGATTGATTTCCACTTTTTGTGACAAACGCAAGACCTTTGATAGAGGCTGCGATAGCTAAGCCGCTCTTCGCATTAGACAAGCGGGCTGAAAACCGTTTGTCGCTTTCCTCAATTGTTTCGCTCGGGATGATCTTGAGTAAACGTAGCTGTAGCGCTGGAGCAACTCTGCGTTGCGGAATCTCATCATCGAGTGACAAATTACCTTGTACCGCAGCATTGACCTGCGTCAACGTGGCGCTTGACCTGGGGGAAGGTCTTGACGTGGTCGATTCGCTGGCGGGGAAATTCGAAGTCTCTCGATCAAAAGATCACGCTCCAGCCAACGAGAATAAAGCGTCGTTTTACTTATGCGGATCAGCCGCAGCGTTAATATTTAGCATGGTGGTGCGCACAAAACGACGGACTGGACTCTGCACTTGATTTGAATGTTGAGCGTCGATCAATGGGTGGCTTTCATGGACAAGGGCAGGGCAGGTATTGGTAGGGCGGTACTCTTTATCATTTTTGCTTTTGCAATGACTTCGCCCATGTTTGGGCAGGACACACCCGACGCGACCGATTCCAGTTTACCTCCGGTCGAAGTGACGACGGAATCGCAATCGACGCCACCAAAGAAGCCGCCGGTCGCCAAAAAGGCTAGTGCACCAAAAAAGCCCAGTACTACGCCGGTCGCGGCGCCACAAACCAGCGAGCTTCCTCTTTCAACCGAGGCCGCAGATATGGAATTCTTGTCGCCGCCGGCTGAGACAACTAGCTATGTACTTGGAACATCGAAATCCGAATTGTCCGCCGATGTGGCGGCAAGCCCCGCCTCGGTCACATCCGTCAAGTATTCTGAAGAAACTACTCGCAACATAACTGGCTACGAGGATCTGCTAAAGCCAGTCGCAGGCGTCGCTGCAAATAATTTTGATCAGGGTCCAGGGGTCGGATTTGGCCTCACGTTGCGCGGGTTCACGGAACGCAGCAATGGTGGCAACGTCGCTCTATTCGTTGACGGCGTACCCATCAACCAGCCGTCGCACCAATTCACTAATGGGTACGGAGATCTTTTTCCGCTCATCCCCGAACTCATCGATTCGTTCGTGCTCGTACGTGGACCTTTCGACGTTCGAGCAGGGGCGCACGCGCTGGCCGGATCGGCTTATTATACGACGGCTGATCTGCCGACGTCCGGCGCGACTGTGTCGGGGGGAAGTTATGAAAATGCACGCGCTCTTGGCGTTTACAATTTTGGTACGGGCGCTGTGCGCGGATACGGCTCTTTGGTGGCCGAAACAACAAACGGTTATCTAGATAACTCCGGTTGGGATCAAGTTAATACGTTCAACAAATTCAACTTTGCGATGCCTGACGGAAAAGGCTCGGTCTCCTTCCAAGTACAGGAGACGGATTACGATTCACCCGGGTTCATCAATCGAAACTTGATCAGGAACGGGACTATCAGTGAAAGAACTGCGCGAAACCCGACAGATGGCGGCAACACCGCCCTTCAAAGCCTAGTTTTTAATTATAAGCAAAACAGCGATCAGCCTTTTTCGGCGAACGCTTATGTCATTCACACTGACAACAACCGCTTTGCGTCATTTCAAGCCATGGTCACAATACCGGTGCCGGGTGACACAGCTGGTGTCCAGACTTTGCAGCAGGATGATCGTGTTACGACTGGTGGGGCCGTCGAAAAATATTTCCGCTCGGACCTTCCCGCCGGAATGGGCATCGATTTACTGGTCGGCACCGGAGTTAAGGCGAGCTTCGTCGAGCAGGATGAGTTTAATACGACAGCGCAGCAAATCGTATCCCGCCGGGAAGATCTCGATTTTTCGATCATCAATCCATTCGGCTACGTGCAAAGCAATTTCAAGCCGTTCGAATGGCTGAAACTGACAGGTGGTGTCCGTTATGATCAACTTTACTATGATATTGAAGGTCTCGCGAATACAAACTTCAACGTCGACGTTTCGGCCGACGTATTTGTGGTCCAGCCTAAAGCAGGGATCACGGTCACTCCAATTCGTGGACTAGGTTTGGATTTTTTTGCCAACTATGGCGAGGGATTCAGACCCCCTGCTGCGAATGGAACCACTGAGCTAACGAGCGATCCATCTGTTGAAGAGGCGACGATTGAATCAAAAGAGATTGGAGTCCAATTCAATTCTGCCAATGGAGTTTGGCATTTCCTTGCCAGTTATTATGAAACGGAGTTTACAAATGAGCTGCTGGGTCAAGGGCAGGGAAATCCGCCAATACCGCTCGGGGCATCGCTTCGCGACGGATTTGATGTAGAAGGCCGGGTGCGTATCTACCACTCCCGCCGGACCACAGCTTCAATTTACGCCAGTTATAGTGAGCAAGATGGCAGACTAACCGAAACAGCACCGGGCGCATCAACCGTTCCGGAAATCGCTGACTATCTGTTTAAGTACGGCTTCGACCTGACAACGCCTGTCGGTGGCGAATTCTCGCCGCACTTCTTGCACCTGTCCGCCGGACAAGTCTGGGAAGGGCCAAAAGCCTTGAACACTACCAACACGCTAACGACAGAAACATTTTCCCGAATTGATGCAAAGATTTCCTACACCAACGAGGATTGGAAGGGCTTTAGTGCATTCCTCGGCGCCGTCGTCTATCCTGACGGTCGCCTAGACGAGACGGCATTTGTATCCGGCGGCCAAGTTGGTGTAGCGGCCAAGGCGCCGGTAACCGTTATTGGAGGTGTATTTGTCCCGTTCTGATAAAGATTCTACTTCGCAATGGTGTGGCAACTGCGGGTAAGTGCCGATGGTACGAGAATAAATCCCCAGAATTACAGGTATCATATTGGCTTGTTTTCCTGGGCAGATATCGGAGGCTGACCGTCAGTTGTGGTCGCTGTCGCTTGCCAGAGCATTTGCCGTGCGTTTTTCTATCGGAAATTACCTACGAAATTTGTTTTGATTTGCCAGCGACGCACAATGCGTTAGCGGACTAAACCTTGCCCCTAGGACAATATTTACAGAACTTGGCGGATCTGCGCATGATTATAGTCCAAACGCTGCCGCACTAGATTGCCTGGGCACTTTTTAGCGTTCTCGGCTGCGGCGGTGGACCGGATCGGAGCGCCACGCGATGCAGAAGCAGAGCACCACACCGCTCACTAATGACCACACCGGCACGTTCGCCAATGAACTTGGCCCGATCAAAGAAGTGCACGCTTTTTGGCTCGCGGGCATGAGTTGCGACGGTTGCTCTGTGGCTGCAGTGGGTGCGCAAAATCCAAGTGTCGAACAACTCGTCAATCAAGAAATTCCTGGTCTTCCCAGGATAATCTTACATCACCCCGTCTTGGCCGTGAATGCAGGCGAAGCGTTCATGGAACCTTACTACAAGGCGGCGCGCGGCGAGTTGGATGCGCCCTTCGTCGTGCTCTACGAAGGCTCGGTCGCCGACGAGACGATCGCCGGTGAGTACGGCGGATATTGGTCCGCGATGGGAATGGAGAAGCTGGACGACGGCAGTTGGCGGCCGTATCCGACAGCGAAGATGCTGAGCGACATGGCTCCGCACGCCGCCGCTGTCCTTGCGATTGGGACATGCGCGACCTGGGGCGGCATTCCCGCGGCCCAGGGCAACGTCACCCACGCCATGGGAACGATGGATTACCTCGGCAAAGGGTATCGCAGCGCGCTCGGCCTTCCGGTCGTCAATATTCCGGGTTGCGCGCCGGTTGGCGATAACATCACCGAGGCGATCACGGCAGTTTTGATGTTCCTTGCCGGCGTCGGTCCGTTGCCGGATTTCGACGAACTCGGACGTCCGGCATGGATGTTCAAATCAACAGTACACCGGGGATGCACTCGTGCGGGCAACTACGAAGAAGGCGTGTTCGCCAAAGAATACGGCGATCCGGAGTGTCTCGTGGAGCTGGGCTGCTGGGGGCCGGTGGTTCAATGTAATATGACGTCACGCGGTGCGCTCGGGCACAATGGTGGCTGCATGAATACAGGCGGCATTTGTATTGGCTGCACGATGCCCGGATTCCCTGACGCTTTTGCACCTTTTTATAAAGCGCCCCCGGGCAAAACGATCTCTGGAACGGCTAGCCGTATCGTCGGAAGTTTTATTCGGCCATTGCGAAAGATTTCGCAGCGCAAAGGCAACATGACTAATCGCTGGAACAAGACCGGACACATCCCGAGCGGTTGGGGCCACGTCGAGGCGCCGGGAGCATTGATGAAGACAGCGCATTACTTTTATCAAAAATTGCAGACATCAGGATCGAATTATACGGCTGGCGGCAACTCCTTGCAGCGCGAGCTTCAAGCCTCGTCGCGGACATTCATCAAGGAAGCCGAAGAGAACGCCGACAAGCGCATGTATGAGGAGGCGAACGAGTGACCGCTGACGAGATCTATTTTTGGTGGGCCGTTTGGCTTGTTATCGCAACAGTCATTGTTATCGCCACGGCGGCTTTGCTTATCGCAGTGGTAATGGCAGCACAGCGCATACTTCGGACCGCAAGGGTTGGCCTGGCTGTCGTCGGTGAAATCGAGCAGAACACCAAAGCAATTTGGCAGTTAAACGACTCCCATAAAGTAGCCGAAGGGCTTTTGTCAGGCGCCGAAGCCATACTTGGCAATGCCGGCGCGATTGCTGACGCGCTGGCCGCTACGGAAGAGAAACGCGTCGCGTGACGTCGAGAAGATTAAACGACAGGAGGCAGTGTACATGGAATTGCCCACGGACCCCGCCGAAGCTGCGACCTTCGTTTGGTGGACATCGCTTGCCCTCGGGTTGGTCGTGGCACTTGTTGTGACGTTGTTGCTTTGGATGATCCACAAGACGGCAGCCAACATCCAGACAGTCGTATCTGGCATTTGGGATAGTGGTCGCCGCGTCGCCAACAACACCATCCACATTCCAATTCTGTATCGCATCAATAACGCGGCCGCGAAGATTCTGGGAACGGCCGTCAAAATCAAGGGCGGCGCGGCGGCGATCGAGACACATGCGAACGGTTGCCCGGGCTGCCCGCACTGCCTCCTCTCGCATTAGAGATCGCATTGGGAGACTTAACCATGGTTTTGCTGACGCTCTTGACCGCCGCACTCGTGCTCATCGTTCTTTTGGTCGTCGCGATTGCGCTCGTCAAAATCAGCAACGTGCTTCGAGCAATCGGTGGCACTCCGACGAGTTTGCTCGCGAAGCTCCGTCTCGGGCTTCGCGCCATAGAACAGGAAACCGGCCATCTGACGCCTCAAGCAGTTCGCTTGAACGAGGGCCTGTCACAAATTGCCGGTGGCCTCGAGGGAGTGGACGCACATCTAACAGGCACTATCAATGCCGCCGTGCGGCAGCGGCTTTATCAGTAGGAGGATAACACGATGGATTTGATCCTCGGCTACTTAGCAAATATCGATACGTCCGTGCGTACGTTGCCGGACGCTGTGTACACGATTTGGTGGACTGTGCTGCTCATAGTTGTGGTGGTGATCGTGCCACTTGCCATTGCCCTGCTCCACCGCACACTGCGCGCGGCCCTTTCAATCCGCCGCTATCTCGAAGAGATGCTCGACGCCGGAGTGGCGATTGCGACAAACACGAGTTCTATCCCGGCGTTGAAAGATACGATCGCAGTTGGGTCTGGAATGGTTGAGACTGCAGGCAGGCTAAAAGAGCATAGCGCCACCATCGCCAGCGTGCTTGCCGCAAGAGCGCAGCAGCAGACAGGTGCAACATGACAAGTCTACTCGTTGTCCTTTCGCTGGGTGTGACGCTGGCCATCGTACTCGTGCTGGTTGGCTATCTGATCGCAATTATCGTGACGTTGTGGAGTGCCGGTACCACGCTGAACAAACTCGCAGGCGGCCTCGTCGCAATCCGTGACAACACTAAGCCGCTGCCGGAAGACATCCCAACGATCAACGGCGCGCTGACCGAACTCCTGACGCGCCTGCTCGACGTCAACGGCAACCTCGCCGCCATTGTCGGGGTTGCACAGGGAAAACGCTAACGACCTAACGGGCCTAACTTTCATCCGTGCACAGTCGCCATCAGGAAGGACTAGCAAATGTGCTTCGAGAATCTTCCGATCGAGTTCGACAAAGATGGCAAAGCGCACCTGAAGCCGGGCGTTGCCAATCCCTATTCTTACAACACACAAACGGTTGAGCAGCGTGACGCTTACTTGACCGACATCGCGAGAAAAAACGGTCAGTTGAACGATATTGATTTCGACCCTGTTACGCGTGTCGCCGGGGCGCTTGCGTTTCACAGTACTGTGAATCTGAAAGATCGGAAGGTGGTCGACACGGCTTCTATGGCGACGCTATTTCGCGGTTACGAAGTGATTTTGCGGGGTCGCGATCCGCGGGATGCAGCGTTCATCAGCTCGCGCGCCTGCGGCGTGTGCGGCGGCGTTCACGCAACGACATCGGCGCTGGCCGTCGAAATGGCCCTCGGCATCAAGCCACCACCGCTCGGCATCGTCGTGCGCAATCTTCTTCTTAGCTGCGAGTATCTATACGACAACCCGCTTCACCTCTTTATTCTTGCAGGTCCTGATTTTTCTGAGGCGCTGATCCGCGAGACAAATCCGGAAATTTGGGAGAAGGCCGAACGTGCACCGGCCAAGTTCCCGGGCGTCCACGGCTACCGCTCCATCGGCGAGATCATGACGGATCTCAATCCGTTGACAGGACGCCTCTATCTCGAAGCGCTTGAAATGACTCGTGTCGCGCGTGAAGCATATGTGCTTCTGGGTGGAAAATATCCGCATCCCGAGACGATCATCCCAGGCGGTGTGACGACGACGATCACCACCAATACGATGACGGAATTCTATCTGAAGCTGGTGCCCTTCTTCGATTACGCCAAGCGCTGCGTCGCCATATGGGACGATGTTTACGACTTCATGTATGAGGCCAATCCTCAATACCGCCACTTGGGCGAGATTTCGCCGACAATGGTAGATTTCGGTCAGTGGGATCACGAAGACCACTACGACGCAACTTATGCAAATTGTAATTCGTGGGGCGAAAAGCGCTGGTCAACGCCGGGCGCACTTGTTGACGGGAAGCTGGTCACGACGCGATTGATGGATTTGAATGTCGGCTTCGAAGAATTTGTCGAACATTCCTATTATGAGCCTTGGGAGGAGTATCCCTTCAAGACGGATCCTGCCGGAAATCCAATCAGTCCGAACCATCCTTGGAACAAGACGACGATTCCGCGCCCCGGAAAACAGAATTGGAAAGAGCGCTACAGCTGGTCCTGTACGCCGACGTGGGACCGCAAAACCTTCGAGGCTGGCGCCTATGCCCGGGTTTATATGTCGGCTTTGGCGCAAAAACTTCCGCCAAGCAATTATTTTGCATCAACGGGCAAAAGCCTGGTTCTTAATGTCGCCAAGGATAAGCTGCCGGAAATGCGCTTGGAATGGCGAGTACCAGATGTCTGGAACGCGTTCGAGAGAAACCGCGCGCGCGCCTATGCGGTTGCATTCAATCTGATGGTGACGCTTGAGAACTGGGTCCGCGCTCAGGATCTGATCAAGCGCGGAGAGAAGAAAGTTGCGACGCCGTTCGAGATTCCAAAAACCGGCCAGCATATCGGCGTCGGCATGTGGGGCGCAGGTCGCGGGTTTTTGGCGCACTGGTGCGTCATCGAAAAAGGCGTCCTCGCCAACTATCAGATATCGACTCCTTCTACGGTCAACGCCTGCCCGCGAACGCCCTGGGGCGAGCCGGGTCCTTACGAGCGCGCTGTTCTCAACACGCCAATTATCGAAACGAACTTTAAGGACGAGAAGGACTTCAAAGGTATCGATATTTTGCGCGCACTGCGCAGTTTCGACCCTTGTATGCCATGCACCACACATACGATGGTGGAAGGAACCGACCGCGTGGTCACCCGTGAAGTGACAACTTGCGCTTGCGGAATTTAACCGGCACCGTGAAAACCAGCGTTATGAACAACTAGGCTCAATTCAATTAAAGCAGTCTAGCGCAATTTCGAAAGCCGTCATGTCGCGCATCGCTTTAGGACTCGTTGGCTATTACCAGTTCATCCGGGGCTACCCCATGGGCCCGGAGCTTAAACGGAGTTTGGATGGCATTGCGTGGCGCCATAACGTCGACATTAAGGAGATGAACTGGGGACCGGTCGCGATCGTCCAAGAGTTTCAGGCGAGCAAGATCGTATATGAAAGGGTCGTGTTGATTGCCGCGGTCCATCGCGGCGGCGAGGTCGGCACCGTCACCTGCCGCAACTGGGTCGGCGGCGAGCTTGCCGTCATGGAAGTCCAGAACAGGATTTTTGAAGCAGTCACTGGCATCATCAGTGTCGACAATCTTTTGGTGATCGGTGCCCACTTCAAGATTTGGCCGCGGGACGTCATTGTTATCGAGGTCGAATTGCCGGACGACGTCATCGGCAATATGGTTTTGACAGAACTGGAGATCCACCGTCACTCGGGAGAGGTAACGGCGATAGGGGATCGGCCTATTACGCCGGAAGCGCAGAACATTGTCGACCGTATCGTTGCGTGCACAAAGCTTGCTGTGGATCTGGGTGTTGAGGGGATGGACGACCTCTCGCCGCTTTCCGTCGACGACCTCAATCCGCTGGCGGACGTCTGCCACAATCAATTGGTAAGGGACTGCCACCGTATAACGCCGCTAAACTAAGGTCTCGGGAGCTAACCTATGAGCGTCCAGCACGCGCAAAAAAATGGATCAGCGGGCGCACTTGATCGTCTCGTCAACCGCGAGGACGTCCTCCAAATCTGTTTTTGGCGGTCAGGAGAAGGTTTCGGCGAAGTTTGCACCGCACAATCCATCCAGCCATTTTTGACTTGTAGCGCCGAGGCTATAGACGCTGCGCTGGAAGAACTCGTGTCGGAAGGTCAGCTCGAGCCGACAGCTAGCGGCGATAAAATTGGCTACCGGCTAACTGCTAAGGGCAAAAAGCAGGGAGGCGCTCTGTTTGCCGACACGTTCGCAGAAAATCAACGGCAGGGTCACGGCGAATGTCCCGCCGGATGTTGCGATGGCGATGATCATTCGAAATGCGGAGACGATTGTGCTCTGCACTGAACGCGTGTTCGGCTGATGCCGGAATCAAAAGAAAATCCGCCGCACCCGCCGGAATCGCCTCAGCAGCTCACCGGGTTCATGACCAATGACGAATGGAGCGTATTGCTGGCCGAGGCGGACGCGCGCCTTCGTGACATGGAAGAGCTTCCGTATCCAAACGTTAAGGAGCAGGTGTTCGCGCTGCTCGCGACAATCGACTCGATCCACCGCGAAGCATTGAGACGTCTGGTGCGCCTTTTCAAAGAAGGTGTGCTTGAGAAGGTTGTGACCGACCCCGCGATCCATACGCTTATGGAGCTTTACGACCTTCTGCCGCCAGAGGAAAATCCGGTCGATGAGCAGCGGGCTAAGATCATTTTCACGACGAGCCGCTCTAAAAAGCCTTCAAGCCCAGAGCCGCCAAAGCCCAAGTATCCGCATTGGGTGCCGGTCTCTCCGAGTATGGCCGACGTTCCAACCGGCAGCGTTATTGAGTGCCAGGCTGGCGATCGCAGCATCGTGCTCTGCCGCGCTGGCGACGAATTGTTTGCGTTGGACGCGCATTGCTTGAAAGATGGAGCATCGTTGGGCGGTGGCGCCGTGACCAAATTCAACCTGACTTGCCCGCAGCATGCTGGTTGTTACTATGATATTCGCGATGGATCGCATATCGCTGGTGCTGGCCGGCTTGAGTGTTTCTGCGTCAAGCACAATGACGGTGGGCGCATTCTCGTCGGCGTCGATATGGTATTTGTACCGCGACGCCCGGCCTTTTAGTCCAGCAGGCGCTGAGCAAGTTTGTAATGACAAATAATAAGAAAATCCTCATTGCTGGCGTGGGCAACGTGCTGCATGGCGATGACGGCTTTGGCGTCGCGGTCGCCAACGTATTGATGAAGCGAGGTGGTTTGCCAGCGTCCGCCAAGGTCATCGAGACCGGCATTGGTGGCATGAGCCTCGTGCAGGAGTTGATGTACGGCTATGGCCTGCTGGTCATCCTCGACGCCTACAAGAGAGGCGGCACTCCCGGTCAACTCTATCAGCTTGAACCGGTGTTGCCCGATATCAGCGGCCTCACTTCAGGAGAGAAGCGCGACTACTTTGCCGATACCCATTATGCAACGCCAATGCGTGCGCTGGGGTTGCTCGCACATGTGGCGGCGCTGCCCAACATGATCCGAATTATTGGTTGCGAGCCAGAGGAAGCCCTCGATTTGAGAATTGGCCTCAGCCCACCGGTTGAAGCCGCCGTTGAGGGCGCCGCTGCCATGGTTATGACGCTGGTGACGCGGTACGATCAGCATGGCCTCGAAGACGCCGCGGCCATTTAAGGTCTGGAGCGCGAACGTGATGCAGACAAACCGCCCCGACGATCTAGAAGTTTCCCTATCGGAAGGAGCGCAGGTATCATCAGGCGGAATGGCGCAGGGACAAGCGCTGTCGATTATTGTCGGTTCGCGCCGCATGTCTCCTTGCGATCACGAGACCTTTGCGCGGTTCAAACTCTGGGTGGCGAAATCGGTTAGCGAGGCATCCATCGATATCTACTGCGCGGGCAACGTCTCAATCGCTCACTGGGACGATCGTGCAGGTGCACACTATCCCCATCTGCTCAATCCATGCGAATGCGGTACGTTTCTGCCCATCGAGATCGAGCCGGGTCCGATGCTGGCAAGCGCGATCGGCCTGCTATCTGATCTGCAGCGCCTCAGGAAACTCCCGGAGCCGGTACCTATTGAGTTCGATGCACTTATCGGCGCCATGATGGAAATGGCAGAGAACAGTATTGCGACCAACACGGCGCTGGAAATCCGCTGAACAATCCAATCTCGTTGCTTGAGGAAGAGATCGCTTCCTGCTGGTTCATTAGTTTGCGGCGCGCGAAGGTGCACCTCCGATTTCACGAAAGCGCAAATTGTTCCAATGACCGATTTCGAAGTCCGTCGCGTTCAATCGCATAGCCCACGCATCGGGAAATTTGCTCTGTAGCACTTTCATCAGCACTGCGGCTTCGCTTTCAGCCTCGCTTCTCCAGACGACCAAAAGCATGCATTCACCCAATCCTGTACACACCTTGAATTGAAGTGTGGCCGGAGCTGATTGCCAGATGGCGAGAGTCCGCTTGATGCGCGCAACCGTCCACGGAGATCGTGCGGGGATGCGTCCAATCACAGCATTTATTGGCAGCGTATTTGGCTCGTTTTGACGCGTGATGTTTCGAAGGTAGGGCCGCAAGCTATCAGGAACTTCGGCAGTGTGCAGATATCCAGGGCCGACGTAATGCGGCTTGGCCGCGATCAGCGCAGGGGCGTCCGAAAATGTCATGCCGCTCCAGGTGCCGATTTCATTGTTGGTCGGGTTCCACCGCATCGACCAAAATGATTCCGACCATTGCCGGGTATTCCACATCATGTCTCGGTGATCTTCCGACGCCATGAACAAAGTCATGTCGATCTCTTTATCCCACAGCGTAAGCGTGAAAAATTCAGTCAAATTGGCGATGCCGGTCGTGTAGGCCAGCATCCCCGGAGTGTGCGCGAGCTGGCGGCGGATGTGCGCCCATGCCCAAATCATCGACACCGCGTGACGGCGGCTGCGCAACTTGTTGCGGGTGGTGACGGCGAACATACTCACGCTTTCCTTTGCCGTTCGACCGGATTCTCTGTGTCCACACCATCCACCCGCTGGCCCTCACGCCATCATCTCTAGATGAACTGCGCTGCTGGATCCCTGGTTGCAATGCAGCGCGTCAAACCCTCCCGAAAGTCCTGTTCCGGCAAGTCTTTGCCGATGAAGACCACGGTCGTCATTCTGGTTTCTGCCGGAAGCCAATCGCGATCTGCTCTGATTTCCAGCAGGCCATGGACGCCCTGCAGAACGACGCGCTTTTCGATCCCTTCGAAGTTCAGGATTCCCTTGTATCGAAGTAATCGCTCTGTGTGGCGCATGATGAGGTAAGAAAACCAATCCTGGACTTGTCCTTGATCGAGCGGCGCCGACAGCTGGACGACAAAGCTGCGCACCTGATCTAGGTGGGCATGACGTTGCACATTCCCGGTACTTGTCTCGAACGCAATTACCTCGGCATCGCTCCTTCGTGCCACCGGCAGGTCAAAGATTTCCGCCATCGTGTCACTGGTGCCTTGGCGAATTAGGATCTTCGCCATGCCGTTGATTGCGGTGAGCCGCATTTGCAAGCGTGCGATAGCTTCTTCATCGACGAGATCGATTTTGTTGAGCAACAGCAGATCAGCGTGACCAATCTGCTCGCCCGCTTCATGGAAGCGATTCAACTGCACAAGGATATTGGAAGCGTCGACAACGGTGACGACACCGCCCAAGTGAATGGCCGACTTCAGCGTTTTGATCGAAAGCGTCTGAATGATCGGGCCGACTTTCGCCAAGCCCGTGGTTTCCATGACAATATGTTCAAAGGCCAGTTCACCGCGATCCCGGCTATCCAAGAGCGCCTGCAAGCCGGTCCGCAGGTCGTCGCGCACAGTGCAGCACACACAGCCGTTGGTAAGCTCCAATATGCCGTCGCCAACGCGGCGGGCAATCAACTGGCTGTCAATATTCACCGCGCCAAATTCATTTATGATGACGGCCATGCGGCGGCCATGGCTGCCGCAAAGCATCTCATTCAAGAGCGTTGTTTTTCCGGCCCCAAGAAAGCCCGTGATGATGGTGAAGGAAGTGGTCATAGCCGGTTGAGCCATGCTCTGTCCGCTCTCTAACGCTCGTCCTGACAACGCAGTTCTGGTGCGGCAGTCAGCTTGTTCAGCGATCGCCGCTATTGCAGCAGCAATCCTAACACCTATACTCAATTAAGCGACTGTTTCGCGCCAAGAACACAGGAGTTTCCGATGAAAATCGCCACAGTAGGCAAGGGCGGCTCGGGCAAAACGACTGTCGCCGGCACCCTGGCTCGCATTCTGGCCGAAGACGGTATCAAGGTTCTGGCAATCGACGGCGATCCCAACCCCAATCTCGCACTGACGCTCGGCATCTCACGCGAGCGCACCGATGATATCAAAAGCATTCCGCCGAGCATCATGGGCGTTAAGGAGGACTCCGACGGAACGCGGCGTCTCTACATGACAATTCCGGAAGACGAATTGATGTCAAATTATGGCGCCGTAGCGCCGAGCGACATCAAACTCATCATCATGGGGCAGCCGCCGGACGGCAGTGCGGGCAGCGGGTGTATGTGTGCCTCCCATAGGGCCGTGCGCGGTTTGATCACCGAAATGAGCGGATACGGAGATCATACAATTACCGATATGGAGGCTGGCCTCGAACACTTGAAACGAGGGACGGCGCGCAATGTCGACACTATGCTGATTGTCGCGGAGCCATACTATCGGTCGTTGGAGGCGGCAGGGCGCACGTGGTCGCTGGCAAACGAATTGGCGATTCCACATGTCTATGTCGTGGCCAACAAGGTCAAGAACGAGGCCGATGTGACGGCGATCGAAGAATACTGCGAGCGCCACAAGATTCCGATTATCGGCGTAGTACCGAGTGAAGAACAGTTTATCGAGGCTGAGCGGCGTGCGGTGGCGCCCATCGATTTTGCGCCTGATTGTCAAGGAACGCTCGCCATTCGAGCTATCGCGCACAAACTGCGCGATCTTAAAATGTCGTCGGCTGGTTGATGCAATACAAGCGAAGGAGCGGACCCAATGGAGACGCCCGGAACTAAACAGGCCTCGTGGCGCATAGGTGAAATCGCTAAACTGCTCGGCGTGTCCGAAAAAACATTGCGCCACTACGAGCGGGTTGGATTATTGCGACCTCCGCAACGAACTGCCCAAAGTTACCGCATGTACGATAACAACGACGTGCAACGCGCCCGCCATGTCATGGGTCTGCGGGGGCTCGGACTATCGCTAGAAGAAATTCGCAGTCTACTTGATGATCACAATATGGACCGCACCCGTCGGCAGAGACTGCTCGGATTGCTCGATGAAAAACTTCACGAGATCGACGTGACCTTGGCTGTTTTGCAAGGCAAACGCGACGACATGGCAGCGCGCTATTTGGCCCTGCTCAATTCCCCCAAAGACAGCAGCGGAGACTGTACGTGTGCTGCTTTGGTTGCCTGCAATTGCAAGTCATCATGCGCGTGCGGCGAACCCAAAAAATGGCCCGCCGCCACGATGGGACGAAGATTGCTAAAGGCAAGTTCAAAGATCATTGCCCGCTAGGACTTGGCTGAAGTGAATATGGTGCGCTGCACTCACTGCTTAAGCTATTCTGCAAGCACAGTTTCCAAACTTTGGTAACGTATTTTGAGCGTCCGCACATCGTTCGCAGGGCCATAACTGAGGCGTTTGTGGCGCGATGCAGATGGCCAGCGGTGTAAGCGGTGTAGTTGTCAGAGAGAACTGCATTTGCGTAGCTTATGATAGCAGTATGTGACGTTCGCGCTGGCGCCGATGCCACCATTAAACTACCATTCGTCTGGGCGTCGTGCGGGGTTTCTAAATCCGTCACGTCAGGCCCAAAAGCGCATCAATTGAGGAGTCGCAGTCATTTGGCGAGCGGATTATCGGGATATACCAAGAGCGATGGTTTCCTGACTGCATCGATCAACGTCCGACTTTTTCGGCGTCTCAAAAATGACGTTGCCAGGGCCTCCCGTATTGCGTCCGAGAACGCATGGTTCCGCACCGTGCTTCGGGAGGCTGCAACATGAGCGCACGCGTTGTCGCGAAACCGCCCTCGACTTTCGAAATTCGTGTTCGCGGCCGCGTCCAAGGCGTCGGCTTTCGGCCGGCGGTTTGGCGCATCGCCAATGAACTTAAACTCGACGGAGAGGTTTTGAACGACGGTGACGGTGTGATCATTCGCGCGTCCGGTGAGCAAGACGCAATCGCGACGCTCATCAAACGTATTCGCTTGGAATGTCCACCGCTCGGGGATGTGCAAAGCGTTGAACCGCATGTTTTGGACCGTGCGTTGTCGGGCGGGTTCCACATTGCGCCTAGTGTCGGCAGAGAAGGTCGAACCGAGGTAGCGCCTGACGTTCGTACCTGCCCAGCCTGTATCTCAGAAATTGATGACCCATCAGCGCGACGCTACCGCTATCCCTTCAACACTTGTACGCATTGCGGGCCAAGGCTCACGATCGTTGAAGGTCTCCCCTTCGATCGTGAACTCACGACGATGGCCCCCTTCATCATGTGTAGTGAGTGCCGCGCTGAATACAACAACCCGAACGACCGTCGCTTCCATGCCCAGGCACTTGGCTGCCTCAAATGCGGACCGAAAGCGCGACTCATCAGACTCGATGGAAAGACTTCCCGTTTTGATCGGGGCAAGGTTCTTGATGATGTTGACGCTGCGGCATCGCTCATCAAAAAGGGTGAGATCATCGCCATCAAGGGGCTTGGCGGCTACCAACTGGCCTGCGACGCGACGAATGAGAAAACGGTCGCTCGCCTGCGTGAGTTAAAGAAGCGTGATGCTAAACCGTTTGCACTCATGGCGCGCGATATCGCTGTGATCCGCGAGTATTGCATACTGACCCCCGAGGACAAGCAAGCGCTGTCGAGTGCTGCGGCGCCTATCGTGATCATGCCTGCAAACGGGTCCAAGCGGTTGCCGCCGGTGATTGCTCCCGGACTTGGCGCGTTGGGTTTCATGCTGCCCACGACGCCGCTCCATATACTGATCTTGCAAACCTTTGGACATCCGGTCGTGATGACGAGCGGCAATCTCTCGGACGAACCCCAGGTCATTTGTGATAATGACATTGCGACGCGATTGGGCGGCATCGCTACGTATGCATTGGTGCACGATCGAGAGATCGCAAACCGTGTCGATGATTCTGTCGTCCGCGTCAGCGGCGGAAAAGCACGCGTCATCCGGCGCGCTCGCGGGTACGCGCCAGCTGCCATTCGGTTGCCTAATGGGTTTGGGTCATCGCCACACGTTCTCGCGATGGGCGGCGAATTGAAGACTACGTTCTGTAATCTTAAGGACGGCGCGGCTGTTCTCTCGCAGCATCAGGGCGATCTCGAAGATGCGCTGACATTCGATGAGTATAAGAAAAGTCTTGCACTTTACACCGAGCTTTTCGGACATACGCCCGTCGCCCTCGTTATTGATAAGCATCCCGAATATCTTTCGACAAAGCTCGGGCATGAACGGGCAAAGCGCGATGGGATCCGGCTGATCGAAGTTCAACACCATCACGCCCACGTGGCTGCGTGCCTCGCAGAAAATGGCCGCGAGCTCAATGCGCCGGCGGTCCTCGGGATCGTACTCGACGGTCTTGGCTGGGGCGACGATGAAACGATTTGGGGCGGCGAGTTCCTGCTCGCGGACTACCGCCGCTACAAGCGTCTCGGAACTCTAAAACCGGTCGCTATGCTAGGCGGCGCACAAGCGTCGCGACAACCCTGGCGCAACCTCTACACGCACCTCATGGCAGAGATGCGCTGGGCAGGCTTCACACTCAACTTCGGAGAGCTCGAGGTCCACAATTTCCTATCAGGCCAACCGCGGGCAACACTCGACGCAATGCTCAAGAACGGCATCAACGTCCCGATTGCTTCATCATGTGGCCGTCTATTCGACGCAGTGGCCGCCGCTCTCGGAATCTGCCGCTATCAGCAAGCCTATGAAGGAGAGGCAGCCGCCCGCCTCGAAGCTATTGTCGACGACACGGCCCTCCGCGAAGAGAACGATTCTCTCGCCTACCCGTTCACTATTCCGACACTCAACGGCTCCAATCTGCCCTACATTGAACCGCTCGCAATGTGGAACGCCCTTCTTAGTGACTTAGCAGTGAAAACGTCGCCGGGCGTTATCGCGGCGCGTTTCCATGTGGGATTGGCCAAGGCTATCGCGAATATGACGCAACGGCTTGCACTACGTAGTGGAAACAATGCACGTCGTTTCGACACCGTTGCATTGTCGGGCGGGTGCTTCCAGAATCGGGTGCTTTTCGAGGAAGTCGTCCGTCTCCTCAAGATCGACGGCTTTACGATCCTCTCGCATGTCCGCGTGCCGGCCAACGACGGTGGATTGGCGCTTGGGCAAGCGGCAGTCGCCGCCGCCCAACTGATAGACAAGAAGAAACGTTAGTTAGGAGACGCTCACAATGTGCCTCGGGATTCCTGGACAGATCGTCAAGATAGACGATGCGGCGCGAAATCTCGCTACCGTCGATGTCAGCGGCGTCAAACGGCAAGTCAATGTCACGTGTATCGTGTCCGTCGATCATCCGATCGAATCCTGCATCGGCGACTGGGTCTTGATTCATGTGGGCTTCGCCATGAGCCGCATCGACGAACGCGAAGCCGCTGAAACGTTGAAGGTTCTAACAGAGCTTGGCGAAGCCCAGGCCGAGATGGAAGCGATGCGAATGTCTAGCCGCGCATAGTCGCGGCGCCTGTTGGAGGAGCGTCCCCATGAAATACGTAGACGAATTTCGTGACGCCGACAAAGCCCGAACCCTGATCCATGAGATAGAAACGCTTGTTGCGACGATCGACCTTGCCAAGGAGCGGCCGATCGCAATCATGGAAGTTTGCGGCGGGCATACCCATTCGATTTTCCGTTACGGCATCGAAGGTATGTTGCCGAAGGAAATCGAGCTTGTACATGGGCCGGGCTGTCCGGTTTGCGTGCTACCCATGGGGCGCGTCGACGACTGTATCTCCGTCGCCGAGCGTCCTGAGGTCATCATGACGACGTTCGGCGATGCGATGCGCGTCCCGGGATCAAAGAAAAGTCTTCTGCAGGCGAAGGGCGACGGCGCGGATATTCGTATGGTTTATTCGCCGATGGACGCGCTGTCGATTGCGCGGCACAACCCGGATCGTGAAGTCGTGTTTTTCGGTCTCGGTTTTGAGACCACGATACCGTCGACGGCGCTGACGATTCTGCAAGCCAAGGCTGACGGCGTGAAGAACTTTTCAGTCTTTGCCAATCACATCACCATCGTGCCGACGATAAAAGCGATCCTTGACGATCCAGACATGCAACTCGACGGCTTCCTCGGGCCGGGTCATGTGTCGATGGTGATTGGCACGACCCCATACGAGTTCGTCGCCAGCCAGTACAACCGTCCGATGGTGGTCGCCGGATTCGAACCTCTCGACGTGCTGCAATCGATCTGGATGGTATTGAAGCAGATAAAGGACGGCCGCGCGGAAGTCGAAAACCAGTATGCACGCATTGTGCTGGACGGCGGCAACGCGGCTGCGCTCGCCGCGGTAGCGGAAGTCTACGAGCTTCGCGATTTCTTCGAGTGGCGGGGCCTCGGCTCGATCGACTTATCAGGAATGAAAATTCGCAATGCCTACCGCGACTATGACGCCGAAGTTAAATTTATAATGCCGAACGTAAAAATTGCCGATCCCAAAGCCTGCCAATGCGGCGAAGTGTTGAAAGGTCAAATTAAGCCGTGGCAATGTCAAGTCTTCGGCACGGCCTGCACGCCGGAGACGCCGCTAGGCGCGCTGATGGTGTCGTCGGAAGGCTCTTGCGCCGCCTACTACCAATATGGCGGCGTAAAAAAGCATGAGGCCGCGCTATGAACGTCATGCCCACTTCGCGGCGGCGCACTCTCGGCCGCATCAATGTTGCCAAGGTCACACTCGCGCACGGCGGTGGCGGCAAGGCGATGAAGGATCTGATCGACGACGTGTTTGTCTCGGCTTTCGACAATGGCCTTCTGGCACCTATGGAGGATCAGGCGCGCATTGATCTGGCCGGCCTAGCGCAACATGGCGACAGGCTGGCTTTTACAACGGATAGTTTCGTTGTCGATCCGATCTTCTTTCCTGGGGGCGATATCGGCAAACTTGCTGTCTGCGGTACCGTGAACGATCTCGCTGTCGGCGGCGCGAGGCCGCTTTATCTTTCGTGTGCTGCGATCATAGAAGAAGGCGTTGAATTGGACGTGCTGAGACGTATTTCTAAATCCATGGCCGAGACGGCGCGCGCGGCAGGCGTCCAGATCGTGACCGGCGACACGAAGGTCGTACAAAAAGGCGCTTGCGATAAAATCTTCCTCACAACGACAGGAGTTGGCGTCATCCGCACCGATGTGCATATCGGTGCCGATCGGGCTCGGCCCGGCGATGTCGTTTTAGTTAACGGCGTGCTGGGCGATCACGGCGCGGCGATACTCGGCGCACGAGGTGACATGGCTCTCGACAGTCCAATCGAGAGTGATTGCGCGCCATTGAACGGCCTCATCGAAATGCTGCTTACGGCCGCCCCAAACACGCGTGCCATTCGCGACGCAACGCGCGGCGGCATTGCGACTGTGTTGAACGAATTTGCCCAGACATCGCAAGCCGCGATTGAAATAGACGAGACGAAAACGCCGCTCCGCTCCGAAGTTAAAGGCTTCTGCGAAATCCTCGGCCTTGATCCGCTGTACCTTGCGAATGAGGGCAAGATCGTCGTGATCGTGCCGCCCGAAGAAGCCGACGCCGCAATTCGCGCCATGCGGGCACACGCTTATGGTGCGGGGGCAGCTGCCATCGGCTTCGTGCGATGCGGAGAGCCTGGTCGCGTGACCATGAAAACAGTCTTTGGCGGTGTACGCATCGTTGACATGCTGGTTGGTGAGCAGTTGCCGAGGATTTGCTGACGGCGCATACTAGCTTTTAATGCAAACACCAAATCGTCGACCTAATCTAGGAACGTCCGCAGGCATTGTGAGCTAACACAAAGAAAATAAACCTACATTTTCTAGGTATGCCGCCAGGGAAGTAGGCGAAAATATCCAGACATGTTTTTGAAATTCCCATCGCCAAGCATGCGAGTTCAATATTGCGTCTCCGCAACGGACCACAACCAAGAGCAGACCTATCGTATAAAGACAGCAACTTCTGCATTGCGTTATTAGCAGCTCCAGCAGAGCGCGATATCAGTAGCTCATCAATCATATTAAGGTATCAGTCTGAGAGACCCTGGACCCGCCGACAATGGCGATGTTCAAGTCCGCTTTTGTAGAGCAACGCCATGGCCCACCCTTGTTTCTACTCAATCCGCCTCGTTCGGCCACGAGGTCTTGCACGTTTGCGGCATTGACGATCCGCCTTCGACTCTTTGACCCGACTCATCTCAGCTACAATCTCGGTTTCGCGATGCGCGGCTGTATGTGCGGTCGATTGGCTTGGTGAGAGCAGGTTAGTCGCAATTGTTGGACCTAATTTTTTAGAGTACGCGCTGTTCCTATCGCGCTCATTTTCATTCGGCCGCACCAAACTTTCGCGGCGTAGATCGTCGACGTTAGTCTGCTTGCCACTCAAGTTCCCGACGATACGCGCAAGCGCCCTTCGTCCTTCGAGGCGTTCAGCTAATTTGCTCTTGGCGTACTTTCGAAAATGGCGAGAGAGTTTGCCAGCTGCAATCTTCGGCGATAACTTCGCAGCGGTGCTGGCATCTGACCGGACATTGAATTGCTTGCGTGCGCGAGTGATCGCGGCGTCACCTCTGTCCTTGCGGCCACGTTCCGCGATACGCCGTTCGTCACGTTCGCGCTCGGCAGCATGACGCTTTTCCAGACTGATCCAGGCTTTGGCATAACGTGACCGAACACTTGCGCGGTCGCGTTCCAATCGCTGTTCGAGCGCTGTGATCGATTTGTTCAGCGATTTGATGTGTCGGTTTTCGAGGAAGTCGCGACCGGTTATGTAATCCGCCATGCGACGAATGGCATGAATGGCCCGTTGTGTTCGGTTTGCAGGCCGGTTGTGCTTGGCGAGATATTTCGCCTGACGGCGGGCGACTTCGGCCTGAAGTTTTTTGATCTGTTTATCATCGATCGTCGCGGCGCGCGTTTCCAGTCCTACGATCGCTTTGGCAAACGCATTCTGGAAGTCTTTCAGTTCGCCGGATTGTCTGTTGGCCCTGGCGGCGCGAATAGCATCATCGGGCAAATGACGATGGGCATTCCACCAATCGAGATCGCGTCGCGGGGTATCTTTGCCGCGAACATAACGGCCGCGCGCATTGTCATTGGTTTGTCGGGCCTCAGACTTCGCTTCTCTATGACCGCGCCGCTTTTCCCAGTTCAGCATGCGCTCAAAGCAAAGAATATGTCCGGTGCGACGCTCGTAGTCGAGCGCCCACGCGCTGAGTTTGAGCCAGTCATTGCCGACATTGGCGAACTTGCCGTTGATCGGCGAGACACGGTTGATGATGAGGTGAATGTGCGGATGCGGCGTGTCCGTGTGGGCGACCATCAGACACTGACGGTCAGTCATACCAAGAGCCCGAATGACTTCGTCAGCCGCCGCAATCATGTGCTCTCGGCTGGGTTTGTCGTTCTTCGTCGGATGCCAAGCGATCGACATCGTATAAACGGGCTTCACGCCGCGCCGGCCGCGAAAGGGGTTTTTGGTGCGAACGTAATCCTCGTACGACATGCCGGCTGCTCGAGCTGCAGCCGCCGCTGCTGCCAGCCGGACGTCCTGCGCGTGGGCGGCCAGCCACTGCATACACCGGAGTGCCTTGTGCGGATCGCGCGTAGGAAGATTGCGAGTTTCCGTAAAATCA
>PERI01000012.1 GCA_002928515.1 Hyphomicrobium sp.
AATCCGTCCAATCGTATATTGGACCGTCACATTATGCTGAAAACTAAGTGCATACTTTTTGCACACATGGTGCCTTAAGTTATTAGAATAAAAGACACTCGCGTCATTATACTTCGATCGATTTCACCAGATTTTACGCAGACGTCTTCATTCGCCAGTTCAATTTTGCTTTTTTCGTTTTTGGGTCCGCTAAATCGCTGCATCCAAACAGAAATCGGGGCGTTCGATCTGCTCGCCTTCCTGATGATTTCTCGCACTTATCCACACGCCATAAGGCAATGCAAAGTCACTTAACCTGTAATACGCAGGAGTACCCAATAATTCATGGACGCTGAAGGTAGTCATAACGAAATCGTCAAATTTCTAAGCCAAAACAGTCACATAGATCGGTGTACTGAATCGTTGGTTGCGGGCCCCCGCAACCAGAATTTATATATAAATCAAATAGTTAGTTGGCTGATCTTTTCCAGAGGTTATGCAGACCACAACAATTGCAGCGGTTTATGCATAGGTTCAAATCATGTGCCAAACTCTAGGTTTTCCGCACATTTAAAATATCCAGATGAAAAATTGACTGATGCACGGCTCGATCGGATCAATGCGTTTTTGATTGTGCTGATCTTAATTGCAGCATGTCGTTCGATGCTGGCACCGGGCAGCACTTAACCTTGTGTTTCGCTCGTCACTTCAAGCTCTGCGCGTACTTTAGATTCTGTCAGGTCAGGTGCGCAAAGTTCAATGAAGCGGTGCGCATAACCTCGCAAGTATGAGCCGCGTCGGATCGCAATTCGTGACGTGTTGATTTTAAAGAGGTGACGCGCATCGAGTAAGCGAAGGTGCCGGTCGTGCTCTGCATTGAAGGCCATCGACGCGATGATGCCTATACCCAGATCAAGTTCGACATATGCCTTGATCACATCGGCATCGAGTGCTGCCATCACAATTTCAGGCTCTAGTTTTTCAGCTTCGAATGCTTCGTCGATGCGTCCTCGACCTGTAAATCCTTGGTGATAGGTGATGATCGGATAGTCTGCGATCTGATCGAGTGTCAGCTTTTTGACGTCTTCGAGTTCGTGTCCGGCGCGGACCACAACGCCGTGATGCCACGAATAATATGGAAACGTTGCCAGCTCCGCTACATCCTGAAGTGCCTCTGTGGCAATGCCTATATCGGCTTCGCCATCGAGAAGCATTGATACGATCTCTTTAGGGCTAGCTTCATGAAGGACCAAGTTGACCTTAGGAAACTGTTTTTTGAACTGGGTGACGATCTTCGGCAACGCGTAGCGTGCCTGAGTATGCGTGGTCGCAACACTGAGTTGCCCTTTGTCCTTGTTAGAAAACTGCTCGCCAAGTTTTTTGATGTTCTGCGTGTCGAGCAGGATTCGCTCCACAATGCCGACCAGTTCCTGGCCAGGCTCGGTTAAACCAAGAAGCCTTTTGCCTTTGCGTACGAATAATTCGACGCCTAGTTCATCCTCGAGATCTTTGATGTGTTTGGAAACGCCTGATTGGGACGTGAAAAGCGCATTCGCGACATCAGTGAGATTGAAGTTACGACGCACCGTCTCGCGAATAATTCTGAGCTGTTGGAAATTCACGTTTGTGGACCCTTATGACTTTTCGGCGAAGACGCTCAGGCGTCGGCTTGCGATGCGAACTCGTTTTCCAGTTTCCAGTTCAAGCCCGGCGATTTCGGCCGGTGTCAGTTCGACTTCGAAGTAGTCGGTCCGGCCCTCGCGAGCTGCGCCGTTGGCGACGAGTTCGACGCGTGAAACAGAGCCGCTCGCAAGGATGCGATTGACCTTTGCTGAAATCCCTGTTCGCCCTGCGCCATCGACGACGATTTCAGTGTCATGTGGTCGAGTATAAGCGACGACTAGTGACCCATCAGCTAGGCCCTTTTGTCCATGTGCCAGCACGTCCTCGCCGACACGCACATAATCACCCTCAACCCGGCCACGAAATTCGTTCACATTGCCGATGAAGCTATAGGCAAACGAGGTTGCAGGCTCGTCGTAGATTTCATGCGGGTTGCCGATCTGCTCGACGCGGCCCTTATTCATCAAAACAATACGGTCGGCGACTTCGAGAGCTTCTTCCTGGTCATGAGTGACGAAGATCGAAGAAATATGCAGTTCATCATGCAAGCGGCGCAACCAGCGGCGCAGTTCTTTTCGAACCTTTGCGTCAAGAGCGCCGAACGGTTCATCCAGCAGCAGTACCTGCGGCTCGACGGCTAGCGCACGGGCAAGTGCAATGCGTTGACGCTGACCACCTGAGAGTTGCGATGGGAAGCGATTGGCTAGCCAATCGAGTTGCACGAGATCGAGAAGGCGATGAACTTTATCGCGGATGATCGCTTCTGACGGCCTTTCGCCGCGCGGCTTGACGCGCAGACCGAACGCGACGTTCTCAAATACGGTCATATGGCGGAATAGGGCATAATGTTGAAAGACAAATCCGACATGTCGCTCGCGCACATGCTTTGATGTCGCGTCTTCGCCCGATAGGCGCACGCTGCCGTAGTCGGCATTTTCAAGGCCGGCAATTATGCGCAGTAACGTCGTCTTTCCGCAACCTGATGGACCGAGCAACGCGATCAGCTCCCCCTTGGGCAGATCGAGCGAGACGCCGTCGAGTGCTTTGAAGGCTCCGAAAGACTTATGGATATCTTTGACTTCGATGCTCATGCGCCGATCTCCTCAGGGACGTCGCGGTCTGCGCGCCATTCAATATATGTTTTGATTGCCAACGTGACCAATGCCAGCATCGCCAGCAGCGACGCGACGGCAAAGGCGGCAGCGAATTGGTATTCGTTGTAAAGAATTTCAACGTGCAGTGGCATGGTATTGGTTTCGCCGCGAATGTGGCCGGACACAACGGAAACAGCACCGAACTCGCCCATCGCACGCGCGTTGCAAAGAATGACGCCATACAAAAGTGCCCACTTGATATTCGGCAAAGTCACTCGCCAAAACGCTTGCCTGCCGGAGGCACCGAGTGTGATTGCAGCTTCTTCTTCATCGCGACCCTGGGCTTGCATAAGTGGGATCAATTCGCGCGCGATGAACGGAAACGTCACGAATACCGTTGCCAGCACGATGCCCGGCACGGCGAAGATAACTTTGATGTCGTTTTCCGACAGCCAAGGCCCGATCCAACCTTGAGTACCAAAGATCAGTACATAGACAAGTCCCGCGACGACCGGCGACACTGAGAATGGTAGATCGATCAATGTGATTAGGAATTGCTTGCCGGGGAAATCGAACTTGGCGATCGACCAAGCCGCTGCGATGCCGAACACTAGATTGAGCGGCACGGCGATGGCCGCCGCCAGCAACGTCAATTGGATCGCGGATACGGCGTCTGGCTCTACAAGCGCCGCAAAATACGTCGCCCAGCCCTTGCGAAACGCTTCGAGAAAGACCGCAATCAATGGCATCAACAAGAACAAAACAAAGAACGATAAACCAATACCTAGAACGAGATACTTGACGATTGGCGCATCGCGCGTCGCGATATTGGCTTCAAAACGGCTGGCCGAACCGGAGTGTGGCGCTAAGCGTGCAGCAGTTGCGTTCATTACGACGTTCTCCCTTGGCGCTTCGATGTCCAAGCTTGGAGGCCATTGATGGCAAGCAACAGAACAAAAGACGCGATCAACATCACGGATGCGATAGCTGTTGCGCCTGCATAATCGTATTGCTCCAGTTTCGTTATGATCATGAGCGGTGTGATTTCGGACACCATCGGGATATTGCCCGCAATGAAAATAACCGAGCCGTATTCTCCGACTGCACGCGCGAACGCGAGTGCAAAACCGGTCATGAGGGCCGGAAGCAACGTCGGAAACACGACGCGACGAAAGGTTTGCCAGCGGTTGGCGCCGAGGCTAGCAGCCGCCTCTTCGAATTCCGCGTCGAGATCTTCAAGGATCGGTTGAACGGTGCGAACAATGAACGGCAAACCGATAAAGATCAGCGCCACCAGAATACCCGGTGGCCCGAAGGCAATTTTGATTCCAAGGGGTTCCAGAAATTGGCCGAGCCAACCATTTTTGGCATACAGCGCTGTCAACGAGATGCCAGCGACCGCTGTCGGAAGCGCAAACGGCAAATCAATCAAAGCATCGACGAGTTTCTTGCCGGGGAAGGTATACCGCACAAGTCCCCACGCGAGGATCAGGCCGAATACTGCATTGATAGCCGCGGCGAGCAGCGACGTTCCAAACGACAGCTTGTAAGAGGCGACTACGCGCGGAGATGCGACCGCCGTCCAGAATTCGTCGAACGTCATTCCCGCAGTTTTTATGAATACGGCGGACAACGGGATCAAGACGATCAGAGACAGGTATGCGAGTGTGAAGCCTAGCGACAGGCCAAAGCCCGGCAGAACACGCGTGCGGCGGGCTAACATCATCATTCTCCCAGTAGATTTGTTCAGCCGAACAGCGTGACAAACGTGATGAAAAAAAATGATGAGACTGCTGCGGTCCAGGGCAGTATTTTTTCAGCAATTATGGTCGTGACTGACATGTATTGGCTCCGCTTTGGTAACTTGATCAGCATGCTATTGCGGACATCAAATCTACCAAACCAAGAAGATCTGCTGAGCTTATCCAGAATTCAGCAATGGATTTTGCGTCACTTCCTTTGGTCAGCGAGCGCCACTGCGCGAAGGTGCGACGACTAGGAAGGCGGTTGCGTCTGTTGTGGCCGGATTGAAAAACGTGTGCTCGATGTCCGCATCAAACAGAATGGCGGCGCCATCGGTTAATCGCGAAGCAGGTTCATTACCGACCTCAACTTCAATGGTGCCGCCGGTCACCAGAAGTGTCGCTCGCGTTCCCCAGGAATAAGGGGGCACCGTTTCGCGATGTCCTGCCGCTATGTGAACCTCGCTGAAATCGAAGGGCTGTGAGGTCTCCGGGCCTGAGAAAGACCGGATGCGGTAGTGGCCATAGCTGGCAAGAGTTGTTGGCGCGGCGCCCCTTATGATCACCGTCGAATGCGGTTCGATTGGGTCCACAATCAAAGCTGTAACCGGGATGCCGAGCGCCTTCGCGACCTTCCAAATCAGCGCGATCGTGGGTAAACTTTTTCCGGTTTCGATTTGACCAAGCATGGCGCGGCTGACACCCGATCGCTTCGATAGTGTCTCCAACGAATATCCTTGTTGATGACGCAGTCGCCGAAGATTGCTCGCGACATCGGGCGGAGAATTTTTTTCAGATAAGCGTGCATCGCAAGATTGATCCGGGCGCTGCAGCGCTGATCGCCCACCACTCAGACGTTGCCTCGGCATATTCAGCATGGTCCACCGCTATAGTCATTCGATTTGACTACTTTAGTTGCCCGGACGCTGTAATCGAACGAAGTAAAATTGCTTTGGTTATGAATAATTGAGCGGAGAGGCGAGCGATTTCGTTTGCAAAAAAGAGCCGCCCTTTGCGGGGCGGCTCTTCCGGGTTCTGCGAGACGGGAGGTCAGCGCAGGTTAGAATTTAATTAAAGCGCCGCCCACCACGACATCAACATCATCTAGCTCGATGTCGTCGCGCGTGGTCGACTCAATCTCACCTTCATGGTGGCGATAGAAAAGATAAAGATGCAATGCGGCTGCATCGATACCCTGGATGGCGCCGATGCTATAAACGTCTAACTCAGACGACAGCACGCGACCATTTCCTGTCCCAAGACTACGCGCCGTGGCACCGCCTTCGTTGCGATGATACTGAGCAAACAAAGTTGTCTTCCCGAGTGAGTTCCACTTTTTTTCAATGCCTGCCTCAAATGCGTAGAAGTAGTGCAAATCTTCAAGCCCGCCAAAACCAGCAAGTGGTGCACCGCCATCTCCCAAGTTGTTCGTTAGATTGTCTTTCAGATAACCAGCTCCAGCATTGAGATACAGGCCTGTATCCGTATGTAAAACGCTGATCGAGCCGCCCAACTGCTCGCAATCTGCGTCTTTGGAAGCAGTGCCGATATTGTTGCCACCAACTTGTCCGTTTACGACGCACTCGAACCCAATCGTCCGCGCGATCGTTGCGCCACCTAGCTCCGCTGGTGCGCTGACGTTTGACTCACTGGCCTCGCCGTAAGCAATGCCTGCAGCCACCTGGAGGCCGCTAAAATCACCCTTATATTTAAGGGCAACAGTCCAGAAATCATCCTCTCCCCAACTCGCCGTTCCTGTGAAACCAGCAAGCTCGGGCGTATCGTAACGCACTAAATTTGAGCGACGGCCTTCGCCTGGTTGGTTACCCACATCGCGAATCAAACGACGCCACTGGAAGGTGCCGAGCCTGTTTCCGTCAGAATCGTTGGCGAATAATCCAAGTCCTGTATCTTCGACGTCAGAGAACTTGGCGATGTCCTTCGTAGCGGCTTGGTTTATTTCTGTGATGCCGTCAGAGGCGTCGCTCGTCAAACCAACGGATAGGCGACCGTAAGACTTGCTATCTAAAAACCAATAGCTATGCCGAATATCAAGTAGCTGGGTCACGCCTGAATCGTCATCTTGCGTCCAACGATTGGACCGTCCCGCGCGAATACCGACTTCAATGAGGTAACCCGCCTTGAGATCGCTGGAAATCTTGGCGTCACCTTTAAAGTTGAAACGCGTACGGGCACTATCGTTTGTGCTTATATAGGCGTTGTCTTCGGAACCGTCGTCCCACCAAAAAAGCGCCTCGTTGACTTGCCCGCCAACGGTAAGTGATACTTTCCGATTCCCCTTACGAGCCGTCGTTGCTTCGAGCTCAGCTATGCGCTCTTCCAGGTCGGCGCAGCAGTCGCTACCCAAGTCGGCCGCTGCACCAGGGGTCACACCCCAACCCACGAAAGCAGCGGCCGCAACTAGCGCCCTTATACTTCCCCTCAAATTCAATGCTCGTGACATGCTTCAGACCCCCGTCTGTTATATTGACTTTAATTCCGCTTTAACATATTGATTTTATTTGATTTTTACTGGCTTCATGACTCTTCTCAAGTGGCTTAACTCCGGTTTGCATTGTTTGTGAAAGTCATGTGACAGCCGTGCATCATGCTGCCCGAGCTTGCGGCGCACGAACGTGCCATCCGGCGCCCCTGAGCAGGCTTGCGGCATGCGCGAGTTGCGCATCTGCGATGCTGCTGTCGTTATCAGCTTGAACGTTGCGCAATCTGGCTAATCGCTTCAGTCGATCGAGCAGCATCAAACCTTCGGGCCACGGCCCAAAACCAGACTCGCTATTGATGTGACCCGCATCGCCGAGGTTGACGAAATCTGCGACCCAGACATCCGCCCAGGACGCGGCGCGCTCCAAACTCATCCAAGGATCGGTTGTGCTTGCGACAACAACGGACGGGAAAGGTAGCTGTGTCCGTGGAATGTCGTCCTCGACGCCAAACTTTTCCGGATCAGCCGGCGCAACCAACAATGCCCCAGCAATGCGATCAGCTCTGTCATGCGCTGCCTGAACGGACGCTAGAACACCGAAAGAATGGGCGACGATAAACAAGCGACCAGGGTTGCGAGAGATATCGCGACGAACACGCTGCGACCAGTCCGGCAAATGAGCATCATTCCAATCCGATTGAATGACACGAACAGTTCCGGGTTGATGATCTTCGATCCACGTTTGCCAATGCGAGGAGCCACTCGATTTGAGGCCTGGAACAATGAGAGTTGTAGACATGTGACGATCTCACTTTGCGAATGTGTTAGAAAATTTAATGTGCGGCCAGTTGTGGATTCTTGATCAACACGACTGGAGTGCAGCGCTAGGCTGCTTGACCGGGAATAGACACATTCGGAAAGACATCTGGCTGAAGGACTGCTTGGCCAACGATGCTAGAATAGTGGCGCCAGTCGATACTGACGCGACATCGGCGATATCGATCAACATTGATGCGCTCCAAGAATACCTGAATAAAATTTGGGTACAAAATTCTAGGAAGAAGGGTCGTGTGCCGCATCGGGAGGAATGACGCGGCACACTCACAATAAGATCAGCTCTTTCCGCTTGCCGCGTAGATCTGATCGAACACGCCGCCATCTTTGAAATGGACTTCGGTTGCTTTGGCCCAGCCACCAAACACTTCGTCGATTGTGAACAAATTCACGTTCGAGAATTGTGCTTTGTACTTTTCGGCCGCCTTAGCATCGCGTGGACGGTAGTAATGTTTACCGGCGATATCCTGCCCCTCTGCAGAATAGAGGTAGGCAAGATAGCCTTCCGCCACTTTGCGTGTGCCGCGCTTGTCGATGACCTTGTCAACGAACGTGACGGACGGCTCGGCAAGAATTGAGATCGTCGGCGTGACGATCTCGAACTTGTCGGCGCCTAGTTCCTTCGCGGCTAGGAAGGCTTCGTTTTCCCAAGAGATCAGAACGTCGCCAATGGCGCGTTCAGTAAATGTTGTCAGTGATCCACGGGCACCTGAGTCGAGCACCTTGGTGTTCTTGTAAATTTTAGTGACAAGATCCTTTGCCGTGGCTTCGTCGCCACCTGCCTGCTTCAGTGCATAACCCCAAGCGGCTAGATAGTTCCAGCGCGCTCCGCCCGACGTTTTCGGATTTGGCGTCACGACTTCCACGCCATCTTTGCCAAGATCAGCCCAATCCTTAATACCTTTGGGATTTCCCTTGCGGACGAGAAACACGATCGTCGATGTGTACGGTGCTGAGTTGTTGGCGAGACGCTTGTTCCAATCGGCCGGAATCAAACCACCGTTTTTATGGAGTTGGTCGATATCGCCCGCGAGTGCGAGCGTCACTACATCGGCTTCAAGACCGTCGATAACAGCGCGCGCTTGCTTGCCTGAACCGCCATGCGATTGCTTGATCGTGACGTTATCGCCTGTCTCTGCTTTCCAATGTTTAGCGAAGGCCGCGTTATAGTCCTGATAAAGCTCGCGGGTAGGATCGTAAGAGACGTTGAGCAGTGAAATATCGGCTGCGTGAACATGTCCGGCAATCGTGAGCGCACTTATCGAAATGCTGAGTAGAAGCGCTTTGCGGCGGGAAATTTTATTGATTGTCATGATTGGAACCTCATCAGTGGTGTTGAACTGATGAGAACGTTAATCGCGACGCCACTGCACGCGAACCAATTAGAACTTCTTAGCTTATGAATGGAATTGCGTTGCCAACGTACTGGCTCCTCATTCGCATATGCAATGAGACGGCGTTTTTCAAAGTTATTACATGGCCTTTTTCTTAGTCGCATAGGCAAATCCAAACGCCGTTTTGGTGGATTGCAAGTCCGGAAACCATCAGCGGCCAGTCGCTGAGCAAAGCGACAAAGAACAAATTTGGCCTGTTAATGCCGTGTAGCGTAAGTGTATAGATTGGCTATTCTGGGAATAGAAATTCGATCAATGCTTGAAATTTGGTAACGCAGATTGCGTCTGTTGCGATCTGATATTTTTCACTCCACGACCAGCCGGTATCCGATACCAGGTTCTGTCTGAATAAGTTCGGCGGTATCGGTCGATGTTTTCAGCTTTTGACGAAGCTGGCCAATAAAGACGCGTAGATATTGCAAGTCTTCTGTATGAGCAGGTCCCCACACGGCGGTCAAGATTTGACGATGGGTAACGACCAGTCCTGCATTGCGAGCGAGAACGGCGAGGAGTTCGAACTCCTTAGGTGTCAGTTTGATAGGCTTGCCTTCGACGGTGACCGTGTGGGCGGGGATGTCGATCTCAAAAGGTCCGCATTTAATATTCGTTTCGTATTCGCGTTCACGCGCGGCATGTCTCAGCGCGGTGCGGATGCGGGCCATCAGTTCTCCAATCCCGAACGGCTTGTTGATGTAATCGTCTGCTCCAAGATCAAGCGCTTCAATCTTTTCAGTTTCCCGATCTCGCGCGGACAAGACAACGATCGGAACTTTGGTCCATGTGCGAAGCTGGCGGATAATTTCTTTGCCGTCGATATCAGGCAACCCGAGGTCGAGTAGAATAAGATCTGGCGCATGCAATGCTGCACTCTTGAGTGCCTCGCTGCCCTTATCCGCGACTATTGTTTGATAACCCGCGGCATGGAGCGCGGGCTTTAGGAATCGGACAATCTGGGGCTCATCGTCGACGATGAGAATACGTATGCTCATCTGTCTGCTGACGTATGTGGTGTGGTCGCGTCAGCCAACGTCGGGAGCATGATCGATATCTCCGTCCCCTTGCCATCGCGAACAGGGCTTCTGGCTGAAATTTCTCCGCCCATTGCTTTGATCACGCCTGCCGCTATGGCAAGACCTAGCCCCGTACCTGGCGCACGTCCGTCGCTTCCTCGTACACGGTAGAACTTATCGAAAACCCGTTCCAGAGCGTTTTGAGGAATCCCGAAGCCATCGTCTTTGACCTGGATCAAGATTGCACTAGACCCCTGAGGCTCTGCTGAGATGGTCGTGACGGATGCACGCGAACTATATTTGTCGGCATTGTCGATTAAATTAAACATGACTTGTTCAAGGAGTGTGGCGTCACCTTTAATGAGTGGAAGGCTTGACGCTAGATGGAGTTTGATTGTTCGCGACGGAATCAACTTCCGGCAGCGATTGACGGCTCCGCTTATTATATCAGCTACGTCAATCCAGTCTCTTCGAATATCAAGAGCGCCTGCTTCAAGACGCGTCATGTCAAGCAAGTTAGAGACAAATTGGGTGAGCCGCGTCGCTTCCTCCTCGATCGTGGCCAACAATTCCGCCTGATCGGCGGCGGGAATTCGTTCGCCTAATTCGCGCAGGCTCGTCACGGAACCAAGTATTGACGCGAGCGGCGTGCGTAGGTCATGAGAAACCGAAGACAGTAGCGCACTCCTCAGTCGTTCGCTTTCGGCTACCGAGGCCATACATGCAGCTTCACCCACGAGCATTGTGCGTTCGATGGCAACAGCGGCCTGATCCGCGAATGACTGCAGTGCACTTTCGGTCGCTGCAGGAAGTGTTTCTTGCAAGTCTGCCGGTGCAATGCCGACCACGCCCAAGCATTCTTTTGACGATATCATCGGTCGGAACTGAAAGGTGGCTGAAGGCATTGTCTGTGTAAAAAGACCTGCCGGCTCGCCTTTCGAGAACGCCCAACGAGCAGCAGCCCAGTCTGGAGTAGAGAGTGAATCTTCTGGAGGCCACGCACCTTCGAAATTGAGCTCCCCATTCTTTACCAGCAAAACAACCGAACGCCCGCGCGCGATTGCGGCCGACTGACTCGCCACAAGCCACACGACATCGTCAATGTTAGGAGCGCCAGACAGCTTGCGCGAGAATTCGTAGAGGGATTGGGTCGCTTCAGCACGAGCTCTGGTTGCAGTTGCTTGATCGCGCAGGCGGCCTGCGAGGCTACCTGTTACCACGGCAACGGCAAGAAAAATGAGCAGCGCGAACAATTCATGCGGTCGTGCAATTGTAAATGTATGGCGCGGATCAATGAAGAAGAAGTTGTAAGCGAAAAACGAGAGGATCGAGGCGGAAACTGCGGCGCTCACTCCGAAGCGCAAAGCGCAAATGAGCACGGCTAGGAGGAAAATCATCGACATGTTGGGTAGCGGCGAGAGCTGCTCTAACAACAGGCCAGTACCTACGGCGGCAGCAACTGCAACGACTGCAACCGCTGATCCTGCCGCCAATGTTTCGACTTCCGGCAATAGGCGCGTTGTTTCTTTGGATGTTTCGGTTTCAGGTGCGATAACAGTTACCGAAAGACCCTTAGCCTCAGATGTAATCTCATCCGACAACGACCTGCGAAGAAAACTCAACCATCCGCTTCGCGTGGAGCGACCAACGACGATCTGAGTGATGTTGTTGCGTTTAGCGTAGCTCAGAATCTCGGTGGTCAGATTTTTTGCCAGAACGCGGACGGTGGTGGCACCAAGCCGCTCTGCCAGTCGCAGAGCCTTATCTATGCGCTTCTGCCGCTTGCGGTCATCTTCGGTGCGATCCGCGAGCGCAAAATGTATGGCGATCCAATCTGACTTCAATGCTGATGCCATGCGTGCGGCAGAACGGACGACACGTTCGGAATGTTCGTCACCGCCGACACAAACCAAAAGCCGCTCAGCCGTCGGCCAGGGTCCCTCAACACCGCGTTGGCGCAGCTGCGTGAGCATTTGCTCGTCAACGCGATCGGCGGTGCGACGCAATGCGAGTTCGCGCAAAGCGGTGAGGTTGCTCGGCTGGAAGAACTTGTCGATGGCGCGTCGCGCGTTTTCGGGAAGATAGACTTTGCCTTCCTTGAGGCGTTGAATCAGGTCTTCCGGCGTCACGTCGACAATAACGATTTCATCGGCGCGTTCGAGAACTCTGTCGGGTACAGTCTCGCGTACTTTTATGCCTGCAATTTTTTCTACGACGTCCGTGAGACTTTCGACGTGTTGAATATTAAGTGTACTCCAGACGTCAATTCCAGCCTGAAGCACGCCTTCAACATCTTGGTAGCGCTTGGAATGGACCAGACCCGGCGCGTTGCTATGGGCAAACTCATCGACGAGCAAAAGATCTGGCCGACGCGCAATTGCGGCATCGATGTCGAACTCCATCAGCACACGATTGCGGTATGGAACCGTTCGCCGCGGTAAGACTTCGAGGCCCTCAACGAGAGCTTGCGTTTCGGAACGGCCGTGAGTTTCGACCACACCGACGACCACATCCCTACCCTCGGATTTTGCTGCATGTGCTGCCGCAAGCATCGCATAGGTCTTGCCGACGCCCGGTGCCATGCCGAGAAAAACCTTCAGCTTGCCGCGCTGCTCTTTCGCGGCAAGTTCTAGCAAAGCCTCTGACGAGGCCTGCGTCGATCGACGGTTGGCTGGACCGGCCATACTTATCCGTTTTTCTTGCCGAGCTCTGCATCGAGAGCAATGTTGATGCGAAGGACATTAACCTGCGGCTCGCCGAAGAGGCCAAACAACGGCTGCTCAGCGACTCGATCGACAATACGCTGAATTTGCGACGCCGCTACGCCTCGTGCGACGGCCACGCGCTCCACTTGGCGCAACGCGTTGGCGAGCGAGATATGTGGATCTAGCCCACTGCTCGAGGTCGTGACCGCATCAGCTGGAACTGGCGCAAGATTTTCATCCTTGATCGCGGTCAAGCTAGCAGCAATCCTCTCGTTCAGCTTTACAGAGAGAGGGCCAAGGTTCGAGCCTGATGAGGCAGCGGCGTCATAGCCGTTCTGACCGGCAGCCGATGGCCGAGGGTGGAAGTAAACGGCGGACGCAAATGATTGACCGATAAGGTTCGATCCGACGACTTTATCGTCTCTGTAAATGACAGAGCCATTGGCTTGCTCTGGCAAGATCACCTGTGTAAGGCCGGTTAGCGCAAGCGGATACGCCGCTCCCGTGAGTAGCGTGAACAGAATGAGCAGAGTGGCTGCTGAACGAAAGGTGGAATACATATCTTGCTCCTTAGGCAAGACCGAGGCCAGAAACGGCGAGGTCGATGATTTTGATGCCGATAAATGGGACGATCAGTCCGCCCAAGCCGTAGATAAGTAGATTACGGCGGAGCAGTGCCGCTGCTCCAACTGGACGGTAGGCGATACCTTTCAGCGCCAGCGGGATCAGCGCAATGATGACGAGTGCATTGAAGATGACCGCTGACAGAATGGCACTCTGTGGTGAAGCAAGTTCCATGATGTTGAGCACACCGAGCTCTGGATAGGTCGCCACGAATAGCGCGGGTATAATAGCAAAATATTTTGCAACATCGTTGGCGATCGAGAACGTCGTCAACGACCCACGGGTCATCAAAAGCTGCTTGCCGATTTCGGTGACCTCAATGAGCTTCGTCGGGTTGCTATCGAGGTCGACCATGTTGCCAGCTTCACGCGCGGCTTGCGTGCCTGTTTGCATCGCGACGCCGACGTCAGCCTGCGCAAGTGCCGGAGCATCGTTGGTACCGTCGCCGCACATAGCGATCAATCGTCCCTTCGCCTGTTCGGCCTTGATATATGCAAGTTTATCTTGTGGGGTAGCCTCTGCGATATAGTCGTCAACGCCGGCTTCCGATGCGATGGCTGCGGCGGTGACCGGATTGTCACCGGTTACCATAACCGTGCGGATGCCCATCGCCCGCAGTTCAGAGAATCTCGATTTGATATCGGGTTTGACTACATCTTTTAAGTGGATGACGCCAAGGAGTTTTGCGCCTTCGGCAACTGCAAGCGGAGTACCACCCGTTTGTGAAATAGACTGCACGGCATCGCGGAATTCAGCCGGTGCCGTTTCGAACGTGAGTCCGACAAACGTCAATATGGAATCCACGGCACCCTTGCGCAGTTTGCGCCCATCGGTATCTATGCCGGAGAGACGCGTCTGCGCCGAGAACGGTATCACATCCCCTAGGATATCTGCTGGTTGGATGACGCCATACTTCGACTTGGCAAGTGCCACAATCGAGCGTCCCTCTGGCGTCTCGTCTGCGAGCGACGAAAAGAGCGCTGCCTCGATCAGGTGACGTTCATCGACTCCCGGGGCGGCAATGAAGTCGGTCGCTAAGCGATTTCCGAACGTGATCGTTCCGGTCTTGTCGAGCAACAGCGTATCGACGTCGCCCGCCGCTTCGACAGCACGGCCCGAAGTTGCGATCACATTGAACCGAATCAGCCGATCCATGCCAGCGATGCCGATGGCCGAGAGAAGCCCGCCGATCGTCGTAGGGATAAGTGTCACGAGAAGGGCAACCAAGACGGTTACCGAGAGCACTGTTCCTGAGTAACTTGCGATCCCCCAAAGCGTCACGACCGCAATCAGGAAAATCAACGTCATACCCACGAGCAGGATAGAAAGGGCAAGCTCATTCGGCGTCTTTTGCCGTTCAGCGCCTTCCACAAGAGCGATCATGCGGTCGAGAAACGACGACCCTGGCGCGGCTGTGACGCGCACTTTGATCCAATCTGAGAGCACGACAGTTCCACCGGTCACCGCTGTTCGGTCGCCGCCGGATTCACGGATGACAGGGGCCGATTCACCCGTGATCGCCGATTCATTGACGGACGCGATGCCTTCGACGACCTCGCCGTCTGCTGGAATAATATCGCCTGTCTCCACCAGCACAACGTCGCCAGCCCGCAAGTCACTGGCCGACTTGGTCTCGAATATATCGTCACGACCGTCCTCAGGGTGCAGCAATACTTTTGCACTGGTGTCGCTTCGAGTTTTCTTCAAGGCGTCAGCCTGCGCTTTGCCTCTTCCCTCCGCGATTGCCTCGGCGAAGTTAGCGAAGATCACCGTGAACCATAGCCAGACTGCGATCTGGCCGGTGAAAGCTAGATCGTCATCTCCCACTACGAGATCTCTAAGAAAGATGAGTGTCACGACGAGTGCGACGGCCCCGGTCACGAACATGACCGGATTTCGCACAAGCTGACGCGGTGCGAGCTTAGATACTGCATCAAACGCTGCGCGGCGGATGATGCCGGAATCGAACAGCGCGATGGGTTGCGTTGACATCATGAATTCCTTTTATAATTCGTCAGAAAGTTTTGCCGGTTTGCATGAGGATGTGCTCAACGATGGAGCCAAGCGCCAGTGACGGGAAGTATTGCAGGCCGCCCAGTATGAGGATCACGCCGATCAGGAGACCGACGAACATTCCGCCGTGAGTCGGGAAAGTGCCGGGAGACGCAGCCACTTTCGTCTTCTGTACTACAGCGCCGGCGATAGCCATGACCGGCACAACGTAAGCGAAGCGGCCTAGCAGCATCGCGATGCCGAGCGTGGTGTTATACCAAGGCGTATTCGCTGTGAGCCCCGCAAAGGCCGACCCGTTGTTGCCAGCGGCAGATGAGTAAGCATAGAGGATTTCAGTCAGCCCGCGCGGCCCTGCGTTGGCGAGGCTGGACAAGGCAAGCGGTAGCATGGCCGATGCCGCGGTGAAGCCAAGGATAGCGAGCGGCAGAATAAGGATCGCCAGAACCGCAAGCTTCATTTCCCGGGCTTCGATTTTCTTACCGAGATATTCTGGCGTTCGCCCGACCATGAGCCCAGCGACGAATACAGTCAGGATCGCCATCACAACGATGCCGTACAGCCCGGATCCTACGCCACCGGGCAGAATTTCACCGAGCTGGATCATGAACAGCGGTACGAGTCCGCCGATCGGAGTGAGCGAATTGTGCATCGCATTGACCGCTCCGCAGGACAACCCTGTCGTTGCAACCACGTAGAGCGCAGTTAAGGCTTGGCCGAAGCGAACCTCTTTGCCTTCCATGTTGCCCATCGCCGGATCGACTCCAGCTGCAATCTGCGACGGCACACCAGACGTCTCGGCCGCGTAGACGATCGCCACGCCGTTAACGAGTAAAGCATACATAACAGTGAGAAGTGCCAGTCCTTGGCGCATGTCTCCCACAAGACGTCCGAACGTAAACGTCAGTGCGGTCGAAATGAGTAACATCGACCAGATGGAGAGTATATTCGACCAAGCGCTCGGGTTTTCGAACGGGTGCGCTGCGTTGACGTTGAAGAATCCACCACCGTTCGTACCGATTTGCTTAATCGCTTCTTGGCTGGCAACGGGGCCAAGCGCAATTATCTGCTTGGCGCCTTCGAGGGTCGTTGCTTCCGTGTTGGCTGCGAGTGTCTGCGGTACACCCGTCAATGCGAAAGCAAAAGCTACGATGATGGAGAGTGGCAACAGCACGTAAAGCGTTGCGCGCGTGAGATCGACCCAGAAGTTGCCAAGCGACGTCACGCCGCTACGCGCAAAGGCTCGCGTGACAGCAAGAGCAAGTGCGACACCTGTTGCGGCGGAAAGGAAATTTTGAACTGTGAGACCAGCCATCTGCACGAGATGACTCATCGTCGTCTCACCGCCGTAGGACTGCCAATTAGTATTCGAGACAAAGCTGAGCGCAGTATTGAAGGCGAGGTCAGAAGGAACTGCTGCAAAGCCGTGTGGATTGAGCGGCAGCAAATGCTGAAACCGCATCAACGCGTAAAGTAGGAGAAATCCAAGCCCATTAATTGCCAGCATCGCGAGCGTGTAGCCAAGCCAAGTCTGTTCTTTCTTCGGATCGACTTTAGCGGCTATGTAAATAATGCGTTCGAGCGGCGACAGCACTGGAGAAAGTACTGTCTTCTCGCCGCGAAACACTCGCGCCATATACAGCCCGAGCGGCCATGCACTTGCGATGACGGCGCACAGAATCAAAGTAATTTGTAGCCAACCTGCAATGGTCATGTTCGGCCCTCCAGAGCCGGTCGTTCAGAATTTTTCCGGATGAATGAGCGCGTAGATGAGGTAAGCAGCAAGCGCCACAGCTACACCTAGTGCGATGAGGGGATCAGACATGCCCACCTCACAATCGGTCGCAGAGGCGGGCGTAAACTGCCATAAGCGCGAAGCCGCCGAGGCCAAGAGCAAGAAAAAGCACGTCGAGCATGGTTTTACTCCTATCTAACGACAGGACAGACATGCGGTGCTGCACATAAGTTATCGATATGGAATTCAGGGTCGCGATATAAAGATAGAATAAAGATTAGATATAGATGGCACTGCAGCTACTTCGGGCCCAAAGCGGTCCTAAATAGTTTCATACTTATTCATAGTTCCATTGTCGTGAATAAAACTTGGATAAATGTCTCTGGTTTACGACGTACGCCGAAAGTGTGTTTTTTAAGCTTACATACTGTTGGAGTTAATTAGTTGCCGCAAATACCGCTCAATAATTTCACTCGTATTGGACAGGCAGCGTCTGATGAGCCTCGCCAGAGGACGTCATAGACTAAGCCGTTAGCATTGCCGACAGCTAGACTACCTAGCTCGTTTATTGGTACTGAGCGCATTCGTGCAAGATATACTTCGAGTCGGACCACTTCACTGGGGGAGGATCAAGACGAGAGGCCAGTTTAAAATTTGGCTGCATGGAGCGACGGAACGAGCGTTCGAGTTCGCTCATCCGTTCGACGCTTATAACATTCGGATCGTCCAATAAGGATCAAATTAAAGCGATCGTCACGGGATATAGGTGGTAGTAGAAATCTTAAACGATAGCTATTTACTGCAACAGGTGACATCAAACAAACGGCGAACGACCGATACACTATAAATATCTGCATTTTATATCTTTTACAGTCACATAGACTGCTGTACTGCATCGTATGCTGATCGCCGCCGCAACCAAATTTTTATTTACTATCAATGACTAAGTTGCGTTTTTGCTTTTGGTATCAATTCAGAGTTCAACATTTTCAAGCATTTCGTTTTAGGTTCAAATTATGCTGTAGGGATGATTGCTTCTCCCATATTGCGAAGATCAATCATCTAAAACTATTGAGACACAACGCGATCGCGCTTGGTCATTTCTACAGTCTGCAGAAGGTTGTCATTAGATTTAGCTGTTGCAAGTTTTTCACAGTCCCTGATTTTTAGTCTGATCGACGTCTCCATCCCTTACTTCGCTTGGCTTCGTTAAATTCTAGAACGCATAACATACGGTTGCGACCGGCGCAGCCGCTCAAGTACGTCCCACAAATCCTAAGAGCCTACCCAAGGCAAATAGTCTGGCGTGCTCTGCATAATTTATTTAGCGCTTATATGCCGTAGATCACTCCTGATCATAATTTCAGCGGCCAGGCATCTCCGTGAATCATGCGAATGGTCACAATACTTTGTGATGGTGTGAACACCATGCTTGCCTTCACAGGTGGGCTCTTGTTGCGCTCAATCCAATAACGGTCAGTATGCTGATTGGGCGCATCATGTTCTTCGGCGATAGTTGTATTGAACTGGCTCTCAAATATTGACTTGAAGTCTTGATGCATTTTGGTGTTTGGAAGTTTTGCAGTAACGGAACACACAAATCCTCGACGAGAACCTCGAATTTTTGATTGAATGATCGCGACCACCCCTATTTCTGTCGCCGCAGTCCACCCGCCGGTAACCTGGGTGAACTCGTTGTCAGGTATTGCTTTTAGTCGCTCAGCACTTGCTGCGTTCCAATGCGTATCATCAGCCCACTTTTTCAGCGCATCGGAGTCACCGCCGCGCTCAAAACATGTCTCCTGCACAATCCGAATCAAGAGATGAATGGGTTCTTGTCGTCTATCATCCGCTTGACTGCTCGGCATTTCGCCATGATGGACGAGTCTGAGTATACTTTCGGCCGACGCTGATGCTGGCACGACAGCAAAACACAACGACATCCATTTCAACTGTTGGCTTAGAAGGCGCGCGCAGCGGGCCATGCTTGATCTTCTGGCGATATTGGCGACGGCGCTCAAACGCGTGGTCATTGGAAATGCGGCACGAAACAAATTGTGTTTCATACACAGCCCCTCTCCTTACCTTGGCGATAATATCCTATCGAACACGATTCGATCGCCCACGTGCCTGTGCGGTTTGCTTTCGGCCCAG
>PERI01000013.1 GCA_002928515.1 Hyphomicrobium sp.
CTTTCAAGACGGTACCGACATCTACTGGGCGCGATCGCGCGTCGTTGAATATCTCAGCGCCGCGCAACGCAATTTACCGACAGGCGTCACGCCAACGCTCGGACCAGACGCAACCGGTGTCGGCTGGGTGTATCAATACGCCGTCGTCGCGGCCAAGCGCACGCTGGCGGAATTACGCACCACGCAGGACTGGCAGGTCCGCTATGCGGTTGCCAAAGCCGAAGGCGTCGCCGAAGTCGCCAGCGTCGGCGGGTTCGTCAAGCAATACAGCGTCGTCGTCGATCCCTCGCGCCTGCGCAGCTACAATATTCCGCTCACCAAAGTGCGCGACGCCATTCGCGCCAGCAACAATGACGTCGGCGGCCGCGTTATCGAACTGGCTGAGACAGAGTTCATGGTGCGCGGACGCGGCTATCTGCGCAGCGTCGACGACATCGAACAGATTGTGCTGAAGGCGGAGAACGGCGCATCAGTGCTGCTGCGCGACGTGGCGCGCGTGGAAATGACTCCCGACGAGCGGCGCGGCATTACCGAATTGAACGGCGAGGGCGAAGCGGTCAGCGGCATCGCTGTGCAGCGCTACGGCCAGAATGCGCTTGATGTCATCGACAACGTCAAGACCCAACTCGCGACCATCAAATCAAGCCTTCCCGACGGCACGGATATCATTCCTGTCTATGACCGCTCGGAGTTGATTCACCGCGCCATCAACACACTTAAGATAACGCTCATTGAGGAAAGCCTCATCGTTGCGCTCGTCTGCGTCGTGTTTCTTCTGCATGTCCGCAGCGCCTTCGTCGCCATTCTGACGCTGCCGCTCGGCATCCTGATCGCCTATATTTTCATGCATGCGCTCGGACTCTCATCCAACATCATGAGCTTGGGCGGCATCGCGATTGCGATCGGCGCGATGATCGACGCGGCCATCGTCATGATCGAAAATGCGCACAAGCATTTGGAACGCGCGCCGCCAGACAAACCCCGCGCTGAGATCCTCATTGAGGCAGCGAGCGAGGTTGGTCCGCCGCTATTCTTCTCGCTGCTGATCATCACCGTGTCGTTCCTACCGATCTTTGCGCTCGAAGCTCAGGAAGGCCGTCTGTTTCATCCGCTCGCCTACACCAAGACCTTTGCTATGGCGGCGGCGGCTTTCCTATCCGTCACGGTTGTTCCCGCTTTGATGATCATATTCGTGCGCGGGCGCATTATTCCTGAACACAAGAATCCGGTGAACCGCTTCCTCATCTGGTCTTACCGGCCGATGATCCGTGGCGTGCTCAAGGCCAAGACATTCACGATTATGGTGGCGTTGGCCATTTTGGCCGGCAGTGCCTGGCCAGCGACCAAGCTCGGCTCGGAATTTATGCCGAACCTCAATGAAGGTACGCTGTTCTATATGCCGGTCACGTTGCCCGGCTTGTCGATCACCAAAGCGGCCGAGTTGCTGCAAACGCAGAACAAGATCATCAAAACATTTCCGGAAGTGGACTCGGTGTTCGGCAAAGCGGGCCGTGCGGCGAGTGCGACCGACCCGGCTCCGACCGAAATGTTTGAGACACTGATCAATCTGAAACCTGAGGATCAGTGGCGGCCGGGCATGACGCTCGACAAACTGACATCCGAAATGGACAAGGCGCTGCAGTTTCCTGGCGTGTCGAACGCCTGGACCCAACCGATCAAGGCTCGCATCGATATGCTGGCAACCGGCATTCGTACCGTTGTTGGCGTCAAGGTCATCGGTAAAGACCTGAAGGAGATGGAGAAACTCGCGCGAGAAATCGAGACCGCTATTAAAGGCGTGCCCGGTACGGCCAGCGCCTACGCAGAACGGATCATCGGCGGCTACTATCTGGAAGTCGAACCGGACCGCAAACAGCTCGCGCGTTACGGCCTCATGGTCGGCGACGTGCAGGACGTCGTTGCGTCCGCGCTCGGCGCAGAAACGGTAACGACCACCGTCGAAGGCCGCGAGCGCTACGGCGTCAGCGTCCGTTATCCGCGCGAACTCAGATCCGATCCGCAAGCGATCGCCCGTGACGTACAGGTGCCGATGGCCAACGGCGCATCTATTCCCTTGGGGCAGGTGGCGAGTGTCAAGCTGACCACAGGCCCGGCCAGCATTCGCACTGAGAACGCACAACTCGCCGCCTACATCTTCGTCGATGTTCGTGACCGCGATCTCGGCAGCTATGTCGCCGATGCCAAGAAAGCAGTTGAGACGAGCGTTACATTCCCAGTCGGCTATCAGGCTCTTTGGAGCGGCCAATTCGAATACTACGAACGCGCAAAAGCAAGGCTTGCGATCGTCGTGCCACTGACGTTGATGATCATTTTGCTGCTCTTGTACTTGAACTTCCGCCGCGTCACGGAAACGCTGATCGTGATGCTGTCGCTACCTTTCGCGCTTGTTGGTGGTCTCTGGCTCATGTGGTGGCTTGGTTTCAACTTAAGCGTCGCGGTCGCGGTTGGTTTTATTGCATTGGCCGGCGTTGCAGCCGAGACCGGCGTCATTATGCTGATCTATCTCGATCACGCGCTCACAGATCAGAAAGCCAAGGCCGCGCGTGAGAACCGTCCTTTTTCGCGCGAAGATCTTCAAGCCGCGATTATGGAAGGCGCCGTCGAGCGCGTGCGCCCGAAAATGATGACGGTTGTCGCCATCATGGCGGGCCTGTTGCCGATCCTGTGGAGCACAGGCACCGGTTCAGAAGTCATGCAGCGCATCGCCGTACCTATGATCGGCGGCATGGTCTCATCGACGGTGCTGACCTTGCTCGTCATTCCCGCCATTTACGCGCTCGTCAAAGGCTACGGCTTGCCCAAAACCTCTGCTGCGACGCAGGCAATGGCGGAGAACACAGCATGAGTGTCGATAACCTCTCAGCGGCCACGTATCGCACCGCGTTCGTGGCCTACGCTCTCACACGGCGACTGATTCGGACCCCGGTCAGTCATCGTTTTCAGTTCCGTTTTTGCGTTCGTGAAACTCGTTACACAACATGGATGCCGACAATGCGGTTGGTAGCGCTATTCATATCTCTGGTAGCCGTTTGCTTCGCCAATCCGGCGCAGTCCTCGGAGTTGACGGCTGCGTTCGAAGAGGCGTGCGAACGCACGCCAGATATCCCGGCACTGTCAGCACGGCGCGCCGAAATCAGCGCCAAGGCCAACGCCGCAGAAGCACTTCTGCCCGGCGGTCCGTGGACCACCCTCGTTCACCGAACCGATGCGCTAACCAACGATCGAGGTACGCGCGAATATGAGGCCGAGTTCGGCGTACCGATCTGGTTGCGCGGCGAACGGGGAGCGATGCTTTCGGCAGCCCTGACCGAAGGCGAGCGCATCGAAGCAGAAATTATCGCCAAGCGGCTTGATGTCGCCAAGCGTGTCCGTGACGCTTATTGGATGGTCGCGGAAGCGCGCGAGAAACTGGCGATTGCCGAACGCCGCCGCGCGACATCGCAAACTTTAGCGCAAAGTCTGCGCGATCAATCTCAGTCCGGCCAAGCCCAGTTGATCGATACCAAAATCGCCGATGCGGATGTTCGCGACGCGGAAGCTGCCCTCGCGGGGCTTCGCTCAGATCTCAATCAAGCCAGGATCGCATTTCAGGTGCTCACCGGACGTGATCCACCATCGACATTTCGGGAACGCGAGGCTCAGCATGTCTCGCCTGAGAATCATCCCCGCGTCAACCTGCGTCGCATCGCGATTGCCAAGGCGCAAGCGGACGAAAGTTTAGCCTGGGCCCTCGATCGCGAGCGGCCCGAACTCAGCGGCTTTGTCAACAACAACACCGATACCAACGTCGAACCCAATGTGACATCGCTGGGTGTGCGCGTAAAAATCCCCTTCGCTTATGACGCCGTCAATGAGCCCAAGCGTGCCGCCGCAGCCGCCGAGGTTGTCGCGGCTCACGAGGAACTGGCACTTGCCGAACGCGAAGTTGGCGGAGACGTCGCGCAAGCCAACGCCCGGCTCGATGGCGCGCGCCAGCAGTTCGCGGCATTGGATGCTCGGCGACAGGCCCTCGGCTCAGTGGTCGAACTAACTCAATCGACGCAGCGCGCGGGGCAGTCAGAGTTGAATGATTTGATCCGCGCGCGGCTGCAATTGTTTGAGGCCGATTTATCGCGCGTCACCGCGCGAATTGCTGTTGAACGTGCCCGCTCGGACATCAATCAGGCTCTAGGGATCGAGCCATAAGAGCCACGTTTTTGTAACACAGGAGTACGCTCATGAAATCCGTATGTAAGTTCGCTGCGCTGATAGTTCTGATGTCGAGTAACGCCGCAGCTGAGGAAATCGTCAACGCCACGCTCTACAAAAACCCCAGCTGCGCGTGCTGCGATGCCTATGCTGACTACTTGAGATCAAACGGCTTCAAAGTCAGCGTGATCGAACATCCGAATATGAGCCAGATCAAACAAAAGTACGGCGTGCGCAAAAATCTTGAGGGCTGTCATACGACGGTTATCGGCGACTACATCGTTGAGGGCCACGTGCCGGTTGCACCCATCAAAAGGCTGCTCTCGGAAAGGCCCGCCACTAAGGGCATCTCGCTTCCTGGAATGCCGGAAGGTTCGCCGGGAATGAGCGGCACCAAGGAAGGCCCCTTCGAAATCCTCTCCATTACCGGCGATGACCAGCCTGCGGCCATTTATTCCAAGGAGTAGGGCGCCATGATGCACGACAGCATGGTTGGCATGATGTGGGACATGGGTCTGGTCTGGCTGATCGGCGTTGCCTTTCTGGTTTTTGCGATTGAGGCGCTGATCAAATACCTTCGTGTCAATTCACTGCCGTTGATGCGACGATGGGCGTTGACATGAATGATTGCCCATCACACTCGCCGTGGGTTGCATTCTGGCCATTTTCACATCGTTGTTTCATCGCGCCGGAATAGTTCTGCTGGCGCCATTATTTTCCACTACGCAGCGGATACACACATCTCGCACAACCCAGCAAATCTTTATCGCGATACTCGTGACTTCAATGGTCAAGCGACAGCAATTCGCAATTATGAGTTGAGTCATAAGGCTCAAGTATTGTCGGGATGGACGCTCCAACCCGACTTTCAGAATATTTGGAACCCTGGAGGGAACGGCCTCGATCCGTCTGATCCTGCCGACCCGGGGGATATCAGCATCAGTACTGCTGAGAAAAAGACAGCCAACGTTTTCATTTATGACTTCCACGGCCCGACTGTCCTCATGCCATTTTTGAAGCCTCGGCATTAGTGATCATTTAAGCGACTAACGATCCGTTCGAACACCACTTTGCCTCGCACATGGCGATGCGGTTTGCTTGCGCCCCAGTAAACTCTTTTGGTGCAAGCACCTTTGGCACAATGCCCGAATCCGATGGTGCGCGATTCACCTGCGCGCCACGCTATGATGTGCGCCGATGCAATAGTTGGCACTATCGTGATCAAAATAGTCGCGAGCGCCACGGGCAGGAATCTGTTCATCGCTTCACTCCTATACCAACTCAATGCCTGTCATTGCGTGTCGATGTTTGGATAACTCTTGTCACTCGCGTTTACCCCGCGCACGCGGCCATGAAGTATTCTCACGGTGACGATGCCGCTATGGGCGGTGTGAACCAAAGAAATTCGTGATTCACACTCTGGCGTGTGTCGCAGCCAGTAGCCGAACGTCTCAGAACCGGCGCTCGCATTGACGTCACTCACAGCCACACCGGCTGTCATTTCGAATGCAGACTTAACCTCGCCGAAACGAGCCTGCTGACCGAGCTTTGTCGTCACTGAGCAAATATGAATGGCGGGCGTTACGTTTTCGCGCGATTGCATGACGGCAAAAGCTCCCGTGTCGCCGTCGAACGTCCAGCCACCAACCATCGAAGCAGCCATAGTTGAATGCTTTTTTAGCTCACTGTCGCCGACGAAGTTCCATTTCTCTGAATTGGCCATAGAGCGAAGTGCGGTTTCATCGGCGCCGTTCTTAAAGCACGCGTCAATGGCGAGCCTGGCGATCTGTTGTGCGCCGCTAATCTGACTACGTTCAGTCGTCATCGACTTTGAAGCACCTGCACTGGTCGCCTCACTCGCTGCGCCGTCGTATTCTCTTAACTTCTGCGCGGCATGCGAGTTAGCTGGATTGAGTTCTAGCGCACGCTGGTAATCCGCGCGTGCGCTGGCATCATTTCCTTGGCTGGCCAAAACATCGCCGCGAGCGGCGTACGATTGATGATCATCGGGCCGCATCTTGATAGCGTGCGTAAAGTCATAAAGCGCGCCGGATTTGTCTCCGCTACGACCCTTGGCGATCCCTCGATTATATAAAATAAGAAATTCATCAGGGTTAAGTTCAAGCGCCCGATCAAAGTCGGCAATGGCCTCGGAAAAACGACGCGATTGCGACAATGCGTTGCCCCTGCCCATGAGTGCCAAATAAGAGTTTGAATTGAGGCTCAGAGCAGTCGTGTAGTCCGCGATTGCTTGGAAGATGTCGTGCGCTGCATAGAAGGCGTTCGCGCGATTGTAGTAGATACGGGCGTCTGAAGGCTTCAGCTTGAGCAGTTCAGTATACAGGGCAATGGCCTGGGTAAACTCGCGCGCTAAGTATGCTGCGCGCGAACTGTCGGCCAACTCCTGAGCCTTGGCATTTTTCTCATCTAGTCGTGGAGCCGAGGGCCAGTCGAGCGGCAGATGATCTGTCGTAGTTGGAGCGGCAACGGCGACCGCGCCGATGCCAACATTCACCATGGCCAAAATGACCACCGCAATCCTTAAACTAATAATCCTGGCCATGGTGCTGGTAGTCTCGCTTAAGAGTTAGCCTCTCCTTGTGTCATCAACCACTAGTGATGACCGTGGTGATGCCTACGATGATGTCCATACCCACGATGGCGTCGATGGTGCCCAAAGTGGCGGCCGATATACGGAAGACCGTAACCGTAGCCGTAACCATAGAAGCGACGGTGGCGGTGATGTCGGCGGTGATGTCTGTGACGACGTCTAACCTCTTCGACGATGCGCGTGTCCTTGACCACGGTATCAAAAGCGGCAGGCGAGAGAGGCGCCGCATTCGACGATGTGCCTGACGAAGTCAGAATCGCGGCGCTCGCAAAGGCCGCGAGAAGCCAAGTTGCTTTCATTGAGCCATCTCCTTTGTTTCCCTATTAAATAATGAGCCATAGGACAGAGCAGTTTGCATTCTGAACGATAGCGTACACTTCGTCGGTCCGGTTGAAATCGGACTCGCTGCTTTTACGTGATCATCAACAGCGATACACCCGCGATCGCTTTGGACCATCACTGCAAAGTCCCAGCCGGATACAATCCTTCGACCAGCGGCAAGAGACCTTTGATCTTCTTCACCCCAAGCGCCGCTGCATCCGCATCCTTGCCTTCCGCCGCGTGGTGCAACTCATCCGCCGACTTGTCGAGCTGTTTCAAAACGGATGCCAGCTTCGGCTTGTTGGCTTCTGTGACCATGTCAGACTTTTCTTCAAGAGTATGGATAGCGCCTTCGAGCTGCTCGCCGATTTCATGCACCGGCTCGATCTTGTTCTCGCTAACCAAAGTCTCGGCTTCTCCAACTTTGGCTTTCATGAAGGCCCACGCCTCTTTGACCGAACCAAAGGAAACTTTCTCAAAATGTGCCTTTTCCTCCTTATGGCCGTGCTCTGCGCCGTGGTCATGTTTGTCTTCAGCTGAAGCCGGCAGCGCTCCCGCAATGGCGCAAGCCGAGATGGCTGCAATAAGAATTCTTTGAAATGTCATGCTGTATACTCCTTGGCTGGAAGTCGTGTTGGGGTTTCGGTTTTCTGCACTTCATCACTGAGGCAGAAGCGTTTGTAGAGCGCTGGTAACACCAGGAGCGTTAGCAGCGTCGCGCTAATCAATCCGCCGATGACGACAGTCGCGAGCGGCTTTTGAACCTCTGCTCCTGTGCCAGTCGCGATTGCCATGGGCACGAAGCCAAGCGACGCGACGAGCGCTGTCATCAGGACTGGGCGTAGGCGGGTCATCGCTCCCTCAACAAGCGCGCGTTCGCCTGCAAGACCCTTCATGCGCAGCTGGTTAATATAGGTGACCATCACAAGGCCGTTCAGAACGGCAATACCGGACAAAGCGATAAAACCGACCGCTGCGGAAATAGAGAACGGCATGCCACGCAGATAGAGCGTGAGAATGCCCCCAGAAATGGCTAGGGGAACGCCGGAGAACACAACCAGTGACTCCCGCACGCTACCAAGCGCCGTGAAAAGCATTAGAAAGATCACGAAAAAGCAGGCCGGAACGACGATCAGCAAACGATTGCGCGCTGCCTGTAGATTTTCGAACTGTCCGCCCCATGTCAGCCATTCGCCCGCCGGCACTTTCACCTCGTCGTCAATTTTTCTCTGCGCTTCTGCCACGAACGATCCAATGTCCCGACCCCTAACGTTGGCCTGCACGACGACGCGGCGCTTGCCATTCTCGCGACTGATCTGATTTGGCCCTTCTTCGATGTCAAACCGGGCAATGGACTTGAGCGGGATAAATGACGGCCGGGACGAATCCGCTGCGCCATCGGGCTTCGGCAACGGAATAGGCAGATTCCCGAGTGCATCGAGATCGTCGCGGATCTTGTCTGGCAGGCGCACTAGAATTTGGAACCGGCGATCACCCTGAAATAGCATGCCTGCTTCTCGGCCGCCGATGGCAATTGAGATGATATCGAGCACGTCGGATACATTCATGCCGTTGCGGGCGATCGCCTGCTTGTCGAGCTTTACGTCAAGCATTGGCAAGCCGGTTGTCTGCTCGACTTTTACGTCGGCTGCGCCCTCAACAGAGCGGAGCACGCTTGCAACCTTTGTTGCCGTCGAACCCATTTGGTCAAAATCGTCGCCAAACACCTTGACGGCGACATCGCTGCGCACACCAGCAATCAATTCGTTGAAGCGCATTTGGATCGGCTGTGTGTATTCGTAGTTATTGCCCGGAAGTTCACCGACTGCTTTGGCGATGCGATCGACGACGGCAGCCTTATCTTCTGACGGGTCGGGCCATTCCGACTGCGGCTTGAGAATGATAAACGTATCTGAAACGTGAGGCGGCATCGGGTCTGCTGCCATTTCGGCAGTGCCCGTTTTGGAGAATACGAAGGCGACCTCCGGCTGCGCGCGCACGACGGCTTCGACCTGGAGCTGCATTCCTTGCGATTGAGACAGCGACGTCGACGGGATGCGCATGGCATGCATGGCCAAGTCTTTTTCATCGAGCGTCGGAATAAATTCCTGCCCGAGCCGCGTAAACAATAGCAGCGTAAACGCAAAAAACCCGGTGGCCAGAAGGATTACGAACTTGGGATCGCGCAAAGCGCCTTCGAGCGCCGGCGCATACCACCGCTTAGCGACGCGAATAATCGGATTCTCGGTCTCAGAAACCTTGCCGGAGATGAAGATTGCGATCATCGCCGGCACAAACGTCAGCGACAACACAAAGGCCGCCGCGAGTGCAATGATAACAGTCAACGCCATCGGAGAAAACATCTTGCCTTCAACGCCGGTGAAGGTCAGCAGCGGGAAGTAGACCGTAATGATGATTGCTTGACCGAAAACAGACGGCTGGATCATCTCTTTGCTGGCGGCCATCACCTCATGCATGCGCTCCGAAAGATTGAGCAGCCGGCCCTCGTGGTGCTGGCGTTCGGCGAGGCGGCGCAGCGCATTTTCAGTGATGATAACGGCGCCATCGACGATCAGACCGAAATCGAGCGCGCCGAGGCTCATCAGATTTGCCGAAATGCCGCCTTCCAGCATGCCGATTGCCGTCAATAACATCGTGACGGGGATGACAAGCGCAGTGATTAGGGCCGCGCGAAAATTCCCAAGCATCAGGAAGAGCACGACGATGACGAGAAGCGCCCCTTCCGCCAAATTCTTGGCGACGGTGCTGACTGTCGCGTTGACGAGTTTCGTGCGGTCCAAAACAGTCGTCACGGTGATATCGGGCGGAAGGGATTTAACGATCCCCTGCATTTTCTCGCTGACGGCTGATGCGACCGTGCGGCTGTTGCCACCCTTCAGCATCATCGCAGTACCAACAACGACTTCGTTGCCGTTTTCGCTTGCCGATCCGGTTCGCAACTCGCGGCCGATCCCGACTTCGGCGACATTCTTCAGATAGACCGGCACGCCGGCCTTGTTGTCGATAATAATATTGCCGATGTCCTCGGCGGCCTGCACCCGTCCGTCGGCGCGGACGACATACGACTCACCCTTGCGTTCGATGTATCCGGCGCCAACACTCGTGTTGTTTCTCTCAAGCGCAGAGATCACGTCCGAGAACGTCAGCCCGAGCGACAGAAGTTTCTGCGGATCGGGCTGCACCTGGAATTGCTGCTCGTAGCCACCGATCGTATCGATTTCAGCGACACCCGGAACGCCCTTGAGCTGGGGCCGGATGATCCAGTCCTGCACCGTGCGCAGGTACATTGCGAATTCGAAGTCCTTTTTCAGCACCAAGCCTTCGAGCGTCAGATAGCTGCCGTCACTCTGCCAGCCTGGCTCACCATCCTTGATTTGCGCGCCCTTTCCGCGCGGATGCTCGTAGTGCGTCGTCCACATGAAGATTTCGCCAAGGCCCGTGGAGACGGCGCCCATCTTCGGCTCTGCGCCGACCGGCAACTGATCCTTGGCCGCCGACAGACGCTCCGTGATCTGCGTGCGGGCGAAATAAACATCCATGTTCTCCGCGAACACAGCGGTCACCTGCGAGAACCCGTTGCGCGACAGAGATCGCGTGTAAGTCAAGCCAGGTATGCCGGCGAGCGCCGTTTCGATCGGATACGTGACAAGCTTCTCAATTTCGAACGGCGAGAGCGCTGGCGCCTCGGTATTGATCTGGACCTGGTTGTTAGTGATGTCGGGAACGGCGTCGATGGGCAGCTTCTGCAACGACTGCAAGCCGAAGGCCGACATTGCGGCAACCAGCAGCACAACCAGAAAACGGTGCTGAAGCGAGAAACTGAGAATACGCTCTATCATTATGCTCGCTCGCTCTCAGTGTTCGTGCTCGGCTTCGGCCTTGCCGAGCTCCGCCTTGAGGGTGAAGGTATTGCTAATCGCCACTGTTTCTCCGAACTCAAGGCCAGAGAGGATTTCAGCATTCGTCGAATCTTCGCGTCCAGTCGTGACCGGCCGCATTCGGAAGCCGGACCCTTCATTGACGAACACGACTTTGCCCCCCTTGATCGTTTGGATAGCTTCGCGCGAAACCATGAGCGGAACCTCCAGCTTGCCCGATATCAGCTGCGCGTTGACGAAGTCGCCCAGCCGCCATTCGCCGCTCGTATTGTCGAGCGCAGCAATGATTTTTGCAGAGCGCGTTTCGGCATCTATCGACGGATTGATAGCAACAACCTTGGCCGTTGAGGTCCGTCCACCGGACGATATGCGGACGTCTTGGCCATCCTTTGCAAATGGAAGATCTGTAGGTGAGATCGAGATTTCCACCCAGACCGTCGCAAGATCAGCAATAGAAAACGCTTCGCGATCGGTGCCGACAATTTGGCCCATGACGATGTCGCGCGCGATGACGCGACCGGAAATCGGCGATCGGATGTCGTAGAACCGATAATTCGCTTCTTCACTGGTCGTCGGAAGCTTTGCGATCTCGTCCTCAGATAGGCCAATCGTATGCAAGCGCTGATGAGCAAGGTCACGCCTGATGACCGCTTCCTGATGGGAATTTTTAGCCGTGAGGTAGTCCTGCTCAGCGGTTACTTTCTGTTTCCACAGTCGCTCTTCTCTCTCAAAGGTCGACTTGGCCAATTCTTCCGTGCGTCGCGCCGCGAGATACTCGCCTTTGGCGTCAGCGATTTCGCGGCTTTCAAGCGTCGCAATGACTTCGCCTTCCGCGACCGTGTCTCCAACCTGTTTGGTGACTTTGGCAACAGTGCCGGCCAACTTAGGGACGATCTTCGCCTGCGCGTTCGCGTTGATGACGATGCGGCCAGGAACAGCGATTTCTTTGATCAGCACGCCCGACGCTGCCGGGGCCATTTCAATTCCGGTGGCCTTGATCTGCGCCGACGTTAGTTTGATGAAGCCTTCTCCTCCTTCTTCGTGACCTCCGGCGCCATGCGCGTGTCCGTGCTCGTCTGTTGCTGCACCAGCACCTGTCGCAGCAACATCGTCGTGATTGTCGCCGTCAGATTGTCTCTTTTCACCGCTCTCAGCATTAGCCTTGATCGCCATTGCGTCGGAGCCAAAACCGAGTTGGTGTTTAAGGGCCGTGACAAGCCCATCTTCACAGACTTTGGTTCCGAAGCCTTCGCTGGCATGACCGGCTTCGTCGCCGTGCCCATGAGCGTCTGCGGCGGGCTTTGCCGGACCGCAAGCTGAATTGAATTCGCGTGCGCCTATCAAGGCAAAGAGCCCGACTGCTGCTAGTCCTATTAATGCTTTAGTTCGCGATATCATAAACTTTCACCTTCATAGCCCGCCAAGATCGCGGCCAACGATGGCCTCGACCCGGACGCGCGCTTTTTCGTAATCTGATCTGGCGACGAGAACTTCGAGACGCGTCTCGAAAACCGCGCGCTGCGAGTCCAGCACGTTCAGAATGTCAAATTTGCCTTCGTCGTAACCAGTCTTGGTGCGTTCAAATGCGCTTTGCGCGGGTGGCAACACTTGAGTTTCAAGGGCTTTCAAAAAAGCAGCCGCAACTTCCAATTCGCCAACGGCTTCTGCCAGCGAACCAAGCAACGAATTTCGAGCGGCTTCTCTATCTTGTTCGGCTTTGGCTATTCGTTGCTCGGCGGCAACGATGTTGCCGGTGTTGCGATCGAAGAATTGCAGTGGGATCGACACTGTCGCGACCGCAGCCGCAGAATCCGTCTCGGCGAAGTGGCGAACGCCGGCTCCGAAGCGAACATCCGGAATGCTTTTTGAAACCTCGACATCGAGTTGCGCAATACGACGGCCGACTTCGTCGGACCAACGGGCGAGTTCAGGATTGTTGTCGATCAGCGATTTCAGCGTCGCAAGAGACGGTACACCACGCGCGTTGCCCAATCGCCCCGTGACGGCACCAAAATCGACGGTTTCCGATCCCCAAAAAATCGACAACCGCCGTTTAGCCGCAGCCAGCCTCGCCTGCTCGCCGCTGACGAGTGCCTTCGCGCGCGCGGATGCGACGATCGACCGGTCGAATTCGATAGGGCTCGCCTTGCCGCCCTTGACGCGAGCGTCAACACTCGATTGCGTCTTCTCTGCAATCGTCACGAATTCGCGCAGCACGCGGACGCGCTCTTGCGCTGTGATCACATCTACGAAAGCGCTGGCTGTCGCAGTCGCAACTTGAACGCGCGCAGTTTCATAGTCCCAACCGGCGAGCGACGCGTCCAGGTGCGCTGATTGCAACCGCCGCAACCGCTTGTCGCCTAACTCGATGGTCTGCGTCAGGCTGAAGGTCGATTCGGCCGCGTCGAAGCCGCTTTGCCCACCCCGCCCTGCAAAGTTTTCAACCTCAATCAGTAGCTCGGGGTTTGGTTTAACGCCCGATTGCGCTTCTTCTCCGTGCCGCGCTTCGATCTCGATAAATGCCGCTTTGACGGCAGGGTTATAGGCCAGCGCGCGACTTACGGCCTGTCTGAGAGTTAGCCGCTCTTGATAGACGGGTTTGCCGAATGCGCCTGGAACCGGATGCACTTCCACAGCCCACTCGCGGCGCGGCAGTTCGCGATCCGACGTAAGGACATCCGGATTGGGCATGCTGCGCGGACTATGCAAATGCCCGTCTCCGGCTATCGAAGGCAGCGGCGTCAAAACGAGTGTGCACACGGTCAAAAACAACCTCGATCGATGGAAGCCGAAATAAAATCCTGGCATATTTTCCCCATATCTCTCGCTCTATCCCCCGATAGACGAGTAAAAGCGCGCGCGAGTTTTCACCCACACGCGCTGAAAAACATCCGATAGAATATCAGTTCAGAAGAACAATGGTCGCCAAGCTGGCGAGGTGGGGATCATGCAAGATGAACCCATCCTTATGATGCGCACGGGAAGCCGAGTCGCATAGCACCGCCAAAACAAGCGGTTGTGGGTAAACGGGCAGCACCGCATCAAAAATCTTCGTGGTGTCATCATCTCCCCAACGGGACATGGTGCGAGATGAAACTTGCCCAGCGGCTTGAAGTAGCACATCGCGACAGTCGGGTCGGTTCTCCGACGCTGACGCGATATCACTGCCATGCCGCGTCTGATAGGCACCACCCAACTCAGAGTGATGGTTGCCCAAGTGATGGTCACCTGAGAGCGCACTCTCTACTGTTCTATGGCCATCGCTACCCAGGCACAATTGGAGCGGCATCGCAGCCAGCACGGAGGCAGGCGCGAACACCAAGAGCAGAATTACAGCGAAAACTTTTCGCCACGTTTGCATGAATCAGCGCCTCTATCGCTTTGAACAGTAACTCGATTAATCTGTCCAGTTCAAGGCTGCGTGACAGGTCTTCGTGGCACTTTTGCATCAATCGTTAAAAGTGGCTTGCGTTTTGTCGCCTTGGCAGGCCGGGCGTCTGCCAATACCTCGATCACCTTGCAGGTCCGTATGTCATGGCACCCGCAGTCGTCAATCATCTGTGTCAATTCCTGTCTTAGCCGCTTTAACCGGGCGATCTTCGTGTCAATCTCGGCCGCGTGCTGGCGGGCAATGGCATCTACCGCTCCACAGGACAGGCTTGGCCGATCCGCCAGCGACAGCAGCTCACGAATGGCAACTATTTCGAAGCCCAAGTCTCGCGCGTGGCGTACGAAACGTAGCCGCCGAAGTGCGTCCTCGCCGTAGATGCGTCGGCCACCCTCTGAGCGTGATGGCTTTGGCAGCAAGCCGATGCTTTCGTAGTAACGAATTGTCGGGATTTTGACATCTGCTAGGCTCGACAGCCCGCCGATGGTCATGTCATGCGTCATGACGCTTGCTCCTCTAGTGACTAGAGATAGTACAATATTTTCATGAACATTCAAAACGCCTCAACACGGACCGACAACGCCTGCGTCGAAGATGCGTGCGGCTGTCATGGCAATCCGCAATTCGACGGGCTCGATCCGCGTTACAAACGCGTGCTGTGGACGGTTATCGCAATCAATGCCGTGATGTTTGCCGTTGAAATGGTGGCAGGACGCCTTGCCGGATCGCAAGCGCTGCAGGCGGACGCCCTCGACTTTCTTGGCGACACACTCACCTATGGCGTCAGTCTCGCAGTTATCGGTATGGCAATGAGCGTACGTGCCAAAGCCGCCTTGTTCAAAGGTGCCACCCTCTTCCTTATGGGGCTATGGGTGTTCGGGTCCACGCTCTATCACGTGCTGGTGCTCGGCTTGCCGCGCGCTGAGATTATGGGGGTTATAGGAATGCTGGCGTTGACCGCCAACGTTGCTAGCGTGCTGCTGCTCTTGCGTTACAAGGACGGCGACGCGAACGTGCGTTCGGTGTGGCTCTGTTCACGCAATGACGCCATCGGCAATGTGGCGGTTATGGCAGCGGCAATTGCGGTTTTGGGAACAAAAACGGCATGGCCCGACCTAGTTGTCGCTGGGATCATGGCGGGGCTATTTTTAAATTCTGCGATGCAGATTTTGAGGCAGTCTCGAGCAGAACTTGCGTCAAGCCGTAGTAGCGCGGCGCAACATGCTATTCATGGACGATAACACGAGAATGCGTGCGCGATGGCTTCGCACGCGTAGCGTCTCCAAAAAGACGATTGTCATTATGTCAATTGTCGTCGGCGTTTTTTTGGCAGACGCCTTTACAAAAAGCGCTGCCCAACAATACCTGCCGCCAGCGGGTGCAATCTATATCAGTCCATTTCTTAATTTGAAACTCGCGTACAATCAGGGGATCAGTTTCGGCTTGCTCAAGGCTAACTCGACAACTGACGTCATCACATTATTGGTGTTCCAGTGCGCGATACTGGCAGCGCTCGGATATCTCGCGATGCGGAGCTCCGTACCAATAGAGCGGGCATCTCTATCGCTGATTGTGGGTGGAGCTGTTGGAAATATCTTTGATCGCGCCGTGAACCATGCGGTTACTGATTTTCTTGATCTCCACCTTTACGGATGGCACTGGCCAACATTTAATGTTGCCGATATAGCCATTTCCATCGGCGCCGTATTGCTGATTTGGACGACTATTCGCAATACGCACCGTCAAGGACCGCAAGCGTAGTGCGTTGGGACTTACTGTTTACCTACCTGAAGACAATCGTAAATGTAAGGATAAGCTAGTGGGCACCGGTCACCAGCACGGCCACAGCACCTCAAACAAGCGCGCGCTGACGCTCGCGCTCGCGCTGACCGGAAGTTTCGTGATCATCGAAGTCGTTGCCGGCATTTGGACTAGCAGTCTTGCGCTGATCTCCGATGCCGCGCACATGCTGACCGACACGGCGGGTCTGGCGATCGCGCTGGCCGCTATCAAGATCGGTGAACGGCCAGCCGACAGCCGTCGCACGTTCGGCTATCAGCGCTTCGAAATTCTGGCGGCCGCATTCAACGCGGTGCTTTTGTTCGCAGTGGCCGCTTACATCCTCGTTGAAGGATATCAGCGCCTCCTTAACCCTCAAGTAGTCCAAAGCCTACCGATGATGGCCGTGGCGGCGATTGGCCTCGTCGTTAATCTGCTGTCCATGCAGTTGCTCAATTCGGGCAAGGATTCGAGCCTAAACGTCAAAGGCGCTTACCTCGAAGTCTGGAGCGATATGCTCGGCTCCATAGCTGTTATTTTTGCCGCGATCGTAATCTGGATTACCGGCTGGGTATGGGTCGATGCGCTTGTAGCGATTGGCATCGGGCTATGGGTACTGCCTCGAACTTGGCAGCTGTTCAAAGAAACCATCAATGTCTTGTTGGAAGGGGTACCGGATGGCATCGATCTCGAGGCAATCGCACGCGCGATGAAAGAAATACCAGGCGTGGTTGATCTTCACGACTTGCACATCTGGGCGCTGACGAGCGATGCGCCATCGCTATCCCTGCACTTTGTCATCAAGCCCGGTGCGGATGCCAACGCCATTCGTACTGTCGCCGCAAAACGGCTGGAAACAGATTTTCATATATCGCACAGTACGATACAGACCGAAAGCACGGATTGCCGAATAGGTCGTGACGATCATGGGCTGCACTCACACTTACTACGCTCAGGCGAGCGCGACTCATCTCTATAACGAAACGCTTGGCAATCTCGCGAATTTGAAACAGCATGTAGTGGCATGTCGCGCCTCGTCGACACACGCCGCGCACGGCCGAAGCAAGGGTTATCCGATGTCATTTCGTCGCTTGATCGGTCTCAGTCTAGTGTTGCTGGCTGCCGCGATCCTTGCATTTGACCTCGTGTCGGATTTATCGGGCGCAGGTCTGCTCGGATTTGTCTCACTCGGCGACCTCTGGGGACGGCTGAGCGCCGGAAGCCTGAACCTCGTGCAAGCCATCGTGCAGCGTTATCTGTTTCCGGCTCTGTGGGACCCGGTTCTCGTGACTTTCTTGCTATTGCCGGCGTGGATCGTATTTTTGGCCCCCGGACTTCTGCTCACACTGTCCGGGCGAAAAACCACCCCGGCGGTTAATTAAACCTGCGATTGCGCGTAACAGAATAGGAACTCTGATCGAAGAGTGACCGTCATGCTTAGGATTCG
>PERI01000014.1 GCA_002928515.1 Hyphomicrobium sp.
TATTGAGTGCGGGTCAGGGCGACTCGTGCCTGCGGCCCGATCGGGCTCTATGGCGCGCCACGGAACCCGTTCACGTTGTGAAGCGGTTTCCGCCCATGCGGGTCACGATCCCTGGCGCGGATGCGCCGATCGTCTTTGACTTTTGTCCTGTTGGCCAAATGGCCATTTGCTTTCGATGATTTGGCGGCTCTAGACCCACCTAAACCATGGAGGGTTTTAGCGTCCATCGATGGAGGGACTAGCCGAGGCTGCGGCGCGCCGGCAAGGCAACCGCTGCGCGGCGCGCGTCTCGCGGCCTTGCGTCCCGTCCTCGCATCGGCTGCCACCATAGAGCGACGGACGGCTCCAAAACCATGGCCAAGTCAGCGACGCAATCAGTCTCGCTCGGCGTGGTAGCTGCGGCGTGGCTTTTGTTGGGGAGCGCGTGCTGTAGATCGACGTGGGGCAGGGGCCTCAACCACTCTCAGCTTACCCGATCCCACACACGGACGCGCAAGATCGGCGATCTCCAAAATCACATGCGATGCAGGACCCGCATCATCCCTTAAGCCAACGCGCGTGCCATCCATGCGACGCGCATCGAACGTCACCGACACAGCCTCCACCGTTTCAATACCCAGATCCTGAAGCTGTGCCACCAGGTGCTGGAACACCGTGACCAAGTCCGAAATGGCGTAATTCCCGCGTATATCTATTTGCATATGAGAACTTCCAAATATATGTCATAACTATTATTGTTGACATATACAGTATACATATATATTTTCCAATTCAATTTGCGAATTTATTGCAAGCAACAACAACCATTTTACAGATATATTGAGGTGTACAATGAGTAAGACTTTGAAGATCAACGGCTCCACAGCCGTACCCGTATCGGCCATCCGCAAGATCAAGCCGATCACCGACGAAGACCGGACGCGCATCGCGGCGCGCTATGAAAAGCTCGAAGATGCCAGCCGCTTTCAGCTGCAAATTGAGTTTGCTGACAAGAGCACTAAACTTGCCACCGAAACACTCGACGATATTCGCGGGCAGGGGATTGCTCTCGTCAATCTCGGCGCCAATCGCTTTATCCCCGCCACCAACATCAAGTCGGCTCAGCCCTTCACCAAGGACGATGCGGACAAAGTGCGCGGCAAGGACTACACGCTGAATGACAATTTTCGCTCCCGCGTTGAAACGACTGCAGGAACATTGTTGTCGTCTGCGACTGCGGGACAAGTCATTGATCGCCGCGAGAAGGCACTCGAAGCCGTACCGGCGAAAGCTGAGAAGAAAGCGGCTGCTCCGAAAGCTCCAACAGCAGAGTAGGGAATATATTCCCAAACAAAAGCACGGCCCCGACTCCCCTCGGGGCCGTGTTTTTTTTCTTTCCGTGTAGCGAATTTCAATGTGTCGTACCCAAGTGAGCGAAGGAGGTTTGCTCGTTATGGATCGGCTATCTCGCCTGTGTCGAGCTTGGTGGGCAAGTGGACACAACAAACGCTTAAATTCAATTCCAAGCGGAATTCCTCAATTAACTTAAACTTGACAAGCATACCTCATACGGTATACCTTTAAAGGTGACAATGACGACGCCACTCAAAATACTCAATGCTGTTTTCTACGTGACGAAGACTGACAAACGACCTGTCCGAGAGTGGCTTATGGATCTGTCCCGCGAGGATCGCAGAACGATCGGCGAAGACATTGCGACTTTGGAATTCAGTTGGCCGGTTGGAAAACCTAGATGCTCTCCGATAGCCGGAGTTACAGGTCTCTACGAGGTGCGCTCAAATATTTCCAGCGGACGGATCGCACGCGTGCTCTTCGTGTTGATCGGATCACAGATGGTCCTCTTGCACGGCTTCGTTAAGAAGACCCAGAAGACACCATCTAAAGAGCTGGACCTGGCGAAATCGCGAATGAAGGAGGTGAAACGCCATGAAACCTAAAAACCCTCGAATCGGTGAGAGCTTCGATAGTTTCTTGCGCGATGAAGGCATCTACGACGCAGTGAAAGCGACGGCGATCAAGCGTGCCGTGGCTCTTCAGATCGAACATGAAATGGCGGCTCGCAATATCTCGAAATCCGAGATGGCCCGACGCATGAAGACAAGTGCCACACAGCTCAGCCGCCTACTTGATCCTACCAACGATCGCGTACAGCTCGACACGCTCATTAAAGCTGCTTCCGCAGTCGGCAAGCGACTTACTGTAAGTCTTGTGTAATGAATTGAAGCCGTGAAGCTGGTACTACAATGACTATACCATTTGATATCATACGCGGGAGCGGCAATATCTTTCAGGACTTCGGCAACGCGAACGCCGTTGTTGAACACCTGAAAGCAATTTTGGCTTCGCAGATTATCAAGATACTGGATTCGCGCCAACTCAACGTGCGTGCCGCGGCTGATGAAACTGGCATCGTAGTCGGCAACTACTCGCGAATTCGGAGAGCCAAGCTCGATCGCTTTACCATCGACCGCCCTACGTCTGTCCTTGGCAAACTGGATCAAAAAATTGACGTGAAGATCAAGATATCTCCGAAGGCAACAGCTCCCACTGTTACAGTGCGGTGATGATACGGAATTCTGCAAAGCCTTTTGAGAAATACTTAAAAAACCCGCCTCATATTGGCTGGTTCATCCGGCGAGAAATCATTGAGGCACTTGAATTGACAGAGACTGCCGCTGCGCAAGCGCTTGGTGTAAGCCGTCCGACCATATCGAAGCTAGTCAAAGGTAGTACTGCTCTGAGTTGGGATATGGCGTTTCGAATCGAGAAAGCCTTTGGACCCAAGGCCGACCATCTAATGCGAATGCAGTTCGCTTACGACGAAGCGCAGGCGCGCGCCCGGCAAGGCAGTATCAAGGTCAATAAAATAATTCGTGCGCCGCAGCCGTGAACCGTTGACATGACGAAAGGCAGGCGCACGGCAGCCGAGAACAGCGCTGAAGTGTAAAAAAAACAAATTTTGGTCGTTGAGGGTATGCGGGCTAACTAAATTATTACCAATTTCATAATGTTACTCCACTGAGATAGCCCATTAAGTTATTGACGAACAAGGTTCGCAAGCTCACTATTATGGTATTCAGTCAAGGCATTCGATGCTCGCCAGACATACCATTGCTGTGATCTTTTTAGTCTTAGGCTTCGCACTGGGGTCATTGATCAATGTGGCTTCGGCGACCGAACAAGCCTTCGCCGAACCATGCCCGATGCAAGATCAAGGCGATTGCCCGTGCTGTAAAGGTGACTGCACTCCGGCCGTGATGGGCTGTTCCAGCCATTGCGCTGTATCTTTTGGCGTAGCTGATTTGCCAGCAGCTTGGCAGCCATTCGCTTTGGTCCTTGATCGCCCGGTCACCACGCGGGTCAGTACCTATGATCCTTTCATAACCGGTCCGCCGCCGCCAATTCCCATCGTTTAATCTCCTGACAACATGGCGTGATGCGCCACCGGCTCAGTCGGTGCGTATCACGCTGCATCGACGTGCCAATGCCGGCACGGACACAGTGTCTTGACTGGAGATCGCCCCATGAATTTTTTTGCGAAAGCAGCTCTCGCTGCGACCCTGTTTGCGTTGTTTGACCCGCACGCCGCGATGGCTGCAGCATCAGATTATATTTTCGAGCCTGTCACGAGCGAGGTTCGCAACGGACCCGGCAGCGAAATTGCGGTCAAGCTCATCCACAAACCGAGTGGCAAGCCGGTCGAAGGCGCCATCATCATCCGCACGCGTCTCGATATGTCGCCCGATAGCATGGAAGCGATGACCACGACGCTTGAACCCATGACGGAAACAACACCCGGTATTTATAAATTCAAAGCCGATTTCACCATGGCCGGTGGCTGGGCCCTAAAGCTCCAAGCCAAGGTCCAGGGCGAGCCTGAAACGGTGCAGGGCATTGTCGTCTTCACGGCCAAGCAGTGAGGAATAGACCCATGCGCAAGTTAGCGTTTGTCCTGGCCGGTTTGTTGACGATCCTCGTACCGACAGCTGTCGGCTACAGGCTCGGCACCGGAAATTGGCCTTTCCTCCCCTCGAGCATGAATGATGGTGGGGCGACGATGGCGCAATCGGATGTGATGCCGAAAGAGAATCGCCGCGTTCTCTATTGGCGCGATCCCGACGGCAAGCCCGCCTATGCCGCGAATCCAACCAAAACGGCTGAAGGCCGAGACTACGTGGCGGTGATGGAAAACGAAGAGCCTCCGCTGCCCGGCGACGCGCCGATTGCCGCCGAAAGCGCCATGAGCGAGCCCAAGCCAAGCGGCGAGCGCAAAATCAAATTCTACCGCAATCCGATGGGATTGCCCGACACATCGCAAGAGCCGAAGAAGGACTGGATGGGGATGGATTACATCCCTGTTTATGAAGGCGAAAATGATGACGATGGATCGAGCGTCAAAGTCAGCTTGGATAAGATCCAACGCGCTGGCGTGAAGTCT
>PERI01000015.1 GCA_002928515.1 Hyphomicrobium sp.
ACGGTGGCATGAAAACGGGCGGTCACATAGCGGACCTGAGTCTTTAGAGAGACCTCATGTTTTCGGTATGAACAACCGATACCTTGGCATGTGTTTAAATTAGACAAGTCTTGTCTGTCCCATCAGCGGACTTCAGCGATGAGTAAACGAAAGCGATCGAGTTGCTTTCCCCTATTGCTGCATTTGCATGGCGAGCGGTCATTTCCCGACAAACCCGGCGGTCAAGATTGCGCGTCGTGCGCATCAAAGCCCCACCGCGTCAGCTTTGCCAGGACGAGGTGCTCGCCAGACTTGCCGGTGCGCACATCGTTTCGGCGCGCAAGCGGCGGCGAGACCACGCGTGGATCTTCAAACAGCCTGATCTGTGTCATTTGCAGCCTCCGCCGCCGGGGGGGCTGAGGGGTACCGCGTTCAACGCGGTAACTGGCGGTCTGCGACCGGCACCTATGCCTATTGTTCAACCGCCGCGTCCTGTTGCGTGAACTGGGTCAGCCAGTTGGTCTAGAACACTTCTTAATCGCGCTTTTATTCTTGAAATGGATTGCGCCAGCCCGGCTTTTGTTTCTGCGGAAAAGCTGTCGACAAATATTCAACCATCGCATCGCGCTCTTCGCCACGGGTCTCTGCTGCGCCGTGCTTCTGCTCCATCGTATCGATAATCTCATTCCACCGGCTAGCGTTTAAACCTTGTTGAGCGACAAGCTTAAAACCGTGGCATGCGGAGCAGAAATAGAACGTGCTCTCGCGATGAGGCGCGTCTGGATAGTTTTCTGGCTTGTCTTCGGCTGCCGGTTCAATTTGCGCCGTCGCCGCGCCCGTTAGTAGCACTGCACTCAAGGCTGCGATGCTGGCCCAACGAAGGGCCAGATCAAAGACGTTCTGCATGTTCATTTATCCTACAAGAACTGCGATCCGGTGAAACGGATTGCCGCCGTAGCCGGATGGATTCCAATTGGGGGCGACATGGGGCTGCATGGCCCCGTTCGAGTCCGTCGCACGGACCCACAATTCGTAGTAACCGTCGCTCGGCAATTTCACAGACCCCGTCCAGCGCGTCCAATCGAACTTATTGGTTGGCTTTGCGAGCGTCATCTGTGACCAGCTCACGCCGTAATCCACCGAGACGTCTACTTTCGAGACTGCGAGATCCCCGGCCCAGGCTGCGCCACGCAACGGAATCTCACGTGTGCCAGCCGCCAGTTTCGCGCCATTCATCGGATTAGAGATGATCGAGCGGACTGGCATCGATTCAAGAACCTTGAAGTTCGCCAGATCGGCCTTTCCGCCTGGAATCATCGGCTTGATCGGCGTGCGATAGCTTGTGCCGGTCATGCCGGGGCCATCGTGCTCCTTGTCGCGGATCGTAATTTTGGTAAGCCATTTGTGAGAAGCTGACGCCGCCCAGCCAGGAGCGACTAGCCGCAGCGGACCCCCGTGGATCGCAGGCAGCGGCTCACCGTTCATCGCCCAGGTGAGCAACGTATGCTCGTCCATCGCCTTGGCGATTGGCACGCCGCGCGACAGCGTCACTTTGCTAGCGTCGCCGGAGAGGTGCGTGTCGGCGCCGTAGTGCGCCGTATAGACAGCGCTGTCTTTGACGCCAACAGCCTTCAGCAATTCGCTGAGTGGTATGCCTGTCCATTCAGGACACCCGGCGCCGCCGTTCGTCCACTGATTGCCCTTCGCTGGTGGCGAATAAAACGAGCGCCCGTTGCCACCGCATTCCAGCATCATTCGGTGGGTGACGGGCTTGGCCTTTTTCTTCATTTCGCCCAGCGTAATTTCTAGTGGCGCATTGACCTCGCCATCGATGACAAGCTTCCAGCCGTCGAGATCGGCCGGCATTTCGGGTGGCGTACCGTTGTTGCGAATGAAGAGCTTCGACGTTGGCGTCGTGTCGTCATCCAGTAAATGCTCGGGTGTTTCGGCGACGAGCGGCTTGTCGCCGAGCACAACGAGACCGCTGTCTTTGCCCGGCATATTAAGTTTCTGGGGCCCGTTGGCGGCAGCTTCTGCAGCCGGCTTCTCGGCTTTCGCATCCTGAGCATGCGCAGGCGAAATCAATCCGTTGAGCGGCTGGCCGCTGGAAAATGGAACTGTAGCTCCGACAGCTGTACCCACAGCGGCAAGTCCGACGCGTTCAAGAAAACCACGCCGTGTTGCTCCTGTGGAGACCGTCTCGAGCCTATCGCCAAGCTCGCGACTTCTAACAGACTTCTCATCAAGCACTGATGCTGATTGATTATCCATGGCGTTCCCCTAGTAGATTTTTGTCTGGTGCCTCTTGCGCTTAGACAGTCACAAAGCAGTGCAGCACAGCTTAGAATTTTTACGTTTTAAGATCTTTTGAGTAACTACTTTCAATAATAGCGTGTTTGACGATATCAGGAAAGCGATGAATGTCTTTTGCGCGAAGAATATTCTTCGCGGCCAGTCCCGCAGCAAAAACTTTCTTGTCTGTTGATGGGGCCGTGCGCAAATTCTCCCCACTTGCCCTGGAGGAAAGTGCACCTCGGCAAATGGACCATCGTGTCAGGTAGATGATGGGTGCACTTTAGGTATCTCCTGCCGTAACGCTGACGCCAGTGACTGCACTGCTCGAAGAGATCTGTGATGTCGCAAATCTCGGCAAAGCGGACATGGATAACTGCGCTCGCTCAGGTTCGCTTCTGGGATGTTTGTCGAGGGCTGTTACTATAACGATGTAATACCGTGCAGGGCCGGTGTTTTGGGTGACGTTACAGAGTGTTTCATCACCGACGGTCGAAAATGCTTTTATTCGATCCGCCTCGTCCGACCGCGAGGCCTCAAACGTTTCCGCCGTTGACGTTCCGCTTTGGCTTCCTTCGCTCGTAGCATTTCAGAATTGATCTCCGTTTCCCGAACAGAATTGGTCCTTTGTTCGACCGCCGTTGAATCGCGAGCCAACATGTTAGTGCCGGACGTAGGCTTGCCCTGCTTGGTTAGAGCAAGCTTCGATACCTTATCCGGCCGTACCAAACTTTCGCGGCGTAGATCGTCGACGTTAATCTGCTTGCCGCTTAAGTTCCCGACGATACGCGCCAGCGCGCTTCGTCCTTCGAGCCGTTCGGCAAGTTTGCTCTTAGCGTGCTTGCGATAAAGCTTGGATAATTTACCAGCAGCGATTTTCGGCGACAACTTCGCGGCCGTGCTGGCATCGGACCGGACATTGAATTGCTTGCGGGCGCGAGTGATCGCGGCGTCACCTCTGTCCTTGCGGCCACGTTCAGCGATGCGCCGTTCGTCACGTTCGCGTTCGGCAGCATGACGCTTTTCCAGACTGATCCAGGCTTTGGCATAACGTGACCGAACACTTGCTCGGTCGCGTTCCAACCGCTGTTCAAGCGCTGTGATCGATTTGTTCAGCGATTTGATTTGTCGGTTTTCGAGAAAGTCGCGACCGGTGATGAAATCCGCCATACGACGGACGACATGAATGGCCCGTTGTGTTCGGTTTGCAGGCCGATTGTCCTTGGCGAGATATTTTGCCTGTCGGCGTGCGACTTCGGCTTGAAGGTGTTTGATGTTCTTGGTGTCGATCGTCGCGGCGCGCGTCTCCAATCCCACGATCGCATTGGCAAACGCATTCTGGAAGTCTTTCAGTTCGCCGGACTGTCTGTCGGCGCGGGCGGCGCGAATGGCGTCATCGGATAAATGACGGTGTGCTTTCCACCAATCGAGATCGCGTCGCGGAGTATCCATGCCCCGAACAAAACGGCCGCGCGCATT
>PERI01000016.1 GCA_002928515.1 Hyphomicrobium sp.
AATGACCAAACGCAGACACACCTATCAAATCACGATCACAGAAACTTTGCGCTATGCCGCAACCGTTAAGGCGCGGTCGCGCGATCACGCAGAACGACTCGGCGCGGATCTCTGGCACGAACAGATGCAGATGTTCCGCTGTATCAGTGACGGCGGCATCGAAGCGATTCACGTTCAAAGAACTGGAAGCCGCAAATGACCTCTGGAAACAAAAGATATCGCGTCGCCATGCATCGTTGGGATGTCTACGTGCAGTGGTTAGAAGCTTCGTCGGAAGCCGAAGCCATTGAACGGGCAGAAGCCGACTACGACGAGAACCTAGACGAAAACTGGAAGCACAAAGACGGCAACATCGACAGCTTCATTATCTGGGACATTATCGACACCGGAGGTGATCAATGACCTCTGATATGAATCAACGACGCGCCGCATGTGCCGACAAAGCCGGCGGTGTGTTTTCAGAAATCGTCAACGCCGATAATAGACGCCAGGCCATTCAAGACCTCGTCTGCGACATCGGTCATTTATGCGATCGCGAAGACTTGGACTTTCAGAAAATCGTCGTCATCGCCGTAGGCTGGTGGCACGCCGAACGCATAGATCCCGGCGGGATTCATGCGGAGCCGTACGTCACGCTTTCAATCGATGGCGTGGAGGTGGTGTCATGATGATCATGCCCCCTTCAAAAACCTACCGGCGTGCGCGCCGGTGGGAGACATTTGAAATGATCTTTGAGCCAATACCGCGAGCCGATGGGTCGTTGATTTGGCACGGTACGGACATCGACTGGTCGGTGGCCAACCCGCGTCACTTCTGGACCGTGGTTGAAGGCGACACAGGGCAGCTCTACCTCGTGCCTGGCTGGCATTACGTTAATCGCATCGGCTACGTCCATTGCGAACACGCTTGGGATGGCGCCGCAGCAGATCATCCCGTGTATCGCACCTGAGCACCACGCGTCGCGACCCATGAATCCTTTTTCGGGCGGACCGCCCGGCGAGCCCCCCGTCCTGCGTGAGGGGGCGTCGCCGGGACGGCCCATAACACCGAAAGGAATTTACATGGGCCTTGATATGTACGCGTTCGCCACCTGCGAAGAGTTCACGTCTGACATCGACATCACAACAGATGAAGCCCACATCGAGCTTCACTACTGGCGCAAACATCCGGATCTGCATGGCTGGATGGAACAGCTGTATCGCCAGAAAGGCGGAAGGGCTGAATTCAACTGCGTCGGCGTTCAGCTGACGATGGCCGATCTCAAAGCATTACACGTTGCCATCGAACACCACAGCCTGCCCAGCACAAGCGGGTTCTTCTTCGGCACGACGGACGGCAGCGAAATGCAAGACGACCTGGCGTTTGTTCACAAGGCGATGAATGCCATCGAGTACGGATTGACGGTCTATTATTTCTCTTGGTGGTAGCGGCCGTCGCGAACTAACGCTGATAATGCTCATCACACCCGTTTCCGCTTGTTGAGGAGGCCAGTCCCACGTCCAGCCTCACCGAATGCGCTTACGCCCGCGCCGCCCGGCATCAATGGCTGCGAAACACAACCTCACCACCGGCGCTTCGCACCTGGTTCGCTAGCATTTCGGTCCATGGACACCGTGCTCAGTGGCGCAGGCGTACGAGACGCGCATCGGCTGGACTGATCCGGCCCAACAAAAAGAGGAGACTAAAACTCATGACCATCGCAACGCGTTATCGCAAATCCACACCCGCTGCCCTCAAAACTTACAACGTCAATCTTTGGCCGCTCGAAGGCTGTGAGTTGCAGTGCAAAGCCCGCACGCCATCCGATGCCCGGCGCATCGCTGCCCGCGTCTGGGGCGGAGATGACATCACGGCCGTCTTCGCAGAACCCGATTACTGGACCATCGACGAAATCCTTGCCGGCACCGCCTAACCGGTGCCGGTCGCGCGGGGCTCAAAGCCCCGCGCGAGGTACTGTGCGAGAAATTTTCC
>PERI01000017.1 GCA_002928515.1 Hyphomicrobium sp.
TAGCGCTGCCATTAACACCGACCACACAGCACATCATTGATGATGCGGCTATCGCACACATGAAGCCCGGTTCGCTGCTTATAAATCCTGCGCGTGGATCACTTGTATTAGAGACAGCTGTTGCTGATGCGATCGATGCTGGCCACATCGGCGGCTACGCCGCAGATGTATTTGAGTGCGAAGACTGGGCGCGACCCGACCGCCCAAAGTGTATCGAGCATCGCTTGATGTCTGCTCAAGCGCCGACAGTGTTAACACCACACATTGGTTCGGCAGTGACCAACGTCCGCAAGAAAATCGAAGCATCGGCTGCATCTAGCATCATTGATGTCCTGCAAGGACGTCGACCAGTGAATGCGATCAACGTGCTTTCCAACACCTAATGTCAGATACAATGTCTCAATGTAGTGAAGATGCTCAATTTAGTTCATGTAAAATCATTTCTGGCGGTTATTGATACGCGTGGCGTTCGCTCTGCCGCGATGGCACTTGAACTATCACCGTCGACTGTTGTCGATCACATCAATCAGCTCGATGCCGATTTGGGTACACGCCTTATTGTGCGTCGACACAGTCATGCGACGCCTACACCGCAAGGAGCTCGTTTTCTGCCCCTTGCAAGAGCGTTGATCAGCACAGCGTCTCGTGCGCGCGAACTTCTCAATGACCACGTTCTTAGAATCTCTGCTGCGAGCAACATTGGCATTTATCTTATTCAACCAATGCTTAGTGCCTATCAGCGGCAAACTGGGACGGAGATAGAATTATGGATTGGTGCGAACGATCAAGTAGCTAACCGGCTTGAGTGCGGAGCGACTGATGTTGCGGTTATGGAGTGGTGGGACGATCGCAAGGGATTTGTTGCGCAGACATGGCGCCGTGAAAAACTTGTAGTGATCGTGTCGCCGAACCATAGTTGGGCAGATCGCCATGAGGTGAGCGTAACCGAGTTGCTGAGTGAGTGCTTGCTTGGTGGTGAGCCGGGCAGCGGAACAGGTCGGTTGTTGCTACGTCACATAGGTCCGGTAGCCAGCCAAATTCGCGTTGTTCCAGGATTTGGAAGTACAGAAGCTGTGAAGCGCGCCGTTCGTTCCGGTCGCGGCATATCGATCGTCATGGATGCGGCTGTTGTAGATGAAGTAGCGGCTCGTCAGCTGATCACATTACGGATTACCGACATAGAGCTCTTTAAGGATATCAAAGTCATTGCTCCTGGACATTTGCATCAGTCGTCACGCACTCTTCAATTTATAGAATTCAGTGGTGACTTTAACGGAGCCTGTAGCACGCACT
>PERI01000018.1 GCA_002928515.1 Hyphomicrobium sp.
TCACCCAGTCTGTCGGCGCTTTCTAGCTCCGCTGCGCAGAGCGTCGCGCCGATGTGTCCGCCATGCTTACGCGGCGTCCACATGCATTACGCTGTTGTGCGTTGGAATAGTCGTCATTACGAATGCCGACTTTATTATTCTCACAATTGCGCGGCTATTCTCAGCATTATGTAATTCCACTTTATATCCGCGTCTAATTCGATACGCATTGCGTCGAATCTGCTTCCTTTAATTCGGGTCATTATGATATTTGTTGGATCGCGGTATTAGGAAGTAGCCAGATATGTTTTTCGTATCCGAAAAACTCTGGCGAGAGGGGGGCCTCGTCCCGCCGCCCCTCTTTGAGACGGTTGCACCGTCTCAAATTCACCCCAGGGTGGGTCGCGTTGATCACAACGCGCCCTGCTCACGGGGTGACTGATCGGTGTCGATGTGCATGGCGATCGTGATTGCTCGACCGACACTGAAAACGGACAGCATGCGTACTACTGAGTTGAACTGTGTAATCGGCGATGATTTTATGGCAAGACCGAGAAAACCTATCGAGGCCCGTCGTGACCGCAGGATCATCCTGTGGGTCAACGATCGCGAACACGCCCGGTATCTGATCAACGCGGCACATAACAATCAAACGGCTCCCGACTACGCACGTGCCCTGCTCTGTACCGACAGTGGATCGCGCCCATCTAACGACAATGGGAATCGACGTATTGACCGAGAATTGTCATTTGCCAGAATAGATGCTCTCAACCGTCTCGGCGCGACCGTCGATCAGCTTCTGCGTATTGCTGACAAGACCGGACATATGCCGAGTGAACTCGACGATGCTGCCCGCAAGATCGACGCCCTGCTCGATCAATTTCTGCCGTCATGATCCCCCGCGTCGCCAGCTTGGGTCATGGCTTTGCCGGTGCCGGGTTGTATTACCTGAACGATAAGCGACAGGACACGCAGCCAGGCCGCCCGACACCCGACGAGTATATGCTCTCGCCCAAGCAAGGTTCGGTCGGATCGCGTGT
>PERI01000019.1 GCA_002928515.1 Hyphomicrobium sp.
CGATTTTACGGAAACTCGTAATCTCCCCACACGCGATCCGCACAAAGCACTCCGGTGTATGCAGTGGCTGGCCGCTCATGCGCAGGACGTCCGGCTGGCAGCAGCTGCGGCAGCAGCTCGAGCAGCCGGCATGTCGTACGAGGATTACGTTCGCACCAAAAACCCGTTTCGAGGCCGGCGCGGCGTCAAGCCCGTTTATACGATGTCGATCGCCTGGCATCCGACCAAGAACGACAAACCCAGCCGAGAGCACATGATTGCGGCGGCTGATGAAGTCATTCGGGCTCTTGGCATGACTGATCGCCAATGCTTGATGGTGGCTCACACGGATACGCCGCATCCGCATATTCATCTCATCATCAACCGTGTCTCGCCGATCAACGGCAAGTTCGCCAATGTTGGCAATGACTGGCTGAAGCTTAGCGCATGGGCGCTCGACTACGAGCGTCGCACGGGACACATTCTTTGCTTTGAGCGCATGCTGAATTGGGAAAAGCGCCGCGGTCATAGAGAAG
>PERI01000020.1 GCA_002928515.1 Hyphomicrobium sp.
CCAACTCCAAGTGGCGGGGTAGAGATCATGGCTGATACCCGCAAACCTTTTCTCTCATTTGCATCCGATATCGACGATACCGCGATCGAAGCGATGGCCCGTTCCAAGGGCGTACCTGCTTTGACACGTCCCGACAATCCGAGTGTGCGTGAGCGCGTATCGCCAATTGATCAAACTGCAGGCAGCCAGGATGATTGTGGTGTGTCTGATCTTGAAACCGGCCTCACCCCTCGCAGCCGAATGTCATACGTCAAAGCCTGTCTGCCTGATTATGCCTTGCTTGAACTCAAGACACGCGCTGCGCGTGAACGGGTATCCGTCAATCATATCCTGATGAAGGCTCTCACTCTTGCCGGCATCCCCATCAGACCTGAAGATATGATCGAAGATGGACGTCGTCTCAGAGGAAAAAGTATCAGTCACCTACACTCGACCTGA